>CAXXQE010000001.1:0-831285 GCA_963665615.2 Syntrophales bacterium
AAGAGGATGTTTTTCAGCCCAACGTCCGTCATTTCGCAGGGGACGAAGTTGACGCATAGCGGGTTCATGCCGAATTCTTGTTTGAGCGTATAGGCCTGATAGCAGCTGTCCTTGCCGCCGCTTACCGGGATGATGCAGTCCCCACCAGTCTCCGCGGACATTGCGGTATCGGTCCAGAATGGTTTCGAATTCCCGGCGCCTGGCGGCCCAGTCGATCTCTTTGTGTTTTCTCTCAGCCGACCGGCAGGCATCGCAGACCCCCTCACCATCAAAGACCTGTTCGGGGCGCGTGGCGGGCATGATGCATTTTTTGCAGTATCTCATCGGATTTCTCCCTGGCGATTTTTTTGCATCCGTTCGTATTTCATCTCCGCCAGTTGCCAGTCGTCGTCGTTGTCGATATCCTGAACATCCAGGTCGGAGAGGACGAGCGGACAGGCGTCCCGGCATAAATAAGGATTTGTGTTTCAGGAACCCCTCGACCCTAGCCCAGTAGAACTGACCGGCATCGTGGTACGACGGCATTAAATCCTGTGTCCTGGCACTGATATGTTCGGGATGAATAAAGGCCAGTCGGCCGTTTTCGATACGGAGGGCCCGTTGAATCGGATAACTGAAGGCGACCACGGAAATGACGGCTTCGGCCTGCCTTTCGGTCAATAGATCAAGCCCCTTGGCGAGCGTGGTGCCGGTCAGCAGGGGGGACGTGGGATAGATGCAGCAGAAGCAGTCGAACCGACGGCCCCGTTCGGCGTATTTCGCCAGAACCTCCAGGAGGACATCGGCCGTGGTGGCGTGATCGGAGGCGGTCTCCTCCGATCGCAGAAAAGGAACCGCCGCACCGTGCGCGGCGGCGATTGACGCGATCTGCGAATCGTCTGTCGAGACCATCACCTCCTCAAAGCATCGGGATTGAAGCGCGGCGTCAATAACGTAGGCGATGATGGGCTTCCCGAGGAAGGGCCGTATGTTCTTTCGTGGGATCCGCTTGCTGCCGCCCCGCGCCGGTATGATGGCGAGTGCTTTCATGGGCGTCATTCCGCGCTTTCCTTTTTTGTCCCGGAGACGATCTCCGTGACCGCGGTGATGACCCGCTCCAATGCCTCATCGGTCAGGGAATGGTACATCGGCAGGCTCAGGATCTGATCGTATGCCGCTTCCGCGACAGGGCAATCGCCAAGTTTGCAGCCGAAGACATCCCGGTAGTATGGATGGAGGTGGACGGGGGTATAGTGAACGTTCGTTCCGATGCCGCGCTGACGCAGCGTCGCATAGAGGGCATTG
The DNA here is from genome assembly GCA_963665615.2 of Syntrophales bacterium. Classification (GTDB taxonomy): domain Bacteria; phylum Desulfobacterota; class Syntrophia; order Syntrophales; family UBA4778; genus UBA4778. Next base: position 1,285 of record CAXXQE010000001.1, read on the forward strand.
CGATCGATCGACCTGCCTGCGGGCATCCGATCGGGGATGCAGCGCACCACGAAGAGATGCCAAGCATGGCGAACGAGGGGAGAGAGCCCGAGGGGCTCGATGCCGGGCAGCGCCTCAAAGGCCTGGCGGTATCGGTCGGCGATTTGCCGGCGTCGTACCAGCCAGCCGGTCAGCTTTGACAACTGACTGATGCCCAGCGCGCATTGAAAATCGCTCAGACGGTAGTTGAATCCCAGCTCGACCATCTCGTAAAACCAGGTCTGTTTTTTTTCGCGCTGGCGGTGATCACTGGTAATGCCGTGGTTACGGAAAATCCGTGCCCGCTCGGCGTAGTCCTCATGGTTGGTCGTGAGCATGCCCCCTTCGCCGGTGGTGATGTGTTTCACCGGATGGAAGCTGAAGACGGTCATATCGGCGAGCGTGCCGGCCTTGGCGCCTTTGTATTCAGCGCCGAGAGCATGGCAGGCATCTGCAATCAGGGTGAGGCCATGCGTCTTGGCGATATGCCGAAAGGTGTCATAAGCGCAGGGTTGGCCGGCATAGTCAACGGTGACGATTGCCTTTGTGCGAGATGTAACGAGGGCCTCTGCACTCATGGGATCCATGAGCAGCGTGTCCGGACAGACGTCGGCAAAGACCGGGCGGCCGCCTTGGAAAACGACGCTGTTGGCCGTTGCCGCAAAGGTCATCGATGGGACGATCACCTCGTCTCCCGGCCCAATGCCTGCCGCATGCATGGCAACGTGCAGGGCGGCCGTTCCGCTGGAGACGGCTATGGCGCGATGTGCGCCGACCCAGTGCGCAAAGGCCTCCTCAAAGGCATTGACCATCGGGCCGGTTGTAAGCCAGTCAGAGCGCAAAACATCCACGACGGCCTGAATGTCGTCCTCGGAGATGGATTGGCGACCATAAGGGATAAAGGTATTTGTCCGTGCATCCATGTCAATTGACCGCTATGTGAATTCCTTTCTCAGTATGAAACGGACGGCAGCCCCTCTTCGTCATTCAGGAGCTTTAACAGAACTCTTTCATTCAGTTTGTGGATCGTGGACAGCAATCCCGTAGAGGCGCTGTCCTCGGCATCGGGTTCGTGGATAAATTGCTTGAGATCGTCAATCGTGAGCCACTCCCTGTTGTTGTTGCTGCTGTAGAAAAAGTCTTTGAGCAGGGGGCTGGCATCCTGGTAGATCTTTTTCTCTTCCCACCAGGAATAATTGGGCAGGATGACATACATGTCCTTGTAATCCACAGTGTGGCGCCCCTCGTCCTCCGTGATGAGGATCTCATGGAGCTTTTCTCCAGGACGGATACCGATGTTGTCTATTTGACACTCCGGTGCCACTGCTTTTGCCAGATCAACAATTCTCATACTGGGGATCTTGGGGATGAAAATTTCCCCTCCTTGTGAATAACGCAGAGCCTTAACGACCAGATCGACAGCCTGATTCAGGGTAATCCAGAAACGGGTCATCCGGTCGTCGGTAATGGTGATCTTTCCTGTTTTTCTTTGTTCCTTAAACAAGGGGATAACACTGCCCCGGCTTCCGATCACGTTGCCGTAACGGACACAGCAAAACCGCGTGCCTCGGGAACCGGAATAGGCATTGCCCTGAATGAATATTTTTTCGGCACAGAGTTTGGTGGCCCCATAGAGATTGACGGGATTGGCGGCCTTGTCTGTACTGAGGGCGACCACCTTTTTGACGCCGACGTCTATGGCGGCATCGATGATGTTTTCGGCCCCGTGAATGTTGGTTTTGATTGCCTCAAAGGGGTTGTACTCGCAAGCCGGAACCTGCTTGAGGGCGGCTGCATGGACGACGATATCGACGCCCTCCATAGCCCGTTTGATTCGATCGGCGTCGCGGACGTCGCCGATAAAATAACGGACCCCGTCTTCGAAGACCTGGCGCATTTCATGTTGTTTGAGTTCATCGCGGCTGTATATCCGGATCACCTTTGGATGATATTTCTCCAACATGACCTTGCAGAAGTGTTTCCCGAAAGAGCCGGTGCCTCCCGTCAACAGGATCGTCTGCTTTTCCCAGTTGATCTCTTCCAGATCGGCCTTTCCGCCCTTGAGAACTTTTTTGGCCTGCGCGATAGTGCGATTCTTTGCGTGGAGCAATTCCTTGATCTGGCCGAGGTTTTCGAGATCCCGATCGGAATAACGGCGTTGTCCTCCGTCGGTTCGATTGGGGTGGATAAGGTCAGTAAATTCGGCTTCCCAATATCGGATCGTTGAAGGCGGTATGTGGAGTTTTTCGCTCACCTCTTGAATCCTGTACTTCATAAGTGCACCTCTGCTGTGTCGTCATGTCTATGTGTTTCGTGTCTCAACCCTAAATCGGTTCTGTTCAAAAAAACTAAAATTTAACTTTTACATGAACTTTACGTTGCTCCTGCAATTCGCATGCCTCGGATGAACTGTTGAGGGGATGCTGATAGAATGAGGGGGGGTATTCGAGGCAAGTTTTCGTAATTGTTAAGCCGTGTCAGTGACTTGTCGTACGATGCCTGGCGGAAAGTCTGAAGGCGGCGTTTCGAAAAATACGCGGCTGGATCTGCTTGAAACGGATTCTTGACGGATCGTTATCGCCTCCCCGGCAATGTTTTCCGCTTCGCTTTATTAAAGATAACGGCCGTCCTAAGGGCGGTCGAGTGTTCAGGTCATGTCCTCCTTTTGGTTTTTTGCCGCATGAAAAACCTCAGAAGGTCGTTGCCCTCCAGGAAGTCCGGATTGATTTTAAGGGCTGTATTAATGGCCGCAACGGCCTGCTGCATCGAACCCTGTTCGTAATGGGCGCGTGCGATGTTGTAATAGAGGCCTTCGTCTTCAGGCAGTGCGATTAAAGCCTTCATATAATTGTCAATGGAGCGCTCAAAGAGGCCCCTTTGGCGGTTGGTGATGCCCGACTGGTTATAGCTGTTGCCGACGTAGGCGCACAGTTTTTCGTCTCCAGAGAGCAGTTGTTTGGCGGTTGGGAGATCCCCGGTTTCCATAAATTCCATGATGATCTCAGCCCGTTCCACGATTTCAGCATTCTGACTTCCCTGGTCGCCCGTTTGAGGAGTTAAGTCCGGATAGACGGTCTCCATGAGGTCCTGCTCCTGCACGCGGATGAGTTGCAAGACAAACGCTAGCAATGTCTCGGGATCGTTATCTTGAAAAGAGACCGGACCGAAGACGTCCTTGAAGGCTTTGCTTGCGAAAAGCGCCGGTTGGAAAGCTCGAATTTCCTTGTCGAGTTCTCTCTGATCTGCCGCCAGCATGGGCGTATCCAATCGGCGCTGCAGAACATCCTTGAGGCCGATGAGCGTTTGTTTGATGTTCTTCTGTTTGAGGTGCCGCTGTGCTTCATGAAGTCGTTTCCAGATAAGGGGAACATCGTCGGTTTTGATCGTCTCTGTCACCGTTTGCCTCCTTTGTAAGTCAGCTTTCATGTTTCTGTTGCGGGGGATTGGATTTATGTACCTGGTCGAATTGATGCCGCCGAAGATACGTGTTGTAATTTTTCAGTTGGCCACACGTCGTAAACATCGTTTCTGGTGACAGCAAAAATGCTGTCATACTTGAATCCGGTAGCAAGCGCATTCCTCGCAACTTGCAGCGGGGTGAGCGAGCGAAATATAATATCTGCCTCTGGGATTGGCGATTTGCCGGAGCTTGCCCCGGTGAATCGCCAAAGATGGATGCAGCTCCCGTTTGGAACGTTATTATCGGCTGATTGGAGAAAAAAATAATAAATATTTGAATACAATATGTTACTGGTTAAAGTTTGCTGAAGCTGATGCCGATTCTAGCCTACAGCTGTTGCATTGGATTAGCAGGTTGATATGGATTCAATATAAAACAGGATTGGTTGGTCCTGAAATTGCTAGTCATGAATGTAATTGACTATGGCGTGCAGGCGAATTTGTGTAAATGCGACGGCGACCGGTAGAGTGGTTTTTATCTGCTAAGTCCATAAATACTGAGGGGAAGTCCAACAGAGCGTCCTTGAATGCACTGCGGTTAATCAATCATTGTCATCATCCCTGTTAGGTGAAATTCATGACGGGATTTTGTTAGAAAGACAAATAATTGACTTATTCTTCGGTATTATGATCTGGCACGGTTAGGGATGAATCAAACGCTCACAAATCAAAAGAAGGGGAGGTCGGTTGTAGATGTCAGTTTCTGATTTCATTGAATCCGATGTGCAGCACAGTGGCGCATCGACCGGCAAGGAAGGGAAATATTTGACCTTTACGTTAGCCGGTGAGGAATATGGCCTGGAGATTCTAAAGGTAAAAGAAATCATAGGAATCATGACGATAACCTCGGTTCCGCAGACGCCCTCTTACGTCAAGGGGGTCATTAACCTGCGAGGCAAGGTTATTCCCGTTATTGATCTTCGCTTGAAATTTTCGATGATGCACCTCGATTATAATGAGAGAACCTGCATCATCGTCGTCGATATCCTGAATAAGTCCGGCGATAAGGTGATTATGGGTATTGTGGTGGATTCCGTTTCTGAAGTTTTAAATATCAAGGCTGAAGAAATCGAGGAGGCACCAACATTCGGTTTTAAATTGAATACCGATTACATTCTCGGCATGGCCAAGATCAAGGGGGCAGTAAAAATCTTGCTGGATATTGATCGGGTCCTGACCCTGGATACGGCCATAGCGCAAACCATGTTGCACTGATTGTGTTCATCGTTCGTCTAGTGGGGAGCCATTGAGAAACGCCACATTTCTTAAACCGATACCTCAAGTAGAAAAGGAAAGCAGCGTGCACGGTCCGGAGCTTAGAGACATTGATTTTGAGAAGATCAAGAAAATGGTCTTTGAAATTTGCGGGATCGATTTGCATTCTGGGAAGAAGGAGCTGGTCAAGGCCCGTCTGGGGAAAAGATTACGGGAAGGCAAATTCCCGTCCTTTAAGGATTATTACGAGTACGTGATGACGTCGGAAGGGGCCGAGGAATTGATCATGATGATCGATTCGATCTCGACAAACTTAACCAGCTTTTTTCGTGAGGAGACGCATTTTCGTAGATTGCATACTATTATGCCGGAGTTGTTGAAGAATTCCGAAAAGGCGTCGGTAGGTTCCCGACTGCATATCTGGTGTGCTGGCTGCTCAACGGGGGAAGAGGCTTATACCATCGCTATGACCATGAAGGAGACGACGGCTAAGCCCTTTGATTTGCGGATTTGGGCAACCGACATATCGACCAAAGTCCTTAAAAAGGCTGTAACCGGCATCTATGCCGAGGAAAGGATCAGAAAGATCCCGGCAGAGCTTTTAAAAAAGTATTTTGCCGTCGGGCAGGGAGACTGGAAGGGGTACTACCGGGTTAAGGACAACTTGCGGGCGTCGATTACGTTCGCCCGGTTTAACTTGATGGACCCGCCGCCAGCCGGGGATTTATTCGACGTCATTTTTTGCAGGAATGTCATGATCTACTTCAATAAACAGACTCAGAGCGAGCTCGTCAACAGGTTTTACAGTCGTCTTAGAGTTGGCGGTTATTTGTTTATAGGTCACTCAGAGAGTTTAACGGGGTTGCCTCATTCGTTTAAATATATCGAACCGAGCGTATACTGTAAATAATATGGCTGAACTTGTTATTGGAATCTCAGACTTTAAAGTGAGCAAGAATCCCGGTGACGTATTAGTAACCTATGCCCTTGGCTCCTGCATCGGCGTAATGGTGTATGATCCTATCGCAAGGGTTGGCGGTATGCTTCACTATATGCTGCCTGATTCCACGTTGGATCCAGACAAGGCCAAAGAGAAGCCAGCTATGTTCGCCGATACGGGGATCCCTCTTCTTTTCAAGTCTTGCTATCAGTTGGGCGCGGAAAAGAAAAGGATGATCGTTAAGGTGGCAGGAGGGGCCAGTATCCTGGACGATACGAATTATTTCCGGATTGGCCAGAAAAACATCATGGCGCTGCGCAAGATATTCTGGAAGAACAATGTGTTAATTGACAAGGAAGATACCGGGAGGAGTTGCAACAGGACGGTGCGACTGCATATTGATTCCGGTATTGTCTTAATGAAGGCATCGGGTGAGGAAACGAGGCAATTATGAAGGTCGTTGACAGGATCCTTCAGTCGATTCAAAAGATTCCGGCTTTTCCGGTCACAGGGCAGCGCGTTGCCGAGGTCATGAGAAATCCGGATTATGCGGTTACACAGGTCGTCAATGTCATCAAGTTTGATCCGTCCATCACGGCGAATATTCTAAAGATTTGCAACTCCGCCTATTTCGGGGTACGCAGGATCAGTACACTGCATGACGCGGTGGTTTTTCTTGGACAGGAAAATATCTTACGAGCCATCCAGGTGTCTGGGATTTCGAGATATTTTAATAAAAACGCCCCCGGTTATGGGGTCAATGCCCGCGATTTGTGGAAACACGCAGTCGGTGTGGCCCTGATGACACAGATCTTGTCCAAGAAAATTACGGGTACGGATGATTCCCGGTTGTTTACGGCGGGACTGCTGCACGATATTGGAAAGTTTATTTTGAGCGAATTTGTCCAGGACTCATCCCAGCGAATCATGGAGTTAGTGAATAGCCAAGGGTATTCTTTTCTCAAGGCTGAGGAAGAGGTGATTGGGATGAACCATGCGGAGGTGGGAGGGCGCATTGCTCAGAACTGGAATTTCCCGCCAGAGATCCGTGATACGATCCGGTTTCACCATCGTCCCGATCTGGCACAGCTAGGAGGCAATAACAGATTCTGCTGGATTGTTTATCTGGCCGACCAGGCCTGTATCATTATGGGGCTTGGCGGCGGAAACGATGGTTTAGCCTATTGGGGCTTGAAGGATGTTATCGATATTTTGCGGATCCGTCAGAAGGATCTTGAAATGGGAATGGCAGAGTTGCTAAAGGAATTAGAAAGAGCACAGGAACTTGTTAATCTTGTTTGAAATTGGGTGGAGCCTATGTCGTTTAACGTCTTAATTGTCGATGATTCAGGCGCCATGCGTGCCGTTGTGAAGAAGATCATAACGATCTCTGGGTTTAAAATAGACCAGTGTTATGAGGCCGCTAATGGCAAGGAGGCCCTGGAGGTGCTCAAGGGCACCTGGGTGGATATCATCATGTCCGACCTGAACATGCCGGAAATGAATGGGTTGGAATTGTTAACGAATTTGAAGCAGGATGAGCTCCTGAAAGAGATTCCGGTTGTTATCATTACGACGGAAGGCAGTGATGAGCGAAAACAGCTCGTGACGGATATGGGGGCCAAGGGGTTTATCAAGAAACCTTTTGTCCCGGAAGAAGTCCGGAGAATCCTTTATGACGTGGTCGGCATGACCGAAGAGGGGACTTATGGAGGAGATCAGGCAGAAGCTGATGGAGTCGATTTTTGAGGTTTTCGAAAGGATGCTTTTCGTCTTTTTGGAGCCTTTGGACGAATCCGGTTCAATATCGGGGCCGGAAGCGTCAATTCACTTTGACAGTGACAATATCACAGGGACCTGCAGGTTGATGGTCGATCAGAGCCTCGCTACGATCATGGCGCAGAATCTTATGGGCGATGGCTGCGGGGAGCTCGACAAGCAGTGTGTAGGGGATTGCGTGAAGGAGGCGCTGAATATGATTTCCGGCAACTTCCTTAGCAAATACGACCGAAGCCGCGTGTTTAACCTGTCAATACCGGAGTTGTCCGATGGCGCTATGGTGGGTACCGCGTCGCAGGTGTTGACGGAAAGCGACTATCAGCTCTATTTTGATTCCGATTATGGAAAAGTTTCGATGTCAATGTCCATGAGTTTATGAGGCATCGAAATAACGATGAGGATGGGCGTCGATCGGGACATAGAACTGTGCGAGTATCAACTAAAGCCGGGATACATTTTCCTGAGCAAAACGCCGGTTGTGATTTCTACCATTGTTGGGTCATGTGTGGCAGTTGCCTTGTGGGATAGTCAGATCTCGTGCGGAGGAATGGTTCATTACCTCTATCCCTTGGCGAAAGCGGGCGTTACTCCGACGGCCAAGTATGGCAATGTGGCGGTCTCCCACCTTGTGGAAATGTTTTTTCAGGAGGGAGCCTCTCGAGAGACCATGAAGGCACAACTCTTCGGGGGGGCATCCAACGGTAAGGCAAACCGGGCGATTGCCGAAGAAAATGTCTCGGTTGCCCGGCAGGTATTGGACAGGAATGGCATTAAGATTGTCTCCGAAGATATTGGAGGCGGGATGGGCAGAAAGCTCATTTACAACACGATGACAAATGAGACGATCGTCTATAAGGCGAATCAACTCAGGAAGGGAGACTGGTACCCATACCGTCATGCAGGGCGCCGATCGTAAAATTAAGGTACTGATCGTAGATGATTCGGCGATCGTACGAAAAATATTTTCGGAAGAACTCTCCAGGTACGCGGATATCGAAATTGTCGGCACGGCCCCGGATCCTTTTGTCGCGCGCGATAAGATCATCAAGCTGAAGCCGCAGGTACTGACGCTGGACATCGAAATGCCGCGCATGGATGGCTTGACTTTTCTGCGCAAGCTGATGCGTTACTTTCCGCTTCCCGTCGTGATCGTCAGTTCTCTGACGCCGAAGGGGAGCAAGTTGGCTATGGAGGCATTGGATGCTGGCGCTGTTGATGTGATTGCAAAGCCGGGTAGCTCCTATTCCGTCGGAGATATGAGCGAACAGCTTGCCCTGAAAATTAGGGCGGCATCCTATGTAAGTGTCAGAAAGCCGCCTGCCGTGGCGCTGCCTGCGGAGATAGCCGAACCGCCCAAGTTGGCCTTGTCCCAGACGACTCACCAGATCATTGCCATTGGGGCCTCTACGGGAGGGACTGAGGCGCTCAAAAAGGTTCTGACAAAGATGCCCCCTGATTCTCCTGGTATACTAATCGTTCAGCATATGCCCGCTCACTTCACTACCTCTTTTGCTGAACGCCTGAACAGTCTGTGTCAGATTCAGGTCCGGGAGGCAAAGGACAACGATTCGGTGGTTCCTGGAACTGCCCTGCTGGCCCCGGGAAATTATCACATGATTCTGAGACGCAGCGGCGCCCGCTACTACGTAGAGGTGAAGGACGGTCCGATGGTGCATCATCAACGTCCGGCAGTGGATGTCCTGTTTAAATCCGTGGCGAAATACGCAGGTTCTAACGCCGTGGGCGTCATTTTAACCGGGATGGGCAGTGACGGCGCAGCGGGCCTTCTGGAAATGAAACAGGCTGGAGCCAAAACGATCGCGCAGGATGAGAATAGCTGTATCGTTTTTGGTATGCCGAAGGAGGCCATTAAACTAGGGGGGGTCGATAAAATCGCGCCCATTGATAATATTTCCAATGAAATTCTCAGGATGGTGCAAAATGGACTATGAATCTTTATTGTCGCAGATCGATGACATGATTGCTACGATGTTTTCACTCGAAAACCGAGTAATTGACGTCATGACGGCAGGTCAATTTCTTAATCAACTTGAGAACGTCATGGCTGGGGCCAAGGCCTTAAACCTGGAATCCCTGAAGCAGATAACGGTGCGCCTGTCTAGGCAGATTGAAAAAATCATTATGGATGAGGACACGGTAACGAACCATGCCGAGATTTTTTCGCGTGTCGAAAAAGGAATGGCGCTGATGCAGAGCATGATCGGTCATGTTGCCAAAGAGGGAAACTGCGATAAAGACCGGGACGAGCTATCCGCCTACCTCGGGGAGGCCGCGCCGGAGGTCGTTCCGGGAGGGGCTTCAGCGACAAGTGATGCAACTGCTGCCACAGTGGCTGAGGTAACCCAAGACGATTCTCTCCTTAACGATTTTATTGTTGAAGCGCTGGAGCATATCAACGAGATTGAAGTAAATATCCTCAACCTTGAACAGAATCCTGAGGACAAGGAGGTCGTCAATGCCATCTTCAGACCCTTCCACTCGATCAAGGGCGTTGCTGGTTTTCTCAATCTGGAAAATATCCGTGATCTTGCCCATTGTCTCGAGAATACCTTGGATAAGGTACGCAATGGTGAATTGAACGTGTCGTCATCGCTGATCGATGTCATTCTTGATGGGGCGGATGCCCTGAAAGCGATGATTGGCGAGATTAAAGCGCGAACGGAGGGTAGATCGGTCGAACCAGTAGAGATCGATATCAAGGGCTTTGAAGACCGTCTGCAACGGATTGAAACGGGGAACGATTTGGCTGCCCCCATGCAGGCTCCTGGCGTAAAAAAGATCGGGGAGATCCTGATGGAAGAAGGCATTCTTCAGAAGGAGGATGTCGAGGAAGCTCTTAAGGAGGTGCCGCCGAAAAAGATCGGTGTGGCCCTGATTGAAGAAGGAAAGGCGACCCCTAAACAGGTTTCTCAAGCTCTGCGGAAGCAGAGTGTCCAGGTAACCGACGCAGGTTCCATCCGCGTCGATACGAGAAAGCTTGACGATCTGGTCAATATGGTCGGGGAATTGGTCATTACGCAGTCGATGATCCGTCAGAGTCCGATTGTTCAGAGCAATACGGACAGAAAGTTCTTTAGTGACATTTCTCAGCTTGAGACAATCACTTCTGAATTGCAGCGATTATCCATGAGCCTTAGGATGATTCCGATTAAGCAGACGTTTCAGCGCATGTCTAGGCTGGTACGTGATCTGTCACGTGCTGCGGGGAAATCTATCAATATCGAACTGGTGGGTGAGGATACGGAAATCGATCGTAACATGGTGGAGGAAATCTATAACCCGCTGGTGCATTTGATCCGCAATGCTGTCGATCATGGCATTGAGAGGCCGCAGGAGAGGCTTCAGTCGGGGAAGGCAGAGACGGGATTGATTAAACTAAGGGCCTTTCACAAGGGGGGCCACATTATCATCGAAATTGCGGATAACGGTCGCGGTTTGAACAAAGAAAAGATTCTGGCTAAGGCGGTGAAGAATGGCCTAGTAGATTCGAAAGAAAAACTTTCCGATCAGGATATATGGCGCCTGATTTTTCTCCCCGGTTTGTCGACGGCCGAAAAGGTAACAGATGTTTCCGGACGTGGCGTCGGGATGGATGTCGTCAAACAGGCCATCGAGAAGTTGCGGGGAAAGGTAGAGATTGATACAATACCCGGCGAGGGGACCACTTTCATTACGTATTTCCCCCTGACAATGGCCATCATTGATGGCATGATCGTGCGTGTTGGAGCGGAGAGGTATATCATTCCGATGACAGCGATCCGCCGGCTGCTCCGCCCTGCGCAGACTGATTGCAATACAGTAATCAATAAAGGTGAGATGGTCAAGGTCAGGGAGAACCTTCTGCCTCTCGTTCGACTTCATGATCTGTTCGGAATCGAACCCGAGTTCACGGAACCTTGGAACGCTATCGTGGTTGTCGTGGACGGAGAGGCCCGTTCGAAGTGTTTTATGGTTGACGAAATCCTTGGCAAGGAAGAGGTTGTCATTAAAGGCCTCGGGGAGAGTCTTAAACTTGTTAGGGGCGTGTCTGGTGGGGCTATCCTCGGTGACGGCAGTGTGGGGCTGATTCTGGATCCTGAGGGTGTATTTGAGCTGAGTGAAACGGGTGGCGGCATCGTTGCAATGCAATAAGGTGTTGAGGAGGATAGTATATGATACATGATAAAATGATAAAAATCTTAATTGTGGATGATTTTGCCACCATGCGCAAGGTGATCCGTAATCTGCTGAAACAGATCGGGTATGAAAATATTGTCGAAGCCGAAAATGGTCAGATTGCGTTAAGCACCCTGCAGTCTCAAAAGATTGATTTTATAATCTCCGACTGGAATATGCCCAACATGACGGGGCTTGAGCTCCTGAAAGCGGTTAGAGCGGATGAGGATTTAAAGAAGACGCCCTTTCTCATGGTGACGGCGGAAGCCCTGAAGGAGAATGTTGTGGAGGCAGTAAAGGCAGGTGTCAACAACTATATCGTGAAGCCCTTTACGGCCGAGGTTCTGGAAGAAAAAATCAAAAAAATTATCGACGCCATTTAGGTCGGGTATTTGGGAAAGGATGAAGCATGGATGTTCGATTTATAAACCCCTTTCTGGAAGGGACCGTGAGCGTTATAAAAACCATGGCATTTCTCGACCCCATACCGGGTAAACCTTATCTGAAAAAGGACAACTTGGCGAAGGGCGATATTTCCGGCATTATCGGCTTGACGGGAAAGGTGAAGGGCTCTCTGGCGCTCAGTTTCAGCGAGGCTTGCATCACGAAGATTGTATCCAATATGCTGGGTGAAGAGATAACGGGCTTGACCAGCGATGTCAAAGATGCTGTCGGCGAAATCACCAATATGATATCGGGTGCTGCCAGAAAAAAATTGGAAGCAATGGGGTTTGTTGTGACAGCGGCGATCCCGACGGTGGTTGCCGGCAAGGATCACTCCGTGGTTCACGTTTTAGATAGTCCCAGCATTATAATTCCCTTTGAAATTCAGGGTTGCGGTGCATTCGTCGTGGATGTTTGCTTGAAGTAGATGGATTGACAGGTTATTTCTTGTATAGGAAACGCTCCAACAGTCTGTGGTATGGTGTCCAATCCGTACCGTTGTCTGCAGATGCTTCTACATAGCTCTGAAAGGCGTTGACCTTGGCATCTAAGTCATCAATATAATGAATGATCAAGGCCTCAAGGGTTTTTGGTCGTTTGGGCGAGCCGAATTCCATTTCGCCATGATGGCTGATAAGGATGTGACGAAGCTTCATGGCCAATTCTTTAGGGAAATCAGCAATGGCGGCGATGCGCTGGTTTATCATTTCGACGCCAATGACGATGTGGCCAATCAGCCTGCCTTCATCTGAATATTCAATGACATTGTTGTAAGTCAGCTCGTCAATTTTCCCTATATCGTGAAGAATTCCCCCTGCAATCAATAAATCCCTGTCGATGTCCGCGTAGTGGTCGGCAACGGTCAGAAGCAAACGGACGACCGACAGCGTGTGCTCGAGGAGGCCGCCAATGCAGACGTGGTGGAACCCCTTGGCGGCTGGCGCGACCTTGAAATGGTTCACGACGACTGAATCGTCGAAAAAGGACTGGAGCAATTGCTTCAGAAAGGGATTCCGAATACCTTCCACTATAGTGATCAGATCGTTGAACATGGCCTGTATATCTGATTTTGAGGTCGGGTTGAAATCGGAGAGGTCGATTTCTGAAAAGCCTGGCTTCTTGAGGTTAACAATTGACAGTTGCAGGGCATCCTTGAAGCTCGCTGCCCTGGCTTGAATGTGGATAATGTCCCCTTTTTTAAAAAGCGTGTCGAACTCCGCGGCCCGGTCCCAGACCCGCCCTTCGATTTCCCCCGTTTTGTCCTTAAGGCGCAGGCTGAGATATGGGGCCCCCTTTTGAGAGAAGGTCATATTTTTTTCGGAAACGAGGAATGAAGAGATGACCTGATCTCCTGCCTTGATCTCTTTGACAAACGTATTTTTCAGGCCCATATTTACTCCTCGACAAAATGGTATTGGTTGGCTGGTTTCAGAAAAAGGGGATGGCCCCCAAGGTTATCATTGTCACGTGGTCACGCCGGATACGCGGGCAGGAACCTCAACAGAGCGCCTACCGTTGCGGTCGCAACATAACCGTTTTCTCTTGAGATTGCAATCTCAAGAGAAAACAAGTCGTCGAAGGGCAAATTGGGCCTCGAAAGAGGCGATTATAAAAATATTGAGATTCCCTCCCGATCATGTTAGCCTACACGTCAATATGAGGTTACTGGGTCTGGATTATGGCAGCAAGCGGATCGGCACCGCTATATCAGATGAACTTGGCATCACCGCCCAAGCCCTCTCAATTATAGACAGGACAAGCCTTCAGCGAGATCTGGCCGCTGTGGCGGAAATTGTTCGTCGTTACGGTGTCGACAAGATTGTTATCGGGTACCCTTTGCGACTGGATGGATCCGCCGGGGTACAGTGTGAGAAGGTGGATCGATTTATTGCGGCGTTGGCTACTGTCGTAGATCTCCCTATAGTCAAGTGGGACGAGGCGCTGTCCACGTGGGAGGCGGAACGAATCTTAGATGAGGCCGGTGTTCAGCAACAGCGACGAAAAAAGCTGGTGGACAAGATTGCGGCGGGCATTGTCTTGCAATCGTACTTAAATTCTCTGTCCAAGAAGGAAAACAAGATGAGCTAGCTTTTATTGTAACATATTGAAAATTTTATAATTTTTTAATATATAACACCCTTTCCTGGCTAGGATAGGGTTTTGCTTTTTACGGCCCCTCGCAGGAGCGCAAAAAGAGGCGTTCAGAGGCATGAAAGCGTGCCTCTGGGCTGGCTCATTTTGCAAAGACCTGAGGTTGCGTGGGAGAGCGCATGGGGGCGAATGGAGAGTGGGCGCGGCGTTTGGGCAAGGTCGGTATCCCCGAATCCTTCAGCGAGCGCATTCCCTATGGCATGTCGCGGGGTAAGCGAGCGAATCAAAATTAACTATCTTTCTGGGGATCGGAGAATCGCGGAAGCGTGCCCCGGCGAATCCCCAATGGTACTTTGATTTTTTGTTGTACGGAGGTTGCTGTTCAAATGGAACTAATCAAAACAATAAACGAAAAGAAGTTTCCAATCGCTATTCATTTTGTCGCTTTGTTTTTTATCGGGATCGCCCTATTTTTGAACTTTATGCGAACCCCTCTCGATAGCAAGAATGCTGTGCCAATCACCATTCAAATTCCCAAGGGAAGCAGCTTTGCCAAAATAGCCGATATCCTGAGCCAGAGAGGATTGGTGGAACACAAGCTGCCCTTTCAGCTGTTTGCCCGATTGAAGGATGTTCCCAGGCACATTCGTGCCGGCGAATATGAGTTGACTAGCGCCATGTCCCCCTCAATCATTTTAGACAAGATGATGCGTGGGGAGGTCAAGGGATACCGTATTGCCATTCCCGAGGGTTTTAATCTGCATCAGATTGCCAACGTTTTGGTTGAGGAGGGGTTGGTCAACAAAAGAGAGTTTTTGAGATTATGCAGTGACAAGGCATTTCTGGCCTCTCTCGGCATTCAGAGCGAAACCGCAGAGGGGTACTTGTTTCCCGAGACATACATCTTGAATAAGGCGATGGACGAAAGAGAGATTATTACCCTGATGGTGGACCAGTTTCACAAGAAGGTCACGTCCGATATGCTCAGGCGGGCGCAGGAGATCGGGTTCTCTTTTGATCAGATCGTCACACTCGCCTCCATAATTGAAAAAGAGGCTAAGCTGAAAGAAGAAAAGCCCCTGATTGCGGCCGTTTTCTATAATAGACTGAAGGTATCAATGCGGCTGCAAAGCGATCCTACTGCAGTATATGGCCTTCCCGCTTTTTCTGGGACGATTACCAGAGCACATTTGAAGAAAAATACGCCCTATAATACCTATCAAATCGACGGCTTGCCCCCTGGACCGATAGCGAATCCCGGTTTCGATTCGATCATGGCCGCTCTCTATCCTTCTCAGGTCAATTATGTGTATTTTGTTGCCCGCAATGACGGTTCCCATCAGTTTTCCTATACCCTTTCACAGCACAATGCCGCAGTCGCCAAATTTCAATTAAAAAGAGAAGAATATTGAGTTTTTCTGCTTGACAAAATATCAAAACCCTCTATAAGTACTCAAAGGTGGAGTGAAGTGGATGATAGTGGAGGGTTTCGGTGTCTTTCAGGGGTCGGTACTACCATTCCATTGACGATAAAGGGCGAATTATTTTCCCGTCCAAGCTAAGGGAGACGTTCGCCGAAAAGTACGACAATAAATTGGTCGTCACCAATTGGGACGGCTATTTAATGTGTTTCCCTTACGACGAGTGGCGCATCCTTGAGGAAAAGGTCAGTCATCAATCTCTTCTCCGCAAGGAAGTCAGAGCCTTTCAGCGGTTTTTCATGTCGGGAGCCGTCGATTGCTCCTTTGATAGTCAGGGCAGGATCCTGATTCCCCCCAGCCTTAGAGAATACGCAAAATTAGACAAGGACATTGTTCTGGCAGGCATGGTCCGGATTGTAGAAATTTGGAGCAAGGAGCGCTGGGAGGCGGACATTGAACGCTCCGGCGCCGACATCGAAAATTATTCGAAGTACATGGCGGATCTCGGGATTTAGGGGCACTACGATGGCTTCCCCCTATCATGTGCCGGTTCTGTTGAAGGAGGCTGTCGAGTCTCTCGATTGCACATCTTCCGGAATCTACGTGGATGGCACGCTGGGGGGCGGGGGGCACGCTTTTGAAATTCTGAGGCAAACAGCACCGGGCGGCAGGCTGTTCGGAATCGACACCGACGCCGATGCTTTGCTGGAAGCCGAAAATAAATTGGCCGTCTTCGGGGAACGAAAAACGCTTGTGCAGGCGAACTTTTCCAACATGAAGGAAGTTCTGGCGGCCAGGGGAATTGAAAAGGTCAGAGGGATTTTACTGGATCTCGGCGTTTCCTCCTATCAGCTGGACACAGCGGAGCGAGGATTCAGTTTCGCATCGGACGCCCCGCTCGACATGAGACTGGATCAGGGAAATGGGCCCAGCGCTTATGATGTGGTCAATACCGCTACGGAGAAAGAGCTTGTTCGAATCCTTCGGGATTACGGCGAGGAGCAAATGGCAGGTCGGGTCGCGAGGGCCATTGTTTCGGCAAGGCGATTATCTGCGATCCGAACGACCGGCGAACTGGCGGGCATTGTTTCAAAGGCGATGCCACCCCAGCGTCGGAGGGGTCGGATTCATCCGGCCACTAAGACTTTTCAAGCGGTTCGCATTGCAGTCAATGACGAACTGGACAATTTGAGGAGGGCTCTGACGGATGGTGTTGATCTGTTAGAGACGGGGGGACGGCTTTCGATTATTTCCTTTCACTCCTTGGAAGATAGGATAGTCAAAGAAACGTTTCGAGCTTGGGAGAAAGGATGTGTCTGTCCTGGCGATATCCCTTTTTGCATTTGTGGGGGGCAATCAAAGGGCAGGGTGCTAACTCGCAAGCCGGTCGTTGCCGGCTTCGAGGAGTTACAGCGTAACCCGAGGGCTAGAAGCGCAAAACTCAGAACGTTCGAGAGGATCTAGACATGGCGGACTCAAAGGCACTCAGGGGCAGATTTTTTTTCGATGCACAGGAGCTCCCGAGCTGGAAATGGTCCTCGCTCATTGTCGCCTTTCTTTTCCTGCTTGGCGCAACACTGATCTATATCTGGTCTCATGTCCATTTCATGGAACTCAAGTATAACATCGCTCAGGAGCTTTCCCGCCAAGAGAAGCTGTTAGAAGAGAATCGCAAACTCAAGGTGGAGATTGCAACACTGAGATCGCCCCAGCGTTTGGAAGCGATCGGCAAAGCTAGGCTGGGGATGCAATTCCCTGAAAGGGATCAGGTGCTGTTCTTGAAATGACTGCCAAGACAAAAAAATGGCTTCGAGTCAGGATCCTATGCCTGTTCTCTGCCTTTATGCTGCTTTTTGTCGTGTTGGTGGCGCGCGCCTTTCAACTCCAGATTCTTTCTCAGAAAACCTTGAGGCCTATGGCTGCCAAGCAGCACACCAAAGCCATGCAACTCCAGCCCGATCGCGGTCAGATTATGGATCGCAACGGCGAAAAACTTGCTATCAGCATCCAGATGGATTCCGTTTGCGCTGAACCCCCCAGGATTGAAGATTCCCGGAAGGCGGCAGCAGCGCTCGCCCCCATTCTTTCAGTGGATGAACTCGAACTCGCGAAAAAATTATCAAGCCGCAAGGGGTTCTGCTGGCTTTCTCGGATGGTCTCTCCCTCGCAAGCGTCCGCCGTTAAGGCGCTCGAGATCGATGGGGTCTATCTCCTTAAAGAACCCAAGCGCTTTTATCCCAATCAGCAACTGGCAGGACCGATATTGGGTATGGTGGGGGTGGATGCTTCCGGTCTCGAGGGTGTTGAATTAAAATATGAGGGGTATCTAAAGAGAGATCCTGAAAGAATTGTCTGGGGCAGAGATGCCAAGGGTAAGAAACTCTTTTTGAAGGATAATCTGACAAAAGAAAAATCCGATCGTGACTACAATATATTGTTGACAATTGACAGCCGAATTCAATATCTTGTGGAAACTCAGCTGAAAGAGGCCGTTGAAAGCAAACTGGCCCGTGGAGGGATTGCCGTAGTGATGGATCCGCGAACGGGTGAATTGTTGGCTATGGCCCAGCAGCCGGCTTTCAACCCCAATCTTCTTACAAAGGCCAATCAGGAAGGCAAGAAAAACAGGCCGATAGCGGATGTCTTCGATCCGGGATCGACGTTTAAACCCTTTACGGTGGCCGCCGCCATGGAAGAAGGGGCGGTGAAGGAACAGGATCGATTTTTTTGCGAAAATGGCGCCTATCGGATTGCCAACAGGGTGATCCATGATGCCCAGCATGAAAGATTTGGCTTTTTGACGGTCCGTGAAATTCTGAAGCATTCAAGCAATATCGGCACGGCAAAAATCGCCCAGAAATTGGGGAAGGACAAATTTTATCAGTATGTCAGGGAGTTCGGTTTCGGAGGCAAGACGGGAGTCGACTTGCCCGGTGAAGTTTCGGGGCTCCTCCGCCCTGTCAATCAGTGGACGACGGTCGATCAGGCGACGATTGCCTTCGGTCAGGGGGTCTCGGTGACGGCGGTGCAACTGGTGTCGGCCTTTTCGGCGATCGCCAACAAGGGCGTTTTAATGAAACCCTATATAGTAAAGGGCATTGTCGATGAGAACAATCGCATGGCTCGGGAGTTTAAACCGACGGTGGTCAGGCAGGTTATCTCAGCGCCGACGGCCATGAGGATGGCCTCTATGCTGACCGACGTCGTGGTGGACGGGACAGGAAAGAATGCACGGATCATGAATGTCTCCGTTGCGGGCAAGACGGGAACGGCGCAAAAATACGATGCTGCTGCAAGGCGGTATTCAAGTGAAAAGGTTCGCACCTCGTTCATCGGCTTTTTTCCTGCAGAAGAGCCGAGGGTGGTCATTTTCGTCATGATCGACGAGCCGCAGCGAGACAAATGGGGTGGGGTCGCGGCGGCGCCGGTCTTCAGGAATATCGGTGAACAGATCTTGCGTTGCTACGACGGTGGCGCCGGCGACGTACTGACTGCCGAGGCACAGCCAAAACAGGAGGTTGCTGCTAAACCGTCGGCGATCAAGTTCGTGGCCGCCCAATCGGAGGCACCGGCCGAAGCTATGGCGGCGGAATCTCTGATGCCTGATTTTCGCGGCATGGCGATGAAACGGGTATTGAGACTATCCCGCCAGCACGGCATTGTCCTGAACGCCGTCGGAAGCGGATGGGCGGTGAAACAGGATCCGTCCCCGGGGGTTCCCCTGGGAGAGCGTCCGGCGTGCACCGTCATATTCAGTACGGATAATCCGTGAGGTTTCATGATTGACGAGGAATCGGCGTTGGAAGGCAAGCTGGATCAGTCTCTTCGTTTTATGAACTTTTGGGGATAAGGCGCATTGGAGCTGGCAAGGTTACTCAAGGATATTGATGTGCTGGATTTTTCCGGTTTGCTCCATGGAGAGGTCTCAGCCGTTTGTCATGACTCCCGCCAATGTACGGACGGATCGCTTTTTGTCGCGGTTCCGGGGTTTAAATCCGACGGGCATGATTTTATAAATGCCGCCATCGCGCAGGGCGCACGATACGTTTTGTTGGAAAGCAATGTCGCTGTAGCCGATGGTGTGACGGCGATTCGGGTAGCTGATAGCCGCCGGAGCCTCGGTATTGTTGCCAGGAATTTCTTCGAGGATCCTTCGGCGCGTCTCAATATGGTCGGGGTAACCGGCACCAACGGGAAGACGACAGTCACCTTCCTGCTGGAGTCGATCATTAAAGCGGCCGGCGCGATGCCGGGCGTTGTCGGCACGATTAACTATCGCTACGACGACAAGACGCTGGTTGCGCTGAACACGACGCCGGAATCCCTGGAGTTGCAGCGCATTCTCCGCGAGATGGCGGACGCGGGTGTGACGCATGTCGTCATGGAGGTGTCGTCCCATGCGCTCGAACTGGGGCGCGTAGCCGATTGTCACTTCCAGTCTGGGATTTTTACGAATCTGACGCAGGATCATCTGGACTATCACCAGACGATGGAGAGTTATTTCAGAGCCAAGAAGAAACTCTTCGAGATGCTGGTCGAGGCGGGGGCCGGTCAACGGGCGTTTATCAATAGTGATGATCCCTGGGGGGTTCGACTGAGAAAGGAGATTGCCGCGGAAACGGGTGTCGAACTGCTGACATTCGGCCTTTCGCATGAGGCGGACGTGATGGCGGAAAATCCGATTCTCTCTGCCGATGGTATTTGTGCTTCGATCAGAACCGCAACCGATCGCTTCGAGATTTGGTCCCCCCTGATGGGGAAATTCAATCTCTATAACATCCTCTCCGCTGTGGCCGCCGCCCACGTCATGGGACTTCCCGTCGAGGCCATTCGGCATGGCGTGGCGAGTCTTCAAAATGTGCCGGGTCGCATGGAGCGGGTTAGCCTCCCCGGAGAGGCAATGGTTTTCGTGGATTATGCCCACACGGACGATGCCTTGAGGCGGGTACTGCAGAATATCATGGAATTCAAGACGGGACGGGTGATTACCGTTTTTGGCTGCGGCGGCGATCGGGACAGGGGGAAACGTCCCCTGATGGGAAGGGCGGCTACGACTTACAGCGATTTAACGGTTCTGACAACGGACAATCCCCGGTCGGAACCGCCTGAGGCGATTCTACAGGAGATCGAGGCCGGCATTGCCCCCGACTGCGAGCGCTACGCGCCGAACGATTTGAAAAGTGCCTGCCAAGGACCTAAGGGCTATGCTGTCATCGCCGACCGCCAAAAGGCCATCGAAGCGGCCATCGCGGCGGCGGGCGCCAGCGATATCGTCCTCGTGGCCGGCAAGGGGCACGAGACATATCAGATTATCGGCTCGAAGATCCTTCCCTTCGACGATCGGCGCGTCTGTCGGCAGGCGCTTGATGCGCTTCGGCCGGGAGGGATGAATGCGTAGTGCCGAGTTTGAGTGTCGTGAGATTCTGCGGGCGACCACGGGGGAACTCTTCAGTGGTCGTCACGATGCGCGTTTTACAGGCATCTCGACCGACTCTAGAAAAGTCGCCACCGGGGAGCTCTTTATAGCCCTAACGGGAGAGACCTTTGACGGTCACGACTTTTTGATGGACGCGCTCCGAAAAGGCGCCGCGGGACTTGTGATTGCCGGACGGGAGATCCATCGACTCGATCCTCTCGTCGGCGCGACGGTGATTGCCGTAAAGGATCCCCTCACAGCCCTCGGTGATATTGCGCACCATCGACGGATGCGTTTTTCAGCGCCTGTCTTGGCCATTACGGGCAGTTGCGGCAAGACGACGACCAAGGAAATGACCGCCGCGATCCTGGGTCAGGAAAGGTCCGTGCTGAAAAACGAGGGGAACTTCAACAATCTTATCGGGCTTCCCCTGTCGCTCTTGAGACAGAATGAGACCCATGAGGTCGTGATTCTGGAGATGGGAACCAACCGCCCTGGCGAGATTGCGCGTCTGACCGAGATCGCCGCCCCTTCGCTGGGGGTGATCACGAACATCGGATCGGCCCATCTCGAAGGATTAAAGACCCTGGAGGCGGTGCGCGAGGAAAAAGGAAGCCTCTTTCGGGGCCTGGCAGCAGACGGCCTGGCCGTTGTCAATCGGGATGATCCGGTGATCGTCGCACTGGCGGCGCGCCGGAGCGGACCTACGGTGACCTACGCTGTTGATTGCGAAGCAGATGTCCGGGCCGAACGACTGGCGTACGAAGGCGCGGGCCGCCTTCGTTTCGACCTTGTTATAGAAGGAAAGGCCGACGCGGTCGTCATGACGACCCCCGGACTGCACAATGTCTATAATGCGCTGGCGTCCGCTGCAGCCTCGTGGCGTCTGGGCATGGCCCCCGATGCGATACGGCGGGGCTTGGAGCTGTTCCGCCCTGTAGCCGGTCGCCAGGAGATAACCGCTCTAAAAAACGGCGCCCATCTGATCAATGACGCCTATAACGCAAACCCGGAATCCGTCGAGGCGGCCCTGGGGACGCTGAGCGCCCTGAAAGGACGGGGCGCTGCGACGGTTATTTTGGGTGACATGCTGGAACTCGGACAACAGGCCGAGGCGCTGCACGAAAAAATCGGGGCGCGGGTTGCCGCCATGGGTGTGGACCGACTTTTCCTGCGGGGCGTTTTCGCCAATTGTGTAGCTGCAGGCGCTGAAAAAGACGGGCTGTCCAAAGACAGAATATTTGTCATGGAAGACAACGAGGCCATTGCCGCCGCGGTCGGGGCGTTTTTGAAACGGGGAGACTGGGTTCTGGTGAAAGGATCGCGGCGAATGAAAATGGAAGAGGTCGTCGAGCGACTTATCCGGGCGTTCGGCCGAACGGACATCGATCACTGAGACGCGAAAAGGAGTCTTGAGTGCTTTATCATTTGTTATATCCGCTTTATACGACGTACAGCATATTTAACGTCTTCCGGTATATTACGTTCAGGACCATCTACGCGATGATCACGGCGATGGTCATTGCCTTTATTCTGGGCCCCTGGCTGATCCGTAAACTACAATCGCTCCAGATCGGCCAGACCATTCGGGAAGATGGACCAGGAACACACCATGTCAAGAAGGGTACACCAACGATGGGCGGCATCCTCATCGTTTTCGCGTCGGTCACGGCGACGCTCTTATGGGCCAATCTGACGGTCGATTACGTCTGGCTGGTTCTCCTGGTGACAATCGGTTTCGGTCTGATCGGGTCCATTGACGATTACCGTAAACTCTCCGTCGGCAGCCGGGGATTGTCCGGCAAGGTTCGATTGGCCGGGGAGATCTTCATCGCTCTCTTCGTCAGCATCCTGCTTTACTCGAAACCCGGCTTCAGTACGAGCGTAACGATCCCATTCTTCAAAACCATCCTTCCCGATCTGGGATGGGGATACATCATCCTGTCCACTTTTATTATTGTCGGGGCAGCCAATGCCGTCAACCTGACCGACGGACTCGATGGTCTGGCGATTGCGCCGTCATTGGTTTGTTTCATAACCTATCTGCTCTTTGCGTATCTGGCCGGCAACATCCGGATTGCGAGCTATCTGCAGATTCCTTATGTCGCCGGGGCCGGAGAACTCGCCGTTTTCTGCGGGGCTATGGCGGGGGCCGGCATCGGTTTTCTGTGGTACAACACCTATCCCGCCCAGATATTTATGGGGGATGTCGGGTCGCTGTCGCTTGGCGGCGCCATGGGAACACTTGCCATTCTCACGAAACAGGAGATCCTGCTGGCGATCGTCGGCGGCGTCTTTGTGCTTGAGACCTTCTCGGTCATTTTCCAGGTTGGCTGGTTCAAGATCACCAAGGGCAAGCGGATCTTCAGGATGGCGCCGATCCACCATCACTTCGAGTTGAAGGGATGGGCCGAACCCAAGGTCATTGTGCGCTTCTGGATCATCTCGATTATTCTGGCGCTGATTGCGATCAGCACCTTGAAGTTGAGGTAGGCGGTAGACGATGGAGCTCGACGGGAAAAGAGCGCTGATCATTGGCATCGGAAAGACGGGCACTGCCGTGACGAGGTTTCTTCGCGAACGCAATGTCCTTCCCGTTGTGACTGACGAGAAGGGATTCTCCAGCGGGCAGATCGCTCTGGCGGACATAGTTGGTCGGGTCGAATACAGGGACTACGCCGCCTGTACACTGGACGATATCGACCTGGTCATTCCGTCTCCGGGCGTTCCGCCGTTCAACCCGCTTCTTCAGACAGCCGTGGTGCAGGGCATCCCGGTTCTGAGTGAACTGGAATTGGCGTCCCGCTTCCTGACAGAGCCCATCGTGGCGATTACCGGCACCAACGGCAAGACCACTGTGACCACGCTGATCGGCGAGATTTTGGCGCATTCGGGCAAGCGGGTTTTCGTCGGCGGCAATATCGGCACGCCGTTGATCGGTTGCATTGATGACAAAAACCGGCCTTTCGACGTCATCGTGGCGGAAGTCAGCAGTTTTCAGTTGCAGTGGACGGAGACCTTCCGGCCCCATGTAGCGGTTCTGCTCAACGTGACCTGCGACCACACCGATTATCACGGCTCCATGGCGGCTTATCGGGAGGCCAAGGAAAAGATTTTTGCGAACCAGACAGGGGACGATCTGGCGATTTTGAATGGCGACGAAAGCGAAACGGCGGCCCTCATACAACGGCTTGGTGTTGAAACGAAATGCTTTAGCACCCTCTTGCCGATGACCAATGGAATGTCGCTGACGGGAGGGCGCCTGTGCGATAGCGCTCCGGACCGTTCTGATGAATGCTACCCGCTGGGGATGATCAGGATCCCGGGAAGTCACAATATCGAGAACGTGATGGCGGCGATCCTGGCGGTCCGCAAGTGCGGTTGCTCCCAAGAAGCGATTATCGAGTCTGTTTCGCGATTCACCGGTGTGGCGCATCGGATCGCGTTTTGTGGGCAGGTGTGCGGCGTGCGGTACTACGACGACTCCAAGGGGGACGAATGTCGGCGCTGTCGTGCGCGCCCTGGAGAGTTTTTCCGCCCCGATCGTTCTGCTCCTGGGGGGACGGGACAAGGGCGGGGACTTCGATGCCCTGATCCCGCTGATTCAACGACATGTCAAGAAAGTGGTGATTTTTGGAGAGGCGCGGGATCGGATCAACGCACTGGTCGGCGGGGTTGTCGATACCGCGCTGACGCCGGGACTTAAGGCTGCCTTTGAGATGGCCTCCGGCAGCGCAACAGCCGGCGATGTTGTATTGCTGTCTCCCGGCTGCGCGAGCTTCGATGAATTCAACAACTATGCGGAACGGGGACAGTTCTTCAAGTCCTTGGTGGATGGACTTTCCGATGAGTGAGTATCCGGCAAAAGGGGTGCGCCCCGATTTTATTCTCATGATTACGACGCTGACGCTGGTTACCTTCGGGACGGCGATGATCTATAGTTCGAGCTCGATTATGGCCGCCGATCGCTTTGGCGACGGTTACTATTTCCTGAAGAAACAGCTCTTCTTCGTGCTGATCGGGATGTTCGCGATGGTGATCATGTCACGGGTTCCATACGGTCATCTGAAAAAACTGGCCTATCCGGGTCTCATCGTTTCCGTCGTCCTGCTGTGTGCCCTGTTTATTCCACATCTCGGCGTTAAGGTGGGCGGGGCAAGACGCTGGATCAATCTGGGATTCATCTCTTTTCAGGTGACGGAGATGGTGAAGGTGGTCTTTGTCGTTTTCATGGCCTTCTACCTGACCAAGAAAAATCAGTACATCGCCGAATTCAAGACCGGCATGATGATGCCCCTGATTATTGCGGGCGCCTTGATCGGCCTCATTCTGCTTCAGCCCGATTTCGGTTCGAGCGTTCTGATTGCCGGAACCATGATGATCATGTTTTTTCTGGGCGGCAGCCGGCTCCTGCATTTGGGCGCGCTCGTGGGGGCGCTCGTTCCCGTGGCGGCTGTATTGGTGATGACCAAGGGTTACCGTATGGTACGGCTGATGAGTTTCCTCGATCCATGGAAAGATCCGCAGAATACGGGTTTCCAGATCATCCAATCCTTCCTGTCCTTTGGATCGGGCGGCGCCCTCGGGGTTGGATTGGGAGACGGGATGCAAAAGCTCTTTTACTTGCCTGAGCCGCATACGGACTTCATCCTCTCGGTCATCGCCGAGGAAAGCGGTTTCATCGGCGTCTTTATCGTACTGGCGCTCTTCATGGTTCTAATTTACCGGGGCTTTATGACATCGTTCAAAGCGCCCGATCTCTTCGGAGTGCTTCTGGCCGGTGGATTGACTGCCCTGCTGGCGTTCGAGGCCTTTATCAATATTGCGGCGGTCACCGCGCTGGTGCCCACGAAGGGACTGGCGTTGCCCTTTATGAGCTATGGCGGATCGTCGCTGATTATGAGCATGACGGCAGTCGGTATTCTGCTGAACATCTCTTCTGCGAGGTAGCAGCATGCGGGTGATTATTGCCGGAGGCGGGACGGGCGGGCATCTCTTTCCGGGGATCGCAATTGCAGAGGCTTTTCAGAAGCGCGATCCAACGTCGGAGGTTCTGTTTGTCGGGACCGACCGGGGAATCGAGAAACGGGTCGTCCCGGAAAACGGCTATGCCCTGCGAACGATCGACATTGAAGGGTTGAAGGGACGCGGGATTCGATCCTTGCTGGCGCTGCTGAAGATTCCGTGGAGTCTCGTGCAGGCTGTCCGGATCATCCGGGATTTTGCGCCTGATCTGGCGATCGGGGTCGGCGGGTATGCATCGGGACCTGTTGTCGCTGCTGCGCGACTGCTGGGAATTCAAACGGCCGTTGCCGAACAGAACGCGATCCCCGGATTGACCAATCGCATCCTGGGACATTTGGTGCACCGGGTTTTTTTAACTTTTCCCGATGAGGGTCGATATTTTGCGCCGACCAAAGTGACGCTATCCGGCAATCCGATCCGGTCGTCCTTTGTCGCACATCCGGACAGGCCGCGAGACGGTTCCTTTACGGTACTCGTTTTCGGCGGCAGCCAGGGGGCACGGAGAATCAATCAGACAATGATTGAGGCTTTTCCATTCTTGAAGGGGCTGGGCGGCCTTCGAATCGTGCATCAGACCGGCGCTGCCGACTGTGAACGAATTACCGAGGCGTATCGGACGGCCAATGCAGACGGCAACGTTGATATAACGGTTCGTCCTTTTATTGCGGAGATGGCAGACGCCTTTGCCGAGGCGGATCTTCTGATCTGTCGAGCGGGTGCGACATCGATCGCGGAGATTGCCGCCAGCGGGAAGGCGGCGGTTCTGATCCCCTTCCCCTATGCTGCGCACGATCACCAGACGCAAAATGCGCGCGTGATGACGGAAGCCGGAGCGGCGATCATGGTTCCGGAGAAGACGTTAAACGGAAAGGTCCTCGGACAGATTATCGAAAGCCTTCACAGCGATCCCGACCGGCTTCGGGCGATGTCTGAGAGAGCCGCGCAGATGGGGAAACCCGATGCGGCAGACACCATCGTGAACGCGTGCCTGGCGCTCCTAAAAAACAGTAAATAGTAAACAGTGAATAGCGAACGGGGGCATCGAAGAGACGTGACAGCGTGTAACGAAGACCATCGCAAAAGAGACCTGATGCAGCGGAAGGTCAAGCACATCCACTTTGTGGGTATCGGCGGAATCGGCATGAGCGGCATTGCCGAGGTGTTGCTGAATCTGGGCTATCTGGTCAGCGGATCGGATCAGAACGACACCGAAACGACACAGCGCCTGATGCGACTCGGCGCCAGGATCTGCAGGGGACACCGAAAAGAGAATCTGTTGGACGCGGACGTCGTGGTTACCTCGACGGCGATCCGGGCCGACAACCCGGAAGTGCTGGCGGCTCATGAGAAACTGATCCCGGTCATCCCCCGTGCGGAGATGCTGGCGGAGCTTTTGAAGATGAAATTTTCGATTGCCGTTTCGGGCATGCACGGCAAGACAACGACGACCTCGATGATCTCGACCGTCCTAGCCCAATGCGGGGTTGATCCGACGATGGTCATCGGCGGAAAACTCGCAAGCATCGGCAGCAACGCCCGCCTGGGAAACGGCGAGGTGATCGTGGCCGAGGCGGACGAAAGCGATGGTTCTTTCCTCAAGCTGAGTCCCTCCATTGCCGTCATTACGAACATTGACCGGGAACACCTCGATCACTACCGGGATATCGACGAAATTAAACAGGCCTTTCTCCAGTTCGCCAATATCGTTCCCTTCTATGGTTCGACGATTCTGTGCCTCGACGATGAACATGTGCGCGAGATCCTGCCGGACATCAAACGCCGAACGATCAGCTACGGCATAGAGGAGGCCGCCGACTACCGGGCCTCGAACCTCGTCTTTTCCGGTTCCCGAACGACCTTCGATCTGGCCTATAAGGGCGAGCGGTTGGGGACGGTCGAGTTGAACGTGCCGGGGCGCTTCAACGTCTATAACGCCATGGCGACGATTGCCGTGGCCCGAGAACTCGATCTTAAATTTACCGCCATTGCCGGGGGGATCAAGGCCTATGTCGGTGTGCACCGGCGCTTGGAGGTGCGAGGGCAGGCGGCGGGTGTCACCGTCGTGGACGACTATGGACATCATCCGACGGAGATCCGGGCGACATTGGCGGCGGCCCGTCAAGTCTGGAACAACCGGATTTTGGTTGTCTTTCAGCCGCACCGTTACACGCGCACCCAGGCCCTTTTTAAGGAATTCATGGAGTGTTTTGTCGATGCGGATGTCCTCATTCTGACAGACATCTATGCGGCCAGTGAGGACGAGATCCCTGGCGTGCATGCGGCGATCCTCTGCGAGGCCATTCGTCAGAAAGGGCATGCGGATGTGCATTATATTTCGGATTTTGAGGCGATTGCAGACCGCCTGGCCGAGATGGTTCGTCCCGGCGATACGGTGATCACGCAGGGCGCCGGCAGTGTCTGGAAGATCGGCGATGCGCTGCTCAAGAGGTTAGGATGAATCGGGACATTGTCAGGGAAAAACTCAAGGCGTTGACGCACGGCCGCGTGTTGTTTGATGAACCGATGTCGAACCACGCCTCCATGGGCGTGGGCGGCAGGGCGGACTGTCTCGCTTTTCCGGTAACGGCGAGCGAGGTCAGCGTCATGGTCGCCTATCTGCAGGCGGTGGGGGTGCCCTACCTGCCGGTCGGTCGCTGTTCCAACCTGATTGTCCGTGACGGCGGATTCCGCGGGGTACTCATCAGTCTGTCGGAGCTCCGGGCGCTGGAGATTCAGGAAGCACCGGAGGGCCGGATGCGAATGACGGCGGAGGCCGGTGTGCCCCTGGCGGAGATCGTGCGCATTTCGGTCGACGAATCCCTGACAGGAATGGAATTTTGTGCCGGTATTCCCGGGCTTGTCGGGGGCGCCGTTCGCATGAATGCCGGCGCTTACGGCAGCGACATGAGCCGTGTGACCGAGAAGATCACTCTGATCAACGGTTCCGGCACGGTCCGCGATGTTTTGCGGGAGGCCTTGTCCTTCACGTATCGCCATTTGGAATTGCCCGAGAGAGGCGTGATCGTCAGGGGATCGTTTCTACTGTGCCGCGGAGATCGTGAGGCCATTCGGACGGCGGTGACGCAAAACATGGAGACGCGCAAACAAAGGCATCCACTGCATTACCCGAGCGCCGGGTCCATCTTCAAGAATCCGCCGGAGGTGCCGGCCGGTCGTATCGTGGAAGAACTGGGGTTGAAGGGTCGGCGGATCGGTGGCGCCGCCATTTCGGACGTGCACGGTAATTTTATTGTGAACTTGAGTGGGGCGACAGCCTCGGATGTTTTGGCCCTGATGGCGCTCGTGCAGGAGAAATGCCTGACTGAGAAGGGCATTGTCCTTGAGCCAGAGGTCGAGGTTGTCGGAGTGGATGATGAGAAGATCCTTTAAGAGCTCATTTAAGAACTCGCTGGAAACGCGACGGATTCGCTTGAGGAGGCACTCGGGCGATATATACCGGGATGTGCGGGCCGGCGTTTTGTTGACGGGGATCGTCGGCGTTGCAACCCTCTTGGTCGTTGCCGGCTATTTTGTGTTGACGAGTGCACCCTGGTTCCGGATGGATAAGACGATCATCAACGGTTGCGGCAAGGTGTCGAACCAAGAGATCCTGGCGCTTACGAACGTCAAGCCTGGTCAGGCTCTCTTCTATCTCAATACAGACAAGATGATTCGGCAGATCAAAACGAATCCCTGGATCGAGAATGTTTTGATCAGGCGGGATCTGCCGGGGAAGCTCATCATCGATGTGAAAGAACGACATGCGGTCGCCCTGATGAGAAAAGATCAGACACTTTATTTCGTCGATACCCATGCAACGCCTTTCAAAAAAATCGGTGAAAAGGAAAGCGCTGATCTGCCGATTCTTACTGGGTTTAGCGAAAATGGGATTGATAAAACAGAAATGATCAAAAAGTCGCTCGAGTTGTTGACATTCTTTTCCGGATATGATGGATTTCCTCGAGCCGAGAATATTTCAGAGGTTCAGGCCGATGACACTGCCGGCTTTCTCATTTTGGCGGATAACGGTATCAGCATCCTGATGGGCTTCGGGCGCTACACGGAAAAGCTCGGGCGCCTCAAGGCAGTCATGGCCGATTTGGCCCGCAGGGAGATGACGGGCCGCCTCTTTATTGATCTGAGCGATCCGTCAAAGATCACCGTTCAGAGGAAAGAGGCCCCTGCCTTTCCCCAGTTATCGAGGGGCTACAGGACATAGTCATAAACGGTGCAGCCTGTTGCACCACTGCGTTTGCATCCGGTAGTGAGCGCGTTGCTCACAGTTTCTGTCGGGGTAAGCGAACGCATCATTAAGGATTGGAAATTCGCCGGGGCTTGTTCCGGTGCGTCTTCAAATATTCGTAGAGAGGGCAGTCGATGGCAAAGAGGAAAGTGATCGTCGGTCTGGATATCGGGACCACCAAGGTATGTACGATTATCGGAGAGTTAACCGGTAACGGCATCGAGATAATCGGAATCGGTTCCCAGACATCGGAGGGTCTGCGCAAAGGGGTCGTCGTCAATATTGACAGCACCATCGAATCCATCCGAAAGGCCATCGAAGAGGCGGAGATCATGTCCGGCTGTCGCATCAAGTCGGTGTGTGCCGGGATTGCCGGCGGTCATATCAAGAGTTTTAACAGCTACGGTATTGTGGCGGTCAAAGGCAGCGAGGTCGAGGAAACCGACGTTAAGCGTGCGATCGAAGCGGCCAAGGCCATTGCCATGCCCCTGGATCGCGAGATCCTCCACATTATTCCGCAGTACTATATCGTAGACGACCAGGACGGTGTCAAGGATCCCATCGGGATGTCCGGGGTTCGTCTGGAGGTAAAGGTACACATCATTACCGGCGCGGTGACCTCGATCCAGAATATCGTCAAATCGGTCAACGGCGTGGGGTTGGAAGTGGACGACATCGTTCTCGAGCCGTTGGCGGCCAGCGAGGCCGTTTTGGGAACCGACGAGAAGGAACTCGGTGTGGCCCTGGTGGATATCGGAGGGGGAACCACCGACATTGCCGTTTATTCCGAGGGGAGTATCAAACATACGGCCGTGTTGCCGCTGGGCGGCAGTTATCTAACCAATGATATTGCCGTCGGCTTGCGGACCCCTGTGACCGAGGCGGAAAAGGTGAAGATCAAGTATGGCTGCGCCTTCACCTCGCTGATTCCCCAGGACGAAATGATCGAAGTGCCGAGCGTGGGCGGACGCGAGCCGCGGCGGGTATCCCGTCAGGTCCTGGGCGGCATTATCGAACCGCGGATGGACGAGATTCTGAATCTTGTCTGTCGTGAAATCGTGAAGTCGGGTTATGAAGAGCGTCTGGCGGCGGGTGTCGTGCTTACAGGTGGAACGGCTTTGTTGCAAGGGGTTACGCAGTTGTCGGAACAGATCTTCAACATGCCGGTTCGCGTGGGAACGCCCCTGGGCGTCGGGGGTGTTTCAGATATCATCAATAGTCCGATGTATGCGACGGGCGTCGGTCTGATCCTCCACGCCAGCCAGGGACAAGTCAGGAACAGCTATCAGAAAAACGACGGGGCAGCCATAAAAGGGCTGAATAAAAAAATAAAGAAGTGGTTTTCCGAATTCTTCTAAAAGGGAGGAAGAACTATGGGATTTGAACTGTTCGATAGCGGGGCGGACAAAACGGCGGTCATCAAGGTTATCGGCATCGGTGGTGGCGGCGGCAATGCCGTTAACACCATGATAGCCTCCAAGTTGGGCGGCGTGGAATTTATCCTCGCCAATACGGATGCCCAGGCCCTCAAGACATCCGGCGCCTCCGTCAAGATCCAGCTCGGCTCGGAGATTACGCGGGGGCTCGGCGCCGGCTCGGATCCGGAGATCGGCCGAAAGGCGGCCCTGGAGTCGAGGGACGCCATCATCGGCTGTCTCAACGGTGCAGACATGGTCTTCATTACCGCCGGGATGGGAGGCGGCACGGGAACGGGCGGTGCGCCGATTGTAGCGCAGATCGCCAAGGAATCCGGCGCCCTGACCGTAGCGGTCGTCACCAAGCCCTTCCAGTTCGAAGGCAAGAAGCGCGAGCGGCAGTGTGAGGAAGGCATCGAAGAACTGCGGAAGATCGTCGATACCCTGATCGTGATTCCCAACCAGCGCCTGCTGAGTCTGGGCGGCCGCAACATGTCTCTCATTGAGGCCTTCAAGAAAGCGGACGATATCCTCTATCACGCCGTCAAGGGCATCGCCGATCTGATCACCATCACCGGGTTTATCAATCTCGATTTTGCCGACGTTCGTAATGTTATGTCCGAGATGGGACTGGCGCTGATGGGAACCGGCATCGCCCGCGGCGAAAACCGCGCCGTCGAAGCGGCACAGCGCGCCATCTCTTCGCCGCTGTTGGAGGACAACTCGATTCAGGGCGCCCGCGGCGTGCTGCTTAACATTACTGGCGGCGCCGATATGACCCTCTTTGAGGTCAACGAGGCGGCCAGCCTGATCCAGAAGGAAGCCCATGAGGATGCCAACATCATCTTCGGAACGGTGATCGACGAGGCCATGGAAGACGAGATCCGCATTACCGTGATCGCCACGGGTTTCGAGGAGAGCGGTAAAAAACAGGTCCTGACAAACGTCTCTCATCTGAGCAGCTATAAAAAAGAAGACCTCTCCACCCCGGCCTTCATGCGCAAAGGCAAACCGGGTACGTCGGGCGCCACGAGCGAGCCCCAAAATATCATCCGGATGGGGATGATTGACGACAGCGAAGACGGCGACTTCGAAGTCCCCACCTTTCTGAGAAAGCAGGCGGATTGATATAGCGAGCGTTTTTTCCATTCCTCCCTCGACTCCCCGGGATCCCCGCCCGGGGAGTCTCTTTTTGACCACACTTCTCTTAGAACATACGAATTGACACCCCCGGGTCGATTATTGTAATAAGGGACATTAACAAGGAGGAGGCCTCGTCATGTTTTCAGGTCTAATGCAACCCATGCATCTCATCATTATTTTGATTATCGCCCTGCTTATTTTCGGTCCGGGAAAGATTCCAGAACTCGGAAGCTCCATCGGGAAGGCCATCCGGGAGTTTAAACGCGCCATGAACGAGCCGGAAAAGAAAGACGATCAGGACATCAAGAAAATCGATACAAAATAGGGAGAGACCCTGGCCCTGAAAAGACATACACATGTCAAACTCTGCCTGCTTTTGCTCCTGGTCGGCGGATTGGTTTATCTGTTCTGGCGGTTCGATCTGATCTATCATTTGACGGCAAAGGACCGGGTTATCGCCTTCATTCGTTCGGCCGGCACCCTTTCGGTTCCCGTTTTCATCGGCGTTCAGGTCCTGCAGGTCGTTGTCTCACCTATCCCGGGCGAACTGACGGGGATCGCAGGGGGGTACCTCTTCGGCCCCTTCTTCGGTTTTCTCTATTCCACAATCGGCCTGACCCTGGGGTCCTGGATCGCCTTCGGTGTGGCGCATGTCCTGGGGCTGTCCTTTGTCGAAAAGATCCTTAAGCAAAGCTTTATCAAAAAATACGACTACCTGTTGGAACACCGGGGGATGCTGATTACCTTCATGCTCTTTCTGATGCCCGGTTTCCCAAAGGACTTTCTCTGCTATCTGCTTGGCTTGAGTCACATGCGCTTCTGGAAGTTTCTGCTGATCGTGACAACGGGGCGCGCCTTCGGGACGCTGCTGCTGTCCTATACGGGCGGGTTGGCCCGTCAGCACCGGCTGCTACCGATCCTTGTTTTGCTGTTCCTGAGCGCGCTGATCGTGCTGATCGCTTATTTCAACCGCGACAGATGGCTGCGGCTGATGAAGAAAGAGCACGAACTGGCCGAGCGGCTTCACCGGCGGCGAACGCAGCGCGACCGTCATTCCGCCGGTGCCTCGAAGTGAAGGGCGCGGGTTTCTCGGACACGGCGTTGTTCTCAGCTGAAAGGGCTTTTCATCGGTGAACAGCAAACGACACGGTCTCTTGCCCCTCTTGACAAGCATCGTCCTGCTGGTCGTCGTTGTGGCGGCTGGCCTCTACTTTTTCAGCGACCTCCTGGTCAACAGCCCCTGGATGCGTGCGAAGATCGGTGCCGCGCTTTCCCGCGAATCCGGTGGCGTCCTTTCCTACAGGCGTCTCACGCTCGAACTTTTGCCTCGCCCCCGCGCAGTCTTGCGCGGCGTCTCGGTTTCCGTTGCAGACATCCAGATCCATGTGCCCACGGCGGAGATCGATGCCGAACTTAGTCAGCTGCTTTTGGGGACCCTGCGGCTCAACCGCCTGGAACTTCAGCAACCGCAAATAGTCGTCGCCCTGTCTGAGGAAGAAACCCCTTTCGATCCGCGCAAAATCGAAGCCAAACTCCTCCCCGTTTTCAGATTCGTTGCGAGGATAGCGCCCGATGTGCGGATTGGAATCCGCCAGGGGTTGCTGACATTAACAAACTTCAAGAAGACACCCGTGACACAAGACGGCCGCGCAACCTTTACGGGCCTGGATATCGGCCTGGCGTTATCCGATGGCCTGGTCGTGAACGGACGATGTTCGGGTTCCCCCTGGGGCGCTGCGGCGCTCAAGGGCCGGTTCAGCTATACCCCCGGCATCCTGCAAGTGGATGGCGCAGAGGCTGCGATCGGTCGGAATGTTGTGCGAGCGTTTTCGGGGCGTCTGGATTGGCGCAAACCGACGCTGCTGGTGGCAGCGAAGACGGGGCAGAGCGATTTGACCTTCGACGATATCGAACGCTGGAGCGGCCGATGGCTGACCCGCGCCGTTCCACATCTGAAGCATATCGGGGGAGATGTTTTGATTTCCTCGGCCTCTTTAGAGGGGCCCTTGCGGGCGCCCGCCGATTGGCGCTTTCATGTCTCCGGGCTTTTGCGGCGAATCAACCTGGAGACCGAGCCGGGGCCCGGTCCCGCTCGAATCGCCTCAGCCGCCTTTGAGGCCAGCGAGCAGACGCTTGCCTTTGAGAAGGCGGAAGTCGCTGCGATCGATTCGGGCCTCCAGTTGGCGGGTCAGTGGCGGTTCAAGGCAAAGCGTCTGGAGACCTTGTCATTTTCTGGAGAGATAGGCCTCAGTACCATTCAGTGGTTGTCGCGCTATGTCCCGGTGCTCCAAGACGCCGTACTGCCCGGCAAGGTCAAGTCGAGCGGATGTCTCAGCGTGCAGCCGGGCCTTTTGCAGATAAAGAATATGGATGTCGCAACGGGCCAATCGTCTCTGTCCGGACTTACCGCCAGGATTGAATTCGGCAGCGAGCGCATGTCTCGCGGCTTGCCGCGAGGCAAGCGAGCGAATCAGGACAAAACAGCTACCTTGGGAATCGGAGATTCGCCGGAGCTTGCTCCGGGGAGTTTCCAATTCGGCAGCGAGCGCATTCCCCGTCTTGAGGCGGTTATCCGCCGGGCCGTTATCGTTCGCCGGGAATTCGGTTTATGGGGGGACTCGGCACTCAAAAGGGCAATCCCGGCCCTGACGGAGATCAGCGGCACCTTTCGTTTGATGTCTTGTCATCTGGAAGGGCCGTTGGAAAAGCCGGAGAAATGGCGCGTCCAGACAGTCGGCACGATTGAGCGCGCTGCCGCCGGAATTGGCGTGCTGCCGGCTCCCGTGCGTGTCGATGCGGCTGAATTCTCTATTGACGGCAACCGGATTGAAATGCGGGACGTACACGGGGAATGCCTGGATACGGCGATGACCGGTTCGGCGCTTTTCCGGTTTTCTGAAGACTACGATCTGGCAGGGATGGATCTGGCATTTGACGGATCTGTGGGCGAACAATCCATTCGCTGGATCCATGACCGCGTCGAATGGCCAGACAGGCTTGTCGTCCCGAAGACGCTCTCGGTTTCCGCCGGTCGATTGAACTGGCAAGGCGCAGACCGGTTCATCCTGAAAGGGCTGTTCAAACCCCGCGAAGGTCTGCGCCTGACGGTCGATATGAGCCGTACGCCGGACGGCGTTCAACTTCGCGACAGCGGCGTTCAGGACGATCTGTCCAACACTGCCGTCTCCCTCGACTACCAGCGAAAAAAGGCGGTGACCTTCAACGCGTCCGGGACACTCCATAAAAAAACGGTGGAAGCCCTCTATCGTCTGGAACTCCCGGAGGGCGCGACGTTGACAGGGGAGTTGAAGGGACGCGTGCCGCTGGAGCAGCCGCATGACATGACGGTGACAGGAAGGCTTCAGGTCAACAATATACGGATTCCGCTCGGCGGCGGAGCGCCCGTCATCGCCAAGTCGCTCGACTTGAAGGCAGTTGATAGGGAACTGACTGTGGAGCGTTCAGACCTTTTCTGGATGGGGCATCCGATTTCTCTGCGCGGACACGCAACAGCGGCTTCGGACAAGATGATCTTTGATGCGGACGTCAAGACCGACCGGATCGTCTATGATGAGTTGATCGAGGCAATCCTTCAGGGACAAACGGATAACGGCAAGAGCGCATCTTCCTGGTTTTCCCGTATGCAGCTAGGCGGACACATCCGGGTTTCAGCCGATCGTTTCGATTTTCGTCAATGGCCCTTCATGCCTTTTTCCGGGGAGATCGTCCTGTGCGGGAAGTCGACTCGAATCTTCGTTTCCGGGACGCGACTTTGCATGTTGCCGGTCGCCGGATCCCTGGAAATCCTCAACGGCGGTTTGTCGTTTGCCTTTCAGTCCCGTGCGGAAAATCTGAAAGCCGCGCCGGTTTTGAAGTGCTTGACGGGCGAACGGACGGGTGTTACCGGCACGTTCAGCCATCGGCTGGAATTGCAGGGAGATCGGGAGGCGCCGGCCTCACTGCGCGGAGACGGCGAAATTGTTTTGACCAACGGTCGCATCTACCGCTTCGCCCTGCTGAGTCGAATCCTGGAGTTTCTCAATATTACCCGACTGGTGATGGGAGATATCCCGGAACTTGGGCAGAAGGGAACCCTCTACGACACGATCCGAATACGATATCATGTTGAAGGAGAGGAGGTGCTGGTGGATCAGATTCAACTCAACGGCCCGACCCTGCGGATCGCCGGTGAAGGGACCATTCACACGGGTCATAAAACCATGCGCCTCACGCTGCTCGTTTCTCCCCTTAGAACGGTCGATAAAATTCTGGGAAAGATTCCCGTTGTTAAGAATTTCCGTAATATCATCGCTATTCCGGTCGGCGTTTCCGGTGACTGGAGTGATCCCACGATCATCCCCCTTGCCCCTTCTGCCGTCGGAACGCATCTCTATGAACTGATGAAAAGCGTTGTGCGCCTTCCCTTTACCCTGTTGAACCCCTGAAACAGAGGAACCTTTGGCTCTACCGTCAGGGCATGACTATTCTCCGGAGCATGCTCTGAA
This sequence comes from Syntrophales bacterium, assembly GCA_963665615.2. GTDB lineage: Bacteria > Desulfobacterota > Syntrophia > Syntrophales > UBA4778 > UBA4778. The sequence continues at coordinate 38,575 of CAXXQE010000001.1, forward strand.
GAATAGTCAACCTGTGCCGGGTTTATCCTTGTTTTGTAAAGTTGGATTTATCCGCGCCGCAGACCGGGCAGACCCAGTCCGCCGGAAGGTCCTCAAAGGCCGTATCTGCGGGGACATGGTTGTCCACGTCACCGGCCGCCGGGTCATAGACATAGCCGCAGATCGAACAGGTGTACTTCGATCCGATTGCCGCAGGCGCGGCAGCCTCCGGCGCAATATAGGTCGGGGCTGTCTTGGGGGATTTCCCCTTCTTGACCGTTTGGTAGTAAGCATACGTCATCGGCGTCTCGTCGCTTAGACCCTCGCGTGCGGCCACATTGCCGAAGAAGATCGTGTGCGTGCCACAGTCGATTTCATTCGTAACCTTCAGTTCGAAATACGCGACCGCATGATCCAGAACGATCGGGGCCGAGGTCTGACCGATCTTGTAATGGACCCCTTCGAACTTGTTGGATTCCCGGCCGGAGCGGAACCCGAACTGACCGATGAAGGTCATCGGTGTCGATTCAGCCAGAACGGAGATGGCTGCGACCTTGCTGGCGCTGATGTATTCGTGCGTCAGATTCTGCTTGTTGATGCTGATGGCCATAGTTGCCGGTTCCGATGTCACCTGAAACAGGCTGTTGGCGATCTGTCCGTTATACTTTCCGTCCTTGACAGAACTGATGACGTACAGACCGTAGCTGATGCTGTAGAAGGCTTCCTTTGCCATGAATCCCGTATTCCTCTCTAGTCGATTTTCTTGAACAGGCTGCCCTTGGTGCCGCAAACGGGGCACGTGTCAGGAGCGGCATGATCGGCCGTATAGCCGCAGACCGGGCAGACGTAATAGGGGTATTCCTCCTGCGCTCCTCCCAGGTTCGCCAGCAGGTTCTGGTAGTGCGCGGCATGGATCTTTTCAACCTCATTGGCGAAGATGAAACTCCGCTCGGCCGCGGCGTTGGCCTCCGCCTTGGCTGCCTCGATCATCTCGGGATACATTTGGGTGAATTCGTGCGTTTCCCCGGTGATTGCCTCCTCGAGATTTTCTTTTGTGCTCTTGATGCCCTTGAGCACTTTCAGGTGATTGTGAGCGTGAATCGTTTCCGCCTCCGCTGCGGCTCTGAACAAACGCGCGACCTGGGGAAATCCTTCCTGCTCCGCCTTGGCAGCAAAGGCGAGATATTTTCGATTGGCCTGGGACTCGCCTGCAAACGCTTCTTCTAGAAATGTCTCGGTCTTAGACATGAGAACGTCTCCTTTCTTAATCGGTCATTTTAGCCAACGCCGCCTTTACCTTCAATGACGTTGGGGCAATAGCATGAATCAGATCGGAGGGACTTGTCAACGGGAATTCTTCTTTCTGGGAGCACACGGGCAGTCGTCAAACCTCGAGGTCTCCGATTTGTTTTGACATTCAGGCGAGGTTATTCTTATATGAACAAAACATCTCATGGGGAGGTGTCACCATGGAAGAGGGCATGATCTCGCGCATTGACCACGTATCTATCGCCGTCAGGGATTACGAAAAGGCCAGGGTCTTTTTTACCACACTTTTCGGGGCTGTCCCGGGAGCCTCGGGGCGTGACGAAACCACGAAATACTTCTGGCAGATCTTTTCCCTTGGCGACATGAGTCGCATGGAACTGGTGCATTCCACCGGTCCTGGGAGCTTTCTCGATAGCTTTCTGGCGGAGCGTCAAGGGGGGGTCCACCATATCACCCTCCAGACCCCAGATATCGCTGAAGCCAGACGGCGTCTCGAAGCAAATGGCATCCCCTATTTCGGTTGCAACGAATACCGCGACGCTTACTGGAAGGAGTTGTTCATTCACCCCAAGCATGCCTTCGGGGTTCTGATCCAGATTTCCGAGTTTCGGGCCGATGACTGGCTGGCCGATGCAGTGAAACTTCCGGACCCAAAACGCTGGTTCGTCGAGAAGTCGGGTGAAATGGTCCATCTCAGCTTGGAGCACCCCGGCGGAGGACAGGTGCGAGTTGAACTGACCCATGAAGAGGTTAAGCACCTCATTATGGACCTGGAGAAAAATGAGTAGCGGGCTGTGTTGACCGATGCGTCTGTGGAGCCTCCACCCTCAATATCTCGACCGTCAGGGGCTTCTCGCCCTGTGGCGCGAGGGGCTGCTTGCGCGCAAGGTGCTGACAGGGCAGACCGTCGGCTACCGCAATCATCCGCAACTGAAACGTTTCCAATCGCAGAAGAATCCGTTGGCTGCGATCGACCAGTATCTGCGCGTCGTTTGCGACGAAGCCTCGCGGCGCGGCTACCGCTTTGACATTTCCAAACTCGATGTCGATGCCTCGTGCAACCCGATTTCCGTCACTGACGGACAAATGCACTACGAGTGGGCGCACCTCCTGCTCAAGCTGAAGGCGCGGGATCCGGGCCGTTACCGCCGATTAAGCGTCCTGGCTGAACCGGAGTCTCACCCGCTCTTCAAGGTCGTGGCCGGTCATGTCGAACCATGGGAAAGGGCTCGGTAGACGGACTCCTCAGTCTGCCATCGAATCAGGACTAAGCATTTACCTTGGTATAGGAGATTCGCCGGAACTTGCTCCGGTGAGTCTCCGATGCGCTTCAAGCGATTGCCGTGCGTGTGGAAATATAAGTGACGACTTTTCTAGAAACATTGGAAGATCAGCAGCGCTTCTTTTTCAACGATGCTAAAACAATACCGGTTTGGATATATGAGACAAGTTCCTTCTAATCTCGTTCTGATCGGAATGCCGGGTTCAGGCAAAAGCACCGTCGGCGTGATCCTTGCCAAGCGGATGGTGCGCGAATTTGTGGATACGGATGTGCTTATCCAGACGGTACAGCGTCGGTCCCTGCAGGATATCGTAGATCGGGACGGCTACATGGCATTGCGGCGGATCGAAGAGGACGTCTTGCTTACCCTCGCTGTGAGAGACCACGTCATTGCCACGGGCGGCAGCGCGGTATACAGCGAACACGCCATGACACACCTCAAGTCGGACGGCCTGTGCGTCTTTCTGCAAGTCGATCTGGAGACACTCACGCAGCGGATGGCCGATTTCGATGCTCGGGGCATTGCCATGCAGCCGGGGCAGAGCCTGGCCGAGCTTTTCGACGAGCGCGCCGCGCTCTACGCAAAGTACGCCGACATCACGATCAAGTGTGAGCGAATGACGCAGGAAGCGGTTTGCGAACGCATCATGGCCGCTGTTGCCGAAGCGCGTTAATGAAGCGGGAGGGTGTCGCATTGCTGGTCAACAACCTCTCGACCAATCCGAAACGGCATTGCCTGCATATTGGCTGTGAAGCAGGACAGGAATGCAATGCCACGAGCTCCGCCCGAACAGCTCGGGTGAAGCCTGATCTCTATGGGAGTTGATACAGGCGCCGCGTGCGGCATCCCGTTGCATAATGACTAAAAAGCGTATCTTTTGTGACACCTACTCCTCAACCGTGATTGTTCCCGTCATTTCACCATGTCCCAGGCCGCAAAAAATGTCGCAGTGGAATGGAAACACGCCGGTCTTGTCCGGCACCAACCTGAGTCTGCTTACTTGATCGGGGAGGATGTCGGTGCGTAGGCCGAGTCCCGGACAGAAGAATCCATGTTTCCTGTCAAGTGAGATAAACTCCAGAACGACCGGCACGCCTCTTTTGAGCATGAGTTTGTCGGGGGAAAACTCAAATTTTTTTGCCGTGATTCGTATGATCTGTTCCTGATCCGACGAAGCCGCTGCGCAAGCGTTGACCATTCCCCAAAAGGAGATTGAAACCGCCATGAAAAGCGATGCGCCCAGAAAAAGGGACCGCAGACGGATGGCTCTCATAATCTCTCTCCTTTCACGCTGTATTCGGTTATTTGATAGATCGCCTTGTCTAGCTCTGCTGTAACGCTGCGATATCCGAGGCCCTTATACGGCATTGCCGCATCCCAGGGCACAGGCTGTTTTTTTGGGACGGAACCGGCCAGCGGCAGCGGGTACATCATGCCTTTTGCAGCATGATGGCTGATATGGGCAGTTTTGAAGTGGTGTTCTTGGTGAATGTGACCATAGAAGACGGTCACATCGCTATAGGGCATGAGAAGCGCCAAGGCTTTCGAACCGTCGCTGGTATGCCAATCCCAGTCCGGATATAGATCAAAAAGCGGGCGATGAGCAAAAACGACAATCCGGGTGCTCTTGTCGAGACTTGCCAGATGATCCTTCAACCACGCCAATTGCTCTTCTCCGATGGTCGACGAAGGGTTGGAGACGTTATCCAACACTATAAAATGCACACCTTTATGGTCGAAGGTATAACGGGATTTTCCAAAAATATTCCTGAAAGCAGCGCCCTCGTCAAGCGCCGCGTCATGCTCTCCGGGCATCAGGTAGATGTTCTTGGCGTTCAATCGGCTGATGGTGTCCCGGAAGCCGACGAGTCGCGTTTCGCGCTCTTTGTCATCCTCGGTTACATGCGTCAGGTCGCCGGTAAAGATGATAAAATCAGGCGGATGCTTTAATGCATTGATCGCCTCGATGGCTTTTTTCAATGTGCCGGTGGGATCGGGGTTTATGGCCGGACCCGTAAAACCCCAGTGCGTGTCGGACAGCTGGATAAAAAAGAAATCATCTTTTCGGGGCGCAATGTCGGCTGCCAGCGCACGGACGCCTGCCATTTCGGAAATAAAAACCACACTGCACATTCCTGCCAGCTTTAAAAAATACCTTCTGTCGATGTTCATGGCGACCTCCTTGTTGAATGCTTCAGCGCGCGCATTCCCCGCGGCTTGCGAAGGGGAATGCGCGCGAACCAGAAAAGAAACACGTATTACTGAATGTTCAATGTTTCCTCGTGCGCGTGAAGGTGAGGCAGCGGGGGCAGAGCCAATGATGCGAAATGAAAAGGTGTGGGCGGTGAACTTCGGTTTACAGTCTTCTATCGCGTTTCCCGATGCCACCGCATTCCGGCGTATAGCAGGTGACATTTTTGAAGACGCATTTCTTGTAACACGACGGGCAGGTTTCGGGGGGCGCGACTGCCTGGAGTGTGTGGCCGCATTCACCGCACTTCCAGTAGCTCAGCTCGCAGTCGGGGCAGATGTCCTTCCCGATCTCTGCATCGAACGACCTGCCGCAGCTTGCGCAGACTTTCGTTGTCATGGGAAACCTCCAACGAAACGATTTGATCTGCTTATATTTTTTTAAACGATAGCAGAGTCCCGCAAGATGTCAACTTCATTATTTTGGCGAATGCTTGGTATGGAGGTGAGCGATTTTGAGGTGATGGAAGCCAAAAAAAGGGCGCTTCAAACGAAGCGCCCTTTTCAGCATATTGGCGTCCCCACGGGGATTCGAACCCCGTGTTTCAGCATTAACTATCATGAATCACTTCAGGAATTTTTCTCTATCGGATTTTTATCGGATTGGAAAGGAATTACATTGTCACGGTCCACAATCGTCTTCAGGTCTGTCATGGCGTTATGGACATACTGTTGTGATGTTCTTATATCGGAGTGACGAGCCAGGTCTTTGACCTGGAAAGCATTGGCGTGTTTGCTCCAATCCGTGATAGTGCTGTGCCGTGTCGCTTCGTATAAGGTCAATCCTTTTTGGCCGTATTTGGTCCATAGCTCGTTCAAATAGTGGGGCTTGTATCCTCGGCCTGTAGATGGATTAACAAACAGAAAATCAGCAGGGAAGCGCCCTGTAGCGTGTTTGGCGGCTATTCCCAAGGCGATCTTTGATAGCGGAATCCACTTGCGATGTTTTCCCTTTGTCCGTTCAATTAGAAGCGCACCGGAGTATGTTCGCTGTATTAAAGCGCGACTTCCTAGAAGATCAAGATCCCTGATTTGTATCGCACAGCCTTCAGATTTTCTTAATCCGGTTTCTCTAAGAAAGAAAAATATATCCTGGTGTTCTTCTGGAAACAGGTTGAATATTTTTATTTGTTCCTCATAAGGAATAGCCCGCCTTTTCTCCCCAGTCGTGATTTCGATCTCGGGAAAGATAGGAAGTTGCACTCTTTCCCATCTATTGAGCCATCTAAAGAAAGTTTTTAGACAGTCAATGACGTTCTTGATCTGCTTTTCACTAACTCCCGTAATCCCGTTAACAAGTTCCTGCAAATGGGACAATTGAATTTCTCTAACATCAATCTCATACAAGGGTGAATAGTAATTTCTTTTGTATGATTGATATTTTTTAAGGGTTTCATAGGAGAATCGGCCGGCGTCTGCTTCTATTTTCTTCTGTTTAATCCAGACTTCATATTTTCTTGTGAATTTGTTTTCTTGAATGGCAGGCTGCAGCCAATCATTGATATTGAAAGACCTGTCTTTGATTTCCTTATTGATCTGAGTCAGGCACTGGAAGGCAGACGAGAAGGAGAGGGCAGTTCCGCTTTTATCGTGGTAAATCCGTTTATATTTTCCTTTTACAGAAATGCGAATCAGGCAGGAATCATAACCGCACTTCGGGCAAACTCTTTCCCGTCTTGCGGTTCCGCACTTTTGACAAAGTATTGACCCCTTGACAAGTAGCTCAGCCATAATATCAGCCGTAAGCCCCCCGTGTGATCTTTCGGCTACGGGAATACTATTTTCTTGTGCTGCTTGCAAGGTCATTTTCGGGAAACTCTCAACCCCTCAAAAAAACGCCCTTTTCCACTTTTCGTTTTCGCCCCTTTGCGTCCTTGATCTATTAAAGCATATCGAAGGGGGACCATTCCGCCGCTTGCGTATAATTTACTCCTTGTCGCGGTTTCGGATAGAAAGGCTTTCGGGAATACGCAGCCAGCACATGCCGGAGCGCCTCAATTACAGGCGGCAGTCCTGTTTTGATCATGTCTTTTGTGATCGGGAGAATTTTCTGTTCGTCAAATTCTGTTTTCACAGCCCTTTCAATTTTCAGCATTCCCTCGCCATAAAGCCAGTCATGGATTAACTGCAGACCATATTCAGGATTATCGGCCTGTGGCGCCTCTTGAATGCCGGCTGTCATCCAGGTTTCTTTGAAATACGGGAAGATGGTCTCCCAGCGAATGCGTTCATTGATATCTGATTCATAACGGGTCAGACCGTTTGCCTTTTGGAATTTCTCAAACAGCATCTGATTTCGAGAATCAGCGTGAAAGTGGGTTACGCAATAAAGGTCTTTTAGATCTATTGTTTTACTGAGAAGCTCTCCGATAGTCTGGGCTGTTTCCTGATCAAGCAGGATTAACTGTCCATACTCAGCGTTCTTGTCTTTCGGAGGTTCCTCCCCCACTATGCAGACAGCGCTGGGGGCCGGTATCAATGGCCAAGCAATGCCCCCCCACATCCTGCGGAAATGCCGCAAGCCGTGCTTTGTGCGAATCGTTATAGCTGCTCTCGATGGTGAACTACTTGCTTCAATCTTTGTATTCATACTGATCCTTTTTTCAGATTTCGATTGTTTGATCATCGTTCAGTTCCGGGAATACAAGGCAACCGCTTGACTGCCGGGAAATGCACTCATAATTAAAAGCGTGCCGGAAATGATCCGGTCCTAACTTTACATACACGTAGCGCCTCGAGCCCGTTTCCTCATCCTCTTCCAGCCGCTTGGCTACATTGTGGAGGTGATCAGCAAAGGCCTTTGTCATTTCGCTTTTTTGCGGGATGCTAATCGTTTGCTCCATGATTTCTCTATGTGAAGCATCAAGGGATTCTGTTCTATTGCTTGAGACGACCAAATCTCTTTCATTCCATGCGTATGAACCTTTTTGATGTTCGCTGTAATAGTTTAAAAAGACCTTCCCCCGGTGTCTCTCAGCAAATGCCCGGGCATTCCTGGTTTCCGGCAATGCATCAACTACGCACCGGGAAACATGAAATGCCTTCATGAGCCCGTCCAGCTCGTTCCAGTCTTTGTAAACTCCCAAGTGAATAATAGAACCGGTTTTCTGAAACGAATGCTTGCCAATAACCACGTGAAGGTCTTTCCCTTGATCAACACCCATTGAACACGGGCCGGGGTCCTCGCTTACAATTCCCGCGCTTGCACAAAGGGCAAGGACTTCCTGAACGCTCAGCCTGTTTGTCGCCTCGACATAGGCATTGCCTATTTTTAGATTGAAAAAATCAGTGCGGTTATTTGTTGTGCGAAACTGATGCAGAATATCCCCGGGGTCCACAAAATGAGAAAATAGCTGTGAATAATGATAGCCCCGCTTATCCGTTACTGATGGATGCTTTGCCACCCATTGCCCGATCGATGGATTTAATTCTGAGTGGCATTTCTGACATGCCCGGATCACCCGGCCATCAACTTCTTTCAGGCAATCCGGGAAGGTATCTTCAAGGCAAGTGTATTCTCCGCAGCGCTCACATTTCAAAAGCCAGTATCTTTGATCGGTCTCCTGGAAAGCCTTGTCTATTCCGTAATCCGGCAATGTAGGGTTAGAGAGTTTCAGGACCTCTTTAAACTCACTGTGCCCCATGCGCTCCATAGCCATATCAACAGCGTTCTGGGGGGCTTCGTCCAGTTCATCGAAGATAATGAAATCAACCGGCACCGATTTTAAGCCTGTCCTGGTCTTCATGCCTCGCAGATAAAGAAAGCAATTCCAGATTCTCTTTACATTTGCCGAGTCAGCATCCTTCATCCATTTCCCTATGGTATCCGGGTTATCATCGATCAAAGGATCAATTCTGCCCTTAGAGAAATCCGTTACGTCAGACTTAGAAGGGAACAGATAAAGAATCCCCCGATAAGCCTTGTAGCGGGCACTGTGCGCGGTTCTGAGCATAGCCTTCGAAGTAAGCCCCATCTGAGCCGCTTTTATCTCAACCTGGTGCGGATGATCGTCATTGTAAGGCGTAATCAAATATTCATGCTGATCGAAAGAAAAGGGCCTCCCATCGAGCACAATGTTTTGCGACCACTCCGGAAGGGAAGGGGCCTTGTTACTGTCTCCAAACTTTCTCTCAACTGATTGTAATAGATCCTCGAATAGCTCTTGCTTCTTTGAGCCTTCGAACGATTCTTTCGCGCGTCTCATTATCAACTTCTCCTATTACAGTGAGGACTTCTTTTTGAAAATCAGCAACAGCCTGCACATCATAGAGGGTCTTGAAAATCTCAAGCTGCAATTCCAGCTGCCCCCGGATCTCACGCATTGCCCTCAGCGTGGTGTCATGATCCGCTGCTTCTATGGCTGCATCCAGAAGGGTGTTAGCCTTGCGGTTGATGTCCAACAGTTGCTCGACGGCGTTCAGGTTCTTCTCAACGACTCTTTGAGCATTTTCAAGCGCGACCGATTTCACCACTGCAACCTTTAACTCTTTGCGGGCCTGACTTATCGCGCTCCCGCTCACTCCAAAATATTCAGCGCAAACTTTTGCCGTCTTACCTGATCTCAGCATTTGGGATAATTTGACTTTATCAATTATGCTTTTTGCCATTGCTTAAAAGTTCCTTAATGTTAAGTATTTTTACTTAATTCCTTATTCGTATTCATCAGGGTCTTCGGCATAAATAATTTCACCATTCCTAATCCCTATGACCCGATCCCACGGCCGGGGTTTATCGTCGGCTTCGTCCCAGATCCTCTCCCATTCTGCCGTTTCCTGTTCCTCTCTGGCCGCCCTCGTCTGTATTGCTAAGACGACCAGTTCGTGCCCTGTCAACATCATCGCCCCCTATATCCAATTCTGCATTTTACGGAAGAGCACGCGCATATCACCGTGATCGGTCGGAACGAGCCGGTTTTTGTAATTGCTCGACAGGGTGATGCTATACTGATTCCCATATTGCAGAAGGTCAGACCATAGAGACTCCATGAAATTAATATGCGATTCAACAGAACTGAGGGCAGCCCTGACAATGTCATAGTAAACCCCGTCCAGTGCGTTCTTTGATGCGGTCAGAATCTCCCGGCTGATAACTTCCAGACGGTCCGTAATCGCGGCCTTTCGAGCCTTGGCCTTCTCAAGGGTGTTTTTGGCTTCCTCCGCCTCGGCTTTCTTCTGTTCGGCCTTCCCGAAATCGCCGGCTGCAAGGAAATCATCCGCTTCACGCTCGAGAACCCTTATCTTGGCTTGGGTCATGGTCTCCAATTTGGCGAGAGTGCCTGTCAGCGTCTTCCTCTCCTCTTCGAGTTTCGCCCGTTCTTCGTAAAGATGATTCGTCATCTCTGCCTGCCGGCTGTCCAGCATCTCCATAAGCATTTTCTTGATTTCGCTGTGGCTGTTCCTCAACTGATTCAAATTCTCTTCAATGCGGTTTTCCATTTTTAAATCTCCTTGAAATGTGTTTTAGTACCAGCTACCGACTGGCACGAACTTGAAGCCCTGGTGGACCTCAAAATTGATCTTGGTTAAAGTGGGCATTTGATCTGCTTCCCGGAAACGATTTTTTACGACCTCTAGCTTGCCCCAGTCCAAAGCACATGCAAGCGTTGCCGCCTTGATAGAGTAGATGCCGCCAGTTCCCATTGTTGCACCTGGTTTTTTCTGGACCGTGATAAGAGCTGTCCCTTTATTCAGCCGCTTGATAATCGCGCTTATGACACCGTGTATGTTGAACGCCTTCTCGCCTTCCGGCTCTAAGTAGTCGATGACGTTAAAGGCATCAGGCTGAACCTTGTCGGCAATATTGTAGAAGTCCCAATTGTCCACGACCTTCATGTGTTTCTGCCATTCGCTGATCGGAAGTGGAAAATGAGATAGCTTCTGTTTGAGCGCTTCCGGTCCCATCTCGCTATTGAAGTAAAACGTGGAATGCCGCCGCATGTTCTCAGCAATGGCATTGAAGGCAAAAAGGGTTTTACCGGTCCCGGATACACCCGCAACCACGACCACACCCTTGGGGAAGATCTTTGTTTTAGCGTGCAAGCCAAGGGGGAGAGAAAGGTCAATGGAATTTTCAATATCGGCATTGGCAAAGTCCATGAACTCGATGCTTGTATCAATGCGCCGATAGTACCCGCGCCTATCCCCGTGCTTCTCTAAGATTTGATTTGGGGGTTCACAAAGACGGAGCAAGGCCATATTCGCTGCCTTCATTTCGTCTCTTGTGGTTACTTGTAGCTCCCGGTGGCATTCTGTGGTTGAGAAGTTGCCTGTTGTGGTTTCAACCCATTCCCGCACCTCTTGAGCAAGATTTCTTTCCCGGCGCTCTGCCCTCTGCATTGCGCTTCTAATCTTATTTTGTACTTCACTTCGAGGGAAAGGGGGTTTGCATGAAGAGGCTAGAATATCAAGCACTTGCCGGGCCATCTCTTCTTTACATCCGCCCTTTATTAAGCAATTTGCGACTGTGAAAATGTCTTCATCCCGTCTGCCTTCCAAAAAGAATTTGTGGTCTTTGTGGTTGTCTGTGGTTTCCGGGGGTCTTCCATCTGCCCCCCTATATGCATTAATATTTAATATATTTAATAGGGCATCGGGGACGGGCGGCGGCTCGACCTCCTCAAGGGAAAGCCCTTGCATCCAGGTATAGCCCTTGCCTTCGCCATTGATTGATGGCGGTGCCACAATATAACCGCCTTCACCTCTGAAATCGACGCCCGGCAAGAGCCCCGTCCCGACTGTAATCTTGCTATCTGCAGGATAGAGAAAATACAGGTGCCATCCACCGCGGGGAGTTCGGGCAGTAGGAACAAGAAGAGAATCTGGAATCAGCCTTTGAACTGCTTCGAACCCCCCAGGAGTATCGCAGTCGATGACGAGGATTCCTGAAATTGAACCAGTTACGATCCCAATCATCTTGAATGGCCATTTAACAATCTCTGAACTCTCGGGCTTTCGTTTTTGAAACTCTCGCCATTGTTGCAGGCATGGCTTTTTGTCAGGCCCTACTGGGATCACACTGAAGCCGAATTTTTCTCGGCAATGAATTGCTGCCTGGATTATTGGAGTTTGCATCCGATTGTCCATTAGTCTTCCTGGCCCTCAAAGCATTCTTCTGGATTGAGTCCAAGAATTCTTCCAACCTCCACCACCTTTGCATTTCCAGGCCTGGCTATTGTTGCCCCAGACATGAACTTATAAAGATCTGTTGCAGATATCCCTGCTTCTTGAGCAATCTTCCAGGCTGGTCTCTCTGCGAGTTTTACAGCGATCTTAAATTTCATACTGACCATAAAAGCCTCCTAAACAAAAAAATCTGCAGTGCCTTCTGACAGCTGCAGATTCTCAAAAAATTATTATTATTTCACGGTCACAAAAAATACATTTTTATGCCCGTTAACTTTATTTCATTGAAATGGAATTCCTCCTCAAGAACTTAATGAAATTATCAATGTCGTCAAGAGAGGAAGCTCCCTCATCTTTAAAAATTTCCTCCCGCATCATGTCAGCTAAAGACGGGAGCTGGTACTCTTGATTCTTATCTTCCTTTCTTTCATTCAACCACTTCCATGTTTCTCTGGCAGTTAAACCCAATTTGATTTTTGTGAATGGAATTAGATAACGGAGAACACGAACGTATTCCTTATTTTTATCTTTCTTTTTATTATAGCTTTTTTGTTTAAGGGAATCAGCCAGCTTGTCAATAAATCCCCTATCACCCTCAAGCTGAGAAGCTGCCATGTGTTTGATAACAAAATCAAGCCCGATTGCAGATTTATCCCAGAGTACTAGTTTAAAAATAGCTCGTGCGTTTCCTTCTTTACCTTCAGCAAGAAGGGCTTTAATCCCTCTCTTTTGGATTTCTTTAATGTAAATGCTAAATTGTTCCTCTGCTATTTCCTCCGCCATGTCAAAAGGGTTAATGTCTCTGAAGCAATTACCGGGATTATCGGGAATTTGAAGGCACAGCAAAATATGAAGTCTAATGAAATAAATTAAATGGGAATGCAGCCTAACAGAAAAAATATATTTAAGCTCCTGCTCAAGGTCGTTGCAATATTTCTTTGTATAGAGATCTGTAAATTTTTTGCAATTTTTAACATTTCCATCGATGTATTCTTGTAAAAAGATTTTAAATTCTTCAATATTGCGCGGTTCTTTTAAATTCATGCTCCGCCCTCTCAAGAGCCCCTAGCTTTGCCGGGAAAACGGGGGAGGGGTGTTCCCCCCGCTTGTCGGTCCGTCGACCTATCCCCGGAGTGTTTTTAAAATCTATATACCCGAAGCCAGTCTAAATCAACCGCTCACGGATCGGGCCGGGGTTCTCGGCCCTCACCGTCAAAGGTCAATTATGCGGCCGGATTTATAATTACATTATTTCCCCCGGCAATATTTTTGTCCTTCCCCGCTTGTTCCCAATATGCATCGAGCCGGGGGCTTGTTTTTTTTATCAAATCAGAAACAAACTCAAAGGCCATCATAGATGCTTCTTCGTCTGTCGCTGAATCGTAAAGAAACTGTATGCGCTTTAAGAGATCATCAAAGTCCTCCCATATTGAGTGAAAGAGACCATAGTTGACAACACCAACCGGAAACTTGATAGCACCATCGTCTCTTTTTACAAAATTGGTTAAATGGAGGTCCTTTCCCTCTTCAACTGCCGCGCCCTCTTGAGTTTGATCCTGATTCATTTTATTCACCTTTCTGAACCGCTTTGTTCTGTTAGACGACCGTTTGAAAGAACACAGTTTGAATGATTCTCCTATAAGTACATTGCGTTAAGCTCTTTTGGAGTATGGCTCAAAACCTTGTGGACAGTGGCAAGAGATAAGCCTTCGTCGCTGGCGATTGCTCTCATTGATTTACGCTTCCCGGACCTGCCCGGTCTGTGCATGGCTTTCATCTTGCGGATGGTTGCCTGTTGATCCGGATTCTCGACCAAGCGCCCATCGTGACGTTGATATCCGAAAGGGACATTGCCTAACCATCCCCCGGATTGCTTCTTGTGGGAAAGGGCATCAACCGTGCGCTCTGAGATAAGATCCCGTTCCATTTGTGCCATCGCTGAAAGGATTGTAAGCAGAAACTTGCCTACTGCTGATGAAGTATCAATCCGATCAAGGACACAGTGAAAGGCAATTCCCTTTTTCTCCCATGCTTCGAGAGCGTTCAGGATATCAATCGTCCGCCGGCTTAATCGGTCCAGCTTGTACGTGATAACGGCCTCGATCTCCCCGGCCTCGATCATTTCTTGAATCCGGTTCATCCCTGGCCTGTTCATCGTTTTACCGGAGATCCCCTCATCACGGACGATCCTGACGAGTTCTAGGCCATTTAAATCCGCATACGCCCGGATCTTTGCTTCCTGGTTGTCTAGGGATATGCCTTCTCGCGCTTGGTCCTCAGTGCTTACTCTGCAATAGCCGATGGCTGTTGTTGCTTTGCTCATGTCGTCACCTCTGCATTACCCACTTCTTGTGATGCCCTGCAGATCAGTTCTTGCGCCTCGAATACCTGATCCATGATGTCTTTTGCAATGGTGCTCATGCCGTAAAAGATGCTGTTGCGGTCCCTCTGATCGACACCAGAGAAGTCACATCCATTGCTGCCAGCGTAATCGCTCATAAACGTTAAAACGGCCGCTCGCGCAGAACAGTCAAGAAGGATCGACGCCGCCTTCGATAAATCGTCCTTTGCCTTATTCATACTGCCGCCTCCTTGATTTTCTTGCTTGCTGGGATCAAAGCAATTCCAGCAACGTTTCTGTCATAAAAATTACGATAACGAACATCTTCATCATAAAGGATATGGATATCGCCTATTGTTTTACTGATAAAGTTTGCAATAGAAACTAGTTCCCTTTGTGCCTCGTTAATTATTGGACTGAGAGCGACACCGGTCCGTACATTTTCATCGCCATCACCAAGACAATCCAAAAAAACTTTGAATTTTTCCATGATTAGATGAAAACGCCCTAGAAGATCATCTGAAAGTTTTGAGGTGTCTATCTCTTTATTAAAATCCGCAAAACGATAAATAATTGTTCCGTCCTTTCCCTGCTCCATAACAATTTCCTTTTCCGCTTTTTTCATCTTCATGTTTTCCTTTCTCAAACAAAAACCCCTGAAGATCTCTCACGGCCACAGGAGCCGCCCACAGCCTCACGACTGAGGGAATCTTCAAGGGTTCTTTCTTGTGTTATTAAATTTTTCATGGCCTGTGGTTTGAGATGTATGGTTAACCATATAGCCATAAAACAATAAAAGTCAAGAAAATATTGACAGCCATATAACCACATGATATTTATAAATTATGGATAAGAATCGAAACCCTTACAACACTACGATAGACAATAATTTGATCAAGAAACTCAAGTTTCTGTCAATCGAGGTAGACAAGCGTCAAAATGATCTTTTGGAAGAAGCCATTGAAGATCTTCTAAAGAAATACGAGAAGAAAGGGAAGAAGTAAGGCGCAATATCCTTGCTCCCGCAACCTCATCAGGACGAGTACGCATAGGCCCGGTGAGTGTAGGCTCGGCAGGGCCGTTAACCTCTCCGAGTTCACCGGGGGCTTTCAAGGAGGCGAAAAACGATATGAGAGAAACCAAACAGCCTCAGTCGATCAGCTCCAAACCCAAGAAGAAATCATTGCTTCGGGAGTTGATGGACTCTTACAACAGAGCGCAACACGAAACGACCAAATCTCACCAAAAGAGCCGAATCACCTTAGAAGAAGCTATGAAGCTAAATGGAATAGAAGATTGGACGCTGACCCAATCGCAGCAAAAGTTCTTGATCGAATCCGCAACAAGACTCAGCCAGAGATACCCGGCAGAGTGGTTCCAAGACCCGAAGAATCGGGAGGTGAATCAGAATCAACTGAAGCAGGTATTCAAAGAATTGTAAACCCTAATCCGACCTCGCTCTGGCCCGAGACCGCGCTAGGGGTCTCCTTCGGGAGATGAGGGGACTGCGCCCCTTCCCAGAGCGTATTTTCTATGCCCTCCCCCTATGACACCTTTGGAAAATACTGCAAGGACAGGTGGGACATAAGCAGACCAAGGGCGTATCAGCTTATCGAGCCCCTGTCGAAGATGAATAAAAAAAGGCGGATGCTTTTCACACACGCCCTGGAATACAGATCAAATATAAACCCGTGAGTTAAATAAAACCACACGCTTCAGCATAGGGTTTTATGTGTAAACCAATTAGGTGTTGCGTTTTGAGACTGGATAAATTTCGTGATTTGGGTCCCACCATAAAATCTTGAAAATATTTTCAACCCTCAATCCCCATAATCTTTGCTTTTGTGTGCCATTTTTGATTTCTAATTGATAAAGGGTTTCGTAATCATAATAACCTAGATCAGATAATCGTTGCTGCGCCTTGTCGATTATCTTATCTACAGGAAGAGGATGACTGCTGCCTGAAAGCTCAGACCATCTAACCTTTTCATATTCATGAAGTCTCTTTTGTATGCTAACCAATGTCTCGATACTGCATGGCCATGAACCAGAAGTGTCCATATTTTCTAAATGCCATGCAATAAGCTGATGCTGATAACCATCTGGATTTTTTCTGTGGATGGGCTCCTTAGCCCCTTGAGGAATATAAATTGATTTTGGCTTCTTGCGTTCCTTGTTCCCACCCATTTATTTCAGGCCGCTGTAATATTCGATCAGTGCCCCGTGAGAGATAACATTACTGCAATATTCACCTGACGGGCAATTGCCACGGGCCTCTTTCCACGGTTCTTCTAAATGGGTGAGGTCAACAAGCCATTGCGCTGTTTTTTCCCCGTAATGCCCAAGCACACCATCAATTGTTTCTTTTTGATCTTTAGTCAGATTGCGGCAACTCCCAAGCTTCAGGTCTTTTTCGCTAATTCTAAAAAATCCCTTATGTTCCTGAAATAGTGCAGGAACAACTGGGCCATTTGCCCATGCTTCAATTGGCTCATCAAAAATTGGTTGTTCATCCCAAACTAAAGACCATGCCTGACAATAATAAACCAGCTTTTGAAGTTTAACTGTTGTAAGGGGACCTTGTTTTTTTAATATGTAGCGAGCCACATCAAACACACTTGCCATTTCCGCACCTCCAAAAACCGGTCATGACATATTCCATCCAAAAATTATTCGTTGTCGTGTTATGCATACCATATTTTCGGTTTTTTGCATATTTTCTTGATGTCTCGTTTATCTACTTTGGGGGAAATCTTGGGGTAAAAAAGTTTTTCCGGGTGTGCAAAATCGTGAATTTTACCCTAGATTATCGGATCGGTATCGGATCGGTTTTTCAGGTAGGTGAAAATAAAAAGGACTAAGTATATTGTAAACTTAGCCCTTATTTTATTGGCGTCCCCACGGGGATTCGAACCCCGGCTGCCGCCGTGAAAGGGCGGTGTCCTAGGCCTCTAGACGATAGGGACGTAAAACGGAACGGTGACAGGTAATAGAAGGAGTCTTATATAGATTTTTGCACTGCCTGTCAACACAAAATCATCAACAAAAACAACTGTCATTACAGAGGGATGCAGAAATGATCGTCCTGGATTGGGGAGGGAGAAGATTTCTATGTCTTTTCCCTTTGAAGTCTTCAGCGAGCACATTGCTCGTGGCTTGACGCGAGGTACGCGAGCGGATCAGGAAAAAGCAGCTACCTTGGGAATCGGAAATTCGCCGGAGCGTGCTCCGGTGAGTCTTCAACGCCACCTCATTCCAGAAGCACGACGGGCTCGCGCAGGATCAGATCCCTGGCCCGGGATGCCAGTTGAGCGATTTCCGGGTGGGTATCGCGCAGGGAGGCGATCTGGCGCAGGTTGTCCGCTGTCCGGGAGATAAGGGAGACGAGGTCCCCGTCGGCAATGCCGATTCGCTCGATCACATCGCTCCACGCCATATCGCGCGCCCAGTAGTACAGCGCTGCAGCGGGCCAGAAGTAGAAGTAGTTGACGTGGAAACCCGCTTCGTCCAGCCGCTCGAAGGGGGCCAGGAGGGTGCTGACGACCAGGTCATAGGCGCCCTTGAGCTTGCGCGGGATGCGCTTCTTGTCGAGGACGATGTTCTGGTCGCCGTCATAGACGAAGAGGGCAGTGACCGCGGCCAGCAGGGCCGGATCGTCCTTCGGAAAGACATCGCGCCGAAGGCATTCGGCGATGAGCAGAGGCTGATCGAGGCGCAGCTGCGAAGTCCAGGTACCGTCGTCGGTCAGGCGGCCGTCGGGATCGACAAACGCCTCCGCTTTCAGGAAATCGAGGTGGCGCTGGAAGTCCTCCCAGAGCCGCGCATCCGCCTGCCCGTCGGTCGTTCCTGAACGGGCCTGCCACGCAGACAGGGACTTGCCGAAGAGGGTCCGGATCTCTTCCGGGGTATGGGACAGCAGCAGATTGAGGATCATGGAAAAGTCGTTCTTGATCCGGCTGGTGATTTCCTCGGGGCTGGTCTCGAGGAGTTCGGCGACGTGCTTGAGATCCATGAACCGTCCCGGCACGGCCAGCATGAAGCCGATCTTGTCAAGACCGCGTCGTCCGGCCCGTCCGGTCATCTGATGGAATTCCGTGGCGGTCAGCGGCTGGAAGTCGCGGCCGTTGAACTGATCGGAGTTGAAAAGCACGATCGTCCGCGCCGGGAAGTTGACGCCGGCGGCGACCGTCGAGGTGGCAAAGATAGCGTCGAGTCTGCCTTTTTTCATCTCCGCTTCGACGAGAAATTTCCACGCGGGCAATTGGCCGCCGTGATGGGCCGCGACGCGGGCGCGGTAGAGATAGCTGAGTTGGCGGTGCGTTTTGAGATAGGGAAAGCGCGCCAGAAGCTCCTCAACCTCGTCGTCGAAGGCGAGTTCCTCGATGTCTTTTCCCTTGCGACAGTGTCGCAGTGCGGCGTCACAGTCGGAGCGCGACTTGAGAAAGAAGATCGCGGGCAACAGGTCAAAGGTCCTCAGGATCTCGATGATATCGCCATAGTTCGGGCTGTAAGGGCGACGAGGCTGCGGGGCGCTCGTGTTCTTCACAAAGGCATCGACCTTGCCGTAGAGGCGCTTCTTGGCCAAAAGGGGCATGAGGCGTCCCGCAGGGTGGAGAAAGAGCGGGTAGAGCGGCACGGGCCGGGTCTCCTCCCGGATGACGACGCAGGGCTTGCTCCGGTTGGTCTCCAGCCAGGCGGCGATTTCGTCGCTGTTGCCGATCGTGGCCGACAGCATCAGGAGGTTGATCCGGCTGGGCAGGTAGATCATGATCTCCTCCCAGACTACGCCGCGGTCTTCGTCGCCCAGGAAGTGCGCCTCGTCGAGAACGATGAGATCGCAGTCGAGGTTCTCTCCCTTGTGCATGGCGTCATAGAGCTGATTACGGAGGATCTCGGTGGTGCCGACTATGATCGGCGCATCGGCGTTTTCCTTCGTGTCGCCCGTGAGGATACCGACCTGATCACCGCCGAAGGAAGCGCTGAACTCAACCCACTTGGCGTTGGTCAGGGCTTTCAGTGGCGATGCATACCAGACGCGGCCGCCTTGTTCGAAGATGCGCCGGATGGCCTGCTCGGCGATCCAGGTCTTTCCGGAACCCGTAGGAGCGGTGACGAGACAGTCGCTCTCCGCAATGGCCTCCAGGGCCTCCAGTTGAAAGGGATCGGGCGTGAAGGGTTTTTCTTCCGGGCGGCCGATGCGCACAAAGACGCCATTCAAAACGGCTTCGGCCTGAGGTTTAAGCCGGGTATGCGGCGGTTGGAACGATTTTCGGGGTGCATGCCGGCGTGTCTTTCCGGCAGCGTCCTGGTTGTCCTTGCGATGCTTGGTCGTGGATTCGTGCTTGAATGCTTCAGCGCTCGCATGCCCCGCCGTTTGCCGCGGGGAATGCGAGCGAGTTGGAACGGGATGGCTTTCCGGAGAATCGGAGACCGGCCGGCGCTTGTTCCGGAGAATTGCTCATGCGGAATCTCAGGGGGCCGGCGCTTGTTCCGGTGAGTCTTCAACTTCTCAGTTCGTTTTCTGTACGGTGATCGTGACATAGTGATGCCGGGAACTATAGCAGAGTCGAACGGAATGGTAAAGGATCTGTAGTTCTTGCTTCTGTAGTTCTTGCGATGCCCGCCGATTAGATCGGTTCATCCAGTTTTGCGCGAAGATGCCGATAATAAGGGCATGAGAATTGAAAGCAATGCCATAGCCCTTTCATCGGGGCATCAGCTTGAAAGCTCAACCCAGAAGGAGGAGACCCTTCAGTTCTGGGTTGACGATCTTGCACCCAACGCAACCTCCGACACCGTGTCGCTGTCGGTTGAGGCTGCTCAGGCCCAGGCTAGTCCGAAAACGCATCAGATTCCCGACGGGGAGGACGTAATTGCCTCTGATCCGAAACTCTTGCTGCTCAAGCGTCTGATCGAAGCGATGACGGGCAGAGAAATCAAATTGACTTCCATGCAGGCTTTGACAGGCGACGCCGCATCAGCGGCAAAGCAGGCTGCACCGGACGAAGCCGCGCAGGGGCAGACGCCGCGCGCGGGGTGGGGGCTCGTTTACAACTATAAAGAAACCTACGCAGAGTCGGAAGATACGGCCTTTACGGCCAAGGGTATCGTCAAGACGGCAGATGGGCAGGAGATCGCCTTCAACCTCGATCTGACGATGAGCCGCGACTATACGACAGAGGTGGGCGTCAATATCCGTGCCGGCGATGCGACCCGTATCGATCCTCTCGTTATCAATTTCGATGGCACTGCGGCGGAGTTGTCGGATCAGACATTCAAATTCGATCTCAATGTGGACGGCAAGGAAGAGACGCTGCCTTTTCTGGCGCAGGGCAGCGGTTTTCTGGTCTTCGACCGCAATAAGGACGGCCTAGTCAACGACGGCAGCGAACTCTTCGGTCCGACGACGGGCAACGGCTTCAAGGAATTGGCCGGCCTCGACAGCGACCATAACGGCTGGATCGACGAAGGGGACAGCGCTTACGGAAATTTGTCGGTCTGGCGTCGCGATACTGACGGTTCCGAGAGTTTGATGAGTCTCCGGGACAGCGGCATCGGCGCCCTGAGCATCGGCTATGCCGCGACACCGTTCGATCTGCGCGATGAGACGAATGCCCTCAAGGGCCAGATCCTCCGAACGGGTGTCTATCTCACCGAAAGCGGTCAGGCCGGCAGCGTCCAGCAACTGGACGTGGTGGCCTAGGACCTCCGGGCTTCATCGCGTTTCCGCTCGCGCTTTTGTCACCCGCGCCATTTCCATAGAGCAGCAAGCAAATCGCCACCCCTTTACCCGATTGCGATACCAATCCTTTATTGGGTGCTATCCGAGATATTTTTCAACTACGTGAATCTGCTTTTTGAGAATCGTTTCGACGTCTCCAGCCGGCATGGGCTTATAGTGATAAAAGCCCTGCACCTCGTCGCACATCCTCTGGGTCAGGAAGGACAACTGGTTCTTGGTTTCGACCCCCTCGGCAATGACACGCAGCCCCAGGCTTTTACCGAGCACGATAATGGCCTTGGTAATCGCTTCGTCTTTTTCACTTACATTGATTCCCTGAACGAAGGGCATGGCGATCTTAATCTTGTCCACTGGCAATTGCTTGAGATAGTTGAGAGAGGAGTACTCTGTTCCGAAATCGTCGATGGATATCGCGACGCCTTTATTTTTAAAGGCCGTCAGCATTTCGATCACGTGCGCCGTTTCTTTCATGACGATGCTTTCAGTGATCTCCAGTTCCAGATCGTTCGGATCCAATCCGGTTTCCTGGAGGATGGCATCGACCAGTCCGACGATATCGGGACTCTGAAACTGCCGGACGGAGAGATTGACCGCCATGCGCACTCGGGGCAGACCGGCGTTCTGCCATGCCTTGTTTTGTTGGCAGGCAGTCCGGAGCACCCATTCGCCGATGGTAACGATCAGTCCAGTCTGCTCGGCGAGCGGAATGAACTTGGCGGGCGACACCATTCCGAACACTGGATGTTTCCATCTCAACAGGGCTTCCAACCCGATGATCCGTCCTGTCGTGCAGTGAACCTGCGGCTGATAGTAAAGCTCCAATTCGTCGCGGTCCAGGGCGCCATAGAGCTGATTGCTCAGTTTGACGGTTTCAAGGGCTTTGGTTTTCATCAGGGGTGTGCAGAACAGACACTGATTGCGGCCCTTTTCCTTGGCTTTATACATGGCGATGTCCGCATTTTTAACGAGCGTATCGGCGTTTTCTCCGTCCTCCGGATAAACGGCAACCCCGATACTGGTCGTGATGAAGAAATTATGGTTGTTGAGGTTGAAGGGTTCCCTGAAGCTGTTGAGGACTTTTTCGGCAACCCGCTGAATGGTGTTCGGCTCTTCAATATTTTCAATCATGATGACGAATTCGTCGCCTCCGACCCGCGCGACGACGTCGGATTTACGCACCGTATGAAGCAATCTATGGGAAACATCGACCAACAGCTGATCTCCGACGGTATGCCCCATGGTGTCATTAATCATTTTGAAACCGTCCAGGTCGAGGAAAAGGATGGCAAGCATCTTCTCATTACGCTCCGACAAGGCGATGCCATGATTGAGCTGATCGGTAAAAAGCAATCGGTTTGCCAGGCCGGTCAGATGGTCATGAAAAGCCAGGTGCTGAATTTTCTCCTGGATTTTTTCACGCCCCATGATTTCTTTTCGCAGGCTTTCATTGGCCTCCGTCAGTTGCTGCTGGATTTTTTTCCTCTCCGAGTTATCGATGAGGCTCTCGATTAAATAGCGTTTGCCGTCGAATTCGATGGGTACGGCCGTCTTGATAATAGACAGCGCTGATCCGTCTGCACGAACCATCTTCCGCTCTGAATTGTCGACGGTCTGTCCCTTGTCTGTAATCGGGCACTGACCGATCTCGGCGGGGCACAGTACGCTGTGGCAAGTTCGACCCGTGACCGTGCCGGCTGGGGTAGCCCCCCATTTCGCGAAGTTTTGAATTGGCGTACACAATCTCGTGTGTTTCGGCATCGATGATGACGACGCCGAAGCCCTAAGGTTTCCAAAACCGCGGGCGCAAAGTCGTTTAGGCTTTGGTTCTGATGCCTCATTGAGTGCCTTGCGGCATTGCCGTTAAAAGTCATCCCGTATTTCTCCTTTTCTGTTGACCGGTGCCATACCCTGAGTCTGGCTCTCTTGATGGATAGCCTGGTGCGGCGTTATGTTAATCGGCAAAAGGTTGGAGGGACTTAACTGCACTCAGTTGCATATCAGCGAGGCAACAAGAAAACAGATAAAAATGGATGGTGTGGAGGGAAAAGCCCTACGGAAGCCCTAGGCATTCATGAACGACAGGCCTTATGGCTTGATACCTACATGCAGGTAGGTGATGCCTGGGAAAAAGCGCTTCTGTTCGACGACCTTGAGGCCAGCCTCCGTCATCAGGGACGAAAATCTCCCGGGTGAGGGGAAAGTGGCTGATGGAATCCGCCAGATAGGCATAGGCGGCGGCATTGCGCGAAAAGGGTCTGGCCAGTAGGGGAAGCGCTTTTTTCAGGTAAAAGGCGTAAGCTCCGCGCAGCGGCGATCCCTCATCCGGCAGGGACATCTCCAGAACGATGACGCGGCCGCCCGATTGAACGACACGCCCCATCTCCCGCAGGGCGGCCAGTCTGTCGGGGATGTTCCGGATGCCGAAGGCGATCGAGGCCACATCGAAGTTTCCGTCGGGGAAGGGCAGGTGGAGGGCGTCGGCCTGCTGCAAGACAATTCTCTCCGTGAGTCTCTTCTTTTCGATCTTTCGGCGACCAACTGCCATCATGTCCTCGGCCAGATCGATGCCGTTCACGAAGATGGCGGGGTTTCGGACAGCCGCTTCGATGGCTAGATCCGCCGTTCCCGTTGCCACATCAAGGAGTCGATACGTCTTGAAGAAGCGCATCCGTCGCACGGCGCCCCGGCGCCAGAGGATGTCCTGCCCCAGGCTCAGGAAGTGATTCAAAAAGTCGTATTCTTTGTTAATTGACGAGAAGATGTCTGCGACGATCCGCTTTTGCGTTCCCGCATCCGCCTTACTCAAAGCGGGGGTATCCCTCCGTGGTGTTTCCTGCATTTTCCGGTTTCATGTTTGTAGCACCCACTTATTTAATATCAAGCAAGAAGGTCGAGATTGCTGTGTCAGACCGGCAATGATGTTTCGAAGATCAGTGCGAGCACGTATCCCGCGATCAGTCCTACGCCGGTCAGGAAGTGAACTTTGATCATGGCGAGATTGGCCGGGGCCATCTGAAGGGGATCCCGATAGTGTCGCCTCAATATGCGAACGGATCGCCAGCCGAGCGGCAAACTGGAAAGTCCGAGCAAAGTGAAGGGGGGAACCAGTTTCAAGCCGACGGCGAAAAACAGTGTCGCGTAAGCCAGGAACAGCCCCAGGATGTAGAGGCGGACGCCGGCCTCCCTTCCGAATCGTGCAACGAGCGTCATCTTGCCCGCGCGCCGATCCCCTTCGTAGTCTGGAATTTCGTTGATAATGATCATGGACCACATCATCCAGCCTAAAATGAGAGAAACGAGGAGGGGTTCCAGAGCAAGGGTGCGTGCCTGAACGTAATAAGCACCAAGTCCGATCACGGGCCCGAAGTTGACGAGAAGCCCTAATTCGCCGAAGCCCCGGTAACCGAATTTGATCGGGGGCACCGTATAAAAAATAGAGCACAGCAAGCCGAAGATGCCAAAGGCCAGAACCGGCCAGCCCTTGAGCGCCGTAAGATAAAGCCCGATTGCCACCGTAATGGTGAAACAAATAGCCGAGGCGATCAGGACCTGTCGAACCGATAACAGGTTGTTTGTAATGACGCCGCTGCCGCCGGCATAGGGATTCTTCTCGTCCGGCCCGGTGTCGTCGACAAAATGCAGGTAGTCGACGGCATCGTCAAGAAGGTTCAAACCGAAGTGATTGACAGTAACGCCGATGACCACGAGGAAAAAGGCCGTCGCATCAAACGACCGGCCATGGACGGCAGGGATCAGACCGCAGAGGATTGCCGGCAGAAAACTCGGCGGTACAAAATGAACGCGAAGGGCCTGCAGCCAGACGCTGAAGAGGCTGCGGCCGTTGCGATCGGCTGCTTGTGCGGCTGCTGTTCTTAAACGCATGATCGTTCCTTTGCTCCGGCGCGGCGTCCGTCGCCTTAAACTTACTTCTTTAACAGTTTCATCGCCCGCTCGCAGACGTTCTCCACAGAGAACCCGTAAGCCTGCATGAGCCTGTCGCCGGGCGCGGAACTGCCGAAATGATCGATGCCGAGCACGTCCCCCTGGTCGCCGATGTATTTGTGCCAGCCCTGACTGGCGCCTGCTTCCACTGCCAACCGGGGTTGTGCCGAACGCGGCAGAACGCTTTCTCGGTAAGCATCCGGCTCACGGTCGAAGAGTTCCCAGCTCGGCATCGAGACGATGCGCGCCTGGATGCCCTTATCCAGGAGTTTTTCTCGCGCCGCTACGATCAGTTGCACCTCTGAGCCCGAAGCGATCAGGATAATGTCCGGCCGTTTATCCGGGGCATCGGCGAGAATATAGGCGCCCCGTTCAAGGCCTTCGGCAGATGCCAGCTCAGAGCGATCAAGGGTCGGGACGTTCTGGCGTGTCAGAATCAACGCCACGGGTTTATCGGGCCCTTCAATGGCCGCTCGCCAGGCAGTGGCGGTTTCGTTGGCGTCGCAGGGGCGAATGACGACCAGGCCGGGGATTGCCCGCAGTCCGGCCAATTGCTCAATGGGCTGGTGGGTCGGACCGTCTTCGCCGACGCCGATGGAGTCGTGCGTAAAGACGTAGATCGTTTTGAGCTTCATGAGTGCAGCCAGCCGGATGGGCGGGCGCATGTAATCGGAGAAAACCAGAAAGGTCGACCCGTAGGGGATGATGCCGCCGTGTGCGGCCAGGCCATTCATGATCGATCCCATGGCGTGTTCCCGGACGCCGAAGTGGATGTTGCGCCCGGCGAAGGACCAGGTATTTGCGGAGGATTTTTCCGGGCCGAAATCCCCCATGCCAGCGAGGACCGTCTTGGTCGAGGGGTTGAGATCCGCCGAGCCGCCGATGAGCGCCGGCAGCTTCGGGCCGATTGCATTGAGGATCTTTTCGGAGGCGGCGCGAGTGGCTAAACCTTTCGGATCGGTCGGGAAGGACGGGATCTGTGCATTCCAGTCATCCGGAAGTTTACCGTTGATAGCGGCGGTCAGTTCGTCAGCCAGTTCCGGATAGGCCCGCGCGTAAGCTTCCAAAGCAGACTGCCAGGCCGACGCCTGCTCGATTCCCTGGCGGGTGCTTGACTGAAAATGGTCGAGGGCTTCTGCTGGAACATGGAAGGCGGGGGTCTCCGGCCATCCCAGGTTTTGTTTCGTCTTCAGCAGGTTATCCTTGCCGAGCGGTTCACCGTGCGCCTTGCAGGAGTCCTGGACCGGGGAGCCGAAACCGATATGCGTCCGGATCAGGATCAGCGACGGACGGGCTGTGTCCTGCTTGGCCTCGCCGATGGCGCGGTCGATGGCGTCGAGGTCGTTGCCGTCCGCGACGGCAAGCGTCTGCCACCCCATCGCTGCAAAGCGTTCAGCGACATTTTCCGTAAACGCGACATCCGCGGGTCCAGCGAGTGTGATCTGGTTGTCGTCATAGAGATAGATGAGCTTGCCGAGCTTCAGATGGCCTGCCAGCGAGGCCGCCTCGTAGGCCACGCCCTCCATGAGATCGCCGTCTCCAGCGATGCCGAAGGTGTAGTGGTCTATGATCGTGTGGCCGGGCCGGTTGAAGCGGGCGGCGAGATGGGCCTCCGCGATGGCCATACCGACGCCCCCGGCGAATCCCTGTCCCAGGGGGCCGGTTGTAAGTTCCACCCCGGGGGTATGGGTCCTTTCGGGATGTCCCGGCGTCAGGCTGTCCCACTGACGGAAATTCCCCAGTTCGTCCAGGGAGACGCCGTATCCGTATACATGCAGGAGGCTATAGAGCAGGGCGGATCCGTGCCCGGCGGAGAGGATAAATCGGTCGCGATCGAACCACGCCGGATCAGCCGGGGTGTGTTTGAGGTGGCGGCTCCAGAGAACGTAAGCCATCGGGGCCGCTCCGAGCGGCAGGCCCGGGTGGCCGCTGGCGGCCTTTTGAATCATATCGACCGAGAGAAATCGGAGTGTATTGACGCACAGCTGATCCAGCCGGTTCATGGGACTTCCTCCTGTTACATTCTTTATGGGAGGCACTCTAGCAGGTATTGTGTTCGCCGCCAAGTAGTCAAAGCGGAGTTTTTTTGCAAAAAAGGTCGAGGCGCCGGCGTAGCGGATATCATTGACCCACCGAACAAATCATTCTATATAGATCGAAAAAAAGAGCAACGGGAGATAATCGAATGAACGCCCTCTATCTGTTGATCGCCGGCTTATGCGTGTTCGCGTTGTCCTATCGCTATTACGCTGCTTTTATCGCCGCCAAAGTCCTTATGCTCGACGACCGAAACGTGGCTCCGGCCGTCATGTGTCGAGATGACCATAATTACGTTCCGACGAACAAGTGGATTGTCTTCGGACACCATTTCGCGGCGATTGCAGGCGCGGGGCCCATGATCGGTCCCGTCCTGGCGGCGCAGTATGGCTGGGGGCCTGGATTTATCTGGATTCTTCTGGGTTCGGTTTTTGCCGGTTGTGTCCACGACATGATCATTCTGTTCGCCTCTTTTCGCCACAAGGGGCAGTCCCTCTCCGTCATTGCGGAAAAGGATGTCGGTCGGTTGACGGGCGGCGTGACCGCCGTCGTCATTCTCTTTATCATCCTGGCGGCGCTGGCGGGTCTGGGCGTGGCCGTGGTCAATGCCCTTTTCAACAATCCCTGGGGCGTCTTCTCCATTGCGATGACGATCCCCATTGCCATGGCCGTCGGCGTCTATATGTTCAAGATCCGACCGGGCGCCATTCTGTCGGGATCGATAGCGGGCGTCGCGTTGGTTTGCGGCGCGGTCTTCCTGGGACCGACGGTAGCGGAGTCGTCAGTGGCCTTCTGGTTCGCCTTTGATAAACAGCAGCTCTCCATTTTGCTTCCGTTCTATGGGTTTTGCGCGGCGGCGCTGCCTGTTTGGTTCTTGCTGGCTCCTCGCGACTATCTGAGCACGTTCATGAAGATCGGCGTCATCGCGGCGCTGGCTATCGGTCTTTTTTTCGTCCATCCCGAAATAAAGATGCCGTTCGCGACGGACTTCATCCGAGGGGGCGGCCCGATTATTCCGGGTCCCTGCTGGCCCTATGTCTTTATTACCATTGCATGCGGCGCGATCTCCGGATTTCACGCCCTGATCGGTTCCGGGACAACGCCGAAGATGATCGAACGGGAAACGGAAATTCCCATGGTCAGCTACGGGGCGATGTTGGTCGAGGCCTTTGTCGCCATCATGGCCCTGCTCGCGGCGGTGACGTTGGCGCCCGGCGATTATTTCGCCATCAATACGTCCGCGGCGGCTTTCAAGGCGCTGAACATGAAAGTGACCGACTTGCCCGTGTTAAGTCAACTGGTGGGGCTTGATGTATCGCACCGTCCGGGCGGGGCCATATCGCTCGCCGTCGGCATGGCGCATATCTTTTCCGGCATCGGCGAGGGGTTGCGGCATACGATGAAGTTTTGGTTCCAGTTCATCATTATGTTCGAGGCGCTCTTTATCCTGACCACCATCGACGCAGGAACCCGCGTCGCCCGATACATTCTTCAGGATATCCTCGGGTATGTTTATAAACCGTTGGGAAGGAAAAACTGGATCCCCGGCGCCGTCGCGACGAGCGCCCTGGTGTCCTTGGCCTGGGGCTATCTTCTCTATACGGGGGACATCTCTTCGATCTGGCCCATGTTCGGTGCGACGAATCAGACTCTCTCCGCCCTGGCTTTGGCCATCGGGACGACGATTGTCTTGAGGGTCGGGCGGAAAAAGCGCTATGCGCTCATCACGCTCATTCCTTGCATCCTGATTACCGTAACGACCTTTGCGGCTGGCGTGTTGAACATCCAGACCTATCTATTGAAGCATCAGATGCTCAATGCGGGCTTGAGCGTAGGGATTCTCTGCCTGGTCGTTTTGATTATGATGGACAATGTGCGGGTGTGGTTGCTCCTGCTGAAAACGGATCGTCCCGTCGGCATGAACGATGAGCGCGATGCCATATACTGTCCGTTGGTGGAGGAGGGGACGGTCGACCCCAGACCGTAAATCGAGGCTAATGCCGCAGTGACAGGCGGTAAAATACCGACGTTGAGAAGTTGCGAGATTAAGAAGCTGAGAAAGAAATCATCAATGTGTCTTGGGTGATTAGCGAGATCAAAGCGGAAAAACAAAAGAGCCTCCCGGAAATCGGGAGGCTCTTTTGTTTAATGGCGGAAACTAGTCTCTGTCGTGGCCGTGACCGTGTTCATGACCGGGATGGCCCTTGTCCGATCCGGAACCGCGATCGTCCCTCCTATCATCTCTTCTGTCGTCCTTTCTGTCACCGCCTTCCCCGTGGCGTTCTTTTTGGTATTCTTCACGGTGCTTCTGATAATGCGGCACATAAGTATCATTATACCATTTATCTCGGACGAAATAGACAGGCCGGCCGCAGGCATTGTACTCGTGGCAGTGCTTTTTCCAGTGCTTGGCATGCCCCGGCGGGACGCGCAGGTAGATCGGCGCCTCAACCGCCTGGGGCGGCGGGGCGATGATGACGGGTTGCGTATAGATGAGCTCCGGTCGCGGCGCATTTCCGATATCGATGCGGCCGTAAAATCCCGGCTGTCCGACACTGATGGACACGCCGACATCGGTGGCCTGTGCAGAAGCGGCTAGCAGCAGCATGATCAGAATGGAAAGAACAACTTTCATGACAGTGACTCCTTCTTGTTGAAAACGGAATGTTACACAGGGTGAGAGGTATATCAATAAGCGAGGGATGCCCTTTCCAGACAGGCATCCCTCGCGCCAGTGCCGGTTTACTTCTTGATGATGTAATCGACCGCGGCTTCAACGCGGCGATTCTTCATCCGACCCTCTTTCGTCTTGTTATCCGCGATCGGCTTTGAGAAGCCATAACCCTTCGCAGTCAGGCGGGAAGCGTCAATGCCGCCCTTCTTCACCAGATAGTCCTTGATCGCTTCGGCGCGCTTCAAAGAGAGTTTTTCGTTGTAAGCAGCCGTGCCAATGTTATCGGTGTGACCCTCAATGGCCAATTTCATGTCGGGATATGTCTTGAGGACATCGGCAAACTTATTGAGCTCCGCAAAGTACGGCTTTTTGACAACGGCCTTGTTGAAATCGAATTTGATGTCGATGGTGGCCCGGCCTTTCTCCATCAGTTCCTTCGCAACCGGCGTGGGCTCCTTGGCTGCGGCCAGCGTCTTGGCGCACGCGGTATTGCTCTGGACGGTTTCCTTCCCGTCTTTATCTACGGCGGTGACGGTATAGCAGTACCTGGAATCCGCCTTCAGCCCCATATCTTCCAGGTTGGGCGAGTTGCTGTTGGTCAGGAAAACGCCGTCGCGATAGATCTTGTATCCGGCGGCTTCATCGACGGCATCCCAGGTTGTGTCGATCTTGGAATCCGATTTGGCGGTGGCTTTCAGGTTGACAGGCGCGGCTAGAACTTTCGCAGCAGGGGCAACGGGCTCCGGGGCCGGTTCGGCAACGGGTGCCGGCGCTTGAGCGATTTGTTTTGCACCACCGAAATAATACGTTAACCCAAAGGTAAACATATTATTTCTTGCTTTCCCGTCGAACTCACCGCCACTCACATCCCATTTATATTTGCTTTGAATGAAGCGATAG
The DNA here is from genome assembly GCA_963665615.2 of Syntrophales bacterium. Classification (GTDB taxonomy): domain Bacteria; phylum Desulfobacterota; class Syntrophia; order Syntrophales; family UBA4778; genus UBA4778. The sequence continues at coordinate 69,114 of CAXXQE010000001.1, forward strand.
CCCAGATCAGCCGTGAAATTGGGGGCAATATCGTACGCAACGCCGGCCATCAGTTGCCAGGCGAAAGCATTGTCGGATTCATCGATGGCGCCCAGTCCCCCCAGCGCCGATGCTTTGACTGATCCCCATGAGCAGCCGCCACCAACACCCACATAGGGATGAAATTTTCCTTCCGGCAATTTCGCAATGAGATTGGCCATGAGATTATGCGCCTTAAAATCGCCATTGACGCCGGCTTCATTCACATCCTGCTTTGCCAGATAGGCGTACTCCAGTTCGGCTGAGAGCCACTTGAGACCCGGGAAATTATAACCGATTTTAGCGCCCACGCCCCAACTGTTATCGAGATCAACTTCGGTGGAATTTTCCAGTTTGAGGTCTTTGGGTATGACATAGCCTCCGAAGATCCCAACGTATGGTCCCGGTTCTGAAGCGGGCACTTCATATGCGGTGACAAGAATCAAAATAGATACGAGCCCGAATAAAAGAATAGCAGAAAATCTTTTCATTTCTTATCCTCCTTTCATCATTTCGATTGTAAATAAGGCAGGGCTCTTTCCCCCTGTCTTATTTTAGGTTTTGTCAATTCGGCAACCGTGCCTTCTCTACTTCGCCGTCATGGCTTTTACCTGAACATTGGTGTCCATTTTGCTCAATGGACCATATAGCGAATACACCATAACTCTTATATGAAAAAAAAACAAGCCGCCTGCCAGCCCTTGGAGGGGCCTTCACTCCGGAGGAAAAGTCAAACGCCCGCCGAACCAACCGACAATGGAGACCACGGGGGCCAGAAGGAAAATGAGCGCACTGTAGAGGGGACAGGGCGTCGTTGGGCAGATCGGTGCGGGCATGCTCAGGCGCCAGCCCAAAAGGATTGCGGCCAAGGCCAGTAGCGACCATGAGCAGATAATCTTGATGCGGACCGCTTTGACCGGGCGTCTGTCGTAATTGATAAACCAGGTCGCATAGCCAGAGGCAATTGCCATAGGGGTGAAGAGAACCCCCGCCGCCAGACAGTGAAGCGACGTTTGTTCCAGAGATGCGTTTCCAGACAACAGGGAGAGGACGTAGAACAACGGTGTCAGGATAAAGAGGCAAATGGGAAAATGAACCATCATCGGGTGCGGGTGGCGCTTGAGAAAGGGGAAGCGATTCAGCAGGGATCGCCGGTCCTCGGGCGGTGGAACCGCGTCGCGTCGCCCAGGCGTCTCCTCAAGGGTTGCGATCTGGGGCACTCTTTCAAGGACCTCCGGTCCGTGCGGCGCCTTGGGCAGCTGCTCGGTCAGATCCTCGCCCGCATGGTGCCTGCGCATGTGGGTCCCGTCGGCCCATAGCCTGCTGCCGCTGACGTCGTAAATCTTGCCGTTGTAAGCGATGCAGGCGGGTTTCCCGTCCCTGCCGTTCATCTCCTCGAGTTGTTTGCGGTGGATCGTGTCCATGGCGACTTCTCCCCGTCGTCCGAATATGGGCCTATTCAAAGGCGATGCCGTACCGCTCGAGTTTTCTTTCCAGGGTCGGCCTGCTGATCCCGAGGGCTTCGCAGATCTCTCCCTTGTTGTGTCCCACCAGTTCGATGACCTTGCGGATGTGCTGTTCCTCGACTTCATCGAGCGTGAGGATACGTTGCGGCGCAGAATCCTGTTGAGGATGCGTTGGTCGGGTGGTGTCTCCGCTGAGCAGATCGGGGAAGTCTCCCTGACCCAGCACATGGCTTTTGGCGACGACGGCCGCCCGCACCAGGAGATTCTCGAGTTCGCGAACATTGCCGGGCCAGCTGTATTGCTTGAAAACCGACATCATATCGTCGGAGATGCCGGCGATCTTTTTATGTAACTCGAGGTTGATCTTGTTGAGCAGGTAATCCACGAGAATCGGCAGGTCGTCTTTTCTCTCCCTTAGCGGCGGAATACGAATGGTGACGATGTTAAGCCGGTAGTAGAGGTCGTCGCGAAAGCGGCCCTCCTCCACCATCTGTTTGAGATCTTTGTTGGTCGCGGCGATTACGCGGGCATTGATCTTGACGGTATCCTTGCCGCCGACCCGCTCCACTTCCATCTCCTGCAGAACCCTCAGGAGTTTGGCCTGAAGGTTGAGCGACATCTCGCTGATCTCGTCGAGAAAGACGGTCCCGTAACGCGCCAGCTCGAACTTTCCCAGCTTCTTGTTGATGGCGCCGGTGAAGGATCCCTTTTCGTGACCGAAGAGCTCAGATTCCAGCAGGGTATCGACGATGGCCGAGCAGTTGACAGCGATGTAAGGCTCGGCCGGCGCGGTGTTGTTGTGAATGACCTTGGCGATCAATTCCTTTCCGGTTCCGCTTTCCCCTTGAATCAGAACGGTCGTGCGGCTTTGGGACACCACGCCGATGGTCTTGAAAACCTCGCGCATGCCCTTGCCGCCGCCGATGATGTCGCCGAATTTGAAGTTCCGGGACGGTTCCATCAGCATTCCGTCGATCTTCCGTTCCATCTCGTTGGTTTGCAACGCCTTCTGGATGGCGATCTCCAGTTCGTCGATATTGATCGGCTTGTGGATGTAATCGAAAGCGCCTTCCCGCATGGCCCGGATGGTCGTCTCCATGTCGTGGTGAGCCGTAATCATGATGACCTTGGCGTTTTCGTTTTCTTCCCGAAGATCCTCGAGAACGGTGAACCCGTCGATGTCCGGAAGCCGGATATCCAGGATTACGACATCGGGCGCATTTTGGACGGCCCGATTCAAGCCGCTGGTGCCGGTATTGGCCACCTCCACAGTGTAGCCCTCTTCCGTCAGATAGAGTCGCAGGCTCTCGGAGATGGACTTGTCGTCGTCGATAACCAGAATTTTCGCCATAGAGTGTCGTCCTGTGTCGGTTCTTAAAGCGTCCGGTGTCCGGTTTTGTTTCTCAGGAGACTGGCAGGGTAATCACCACCCGTGTGCCTTCTCCCTCTTTACTGAAAACGTCGATCGTTCCCTGATGCAGATCGATGATCTTCTTGACCTGCGTCAATCCCAACCCGGTACCGTAGCTCTTCTTGGTAAAGAAAGGGTTGAAGATATAGGCCAGATCCTTTTCGCTAATGCCACAACCGTTGTCCTGAATAGTCAGTTCGATGGTCTGCCCCTCTGGTCCGTCCGGTCGCTTTGTAGCGACCTCCAGACGACCGCCTTCTTCCATGGCGTCGATCGCATTGAGATACAGATTGAGCAGCACCTGATCCAGTTTGGCGTTGTCGAAGCAGACCAATCCCATGGTCGGGTCCAGGTTCATTTTTACGATAATGGCCTTCTGCGTCCGTTCTTTTTCCGCCTTTTCGAGCGAGCGTTCGATGAAGGCATTGAAATCGAGTTCCCTGCGATGGAGGCCTTCTGGTTTGGCGTAGATCAGGATGTCGTTGACGAGACGTTCGAGATGTTCGACCTCCGTCTGAGCGATCTGGAACCGCTTGAGGTCATTGCCCTCCGGCTTCATCCGTCGCTCCAGGATCTGAAGGCTCATTTTGATCGAGGACAGCGGATTGCGCACTTCGTGGGCGATGCCCGCCGACAGCTGCCCCAGGGCGGCGAGGTGCTGGCTTTCATAAAACTTCTTTTCCAGGTTTTTGAATTCCGTGATGTCTCGATGGACGACGATGAATTTGTCGGACCCCTTGATGGGGGTAACCGTGACCAGCAGGTTTCGCTTGGAGCCGTCTCGGGTTTTTGCCTCCATTTCATAGGGAGCGAAGATCCCCTTTTTGGTCTCCTCCCACTTTTCTTGCACGAGTGCTTTGTTTTCAGGATCCACCAGATCGACGAAGTGCACGCTTTTTTCCTTATACATGGAGCGAGGCGTACCGACGCCACTGCTGACATAAGTGACCATGCCGTTGCTGTCCATGGCGTAGATTCGATCAGGCGAGCTCATGATGATCGATTGCAGGAAGGTGTATAGGTTCTCGATTTTTTCCCGGAGACTGATGTTGGCGTCGAGTTCATTTTTGAGCGACTCCGTATAGTCCTTAAGCGCCTCGCTCATCTCCTTTTCCCGCGTAATGTCCTGGAGGGTCTCGATAGCGGCGATAATTTCGCCGTGCTCATTGCGAATCGGAGCGGCCAGAAAATAGAGGTGGCGCTGCTTGCCGCCCACGTTTGGAAACAGACCGTATCCTTCATAGGCTCCCTTAATGATCGTGGAGCTCTGTAACTGTGTATTGGCGTAATACCGCTGGAATGTATCGGTGTCGTAATTGATCAGCAGGTCGGCGATGATCGGTCGCGTTTCGGTATAGAAGGGGAGGTACTGGTTGCAGGTTCCGATCATCTCTGCACTGCTGTATCCGGTCAGATCGGTGCAGGCTTTATTCCAGAGAATGATGCGGTGTTGACGGTCGATCACGAAGGTCGGGATGGGCGACCCTTCGAGAATGCCGTCCACCATGCTTTTTTCCCGGGCCAGTTTTTCCTGAAGGGCGTCCTTGCCTCGCAGGTGCTTCAGTTCCTCCTCCAGACGGATTCGCTTTTCCCCGGAACGAACCATCGCAAAGCTTGCGACCACGACAGCGGCAATCAGGAAAAAGGCGCTGAGCATGATGAAATAATAAGTCAGCTTGAGCTGGGCTGTGGCGATTTTGTAAGGTGTGCTGACGACGATAAAGAGTTTTGTCGCTTTGAGGCGGATTGGCGTAAAGGCGACGATGAGCCGCTCGTAGCTTGATCCGACGGGACGCCGGAAAACGTCGTGGCCTGTGCCGGTCTGTAGCAGTATGTTTTTCAACGTGACACGTTTCGATTCGCGACTTTGCAGCATAGCCGTATCCTGCCCCGGAAGGTGCGGGTAAAGAATCGTTCCTTGATCGTTCACGATCCAGGCGTCACAGGAAAAATCGTATTTGATTGTGTCGATATACGCTTTGGCGATATTGGCCAGAGAGATCCCTGCCAAAACAACATTTGCGCCATGTCCGTCGGTAGCCGACTCTGGCGCGGCGATGACAACATACCCGGAGAGGTTTTTCGCTGTTTGGGAATTTGAAGACGGTGCAAAGGCGACCATGGCCTTTCGGGCCTTCCAAACGTCCTGTGCCAGGGACAACAAGTCGGGATTGAGAGATTTTTCGCCATAGGGCGGGTAGGCGTTCAGGCTCCGGCCGTCGCTTCGTGCGACAAAGTCCGCTTTACCCTCTAAGGTTTCGAAAATAAACTGGAGGGGATATCGGTGTGAATCGTTTTCCCGCCAGGACGTCAGGGTCTTGAGATTTTGCTCGATTCCGGAGATCAGATTTTCGATTCCGTAAGCGATGCCCTTGGCGATGGCCATCTGCTGGCGATTGAATTGTTCGACCATTTCCTTTTCCCTGGCTGTGTAAATCAGCAGGGAAAAGAGCAGAATCATAAAGATGACGATGAGCGTTGTCAGCCAGATGGGGATTCTGAATCTCACTCCGTATCCTTTCCCGACTTCTTGGCCTTATAGTCTTTGACTGCGAACAGGATATAAACGCCGATGGCAGCACACAGGGAGACGATAAGCTTGATCAATCCGCTTTCGATGTGGAAAACCTTGTCGCAGGCAAGCCAAGCGACGAGATAGGTGACAGCCGTCAATAATTCCTGCATGGATGTGTTCTCCTCTACTGTCAGTCTCCGGCCATCGTCCGGTAAATCCGGTGGCGCAATGAGGGGCTGATTCGTGTCCCCGGCGTTGGGAGGATCAAGTTGCTATCTTTCATACCGCCCCCCAAGAAATATTTCAATAAGAAGATGATCTGACTCCCTTTTTTGATCTTTCGCAGGCCGTCTTTTCTCTTTATTTCCTATCTGTTTTGCGATAATAGCATAGTCAAACAAGGGTGCGCCCTTACAGGCTTTACGCCTATTTTGAACATTTCGTTGAAGCCTTCGACTTTCATTTTAATGAAGTGTTAAAAGAGCCGACGATCTTGGGGCGGTTGCACGAAGCCCAATATTTTAGAAAGTAATGTGGTTGTCATGTGTTATGCTTTTTTACGGCCGCGGCTGAAGGCGGCATGTCAATTGCAATTGTGCTCGGTCAACTTCAGTTTGAAGACTCGCCTGAGCAAGTTCCGGCGAATCTCCGATCCCTGAGGAAGATGTTTTATTATGATGCGCTCGCTTGCCCCGCAGCAAGCTGCAAGGAATGCGAGCGCTATCGGATTCAAGAGACTTCTTTCTGCCGAAGGAAGCGAAAAATTCGTTTTAAAATAGAAAGGAGAAGTAACAATGTTCAAGAGATTCGGAAAAGCAACGGTCGCCATTTCTTCAGCGGTAGCAACCTGGCTGATCACCTCTCCCCTGGCTTTCGCGGCTGAAGCGTTGCCGTCGGGTGAATCGTATACGAAGGTGATTTTTGCGGTTGGTGCGATGATCGCGGCAGGTATCGCCATCGGCGGCGGCGCCATCGGCGCGGGCAACGGTATTGGAACGGCTGCGGGCGGTGCATGCGGTGCGGTCGGAAGAAATCCGGGCGTCCAGGGCAAGATCATGATGACGATGCTGGTCGGTATGGCCATGGCCGAATCAATCGCCATTTATGCATTGGTTATTTCTCTTATTCTGCTTTATGCGAACCCCTATAAGGTATTTTTCCTCGGCTAAGCCTTTTAATATCCGGAAAACCAATAAATAGGGGGAAGGGCAATGGCAGAAACAACAAGAGATAAGCAGTTTTTCACTGTGGCAAGGGTATTCTTCCTGCTTATCGTCATCCCCATTTCTCTGATGACCATTTTGATCGCCAACGGCATATTTAAAGTGGGGAATATTGCCTCGGAGCGGGCTGTTACCGGTCTGGATCAAAAACTGCAGGAAGAAATCAAAGCGCGTACCGTTCAGACGGCGGATGAGGTTGCCAATTTCCTGATGGAAAGGAAAAAGGATCTTTTAGTTGCCACGATTATCCCGACGACCGATTCCTCTTTCAAAAAATTCGTTAGCGAGAACCAGAAAAATGTATGGGCCAAACAGCCGGATGGCAAGATCGTTCAGGTTCTGACGCCGCTTTACGCCGAGATGGCCCTGATCGATAGAAAGGGCAATGAGCAGATCAAGGTTGTCAACGGCGGGGTTGTGCCCAAGTCCGCACTCGGCAATATCGCGCAGGCCAAAAATACAACCTATAAGTCGGAGGACTATTTTTCCAAGGCGATCGCTCTGAACAAGGGCGAGGTCTATGTCTCTCCGGTAACCGGCTGGTATGTCAACAAGGCCGATTTTGAGAAAGGCAAACGCTATGCGGGTGTCGTTCGTTTGGTTACCCCGGTTTTCGGCAAGGAAGGGGTTTCAGGGTTAATCGTTCTGACCCTGGATTACCGGCACCTCGCCGAGTTCACCAATCACATCATTCCAACGCAGTCCGAGCGGGTTTATCGCGCGGAGACGGCATCCGGAAACTTTGCATACCTCGTTGATTCCCGGGGATATGTTATTGTGCACCCTGACGAGTTTCATATCGAAGGCTTGGCGGCCGATGGCGCTCCGGTGGCTCCTCTCAACAGGGATAAGCAGCAGGAGCAGATGAAAAAGGGTGAGGAAGTCCTGAACGTCAAGCAGCTTGGCTTTATGGATACAGGTCTTCCAGAGATCGACAAAAACGCCGCCATGGGGCGTGCGGGTGAGAAGATCTATAAAATCGGCGCCCGAACGAACTTCATTGCTTATGCTCCGATCAAATTTGTTGCGGCCAACCTTCCTGCGCCCGGTGGATTCGGGTGGGTGGCGATGAACGTGGACGTGGAGCGGTTTAACGAGCAGGCTTCGGCAGCGTCAAAGCACATTGTCAAGGAAGCCAAGAGCTGGACGGCAACCATCATCATTATTCTCGTCGTCTCCGTCATTCTTCTCTTCCTCATTTCGGCGTTGTTGGCCAGGGGCATCTCCAGGTCGATCGCCAAACAGGTGCCTGAGGGTGCATCCCAGGATGTTGCCGATTACTACGAGGATGATGATGACGATGACAAGAAATAGTCGGCGCTAAATAATGATCGTTAAAAACGACCTATGAGAAAGGGTCGGCCTCACCGCCGGCCCTTTTTTGTGAGAAATTGAAAGGGGTTGCGAATGATTGTCGACATGCTCCCGGAGGGCGTTTCGGCGCGTCTTTCCCGTTGACATCTAGAGGCAAAATTGCTAGTATCGCGCCTAAATTACCAGAATGTTTATAATTTTCCTACTTCCACAGGAGGCGGTTCATGAGTGAGAAATACGTGTTATGGTTTAACGAGTTGGAGTTGAAAGATATTCCGCAGGTCGGCGGGAAGAATGCATCCCTTGGGGAAATGATTCGTGAGTTAACGTCGAAGGGTGTCCACGTACCGGACGGTTACGCGATTACCGCTCACGCTTATCAATATCTGCTTCAGTCCGCGGGCATTACCGAGAAAATCCGTGTGATTTTGTCTGATCTTGACACCCACGACCTCCAGAATTTGAAGGATCGCGCCAGCAAGGTGCGTTCCCTGATCTATAACGCGGAAGTCCCGGCCGATCTGAAGGATGCGATTATCGAAGCTTATCGCAAGCTCTGCAAAGAGTATGGCATGGACCAGTGCGACGTGGCCGTTCGGAGCTCGGCGACGGCTGAAGATCTGCCCGATGCGAGCTTTGCCGGTCAGCAGGAGACCTTCCTGAACATCTGCGGCGAAGAGGCCCTGATCGAGGCCTGCAAGCGCTGCTTTGCATCGCTCTTTACGGACCGTGCCATTTCGTATCGTTTCGACAAGGGCTTTGACCACATGTCCGTTTCGCTCTCCATCGGCGTGCAGAAGATGGTGCGCTCCGACCTGGCCGCCTCCGGCGTTATTTTCTCCATCGACACCGAATCCGGCTTCAAGGATGCCGTTCTCATTACGGGCTCCTATGGCCTCGGCGAAATGGTGGTCCAGGGTACGGTCAACCCCGACGAGTTCTACGTCTTCAAGCCCACCCTGAAACAGCAGTGCCGGCCGATCCTACAGAAGAAGCTCGGCACCAAGGAAATCAAAATGGTCTACGCAGCCAATGGCGGCAAGGAATCGACGGAAACGGTTCCGGTTTCGGCCAACGACAAGGCAGCCTTCTGCATCACGGATGAGGAAATCCTGAAACTGGCCGAGTGGACCATGATCATCGAGGATCACTATTCCGCCAAGGCCGGCTATTTCAAGCCGATGGACGTCGAATGGGGAAAAGACGGCCAGACCGGACAGCTCTTCATCCTGCAGGCCAGGCCGGAAACCGTTCAGTCCCAGAAGGACAGCAATGTTCTGGAAACCTATAACCTGCTTGAAAAGAAGACGCCGATCGTGACCGGAACGGCCGTCGGTTCGAGGATCGGTGCAGGTCCCGTGCACATCATCGAGAGCGTGGGTGAGATCAAGAGCTTCAAAAAAGGGCAGGTTCTGGTCACCGATATGACGGACCCGGATTGGGAGCCGATCATGAAGATCGCCGCCGCGATCGTAACCAACAAGGGGGGGCGGACCTGCCATGCGGCAATCGTCAGCCGCGAACTCGGTGTGCCCTGTATCGTCGGTACGGGCGACGGAACCTCCAAGCTCAAAGGTATCGCCGAGGCGACAATCTCCTGTTCGGAAGGCGAAATCGGCAATGTCTATGACGGCATCCTGAAGTATGAAATTCAGAGAACCAATCTGCAGAATATGGAGCGGCCGAGAACCAAGATTATGATGAACGTCGGCGATCCCGATCTCGCGTTCAATCTGGCGTCCATTCCCAACGACGGCGTCGGGTTGGCAAGGCTCGAATTCATCATCAACAACTTCATCCGGATCCATCCGATGGCGCTGATGCAGTTTGATTGTGTCACCGATGCGGCGATTCGCAGGGACATCGAGACGGCCACACGGGGATACGCGGATAAAAGCGACTTCTTTGTTGATAAGCTGGCACAAGGCGTCGCCAAGATCGCTGCGGCCTTTTATCCCAATGACGTCATCGTCCGGATGAGCGACTTCAAGAGCAACGAATACGCCAACCTCGTTGGTGGCTGCTATTTCGAGCCTGAAGAAGAGAACCCGATGATCGGCTGGCGCGGGGCCTCCCGGTACTACGATCCAAAGTACAAGGCCGCCTTTGCTCTGGAGTGCATTGCAATGAAAAAGGTGCGCGGCGAGATGGGGTTGACGAACGTCAAGCTGATGATCCCCTTCTGCCGTACGATGACGGAGGCGCAGAACGTTGTCGCCGTAATGAAAGAAAGCGGGTTGACGCAGGGTGAGAACGGACTGGAGATCTACATGATGGTGGAGATCCCGAGCAACGTCATTCTCATCGAAGAGTTCGGCAAGGTCTTCGACGGCTTCTCGATCGGCTCCAACGATTTGACTCAGTTGACGCTTGGTCTGGACCGCGATTCCTCTCAGGTGGCGCACGTCTTCGACGAGCGAAATCCCGCAGTTCTGGCGCTGGTCAAGGACGCGATCCTGAAAGCCCGGAAGATGGGCAAGAAGATCGGCATCTGCGGCCAGGCCCCAAGCGATTATCCGGAGTTCGCCGCCTTCCTGGTGGAATGCGGCATCAGCAGCATCTCGCTCAACTCCGATACGGTCATCAAGACCACCCTGGATATCCTGGAGACGGAGAAGAAACTAGGCGTGAAGTAGCGCCGTCCCGTGCAACGACTGTAGCACAATGCCAAAGGGCGCCCGGTTTTCCGGGCGCCCTTTTCAGTTTCAGTATGTCGAAGCAGAGGAGTAAGCCGAGTTCTGTTCCCCTGGCGGTTGCCCGCTTCGGGGCGATGGTCATTTATCTGGGACGACAGTTGCCTGCCGCCTCTAGCGACACTACCCGAGAACATCGGACGGGCCGTCCTACAGCGTTCTCCTATTTGGTCTTGCTCCGGATGGGGTTTACCATGCTTCCCCGGTCACCCGGGAAACGGTGAGCTCTTACCTCGCCTTTTCACCCTTACCTGCCGTGGCCGAAGGCCGCGAAGTCTCGAGTTAAAAAACTCTGGACTACCGCCCGCCTTGCGGCTGGCGGGCTGGCGGTATCTTTTCTGTGGCACTTTCCTTAGGGTCGCCCCCAGTCGCCGTTAGCGACCATCCTGCCCTGTGGAGCTCGGACTTTCCTCCAGTCCTTTCGGACCAGCGACCATCTTCTCTACTCCGGCATAACTCTAATATAACGCGTCACATGCAAGTTGTCACGCTATTCATGCCGATCGATCGCCTCGTTGGCCAGCCGGTCTGCTTCGGCGTTTTTGTGACGCGGTACATGCTGGATCGAATAGCTCTTAAAAAAGGTAAGCAGCTTCTTTGCCTCCATTGCAAACCGCGCCAGATTGGCATTCTTGATTTTATAGAGCCCTTCCATCTGTCGGACAACAAGTTCGGAATCCAAATAGATTTTGACGTTGTGCTGCTGCAGCTTGAGGGCGGTTTCCAACCCGAGAATCAGAGCGCGATACTCCGCCTCATTGTTCGTACAGGTTCCCAGAAAGCGCTTCGATTCGCTCAGGATCTGCCCGGCGGCATCGTAGAGGATGACGCCGGCCCCGGCTTTGCCGGGATTGCCGCGGCTGGCGCCGTCAGTGTAAAGGGTGGCGTAGGAATTAGTCATGGTGGTCGTTGCCCCAATAGATGATTCGACTGCAAAACGGACATTGGAACAGGTCGTTCAATTTCTGGAGGTCGATGCAAAGCTGCGGGGGAATAGTCATGTGGCAACCTTCGCAGATGCCCTTTGATGAGATAGCCGCAACAGCGCAGCCGCTGCGTTTGCTTTTGATGGTTTCATAGCGTTTGACGAGATCCGCACGGATCCGGCTTAGCATGACCTCCTTGTCCTTTTGGAGCGCTTGAAGGGATTCGTCAAGGGCCTGGATGTCTTTGTCAATCAGGGCGATGCCGCTGTCGAAAATGCAGCGACACGCAGCCAACTCCTTTTCCGCGCTGCCGATCTCTTTTTGGGTTTTATCGATTTCTTCCAGTGCGACAAGGATCTCGTCCTCGCAATCGCTGTTGAGTTTCTCGATCGTCTCGATTTCCTTGAGCATGGCCTGATATTCTTTGTTTGTCTTGACCTCCAGGAGCCTGTCCTTGGTCTTTTTCAGCGCTTCTATCCCCTTCTTGAGGTGGTCTTCTTTCTGGCGATGGGCCTTCTTTACGTCCTCCAGGTGTTGTTTCTCTAAATCGAATTTTTCCGTTGCTTTCTGGAGGCCTTGCTCTAAGGCCGATCGGCGCTCGGGGAGTTCCCTTTTCTGGATCAGTATCCGATCCAGTCCGCTGTCGATTTTTTGCAGATCAATCAATAAAAGCAGTTGCTCATTCAATGGACGGCTCCTTCCGATAAGGGGATAGGGGAATGCAGATCAGCGGGGCAAGGGCCATTGGCCGTCGATCGTGTCGGCCAAAAAAAATGCACCGGGGCCGGTGCATTTCAGGAGGGGTGCTAACCATGGATGTCACATGGTTGGTTGATGAAAAGGTAATCCTCATGGTGTCCTGACCCCTTAGAGAAATCAAACAAATGGTGGGCCCACCTGGGTTCGAACCAGGGACCTACCGGTTATGAGCCGGTGGCTCTACCAATTGAGCTATGGGCCCCGAAATTGAGAATGGAAGCTAATCACATTGCACAACTTTGTCAAGGGTTATTTGGCCGTATCTTGAGGCATTCTTCTGCGCAGGCCCTTGCAGACTGCGGTACGGCAACGATTTGTCTCAGAGCGTCGAATCCGGTAACGAGCGAATCCTGTTTAAACCTCTTCTTCCTCAGGCGAGTCTTCAATCCTGAGGCGAGGACAATCAATCACTTGACGGGGGCCTTCAATGCCCGTCTCTTGGATGGATTTCTCAGTCGCCTGATGGCCGCGGGCATCTCAACCTGTGAAAATCGATCCGGGATAGTAACAGGTATTTCAGGTTCTTCCACGCTATCCGACCTTTCACCGATTCCAAAGCGCATCCGCAGGACCTTTTCCTCTCTAGGGGTTAAGGTTGACAGAATCTTCCGGGTCTGTTTGGCCAAATCCATACTAATAGCGGCGTCAGAAGGCGACATGATCTTTTTGTCCTCGATGAAATCGCCGAGATGGCTGTCTTCTTCCTCGCCGATGGGCGTCTCCAGCGAGATCGGTTCCTTGGCGATTCTGAGAACCTTCCGCACCTTTTCGAGAGGGAATTCCATTTTGTCGGCAATTTCTTCGGGATTGGGTTCTCTGCCTAACTCCTGGACGAGATAGCGCGATGTCCGGATGAGTTTGTTGATCGTCTCGATCATGTGGACAGGAATACGGATGGTCCGCGCCTGATCGGCAATGGCCCTCGTGATGGCCTGGCGGATCCACCAAGTGGCATAGGTCGAGAACTTGTAGCCGCGCTGGTACTCGAACTTGTCGACGGCCTTCATCAGACCGATATTGCCCTCCTGGATCAAATCGAGGAACTGAAGGCCGCGGTTGGTGTATTTTTTGGCGATGCTGACAACGAGCCGCAAATTGGCCTCGATGAGTTTCCGCTTGGCTGTGCCCGATTTCCTCTCTCCGCGGTCGATCGAGAAGGCGACCTTTTTTAGCGTCACAGCAGGGATGCCTGTTTCCGTGGTAACCCGTTTGATGACAACACGAGCCTCGCGAACCATGACATCCAGTTCTTTGAGACGGTAGATCGGAACACGGGTCTCTTTGGAAACCAGACGCTCCTCCTGTCGTCCTTTTTTCAATCTGGCAAAGGCCTTGTCCATCATTTTGGTGGGGAGTTTTGTTTCCTGCTTGGCGATCCTGATCTTGTTTTCGGCGCGGGCGACTTCGCCGGCCGCGTCCTTCAGCCGGGAGATCATCTTATTGATCTGCTTCTTGCTCAAGCGGATCTCGCGGCTCAGGTCAACGATCTTGACGGTGTTTTTGTGCAGATCGGCCTGGAGTTTCTCCCACTGATCGGAGAAGGCCTCGTCGTGGAGTTTGGACCGCATGAGGGTGCTTTTCTTCTCAACCTTGGCGATCTTGTCGATCAGGTCGATAACCCGTTCCCGGTGCATGTCCTCCTCTACAAACCCCTCTTCATCTTCGAGATTGTCAACGACGTGCTTGATCCTGAGTTCACCGGTGTGGAGTTTCTTGCCCACATCGATCAAGTGCCTGACGGAGATCTCGACCCCGAAGACGGCCTCCATGACCTCCCGCTCGCCCTCTTCTATCTTTTTGGCAATTTCGATTTCTCCTTCGCGATTCAGGAGCGAAACGAGCCCCATCTCCCGCAGGTACATCTTGACCGGGTCGCCGGTTTTTCCTGCCAGAGAAAATAGAACGGAAAGTTCCTCTTCCTCGTCCTTCGTCTCCATGATTTCGTCGGAGGCTTTGGGAAGGATGATCTTTTCTCCTCCCTTGTCGATGATATCGATATTCTTCTCGCCAAAGAGCATGATAATGTCATCGATCTGTTCGGGAGAAATGACGTCGGACGGCAGGACGTCATTGACATCGTCGTATGTGAGAAATCCTTTTTCTTCTCCCAAGGTGATGAGTTTCTTCACTTCATCGGAATGCGTTTCTTTGGCCATATATTCTCTCCTTATAGAGACTCTTTTTCTTTTTGAAGCAGCCGGATTTTTTCCAAAGCAATCTTGTTGAGGCGCTCAGCGTCCCCGACGCGTTCCGCTTCTTTCGTCTCCGCAGTCAGCGCCTTTTTTCTTGCTTTGAACCAGTCGTTTTTTATCTTTTCCGCCGTATCGCAGTAAAGCCTCTCGACGGTCGTGCCCTCAAAGGGACTCCTCTCAGCGACCGTCCATTGCAACAGCATGCTGCGCAGTGTTTCATTCTCAATGCCGGTCAGAAAATCCGACAGAATGAATTGTCCTCTTTCGAGGATGTTGCGCTGAAGGTCATACCCCCATTGCTTCAATTCGGGGTTCTGAAAATACTCGAAGACGTCCCGATGAAGGCCCCGGATCTGAAAGTCCGGGTATTCCACGATCAGCCGCAGCATCGTCGTCTCAACAGGGTGCGGCAACCGGCTTTCCGGTTTTGCCGTAAGCTCTTTGATGGGGGCGGTCTGTCCGGACTTCCCCGATGCGGCCCTGGCAATCTCCGATTTGAGCAAGGACTGATCGATATTCAATTTTTCCGCGACCCGCTTCGTGAAGAGATCCTTTTGGACAGGGTCTTCAATCCTGCCAATGAAGGGGACAGCGCCCCTCACAGCGTCCAGGTCCGCCTCAAAGCTGCGCTTGGAGCCGATCACATGATCGATATAATAGTCTACCATGGACTGAGATCCTTCGATCAGCTTCTCCATGGCTTGGGCGCCGTGCGTCTTAATATAGTCATCCGGATCCAAATTGTCAGGGACAATGACCACGCGCGCATGAAATTTTTCTTCAAGAAAGAGCGTCAGGCTCCTTTCCAGCGCATGTCGTCCAGCCTCGTCCGGATCGAAAATAGCGATCACGGTATGGGTGAATCGCCGCAGGAGGTCCAGGTGATCCCTTGTCAGCGCGGTTCCCAACGCGGCCACGGTGTTTTTAAAGCCGGCGTTCCACAGGGAAAGCACATCGAAATACCCCTCGACGAGGATCGCGTATCCTTTTTCCCGGATCGCATCCTTTGCCCGGTGCATCGCGTAGAGGTTTTTCCCCTTGGTGTAGACCGGCGATTCCGGCGAATTTAGGTACTTAGGCTTTTCATCCCCTGCCGCCCGTCCGCCGAAGGCGATTACGTCGCCCGTCAGATCCGCAATGGGAAAGATCAGCCGGCCGCGAAAACGATCGTAAAAGTCGCCTTTGTCCCCCTTGATAATGAGTCCCGCCTTCTCCACGAGGGGCAAAGCGACGTGCTTCGCCTCAAAAAAATCGCGGAGGTTGCGCCAGCCGCTCAACGACAGTCCGAGGTGAAACTCTCGAACCGTTTGTTCGCGGATACCCCGTTTCTGGAGATACGCGCGGGCGCTTTTTCCTGGCGAACCGTGCAGATTGGCGGCAAAGTAGTCGCCCGCCATTTTGTTGATTTTTTTGATGTCCTCCCTCAGCGACTTCTCGGGGCCCGACGGCCCGCGCGGTTTCTCCTGGAGGACGACCCCCATCTTATCGGCCAGGAAGCTCAACGCCTCCGGAAACGACATGTTGTTGATCCGGGTAAGAAACTCAAAAACATCCCCGCCAGCACCGCAGCCGAAGCAGTAAAAGATCTGCTTTTCGGCATTGACACTGAAAGACGGGGTTTTCTCTTTGTGAAACGGGCATAACCCGGAAAAATTACGGCCGGTCTTCTTCAGGGCAACATATTCGGAGACGATATCGACGATGTTGGCCCTGCTCTTGATCGTGTCTATGTCAGAGCGGGAATCTCTCAATGACGCTTATCCTGACGAGTCTGATTTCTTCGATCCATCAACCGTTCCCGGCTTATCCCGTCCGTTGGTGAGGCTATCGGCCAGGGTCAACTCGTTATAGGCTGAAAGCAAAAAAACGCGGAATGTCCGCGCGACGAATGAATAGGGATGACTTGTCGGACAATGACACGGTCCGGCCGTCAATCATGTGCCATAGGGCAGATAGAGCAGCGATAATTTCAAGCGCCAGGTCGCTTCAGGAACCCTTAGGGAACCCGACAAGTTATGGCTGGAACTGCCAACGACCTGAAAGGACGCCATCGAACAACGGATAAGAAACGCCGCCATTCATATCGGCCGGCCTAAGACCGGCAAGTCATCCGATCCATCAGGTCGACAATTTGCTTTTCACCAGGTCGCTGACCAGTTTGCCGTCGGCCTTACCGGCGATCTTGGGCATCAGCGCCTTCATGACCTTTCCCATGTCCTTGACGCCGGTGGCTCCGAGCTCTTGGATGGTGCTCTCTACGACATTGGTCAAAGCCTCTTCTGACATTTCTTCCGGCATGAACTCTTTGATAACCCCGAGTTCCGCTTCTTCTTTGTCAACCAGATCCTGCCGCCCCCCCTTTTTAAACTGCTCGATCGAATCGGCGCGCTGTTTTGACAGGGACGACAGCACCTGAAGAATTTCAGACTCTTCCAGATCCCGCCTAGCGTCGATTTCTTTGTTGTGGAGGGCTGTCTTGATCATCCGGATAGCCGACAGTCGCAACGGCTGCTTTGCCTTCGCCGCAGAGACCATTTCCGCTTCAATCTTTTCTTTTAAGCCCATGACCCCACCCTTGATCCGTTCGTCTTGTTTAGCGTAAATAGCTATTTTATATGGAAAAATTATTTTGTCAAACGATATTTACTCAAGCTCCATTTTGAGTTGGCGGCCGCCGAAGACATGGATGTGCAGGTGGGGAACGACCTGACCGCCTTCCTCCCGCGTGTTGATTGTGGTACGGAAGCCTTTCCGGTCGATGCCCTTGGTGCGCGCGACCTCCTGCGCAGCGCGAAGTAGGTCGCTAAAAACCGACGTCTCATCAGGACCGACGTCCATCAGGCAAGAGAAATGTCTTTTGGGAATAATGATCACATGGGCCGGAGCAACGGGGTTGATATCGTCAAAGGCGAGAACGTCCTGCGTCTCATAGACCTTACTGCAGGGTATATCCCCTGATGCGATTTTGCAAAAGATACAGTCTGTCATGGCTAGAACCTCCTCGAAAATATTGACAGGTAACGGGTGACAAGTGACAAGCGGAAAAGCACCCGTTCACATTTCCCCCGCCAGCGGGGCTGGTGCGTTGCGTCGGAGGTGATTGACTTCCGCAGCGAATCCTCTGCCCCCCAGAGGAGGCAGTTGTGGTTGAGGTGCCCGGCAATGGTTTTTTATAGGCCTGTCACTCGTGGCTTGTCACTCGTCACTTCTTCGCGACCCGGATGGCGTCTTCGAGCGACATCGCCCCAGAATACAGGGCCTTACCGACAATCACACCGGTGACGCCGTATGGTTCGATCTCTTTGAGGTTGACGAGATCCTGGATGCCGGAAACGCCCCCTGAGGCGATGACGGGAATGCCAACGGTTTCCGCCAGTTCCCGGGTGGATTGCAGGTTCACGCCGCCTTGCATGCCGTCGCGCTGAATGTCGGTATAGACGACCGCATCGGGATGATACGGCTGGAACCATCGGGCGACATCCAGGGCAAGCGTTCCGGAGTTTTCCGTCCATCCCTCAACCGCGGCGTATCCTCCCTTGGCGTCGATTCCCAGGATGATTCGTCCGGGGAATTGTTTGCAGGCGTCGATCACGAACTGTTTCTGTTTCAGGGCGGCGGTTCCCAGAATGACTTTGGCGACCCCGGCTGCAAAGAAATTTTCGACCGTTTCCATACTGCGGATGCCGCCGCCGACCTGCACGGGAACACTGACGGTGCTGACAATGCGGGTGATGGCGGGCAGGTTTCGCGGTGAGCCGGCCAGTGACCCGTCGAGATCGACGATGTGGATTCGCTCTGCGCCCGCAGACTGCCACTTGAGAGCGACTTCCTCGGGACAGTCAGAGTAAACCGTTACGCGATTAAAGTCGCCTTGTTGAAGTCGGACGCACTGTCCGTTTTTTAAATCGATAGCCGGTATGACAAGCATAAATTGAATCCGGGGCCTGAAAATATTTGTTACGGCAGGTCCGGGAAGGTTTTGAAAACCTGGTCGACGCCTTCGTTCATGAGCTCATCGGCCGTGACCCACCTTCCTTTTTCTTTAATGAAACTGGATAACTGCGACAGGTCTTCGAGGAGTGCCTTTTGGGTCTTTTCAAAAATGCCCTTCCACAACACTGCGCCGTCGCTGACGCGAACGAGATAGATGGCAAAGGCTACCGACGCAGGCTGTTCAACGCCATAGGCGGTGCCGACTCGTGCCCGATAACAGAAGAGATAGCCTGTCAGCACGGCGTCGGCATTGAGTTGACTCCCGATCGATTTCAGAATCTGCATGGGAACGGGCTTGAACGTATTCAACGCAAGGCGCTGATACATCCCCTCAGTTTCCACGGGGGGGATCACATGCGAACCCTGTGATACTGAGAGTTTCTGAAGAAATGCATTCTCCATGGTCTGTTCGGTCCCCTCCGGGGAGGGGCAGCCGATGAAGATCGCGCCCGTCAATGGGCAATTGACCGTCCGCTGTCCCTCTTTGGGAAGCACGCGTTGGAAGTGCATGACAGCAATCTTGACGGGTTTCTTTTCACTTCCCGCGGCGATTGTTGCCTTGACGGGCGTTGAGGCGCATCCGCTCAACAGGAGCGGAACCAAGACGGCACAGAAAAGGATGCGAGAAACCGCCCTGCTAACCGTGAATGGTAACAACACCTCACCTCCTCGATTGCTTGCTCTTAGATTACAATAGCCTCGTTAGCCGCAGGCAACGAGACGACCATGGCATTTACAGCATTTCTTTGGTCGATAGGACCCCTTGCACCCTGGGATCCATGAAAACAGCCGCAGACAGAGCCCGGGCAAACGATTTGAATATGGCCTCGGCCTTGTGGTGGTTATTGCTGCCATACATGAGATTGATGTGTAAGGTCATACCCGCGTTGTCGGAGAGTGCCTTGAAAAATTCCAGAAGCAGGTTCGGATCGAAATTGCCGATTTTCTTCTGATCAAACTCGGCGTTGTAGATCAGATAAGGCCGTCCTGACAAATCCAGGGTAGTCTGACACAGGGTTTCGTCCATCGGGATCGTGGCGGTGCCATAACGGCTGATGCCCTTCTTGTCTCCCAGAGCCTTGCGGAGCGCCTCGCCCAGGCAGATGCCGATATCTTCTACCAGGTGGTGAAAATCGACGTGCGTGTCTCCCCGTCCGTTAACGGTCAGCGTGAAGAAACCATGTCGTGCGAAAAGCGTCAGCATGTGATCCAGGAAGGGAATGGTTGTCGCAATGGCGGAGGCTTCCGCATCATTCCCGTTGCCGAAGGCATCGAGATCGATCGACACGGTAATATCCGTCTCTGCTGTTTTTCTGTGGAGTTTCGCCTTGCGTCCCATCGCCTTATCCTGCCGAATTATATGAGTTTGTTGAGCGGGTATTCGATGATGCCCTCGGCTCCCGCCTCCTGAAGACGGGGAACCAGATCGCGAACGACACTCTCCTTGAGGATCGTTTCGACGGCGTACCAATCCTGATGATAGAGCCCCGAAACCGTCGGCGCCTTGAGCGACGGCAGCAACTCCATGACGCGGTCGAGATTGTCCTTGGAAACATTCAGCTTGATGCCGACCTTTCCCATGGCCTCCAGGGAACCGTTCAGAAGCAACCGGATCTGTTCGATCTTGCGACGCTTCCAGGGGTCCGCCCAAGCGGTCTTGTTGGCGATCAACTGTGTGTTCGTTCGCATCAGTTCATGCACAATCCGGAGTTTATTGGCTCGGATGGTGCTGCCCGTTTCCGTGACTTCTACGATGGCATCGACCAGGCCTTCCACCACCTTGGCCTCTGTCGCGCCCCAGGAGAATTCCACATCAACGTTGATGTTCCGTTCCTTGAAATAACGTTTCGAGAAAGCGACCAGTTCCGTGGAAATCCTTTTCCCCTCCAGATCCTCCATACGCTTGATCGGCGAATCGTCTCTCACGACAAGAACCCATCGGGCCTGGGCTTTGGAGGCTTTGGAATAAATGAGGTCCTGGACAACCTGGACATCGGAATTCGTCTCGATAATCCAGTCGTGTCCCGTCAGTCCCAGATCCAGGACGCCGTCCTGTATATATTGCGGCAGTTCCTGAGCCTTGACGAGAGAACATGAAATCTCATCGTCATCGATGTCGGGGAAATAATTGCGGCTGTCGTATGTGATTCGCCATCCCGCTCGCTTGAAAAGATCGACAGTGGCATTCTCCAGGCTTCCCTTTGGAATGCCCAGCTTCAGTTTAGTCATTTTTTGTAAACATCCTTTGGATCAAAAATTTTCTCGCCGATGGTTTCGACGCCCTCTTTGGTCACACGCCGGTAAAAGCAGCTTCGGTAGCCGGTGTGACAGGCGGCGCCCCCGATCTGATCTATCTTCAGAATGACGGCGTCTTCATCACAATCGACCAGGATTTCCTTGACGAGTTGCAACTTTCCCGACCCGTCCCCCTTGACCCACAGTTCGTTTCGCGAGCGGCTCCAGTAGGTGCCATACCCCGTTTCCAGCGTTTTCTGCCAGGCCAGTTCGTTCATATAGGCCAGCATGAGGATCTCGCCGGTTTGATAATCCTGGGCGACAGCCGGGATCAATCCGCCGCATTTCTTAAAATCGAGTGTTATCATATTGTCATTCCTTGAAGAAGCAAAACAATGCAGAACTGGTGGTAGAAATAGAGGAATATCGTTAATTTATCAAGTATTTTTTACTTGTTTTGTCTTGCCGGAAAATACCGATCTGTGCTAATCACTATAATCAAAAGGGATTCTTCCGATTTCCCTGTCGATGCAAAAAACGAGGAGGGCGCGATGGCCGTTTTACTGGGGGGGATTGCCGCATGTATGCTGGGTCTCGTTGGTTTAATGGTGTGGTGGCAGGCGTTTTTTGCGATCCTGAAAGGCGTCGTTCCGGTTGCCCTGGTGGTGGGCGGGGTTCTGGCGATCTTCGTGGGGCTCGACGAGTTCAGGAACAAGCTTCGTGAAGAGCGGGAACGGGACAAGGAAGATCTGCTCCATGTACGCGAGGAACTCGAAAAAACCAAGGCCGAGGCCGATAAATTCCGCGACGAGCTGGAGCGCATGAAGACGGGCGGACAGGGGGACGCATAGCGGTCACTTGTGACGGCCTCGTAAAAAGTCACCAACCCCGTCATGCTGCGAAGGTGGGAAGCAATAATGAGTTCGTGGGCAGGGCGGATTATGGGACGGCTCTCTGCCGCTCAGAAATCTTTTCCCGTCATTTTCGGTGCGGGATTGCCAACTCCTTCGGGTCGGGAAAATCTTTGATTCGCGTTCGAGACCCGTCGCACAATCCGCCCTGCGTAAGGTATCTGGGCCAAAATGATGACGCCGTATTCGACTTTTTACGAGGCCATCACAAGTGACGACTGAAAAGCAGGAAGTGAGTACCACGGCCCGGAATGCAATCCCCTCTGCGCGAGGACAGGCCCGGCGCAGTATATGAGCCTCTAAAAACAGCCGCTAGAGTCCCCGGTTGTCGATGACCGGCTTTACATGACCATCGATGCGGGTCAGGCTGTTGGGTTCGACCAGCTTGACGATCGCCGCAATGCCGATCGTGGATTCGATTTTCTTTCCGACCCCTTCCAGGAATGCCCGCTGTTTTTTGATTTCCTGCGAGAAGATTTTTTCCGTTACCTCAATTTTGATCTCCAGGGTATCCAGCCCGTCGCGCCTTTCAACCAAAATCTGATAACAGGGTTCCCCCTCGGCTGAGGCGGTCAGCACATCCCGGATCTGCGAGGGATAAATGTTCACCCCCTTCACAATAAGCATGTCGTCAGTGCGTTCCATGGTGCGATTCATGCGAACGAGGGTTCTGCCGCAATCGCACGTTGAATAATCCAGGCTCGTGATGTCACCCGTGCGGTAGCGGATCATAGGGAAGGCCTCTTTGGTAATCGTGGTCAGAACCAGCTCTCCCCGGCGTCCAGGAGGCAGAATGGCCCCTGTTTTGGGATCGACGATCTCCGGGATAAAGGCGTCCTCAAAGATATGCAGACCGCAGCGGCAGGAGCACTCACCGGCGATGCCCGGACCGATGATCTCGGAGAGGCCGTAGTTGTCCGTGGCCGTGATCGCCAGGCGCCGTTCGATTTCCCCGCGCATCGTCTCCGACCAGGGTTCCGCGCCGAATACCCCCACACGCAGGGAAAGTCCCTTCGGCTCAATGCCCAGCTTCTCCATCCGGTCGGCCAGGACAAGGGCGTAGCCCGGCGTGCAGACCAGGGCGGTCGTCTTGTAATCCTGCATGATCATGATCTGCTTGTCCGTGTCTCCCGTGCCCGTCGGGATAACCGAAGCGCCGATCGCCTCGGCGCCGTAATGAATGCCGAAGCCGCCGGTCAGAAGCCCGTAACGGAAGGCGATCTGGAGCAGGTCGTCATGAGAAACACCGGCCGCCACGAGAATGCGCGCGACCAGATTGGCCCACATCCGGATATCCTGGCGGGTGTAGCCGACGACGAGGGGTTTGCTCGTTGTGCCGGGGCAGGAGTGGATGCGGACGACCTCCCGCAGGGGAACCGCGAACATGCCGTAGGGGTAATTCGCCTGCATGTCGTCCTTCGTGGTGAAGGGCAGCCGGGTCAAATCAGTCAGCGAACGCAGGTCTTCGGGGATGATGCCGAAGTCGAAAAATCGTTTACGGTAAAACGTGACGTTTTTATACACCCGGTTCATCGTTGCCTGGAGACGCTCTAACTGAAGCTGCTCCAGTTCTTCCCGCGGCATGCATTCGTGAACAGGATCCCAGATGGTGTTCATGTTACCCTCCTGAATAGCGGCAAATGTTGCGGTTAACAGTCAATAGCGGCTGACGCCTTGGTCAGCAGTAAACAGTAAACTGTCAACAGTGAACAGTCAAACAACTGCACGGCGATTTAACTGGAACCAAGTTGTAACTTGATCATAAGTTATAAACGGTCTCATAATAATGTTCTCACCAGGGGCAACATCGCGGCCTCAGAAAGTCTGATCCGACTTTCACTTCTGATGGCCCCGCAATTCTCATTCCCTTTGACTCATTATGAAACCAGCCTTTCTTGTTTCACACAACGGCAATTGTGAAAACAATTATGAGACAGACCGTTAATAACGCGCAGTCTTGGTCAGTGCCGTTGGCGCCTGTCTACCTCTCCCAGATTTCTTTCTTATCCTTCCCCAGATACGCTCGCTGTACATCCGGGTTATCCAGGAGATCCGCCGAGGGGCCTTCCAGAATCACCCGTCCCGTTTCCAGAACATAGGCGCGATCTGCTATCTTCAAAGCGGCGCGGGCGTTTTGCTCAACCAGCAGAATCGTCGTTTCTGTTTGCCGTGCGAGGTCCACGATGACCCGGAAGATCTCCTGAACGACCAGCGGGGCCAGTCCCATAGAGGGCTCGTCCAGCAGAAGGAGCCGGGGCTGCGACATCAAGGCCCGCCCGATTGCCAGCATTTGCTGTTCGCCGCCGGAAAGGGTGCCGGCGAGCTGCCTGCGCCGCGCCTTTAGGACCGGGAAGAGTTCGTAAATCGTCTCCAGAGAGCGGGCGATCTCTTTTTTCTGATTTCTGTTGCGATAGCGTAAATAGGCCCCCAGTTCAAGGTTGTCGGCAACGGACAAGGGTTTGAAGACCTGCCGCCCTTCCGGCACCTGAGAAATGCCGAGGGCTACAATCCGGTCGGGCGCAAGGGCCTCGACAGGTGCACCCTTAAAGAGGATCTGTCCGTCGCGGCAGGGGGTCACCGCCGTGATCGTATTGAGGATCGTGGTTTTGCCCGCACCGTTAGCGCCGATGAGGGTCACGATCTCCCCCCGTTTCAGGTGAACGGAGATGTTCTTCAGGGCGTGAACCCGGCCATAATAGGTGTTGACGTTCTTGAGTTTCAGCATCGCGCTACTCGTTGCCCAGATAGGCCGCCACGACCTCGCGGTTTTCCTGGATGGCTCGGGGTGTTCCTTCCGCCAATTTTTGTCCGAGGTTAAGGACGACAATATGATCGCAGATATCCATCACCAAATCCATATCATGTTCGACGAGGACGACCGTGATGCCGCGGTCCCGGATCTTGCGGATCAGGATGGCCAACTCGGCTGTTTCGCGGCTGTTGAGGCCGGCGGCAGGCTCGTCCATGAGGATCAGCTGCGGGTCCACGGCCAGCGCCCTGGCGATCTCCAGGAGACGTCCCTGCCCGAAGGGTAGACTCCCCGCCTCCATGTCCGCCAGCGCGTTAAGGCCGATAAACTCGAGATGCCGCAGCGCCTCCTGGCGGATCTTTTTTTCCTCGGTCCAATGCCCGGGCAGCTTGAGCATTCCCGACGTCATGCCGCTGCGGGTCCGGCTATGCCTGCCGACCATAACGTTTTCAAGCACCGTCATGTGGCTGAAGAGTTCCATGTTCTGAAAAGTCCTCACCAGACCGAGCCGCGCCAGCCGCTCTGCCGCATATCCCGTGATGTTCCGGCCTTCCAGAAACACCGATCCGGAGGTGGCTGTATACAGGCCGGTGATGATGTTGAAGAGCGTCGTTTTTCCGGCGCCGTTCGGGCCGATAATGCCGGTGATGTCTCCCTGTCGGATGGAGAAGGAGATGCCGCTCAGGGCGGTCAGTCCGCCGAATGTCTTTGAGAGATTTTCCAGTTTAAGCATGACGCCTCCTGTCTCGGCGCGTCCTGAGACGTTCCAGGAGGCTTGCAAATCCTCCCGCCAGACCACGCGGCAGGTACATTATCATGATAATGAGTAGCAGACCGTAGACGATGACATCGAGGTCCTGGAAAACCCGTAGACATTCCGGAAGCAGCGTGAGGATGGCGGCGCCGATAAAGGAGCCATAGATGCTGCCGAGCCCGCCGACAATCACCATCGTCACTAACTCCACCGAGGTGTTGAAGCCGAAAGAAGTCGGCGAGATGAAGGTCATGGTGTGGGCGTATAGGCTCCCCGCAACCGCCGAAATGGCGGCGGAGAGGGCGAAAATCTGGACTTTCAGCAACCGCACGTTGACGCCCATGACGAGGGCAGCCGTCTCCGAATTGTGAATGGCGCGAAGGGCTCGACCGATCCGGGAGTCGGAGAGGTTAAAAGACAGGCGCATTGTCAGAAGCACGAAAAACCAGATCAGGAAATAATTCTTTACATCGCTGTCGAAGACGACAGGGCCGATGGCGAGGTTCGGGATGCCAGGGAGTCCCGAAGGGCCTCCTGTCCAACGGACGGTTTCATTAAAACAAATATAGAGAATGATACCGAGGCCGAGGGTGGCCATGGCCAGATAGTGTCCTTTGAGCTTCAGGACGGGAAAGCCGATGACAAAGGCCAGCAGCCAGACGACGATGAGCCCCAGGAGCATTGCCAGCCAAGGGTTGGCGCCGTATGTTGCTGTGAGAACGCCGGAGAGGTAGGCGCCGAGTCCAAAAAATCCTGCATGTCCTAAAGAGATCTGACCGGCGAATCCAAGCAGAAGATTCAGCGCGACGGCCAGCATGGTATTGATCCCGACGAAAATCAGCACATTCAGGAGAAAACTCCCCTGGAGACACAGGGGTGCCAGGACGATCAGAGCGGCGAAGATCAGAAACAAGAGCAGTTCTTTTTTGGGTTCCGTCATGGCGGTATATTGCGGCAGGCCAGCAAGATGATGCGATCAGACCCGGTCCGTTTCTCCTTTGCTGAAGAGGCCCTGGGGCCGGATAAAGAGGATCAGCAACAGGATGATAAAAGCGGTGGCGTCCTTGTACCCTGAGGACAATACCCCTGCGCTGAGCGATTCGAGGGTTCCCAGGAGGAGTCCCCCGACAAGAATGCCGATTCCCCCGGTTAGTCCGCCGATAATGGCGGCGCAGAAGCCCTTGAGTCCCAACATGATTCCGACGTCGTATGCGGTCATGGTCAGGGGGGCGATGATGATGCCCGCAATCGATCCCATGGCGGAACTGATCATAAAGGACAGCAGAACCATTCGTTTGACATTGATGCCGACCAGACCGGCGGCACGGCTGTTGTAAGAACAGGCACGCATCGCCTTGCCGGTGATGGTGAAACCGAAAAAGACTTTATTGGCGACGATGACCAGAATCGTGATGCCAAAGATCCAGAGGTGCTGCGGCAGAAGGGTTGCCCCTGCCAGGTTGATCGGGTTGTTTCCGGAGAAGGCAGGCAGGGCATGCGTATCTTTTCCCCAGATCAACATGGCGCACCCGCGAATCAGGATGCTTGCCCCGATGGTAATGATGACGAGCGACAGCGGGGAAGCGTCTTTGAGCGGCCGGATGGCCAGCCGCTCAAAGGCAACCCCGATGGCTGTTGCTGCTGTAACGGCCAGCACGATTGCCCCCCATCAACGGAACGTGCGGCAGCGTCATGAAAAAGAGGGTTAAAACGCCCCCCAACATGACGAACTCGCCCTGGGCAAAGTTGATGATGCCCGTCGCGTTATAGATGATGGCAAATCCGAAGCCGATCAACGCATAAATTGCACCGGTCGAAAGGCCGGAGACGATGTATTGAAAAATCTGTTGAAAACGATCCATGCCCCTCAGCTTATTTTACAAGCGTCCAGTCTTTCTGCTTGATCTGAACCAGAACAAAGGCCTCTTTGGTCAGCCCAGCATGGTCCTGCGGTGAAAAGCTGAAGATGCCTCCGATGCCCGGGAAGTCTTTGATCTTCTCCAGCTGATCGCGGATGGCAGCCGGGGAGTCGCCGCCCTTTTCGATGGCTTCCTTCAGGAGCATCGTGGCATCCCAGGCGTGTCCCGCGAAGTGATCGCCTTCTTTGTTGTAATGCTTCTGGTAATCAGCGATGAATTTCTGCAAAAAATGTTTCTGCTTGTCCTTGGCAGGAAGCAGGTCGGCCACCAGCACCTTTCCGGACGGCAGAATAATGCCTTCGGCGCTGTCACCCGCCAGTTCGATGAATTTCTTTGAAGAAACCCCATGGCTCATGAATACAGGAATCTTTAGACCCAATTGCTGGACATTGCGGGCGACCACGGCGGGTCCGGGATTGGTTCCCCAGCAGACGAGCACCTGGGCTTGTCCGCCGCGTACCTTGGTCAGCTGGGCCGTCATATCCGTATCTTTGGGACCGTAGGTATCGTCGGCGACGATCTGAATGCCATATTTGGAAGCCTGGGCGATGAGCTGCTCACGACCGGAGGCTCCGAAAGAGTCCGAAACGGTCAGGATCGCGATTTTGTTGAGTTTGGCCTTGTTGAGGTGTTCGTAGATCTTGGCGACCGCCAGGCTGTCGTTCTGCGCCGTTTTAAAAACCCACTTTTTGACCGGATCGGTGATCTTGATCCCCGCAGCGCAGGAGATCAGAGGGATCTGTGATTTTTCCACGATCTGAAGGATGGCCATGGTGTCCCCGGTCGTGCTGGGACCGATGATGGCTACGACCTTGTCATCCTTAATCAGACGTGCTACTGCCTGAACCGCCTTGGTGGCGTCGCCCTGGGTATCGTAAGCAATCAGCTGTAGCGGCCGCCCTTTGATGCCACCGGCCTTGTTGATTTCATCGACAACCATTTGGGCAGTGTTGCGTTCCGGTTCACCCAGGAATGAGGCTGGACCGGTTACGGAAAAAAGCGCCCCGATTTTAATGGGTGCTGCGGCCATGAGGGCACCCGGCAACACGCAGGTCGCCGTCAGCAGAAATAGAACCCCAAAAGCAATTGATTTGAATCGTTTCATTTCTCCCCTCCTCCAATATGCTAGCGTTTCGATTGACTCTTATAGGCCAAGTTTCGGGAGCCTGTCAACGACAAAACCGGCCGGGTGCTGTCGGTTTAATTTGTCAAGGAATACGATCCGTTCAATCCGGATGCGAACGCATTGCCCCGTCTGCTGCGGCGTATTGCAGGGTTAACGCAGTGCGCTTGTCTGAACATCCTCCCTGAGGATCTGAGCCCTCCCGGTTTTTATTCCGGTAAATTCTTCCCTTCTCCTGCGATGTCGCTGCGCCTATAGCGGCGTTTTCTCTTTGATGCTTCGTGAATTTGCATGTAACCCTACGAACCCCCGTAAAAAACCTTGACAGACATGGGTGGATTTGTTACAAGGCGCGCAAAGTAACAGGCCCTTTTCGTCTGCAAGAAAAGGGTGGGTGTCGGGCAGTTCGGATTATCTCACTATCACGTTTCGTTTCCACAACTTGCCGCAGTGTTTAGACGCCCCATCCGAGGCGCGCCAGCCTCAACAGATTCCTTGATCCAGTAGCCATAGCCGTGTGGCCCACGGATCGTCTTCGCGCAAATTGCCTTTGCGAGTTCATCCGGCCCGAAAACCGGTTTTTTGGGGGTGCACAGGATAAGAAGTTCTTTTCGTCGTCGAGGAGGGGTGACGAAACAAACCGGTTTATCTTCCGGGTTTCCGGCATCTCCTTTCATGCCTTTAACTTTTTTGACTTGAGAAGCGGTTTGCGATCCGTTCTGTTCGGGGACGGCGAAGATGGGCCATTCTTTGTAGTGGAGGCGTATCGATGCAGATAAAAAATCTCGAGCTAAGGGACCTGTTATTAAAGTTGTCTGAAGAACAACGGCGTCTTGCCGAGCTCTTCGCCCAGGCCCTGGGGGAGGACCACGTGTTGGACTGTATCAAGCGAAACAAAGAGACCTTCACCATGGGCGAAGACGATGAGCAGCACGGGCCGGGATGGCAGGGCTAGCTGCCGCCCCCCTTCTGATTTCTTAAAAATCCCTTTCTTCTTTGCGTTTCACCGAAAGACGTTTTGTGGCGTCGAGTTCCATTTTCCGCAGTCGGATGCTCTCCGGAGTGATCTCTACCAGTTCGTCCTCTGCGATGAATTCGATCGACTGATCCAGGGACAGAAGCGTCGGGGGGCGCAGAACAACCGTTGCATCGGAGGAGGAACTGCGCATGTTGGTCAGTTTTTTCTCCTTTGTAATATTGACGTCCAGATCTCCGGTCCGGTTGCGCTCTCCGATAATCATCCCGCCGTAAACTTCCGTCCCCACCTCGATGGAGAGTTCTCCGCGATCCGCCATGGCATGGCAGGCATACGCAGTCACTCGGCCGATGCGGTCAGCGACCATCGCCCCGCTGGTACGCTGGGGGATGGCGCCCGACCAGGGTTCGTAACCCTCGAAGAGGGCATTCATGACCCCGGAACCTTTAGTGTCCGTCAGGAAGTGACTCCGGAATCCGATAAGGCCCCGCGAGGGAATCAGAAATTCCAGGTTGACGCGACCGCTGCCCTTGTTGATGAGGTTCACCATTCGTCCCTTTCGGGTCGAGAGCTTTTCCGTGACGATGCCGACAAATTCTTCCGGGACATCCAGAAACACATGCTCCACCGGCTCCACCGTTTTGCCATCCTGCTGCTTGGTGATGACGCGGGGTTTGGATACCATGAATTCGTAGCCTTCCCGGCGCATCGTCTCAATCAGAACGGCCATCTGAAGTTCGCCACGTCCCGAAACATCGAAGGCGTCCGCCCGGTCTGTCGAATTCATTCTGATCGCCACGTTGCGCAAAGCTTCTTTTTCGAGACGGTCTTTCAGGTGCCGTGAGGTTAGGTACTTGCCCTCTCGGCCCGCAAAGGGGCTCGTGTTGACATAGAAAACCATCGAAACGGTTGGCTCGTCAATCTGGATCCGCGGCAGCGGGCAGGGATTTTCGGCCGACGAAATGGTATCGCCGATGCAGACGCCTTCCAGGCCGGCAACGGCGATGATATCTCCCGCCTCCACCCGGTCCACTTGCCGTTTCTTCAATCCCTCGTAAGTGTAAAGGGCCGAGAATCGAGCACCGGAGACAGTGCGTTGTTCTCCGCAGAGGGTGTAAGCCTTGTTCATCTCCAGTGCGCCGTTCATCAGGCGACCGATGGCAATGGGACCGACGTAGGCGTCATAGTCCAGGTTCGTAACCAGAAATTGCGGTGTTTCGTCGTCGCAGCCCTCGGGGCCGGGAATCTTTTCCAGGACCATATCCAGCAGGGGCCTGAGATTTTCGGATTCTCCATTCGGATCCCGAAGAGCGATCCCCGCACGGGCATTGGTATAGAGGATCGGAAATTCAATCTGGTTTTCGTCGGCATCGAGATCGATGAAGAGGTCGTAAACCTCGCTGACGACCTCCTCGATCCGTGCGTCCTTGCGGTCGATCTTGTTGATGACCAGAATAATGGGCAGCTTTTTGGCCAGAGCCTTGCGCAGCACAAATCGCGTCTGGGGGAGGGGGCCTTCGCTCGAATCGACCAAAAGCATGGCGCCGTCCACCATGTTGAGGCTTCGCTCTACCTCGCCACCGAAATCGGCGTGCCCCGGCGTATCGACGATGTTGATCTTGACGTCCTGATAGAGGATGGCGGTATTTTTCGCCATGATCGTGATACCCCGCTCGCGTTCGAGGTCCATCGAGTCCATGACCCGTTCCTTGACCTCTTGATTTTCCCGGAACACCCCCGTCTGTTTAAGCATGCAGTCAACCAGCGTGGTCTTTCCGTGATCGACGTGGGCGATAATGGCGATATTGCGGATATTCGATTTTCTCATTTTATTCCCCGTAGGCTGTTGAAAAAGGCTCATATACTGCGTTGCGCTTCGGATCTCGCATGCTCACATACGCTCACAGTATGCTCCGCTGCTCGCTCCTCCCCGATCACTAATTCGGGACAAGCGCGACGCCTTGTCTCTAAGCCTTTTTGAACAGCCTGTAACTTCATTGTATCGTTTGTGAATAATAAGTGGCACAGCCGTTTTGAACTCGGAACGCTAAACCCAGAACCCGGAACTTATCAGACTCCCGATCTTATGTTGAGTATATCGCTGTCCTTCACGATATATTCTTTCCCCTCGAGGCGGAAGCGCCCCTTTTCCTTGACGGCCTTTTCAGAGCCGAGTTCAATCAAATCATTATAGGTAAAGCACTCAGCCCGAATGAAGCCGCGCGCCAGATCGGTATGAATAGTCCCGGCGGCGTCAACGGCGGTCATGCCCTTGTGGAGCGTCCAGGCCCGCACCTCGTCCTGGCCGACAGTGAAGAAGCTGATGTAATTCATCGTCTGATAGGCCAGGTTAGTCAACCGGTCCCGGGCGGAGGTTTCGATACCCATATCCTGCATGAAATCCCGCGCCTCTTCCGGATCGAGCGCGGCCAGGTCCATCTCGAAGCGGCCGCTGAATTCGACGGTGTTGTAGCGGGTCTGGATTTCAGCGACCAGGTCGCCGCTTTTTCCGAAGCGGGTCTCGTCGGAGTTCAGGATCACCAGCAGGGGCTTCTGTGTCAGGAACTGAAAGCCGCGGATCAGCCGCTGATCTTCCTCGGCGATGTCGAGTTCGCGAATGGAGCGGCCCTGATTCAACTGATCGCAGATCCTTCGGAGGATCGCGTCTTCCGCTTTCAAAGCGGGGGTCGCTTGCCCGCGCTTGAAACCCGCCTCGATCCGCTCCAGCCGCGTCTCGGCGAGGATCAGGTCGTTCAAGAGGATTTCCGATTCGATCAGTTCCAGGTCTTTCTGTGGAGAGATGGTTTCGTGGATATCGTCCTGAAAGTTTCTGAGGACAACGCCCAGGGCATTGACGTTCTTGATGAGCCCCATGGATTTACCGGCAAAGAGTTCCTTCTTGGTTCCGTCCTGGACCAGGCCCGCAAAGTCCATGAGTTCGATCGTGGCGTAGATCGTCTTCTTTGGCTTGAACATTTCTGAAAGCCGCGTAACACGGTCATCGCGGACTTCCACGACCGCAAGATTGGGTTCCGATTTGCCGCCGGAGAAGACGCCTGTATCCGCTGTGGCGCCCGTCAGCGCATTAAAGACAGTGGTCTTGCCGGAACCGGGCAGTCCAATTAATCCGATTTTCATGCGAGCACTCCTTTAATAGAGAATATCCGGCGCGGAAAGGCAGACCGCGGCTGCCAAACCGACATGCTTCGGCGGATCCTTTTGTGGTTTGCGGCGGCAGGGGCGGGGCAATGATGCTTCGCAGCCAGGCATAAAAAAATGGCACTTCTCAGACCTGCCAAGTGCCATTTTGCTCTAATCAATTAGGGTCGCTTTAGATCGATTTGACGTTGGTTGCAGCGGGACCCTTCTTGCCTTCTTCAATATCAAAGCTGACGCGCTGTCCCTCATACAGGGTTTTGAACCCGTCATTCACAATCGCGCTGTAATGAACGAATACGTCGCCCCCGTCTTCTTTTTCGATGAATCCGAAACCCTTCTTCTCGTTGAACCACTTTACTTTACCTTCCGCCATGGAAATACCCTCCCCCATTCAATAAATTTGCTCTAAAGTCGGACTGCATCGTGACGGCAAGAAAAAAAACCACCAAGGCTCTTAAAGAGCGTGGTGGTTACCGTTGCGCTTCAAAATGTCCTTCCAACTTTTCTACTCCTTCCACCTGCCGGCTGTCAATGAAAGGATTAAATTTGCTGGAATTCTACTTTTATTTTTTACGGGAAGTCAAGT
This sequence comes from Syntrophales bacterium, assembly GCA_963665615.2. Classification (GTDB taxonomy): domain Bacteria; phylum Desulfobacterota; class Syntrophia; order Syntrophales; family UBA4778; genus UBA4778. Next base: position 102,036 of record CAXXQE010000001.1, read on the forward strand.
TTTTTATTTATTTTTAAACACCTTGGCAAAGGGATTATTGAAAGGCTGCGGCTGCTTTTTGCCTTGCTCCGGTCTGCGATCCGGCGCGGGTTTTCCGGCACCGGCCTTGTGATTGCGAGGCGGTCGGGGCGATTGGGCGTCGGCCGTGCCTTGCGCGGCTTTCTTTTCACCGGGGGCGCTTTTCATGGAGAGCGAGATCCGCTTGCGGTCCAGATCCACGGCCAGCACCGTGACCGTCACCTTTTGCTGCACCTTCACCACCTGATGGGGATCGGTCACGTAGCGGTCGGACAATTCGCTGGTGTGAACCAGTCCGTCCTGATGGACGCCGATATCGACAAAGGCGCCGAAGGCCGTCACATTGGTGACGATTCCGGGCAGTTTCATGCCGGGCGTCAGGTCCTGCATTTTCTCGATGCCCTCTGCGAAGGAGAAGCGTTCAAAGGCCTGGCGGGGATCCCGCCCCGGCTTTGCCAATTCCTGCATGATGTCGTTCAGTGTCGGGAGCCCCGTCGCTTCCGAGACGTAGCGATTCAGATCGATCTGCTTGCGCAGGGCGGCGTTCAGCATCAGGTCCGAAACCGTGCACGACAGATCGGCCGCCATCTGCTCAACGACCGCGTAACTCTCAGGGTGGACGGCGCCGGCGTCGAGGGGATTCGCACCGCCGCGGATGCGGAGAAAGCCCGCTGCCTGCTCGAAGGCCTTGTCTCCCAGACGCTGGACGCATTTGAGAGCCGAGCGCGACTGGAAGGGACCGTGTTCATCGCGGTAGGCGACGATGTTCTTTGCTAACTGAGGGCCGAGCCCTGAGACGTATGTCATGAGTTGTGCGCTGGCCGTGTTGACCTCTACGCCGACAGCGTTGACGCAGCTCACGACGATATCGTCCAGCCCCTTCTTCAGGAGACTCTGATCCACGTCATGCTGGTACTGGCCGACGCCGATGGCTTTCGGTTCGATCTTGACGAGTTCTGCCAAGGGGTCCATGAGTCGCCGGCCGATCGAAACGGCGCCGCGTACGGTGACGTCCTGTTCTGGGAATTCGTCACGCGCGATCTTGGAGGCGGAATAGACCGAGGCGCCGCTCTCGTTGACCATGACGATGTCCACGGCGGCCGGCAGTCCCAGCTGGCGCACGAAGCTCTCCGTTTCGCGCCCGCCGGTGCCGTTGCCGATGGCGATCGCCTCGACGGCGTATTCGGCACAGAGTCCGCCGATACGTTCCGCCGCTTTCCTCCGCTGATCTTCCGCCAGAAGCGGATAGATCGTTTCGTTGTGCAGCAGCTTGCCCTGGCGGTTCAGACAGACAACCTTGCAGCCTGTCCGGATGCCAGGATCGATGGCCAGGACATTTTTCTGTCCCAGCGGTGAGGCGAGGAGCAATTCGCGCAGATTGCCGGCGAAGACCGCGATGGCCTGCTCGTCGGCGCGTTTTTTCGTCGCCATCCGCACTTCTGTTTCCATCGACGGTGCCAGGAGCCGCGTATAGCTGTCAGTGAGGGCCGTTCGGACCTCGGCGGCGGCTAAATTGTCCGCCTGCACGAAGAGCTTTTCTAAAAGGCTTATGGCCTCGGTCTCCGGCGGCGCAACGGCAAGGGCCAGCATCTCTTCCTTTTCCCCACGACGCATGGCCAGAATCCGGTGCGAGGGCGCCGTCGTGACCGGTTCATTCCAGTCGAAGTAGTCGCGGTACTTTTGCCCCGCGTCCTCCTTGCCGGCGATGACGTGGGACTTAAAGACCCCTTTGCCCATGAACAGTGCGCGCATCTCGGCGCGCGCCATCGTGTCTTCGTTGATCCACTCGGCTACGATATCCCGCGCGCCGCTCAGGGCCTCATCCGCCGAGGCGACACCCTTCTCCGGATCGATGAACGCCGCGGCCCAAACGGCGGGTTCTCCCGCTTCCTGCGCGAACAGGCGCGCGGCCAGCGGCTCCAGGCCCTTTTCGCGGGCCACCATGGCGCGGGTCCGGCGTTTCGGACGGAAGGGCAAGTAGATGTCTTCCAGGACAGCCAGCGTTTCGGCGGCGACAATCTTCTGTTGCAACTCTTCCGTCAGCAGATCCCGTTCCGTAAGCGATTTGAGGATGCTTTCGCGCCGCTTGTCCAATTCCTCGAGCTGTTCCAATCGGTCCCGAATGGCCGTGATCGCAACCTCGTCGAGGCTGCCAGTGGCTTCCTTGCGGTACCGGGCGATAAAGGGGACGGTGCCACCTTCTTCGATGAGTCGTGCGGTCGCGGTGACCTGGGAAAGGGACAGATTCAGTTCCGATGCGATTTTTCCGGCATGTACGTCAAGGATCATGGGTTTGCTCTACTCCGAGTCATATTAATAAAGATGCATATTGTAGAAATGGAAGATCGACCTTCTATCAGGTATTCTCGCTTTTGGCAAGCACCCGCCGGTGGCGACCATGAGAGAGACTTTAGTATATTTGATTACAGGACAACAAGCGGGCGGAAAACATATCCCCGGGCGGTAAAGTGTGATATGATCCGCCGCGAAAAGATCACCCGTTCGAGAAAGGAAGCGAGGCAATGGAAGCAAAGAAAGTCAGCGACAGTGCGGTTATCCTGGCTCAGCATATGATTCCGCCGGATGCCAATGCCATGGGCAACGTCCACGGCGGCGTTATTATGAAACTCATCGATTCGGCAGCGGGGGCCGTTGCAGCGCGGCATGCCCGAAGCAATGTGGTGACCGCTTCGGTGGATCGGTTGGATTTTCACAATCCCGTCTTTGTCGGAGAGTTGGTTACGATCCATGCCAGCGCCAACCTCGTCGGTCGAACCTCTATGGAGGTCGGGGTCCGGGTCGAATCGGAGGATTTTCTTACCGGAAATGTGCGCCACACCTGTTCGGCGTACCTCACGATGGTGGCGTTAGACAAAACCGGCCGTCCGCGGGAACTGGCGCCATTGTTGATTGAGGGGGCGGAGCAGATTCGTCGCAATGAGCAAGCGAAGGAGCGGCGCGCGATGCGTTTGCATGAACGGAAAAAGGAAGCGGCGTCTCGATCGGGAGCAGAACAGTGAAAAGGGCCAGTAGACAAATGGATGAGGTGGGGAACTCATGACCAGACGAACCGTTTTCTATATCTCAGACCGGACAGCCATAACCGCCGAGACTATCGGCCACAGTCTGGTGACTCAGTTCGAGCACGTCCAGTTCGAGCACATCACGCTGCCCTTCATCGATACGGTCGAAAAGGCCAAGGCGGCCGTCGATAAGATTAACCATACAGCGGAGCGCGGCAACCGGCCGATCATCTTCAGCACCCTGATCGACCCCGACATCCGCCAGGAGATCATCAACAGCAAAGGTTTTTTCCTCGATTTTTTCCACTCCTTTATCGAGATCCTTGAAGAGGAGTTTCATACGGAGTCAGCGCACGCCGTCGGGAAATACCACGGCCTGGTCAACAACAGCGCCTATCAGACGCGTATGGACGCGGTTAATTACGCCTTGGTCAACGACGATGGCGCGACCACAAAGGATTATAACCGGGCGGATGTTATCCTGATCGGCGTTTCCCGGACAGGTAAGACGCCGACCTGTCTCTATTTGGCGCTTCAGTACGGCCTGTATGCAGCGAATTATCCCTTGACCGAGGATGATCCGTCTGGACAGCTCTTCAAGAAGCCGGCCTTTGTTTCTACCTACTATCAGAAACTCTATGGTTTGACGATCGATCCGGAGCGTCTCCAGGCTATCCGGACAGAGCGTCGGCCAGGCACCGCCTACTCCTCGCTAAAGCAGTGCCAGTTTGAGATTGCCAAAACGGAATCGCTCTTTCTCAGTGCGGGAATTCCTTACTTGAATACCACAACCATGTCGATTGAGGAAATCGCTGCGACCATCGTACATGAGAAGAATTTGCCGCGCCGGGTATAAAATGGACCTTCAGCCTTCTTCGACCATGTCTTCATCTGTTGCCTCTTCAACCGAGACTTTCTCCTGACCGGGCAGCAGATGTCCGGGCGTGAAGACCAGGCCGGCCACGAGCGCGGGCAGAACAGCGCTGGCGATGACGGCCGCCATCAGATAGGCATACTGCTCCTTTGTTATGAGGGCGTGCGTCAGACCATAGAGCGCCGCAATGATTCCGAAAGTGAGTCCCGTGGACATCAGCAGCGTGTAATACCAGCGTTCTCTGCGATTCCGCCGGAAGAGCGCCACCACGGGGAAAACGCCGATGATTTTCGTGACCATTTTTCCTGTTAGCAGAAGCGAGATTGTTAAGGGCGCCGCCGCGATGGCGCTAATGGAAACCAACGTACCCGCCCGGAGAAAGTAGAAAGGCGTGAGAAAACCCACTGTCAGGGTGCGAAGCCGCCGGACCCAGTGTGCATCGCGTCCCGCCGTTCCCGCCAGTGTAATCCCGGCCAGATAGGCGGGCAATACCGCCTCGCTTCCAGCCCAGAGCGAAAGCGCCCCCAGACTGAAGAGAACCAGTAGAACCCACTTGGTGCGGATTGCCGCAGTCCGAAAGGCGTAGCGTCGTGTTAACGCGCCGGTCAGATGGGGCAGGCACCACAGCGCGACCGCCGTTGCAGCGATGAAGCAGAGGGTTTTATAAGTGAAAGGTGCGAAGAGCAGGCTCAGAACGAGGACGGATGAAAAGTCATTGATGAAGCTGGCCCCCAAGATGCCTTTGCCGAAGGCCGTACGATTCAGGCCAGTGTCCAGCAGAACGGAATAGATAACCGCCAGCGACGTCGTCGCGAGAACAATGCCCGCCAACCAGCTCGCACGCATGTCCCAACCGAGGCCGTAATAAGCCAGGGACGTGCAACCCAGGAAGGGGGCCAGGAAGCCGGCCACCCCTATGATGGAAACCTCTCGGAGTTTTGTCCGAATGATCCCCGGATCGAGTTCCGCGCCCGCAAGAAAAGTCAGGAGAACCGCTCCGGATCCTGCCAGGTATTTGAGCCAGTCCAGATTTTCACCAAGCAAATCAGGCCGTCCCAGGTGGGTTGCAACAGCCGCTACGGCCATGCCGACGCAGATCTCGATAATGGCGATCGATAAACGCAGGTGATAGGCGATGGCTGCGGCAATAACGGCCATTGCAAGCCAGAGAGAGACAACGGTAAAAAAATACTCCATAAGACAAAAAATCCTTTGTTGTAGTCGAGCGGGACATAAAAAAACCGCCTTGCGGCGGTTGCAGATGCACCCTTGCCGCGCGCAATAAATACTGCCGGGCAGGAGTCATCAGCCCTTGACGGGCGGTTACAGGGGAACTCCATCCCCATGAAATTGTAGAGGGCAGCATTCATAGCGTGATGTGTTAAAAAAGGCAAGACGAATTGTCATGGTGAATTCTTTAGCGCTCGCATTCCCCGCTGCTTGCGGCGGGGTAAGCCAGCGAATCAGAGAAAAGCAGCTACCTTGGGAATCTTCAATATGCCGTGATCTATTATTTATCTAACTCCTCTCTGACGACGAGCCCCAGTTTTTCAATGACATAGGGCTTTTTAACATAGGCGCCCGCCCCCAGTGTCTGAGCGTCCCGCACTCGATCCGACTCTGAAAAACCGCTCACAATAATCGCCTTCTGTTTTGGACTCATTTCAAGGACACGCCGGTAGGTGTCCAACCCATCTATGCCAGGTTCCATGATCATGTCCAGAATCATCAGGTCAACGGAATGCTCCTTCAGGTACACAATGGCTTCCTCACCACTGGGAACACTTGATACGTTGTAATTCAGTATCCTGAGCATACCGACTGCCAGATCGCGCTGCTCTTTAACATCATCCACGACCAGCACGGATTCGCCTCTGCCCATATATTCGGACATGGCGATGGCTGTAACTGGAGAGTCGATGTTCTGCCTCACCACTGGAAAATACAGCGTAAAGGTACTTCCTCGCCCTTCTTCACTCTGAACGTTAATGTATCCATAATGATCCTTCACCGTGCCCCAGACAACAGCCAGCCCCAATCCTGTTCCGCTTCGGCCCATGACCTTTTTGGTATAGAACGGCTCAAAGATGCGCTTGAGATCGGCCGCTGTTATGCCGCCACCGGTATCTGAGACAGAGAGAACCACGTACTCTCCTCCCCGGACTTCGTCATATCCCTGGATGGGCTTATCCAGATACTGATTGGCCGTCCTGATGGTCAGGTCGCCACCTTTCGGCATGGCCTCACACGCGTTTGAGATCAAGTTGTATAGCGTTTTGTGGAGATGGACGGATGAGCCGGAAATATTCAACAACGCCGGCTCAAGATCTGTCTTGATCTTGACATCGGGATGGAAGGAACGCAGCTTCTCCAACTCCGGCGATTGCTGCATATCGGTGATGACATGATTCAGGTTCAGGACTTGCCTGCTCGAACCCACCCCCCGTCTGGCCAGGGTCAGCAAATCATCGACAATCGCGGCGGCCTTCTGGCCACCCTTCATAATATTTTCGAGCGGGGCTTTAATCTGGTCCGTCGCCGCCCCGCTCTTCAACAGCAGTTCCGCAAAGCCGACGATAATGCCCAGCACGTTGTTGAGATCATGGGCAACACCCCCCGCCAAGGTACCAAGCGCCTCCATTTTTTCCGCCCGATTCAGTCGTGCTTCCAGGTTACGCTTTTCGTCCTCAGCCTGCTTGCGTTCGGTGATGTCGCGATCAATGCCTCGATACCCCAATAAATGTCCATTTTCATCCACGACGGGTGCGCCGCTGGTTTCGAGAAAAACCGTCCGCCCATCTTTATGAAGGTTCATATATTCAAAAGCGATAATAGGTTTCTGTTCCTCAAAACACGGAGAGATTATAGCCGTTACTCGCCCAGCCTCAGCGGGCATCATTAATTCCGATGGGCGCTTGCCGATGATTTCCGATGGTTCATATCCCAGGATATCCTTCACTTTTGGACTTGCATACGTGTATACCGCTTGCGCATCTGTTTCCCAGAGCCAATCGCTCGTCGTCTCGACCAGTGAGCGGAAACGCTCTTCACTGGCACGTAACAACTTTTCCACCCGCTTGCGCTCGGTGATGTTCACGTTCGTACCTTCAAAATACAGAATGTCACCGGCCGCACTGCAAACGGTGTGGATGTTAATGGATATCCAGAATCTGCTGCCGTCCTTGTGATAAACTTCTACCTCGTATCCTTCCACTTTATTGTGTTCGCGAAGCAAACGCACCATTTCGTCCCGATCCTGCGGGTTCACATAGAGTTGCTGACCGATATTCGTGGCGTAGTCGATCATTTCCTGAGGGGATGCGAAACCGAACATTCTCGCGAAAGCCGGATTCATACTGAGGTAGCGGCCCTCAGGGGTCGTCTGGAAGATCCCCTCTGTGGCGCCTTCAAAAATTTCCCGGTACTTCTCCTCGCTTGCCTTGAGCGCCTCCTCGATGCGCCGGCGTTTTTTTGCTTCCCCAATGACAAACCGGGCCTTCAACCCGTAGTAAGCAAGCAACCCTCCGCTCAGTAGCAGAACGGCCATCACCGCGAGGAGCTTGTTCCGAAATCCTTCCAGAGAGGCGATAATTTCATCTTCAGAAGAGGCGACGACGATAGACCAGAAGGTATTTCCGATGTTGATGGGCATGTAAACGGCATATTTTCTGACGGTCTCAATATGGTTTCCCCGGATCATGTTATAGGTGTAAGTGGTTAAGCCCCGGTGCCCTTTGAGCATATCCCTGGCCATGACCAGGATGGTAGGAAAATCCTGACAGTTCTTAAAGACAGAATGACCGGTGTGCCCGGGAACGGGACAGTAAAGTTCCGTCCCGTCCCGGCTGACCACCCAGGCATAGCCGGTATCCCCGATCTTTATGTCTTCGAGGTACCGCTTTGCCAGTGCATGAAAATTGACAACGATACCTATTGTGCCCTGGTAGATACTGTTCCTGAAAACCGGCACGTGGATGGCAACGGCGTCATACCCCTGTATCGTTGAGAATACATTACTGACGACTGGTTTATGGGTATGCATTATTTCACGGATATGGTCCTGGCGAGAAATATCCCTTCCGATGACATTGCGATTAAAAGGAAACGTGTAAGCGATCTTTCCTTCCGCATTCACACGCGTGATGGCTCTGATCCAGTCCTTATTGGCTCTGTACGATAGAACGATTTCCTGTTTGCCCACATCGTCCATGTTGATGACATGGTCGGACTCAGACATGGCGATCAGGATGCTCGTCCAGCTGTTGAAAATGTCTTCTATCCCCCGTGCGGCTTGCCTTGCTGAGAGCAACTGTTCGTTGTTTTTGCTCTTTATGGCTTCCAGTTTGGCCTGGTTATAGAAAGAGTTGAAGAGAAAAAAACAAATGCCAAACATAACGGCAAAAAAAAGAATGATGTATCGATGTTTCATTTTCAGCCTCTACGGGATGGCCCTAAACTTAAATACATGTCTGTTATTTAGACAAGAAACGATCCCTGCATCCATAAAAAATCTTAGCATCGATTTTACTTTCAATCCCACCTATTTGTGTTGAGTAGACCTTTTTTTCGCCATAGGAGACTCACCGGAGCGAGCTCTGGCGAATTTTCGATCCCCAAAGGAGATGTTTCATTATGATTCGCTTGCTTGCCCGCAGCCTGTCTGTGCGTGACCGCACGCAAACAGGCAAGCTGCAAGCAATGCGCTCGCTACCCTATTCAATCGGCTAATATTTTCTAATCTTTATCAATTAAAAAACTTCAACTTGCAATAGAGAACAGCGGGGAGAAAGAGACACGATTGACTTTAAGAAAGATCTCGACGATCAGCATGAACCAAAAATATATACCCGATCAGAAGGTATCTATTCCTCAACGATCGCAACGGGTCGGACCCAGCCGGCGCTGGCGCTTTTGATCTTGATGGGGAAGCAGCAAATGGTGAAGCCGAAGGGCTTTGGGATGGCGCCGAGGTTTGCCATCTTTTCCATGTGGCAGTAACCCTTTTCGATGCCCGCGAAATGGGCCTCCCAGATGACGCGGGGATCGCCTGTCTCCTGAAACTCCTTTGCGAGGTAGGGCAAGGGGCGGTCCCAGCTCCAGGCGTCGACGCCGACCACCTTTACGCCCTTGTCCAGTAAAAAGAGCGTGCTCTCCCGATTCATGCCCGCACCCTTGACGAGATACTGCGGCGTTCCCCACGCCGACTCCGCGCCGGTCCGGATCATTACGATGTCGAACGGCTTGATGGTATAGCGGATGCGGTCCAGTTCCTTTTTCAGGTCGTCAACGGTAATGCGCTCTCCATCGGCCTTATGACGGAAATCCAGAACGACGCCGTCGCTGAAGCACCATTCGAGCGGGATTTCGTCGATCCGAAGGGCGGGTTTCCCCTGGTCCATTTCGGGATGGTAATGATAGGGGGCGTCCAGATGGGTGCCGCTGTGGGTGGTCAGGGTCAGCGATTCGATCGCCCAGCCGAGTCCTTTTGGAAGCTGGTCTTTGCGGACGCCGGGGAAGAAGGTCTGCATCGAATCGGCCCCTTCTGCATGATCCATGTATTGGATCGATGGGATCATGCTCGGCGGATCACTCGGCAGATTTGCCTCAAGGGCGATGCTGAGATCGATGAAACGCTTGCGGCCCATGTTCAGCTCCTTTCCGGTGCTTGGGCACTGTGGCTTTAGCCTGCTTGCCCCTGCAAATCGTTCCGAAGAGCCGGTTAAATGATGAACGGTTCCCCTGACGATCTGACCGTAATCTCCGATATATTCACACCCCAGGGCTGGTTGATAATGTATATGATGTTGTCGACGATCGCCTCGGGATCGAGGTAATAGTACTCGATCTTCTCCCTGTCGGTCAGTTCGGGGCGGTTTTTCACCTCGGTCAGATAATCGATGGTGTCCTTGAGATTCTGACCCACGATGCCAATCTGTGCACGCCTGTTGATGACGCTTCCGGTCAAACCGGTATCGGGGACGCCGGTCGGGCTGATGACGGAGACCTTGATTTTCCCTCTGGCCTCCTGCCGCAATGTTTCGGCGATATACCTTTCGGCGATTTTCGTCGCCTGATAAACGCTGCCCCCCACCACGGGTTTATTGCCGTAAATCGAGGAAATGTTAATGATGTGCCCCTGGCCTTGCTCGATCATTTGATCGTAAACGGCACTGATGCCGTAAACGACGCCTTTGATGTTGATATCTATGCACTGGTCCCAGGCCTGCCAGGCCTTCTTGTGATCAGAGAAGAATGATAAAGGCATGACGCCTGCGTTGTTGATCAACACATCGATGCGGCCATATTTTTTTATGGCGAATTGCGCCATCGCATCCATGTCATCCTTAACAACGACATCGGCTTTTATATATGATGCCTCGAACCCGTTGGCTTTGATCCCTTCGGCAACTGTTTTTATATTCTCTTCGCGGCGCCCTGCACAGACAACCTTGGCGCCCATGGCTGCAGCCTTTTCGGATGTGAGTTTGCCAAATCCGCCTCCTGCTCCCGTTATAATGATGACCTTGTTCTCGATATAATTTTTCATCTCACTTCCCCTTGCATGTTCTGAAATGTCAACTGGACTGGAAAGCAACGTTCAAGCGCGGCAACGCGGATGCGAAACCCGCTCAACCCTTTTTCGCTTTGGCGATGTGCTTCATGAGGCCGCCGTCGGCGATTAATTCCTGCATAAAGGGCGGAATCGGATTGGTTGAGATCGGATCGGCCTTGCGGTTCAGGATCGTGATGGTGCCGGCGTCGCCGTTCACCTCGATCTGGTCGCCGTTTTCGACTTTGTCCCACAGGTCCGCTGATTCGAAGATCGGCAGGCCCATGTTGAAGGCATTGCGATAGAAGATGCGTGCAAAGCTCTTCGCAACGACACAGGAGATATTCGCAGCCTTGATGCAGATGGGCGCATGTTCGCGCGACGAGCCGCAGCCGAAGTTTTCACTCGCCACGATGATGTCACCCGGCTTGATCTTTTTGACGAAATCCGGATCGGCATCCTCCATGCAGTGCGCCGCCAGCTGCGCGGGATCCGACGAGGTCAGATAGCGCGCCGGGATGATGGCGTCGGTGTCAATGTTGTCTCCGAATTTCCAGACGTGGCCTTTGAATTTCATTTTTCTATCCTCTCTCAGGCTGTTGAAAAAGGCTCATCTGCTGCGTTGCGCTCCGGGCCGTGGTGCTCACGTATTATGTATACGCTCCGCGCCCCGGTCCTCGCGCGTCTTGCATCTAAACCTTTTTGAACAGCCTGTAGAAAATTATTCTAAACAACAGTCAACCGGTGACCGTAAACTGGCAACCGTTTTTTCTTGTTTGTTACTCGTCACCTGTCACTTGTCACTGTTTACTCTTATAGTTCTTCCGGACTTCCGATCCTTCCCAATACCGCAGACGCCGCGGCGACAGCCGGGTTCGACAGATACACCTCGCTGCCGGGGTGCCCCATGCGGCCGACGAAGTTCCGGTTGGTCGTGGCGATGGCGCGTTCGCCCTTCGCCAGGATGCCCATGTGTCCGCCCAGGCAGGCGCCGCAACTCGGCGGGCTGATGATACCGTTGGCATCCATGAAGATCTTCATCAGACCTTCGTCCATCGCCTGCTTGTAGATCTCGGGGGTGGCCGGCGCAATGATCAGACGAACAAAGGGCGCCGCCTTGCGACCCTTCAGAATGCCTGCAGCGACGCGCAGATCCTCGATGCGTCCGTTGGTGCAGGAACCGATCAGAGACTGGTCGATAGCGATCGTATTGACTGCGCTCACCGGCTTGACGTTCGAGGGCAGGTGCGGACAGGCGACCTGCGGTTCGAGCGCGCCGACATCGATTTCGATGGTTTCGCAATACGTCGCGTCGGGGTCCGAGTTGTAATAGACCGGCTGCCGTTTGAAGCGCCCCTCGACATAGGCCCGTGTGATATCGTCCGGCGGGAAGATGCCGTTTTTGCCGCCCGCCTCGATGGCCATGTTGGCGATCGTGAAGCGGTCGCTCATGGTGAGGTCCGGGATCGTGTCGCCCGTGTATTCCATGGCCTTGTAAAGCGCGCCGTCCACACCGATTTTGCCGATCAGGGCGAGGATGATGTCCTTGCCGGAAACCCACTTGCCCATGCGGCCGCTCAGGACGAACTTGATCGTTTCGGGAACTTTGAACCACGCCTCCCCGCTCATCATGGCGGCGGCGAGGTCGGTGCTGCCGACGCCCGTGGCGAAGGCGCCCAAGGCGCCGTAGGTGCAGGTGTGGCTGTCCGCGCCGATGACCAGATCGCCGGGACCGACGATCCCCTTTTCCGGCAGGAGCGCATGTTCGACGCCGCATTCGCCGCCTTCGTAATAGTGCGTCAACTGCTGTTCCCGCGCGAACTCGCGGATGAACTTGCACTGCTCGGCGGCATCGATGTCCTTGTTCGGGGTGAAGTGGTCGGGGATCAGCACGACGCGGTCCTTGTCGAAGACCTTCTTGCCGCCGGCCTTGCGAAATTCCTTGATCGCGATCGGCGAGGTGATGTCGTTGCCGAGGGCGATATCCACCCGGGCGTTGATCAGTTCTCCCGCGTGAACCTCCTTTAGCCCCGCGTGCGCTGCCAGGATTTTTTCAGTGATGGTCATGCTGCTCATTTTTGCCACTCCGTTCTTTAATAAGGCCGATAAAAACAGCCCGAAGACTATTAGATCATCAGCGTTTTCGTCAAGATTTTAATTTTCAAATCTAAATATTCGTCTGACACCGCCAGACGCACCGTTAAATTCCCGCTAGCGAGTGGCTTGATACTTTTCGCCTTGTCACTCGTGATGGACGGGTAAAAAGTCGAATACGGCGTCACCGATTTGGCCCATATACATTATGCAGGGCGGATTGCGCGACGGGGCTCGAACGCGAATTAAAGATTTTTCCGACCCCGCGGTATTGGCAATCCGAGCCCGAACATGACGGAAAAAGATTTCTGAGCGGAAGAGAGCCGTCGCGCAATCCGCCCTTCCCATGGACCCGTTATGGATTCCCGCTTTCGCAGGAATGACAATGCAGAACCGATTTTACGGGATCATCAATTTTTACTCGTCACCCGTGACGGCGGCGTTAGCCGCATTTTAATCCTTTAATCCTTTTTGATTCGTTCCATTCGGTTCAAGGCGTTGATGTAGGCCTTGGCCGAGGCGACGAGGATATCGGGATGTGCCCCGCGTCCGAGGGCGCTGCGCCCTTTATACTGCAATTGCACGGTTACCTCGCCCTGGGCATCCGTTCCGCCCGTGATCGACTGGACGACATATTTCAGGAGATCGTAGTTCGTCCCGGTGATCTTACGGATAGCTGCGAAAACCGCATCGACCGGTCCCACGCCGAAACCGGCATCCTGATGAACGATCTTGTCGATCTCCATCTGCATCGTGGCCGTCGGAATGGCGACGTTGCCGCTGACCACACTCACATAGAGAAGCTTGTACTTGTCCTCGCCTCGGAATGCCTCGTCGAACAGGATGGCCTCGAGGTCCTCATCGAAGACCTCTTTCTTCATATCGGCCAGCTCCTTGAAGCGCTCCCACAGTTTCGACAGCTCCTGTTCCGTGACGTGATACCCCAGTTTTTTTAGACGGTCTCTCAAGGCATGGCGGCCGGAGTGCTTGCCCAGGACGAGGCTCGCCTCAGGGATGCCGACTGACCTGGGAGACATGATTTCGTAAGTGCTGCGCTCCTTGATCATCCCGTCCTGATGGATGCCCGACTCGTGCGCAAAAGCATTGGCTCCGACGATGGCCTTGTTCGGCTGGACGACAATGCCGGTGATCTGCGTGACCAGCTTGGAGGTGTGATAAATCTGCTCCGTCTTGATATGCGTGTGCAGACCGAAACACTCCTTGCGCGTGTTGAGCGCCATGACGATCTCTTCCAGGGCCGTGTTGCCCGCTCGCTCGCCGATGCCGTTGATCGTGCATTCCACCTGCCGGGCGCCGTTCTTCAGCGCGGCCAGCGAATTGGCGCAGGCCAGGCCCAGGTCGTTGTGGCAGTGCACCGCGATGACCGCCTGATTGATGTTGCGGACATTGGCGAAAAGATGCGCGATCAACTCGCCGTATTCGTCCGGCACCGCATAGCCGACGGTGTCGGGGATGTTGACCGTGGTGGCGCCTTCCTCGATGACGGCCTCGACCATCTCGCTCAGGTAGGTCTTGTCGGAGCGCGTGGCGTCCATTGCCGAGAACTGGATGTTATCCGTGTAACCGGCGGCGCGCTGCACGGCCTCGCGGGCCTCCTTCAGGACCTGCCCCCGCGACTTGCGGAGCTGGTGCTTCAGGTGAATATCCGAAGAGGAGATGAAGATGTGCAGCCTTGGGAATTTCGCATCGGCAATGGCTTCCCATGCCCGGTCGATATCCTTCGGAATGGCGCGCGCCAGCGCCGCAATTTGCGTGTGCTTTAAACTCCGCGCGATCTGCTGCACGGAGAGGAAGTCGCCCTCTGACACCAACGGGAACCCCGCCTCGATGATATCGACGCCGAGGCTTTCGAGCTGTCGGGCGATCCGGAGCTTCTCCGCCGGGTTCATGCTGGCGCCGGGCGATTGCTCCCCATCGCGTAATGTCGTGTCAAAGATATAGACCCTGTCTTTTTTGGAAACCATGATGTCTGTCCTCCTCCTTACTGAAAGGCGGCTGTCAGGCTGTTGAAAAAGGCTCATCTGCTGCGCCTGTCCTGGCGCAGACGGGGATTACGCGCAGCCCTCCCCCGAAAAAGCATCGGGACGAGCGGTGCTCACGTATCAGCATATACGCTCCACTCCTCGGTCTGCCCGATGTCTTGCATCTAAACCTTTTTAGCAGCCTGGTCTCAGGCGGTATCCCCGCAAAAAAGCCGCGGGGCTTTCGCTTCCCGCGGCTCTCAGGTTTTGTTCTGAATTTGTTTCGGACCTAAAAACGACGGGCGGCGTGGCGCAGACGAAGGCGCAAGGCGAGGAGCGTAAGCTCCGCCGGAATAATCATGCCGATCGCCAATAGCTTTCCCAAACCGATTGCCTTTCTTTAGATCAGATCAGTGTGATTCAAAAATCTGACTTAGGCTAGTGAATATGCTGAATCAAGTCAAGAAAATTTTTTTGCTTCAGCTGGAGGCCAGATATGCAAAAGATTGGATGCCATGAGCTTTCCCAAAAAGACATGTTCAAAATAGAGTTTTCATGCTGCAATATCTGTTAGAAGGCTTTTGGAAAAGGATTATGTTTTCAGGAATTTCAATTCTCATAGATAAAAAATCAGAAATACAATATATTGCATCCTGCACGTCAGTCTGGGCATTCCGGAAAAGTTTATCGTTCGGAGATGTTTAGTCCTGAGTCGTTCGCTTCCCCGCGAGCAAGCCACGGAGAATGCGCTCGCTGAAGAATTCAAGACCGGAGCATTCACTATGCATAAAAATAAAGATGTCGTATCGAAGATTCGGACTCATAGCATTTGCAGATTGGTAAAGAGTGAGGATCTCAATCACCACGGCACCCTGTTTGCGGGACGGGCGGCGCAGTGGTTTGTCGAGTCCGGATTTATTGCTGCAGCAAGCTTAACGAATCCGGAACATATTGTCTGCCTTAATGTTCATGGCATGCTTTTTCTGAAGCCCATTAATAACGGAATGATCATCCGGTTTGACAGCAAGGTCGTCTTTGCGGGAAGGACCAAGTTGGTCTCCTATATTAAAGTGATCGATAATAATACGGAAGAGATCTTTGTCGATGGCTTTATTACCTTCATTCATGTGGACCAAGATGTAAACCCTGTACCGCACGGTATTACTCTGGAAGCTTCAAACATAGAGGATACTGAACTTCAGAGAAAAGCGAGAAATCTGTTAAGCAGAGGCAGGAAGTAGTTGTTTTGAAAAAAATGAGAAAGGGTCTTTTCTCCGGAAGTTCTTGTCAGTTGCCGGTTGATATCAGCAGCTTGATAAGATAGCAAAAAAGTACCATTTATATTTCAGTTTAAAGGGGGTCAAACGGTGAGTTTAAAGGATAAGTGTGCAATAGTGGGAGTGGGCTACACCCCGCAGGGGAAGCTCCCCGATTGGACGGTGAGGGGCCTGTTTCACGAGGCGGCGAAAAACGCCATCGCAGATGCAGGGCTTAACCCAAAAGATATTGATGGCATCCTCATTGAGCAACCCTATGTGGAACGCGGTCGTAATGTAAACATGTTCAGCAGCACGCTGTTTACGCATCTTCAGGAAGACCTCGGCATAGAGTACACCAGGCTCAGTACGAATTATGATTCTATGGGCGCCACGGGTGGCTGCACCGTGGAGCTGGCGGCTATGGCGATTAATGCCGGTATCTGCGACGTTGTTCTTTCTGTCTTCGTAGAAAAATCGGCAACCTCTCCGCACGTTCCGTATCGGTTCGGCACGTCGGAGTCAACAAGCTCCGGACCGAGCGCCACGATCACCTATGGTCAATTCGGTGCAATGCCCGGCATTGCCCTGGCGGCCAGAGCGCATATGCTCAAGTATGGCACCACCAGTCAACAGCTGGGGGAGGTGGCCGTTACCTTCCGCAGGCACGCTTCGTTGAATCCCATCGCAACGATGCGCACCCCGATTACGATTGAGGAGCACCAGAATTCAAGGATGGTTTGCGATCCGCTTCATTTGCTGGATTGCTCTCTCGTTTCCGATGGCGCCCGTGCGATGATCATTACCTCGGCGGAGAGGGCGAAATCGCTCAGATGTCCGCCGGTCTATATCATGGGCATGGGGCAGGGATACGTCATTAATGACTTCCGGGGACGGGTCGATGTGACGACAACCGGCGCCATACCGTCAGGGAAAGCGGCCTTCAATATGGCGGGCATAACGCCCAAGGATATTGACGTCCTCTGGACCTATGATGCAACCACCTATAATGTCATCACCCAATTGGAGGAACTCGGTTTCTGCAAGCGTGGTGAGGGAGGACCGTTTGTTGAAGGCGGCAGGTTGGCACTGGATGGCGAGCTACCCACCAACACCTCGGGCGGGATGCTGTCGGAGGTCTATCTTCAGGGCTGGACAGGCATTCCCGAGATTGTGCGTCAGCTCAGAGGCGAATGCGGCGAGCGACAGGTAAAAGATGCCGAGATTGGGTTGGTCACTTGCCAGGGCGGCGGGATGTGCGCCCATTCCACGCTTATTTTGAGGAGGTAGTTATGACAAAGGCAATAAAGCCGCTTCCAGAGATCACGCCGGAGAAAAAACCTTACTGGGATGCGGCCAAAAGACATGAGTTAGTGCTATTAAAGTGTGTTGACTGTGGCCATTACCGGCACCCGTTGTATGGCGGAGAAAGCTTCATGTGCCCCAACTGCAACTCGACCCAAAAGCCACTTTGGGTGAAGTCAAGCGGTCGAGGCAAGCTATTGACCTGGACAATCGTGCATCAGGTGTTCCATCCCTCGTTTGAAGAAGAGTCGCCATATGCCATTGCGGTCGTCTTGCTGGATGAAGGGGCAAGGATGATTGCCAATCTTCGCGGCGCAAAGCCGGAGGAGATAAAAGGAGATATGGCGGTAGAGATTATTTTCGAGGAACTCTCTGAAGATATCACGTTGCCCCAATTTCGGCCGGTCAGCCGGCGTCAGCAATAATCGAGCAAGTTGATCATCCGTTATTCTATTTACATTTGAACCATTCCCGTCCGCTTGAACAATCGTCTGTTCAAGCGGACGGTGAGCATCACTCGCTCAAATTATAATTCACCTTCCAGCTAAGAATCGTTGTTTCATGAGAGAGTCGATTTTCTATTTTAGAAGATTAGGGCGGCCGAACAATGAATCCCTTGCGAAGAAGGGAACTGGGTTTTCTGATACTCAAAACGACTAGTTGAGTACGCGGATCCAAAAATGAGCTGTTAGCACAACGAGAGGGGAAAATGCGATGGAGCAGATAATCGGTTGGATCATCTGGGGCATCATAACACTTTGGGCTATTATCTTGGTCTTGGCTAGTAGGGCTTCCGCAAAGCTGGGGCAAACGCTCCAGCCGGCAGCCGGAGCCACGATACTATTTTTATGGATTATTGTTGTGCTGTTCTGCCTTTTTGACTGGAACAAATTGCACATCCTTTGGTTGGCGCCGTTGTCTTTTTTTACTGCTCATTTTCTGGCTGCGCGCAGGTTGCCAGTCCTTTCCCCAATGATCTCGTCTATCTCCAGATTTTTCCTTTCCGTCGTTTTTATGGGAATAGAAAGGAAAGATCTTGTTGGAGTCGAGCTCATTCACATCAACAAACACGATAGCGCCTCCCAACCAGGCGGACCCGATCTTATCGAACTCACTAAAGATTTATTAAAAAGTCGCTACAGTTACTACCCCGCCGATTTCGCGTCGACAAGAATAAACAATATGTCGAAAGAAGTCATCATGGGCATACCGGAGGCGACGATTGTAACAATTATTGAAGCATACAGTGAGTACAAGAAGCAGGGACTATCGGATCAGGATATTTTTCAGAAAATTCAAACTCAAAGAACCCCATCCGCTGAAGCGGACGTCATGCCTTCGGAATTGACGCTCTCAAGCTATATAAAATATCGCATGAAGCTGGAACACCCGGATAGCAGCGCTCAACTCAGCGATCAATTTATTGACGAAGCGATCGAAAAAGTAAAAAAAGTATTTCAATAAAAATCGCTAACGAAGGAAAGAAGTCGTCATGCCGGCAACTTAATCAAAGGGCAATACCACCCACAAAAGAAAAAGGGGTTCGGTTTTCACCGTAACCCCTTTACTTTATTATGGTAGTCCCAAGGGGAGTTGAACCCCTGCTTCCGGCGTGAGAGGCCAGCGTCCTAACCACTAGACGATGGGACCGTTATTTAGAATGGCTGGGGGACCAGGATTCGAACCTGGGTAGCAAGGTTCAGAGCCTTGAGTCCTGCCGCTAGACGATCCCCCAGAAAAGTGATCGTCGATGCGATATGTAGAGTGCGGAAATTTAGACAATCGGCAGAAAAATGTCAATCGAAAAAAACGCTTCCTGCTTCGAAGGCCTAGCTGTTTTTTAAGTAAAATGAAATTGGCCTTGGCGGTTCAATTAAGAACCCCTGAACGGCGTCGATATGCAAATCTTTCAGTGCCAGATACTGCGCTTCGGTTTCCACCCCCTCCGCAATGACCGTCATATCAATGCTGTGAGCAACGTTGCTCAGCAGGGTGATATAGAATCGTGTATCGTTTGCGGCGTCCGCCAAGTCTCCTGTAAAGGCCCGGTCGATCTTGACGTAGCGCGGCTGGAGCGAGCGCAACTGATTGAAGCTGGAGAGATTCTGGCCGAAATGATCCAGCGAAACGCCGTGACCAACCTCGCGGATAGAAGACTGAAACTCCCGGATCAACGACAGGTTATGAATCGCCGCAAATTCGGAGAACTCGAAGGTGACATGCGGTGCATGGGGGGAACGGTCTCCCAGGGCATTGCGGATCCAATCGGAGAAAGAGCGGTCGCACAGCGAGGCTAGAGAGATGTTGACAGCGACCTGATCGGTGGGGAGACTTCTGCCGTCGAGTTTCAGAACCTCTTCGACGACGGCGCGATCCAGTTGGGTCACCAATCCCATCCGTTCGGCGTAGGGTAGGAACAGATCGGCGGAAAAGGTCCGCCCCTCTTCGTCCACGATCTTTGAGAAGACTTCGAGGTGCAAGACAGATTTTCTGTCGGCTGCATTGACAACCGGCTGCAAGGCGAGCTCGATACGGCGTGCCTTCAACGCGTTTTCAATCGTCTCTTTCCACTGCTGCTGTCCCGCGGGTTTTTTTTCGGTCTCTACCGTCAAGGCGATCACATGCCAATTGTGCGTGCCGAATTGCTGGGCGGTGCGCAGGGCCTGATCTGCCTCTGCCAGAAGGCGCTTGGGGGAAGCCGAAAAATCGAAGGTTACGGCTCCGGTGTGAGAGATGTTGCTGATGTCCGGGATGTGATGAGGCGCCAGAAGGGATAGTTTCCCCGTTATGTCGGCAGCGATCATATCGGCATCCCAGGCCGGTGCATCCGGCAGAAAAATGCCGAAATCCCCGCCAGTCAAGCGCGTCAGAACGTGGTTAGGATAAGGCGAGACGGTTTCTTGCAGGATATCGGCTGTCTTTGCCAAGAGAGAGTCGCCGGCGCTGAATCCCATCTTCGCATTGAGTTGTGCCAGGTCGTTGATCTGCACGAGCATCAGAATGCCCTTGGCGTCCCCTTCCTGTCGTTCCAGACATGACCGAAGTTGCGCTTCGAAATACCGGCGGTTGCCCAAGCCCGTCAGGGGATCGGTATAGGCGTGCTTGCGGAATTCCTCTGTGACCGCAACTTGCTTTTCAAAGGTCGTCTTGACCTTTTCGACCATGCGGTTCATGGCGATAACTACCTGTCGGAGTTCCTTCGTACGGGGAAGGTTTTCCTGATAGGCGTATTCTTTCCGGCAGATGGCGTCCGCCTGTTCGCGGACAAGGTTTAGCGGTTTGAGCAGCACGCGCAGACCCCAGGCGCCAAGGAGCAGTACGACGAGACCACAAGCTGCGAAGAGACCCGCGATTCGGAGGCTGTCCGTCCATAGGGCCTCGTAGGCATATCCGGGATGACTCTTGACGTGGATAGTGCCGATCTGACGCCATCCGGCCATGATGTAGGCGTTTGCCTCCGGGACCTCAATGGGAACCAGCCGGATAAACCAGCGGGGAACGCCCTCGATGACAACATCGAGATGGCGCCCTTTGATGACCTGCCCCTTGAGATCGAGCCATTGAATGGTCTGGTAGTAGCCCCGATCGAAGACTGCATTGATCATGCTTTCCGTGCTGACGGCATCTTGCTGGGCGACGTGTTGAGACACGGCCAGCGCCAGGGATGTGGCCGTGTCCTGCGCGTGGGAACTGAGCTGGTTGATCAGGAAGGCCCGGTTGTTCTCAAAGGTGACGAACCAGGTTCCCGTCAGTAAAACCAGAAACAGCAAAAGGGTGAGGACAATGAGTTGGCGATATAGTGTCATGGCGTCATTCTCTATAGGTTGTTTTCTTGCATCCGTTTGAGAAGCTCCCGCCAGGGCCGGAGTCGGCTGCTGTCGGTCACTTTTCCCTGTCCGCGTTGTTGGGCCATCCAGAGGTTTGTACCGTTGAAACTGAAGATTGGTAAGAGATCCTGTCGTCCGGAGGCCGGTTTGATGGTATCGATCAGGTTATCGAGAACCAAGGGTTCGTCTCCCGGTTTGTTGACGTACGTCAAGACCATATGGGTTCTATTGAGTTTGACGGCCTTGACGTATGTGATGTTGAGCTTTTCGTCGGCGAAGCCCATGGCCTTCAGTGTAAAGTACTTGGCGATGGCATAGTCTTCGCAATCGCCGGCACCAATTCCCAAAAATTCTATAGGCGTTGCCCAGTAATCGTCAACCCCCCAGACGTCGATATCTTCGCCATAGGGGATTTTGTTCATAAAGGCATTGACCTTTTCGAGCTTTTCCAGGTCAGATGTGCTGTTGTCGGAGCGAATGAGGTTTTCCCAGGCCAGAAGTCGTGTCCGAGCGTCGCGGCCCCATTTAGCTTCTGCCTTTTTCAGGGTGTCTTGGGAGATATTGAATATATTCCCTGCCAAAACGGGGCTGCCGCGCAGCAGCCCTGTCAGGGAAATAAGAACGAGAAGTACGCCCGTTTTCCAAAAGGTGGCGGGAACCTGTCGCCTCAAGTGTTGCAGTATCCTGTTCATCAATTCCGGTTTATCGACCCTAACGGAAATCGTGTTGGTTCTGCCGATCAGAAGGTTGTGCACGCCTCTTGAGACGGTCGGGAACAAAACCGGTTGTATTGAAGATTCTCCGGAGAATCTCCGATCCCCAAGGAAGAATTTTGGTTCTGATTCGCTCGCTTACCCCGCAGGGATGCGCTCACTGAGGGGTTCAAGTTTTGAAGAATCCCGCCAACTTAGTTTTTTTTCTTTTTATGCCTAAACCACAAAACGGCTACAGATGCAAGCCCGACACCTAAAAGCACCCCCGTGGCCGTCTCCGGCACCGGAGGCGGAGGCGGAGGGGGTGGCGGCGGAGGCGGAGGGGGTGGCGGCGGAGGCGGCTCCGGTGGTTTTATTGGCGGATAGACCGGCGGGTAGACCGGGGGGTAGATCGGTGGGTAAACCTCAGGGGGCCCCGCAGGCGGAATGGCTGCTGCTAAATAAATCGGCGTATGGACCGAAGGATCGAATGGCGTGCCAGCTCTTCGCGGGCCGGCGGCCGGATTGGCGTCGAGATCAGCCGGTTCGTAGGGCGGCGGAGCTCCCGCGTAAAGGGGCGGAATTTCCGAGTAGCTGTTGCAGCACGTCGTCCGCACGGTAGTCCTGCCATCGGTGATATAACCGTCTCCCCGCGGGTAGCTTGATGGGTGATTTCTTCCGGAAGATGGTGTCATTCTTCCGGTAATGAATGTAAACCCACGTTTCCTTCTGCAATCTGCCCATGCTCGCATTCTGCCAATTGAAACCGGCAAAATGGGCATTTAACACGGGGTCATGAAGAACGGTCTGGCGGAAATTATCAATATTATGCACCGAGTTTTTCGTGCAGAGCCCATACCATCGTCCACTGTTTTCGAAGTTCTGATCTTCGAAATCCTGTTTTTCAAGTGCTCCCCCTGCCGCCTGCGCCGCCTTCTTTGGTGCTTTGGCGTTGTAAAAGAACAACATATAGACGGCCGTGGCAACGGCGACAAACATAAGGACGATAAAAAACGCCCTCCGACGGGTCTTTGGGTGCTTCAAAGTTCGTACTCCTAATGTAATAAGTAGCTCTAGCGTTCCTACCTATTATATTGATCGGAATCAATATCAGATTTCTTGAGTCGAATCAAAATAATAAATGAAAAGGTCTGTTACAGTGTGGAGCGTTGATAGCGCGCAGCAGAGGGAAAACGTCTAATGAGAAGGATATATCTTCCCGCCGAAAATCATCAAGATAGAGATGTCGTAAGATTTATAGCAAAATCGTTCCCTTCGACCTGGCTATGTGCCGATTCGGTGGTCGATCGCCGCTTTAAGCCGTTTCAACACCCGATCGCGTCCCAGGGTGATCATGACCTCGTCGATCCCCGGACTGACCGTTTTCCCGGTCAGGGCGACCCGGATGGGTTGGGCGACGTTTTTCATCTTGGTGCCGTTATTGTCGGCGATCTGCTTGAGAAGTCCTTCGATGCCTTCTTTGGTATAGTCCTCAAGGGTTGCAAGTGACGCGGCGAGGATGCTCAGGTATCGAAGCCCTTCGGTGTCGAGATACTGATCGGCCAGAGCGGGTTCGTATTCCATCGTATCGCTAAAATAAAACGTGCCGGCTTCGGCCATCTCGATCAGCGTCTTCGATCGGGCCTTGAGATCCGAGGCTACCCGCTGAAGAAACGTCGGGTCGGCAGACTGGATGTCGTGCGCGGCCAAAAAAGGCAGCAACTCCCTGCCCAGGCGTTCATCGTCGGTCTTTTTGATGTACTGCTGGTTGAGCAGAGGAGCTTTTCGGGATTGAAGATGGCGGCCGATTTGCCGACCGCGCCGAGGGTGAAGTGTTCAATCAGTTCTTTCACGGTGAAAATCTCTTGATCGCCGTGGGCCCAACCGAGACGAACGAGGTAGTTGACGAGTGCCTCGGGGAGATAGCCCATGTCCCGATAGGTCAACACCGACTCCGCCCCGTGGCGCTTGCTCAAGCGGGCTCTATCGGCGCCAAGGATCATCGGCACGTGGGCGAATTCCGGTACCTCGTAGCCCAGCGCTTCATACAGCAGGATCTGCTTTGGCGTGTTGTTAACGTGGTCGTCGCCGCGAATAACATGGCTGATCCGCATCTCGGCATCGTCGATGACGACCGCAAAAATTATACGTGGGGTAGCCGTCTGCCCGCTCGATAATGAGGTCGTCGAGTTCCTCGTTTTCAAATGAGATTTTTCCTTTTATGGCGTCCTGGAAGGCGGTTGCTCCTGTGTCCGGTGCCCGGAAACCGGACGACAGAGCCAGGCTGTGGGCCGAGTCCTTTTTCACGGCAGGCGCCGTCGTATTTTGGTTTCCGCTTCTCGGCCATCGCCTGCTTTCGCTTGGCCTCCAGTTCTTCCGGCGTGCAGGTGCAGCGATAGGCCTTGCCTTCGTCGATGAGCTTCTGAATTTTTTCCTTATAGAGTCCGATGCGTTCCGCTGATAGAAAGGGCCCTCGTCCCAGGTCAGCCCCAGCCAGGACATGGAGTCGAGGATGACGCGCGTGGATTCGTCGGTTGACCGGAGCTGGTCGGTATCCTCGATGCGGAGGATGAATTTCCCGCCGTGATGTTTCGAAAAAAGCCAGTTGAATAAAGCGGTTCTCGCGCCGCCGATATGAAGCGAACCCGTCGGGGATGGCGCGAATCGAGTGCGATTTCTCTGTGGGCCTGCATGCAAATCGTCCTTTGGAAATGGATTGCGCGCCTGGCCGCAGTTCGAACCATGACCAAGCGTGCCTATTCATAACGGACATTTCCTTTAAACGCAATTATTTATCGCGTAAGCTTTATCCGCCGCAACACCGGGCGATGGCTGGTGGGACGTCCCGAACTGGGCGATGAAATCGTTCGATCGATTAAGTATTTAAATTTTGAGCACAATGTGCTAATATGCGCCCTCCCGAAGCGGATGCGGGTTTTGAGCAGGAGATAAATTGCTTGACAATGAGGGTGATTTATAATTAACAGTACCGTTTACTCCGGCGGGTGATATTTCAAGTATTTGAGTGAGATTTTGAAGCTAAGCATCAGCAATATCCCCGAAGGGGGCGCCCGATTCGACTTTGCGCGGAAGGGGGCGTGGCTGGAGGGGATTCTTCCCGACGATAAACGGGAAGATTTCAGGCTGCGCGAGGTGTATGTCGACGGTCTGGCCCGCAAGGTGCGCGATACGATCCGCATCGAAATGGCCATGGAAATCGTTCTCGAGATGGCGTGCGGTCGGTGCCTGGAGCCCGTTGTGGTTCCGCTGAAGAGCAACGTGACTTATACACTGGCGCCGCTGAAGGAGCGGATGGAGGGAGAAGATCCCGAGTCGCTCGAAGACGATCTGGAATTCAGCTATTATCAGGGCGACGAGATCGAGATCGATCCGCTCGTCGTCGATCAGGTGATCATGCAGATCCCCGTGAAACCGCTGTGCAGCGAGGACTGCAAGGGATTGTGCCCAAATTGCGGTGCGAACCTCAATATCGATAAGGGTTGTTCCTGCCGCCCGGAAAACAGGGCACATTGCCTTTGCGGCATTGAAGAACTTTGTCGTTCGCAAATAAATCGTTTTAAATATACAGGAAGGTGAATTATGCCAAATCCAGTCAAGAGACATTCAAAGGCCAGAAGAGACAAGCGGCGGTCGCACGATTTTCTGACGGCGCCGTTGGCGTCCGTCTGCCCGCAGTGCAAAGCACCAAGATGCCCCATCGCGCCTGCCCCAGTTGCGGCACGTATAAGGGAAGAGACATCCTGTCGCTCGAGAAACTCGCCTGATAGGCGGGCCGCCCTCCTGTCGGAGGGCCGGTTGTTGGGTCGGAAAACGCACGGGATGGCTATGAGGCTTGACGGCAGGGTCGCTCTGGTTACAGGCGGGTCGCGGGGAATCGGTCAGGCGGCGGCGATAAAGCTGGCGCAGGCCGGGGCCTACGTCCTGCTCAACTTCGTTCAGAACGAAGCGGCTGCCGCGGAAACGCTGGCGCTCATCCGCGGCGCGGGCGGTCAAGCATCGCTGCTTCCCTTTGATGTGGCCGATACGCAGGCGGCAGAGCAGGCGATCGGCGGCGTTTTTCGCGACAGGGGCCGGATCGATATCCTGGTTAACAATGCCGGTATTTCAAAGGACGGGTTGATACTGACCCTGAAGGCACGAGACTGGGACGTGATGATCGGGACGAACCTCAAAGGCGTCTTCAACTGCTGCCGCATTGCCTCGCGCTATATGGTCAAGGCCCGCTGGGGCCGGATCGTCAATATCTCTTCGGTCGTGGCGGCCAGCGGAAATGCGGGGCAGTCCGCCTACGGCGCTTCCAAGGCCGGGGTGGAGGGTTTGACCCGTTCGCTGGCCCGGGAGCTGGCGTCTCGCAACATCTGTGTCAACGCGGTGGCACCCGGTTTGATCGCATCGGATATGACCGCAGGGATGAACGGGCGAGTCGAGAAGATTCAGCGGTCGATCCCGCTCAAGCGTTTGGGCGTGCCGGAGGATATTGCGCAAACCGTTCTGTTTCTAGCATCGGAGGGGGCGTCGTATATAACCGGTCAAGTCGTTCACGTCAATGGTGGTCTTTATATGTGAGAGCAAAAAGTGATAAGTGAAAAAGGGGCGACTCGTTTTGACTTATCACTTTTTTCTTTTACCCCTTAAAGTGAGGAGGAGAGTTCATGTCGATTGAAGAGAGAGTTGTTGAGATTGTCATGGAACAACTGGACGTCACCAAAGAAGAGTGCGTGCCGGAGGCGTCCTTTATGGACGACCTGGGTGCGGACTCCCTCGATATCGTTGAGTTGATTATGGCTATGGAAGAGAATTTCGGTATTGAAATTGCGGACGATGAACTGGGTCAGCTACGGACGATCCAGGACGTCATCGACTTTATTCGGAAAAAGCGGGGTATGATGAACTGAACCGTTCGAGATCGAACGGTGGGGCATCATTGCAGATGCTCTGAGGCTTGCATGTCAGACAGAGGTAAAAGATGATAGCCGTCGGCGCCGATCATGCCGGATTCGAGTTAAAGCAAAAGCTCTGCGCCTTTCTCACGGCGGGCGGTTATGCTGTCCTGGATGTGGGAACGTGCAGCGATGCGTCGGGTCGATTACCCTGACTTCGGTATCAAGGTTGCGGAGAAGGTTTCCGCAGGCGAAGCCGAGCGCGGCATTCTCGTTTGCGGGTCTGGAATCGGCATGTCGATTGTGGCCAACAAGTTTCCCAGGGTTCGCGCTGCGCTGTGCTTCGATGAGCAGATGGCCCGGATGAGTCGGCTCCACAACGATGCCAATATTTTGGTGCTCCCCGGTCGCTGGATTGGAGAAGAACAGGGGCTGGCGATGCTTGCGGTCTGGATGGAAACGGCCTTTGAAGGGGGGCGGCACGGACGGCGTCTTGAAAAGATCGCTGAACTGGAAAGCCGCCTGAAGCTGGCCTGAATCCGGTAGCGAGCGTATGCTTTGCAGCTTGCTGCGGGGTAAACGAGCGAATCATAATAAAATATCTTCCTCAGGGATCGGAGATTCGCCGGAGCTTGCTCTGGTGAGTCTTCAAATTTGAAATTTTTATGTGTGGAGGTTGCCAATCGTGTCCATATTGAAACAAGTCGATCCGGAAGTGGCCCAGGCCATTCAGCTGGAAACCAAACGTCAGACGAGTAAGCTGGAACTGATTCCATCGGAGAACTTTGTCGATGAAGCGGTCCTGGAGGCTCAGGGCTGCATCATGACCAACAAGTATGCCGAAGGCTATCCCGGCAAGCGGTACTATTACGGTTGCGAATACGTTGATATCGTGGAGACGCTGGCCATCGAACGCGTCAAAAAGCTTTTCGGCGCCGATCACGCCAACGTGCAGCCCCACTCGGGGACACAGGCCAACATGGCCGTTTACTTTGCTACGCTTCAGCCCGGCGATACCGTCCTGGGGATGAACCTGGCCCACGGCGGCCACCTGTCGCACGGCAGTCCCCGCCAATTTCTCCGGGAAGTTTTATAACGTCGTGGCCCTACGGGGTCGATTCTAAAACGGAAACCATCGACTTCAACGAAGTGGCTGAACAGGCCCGAAAGCACAAACCCAAGCTGATCGTGGTTGGAGCGAGCGCCTATCCGAGGACGATCGACTTTGTTAAATTCCGGGAAATTGCCGATGAAGTGGGTGCCGTCATTATGGCCGATATCGCCCATATCGCGGGCCTCGTCTCCGCGGGCATCCACCCGTCACCGGTTCCGCACTGTGAGTTTGTCACAACGACGACGCACAAGACCCTGCGCGGTCCCCGTGGCGGCGTCGTCATGTGTCGCGAAGAATTTGCCAAGGTCATCGACAGCCGGGTGTTCCCGGGCAGCCAGGGCGGTCCCCTGATGCACACCATTGCCGCCAAGGCCGTAGCCTTCAAGGAGGCCCTGACCGACGACTTCAAAGCATACCAGGTGCAGATCGTGAAGAACGCCAAGACGCTTGCAGATGCGCTGCTTGCTGAAGGCTTCCGGCTGGTTTCCGGTGGAACGGACAATCACCTGATGCTGGTCGATGTCTCCAGTATCGGCATTACCGGAAAGGACGCGGGTGAGGCTCTGGACCGCGCCGGCATTACCGCCAACAAAAACATGATCCCCTTCGATACGAAGAGCGCCACGGTCACGAGCGGCATCCGGATCGGAACGCCCGCGATTACGACCCGCGGCATGAAGGAAGGGGAAATGAAGATCATCGGCGGTCTGATTTCCAAAGTTCTGAAAAACTTGAACGACGAGCAGTGCATCGCGACGGTACGCGCCGAAGTGGCGGCCTTGTGCGAACAGTTTCCGCTTTACAAGGACCGGCTGGAGAAGTAGATCGAAAGGTGATACCAGATGACCGACGGGGTCGAACGCCCGAGTTGGGATGAGTACTTCATGGATATCGTCATGCTTGTCGCCAGACGCTCCACCTGTCTGCGACGAAGCGTCGGCGCGATCCTCGTCAAGGACAAGCGCATCCTGGCCACCGGTTACAACGGCGCCCCGAGCGGAATCCGGCACTGTCTGGAGGTGGGATGTCTGCGGGACCAGCTGAAGGTCCCCTCCGGAGAACGCCATGAATTGTGCCGCGGGCTTCATGCGGAGCAAAATGCGATTATCCAGTCCGCGTTGCACGGTGTCAGCTTGAAGGGGGCCACGGTCTATTGCACCAATCATCCCTGCGTGATTTGTGCTAAGATGATTATCAATGCGGGCATCACCCGGGTCTGTTACCGAGACGGTTACCAGGATGCCATGTCGCGGGAGATGTTCGAAGAAGCCGGTATCAAAACGGTCTGCCTATGAAATGTCCCTTTTGTGGAGAGCTGGAAGACAAGGTGATCGATTCCCGCAGCAGCAAGGACGGCTTCGCCATTCGTCGTCGCCGCGAGTGCCTGGCCTGCGGCAAGCGCTTCACCACCTACGAATCGATCGAAGAAATTCTCCCCGTGATTGTGAAAAAGGACGGTCGGCGAGAGCCGTTCGACCGGGCGAAGATCTTGAACGGCATCAAGAAGGCATGTGAAAAGAGGCCGGTCAGCATTGAGCGGATCGGAGAAGTTGTCGATCGCATCGAGCAGGCCTGTCAGGAACTCCAGGTCCGGGAGATTCCGTCCTCGGTTGTCGGTGAGCGGATCATGGCTGAGCTGCATAATCTGGATGAAGTGGCTTACGTGCGCTTCGCCTCGGTCTATCGCCAATTTCGCGACGTCAACGAGTTTTTGGAAGAGCTCGAGGACCTTAAGAAGAAAAAGCTGAACACCGGGGAGGCCTAAGGAAGCCCATTATGTTTACGGGAATCATTGCGGCCGTCGGTGCAGTCAGACGCCTGATCCGGAAGGGCGGGGACGCCGTGCTCGAGATCGAGACGGGGATGGATCTGAGCGATGTCCGGATTGGTGACAGCATTGCGGTCAACGGCGCCTGTCTGACCGTTGTCAGTAAGGCTGCCGGATCTTTCAACGCCGATGTATCGGCCGAGACACTCTCACGGACGACGCTTGAACGACTCAGGGCGACCGATCGGGTCAATCTGGAGAAGGCCTTACAGCTTCAGGGATTCCTCGGCGGGCACATCGTTTTGGGGCATGTCGATGGGATCGGCGCCATCGTTAAGAAGGAAGCCAAATCGGGCTCCATCATTCTCGGTATCGAGGTGGCGGAAGCCTTGAGAAAATATATTGTCGAGAAAGGTTCGATCGCCATTGACGGCGTCAGCCTGACGGTCAACAGCGTAGAAGGAAACCGGTTCTTCATCAATATGATTCCTCATACGGCGATGGCGACTACGCTGGAGGCCCGGAAAATCAATGAGGCGGTCAATATCGAAACCGATATCATCGGAAAGTATGTCGCATCCTTTTTGAATGGGGGCCGGGAGATCACGCGCGATTTCCTGGCAAAACACGGATTCCTCGCCTGACGGCTCATGGTGTCCGTTTAACATAGCAGGAGAAGGTCTTATGGTTTGTACAATTGAAGAAGCAATCGAGGATATCCGCAACGGCAAGATGATTATCCTCGTCGATGATGAAGACAGGGAAAACGAAGGGGATTTGTACATGGCGGCGGAGTTTGTCACCCCCGACGCCATCAATTTCATGGCAAAGTACGGCCGGGGGCTCGTCTGCCTCACGCTCAACGACGAGATGGCGAGCAAGCTGCAACTGCCGCTTATGGTGACGGACCGCGACAACGGATCGCGCTTCGGAACGGCCTTCACGATCTCCATTGAGGCGAGGAAGGGCGTGACCACCGGCATCTCGGCAGCGGACCGGGCAACGACCATCCGCACAGCGGTAGCAGACGACACGACGGCGGCGGATATCGTGAGTCCGGGACACATCTTCCCCATCCGGGCGCGTAAGGGCGGCGTGCTCGTCCGCACAGGTCAGACCGAGGGATCCGTTGATCTGTCCCGGTTGGCGGGGCTCAAGCCTGCCGGCGTGATCTGCGAGATTATGAAAGACGACGGCACCATGGCGCGGATGCCCGATCTGGAGGTCTTTGCCCGACATCATAAGCTCAAGATCGCGACGATCGCCGATCTGATCAACTTCCGGATGAAGACGGAATGTCTGGTGACGCGGGCGGCCTCGGCCAGGATTCCGAGCCGCTTCGGGGGGGAATTTCGGCTGATCGTTTACGACAACGTCGTAGATGATGCGAAGCATGTCGCACTCGTCAAGGGAGAGATCGGACCGGAGGACGACGTGCTGGTGCGCGTCCATTCCGAGTGTCTGACCGGCGATGTCTTCGGGTCCGAGCGTTGTGACTGCGGCGATCAACTCCATGCCGCCATGCAGATGATCGAACAGGAAGGGAAGGGCGTCCTGGTTTACATGCATCAGGAAGGGCGCGGGATTGGCCTGGTCAACAAGATCCGGGCTTACGAGCTTCAGGAGAAGGGACGCGATACGGTCGAGGCCAATCTGGAGTTGGGTTTCAAGGACGACCTGCGGGATTATGGCATCGGCGCCCAGATTCTGGTCGATCTCGGTATCAAGAAGATGCGCCTCATGACCAATAATCCGAAGAAGGTCGTCGGGTTGGAGGGCTACGGCATCGCGGTCACGGATCGAGTGCCGATCCTGATTGAGCCGACGAAGAGCAACCTCCATTATCTGAAGACGAAGAAGAAAAAAATGGGTCACATGCTGGAACTCTAGGAAAGCAGTAAATATCAGATGCAGGCTGTTCAAAAAGGCTAGAGACAAGGCGACGCGCTTGTCCCGAGGTAAGTGGTCGGGGAGGATCGAGCAGCGGAGCATACTGTGAGCGTATGTGAGCATGTGAGAGCCGAAGCGCAACGCAGTATATGAGCCTTTTTCAATAGTCTGCTGCGGGAGGGAAATATGCTGAAGACCATCGAAGGAAAGATCAGTGCCAAGGGGATGCGGTTTGCCATCATTGCGAGCCGTTTCAATGATTTCATCTGCAGCCGCCTGATTGACGGGGCCGTCGACGCCCTGGTCCGTTCCGGCGGAGACATTAAGGACATCGAAATTGTCAAGGTGCCCGGCGCCTTTGAGATTCCACTGGCGGCCAAGCGAGTCGCCAAGAGCGGCAAATACGATGCGGTGATCTGTGTCGGCGCCGTGATTCGCGGGGCGACGCCGCATTTCGAATATGTGAGCGCCGAGGTTTCGAAGGGCATCGCCGCGGTCGGGTTGGAGACGGAGATTCCCGTTATTTTCGGTGTCATCACGACCGACAACCTGGAGCAGGCGATCGAACGGGCCGGGTCCAAGTCCGGCAACAAGGGGTGGGATGCCGCCCTGGCCGCCATCGAGATGGTGGATCTCTTTAAAAAAATATAACCATACCGGAAAAACACTGGCAGGGGGGCAAACCGCTCGACCGCTGCCGGAGTAAAGGATTCAATGGGTCGCAGGAGGAAGGCACGGGAAGTTGCCTTGCAGGTTCTTTTTGAGATTGATGTATTGGGGCTGGATCCGAAGGAATCCATCGATCTGTATTGGAATAACTTCGAAGCGCCGAAGGATGCCAGAGGCTATTCCTCACGCCTGATCGAAGGGGTTTGTGAGCGGCGGGATGAGATCGATCAGTTGATCGCGAGTTGTTCCGACAACTGGGCCATCGCACGGATGTCCCGGGTGGATCGCAATATTTTGCGTCTGGCTGTTTATGAATTGCTTTACTGCGACGATGTCCCGCCAAAGGTGACCCTGAACGAGGCCATTGACCTCGGGAAGGAATTCGGCAACGAGCATTCCGGCTCCTTCATCAATGGAATTCTCGATACGCTTAACACCAACTTGCAGAAGGAAAATGGCCATCAGGATTAAAACGGGAACGCCGGACGAGTTGCATCGGGATGCCTTGGCGCTCGGTTATTTTGCAGACGAGCGGCCGCCGCGCGGTTTTGCGGGACTGGCGGATTGGCGTTTGAACGGCGCTCTCTCAAGGCAGATCGCCGATGGACGCCTCACCGGAGGCTATCTCGAAAAGGTTCTGATCGCGACAGACGGACGGCTTCCCTGTTCGCGCATTCTGCTTCTCGGGCTCGGCAATCTCGCCGACTTGACGTATGACACCCTCTACGCTGCAGGTTATGCCTTTGCGGAAACGATCGGGACACTCAAGTGGAACGACTTTGCCTTTGAGATTCCGGCTGTGGGACGAAGTCCCCTGGAGGGGCCGATCATGGTGGAAGCTGTGACGACGGGATTCTTCGATGCCTTTTCAAAGGATGTCAGGGATCTCGAAACGGTCTCGCCGGTGTTGCTGATCGGTGAGGCGATGAAAGAAGCGGCTGTAGCGGGTGTAGAGCGGTTCAGGAAAAATACGAGGGACATCATTCCTGTTGAATTCGAGGCGTAGGCCTTCGAACCCTATCTTTCGGAGCTAATGGATGAACCAGAAATACGAACCGGGAAAAATCGAGGAGAAGTGGCAGGGGCGTTGGGAAAAGCAAGAGGCCTTCAAGGTGGAGGCAGACCCCGGCAAGAAGAAATACTATCTGCTGGAGATGTTTCCATATCCCTCCGGGAAGATTCACATCGGTCACGTCCGAAACTACACCATCGGCGATGTCGTCGCGCGTTACAAGCGCATGCGGGGTTTCAACGTCCTGCACCCCATGGGCTGGGACTCCTTCGGGATGCCGGCGGAAAACGCCGCGATCGAGAAGGGCACCCACCCCGCCAAATGGACCAATGAAAACATCGAGCACATGAAGACGCAGTTGAAGCGCATGGGTTTCAGCTACGACTGGGACCGCGAGCTTTCGACCTGCGAACCGAAATACTACCGATGGGAACAGCTTTTCTTCATCTGGATGTATGAGAAGGGATTGGCCTACAAGAAACGCTCGTCGGTCAACTGGTGCAACCAGTGCAAGACCGTGCTTGCGAACGAACAGGTCGAGTCGGGGCTGTGCTGGCGCTGCGGGACCGAGGTCGTTGAGAAGGATCTCGATCAGTGGTTCTTCCGGATCACACAGTATGTAGAGGAACTGCTTCAGGACTGTGACGCACTCGCCGAGGGCTGGCCGGAGCGCGTTCTCACAATGCAGCGGAACTGGATCGGCAAGAGCTATGGCGTCGAGGCCGTCTTTCCGCTCGATAAGACAGACGAAACGTCTGCCGGTCTGCCCGATGCCATCAAGGTCTTTACCACTCGACAGGATACCATCTTCGGTGCGACCTTCATGCTGATCGCCGCGGAGCACCCGCTGGTGCCGCAGCTCATGAAGGGTAAAGCCCGGGAGAAGGAGGTCGCCGCGTTCGTCGAGCGGATCAAGAAACAGGACCGGCTGATGCGGACCTCTGACTACTACGACAAAGAGGGCATCTTCCTCGATGCCTATTGCCTCAATCCCGTGACGGGCAGTCGAATGCCGATCTTTGCCACTAACTTCGTCCTCGCCGATTACGGAACCGGCTGCGTCATGGCCGTGCCGACCCACGATCAGCGCGACTTCGAGTTTGCCAAAAAATTCGAACTGCCCCTGATCGTCGTTATCCAGAATCCAGAGGCCCCTCTGGAGGCGGAGCGCATGACGGAAGCCTACGTCGATGAAGGCATCCTCATCAACTCCGGCCGCTTCGACGGGATGAAGAACACGGAGGCGATGGAGGCCATCGCCGATTACCTGGAATCCATCGGAAAAGGCAAGAAGACGATCCAGTATCGTTTGCGCGACTGGGGCATCTCCCGGCAGCGTTACTGGGGTGCGCCCATTCCGATCATCTACTGCGACAAATGCGGCGCTGTCCCCGTTCCCGAGCAGGATCTGCCCGTGGTGCTGCCCCTCGATGTCGCCATCACAGGGGAAGGCGAATCACCGCTTGCCCGCACACCGTCATTCGTAAATGTCACATGTCCTGCCTGCGGCGGGCCGGCGCGGCGGGAGACCGATACCATGGATACCTTCGTGGAGTCCTCTTGGTACTTCGACCGCTTTTGTTCTCCCCACTGCGATGTCAAACCGGGTTTGAACCGCAAGGAGGTCGACTACTGGATGCCGGTCGATCAGTACATCGGCGGCATCGAACACGCCATCCTGCACCTGCTCTATTCGCGCTTCTATACGAAAGTGCTGCGCGATCTCGGTATTGTCAGCGTGGGCGAGCCTTTCCGCAACCTGCTGACGCAGGGGATGGTCTGCAAGGAAACGACCAAGTGTCCCACCGACGGCTACCTTTTCCCCTATGAAGTGGCGGACAACAAGTGCACCCGCTGCGGCGCCGAGGTCGTCATCGGCAAGACCGAGAAGATGTCCAAGTCGCTCAAGAACGTTATCGATCCCGATTACCTGATCGAGCGCTACGGCGCGGACACGGCGCGGATGTTCTGCCTTTTTGCCGCGCCCCCCGAGCGCGATCTGGAGTGGAACGACCAGGGCGTCGAGGGGTCGTATCGTTTTATCGGCCGCGTCTGGCGGATTATCCAGGATTACTTCGACGACATCGCCGGTGTTGCCTGCTTCGACGGATCGACCGAACTCGAGGGCGACCTGCGCGATCTCAGGCGCAAGACCCATCAGACGATCAAGAAGGTGACGAGCGATCTCGAAGACCGTTTCCGCTTCAACACGGCGATCAGCGCCGTGATGGAACTGGTCAACCAGCTCTATCAGATGAAACGCCCGGAGAAGGCCGATCAGGTGGCGCTGGCCGTTATTCGCGAGGCCATCGAGGCGGTCGTCGTCTTGCTGGCGCCGATCGTGCCCCATGTGACGGAAGAACTCTGGGAAATGCTGGGCCATGCAGAGCCGCTCCTGTCGACGCCCTGGCCCGGTTTTGATCCGGCCGTGGCCGCTGCGGAAGAGATCACGATCGTGGTCCAGGTCAACGGAAAACTCAGGGGCCGCCTGACGGTCGGCGTCGAGGAGTCCGACGACCGGATCAAGGAACTGGCCCGCACGGAGGAGAAAGTGGCGGCGACCCTTGCGGGGAAGACCATCGTTAAAGAGATCTACGTGCCCAAGAAACTCGTCAACATCGTCATCAAATAGCGACGGTTGTCGCAGCGACAGGTGACGGGTAACGAACAAAAAACATCTGGCCGCAAGGTTTACTCGGTGGCAGAGCGATTTCATCTCGACTGCATCGTGCAGCTCAGAAGGATTGTTATGAAAAAAAAGATTATGGGTTTCGGGGTTCTGATCTTGTCGCTGCTCGTACTGTCCTGTGGCTATCATTTTTCGTCAGGCGGAGAAAATATCGATTCGGCCGTCAAGCTGATCTACGTGGACAACTTGGCCAATAGAACCAGTGAGGCCAATGCCGAGAACATCTTCCGCAATGCCTTGAACAACCGGTTTCGAATCGCCTCGCGCTTCCAGTTGGCTGCGGATCGCGATCAGGCCGATGCGGTTCTGAAGGGGAGTATCGGCGGATTGGCCAAGTCCTATCTTTCTTATTCGACGAGCGATATCGCTCAGGAAGAGCGTGTGACGGTCGTCCTGGACCTGACCTTCGAAACCAGGGACAAAGGCGTGATCTGGTCGAACCATAACTTTACCTGGTTCGCGGATTATCTGGTCAGTCAGAACAATCCCGCCATCACCGATGCCAACCGCCGAGCCGCCATCCAAAAGCTGGCCGACGAGGCCGCCGACAGGATATTCCGTTCGATCATGTCCGGTTTCTGAGCAGGCTGTTGACCGGGGGCGCACTCCCACAGGGAGGCGCAATCATGTTTAAACGTTGTTAATACCTTGCCGGAAAAAGCCGACGGCTTTACATAACGCTCATCTGCTGCGTTACGCTTCAGCCTGCGGTGCTCACGTATTAGCATATACGCTCCGCTCCTCAGCTGAAGCGATGCCTTGCATCTGAGCCTTTTTGAACAGCCTGCAAAGCAGGTTGATTTTCAACATCACGGCTGGCCATACATCCAATTCTAGATTGTCAACAGATTAGAGAGGAATGAACTACCCATGTCCAATGAAGTCAACAAAGTCATCTATTCGATGATTGCTGTCAACAAAACCTATGACAAGAAAACCGTCATCAAGGATATCTCACTGTCTTATTTCTACGGCGCCAAGATCGGCGTGCTCGGTCTCAACGGCTCCGGCAAGAGTACCCTGCTGAAAATCATGGCGGGGGTCGACAAGGAATTCAACGGCCAGACGATTCTCTCACCCGGATACACCGTGGGTTACCTTGAACAGGAACCTCTCATCAATGAAACGAAGACCGTCCGCGAGGTGGTCGAGGAGGGTGTCAAGGAAATTGTCGATCTGATGAACGAGTACAACCAGATCAACGAGAAGTTCGCCGAGCCCATGAGCGACGACGAGATGAACGCCCTGATCGAACGCCAGGGGCAGGTCCAGGAAAAGCTCGATGCCCTCGACGCCTGGGATCTCGACTCCCGGTTGGAGATGGCCATGGACGCCCTGCGTTGTCCGCCGGGCGATATGCCGGTCAATGTGCTCTCCGGCGGCGAGCGCCGCCGTGTCGCCCTGTGTCGACTGCTGCTCCGCAATCCCGATATCCTGCTGCTCGACGAGCCCACCAACCATCTCGACGCCGAATCCGTCGCCTGGCTGGAGCACCACCTGCAGCGTTACGCCGGAACCGTCATCGCCGTGACCCATGATCGCTACTTCCTCGACAACGTCGCGGGCTGGATCCTGGAGCTCGACCGGGGGCAGGGGATTCCATGGAAGGGAAATTACTCCTCGTGGCTTGAGCAGAAACAGGGCCGGCTCCGCCAGGAGGAAAAGACGGAATCGGAGCGCCAGAAGACCCTGCAGCACGAACTGGAGTGGATCCGCATGTCGCCCAAGGGCCGTCACGCCAAGTCGAAAGCGCGCATCAACGCCTATGAGTCCCTCCTGGGACAGGAAGGGGAGAAGCGGGCCGAAGATCTCGAAATCTATATCCCGCCTGGACCGAGACTGGGACGGATCGCCATCGAGGTGGACAACGTGACCAAGGCTTACGGTGACCGGATCCTCATGGAGGGGTTGAGCTTTGCGGTGCCGCCCGGCGCGATCGTCGGCATTGTCGGGCCCAACGGCGCCGGCAAGACGACCCTCTTCCGGATGATTACCGGCCAGGAGCAGCCGGATTCGGGAACGATCAAGGTCGGCGAAACCGTGAAATTGGCCTATGTCGATCAGAGTCGAGACGTCCTCGATCCCGAAAAAACCGTCTGGGAGGTGATTTCCGAAGGGCAGGAGATGATCCAGTTGGGCAACAGGCCTGTCAACTCAAGGGCCTACGTCGCGCGGTTCAACCTGTCGGGGGCTGATCAGCAGAAGAAGGTCGGCACCATGTCCGGCGGCGAGCGAAACCGAGTCCATCTGGCGCGGATGCTCAAGGACGGCGCCAATGTGCTTCTCCTCGACGAGCCGACCAACGATCTCGACGTTAATACCATGCGGGCGCTCGAAGAGGCACTGGACAACTTTGCCGGTTGCGCGTTAGTCATCAGTCATGACCGCTGGTTTCTCGACCGCATTGCGACTCACATTCTCGCCTTCGAGGACGAAAGCACGACCTACTGGTACGACGGCAACTATACCGAGTACGAGGCCGATCGCAAGGTGCGCCTCGGCGCGGCCGCCGCGCAGCCTCACCGCGTAAAATACCGCCACCTGGTGCGCGCCTAGCGCGATTTTTAAGAGACCGATATCATCGACCCCATGTAGAAGTGGGAGAACGGGAAGCGGTTTTCGTATTCCGGGCCGGCCCTTATTTGTGTCAGAGCGCCTTGCACATCCGAGATGGTTGGCGTGGTCTCAGCCGTGGTTGTTGGTGCAACATTTGCAGCACTGTTAGTCTCGTTCGGTAAAAGAGGAAAGCGGTCGGCGTGAAAGACGGATATTTTATAACATTTTGATATATATAAGTTATTTTTAAAGCTTAAAGCTTGGGCAATGAGCTAAAATCCCTCTGAATACGGCACTTACACTTTTTATCCACAGGGTTATCAACATGCTTTTCAACAAGTTGTGGATGCCCTTTCGGTCTAGCGTAAAATACCTGAACCCTTCACGTCAGCGCTCGCATTTCCCGTGGTTTTCTGCGGGAAATGCGAGCGAATCAGAACCGAGCCCCCTCCTTCGGGATTGGAAATTCGCCGGAGAATGCTCCGGCAAGTCTCCAATCCATCATCGGGTTAGATGAAAATAAATGCTTGACCGCAAGCCTTGAATGGGTTCATTACATACACAAACCGCCATAACCAACCGTTAGCAGCTGAGCATTGCAGGGCGTCTCATTTCCCTGCCAACCATAACTGTCCCTGTCTTTGTAGAAAACGTCTTTCCAGAAAGGATCACCCGCAGTCTGAAAGAGGCATCACCCGATTTGCCCAAAATACAGAAGGAGGGTAAGACGCAATGGATAAGAAATGGGTTTATCTCTTTGACGAACTCGACGAGGCCAAAGTCAATGCGAATCAAACCTGGGATGGCGTCTGCCGCCTGCTGGGAGGCAAAGGGGCCAACCTGGGGGAGATGACCCGCATCGGGCTTCCGGTTCCTGCCGGATTTACCGTGACAACCGAGGCCTGTAACGCCTATCTGGCTGCGGGGATGCAGCTCCCTGAGGGTCTATGGGATCAGGAGCTCGCGGCGCTGGCTGCGGTCGAGGCCAAGACCGGAAAGAAATTCGGCGATCCCCACAATCCCCTCCTGGTGTCCTGCCGCTCCGGCGCGCGCTTTTCCATGCCCGGGATGATGGACACCGTTCTCAACATCGGCCTGAACGAAGACACCGTTCAAGGCATGATCGCCGTATCCGGCGATTCCCGATTCGCCTATGATTCCTACCGTCGCCTGATTCAGATGTTTGGCGCTGTTGTCATGGGCGTTCCGGACGAGGCTTTTGAAGAGGTCATTTCGACGGCGCGCAAGGCGCGGGGGGTGGAGAGCGACACGGGGTTGACCGCCGAGGATTGGAAATCGGTCGGCGAACAGTTCAAGGATATCTTCCGGCGCTATAATCGCATCGATTTTCCCACCGATCCATATGAGCAGTTGCGCCTGGCGACCGAGGCCGTCTTCAAATCCTGGAATGGCAAGCGGGCCGTCGATTACCGCAAGGCGGCGAAAATCCCTCACGACATGGGAACTGCCGTCAACATTCAGACCATGGTCTTCGGCAATATGGGAAACGACTGCGCGACGGGCGTCGCCATGACCCGTAACGCCACGACGGGCGAGAAGAAGATCGAAGGGGACTATCTCATCAATGCGCAGGGTGAAGACGTCGTTGCCGGGATTCGCCTGACTGATGCCGTCGAGAACATGGCCAAAACCATGCCCGCTATCTGGAAACAGTTCTCTGAGACCATCCAAAAGCTGGAACGGCACTACCGCAACATGCAGGATGTGGAATTCACCGTCGAGCGCAGCAAACTCTGGATTCTGCAAACCCGCGACGGCAAACGAACGGCGCAGGCTGCCGTCCGCATCGCTGTGGAAATGGCCGAAGAGTGCCTGATCTCGCGCGAGGAAGCCGTCTTACGCGTGACGCCCGAACAGGTGGACTTCTTTCTCCATCCCCAGTTCGATCCCGCCTCCAAGAAGTCGGCTATGGCCGAGGGCCGCTTGCTTGCCAACGGCCTCAACGTCTCGCCTGGCGCCGCTGTCGGCGTGGTCGCTTTAAGCGCCGATCTGGCCCAGAGTTGGGCCAAAAAAGAAGGGAAGAAGGTTGTCATGGTGCGTCCCGAGACGAAGCCGGACGACGTTCACGGGATGCTCGCCGCCGAAGGAATCCTCACCAGTCGCGGCGGACGCACCAGCCATGCCGCTCTCGTGGCCCGCCAGTTCGGAAAGCCTGCAGTGGTCGGCGTCGCCGCCCTGGAGATCGACATGCTCCAGAACCTCATGACCGTCAAGGGTCAGATAATCCATGAGGGCGACTGGATCTCCATCGACGGCTCGACCGGCGAGGTCTTCAACGGCAAGCTCGAAACGATGGTGCCCGACATCTCCGATCTCTGGCTGATGAAGCTGCTGACCTGGGCCGATGAGTTCCGGCGGCTGGATGTCTGGGCCAACGCCGACTACCCGAAGGATGCCCGGCGGGCCATGGAATACGGCGCCGGCGGGATCGGTTTGTGCCGCACCGAACATATGTTCTTCGAAACCGAACGTCTGCCGATTGTGCAGAAGATGATCATGAGCACTGCGCCTGCGGAACGTCGCGAGGCTCTCGATGAACTCCTGCCCTTTCAGCGCGAAGACTTCCTCGGGATTTTCCGTGCCATGAAGGGTCGTCCGGTCATCATCCGCCTCATCGATCCGCCGCTTCACGAGTTTCTACCCGCCTACGAAAACCTGATGATCGATCTCGCCGATAACAAAATCCGGCTGATGCATGCGAGGAATCTCAAGGAGATCGATGATCTGCTGCGAAAGCTGGAGGAGGAAGGTCACGTCCTGGCGCGCGTGGAAGCCCTGCGGGAGTCCAATCCCATGCTGGGGCTGCGCGGCGTTCGCCTCGGCATCATGATGCCCGAGGTCGCGCAGATGCAGATGCGCGCCATCTTGGAGGCGGCCTGCCAGTGTGTGCGGGAAGGGATCGACGTGCGACCCGAAGTGATGATCCCGCTCACTTGTCACGTCAATGAACTCAAAGTCCATCGCGAATCGCTCGAAGCCATTGCGAAGGAGGTTCTGGAGGAGCAGAAGGTGACGGTCCATTATAAGTTCGGCACCATGATCGAGATCCCGCGCGCGGCGCTGACCGCCGACGAGATCGCCGAATTCGCCGAGTTCTTCTCTTTCGGCACCAACGACCTGACCCAGACGACCTTCGGGATCAGCCGCGACGACGCCGAGAAGGGGTTCCTCATCGATTACATCCAGCGCGGCCTCCTGCCGCGCAATCCCTTCGAGACCATCGATGAGGGCGGGGTGGCGAAACTCATGGGCATGGGGGTCGAACTCGGCCGCCGGGTGCGGCCGGAGTTGGAGGTCGGAATTTGCGGGGAGCACGGCGGCGATCCCAAGTCTATCGAAATCTGTCACCGACTCGGTCTGAATTACGTGAGTTGTTCGCCCTTCCGCGTGCCGATTGCACGACTGGCGGCTGCTCAGGCGGCCCTGCGCGAGCACGCGAAGGAGAAGCCACAAGAGCGGCGGATCGGGCCGCGCCTCATTATTCCCTCATAGCG
The DNA here is from genome assembly GCA_963665615.2 of Syntrophales bacterium. Taxonomy (GTDB): domain Bacteria; phylum Desulfobacterota; class Syntrophia; order Syntrophales; family UBA4778; genus UBA4778. The sequence continues at coordinate 143,771 of CAXXQE010000001.1, forward strand.
ATCAGGGCGACATCAAAATGAAAAAGGCCGGGATTTTCCGGCCTTTTTCATTTTCGGGAGCGCCGACGCTTTGTTTTTCAGGTGAACGGCTTTCCGGGAAGGAGTTGGAGAACCTGAAACGGACGGATGCATACGCGCTGTCGAGATGTTTTACAATGTATATGATTAATAATATTAAGGCGTTTTAAGATAATTGCTTCACGGGTTGCGTATTGTCTTTCATGAAGTGTCGAAAAAAATTACGATCTCAAAAGGATGATAGGGATAAACAAAACAAAATATCTTTTTATATTAATATATTAGAATATTTTGAGGTGGTGGCATCGAACTTGCGTTAACATAATTAAAAGTAATACATCCGACAGGAGAAAAACAATGAAACGCATCAGCATAAAAATTCTACTGATTGTTATGATCGCGCTTCTCATCCCCATGGCGGCGCAGGCGACCACAAAGTCCTGGACGACCACGGCACTTGAGGCGATGGCGCATGGGACGGATTATACCTGGAAGGTCGATACCGGTTCCTGGTCTATTCCAGAGGGTGAGCATATCGTTGCCGCCTATCTCGATATCACGGCCCTGAACAACTGGCAGGAGCCGGACAACGATTACATGAACATCTATCTGCTGAACAATCCGTACAGCGGCTGGGCTTACAAAACACTCCTGACGACCTATAAGGATGAAAACGCCTATACGGAGTCCTATCAAAACTGGGAAAAGGTCGGGCGGACGATTATCGGGCATAGATGGGGGAGACCCATCTATCAGGATGTTTACGGATACGTAACCAGATACAGAACAGTCAATCCGGCGGAAGACTTCCACTATGACCTGACGGCTGATGAGATTGCGGCTCTGACCGGGTACCTCTCAGATGCCAAGTACGGCCTCGGATTCGATCCCAATTGCCATTACTACGACACCGGCATCACCTTCACCATCGTGACGGAGAAAAACAACGTGCCCGAACCGGCCACACTCCTCCTCATGGGGCTGGGCATGATCGGCCTGGCAGGTATCCGGAGGAAAACAAAATAACGCTCTACCTTTGAAGTGCTAAATGATAAGGCGGTTGCCTTCGGGAAACCGCCTTATTTTTTTGGAGGGCAGTCCGACCCTGCTGTTTCTTTTGACAGGGTTTCCCCTTTCCCCTATACTTTTTTCGGTACATGGCAATTCTGATGTGCCCGTTGGTATGTTTTCCGCGGCCCATTTCCTTTTCGAGGTACTTACACGTGCGTCTCCTTCTTGTTCTTATCCTGCTGATGACATCGGCCGTGCCCGTTGCCGCGGGCGAGGTCTTTCTCTTTTATGGGGCGACCGATCAACAGGGGGTTCCGGATCGTTCCTTTTCCTATGCAGCGGAATATCGCGAAGGACTTGGCGAGCATTGGGCTATCAGCATCGGTTATCTCAATGAGGGGCATCTGCCGAATCATCACCGGGACGGCCTGGCCCCGTTGACCCTCTGGTGGCGTATGAACGTGATGGACCGCCGGTTGTCGCTGGCCGTGGGGGCCGGGCCGTACGTTTACGCCGATACGACGGAGAATCCGCCCGGGGTGGTGCTCGACCGGCACGGTGTGGGCGGCCTATTGGGGGGCTCCGCCACCTGGTACTTCGATTCCCGTTTTCTGCTTCAGGCCCGTGTGAACTGGATCAATACGAAGGACAGCATCGATACCCTGACGGCCCTGGTCGGCATTGGCTATCAGCTGGATGCGCCGGTCAAGACGGGACCGTTGCCCAGACCGCCGTTCCATCGGGAAAAGAAGACCGATAACGAACTGACACTGTTTGTCGGTGAAACCTCCGTCAATAACCCCGGTTCTCCAAAGTCGCTGGCCTGGAGTGTGGAATACCGGCGCGGGCTCTACCCCTATCTTGACGTCTCCGCCTCCTGGTTGAACGAAGGCGACAATGTTTTGATTCGCCGAAACGGGCTGATAACGGAACTCTGGCCGGTCCGGTCCTTTTTCAATGACCGTTTGAGCCTGGGATGCGGTCTGGGCGCTTACCTTGCCGTGGATCACCGCAATGAGGACCCCTCAGGCGAGGGCGGCTCTGCCTTCGCTTCCGGTATTATGTCGGCAACGGTGTCGTTGCAGAATTTTTCATTCGATCCGAATTGGACCGCGCGTTTTGTCATGCATCGTATCGTGACCAACTACAACAAGGATACGGACATTTTTCTGGTCGGTTTGGGGTATCGGTTCTAGGGAGCTTGGGAGGGCACCATGAAAATGTATTTCGACAAGGACAATGGTTCGATCGACGAATTGATCCGGCAGCTGATCGAGGCCGCCGGCGACATTCGGCGTCCCGAGTACATCCGAGAGATGATTCTGGCTGCACTCAAAGCCGGGCAGGAGGACGATACGCGGGCCGATCTCAAGCTCATGAACACGACGCTCAAAGAGATGCGTTTCACCTCGAAGATCTTCGGGCCCTATCGGCATGTCCGCAAGGTTACGGTCTTCGGCTCCGCGCGCACTGAGCCGGGTGATCCGGTTTACGAAATGGCGCGCCGTTTCGGTGAGAAGCTGGTCGAGGCGGGCTACATGATCATCACCGGGGGCGGCGAGGGGATCATGCACGCCGCCAACGAGGGGGCGGGCTCCGAGCATTCCTTCGGGGTCAACATCCGGCTACCCTTCGAACAGAAGCCCAACCTCGTGCTGGTGGGCAATCCCCGGGTCATTACGTACAAGTATTTTTTCAACCGCAAGGTGGCCTTTCTGAAGGAGTCGGATGCCGTGGCGCTCTTCCCCGGCGGGTTCGGCACACTCGACGAGGCGATGGAAACCCTGACCCTCATGCAGACCGGAAAGCACAATCCCATACCCCTGGTGCTTGTAGACAGTCCGGACGGCTCTTACTGGTCGCAGATCATCAAGCTCTTCCAGGACCAGCTCCTGGCACACGGCTATATCGCCGAAACAGATTTCGCCCTCTTCGAACATGTCTGCTCCGTTGAGGACGCGGTGGAACGGATCCGGCGCTTTTATCGGCGCTATCACAGCATCCGGCATGTACAGGGAAAAGTTGTCATCCGCATGACCACTCCCCTGGAGGCCGATCAGATCAAGCTGCTCAACGATCGCTTTCAGGATGTCCTGATGCGCGACGGTCGAATCGTGGCGTCGGGACCCCTCGAAGATGAGATTGAAGATGCCGACATGGTGGAACTGCCGCGCCTGGTGATTGACTTCAACCGCAAGAGCTTCGGCAGACTGCGGAGTCTTATCGATGTGATTAACGATATGTAATCCAGGGTCTTCCGGGTCGGCGCCGATCAGTGCGCACGATTTGCGACCTGCTGGGTCGGCGGCAGAGTGAACATGTCGAACAGGACATTGACGCTTTCTTTCACGAAAGGCGCCTGCTGCTCCTGTATCTGGATTCGAAGCTCGGACGGCTGCTTCGACTTTTTGTCGCCTTTTTCCTTTTCCATTTCCTGGCGCAGATCCGCCAGCCGAACGATGCCTTTTCTGCGTGCGGCCTCCTCGTTCTTTTGGATGATCTCGGTGAATTTTGCGTCCTTTGCGACCCGCGCCTTTGACCTGGCGGCCAATTCTGCTAAAAGCGATGGTTCAAGCGGTTTCCAGAGAGGCTGGCCGTTTGACGGCATGGCGAGAAAAGGCGCAATGGACTGAACCGGCAGTGCATAATCCATCTCCAATTCTCCGAAGTCGTCGAAGCTGAATCCGTCGGGCAGTTGTACATTGGACGCCACGCCCATCTTTTGGGTCGATTTGCCGCCGGGCAGGAAATACAGTCCCGTTGTGACCTTCATGGCCCCCAGACCGCTGGCCAACCCGATTAATTGCTGCACAGAGCCCTTGCCGAAGGTGTGGTCCGACCCCACGATTACTGCACGGCGATAATCCTTGAGCGCGCCGGCCGCAATCTCGCTGGCCGAAGCGCTCAGGCGGCTTGTAAGCACGACAAGCGGACCCGTATAGAACGCACGGGGGTCCTCAAGGGGAACAGAGAGCACCTCGCGCTTGTCGTTCTTGAGGGCCGGCGTCTCGCCGTTTGCCAGGATCGTCACCTGTCCGTTGCTGTCTTTCGTCGCCACGATCGCGCCTCTGCCGATAAAGAGACCGCTCATCTGCACGGCCTCCGCAAGCAGACCGCCGCGGTTGCGCGACAGATCAAGCACCATGCCGTCAACGCGTCGCTTTTTGGCCTCCGCAAGCAGGTTCTTGACATCCTCGAAGCAGGACTTTCCCGTCTCATCATCGCCGTAAAAGGACGGCAGGTCGATGATGCCGAACAGATACGTCCGGTTGTTGCGCGTCCGCGTTTGATAGGTGATCTTGGCCGCCTGCTCTTTGAGATCGATCTTGTCGCGCGTGATCGTCACGTTGAAGCGCTCCGTACGCTCCGCCTGCCGTAAAATGGTCAGCGTCACTCGCGTGCCCTTTTTGCCGCGAATCATCTTGATCACATCGCGGAGGTCCATGTCGATGACATTGACCGGTTTTTCCCCTTCCTGAGCCACAGCGATAATCTTGTCCTTCGGCTTGAGCCGTCCCGAACGCTCCGCGCCTCCGCCGGGAATCAGTTCCTCAATGACCGTAAAACCGTTATCACTGCTGAGTGAGGCGCCGATTCCTTCCAGCGAAAGCTGCATGTGGATCTGGAAATCTTCCAGATTTTCCGGTGAGAGGTAACTTGAGTGCGGATCCAGGGCCAGGGCGAATGACTCGGCAAAGGTCGTGACCAGTTTGCCCGGATTCTCATCGAGCACGCGTTTGCTCTGGAGTTCGTAACGATGGATCTGCTGCTTTTTGGCCTCTGCCAGATCGGTTCCCGCCAGCAAGGCATTTTCAATCTGGAATTGCACGACCGTTCTGAGCACCTGCAGTTTGTCCCCAGGCGTCTTCAGATAGGGCCGCTTGGTCACGTCCGTGTTCAACTCAACGGTCTCATCGCGCTTGTAGTCCGGCCCCAGAATTGTCCGGACCATGTCCTCGTTTTCACGCACCCGCGCGACCAGCACATTGTATACCTCATTGAGCGCGATGCAGTTGCCCGACTGAATGCCTGCAAACATGTCCTGCAGCATCGGCTTGAGTCGCTGCACATCCGATTCGTACAAGAGCGTCTTCATGGGATCCAGCGCCTTGAGCATCTGGTCCGCTGCATGCGTCTGGATCTCAGCCGTCATCGTCTTCATCGCGTAGTGCTTGGTCAGGAAGCTCTTCATCAGGAGCGGCAAGCGACTGCACGTCAAATCGGCGGCGCCAGACGAGACCGGCAGAAGCAGTATCAATGCGACGATCAGCAGAAGGCGTTTGATCCGGTTGCTGCTGCGCAGCATGCAATAGTTACGTTTAAGGGTTGAACGGTCGAACATGCCTTATTTTCTTCCCGGCCGCGAGGCCTTGAGGTGTTTTGCGTACAAGTTCACCGATTGTGACGGTCGGCAGGGGTTCTGTCAAGGGGAAAGGGGGCCGCTACGTGGTAGTTTGCGGCGGCCGACGTCGCAGTATAGGTGACGGGCAACGGGTGATGGCCTCGCAAAAAGTCACGACTTGAAGCATGAGAAGAGGATGGCGGCACGGTTCTCTGCCGCTCAGAAATCTTTTTCCGTCATGTTCGGCGCCGGATTGCCTATACCGTCGGGTCGGAAAAATCTTTGATTCGCGTTCGAGACCCATCCCGCCATCCTCTTGCTTTATGATCGACGCGTGATTTGACTTTTTACGGAACCATCACGGATGACAAGCGAAAAAGCATCAGGTTGCAGGCCAGACGCAGTGCTGCGGCGATTTAACTGAAACCGAGTTGACAACTTGATCAGAAGTTCCGCTCAGGTCTTTGGTGATTGAGAAGCCGCCAGGAAATTCTTCCGGCCTTCCTCATACCAGCAGGCGCTTTCCGCCACCATCTCCCGAATCGGCAGATTGAAGGGGCACCGGGACTCACAGTCGCCGCACTGCGTGCAGTTGGCAGCCTTGGCCAGGGCTGCGCCGATCCAGCCGGTAAAGACCGTCTCTGCCGCGAAGCGTTTCTCAAAGCTCCCCGCATGCATCACCAGCGAGATCGGGATCTCCGCAGGGCAGGGCTGGCAGTAGTCGCAGCGCCGGCAGAACCGTGGCCCCAGTTTTTTCCGGATGCTTTCCATTTCCGCCCGCTCCGCGTCCGTCAGCGTCGCCGGGCTATTCATGATCGCCACAATCTCGTCGATCTCTTGCAGCTTCTCGATTCCCGGAATGAGCGCCATGTCGGGAAACTGCATCAAGTACTTGAAGGCCAGCGTTGCATCCTCCAGCACCCCTCCCGCCAGCGGCTTCATGCAGATAAAGCCCACGTCGTGTTTTTCGCACAGGGGCAACAGTTCGTCGAGCGGCTCCGGCGTGACAAAGTTAAATGGAAACATCATGGTCTCGAACTGATCCGTCTTGACCGCAGCAATGGCCGTATCCATCTGGTGCGACGTGATGCCGATATGTTTGATCCGGCCGTCTCGCTTCGCCGCCAGCGCCACCCCCATCGGTCCCGACGGGTCGAGCACTGCCTCCAGCGCCTTGGCGTCGCTCACATTGTGAAACTGATAGAGGTCGATGCAGTCGATCTGGAGCCGTTCCAGACTCAGCGCCAGGTGCTCCTCGACGCCTGCACGCGTCCGGGCCTGCGTCTTCGTGGCAATGACAAGCCCCTCTCGCCGCCCCGCGATCGCCTTGCCGATGCGGGCCTCGCTCGTTGTATAGGCATTGGCCGTATCGATGAAATTGATTCCGAGATCCAGACACCGCCTGACGATGGCGATAGCCTCCTCTTCGGAGTCCCGCTGAATCGGAATCCCGCCGAAACCGAGCCGGGTAATCTGCAGATTGGTTTTGCCGAGTCTGATTTTTTCCATGTGTCTTTTCCTTTCCGAAGCAAAGCATCGGGGAAATGCTATACCGCCGTACGAAAAAATGCAACCCCTTTCTTTGATCGGCCTTGAGAACATCCCTGCCGCGCGGCGCTTTTTGTGATATAAAAAAGCCGATGAAATCCGAGCCCCTTATCAAACTGAAGAGCACGTCACCATACGCCTTCGCGACACGTGGATCTTTCCGGATACCGACTAGGGAGATCGCAACCGGAGAAAACTGGGCCGTTCTGAGGGCCCGAACGGCTCCGGGAAGACCTCGCTGGTGCGGCTTCTCCTGGGCGAATTGCCCGCCTGTGCAGGGGGAACTCCTCCGGGCGTATGACCCGGATCAGTTCGTCATGGGCTACGTTTCGTTCGAATTGCAGGGACTGGTTCCTGAAGGGCGCGGACGCCGCCGACAAATCGGGAAAGGCGCTGGACATCCTCTTGAGCGGGCCTCTGTCCCGACCTGGCGTCGCCCGCTGTCTGCGCGACACTCGACCACCTCAAGATCCGGCCGTTATTGGAACGCCGTATCCGCGCCCTTTCGACCGGCGAGATGCGGCGGCTCTTGATCGCGCGGGCGCTGCTGAAGAAGCCCGACCTTTTCATCCTCGACGAACCCTTCAGCGGTCTGGACCGCGCTTCCCGCCGTCTGACCGCTGGAGATGATTGAAATCGCCGCCGCCGGGAAGACCCAGCTGATGCTCGTTACCAATCGCCCGGAAGAGATCCTCCCCTGCATGACTCACGTCGCCCAGCGTGAAGAACTGCCGGTTGATTCATCAAGGCGCGCGTGGCAGCCTGGACCGTCAAACTTTGGCAGCCCTGATACGATATCGAGGGCGCTGCCGCCGATCCCCGGTCGGTCGCTGGAAAGGCACGACCCACGGCCAGTCCAAAGGTGCTGGTCCGCATGAAGAAGGTCACCGTCGCCTACGGTAGCCGCAAGGTTCTCGACGGCATCGATTGGACGCATCCGCAAGGGAGAGCATTGGGCTGTGGTCGGTCCCAACGGAGCGGGCAAATCGACCTCTGCTCAACCTGATCAATGGCGACAACACCCAGGGCTACGCCAACGAACTCTATCTGTTCGGAATGCGAAAAGGCACAGAGAGAAACCGTCTGGGAGATCAAGCAGCGGCTCGGCATCGTCTCCGAACGGCTCCAGTTCGCCTACCGACCGGACACCCCGGCCTCTCGATGCCGTGGCATCCGGGTTCTTCGATTCGAATGGACTCTACAGAATACCCACACCCGCCCAGCGGGCCGAGGCCCGGCGCTGGATGGACCTTCTCGGCATCGCCCGTTTCGCCGACAAGCTCTTCGAACGGCTTTCGTTCGGGGAACGGCGGATGATCAACGATCGCACGGGCCGCTGTGAAGGATCCCGAACTCCTCCTGCTCGACGAGCCTTGCTCAGGGCTCGACCTGAGCAATCGCAAGCGCATCGCGCACATGATGGACGCCATCGCAAGCCGGGGTCGGACCACCCTCGTTTACGTGACCCACCACCCCGAAGACTTGCCTGCCTGCATCACCCACATGCTCGCGCTCGACGGCACGGGAAAGGTGCACCGGTCCAAGTTCCGAGAGGCATAAAGACTCGCGACCAATCTCATTCAGCCGCGGTCTGTCTCGTTCTTTTCTTGAGCCGGCCGATTTGATGGCACAGCGCCGTTGATCTTTTTCCGGTCATCCGCTTCCAGCGCCTGCACTTTCAGGTCTTTCAATTCGCGGATCCTGGCCTTGAGCTGCTCCTTGCTCAAGATGATCTTGTGATGGGTGTGTTTGTGCTTGACGTGCGGCTCGTCCTTGATGCCCTTGGCCTCCTTGATGAAGGCGACGAGTTCCTCCTTCTTCATGTCGTGGATCGCCCGCTCATGGGGGATCTCCGCGGCCATTTCCCGCAGTTCCTTGACCGTCAATTTGTCCAGGTGTTGTTCGTCGTGATCTTTCTTGTGGGCCTCATTTCGACATCGCGTATAGACCTCCTTCCTATCATGAGATTTGACATTAAGAAAATCGACTGGCAATGCAGAGACAGATGGATATTCTATATCATAACCGGAGGCCGCGCTTCAATCCGGGCGGGGCATGACCGGCGACCCTACGAACGAAATCAGGGTGATCGGTTTGTTTTGCGCGTTTCTTTCATATAAAATGGGGCAGCATGGGATTCAACCATACTGCCCCATTGAGTGTTGCAACTTTTTCGGGTTAGGATCTCTTTCTAATCGAAGCGAGTCCCAGAAGGCCCAGTCCCAGCAGGAGCAGTGAAGCGGGGTTCGGGAGCCGCAACCGGCGCTACGGCCGCGCCGCCGTAAATATGAAAATCATTGATGTCAGCAGCGACATAGCCGACGCTCTGAATCTTGATTGGTATGATAACCGTCGTTGAGGCCGGAGATGATCAACGTTGCCTCGTTTCCGGGCAGATCGTTTTTGCATGTCGAAGTTGTGGGCAAAAACCACGCCGTCAACCGAAAGATCGACGATTCCGTCATTCCAATCCGACTGCAGCATAAAAGCTACGGCCGTACTCTTTACATCAAAGGTGACCTGCGCATAGTTGCCGACGGAATAGAACCACATCAAGCTGCCGTGGGCAGTATAACCGCCGCCGCTTGCCCCGGATATCGTCCAAATGCCATTGGAAATTGCCGGGAACGGCATCCTTGTAATCGAGGACTTGCCAGCCGCCGATTACATCGCCCACAGCGTAATCTCCGCTTCCCGGAACGATCGTGTAAGCCTGGGCGCTTGTGATCCCCACGACAAAGATGGCCATGAGCATAAGCAACAAAGGCAACTTTTTTCATTACAACCTCCCTTCTTTGGCAATGCTTTTTGTAGTCAAATGGTATCTGTGCGCCATTTCCTACATGAAACATGCCAGTATTTGTAACTTGTTTGTAATGATTAATGAAGAAAGTAAAGCAGGCGTCGAGGCCGCATTGAGGTTGTAAGTTTTGCCGACACACAAAAAACGGGTCTTTCCCGTCATGTTAAATAAATTCAATGATTCAGAGTTGTTCCGCATGCCTGGCGGCCGTCCGTTCGTGTCGGTTTTCTTTTCATATCGGACCCTGTCATCGATCGCCGCTTTCAGGAGCGATCAGAGTTGTCTATGAAGCCGGGTTTCAACTCGATAAAATATATGGAAAAGCGCTCCGGTTTCTCTGATACTGGCGGAGAAAGATCGCCGAACAGGCAAGCCTCATGCAGATCCAGGATTGAACCATGACACGCATCCTCATCGTTTACCATACACAAACCGGTCACACCGAAAAAATGGCCCTGGCCGTCGCCGAGGGCGCACGGGCTATCGAGGGCGTGGACGTCGTTCTGAAGAAGGCACGAGAGGCGACGCTTGACGATTTGCTGTCGTGCAACGGCCTGGCGATCGGCACCCCCCGAAAACTTCGGTTACATGTCCGGACTGATCAAGGATTTTTTCGACCGCACTTTCTATGGGGCCGAGGACAAAGTCTTCCGCAAGCCTTATGTTGTCTTTATCAGCGCAGGCAACGACGGCTCCGGCGCCCTGTCATCCATCGAGCGCATCGCCGCAGGCTACAAGTTCAAACGGGTCTTCGCGCCCGTCATCGCCAGGGGCGAGATCACCGAAGCCGTCCTCGATCAATGCCGCGAACTCGGCGGCACCCTGGCCGGCGGCTGCGCAATGGGGATCTATTAAGCAGGACTCTTATTGCATGAACGAACCTCTCTATCTTTCTCTGCATCGTGAAGGAAAATTGCAGGAGCGAATCGAGCGGGCGCTGGCGCTGATCTCCCCCGCCTGCCGGCTTTGTCCGCGCAACTGCGGCGTTGACCGCCTGGCAGGGCAAACGGGCATCTGCCAAACCGGCGCCGAGGCGATTGTCGCGAGTTACGCGCCCCACTTCGGAGAGGAAGCGCCGTTCGTCGGGCGTTTTCGGCTCCGGGACCATCTTTTTCAGCTCCTGCAATCTTCTGTGCACGTTCTGCCAGAACTTCGATATCATTCGACACCGGGCCGGCAAGTCTGCCGGACCCGACGACCTCGCGTCGATCCATGCTCGATTTGAAGGCGATGCGCTGCCACAACATCAACCTCGTCACGCCGACCCACGTCGTGCCGCAGATTCTCGAAGCCCTGCCATCCGCCATTGAACAGGGCCTGGATCTGCCGCTGGTCTATAACTGCGGCGGCTATGAAAGCGTGGAGACCCTGAAGCTGCTGGACGGAATCGTCGATATCTACATGCCGGATTTCAAATTCTGGGACAACCGCTGGGCCGAGCGCTTCTGCCGGGTCCCTGACTACCGCGAACGGGCGACCGCTGCCGTCCGGGAAATGCACCGCCAGGTGAGCGATCTCGTATTGGATGAAACAGGACTGGCTGTGCGGGGACTCCTCGTTCGCCATCTGGTCATGCCGGACGGGATCGCGGGAACGCCGGAGGTCATGGCATTTCTGGCCGGAGAGATTTCCCCGCACACCTATGTCAACATCATGGGGCAGTATCATCCCTGCGGCCTGGCGCGCCGCGACGACCGGATCAATCGGCCCATTACCGCGATAGAGCTTGCAACCGCCAAAGAAGCCGCCCGAAGGGCGGGGCTGCATCGGCTGGATGAATAAAGCGGGGAAACGAGAGAATCACGACAAAACATCTTCCTTGGTCATCGGTGATTCACCGGAACTTGCTCCTGTGAGTCTTCTACCAGGGGGAACCTGTCTGGCGGCTGCGTGATGGGAATATCCTGATTTCAATAGAAAATTCCCTTAAAACTGACATAAATGCCTTGACTCGTCTGATACTTGGTTGTATTTTCCTCCCACTTGCAGTCAGATGTTGCGTGCTTTCAGTGGAAAGAGTTCCAGGGAGACCGGAAAAAGGAAAAAAGCTTTTCTCCTCGATTCCTGGAAGCATCGCCCCCTGGAGTGAGCGGCGTCAGCCGCTGTTTACTCTTTACTGTTTTTGTTGTTCTTCACTGTTAACGGTTCACTATTTACTATTTACCGTTTTTTAGTTACTTGTTACCCGTTACTCGCCACTGTCTTTAACAGCGGAAGGAATGCAAGATGATTCATTCGCCCCCGTTTTCTTGATCAAGAGAAGACGGGTTTTTTTGTTTATGGGGGTGCAAATGAGCGATATTAAGGATCTTACTGAAAAGATAAAAATGTTTCGGGACGAACGTGATTGGATGAAATTTCACAATCACAAAGATATGGCACTATCCCTAGTATTAGAGGCCGCTGAATTACTCGAACACTTCCAATGGAAGTCGCCAGAGGAAGTGACTAGGCACATAGAACAATCCAAACCCGAAGTTGCAGACGAACTTGCAGATATAGCTATCTATTTATTTGAATTGGCAGACAATATGGAAATAGATTTACACAAGGCGATTTCTGATAAAATGGACAAGAATGCACAAAAATACCCCGTTAACAAGGCAAAAGGATCTAACTTAAAATATAATAAATTATGAGACTATATTCAGGAACATCTACAAATTTCGTTCATGATGCGAGTCATAATCAGATAGCCGAAAAATTAAAGAACGCTTTCTTCGATTATTACAGATACCAACCTTCCCCTTCCGAAATCAATTCTTGGCGCAACTCATTGCGAGCTGTATCTCAGGTATTCCAATCTGCAGATTTAATGGATCACGGGGTTTTACTCGAATATCAGCTTCCACTAACTTCGAAACGCCTGGACTGCATGATATGCGGAAGAGATCAAAATAATGCGGACAATGCGATTATTATAGAGTTAAAGCAATGGGAAAAATGTGAAGCTGCATATGGAGAAAATGAGGTTTTGACCTGGGTTGGTGGCGCAAAAAGAGAGGTGCTGCACCCATCGATACAGGTTGGGCAATATCAAATGTATTTGGAAGACACGCATACAGCGTTTTACGATTCACAGGCCGTGCAATTGCGCGCCTGTACTTACTTGCACAACTATAATTTCTTTTCTGACGACGTGATTTTTGATGCTAAATTTGGCCATGCACTAGATCGCTACCCCTTATTTACCGCTGATGACTTTGACAAACTATCTAAATATTTATGTCGTCACTTGCAGAATGGCGAAGGAGCAGATGTTCTAAAAAGGATCGAGAAAAGCAAATATAGGCCGAATAAAAAGCTGATGGATCATGTTGGAAATATTATTAAGAATAAATCTGAATATATCCTTTTAGATGAGCAACTTATTGTCTACGACAAGGTGCTGGAATGCGCTAAAGCGAGTTTCGACGATAAAAGCAAAGTAGCCATTATCATAAAAGGCGGTCCAGGTACCGGCAAGTCAGTGATCGCGATTAACTTGATGGCCGATTTACTGCTGAGGGGCTATAACGCGCATTATGCAACAGGATCTAAGGCATTTACTGAAACATTGCGCAAAATTATCGGGAGCCGAGGATCTGTTCAATTTAAATATTTTAATAGTTACGGCAGTGCTGACAAAAATGAAATAGATGTGTTAATTGCAGACGAGGCCCATCGAATCAGAGAAAACAGCAATAACCGCTTCACAAAAAAAGCTGATAGGTCAGATAAACAACAAATTGATGAACTTCTAGAGGCAGCGAAAGTAGCGGTATTTTTTATTGATGATCATCAAGTTGTGCGTCCGAATGAAATTGGCTCAGCTGATTACATAAGGAAAACAATTGCCAAGAAAAAATACAAGCTATTTGAACACGAGCTTGAAGCACAGTTTAGATGCAGCGGGTCAGACGCTTTTGTAAATTGGATAAACAATACTCTGGGGATTAAGAGAACAGCAAATGTAATATGGGATGAGAACGAGGAGTTTGATTTTCGAATATTTTCGAATCCCCTTGCGCTAGAAAGAGCAATCCGAGAGAAAAATGATCAAGGCTATACGGCGAGAGTCACAGCAGGATTTTGCTGGAATTGGTCAATGCCGAAAGCTGATGGAACTTTGAAAAATGATGTGGTCATAGACGATTATAAGAAGCCGTGGAATGCCAAGCCCGAAGCAAAGCGATTGGCGAGAGGAATTCCAAAAGCTTCGCTCTGGGCATATGATCCAAATGGAATTAACCAAATTGGGTGCGTGTATACGGCTCAAGGATTCGAGTTCGATTACGTTGGAGTAATTTTCGGAGAAGATTTGTTCTACAGTTTTGATGATCAGAAGTGGATTGGTGATATAAAAAAATCCGCAGACAATGTAGTGAAAAGGTCTCGCGACGCATTCGTGGAGTATGTAAAAAATACGTATCGGGTGTTGCTCAGCAGGGGAATGAAAGGCTGCTATGTTTATTTCATAAATAAAAATACTGAGCGGTTTTTTAAGTCTCGCATAGAAGCTGCCGTCCACAAGAAAGAAGAGATCGCTGAATTTTCAGACGCTGCCGATATAAAAGAAAAGATCCTGAGGGTAGTATCGAAAGAAGAAAAATTTACTGAATGTCTGCCAGTTTATTCGCTAGAAGCCGCTGCAGGCTATTTCGGTAGTGGTGAGGCAGTTGAGATAATTGGATGGCTAAAAGTCGATATCGGGAAAAAACTTAATAGGCGTATGTTCATCGCCCACGTCGTTGGGCATTCAATGGAGCCAGCAATACCAGATGGTAGTTATTGCATATTTCGGGCAGGTGTTGAAGGAACACGCAATAACAAGATCGTACTCGTTCAGCATAACAGCATTTTTGATCCAGATACTGGTGGATCTTATACTGTCAAGAAATATACGAGTAAGAAGATCTTTAGTGATGACGGTACTTGGGCGCACGAGAAAATAATTTTGCAGCCACTTAATGTATCATATAATCCCATTATAATATCAAACCCTGAAGAAGGAGCGTTTACTGTCGTTGCTGAATTCATGGAAGTACTTTCTAACTGACTTAAATATTTTTGCCAAAGTTGTACTAGGAGCGCAATCAATGGCTGATTACATTTAAAAAATATTTTGTGTCAGGCATATAGTCATGCCGAATCCATTCCAGCTTCGGAAGTTGAATAAATAAATTCCAAGCTGAACTTTATGACTATGTTACAATACGTGCTCAGTTTTTATTATATAAGAATGTAGAAATTAATATCAGTATAGGGGCGGGCTCTTTCAAATCTTGGACTGGGGTGCTTGGGACTTTTACTCCATTTCCATTGTATATGGGTTAGGGTAACTATCCAAGTTTTCGAGCCGGGGTCGAAGCTATCTACAATGATGTAAATCGGTTATCAATTTCGATCGTCTCAGAGAGTCTATTCTTTTCACATACGAAGCATAATGAAATAATTCGAATTGAATCGAGCACAGGGATAATAGGAGCTTTGAAAAGAATTTCTGACCAATTAAATAAATTCAGAATAGTAATGGAACCGTCAGTATAGAAAAATGCAGGCACTCTTAGAAAAAACTAATGAGGACATTGTAAGACTCATGAATGTTGTCGCTAATGAAGATGAGCGAACTTTATTTAAAACAATATTTCTTTAGGAGGTTGAAATAAACCTTTAAAGCCTTTACCATTTATGAATGAGAGCCTGTCTCGCACTGCTATTATCCTTTGTGAATCCCGGAGAAAATCGATATTAAAATTGTTGAGCCAGTTGTTCTTATGATAACTAGAAGTGAACAGTGATGACGACTTAGGGGGACCGCCGCGACGTAAAGGCAATGATGCGTTTCTCCAGATGATGAGCGCCCCTGATGTGTTTCGGGAATTGAAATAAGAAATCACAACGGTCCGGAAAGCAAGGAGGGATTGAGATGAAGGTCATTGGATTCAACGGCAGCCCGAGGAAAGACGGCAATACGACCGTTCTGATGGGATATCTTCTTGAAGAACTCCGCAATGGGGGGATTGAGACCGAGCTGGTTCAGTTGTCGGAGAAGCCGATTCATGGTTGCATTGCCTGTTACAAATGCTTCGAAAACAAGGATAAGCGGTGCGCTGTCAGAAACGATGCGGCCAACGACTATATTGAAAAGATTGTCGCAGCGCAGGGCATTGTCTTTGGATCGCCCTCTTATTTCCAGGATGTCACGGCGGAGATGAAGGCCCTGATCGATCGCGCCGGTTTTGTCGGATTGGCGAACGATAAAATGTACCGAAACAAGATCGGAGCTGCGGTCTCCTGCTTTCGCCGTTCCGGCGCGATGCACACGATCGAAACCATGACGCACTTCTTTTTCGGCAACGAACTGGTCATTGCCGGACGGGCGCTGGGACTGGCCAGGGACAAGGGCGAAATGGAAAAAGATGAAGAGGGCATTCAGGCCGCGAAGACGCTCGGACAGAGAATGGCCTGGCTGCTGAATAAGCTGCACGCGTGAAGGATGCGAGGGACGGGTGGAAAAGAATATTTGCAGCGAATGCGCCGGACTCAGAGGATTGTCCTGTTGCGAGGGCGTTGAAATCTATGTCACGCAAGGGGATATTGAACGCATCTCGTTTTTCACCAATTCGCAGGATTTCTATCTGTCTGCGCCATTGAAGGGAGTTTATAGACGTTGCGATGCTTCCTGGAAAGATCTAATCCTGGATAGAAACGGACGTCGGAATATTATCAAGCTCACGAGAAATGGAAAATGTTTTTTTCTCAAGAAAGAAGGTTGCCTGTTGCCCATGACGGTCAAGCCGCTGCTTTGCCGCATACATCCTTATGACTTCAATGAGCATGGCGTTACCGAAATCTATAAGTACTGTCCGATTGCAAAAAAGCCGAACAGTGAAGAAATTTTAAAAGACATGGGGATGTCTTATAGCGTGGTAAAGAAATGGCACGCGTTATTGTACCGGGAGATCAGAGAGGAAAAACGATCAGCCTTCAATGGAGAGAGGAAGATTTAGGGGCCGGGCGGATTACGCGATGGGGCTCTGTCGCTTTGAAATCTTTTTCCGTCATGTTTGGCGCGGGATTGCCAATCCCATCGGGCTGGAAAAATCTTTGATGCGCGTTCGAGACCCGTCGCGCAACCCGGCCTGTGTTCCTCCCGGGAAGGGATCGGCACCGGATCGATGAGGCGCATTCCACTTTTTACGAGACCGCCGCACGTAACGAACGAAAGGCAGAAATGCATCTGGTTGCATGCCACTGGCAGTAACGCGACGATTTATTCGGGACTAACTGGTGAAGTTGGCCAGAAGAAAAAACAGGGGAAGATTATGAATCATCATCTTGGATTATGGACGGGCATTTGTTTATGCGTGCTGTGCAGTGCGATCGCCGGGGAATGCCGGGCTTCAGAGAATCTGGCGCCTGCGGAGAGCGCCGTGCAGGCTGAGCAGGGCAAGGCACTCAGCGACGAGGCGATCATCAAGGAAAAATATCCCAATGCGATTCGGACCTCGTCGGGATTGATGTACGTTGTTGTGAAGGAAGGCGAGGGCGAGTCACCCTATCGCGGAGCGATTGTGGAGGCGCATTATACGGGCCGCTTCCTTGATGGCAGGAAGTTCGACAGCTCGGTCGATCGGGGGCAGCGATTTCACTTCACGGTCGGGAAAGGTCAGGTTATCCGGGGTTGGGATGAAGCGTTTCTGTCCATGAAGAAGGGCGAAAAGCGCATTCTGATTGTGCCGCCGCACCTGGCCTATGGGGAGAGGGGCGCGGGACCGATTCCGCCCAATGCGACGTTGATCTTTGAAGTGGAATTCTTTGATTTCCTCTGATTGAAGACAGGGGCGGGTGAAAAGTCCCGAGTGACAAGAATACAACCGGAATTGGAGAACGAATCCATGCGGCATTTCCGAAAATTGTTTTTGATGGTTCTTTTTGTTCTATGGAGTTGCGTATCTGCCTATGCTGCGCCTGCCGTCGCGTTGAGCCCGGATATTCTGAGCGAGCTGCCGAAACTCAATACCGACCAGTACAATGAGTCGGGTGCGGTGATTCTTTTAAAGGAAGTAAACTTGAAAGTTGAAAAGAATTACCTGAGCACCCATACGATCAGAATTGCCGGGAAAGTTTTAAATGACGCGGCGGCGACAGCCTACAGGGAAATCGCCATTCCCTTCAATGCGTATTATGAAGACGTGACGCTCGATTTCGGGCGGGTATTGACACCGGACGGAAAAACAAAAAAGGTCCAAAACGACACGATACAGATTAAAACGATTTCCGGCAGCAATGTCTATAATGATGAAAAGCTTCTCTGCTTTCCGTTGCCGGCCGTCAGCAGCGGCGCTGTTTTCGAGTATCAGTTCAGTACCAAAACCAAAAGAACGCTGATGCCCGGAAAATGGTTCGATACGGTCCGTTTTAACAGTTTTCATTTCGGAGAAACGTCGCGCCTCGACCCTGTCCGTAAATTCATGTGTACGGTCACCGTTCCGGACAAAGAAAAACTCAACTATCAACTGAAGCGCGCAACACTTCAGCCCACGATCGTGAAGAAAGCCGGAACGGTCAGTTATACATGGGAGGCGCACGATATCCCGGCCATCAAGCTCGAAGGGGGCATGCCGTGTTGGGTTCACGAGATGACGCCGCTGCTGGAGTTTAGTTTGATCAACGACTGGGATGAATTCGGCGCCTGGGCAAGGTCTCAATTCGTCCCGAAGGCCGAAGTCACCCCTGAGATCGCTGCCTTGGCAAAGGAGATCGCGGCCAACGCCAAAACGCGCCGCGAGCGGATATCGGCCCTTTACTATTACGTTCAGTCCAAAATCAAATATGTGTCCATCGATCTCAACAGCAGCGGTTATGCGCCTCACCCGCCCGGTCAGGTGCTGGAAAATGAATACGGGGACTGCAAGGATCAGGGCGTCCTGCTGATCGCGCTGCTCAAGGCTTTGGACATTCCGGCCTTTCCTGTCCTGCTCGATCCTTGTTTGAGCTTGAGGGAAACGGAATTTGAAAAGAAGATCGTCATACCCCATTTTTCGCATCTCATCGTCATGGTGCCGGATCAGCAGGGGGATATCTGGCTGGATACGACGTCTTTCGTAACGCCCTTCCCGCTGTTGCCGGAGCAGGATATGAGACAACCGGTCCTGGTTTTGACCGACAAAGGCGGAATGATGCTGCGGACGCCGGACGGAAACGCTGCGACCAACGAGCTTTCGCTCAAGTTCGATCTCAATGCGCAACACACTGATTTCCTCGTTGCGATGAACCTGCAGGGGACGGGCACAATCAGTGAATACCTGAAATGGCGGATGCTGGCCGCCGATCCCGATACCCGGAAAGATATGATTCTGCGCCTCTGGAGTGTTGTCAGGTACAAGGGAAACAATACGAGCATCGAGTTTCCGTCTCTTGAGAACCGCTCGATCCCGTTTGAAGGCAAGATGCAGTTTACGGCAAAGAATGTCTTCTCCGATACAATCGATTCGTTCGCGTATAGCGGCAATATGAGCGCCGCTTTCTGGGTTCTCGAACTTCTGAATCTGCCCGCGCCGGAATCGCGCAGGAATGATCTTTTGATTGCGGACAGGCTGGCCCTGAACGCGGAGTGGATCTGTGCGCCGCCCGTTACGGGCATGGTGATCAAGAAACTGCCCGACAATGTCACGCATGAAGATCGCTTCGGCAAGTTTACGGCGAATTTCAGCACTGAAAACGAATCGCTCAAGGTGGCGATGCGATATGAGTTTAAACAGGCACGGATCAAAAAAGAAGACTATAAGGATTTCTATAATGCCTTGACGGAGATTGAGCACAAAGCGCAATGGTCGATCTCGTTTGTCCGGGAAAAGAAAGGCTGGCGAAAATTATTCGGACGTCTGAGCGCCCCGCCTTGCCGCTGCATGGGCCTGAAGGACATTTCGTCGGAAACAGGGATTATGTAAATTGTAAAAGGGACGGCTTTGGGGACGTTGTAAACGATGTAAACGTCGGGAGACTACAACAACCGGTGTCTATGCGAGGAGATCAAAAGACGCGAGGATGCGAAGTCAACAACATCCCCGCTGATGCCCCGTTAAGCATCACTGCCATGTGGAGGGCGGCAATCCACCGACGATCTCGACGGTGGGTCCGTCTTCGATGATGCCGGCGCCTGTCTCATCCTCATCATCGCCGACAACCCACTTATAGAGCACTTCGGCATCATCGACAAGCGGCCGAGCGGGCGATCCGTAAACGCGCTTTTGCATGGGTTCGCTCATCAATCCGATACAACCGTGAGAGGCCGGTTTTCCGGGAAGGTCTCTGGCGTGAATCCAATAGGACATGCCATCCTCAATGAGAAATCTAAGGGCATAATCCATCGGGTACTGTTCTTCCCGATCTTGTATCTTGTAGAGGGATGACGTATGCCACCGGTCATAGGCCTCGACCTGGAACAGCCCGAGCGGTGTGGTGTGGTCTTTCATCCCCGTTGCGGCCGGCATCGATATTTTCAGCTTGCCGAACTCATATCCACCTAACCACTGTTCGGTGACATTGATCAGGATATACTTGGGGTACGTTTCGGCAGGCGCGTACTGCAGAGGCATTGGATTGTAATCTCTGACTTCGGCGATGTCCGCCGGTTTTTTGATGGTCACGCCGGGGTAGGCATGGCGTCTGTCGATCCGGTTGAATTTTGCAACAGACACCCAATCCTTGCCGAAAAGCGTCTCCAGGCTGTCCTGGGGTTCCATAAAATAGGGGGTCCAGCGAATGTGCTTTGTGCTCGGGTAGTCGATCCGCGTCAGGTCTTCTTTGGACGGATCTGTCGGTAACGCTGAGGGCAGTGATATGGCTCTCGGACTGATGGTGACGATGGTAATGAAGACGGCCAGGGAAAGAACGGTCGCTATTGCTCGATGTAGGATATTCTTCACAACGTTTGCCAATACTACAAGATGGTGAGTATCTACCACTATTTGCTTTTCTTCTCAAGCTTAATAGAACGATTGGAGAGAAAAAATGGTATCTGTGGCTGATGTTGCGCTTAACAGGCTGTTGAAGGACTCTTCAATGTTGTGTCATTGCGCCTGTCCCGATGCTGTAGCGGGGAGGAGCGTCAGCGACGTGGCAATCTCTAACCTATTGATTGCTCGAATACGGGGATTGCTTCGCTTTGCTCGCAATGACGCGAAAAATAGTTTTTCAACAGCCTGTTAATTGTTTTGACGGGCTTCGGGATATGAGATAGGAAGAAACAGGAGGGGGTCGGATTTTTTGCAGGTCTATTGCAGGTTAGAAAAACATGTCAGGAGGGTCCAATGAAAGTCGTCGGCATCAATGGCAGTCCCCGGAAGGCGGGGAATACCTCGTTACTGATTAAAGCCGTTTTCCAGGAATTGGAAAAAGAGGGCATCGAAACCGAGATGATTCACATTGGCCTGAAGCCCATCAGAGGCTGCCGGGCTTGTTATGCCTGTTTGAACAATCAAGACAGGCGTTGCGTCTTTGGCGATGACGACGGTGTGAACGAATACATTCATAAAATGGCTTCGGCCGATGGCATCCTCCTTGGATCTCCGACGTACTTTACGGATATTACGGCCGAGTTGAAGGCGCTGCTCGATCGGGCGGGACTGGTCTCAAAAGCCAATGGAGACATTTTCAGGTACAAGGTCGGGGGCTCCGTTGTGGCGGTCAGACGAGGCGGCGCCACGCACGCTTTCGACACCATGAACCATTTTCTGCATTACATGCAGATGTTTCTGGTGGGCGCCAGTTATTGGAATATGGTCTTCGGGCGGGAGATCGGCGAAGTGACGGCGGACGAGGAAGGCATGACCAACATGAAGACGCTGGGAGAAAACATGGCCTGGCTGCTGAAAAAAATACATCCACAGGGAGAGGGGCCGGGGAATGATCTTGCGGCGACCCGCATAATCGTTTGACGGCGTTCGGAATAAAAGATCGTTCCTCGCCCAAGGTACGAAAAAGATTTTTAACTATGAAAAAAGGAGGTTGTTCAGAATGAAGCGGTATCTCAGAGGAGTCATAATTATACTGGCTGTCGTTCTTTTGGCCGGGGTTGCCTATAGCGCCGACAAGCCTGCTGAAAAAGTTTTTGATCAGAAGATTCCCGAGGAATGGGGGACGTTAAAGGCCGTCGCTCAATTTCCCAACCTGGATTTGGGCTACCTCTATTTTGAGGACAGCAAGGGGACGATCCGGAGAGTCGCCTTCGATCAGGGCAGCAACACGCTGTATGGCGCCGTGCTCGTGATCAACCGGAGCAAATAGCGGGTTTGGAAAGGTGAAGCGTGGAGGTGACTCAACACAGTAAATGACGATTTGA
The DNA here is from genome assembly GCA_963665615.2 of Syntrophales bacterium. Lineage (GTDB taxonomy): Bacteria > Desulfobacterota > Syntrophia > Syntrophales > UBA4778 > UBA4778. The sequence continues at coordinate 165,821 of CAXXQE010000001.1, forward strand.
AGAGCACAGCCATCATGTTTGCAAGGAGGAACTATGAAGAACACAGCGGTTGTCGATTCGGATCAGTCCATCGGAACCCTTGAGCTTTCCGATGGCTACACCTCGCATTACCGTTTATGGGGGGCGCCCGTGGGCAGGGATCTCATCATCATGCTCCACGGGGGGATGAGTCATTCGGAGTGGCAGGCGCCGCTGGCGGGAGCCCTGAGAGGGATATCGGACATTTCTTTTCTGGCGCCGGACAGGAGGGGCTGTGGCCTGAACGATGTCGATCGGGGTGATCTCAAATCCGCGGAAATCCTCTTCGACGATGTCGTGCAGCATGTGGCGCACTTCAAAAAATCGTTCGACCGAATCCATTTGGCAGGCTGGTGTCAGGGGTGTCAGTTTTCCATTCCCGCGGCCCGGCAACTCCAAGGCCAAGGGGTCTTGTCGAGTCTCATCCTTGTTACGCCGGGACTTTTCTGGAGCGAACGCTTCACGGCGGTGCAACAAATCGCACGGGAAAGCCTCTTTGCCTTTCTGATGGAGTTCAAGATTCAGCCCGATCCGAAGCGGCCTTTCATTCCGATTCCCATGCTCAAGGAGGATTTTACCTCGACCAAGGCGTGGCTGGATTACATTGACGGGGACCCCTTGAAGACGACCCGCGTGACGCTCAATACGGTGGGTGTGATGGAGGCGGCCCAGAGAAAATCGCTTCAGGACGTCCTGGAGATTGATTGTCCGGTGCTCGTCGTTTTGGCTGAAAAGGATCGGGTCGTCGACAGCGCCCGGATCGAGAGTTATCTGGGGGAACTGGTGAGCCAATCCCAGAAAAGCAGCTTGATCCGTTTCAATGCGGAACACGCCATTCATTTTGAAAAGGCGGAGGATCTGGCGGGCGGAATCCGGGCGTTCATTTCAACTTTATAAGGGCTTGCGGGGCGATCCCTCGGGAATCGGATCCGGTATGAAAATCTTTTTTCATGAAGACTTCTACCAGGTCTATTCTACCGATCCGGCGGCGCAGCCGGGCCGCATGGAAGCGGTGGTCGGCGCGCTTCGCTATTTTCGAAGGCGGATGCAATCACAGGGGCTTGGAGGCAATGCCGCCGTGTTTCTGGACGGGACGGCAGGGGAAAATAACTCTTGAGAATCTCTTGCAATTGGATAATATGGCTCCTGATTGCTGAGGGCAGGAGCCCCAGACCATTTTTTACAGTCGGTGAGCGAGTCGCATGTATCAAGAGTTCTACGGATTTCAAGAAAAGCCGTTCAATCTGACACCCGATCCCCGGTTCATTTTTTTGAGCCAGAAGCACCGGGAGGCGATCGCGCACCTGCTGTACGGCATCAATAGTCATGTGGGGTTTATCAGCCTGACCGGCGAAGTGGGCGCCGGCAAGACGACCGTTTTGAGAAGTCTGCTGAGTCATTTGGATCACGATCATTATCGGACGGCGCTCATCTTCAACCCGTCGCTCTCCCCCTCGGGACTGCTCCGGAGCATCGGGCGCGAATACGGCATGCTGTCCAATGACGAGGCCTCCGGTGTGAGCGATTCGGACATTCTGGAGAAACTCAACGATTTCCTGATCCGGGAGAATGCGGAGAAGCGCACGGTTGTTCTGGTGATCGACGAGGCACAGAATCTCGGCGCAGACGTCCTGGAACAGATCCGCTTGATTTCCAATCTGGAGACGGACAGCGACAAGCTCATTCAGATCATTCTGGCGGGGCAGCCGGAGTTGCTCGACCTGTTGAGAAAGAGAAATCTGCGGCAGCTCAATCAGCGCATTACGGTGCGCTACCATCTGACGCCTCTGGATCTTCAGGACACGGAGGCCTATATCAATCACCGGATCGATGTGGCGGAAGGGCGGGTCGTCTTCTCGCGTCGCGCTATCGCCAAAATATTCCGGTATTCCGGGGGGCTTCCCCGTCTGATCAACGCCGCATGCGATCGGGCGCTGCTGGCGGGCTATACGCAGGAGGCAAGGGAAATCACCGGGCGCATCGCCGCCGTTGCGATCGGTGATCTGGCGCGACAGGGGGGCTGGTCTGTGCTGAAGCGCCCCGCGGTGCTTTACCCGCTTATCGTTTTCGGGATTGTGCTGCTGGCGGCGCCTTTTGTACCTCAAATAACTTTCGTGTCGAAGGACTTGCCCGGCCTTTTCTGGAAGTCCGGAACGGCTGTCAAGCCGGGTGCTGCGACGGCCCCGCTAAAACCGGTGAAACACCCCGCCGTCGCTTTGAATCGGGCCTACTGGGCCAAGATCGAGCAGCTGTCGGAAGTGGAGAGTTTTCGGTCGGCCTTCAATGAAATCACGGGGCTTTGGAAGGCGGACCCTGCCGGGGACAGCGAAGTCGATCCTGCTTCCCTGGAAGAGGCCTTGCAGTCGCGGGGGCTTAGCCTCCTTCGTTTTACGGGGACGCTGCCCGGCCTGCAACTGATCGGCTGCCCTGCGATTGTGGAACTGGCTCTGCCCGGAAAGGCGGAGAAACGTTACGCTGTCTTGACGGGAATCAAAGCGGGGAAGATTTCTCTTGCGCCGCAGATCGTTCCCGATTCTGAGCTGACGACCGCCGAGCTCCATAAATACTGGACCGGCAGCGCCTATATCCCGTGGAAGAATTTTCTGAAGCTGCCGGAAAAGCTATCTCCCGGCGAAAGTGGAAAGGGTGTGCGAAAACTCCAGAAACTTCTGCGCGTCATGGGAATTTATAATCAATCGCTGACGGGCAGCTATGATACGGAGACTGAAAATGCCATTAAGATTTTTCAGTCGACGCACGGATTAGAGCCGGACGGCGTTATGCTGTTCCCGACGTTGTTGTCACTGTATCGATCCGTTAAAGAATTGGAAGTACCGAGTCTAACCGGGGAAGAACCACATGAGCCTCATCCTTGAAGCGTTGAAGAAAATTGAAGCGGACAAATCCAGACGGGTGAAGAAGGCCGACATCGCTGCCGCCATTCTTTTGCCGGATCGCAGGGTCAGGCGGAAGAAGATTCTGCTGATTTCCGGCCTGTTTCTTTCTGCGGTTCTTCTGTTTGTCGGGGCGGGGGCGTGGATCAGCTACCTGCTTCTCGCCAACCCGCAACCTGTGCAACCCCTTCAAACCGTGCGGTCTGCACCGCTGCCGACGGCCGCTCCTGCGCCAGCCGTTGCCGCGGCGGAAAAGCCGGCCGAAGTGGTGATGGGATCGGTCAAACAGACGCTTTCAGAGACACACCGGGCAGTGGCGGTGAAACCCGTCGTCGTCGCAAAGGTCCATGCAATCAAGCCGATCCCCCGCGATTCCGAAATCGATGAACCGGCGAGTCCCTCCAGGACGCCGCGGCAGCCCAAACAGGCCAGAAAGGTTTCGGTCGATACTGCCGAGCCAAAGGCAAACGATTCGTTCAAGTTGACCGGAATCATCTGGGCCGAGGATGGTGCGAAGAGCAGGGCCCTGGTCAACGGCGCATCCCTGAAGGAAGGGGATACCGTCGAGGGCGCTCGAATCGAACGGATCGAACCCACCCGCATCGTTTGTTCGAGAGATGGAAAATCGTTTATGGTTCCGGTCAGACCGGACATCGACTAGGCAGCGGCGTGAAGGGAACGAGTCAATAATGCGGCGGCTTTTCGTTCGGGATCTTGCCGCCGACGGCTTCTATGATATCTTTAAAGCGGGAGGCGATCGCCTTCATGCTTTTTTCCAGCTGATCGATCCGCTGTTGCTGTTCGCAAACAATGCCGTTAAGTTCCCGGATGGTTTCTTCCTGATAGAAGAGTTTGATTTCCAGTTCTGAGATTCGGTCTTCGTTGTTCATGGTATCGGTTCCTCTTTGTTCCGGTCCCTGCGGATTGGCCCGCTCCTTGGGCACGCCGCTTGCCCCTTCACCCCACCAGATCATTCCTGTCAGGAGAATCTTTGATACCATAATCACGTTTTAGAAGAAAAGATAATCCATTGACATCGAGAAGATATTTTTTTATGGTGCCAAAAATGTGCCCCCGTTTTTTCGTTGTTTGGGGTAAAGGTCGACGGAAAAGGGGCTTAAAAGCATTTGTGATTAGATCGTATTGTTAATATAAATCCACCAAATTTATTGGGGGGAAGACAGTATGCAGATTGAACAAACGCTTTTCACGACCTCGCAGGGATGGAGCAGATTAACGCAGACGTCCCTCGGCGATGAGGCCCAACTTGTTTTGCTGTTCGGGGAGACCTCCCTCATCAAAGATATAAAACGCATTGGAGAACTTCGATTCAACTATCCGAATGCCCGGATCTTCGGCTGCTCGACGGCCGGGGAGATCGTTGACGCTCAGGTTAAGGAAAGTTGCCTTGTCGCTACGGCCATCCATTTCGATGCCACCCGTTTCGAAATTGTCAATGAAACCATCCATGATATCCAACAAAGCGAACAGGTCGGCCATACGCTTGCGGCGAAATTGGCTCGCGAAGGACTCGTTCACGTCTTTGTCCTTTCGGACGGCTTGAATGTTAATGGCAGTGCGCTGATCAAGGGGCTTCACGACAAACTCCCCTCCGGGGTTACTGTCACCGGAGGATTGTCCGCCGACATGGACCGGTTTTCGGAAACGCTGGTCCTCTGTGACGGGGAACCTGCAAGCCATGTCGTCGGCCTACTGGGCCTGTACGGGGACAAGCTTCAGGTCGGCAGCGGGTCGTTTGGAGGATGGGACCCCTTCGGTCCTGAACGGCTTGTGACACGCTCTCATGACAACATTCTCTATGAACTGGACGGGAAATCCGCTTTGGGGATTTATAAAACCTATCTCGGAAGTCATGCGGAAGAACTTCCCGCTTCCGCCCTCCTTTTTCCCCTGTGCATTCGGACGCCAGAGGGAACATCACGGTTGGTGCGAACCATCCTGTCCGTCAATGAAACCGATCAAAGTATGATCTTTGCGGGGGATATCCCCGAAGGCGCTTATGCCCGATTTATGAAGGCCAACATCAACCGGATTGTCGACGGCGCCATGGAAGCCGCTCGAATGAGCCAGCAGGCGTCCGAAAATCAGCCCCCTGAGCTGGCTATTCTGATCAGTTGTATCGGGCGCAAGATGGTTCTGAAACAACGTGTTGAAGAGGAAACGGAGGCCGTTCAGGACATTATCGGCAACCAGGCCATTCTGACCGGTTTCTATTCTTACGGGGAAATCGCACCCTCCGATTGTGGACAACCCAGTGAACTCCATAACCAGACGATGACCATCACCACCTTTAGAGAATACTGATGACGGCAACCTTTCACAATCTGCTGTTGCGCCAGATCAAGCGTCACTTCGGCAGCATTGACAAGATTCCTACCGATCTTATAGCGTTTATATCGTCGGTCAATGTGGCCTATCGTGAATACGATACCGATCGTGAGATGCTGGAGCGTTCCCTGGAGCTGAGTTCACAGGAAATGCTCCAGACAAATGCCGAGCTGTGGGCCGTGTTCTCGGCGCTGCCCGACATTCTCTTTGTCATCGATGGAACCGGCACGATTCTCGATCAGAAATCACGAAGCGCAGACGACATCTTTCCGCACTCAGGCAAGACGCTTGTGGGAATGCGCATTCAGGACATTCCCGACAGAGAAGTCGGAGAGAAATTACAGGGGGCCCTGGAGGCGGTCAAAAGGGATAAATCCCTTTTCAGCGTCGAATATCAGCTGACCATTGGCGGCACGCCTTCTTTCTATGAAGCCAGATTTACGCCTTTGATCGAAAATCGATATGTTGTCATTGTGCGTAATATCACGGATCGAAAGCTGGCCGAGATGGCGCTCCTTAAAGAACGGGATTTCGTCAAAACCCTGGTTCAGACCTCTCCAACTTTTTTTATCGCGCTTGATCATGATTTTCGGGTGATCACCATCAACGACGCCATGCTTGATGCAACGGGTTTCACGACAGAAGAAGTTGTCGGAGGAGATAGTATCCAATTATTTCTTCCACAGGACGCGCAAGTCGATTTCATCAATAAACTTCGTGACGTGGAAGAAAGCACGAGGGCAGCGATCATTGAGGCTCCGCTGCTGTGCAAAAACGGCCGGATTCTGAACGTCGAATGGCGCGGCAGGGCCATTTTCACAAACGATGGTTGCTTTGACTTCTTCTTTAGCGTCGGCATCGACGTTACCGGGAAAAGACAGCTTGAGGCCAAGCTCCAGCAGTCCCGCAAACTTGAGGCCATCGGCACTCTGGCGGGAGGGGTTGCGCATGATTTCAACAATCTCCTCATGGGGATACAGGGTCGCGTTTCGCTGATGATGCTGGATGCCGATGAGACGCACCCCTTTCACGCTCATCTGATGGCGATGCAGGAAAGCATCAAAAGCGCCGCGACGCTGACGCGACAGCTCCTCGGTTTTGCCAGGGGCGGAAAATACGAAGTCAGGCCAACGAACATCAATGATCTGATCGAAAAAAACATCGACCTCTATGGGCGAACCAATAAAGATGTCAGCATCGTTCTGAATCTCCAGCCTAATATCTGGGCTATCGAGGCGGATCAGGATCAGATCGATCAGGCGTTGCTGAATATCTACCTCAATGCCTTTCAGGCGATGCCGCAGGGCGGGGAACTTAAGATCTCTACGGCCAATGCGACCCTCGATCCAAACGACGTGGAACGGTTGGGGCTGCAAGCGGAAAACTATGTTCGGATTGCGATTACAGATACCGGCATCGGGATGGACAAGGAAACTCAGCAGAGAATCTTTGATCCGTTCTTTTCAACGAAGGACCATGGCCGAGGGACGGGGCTCGGGCTTGCCTCGACATACGGCATCATTAAAAACCACGACGGCATGATCGAGGTGCAAAGCGAAAAGGGCGTTGGCGCGGCTTTCACGATTTATCTCCCTGCATCGATGAAGAAAGTCAAACCGACAGCGTCCGCATTCTCAACCGAAATCAAACAAGGCCAGGGAACGATCCTTTTTGTGGACGACGAGGAAATCGTGATCGAGGTGGGTAAAAATCTGCTTTCCGCCCTCGGTTATGCTGTCATCACAGCCGGTGGAGGCAGTGAGGCCTTGGAAATCCTGAAAGAACGCGCCAAAGAAATCGACCTCGTCATTCTGGATATCATCATGCCGGGGATGAGTGGCAGCGAAACCTTCGACCAGATTAAAAAAATCGCCCCTGCCGTCAAAGTCCTGCTTGCCAGCGGATATAGCCTGGAGGGACAGGCAAAGGCGATCCTCGATCGCGGGTGCGACGGATTTATCCAGAAACCATTCGATCTCTACGTGCTGTCAAACAAGATTTGCCAGGTGTTGTCTGTCTGACGGCTGCCGACCAGCTATAAGCTGTCAACTGCTTGCTCCTGCCGGATATGAAAAAACCGGTCATTCTCGCAGTGCCTTCCAGTGCAATACAACAAAGCATCCCCCGTTAAGACCCCGTCAGGTTGGCGGGCTGGCCCGTTGCGTCGAGCACGCTATTCCATAGTCTGCACAGGGGATCGATTTTCTTGCGCGCGGAGACGGCCAGCGCAATGGGAACATGGATGAACTCGCTACGCCAGTGGCCAACGACCATGTCGGTCCGTCCCGTCATGGCAGCGTGAACGGCGTTGTGTCCGAGCTGGAGGCAGAAGGCGGCATCGTTGGCATTGGCTACGACGCTGCGGATGATGTAGCTCGGGTCGATGTACTTCAGGTTCAGATCTATTCCGATTTCCCTGAAATGCGCCCTGATCCGGTCGCGCAGGTAGATTCCGATATCGCCGAACCGGGCGTTGCCGGAGGGATCGTACTCGACGGTTTGGCCGGGGATATAGCGCCCGGCGCCTTCCGCAACGACCACAACGGCGTGCGATCGACGTTCCAGCCGCTGTCTGAGCAGCTCCAGGAAATAATCGATGGAGAAGGGGATCTCGGGGATCAGACAGAAATTGACCTCGTTTTCAGATAGCGCCGCATAGGAGGCGATAAAACCAGAGTCGCGTCCCATGAGCTTGACCAGGCCCACGCCGTTTCGCGCGCCGCGCGCTTCGTTGTGCGCGGAGGCAATGACGTTGCGGGACTCGGAGCCAGCCGTGAGAAACCCGAAGGAACGGTCGATGTAGGAGATGTCGTTATCGATCGTCTTGGGAATGCCGATGACGGCGAGCGAAAGCCCCCGGCGTGCCGCCTCGTCACTGATGGCCTGCGCGCCGCGTAGCGTGCCGTCACCGCCGATCGCAAAGAGGATGCGGATCTTCATCTTTTCCAGCGTATCGACCATTTCGGCAATATCCTGCGGACCGCGCGAGGTTCCCAGGAGAGAGCCGCCGAATTTGTTGATCCCGGCGACGACGTCCGGCGTCAATGCCATTGGCTGGTGACCGTAGCGTGTGATGAGCCCCTCGAAACCATAAGGGAAGCCATAGACGGTTTCGACGTGGTAGTGGTAGTGCAGGCTCAGGACGATGGCACGGATCACGTCGTTGAGCCCGGGGCAGAGCCCGCCGCAGGTGACGATGCCGCAATGGAGCGCGGCGGGATCGAAGAAGATCTTTTGTCGGGGACCGGCGATTTCCATTGCGGGCGGTTCCTGGCCGGCGCGGAAGAAAGCGCCGACCTCGTCGAGATCGCCGTGGTAGAGTACGCGCCGACCATCGTCAACGAACGGCATGCCGGTGTGGGGGGAGGGCCGGGTCGCCTTGCCGAGTTTCCGGATGGCGAAATCGGGCACTTTGCCGGTCATGGTGGTATCCCTTCCTTTCCTCTCAAATGAAGAGGTTGGTGTCGGCGTGCTCCGCGCATTCCAGGTAGGTCGCCACACCGCCGATCTCCACGCCGTCGATCAGTTCCTCTTTCCGAATGCCCATGAGGTCCATCGACATCTGACAGGCGATAATCCGCGCGCCGTTGTCAAGGGCCAGGCGAATCATCTCTTCCAGTGAGTCGACATTTCGGGATTTCATCAGCCCGCGGATCATCAGCGGTCCCATGCCGGCCATGTTCATTCGGGAAAGCCCGAGTTTTTTGCTGCCCCGCGGCAGCATCCAGCCGAACATCTTCTCGATCAGGTTTTTGCCGAGCCCGCCGATGGGCCGCTCTTTCCGGAGGATCGTCAATCCCCAGAAGGTGAAGAAGAGGGTCACCTTGCGTCCCATGGCCAGGGCGCCGTTGGCGATAATGAAGCTCGCGATGGCCTTGTCGAGGTCGCCGTCAAAGACAATGATCGTCTTGTCGTTGCCATGCGATGGCTCGGCAATCCTTTGTTCGCCCGCGCCCTTCTGGATCGTCGCCTGAACGATGCCCTTCTCCATGTTGAGCGAAACGACCTGATTGCCTGTAGCCTTGGCCCAGGAACCCACGTCGCTGTAAAAGCCCGGATCGGTCGATTTGACGATGAGTTGATCCCCGGCTGCCAGTTTGTCCATCTCGGCCTTGACCTTCATTACGGGACCGGGGCACTGCAGACCGCAGGCATCCACCTCGACCACCTGCTGACGCATGGGGACCGCGGCCTGGGATTGTCGCATGCCGGTATCGATCGACTCGTCAAAGGTCTGGCTGATGGCAGGTTTTTCGGTGGCTGCGGAATACGTGAGGTAGCCGCCGGAGAGGTTGTAAACCTCGGCGTAGCCCTTCTGCGCGAGAATGCGCGCAGCGATGTAGCCGCGAAGTCCCACCCGGCAGAAAATGATGATCTTTTTATCCTTCGGGATTTCATTGAGCCGGGCGCGCAGCGCATCGACGGGAATATTGACGGCGCCGGGAATGGTTCCCAGCTTCACCTCCTCCGGCGTTCTCGTATCGATCAGGACGTGATCGCCTCTTTCCGGACTGTTCATGATCGCCTCGACGCGGTCCCAGGCAATGACCTTGACCTTTCCGGTCAGGATGTTTTCGCCGATGAAGCCCGCCATGTTGACCGGATCCTTCGCGGCGGAATAGGGCGGGGCGTAGGCGTGCTCGATCTCCTGCAGGTCCTGGATCTTCGCGCCGAAGTGCAGGGCGGTGGCGATGACGTCAATACGCTTGTCCACGCCGTCATAACCCACACCCTGCGCGCCCAAGAGCTGACCGGTATCCGGGGAGAAGATGACCTTGAAGGCCATCTGGAGCGCGTTGGGGTAATAGCCGGCGTGCGAGGCGGGATGAATGATCGTCGAGGTATGAGGGATGTTGGCGGCTGCAAGGGCTTTTTCGTTCGCGCCGGTGGCGGCCACGGTCATGTCGAAGACCTTGGCAACGGCGGTTCCCATGGTGCCGGCGTACTTCTTGACGTTGCCCTGGACGATGTTGTCCGCAACCATGCGCCCCTGTTTGTTGGCGGGCCCGGCCAAGGGAATCTGTCCCTTCCTGCGGAGGATCGGGTTGAAGATCTCGACGGCATCGCCGACGGCGTAGATATCGGGATCGCTGGTCTGCAAGTAATCGTTGACCACAATGCCGCCCCACTGGCCTATGGTCAGGCCTGCATCCCTGGCCAGTTTTGAATTGGGTCGGACGCCGATCGACAGCAGCACGATGTCTCCGGTGACTTCCCGGCCGCTCTTCAGCCTGAGTCGTACGAGGCCGCCCACATCCGCGAAGGAGGCCACGCCGTCGCTCAGATAGAGCCCCACGTTTTTGGCGCGCAGGTGTTGATGCACAAGCGCCGCCATCTCGAAGTCCAGAGGGGTCATGACCTGGTCAAGCGCCTCGACGACGGAAACATGGATGTCGAGCTGGTGAAAATTCTCCGCCATCTCCAAACCGACAAAGCCCCCGCCCACGACAATGGCGTGCCGGGGCTTGCGATGGGTCACCACGGCCTTGATGCGATCGGTATCCGGCAGGGTCCAGAGCGTGTAGATGTTCGGGTGGTCAATGCCGGGAATCGGCGGTTTTACAGGCTCCGCGCCGGGCGAGAGGATGAGCTTGTCGTAGGTCTCGATGTACTCCCGGTCCCGGAGCGTGTCTTTGACCCGGACGGTATGGGCGGCGGGGTCGATCGACAGTGCCTCGCTGCGGGTGCGGACATCCACGCGAAACCGTGCCGTTAAGGCCTCCGGGGTTTGTACGAGGAGCTTGTTGCGTTCCTTGATCGTATCGCCGATATAGTAGGGCAGGCCGCAGTTTGCGAAGGAGACGTATTCCCCGCGCTCGAAAACGATAATCTCGGCGTCTTCATCGAGCCTTCTGAGACGTGCCGCAGCGGACATGCCGCCCGCGACGCCGCCGATAACGATATACTTCTTTGGCATTCGACTCCTCCCGTAATTTTTTTGTCTCGCCCTATCACCAATAAGGATGGCGATGCCACCACGGATACGGATAAGGATATCCAAAATCGTAGGGCGGGCCCCAGAACCAGGGGTCGTAGGGACTGACTTCCCGCCGCTTTTCCCAGAGCCGGAGTTCCTTGGAATCGACGACGGGATAGAGATATCGGGCTTCACCCAAGGCCTGCTCCTCCTTGCCGGAAAGGGTGCCGACGACCGTTATTTCACGGCCCTTGTCGAAAATGGCGGGGTCGAGAAACCCATGATAGCGGACGATGAAACGGCCCGCGGATTTGTCCGTATTAATCGGGGACTTCTCCAGATCGAGATTCGTCTGCCTGACTTTGATGAGGGTTTCGCCTTCGCGGTTTGTGGTTTCGATGATAACGCCGCCCCAGAGAACCGTCTGGCCTTTATATCGATCGGGATCCTTCAGGACGTCGGCGAAGGGGATCGTGGGATTGACCTCGCTCATCACCCGCTTGGAAAAGGGTGCGCAGGCCGTAAGCAGGAGCGCCATGAGGAGGAGCTCCATGATCAGCAGGCGTCTCATAATCCCACCCCCACACCGATTCCGATGCCAAAGCGCGGAGAGGATTTTTCGCCAGGTTGCCACACGTGGTGTTCCTTGGGGACAATGACAGGATAGGTGTATTTGATCTGATTGAGGGGGAGAACCTTCTTGCCCTGCACCTCTCCGGCTACGGTGATCTGTCGGCCGGCGGCATAGATGGCCGGATCGACGAATCCCTTGAATACAATGATGAACCGTCCCTGGCTCCGGTCGGTTTCTTCGGGCTTCAAGTCGCGATCAAGGGCTTTCTGAACGACTTCGATCCAGGTTTCGTCCTCCTTTACGGTTGCCGTGACGATCTGACCGCCAACAACGACCGTCTTCCCGACAAATTGCTCCGGATGGGCCTGAAGATCCTGGAAGGCGATGGAGCGATCTGCACTGTTGAGGACGGGCTTGGAGATGACGGGCGTACAACCGGTTACGAGCAAGGCAGAAAACACCAGAAGAAGGGTTGCGATCGATGTGTGTGCGCGACGCATGGTACTGACCTCGCTTTCCGGAAGGGGGAGTTGCTGTCCGACCTTCCTGCGTATTCGACCCCTGTCTATTTTATAAGGCACGAACGGACAAAGATCAACGCAAAATCCTTCGCTTCGTTTCCCGGGTCCCTAAAGGATCGGATATTCGCCGGAGTTTGCTCCGGTGAATCTTTAATGAAAGTAGACACTGTCCAATTATTTCAGACTTTTTACAGCCCCATCAGACAGATGCCCAAAGACGTTTTTAGTATTACTTTCATAACTACTTGAAATTGTGTCGTTAAATATTTTTTCTGTTTCTGGTACGGTCGTTGCTTTATGAGTGGGAAAGCGAAAAGGTGACGGACAGTTGTTTGTGGAGATCAAAAAATAGTGACGATGAATTGAAAGGAAGTGCGATCAATAATGAAAAAGAGAACTCTTACGTTTAAACTGGTAGCAGGCGGAATCATGGCCGTCTTTATCCCCCTGGTTTTTGTTGGTGTGTTCGCTTCTATGGAGGCGTCCACCGCTCTGGACAATGCCATGCGGGAGCGTGTCGTGAAAGGTGCGGGAAAACTGGCGGATCTGGTTCAAGAGACGCTTGGTCAAGAGATTAAATTTGTCACGCAATTATCCCTGAGCGGCGATGCCGTCACGGCGGCTGCTACCGGCAAGGTTGCAGCGATGGACAGCATCTTGGCTGAACTGCAGAACAAATTCGGTCAGCATTACGAATCAGTCGTCATCCTCAATGCTAGTGGCGTTATTGTTTCCGACGGTATCCGCGGCACCTCCAAAGGCGTTTCCTTGGCTGAACGGGATTACTTTCAGAAGGCCAAGAGCGGCGCGGTTGCCATCGGTTCCGTTGTCAAGTCGAAAATAAGCGGCAATCCTATTGTCACGGTCTGTGCGCCCATTATGAAAGACGGGTCCTTTGTGGGCGCCGCTGCCGCGATTATGAAAATGGATAATCTTTCGGAAAAGATCACGGCCAAGCTGGGCCAGACCGGCTACGGATTCATGGTGGACAAAGAAGGAAACTTTATCGCGCATCCGGAAAAGGCCAACGTTCTGACCCTTAATCTGAAGTCGTTGGTCGGTATGGAAAAGATTTCCAGTCAGATGATGGCCGCCCAGAGCGGTGTGGAGAAATATGTTTTCAAGGGAACCGGCAAAATAGCCGGTTTTGCGCCGATAGCCTTGACAGGGTGGAGCATCTGCCTGACGCAGAATGACGAGGAATTCCTCGGGGCTGCGCATTCCATTCGGAACATTATTTTCCTGGTTACCGTGATCTTCCTTGCGGTCACGGTTGTTGGCGTCTTCTTTTTTGCCAAGAAGATTTCTGGCGCGATCCAGAACGCTGTCGTGCAGATGAGCGAAGCGGCGACCCAGGTCTCCGCTGCGTCCAGTCAGGTGTCGGCGGCTAGCCAGTCCCTGGCGGAGGGGTCTTCGGAGCAGGCGTCTTCCATTGAAGAGACCTCGTCGTCTTTGGAGGAGATGTCGTCCATGACCAAGCAGAATGCGGACAATGCCGGTCAGGCGGATATCCTGATGAAGCAATCGAAACAGATTGTTGAGCGCGCCAATAGTACCTTGGGCAGCTTGACTCACTCCATGAAGGAAATTTCGGATGCCAGTGCCGAGACGTCAAAGATCATCAGGACCATTGACGAAATCGCTTTCCAAACCAATCTCCTGGCGTTGAATGCAGCGGTTGAGGCTGCGCGCGCCGGTGAGGCGGGTGCAGGGTTTGCGGTGGTCGCTGAGGAAGTCAGAAACCTGGCAATGCGGGCTGCCGATGCGGCCAGAAACACGGCAGGCTTGATCGAGGGCACCGTCGAAAAGGTTAAAGATGGGTCCGAGCTGGTTGCCAAAACCAATGAAGCCTTCAGTGAAGTGTCGGTCAGTTCTGGGAAGGTGGCCGAATTGGTTGGAGAGATTGCAGCAGCTTCGAGAGAGCAGTCCCAAGGGATCGATCAGATCAATCGCGCCGTGAGCGAGATGGAAAAGGTCACGCAGATGAATGCCGCCAACGCGGAAGAATCCGCGGCAGCGTCTGAGGAGCTCAATGCCCAGGCGGAACAGATGTCCCAGGTGTCCAGGATCTTGGCCGAGATCGTTGGTGGTCAGACAGACGGTGGGGACGTATCTTATCGATCCGCGCGACAGGACACGTTGAGGCCGATCGCATCCAGGCCGGCCATGCTGACAGCGAAAGGGACGGTTAAAAAGGCTCTCCCCCATCATTTTGACAGCGATGCCTTTGAGGAAGCGTTATAACAGCCCACGTGCGGCAGAGGCCAGATCCTCTGCCGCACGAAAAAGGGTCAACAGATGGCTCAATGAATGAAAGAAATGCAAGGGGGGGTACAGCAGAAAATATGGAAAAATTAGTAGAGATGGGAAAGATGGAGGGAAAGTATCTCACATTCGCATTGGGCAGTGAAGAATACGGCATCGGGATCTGTAAGGTTAAGGAAATCATCGGGATGATGCCGGTTACGACAGTGCCGCAGATGCCGACGTATGTCAAAGGCGTCATCAACCTGCGCGGCAAGGTGATCCCTGTGGTGTCTCTGCGGCTCAAGTTCGGGATGACGGACGCGGATTATACCGATCGGAGCTGCATCATTGTTGTGGAAGTCAAGATGAACGCCGATACGATGCTGATCGGCGTCGTTGTCGATACCGTTTCAGAAGTGATAAACATGCGCGAGGCGGAGATAGAACCGTCGCCCAGCTTTGGGGCATCGGTAGCGACTAACTATATTCTGGGAATGGCCAAGGCGGGTGACGGCGTCAAAATTCTCCTCGATATCGACAAAGTCATCGACACACAGGAAATAGAAAATATCCGCGAGGCCGCGTAACGCACCAGATACGGGAACGGTTCCTGGGGGCCGGTCCCTTCAGATTGCAACAAAGGGACAGAAGAAATTTTCTGACACGGGGAAGGACTCCCCCCTCCTCCTTCCCCGCTGTCCCTCTGTTATTCGTAAGATGGGGCAGCCGCCCCTCAAATCGTTTTCCTGTTGTGACTGAATAAGAATGTGTGGCGACAATGATCCGGACGATTCCTCACGGTATACGCGGAGGGGTGCGGATGCGCTGACAACGCCAGTTCACGGGTGGCATTCATTAGTTCTGCGATTGCGGTGGCGATGCACTGGGATCTGGAACAATCTGAACCGCTTGGCAAAGGTTGCATTAATTCCGATGAACACCCAGTTTTCTCATCCGAAAAGATAAGGTAGACGGTGGAACGCCCAGCAGTTTTGCGGCGCCTTTGGGGCCGGAGATTTTCCAATTCGTTTTGATCAGGGTCCTCAGGATATGCTTTCGTTCATTTTCTGCGAGCGTGCAATCCCCTTCCGATCCATTGTCTGAGTCCTGCGCATCAATATCCGTAATCCGAAATGATTGCCCCCGACTCAAGATAATGCTCCGCTCTATGATATTTTCCAGCTCGCGCACATTTCCCGGCCAGTGATATTGGATCAGTTTGTCCATCTCCTGCTTGGGAATGATTTTTATTTCTTTCCCCTGTTTTTTGGCATGGATGTTGAGAAAGTGATGCGCCAGCAGGGGCACGTCTTCCCTCCTGTCCCTCAACGCAGGAACCTGAATGGGGAAAGCACTCAGGCGGTAATAGAGATCTTCCCGAAAATTGCCTTCCCTGACTTCCTGGGCGAGGGGACGGTTCGTGGCAGTTATCAGCCGAAAATTGGAAGTGAGATGCGTTGACCCGCCGACTCTTTCAAACTGCCGTGTCTGCAATACACGGAGAAGCTGGATTTGAATCTCTTCCGGGATATCCCCGATTTCATCCAGAAAGAGCGTTCCGCCGTCAGCCAGCTCAAAGCGGCCGATGCGGCGCTGGGTTGCACCGGTAAAGGCGCCTTTTTCATGACCGAATAATTCGCTGGGGATGAGATTGCCGGTCAATGCGCTCAGCTGGACACTGATGAACGGTTTGTCTCTGCGCTGGCTCAACCGATGGATGGCCCGGGCGACGAGTTCCTTGCCGACGCCGGTCTCTCCCTGGATCAGAACGGTCGCATCTGTTTCGGCCACCTGGGTGATCTGCGTGATCACCTTTTGCATCGCCCGGCTGTTCCCCACAATATTATCGAAATGCAACTGGGCCGAGTGCTCCTCTTCGTAATACTTCTTTTCTTCCTGAAGCTTCTGGTTCAGGGCATGGATCTCTTCATAGGCATTTGCGTTGTCGAGCGCAATGGCGGCCAGTGCGACGACATACGAGAGGATTTCAAGATCCTCTTCCTTGAAGGCGCTGCTCAGGAGCCGGTTGTCGTGGTACAGCACCCCGATGATCTTGTCCCGAAAGACCATGGGGACGCAGATCATGGAACGGATGCGCTGGGATGGTGATCGGGGCTCGTTTTCTCCGGTCTGGGGACTGCGGATGAGCCCCTGGCGCGACTTGATGGCTTCCTTGATCAGGTCCAGTGAAGTGCTGAAGTCCGGATGCGCCACTTCGGCGGCCGTCAGGTTCTTCGATGCGCGAAGCTGGAGGTCTGCTGCGTTGGTTTCATTCTCCTCGATCAGAAAAATGGCGCCGCGTTCCGCTCCCGTCAACTGATTGATGACCGTGATGATGTGCTGCATCATCTGCATCAGTTCACGGTTATCGCGTACGTGGACGATATCGCGCCCCAGTTCCAGCATCTTTTTGAGGAGGACTTCCTTGTCCTTCGCGGGAGGCGGCGCGAGTTGCCTGAGCTCATGCGGAATCAGGTCCAGATTCAGGTCCGTATTCAGAAGGGACAGATCCTTGTAGGCCCGGCGGGTCAGGACACCGGCCTTCGCGTCTTCGCCCTGGGCGACAAAGTAGCGCGCGAACTCGACCCTTGAACGGATAGACTCAATGACATGCCCCGACAGGGACAGCCATCGGATCGAGTCTCTGAACGACGCCATCACCTGCTGCCGTGGCGCGTCCTTTCTGGACAACAGAAACGCATGGTGCCGATAGGCAATTCCTTTCAGATAGATGTTCTGCGCCTGAATGCTCTTTTCAACCTCCTGCTCCATGGACAGCCCCCCCGCGCGGGGCATCTCTCCTATCTCCATGGCGTGGAGCAATTCCAGCACGTAGGGATAGGGTGCGATAGCGTCCACCTCCCGGCTGTTTTTCAGGAATCGGTTCAGATAGGTCAGGGCCTGCTTGTGCTCCCCTTTGCATTGATGCGCGAAGGCCATCGTAATCTGGGAGACGAGCCAGACCCACCGGTTGTTCGTTTCCTTTGCCAGCTTGATCGCATCCTGGATGTATGTCATCGCCTCATCGATCCGTCTCATCGTCAGCATGATCTCGCCCAGCGTTGCCAGCGCATTGCTGGCCAGATAGCGGTCGCCTCTTTTGAGGCAATGATCGCCAATGGCGTCGATGATCCCGAGTCCCTGCGTGATCTGGCCGATCTGCGCATAGCAGTAGCCCACCATCATGAGGCACAGCAGCGGGAAGTGCAGATTGGGGTAATCGGAAATGCTGGGCGACGTTCTTTCATGGTTGAGGACCGCCTCCCTGAATTTCCCCTGCCAGTAGAGAAAAAAGGTGCTGAACGGGTCAATGGCGCGACGGAACTGCTGATCTTCCAGGCCTTCGGCGATCTGCCAGCCGCGTTCAAAATGGACGATGGCTTGATCGTAATGCGCCCTTAACCATTCATTGCTGGCAATGTGCATTTCCAACAGGGATTGCGCGGAAAGATGGCCCTGTTTGCTGGCCCTTGTCAGCGCTTCCGTCAAGGTGGCCAGGACCTTGGCGGTTTCGTGTTGCGCTGTGGAGGTCTTGGCGTATTGAATGGCTGTTTCGGAAAAGAGGCGGTCCGATTCAGGGTCGTGAGAGTTTTTCAGATCCTTCAGGATCTTGGAGTAGCATTGCAGGGCCTGCTCATTCTGAAACGAGGACCGAAAAGCATCTCCTGCCTTCAATAAAAATCGGCAATAGGTCAGATCGTTATTAACCTGCAGAAGATGCTGGGATACCGTTTTTAATTTTTCATCCGTTTCAGGAAATTCCTGGATCAGGATATCGGCGATCTTTCGATGCAGGGTTTCTCTTTCGTCCGGCCGTACGTCCTTTCTGAACTCGGTCTGGCTGGCTTTATCTTTAAACACATAGACTCCCGGCCGGGGCGATACAAGCATTTCCTTATCGATCAAGGCCTGAAGCTCGGCGATGACGATGCTGGCCCGGCTTCTCGACAGCTCAATGAGCCAGTCGATCATGAACTCGCCTTCGAAGAGCGAGGCCAGGGCTATAATTCTATCAGGGTTCTGCCCGGATTCGATCGGGGGGAACGTCGTCTGGTAAGACATGAATTCACATTCTATTCCTTTCAGCCATCCTCAAGTTGTTCAATATAGTTTTCTCCATTATTTGTCAATGAAAGTATCAATATGTTGAGATGATGTCGCAATATATTGCGACTTTTATTGGCTAATCAGAAACAAGATGATTTTAACAACTTATTTTTATTGAATATTCTTGTAATTGTCTGGTGGCATCGATCTTGCTAAAACATACAGATGAAGGGAACCAATGGCGGAAGACATGTTATTGTCTTTCGGCTCTCCGCCTGCCATTGTGTCCAGGTCGGAAACCGGGGTTACGCCGCTTGGACGCGCCTCGTTACGTGAAGGCAGGGGGATTTTAGATGCTTGACGAGCGTCATAATTAGGGATAAATCCTGAAAAGAATATTAGGGAGTTAAAGAAAAAACCAAGGAGGTTTACTTATGTCATCAAACGATATTTCATTGAGACCGAAGCAGGACTATATTGAGAACCTGAAACGGATGCAGCCGAATGTCCGGTACGACGGCCAGATCATCGCGCGCGACGACAAGGCATTCGGGCCGGCGATCAACTGCGTCGGAACGACGATGGAGTTGCCGATGCTGCCGGAGTATCAGGAACTGTTCACGGTCAATTCCCACATCACCGGCAAGAAGATCACGCGCTATCTTCACATTCATCAGAGCCCTGGGGATCTGATGGCCAAACAGCAGATGGTCAGGACGAACTGCCGCCTGGCCGGCGGCTGCATGCAGCGGTGCATGGGCATGGATGCCCTGAATGCCATCTCGGTAGCGACCTGGGAGATGGACCAGGCCCTGGGAACCTCCTATTACCCGGTCTATCTGGAGTACATGAAGAAGTATCAGGAGAATCAGTGGATCGGCAACTGCGCGCAAACGGACATCAAGGGCGACCGCAAGGCCAGACCGCATCAGCAGGCCGATCCGGACGTCTACGTCCGTTGCGTCTCACGAAACAAGGACGGCATCATCGTCAGCGGCTGCAAGACGCACATCGGCATTGCACCGGTCGCCGAGGAATTGATCGTGCTTCCGACGCGCGCCCTGACAAAGGAAGAGGATGACTGGGCTGTAGCCTTTGCGCTCCCGGCGGATACCAAGGGTGTGACGATTCTGGCCCGGTACCGCAACCCCAGAGAACGGCTTTCCGTCAAGGCGCCGATTACAACGACCGGCGACACCGTGGGCATGGTCATTTTCGATAATGTGTTCGTTCCGTGGGATCGCGTCTTCATGTGCGGCGCGAAGAAGGGCGAGTGGGAATTCGGCGGTCGCCTGGCGCTGCTCTTCGCCTTGAATCACCGCAACAGCTATTGCGGCTGCAAACCCGCGATGGTGGATATTATCGTCGGCGCCTCGGCCCTGGCCGCGGAGTATAACGGGATCGCCAAGTCCAAGCATATCGAGATGAAGCTGGCGGAGATGCTCTCTGTCGCAGAGCTGACGTATGCGGCGGGAACCGCCAGTTCGGTCTTCGGCAAGGTCCAGCCCTGCGGCACCTGCACCCCTAATCCGGTCTACGCCAACGTGGGCAGACGCCATGCCGGCGAGAACATCTACAACGAGGATAAAGGCCTTGCGGAAATCTGCGGCGGTATTCCGGCCACCCTGCCGACAGAAGGCGATTTCATGGATCCCTATACCGGCCCGCTGCTCCGGAAATACATGATGCGCGATCCGGCCGTCTCGGCGGAGAATCAGGAGAAGCTGTGGCGGATGGTTGCCGACATTACATCGTCGGAGTACAGCGGCCTGCTCCAGTACGCCCACCTGCACGGCGGTGGCTCCCCGGTCATGGAGGCCATTGCGCTTCTGAAGGAATACGATCTCGAGGAGAGAAAATCCCTCGTGAAGTACCTGGCCGGCATCGACAAGGACTACATCGTGAAGCCCTGGAAAGGTGCGGAAGGCAAATCACTGTAAGATGATGAAAGGGGCGGCTCGACCGAAGGGGAGAGCCGCCCCCGATCAGAATATTGTTGATTTATTTTACAATATCGTGAGCTCGTAATGAAGAGATTAGAAAATAAAGTTGCATTGATCACGGGCGGCTCAACAGGCATCGGCGAGGAACTCGTCCGTCGCTTAGCCGCCGAGGGCGCGCGGGTCGCCTTCTGCGCCAGAACCGTCGAAACCGGAAAGGCCGTCGAGTCGGCGCTCCAGGCGGCAGGCTGTGAAACGAGCTTTACCCCATGCGACGTCTCCGACGAGAAGGCCGTTGCCGCATGGGTGGACGGCGTTGTCGCAAAATACGGGCGGCTGGACATCGTTATTGCCAATGCAGGCGGGGCGCGTCTCAAGCCCTGGCCGGCCGAATCGGCCGATGCCTTCGACAAGACGATTCAGCTTAACTTGAACGGGATGATGTACCTGTGCAAGGCCGCCTGGCCGCACCTCATTGCTTCTGGCGGCGGCTCCGTGATTGCGATTACCTCTCTGTCGGCCTGGATGGCCGTCGGTAGCGATCAACTCGAACGCATGGGCGGCGCGCAGCCATCTCCCTCCTACCAGGCCGCCAAGGCCGCCATGGAAGGCCTGGCCGTTCATCTCGCAGGCAGAGGCGGTGAACATAACATCCGCGTCAATGTCATCCGCCCCGGCCGCATCCTGACCGGAAAATTAGAAAACATGCTTGGCGAAGAGGGGCTCTTCTGGCCGCACTACCGAGAGATGCAGCTTCTGAAACGGCACGGCCGCAGCGAGGATATCGCACATGCCGCCGTGTTTCTCGCCTCAGATGAATCGAGCTTCATCACCGGCGCCATGCTCGACATTAACGGCGGCGCCGTTGCAAAGCTTTAGGAGAACTTTATGCGTGCAGCCGTCGTCAACGAGTCGCAGAAACTGGAAGTTGTTACACTGCCTGAGCCTGTTGCAGAGCCGGGTGAGTTTATCCTGAAAGTAGAGGCCTGCGGCATCTGCGGATCGGATTTAAAAGCAATTGATAGCACGCCGCCCGGCTTCGTTATGGGACATGAATTTTCAGGGGAGATCGTTTCCCTGGGAAAAGGGGTCCAGGGTTGGCGCGAGGGACAACACGTTACGGCGTTGCCCGTTATCGGCTGCGGGCATTGTTTTTCTTGCAGCACGGACGATGTAGCCCATTGCAAGACAGTGGATACGATCGGTGTCGCCGGCAGCCCCGGAGCGTTTGCCGAGTACATTCGCGTGAGCGCCCGCGAAGCCTTTCTGCTGCCCCCCGGATTTTCCAAGGGGCAAGGCGCGCTGGTGGAACCGCTTGCCGTTGCCCTTCACGCCGTCAAAGCGGCCGAAATCCGTCCCGGCGATCAGGTCCTGATTATCGGTGCCGGGGCGATCGGACTGGCCGTGATGATGTGGGCCCGCCACCTGGGCGCCTCCGAGATTACCGTGAGCGACCCGATGGCCCAGCGACGCGACTTGGCGGCAAAACTGGGCGCGGACCACCTCATCGATCCTGCAACTGAAAAAATCACTGGCCGATACCGGGTGGTGATTGAATGTGTCGGCATTCCCGGAATGATTGCGACGGCTATCCGCGCTGCAGCGCTTCACGGTTGCGTTGTTTTCACCGGGGCATGCCAAAAGCCGGACACCTTTGTGCCTATCGGGGCCCACATGAAGGAACTGTCCATGCGGTTTACCATTTACTACCGGCGTCAGGACTTCAGAGATACGATATCGGCGATAGAGGCCGGACATATCGATCCCACCCCGCTCATTACCGGCCGGGTCTCTCTCGATGAACTGCCAGCCGTTTTTGCAAGTTTGAAACAAGGCGCTGCGGATCACTGCAAGGTGCTGGTGGAGCCTTAAAGTGGATCAACTGTAGAATAGTTGGCTCTCTCTCTTGCAATGATTGCGGCTCCCAGTGCTCCGATGATTTGCGGATCTTCAGGGACAAAAATCTCCTTGCCGATCCTGTCTTGAAGAGCCTTTTTCATTCCGGTGTTTCGGGCAACACCCCCGGTAAAGACAATTTGATTTTTGAAGCCTACAGCATTGCCCATGATAACCACTCGGTGAGCCATAGCGGCGTGTATGCCTGCAAGAATATTTTCTCTGCTTTCCCCTTCCGCCCTCAATGTTACCATTTCGGATTCTGCAAACACGGTGCATGTACTGCTGATCCGACACGGCGCCATACCATTCAATGAAATGGGACCGATCTCTTCAATGCTTGCGTTCAATGCCTTCGCCATGACCTCAAGAAATCTACCTGTACCGGCGGCACATTTGTCATTCATTGCAAAGTTGGCGATGTTGCCGTTTTCGTCGATGCTTATGACTTTACTGTCCTGTCCGCCAATGTCTATTACTGTTCGCGCCTGAGGAATGACAACGTTAACGCCTTTCGCATGGCAAGAAAGCTCGGTCATCACTTCATTGGCAAATTCCACTTTTCTTCTTCCATAACCGGTTGCCACGATATATCCGATATCATTAATGGAGACCCCCGCTTTATCAAG
This sequence comes from Syntrophales bacterium, assembly GCA_963665615.2. Classification (GTDB taxonomy): domain Bacteria; phylum Desulfobacterota; class Syntrophia; order Syntrophales; family UBA4778; genus UBA4778. The sequence continues at coordinate 188,853 of CAXXQE010000001.1, forward strand.
GACCTGCTTCATGACAGCATCGGCGGCGTTTTTTACGTTTTCTCCGGTCGGCATGACATGCGAAGATATTAATTTAGTTCCGTTCAGAATGGCAGCTTTGGCTGTTGCAGCGCCGACATCAACCCCAGCCGCCAATAATGTTTTTGCCGTCATTGAGGATTCCCCCTTTTGTCCCATGCTTTCTTTGTGCGGAGCATCTCGGCAAACGTTTCAAGACGTGTGCGCAAGGAAGCAGCTGAATAATTGCGACTGTCATAAAGGTCCATCTCCAGCAGAAGCGTGGGCAATCCAAATTCTTTTTCGATTTCTAGCTTGGCAAGCTTGCTGGTGCATACAAGCGGGCGGCATGAAAAGGGATAGCTCCAGATCACGCCATCCACCCTCGCAGCATCCAGGCCGGCCGTACTTCGCTTAATCCAGCCATAGGTGCTGTGATAAGCGCCGCCGGCCATGGCCTGCTCAGCCCTTTTTTCACCAAGGGTAGGAAAGGGGTGCGGTTCGGCAGGTTTTGGCGGCGACAACAAGGCAATATTGATGGGAACAGCCAAACCGACATCTTCTATCAAGCGGTTGACAACAGGGTCAACAAAGCTATGCAGCAACGTAATTACCCTGGGGGAGCCTTTTGCAACAACCCCGATCTCTTGTTCGACCCGCGTTCTGACTTCTTTAACCAGGCTCTCGATAGCTTCTGGTCCTTCCTCCATAGCGACTCCTGTGCAACCAAGGGGAATATTAAATATCATCTGTGAATCAACGACACTCAGCGGGACCGGGTCGGCTGTCAAGTATTGGTTCAATTCGTTTATAGCCATATAGAGCCTGCCGGCCACAAGTCTGGCCTGCTGCCAGGCGTCCTTATTTATTTCGAGCCCGAACATCTGGTGGAGTGTCTCAAACAGTCTATTGAGATGGGCTCCCAGATAGATAACCGTTTCGTGGTCATACAAGGGCCATGCGCCCCATCGCGCATCGAGGCAACTGTCGACATATTCAATCGGGTAACCGTATTTGTTCTGGATAAGCTCATCCGCCTTCGGGCCCATATCACAGTAATAACTCGTCGCGATAGACATATCCGGCACCGGGATAAGCCCTTTCTCGAGGGCGCCTAGCTTGATTTGCAGCAAAGAGCACATGGCATGGCCGGGCGGCAACCCCGCTGATTCCCCTGCCTCCAGGACTGGAACAATCTTATCAAAGAGTTGACCGAGCGTCTGACACAGAACTACCTCAGGGCAACCTACATAGAAATCTCTTTTCGATTTTGCGGCAGCTTTGATGGCCAGACCGGTATACTGGAACGGTGGATATCCATAATAGACGATTTTTTTCCCTTCTTCCCTGGCAAGCACAACATCGAACAGTTCTTTGAGCCATATTCCAAGCAACTTTCTCATGCCCATAAGCTCAATATCAAAATGTTCGTGAATCCGCGCTACCGCCCGCTCCATGTCCTGTGCGCCGAGCCCCAGCTTGTTGAATGCATTTTCAACACGCGGTCTTTGGCGCGCTATCTCAGATTCATCGAATGCGCAGAGTTTCAGCAATGCATCGTAATAGGCCATGATCCTTACCTCCTGATACTTCCCACATAGGTTTCAATACGGGTGCGCATTTGCTCCGTCTCGGCCGGGTCATAATCCGATTCAAGGGTGAGCATGGATAACCCCGTCTCTTTTTTAAGCACTTCAGGAAAATAATAGGACTCTATCTTGTAAGATTCGCGATACATCAATTGGTACCAGATAACACCTTGGACAGAAAAATCTTTGGCCAGTTGAATTAAAAAGCGGCCCCTTTCAGTGGCAGGTCTGAACCACGCCGGAACAACGCGTTCCATAAAATAGGCCTTGGCTAAGGCCTCCATCGGATCGCCCGTGGTTTTTACATGTTGCCAATAGGGCTTGATTCCCTCGGCAAACTCTTCAATAACCACCTGCCCACCGGCTTCTGCGATGAGATCCAATATTTTATGGTCTCCCATTGCAAGCGTTGAACCGGTCAATAGTATCCTGGGAGCCTTTGTCTTCACCATACTCGCTTCCTGCAGCTCATCTATCAACGACTCCAGGGTTTCGATCAAGAGCATCTTGTCCATGATCAGGGCAGCATGATTAAGCATTGCGAAATTCTTTGCACTTAAAGGCGGTGGATCTGATTTTCGCATCAGACTGATCTTCTTCAATAGCTCCCGTTCTTTATTGCATAGCGCGATAGCGTCCTTTAGCCGTTGGTCCGTAATTTCCACACCGGTGATTCCCTCTATTTTTTCTTTTACCCTCCTTATGCCATGGAGATAATATCTGTAACCGTCCTCATCCTTTGTGTGGGGGATTCCGAAAGGAAATACGTCGATATCCGTATGATAATCGAGCGTATCGGATAGGGCCCGGTTATTGCTGTCCGTTATAGGGACGAAGAGGAGGTCAATCACGCTGTAATAGGGGTCGGCGCCGGAAATAGCTGCACCGATTTGAGCACGGTAAAACGTATCCAGCCAGCGGTCGATATAGGCGATTGAAGCCTCCACCGCAATGTGGTCTCCGCCCCGGATCATGCATACGGGGATTGCACCGGCGGCCAGTACAAGTTCTTCCGGAAAGTACCCGCCGGGGATGTAGCCTATAATTTTACGCCCTTGATCCTTTGCCTCTCGCAAGGCAGTCGGCCTGATCTTGAGATATGAATCCATCTTGTCGATATTTTTCATGCTGGCCCTACCTTATTGATTGAATTCTTCAGCGCTCGCTCATTCTGCGGTAAGCCGCGGAGTAAGCGAGCGAATCAGGACTAACATCTTCCTTGGGAATCGGAAATTCGCCGGAGCTTGCCCCAATGAGTCTTCCATTTATAAGAAGACCCGTCTCTTGTTAACAATTTTTCTAAGATAAACCTTTTTACACGTCAATCGAAAACTGAACATCAAAGACCCCGGGAGCCATCCGTATCCGGAAGGCATAGATGTTTCCCCCTGGTTGGATTTATGATTTTGCTTTGGGGTTGCGGGAACCGAACCGCCCAAATCGAGTCATGATTGTTGCGGCATGCCCGGTGTCCATCTTGAGGTGAATTTCGAAAGCCGTTCACGGACAACGAGTTCGGATGTCCCCGTCTCCCCTTTTTGCATGCTTCTAGGCTTTGTGAAAGGTAGATTTCAGGGAGCAAACAGTTGATGGAAAAATGATCCATAAATTTTTGGAGCCCTCAAAATAACAGAACTCTAACTTAAAATGTGGTACAAGTCTCAGAAAGAGGTCACTAAAAATTTTCAAGTATGCAGAGAAGTTGTATGGGGAACTATTACTGATTATGAAATAATATTTTAGTATAGAAAAAAATTAGGGTCCTAAAGGGATGGAATATGAATTTTGAATTCAATGACGAACAGCGAATGTTGGAAGACAGCGTTTATAAATGGGCGACAAGTTGGCTCGATCCGCAGATGGAGCATGCTTGTGAGATTGACAAGATGCCCGAGGGTCTCTTCAAGGAACTCGGTCATCTGGGCGTTAACGGTGTTGCGTTCGAAGAGCAATACGGGGGCGCAGGCCTTGGCTATACTGAGACCCTTCTGGTCTATGAGAATATCGCCCGCGTTAGCAACGCCCTATCCGGGACGGCGGGGGTCAGCCAGACCCTGTGTTTCGACAATTTTCGCCGTAACGCAACGGAAGAGCAGAAGATGGCCTATCTTCCCAAAGCGTGCAGTGGCGATTCAATCGGTTGCCTTGGAATCACGGAGCCCAATGCCGGTTCCGATGCCATGAGCATGGCCACCAAGGCCGTTAAGAAAGGTGACAAATACATCGTTAATGGGAGCAAGATCTTCATTACCAACGCGCCTGTTGCCGATTTCATGCTTTTTTATGCCAAGACCGATCCGGACAAAGGGCCGCATGGGATTTCCACCTTCTACGTCAATCCCAAGACAACCAAGGGTGTCACCATCGACAGGATCAAAAAATGGGGTTATCGGACATCCCCGACGGGCCTGGTCATGTTCGATGACGTAGAATTGCCAGAGGAGAACCTGGTAGGGCAATTGAATAAAGGCGTGGCCGTTCTGACGAGCGGCCTGTGCACCGAGCGTATCACCTTGAGCGGATGCTCCCTGGGATCGCAGCGCGCCTGCCTGGAGCTTAGCCTGAAATACGCCAAGGAAAGGGTCCAGTTCGGCAAGCCGATCGCCTCCTTCCAGTCGATCCAGGAAAAACTGGCCGATATGTATACCGGCTATCTCTCCTCGAAGTGGATGGCATACAGTGCCGCTTCCTTCTGCGATTCGCTGACCAACAAGTCGGGCGGAAAAGGGACCGATCTTGACAGAATGGCCGCCGCATCCCTTCTGTACTGCGGAAAAATGGGAACCAGGATCGCTGATGAAGCCGTTCAGATTCACGGCGGCTATGGCTATTGCCAGGAATATGCGGTTTCCCGTCACTACCTCGACCAGAAACTCTGGGATATCGCAGCCGGCACATCAGAGATCAGGCGCATGATCATCGCCCGCGAACTGATGCGGGATGATTTCAAGAGTGGAAGATAAATAAAATGCTATTGGTGGAGGCGGCGTGCGCCTTATCACCACTCATAGTTGATGGTCTTGTGAAAAGTCAGGGAATGAGGATGACGGGCCGGCTCTCTGCCGCTCAAAAATCTTTTTCCGTCATGTTCAGCGCCAAATTGCCAAAGCCGTGGGGCTGGAAAAATCTTTGATTCGCGTTCGAGACCCAGCCCGTCATCCTCTTGTTTTATGATTGATACGTTATTCGATTTTTTACGAGACCATCATAGTTAACGCATCCCCAGCTTTTTCATACGGAAGTGGAGGGTCGCCCGATTCATTTGCAAAATTTCTGCGGCACTGCCTGGACCACTCATCTTCCCGGAAGCATTGTCCAACACATACTGGATGTATCGGCGCTGGATTTCATCCATCGTGGGAAAATCTGAAAACGGGTTTTCATCCGACAACGCTCGCGGCCGATTCGCTAAATCCAGTTCAACCCTGCCATCCTCCGTAACGAGAATGGCACGTTCAATGACACTTTTCAGCTCTCTCACGTTACCCGGCCAATCATAGTTCGTCAGCGAGAATTCCTGTTCCTCGGTCAGAGGCCTAATTTTTTTATTATATTTTTTTGCATACTGCTCTATGAAATAGCTGGTCAACACTGAAATATCGGCTTTTCGCTCTCTTAGAGGGGGAATATGTTGTTCCAGCATATTGAGACGATAATAAAGATCTTCCCGGAACCTGCCCGCTTTGACTTCAGCAGGAAGATCTCGGTTTGTTGCTGCTACCAGCCGAAAATTGGCGTGCTTGTTTTTTGTTCCGCCAACCCGCATAAAAGTCTTCTTCTCCAGTAAACGCAGCAGTTTGACCTGTAAATGGGGAGGAATCTCTCCAATTTCGTCAAAAAACAACGTCCCGCCTTCAGCAAGCTCGACCCGTCCTATCTTTTGATGATGCGCTCCAGTAAAAGCACCTCTTTCATGCCCAAAGAGTTCACTGTCCATAAGATTTTCAGGAATAGTGGTGAGATCGACTACAACAAACGGTTTGCTTCGCCTGGGACTGTTGAAATGAACCCACTGCGCAACAACCTCCTTTCCTGTGCCTGTTTCTCCCAAAATCAAAACGGGCGCTTCTGACTCAGAAAGTAGTTTTATTTTATTCATTAATTTTAACATTTTTCGATCATTGAATACGATGTCCATCTTTGAAAGATCTGTGGGAATCGTTGCCATTGAACAGCATGGGTGCGGTGAGTGGTGCGACTCATCATCATCTCTTGTTTCAAATTCTCTACCTTCAAGGAAACCGGCAATATGACGCCCAAGTGACTCAAGCATGGGTACATCAATAAAATCAAAGCAATTAGACAAATAAGAGTTGTCAAAATAAAAGACGGCTTTGACTTCTGTGCCCTTCAACAGAGGCAAGCAGATAACCGATAAGGAATCTTTATATTCCCACAGCCCGTCATTTCCTCTTTTAAATTTTGGCATGAGCGGTTTTTTATTTTTATAGCTGGCCATGATCGCCTTCATGCTCCGTCCGAAATTGTGATCACTAATAATTGAGCGGGAGAGATTACGAGCCATATGCAATTCAGGTGGCGTTGCCTCCTGATGACTGAAGGTAAAGATCGCAGAACGTTCAGCTCGCAGAAAACCGGACAGCGTTGCCAACAATAGTTCATTATTCATCGCATTGGGTCTGGAAAACAATTCTTTTAGAATGCGAAAGATCGGTTCCAGGGAAGTTCCATAATCTGAGGGCGTCGTTTGGAAGGATTTCCTCTCTTCCAGCAGGAACTTGAGATCATCGGGGAAAAAGATTTCACAATAACCTGTCAATCGTCTATAAATATCATAGGCCAAGTTGGCAGCTTTTTCTTGTTGATCGTTTCTAAGATAATATCGCACGATCTCCATTCTTGTTTTCATCAGTTGAAATAAATCTTCACATTCTTCTAAAAGCGCCTCGCTATCCCTCAGGTCCTTGAAAATATGCTCTTCATCTTTACCCTCTGATATCGCCCGCACTGCACGAAGCCTCAAAGCCACCCCTCGAAGATCGATGTTAGGTTCAGCCATAATCTTATTAAATAAAGCGTCGAAACGCCATTCTGGCGGAAGCTTCGCGCCGGCCTGCTCTGCGCTGAAATAACTTTCAAGATAAATAGGGTGGAATACTTGCAGTATAACGCCGGTATCGCTGATTTTCTGGAGGCATTCCTGGAATAACGGCAACCCCTTATCAATTTCTCCTTCGCTAAAGTAGAGGCAGAAAAGTCCCATGAGGCTGATCCAATACGCGAGCCTGTTTTCTACGGCCTCAGCGTCAGCCCGAGCGCCTTCCAACTGGAATAAGGCCTCCTCTTTTTTTCTGATAACCCATAAGTGAATCCCAAGCAAAGCGCGATAGAAAGGCACCATAAAATAATCCTGCCGTTTGATGGCCAACTGGCGAAAGAAATCTAGTGTACCGATCGCTCTCTGGAAATCACACCGGTTGATGTAGGTATAGGCAAGCCAATCCGGGGCTTGAAATGTCAATAAATATTCTTCATTTTTCCATGAGAGTTGCGCAACAGGCTCAAAATAATTGCCAGCTTTATTCAGATAACCTTTAATAAAATAATATAGCCCAATGAAACAGGATGCATTAAACAATATATCCTGATCGCCCAGTTCCTCTGCCTTCTCTTTGCCTATGGAAAGATAGTGTAAAGCCTCTTGAAGTTTGTTGACGTGCCAGCAAATTCGGCCGAGCAGGATATTGGCCATGGTCCAACTTCGTTCATCTCCCAATTCCTCTGACAAGGAAATGATTTTTTCCATAATTCGAATAGCAGTTGATATCCCAAGGTTTCGTCCAAGGCAGTACTCCACAACTCTGAAGCCTTCCGCGATGAAATGGGGCGTCTCGAATGAATCTTCCCCCATCGAGGATAAAAGAAGATCCATTTTGTTAACGTGGTCCTTAGCAACATCCCTTTTATTTTCTTTCAGGGATTCGATGGCCAACGCCATTTCGTTTTTTAGGGTTAACTTCGCCCGTTCAGATTTTGTAACAAGATTCTGAAATGCCTTCTCTGGAATTTTATCAAGCAGATCGCTTGACTTTATGGTATGGACGATTTTTGTCAGTTTGGCGGAGGAATTGATTTTTTCGATCTTAAGCAGTACCCCATCGGGCAAATCATGAGACAGTCCAAAGCAACCATCCTGGTCTTGATAAATCCAACCAAGCTCCTCGCATTTGCGCAACAGATCAAAAGAATGGGTATGGGAAAGAGGAATCAACTGGGCAATGACATCCAGAGAAATCGGCATTTCAAATGCCGCCATCCCTGAGAGGAATTCCCATTGCAAAGGGGTGAAATTGACAGATGTATCCATGCTACCAACACTCCTTCCGTAGCAAACTGAACAGGGCCGGGCAAGCTGGACAAGTGCATCAGTAGTGATAAGCAGCCACTAGAAAATAATGCACATCAACAAAAATCCAGTTGGAAACATGCTCTGCCTGCAAGGCCAAGGTGGCTTGGGAAGCCTTAACAGGTGAGCAAAGCCTTATTGAATTATTCCGTCGCCAATTGGCTATCCTAACTAGATAACCAGGCGGAATTTTCTGCTTAGGGAGTGTGCTTCCCGAGGGTTTCGATCGTACCTGCAAACCTCAAGAACGGTCATCCGTGAAAGTCCTTTACTTCATACAGTGGCTCCGATTTTGTCTGCTAACCTTACCTTTTGATAGGTCGCGTCGGACTTGGCTGCATCAGTCAGATGCTCGTACAATATAGCCGAAATTTTTCTGCCAAGAACAAATGATATGAAAGAAATAGCGAAGGGTTCTCTATGCCTGCCAGATGTAATCTTATCTGATCCGCATCAACAAAGAGTCTGCGTTTTTAAAAGCTCGCCCGCCTTTCCCATTAATTCTGTGTGATTATTTAAGTGACCTCTTAGCAAATTCTCTACATCAGTGCAAATATATTATCACTGATGTGCTTGCATGCTGTCATTCAGATTCTATCAACTGCCTAACTAATAATACTAATAATTAATAATATCAATTAGATATGCATTATCCGCCCCATGGCATCACAATTGCTTAATACACGGAAGATTTCTCGAAGCCTTATTATGGCTCCCATCAAGTTGCTCAAAAGAATGAATTTTCCATATTGGATGCTACACGGTGCCTCATAAGGTGGCAACGATAAAGACGATTCTTGAGTACAGCCTTTGCTTATTGGAAGGCATATGGGGAAGGAACAATGGGGCTTAATGCGCTTGGAGAAGGGGAACCGCTTCATGGGCCAGGCATATAAGGTCAAAACGATTGTCAGCCGCGGACGAGATTGGTGCCACGGCAGTATGCTCGATCAAAGCAAGTTTACCTGAATCATGGAAACTGATGCCTTATCTAAATTTTTTCGAGCAAGGCGTTCATAGGCAAATACATAGCGAAAGGAGGGGGGAAGGACTTTCATCATAACAGACTGCCTGGATCGCTGTTTTGATGACTGCTAGATCGGTGAGCAAGGAAGGGCAATGAATCATAGTCTAAGAGGGGGGGACAGAAAAAGGCAGGCAGGCCTGCTGCATGTATGGTTGGGGTGGTTTGGTTGAGAAGTTGCCTTTGCTGTCTAGGAGTTAACCGAGCTCCAGCTTTTATTTTGCTAGCTGGAGCCTATTCAAGAGGAGGAGGATGCAGATGCGTAAATGTGTAAAGGATGTAGCACCCCCGAAACGCCGTCTGAGTGCAGGGATGGTATTGATCGTGTTAGTGCTGCTGCTTGGAAGTTACAGCGCTGCTTTTGCGTTTGATATTCCGATCGGCAGTGAGGATTGGAAGCTCCGTCTCGACAACTCGCTGAGATACTTTTTGCAGTATCGTATTGCGGATCAGGATGAGGCCATTTTGAATAGCCCTAATGGCGATGATGGAGATCGTAACTTTGATAAAGGCATTGTCTCGAACCGCGTAGACCTGTTGACCGAACTGGATTTGGTCAATAGCGAAAAAGGTTGGGGTATCCGATTTAGTGGCGCTTTCTGGTATGACCAAAGATATCACGATCGATTTGATAACGATTCGGTTGGCACTGTCAATTTTCTTGATGAGAACGGGAATCCAACCGTCAACCGCTTGTACAAGCATGCTGATCGTTACTATGCCGGCCCCAGCGGTGAGCTGCTGGATGCCTTTGTCTTTGGCAAGGTTAATGCGGGAGAGGTGCCAATTTACTTTAAATTGGGTCGTCACATTTATTCATGGGGGCAGTCTTTTTTAGACCCCTTCCATGGCATCAGCTATGGTCAGATGCCGCTTGATTTAGCCAAGGCACAGGCTCAGCCGGGTGTCGAGGTGAAAGAGGTTTTCCGTCCCCTCAACAACTTTAGCGTTATAGCTCAGTTCCCCTCGGGACTCCAGTTGGCAGGGCAATACTTCTTGCAATGGGAGCGAAATCTTTTGCCTGAGGCCATGACCTATTTCGGAAATGGAGATGTGTGCGTTGACGGTGAAGGTGCGCTCATGCTTGCCCCGGGATTCTTTGCCCGACATGGCCGCGACATTGAAGCTGCCAGACACCGCGACTTCGGCCTTTCCGTCCAATACGGCAAAGATACGGATACCTATGGATTTTACTACCGAAGGTTTTCCGATAAAATGCCGACGGTTATTCTCACGCTTGACGACTATACGTATCATGCTGCTTACAAATCCAATATCGATCTCTTCGGGGCAAGCTATGCGACCATGATCATGGCTACGAGTATCGGGGCGGAGATATCCTATCGCCGTCACATGCCTCTTAACAGCAGTGCGATTGCAATTGCCAGCAATGCTCAGCTCCCGGATGATGGCGACATCCTGGGGCCGACGGGGGACGTCATGTTCGGGTTGATTAACTTTTTCAGGATGCTGAAAAAAACGCCCCTCTGGGATTGCGGCAACTGGATACTCGAGTTCGATTATGCGCGATGGATGAGCGTGGACGATCCTTATGGCGCCTTTAAAGGCAGTGATAGTTATCACGGCGTTGATCGTGTGACGAGGGATTCCGGGAATGTCATTTTCGTCTTTACGCCGCAATATATGCAAATCTTTCCGGGTGTGGATTTGTCGGTACCCATCTCTATAAACTATGGTTTGTTTGGCGTTGGTCCCTGTATCGCCAATAACGGTGAGGGAGATGGCAATTTTGGTTTGGGATTGAACTTCGACTTCTTCACAAAATACAAACTCAACTTCACCTACTCAAACTTCTTCGGAAAACTGGGCGATAGCGCGGGTAGTGCCGCTGGCAGAGGAAACTATGGGCTTTATAAGGATCGCGACTTCATTTCCGCTACTTTTAAAGTCGACTTCTAGGCGATCAGAAATTAAGGAGAGTGAAATATGACAAGAAAATTGTTGATGGCATGTATCATTGTGCTGGCGTCCATGAGTTGTGCGGTGGCAGCCATTTCGCCGGAGGAGGCGAACAAACTTGGCGGCCAGGTTTTGACAGCGGTCGGGGGTGAAAAGGCTGGCAGCAAGGACGGTCTCGTTGCCCCTTACACGGGTGGTATTACGAAGGGCGCGGATGGTTGGTATTACGAGGGTAAACTGAAGGTCCCCTTTTCTAAATTTGATCCCAAGAAAAACGGACTGCGGCCCGATCCGTTTGCCGACGATAAACCTCTTTTTTCGATCAATGCAAAAAATATGGCCCAGTATGCAGATAAGTTGAGCGAGGGAACCAAAGCTTTGTTGCAGAAGTATCCGGATTATCGCATCGACGTTTACCCGTGCCGGCGTCCCGCTGCGTATAGCGAAACGGTTGCCGAAGGCACGAAGAAAGCAGCGACGACAGCAAGACTCGAAAATGAGGGCACGTGGTTGAAAGACGCCAAAGGCGGTTTCCCTTTCCCTATTCCGAAAAGTGGGATCGAGGCCCTTTGGAATCATATTGTTAAATGGATTGGGTACGCAGAAAAATCGCAATCCAGATCTTACGTGATTACCTCTGCCGGTCGCGTTGTGTGGTCGGAAGAAGCGATTCTTAAATTTGATGTTCCCTACTGGGATCCAGGACATCCGGCAGCTGATAAACATATGTGCAGGATGATTCAGTATACCGTTGGCCCTCCGCATAGAAATGGAGAGAAGATACTGTCCCATTGGCCTTATAATGCATACAACCCGGTATGGCTGTATTTCCCGGGCCAACGACGGGTCAAGATCGCTCCGGAAGTTGCATATGACACACCAAACCCGTCGAATGCGGGCGCCAACACCTATGACGATGCCTGGATCTACCAGGGTACACCTGACAAGTATAACTGGAAGCTTTTGGGAAAAAAAGAAATGGTCGTCCCATACAATCGCTATAAGCTTGTCTATCATACCAAAGCCGCAGATGCTTTTGGTCCCCACTTTATGAATCCCGGCACTGAACGATGGGAGATCCACCGCGTATGGGCGATTGAGGGTGATCTCAAACCCGGACTTCGGCATATCTATAAAAGGCGAGTCGTTTTCCTGGATGAGGATACTTGGCAAGCGATCATGCACGATGAATTTGATAATAAAGATAAAATATATAGAGTCATGTATTCTAATATGTTGATCAACTATGACTTTTCTGCCCCTTCTAATATCAACTTCCTTGGCTATGATCTCATAACAGGGATTTATTGGGTCAATAGCTTCCCGGCAGAAACGGGTGGTGTATTCTACACACCACGTTTATCGGAAGCTGAATTGCAACCTGCATCGATGGCTGGTTCAGGTGTTCGTTAAAGAACGCGCCGGAGGAGCTTCCGGTTGCGAGAGCCCGGAGGCCCCTCTCTATCATTTATAATTGCGGGAAGGGACCGCGTGTCCCTTCCTGCCATCATTAGGAGAAGAGATGAGGTTTCGAGTAACGATAGGATTCTTGGCATTGGCCGTCTGTCTGTGGAATGTCGTCGTATGTTCAAGTGCCGAATCACAGGACAAACTCAAGACACTGACAGACAAAAGTTTACGAAACGCATATAAGGACGTTCTTGATATCCCAGCAATGATGAGTCCGCTGGCGGAAAAAAACTGGCTTACAGGTATTGCTTTGGCAGGAGAACGTATCGTTGCAGTAGGTATTCGTGGTCATATCCTCTATTCTGACGATAAGGGAAAGACATGGGTGCAAAGTAAAGTTCCAGTAAGTGTCGATTTGACGGCTGTTTATTTTCCGACGCCGAAGAAAGGCTGGGTTGTTGGGCATGATGGTCTCGTATTACACACGACGGATGGTGGGACTAGCTGGATAAAGCAGTTGGATGGTTATGGGGCTTGTCGGATTATGGGCAAGTATTATAAAGATCACGCGCTTTCCGGTAAGCTCGACAAGGAGGCGGCTGATAAGCTCCGTGGCGATATACAATTCCTGGCAGAACAGGGCCCCGTTAATCCTTTTCTCGATGTTTGGTTTGAGAATGAAAATGTAGGCTTCGTTATTGGCGCGTTTAATATGATTTTTCGCACGACCGACGGGGGCAAGAGTTGGGAACCGTGGTTAGACCGAACGGAAAATCCGATGAGCCTTCATTTGTATTGTGTAAGGCCAGCAGGGAAAGATATTTATATATGTGGCGAGCAAGGGCTTGTCTTGAAGCTCGATCGTCAGGCAAATCGTTTCAAGCTGAAACAGACACCCTATATGGGAACATACTTCGGAATATTAGGCACAGATAAGGTTCTTGTGGCTTTCGGTATGCGGGGGAATATCTATTGCAGCCGAAATGGTGGCGAAAGTTGGCAGCAGGTCAAGACAGATGTGAAGGCCGGCATTCTAGCAGGTATTCAATCTACAAATGGCGATATGATCCTGGTGGCACAGGATGGAAACATTCTCGTGAGTCAAGATGGCGCAAAGAGCTTTATGAAGGTCAATAGTGGCGTGGCCGCTGGCTTGGGCGTTCCGCTCAATGCGGTTGTTGTCGCTGGATCTGAGACACTTGTTATGGCTAGTGCGCTTGGCGTTAAAGTTCAAAAGATTAAATGAGTCATCGAGACAGTCGGTAGCGATGAACGCATATCCTGAAGGCCGTTGCAGCTGATTGATGCAGCGGGTTTCGCAACGACATATTTTAGATGGTTTGGGACTTTTTGGAGAAAAAATAATGATGAATACAGAACAAATCGAAGAGATGCCGGTTATAAGCGATATAAAAGACTTCGACAAAAAATCAGGTATCCTGCTGGAGCGTTTGGTTTTCAATAATCGGATCGTCTTTATTGCTATCTGCATGCTGCTTACAATACTGCTCGGATATCAGGCGCTCCATATCAAACTGTCGGCAAGCTTTGAGAAGATGATTCCCCATGGCCACCCCTATATCAAGAATTATCTTGCAAACAAGGGAGAGCTGCCTGGACTCGGGAATACGGTGCGAGTTGTCGTGGAAAACACGCAAGGCGATATCATGAACCCGGACTACCTGGAAATTCTGAGACAGGTCAACGACGAGATTTTTCTGACAAAGGGCGTTGATCGGGCCTGGGTTAAGTCCATCTGGTCGCCGGCAGTACGTTGGAAGGCGCTGATTGAAGAAGGCTTTCAAGGAGGACCTGTAATGCCTCCGACATACGATGGTTCCGCCGAGAGTATTGCCCAGCTAAAAACCAATATTGGCAATGCCGGCATCATGGGCAGTTTGATCGCCATGAACAGCAAATCAGCCTTAATTGAAGTGCCCCTGCTTGAAAGAGATCCTACCGGAAAACTCTTGGATTATTCTGAATTCTCTCAGAGTCTGGAAAAAATACGAGGCATGCAGACTGCTAAATTCAGAATACATATCATTGGCTTTGCAAAGCTGGTAGGAGATTTGATTGAAGGTCTCACGAAAGTCATATCATTTTTCGCCATCGCAATATGCATGGCGGGCGTAATCATCGCTTTCTATACGCGTTGCCTTCGTAGTACGATAACGCTTCTTTTATGTTCTCTGATAGCTGTCTGCTGGCTATTGGGCATATTGGTGACCTTCGGCTTCGAGTTGAATCCATACTCCATTTTAGTACCATTCCTCATTTTCGCTATTGGTATCTCTCACGGCGCCCAGAAGATGAACGGCATCATGCAGGACATCGGACGTGGCACGCACCAGTTGGTCGCGGCTCGTTATACCTTTCGCAGGCTTTTTTTAGCAGGTCTGACGGCGCTGCTGGCTGATACCGTAGGGTTTGCGGTATTGATGACAATTGATATTCCGGTCATCAAGGAACTCGCATTGACGGCCAGTATCGGTGTGGCAATTCTGATCTTTACTAACTTGCTGCTGCTGCCCGTCATGCTGTCATTTATTGGGGTCAGCCAAAGTGCTGCCGTTCGGTCGCTTCGTGAAGAATCCGATGAAAACAGCATGGTTGCCAAACTGTGTGTCAAGCTGTCGAAACTCACTGAACGTCGCTTGGCCACGAAAATCGTGCTTGCTGCGGCTGCGCTGGCTGTTGGCGGTTTTATTGTTAGTCTAAACCTTCAGATCGGTGATCTTGATCCAGGAGCCCCGGAACTTCGAAAGCACTCCAGATATAATCTGGATAACGCTTATATTACACAGAATTATTCGCTCACCAGCGATGTGTTTGCTGTGATTGTCAAGACGCCATCGAGAGGCGGCATGGCATACCAAACGCAAATCGAAATGGATCGTCTTGCGTGGAACCTTGAGCAGCTGTCTGGGGTACAGGCAACGACATCGGCGACGAATCAAACAAAAAATATCATCTGCGGTTTTTGTGAGGGCAGCCCCAAATGGTACACCCTTCCGCGCAACCAGAGGTCTTTAAATATCGGTACGGTGTTTACCATACAAAACGCTCCCGAACTCAGCAATCAGGATGTCTCCTTGTTGCCCGTCATTGCATACTTGAAAGACCACAAGGCGGCGACACTCAAGGAGGTTGTCTCCACGGTTGAGAATTTTGCGAAGGATCACAATACGCCGGAACGCCAATTCTTGTTGGCAGCGGGTGCCGCCGGGATAGAGGCGGCAACGAACATCGTCGTCAAGGATGCGAATCGTATCATGATGCTGTATGTTTATCTTGCAATTATGGCGCTCTGCTTTATTACGTTCCGGAACTGGCGCGCCGTTCTCGTTGCGGTGATTCCGCTCGGCATCACGTCGATTCTCTGTGAAGCCCTGATGGTCTTTCTGGGGATAGGCGTGAAGGTTGCTACACTGCCAGTTATTGCTCTAGGCGTTGGCATTGGTGTCGACTATGCTCTGTATCTCGTGAGCGTGCAGATAAAACATCAACGTGACGGCGAGCCCCTTCACGAGGCATATTTGAGGGCCCTGCGATTTACCGGAAAGGTTGTGGCGCTGGTAGGGGTAACGCTTGCAGCCGGGGTCATCACCTGGTCATTTTCTCCCATCAAGTTCCAGGCAGATATGGGCATCCTTCTCAGTTTCATGTTTCTCTGGAACATGATTGGCGCGCTTGTCCTCATCCCTGCACTCTCTCATTTTATCATGCAGACAAAATGGATAGCCAAAAACTGATATCCTAAAAATTAATAAAATGGCGCTAACTCACTTATCGGTTGTTCTATAACGCGGTTAGCGCTTCCACGATAAGGCTTTTGTATAGGAGGAAGGTAATGAAGCCCATAGCGAAGTTTATCGAATATATAGATAAAGTTTTCCAAAACCCTCTTTCTTTCGAGCATGGTGATGATGCAACTACTACCAAGGTTTTTGAGAAACTCATATCCCAGGAAGATGCAGAAATTCTCATTCATTTGACCCCGGAACTGGAGTCGCCGGAGGACTTCGCAGGAAGAATCGGGGAGGATATTGAAAAGGTAAGAGAATTGTTGGAGCGGGCTGCCCATAACGGGGTCATTTTTATGGAGTACAAAAATGATCGTCCCTTCTATCGATTGGTGCCGTGGGCGCCTGGAACCCTGGAATTCTGCATCCATCCGGAAATCATCCAGATACCGGGGATGGCCGATCTTTTATATAAGTCGTGGGAAGATACGGCGTTAGATGCCTACACCAAATTGCCTAAGGGCGTTATGCGAGTCATTCCGGTTCAAGAGACCATTGATGGCATGCCGGTAAGGATGTCCTACGAGGACGCAAAAGGGATCATTGATAGGGCCTCAGATATTGCTTGTACGAACTGCCTTTGCCGGACACTGAAAAAAATGAAGGGGGAGGGCTGCGGGCATCCTATTGAAGGGATGTGCATGTATCTGAATGAATGGGCTGATTACTTCGTGAGAACGGGACGGGGGAAAAGAATTACGAAAGATCAAGCAAAAGCGACTTTAAAAAAAGCGAATGATGCGGGTCTGGTTCATCAGGGTTTTATTATAGAGAATTTTTCACCCTTTCTTTGTAATTGCTGCGGCTGTTGCTGTATGGGTTTAAGTACCCTGACGCGATTCAATGTTCCTGCAGCCATCTTAAGATCGAATTATAAACCGCAACTCGATAAGGACAAATGCACGGCATGCGGGGCTTGTGTTGAGCGCTGCCAATTTCAAGCGCTCAAACTCGGTGATGCCATTTGCAAGCATACAGATACTGTAGCTGATGAAGTTCTCAAGGTTAAAGACAAACGAGAAAATAGATTAAAGCGCATTGATCAAAATAGTATCCTTCGGTATGACGCAGTAAAAAGAACCGAAGGGAATAAATGGGATTATGAAGATCCCGATTACCGCGTGAGGACTATCGTAGATGAGTATGGTACGAGTGGTTGTCAGACGGAATGTCCCGCTCACATTTCCGTTCAGGGTTCTATCCGAATGGTGGCTCAGGGCAAATACAAGGAAGCCCTGGCGTTGATCAAAAAGGATAATCCTTTCCCCGCCGTTTGCAGCCGTGTCTGTCCGCATCGCTGCGAATCAGCCTGTTTCCGAAACAATGTGGACGAACCTGTGGGCATTGATCTAATCACGCGCTTCATCGCCGACCGGGATCTCAAAGCAGCGAACCGCTTTGTTCCGGAGATAAAAATAAAACGCGACGAGAAAGTGGCGGTAATTGGGGCAGGCCCTGCGGGACTGACTTGCGCCTATTACCTGGCGGTCGAGGGCTACAAAGTGACCGTATATGAGAAGCAGTCGATGCTGGGGGGCATGCTCACGATGGGGATTCCCCCCTTCCGTCTGGCTCGCGATGTGATCGAAGCAGAAATTGACATCATCCGTCAGCTCGGCGTTGAATTTAGAACGGGCGTGAATATCGGGAAAGATATCACGATCCCGCAGTTGCGCCAAGAGGGCTATAAGGCCTTCTTCATTGCTGTAGGCGCCCAGCTTAGCAAGGACATGGGCATTGAGGGCGAAGAGGCAGAAGGCGTTATCCAGGCGATTGATTTTCTGCGGGACGTGAACCTCGGGAAGAAGGTTGCCCTAGGAAATAAGGTCGTAGTCGTTGGCGGGGGAAACGTGGCGATCGACGTGGCGCGGACGGCTTTGCGAGAGGGCGCGTCAGAAGTGGCGCTTTTCTGCTTAGAATCCCGAGATGAGATGCCAGCCTGGAAAGAGGAGTTGGAAGAAGCCATAGAAGAAGGCGTCAAGATTAATCCTTCGTGGGGAGTCAAGAGGATTCTTCAGAAGGACGGCAAAGTGTCCGGTATAGAAGTCATGAAGTGCACATCCTATTTTGATGCAGAGAAGCATATTCATCCGACCTTTGATGAAAAAACGATCCGGACCGAGCCGGCGGATTCCATCCTGGTCTACATAGGACAGTCAACGGAATGGAGCTGCTCGAGCACTTGTCAGTTGGCGGCGTTCGGGACGATCCAGGTTGATCTGATGACCCTGCAGTCGGCCGACCCCGATATCTTCGCCGGGGGCGATGCCGTAACCGGGCCCAAGATTGTCATCGATGCCATTGCGGCTGGCAAGGAGGCTGCAATTTCCATTCATAGGTACCTTCAGGGGCGCAACCTGAAGCTGGGGCGCGAAAGGGAATATCGGGCCATCGGTCCAGCGGAAAGCGGGGGGTTTGACCGTATTCCGCGGCAGCAGGCGCCTCATATAACTCCTCAGGAGCGAATAAAGTGCTCCGGGGAGTACCAACAGGGGCTGACGGAAGAACAGGTGCGCAAGGAGACGGAACGTTGTCTCGGATGCGGCGTTGTTATTCTGGATGAAGATAAGTGCATGGGGTGCGGTGTATGCGTGGTTCAATGTAAATTCGAAGCCTTGAAGATGGTACCGAGGGACGAAAAATTCTATCCCCCGAAAGATGGGGAAACCTTTGTGGCGGAGGTCGCTGAATACGTGGAACAAAAAAAGGTTAAGTGAGCCTGTCGCAATCAATAGCCGTTGCATGAAGGAGAAAGCAAATGGGTAGCTGGTTAACACCTCTGCAAGTACGAGATGCCTATGATGCGCTCACGCGCAAACTGAGGTATCCCAGTTCCGTAACACTTCGAAAGATTCTGGAGCTGGCTATGAGCTTGGAAGAAGCGGAACTTCTTCTAGCGATGCCAGGAACCGTTGATTCACTTGCCGCAAAGTTAAACCGCGACCAGAAACTTGTCAAAGGTCAGATCGACAGAATGTTCTCGGCAGGGCTCATTATGGAGTATCCGAATCCGGACGGTACGGTGACCTATACGCAGCCCACGCCGTTCTGGAGTATCGAGTCGACCAGCGACCAGATGCTTTGGGAGATTGGAGCTCGCTATATTCCAAAATCGGGACGGATTACGGCACAGGATTTATGGGGTCGGTTCGACCAGAAAACGGAGCAGCTATGTGAGCTCTGGAACAAATTCTTTTATGAAGAGTGGTACCGGTGGCAGCGTCCGAACGAATTGGTCCATCGTAATGTGGATATGCTCGGCGGCTCGGAGGGCTTGGCGCAAACATTCGGAATGCTTCCTGCCGCCCTGGCTCTGGAAAAGAGCGAAGCCCTTGGAACCGAGATTTTAGAACCATTCGATATGAGAGTGTTTGCAAGACAAGGTGAGAAAGGTGGCGGAATGTATTGCCGCTGTTGCAGCTGCCGGACGAGGAATAGGGGATGTGATGTTCCACTCTGGATTTGCGGCACTTTTTGGGATGGTCAGCCTGGCAGAGAAGCCTTAATTGATCTTAATGACAGAAGGGGAACGCTCCACAAGTATTCAGCTGAAGAGTGGCTGGAAATCATGATCCGAGCGGAAGAAGATCAGATGGTTGTCCATATGGGTGATGCGTGGCTGGTTGCTTGCACCTGCTGCCGCGACTGCTGTAATTGGCTTACGCCTCTTCTCATGTATTCCGAGGAACCATGGGAGGGGGTCCAGGCTTCGCCATATCGTGCAGTGGTTAACAACGATGTATGCGAAGGATGCACGAAGAATTGTATTCCCCGCTGTGCCTTCAGGGTAATGAAGGGGGTTAAGGATCCCTCTACCGGCAAGATAAAGCCTTATGTTGATCCCGACAAGTGCGTCGGATGCGGTCAGTGCGTTATCGGATGCAGGGTTCAGGGTGCCATCAAACTGGAGGTGGCGGATAAAGCCGGCGCTCATATCCCCGAGATGTGCGGCAGGTCAAAAGTGCCGGAAAGCATTTTGGGCCCTAATCCAATCATTCCGCGTTCCCGATAAATGACTTAAGGAGAGAAAATGAGAAGTGTAATGCTGACGCCCCTTTCGGGGAGAGACGCTTATGATACTCTGACGCGTAAACTGGATTATCCTACTTCCGTTACGCTTCGGCGAATTTTTGAGCTTGCGATGAGTCTGGAGGAAGCCGAGCTCTTGGTCGAGATGCCTGCTACGGTTGAGGCTCTTGCAGAGAAGCTAAACAGGGAACCAAAAATCGTCAAAGAACAGATTGAGAGACTGTATTGGATTGGACTACTGATCGAGACACTGAATCCGGACGGTTCCGTAACTTACTCGCAGCCTGTTCCAACGTGCATCGAAACCGTCAGCGACAATATGATGTATGCCATCGGGGGCAACTATGCGCCTAAGTCCGGAAAGACGACGGCGCAGGATTTGTGGAGTCGCCTGGATGATAAAACATTAAAAATATGCGATCTCTGGAATAAGTTTTTCTATGAAGAGTGGTATCGATGGCAACGCGTTAATGAGTTGGTTCATCGCAATATCGAGATCCTCGGCGGTTCGGCGGGTTATGCTCGCGCCTTCGGAATCATGCCTGCCGCAAGGGCCTTGGAGAAAAGCGAGGCAATGGGCACCGAGATTCTTCCGGAATGGGATTTGCGTGAGATAGCGAGAAAGGGAGAAAAAGGGATATACAGCCGTGTCTGTACTTGTCGGACCCGAGCCAAGGGATGTGATTTTCCGCTCTGGGTCTGCGGGGCATACTGGGACGGCATGCCGGGCAGAGATGTCAATACGGAAGTCCGAGCCGACAGACGGGGCCATCTCCACAAATATTCCGGTGAAGAATGGCTGGAGATAATGCTTCGCGGTGAAGAGGACATGATGATGGTCCATATGGGTGACGCATGGATGGTTGCCTGCAACTGCTGCCGGGACTGCTGCAACTATATTGATCCTCTTAGTCGTTATGCTGAGCCATGGGAGGGCGTCCATCCGTCGCCTTATCGTGCGATTGTCAATTGCGAGGTGTGTGAAGGCTGCACCCAAGACTGTTTCCCCCGGTGTGCTTTCAAGGTCATCGAAGGGAAGAAGGATCTTTCTGACGGTGAGATAAAGCCTTATGTCGATCCCGACAAGTGTGTCGGGTGCGGCCAGTGTGTTGTTGGTTGCAAGGTGCAGGGCGCCATCAAAATGGAACTGGCGGAAAAGGCGGGGGCCCATGTTCCATTGATGGGTGGCAGGGCGAAAGTTCCGGGAAATATACCGGCCTTTAAACCTAAAATTCCACGTCCGCGATAGACAGTAAAATGAGATTATTCATAATAAAGTTGAAATTGATTGTGAAAAATAAGTCGGATTTAAATCCTCTTTGCAAAAAATATCTCTGCGAAAAGTAACTTGCGAACAAAAGCAAACGTCCTATGCATGTAGAGACTATCACGCAGCTTTTGAATATTCGAAATTTTCACGCCGAGAAATATCAGGCAGCGACTGTAAAGACTTTTTCGTTGCCTTGGTGTGGGGAAAGGAACGGCCGCCGGTGTGTGCCCGATGCGGTCGCATTCAATGCTCAAGAGTTCAAAATGCCACCTATGAAAAAGCTTGTTGAAGAATCCGCAGAAAAATTCGGAAACAAAACTTTTCTATATTTTAAAAACCAAAAAATATCCTTCATGGAAGTCAACAGGATCTCTAATCTGGTCGCAAGCGCTTTTCAAGACAAAGGCATCCGGAAAGGGGACCGGGTGGCGTTGATGTTAACGAACCGTCCCGAGTTCATTTATCTATGGTTTGGTCTCAATAAAATTGGGGCCAGTGTCGTGCCAATCGATACAGAATTGGCCGCATATGAAGTTGAGTACATCTTGAAGCATTCTGAGGCCAAAATGGTTGCTACGGAGGAACGCACGTTGGCAAGGATACAGGATGCTCCTAAAATTGCACCTGGTATTGATAAAGTCGTCCTCCTTGATGGCGTTGGAGAAAACAAAAAATGGGTATCATTCACATCGTTTATTGCAGGTCAGCAGGATTCATTCGAATCGGTTGATATTGATAACAGTACTGAAGCGGCCATTTTATATACCCGTAAAACAGGTGCACTTAAAGGCTGCATTGTTGATCAGTTTTATTATTTGAATATGGGAGAGCTATATCTGCGGGTAAATAAAATAGATAAGCGACGGGGGATCATCATCACTCTGCCAGTTTCCAATTTGGATGCGCAGGGCATTCCAATAGTTGGAGCATGTCTTATCGGGGCACGTATCGTTTTGCTAGACCGCTCCCAGTCCGATACTCTGAGTAAAACTAACAGGAGAAGGGAGCTAACCAAATTAATTTCATTTTAAAAAGTATCACAACGCGCCGTGGATACACGTGAGAGGAGAGAAGTTCAAGAAAGCACAAGGCTCAAAAGATAGAATGAACTGCCAACCATACGCCACTGCAAACAATGATTGAATCTCATGTGGATCATGACACAAAAAAGACAAGTCAGACGGGAAAATGGCTACGCCCACTGAAGCGATATCCCTGGCCTCGTTTGTAAAAGATCAGTTCAACGGCATCTATTCAAATCTTTAAACAGTTTTGGACTCGCTGAAAGAGTGGATTGCCGAGATCAAAGCCAATCTCCCGGCCTTCGTTCATTGAGTTGGCATACAAATTCATCAAGAGGAGGCATTATCTGCGGAACTATTTCCGATCCAAAAAAAACGATGCCATTTCTGAAGGCATCATCCATAAAATAATGCGACTCATACGAATGGCCTATGGGTTCAAGAATGTCCAATATTTAATCAACCAATATTGAGGAGGTCTCAATCCGAGGCTTCATTTTGAATTCTTTAGCGAGGGCGTTCCCCGCTGCTTGAGGCGGGATAAACGAGCGCATAAGGACAAACCATCTACCTTGGGAATCGGAGATTCGCCGGAGCTTGCGCCGGTGAGTCTTCAATACAAATGATCTGTAACTTATGAGGAGGAACTAAATGAGCGGATGGCTGTCGCCCCTACCTGTTAGAGATGCGTATGATGCAATAATGCGTAAACTCGATTACCCTAGTTCTGAGACGCTTCGGAGGATTCTGGAACTATCAATGAGCCTGGAGGAAGCAGAACTGCTGCTCGCGATGCCCGGAACGGTTTCATCGCTAGCTGAGAAGGTAAATCGCGGACAGGAGGCAGTGAAAAACCAGATTGAGAGAATGTTCTGGGTTGGTTTAATTATGGAACAAGCGAATCCGGATGGCACGATTACATACTCACCGCCGTCTCCTGTATGGTGCATCGAAACGGCTAATGATCAGATGATGTGGGCCGTTGGAGGAAACTATGCGCCCAAGTCAGGAAAGACGACGGCTCAGGATTTGTGGAGTCGTTTGGATGATATAACATTAGAAATATCAGATCTCTGGAATAAGTTCTTCTATGAAGAATGGTATAGATGGCAACGTACAAATGAGCTGGTGCACCGTAATGTAGATATCCTCGGGGGGGCAGCAGGCCTGGCCCGATCATATGGGCTCATGCCTGCTGCTTTATCGCTGATAAAAAGCGAAGCGCTTGGCACTGAAATTCTTCCCGACTGGGATTTGCGGGAAATCGCAAAAAAAGCTGAAAAGGGCATCTACTGTCGTGCGTGCACCTGCCGAACCAGGAATATGGGATGCGATGTTCCCCTCTGGTTATGCTGTGCCATTTGGGATGGCATGCCGGGCAGAGATGCTGGTGTTGAAATAAAAGCGGATAGGCGGGGGCAACTCCATAAATACTCCGGTGAAGAGTGGTTGGAAATCCTCATCCGTGGCGAAGAAGAACATATGATGGTCCATACAGGTGACTCATGGATGAGTGTCTGCAATTGTTGCCGGGATTGCTGCAACTGGCTTGAGCCCCTTAGATTATATACCGCCGAGCCATGGGAGGGGGTTCACCCTTCACCCTATCGTGCGGTTGTCAATAGAGAGGTGTGCGAAGGCTGTACCCAGGACTGTTTCCCCCCGCTGCGCATTCAAGGTGATTGAAGGCGAAAAGGATCCAGCCACCGGTAAAGTGAAACCCCATATTGATCCCGACAAGTGTGTCGGGTGCGGTCAGTGTGTCGTGGGTTGCAAGGTTCAGGGTGCCATCAAAATGGAACTGGCGGAAAAGGCGGGAGCTCGCATTCCCCTGTTGGGTGGCAGGGCAAAAGTTCCGGCAAGTATCATTGGTCCGAGACCAAAAATTCCGAGCCGGAGATAATTATAGGAGTCAGCAGTGACGTGGACAGATTCACTATCGCTCAGGCGTCCTCGCATTGAAGGATGAGTATGGAGAAAATAATGGATTTCACAAATTTATTTTCAAGTATCAAAGTCAAAAATATTGAACTCCGTAATCGTATCGTTATGCTTCCAATGAGTACAAACTATTTCGACGAAGACGGAACCGTTGGAGATCGGTTTATCAACTTCTTTGTAGCCAGGGCTAGAGGTGGTGTCGGGCTCATTGATATTCCTTTTAGTCCAATAGATGATGGCGCTCATAATGAACCCGGGCTTTTTCACAGCCGCTTTATTCCCGGCATTCATAACCTGACTTCCCGTATTCACGACCATGGCGCCAAGGTAGCAGCACAATTGATTATCTCTTATAAGGCGATGCTTCATAATGGCATCGCAGAAGTCATTGGCCCTTCTGCGATTTTTAATAAGATGATGCGCTGTGTTCCGAGAGAATTGACGAAGCAGGAAATTCATTCAATTGTTAAGGCATACGGCGCAGCTGCAGCACGAGCCCGTGAGGGCGGATTCGATGCAGTTGATGTTCTTGTCGGAGCTGGCTATCTGTTGAATCGCTTCCTTTCACCAATCAGTAACAATAGGACGGATGAATATGGTGGCAATCTTGAGAACAGAATGAGAATTATCCTGGAAGTGATCAAAAGTATCAAAATGGAAGCCGGCGATGATTTCCCCATATTTTGCCGACTCAATGTGGAAGAGAAAATGCCGGGAGGACACACCATTGAGGATTCGAAAGAGGTTTTGAGAGAACTGGAAAGAAATGGCATTGATATGTTCATTCTTTATACCGGTTGGCACGAATCCCCCATCCCTACGGTAGGACCATTTGTTGCAAAAGGTGCTTTTTCCGACCTCGCGGAGAAGATGAAAGAGACTGTTCAATTGCCGGTTGTTGCGTCGAATAGAATCAACGATCCATTCATCGCAGAAAAATTACTGTCAGAAGAAAAGGCAGATCTGATTGGCATGGCACGTGCGCTATTGGCAGATCCGGAATTTGCAAATAAAGCTCGTGAAGGCAGGGTTGATGAGATTGTGCCGTGCATAGCCTGTGGTGAATGTTTGGGGCAACTCTTGCAGGCTGCCTATAAGACGGAGTCATTTCAATCAACGGCAGAGAATTCATTATGCAGTGTTAATCCAATAGCAGGAATGGAAGAACAGCATAGAGGAATTAATCAAAAAACAAAGAAAACGGTTTACGTTATTGGCAGCGGTCCAGCAGGCATGACGGCTGCAATGACCGCTGCGTCCAGAGGCCATCGTGTTGAATTATTCGAAATAAATAGCAGCCCCGGCGGCAGATTGTGCTCGGCGTCGATACCGCCAAGTAAAGGAGAAATACAAAGCCTCATTAAAAGCTTATATGCACGGGCAGTGAAATCAGGAGTATCTTTTCAATTCAATACGGAATTGATGCCGCAAGATGTCAGGAAGGAGGATACTGACGTTTTAATTATCGCACTTGGCGCAGAGCCCTTTGTCCCTCCAATTAAGGGGATTAATAGACCGAATGTCTTTCTCGCGGAAGATGTATTAACGGGAAAAGATAGGGTGAGCGGACGTATCATCGTAATCGGCGGGGGACTGGTCGGCTGCGAGACTGCTGAATATCTTGTAGAAAATGGAATAGCTGATGTTACTGTCATAGAAATGTTAGGGCGTCTGGCCGATAATGTTTCATCTGCAAACCGACCATTTCTTCTCGAGAGATTAAGAAAAGCAGGACTGAAAATGTATACCAATATTACCGTTACTGAGATTACGGATACGGGCATAGTATATGTGAGCGAGACAGGTTCAGGAACGATGCCGGCTGAATGTGTTGTTCTTGCTGCAGGCTTTAAGCCAGATATTAAGAGGGTCGAATCATTCGAAATAGATGGACCATACAAGACCATCGCAATTGGTGACTGTGTAAAAGCGCGTACTATTAAGGATGCTATTGGAGAGGGATATTCAGCTGGAGAATCAATTTAGATGAGCAACTGGATCCAGATTTCAGTATGAACCTCCATCGTCTGCATATAACGGCATTTCGAAGGAAGTAGAATATCACGGAATACGCAACGCGAAAGTAAAAAATACTAAGCGTCACCATATATGCGTCGTCCCGAATTGGAAAGGAAGCAGCCTAGGCTGCAATGCATCGGAAAGGATAAGAAATGCAAGAAGAAAATATCACAACGCAAAATCATGACCTCTATGTTGAGCTGGCCGCCCGGGTGAAGAGCCCTGATTCGACGATTATTCCCAAATTGTTTCATATACTGGCGGATGAGACCGATGCGAAAATTCTCCTGGCGCTTCCCGGCAATGTCTCTGATCTATCGAGCCAATTGGGCCTTGACCCTTCCGATGTTGAAGCCAGGCTCGAAGGTCTCTTTAAAAGGGGTGTTGTTTTTCGCAACAAAAAGAAGTCCCCGGTCGTGTATAAAATGGCCAAGGACGCCATGCACCTGCATGATTGCAGCATGCAATGGCGAGGAAGTGGCAAGGCGTTCAGAGAACTCTGGCGGCAGTGGGGTGAAGAAGAGTGGCCTGAGACCGCTAAATTGGGAAAAGGCAAGAGGCCCGTCACCAGGCTTCTTGCAGCCGACATCTGGATTGACGCCCCCAAGGATAAAATTTTACCGTTCGACAGTATTCGAGAGATCATCACGCAAGCCAGGAGTCTGGCTGTTATGCCCTGTGCCTGCCGAATCAAATATGGCGGCAAGTGCGGGCACCGCATGGAGGGATGCATCGTGATGAATGGTTCCGCCGATTACAATATCGAACGGGGGACAGCGAGGAAAATAGACGCGGCAGAGGCCATGGACATTATTGAAAAATGTGAGGAGGACGGCCTGTTGCATCTTACGGGCGCCAATTCCCAGTCGGATCCCGGTCCGATCATCTGCAATTGCTGCCCCTGTTGTTGCATAGCACTTCCCTTGATTCTGCGGGATCAATACTGGGTTGATCCGTCGCGTTTCTGCGCGCAGATAGACCGGGAGACGTGTAAAGGCGGTGATTGCAGGCTATGTTACGAGCGCTGCTATTTTAACGCTATTGAGACAGCAGAAGATGGCAAGGCGACGGTCATCAAAGAGAAGTGTACAGGCTGCGGATTGTGCAAGAGAAAATGCCCTGCAGATGCGATTACGTGGATCGAGGAACGTACCCCGGATTTCGTGCCGAAGGTCAACAGCGAAAAACTCTATTAATGCGGTTGCGGAGATAACCACACCATAGAATGTCGGCGGGTTGAGATGTTGAAATATGAATAGGTAACTGAGGAGGAGAAAAATGGAGATTACAGCGGCGGTAGTAAGAGGTCCGGGGAAAGAAGATCCTTTTCAGATTGAAAAAATTGAACTGGAGGATCCGAGAGATCACGAAGTGCTCGTGAAAATAGCTGGGGTTGGATTGTGTCATACAGACCTGTTCGTAAAAGAAGCAATGTCATCGGCAGGGATGTTGCCCTGGGTATTAGGTCATGAAGGTTCCGGAGTGGTGGAAAAAGTTGGGAGCGCCGTGACCAAAGTCGTTCCCGGAGACCATGTCGTCATGAGCTTCAGCTATTGCGGTCAATGCAAAAATTGCAAAACCGCGTTTCCTGGGTATTGCAAGGACTTTTTTCCACAGAATGCGGCCGGTACGCGCATGGATGGCTCGTTCACCATGCACAAAGGTAATGAGAATGTTTACGCGCATTTTTTTGGTCAGTCCTCCTTTGCCAGTCATGCTATCGCAAATGAAAGAAATATCGTTAAAGTCGATAAGAATGTCCCTATTAACTCATTAGGGCCTCTGGGTTGCGGTATTCAGACTGGAGCGGGAGCCGTTATCAATTCCCTTAAGGCGCGACCCGGAACATCCATCGCCGTTTTTGGGGCAGGAGCAGTGGGTCTAAGCGCTATTCTTGGAGCGGTTGTCTGCGGTTGCACGAAGATCATGGCGGTTGACATTCTGCCTGAGCGCTTAAAATTGGCGCAAGAATTGGGTGCGACACATTTGATTAATGGTAAAACGGCAAACGTGGTCGATGAGATCAAGAAGATTACCGACAGTCTTGGAGCCGATTATTCCGTTGAGTGTACGGGCAATCCCAATGTGATCTGTCAGGCCATCGAGTCGGTGGGAGTATTAGGCACATGCGGTTTGGTGAGCTTGATTGCCGCTGGCTTGGACATAAAACTCGATTGGACTGTCATCACCGCTGGTCGTAACGTTCGTGGTATTATAGAGGGCGACTCCATGCCTGATGTCTTTATCCCTCACATGATAGAGCTATATAAGGCAGGGCGTTTCCCGTTCGATAAGCTGATTACATATCGGCCCCTCTCCGAAATAAACAAAGCCGTTGAAGATACCCACACAGGAAAAGCCGTTAAGGTCATACTGCTACCATAGTCAGAATCTGCTGAAGCCTTGAGTGAATCATATACTACTCATGACTTTTGCTGCCATGCGTTATTTTAAAATATATATAACGAAATAGAGGAGGAAGACAGCCGGTGAAGAAAATTACATTCAAGGTGAATGCAGTTCCGAAGGAAGTCATGGTTGATGAAAAAGCCGTTCTCCTCGACGTGCTTCGGAAAGGGCTGCATTTTACTGGCGCGAAACAATCTTGTGATCGCAAGGGTCAATGCGGCGCCTGTACAGTGATTGTCAACAAAAAAGCCGTTAAATCGTGCATTACAAAAATGAAGGATCTGGAAGGGGCCGATGTCATTACTGTTGAAGGACTGGGTACGCCGGAAAACCCCCATTTAATTCAGGAGGCCTTTGTGCTGGCCGGCGCTATTCAGTGCGGTTTCTGTACGCCCGGAATGATCATGGCTGCCAAGGCCCTGCTTGATGAGAACAACAATCCTTCGGTGGAGGAGATCAAAAAGGCCTTTCGTCGCAATCTGTGCCGCTGTACCGGTTACAATATGATTATCAATGCTGTACAACTTGCAGGCCAATTCCTGCGAGGCGAGACAACACCTGATCAGCATCGTCCTGCGAAGAGCGATCCGCCCATCGGCTTTTCCCATCCGCGGCCGTCCGGTTATGTGAAAGCATGTGGCGCGGCGAAATACACGGATGACTTCTTTGTTGAAGGGTGTCTCGAATTAGCGGCAGTGCGCAGTCCGCACTTCAATGCGAAGCTCATATCGATTGATGCTACTGACGCCGAAAAAATGCCCGGAGTGGTCGGTGTTATAACAGCCAAGGACATCAAAGGAAATAATAACGTTGGTATGCTCATTAAGGATGAGCCCATCTTCTCCACGGATGTCTTGCCGGTTCTGGGGTCGCCGATTGCTGCCGTTGTCGCCCTGACAAGAGAACAGGCGCAGGCGGCTGCGAAGGCAGTCAAAGTTGAGTATGAGGTGCTTCCGCGGATCGCCACGGCGGCTGAAGCGCTGGCCGAAGGCGCTCCGCAGATTCAACCGGATTTCCCGAACATGGTCTATCCTGTTGTACAAATCAAGGGGGATGCGGAAAAGGCGCTGGCTTCTTCTGCTCACGTCGTCGAGGCTCGTTTTTCTACGCCCCTGGTTCATCAAGCCTCTCTCGAACCGGAATCAGCGCTGGCGTATATGGATGGCGAGGGAGAAGATGCCCAGCTTGTGGTTTACGGTCGATCAATCTGGATCCATTATCACGCGACTCTGCTTTCAGAAGCAGTCGGCTGGCCGAATGTACGCTATATTGAGCCTTATGTCGGCGGCCAGTTCGGAATTAAAAGTGATATCACTACAGAGGGGATGGCTGCAGTTGCCGCGCTTCACTTTAAACAACCCGTCCGCTATGTAGCTAGCTTGGAAGAAACCATGGTAATGACCACCAAGAGACACCCGTATGACATGACGGTCAAACTGGGGGCCGATGAAAATGGCAAATTTACTGCATTCCTGATGGATTTTATCGTCGAAAACGGCGCCCATGCATCAACGGGTCCGGTTATTTTGGATCGCTCCATCGAGATGTTAAGCGGTGCTTATGATCTCCCAACTGTTAAGGCCAACGGAAAACTCGTTTATACGAATGATGTTTGGGGTGGTTCAGCTCGCGGTGCAGGGCCGCCACAGGCAAATTTTGCTGTGGAGGGGGCAGTCGAATTGATGGCTGCAAAGTTGAAGATGGATCCTTGTGAACTTCGGATAAAGAATCTTCTCTATCCGGGCGGTACGACGTCCACAGGCGAAACGGTCAGTGAATGGGCGGTTCGCGGGTGTTTTGAGCGCGTCAAGCCGCTCTATGAAAAGGCCTGTCAAGAGGCCAAGGCCGCAAAAAGCAATGGGATCCGCCGCGGAGTCGGGATTGCGGGCTGCAGCTTCGGTATCGGTGGCGGCAATGACACATCTCACATGGCTGTTGAGCTTGAAGAAGATGGCGGCATCACGATTTACGGTGCTGTAGCCGATCCGGGCGAAGGCAATGATTGTATGTTAACCCAGATCGGTGCGCATTGCATGAATATACCCATGGCTAAGATCAGGCTCGTTGTCCGTGACACGGAGGGGACGCCGGACGCCGGTATCGCTGCTTCCTCCCGATTGACCTATATGGGGGGGCAGGCACTGGTGAAGGCCATAGGCATGCTCAAGGAAGCCATGAAAGAAACGGGCGCCAGGACACGCTCAGAATTGGAAAAGGCCGGCAAGCCTGCCCGCTATATGGCGGGGCACATCCTGACCCACACGGGTCTCGATAAGACAACCGGTCAAGGTCAGGCGTGGGCATCCCGTCTCCATGGCGTCCAGATGGCTGAAGTTGAGGTCAATACCGAGACGGGTGAGGTAAAGGTTATAAAAATGATAAACGCATTCGATGCAGGAACGGTTATTAATCCTCTAGCCTTTATCGGTCAGATTGAGGGCGGTGCGGATCAGGGGGCAGGGTATGCCCTTCGAGAGCACTTTGTTCTTGGGAAAACCAAGGACTGGATTACATATAAGTTCCCCACCATGGCGACATCTTTCCCGATGGAGAATATATTGATCGAATCTCCACGGCCCGATGGTCCTGTTGGAGCGACCGGTATGGGGGAGGCGACCATGGTGGCCACGCATCCGGCTATTGCCAATGCAGTTTTTAACGCCATCGGGGTTATGATCAAGGATCTGCCCATTACGCCGGATAAGGTTTTGACCGCATTGGGCAAGAAGAAATAATAAGCCATGCAAAAGGTTTTGTTTTGTGAGCGCAAACGAACCAAATACCTTTCGGGTACCTTACTTCCGAACGATAGCAGGTGTTAAGGTTCAGTTCGATGGGCAGGGGTTCTTTATGAATCCCGCCCAATGGACGGAAGAAATCTTTGAGGTATTGGCCCATGAGGCGGGAATAGAAGAGATCAGTGAAAAACACTGGGCGGTGGTTCGCTTTATTCGTAAATTCTATACGGAACGGGGAACGCCCCCTTTGAATCATCACCTTAAAGTCGGCACTGGTTTCAGTTTGACAGAACTGGAAACATTGTTCCCCGGCGGCATAAAAGATGGCGCCCGCAAGCTTTCTGGCCTGCGGGGGCCAAAGGCTTGTAACTGATAAAGCAAAAGCTTGTCTTTCTGCTGACAGGGGATTTTGCCAAAGGCTCTATTTTCAACCTGTCGCATTTTAAGAAAAACTTATGGTTTAGATTTTTTTGGACTACGTTGGATCATGATTGGTGGAGGTGGCGGGAATCGAACCCGCGTCCGAAAATATTCCACTGGAGCGTCTACATGCTTATCCTTCGTTTTGCATTCGCAACCGGCAGCTCCCGAAGGCGGGATTTACCGGAAACTATCCTGTAAGGGGTTCGCCTTTCCGTTTACAGGCATCGTGGATCGGCTATCCTGCAATTATGACGCCCTTTACCGGCCTTGCAGGCGAGACCGGGAGAACGTAGCCGTCTAAGCGGCTAAAGCGTAATCGTAATTTGCGCTTAAATGTTTTCTGCCTGTTTTACGAGGCCTGGCAGCACCTCGGCATGCAACTCGCAGCTTCACTATCCCCGTCGAAACCAGTGCACCCCCATATTTTAGAAAGTTATTCGTGGATCTTTATTATCTCAATATAAGGCAGCGGCGCGGGAAAGTCAACCCCGCCCGGCTTTAACGGAGAGGGTAAGCAGTCACGCGTGACAAGTTACAAGTGACGGGTAACGATTCTGGCATATTTCCTCTTGTCTAATCCCCTCGTTCTGGAAAAACCTGGAGCCGCGACTGCGCGGGGATGACATGAAACATCAGGCTATTAATACTTGTTACTTGTAACTCGTCACTTGTTACTGCGGTGTGAGCCGCCGCAACTATTTTTTCATTGCCCGATCCATTTCCCGCCTGTCTGCCTTTTCCCTGAGGGTTTCGCGCTTGTCGTGGAGTTTCTTGCCCTTGCCGACGCCGAGTTCGAGTTTGACGCGACCGTTTTTGAAGTACATCTTCAGCGGCACCAACGCCATTCCCCTTTCGCGGGATTTGCCATAGAGCTTGTTGATCTCCCGGTTGTGCAGCAGGAGTTTGCGCGTCCGCAGAGGATCGTGATTGCCGCGATTGCCGTGGGAGTATGGGCTGATGTGGATGTCGTAGGCGAAGACCTCGCCGTGCTCGACCAGGGCATACGAATCCTTGAGATTGACCTTGCCCTCGCGGATGGCCTTGACCTCGGTTCCCGAGAGGACCATGCCGGCTTCGTAGGTTTCCTCGATGGTATAATTGAGCCGCGCTGTCTTGTTGGAAGCGATCAGTTTTTCACCGCTGTTCTTCTTTGCCATTTTAAAACTTTCTGGTGACGAGTAACGAGTAACAAGTGACGAGAAAAATATGTTTTGGGGTCATTAGGGCTGTTCTGGGGGACTTGCCGGAGAAGGCAGTGAAACAATCTGAACAACAAGATTGCTTCGTCACTCCGTTCCTCGCAATGACCGGGATATGGGTTTTGGCAAGTCCCTTACCTGTCACCCGTTACTTGTCACTTGTTACTTCTTCTTTGATCATCTTCGGGCTCTGTACCCCGAACCCTGAATTCTTTCCTGCCCCCGGCATGTAATCGGGCTTCACATGATACATCGCACGAAAGATATTGTCGCGTATCTTTTGATTGCCGCGCACCTCCAACTCGTTAAGCAGTTCTTTGATTTCGTTACGCTTGGAGGTCCGGCTGGTTGGGCAGCCGTTTGTCACAATGGGGAACTCCTGCTCCCGGGCGTACTTTTTGACGAGCTCTTCGCGGATATAAGCCAGAGGACGGATGATGCTCATCTTGCCGCCGAAGATGACCTGGTTGGGCACCATGGTGCTGATCTCCCGGCCATAGAAGAGATTGATCAGCAGGGTCTCGATCAGGTCGTCGCGATGATGGGCCAGGACGATTTTGTTGCAGTTGTGTTCATCGGCGATCTCGAAGAGCCGTTTGCGTCTCAGCCGCGCACAGAGAAAACAGGGATTCTTCTTGTTGAAGTCGCTATGGGACAGGGGGCCGATATCGGTCCGGTCGATGATGTAGTTGTAGCCCTGTTCCTTCAAATAACTTTCCAGAATGACGCTTCCACGTCCCTCGTCGAACCCCAGGTCGATATGTGCAGCCAGCAGACTGAAATCGTTCGGGACGTGCAGCATCGAGGTGTTGAGCAGGTCCAATAGGGCCGTGCTGTCGGCTCCGCCAGAGACGCCGACGAGGAGCCGGTCCTCTGCCTTGATCATGTTGTAATCCATCGCTGCCTTCTCCAACCATTTTTTCAGATGGAGAAAGAGCTTTGTTCTCTTGCGCACCATTATTTTGTCCAGTGTCTCTTAATAGGGTGCTACCCCCCTTAAGTCATGCAGGCTGTTCAAAAAGGCTCAGAGACAAGGCGCGGAAGGACCGGGAAGCGGAGCGTATAAGTCAACACGTGAAACACCACGGCCCGGAACGCAACGCAGGATATGAGCCTTTTTGAACAGCCTGGAGGTGGCACTATACTTGAAACCCCTTGCAATCGCAAGAGATAGTAAAATCAGCCTGTTTCCGTCTCGCTTGTTGATTCTTTTTTGTCTTTGGTGTAGGTTTAGTCACCATCTGGTCTTTCTATAACTTGAGTCGTTTCGTTTTTATCCGGTTACCCATCAAGCAGGCAAAGCATCATGCTGGCGATCACTTTGTATTGCTCTTAAGCGAACAATAAGGAGAAATGACGATGTCTGAAATCATCAATGTGCATGCAAGAGAAATTCTGGATTCGAGAGGCAATCCCACCGTCGAAGTGGACGTGACGCTTATTTCGGGCATTGTCGGGCGCGCTGCGGTGCCGTCGGGGGCCTCTACCGGCGAGCACGAAATGTTGGAGCTTCGCGACGGCGACAAGAAGCGTTACTTGGGACAGGGGGTCCGCAAGGCGATCCAAAATGTAACGCACAAGATTCGCCCCGAACTGATGGGGATGAATATCCTGCGTCAGCGCGCGATCGACGAGACCATGATCGAACTGGACGGCACGGACAACCGCCGGTCGCTCGGTGCCAACGCGATGCTGGCCGTTTCGCTGGCCTGTGCCCGTGCAGGTGCCGCCTATATGACCGAGCCCCTTTACCGCTATATCGGCGGTATCCTTGGGCGGGCGCTGCCGGTCCCGATGGCGAACATTTTAAATGGCGGCAAACACGCGGACAACAACGTGGACATTCAGGAGTTCATGATCGTCCCGGCGGGAACGCCATTTTTCCATGAGGCTCTGCGGATGACGGCGGAGGTCTTCCATCACCTCAAGAAGATTCTGAAAGAGAAGGGATATAACACCGGCGTTGGAGACGAAGGCGGATTCGCGCCGAACCTCAAGTCGAATGAAGAGGCGCTATCGCTGATCGTCAAGGCGATCGAGCAGGCCGGTTACCGTCCGGGCGAGGACATCTTCCTGGCGCTCGATGTGGCGGCCAGCTCCTTCTACAGCAAGGGCAAGTACATTATGGAAGGGGAGCAGAAGCCGCAGAAGACGACGGAAGAACTGGTCAGGTTTTACGATGAAATGGTCCGAAAGTATCCCATCATTTCGATCGAGGACGGTTTAGCGGAGGACGACTGGGATGGCTGGAAGTTCCTGACCGATGAACTGGGCGGCTGCATCCAGATCGTCGGTGACGATCTCTTCGTGACCAACAAGGCGCGTCTTGAAAAGGGCATTTCCCTTGGGATTGCCAACTCGATCCTCATCAAGCTCAACCAGATCGGGACGCTGACGGAGACGCTGGATACGATTCAGTGCGCCAAGGCCGCCGGTTACACCTGCGTCATTTCACACCGCTCGGGCGAAACGGAAGATACGTTTATGGCGGATCTGGCGGTCGGGACCAACAGCGGCCAGATCAAGACAGGCTCGGTTTCCCGGAGCGAGCGGCTCGCTAAGTACAATCAGTTGCTGCGCATCGAAGAAGAACTGGGCGATGCGGGTTACTATCCCGGCAAGGCCTCCTTCCTCAGAATCAAACAGGAAACGCCGAAGGCGAAGAAGCCTGCGGTGGCCAAGGGCAAGAAAAAGGCCTAAACGGATCTGTTAAACGTTTTACCTGCGGTCATTGTCCGCTTTGGGGAATGGCCGCAGGTTTTTTTTGCTTACCAATACATATGGTCAGGGGGCGGAAGGCATGCTGACGGAAGGTCAGAAGCTCGAAGGCCTGATTAATCTGGGGATTGAACTCAATCAGATTAAGGACCCCGATATCCTGATGGAGCATCTCCTTCGGGAGGCCCGGCGGTTCGTCGAAGCGGACGCGGGGTCCATCTACAGCCGGGAAGGCGAGCGCCTCATTTTCGGTTACAGCCAGAACGACACCCTTGAGCGGCGGTTGCTGCCCGGCGAAAAACTGCCCTACCACGTTTTCAATCTTCCCATTGCCGCTGACTCCATCGCGGGGTATTGCGCTTTTACCGGAGAGATCTTCAATATTCCGGATGCCTATCGAATCGATCCTGATGCGCCTTACCGTTTCAAACCGGTCTTCGACGAGGAGGCCAGTTATCTTACCCGTTCGATTCTTGCTATGCCGCTGAAATCCCTCCGAGGAAACGTGCTGGGTGTTTTGCAGGTCATTAACCGCCAAAATGAAGACGGCAAGATTGTCGCATTCTCACGCCAAGACGAGAAGATGATGGCACATTTTTCCGGGATGGCGGCGGTGATGCTGGAACGTGCGCAACTGATGCGCGGTATACTTATGCGGATGATCCGGATGGCGGAATTGCGCGATCCGGAAGAGACGGCTTCTCATGTGAATCGGGTGGCGAGCTATGCAGTCGAGATTTATGAGCGATGGGCGCGTCTGCACGGCCTGTCGGAATGGGAAATCAACGCCGGGCGCGATACGCTGCGCATGGCCGCCATGCTGCATGATGTGGGCAAGATCGCCATTTCGGATACCATTTTGCGTAAGCCGGACCGGCTTACGGCTGATGAATACGAAGTGATGAAGACGCATACCTGTTTGGGAGCGGCCCTGTTTTCGATGGACGGTTCCGATTTAGACCGGGCCTCCGCGGAGGTGGCGCTTAATCACCATGAATGCTGGAACGGTTCGGGGTATCCCGGTGTTGTTGTCGAGACGGCAGACGGATGCCGGGTACGGGGGAAAAAAGGCGAAGAAATACCGCTTTTTGGACGAATTGTTGCTCTTTGCGATGTTTACGATGCCCTTGTGAGCTGTCGCCCCTATAAAAACGCTTGGCAGGAATCCCAGGTTATTGACACCCTCAAAGCAGGTTCCGGCCGCCAGTTCGATCCCCTCCTGATAGACATTTTTCTTTCCGCATTGCCATCGATTCGGCTTCTCGGTAAGCGGTACCCTGACGAAAATCAATAAAACATTCAATAAATCAATCTGTTCCATTGAAATAGTTTTAGTAATTTTTCTCGTAAAATACGAGTTAAAGTGTTATGCTTACACGATGTACTCTACGCTTTTGCGGTAGGGGCTAAACATACACAGGAGTTAAGTATATGAAAAATCTTGATGGTATTTTTTCACCTAGCAGTATTGCAGTTATCGGCGCCTCAACGACCCCTGGGAAGGTGGGACACGATATATTTGTGAACATCATGAGGGGCGGATACAAGGGCGTTCTGTATCCGGTCAATCCGGCCACGCGGTCGATCAACAGCATCCGGTCTTATGGGAGCATTGGCGAGATTCCGGAGAGCATCGACCTGGCCATGATTATTCTTCCTCCCAAGGCTGCTTTGAAGGCAGTCGATGAGTCGATCCAGAAGGGCGCGAAAGGCGTGGTCATCGTTTCCGCCGGCTTCCGTGAAGTTGGTCCCGAAGGGCTCGCCATTGAAAATCAGGTGGCGGGTCTCTGCCGCGAGGCCGGGGTGCCGCTGGTCGGTCCCAACTGTCTCGGCGTGATCAACCCCTTGCCCCAGATCAGCATGAACGCCAGTTTCTCGGCCAGAATGCCCGCCCTCGGCAACATCTCCTTTGTTTCTCAGAGTGGTGCGCTCTGCACCTCCGTGCTCGATTTTGCGGCACACCGTGATTTCGGATTCTCTAAGTTCATTTCCATCGGCAACAAGGCCGATGTCGACGAGACCGATGTTCTCGAGTATCTGTATCACGACCCCGATACGTCGGTTGTCATGGTTTATATCGAAGAGCTGCGCGATGGCGATCGCTTTGTCGAAGTGGTTCGCAGGATGACGGCCGGTGAAAGACGCATGCCCGTTTTGGTTATCAAGTCGGGTCGTACCAGCGCTGGCGCCAAGGCTGCCGCCTCCCATACCGGTGCGATTGCAGGGACCGAGGCCGTCTACGATGCGATCTTCAAGCAGGCTGGCGTCATTCGCGTGGATACTGTCAACGACCTCTTCGATTATGCCAATGCCTTCTCGTTCAAACAGGAGAGCCCTGTCGGCAAGGTCAAGCGCAAGCTGCCTGCGGGCAACCGCGTGGCGATCGTCACCAACGCCGGCGGTCCGGGAATCATCGCTACGGACATGACCATTTCGTCTGATCTCGAATTGGCCGAATTGTCCGAGGAGACCGTCAGCTTCCTGAAAGAGCATCTGCCTTCATCCGCCAATTTTCACAATCCGGTGGACGTTATCGGAGACGCCGGTTATGTACGCTATGAGAAGGCCATCGAGGGCGTTCTCAAGGACGACAATGTTGACGGCGTTCTGGTCGTTCTCACCCCGCAGTCGATGACCGATGCGAAGGGGACGGCGGAGGCCGTCGTCCGTTCCGCCCGGGGAACCAACAAGCCGATCGTCTGCTCCTTTATGGGGGTTGTCGATGTATCGGAAGGCGTCCGCTACTTGCAGCAGAACGGTTATCCGGTTTACCAGTTCCCTGAAAATGCGGCGAAGTCTCTGGGCGCCCTGAATCGTTATGCTGCATGGCTCACCCGGGAGGAGCTTCCGCCGTTCGATCTGAAACACAACAAAGCGCGCGCCAAGGAAATCATTGCGAAGGCTGTCGCAGCGGGAGAATCGGCTATCGCCGGCACGGAGGCTCTGGAAGTGCTGGAGTGCTATGGCTTTAGCGTGCCGAAGTCCGGCATTGCCAAGTCCGAAGACGAAGCGGTGAGTTTGGCGAAGATGAGCGGCTATCCCGTCGTTATGAAGATCGTGTCGCCTAAGATTCTTCACAAGAGCGACATCGGCGGCGTGGTGCTGAATGTAAAGGATGAGGCCGGTGTCCGTGAGTCTTACAAGCGCATCATGGCCAATGCCCTGAAACACGCGTCGGCCGAGGATATCGAAGGGATCCTCGTTCAAAAGATGGTTCCCCAGGGCGAGGAAGTTCTCCTGGGAATCAACCGCTACGGGATCGGCACGTTGCTCGGCTTCGGCCTCGGCGGCGTCCTGGTCGAGCTCTTCAAGGACGTTGTCTTCCGTTTGGTGCCTGTCTCCAGAACAGAGGTCGCCAGCATGATTACGGAGATTAAGGGCTACAAGCTCCTGACCGGTTTCAGGGGCAGACCGAAAGCGGACATTCTGGCCATCGAAAAGGCGCTTGTCAGTCTATCCGATCTGGCGACGGATAATCCGGAGATCCTCGAGATGGATATCAATCCGCTCATGGTTCATCCGGAAGGCCAGGGCGCGACGGTTGCCGACTGCCGGATCATCTTCAAGGCGGAAGGCGGTCACTGATTGCAGCTAATGCCGCAGTGACGGGTAACGAGTGACAAGTTACAAGTAAAAAAGGGGCTCCGAGAGGAGCCCCTTTTTTGTACAGGAATGGATAAACCGGATGCGGTCACATGCTTCTTTTTTGATTATTCTTGCGACATCTGAAAATGGTACCAGTTTCTGGCGTTAAATAACTCCTTAACGGTTGCTGCTGCGGCCTCTACGTCGATATTTTCCATATTGATGACCACGTCGTAGTTGACGGGATCGGTGAGGTCTGCGTGAAAGTACTGGCGGATAAAGGCCCGCCGCTCTGATTCCACCTTCATGACGTTACGCCTGGCCTCTGCCTCGGAGACGGAAAAGGTTTTCATGATATTCCGGATTCTCTTTTCCAGGGGGGCCGTCACCAAGACGCGCAGACTGACGGTCTTGGGGAGGATGAATCCGGCGCCGCGTCCGACGATCACTGCATAACCATGTGCGCCGATAACGGCAATCACCGAGGTCA
Organism: Syntrophales bacterium; assembly: GCA_963665615.2. Classification (GTDB taxonomy): domain Bacteria; phylum Desulfobacterota; class Syntrophia; order Syntrophales; family UBA4778; genus UBA4778. The sequence goes on from CAXXQE010000001.1 coordinate 228,809, forward strand.
ACTGCTGTAAATATTCATAAGACCACATATGGTCTTCGCCCAGTGCGGCGATCCATTCGTCAAAGATGGAACGATCCTGGTCGTCAAGGGTTTCAACGATCCGCTTGCTGATATGGGCGTTTTGAGAGATTTGTTCGACGATCTCCTGATCAAACAGATCGATATGCAGATCCTCAGACAGTTTCTTGGCGAGCTCTCCGCCGTACGCACCGGGCAGTCGCGACAGGGTGATGACGGGTCTCAGGGGATTTTTGTATTTTTTCCCTTGCTCAATTTGCCATTTGTGAATCTGATCTTCAATCAGTGTTTCAAATGAAGGGTGGGAATCCATTTAATTCTCCTTTCCGGTTGAGGCACTCGGTATAAATAGGTAAGAACCTATACAAACATCATTTCCATTTCGCAGATGCCGGCGATAATCCGTTTCTCGATTTTGAACCCCCCCTTCTTGAAAACATGGAGCATGGGTTCATTCTGTGCCAGCACGTCCGCCGTAAAGCCCCTGAGGCCAGCGCGTTTAGCCAAATAGGTCAGGTAGGACAGCAGCTCGTAGCCGATGCCCTGTCCCTGGTAGTCGTCTCTTACGGCAAAGGCCACCTCGGCGATTTGCCGCTCCGGATCGATATAGTAACGTCCGATTCCGATGATCGTTTCCTGCTTTTCATCTCCGATAACCGCTGCGACGGCCATCTCCCTGGAGTAGTCGATGACGATCAACTGCTGAATTCGCTCATGGGGCATATCTTGTCTTTTTGAAATGAATCTCCGGTAAAGACTGAGGTCGGACAAATTGTGCAAGAATTCACGGTAAAGTGATTCATCGGTAATCTTCAGGGGACGGACCAGGAATTCGAGACCCGACTTTGCCTTGCGGTACGTTTCCAGTTCCTCGGGATAAATTCCCCCCTCTCCTGGAACAATAACCTGTTCGGAGTAGACCAAACCGGCCTTTTTGGCCTCGTCGACCAGCCAGGGCCTGAACTTCGGATGGGCAATGTTGATGAGCGCCAAGGCCCGTTCACGTATGTTTCTTCCGTGCAAATAGGCAATGCCGTATTCAGTGACAACATAGTGTACATCGCCACGCACGAGGGTTGTGCCGGAGCCCGGCGTAAGGTGCGGTACGATCCTGGAGACAGTCTCCCCATTGGCCGTGGATCGGAGGGCGAGAATCGCCTTACCGCCTGGGGCAAGAATCGCGCCTCGCATGAAATCGGCCTGTCCGCCAACGCCACTGTAAAGCATGCGGCCAAGGGATTCCGCAGTAGACTGGCCCGTCAGATCGACTTCCAGGGCACTGTTGATGGCTGTCATGCGGTGATGCTGCGCAATGATGAGGGGGTTGTTCGTATAATCGATCGAGCGCAAATGGATAAAGGGATTGTCGTCGATGAACTTGTAGGTTTCCTCCGTTCCCATGCAGAACGTGGCGACCGTCTTGTTTCGATTAAGCGTCTTTTGGGTATTGTCGATGACGCCTTGCTTCATTAGGTCCACAACACCGTCGCTGATGAGCTCGGAATGAACGCCGAGATGTTTTTTGCCCGCCAGATTGGCGAGAATGGCGTTGGGGATAGAACCGTATCCCACCTGAATGGTATCGCCGTCTTCGACGAGTCTCGCAACATATTTCCCGAGCTGGCGAACGATGGCATCGTCCTCCTGAGGACAATACTCGAGGAGTTTTTCGTCGTGCAGGATAACGAAATCTATATCCCGGATGTTGATAAAACCGTCACCATGCACCCGTGGCATGTTATTATTGACTTGCGCCACCACGATGCTGGCTTTCTCGACGGCAGCTTTTGCAATATCAACACTGAGGCCGAGACTCATATTGCCGTGTTTATCCGGAGGCGAGGTCTGAATCAGGGCCGTATCGACGCGGGCAACCCCTCTGTAAAAGAGTCCAGGAACCTGAGATAAAAAGATAGGGGTGTAATCGGCGAGTCCCGTGTTAACCGCTTTGCGGACACTGTCTCCGACGAAAAAAGAGTTGTGGCGGAAATTCTGCTTGAATTTCTCTGTCGCATAGGGTGCAATACCGAGGCTTCGTATGCTCAGAACCTGAGCGTCGAAAAAAGCCTTGGGATTGGACTGAACGTATCGGATCATGGCCGATACGAGGTACTGAGGCTCCGCGCAGGCTGAGCCGATGAAGATAGTGTCACCCCGATGAATATTGCTAAAGATAGTTTCTTCGGAGACGAATTTGTCCGGGTATTGGTCTTTCCAAGTTTCTATAGGAATCACGACTTGCTCCAGGGTCAAAAGTTCAAAAGATAATGCCCCGTTCCTTGCTTTGGGAAGGGGATAGCAGCCAGCCGCTTATCGTTTTCAGTAAAGCGTGATTGCAAGGTTTAAGGTCGCCCGCCGCATGGACGATCTTCCAATAAGATTAAGTATAACAGATCAATCACTATATTTCATGACCAATTTCGATATTGATACGCCATATTGATAGCTTTTTCAAGAGCGATACAAGGGATTGTATGAAGATCACATCAGCCCAGTTTATCAAGAGCGCGACGGCGCTGGCCCACTATCCGGCGGAGGAACTGCCAGAAGTTGCTTTTGCGGGGAAATCCAATGTGGGAAAATCTTCCCTGATTAACGGTCTACTCAATCGCCGGAAACTTGCGCAGACCAGTTCGACGCCGGGCCGGACCCGGTTGATTAATTTTTTTGCGGTAAATGATAAGCTCTCCTTTGTGGATCTTCCCGGATACGGTTACGCGCGCGTGCCGGAGGACATGAAGCGCCAGTGGGGGAATATGATCGAAACATACCTGCTGAATCGCACGACGCTCCGTTTGGTCATCGTGATTCTCGATGTTCGCAGAGATCTTTCGGGAGAAGATCTGGCCTTGTTGGAGTGGCTTCAATTTCACGGCATACCGCATTGTACGGTTCTAACCAAGATCGACAAGGTTTCGAAAAACGATTTGGTGAAACGAAAAAGAAATATCCGAAAACGCCTGGGGTTGGATGCGTCTGTGCCGGTTCTCGCCTTTTCGGCATTAACCGGGGAAGGGAAGGATGAGATCTGGCAGACCATTCTACAGCGGGCCATCCCCAGACAGACGGGCAAGAAAGAGACGGCCCCTCTTCCCATTGTGCCTTAGATTTTACGACGTTCACGTATCGATTATCGATGCGCCCGAAGCTTTGATCTGCGCAGGCACTGTTGAATCCGGCAGCGAGCGCATTCCCCGCTACCTGCTGCGGGCTAAGCGAGCGAATCATGTCTAAACATCTTCCTTAAGAAGCTGAAACTTGCCGGAGCTTGAGCCAGAGAGTTTTCGATTATGGCTGAAGCCCATTAAATGTGCGGCTCATCAGATCGCTTCGCAACGATTCGGGACGAACCCAGCCGACCGTCCAATCATACAAATCACCTTCCATGGTTCCTGGAAGGATCGGTTGGTAAGCGGAATCGTAAGGCGGAATACGGTTACCGAATTGATCGACGGCGTAGATGACCTTGAAGACCTTCTTGGAAAACTTTATTTCATAGAGGAGCCGGTGGGTGATGTTGTCCGGCGTATCCAGTTTCGTCCAGACCTGAATGACATCCTTGTCCTGTCGTTCAAAGGTGAAGAGCCCCAGATCGTATACTTTCATGTTAGGGAATTGGATGCTCTCTCTGTCATAATAGACTTGGGTCGTATGTTTCGGTAGCGGGATCCAGAATTCTGCGTCCGAAATGCCCATCCATGTCAGGCAAACCAGACAGAGCAACGCTGGGCCGATCAGAATATTTTTCATAGTAACCTCGCAGATAACCGTTTTCCATATTCTGAATCAAGTAACGTGCCATGATACGCCAGCTGGAAAAAAATTATTAATTCCGCTGTCGTATTAATATGTTATGAATTTATTTTTAAGTTCTTAGCATAGTGGGGGTGCTTCTTCCGAAAGGCATTTTTTGCCCGGCAAGGCAGGCAGTGCATGATGTGGTGAATAAGACTCTCACAGATACAGGACGTTGGGATGTGTCGTCCCATCCGTGGGTATTTTCAGGATGGCTATCTGGCGTGGTGCTGGTAATGTTTTGGAAGTTCGACGTTATTGGTATCCATCGTATTCAGTATCTCGATGGCCTTGATATCTCCCTTGAACATCTTGACCTTCTTCTCGCACTCCTGAATGGCCGCTTTGTATTTGAATCGCAAATCGACATTCAAAAATGGGTTTTGAAGCGATTCACTCATTTTATGGATCAGGAGGTTCATCTTATCGATTTCCGTTCTTAATTTATCGATAGTTTCGTTCTGGTTTTTATTGTTGGTCACTTGTCCTCTCCATGACAGCGAAATATAGGCGGATGTCGGGTTATTGTGTGTTTGGGACGAGGCGACCTTTTAATTATCTGTGGTCTGCCGTGACCATGATTTATTTGGGTACGGTATTTTAATTTTCCCAAGGAGCTTGCGGCACGCGTCTAGAGAGATGCAAACCGGTTAAACGGTCTATCGAGATGTTAGACGCTATACCGGTTGGTCCAGCAGACCGAATTCGCGACGCAGGCGATCTACTTCCATTGCGGGTATTTTAAGGTGCTTTCCGATTTTATAAGACTTTACGGTACCCTTTTTAGCCCAACGGTAGATCGTGACCCGGTTGATGCCGAACAATCTGGCTACTTCGGAAGTTGAATAATATGTTTTTGACATGTTGTCCCCTTGTTGAAATCCTAATGAAACTGCCGCAACAAGTTAAGCCGATGTAACAGTTACCATCCATATCGGCAGGGGACTGTTAAAACTTGAGAAAAAATAAGGGAGTGTCTCTGACAGAAAGGAGCGTGCTGAAGTGCAGAACTTGGCTGAGCCTTTTCAAAATATTCTTGACTTCAAAATGACTTTTTTGAAAGATGCCAGCCATGCTTTTACTAAAATCACTCCGAGGGGGAGACATTGCATGAAGGTTCTGGTGACATATTTTTCGAAAACGGGGAATACTGAGAAGGTTGCAAAAGCCATTTATGATGCGGTGGCGACAAACCGGGAGTTGTTGCCTCTCGGAAAGGTCGACAATATATCCGATTGCAGTGTCATTTTTATCGGGTTTCCGGTCCATGCGCATAGTGTTCCGGCGGAGGTCGAAGCTTTTCTTAAGAAGCTGCCCGCCGGGCAGCGAGTTGCATTTTTTTCAACTCACGGATCGCTGCGTGGTGGGCAGTTGCCCAAGCAGGCATTGGAGCATGCAGTGAGCCTTAATCCGGCGGTTCAAGTATTGGGAGCCTTCGGATGTCGTGGGAAGGTCAGCGCGCATATTATCGAAGGGCTTATGGCCAGGCCTGAGCATCAGAGTTGGGCTGAGGAGGCCCGGACAGCCGATGCGCACCCCGACGCAAATGATCTGGCGGATGCGGCTGCATTTGTCGATGAGATACTAAAAAAGACTGCCTGAAGAGTTTTGCTGTAGTAGCCTGCAACAAAGGGAAAGGGCCGCATTCGCGGCCCTTTCCCTTTGTTCTATGAGGGGTATTAAAGCGGTATTAATTTAATGCGCTCCCTCCATGGCGCCGGCAATGTACATCATCGCCAGCAGCATGAAGACCAATGTCTGAATAAGAGAGGTGAAGATCATCAAAATGAAAACAGGCAGTGGTACGAGCAGCGGAACGAGGGCCAGCACGACGCCGAGGACAATGTCCTCGCCGGCGATATTTCCGAAAAGCCGCATCGTTAGAGAAACAGGTCTTGACAGATGGCTGACGATCTCAATGGGGAGCATCAGCGGGATCAGCCACCACACCGGTCCCAGGAACTGTTTGATATATTTAAACCCGTGGATTCTGATTCCGACGATATGTGTCATCATGAAGACCGTGACGGCCATGGATGCCGTGGTGTTTAGATTGTTGGTCGGTGAATCAAAGCCGGGGATGATGCCAATGAGGTTTGACGTTAGAATAAAGAGCCCCAGCGTGGCGATCAGGGGGAAGAATTTCTTCCCGTGCGGTCCCATGGTATCCAATAATAGACTGTTGATGGCGTTTAGGACGACCTCCATGACGTTTTGGAATTTATTGGGGTAAATCGTGAGTTTTCTCGTGGCAAGGAAGGCCAGCAGCGCAAGAAGGCCGATAATCACCCAAGTATAGGTAACGTGAGGAGCAATATGGGGAATATTAAAAAATAAAAAAGGATGCGGCATTTCAATGGACCTCCTTAGGGATCGGAATCAAGTTTTTTTTTGAGACCTCTAAAATCGTCGTGAGAATAATGTTCAAGACAACGACTGAAAGACCTGCAATCAAGCCGAAAACGCTCATGGAGGTCCGGGTAATCAGGAGATATAGGATCAGTCCTGTTGCGGCGAACCGGATATAGTATCGGACCATCAGAAAGGTCTTTGTCCGATCCGAGACGTTTTGAAAGGCCTTCCGCAGACTGTGGTTAAGCAGATAAAAGTTGGCGATGCTGATAAGGCCGCCACTAAGAAAACCGAGGGTAAAGGACAACGAAAAGAACAGGCTTCCCAGTCCCAGGACGGTCAGGATGAGCCAGTTTCGGATCTCAAGTTTTTTTTGGAACGGATCTCTTTTTATGCGGTTCATTGTTTACGTATCTTTCGGGTTCAATGTTGTCCGGAAAGCTTCGTTTAATCAGGGTATAGATGTTTCTGAGACCGGCGCTAACCCCGATGATGAGGAATGTGAGGGTCAGCTTGTACCCTGTATTGAATTTCCGGTCCAGATAGGAACCCAGCAGGAGACTTCCGAAAATGGCAATCACCATCGCAAAGCCGACGCTGCTTGCCAAGCCTAACTGCAGCAAGAAGTTTTTATTCTCTTCATCGTTCATAGGCGTTGGACTTTTAACACGAATTTTCGAGCCAAGTCAATAAAAAAGCCCGGGATGGCTTACGGGGATGTGCCTGCTAATTATTTAATATCGCTAAGATTGCAGAGAGCGGCACACCCTTCGGCACGTCTCGACCGTCGTCTCCAGGTCGGCGTCCGAATGGGCACAGGACAGGAAGGCCGCTTCGAACTGTGAGGGAGGCAGGTTAATGCCGCCTTCCAACATCTTTTGGAAATAAATGGCGTAACGTTTTGTGTCGCTTTTTAGTGCCGTTTCAAAATTATAGACGTCATCCGCTGTGAAAAAAAAGGTAAACATCGACCCTTGGCGGTTCAGATGGACGGGGATCCCGGCGGATTGAAAGCAGGTTGAGATGTTGCGGCAAAGCGAGTCAGTTTTCTCTGAGAGGGTTTCGTAGAGGCCTTTCTGCTGCAAGGTGCGAAGCGTAGTGATTCCCGCCGCCATTGCCAGCGGATTTCCCGATAGGGTGCCAGCCTGATAGACAGGGCCGTTCGGGGCGAGCATGTCCATGATATCCCGTCTTCCACCGAAGGCGCCGACGGGAAGGCCTCCTCCGATGATTTTTCCCAGACAGGTTAAATCCGGTCGGATTCCGAACAGGGTCTGGTAGCCACCGTAGCAGAGCCTGAACCCTGTGATGACTTCATCGAATATCAGGAGGGCGCCGGTTTCATGGGTCAACTGCCGGAGTGCCTCCAGGAAACCCGGTTGTGGGGGCACGACGCCCATGTTACCGGCGAGAGGTTCGATGATGATGCAGGCAATGTCAGAACCGTGTTCCCGGAAGAGCATACGGACGGCGTCGATGTCATTGTAAGGTGCCGTCAGGGTCAGGGCGGCCAGTTCCGGCGGCACGCCGGGGGTGGCCGGCAGACCGAGCGTTGCCAGTCCGGAGCCGGCCTTGCTGAGTAGCGAGTCTGCATGGCCGTGGTAGCAGCCTTCGAACTTGACCAGCTTCTTCCTGCCGGTGAAGCCGCGTGCCAGACGGATCGCGCTCATGACCGCTTCCGTTCCCGAACTGACCATGCGAACCATCTCCATTGAAGGAAGGGCCGACGTGATGAGTTCAGCCATCTCGATTTCAGCAGCTGTGGGAGCGCCATAACTGGTTCCACGGGCCGCAGCCGCTGCGATTGCATCGACGACGTCGGGGGTGGGCGTGGCCGAGAATCATCGGTCCCCACGAGCCGATATAGTCGATATATTCCCGTCCTTCCACGTCCACAATTCTGGAACCGGCCGCGCTGGCGATAAAGCGGGGTGTTCCCCCGACCGCTTTGAAAGCGCGGACCGGGCTATTGACGCCTCCAGGAATGAGTTGCGCTGCTTTGGTGAAAAGATCGATAGACGTGTTGCTCATAAGGCCTCCTGTACGCGTCAGGCTGGACGGTTGTCGGACTTCAGAAATATTGCATGCTGACCTTTTTTAGTTCTCTTTTCGATTGCAGGACGAGAAAGTCCTCGACACCGGCTGCGGCTGCCATTTCTGCAAGGAGAGCCTTCTGATCGGCATTGCGAAAGTGAACCATCGTGAAGAGGTTGTATCGCCCCAGAAAGGCGGGTGTTCGTTCGTAGCAGTGTGTAACTTCTCTAAAGGCGGCGAGCGACCGCCCCGCTTTGTTAACGGCTTCTGTAGGAACGGACCAGACCACCATGGCGTTCAGGGTATAACCGGCCAGTTGATGCCGGAGTATGGCGCCGAATCTCCGAATCATACCGGACCGAATCAAGTCGCGGAGCGTCGTGATAATGGACCATTCGTCCGAGCCGACTTGCTGGGCCAGGCCCTGAAAAGGTCGTGAGGTGAGGGGGAAATCTCCCTGGAGCGCCTTGCCTAATTCTCTCGTAAGTTGTGTCATTTCGGTAAGCCTGCGGACGGAGATCGCTCATGTCATACGCGTTGCGCAAACCTATAACACAGTCATTTTGACCTTGACAATTCATTTCACTGTCGATAAGAAAAACTCAAGCTGTTTAGCGCAGCCAGCCGCTTAAGGGGTACCGGTGGTTCCTGGACAGCGGAGAAAAAACTAATCAGAAAGGAGAGAACATGAAAAGAGCAGCTACATTTTTTGCAGGGTTATTGATTTCCTTCTGTACGGCCCCCTTGGCGATGGCCGCGGAGGCGGCGGTATCCGGTTCTGTCGATTATACCAAAGCGATCGTTATTGGATGCAGCCTTATCGCAGTTGGTATCGTTATGGGTCTGGGTACAATCGGAACAGGTCTCGGCATGGGGCAGGCTACCAGTGGAAGCACGAATGCCGTGGGAAGAAATCCGGATGCACAGGGTAAAGTGATGTTGACCATGATGGTTGGTTTGGCCATGACCGAATCCATCGCCATTTATGCGCTGGTTATTTCGCTGGTCATGTTGTATGCCAATCCCCTGCTGAAACTTATTGCAGGTTAAGACAATCTGGCATTATTTAAAGGGAGTGGAAGCGAATAAAAAATGAGACTTTCACTCCCTTTTTTTATCAAGATTCGGGCTGGATTGGAATTTTTACCCGCCGCTCTTTCTTTTCCGCCTGGGCGTGTTTCAATTCTAAGACTTTTTCTTTCGCCCGCTTGGAACGCTGACGTTTCTGCCGCCTGAGCTTCTCGATTCGCATCTGCTCCGCGCTCAACTTCCCCAGTTTGATCGCCTCAATTTTTTCCACCAGGATTTGCCGCGCGAGGAACCGGTTGAGCGCCTGGGAACGGGCCTTCTGCGCCTTGACTTGGATGCCGGTCGGCAGGTGGACCAGCTGCACGCAGGTGGAGGTCTTGTTGACCTTCTGACCGCCGGGCCCGGACGAGCGGACAAAGGTTTCTTCAAGATCGCGTTCGTAGATGTCGAGCGCTTCCATTTTGGCCTTTAGGGCCTGCTCCTTTTCCGGTGATACAGTGAAGATGCTCATGGCTTAATGTGTTGTGTGTTCCGGTTCGGCATTGAAGACTCACCGGAACAATCTCCAGAGACTCTCCGATTCCCAGGGAAGATGTTTAGTCCTGATTCGCTCGCTTACCCCGCGGCAAGCCACGGGCAATGCGCTCGCTGAAGAATTCAGGGTTGACAAAAGACTATTAGGCGACGGCTGTTTTTTCAATACCTAATTCGAACATGGGCAGCACCCTTCCCGCCCATGCCGGATACGGAATATCAGAGTCATGCACTCAAATGGGAGGGAAAGAATGGACTGCAAGCGCGTTCGCTACAGGTCGTAGATCTCGTCGCCCACGAGATTAATCCAGTTTTGCTGAAGAATCTCAGTCGCTCGTTCGACCCGATCGACGCCGATAATCAGGATGGTTTCTTTTCCGATTCGATCGATCGTTGTATAGAAATAATGGATGTTGATGTCGCCGTCTCTCAGTGGTTTGACGATGGCATTCATGCCCATCGGATGCAAGGGTACCTCCACCGCCAGAACGGGCCTGACTTCGTAGTTGTAGTGAAAGCTCTCCAGGATGGTGACGGCCTTCTGGGGATCGCTGACAATCAGGCGGACCATGCTGTCTTTGGCGACACTGGCGGCGGCAATGGCCTTTGGGGTGATGTCTTCCTTCTCCATCAGATCAACGAGCGCGGCCAGCGCGCCAGGAACGTTTTCTAGGGTGACAGAGATTTGCTGGACCGTCATATTAATGCAACTCCTCCGGCAACGTTCCGAACAGTTCGAAGCCTGCCGCAAAGGCCCTCTTGTTGACGTCAATGATTGCCTTCTTTCGCTCCCCCATGATCCGTTTCAGACTCTTGATATAGGAATCGGGTTTCAGGATGCCTGTGACACCGAGAAAGGCGCCGAGCATAACGACGTTGATCGTACGCTGATCTCCCATCCGTTCTGCGATTTCGCTGGCGGGAACCTCGATGACCTTGATGTCCTTACGGGTCAGGCGGTTTTCCACGATGGAGGAATTGATAAAGACCGTTCCGCTGGGTGCGACTTTGTTCTGAAAGCTATACAGAGATGGAGCGTTCAAGATCACCAGGTACTCCGGCGCGGAGGCGACAGGAGAAGCGATTTCCTCGTCGGAGATGGCGACCGTACAATTGGCCGTTCCGCCGCGAACCTCGGCACCGTAAGTAGGGTAATAGGTCGTGAAGTACCCTTCAATCATGGCTGCGTTGGCAAGGCTGTAACCCATCATGAGAACGCCCTGACCGCCGAAACCCGCTAATATCGTCTTGATCAGCATCTTTCTACTCGCTAATATCCTTGATCACGCCGAGAGGGAAGTATTTCGTCATGACCTCGTCAATCCACTGGCAGGAGTCAACAGGCGACATCTTCCAGTTGGTCGGGCACTGGGACAGGATTTCAACCAGTGTAAAGCCGCGACCCTCAATCTGATACTGGAAGGCCTTTTTGATGGCCCGCTTTGTTTTTTGAATCAGGGCGGGCGTATGGACGGCGCATCGCTCAATATAGGTGCTGCCTCCCAGTTGCGCGAGCAGTTCACTGATTCTGATGGGGTGTCCGTCGAGCTGCGGATTGCGTCCGGGGGGCGATGTGGTTGTCTTCTGAGTCAGCAGCGTGGTCGGCGCCATCTGGCCGCCAGTCATGCCGTAAACGGCATTATTAATAAAAATGGTCGTGAAGTTTTCCCCCCGGTTGGCCGCGTGAATGGTCTCCGCAGTTCCGATGGCCGCGAGGTCCCCGTCGCCCTGATAAGTGAAAACGATCCGGTCGGGAAGGACGCGCTTGACGCCGGTTGCCACCGCGCAACCCCTGCCGTGCATGGCCTCAATCATATCGACGTCGAAGTAATTGTAGGCGAGAACGGCGCAGCCTGCGGGAGGGACCCCGATTGTTTTGCCGCGAATTCCCAACTCATCGATCACTTCGCAGACCAGGCGGTGTACAATGCTGTGCCCGCATCCTGAGCAGTAATGGAAGGGCGTGTCTTTGAGTGATTTGGGTCTGGCAAAAACCTGTTTCATTATTCTTTCGCTGATCCTGTTTTAAGCTGCTGCAAGATAATCCTGGAGAACTCCGCCGGCGTGGGAATGACCCCGCCGGGTCTGCCGTAGAAATCGACCTTGGCCCGGTTGCCGATGGCCAGTCGGACGTCTTCGAGCATCTGTCCGGTGCTCATTTCGAAAACGATAAATTTGGAAACGGTTTCGGCGAATTTCTGCAGGACGGCCGCCGGGAAAGGCCAGAGGGTGATCGGCCTGATAAGTCCCACCCGGATCCCCGTCTCCCTGAGGCGTTTGATAGCACCCTTGGCAATACGCGCGGTGGTGCCGTACGCCACTACCAGAAGCTCCGCATCGTCGGCCATGAAAGTATCCCAGCGCACTTCCTGTTTTTCAATCACACCATATTTACGGTAGAGCTTCCAGTTATGCTCTTCTTCGTGAAGGGGGTCGAGAATGAGGCCTCTGACAAAGCGGCTTTTGCCTTCTCCACACCCATCGAGAACATGCTGCTCAGGATAGTTTCGAGGACTCGGTTTTTTGAAAATAACCGGTTCCATCATCTGGCCCATCATGCCGTCGGCAAGGATCATGACCGGGGTTCTATAGGTGTCAGCCAGATCGAAGGCGTCCATGGTGAGGTCGGCCAGTTCCTGAACGGAGGCCGGCGCCAGTACGATCACCTTGTAGTCGCCGTGGCCGCCGCCCTTGGTGGCCTGGAAATAGTCGCCCTGAGATGGAGAGATGTTGCCGAGGCCCGGGCTGCCGCGCATGATATTGACGATGACCGAGGGGAGTTCATCCGCCGCCAGCGCGGAGATCCCTTCCTGCTTCAGGGAGATGCCCGGACTGGACGAGGACGTCATGGCGCGGGCCCCCGCAACGCTGGCCCCCATGACCATGTTGATGGAAGCGATTTCGCTTTCGCCCTGGATGAAAACACCGCCATCCACTGCGCGCATGTGCTCGGCCATGTATTCGGTGATTTCGTTCTGAGGGGTGATCGGATAGCCCGCATAGAACCGGCAGCCTGCTCTGATGGCCGCTTCTGCGATGACTTTGTTGCCTTGCATGAGCATCTTTTCAGTCACGGTACACCTCAATGGCGACTTCCGGACAGATCAAGGCGCAAAGCGCGCACCCGGTGCACTCCCCCTTATCGTTGAAACAGGCAGGATGATAGCCTTTGGAATTGTATTCTTTGGAGCTTTCGATCGAGGCTTTGGGGCAGACATGAAGACACAGTCCGCAGTCTTTACAAATTTCCCCGTTTATTTTGATATAACCCTTCAACGGCAACTCCATGATTAGCGTTACTGGAGCTCTTATACAAATAGGATGGGAATGTCAATGAGAGATTATTCTGTGAGAGGGGATATTTTTGGTTAACCTATCCATATGTTCGGGCAAGCGTTCGCCTTTATAACGGTCTCATAATAATGTTCTCACTAGGGGCAACATCGCGGCCTCAGAAAGTCTGATCCGACTTTCACTTCTGATGGCCCCGTAAAACGCCTACCATAAAACAAGAGGATTGCTGGACGGGTCTCGAACGCGAATTAAAGATTTTTCCGGCCCGACAGGATTGGTCGTCCGGCCCGGAACATGATGGAAAAAGATTTCTGAGCGGCAGAGAGCCATCCAGCAATCCTCATTCCCTTTGACTCATTATGGAACCAGCCTTTCGTTGCTGCACAGAACGACAAATGTGAAAACACTTATGAGACCGTTAATATGAATTCTTGAGTGAGCGTATTCCCCGCGGTTTGCTGCGGGGTAAACGAGCGAGTCAAAACTGAACATCTTCCTTGGGAATCGGAGATTTGCCGGAGTTCGCTCCGGTGAGTCTTCAATTGACAAGGAGATTGTCCTGAATGAGAATAAATTCAAACATTCCTGAACGGCATACCGTAATGATCGACGCACAATTGGTCAACGATCCCTTTGGCGATCCTGCCGTCTATGTGTCGTTTCGGCACAGGAGAGGGACTATTCTCTTTGATCTTGGAGAGATCGAGGTACTCTCTCCCCGTCAGATCCTGAAGCTCGATCATATTTTCGTTTCGCACACCCACATGGATCACTTCATTGGTTTTGACCGTTTGTTGCGGATCTGCCTGGGACGCGACAAACACCTGCGTCTGTATGGTCCGTCGGGGTTCATTCGGAGCCTGGAAAACAAGATCAACGCCTATAGCTGGAACCTGGTCGAGAATTACACCAGCGATTTTGTGATTCATGCAACCGAGATCGATGACCAGGGGAACGCTGAAATCCGCCGATATCGTTGCCAGAAGGCGTTTCGGCGAGAAGGCGATGTGCCGGTGCCGGTGAGCCATGGCGTGATGGATACGTTGGGACTTTACGCGGATGATTTTCTTTCAGTGAGTTGCGTTTTTCTGGACCACATGATTCCCTGTCTGGCATTCCGGTTGGAGGAACGGTGTCATGTGAACATCATGAGCAACAAGTTGGAAGAGATGGGGCTTCCGGTTGGACCGTGGCTGACGGAACTGAAAGAAAGGATTTTGTGCGGGGATCCCGGTGAGACGCTGGTACCCGTCTGGTGGCGCGAGGCCGGTCAGAGAGTGGATGCCGGCACCGTGCCATTGAAGCGGCTCATGGAGCGGGCCGTCCGAATTACGCGCGGCGAGACGCTCGCCTATGTTACGGATGCGATCTATCATCCGGACAATATCGATCGCATCCTCGCTATCGCCCGGGACGTGGACCACCTCTTCATCGAGGGTAGTTTTTTTGAGGCCGAATCTCAAAGGGCCAAAGAGAAGTATCATCTGACGGCGGCTCAGGCGGGCAGCCTGGCGCGGCAGGCAGGCGTCAAGTGCATGACACTGTTTCACTTTTCTCCGAAACATCACGGCCAAGGGGAAAAATTGATACAGGAGGCCCTGGCCGCGTTCAAAGGTCACGGCGGTGTTAGCCGCTTTAGTCGATCCTCTCTATAGCGAACCCTTCCAGTTCGATGGCGACCGACCGCTGCAACAGGTCGATCGAGACCACGAAGGTGTCCTTTTTAAGATCCATTTTGAGCACCGTGCCTTCGATGCCTCTGAAGGGGCCGTCCTTGATGCGGGCTTTTTCCCCGACCTGGGGATAGGCAATCTGTTGCAATTCCACTTTGGATTCCACAAGGCGGCGAATCGCCTCGATCTGGGCATCGGGTACGGCGATGGGCTCGCCTCCGACGGGTTTACCCAGGATTCGTACAACGCCCGGCGTTGTCAGCACGCTCAGCCGTGTCTGACTGTCGGGTTTGAATTCGACAAAGAGATAGCCGGAAAAGACGGGGACCAAAATCCTCTTCTTCCGGTCCTTTCGTTTGCTCCATACTTCCATCTTCGGGAGGAACGCATTGAAAGACTTCTGAAGCAGCCCCTTGTATACGATATCTTCATGGCGGCTTTTCGTGTGAACTGCAAACCAGGGCATGATACACCTTTCCAGAAAAAAGTTACCTGCTTGATACTTGCAATGCGGTCTTCTTGCAACATTTTTCTGCGCCGGGGCCGAAGCTGGTATATAATGCCGGCCAATGCCTGAATTCTTCAGCGAGCGCATGGCTCGCGGTGTGCCGCGGGGTAAGCGAGCGCCTCAGGACGAAACATTTTCTTTGGGAATCGGAGATTCCCCGGAGCTTGCGCCGGGAACTATTCAATGAACGGAAGGGACGTATGATACGGATTCACAATGTCCGGTTGGCGATCGGTGAGGCTGAGGCAGATCTGCCTGGACTTGTTGGCAGTCTTTTGGGGGTCAGCGTCGATGCGATTGAATCTTTTCGGGTGGTTCGAAGGTCGCTCGACGCCCGCCGGGAACGTCCGCCGGAGTTCAATTATATCGTCGAAATGTCATTTCATGACGAGCCGAGAGTCCTCAGCCAGGCGCCCCCATCCGTCAAGTACGCCGTGGTCGAGACAACTCAGCCGTCCGCGTCTTTCGCGAACCGCGCCACGAACAATCTTGCCAGGCGGCCGGTCGTCGTGGGTTGCGGACCCGCCGGACTCTTCGCGGCGCTGACCCTTGCGACGCAAGGCGTTGCGCCGATCCTGCTGGAACGAGGCCGCATCGTCGAAGATCGTGTGAGAGATATTCGCACCTTCTGGGAAGCGGGTGTCCTCGATCCGGAGAGCAACGTGCAATTCGGCGAGGGCGGCGCCGGGACGTTTTCGGACGGCAAATTGACCACACGGACCAAGAGTGACAAGGTCGATCGGATCAAACGCACACTGGTCGAATTGGGCGCACCGGCCGAGATTCTCGTGGAGGCAAAACCGCATATCGGTTCAGACCGGCTTCGTCCGGTTCTGATCCGACTACGCGAAAGACTGCTGGCCTTGGGATGTGAGGTGGCCTTTCAATCCAGAGTGACGGACATTCTTACAGACAAGGGATGCATCGTCGGTGTTGTGGTCAATGATCGGGACGAGATCAGGACGGATCATCTCATTTGGGCCGCAGGTCAGAGCGATGCGGCCAATTACGAGTTGCTGGTCCGAAGGGGCATTGCTCTGGTCGCAAAGGCCTTTGCCATGGGGGTTCGGATCGAGCATCCTCAGGCGTTGATCAACCGCATGCAGTATGGCAAGTGGTGGCAGGAGGCATCGCTTCCTCCCGCGGAATACAGCCTGACGGCAATGGTAGAGGAAATGGATCGTTCGGTTTATACCTTCTGCATGTGTCCGGGCGGCTATGTGATCGGGAGCAGTTCAGAAGCGGGCGGCATTGTCACCAACGGGATGAGCGACGGGCAGCGGGATGGGGCGTATGCCAACAGCGCTGTGGTCGTGACCGTTCGTCCGGAAGACTTCCCTGTTGCGCATTCCCTGGCTGGCCTTGAATTTCGGAGAGCATGGGAGGCGCGCGCCTTTGCCGCAGCAGGCGGCGGGTATCTCGCCCCAGCCCAGAACCTCGTGGATTTCCTGGCCGCGAAGGTGTCGCGCGCGTTGCGGCCCACGACGTTTCGTCCCGGCGTGACGCCGGCGCGGCTGGATGAAGTCCTGCCGGACTTTGTCGCCCGCGCGCTCCGTTGCGGATTTGATGGGTTTGAGAAGAAGATGCCGGGTTTTATCACTAGCGACGCAGTCCTGATCGGCATCGAAACGCGCACGTCTTCACCGGTCAGAATTCTTCGGGAGGAAAACGGGTGCAGCACGAGTGTTGCGGGATTTTATCCCTGCGGCGAAGGCAGCGGCTATGCGGGGGGAATTATCAGTTCGGCAGTGGACGGGATCAAGGCGGCGGAAAGCATCCTGAAAAGTTCGGGGTCGTGAGCTGAAGAGTGACAAGTTACAACTGATGAACTCGTAAAAGGTCGAGTAACTCGTCATTGCGAGGAACGTAGTGACGAAGCAATCTCATAATGTCAGCTGGTTAGATTGCTTCGCTTCGCTCGCAATGACCCGGAAACATACTTTTTACGAGACCATCACAAGTGACGGGTGACAAGCCCAAAGGAGGGTTGAAAACAGAATAAGCTGGCCCCCACAGAAGTGAAGAAATTCTTTCTCGTCACTTCCGTCTTCACTGGCCTTGCCGATGAAGACGTGCGTCCACCACGATATCGTCGCCGCTGCGGAAGACCTTGCGGCAGTCGAGCCGGATGGCATCTTTGATCTGCGAGATGCCGAGATCCCCCACGCTGTCGATTCCCGCGCCGATGAGCCGGGGGGCGGTGATGGCGAGCAGCCGGTCTGCCAAACTTTGTCTGAGGAAGTGGGTTGCTGTTTCTGCGCCTCCTTCGACGAGCAGAGAGGAGATCCCTTTTCCCCCAAGCATTTTCAAGAGTTCCGGCAGGTCCAACTTTCCCCACGGATCCATGTTCAGAAACAGCAGGCCAATTCCTAGCTTTTCAAGCTGGGCTGCCTTGCGTCCAGTTTTTGGCCTGTATCTCGTCACGATCAGGGTCCGTGCCTTGTTCTGCTCTTGGAGAATCATGCTGTCCAGCGGGATGCGAAGATTCGGGTCCAGGGCGATTCTGACCGGATTTCTTCCCCGCACCCGTCGCACCGTCAATTCCGGATCATCTGCCAGAACGGTTCCGATGCCCACCAGGATGGCATCGTGAAGCGCCCGCTCCCGGTGAGCCAGTTTGAGCGACGGCTCCGAACTGATCCACTTGGAATCTCCGCTTGCGGTGGCCGTCCGTCCGTCGAGGCTTTGGGCGAACTTGATCGTGACGAAGGGCGTTGCGGTTTGCATGAACTTGAAGAACTTTTCGTTCAACGCCCGGCAGGCCGTCTCCAGAACGCCGATGCGTGTGCGGATCCCCGCCGCTTTCAGTATGGCGATGCTCCGCCCCGCGACTAGCGGATTGGGGTCCAGGGTACCAATGATAACCGCTGCCGGTTTGGCTGCCAGGATGCTGTCGATGCACGGTGGCGTCTTTCCGTGATGAGTGCAGGGTTCCAAGGTCACGTAGATGGAGGAACCTTTAATAGGCACCGTTGTGCTTCGGATGGCGTTGACTTCCGCATGAGGACCGCCGAACTTATGGTGATAACCCTCACCGATGATAGTGCCATTTTTAACGATAACGGCCCCGACCATAGGGTTGGGGCTGGTCCAGAGCGCTCCCCGCCGGGCCAGCATCAGGGCGCGACGCATGTAAAATTCATCGATGCTGTTCTGATTCGCTGTTGAGGGTGGCATCGCCATGCTCCGAAAATAAAAAAGTTTGCAGCCTGAACCGGTCAGAGTCCATGACTACATGAAACCCCGTTCGTTTTCAATATGTTTTGTGTCTTTCCCTTTGGGCGATGAGTGGGGGAACCCCCTGAATCCGGTAGCGCTCGCATTTCCCGCGGCCTGCTGCGGAGTAAGTGAGTGAATCATGTTTAAACATCAGGGATCGGTGACTTGCCGGGGCTTGCTCTTCCGAGTCTTCAACATTTTTCTATTTACAGGCGAGGGGAATGTGATATATAGCCTGACACGTTATTCAACACGGATGCTCTTTTTTCTGCGCGACTTCACTTCAAGCAAGATCTTTCATTTTTTTCTGTTTGTCTTTTTTTACCTTTTCGGCTGCCTGAACAGATAGCCGCTCACGCTTATCAACACAACACTATAACTCATTGTACCTCTACAAAACGGTGAACTGCTCGTAGCGGCAGATGTGTTTATATTGTTTTGAATTCAGAACGAATGAACTTCCACAAGGGGCGAGGTCGTTATGCGCTCTGATCGATTAGGATTTACACTCATAGAATTGATGATCGTCATCTCACTTCTGGGTATTGTCCTGGCCATTGCGATACCTGCCTTCATGGAGATTGTCGACGGTCTGAATTTGAGGGCTGCAGCCAGGGGGGGTGGCGTCAGATATCTTTCTGATCCGGGGGCGCGCCGTTTCTGAGAATCGCGCTTATCGAATAACCTTTACCCGGGCGGATAACACCTACCGCATCTATAAGCGCAACGACGCCGATACCGACTGGGAGGGACCGTTCCAAACCAGGTTGCTGTCTTCATTCGGCGCTGGCGTTGTCTTTGGATTTGAGGATTCGAAAAGCATCAACTTCCAGGCGCGTGGAACCGTCTCCGCCAACACAATCACTCTGCACAATAAGGATTCCGACGCCAGCATCACCATCAATTTTGCCGGGAGGAGCTATGTCACACTCAATCAGAAATGATGAAGCCTTCAGTCTTATCGAGGTTCTCATTGCCCTGTCGCTCGTCTCGTTGTGCCTGTTGGGGCTTTTGTCGATGCAGCCCCAATCCTGGCAGTTGATTGGCAAGGCCGACTACCTTAGCCGAGCGGCAGGTATTCTGAACGATGAGCTTGAAAAAACGGAGTTGATGATTCTGAATCCGGAAAATGAAGTGCCGGATGATTTGCAGACGGAGCGAGCCGTAGGGTGCGGAGAAATGACTTTTATGGTCCGAACAACTGTAAGCGGCGTTGGAGAACGCTTCTATGCCGTTACGACGCAAGTCACATGGCCCGGAAATGCCAGGGGTATTTCCGGCAGTCGCCGTATTACCCGACAGGAGACTTTCAGACCATCATGAGGCGAGAGACAGGGTTCACGCTGATAGAAGTGTTGACGGCCATGATGGTCGGCCTTTTGGCCCTCGGGATCATTTATTCTTTGATTATCGTGGGAAGAAAATCGGCTGGTGGGGTTGAACTGAAAAGCGCCGCGGATCAGGATGTACGTGCGGCACTCGAGATCATGAGCATGGAGATTCGAATGGCATCATTCAATCCTAAACATCGATGTGGCATTTGGAAAGATTCTGTAAAACCCATGGCTTTTTTTGCGGCGTACCAGCGCTATAAAGGGATACAGGAGGCAACGCCGACGGCGCTGACCATAGAGATGGACATCAACGGCAACGGGATCATCGCTACAGGTGCAAATGACGAAACAGAGGTCATCCGCTATGAATATGTCCACACCAACGGCAATCAGTATATGACCCGGAGTACCAACGGGGGTGGAGCCCAACCCTTTCTGGGGGATCGTGCGAATAGAAACGTTCCGAAAACCGTCCGGGTCATTAATGGGGACGCCTTGCCGATTTTTCAATATTTTGATGCCGGGGGACAGCTTATTGATCAGGATTTGGCGAGCCGCCTTGACAAGATTAGGCGGATAGAGATTACGCTGAAGGTTGAAACAGATGAAGTGTCGCCCGACACCGGAAGACGGCGGCAGATGACGTATCTCACCAGTGTCATTCCGAGGAATCATGCAATCCCATGACATGCGGGGCTTTGCCCTGATTGCAGCCCTGATCGCGGTTCTACTGCTCATGTGCGTCGGCGTCATGGCGCTGATGCTTTCAACAGAGGACTATACCATGGGGGCGAGAATCGTCGCGGAAAAGAAAGTCTTTTCGTCCGTTCAAGAAGGGATCCATGACCTGGCCTATCATTTCGATCCATCTGCACCGACAGCGATCCCGAGGACTCCTGCGATTGACCCGGATTGCTCATATTCGGCGACCCGTCCGGTATTGTCCGATCAGCCTTACTATACGGGTGTCGGCAACGCGCCTGACAAGGCCTTTGTGCTCTATGAGTCGGATGTGCGAGGGGAATATGGAAACTCGGCGTCGAGAATCGAAGTTGCGGTGCAATTGGGCTATGGGCCCGTACAGATTACCACCAACTATGGCAACCCGTAACGGGCTGTTGCCCCGGGAGCGCATTCCTGGAGGGAGGTGCAATCAGGTCCAACCTGTTCCACCGGTTCATATACTGCATTGCGCTTCTGAACTCCCCCCGAAAAAGCATCGGGGCAGGCGCATGCGCACATGCACAAAAAAGTATGCTCCCGAGCTCGTTATCCCCGACGAGCTCGGGACAAGACTGGCGCCTTGTCTCTGAACCTTTTTGAACAGCCCGCACAAACCGGGGGAGCGTCTCGTTAGCAGATTAAGGGGGCACTACTGTTTTGACTAGGATGGTGTTTACAAAATTGTACGAAGTGAGTTGCAATTTGTCAGTCGATAGCCGTTAGCTCAAAGAAAAAGGGAGTGGATTATGAATCGAGCGAGTCTGTGGTTGGTATTGCCGGCAATAGTATGGAGTCTTACCTGGTCGGCATGTCATGCCGGTGATGAGGCGCTTTTTACCTCCGGGGTTAATCCTCATGTGCTCATCATTGTCGACCTATCGATCAGCATGAAACTGGACATTGCCGGAAACGTGCCGGCGGATGAGCATGCCTCCCGGCTGAGTTATGCCAAGGCTGCCATCCGAACTGTTCTCGATGCGGACAGGCAAAACCCCACGATCGATGAGGCCGACGAACGGGCGCTTCAAATCGATTTCGGTTATATGCGATTTTCAGGCTGCCGTTCGGACAACCTCGATAGATGCATCGAGGTACGTGACGAAATCGGCAGCCCATATCGCGATATCTGGGACCATATCGACCGAGAAACCATCGCCGATGCGCCGCCGGGTTTTACGCCTATTGCCACGGTCCTGCAAAAAGCAAAGGCCTACTTCCAACAGTATGAATGTCGCGGGAAACGCTGTGCCGGCAAGTATGTCCTGTTGATTACCGACGGCAATGATACGCTCGCTTGTGACGGGATGAAGGGTGTTGATCCTAGACAAGCCGAGTTCCAAAAGGATCAGTACAAGAGACGACGCGCCTCTGTTGCCGCCGCCAAGGACCTCGCCGAAGCCGGGATCAAGGTTTTTGTTGTCGGTTTTGGAGGGAAAATGAACGATTTTCAGCAGAGGGCTCTCAACTGGATAGCTTATTACGGTGGAACAGACAACCCTGCGATGAATGTCCCCGGTCTTCTTGACAAGTCCGACCCGGCGGCCTTTTACACCTCTATTGGGAATCCTTGCTCCGGTGGGGTAATTCCCGGAACCGACATTGTTTCTCCTGTGAATGACGGTTGTGGGGGGATGAGCCCCCTGTGCTTTGCAAAAAAGAATGACCCCGGAACCATTCCCCTGGAGGGCTATGCATTTCAAGCAGCCGATGCGGCGGGACTAGCGGAAGCACTTAAAAACATCCTTGGGGTCATCCGGCCAGGGGAGTACAGTTTTACCTCTCCACAGGTATCCTGCGGCGGCGCCAACGCGGGACGGTACCTCTATGCGGCCTCCTTCGAACCTCGGGATGATGCTTTCTGGCCGGGTCATCTGAAAAAATTTCCAATTGGCGATAACGGTACAATCGGGACCCCCCTTTGGGATGCCGGGGAAATCCTTCAGCGTAATTACAATGCGCCGGGTTCCAGAACAGTCTATACAACCCGAGAGGGGATATTGACGCCCTTCCGCGTCGATACGATGTCTGCGGAGTTGCTGGCCAGTCCGGCAATCGATCGCGTGGTCGGCTATACTCGCGGTGAGGAACCGATCTACAATCCCCATAACCAGAATAAGCTTGGCGATATCGTTCACACAAACCCCGTCTGCATCGGGCAACCAACGCCCTTTTTTATCGACTTCATCGATAAGAATGTCGATCACGACGGCAAGAGGGGATTCGACCGTTTTCGGGAAGGACAGGGCGGTCGCGCCAGCGTCCTGTATGCCGGTGCCAACGACGGGCAGCTGCATGCTTTCAACGCCGAGACCGGCATGGAGCTCTGGAGTTTCATTCCCCCGAACCTTTTGCCCAGATTGCAGGAGATCACGCATAACGTTGATTCACCTGACTCGCCGGTTTTTCACCAGTATCTTGTCGATGGGCCAATCACCGCAGCCGATGTCTGGCTGCCGTCTGCGGGCAACGTCAACGGTGGAGAGAAAAAAGACGGGGCCGAGTGGCATACCTGTTTGATTGTTGGCGAGGGACGGGGAGGCAGTCGAACCCTCTGGAGCAAAGATCCAAATTGTGGTCTCGGTTTCAATCCTCTGTATCGCTCCGACTTTCCCTATTATTGCGGCTACTATGCCTTCGATGTCACCAATACTACCCTACCCCGTCTCAAATGGATCCTTCAACCCGGGACGTCGGATGCCCAATATTTCGGGCAACCATGGGCGAAGCCCGCGATCGGGCGGGTTCTGGACGACAACAGGGAGGTCTGGGTGGGATTTCTTGGGGGCGGTTTCAACGGGGGCAGGGGGATTTTTGCCTTCAGCATGGGTGACGGCTCGATTTTATGGCGAAAGGCGGCGCTGTCTCATGATGTTGTGGCGACCCCGCTTCTAATCGATACAGACCAGGACGGGTTTGTCGATCGGGTTTATGCTGCCGATCTAGGAGGCAATGTCTGGCGGTTTAAATTGTGCAAGAAGGGAGAGGTTTGCGGGCATGCGTCATGGAGTGGCGACATTTTTTTTCGTTCGTCGGATAATGAGCCTGTTTTTACCGGCCTGACTGCTGCACGGGATGCGGATGGACGCCTCTGGATCTATTGGGGAACTGGCGACAAACCAAATCCAACAGCCATGGACACGACCGATCGGTTCTATGCCGTGCAAGATGACGACGGCGCCGGAGTCGGCTTGCCTTTTCTGGGTACGATCGAGCGTTACAACGAAAGTCCCGATAGCTATAAGGGGTGGTATTACTCTTTTGCTGCGCGGGGCGAAAAAATGCTTTCCGAGCCCTCTGTCCTGAATGGCATTGTCTATTTTACGACCTATGTGCCTCCAGATGGGATAAACGCCGATATCTGCGATCAGGTCGGTTATTCCAACTTCTATGCCTTGCACTTTGACTCTGGTCGGGGCGCTTTGGCGCAAGGAGCGCTTTACCGCAACGCAGGCGCCGGATTGGCCTCATCGGTTGCCCTTGTTCCAACCAAGACAGGTACGGTTGCCTTCTTAGCAAGGAGCCACGGTAAAGGCAGACCGGATGACCGCCTGTGGCTGCCCAGAGCGGATGCTTTGATCACAAATATTCTTTACTGGCGCGATAAGAGATTGAAATAGAGTCGGGACCCAGAGTAGAAAAAGGTGTCTTTTGTCCTGGCGATTTCATAATGCGCCTGCTTGTCTTTGATCCTTCCCTCCCCCCTTTTTTTTCTGTGTGATGTCAGATAGGATTAATCAGCCTTCAGGTCGAGGTCGAAGCGCCTCACTATTCGTGGGATATTTTTGTCTAACTCTCCAAATAAATGAGATATTTTTTATTGTGACCACCGTCACAAAATAAATAAAAGTCTGTTAAGGTTGTGCGCGCGATGACCGATAACAGGCATTGAAGGGCACCCACAAGTGGTTTTCTGTGTGGCCTTGGTAGAACGAAAGCGAGCCCCAAAAAGATGATAGATTGTATCTACTTAAAATGATTAAAGGATATTGAAATGCAGATTGTGTCCGCTATCCTGATTTTTCTGTTTGGTGCTGCGATCGGCAGTTTCCTTAATGTCTGCATCTACCGGATTCCCGAGGGGAAATCGATCATTCAACCTGGGTCGGCCTGTCCAAAGTGCGGTAAACCCGTTCGTGCTTACGACAACATTCCAATCCTGAGCTACATCATGCTCAAGGGGAAATGCCGCGACTGTGGGGAGCCCATTTCCTTCCGCTATGTCATCGTTGAGGCCTTGACAGGCGGAATGCTTCTGGCTCTCTATCTGAAATATGGTTTGTCATTGTCGCTTGCCGCTACTTTTCTCTTTACGGCGGCTTTGATTGTCATCACCTTCATTGATCTCGATCACCAAATCATTCCAGATGTGATCTCGCTGCCCGGCATCCCGGTCTTTTATCTGGCGGCCGTATTCGTCATGAAACTGAACTACCTCGATGCGCTGCTGGGGATGGTGATCGGCGGCGGAGCGCTTTTTCTGATCTCTTACGGTTATCGGCTCTTCACCAAGCGGGACGGCATGGGAATGGGCGACGTGAAGCTCCTGGCGATGCTGGGGGCCTTTTTGGGTTGGAAGTCGCTGATCTTTATCCTTTTCGTCAGTTCTTTTTTCGGGTCTCTGATCGGGGTGACCATTATTTTGATAAAAAAAGGCAATATGAAGTATGCGATTCCGTATGGTCCATTTTTATCTGTGGCCGCGATAGCGTATTTATTCTTGGGGCAAAAGATTGTCGGGTTTCTTTTTAGGGGATATTGAGTCGTGAGCGGTATGTTTTCCAATAACAGGTGGAGTGACATGAAGAGGCGCTTGAAATCTGAAGGAGGGTTCTCTCTTGTTGAGATAATAGTTGCTATCGCTCTGCTTGCGATAGTCTTGGGAATTGCAGTGCCTGCGTATCAAACTTACATCCAGAATGCTAACTTGAAAACGGCGACGAGACAGATTACCTCGGATATCGCTATGTTGAAGACGCGGGCGCTAGCAGATAGACGCCAGTACCGCATCAGTTTTCCAGCGATTCCCGGAACGACCTATACTATAGAACAGGGGACGTCAACGGGGGAACCCTATAACGCCATTCAAACAAGAGATCTGATAACTGATGCACCCGGCGTGGCTATTAGCGCTTCGACCTTTGACAATAACCGCATTGTATTTCAGATGCGCGGCATTTGTTCGAACGGTGCGCTCACTTTAATGAATATCAGAAATTCATCGGCCAATATCAGCTCCAGTATTACGGGGAGGATCAATGTCACTTATACAATGCAATAAGGGTTCAACCCTGATCGAGATAATGGTCGCTATCATGCTTACGTCCATTGCGATTATGGCGGTCATGTCTATGCAACCGGTGGCCTGGGGGGTGGCAGGTAAAACGGATCACCTGGGGAGGGCAGCGGGAATTCTGAAGAGTGAACTGGAGAGACTAGAATTGTCCATTATGGATCCGGACAACGCTGTTGTTAATGGGACATCGGCTTACACAGTATATTCCAGCGGGCAATCGAGTTCCAATCAGTCCGTAGATTTTCCCTATACGGTTACATCAACGATCGGCAACATCAACACCAACAGTTGGTGGATTACCGTTGTTGTAAGGTGGCCGGGGAACGCAACGGGCATAACTGGAGGGGTTGTGGTTGCCAGACAAGATGTTTTCGGGTCATAACGCATGAAAACGGAAAAAGGTTTTACACTCATTGAAATATTAATCGCGATGGCGGTCGGCTTCATTGTCCTTGGCGCCATCTATGCCTCCATGACAACAGGGCAAAGATCGTCGGCTGCCATTGAGCAGCGGATCAGTACGCACCAGGATGCCAGAACGGCGCTTGAGATCATGGCAGCTGAGATTCGGATGGCATCGTACAATCCAAACGGTGCTGAAAACATCTGGATCGATCTTAGCGGCACGGTCAATCAGTCCCATAAAGGGATACAATTGGCCTCTTCGACGGCTCTAGGGATAGAGATGGATATGAACGGTAGCGGAGGGATTGAAACGACCGGTAACACGACGGAAGTGATTACCTATCGGTACGATTCGGACAATCAGCTAATCACGAGGAGTGCCAATTTTGCGGCGCCACAGGAATTTTTGGGGGATACATCGGCGGCACGAGTGCTTCGGGTAGTCAATGGCGCTACCCCAGTCTTCCGGTATTTCGACGGGGCGGGAAATCCTATTGCTGATCTGGTCAACGATATCCCAAAAATTAAACGAATTCAGATCACCCTAATCGTTGAAACGAGTCAGAGCTCTCCCATGACTGGGCAGCCAGTTCGGACCATTTATTCAACCAGTATTATTCCGAGGAATCATGGAATCGCTAGTGCAACATCACCCTAATTTTAAAAAAGTGGCTCGCCGTCCCCGCGGACAAAGGGGGTTTGCTCTCATAGCGGCCTTACTCGTTACGATGATCCTAATGGCCGTGGGAGTAATGGTGTTGCAACTGACCGGACAGGATATTCAGACGAGCGCCGCCGTTGTGGCTGATGTGAAAGCCACGGCCGCCGCCGAGGCGGGGGTCCATCAGTTGACACTGACCTTTAACCCCAAAAATGCAGGTGGGGCGCTTGTGAGCAACCAACAGGCGCATCCCTACGATACCGGTGGGCAATACACGATCAGTGCTGAACCGCATCAACCGAACCCTAATTTGGGGGAGACAATGGGAGCAACGGCGAGGCTTCCAGGCTTCAGCGGTTGGACCATGCATCGATATGTCAAAGGCGAGGTTACGGGAACAAATACCGCATCGAGCAGTACGACGGGGATTGAGGTCGGACTGGGGGTCGTCAGTCCACCGAACAACACAGAGGGACAGTAGGGGGATGGTATCGTCTCTGCAGTGTGCCTGAAAGTTTACCGTTGATGAGAGAAAGGAACTGATAAACATGAATCACAAGTTTCTCTATAAGGCCATTTGTTTTCTGATCGTCGGAATGATCAGCCTGATTTATTCCGGTGCCAGTATGGCCGATGATGAGGAAGGGCTCTTCACGTCCGTGGCGCCGGATGCCTTGATTATTCTGGATCTGTCCGGGAGTATGGCATGGAATCCAGCAGCAAGCACCAATATCTGGTCAGATTCGACCTGCACGGGAACTTATTATAGCTCCTCAGGGGGAACCCATACGACCAACTGCAGCCGGTTGGCCATTGCAAAGAGGGCCATTTTTAAAATTTTCGATGACAACGGTGATGGGACAATCAGCAACGCTGACGAAACCCGACTCAATATCCGGTTTGGTTATATGCGTTTTTACAATGGCGATGATACGGCTGGAAATTATAGCAGCGGCAATATCCAGCTGATCAAAGGGATCGGTACGCATTACAGCACGATATATTGCGCGAACTCGACGAGTTGTACGATAACCAGCGGCTCTGCTTCCTCCAACTGCGTCAATGGCGAATCCGCCAGTGGCGGTACCCCGCTCGCGTCTGCATTCGGCGAGGCCAAATCCTATCTTGACTACCATAAGAGTCAAGATACGGCAAAAGACTGCCGCCAGAAATTCGTGATCGTGATCACGGACGGAGCGGATACCTATGCGTGCAGCGGCGATGGATCTGAAACGCAAACCACCATGTACAAGCGCAGAAGAGAGACGGTGGCCAGGGTGAAGGCGCTGGCTGATGCGGGCTACAAGGTTTTCGTCATCGGATTTGGGGCCAGTATGCCCGATTACCTGGAAAATACACTGAACTGGATGGCTTATTACGGATCGACGGATAATCCGGATGTGGCCAATGCAGGGAATACGTCTGCTTTCACGCCTCCGACGGTGGGTACCTGCACCAGTTCAACTACGACGGGAACCTGTGACGGCAGTCATACGAATTGCTATGCCACGTCAAATGATCCCGGAAACACCGTGTTGAGCGGTTATGCCTTCTTGGCCGCAAGCGCCGGCGATCTGTCTGATGCCCTGAAGTCCACCATCGATGTCATTCGGCAGGCCAATTATTCATTTTCCCAGGCATCAATCCAGGTGTCTCGGTTGAGCAGCGAAAACTTTCTTTTTGAGGGTTCCTTTGAGCCCCTTAACAACGAGCCTTCATGGATCGGCCATTTAAAAAAGTATCAGATCAATAACGATGGTTCCGTCGGCAACGTCTTGTGGGATGCTGGGACGATTCTGCAGAATACGGCTTCGACTTCCCGCAATGTGCTGACTTCCCGTAATGGCTCGATGGTCACGTTTAACAACGTGAATGTGTCCCAGGCCGATGCGACCGTTTCGACGGCGGCGGCGCTTAATCTGGTTATAGGTTATCTCACCGGAGATACGACTTATAATATCGAGAACTGGAAACTCGGAGATGTCTTCCGGTCGACACCCATCACGATTTCAACGCCATCGATCGATTACTATGATGCACGCGACACCAATCAGGCGTTTGCCTCTTTCCGGAGTTCCAATTCCAGAACATCCGACAATGGTAAGAGAATGATTGTCGTTGGTGCCAACGATGGGCAACTCCATGCCTTTAAAACAGGGACAGGCGCCGAGTCGTGGAGTATTGTTCCCCCCAACCTCATTCCCAAACTGAAGTATATTGCCCACAACACGCATCCCACGGCGTTGCAGCATCAGTATTTTGTCGATGGCCAGCTCAATGTGGCGGATGTCTGGCTCGGGACCGGCAGCGGAAGCGCCAAATCAGCTTCAGACTGGAAGACGCTTCTGGTGATGGGGGAAGGCAGGGGCGGGACCAGCTACCTATGGAGTTCGTCAGCCTATTGTAATTCGGACTTCACTGCCAATTATTCGACAACTTATCCCTATTATTGTGGCATTTACGCATTCGACGTGACAACACCCATCTCACCGACTTATAAGTGGCATCTGAATCCTACGGTGTCTCAGGCCCCCTATCTCGGCGATCCCTGGGGCAAGATGCGAATCAGCAAGGTTCTTATAAATGGTTATGAGAAGTGGGTCGGTTTTGTCGGGGCTGGCTACAACGCATCTGATTGTGCCGGCGCGTCATGTGATACGTCCGGAAAGGGATTCCTGGTGGTAGATCTTTCCAACGGGGACATCCTCTGGAGTTATACTCATGCGGATAATTCCAGTCTGGTTTACAGCATGCCAGCAACTCCGCTTTATGTAGATAGCGATCTCGATGATTTTGTCGATACGGTTTACATCGGGGATATGGGGGGTAATATTTGGCGATTCAAATTCTGCAAGGCCTCGGACGGCACCTCCTGTAATACGTCAAGCTGGGCGGGAGGGCTTTTTTACAACGCCGCTGGAACGGGCAGACCGATCTATACGACACCAACTGCGACTTGGGATGTCAACAAGAACTTTTGGATTCACTGGGGGACGGGGGATAAGTCCGATCCGACTACAGCGAACGCCAATGAGAAAATATTCGGACTGAGGGATAATGACCGTTCCTCAACTTACACAATCAGCAATTTGGATAACATTACGTCGACGACGTATAACATCAATTCGAGTCAGCAGGGTTGGTATGTCAGTCTCAATGGCGAGAAGGTACTGGCGGATCCAACAGTTTATGGCGGGGTTCTTTATTTTACAACCTATGCTGATCCAGTCAGTAACAACGTTTGCGATCAATCCGGTTCGGCTTACCTGTATGGGATCAATTATATCACTGGTGCTGGCGCCCTTAGCAGCGGCGCCAGAAAGCAAGGGATCGGGTCAGGCATCGCTGCCGCGCCTCTCGTTTCACAGGGACCTAACGGGCAAACGGGGCTTTATATCAAAACCAGCAGCGGGTCGACCGGCCTGAGCAATGTTACGCTCAACACGCCAAAAAATTACAACAATATTCTCTATTGGAAGGATAAGAGACTGGAGTAGCTGCAGTGGGAATTTAACCTGGACATTTTTTTGGTGTTTATCCTTTTAAAAGTTGGCCCTTCGAGGCCAACTTTTTTTATGTCCGAAAGACGATTTCCATACAGGAGGAGGAAGTTGTTGTGTTCGCAACATTTCTTGGAGATTTGTTTCAGCGATAAATGAGGGTGATCGAATCCGGTTTTTGTGCTATAAACCGCCCACTTCTCCTTAAAAGCATTGGGATGACATATGAAAAAACAGATTATCGACATGCTTCAGGAATCGATTCTGCTTTGTGCAGAGCGGGGTCTCCTGCCTTTGGCGGACTTCCGTGGAACGATCGACCTGGAAAATACCAAAGATTCTGCCTTCGGCGACTACGCCTCCAATCTCGCAATGGTGCTGGCTTCGGTGGCCAAGGACAAGCCTCGTAAGATCGCTGAGACGCTGATCGCCCAGCTTCAGGACAGAGACGGGATCCTAGAGAAGGTCGAGATTGCGGGCCCCGGCTTCATCAATTTTTTCGTACGTGATCGCATCTGGGCTGCGCTGCTCGCCGACATCCATCGTCTGGGCGAAGGCTACGGCCAATCGGATTTCGGCACCGGCAAGCGCGTTCAGGTGGAATTCGTCAGTGCGAACCCGACGGGACCGCTCCACATTGGCCATGCCCGCGGGGCGGTGATCGGAGATGTCGTTGCCAATATCTTGACCGCCGCAGGCTTCGATGTTTTGAAAGAATACTATATCAATGATGTCGGCAAGCAGATGAATACCCTAGGTCGTTCGGTGCTGCTGCGCTACCGGGAAATCTGCGGCCGGACAATCGAATTTCCCGCCGATCACTATCAGGGCGATTACATTGCCGATCTGGCCCGTGAGATCCTTCAGAAAGAGGGTGAGGTCTTTCTGGACAAGGAAGAAAAGGAAATTCTAGGTTACTTCACCAAGTATGCCGCCGACTCGATCATGGACGGGATCAAGGCAGATCTGGCGTCCTTCGGTGTCACCTTCGACAACTACTTCAGCGAACGCGACCTTTACAAGGACAACGGGGTACTGGGACTCCTTGATCGGTTAAAAAGCAAAGATGTTGTTTATCAGGAGGGCGACACTCTCTGGTTTCGAACGACGGCCTTTGGCGATGAGAAGGATCGGGTTGTCATTCGTGAGACCGGGGAGCCAACCTATTTTGCGGCGGACATTGCTTACCACAAAAACAAGTTCGAACGCGGCTTCGACGCCGTCGTCGATATCTGGGGCGCGGATCATCACGGCTATATTCCGCGAGTGAAGGCTGCGATTGCTGCTGTGGGCAACGATCCGGAGGCTCTCAAGATCATTCTGGTGCAGTTGGTCAGCCTGCTCAGAGGCGGTAAGCCCGTAGCCATGTCCACCAGGGCGGGCGAATTCGTTACCCTGCGCGAGGTTGTCGATGAGGTCGGCAAGGACGCGGCCCGTTACAACTTCCTCATGCGGCGTTCGGACAGCCACCTTGATTTCGATTTGGAGTTGGCCAAGAAACAGTCCAACGAAAACCCAGTCTATTACGTTCAGTATGCTCATGCGCGGATCTGCAGTATCGCACGCATGGCGGCAGAAAAAGGGTTGAAATTGCCGATGCTCGAAGAAGTCGACCTGAGCCTTTTGACGGTCCCGGAGGAACTTCAACTGATCAAGACGATCACGCGTTATCCGGAGATCGTCGAACAGAGCGCGCGACTCCTCGAACCCCACCGGTTTACTTTCTATCTCAACGATTTAGCCGCGATCTTCCACAGCTACTACAACAAAAACAAGGTCGTTTCGGAGGAGTTGGACCTCAGCAGGGCGCGGCTTTTCCTGATGCTGTGTATCGGGACGGTGCTGCGAAATGCACTGCATATTCTAGGCGTACAGGCACCGGAGAAGATGTAGGCCGCACCAGCTGTGCGTTATTCCTTCTTTTGTGTGAGAGGGTCTCGTTATGTTTATCGGTCCTAGGGGTACGGACGGTTTTGAGTTTAGACTAGGTAAACTGGGGCTAACCCTTTTTGTTGTCGGGATGGCCTGCCTCGTCTTTGCCGCCTTTCAGTGTGGCGTCATGGTGGGAAAGGATATGGAGGCCTATCCGGAAAAGGCCGTTGAGGGACTCCCCGGCTTCATTAAAAATAAAATCGCGGCCGAAAACCGGATGCCGGCGCCTCCCGTCGTAAAAGAGCAGGACACGTATGACAAACCGTCGGACAAGTCGGACGTGGACTTGACCTTTTATGATACCTTGGGAGGGAAAAAGCCGGAGCCCGGTATAACGCCGCCTGTCGAAAGCGTTGCTAAACAACCAGTTGCGGAACCGGTCAAAGAGCAGTTGAAAGAGCAGCCGATCAAGCCCGTCAAGAAAGAAGAAACCGAAAAGTCTAAAGTCGCGGGCAAGAAAGAGGATGCGGAAAAGCCAAAGTCCGAGATCCGAAAAGGGGACTTTGTCGTTCAAGTCGTTTCCATGAAGGATGAGAAAAAGGCCAGGGAAATTTCCCAGCGCCTCAAGGACGGCGGCTATCGCTCTGAGGTTGATGCAACGGAGATCGATGGCAAGAAGATGTATCGTGTCCGCATCCCCGGATTTGCTTCCCGGGACGAGGCCAACAAGGCGGCAACTGCGATCGAAAAGAAAAATCAATATAAGTGCCTGGTGCATGAAGTAAAATAGCATGATGGAGCGCGTTGATGTTTGAGAATCTAACCGAACGGCTGGACGGCATTTTCAGAAAGCTCAAGGGGCACGGACGCCTCGACGAGGAGAATGTCAACGCCGCGTTGAAGGATATTCGCATGGCCTTGTTGGAGGCGGATGTCAATTTCAAGGTTGTCAAGAAATTCATAGAGGATATTCGCAGCCGGGCGATCGGTCAGGACGTACTCGCGTCGCTCACCCCCGGTCAGCAGATCGTCAAGATCGTCCATGATCGGCTGATCGAACTGATGGGGGGGGGAGCAAACCATCTAAAGCTCTCGGGACGCTTTCCGGCCCCGGTGATGATGGTCGGCTTGCAGGGATGCGGAAAGACGACGACGACGGCGAAGCTCGCCAAGTATCTTATGGCGCAGGGAAAGCGGGTGTCGCTGGTTTCCGTCGACGTGTACCGGCCGGCCGCCATGGAACAACTCAAGATCCTGGCCAATGAGATCGGGGCGGGCATTTATGACGCACAGGAGATTACCGATCCGCTCAAACGCTGCAACGAGGCCATCAAGACGGCTTCGTCGGGTGGTTACGACACCCTTCTTATCGATACGGCCGGTCGTCTCCACATCGACGAGGAGATGATGGATGAACTCAAACGGATTCAAGCGGCCGTCCATCCCTCCGAGGTCATCCTGACGGCGGACGCCATGACCGGTCAGGATGCCGTCTCCATCGCCGAGAAGTTTAACGACCTCCTCGGTATTGACGGGATTGTACTGACCAAGATGGACGGCGATGCGCGCGGCGGCGCGGCCCTTTCCATCCGCGAGGTGACAGGCAAGCCCATCAAGTTCATCGGTGTGGGCGAAAAACTCGACGCCTTGGAGGTCTTTCATGCTGAACGAATGGCTTCACGCATCCTCGGTATGGGGGATATCCTTACTCTGGTTGAAAAGGCCCAGAACGCGATCGACGAAAAGGCCGCGCGGGAACTTGAGAAAAAAATCCGGAAGGACTCCTTTACCCTGGAGGATTTTCGCGATCAGTTGACTCAGATTCGGAAGATGGGGTCACTCAAGGACATCCTGTCGATGATTCCCGGCTTTAGCAAGGTCAAGGCCCTCAAGGATATCAATCCGGACGAAAAGGAACTGGTTCGGACGGCAGCCATTATAGACTCGATGACCAGGAAAGAACGTCAGAATTATCTGATCATCGACGGCCAGCGGCGTAAGCGGATTGCGAAGGGCAGTGGCACAACGGTTCAGGATGTGAACCGGCTTTTAAAGAGCTACGCTGAGATGCTCAAGATGATGAAGCGGATGTCCAAGGGGGGGATGAAATCATTTCGCGGCGGCAGATTCCCCTTTCAATGATAAAAATAATGTGTTAAATCTAAACTTTAAAAAATGTCTTGGAGGTATGGAACAAAAGAATGGCTCTTAAAATCAGACTGACCCGCATGGGCGCCACGAAGAAACCATTTTACAGGATCATTGTCACTGAATCCGAATCCCCACGCGATGGGCGTTTTATTGAGATTCTGGGCAATTACGATCCCAAAAAGAACCCCGTAGAGATCAATGTAAAGAAGGACCGCGTTATCGAATGGCTTTCCAAGGGTGCCAAACCGACCCTTACGGTTTCGCATTTATTAGAAAAATCAGGTGTTTCCGTAAAACAAGCCCGTTAAACCGCCTTTAAGTTTCTTTTCAGAAGAAGCGTGCTCATAAAACGTGAGGAGGTTGTGGCTATGAAGGATTTGATCAAGTACATCGCTGAAGCGCTCGTTGACCGTCCAGAGGAAGTTGATGTGGTCGAGGTGCAGGGTGAGCAAACGACCGTCATTGAACTGCGCGTTTCCAAGGAAGATCTCGGAAAGGTGATCGGCAAACAGGGAAAGACTGCCAAAGCGATGAGGACAATCCTCAGCGCCGCCTCAGCGAAGGTAAAAAAGAGGGCCGTCCTGGAAATTATCGAATAGCGTGAAACACCTCCTGGAGATTGGGAAAATCGTGAGACCTCACGGCCTCAAAGGCGCCGTGAAGGTCTCTTCTTATCTTGAGTCGAATGAGATCGTCGGCAGACTCGAAGAAGTTTTCATTAAAACGCAACAAGGTCTTGAAGCGTTTCGTCTCAAAAAAGCCAAACTCACTAACAAGGGGTTTCTCTTGGAACTGGTCGGCGTGGAAGATGCGACAGCGGCCGAGCAAATCATCGGCTGCGAGATTCTGATGCGAGCCGAAGATCTCGACGTTTTGCCGGAAGGGGAATACTACTGGAAGGATCTGATCGGTCTTGCCGTCGAGGATGCAAGTGGCAAGCCTCTGGGCGTCATTGAGTCCATTTTCCCGACGGGCAGCAACGATGTTCTTGTATGTCGCGGGGATCGAGAGATCCTCCTGCCTGCCATTGCCGAAGTTGTGAGGGAAATCGATATCGAAAAAGGCAGAATGATTGTCAACCTGCTGGAAGGTCTGTGAGAGGGGATGATCCGCTTTGACATTCTATCGCTTTTCCCTGAGATGTTCGTCTCACCGTTCGACGCCAGTCTGATTAAGAAGGCGCGGGAAAAGAAAATCCTTGAAATCAATGTGATCGATATCCGCGCTTTTGCTGAAGACAAGCACAAGATGGCGGACGATTATCCTTACGGTGGCGGCCACGGCATGGTCATGAAGATCGAGCCGGTCTCCCGGGCGATCGCCTCGCTCGATCCCCAGGAAGGCGATCCCGTCATCCTTCTGACCCCTCAGGGCGAATCCTTCAATCACAAGATTGCCGTGGAATTGTCGGCATATTCGCGCCTCATCCTTCTCTGCGGCCACTATGAGGGGGTGGATGAACGGATTCGAGAGCACCTGGTTACGCGGGAAATCTCCATCGGGGACTATGTCCTCACCGGCGGCGAAATTCCCGCCATGATCCTCGTGGACAGCATCGCCAGACTGGTGCCCGGCGTACTCGGCAATGCAGGGTCGGCCCTTGGTGATTCCTTTTCCGAAGGGCTGCTGGAATATCCGCAATATACCCGCCCCGCCGAATACAGGGGCTGGCGGGTTCCTGAAGTTCTTCTCTCCGGCCATCACCGTGAAATCGAGCTTTGGCGCAAACGGGAGTCGTTGAAACGCACCCTTGCCCGAAGACCGGAGCTAATCGAGGCGGCGGAACTATCCGACGAAGACAGGAAGATCCTGGAGGCAATAAAGAAAAACGATATCTCGTAGCAAATCGAGGTTAAGGACAGGGAAACGTGTATTCCGCTTCTGTCTACATTGCACTCATGCACTTTCCCGTTTACAACCGTAACGGCCAGGTTGTGACGACAGCGGTCGCCAACATGGATATTCACGACATCGCCCGCACCGCCAGAACATATGGCGTGAAACGTTTTTTTATCGTAACGCCAATCCCGGAACAGAAGGAACTGGTCAGCCGGATTCTCCATCACTGGAAGGAAGGCTACGGGGCCGAGTTCAATCCCTCGCGCAAGGAAGCTTTTGACATGACCGAGGTCAGGAAAGACCTCGATGAGGTGCTGGCGTCGATTCGCAAAACCGACCCCGAGGTTCAACTGGTGGCGACAGGGGCCTCCCTGGATAATGCCTTAATCCGTCATGATGCTTTAGGAAAGGCCATCCGGGAATCACGGCAAGCCCAGCTGCTCCTCTTCGGCACCGGATCGGGCCTTACAAAGGACATTGTCGATCTTGCGGATTGCTGCCTGGAACCGATCAGGGGGCCTGCGGCTTACAATCATCTATCCGTCCGGGCGGCGGTCGCGATTACTCTGGATCGTCTTTTGGGGCGATGAAGAAGCCACTCGCAACCGGATTCAAAACAATTTTATTGACATATACGCGATAACAGATTATAAGTTCGGACTTAATTTTGTGGGTAGCCTCGGAGGAACATCGTAATGAACTTAGTCGAGTTGATAGAAAAGGAACAGATGAGGGGAGATATCCCCGGATTTAGGACAGGCGATACGGTCAAGGTCTACGTCAAGATTATCGAAGGCCAGAAGGAAAGAATTCAGGCATTTGAAGGCGCCGTCATCCGCAAGACCGGCGGAAACAGCAGAGCAACCTTTACCGTCCGCAAAATTTCCTATGGCGTCGGCGTGGAGAGAACCTTCCCGCTCCATTCGCCCGTCATCGACAGGGTCGAGGTGGTCACAAGGGGCAAGGTCAGACGATCCCGCCTGTACTATCTGCGAGACAGAAGGGGTAAAGAGGCCAAGATCAAAGAGGCCGGAAGAAGATAGAGAGACTCCGGGCCATATGCCGAAAGGGCGTATGGCCCTCTTTTTTGCCGAATCTCGCTTCTTTTCTTTTCCCAGCGTCTATCCGGTTAGCTTCCCGATCACCCGCCGTTTTTTTCGTTTAAGCGGATTATTTTTCATTTCATTTCCGTCGCACTGATATGGAGCACTACGAATTAAAGGCCTATGAACGAGGATTCAAACGGGTGGCCGGCGTCGATGAGGCCGGCAGGGGCCCGCTTGCCGGGCCGGTTGTTGCCGCCGCCGTCATTTTCCCGGAAGGCTATCAGAACGACGAGATTAAAGATTCCAAGAAACTCACTGCCAGACAACGCGACCGTTTATACAAGGTATTGAAAAACGATGCCGTCGCCATTGGGCTGGGTATCGTTGAATCCAGCGTGATCGACAAGATCAATATCCTTCAGGCTGCGCTGCTCGCCATGAAAGAGGCTATCGGCGATCTCTCAGTCGAACCCGACTGTCTCCTTATTGACGGCAACCAGCGCGTTCACCTATCTATTGAGCAGCAGACCATCGTGGACGGCGACGCCCTCTGCCTTTCCATCGCCGCTGCGTCCATCATTGCCAAGGTTTCCCGCGACCAGATCATGGAAATCTATCACCGACAGTATCCCTACTACAACTTCCTGAAAAACAAAGGCTACGGTACCAAAGAGCACCGCGACGCGATCAAACAGCACGGCTGTTGCAAGATCCACAGGCAGAGCTTTGCGCCGGTTAGGGATAGTCTCGAACAAGGGGAGCTGTTTTAAAAGACAGTTTCGAGTTTCGAGTCTCTGGTTTCGAGTTAAAAAATGAACGTTTAAAGTTTGAGGTTCAAAGTTTAAAGTTGAAGAACCTGTGATTTATCGCAACTCCCAACATCCCCGCATACCGACTTTATTGTAATGTCATTGCGAGGAGCGTCAGCGACGTGGCAATCTCGTGATGAGGTGCAAAGTTTTCATGGAAAAGAAAGACGCTCATCTCAAAGCCGGCAAGCTGGGTGAAAAGCTTGCGGTGGATTACCTGAAGAACAAGGGCTACCGGATCGTTGAAACAAACTACCGGTGCGGGTTGGGCGAGATCGATATCGTGGCGACGGAGAAAAAGACGCTGGTGTTCGTCGAAGTCAAGGCACGTAAGGCCGATCGCTTCGGCTCGCCGCAGGCCGCCGTCACAGCCATAAAGCAGCGGAAGCTGTCGCTCCTGGCACAGTGGTACCTCCAGGAAAAGAAGCTCGGCACCTGCCCGGCCCGATTTGATGTCGTCGCCATCCGTCTCAACTCCGACAAACCCGCCATCGAACTCATCCGGAATGCGTTTGAGCTTTGCTGACGAACGACAAGCAAAAAAGCAAAATCTATTTTCGCGGATTGGCTTAGCGGGTTTCCATACTCTTAGTCAAATTTTGGATATGGTCCCTCAATCTCTTTCGTTTCCTTGTCAGAAAACCACAGCAGGGGAATCGGGTGCTCACTATTTAGCTGTTCAATCCGAAGCTTTTCGAAATTATTAAGGTAGCGCCGATAGACGGCCGGCCGATCAATGGCAGGGGTCCAGGCTCTGTCGTTTTTGCTGTAAGTGAACCACATCCCCGTCAGATAGAGACCGCTA
The DNA here is from genome assembly GCA_963665615.2 of Syntrophales bacterium. Taxonomy (GTDB): domain Bacteria; phylum Desulfobacterota; class Syntrophia; order Syntrophales; family UBA4778; genus UBA4778. Next base: position 267,703 of record CAXXQE010000001.1, read on the forward strand.
CCCCGCGCTGGCTCTTTGCCCCATAGCCAGCGTGTGGACAGAAGTGCACATTTGTTCTGAGACTTGGAACGTGTCAGGAAGCCCATAATACCATAGTCTTCTACGATCATAGGTTTTGACATGACACCATCAACTACTGCGCGGAGCTCCCAATACTGGACTCCCATTCCGTTACTCATGCCGTTCATTGTCGCCACAACGATGTCCCGCTGGCCTGACCCAGTGAGATCGGCGCTTTCGACACGAAAGTCGGCGAGACTGGTGGGCGGAGCAAACTCGGTATTCCACTGTTGTGTTATCGCGCCGTTCTTTTCGATTATTATCTGAGCATCACGGCTGTCTGGAGATTTGCTACAACTGCAAACCCTAGCGCCCGTTGTCGTCTTCACACAATATGCTTTCTCAAATCCTGAAAATATGGTCTCTTCCGGTTTTGAAAAGGTGATACCGCAGAGCGTGTCCTCCCTCCATTGTTCGGATGCCCATGCAGGACCAGTCAGTACCAATGAATAAGTAACAACAAAAGTAAATAGGGTGACGATGTTTCGCATTGTGCTGTCTTCTTTCCTGTTCTCGTGCGTAACCAAAACTAGTTTTGCTTAGTACGCTTTTCTTTAAGCAGGGTCGATATTGTAAGAAATATTGCCGGTTATCTTGTCAGATGGTTGGCGGTTGTCAACAATTATCTTCTGGCTAAGTTGCCAACTTTGTTTGCGTTAAGTCGTCTGGGTGTTGCGTTTGGCATTTGATCTGATGCATTTCCGCCTTGTGACTCATTACTCGTGATGGTCTCGTAAAAAATCGAATAACGTATCAATCATAAAACAAGAGGATGACGGGATGGGTTTCGAACGCGAATCAAAGATTTTTCCAGCCCGAAGGCATTGGCAATCGTGCGCAGAACATGACGGAAAAAGATTTCTGAGCGGCAGAAAGCCATCCCATCATCCTCATTCCCTTTGACTTTTTACAGGACCATCACTCTTTACTTATCACTGCAGCCTCAGCCGCTTTCTTACGCACGACCCTGATCAGCATAAGAGTCAGCACAACCATGAGGAGGTTGGCGAAGCTCATCAGCGACAGGGTGCGCGATGCATTATGCCCCAGCCGCTGATAGAGTTCCCCGGCGATGCTGGGGGCCGTGCTGGCGAGGCACCACGCCCATCCCATGAGGATCGCCGACACCACGCTCATGTTTTCCCGCGGGGCGATCTTTTGTCCCAGCGCGACACCCAGCGGATTGACCGTTCCCATGAAGGCCCCGCCGACAACGCACACCAGCATGAAGACCGGCGCAGTCGGGGTCAGGCGGATCAGGGCGTGGTAGCTTAGGGTCGATAAAATTACGATGGCCAGCAGCGTTCTGAGTTTTCCAAACCGGTCGGCTAGATAGCCCATCGGCACCATGAAAACGGTCGATCCGAAGACAATCAGGCCGAATGCGCCACCCTGTCCCAGCCAGGCGGGATAGCCCTTCTCCTGAGCCAGTTCCGGCAGCAGAAAGAACAGCGCGCCCATGACGCCGCTCGAAATCGCCAGCATGAAAAACAGGAGCAAAATCTGGACGGCCACCGGACGGAGCGCCCGGAACGATGCGACGACGGATTTCTTTCCGGCATGTGCGGCTGGCTCCGGCCTGCACTTGAACCAGGCAAAGATCCAGATCATCGCCGCGGGGATGAGGAGGATTTCCGTGTGGTGGTCGAATTGATTGAAGACGGTGCGGAAGGCGATCTGGCTCAGGCCGTAGCCGATACTGCCCATGGCGATGAAGATCGCGAGAAAGAGCGCACCACGCTTTGCGGAGAAGCCGCCCGCCAGGGCCGCACCTGCCGGGTGAAACATGTCCTGTCCGATTCGACCCGCCGCCAGAATAATGAAAACGACCAGGTAAAAACCGCTGAACCCGAAAACGGACGGCAGCCAAGCGTCGAGAGCCTGCCGGCAATTGACAAGGGGGCCGAGAAGCACGGAGAAAAAGGTCAGAAGCGTTCCCCAGAGGATCATTCTGCGGGCGCCGAAACGGTCAGCCACGGAGCCGAACAGCGGTTGCAGCGCGGTTCCGCCTGTCGCGACAATCGTGGCGATCCATCCCGCCTTGGCGACATCCAGTCCGGCCAGTGTTTTGTAGATCGGCCAGACCGTCATGCCCATGAAATCGGCCAGGACATGGGTCAGCACGACGGCGACAAACGTGGCGACGGCGTGTCTTGTCATCTGTTCGTTGGGTTTTTCCATGGATGTCTGTCGTGCGTTCAGGGCAGGAAGAAAAGCGGATTGCGCGGCTTGTTCTGTTGCCGAACCTCGAAGTTCAGACTCGTTTCGCCGCCATTATCGGTCTTCCCGAGCAGGGCGATCGTCTCTCCTTTTTTGACGTGGTCGCCGACCTTGACCGTTCGTCCCTTCAGGGACGAGTAGACCGTCGAAAAATCATCGCCGTGTTTCAGGATGATCGTATCTCCATAATACTTCAGTGTGCTGGAGTAGGTCACTTCGCCGTCCGCTGCAGCCTTGATGGGGGTGTTCTCGTCGCCTGCGATCCGGACGCCGTTGTTTTTCAGACCGTTGGATTGAATGCCGTATCGGGATACGATGGCGCCCTTCATCGGCCAGATGAATCGAGCCTTGTCTATTTCGACGGTCGGCGTTGATTCTTCGTGCTTGTCGATTTGCTCCCGTTGGTTGTTCGCCTCGTGGACCTTGTCCGGGATCTTCTTGGCTGCGGCGATTGGCTCCTTGGCAGGTGGCGATGCAACCGGTTGTTTTGTTTTTCGGGGCGGGGGGGCCGGCGCGGCGGCGGTGGTCTTCACAGTCGGCTGTTTTTTAGGCGCCTTCTGTCTTTCCACAGCTGAGGTATTCTCGATAACCTCGACGGCGCCCGGGATAAAAATGGCGTTCCCCACTTCAATAGTGTTTTTGGTGATATTGTTCAGCTCCGCCAGTTCCTGAAGATTGACATGATAGGCCTTGGCGATGCCCCAGAGGGTTTCTCCTTTTTTGACCTGGTGATACACCCCTCGGGTCGGTTCAGACCTCAATGGGTGCCCGGCGCAGGCCGTCAAAACGAGTACGAGCAGGGCCATGATCAGACCCGCGGCCAAACGAAAGCGATTGTGCCGCCAGGGGAAAGCTTCTTCGATGGATGGCGTCTTGCCGTCAGACCTGTTGCCAACCATATTCACCTACGAGGTTTACAAACCTGCAGCCGCCCAAGTCTTCCTGCTTGAGGTCCCGGAGGTCTTCTGAAAGTCGCGTGATTCGCATGAGCGTTTGTGAGGTGCGGCTCCCTACGGGGATGACCAGTTTGCCGCCTATGGCCAGCTGCTCAAGCAAGACCCGCGGAATGTCCGGCGCGCCTGCCGTAACGATAATGCCGTCGAAGGGCGATTCCTCTTTCCAGCCGTACGAGCCGTCGCCGACACGAATCGCCACATTGAAATAGTTCAAAGCATCGAGCACTTTCCTGGCGCGCGACGCGAGGAAGGCGATGCGTTCAATGGAAAAAACCTGGTCGGCAATCTCCGCCAGGACAGCCGTTTGGTAACCGGATCCCGTCCCGATCTCCAGAATCTTTTCCCGGCCCTTGAGGGCCAGGGCGGCTGTCATCAGTGCCACCATGTAGGGTTGAGAAATCGTTTGATTCTCGCCGATCGGAAGCGGATTGTCATTGTAGGACTGATCCTGCAAGGCTTCATCCACGAAGAGGTGCCGGGGGACCTTTTCCATTGCCTTCAGTACAAGCTCGTCCGTAAGTCCTCGGGCTCTCAGTTGCAATTCCACCATTTTCAATCTCTGTCTCTTGAGCCTGTCCATTCTTTCCTCGTCAGTGGTTTGATCCGTGGCGGTATCGGGTAGGTTTCGTCAACGGCACGGTGTCCGCGGAACCCAACGGCTTCGCGGGTCACAATGAGATAATAATAGCGGAGGCGGGCATGTTCCCTGATTTCATTAAATTGCACGATGTCGTCATTGACGGTGCGCCGCTGTTTCTCCGAGCGGATCCCGGCTGCGATGGCGCCGTGAATGCGATCGCCTATCGTACGCAACTGCTCCAGGGCGCGCGACAGGGCCTCTCCGGCGCGCCCAAGGACCTCGGCCCGTTCCTGGAAGATTTCTATCTCGGTTTTATCGTTGAGATTTTGTCTTAATTGCCGTGCGGTTGACATGCCTTTCCCTACTCAGAGCGATGTACCATTTGGGGTTAGAGTTTTCAATAGAAAAGGTGTCCTGTTTTTTGCTTTACACCGGATCGGGCAATCGTTTATTACTCAGACGAAATGATTGTGACGAAAGGGAGGCACCCAACTTGAATAAGTATTGCGTTTCATTATCGGAAGCCGTCCGAAGGGCCTACGCAGAGGGACAGGAGGACGAAACGCTTGAACCACTGGTCCTCGTAGATGCGGCCGGTGAGGCCGTGGGCCGGATCGGAGCGGGGCATTCCGTCATCTTCTATAATATTCGTGGGGAGCGCGAAATCGAGTTAACGGAAAGTCTCACTCAGACGGGCTTTAATCGTTTTGCCGTCCCGCCGGATATGGATCTGTCCTTTGCGACCATGATCGAATACCGCAGGGGGCTCAATGTCCGTGTGGCCTTTCCGCCAGAGGATGTCGTTGACGATACGTTGGGGGAGGTGCTGTCGTCTAACGGGTTGAAGCAGGTGCGAATCACCGAGGCGGAAAAAGCCGTTCATGTCGGGTTCTTCTTCAACGGTAAAAGTGATAGGTCCTTTGACGGGGAGGAGCGCCTCATCGTTCCCACACGCAAGGATGTGGCCCTTTTTGACGAGGCCCCCGAAATGTCGATCGACGGCATTGCGAGCGCCGTCCTGGAAAAGATCGCCGACGACCGCTACGATTTCATTCTGGTCAACTTTCCCAATGTCGATGTGGTGGGCCATATCGAGAATGAAAAGGCCGTCCTTCAGGCCATTGAGAGTGTCGATCAGCAGCTGGGCCGTGTAGTCGAGGCGGCGAAGCGTCAGGGGGTAACCGTCGTTGCGACCGCCGATCACGGCACCGTGGAAAAATGGCTCTATCCGGACGGTGCGGTGGATACGGGTCATACCAACAGCCCGGTCCCGTTTATCGTGATCTCGGAAGGCGAGGAGGTGATTCTGCGCGAGGGCGGGGAATTGGCGGATGTCGCGCCGACGATCCTGGAGCTCTTCGGAATTCCCCACCCGCATGCCATGACGGGACGTTCGCTGCTTGAGACCTTCGTCCCAAAAGGCGGTCGCAGAAGACGCGTCCTCCTGATAGTCCTGGACGGTTGGGGAGTTCAACCGGCAGGCCCGTCCAATCTGATCTCGCGGGCGGCCACGCCGGAGATGGATCAACTGGTTCGATGCTATCCGTATGCGCACCTGGCAGCCTCCGGGGAGGCTGTGGGGTTGCCTCCCGGAACCGTGGGTAATTCCGAAGTGGGACATCTGCATCTGGGGGCAGGGCGGCGTGTTTATGCGGACAGGGTGCGGATCGACCGAGCCATTGCCGACGGTTCATTCCGGAGGAACGAGGCCTTTATCTGGGCCATGCGGCGCGCAAAAGAACGCAAGGTACCGCTCCACCTCATGGGGATAGTGTCTTTCTTCAGTTCTCACGGATCGCTCAACCATCTCGAGGCGCTTCTCGACATGGCGAAGGCAGAGGGGGTGGGCGAGGTTTTCGTCCATGGCATGCTCGGGCGGCGCGGCGAGCAGCCGGAAAGCGGCGCGAATTATATCGGACTGATCGAGAAGAAAACGGCGGAACTGGGCCTGGGGCGTTCCGTGTCGGTCATCGGCCGATACTGGTCGATGGACCGCGAGGAAAACTGGGACCGGATCGAAAAAACCTATCGGATGCTTGTAGGTGGTCAGGGAACGCCGGTGCCGTTTTAGCGCGTCTGACGCCGCTGGAAGGTCCAGAAGTTGAGAGGTTAAGAAGTTGAGACGTTGAGAAAAAGCAACGGTAACAGGTTCAGAGCCGGCTGCGCTGTCGGGATGAGAATGGCTCTGCCTGCACCTGTTGCGCAATAAGAGGTGACATATGGACGTGAAGATCGGTAACAGCGTTCTGTCGGTTGTGCAGGGGGATATCACACGCGAGGAAACGGACGCCATCGTCAACGCCGCCAATAGCGGCCTCAGAGGCGGCGGCGGCGTGGACGGTGCGATCCATCGGGCGGGCGGTTCCGCGATCATGGCCGAATGCCGCGCTATCGGCGGCTGCCCGACGGGACAGGCCGTCATCACGACAGGCGGCAACCTCAAGGCCCGTTACGTGATCCATACCGTCGGCCCTGTGTACCGCGACGGACGGCACGGCGAACCCGCTCTGCTGGAGAGCGCCTTTCGGGAAAGCCTGAAACTGGCCGAGGAGAAAGGGTTGAAGAGTCTGTCCTTCCCGGCTATCAGCGCGGGTGTTTATGGCTATCCGATGCATGATGCCGCCCGGATCGCCTTGACCACGGCGATTGCATTTCTGGAAGGCCAAACGGGGCTACAATCTGTCCGGTTCGTCCTTTTCGGTCGGGAGGCATACGATGTCTTTGCCGAGGTCTTAAACGATCTGGTCGCAGCCCGTCATTGACCTTTTCACGGACGGTAAATAGATTATGCTAAAAAATAGCAGGTGCAGGATAAACTTCTTTTTCTACAGCCTGCTAGAGGAACACAAATGAAGTGTGAAATCGAACAGGGACCCATCCGGCCACCGAGCGAGGCTCGGAGCCTGCTGATCCGGGTCAGCCGCAACTGCCCCTGGAACAAGTGCACGTTCTGTCATACGTATCGCGGCACCCGCTTTGAATTGCGTTCCCTGGCGGATATCAAACGCGACGTGGAGACGGTGGCGAGCGTGGCGGCTGAACTCCGGGATCTCTCAGCGCAGCAGGGACAATCAGGGAAAATGACCGCTGAGACGCTGCACGCCATTGCCAATAATCCGCACTACAATGATTTTTATCATTCCGTGGCGGCATGGCTTTACTTCGGAGGGACCTCCGTCTTTTTGCAGGACGGCAACTCGCTTGTCATGAAGACCGACGAACTGGTTGAACTGCTTCAATTCATCCGTGAAAAATTTCCGCATGTCAACCGGGTGACCTCGTATTGTCGCGCCAAGACCGCGGCCCGGAAATCACCGGAGGATTTCAAACGCCTTCACGCTGCGGGGTTGACCCGGATTCATATCGGACTGGAAACGGGATATGCGCCGCTTTTGGACTTTGTGCACAAAGGCGTCACGGTGGACGAACAAATTACGGGCGGTCGTAACATCAAAGAGAGCGGCATCTCTCTGAGCGAATACGTCATGCCGGGTCTGGGGGGCGTGAGGTGGAGCAGAGAACATGCCGTGCAGACGGCCCGAGTGCTCAACCAAATCAACCCGGACTACATCCGACTGAGGAGCTTTCAACCGGTTCCCGGAACAGAGATCTATGAGGCCGTTGAGAAAGGGGAGCACGAACTGCTCGATGAGGACGGCGTGGTTCGCGAAATCAGACTCTTTATCGAAACGCTTGACGGCATCGACAGCCGCATCGCAAGCGATCACATCATGAACTTGCTTGAAGAAATCGACGGCAAACTTCCCGAGGATCGTGACTGTCTTTTGGGGGTTGCCGATCGCTATCTCGGTCTGTCCGACGATGATCGCGCCGTTTTTATCCTGGGGCGCCGCTGCGGGCTTTACCGGAAGCTGGACGATCTGTCGAATCCAGTCACTTATCGCGAGATCAAGGGGGCGGTGGACGGTTATCGCCTTAAGGGGCCCGAACAATTCGAGCGGGATCTGGCCCGGATTCGCCGGCGTTTTATCTGAGCGGTGTTGTGTTGTGCGTTTTGTCCCACACGGCGTATTTTTAATTTCCTACGCGATTGGATGTCTAAATAATCGTTTTGATTGACTATAAGCATGATATGTGGTAGATTGCGTTGTCTTAAACATGGAGGGGTGACGCAAAATGTTTAAAATTGGAGACTTAGCAGTTTATCCTGCACAGGGTGTCGGAATTATCGAATCGATCGAGCAAAGGGAAGTCATGGGTAGTAGCCAGGAGTTCTACATCATGAAGATCCTGGGCAACAACATGCGCATCATGATTCCCCTGAACAGTGCGAACTCCGTCGGTTTGCGTGAAATCATCGCCAGAGAAGAGATTCCAAAGATCTACGCCATTCTCAAAGACAAAGACATCAGCATCGACAAGCAGACATGGAACAAGCGCTACCGGGACTATCTGGAGAAGATCAAGACGGGTTCTGTCTATGAAGTGGCGCGCGTTTTAAGAGATCTGTGCGTTCTGAAGGTGGATAAGGATCTTTCGTTCGGCGAAAGGAAGATGATGGATACCGCCAAGAATCTCCTGATCAAGGAGATTTCTGTTGCCTGTTGCGCAGCCGAAAATAAAATCGAGGCAGACATTAACGCCTTATTCCCCATCCAGTAGTAACACATCCAAGGCATTGCCCATCCACCTTATTTCCGTTCTTTTACATTCGAATAAGGAGTATCTATAGGCTTATCATTTTAGGAGGTGTTATGCTTCAAGTTACCATAAGACTTCTTCTGATATCGGCCTGTTCCATCAGCGGTTACTTCATTGCCTCCAAGTCGATCATTTTTCCTTTTTCACTTATTGGACTATTATTCGGTTTATTCATCGCATTATTTGTCATTCAGGTCGAACAGGGCGTCAGGCATGTATCGTTGCGGGTGATATTGGGCGGGGTTCTTGGAACCCTTGTCGGACTTGTCATTGCGTTTCTCGCCGCTTTTGCCCTCAACTTCACCAGTCTGGAAGATCGTCAGGCGATTGTCCCTTGGGTCCACGTTTTACTGACCTGCGCACTGGGGTATCTTGGCTTGGTCATCGGATCGAGAAGAGGAGAGGAGGTCACCCTTATTTTCGGAAGGACTGGCGAAGCCCGGGTGATCAATGACCACCGTATCCTCGATACGAGCGTTATCATCGACGGACGCATCGCCGATATCGGCGAGACAGGATTTTTGGAGGGTCCCCTGATTGTTCCCCGATTTGTTCTTGAAGAGCTTCAACTCATCGCCGATTCGTCAGATCCCATGAAGCGGTCGCGGGCAGACGGGGCCTCGATGTTCTCAACCGCATGCAGAAAAGCGCCGGCATGCGCATCGAGGTACTGGATCAGGACTTTCCGAAGGTAAAAGGCGTCGATGGCAAACTGATCGAGCTGGCCAAGAAGATAGGGGGCAGGATCGTCACCAACGACTTCAACCTCAATAAGGTGGCGGAACTCCAGGGAATAAAAATCCTCAATGTCAATGAACTGGCCAATGCACTGAAACCGGTTGTGTTGCCGGGAGAAGCAATGCTGGCCAAGATCATTAAAGAGGGCAAAGAGGCGGGTCAAGGTGTTGCATATCTCGATGACGGCACGATGATTGTCGTGGATAATGCCATCAGGAACCAGGGTGAAACGATTTCGATCGTCGTGACAAGCGTCTTGCAGACCGCTGCGGGGCGGATGATCTTCGCAGAGAAAAAGGAAACGGACTCCAATTCCGAGCGAAACACTTCATCAGCGATATCGCCCAAATCTTAAGAGCCCCTTTGACGGTGTCGGGACTCTTGCTGTCGGATTTAGCTCATAATTGACAGGCTCATCAATACAGGGTATGAGAGCAGTCAGTTATGAGCTTTTTTTTCAGGCTGTTCAAAAAGGCTCATATGCTGCGTTGTGCTTCGCCATTCGGATGCTCACGTACGCTCACAGTACGCTCCGCTCCTCATGGCTTGCGCGCCTTGCCTCTAAGCCTTTTTGAACAGCCTGCGCGTTTTTACATAAAGCAAAGCCCTGCCACGAGTAGGGAGAGGCGTCTATGGCTTGTGTTTGTGCAATCATACCGGCGGGAGGCTCCGGCAAGCGGATGGGGGCGGATCAGCCCAAGCAGTATCTGCCGCTGGCCGGGCGGCCGGTCATTCTACATACGCTCGGCGTTTTTGATCGCGCGGCCTCGATTGACCGCACGATCGTCGTCGTGCCGGGAGACGATGTAGAGTTTGTGCGAGATATGATCGCGCAGACGGATTGCGCCAAGCCCGTCGTTGTGGTTGCCGGCGGCAGGGAGCGTCAGGACTCCGTGCGCAACGGTCTCGCGGCGCTTCCCGATGACGCCGATGTCGTCGTCGTTCACGATGCCGTCAGGCCCTTTATCTCCGAGGCGATCATCGATCTGTCAGTAGCCGAGGCGTGCCGTCTCGGGGCCGTGTCCGTTGGTGTTCCGGCCAAGGATACCGTCAAGACCGTCGATCCGGAAAACCGTGTGACCGCCACCTTGGAGCGGAACAAATTGTGGTTGACGCAGACACCGCAAACCTTCCGGAGGGATCTGCTCGAAGCCGCGTATTGTAAGGCTTACGAGGCAGGAAACTATGCGACGGACGACGCGGCGCTGGTGGAGGCCCTGGGGCACGCCGTCACGATGATTCAAGGAGATTATCGCAATATCAAGATCACAACGCCTGACGATATGGCCTATGGAGAATTTTTGCTGAAGGGAGGCGCGCCGCGTATGAAGGTTGGGATCGGTTATGACAGCCATCGCCTCACGGAAGGGCTGCCCCTGATTCTCGGCGGGGTAACGATTCCGTCGGATCGTGGGCTCGTCGGCCATTCCGATGCGGATGCCCTGATTCACGCAGTGATCGACGCCCTGCTGGGCGCCATGGCCGCGGGAGATATCGGTCGGCACTTCCCGGACAGCGATCCCGCCTATCGCGGAATCTCCAGTATCACGCTACTGGAGCGGGTCCGAAAGATCATCGACCGCCAAGGCTACACCATTGTCAATATCGACGCCAGCATTCTGATGGAGCGGCCGAAACTCGCGCCCCATATTCCGGCAATGGCGGAAAACATTGCGCAGGCCCTCGGCATTGCCGCTACAGTGGTCAGTGTCAAGGCCAAGACCAATGAAGGCATGGGATTCGTGGGGACCGGCGAAGGCGTGGCGGTGATGGCGACGGCGGTGGTGGAACAACGGTAACGGGTGACAGGTGATAGTCTCGTAAAAAGTCACAAGGGATGAGGGGTGCGGGATGGCTCTCTTCCGCTCAGAAATCTTTTTCCGTCATGTTCGGCGCAAATTGCCAGCACGGTCGGGATGGAAAAAGCTTTGATTCGCGTTCGAGACCCATCCCGCACCCCTCTTGTTTTATGTATGATGGACGCGTTATTTGACTTTTTCACTATTTACTATTCACCATTTACCATTTACTCATCACTATAAAAACCAGGAGAACGTGAGTGATTCAGACCGAAAAAATCAGGGTGCGTTTTGCCCCGTCGCCGACCGGCGAGTTGCACGTCGGCAATGCCCGCACGGCCCTCCACAACTGGCTCTTTGCCAGACACAGCGGCGGCGCTTTTGTGCTGCGCATCGAGGATACGGATCGTGCGCGCACCTTCGAGATCTTTGAGCAGGGGATCATCCGCGATCTGAAATGGCTCGGGCTCGACTGGGACGAAGGCCCCGGTGCGGGCGGCGATTACGGTCCCTACAACCAGTATCAACGCCTCGATCTCTACAAGTCCTACCTGGACGAACTGATCCGCGCGGATCGCGTCTATCCCTGCTACTGCACCGACGAAGAACTCGATATCGAGCGCAAGACCCTGCTGGGCCGCGGGCTCGCGCCGCGTTATCTCGGCCGCTGCCGCGATCTGACGGCGGAAGAGCGCAGCAAGCGCGAGGTCGAAGGGCTCAAACCTGCCTGGCGGTTCCGCGTCGGCGAAGGCCAGATCGCGTTTCAGGACCGCGTGCGCGGGGAGATGCGTTTCGACTGCGCCGCACTGGGCGATTTCATCATTGTCCGCTCCAACGGCATCCCTGCCTATAACTTCGCCGTGGTGATCGACGACCACCTGATGCGGATTACCGATGTCATCCGCGGCGAGGACCACCTGTCGAACACCGCCCTGCAATTGCTGCTCTATCGCGCGCTGGGGTTCGAGCCGCCGCGCTTCGCTCACCATTCCCTTATCCTCGGCAAGGATCGCTCCAAGCTGAGCAAACGCCACGGTTCCGTGGCGGTCAAGGAATTCCGCGAGCAGGGCTTCCTGCCGGAGGCGCTCATGAACTATTTAGCCCTGCTGGGAAGTTCGGCAGCGGACGGCAAAGAGGTTGCATCACGCGACGAACTCGTCACCGCCTTTACGCTGGATCGCACCGGTAAGAGCGGTGCGATCTTTGATGAAGACAAGCTCCGCTGGATGAACGGCGTCTATATCCGCCAGACCGGCACCGAGGCACTCACCGAAAAACTCATTCCCTTCATTCAACGCGCAGGCTACGATGTCGAGGCCGTCAGCATGGCGCGGCTGCGCGCCATGATTGACGCGGTGCGCGAGAATCTGCTGCTCCTTTCCGATATCGACCGTGAACTCACACCTTTCTTTGACGACAAATTCCATCTGTCCCCCCGAGGCCGCGCAGGTGCTCGAAGATCCGCAGGCAAAGGTTTGCGTCAAGGCCTTCCACGATCTGCTGCAAGCCGCGCAAACACCGGAAGCCGCAGACTACGCCGCCCTGATGAATGCAGTCAAAACCCAGACTGGCCTCAAAGGCAAGCCGCTCTTCCAGCCCATCCGCGCCGCCCTGACTGGCGTGCTGCGTGGACCGGAGTTGGACAAGATTTACCCGCTGCTTGAGCGCAATCAGATTTTGGCGCGATTGACGGCCGTGCTGGCGGGTTAAGCAGTTCAGGGTTCAGAGCTAGAAAAACCAGTTACAGGTAACAGGTTACAAGTGACAGGCCAAAGAGCTGATGGTAGGTTTCATGAGCCGGCCACGGTCTACGTCATTCCCGCGAAGGCGGGAATCCATGCTGTAAAATCTAATAATAATCATTACCAAAAACCTGAAAATGTATACTACATATATTAATTGCTTGGCATAGGACAATCCATCGACAGTGTGGAGTCTTAGAACATGCAGCGAGGCGACTGATATGAAGAGACTGGCAATTGCAGTTATAATCTGTCTGGTAGTCCATATGTTAGCGATGGGTGTGCAGCCAAGCTGGAGTGCTGGCAGTGCGCAAGTGGACGAATTTTCCGCTTTACGGTGCGGGGAGGACGTCGTCAGTGCCCTCATTGGAAAACCCGTTTGCAACGGGCGGGTCGTCTCGATTGAGGCCGCGCACAGCGACATAGGTCTGCAGCACACGGGCGCGTCTGAGGTGAAAGACGGACTCTCTCTCGTCGGGTGGAAGATTTGTGGGGTCGAGTACCAGCTATTGACAGCCAAGCGAATCCATGATGCGATCCGGTTTCCATCGCACTCCCGGCGGCAGCCCGCGTTTTTCGGGAAGTGCACTCTAAACGGTAAAGAACTGTCTGATGCCGTGATTGCGGTTCTGGACAACCCCGAGCCGCGAAGTCCGACTGAACCGCGTTACTCGCCAGAGGACACGATGCTGCTTGCTGTGATCGCTGCCTGGCGGGTCGACGAGATGCACTTGAGGCTCGTTACGCTCCCGACCGAAGGGCTGCAATGCCCAAGGGGTGGAATCTATACCATCGACGGAGGCATGTAACGTCGCGCTGGTAGTAATTCTTATGGACTGCCATGGGGGACGCCCATGAAAATACGCGTTTTTTATCACAACGTAAAAAAGCATCATGGATGGAGCAAATCATGCTGAGCATCGACATCATCAAAAAGCGATATTCTTGTCGAACGTACGATCCGAGGCCCCTTGAGAAAGAGGACGTTGGACGCGTTGAGCGCATTGATTCCTTCTGAAACTACAGGGTTGTTTGGAAACAGGCTCCGGTTCTGTCTGCTCGATCTGGGTCAAAGTGAGCGCGACGAGTTGAAGAACCTCGGCACGTATGGCTTTATCAAAGGGGCCAAGCTGTTTCTGGCGGGAACCGTTTCCATGGGGCATAGGGATATGCTGGATTTCGGTTATGCCATGGAACGCTATATTCTGGAAGCGACGTCGCTGGGCCTGGGGACGTGCTGGCTCGGCGGGACTTTTAATAAAAGCGGCTTTTCAAAAAAGATCGGGATTCAACCGGGAGAGCGTCTAGCCGCCCTAACTCCCCTCGGCTACCCCGCGGACCGGAGGACGATCCGGGAGGGTATGATTCGCTTCCTTGTCAAAGCAGACAATAGAAAGGCATGGAGCGAATTGTTCTTTGATGGCTCTCGTGAGAAATCTTTGTCGGAGGTTTCTGCCGGGTTTTTACCGGACTGCGCTGGAATGTGTTCGCCTCGGTCCTTCGGCTTCCAATAAGCAGCCATGGCGTTTTATCAGGGAAGACGACCGCGCCTTTTCGCTCTTTTTGGAAAGGACGCCCGGATACGCAAAAAAATGGGGCGGTTCCGATTTGCAGATGATCGACATGGGCGTCGCCATGTGTCATTTCGAGGTTGCCGCCGGTGAACTGAACCTGCTGGGGGGATGGGAGCAAAAACCGCCTGCCGTTGTGCCGGAGCAATGGGAATATATCGCGAGCTGGATAATGAGATAGTCAGCGGTCCTGCTTGTCACTTGTTACTCGTCACTTGTCACTCAAAGCGGCCCAAACAAAAAAACGCCACTGCGGTCTTGAACAACCGCAGTGGCGTTTCACTTTTCGATGCCGCTTAATTTCTACAGCGGAATGTTGTTATGCTTCTTGTCGAGCTTCTTCTGGACCTTGTCTTTGAAGGCGTCGAGAATGGTCACGATCCGGACGCGGGTTTCGCTCGGTTTGATGACCTCTTCGATGATGCCCATGCTGGCCGCGAAGTAGGGGTTGTTGAACTGGTCCTCATAGGCGCAGGCCAGTTCCTGGCGCTTGGCCGCAGGATCCGGAGCCCCGTTGATCTCCTTGCGGTAGATGATGTTGCACGCGCCTTCCGCACCCATGACGGCAATTTCTGCCGAGGGCCAGGCCATTACGTAATCCGCACCGAGGTTCTTGCTGCACATGGCGATGTAAGCGCCGCCGTAATCCTTGCGGGTTACGACGGTGATCTTCGGCACGGTGGCTTCTGAATAGGCATGGAGGAGCTTCGCGCCGTGGCTGATGATTCCGTTCCACTCCTGGTCGGTTCCCGGCATGTAGCCCGGCACGTCCGCGAAGGTCAGGAGCGGGATATTGAAGGCGTCGCAGAAACGGATGAAACGCGAGGCTTTGTCAGAGGCCTTGGTGTCGAGGACGCCTGCACCCGCCGCGGGGTTGTTGGCGATGACGCCGACCGGCTGGCCCATGACGCGGATAAGCGCGATCACGATGTTCTTGGCCCAGTTGGCGTGAAGTTCGAAGAATTCGCCGTTATCGGCAACGGCCGCCACGACCTTCTTCATGTCGTAGCCGCCGGCTGGAGCGGTCGGGGATGATCTTGTCCAGGTCCGGGACAGAGCCGGTCCGGCTGATCGGTCGGTTCGACCGTGGGCAGCGGGCTGGTGCAGGAATCCGGAATATAGGACAGCAGGATCTTGATCTTCGCGATGCAGTCTGCGTCGGTGTCGGCAACCACATGGCAGACGCCGCTCTTGGTGGCGTGGCATTCGGCGCCGCCCAGGTCATTGTGGGAGATCTCTTCGCCGATGACCGCCTTGACCACGTCCGGACCGGTAATGTACATGTAGCTGCCCTTGACCATGAAAACCCAGTCGGTCAGGGCGGGTGAATAAACCGCGCCGCCCGCGGTGGGGGCCCATGATGGCCGTGATCTGGGGGATGTAGCCGGAGGCCTGGGGTATTGCGGTAGAAGATGCCGCCGTAGCCCTGAAGGGACATGACGCCTTCCTGGATGCGCGCACCGCCGGAATCGTTCATCGAGATGAAGGGCTTTCGGGCGTCGATGGCCATATCCATGACCTTCCAGATCTTCTGGGCGTGCATTTCGCCCAAGCTTCCGCCGGAGCTGGTGAAGTCCTGCGCCGCCGCGTAGACTGTGCGGCCGTTGACCTTTCCGAAACCGGTGATGACGCCGTCGGCGTTGATTTCCTTGCCGCCCAGTCCGAAGAGGGTGGAACGGTGTTTGACGAACAGCTGGATTTCCTGAAAGGTGCCCTCATCGAACAGCAGGTTCAGTCTCTCCCTCGCTGTCAGTTTACCGGCTTCTTTGTGTTTTTTGACCATAGCCCTCGCCGCCCATGGTCAAAGAGCGCGGCCTTGCGCTCTTCAAATTGTTTGATTTTGTCTTCGGTTAGTCCCATACAGTTTTCTCTCCCTTTGATATGCTGTCGAGGCCTACCGGAAAGCGGGCAGTGCCCTGAGAACAAAACCTCCAGTAAAGGCCATTTTTTTCATAACGCTGCTGATTAACATGTGCGTCGGGTGAATGCAATCGGAAATTAAGCCATGTATTTCCTTGACGTTAAAGGACCAAGACATTATATTGTGGCCTCTTCGATGAAAGAGGCCGGAGAGCCTCCGATTTCCGGGGAAGTTATTTGGGTCTGATGCATTCCCTTCCGGGCTCAAGCTCTCTGAACGACCTACCGATAAGAACCTATTATTCCGATAACATCTAGCGAAAAGAGGGGGAGTTATGCAATACATCGACGAAATCGATATCAAGGGCAAAAAGGTACTCTTCAGGGTAGATTACAATGTTCCGCTCGATAAAGACGCCAACATTACGGACGACGCTCGCATCCGGGCGACACTACCCACGATCAATTACGCCCTTGACGAGAATGCCAAGGTGATTGTCACCTCGCATCTGGGCCGACCGAAAGGAAAGATTGTCGATAGATTGAGCCTCGCTCCCGTCGCCAAGAGGCTGTCACGCCTCCTTGAAAAGGATGTCGTGATGGCGCCGGATTGTATCGGGCCGGAGGTCGAAAAACTGGTAGAGGCCATGAAGCCTGGGGATATCCTGCTGCTGGAAAACCTGCGTTTTCATCCGGAAGAGGAAACCAACGACGATGCCTTCTCCGCGGCGTTGGGTCGCCTGGCCGATGTCTATATCGATGACGCCTTCGGCAACGCCCATCGCAGCCATGCCTCCAACGTCGGCGTCACCAAGCATGTCAAGATCAGCGGCGCCGGCTTTCTGATGAAAAAGGAACTGAACTACTTCAACAAGGCGCTGGAAAACCCGGCCAAGCCCTTGGTGGCCATCATCGGCGGCTCAAAGATCTCCGGCAAACTCGAGACGCTCGAATTCCTGATTAAAAAGGTAAACAAGCTGATTATCGGCGGGGCGATGGCCTTTACCTTCCTGAAAGCGATGGGCTACGAGGTCGGCAAGTCTCTGATCGAGGAGAACCTGATCGACAAGGCGCTCGAAATTCTGAAATCGGCCAAGAGTCTCGGTGTCAAACTCTACCTGCCCGTCGACTGCATCATTGCCGAGGAGATGAGCGCAGAGGCCGAAACAAAGATCGTGCCGATCCAGGAGATCAACTGCAAGTGGATGGCGCTCGATATCGGCCCCGCTACGATTACGCTCTTTACCGAGGTTCTCAGCAACGCCAAGACGATCGTCTGGAACGGTCCGATGGGGGTCTTCGAAATCGATGCCTTCAGCCGCGGCACCTCTGCACTGGCCCACAGCGTCGGTAAATCGTATGCCCTGTCCATCGTCGGCGGCGGCGATACCGATGTGGCGATCGACAAGGCCGGAGAGCGGGACAACATGTCCTATATTTCCACAGGCGGCGGCGCATTCATCAAACTGCTCGAGGGCAAGGATCTGCCGGCCATCAGGGCGTTGAAGGATTGCTGTCCGAAATAAAAGAGTCAATGGTGAATAGTGAACAGTAAATAGTGATGGCCTCGTAAAAAGTCAGGGAATGAGGATGACGGGCCGGCTCTCTGCCGCTCAAAAATCTTTTTCCGTCATGTTCAGCGCCAAATTGGCAATGCCATCGGGCTGGAAAAATCTTTGATTCGCGTTCGAGACCCAGCCCGTTATCCTCTTGTTTTATGATTGATACGTTATTCGATTTTTTACGAGACCATCAATAGTGAATGGTGACAGGCTCGTAAAAAGTAACAGCCGGTGCTTGCCTGTCATTCCGCGAAGGCGGGGAATCCAGTGCTTTTGCTGAATCGAAGGCCCACCGGAGCATACTCCAGTGGGCCTTTAAGCCGTTCTAGATGATTATGCGCAATATCAAACTGGTCATAGAATACGACGGGTCCGCCTACCACGGGTGGCAGAAACAGTGCAACGCCCATGCGACCATCCAGCAGATCCTCGAAGACAAGATCGAGATCGTCACGCAGGAAAAGCCGAAGTTGCACAGTTCGGGCCGCACCGATGCCGGCGTCCACGCCATGAACCAGGTCGCCAATTTCAAGACGTCGAGCCTGATCCCGCCCTACAAGATCATGCTCGGCGTCAACAGTTTGCTGCCGTGGATATCTCGATCAAAGGCGCCGAGGAGGTCGATCCGGAATTCCACGCCCGCTACAGCGCGCGTAGCAAGGTCTATCTCTACCGGATTCTCAACCGGCGGGCCCGCTCCGGCCTCTTCCGGAACTACTGCTGGCATGTCCACGGTCCCCTTGATCTCGGCGCCATGATCGAGGCGGGAGGCTGTCTGAGGGGGTGCCATGATTTTGCCGCATTTTGCGCCGCCAACACCGATACGGAAGGGACCGTGCGCGAGGTGCTTGACTGGAGCCTCCAACGCCGCGACGACGATTTCATCCACTTCACCATCGAGGCCACCGGTTTTTTAAAATACATGGTGCGCAACATCATCGGCACCCTGGTCCATGTGGGCGCGGGCAAGATGGCCCCCGCAGACGTTTCCAGGGTTTTAGAGGGTCGGGATCGGACGCTGGCAGGACCGACAGCGCCGCCGCAGGGGCTCTTTTTAAAAGAAGTGAGGTATTGACATGAAGATTCTTCTGTTAGGTTCCCAAGGCATGCTGGGGCGCGATCTGGAGGCGACGCTGTCAATCGATCACGAGGTGATCGGCAAGGACATTGACGATTTCAACATCACGTCCCTGACAGACTGCCGGGGCGTCATCGAAGAGGCTGCGCCCGATATCGTGATCAACGCCGCGGCCTATACGGATGTGGACGGCTGTGAAGACAATCCAGAGGCGTGTTTTGCGGTCAATGCCGAAGGGGTGAACAACGTTGGCCTGGTCTGCAAGGAGCGGAATCTGAAACTGGTGCACTTCAGCACCGATTACGTCTTCGACGGCACCAAGGGCGAGCCCTACATCGAGACCGACGCCCCCAATCCGATCAATGTCTATGGACAGTCCAAACTCCAGGGGGAACTCTATCTGAGGGCGCTGACCGATAATTTTCTCATCGTCCGAACCTCCTGGCTTTACGGCAAGCACGGCAAGAACTTCGTCAAGGCGATCGTCAGCAGGGCGCAAAGCGGGGGACCGCTCACGGTTGTCAACGATCAGGTCGGTTCGCCGACCTCGACCGTCGATCTGTCGCGGGCGGTTAAAGTGCTCATCGAAGAGGGTCATACCGGTCTTTTCCACGTCACCAACCGCGGACGATGCAGCTGGTATGATTTCGCCCAGAAAATTCTCGAATATGCCGGTTATCGCGATGTGCCGATCCACCCCATTACGACAGCGAACTAGGCCGGAAGGCCCTGCGTCCCGCCTACTCGGTTTTGAGTTGCCGGAAGTTCTCCGACAAGTGCCGCAAGGCGATGAGATTCTGGCAGCTGGCTTTGACCGATTATCTCCAATAAAGGCTGTTGCATGCCCCATGTCTTTTTGTTATTGTCAGCCAGCCGCTGTCCGGGAGCGATGCTTGAATTCTTCGGCGAGCGAATCAGAACAAAACATTTTCCTTGGGAATCGCAGATTCACCGGAGCTTGCTCTGGGGAGTCTTCAATTGAGGGAGTTCGAAGAACGATGAAGGTGAAACGACATACCGTTGCGGGCATTGCGCTTTTGCTTCTGCTTCTGGCTTTTCCCGTTATTCATATGTCCGGCGTTGCCTGGGCGCAATCGGGCGATGTGATCGAATCGGTCGGTGTCAACGGCAAGATCAACTGGACCGCGGGAACCATAGAATCAACTGGAAGCGGCGTCCCGCCGGAGAAATACTTCGGCAAGCCTCAGGCTCGTGTCATGGCCCAGCGCAGTGCACAGCTGGAGGCTTATCGCAACCTTCTTGAAGTTGTTAAGGTCATTCGCGTCGATACGGCCCTGGTGGTCAAGGATTTCATGTCTATCAGCGAGAATGTTCGCACCAGGGTCGAAGAGCTGGTCAAAGGGGCCAAGGTGGTTCGCCGGGACTACCTGGCGGACGGAACGGTTGAGGTGACGGTGAGTCTCTCCCTTCGGGGCGACTTTGCAGAGATGGTTCTCCCCATCGTTTCACCCGGCATGCAGTCATCCGGGGCTGCACCGGTCACTCAGCCTGCGCCAAACGCGCTGACGGGCCTCATTGTGGATGCCCGCAATATTCAGGCGCGGGCCGCCCTGTTTCCAAAAATCGTCGATGAAAACGATCAGGACGTCTATGGCTTTACAATGGTTGACCGCGATTATGTGATCCAGCAGGGGATGAGCGGGTACCTGAAGGACCTGTCGGCGGCCCAAACCAATCCGAAGGTTGCGCCCAATCCGATCGTCGTCAAGGGGATCAAGACGAATGGGCCGGGTAGGGTCAGCATCGTCATTTCCAACGACGATGCGCAAAAGATTCGAGCCTCCGCCGACAGTGTTGCCGTTATGAAGAAGGCGAAAGTTATTATCATCCTGAATTAGAGGGGAGGCAATGAAGAAGGACACCTATCGCATCGCCGTCATACAGGCCCGCTTGAATGGATGCTTTGATGAGAATCTCGAGACGTGCTCGGCGATGATCCGTCAGGCGGCGAAAGACGGGGCGAAGCTCGTCTGTCTGCCGGAACTCTATAGTTCCTTCTATTTCTGCCAGAGTGAGAATACCGATTATTTCGATCTGGCGGAACCTCAGGACGGTCCGTCCTTTCAAGCTTTCAGCGCCTTGGCGAGCGAGCAGAAGGTCGCGGTGATCGTTCCCTTCTTTGAACGACGATCGGCGGGGATCTACCACAACAGCGCCTGCGTCATCGATGCGGACGGCAGCGATCGGGGACTCTATCGCAAGATGCACATTCCCGACGATCCGTCTTATTATGAAAAATTCTATTTCACGCCGGGCGATACCGGCTTTAAGGCATTCGATACCTCTGTCGGCAGGATTGGCGTGCTGATCTGCTGGGACCAGTGGTATCCCGAGGCGGCGCGGATCGTCGCGCTGCAAGGCGCCGAGGTTCTGTTCTATCCTACTGCCATCGGCTGGCATCCCCGCGAAAAGGCGCAGTATGGCGTCAAACAACATGACGCCTGGGAAACCGTCCAGCGCGGCAGCGCCGTGGCCAATGGCCTATACGTGGCTGTGGCGAACCGGGTCGGCTTCGAGCGCCCCGTCGAAACGTCGGATGGAATCGAGTTCTGGGGCGGTTCATTCATCGCAGGGCCGCAGGGCGAGATCATCGCCAAGGCCTCCCACGATTCCGAAGAGATTCTGGTTGCCGATATTGATCCCGCATACCTTGAAGAGGTCCGGCGCAACTGGCCCTTCTTCCGCGACCGGCGGATCGATGCTTATGGCGACATCCTCAAGCGCTTCCTCGCAGGCGGTTGAAACGGCTCATCTGCTGCGTTACGCTTCAGCCTGCGGTGCTCACGTATTGACATATACGCTCTGCTCCTCGGCCGAAGCGATGCCTTGCATCTGAACCCTTTGAACCGCCCGTAACATTATCCTTTTTGGTGAATCATGAATAAGCAAACCGCAAAAAACAATGCCAGACGACTGCCCGCGGAGTGGGAAAAACATCAGGGAACCCTCCTGTCCTTCCCCTATGAGGGACGCGACTGGCCCGGAAAATATGCTGCCGTTGTCTGGGCTTTTGTGGAGATCGTCCGCAAGGTCGCCGCCGTTGAGCCCCTATTCCTGGTTGTCCGGTCGGCGGACCAGCGAGCGCGCGTTACCGACATGCTCGAGCGGGCGCATGCCAATGTGAAGAATGTCTCGTTCATTATTCAGGATACCAACCGCAGCTGGATGCGCGATTCCGGTCCGCTCGTCGTCAAGACGTCCGGCAGCAGGCGCGAGGCGTTGCAATTCAAGTTTAACGGCTGGGCGAAATACCAGAATCACCGCAAGGATCAGGCGATCCCCGGCGCGGTAGCGCAGCATCTCGGTTTGCCGTTGACGAAGGCCATGTACGGCGACCGATGGGTCGTCCTCGAAGGCGGCGCCATCGACATCAACGGTTGCGGGACGCTCTTGACCACCGAAGAGTGCCTGATGGACGACCGCCAGCAGGTGCGCAATCCCGGCTTTACAAAACAGGATTATGAAGCGATTTTTTACGAGTACTTCGGTGTGACCAACACCATCTGGCTCGGCAAGGGAATCGAAGGGGACGATACCCACGGCCATGTGGACGATATCTGCCGCTTTGTCAATCGCAATACTGTCGTGGCCTGCCGGGAGGCGAACCGCAGAGACCCCAATCGCCGTCACCTTGAAGAGAACCTCGAACGCCTGAGCGGCGCGCGCCTGGAAGACGGCAGCAAACTCAATGTGGTCACCGTGCCGATGCCGGAGCGGCTCGATTTCGAAGATCTGCGGCTTCCCGCCAGTTACGTGAATTTCATGATGACCAACAAGTCGATCCTCGTCCCGACCTTCAATGATCCCAACGATTATAAGGCCCTGGGGGCCCTGACGGCGTTGTTCCCGGATCGAACAGTTATCGGCATTGCCGCGATCGATCTCATCTGGGGGCTAGGAACTCTTCATTGCCTCAGTCACGAAATCCCGGCGTGATCGGTTATTGTTTTGGCTTCTCCCATGTTCACAACCAGAAGTGAACAGCACCTTTCCGCTATCTCAGAAAAAAGCAGTCCCGCCCGCATCTGTCATAAAGACTGGGACGTATTTATAGACGGAGTAATAATCTGGCGAGATGGCAAATTGGCCGGAACGATGTAAGGTTTTTTGAGGAAAAACCCATAAGCTCATAACGGTATCAAATCAGAAACCATCACAAAGGTGATTTCCCATGAGAATGGTAAGCAAGTCTCTTTCCATGTTGTTTGTTGCGGTGCTCTTGCAAGGCATGCTGGCGGGCGGAACCGCATCGGCTGCCAAGCCGGAGGGCAACCAGCCGCCGTTGCCGATGCCATCGTCGGAAGCCCAGAAGGTCTATGCGGCCGCCAGAAAAGACCTCCTGCAACTGCGCGTCTTGATGAGAAACGGGCGGATCCAGAACAGCGTCGGCTCGGGGTTTCTGGTCGATCAAGGCAATCTGGTGATCACCAATTATCACGTTGTTTCGCAGATCGCCCTGGAGCCGGAGACGTATGTCGGCGAGTACGTCGATACGGAAGGGCGTCGCGGTCCCTTCGATCTGATTGCAGTAGACGTGCTTCACGATCTGGCGGTTGTGCGTGTAGGTGTCAGTGGCAGCGGATATTTCGATATCCCTGGGAATCTGCCGACCCTGGTGCAGGGGCAGCATCTCTATTCTCTCGGCAATCCGCTTGACCTCGGGTTCGCCATTTCAGAGGGCGCTTACAACGGCGTCATCCGGCGCGGATTTTACGAACAACTGATGTTTACGGGGCCTATCAATGCAGGGATGAGCGGCGGCCCGGCGGTGACGGTGGACGGGCGTCTGGCGGGCGTCAATGTCTCGAAGCGCCTGGACGGCGAACTGGTCAGTTTTCTGGTGCCCGTCCAGTATGTGAAGGACCTGTTGAGAAAAGCGGATCCGCAGAAGATCCCGAGGGACTTTAAGGCCGTTGTCGGACGCCAGCTCTTAACGCATCAGAACCTCGTGGTGAGCCGGTTTCTGGATAACCCGCTGGCCGTCAAGACGCTTGGGGGCTATCGGGTGCCCGTGAACGAATCGGATCAGATGCGATGCTGGGGACGTTCCAATAACAGAAAAGACGCCATGTACACCCTCGATCAGATCAGTTGCACGACGGAGGCGGATATCTTTGTCTCAGACCGCTTGCAACTTGGCCAGGTATCCATCAAGCACGATTACCGGTCGAGTTCGAAGCTCGGCCCATTGCGGTTTTCCGCCTTGGCGGCCAATGCCTTCAAACGCGAGGGCTTCGGCGGTTACAAGGATCGCGAAAAAACGGCACCGCAGTGCAGCGAACGGTTTGTCAACCCCTCGAAATTGCCGTTGCGCGCGGTGGTCTGCGTGCGGGGTTATCGCAAATTTTCCGGATTGTATGATTTTTCGGTGCTCACGACCTCGACGGACGACAGCGCGATGAATCTCCAGAGCCGCCTGGACATTCGGGGCGTTTCATACGAAAACGGCCTGCGCTTTGCCCAGGCGTTTATCGAATCGATCGGAAAGGAGAAGAAACCATGACAGGGCCTTTCTTCATCGAAGTCCTTTCCAGACACGGAGACGTGAGATACCGCCAGCGCGTGGAGACCCTGCCGGTCCGCATCGGGCGCGCCTATGACAACGACGTTATCCTGGACGATCCGGCCATATCGTCGCATCACCTGCAACTGGAGCAAACCGGGGAAGGCGGACTCATTGTTCGGGATCTGGGCAGCGAAAACGGGATCGTTTGCAAGGGGGCGCAAAAGAAAGACCTTGAGATAGACGGCGATACGATCTTCCGGATCGGCCACTCGTCGCTTCGCGTCCGGTCCGCCGATTTTGCCGTCGCACCCGAGAAGAAGCTCTCAACGTCCCGTCGCGTGGAAGGCTGGCGAGCGGCCACAGCCGGTCTGACCATGATCGTGGGGCTGACCCTCATCAGCACCTGGGTGACCGATACCGAAAAATTTGAGCTCCTGCGTTACGTCGGCTCGACGTTCGCGATGCTGATCCTCGGATTGCTGTGGTGCGGCATCTGGGCGTTTGCCACCCGTCTGTACAGCGGCAGGGCGCAGTTCGGGCGCCACCTGTTTATCGCGGCGAGCGCACTGGTGTGCATGGACCTCTGGGGGGTGGCGAGCGGCCTCACCGCTTACGCCTTCTCTCTCGAATCGCTCTCCCGATACGGCAATCAGGGGGCGATCGTTGTCGTCGCTGTCATGATTTTCTTCCAGCTCATGACGGTCAATCCGCATCTCAAACGGACGCTGGTGGTCGTCAGCGTGGTGGTGGCCTTAATGGGATCGAGCGGCGTCCTGATGATGAACTACTATCGCTACAACCGCCTCGCCGACGAACTCTATATGTCTTATCGATTTCCGCCGATCGTCCGGATAAGCGGCGACAAGCCGGTTGCCCAGCTCATCGCCGATACGAAAAAGTTGAAGGCTGACATCGATCGCGACCGCACCAAGCCCGTCGCAACATCTGACGAAGACGATACAGGGGGGGAGGATTAAAAAAGAGTGACGAGTCACGAGGGACAGGTGATGGTCCTGTAAAAAGTCAAAGGGAATGAGGATGACAAGATCGCTCTCTGCCGCTCAGAAATCTTTTTCCGTCCGGCTGCTGAAGGCTATGAGGCTTCGGCGCATATTAGACGGCGGCTCACGCATTGAGTCGCCACAGCGCAAAATTCAGACACAGGGCGAACCCAACCCAAAGCACGTAAGGCAGCATGAGCGCACCAGCCCGCCAATCCACACGCCAGAAGAGAACCATGTCTATCAGGATCGCAAGCCACAAAGCCACGATGTCGAAAAATGCGATATCGGCTCGATGCAGTCCGAAGAACAGGTATGACCAGAGCGCATTGAGAACCAACTGGACGACGAACAAAACCAGCCCGGCTCTGCCACTGGCGCGTCGCCAGACGAGCCAGGCTGCCACAGCCATCATGCAATAGAGAGCCGTCCAGACAGGGGCGAAGATCCCATCCGGCGGAGTCCAGGCGGGCTTAGCGAGCGCTGCATACCATGCGCCCGGCATATAGCGCGAACCGACCCAGGCGGCAGCGAACGTAATCCCCAGCCATCCCGCCAGTCCTGACACACTTCTTGTAGATCCCATGTTTGAGCGCCAGTGTAACATGTGAGGTACGGGCCACCCGTTTTCGCCGATCAGATCTTTTTTTCTTTGGAATGAACAGCGTCCTTCCGCAATATCGGCAGAAAATGCGCTTCCGCCTGCTGCCGAGGTTCGGATTTTATTTTATTGCGGAAATAGTACCTTGACAGACAATTTCAAATTAACTCTTGGCTTGAAGACTTCACCTACTAATCAAGCATAGGATCTGAGAGATTTTTTGGAGATTACGGTTAAAAAGGTCTAACACAAAGCTTACTGGGAGTCGACTGTTTCGACGATCCAGTGCAGCACCGGGTTATTCAAATATGTTTGCTCCAAATATGTTGTTGAATTTCTCTGTGACATCAGACACTTTTCGCCTCAGTTCGATCAGGAAGTCTCGAAAATACAGAGATGTGAAACTGAATTCGTCTCCGAGCTCTGCGAGCTTTCTTTTGGCCTTCTCAATATCCTCGGGTACCGTAATCGATAACTTGGGTGAGTATCTTGGAAATTCAAAGAATGCCATCGATATACCGAAGCCAAAGTAGCGTTCGAGGAGAATGTAGAACTCCTTCCGTTTATTCTCATCAAGTTGGCCTAAATGGCGTTCTCTTCGAGAGTTTATAGGTTCGACATACTGAGTGAGGGCGTCAACGATGTCACCAACTTGTGGAACGAAGAACTTTTCGTACCACACAGAGAAATACCTCCTTTGAAACTCCTCATATGTTAAGCCAACAATATTAGTACTCTTGGTATACTCAACCGCACCTGCTTGCAGCCCTTTTTGTGAAATGATGTAGCCAATGTTACCGCCCACCTCGTGCATAACGGTGGTAAAACTATGGACGACGGTTTGGGGAACTGCCGTTAACCAATTTTTGCACTCGACAATGTACCTAATCTTATCCACGCTATTCTCGTCTACGGCATATACGTCGATTTCCACTGTTCCCCGCGGAGTAGAGAGAACCTTGCCGACTTCGGCATTGAGACCGATTTCGTTAAAGAGGCGACATACTCCGTGCTGCAACTCTTGCCACGTGTGAGGGAATGGGTTCTCAATCATTAGTTCTCTGTTCTCAAATGCATAGCTCCTCGCGATCACCGGCCCGCGGAAGGCGGATCCTGCGGATTGCATTGTCGGGCTATTTTATCTGGCGATCACCCTTAGGATAGACGTAGGCCATCGCTCTCCGTACCTTATGAAAAACTCGACAGTTGAGTGCTTCACTGTTTCGTAATTGAATTTGACTTCTACAAAACTGATTCTATTATTCTTTATCAGAAGAAGATCTGGCGTCCCATTTTTCTCCTTGACCATATAGGAAAGCTCTTGGAATTCGGCTGGCGGCATCAGCATCTTTAATCTCTCGATAAGCCTTTTGTCACCCTCGGTGATTTTTAAAGCAAAGTCCTGCCAGTAAAATTCAACTCCAATGCATCTGTAGCCACCGTTTACCCTAGATCGATAGACCTCATAGCCTTTTTCTTTGAAATAATCTTCCGCAATCTGTTCGGCCTTATCTTTTTTAGTTGCTTCAATTTCATGATATGGAATTTTCGATAATTCATAGTGAAACAACTGTTGAAAATCGGAAAATAACGCCAGCTTATCTGCCTTTTCCATGGATGAGAATCTATCTCTGTCTATGGTTATGGTTTTCTTATTTCTTCCCATAAGTCGCTTCTCTTAATGCCTAACGAAAAAATCAGCCGGAGCGAAGCTGTTGGCTGGATTTTCTCGTTAAGGCCCTATTTTGTTTTCATTTCGGAGAAAGGAAAACCTCTCGGCCCTCTTATCGTTATGAAGAATATCAAACTGCAACTTACAGGTACTACATGAATTCCTGCATTCCTCGACAATCTTATTAACTCTTGGCAAGAGTGTTTCAGATTTCATGTGGAGTATTTTTGCATTTCTTGACAGTTCCTCAAGCTTTGCAGGTCCAACAATGAATGGTAATTTATTTATTAGTTCTTGCTGACTTTCACAAAGATCGATTGTTTGCGTCATGTCGTGAATAAGCCCATCAACTTCTTCTCTGCATATATCCGCAGATGGATTCATTTCCTTAAGCCGCGCTATCAGCTTCTCGAACAGAATGCCGGTTTCTGCGAGTTTTAGACCGATGTCGGTCTTTTTCATTGCTCTGGACAGGGCAGTATTAGAATTTGATATCTTAATGGAATTGAGGAGGCTCAAAAATGCAACAAGAAGAGCTACAACAGAAATCTGTGTAGAAAAAGGCTGCTTAATTATGTAATCGATGAATTCCATTTCTTTTGCCTTAACGCTTGGATGAGCCGCGACTGTAAAAATCTCGTCTCCATCAATTTGTTAGCGGCTTTGGATTAATGATGTAACCCGTCTGATTATCGCCAATCATCTCGTTGCGGTCATAGCCCCAAGCCCAGAAGTATGCGGCTAAGTACGCGCAAAAGGTTGCATCGAGTGTATCTTCATAGTGCTTTAATGACTGCCCGTTTAACTCATTTAGAGAACGGTCCAAAAGAGAAAATAGCTGCGGTGTTAACAGGAGCGGAGGGTCAGCGGGACAAAGAAAACGTCGAATACTTTCCCGGAACTCGTACAAGCCCTCTTTACGTGACGAAACTCTGCCTTTTTTGTACTTGATGATCCGTGATCGCTCAAATAGGACAAGATGGGCCGGGTGAAGATATACTTCAAAGAACCATTTGCCGCCGAGGAAACGTTCATGCGGCGCTGGACAGTGCGTAAACCCTTGCTCTTTGAGGTGATCTGCGAGCCTCACGCTCCCTGCTTCCGGATAGAGCTTGAGGTTAGATGTGTGAGCACTTGCGTGCGCAGCCCCAAATCGCTGTCCAATCTCCTTTTCGCAGGGTCTTTGTCCTTCAGGGTTTAAAATGATTAGAGGGGCATCTATCGCCACCACGGAGTCGCCCCGAGCATGCGTGTGAATAAACAACTGCACGGCTTTCAAGGTCGCTATGCCTTGCGACACGCTCCGGATTGCCACCCCGCTCTGGTCGCCTTCCAGTACAACAGCACCAGTGTGGTTCTTGTCGCTTCTCCACGCGAGATCAATTCCGATGAAGGTCGGCATCTATACCTTTCCTTTTGTCGTTAACGCCTGAGCTGTGCCGCCCGGCCGCTTTTTGGCCAGGGCAGCACCAGCGAATTGTTCGGCAATTTATTTCTTTTTCAACATCTTGTTAATAGCAGTCTCAAACCAATCTTTTATTCTGAAGTGAAATAATCCACCACAAAATGCGACAAAGAATGCAAATGAAACTCGCGGTTCGCCCGAATTGGTCCCTGTTATAGTTAATAGGGCACCAGAATTAATTGCCAGATAAAGGACTGTACCAGTAATGCCGCCACCTATTACTGTTGTGGCATAGCCAAAACAGTCAAAAGCATGAGGCAAAAACTGCGGTTTGCAAATTGCTTCATCTATATCCTTGGCCCACCATTTAGTACAATACATAGTCGAACCCAGCATGCCCATTCCAAATAATTCAAGAACAAGGCGTGCGGAACTATTTGTAATAGAAGGTAGCCAGCCTAAAAAATGCAATCCGAAGGTGAGAGTACCTCCAACGCCATATCCAATGATCATGACAAGTGCAATTGGCACATACCATAAGTAATGTTGGTTATTTGCCATGCCATCTCCTGCCGAACAATTAATATACCCATCCGGTATTTTTGAGATTTCGCGTGATCCTACACCGCATCGGGAAAAATAGAAAGCATAAATCCTATAAATTACAGTGGGCGAGATAACGGGTTTGGGTATTTCCTGATAATAAGGACCAAATACCCAATGGGCATAACATAGGAAATTTTGCAGGCGTAAAGAAAGCAGCCATGAATGAGTACTGCTTGAAACAGGTACATTCTCTGAAAACACCGTGTTCTCTCTAACAGGAAGAACCCGTGCAATTCGTTCAGCTAAGGCCGATCCTATTAAGATTGATCTCTTTCACCTAGTTCTCCATACGTGAGGTTTGGTCTGGGTTACGATGATTGCCGGAGAAACAATGAAAAGAGGCAGGGGCATTCATGCCCCCGGCCTCATCCCTAACGTCGTTAATCGGCGTTGACTTGCACCACAATGGTTGCCTGCACGTCTTTGCCGTTTTCAGATCTGGGGAACTGCCACTGGCTGATGTTTCGGGTCAGGCGCCTTCTGGAATCCGCACTGCATCCAGCGTGCTTCAAAACTTCAACCGATTTCACCCGGCCGTCAGCCTTGATGATCAGCTTCAACGTCAACGTCGTGCCGGGAGTTGATCCGGCCAGGCACTGTTGCAGATCGTTCATCTTTTCCATCACCATCTTTTCGATAGCTTGTCTGGACAGTCCTTCGGAGACCTTGACATCTTGCAACGTTACAACCGGCGTTTCGGCTTGTCGCTTTTCATCCGATCCTGCATATGGGGTTCTGATTGGCAGACCGGGCTCTTTCTTGCACCTCTTGTAAGCAATCGCGCTGTCTTCCGCGGCTTTCGCTGCCATCGGCGCAGAGACCTGGTAGGCGGCTTGGTTGGAGACGCCTCCGACGGCATAATCGGATACACCCTCCGGCAGGGGCAGAGGCTGCGTTACAGTCGTGGTCTTTCCGCTATGGTTGCGCACCTCCGAATCGACTGCCACAAAGGAGGTGTAAGCCGTGAGCAGATTGTAGGCGAGGCCGAGGCGCGTCACTTCGTCGATCCGTTTGTCGTCGGAACGCAGCTTTTCATAATCGGACAGAAGCACAATCCGGTGTCTCGCCCAGAGATAGCTCAGGCTGGGATGGTCCGGGGTGGTCTTTTTGGCGGCAGCAGCGACATCGATTGTCTGTCTGAATGCACCCTCCCCCGACGTTCCGGTCACAATGATTTTCCCCTGTGCTTTGCCTCTGTACTTGCCGAAGACAAGAATGGGGCGTTCGGACAGCACATCGGGGATCTGCGCCGGCTCTATATCGTATGCCTGGAAACCGTTGAATTTAAGATGAACGCCTGTCAGAACAGGCGCCTGAATCAATTTGCGCAACTGCTCGGCCTTGGCGGCTGCCTCGTCGGGCCGGGTAATGACAAAGGGTTCGCCCAGGCCGACCCGCGCCATGCCTTCAATGATATGGCGATTGACCGAGGTGCCGATGCCGAAAGCAAAGACATTGGCGTTTCCCAGATTGTTGCGGATCAGATCGAAGACCTCCTCTTCCACCGTCACATAGCCGTCCGTCGCAATGACGATGCTCCGTGAATACCCCGCCGTCTTTTTCAGGCTCAGCGCCCGCGAGAAGGCAGGCAGGAGTTCCGTGCCGCCTCCGCCGCGTTGCCGGTCAATCAGAAGGAGCGCTTGGCGGATATTCTCCGGGGTTGCAGGCACCGACTGTTCGGACATGAGCGATGAGCCGCCGGAAAAGAGAAGCACATTGAAGCGGTCCGTGGACCGAAGTCCTCCGATCAGATCCGTGAGCAACTTTTTCGATACCTCCAGCGGATAGCCGAACATCGAGCCGGACACATCGACGATAAAGATATACTCCCGCCCGGGAATCTGCGCGGTCGTCACGCGCCTGGGCGGCTGCATCATGAGCAGGAAAAAGTTTTCTTTTTCTCCCTCATGCAGAAGGATGCCCGACTGAATGCGATCGCCGTCCAGCCGGTAGCGCAGAACATAGTCGCGATTAGCGCCGTGCTTTTCCGCCGGATCGAGATGAACGGTGACCAGATTCGGTCCGCTGTAATCGGTCTTGACGTGATGCGATGCGCAGGAGATATCCCGGATCGGGAGGCCCGCTGCGACCTCAACCTGGATATCAAAGCGATAGGGCGCCGCTTCGCCCTGATGGAGATACGGATTGGCGACCCAGTGCTCGGATGCGGGCGCTGAGGCTGCGGCCTGATTTGAATAGCGCGGCCCGACCACCGTAGGGTAAACGAATTCATAGACCTTATCGGTCGGGACGACCAGCTCGGTGTACTTCAACTCAACCCGGATATCGTCTCCCGGCATGATGTTGCCGACATTCATCTGAAAAACATTCGGCCGCTGCTGTTCGAGAAGCGATGCGCTCTTTCCCTGCTGCAGGGCTGTTTCGTAGATTTTGCGGGCGGCGTCGCGCCTGTCGATCTTTGCCTCAATGGTCCGTTCGCCGATGGTCATCTTCATGGCGTACACGGCAGCGCGTGTCGAAGCCGGAAAGATATATATCGCCTCCAGCGGCGTTTTTCCCTCATTGCGATACGACTGCGTGACCGTCACATCGGCCATCACGCCGGCTATGCGGACCCGGGCCGAGGTTGATTTCAAGGGAAGCTGATCGAGCGCTTCATCCTCGCTTTTGACAAAAAAGAAAGGGGACAGGGTTTTATCGCCTACCTCGTCTCGCGGGGCTGGAAGGGACTTGGCGAAAACCGGCGAACACAGGACTGCCGCAAAAGCGGACACAATGATAATGAGAAAAATTTTTGGTATGGGTTTCATGGTGATGCGAACCTCCTTTGTTCTTGATGATGGGTTAGACAAAGGAGGAAAGGAAAAAGTTCCGGGAAAAAGTAAATAGGGGACAGTGAACAGTAAACAGTAAATAGTAAATGGTGAGAAGGGGCGGGTTACGTGTAGAGGGGGACAGGGGACGTTGCTAAACTTCGTTAACCTATACTCCCCGCGACGTCATCCCGCATATTCCCGCACAGCATTCGCCAGCATATGAGCTGCTTCCGACAAGTTAACGCAGTTTAGCAACGTCCCCCTTTTCGTCCCGGACGAGCGCCCCTCCGCCATGTCCGGAAAAGAAACGACCCCGCATGCCGCCGATTGAAAACCATTCCGAGAGAGGCGTCGTTGTGGATTGTTATTTGTGAAATGTGGAGATGCGCACTTCTTGGGTGCCCAATGACAAAAGGCAGAGCGATGGGCTCTGCCTTTTGCAAACATAATCGACACAGCGTTAGACTATTTGATTCTCTTTCGCGCTCCAGCAAGACCGGCCAACCCCAGGCCGATGAGAAGGAGTGTCGCGGGTTCTGGCGTAGGCGAAGGCGGGGGCGGAGGCACGACAATCGGTTCGCCATTAATGATGAAAGACTCTTCAAAACCATCCGCATTCAGCCAAGGGCTATTAAAAGGTGCATGAGGGGATACCCAAGCAACATTATTCGCGCCGAACTGGTTGAAGGCCCAGCCGATACTCTCTCCGTTAGAAGCGAGCCCTTGCGAAAGTGTGAGGTAATAGGTGCCTGCATCCAGGCTCACATTGAGCGAAAATTCAGACAAGAATTCCCTGAAACCCGATCCATAATACTGGGTGTCTAATGTTGTCAAGGCAACATTACCGCTGGATACGACCGTCCCGACGGCGTTCTGGATTTTATAAGACAGAGATGCAGGATCGTATCTAAGGTCCTGTGAACCATAATCCCACAGCCCCAGGTCAATCGAGGTAACGGTTGATGCTGATGCCAGTGTGAATGCGTCCGTTACATAGGCGCCTGCTGTACTAATGCCATATTGGCCGTTAGTGCCATTCCATGCCACGCCTGACGAATACAAAGTCCCTGCGCAAGCAGGTTGAGTCAACAACAAAAAGAACAATCCTAAAAATAAGAATGAACCCTTTTTTACCATCTGCTATCCTCCTTTTGGCTGTTTTAGTGATGATGGTAGATCTGCGCTGCGTCGAATTTTCCAGACGCAAGAAATATGTCGGACATTCTCATCATGTTATGATGACCCCTCACATTCGCATCTAATAATGATGACACGTCAAAGTGAACAAGGAGCAATCAAAAAGTGTTGAACAGAGTGCCCACGGCCCAGGGAAATGCACAATAGGTGCCACTTGTTCAAGTATGCGATGTTGTTATATTATTAAAAGATTTAATAGGGTTTTTGGGGTGGATTATTGTAAAATAGCTTTACAGGAATATGTAATACAATCAACTACATTATTTTGTAACATACTGGTATTTATTGTCAATGACTGATTCATGCATGAGTGTAAAATCCATCGACAGCAATTGCACGACCGGCTGGCATTATGGTAGGTAGGGGGCGTTGTTTTCCTTCCAAGCTCGGGCAAGGCTTACACGCGAGAAACGCATAATTTCATGGGTGATATTTCCTCAGAAAAACGGACTCCTCAGCCCGGGGTCATTGTCGCCTTCTCATATGTCGTTGGGCTTTGATAGCCAATAGCAGAATGGCGACTCTTTCGATTGTAAAATAGTTCTATATAACTAAAAATGTTTGCCCTGGCCTCTACTTCTTGCTTATCTTTTTAAGACCTCCCCCTCAAGTCGTTTTAGTTTTTGTATCTGCCTCTTCTTTGTCCCCGCGTTATCCCCTTGCGTTGCGATAAGGTCCTCCAAGTGCCTAATTGCAGCACCGATAGATATATGCTGACGGAGATCGTATGGCTCAATCATGAACCATCTTTGATTTAATCGCTTGAATCTAAACGTATATTGTTTTGCTTTCTGTTCAACCGAAAGTGTGTCTGAAAGGTCACCAATGACATCATATTGGACCGTTACAGTTGCGTATTCAGTTTTTTCGTTTATGGACAGAATCTCATACGCTTTAACTAGATCAACTATATCCCAGCCAGGCGATGCATATTCCCCAGAAACAGTAAAACCTGCTATTCCAGATTTTACGTAACTGTCGGAACTTAGGCGGGCGCCGTCATAATCAAGTTTCAAGAAAAGCATTGCAATTTCTTTTGGGGTTACAGGCGTCGGCTCGGGGACGGCGCCCATGAGCGCAGTTCCGGCAGAAAGCTTTTTGGCTTTCCTGGCAACAGACTTGTCGGCGTTGACTGCCTGGCCGGATGCTTCTCTGTCCGCCGCAGTTGGCGAAGGCGCTGCCTGATAGGCTTCCATCATGGCGCCGGCAGGCGCGCTCTTCTCCGCGACTTGCGGCATGGCCTGTGCTCGCGGTGGCGCTGCCTGGTTTTTCATACGGGGTTCTTCAGCTGCGGGTTTCATGGCTGCATCTTTTTCCGGCGTGGCGCTGTCTGCCTTGGCCTCGATCTGTTTCGGGGCGATTTCCGCTTTCGCGAGAGATTGAGCCTGCCGGCTGGAAACGGTTGCTCTCTCGGGTTTTTGAACAGAAGGCGGCACGGCTGCCGGGGCAGAGGGCGCAGCAGGGAAGGGCGCTATCGCCTCCGGTTTGGTGTTGTTTGTTTCCGCGGGCGTCATCACCTGATTCTGCATGGGCAACGTCTCAGCGACTTGAGCCGGTTCCATGGTGCGATAGACCTGGACGGCGAGGAGCACGATCAGCGCTGTAGCCAAGGCCTGGATGGGCACCTTGATATGCAGGGGATAAAAGATCTTTTTCCAGAAGCCGGCTTTTTTCTCTTTCTCCTGCTGCAAGCGCCTGACGTCGGCCATGATCCGCTGAGATAGAAACGGCGGCGGTTCCACGTCTTCGAGCGTCTGCACAAGGGCGTTTGTTCTCTCCAGGTCTTCGAGGACAGCCTTGCAGTCCGGGCATCGGGCGAGGTGCTCACGGATGGTCTCCTCTTCCCTGACCGAGACAAGCTTTTCCAGATAGGCCGGCAGCAGTTCCTTGATCTCTTTGCAACTCATAATTCACCCATGACTTTTGCGAGCTGAATCCGCAGGGCATCCCGCGCACGGAAAAGACGCGACTTCACGGTGCCGTCTGAAATTTTCAGGACAGCCGCGATTTCTTCATAGGACATGCCCTGAACATCGCGCAGGACAAGCACTTCCCGGTGATCGGCGTCCAGCCGATTGATACAGGTCTGCACTTTCTCCTGCAATTCCTTTCTCGCCAGCGTCTCGTCGGGAAGCGGATCGTCCCCGGCGGCCCGGGATGACAAAGCGCCTTCGACCGCTTCCGGGTCATTCAGAGAGGGACCGCTGTGCGCGTTGGTTTGCAGGCGCTCTTTCAGGCGATTCCGGCTGTGATTCATGCAGATGCTGTAGAGCCAGGTCGAGAAGGCGGCATCCCCCCTGAATTTCCCGATAGCCTTGAATGCGGAAAGAAAGGTTTCCTGCGTGGTCTCGCAGGCCTCTTCGTAATCCCCGAGCATCCGGTAGGCGACGTTCAGGATTTTCTTCTGATATTTTTCGACCAGGGCGCCGAACGCCTCTGTATCGCCCCGTTGCGAGGCTGCCACCAGAGCGTCATCGTCGCTTTCCACCGTTTTTCTTGAAGGATTAGACATCTAAGCCGTCGCATTTGTTCCCTGAAATATTGAAGACTCACCGGAGCAAGCTCCGGCGAATCTCCGATTCCCAAGGAAAATGTTTAGTCCTGATTCGCTCGCTTACCCCGCCGCAAGCCGCGGGGAATGCGCTAGCTGAAGAATTCAATATCCTTAACTGCAAAGAGCCATTCTGTCAAAGACAAAAGGCACATGGCGATGTTTCTTCAACCGTGATATACAGTCACCCATTAACGGGAGCGCATAATCGTGGAAACAAGAATTTCGGTCCTACCGAAAGACATCGCCGACAAGATTGCGGCAGGGGAGGTCGTCGAGCGGCCGGCGTCGATCGTCAAGGAACTGCTTGAAAACGCTGTCGATGCGGAGGCGACGGACATCGTGATTGAGCTGGAGGAGGGCGGCAAGGCCTCGATCCGGATCACCGATAACGGCGCCGGCATCGACCCCCGGGATGTTGAAACGGCCTTCGAGCGGCACGCCACGAGCAAGATCGCGACGCTTGAGGATATGTACCGCATCCGTTCCTTCGGCTTCAGGGGCGAGGCGCTGCCGAGCATCGCGGCGATTGCCGATGTGGAATTGATGACCCGTCGCCGTGGGGACCTCTCGGGCGTCCGTGTCCGTGTAGAAGGCGGGCACCTCATCGAGGCGGCCTCTGCCGGTTGTCCCGAGGGGACGACCTTTCTGGTGCGCAATATCTTCCATGCGATTCCCGCCCGGAAAAAGTTTCTGAAGAAAGATGCGATCGAGCAGAGCTACTGTCTCGACGTGATTACACGGATCGCGCTGGCGTATCCGGATATCCGCATCACGGTGAACCAAAACGGCAAAACGCTCTTCAAGGCGCCGAAGACAAGGGACATGGCCGAACGGATTGCGCTCATTCTCGGCGCGGATTTCAACAAGCGAATCCTGCCGGTGGAGGGGACGCACGACGGCGTCCGTCTTCACGGCTATATCTCGCGGCCGGATTTCACGCGCACCTCGTCGAAGAGCATCTTTCTCTATGTCAACGGCCGCAGCGTCCGCGACGCCCTCATTACGTCCGCTGTCATGAACGCCTACCGGGGGCAGCTCGAACCCCGGAAATATCCCGCGGTCGTGCTCTTCGTGGATGTCGCCCCGGAGGAGGTGGACGTCAACGTCCATCCCGCCAAGACAGAAGTGCGCTTTCGGGAATCCAAAAAGGTCTATGAGACGGTCTTGGAGACCCTGGCGGTGGCGCTGTCCAGATCGCTGCTGTCGGCTACCTCGACGGCTGAACCCTCGAGGCCGTCGCCGTCCTTTTCGCAGTCGTCCGGTTCGAGTTTCTCCCAACCGAGTTTTTCGCGGTCCGGCAGATCGGATTACGCCGTCAAGGAGAATCCTTACCGCTACTTCATTTCGACAGGCGCGGCCAAGCCCGTCTACCAGCCGGTTCCCGAAGTGCCTCCCGCAAGACCAGAACCGATGGCGCTTCCCGTCGGTCCGGCGAGTGCAGCGTCTGATGCGGCGGCAGAGACCGAAGGTTTTCTGTCCAGCCGTGATTATCTCGGACAGGTGGGCGGAACGTATCTCGTCTTTGCGAAAGCGGACGGCCTGGTGCTCGTCGATCAGCACGCCGCGCATGAGCGAATCCGCTATGAGCGGCTGAAGGAAGCCGACGCGCGACATTCCCTGCCGAGTCAGATGCTTCTGCTCCCGGAGGTGATTGCGCTTTCCCCTTCGGAGTGCGCGCTCATGGCCGAATTCGAGGAGGTCTTTCAGAGAATCGGGATGGAAATCACCGTGCTCGGGCAGGACAGCGTGGCCGTGAAATCGATGCCCGATTTTATTTCGACGGATGTGGCGACCGTGATCCGCGACATGCTTGCTGAGGTCGCCGACCTGGGCAAGACGCATGCTCCGGATCTGATCAAGGAAAAAATCTTCGCATCGCTTGCCTGCAAGGGGGCCGTCAAGGCCCATGACCGGTTGACCGAGCGCGAGGTGATCGCGCTGTGTGAGGACCTCAACCGCATCCCGAATGCCGCGACCTGTCCGCACGGCAGGCCGGTGTACGTGCAGTTTGCGATGAAGGACCTGGAGCGGCTTTTCAAAAGAACGTAAATAGAAAATAGTGACAGGTCACGAGTAACGAGTGACGAGTATAAAACAACCGCACGCTTTCGCTGACGCTTGCTTGCCACCGGGTGCGTGTCACTATCTTTTACCTGTCACTTGTAACCCGTCACTTGTGACTCATTCTCTTATCCCATTTTCATTCAAAGAAACCATATGAGCGATCTGAACAATCCCCCCCAAAGGCCCCGCATCGTGATCATCGTCGGACCGACGGGCGTCGGCAAGTCGGCCGTGGCCATCGAACTGGCTGGCCAGTTCGGCGGTGAGATCGTCAACGCCGATGCGATGCAGGTTTACCGGCGCATGGATATCGGCACGGCGAAACCGACGATAGGCGAACGTCGGGGCATTCCTCACCACCTCCTTGACGTTGTCGATCCGGACGAGGAATTCAACGCCGCACGCTTCGCAGCGCTCGCCGGGGAAAAAATCGCGGAAATCCGGGGCAGTGGCCGTCCGGTTTTCATTGTCGGGGGAACGGGACTGTACATCAAGGCCCTGACCCAAGGACTCTTCGAGGGACCGCCCGCCGATGCCGAACTGCGTCGCCGCTACCGGGAGCGGATCGACACGGAAGGCGTTGAGGCCCTCTACCGCGAACTCCAGGAGAAGGACCCCGCGGCCGCGGCCCGGATTCAACCCCGCGACCAGGTGCGTATCATCCGGGCCCTGGAGATTGTGACCCTCAGCGGGGAGACCATCACCCTCAAGCAGGCCGAGCATGGTTTCCGGGATGAGCCTTACGAAGCCCTGAAAATCGGCCTTACGATGGACCGGACGATGCTCTATGAGCGGATCGATGCGCGCTGTAAGCGGATGGTCGATGACGGCCTGGTTGACGAGGTTCGGGGGCTCCTGGCCGCAGGCTATGACGCCAGTCTCAAGCCAATGGGAGCCATCGGCTACCGGCAGACGGTTGCCTATCTCCGGGGGGATTGCGATCTGGCGGCGGCGCTTGCCGATATGCAGCAGGAAACCCGCCGCTATGCGAAACGTCAATGGACCTGGTTTCGGGGAGATAAAGAGGTCCGGTGGTTTACCCCCGACCAACTCGACGCCATTCCGCCTCTTGTCGAAGCATTTTACCGGTCAGATTCAGAGTGCCTTTCCAGCGAAAAACCTTGACTTAAAAATCCAATGAATATATGGATGTACCCAAATATTTCGACGCTTTTCACCCGTCCGTCGATGGACGACGCGCAGCGTGAGACCCCGGGATTCTTCCGGGGTACTTTTTATTCCGAGGAATTATGAAAGCAGACAACCTACCGAAGAGTTTTGAACCTGAATCCGTTGAGTCCAAGTGGTATCGGTACTGGGAAGAAAAAGGGTTTTTCACTGCGGCGGGGAAGAGTGCCCGTAAGCCTTTTTCCATCGTCATTCCGCCGCCGAACGTCACCGGCATCTTGCACATGGGGCATGCCCTGAACAATACGCTACAGGACATCATGGTCCGGTTCCGCCGGATGCAGGGGTATAACGCCCTGTGGATGCCGGGCACCGACCACGCGGGTATTGCGACGCAGAACGTCGTCGAGCAGAGCCTGGCCAAAGAGGGGACGGACCGCCACGAACTCGGACGGGAGAAATTCATCGAGCGGGTCTGGGAATGGAAGCGTCACCACGGCGGCGTCATCATCAACCAGTTGAAAAGGCTGGGCTGCTCCTGCGACTGGTCCCGCGAACGCTTCACGATGGATGCGGGGCTTTCCCGCGCGGTGCGCGAGGTCTTCGTCCGTCTGTACAATGACGACCTGATCTATCAGGGGGATTACATCGTTAACTGGTGTCCCCGCTGCCATACGGCGATCTCCGATCTGGAGGTCGAGTTCACCGAGGAAAAGAGCAAACTCTGGGAGCTCCGCTATCCGTTCGCCGAGGGCGAGGGCGGCATCGTCGTGGCGACGACGCGTCCGGAGACCATGCTTGGGGACACGGCGGTCGCCGTCCACCCCGACGATCCGCGCTACAAGGATATTATCGGCAAGGACGTGATTCTGCCCCTGATGAACCGGCGGATTCCGGTCATCGCTGACGAATACGTCACGATGGAGTTCGGGTCGGGCGCCGTCAAGATCACGCCTGCCTGCGATCCGGCGGACTTTGCCATGGCCGAGCGGCATGACCTGGAAATCATCAAGATCATGGACGGCAGCGCCGTCATCAACGAAAATGGCGGCCCCTACCAGGGGCAGGACCGTTACGAGGCCCGCGCCAATATCGTGCGCGACCTGGAGGCGGGCGGCTACCTGGTCGGCATTCAGGATTACGCCCACAACATCGGCAAGTGCTACCGCTGCAAGACCGATATCGAGCCCTTTGTCTCGAAGCAGTGGTTCGTCAAGGTCAAGCCCCTGGCCAAACAGGCCGTGGCCGCCGTGACGAAGGGCAAGACCCATCTCGTGCCGTCTACATGGGAGGCGACCTACTTCGACTGGATGAACAATATCCGCGATTGGTGCATTTCCCGCCAGATCTGGTGGGGACACCGGATCCCGGTCTGGTACTGCGACGGCTGCGGTCAGACGATTGTCGCGACCGAAGACCCGGCGACCTGCTCCAATTGCGGCAGCGCCCAGCTGCGCCAGGAAGAGGATGTGCTCGACACGTGGTTCAGTTCGGCCCTCTGGCCCTTCTCGACCCTGGGCTGGCCCGAGAAAACCGACGACCTCAAGACTTTCTATCCGACGTCGCTCCTCATCACGGGCTTCGACATCCTCTTTTTCTGGGTGGCCCGCATGATGATGATGGGACTCTACGTCATGAAAGATGTGCCCTTCCGCGACGTCTATCTCCACGCCCTCGTTCGCGACGAGAAGGGCGAGAAGATGAGCAAGTCGAAGGGCAACGTCATCGACCCCATCGAGATGATCGAAAAGTTCGGCGCCGATGCCTTCCGCTTCACGCTGGCCGCCTTTACGGCCCAGGGGCGCGACATCCGCATGTCGGAGGACCGTATCGAGGGCTACCGTCATTTCATCAACAAGATCTGGAATGCGACCAAGTTCTCCCTCATGAATCTGGAAGACTATCCGGAAGGGGAGGCGGCCGGGCGCGGGGAGTATTCCCTGAGCGACCGTTGGATTCGCAGCCGGCTCAACCGCGCGATCGAGGAGGTCACGCGTCATCTCGACGAGTATCGCTTCAACGAGGCCGCAGGCAGGATCTATCAGTTCTTCTGGCTGGAGTTCTGCGACTGGTATCTCGAGTTGGTCAAGCCGGTGCTGTACGGCAATGACGATCTGGCGAAGAAACGCGCCGCCCAGGAAACCCTGCTCGGCTGTCTCAAGGACGCGATGAAGCTGCTGCACCCGATCATGCCCTTCCTGACCGAAGAGATCTGGCAGGTGATTTCGCAGGACGGCGGTTCCATCATGGTGAGCGAGTATCCCGCCTATGATGAGGCTCTGAACGATCCGGATGCTGAACGGGATATGGCGCAGGTCATGGACGTGATCGGCGCCATTCGCAATATCCGTGGCGAGATGAACATCCTGCCGTCGCGGAAACTGCAGGTCGTTATCGGGGCGCCGGACGAAAAGAGCCGGGACCTGCTTCGCGAGACCGCCAATTACATCGTCAATCTGGCTCGCCTCGAAACGATCGAGATCGACACGAAGGTTGAGGAACCTAAAGGGGCGGCAACGGGCGTGGCCGGACTCGTCAACGTTTACGTATTGCTCGAAGGCGTGGTCGATATCGCCGGCGAGAAGGCGCGTCTTGACAAGGAGATCGCCAAACTGAATAAGGAATTGACGGCATGCGGCAACAAACTGGCGAATTCCGATTTCAAGCAGAAGGCCGCCGAAGCGGTCATCAAGAAGGAAGAGGCCAAGTTCGCAGAGCTGAAGGAAAAGTTGAGCGTGCTGGCGACAGCGGCAGAGAAATTTAAGTCGCTCGCCTCGAAGTAGCGGATTGAGTGATTCGGGAGGAAATGTGCTGGAGCAGTCCATTATCAAGGACATCATCGTAGCCGCACTGGCCGAGGATATCGGCTCCGGAGATGTGACAACCTCGTCGATTCTTACCGGCGAAGAGATGGGGGGGGCTCGAGCCGTCGCCAAATCGCGGATGATTGTAGCGGGCATTGATGTCTTCAAGGAGGTCTTTCTCCACAACGATCCGGATGTCTGCTTTGGACAGAGCACGATTGACGGACAGGAGGCGATGCCGGGCGATGTTCTTGTGGAGCTATCCGGTCGTCTCGCTGCGATCCTGACTGCCGAACGCGTGGCGCTCAATCTGCTGCAGCGCATGTGCGGCATCGCGACGATGACCCGGAGCTACGTGGAGGCCGTCAAGGGGACGACTGCGCGCATTCTCGACACCCGCAAGACTCTGCCGGGCCTGCGCATCCTGGATAAATACGCCGTTCGGGTCGGCGGGGGCTTCAATCACCGGATCGGACTCTACGACGGCATTCTCGTCAAGGACAATCACATCGAGGCCGCGGGGGGCATCAAGTCTGCGGTGGAGCGGGTCCGACAAGCGGCGCCTCACACCCTGCGTATTGAAGTAGAGGCCGCGACGTTGCAGCACGTCAAGGAGGCCCTGGCTGCCGGCGTGGACATCATCATGCTGGACAACATGTCGCTCGACCAGATGCGCGAGGCTGTTGATTGCATTAAAGGGCGGGCACTTGTCGAGGCCTCGGGAAACGTAACCATGGAGCGGGTTCGAGCAATTGCCGACTGCGGCGTGGACTATATCTCCGTCGGCGCCCTGACGCACTCGGTGACAGCGGCGGATATCTCTTTAAAAGTGACGGGCAACAGGTGACGAGTCACAAGTCACAAGCAGAAACGATAGAAGTTGAGAAGCTGAGAGGTTAAGAAGTTAAGCAAAAGCGGGGCGATCGTGTTTTTCTCGACTTCTCAGCCTCTTAGCTTCTCAACCCCGGGGTTATTTAATGGATCTCAACAGGCTTTCGGAAGCCTTGGCGTCATCATTGATCGGCCGTAAGATTGTTTTTCTCGAAGAGGTCGATTCCACCAACGTCTATGCCGCGGAACTTGGTCGCAAGGGAGCTGAGGAGGGTACTGTTGTCATTGCCGACACTCAGACCGCCGGCAAGGGGCGGTTGGGGCGCTATTGGCAATCCCCGTCGGGGGTCAATCTCTACGCCTCGATCGTGCTGAGGCCGCAGGGGGATCCTGCGGGTTTCTCCGGAATGACACTGGTGGCGGGCATCGCCGTGGCCGAGGCAATCCGGTCGTTCTGTCCGGAGGGGGTGACCCTCAAATGGCCGAACGATGTCCAGATCAACGGCAAAAAGGTTTGCGGAATTCTCTCCGAGATGCATGGAACCGTCGGATCGACCGGCTTCATTGTTATCGGGATCGGCGTTAATATCAACATCCGTCGTTTGGAGTTTCAACAAGACCTGAGGGACATTGCCACCTCGCTTTTGGAAGAGACCGGACGTCAGACCGATCGCACAGCTTTTGTGGAGGCGCTCATGAAGAGGCTGTCGCAATGGTACAAGGTTTTTCTGACGGGAGATTTCGGAGTTATTCGCGATCGCTGGCTGGCGCTTTCGACGATGATCGGCAAGGAGGTCCGCGTGACCTTTCATGACCGGGTTGAAACCGGCCGTGTGACCGGGATGGATGAGACGGGCGCCCTGCTTTTGGCGGATGACAAGGGAAGAGTTCGCACGATTGTGGCGGGAGATGTGTCGTTAAGGGAATCTCGTTAAAAAGGAGGAAGGTATGCTTCTGGT
This sequence comes from Syntrophales bacterium, assembly GCA_963665615.2. Taxonomy (GTDB): domain Bacteria; phylum Desulfobacterota; class Syntrophia; order Syntrophales; family UBA4778; genus UBA4778. Next base: position 311,657 of record CAXXQE010000001.1, read on the forward strand.
TATCGATGTCGGCAATACGAATACCGTACTCGGGCTATACGACGGCGACGAGTTGATCCACAACTGGCGAATTCGCACTGTTGCGGACAGCACCGCTGACGAATACGGCGTTCTCATCCTGAATCTCTACAATGCCACGAAGGTCTCTTCCCGGGCCGTTGAAGACATCGTCATCTCCTGCGTGGTTCCTCCCATGATGAACATCCTGGAGCCGCTGTGCGAAAAGTATTTCCATGTCAAACCGCTGGTCATCGGGCCGGGGGTCAAGACGGGGATGCCGATCTTTTACGACAATCCCAAAGAGGTGGGCGCGGATCGCATCGTGAATGCGGTGGCAGCCTACGAGAAATACAAGAGCGCTCTCATCATCATCGACTTCGGCACCGCAACCACCTTCGATTACGTCTCGGCCAAGGGGGAATACATGGGCGGCTGTATCTGTCCGGGGATTGCGATCTCGAGCTCTGCGCTTTTCGAACGTGCCGCCAAGCTGCCGCGCGTGGAGTTCAGCCGGCCTAAGACCATCATCGCCAAGGATACGGTCAGCAGCATGCAGGCGGGGATCATGTTCGGCTATGCAGGGCTGGTGGACGGGATCGTCGATCGAATGAAACAGGAGTCAAAGACCGATCCGAAGATCGTCGCCACGGGGGGGCTGGCCGCTATCATTGCGCCGGAGACAAAGAGCATCGAGGTGGTTGACGACATGCTGACGCTGGAGGGATTGCGCATCATTTATCAGAAGAACAAGTCGTGAGGCCTGCCTTCGGCCCTGCCCATCGGGCGTTGGCTATTGCGGTTCAGTTGCGGGTTTACATTTGCGGTTAGTGCAGGAGTGGACATCGTGTCGAAGAAACAGACCTTCATCAGCTTTGAGGGAGATCAGGCCAAGGTCCTTTTTGTTACGAGAAAAAAAGGGGCTGTCGTCATTGACAACACCTGTTTGATTCAAATCAATGCGCTGGACCGCTTTCTAGAGGAACAGCGCAGCCTCCCCAACTTGCACGTCATATACCCCTTCCGACAATTTTACAGCGATATTCTGTCGGTTCCAGCCGTCAAGACGAAATTTCTCGACACCGTCGTTTCGATCGAAATCAAAAAGCGCTTTCCGCTGCTCAGAGACTTTTCTTTTTTCTACATGCCGTTAACGGAGAAGGCGGTGGACGAAAAGGCGCCGCTGGAGATCTTCTTCTGCGCCGTCGAGAACGACGAGATCAATGCTATTGTCGATCGTTTCAGTTTCAAAGGCAAACCTGTGCAGTGCGTCCTGCCGGATATCGTGCCGCTTGCCCGCCTTCTGGCGGCCCATGAAAAAACCGATGAAAAACCCGTTCTGGGGCTGCTGGGCCGTAGAGAAGAAAAGACACTCTTTCTGCTCAAAAGCGGCCGCATCCATTTTGTCCGCATCGTCGCCTCTGATTCGGCAGGAATTGCCGACGAGGATATGGACAATATCAATATGACGGTCAGCTATTGCAGACAGCAGTTGCGTTTGGAGCCGGAGAAGATTGTGTGCATCGACGGCGCCGCAGGATCGGAGGGACTGCCCGCCCGGGCCGCGATACCGATCGTGCGTCCCGATTATCTGGAAGGCTTCGGGCAGCCGCGGGTCCCCCGCGATTTTTTCATTCCTTACGCCGCAGCCGTGTTTTTTGATACGCCGGTCGAATGCAATCTTTTACCGCATCATCATCGGACGCTCTTTCTGCAGCGCCTGGTCTTTTCCTATGCGGCCACGTTTTTTCTGATCATTGCAATATTGGGGCTAGCGTACACTGTTTTTAACCTTGCCGAAGCGGTGTGGTATCGGGGGAAGATTGAGTCCATCCGGAAAAATATGGCAGGCGCCGATACGGGAATGAGCGCCTACGAAAAAGCCTCTGCGGATCTTCAAAGGGTTTCCCCAATGCTCAACCTGCTCAATGAGGCCCGGTCCGCTCCGGATATGAACGAAGCGTTGCTCGCCTTGTCCTTCCTGCCGATGGCGCAGATCGACGTGCGGGGGATTCAGGTCGATAACAAGGAGGGCAGGGTTCGTATTCAGCTGACGGGGGTGGTTTTCGGTGATGGATATGGCGCGAGGTACCAGAGTTTTCAGCGGCTCCTGGAAAAGTTCCGGGACGATCGCCGGATGACGCTTGGCACTAAGACCCTTGATCACCGGACGGGGCAATTCCAGATTGAGATGGAGATTAACCGGTCATGACTTGGAACGTGGGCATAGACAATCGGCTGAGACGGGTTCTGATCTATTACGTCCTTTGCGCGGCCAGTGCGATGGTGATCTGTTCCGCCGCCGTTGTTTCGCAAAATTATGCCGCCAGCCTTGATCGAACTTACAGCGAGTTACAATTGATTCAGACAAATCGGCTGAGGCTTTTGACGGGCATTCGGGAAAAGCAGGCGATTCTGGCGAAGGTGGCGCCGATGGTCATGAACCGGTCGGCAGAAGGGATCGCGGAGGAGACCATTCTCCTGCGTGTCGATGCCATCATGAGCCGTATGAAGGGAGCCGCTGTGGTTCTGGGGGACTTTGACCGCAATGAAAGTGGAACGGCGCTATCCGTGACGATTAGCGGTGCGTTGCGCGACTATACGACGCTTCTGGAAGATCTCCGGTATCTTCAGGGAATGAATGCGCCCTTCTTCTTCATTCAAACGGTGACCTTGGGCAAGGGGAATAACGAAAACGAAAAGGTGGTCGGTTTTGAGATTAAAGGCCTGCTGAGATATCCGCCGACGCCAGCGGGAGCCGTGCCATGATAAACGACCGTAAAGTCTATACGCTGTTGATTGCCATTGCGCTCGGTGTCGTTGTCGGGGTGGCGGTGATGAACCAGCTCTCGTTCAGTCTGTCGCTTTCTCCGCAGGAACAGAGGCTGCTGGCCTTTCATCGCGAGGGACAAGCGGCGATTGTTGAGCGCAAAGATGTGGCGATGGCCGGAACCCGCTGTCCCATTTCATTTGTCCCTCTCCCGGATCATGTCGCCTCCTTGGCCGCGCTTTCCGAGTCCATGCCGCGCAATGAAGAGACCGCTGCGATCCACCCAAAGGTCTCGATGATCCTGGTCAATCCGTCGAATCGGATGGCCGTCGTTGACGGCCGGCTGGTCAGCGAGGGTGATCAACTGGGGCTTGCCCGCGTGGTGAAGATAGAGAGAAACAGAGTCCTGCTTCATAACAAGAAAGGTGAGATATGGCTGACGTTCGAATGACGGTAAAAAGGCTATTGGCGGGGGGGATGTCCCTGCTTTGTCTGGTTGCATGTGCGCACACGGAGAACCTGCGGGGCATCAAGCGGGAAATTCAAATTCCCCCGGAAGCTGCAGCCGTGCCGCAAGCCCCAGCACAACCGGCTCCTCCTCCGGAGTTTGTCGAAGTTCGTGAAACACCATCCCCCTTGAAAACAAAGATCGTCAATCTTACGGCGCGAAGCACCCCGCTGCAGGATGTGATGATGATGTTGACGCGAACAGGGGGGCTGAACCTCCTGATCGACCAGGACGCCGATCTCACGATTCCCGTTACGATGGAGCTCAGAAACGTGACGGTGGAGGAGGCCTTGGAAAAGGTCTTCTCGGCGGTGCCTTACTTTTATGAGGTCAAAGGCAACCTGCTGGCCGTGAAGCTGACCGAGACGAAGATTTTTGAGTTGGGTCAGCCGTCGGTGATCCAGAGTTATTCAACGGATGTCGGTGGGGATATTCTCGGTTCGGCAATGGCGAGCGTCGGCTCGGGCAGTCAGCTGAAGGGGGGCATCGAGCAGAAGACGGAAAGCGACAAGACAGCTTACAACTTTTGGGACGTCATTGAAAAATCGATTGAAAAACTGTTGGCGCCTCAAACAGGGACAGCTGCTCCTGCGCCGGCCGGGCCGGCGACAGCCGCAGCGTCCGCTGCATCGGCTGCTGCTTTCCGTCAGTCTGTTACGGTTAACCGGATGACGGGAACCATCATGGTCACCGCCAACAAGCGAAACCTGCGTCAGATCGAGGACTATATCGGCAACATCAAGAAGGTGATGGCGCGGCAGGTGCTCGTGGAAGCCAAGGTGATCGAGGTGACCCTCAGCGATGGTTTGAAATTCGGCATCGATTGGAGCGCACTCGTTACGCTTAACAACCGCCAAACGCTCAGTCTCGGGACGACCAATTTTGCCAGTGTGGTTCCCAGTTCCAGTCCCGGCTTCTTCGCCGGAACGACGGCCTCAGATCTCACAACACTCCTCAACGCGCTTCAGACGCAAGGGGAGGTGCGGACGCTGTCGAATCCCCGTGTCAATATTCTCAATGGCCAGACGGCGCTTCTGAGTGTTGGAACAAGCGTCGGATTCATTTCCTCAGTACAAACGACTCAAACGACAACGGCGGGCTCTTCTCCGACCATTACCTATACCATCTCTACCGGCAATATTTTGTCAGGGATCATGATCGGCCTGGTTCCCCATATCAGCGAATCCGGTGAAATCTCGCTGGCCATTACCCCGATTGTTTCCGATCTTCAATCCCTGACCGATGAGAAGTTCGGCACGCCCGATTCGCAGGGGAATTATCCTTACCGGATTCAGCTTCCCAAGGTGAATTTGAGGCAGCTCAGCACCAGCGTCAGGGTGCAGAGCAATCAGTTGGTGGTCATCGGGGGACTCATTTCAAAGCATGAGGAATTGACAGACAATCAGGTCCCCATATTGGGCAGCCTCCCGGGAATCGGTTATCTGTTCAAACAGAGGGACAAGAGTGTTTCGCATGTGGAACTGGTTGTGATGCTGAGGCCAGTCATCATTTCAAAGTAGTATAGCAAGGGTATAGAACCATGGCGACGGTTAGGATTGGAGATATTCTGCTTCAAAAGGGGCTTCTCAACGAGAACCAGATTCGCGTCGCGCTCGCCCAGCAGAAGATCACAGGGGATCTCATGGGCGCCGCTGTCGTCAACCTCGGGTTTATCACCTCCAAGGAGCTCGGCAGAGCCCTGGCAGAGCAGGCCGGAATGGAGTTTATCGACCTGCGTGGCCAGCATATCTCGGAAGAGGCCTTGCGGCTGATTCCAAAAGAAACGGCGGAGGCTGCGGAATTCATCCCGATCGATATTATCGACGGCCGGATGCGAATCGGGATTACCAATCCGAGCAACATCATTGCCATTGACCGGGTCGCGGCCCTGACGCGGTCGCAGCCGAAGATCTTTATGGTGGACGGCGACACGCTCAACGAGATGCTCGACAAGAGCTACTTTTTCTTCAAGAATCCGATTCGGGAGAATCGTGAAAAGCTTCTCGAGGCTATCCGTTCAACCGGCACAGCGGGCGGGACCGAAGTGACCACCTTGACCGATATGATCTTCATGGAGGGGATCCAGAAAGAGGCGACAGATATCCATATCACGCCCGGCACCGATGCGGTCCATGTCTTTTACCGGATCGACGGCGTCCTTCATTTTGGTCACGGTCTGCCCAGTCTGGTCCATCCCGGTATCGTTTCCAGGGTCAAGATCCTTTCCCGTCTGGATATCGCTGAGACGCGGCTTCCGCAGGATGGCTCCTTCACGTACGAGTTCCTCAATCGCAACTACGATATCCGGATTTCGACCATTCCGACCATTCACGGCGAAAATGTGGTGATGCGGATTTTGGCGAGCGGAGGCTCCATGCCGAAGATCGATGCCCTCGGATTCCATGAAGAGCGGCTGAGGGAACTCAAGGCCCAGTTCCAGAAGCCTTACGGCGTTATCCTGATAGCCGGACCGACGGGATCGGGGAAAACCACGACGCTCTATGCTGCCCTGCGCGAAATCAATATCCTTGAAAAGAATGTAATCACCGTAGAGGATCCCGTCGAATACAAACTCAGCCTGGTCCGGCAGAGCCAGGTCAACGACAAGGCAGGGTACGATTTCGCCTTTGCGGCGCGGAACTTCATGCGACAAGATCCGGATGTCATGCTGATCGGCGAGATTCGCGATGAAGAAACCGCCCAGATCGCCATCCGGACGGCCATTACGGGGCATCTTGTGCTATCCACACTGCACACCAATGATGCCGCGACAACGGTGGCGAGGCTGCTGGACCTCAAGGTGGACAAGTTCATGCTGTCGTCTTCGCTGCTGGCCGTGGTTGCCCAGCGCCTGGCGCGAAAGCTCTGCCCCTATTGCAAAACGGAGTATGCGCCTTCGGAGGCTGAAAAGAAAAGTTTTACGGCTTACGGCCTTGCGGTCGAGCGGCTCTTCAAGGCGGCAGGGTGCGGCAATTGTAACGGCATTGGCTACAGCGGGCGCATTGTGGTCAGTGAGATGATGATGATCGACGACGAACTGCGGGAACTCGTTTTTGCCAATGTGTCCGCCATTGCTCTTCGGGAGGCCGCTGTTCGCAAGGGCATGGTTTCGCTCCTGGTGGATGTCATGCAGAAGGTGGCCGCAGGAATTACCTCCGTTGAAGAAATGAACAGGGTGGTTGGATGAACCAGTTCACCTACAGGGCCCTGAGTCCATCGGGTAAAGAGATTCGGGGGATGGCGACGGGTGCGGATGAGGCGGTCGTTTACGACCAGCTAACCGAGCAGGGCCTGTACGTCCTTCACATCAGGAGCTCGACGCGGCTTTTTAAATACCTGTCCGACAAGCTACTGGCCTGGCAGATCAAGCGACACGACGTGATCGAGTTTTGCGCCAATCTGGCGACGATGCTGCGGGCGGGCATTCCCCTGATGACAGCGCTCGATGATATCATCAGCACCATGAGCAATCAACGGATGCGGGTCGTGGTCGGTGAAGTTCGAAAAAACGTCGAGCTGGGCGTGAGTTTCTCGAATGCGCTGTCGCTGTATGAAAACGCCTTCCCGGATATTCTTGTCCGTCTCGTCCGCGTCGGCGAAGAGACCGGACGCATCGATAACAGTCTGGCAGAGGTCGCGCAGCATCTGCAACGTCTCGAGGATTTGAGCGCTGCGGTGCGTCAGGCGATGATCTATCCGCTCTTTTCGCTGCTGACGACGGGGGGCGCCGTGATCTTCTGGCTGGTCTACGTGCTGCCGCGCATGATGGAAGTCATTGTCGGCATGGGGGTCAAGATGCCGCTGTTGACGCGGATTCTCTATGAGGCAAGCAGGTTCTCCGTGCGCTTCTGGTACCTGTTCCTGGTGGTCCCGCTGGTCTGTTTGGTCCTCTATCAGGGGATGCGGATCCGGCCGAAGACGGCTTATTGGATCGATCTGTTTAAGCTCAAGGCGCCGTTATTTCGTACATTGGTCCATCATAAACTCTTGGCCCTGCTGGCGGAGCAGCTGCGGTTGCTTCTATCCGCCGGCATTACGATCGATCGGGCCCTGGAGATTACGGCGGACGTGATGGGCAATGCGGTCTTCAGACGGAGAATTTTGGAGGCCCGCGAGGATGTCATGTCAGGCAAGCGGCTTTCGGCGTCCCTGTCGGTCCACGGCGTTTTTCCTCAGCTTTTTATCCGCATGTTGACCATCGGCGAGAGCAGCGGCCGGATGGAGCAGCAGTTCGGCTATCTATCGGAGCACTACTACAAGGTCGTGGACCGTTTTTCACAGAAGATCGGCAAGATCGTGGAGCCTGTTTTTCTCATCGTCCTCGGGTGCATTATGGGTACGATGATTGCGGGCATTCTTCTGCCAATGTACGACATCTTCTCCAAGGTGACCGGGTAACGTCTCATGAGTTATCTTGAATTTTTCAATCTCAAGGAGGATCCCTTCGGGCTGACGCCGGATACCGACTTTTTCTATCCGTCGAAGGCCCACAGCGACGTTCTGGATTCCCTTGATTATGCGGTCGAACAGAAAGAGGGCTTCTCATTGGTGACCGGTGAACCGGGGACCGGCAAGACGACACTGCTCAAGATCTTCATTCACCGATGGCATGAGCGGGCGGAGGTTGCCCTGATTCTTACGCCAAGGCTCTCCGGCGGGGAACTCCTTCAAGCCGTGCTGGACGATCTTGACATTCCGTCCCCGGCCAATAAGAACGACCAGATCGCCGCCTTTCGCGACTTTTTGATTGATCGCTGCCAGGCAGGCAAACGGGTTCTGATTATTGTCGATGAGGCGCAGAATCTCTCCGAGGACGCCCTGGAAGAACTGCGTCTGCTGTCCAATCTGGAGACGGAGAAGGAGAAACTGCTCCAGATTATTCTGGTAGGGCAGCCGGAGTTGCTGATGCGACTCCAATCCGAGCAACTGCGCCAGCTTCATCAGCGAATGACCGTGAAGGTGGTCCTGCGCCCCCTGACATGTGAGGAGTTGGCCGACTATATGGCCTTTCGTCTGATTCGAGCCGGAACCGGCTCCGCGCTGATCGGTGACCCCGTCAAGCGGAAGATTTTCAAGGAAACCGGCGGAACGCCGCGTCTTATCAACCTTCTGTCATCGCGAACCATGATGGCGGCCTATATCGATTCCGCGCACCAGATCCGTCCGGTCCATGTGCGCACCGCCAAGGCTCATCTGTCGCTGGAACGGCGCCGCCGTGCAGGGCGCTTCGTGCCGGCTATGGCGGTCGGCGCCGCTATGGTTGTCTTGGCGGTTCTGGGGTTTCTTTATCTGGGGAAGGGTGTCTCGGCAAAGGCCGTTCAGCCTGGTAAGGCCGCTGATAAGGTGGCTGCGGTGATTCGGCCCGAACTAACCGTTGCGGTCGATATGGCCAGACTGCGCGAGGCGCCGTCCCTCAAGGCTGTGATTGCAGGGCGCGTTGGGCACGATGAACGGCTGGTTCGTCTGGACGAATGGGCGGAGCAGGGCGGCATCCACTGGTACCGGGTGCGCACTTCTTCCGGAAAGGAAGGCTGGATCGCTGGGGGCACGGTCCGGGAAATCCTACCGCAGGTCGGAACGCCCTAGTGCCTTCAGGCGTTCTTCGGCGGTGTGCCAGTCTTTGGCGCCTCGGTCGATCGTTGATAGGACGGTCTGGTAGTGATTGACGGCAAGCGCGATCTGCCCCTGTTGTTCGGCGATTCGCGCCAGACCCAGATAGCCCGTGCTATCGGCCATCTCGGCGAGCCTGCTGTAGCAGGCCATCGCCTTTTCGGCGATCTTTTTCTTTTCATAGTGGATGCCGAGATTGACAAGGGCGAAGCGATTGGCAGGCTCCAGCGTCAGCGCCTGCTCGAGGCACGACTCGCCCTGTGCGTCTTTTCCGCTACGGAAAGATGCGATGCCCAGATTGATGAGGGCGGGCACATAGTCCTTGCGGACTTGCAGAGCCATCGTGGCATAGCGCGTCGCATTGCCGAGGTCTCCCGAGCGCAAATAGAGCGCGGCCATGTTGTTCATAACGATATGGTTGACAGGATCGGAGGCCAACGCCCGGTTGTAGGCCGCAAGCGCACCAGCGTCATCGCCTCGCTGCTCCAGGGCCCGGGCGGTTTGAAGCGCCCCGTCACGATCCGGATCTTCAGAGGAAGTCGGCCGGTTCTCTGTGGTTCTCTGGATGGGTGGTGTTCGTTCCTCAGGCGGGAGCGGCAGTCGGGCGGTCTTTTCTTTGGGAGCGAAGCGATGAACGGGCGCTGCCGATACATTGGGAAAAGCCATCATGGTCGGGGCGGCAGCCTTCGGCGCGGCCATGGGCAGAGGGTTAATGCGGGTTGCAACGACCGTAACAGGTGGAACCGTTCGGGGTTTGATGTTTCCCAGTCGGTCGAGCATGTAGAGTGCCCCCAGACCCGTCAGCAGAAAAAGGGTGGTCAAGAGGATCGCCAGGGTCCTGAAACGGTTCTCCCTTGCTCTGATGCCTCGCCCCACCATGGTTTCCCGGAGGAGGGGCGGTACGTTGCGTTTCGGTTCCTGGCGTTTCACCTGGGCAAGCAGATCGGTCAGGAGGCTCATGGGAGATAGTCCTTTCAACACGGCGGTGGCGCTCTTTTTTATTCAGAAGTGAGAAATCGTTAAAGAAAACTGCCGAGTTGACGATTTATACAGCGGAGAGATTGGAATTGCAAATTGAATTCACATCGGGTAACAATCTGCAACCAAAGAAACATTCATGAGTTTCTACAGTTGGATTCGAAGACTCTGAAATTATGATCTTGATATCGGACTCAAAGGAGGGGATGGATGAAAGATTTGAATAGAAGGAAGAGTGAAAAGGGGTTTACCCTGGTGGAACTGGCGATTGTTCTGGTCATTATCGGTATTCTCCTGGGGGGCATCATCAAGGGGCAGGAGCTCATCAAGAATGCCAAGATCAAAAGGACGTTTAATGCCGCAAAGGAGATTTCGGCCGCCATCAATACTTACTACGATCGCTATAAGGTCTATCCGGGGGATGACACCGCCGCAACGACGAGATTTAATCCCCTGACCTATGCGGTTACGAACGGCAATGGCAACGGGCTCATCGCTGTTGGCGCCGCAAGCACGGCGCCGAACTTCGCCTGCGCATTGGGTACGGAACAGTGCGACATGTGGGCAGAGTTGAGAATGGCGGGGATTATCGACGGAACCGGGGCGACCAGTCCGACCCATCCTTATGGTGGTGCGATTGCCGTCTCCTATTACACGGTTCAGGGTCGGGCGGCGCACTGGATCAGCCTCCAGAATATTCCGTACGATGTGGCGCAGATCCTCGATCAGCAATATGACGACGGCAATGCCCTGACCGGCAACATCCGCGGTACGGCCAACTATATGACGGCCACGAGCGGCGTATTTCAGATCGAGATTCTGTTCTAGCCTTTTTTCATCTGGGACCGGCGTGTTCCTCAGGCATAAACGGGACGGGCGGGGAGATTTTCCTTTTCCCGTCCCTTGCTTATTTCAAGGGGCGAGATGAAAGAAACACAGAGGGGCTTCACGCTGGTGGAGATGGCGATCGTTCTGGTCATTATCGGTCTTATCATGGGAACGGCAGTGACCATTTGGCGTTCTTCAATCGAGAGCACCAGGGCTTCCACGACCCGCGCCAACATGGACAATATCAAAAATGCCCTGCTCAGCTATGCGGCGGCCCAAGGGAAGCTTCCCTGCTCCGAGGCGACGGCGCCTCCCAACAATGTCGGGACAGAGAGCCGGACCGGGGCCGGCGTCTGCTCCTGCGCGCAACCGCCTTGCTATGTCCCTTACCAAACGCTTCAACTTCAGTTGCCCCGCGGTAACGACGCCTATGGCAACGCCTTTCGCTATGACGTCAGTTATGAAGCCAATGGTGGGAATGCCGGCGGGATGACGAACGCCACGCAGGATACCTTCTGTGGTGTTCTGTACGAATACCTTGCGCATGCAACGGATACCGGTCAACCTAGGACGCCCTGCGTGACCAATCAGAATGACAACAATGACAACGGCCAGATAGGCGCAGCCGGACAGGGATATGGCGTGGCGGCCGTTATTGTCAGTCAGACACCGGCAGGCAATCCGACGGGTCTTGCGCCGGGCTTGAAACTCAAGAACCAGGCCGGCACGCCTCGGGAATACGAGATGGCCAATCGAATGTCGGGTAACACGTATGGCGATCTGGTGGCGGAGTTGACCTTCGGAGAGTTGTACGGCAAGGTTTGTACGCCTCAGAAGACAAAAATCCGCATTCAGAACTATACGGGCGTGACGAAATACGTGCAGACTGCGCCAGGCGGGGCGTGTACGCCGATTGTTACCACCACGGGGTATGTGGATCTTTACCAGGGCACGGCGGTGACCTTTTACAACGACGTGGCCTGCACGACGGTTTGCGGTACCGGGACGCCCATCACGTTTAACATGGCCACCGTTGCACCGGCCTCCACGTTCGATGCCGGGACGATTGACTGGAACGGCGCGGGCATTCGGGGACGGGACGGACGGGTCCAGATCACGACGGCTAATTGCACGCTCAGCAACAACGTCAACGCAACCCCGTAAGATTCGGATACGCAGAGGTCTGCATTCTATGCATCCATGGTTTGAAAAAGGTCCGGGCTGGCGGTTTTGTTTGATTCTATGCCTCCTGGCGCTGTCTCCCGTTGTTGCCGTTCTCCTTTATATGCTCCATCATTTCGATCTGGCGGATCGCACCGATTTTTTCCTTTGCGCGGCGTTGCTCTTGTTGTTTTATGCCGCCCTTGCCGCGCTTTACCTCGCCGTCAGGGTGTTGTTCAGGCGTGTTGATAGACCTGCGGATCAGGTGAACCGTTGCGAGCCAAAACCGGCATCCGGTACCGGGTTTGATGCGTCCGTCGCATCGCCGTCCGATTCTGATGCCCTGCTCAATAGCTTTCTGGATCGTGCCGTTGCCTTGACGCAAGCACGGAAGGGTTCCCTCTTTCTCGTTGATCGAAAACAGGCGACTTTGTCGCTGGTGAACGCCCGAGGCATTGAAGATCTGGCGGCGGGCGCCCGGATCCCGATAGACCAGGCTCCCCTTCTGAAGCGGGTTATTGCCGAACGCCGAATGCTGCTCGTTCACGACATTGAACGGGAGGCAGATATAGGACGCAAAAACAATCCGCGCTATGAGACACCATCCTTTCTGATCGTGCCGGTGTCGTCCGGTTCCGGGGAGGTTGTGGCTGTCATCAATCTCACCGGCAAGGAGGCCGGGGCCGTTTTCGACGCGCAGGATGCGGGGGCCCTCTCGATCGTGCAGACAGGGATCGGCATCAGCCTGGAAAACCGTCAGCTGCAAACACAACTGGAAATAACGATCGCCGATCTGACCGAAAAGAACAGGGAACTGGAAAAGGAGGTCGCGGCAAGGCGGGCGGCCGAGGCGTCGAAGAAGGAACTCTATGCGGAGTTGATCCGGACGGAGAAACTGGCTGCGGTTGGCACCTGCGCGGCCGGAATCGCCCACGAGCTCAAGAACCCGCTGGCGATCATCGTTCAGGGTGTCGCTTACCTTGAATCATCGCTGGCGACGGATCGCTCGATGCAAGATGTCACATCGAGGATCAACGATGCCGTAATGCGTGCGGATATGATCGTCAGGGGATTGTTGAGTTTTACTCGTCAGGTGCCGCTTCAGACAGAAAAGACGGATATGGCCAGCCTTGTCGATGAAAGTCTGGCCTTGATCGCCGAGAAACTCCGGGAAGGCGGGATTGCGGTCGTCAAACACTATGACGCGGATATACCCCCGGTTTTTGTTGACGGCGGACAGATGAAACAGGTATTAATCAATGTCCTGATGAATGCGGTGGAGGCGCTAACCGCCGGTGGAACCATCACCGTGGACATCGGGTCGATTGCGGATGTGACGTTGGGCGTCTGTGTTGAATTGACGATTCGAGACTCAGGACCGGGCATGCCTGCGGATGTGCTGGCGATGGTGTTTGAACCCTTCTATACGACGAAGAACCATGGCGGTAATGTAGGGCTGGGGTTGTCTCTTTCCAAAGGAATCGTCGACATGCACCACGGAAAGATAACGATCAAGAGTCAGATGGCGCAGGGCACGATGGTGACGATCCGATTGCCGCTGGAAGGCCCTGCCTGCAATAGAATGTGCAGGGAGGCAACGTGATGTACGATCCAAGCAAGCCGGACGGACAAGGGTTCAACGGAGCCGGCGTCAACAATGCGGAAGAGCTGCGCAATAAGCTGAAGATCCTTTTGATTGATGACGAGGCCGACTTCTGTTATTTCGTCAAGCTCAATCTGGAGAAAACTGGGCGCTTTGAGGTGTTGACCGCGACGAACGGGCAGGACGGCATTGTTCTGGCCTCCCGGGAGCTGCCGGATCTGATTATTCTGGATGTTGTGATGCCAGGATTGGGTGGTGGCGAGGTGGCGGCTCGACTGCAAGAGAGTCACAAGACGGGTCACATTCCCATTCTTTTCATTACGGCTATTGCTTCACGGACGCAGGTTCAGGCGCATGAAGGCTTGATCGGCGGAAGAAAGTTCATTGCCAAGCCGGTCACCCCGGACGAGTTAATGGCAAAAATAGATGGGCTGGGGATCAAACCACGCTCCTTAGTCTGAAGCGGGAACGTTCGTATATTGCGCGGACAGGTTTCCGGAAACCCGGTCGTCTATTTGTAGGGCTCGCTTTTAAAGGGGTCGTTCTTCCGTTGAAAACAGTCTTCGATTTCCGACGGCAGGGCCAGGTAAAAAAAGATGTCTTTCCCGAAGGGAAGGGCTTTCTCCAACTCCTCGATGACGAAGAAATCCGGTTCGGCCATGGCGACCTTGACGATGTTCGGCGTGTTCAACACGACGACGATCTTGTTGTGGTAGGTATACTTCTCTCCAAATGCCTTCTGATATTCCGTAGAGATCTGAAAATGCTCAAGCGAGACCACCGGCATGCTGAAGTGGATGGACAGGGCCTTCATGTAATTCTTCATGTTGATAAAGCCCAGTTCGACCAGTAGTGCGCCCACCGGTTTGCGTACGCCAAATTGTGTGCGGAGGCGTTTCTGTTCAGACAGGATTTTCGCGAGTTGGTCTTTGTTGATGATTTCGAGATCAATGAGGATCTCTCCGAGCGCCTTCCGTTTGTGGCTGTAATAGAGGGCCTTGATAATCTTGATTTGCGGGACGCCCATTTCGCAGAGGACTTCACCAAGGTATTTTTCGGGCTGGACTTTTTGCACTTGCAGTGCGGCATCAAGCTGCGCCTGCGTGATGATCTTTTTTTCGAGTAGAACTTGCCCTATTGGTATCATCTTCCGCTCCTTTTTTTCTTATGAACGACATTCAGAAAAATGTCAACATTGATTCTCTAAATTACTTTACAAGCCGTCTAAATATCTGTAAAAAATACTCACGACTATCATAAGAACCGCAGCATTAATGATTTTGAGAGGAGGACGTACCATGCTGAAAGAGTTTAAGGCATTTGCAATGCGGGGCAATGTTGTTGACATGGCCATCGGTATCATCATCGGCGCGGCCTTTGGCACGATCGTCAAATCGCTTGTCGACGATATCCTCATGCCGCCGATCGGTCTGTTGTTAGGCAACGTGGATTTCTCCGATTTCTTTCTGACCATGAAGGCGGGAAAGGTTGCCGGTCCGTATCTCACTCTTGCACAGGCAAAGGCCGCCGGTGCTGTCACACTCAATATCGGTCTGTTCATCAACACGATCGTCAGTTTTCTGATCGTTGCCTTTGCCGTCTTTCTCTTAATCAAACAACTCAATCGTTTCATGTCGCAACCGGAACCCCCCGCGGCTGTGCCTGCAAAGACCTGCCCCTATTGTCTGTCATCGGTTCCCGAAGGCGCGACGCGATGTCCCTTTTGCACCTCTGAATTGAAGTAACTGTAAGGCGTCCTGTACCTTCTCGGAGACAAGGCCATTGCTTCATGTAAAGTCCCCGGCGCGTATCCGACAACGATGACGCCGGGGATCTTCAGAAGGTCATGAAGGTTGTGTAAGAGGCCATTTATTTGAAATCGTCAGTGAGCGGAAGGATCTGCTCTGGATCGACGATTTTTTGCGTTGCGCCAATGGCCTTGACTTTTTTTGCCGGCAGGGCTTTATGTGCTGCACTGCTACTTCCGCTGCTTCTTGAAGCGGAGATGCGCTGGTCCGTTTTAAAGACGGATACGATCGTTGACAGCTTCTCGGCATTCCCTGCATTCTGCTGCGTGGTGGAATTCATGGCGGCAATGGTCGTATTGACTTGATCGATTCCCTGCGCCTGTTCCTGCGAGGCGGCGGCAATTTCTCCCATCAGTTCGACGACCTTGTCGGAGCTGCCCCTGACTTGCGTAAAGGCGGAACTGGTTACACTCACAAGGCTATCGCCCGTCTTGACTTTCTGGACGATATCTTCGATTAGATTGGACGAATTGCGAGCCGATTCTGTGGCGCGCATGGCCAGGTTGCGGACTTCGTCGGCGACGACTGCAAATCCGGCGCCTGCCTCGCCGGCCCGGGCCGCTTCAACGGCCGCATTCAAGGCGAGCAGATTGGTCTGGAAGGCAATTTCGTCAATCGACTTGACGATCTTCTGAGTCTGTTCGCTGGCGCCTGCGATCTCTTTCATGCTCTGGGTCAGTTCGTTCATGGACTCGTCGGCCTTTTCGATGGCCTGTTTCGCCGAGATCATCAACTGGTTGGCTTCACGGGTGTTCGAGGCGTTCTGACGGGTCATGGATGCAATCTCATCCAGGGAGGCGGAGGTTTCTTCAATGGATGCCGCTTCGCCTGATGCCGAGTCGGCGAGAAATTCGGAGATGCTGTGCGCTTGACCGATCGCGTATCCCATTTTTTCGCACATCGTATTGACCGACCGTATCAGTTCGCCGAATTCGTCATGAGATGAGACTGAAATGCGCTGGGTCAGATCTCCCTGCGCGGCCCTCTGGGTCATGGCGATGATCTGTCTGACCGGCTTGGCGACCAGGCGTGTCAGAAAAAAATTGGCAATAAAAGAAAAGATCATTGCCGCAACGGCGAAAATTACAATGGTCGTTTTAAGGCTTTCCACGCTGTTTAGTGAGCCACTCAACACGAGAATAACGCCGCTTAACAGAATCAACGAGATGACTACCGGTGTCAGCAGCATTTTTGTGGCCAGTTTCATATTCCCCCAGAACTCCATGATATGCATCCTCCCTTTTGAGTTGAATTCTTCAGAAAGCGCTTACCCTGTGGCTTGTCGCGGCGTAAGCGAGGAAATCGCGACGGAATATCTTCCTTGGAGCTTGCTCCAGTGAGTCTTCAATTCGTTGGTACAGGCTTTGCCGTCTTGTTTTGGGTCTTCAGCGAGCGAATCATCTTCACTTCAATGATCAATCCATAACGAGCAACAGATTAATCAGAAGCAACAGCTTAATAATCGGCAGCGAAGCGGTTAAACTTTAGCTGATGGTACAATGGTTTTTATTTGATAAGTAACTGTTTTTAAATAAAAAGCGGAAGAATTCTGATGCAGGTCTGGCACTTTTTGGCCCGCTGTTGCCGTTTTATTTTTTAAAGCGGCCCGGCATCGTTAAAAGGGTTAAATCTTGATTCCAGTCGGGCCCCCTTTAACAAGCACATGCCTCGCAATTTGCTGCTGCGTCAGAGAGCGAATCAGGTCTTTGCGGACCAGTCTGAGCCTCCTCATGCAGCTGTATTTCGGATAATAGATGACACTAAATGTCAAAAAAATGACAGAGACGCTGGCTGCGTTATCACAACTCTTGGTTTTGGTTAAAGATCGATTTCTGTAAGAATGGCCGAACGGGTACTGGGAAGCATAAAGCCAGATTCGCAGGTAATCCGTCATCGGCAAGCAGTGCAGAAGGGTTTGGACTTATTCCAGAGAGTCTTAAATCACCCTAATGGGTAAATCCTGTCTTGCCGCCATTTCTAAAAAAGGATTTCTCAATTTTCGGCATGAATTTTGTATATTTAGGTTGTGAAAAAAACGATTGGGGCACGCTCCGTTTTCCCATCGTCTTATTTTTGATAAACGTACTGGGGTGTTTATGGCTCAGGATGCCAGTGTAAAAATTATTCGCAAGATCAATGAGGCAAAAAAAGAGCTAAGCGGAAAAAATGTTCCGGGCTGTCTCTTGCATTTCAGGACGGCCTTAGAAATTGCGACACAAGATAACATCTTGCCGTCAGATAAAAAGGCGGTGACCGAGGCGATCGAAAAGCTGCAAAGCGATATTCAAGGCAGTCAGACGTTTAAAGACATATACGGTCCGGTTACCTTTTCGGGCAGTGAATTTGACGTTGCCCTGGAATTCGTCAAACAGCTCATCCAGGCATCCAGTGAAGAGCTCTTCGAGTCGACGACCCTGGCTGAGGATATAAAGGCGGCTGAAGAAGCCAAGGGGGCGAATAACGAAGTGCCGATGACGGAGGCGGAGTCGGCAGATCCTTTTGCGGTGGCAATGGCATGTTTGGCGTCCGGCGATGTAGAGGGGGCCAGACAGGTAATCGGTCAGGATGAAGAGATCCTTGACAATGTCGTCGAGGCCTTAAATGAGAAGGGTATCGGCGAGCGTTCAACTGGTAATTATGATGCGGCCATTGCGTATTATTCAACAGGACTGGAATTGTGTCCCGATGAGGAAGGGTTACGTTATAACCTGGCGCGGGCATATTTTGAAAAAGGAGATACGGACAGGGCCTTAGCGTATTTGGATGAGGCCTTGCAACTCAATCCGGAGTTTTTGCCGGGGAAGGAGCTTCAAGACTTCATCAAAAGGAGGGGAGCACCATGAGCGGTAGCGATGCAGGATTGATTGATTCGTCGTCAGGGCTTGGCAGAATGATCGAAAGAAGGCGGTTTGAACGTTACGAGGTCAATGTCCCTTTCATGATAGAATGGACGGATAGAGGCGGCAGCGCGCCTGCATTGCATCAAACGTCTAACATATCGGCCCGGGGTGCCTTCCTGCCATCGATCGAATCCTACGTGGTCGGTGAACGCGTAAAGGTCAGTTTTTCTCTGGCATTTGCTGGAGAAGAGAGTTGCCCCGCAGGCCAGAGCATTCTTATTACGGTCATGGGCAGGATTTCGCGTTCGGGCCACAACGGTACAGCCGTTTCTTTCGATGATAGCTTCCAGATTTCAAATTCAACTGAATTCGGTGGCGTTTCAACAGCTGTACTCCAGTAAACGATCCTTTCTGTCGTCATCCGTCAGCGAGCGCATTTACACAGCTTGCAGCGCGGTAAGCACGCGAATCGCATCAGAACTCTTTTCCTGCATCCATGCCGGCAGCCCATTTCCCTCTGCGCCATTATTGGAAAATTTTCATTTTCATCGTCAAATTCGTGTGCTATTTTCAAATGCTCAGGCTTTCGTCATAAATGATGGACGGCTCACGAGGAGGTTATAGCGTCATATGGATGTAAAATACATTAATCCCTTTCTTCACGGTACCGGCGAGGTGTTGATAAAAATGGCCTCTCTGCGAGTGGCGGCCGGTAAACCTTATGCAAAGACAGGGGATACCGCTCCCGGCGATATTTCCGGTATTATCGGTATCACAGGAGACGCCGTCGGCTCTCTTGCGATCAGTTTTACCGAAGGGTGCATTTGCAGCATTGTGTCGAGCATGTTCGGTGAACTGCATTTAACTATCGATAAGGAAGTGATTGATGCGGTCGGTGAGCTTACGAATATGATCTCCGGCGCTGCGCGCCGCCGCCTGGAGGGTGAAGGGCTGGTTCTTTATGCGGCGATTCCTACGGTTGTGTTCGGCAAGGAACATACCCTCAAACATATCCTGAATAATCCAAGTCTCGTTATTCCCTTTGAAACCGACGGCGGCACATTTTATGTGGATGTTTGCCTGACGTCCGTTAAAAAGAGGCCGGCGCAATCCTCTACGCCAATCGTCAAGCCAGCGCCGGTCGCGATGACCAAGGCGGAACAGGCTGTCAAGGCATTTGAAAGGCCTGCCGTCACCTCCCTGTATTCAAAAAACATCGCGTCTAAGTCTGCGCTCCATCAACCTCAACCTGGATCACCTTCGGTCAAAACGACGGAATCGCCATCAGTTCCGGAGGAGCGTCCCGTTCAGGATACCGCGCCCAAAACGCCTGAAGAGAAGATCGAGGCCTTGAAGAAAGCCATGGAAAATGCAGCAGCCAAAAGGGATGAGGCTACATCGGCTCTCAAAAAGAATCCCTTCATGCCCCTCAATGAACGCAAAAAGCTTAATCGAGTCGTCGAATCCTGTGAAGCGACTATCAAGCGGCTAAAACTCGACATTTCAGCCGTTAAGATGATTGCCGAGATCAAAGAGGGCGACATTGCGGTCAAAAGCCACTATCAACATCACGCTGGGGTTCCCCCAAAAAAAACGTAGTCTATCATGTCTGCGCTGTTCGGCTATTGTCGGCTGTGGTACAGGGTGGCTGCAACATGTCGTGAAGCGTCTACGGGTGGCTGTGCCTGGAAGGAGTCGGGGCGAGTTATGAGCGATGGACGTGGGAAACATTGCGCAGTGATCTTTTGCGTTGTGCTCATGTTTTGCGTTGTGCCCCGAAGCGGCTTTGCGCAACAACAATACGTGGAAATAAGTGAGAAGTGGTTTCACGGTGGATTGCAATTCGAAAAAAGCGGACGATACGAAGAGGCGCTGGATTCTTACAACCGGGCTATCTTAGTCAACCCCGGATTTTCCTGGGCTTACAAACACAGGGGGGTCGTCCGCCTGGCCCTTGGCAGGTATCAGGAGGCCATTGACGATCTCAGCCGGGCAATCGAACTCCAACCGAATTATCCGAAGGCCTATAATAACCGAGGGGTTGCTTACGGAAAACTCGGACAGCACGAGCAGGCGCTTAGCGACTTTAACCGGGCGATCGAATTGAATCAGCAATTTGCGGAGGCCTACTTCAACAGAGGGGTTGCTCAGGGCATTCTAGGACGGGATCGGGCATCCATCAAGGATTTCGGTCTGGCAATCCAGCACAACCCCCAAGACGAAAAAGCCCTGTATCTACGTGGCTTGGCATACGAAAAACTCGGCAAGGAAGATTCTGCACGCCAGGATATCAAGGCTGCGGCGCGCATGGGGGATTGGGATGCGCGGAAAATGGCTCAACGGAAGGGGTGGCGATAATCACTTTTCAGCCTAGTTTCCCCAGCGGTGTCTTGGGCGCGTTCCAGACCGGCCTGTTAATCCGGCGGCAAATAGTAGAAGGAGAAGCAAGGGTTTTACGCCGATATACTTGAAACTGTAGATTAACGGGGTCAGGGCCATCCGGGTCAGGAATCGCAAAGTTTCGCTTTGGGCGATGACGGCAGCTATCGGTGGAGAGAATCGGTAGTAAAGCGAAACAAACCATTGGCCGGGCTTACAGGTCAGCAGGTACTCATCACGAAAATGCCTGAGGACCCAGACCTCTGGAGCCAGATAGCTGCCATAGGCAGCTGTCGCGATAAAACACCCGCCACCGCCACCTCCTCCAGAAGTAGATGCCGAAGCGGCGTCATTGGTAGTGTTTGTCGTATTTGTAACCGTCTCCGTCGGCAGTAGGTCCGATGAATTGATTTCCGCCGAATAATCGCTCTCCAGCCCTTCCGTATTGTAAGCCGTGACTGCAAAATAATACGTTTTTTTGCCATCCAGACCGCTCAACGTAAAAGTAGTCTCAAAGCCGACGTCAATGCTGTCAGTGTACCGGCGACTGCTCAATCCATAGTAAACCCTGTATCCGGCAATGTCCGGATCCGGGTTGGAATTCCAGGCCAATGGAATGTCCCTGCAAAAGCCGTTGTCAGACAATGCTCCTATGCAGAGCAGGCATCCCAGAGTGACGGCGAAGATTATTTGACGGATGGTTATCGTTTTGCGCCCTGTATTCGCTAGATTGTTGATTTGCATGCCTCTGTTTTTTCCCGTCGAAAGGCGTTAGGCGCACGTTTTTGCGTTGGCCTTTCTTCCAGTCCATTGCCATTTTTTCGGTTGATTTCAAAATAAGAAGGAAGTCATCTAAGCCGATGGCAGATAATGTGTTTTACCAAGCAATCACTATGCCTAGTGAGGGAGTTTTTATTTTCTGTTTGATATCAATTGGTTAATAATAAGACTGTGTCTGCGACCCGAGGAAGGCTGGAGGGGAAATCATACATTTTACATGGTGTTCATACAGTTTTTTGGCGGGAGAAGGAAAATATCTGGCAGGCACAAAATCTCGATATTTGTCTGAGCGGCACGGGTCAATGATTCTGCTTGACTCCAGTTGAAGCTCGTCGTAAAGCGTTTGCAATGCCTCTTTTACCGTATGTTGGGAACCCCCATGCCGAAATTAACGTTATCTGAAATCATCGATCGCCTTGAAAAGGATCGCCGTTTCATGGAGAATGTCCGTGCCTTGCGGCGGTTACCCGCCCGCGAGGCGCAATATGAATCCTTCCCCGGCTGGGTTGATCCATCAATTCGGAAGGTTCTGGAGTCGCGCGGCATTGGTGCCCTGTACAGCCATCAGGCGGAGGCTGCCGAACGGATCCGGCAGGGGCGGGATGTGGTGCTTGTGACGCCGACTGCGAGCGGCAAGACCCTCTGCTACAACCTGCCCGTGCTGCAACGCATCCTCGACGAACCGGAAACCCGTGCGCTCTATCTCTTCCCGACGAAAGCCCTGGCCCAGGACCAAATGCACGAGATCATGGGGCTGATCGGCGATCTGAAGGCCGATATCAAGACCTTCACTTATGACGGCGACACCCCAGACGACGCCCGACAGGCCATACGAAAACAGGGGCACGTCGTTATCACCAACCCGGATATGCTCCACGCGGGGATCCTGCCGCACCACACCAAGTGGCAGAAGCTCTTCGCGAATCTTCAGTATGTCGTCATTGACGAACTGCACGTTTATCGAGGCGTCTTCGGCAGCCACTTGACGAACGTCCTGCGCCGCTTGCGCCGGATCTGCCGCTTCTACGGCCGTGAGCCCGTCTTTATCTGCTGTTCGGCCACGGTGGCCAATCCGGCCGAGCATGCCGCGCGGCTTCTGGAGCGTGAGGTGATCCTGATCGATCAGAGCGGGGCGCCCACGGCGGCCAAGACCTTCATGCTCGTCAATCCGCCCGTGGTGAACCGCGAACTGGGCATCCGCCAGTCCGCCATGACGCCGAGCCGCAAGACCGCGTCGTTGCTCATCCAGAACGGCATCCAGACGATCATCTTCACGACCAGCCGCCTTCAGGTGGAGATCCTGACGAAATATCTGAGAGACGAGTTCGACAGCCAGAAACCCGGTCAACCCCAGACCATCGCGGGCTACCGCGGCGGCTATCTGCCCAATCTTCGGCGGCAGATCGAAAAGGGGTTGCGCGATGGCGAGATCGTCGGGGTGGTGAGCACCAACGCCCTGGAACTCGGAATCGACATTGGCGAGCTTGAGGCTTGCATCATGACCGGTTATCCCGGCTCCATCGCCAGCACCTGGCAGCAGGCGGGACGCGCGGGGCGTCGCGCGGGCCAGAGCCTGGCGATTCTTGTGGCGAAAAGCTCTCCCATCGATCAGTTCATTGTCGAGAATCCCGACTACTTCTTTGCAAGTTCCCCCGAGTATTGCCGTGTCAATCCCGACAATCTCCTGATCCTCTTGCATCATATCAAGTGCGCGGCCTTTGAGTTGCCCTTTGAAGCTGGCGAGACCTTCGGAGGCGAGAATCTGGAAGAACTGCTCGATTACCTGGAAGAGAAAGGGGTGCTGCATAAGGTCCGCGAACGCTGGCACTGGTCCGCGGAGAGTTATCCTGCCGATGAGATCAGCCTCCGCAGCATCAATCCCGAAAACGTCGTTGTCGTCGATACGACCCAGGCCGGGGATCATCGCATCATTGCCGAGGTGGACTGGGACAGCGCCTTCACGGCGGTTCACGACGAGGCCATCTACATGGTGGAATCGCAGCAGTACCACGTCGACAAGCTGGACCTGGACCGCAAGAAGGCTTATGTCCGCAAGGTCGATGTCGATTACTACACCGACGCCATGACCTACAACCACGTCCGGGTGATCGACGGGTTTGCGTCTCGGGAGATCGGCGACCTCATCATCGAGCATGGCGAGGTGCAGGTGGTCCGCAAGGTCATCGGCTACAAGAAGATCAAGTTCTATACGGCGGAAAACGTGGGCTACGGCGATGTCGTCCTGCCCGAGAAAGACATGCACACCACGAGTTACTGGTTCACGATCCCCCGCGGGCTTCTGGATCGGTTGCCCTTTACGCGGGCAGAGATCATCGACGGTCTTTCGGGACTGGCGTACAGCCTGCACCATCTGGCCGCCATGCACCTCATGGCTGATATCCGCGATCTGGACCGCTGCATTGGCGACAAGAGCGGCCAGTGGTTCGTCAAGTATGGGCCCGGCGGGCCGCCGCATTACGAATGAATCGCAGCCGGAAGCAGCGGATGCGTCAGGAGCAGACGGCGCAGTGCGGGCGATCCAGCTCGATACCTTCGATCCCACGCTCTTCATCTATGACGCCTATCCCGGCGGCATCGGCTTTTCGGATCAGCTCTTCGCGCTCCACGATCAACTGATCGACGCGGCGCGCCATCTCATCCGCGGCTGCGACTGCGAAACGGGGTGCCCGAGTTGCGTGGGGCCGATTCTGGAAGTCGGCGCGCGCGGCAAGGAAGTCGCCCTGGCCATTCTGGATTGCATGCCATGAGTGTGAAGTCCCGTCTCAACCGTCTGACCGGCGAGGTGCCTGCCGCAAAGCCGTCGTCCACGCCGGACCCCGCAAAGAACGAAACCCTGAGCCGTCTACGCGAGCGGATCGATGCGGTTATCGATCGACCGTCGGCTCGCCGCGTTTTGAAGTCCTCCGGGAAGACGTGTCCGCTTGTCGGTCTCGTGCCGGACAGCGAGGAATTGACGACGACGGCGGGCCCTGTACTGGCGCTCCACAGCCGCCATCCTCGTGGAGCCCTGCACGGCTCGAAGCGAATCGGCGAACTGGCCAGTCGCCGGGGGGACCATGCGGCTATTCTCGCGGGGCATCCGGCCCTGGCGTCCTTCGATTTCCGAGAGGCGCTTTTTCTGGACACGGAAACAACGGGGCTTTCCGGTGGGACAGGGACGCTCGCCTTTCTGGTGGGGCTGGGCTGGTACGATGAAGACAGTTTCGTAGTCCGTCAACTCTTTGCGCGTGATTATGCAGAAGAGGCGGCGCTTCTCACTGTACTGGCCGAATTGGCTGCCGATAAACGATTTCTCGTGACCTTCAACGGCAAGGCCTTCGACATCAATCTGCTGGCAACCCGCTTTATCCTGAACCGCCTGAAAGATCCCTTTCAAAGCATGCCGCACCTTGATCTACTCCATCCGTCCCGGCGGCTCATCGGACACCGCCTGGAAAACAGCCGTCTTGCAACCCTCGAAGAGCAAGTCCTCGGGTTTTTCCGCGAGGGGGACATTCCCGGGAGTGAGATTCCGCAGCGCTACTTTGCGTGGCTTCGCCGGAGACGGCCGGAGCTTGTCATGGATATCTTCGAGCACAACCGCCTGGACGTCATCAGCATGGCGGCGCTGACTCTCCACTTGTGCGATATCTTGGCCTGCGGGGTGGAGGCGGAGGGCGCGCATCATGCGGATGTGCTGGCGGCTTCGCGATTGTGCCTTGATCGAGGGCATGCCGATGAGAGCGAACGCCTGCTTGACGGTGTGATCCGAGCATCGGATCCCGGAAGGCGAGGCGAGGCCAAAAGGATGCGATCGCTGCGACTGCGTCGAGAGGGGCGTTGGGCGGAGGCCGCGACCCTCTGGCAGGAGATGGTGGACGCGGCCCCCTCGGAGCCTTTTGCACTGGTCGAGCTGGCCAAGTGGCATGAGCACCATCAGAAGGATTTTGAGGGGGCGCTCCGGATGACACGCTTGGCCTTGGAGCGGGTTCGTTGCGAAGAAACCCGGGCTGAACTTCTTCACCGGCTTCGTCGTCTGGAGAGACGGGCAAGTTGCGGGAAAGAAAACGACAAAACCCTAAAGTCATAAAAATTCTTGAGCAATTCATACAATTCTGGTATCAATTTCGCTTGCTTCTTTAACTAAAATCCGAAAGAGGATCTATGCAGAATCCAAATTTCAGTTCAGGACCTTGCAGCAAACGGCCGGGCTGGTCGCTCGGTGATCTCACCGGGGCCGCGGTCGGTCGTTCCCATCGCTCGGCCCTTGGAAAAGAAAAGCTGGCAAAAGCAATCAGCGACAGCAAAAAGATATTAAAACTGCCGGAGAATTACATGCTTGGCATTCTTCCCGGCTCCGATACAGGCGCCTTCGAGGGGGCCATGTGGACCCTTCTCGGACCGAATCCGGTGACGGTTTTGGCTTGGGAGAGTTTCAGCGAGGGATGGGCGACGGACGTTGTGAAACAGCTGAAACTGAGCCCGACGGTATTGAAAGCGGAATACGGTGCCATTCCCGATCTCAAAAAGGTCGACTGGTCCAATGATGTTGTCTTTGTGGCCAATGGAACGACCAGCGGTGTCAAGGTTCCCAACTGGGACTGGATTCCCGACGACCGTGAAGGGCTGTCGATCTGCGACGCGACCTCGGCGGTTTTTGCGATGGACATCGCCTGGGAAAAAATCGATGTGCTGACCTACTCCTGGCAGAAGTGCCTGGGCGGCGAAGGGGCGCACGGCATTCTGGTGCTCGGTCCGAGGGCTGTTGCCCGGATCGAGAGCTACGATCCGCCCTGGCCGATGCCAAAGATCTTCCGGATGAAAAAATCGGGCAAGGTGGACAAGGCGATTTTTGATGGCGATACGATCAATACGCCCTCCATGCTCTGCGTCGAGGATTATCTCGATGCCCTTCAGTGGGCGGCGTCCGTGGGTGGTCTGGATGCCCTGATCGTCCGAAGCATGGCCAATCTGAAGGTCGTTGAGGACTGGGTGGCCAGTACCCCCTGGATCGACTTCCTGGCTCAAACAAAAGAAACCCGCTCCAATACGTCCGTCTGCCTCATGGTGACGAGCGCTGAGTTCAAGGCCGCGCCGGCGGACAAGCAGGCCGCTTTTCTGAAGGCGATTGCCGTCAAACTCAGCAAGGACGGCATCGCCCACGATGTCGGGTCCTACAAGGATGCGCCTCCGGGGTTCCGGTTCTGGTGCGGTCCGACGATTGAACCATCCGATCTCCAGACGGCCCTGGCGGCCCTGGAGAAGGTCTATCTCGAAAAGATTTCGGAACTATAACAACTCCTATTGATGAAAGCAGGTAGAAGCAATGTATAAAGTCCTTGTCAGCGATTCATTGTCGGAAGAGGGGATTGCGATTCTCAAGAAGACCCCTGGCGTGGAAGTGGATGT
This sequence comes from Syntrophales bacterium, assembly GCA_963665615.2. Taxonomy (GTDB): domain Bacteria; phylum Desulfobacterota; class Syntrophia; order Syntrophales; family UBA4778; genus UBA4778. The sequence continues at coordinate 338,328 of CAXXQE010000001.1, forward strand.
CAATACCAAGCTGACCCCCGAAGAACTCAAGGCCACTATCAAGAATTATCACGCCCTGGTCGTGCGGAGTGCGACGAAGGCGACTGCCGAGATCATCGAGGCGGCAGATAATCTGAAGGTGATCGGTCGGGCCGGTATCGGTTTGGATAATGTCGATGCTGTAGCAGCGAGCAAGCGCGGCATCGTCGTGATGAACACCCCAGGCGGCAACATCGTAACAACCGCCGAACATGCCATTGCGATGATGTTCTCCCTGGCCAGGCAGACGCCCCAGGCGACGGCTTCAATGAAGGCCGGCAAATGGGAGAAGAGCAAGTTCATGGGCGCCGAGGTTTACAACAAGACACTCGGCATTATCGGGATTGGCCGCATCGGCTCCATTGTCGCCGATCGTGCTCAGGGCTTGAAAATGAAAGTGATTGCCTACGATCCCTTCATGTCCCCCGATGTGGCGGAAAAACTCGGGATTACACTGGTAGGGCTCGACGAACTTCTGGCGACTGCCGACTTTATCTCGATCCATACCCCGATGACCAAGGATACCAAGGGGATGCTCAACGCTGCTGCTTTCAATAAGATGAAGAAGCGCGTCTTCATCATCAACTGCGCGCGTGGCGGAATCGTCAATGAGAAGGATCTCTTCGAGGCCCTCGAAGCCGGCAAGGTTGCCGGTGCGGCCCTGGACGTCTTCGAAGAGGAGCCCACGAAGAATATGGATTTGGTGAATCACCCGAAGGTGATCTGCACGCCGCACCTCGGCGCTTCGACCGATGAGGCGCAGCGGAACGTCGCCATTGAGATCGCTGAGCAGATCTCCGATTATTTCACGACGGGCGAGATTCGCAATGCCGTCAACTTTCCATCTGTCAGCGGCGAGGTTCTCGCTATCATCAAACCGTATTTGACCCTGGCGGAGAAGCTCGGGAAGTTCGAAGCCCAGGTGGCAACGGGCGGCATCAAGGAAGTGAAAATCGAGTACAGCGGGGAAATTCTCGAAAGAGACGTCACGCCGATCACGATAGCCTTCATGAAGGGGCTCCTGGAACCGATCCTGAACGAGAATGTCAACTACATCAATGCCCCGGTGATTGCGAAGGAACGGGGGATCAAGGTCGTCGAGTCCAAGAGCAGCGAGGTCAAGGACTTCAGAAGCATGATCGCGGTTTCCGTCAAGACCAGTACGGAGGAATGCAATGCGGCGGGTGCGATCTTCGGCCGTCAGGATCCGCGAATCGTTCAAATCAATCAGTTTTCTCTGGAGGCGATCCCGGAAGGGCACATGATGATCCTTCACAACGATGACCGTCCGGGGGTTGTCGGGAACGTCGGAACGACCCTGGGCGACAACGGTATCAATATCGCCAGACTGCAGTTGAGTCGCCACCAGACCAATGGAGAGAGAAAGGCGCTTATCGTGGTGAGCACGGACGGCCTCGTGCCGGAGGCCGTTGTCGAAAAGCTCAAGGCGCTGCCGAATCTGATTTCGGTCAAGCAGATCGAAGTGTAATGAACCCCCCTGGTTTTTGGAGAGAATGATGGCAAATGTTGTTGTAGTCGGTACCCAGTGGGGTGATGAAGGAAAGGGCAAGATCGTCGATCTCTATGCGGAGGATGCCGACGTCATCGTGCGTTTTCAAGGTGGTAACAACGCCGGACACACCCTCGTGGTCAAGGGCGAGCAGACGATTCTGCATCTGATTCCGTCCGGAATCCTTCACGACCGCAAGATCTGCATGATCGGCAACGGCGTGGTCGTCGATCCAAGAGTTCTGCTGGAGGAGATCGAGGCCCTGAAAAAAAGAAATCTGTTTCCCCCGGGGACGAGTCTTTTGGTCAGCGACGATGCGCACGTCATTATGCCATACCATCGCGCGCTGGATAGCGCCCGCGAGTCATCCAAGGGCAGCGGCAAGATCGGCACCACGGGACGGGGCATCGGGCCGGCCTACGAGGACAAGATTACCCGCACAGGCATCCGGATCTGCGATCTGATAGACGATGTGCTCTTCAGAGAAAAACTCAGCGAGAACCTCGAAGAAAAGAACTTTCTCCTGACGAAGCGCTTCGGTCAGACGCCTCTGTCAGAAACGGCGATCTACGAAGAATATCGCGCTTACGCAGAGCAGTTGCGTCCGTACGTCCGGAATACTTCGCTTGTTCTGGATCAGCAGATCAAAGCCGGGAAGAAGGTTCTCTTTGAAGGGGCGCAAGGAACCCACCTCGACATCGATCACGGGACGTTTCCCTTTGTGACGTCGTCAAGCACCGTTGCAGGCGGTGCCTGTTGCGGCGCCGGCATCGGGCCAACCCGGATCGACTCAGTGGTCGGGATCTGCAAAGCCTATACGACTCGAGTCGGTTCTGGTCCCTTTATGACAGAATTGACCGATGAGATCGGCGAGCGGATCCAGAAGGTTGGCGGTGAATTCGGTGCGACAACCGGCAGACGCAGGCGCTGTGGCTGGCTTGATATGGTATTGATTCGTCAGTCGGTTCGTGTTTCGGGCATCAGCGGCCTGGCGATCACCAAGCTGGATGTCCTGGCCGGTATTGAAAAATTGAAGATCTGTACGGGGTATAGGGTCGGTGATGAGTTCCATTCCGACTCGCTTCCATCCAACAGCAGGATGTTGGCGATGTGTGAACCCGTCTATGAAGAAATGGACGGCTGGGCGGAGGATATTTCTAAAGCGCAAAAGATCGAGGATCTGCCATCCAATGCCAGAAAATATCTGGACAGGATCGTCGAACTCTCAGGTGTTCCCCTGTATCTACTTTCCGTTGGGGCTGCCAGGCACGAAACCATTGTCCTGAAGAATCCTTTTTTGGATCAATGATTTTCCTTGACGCCTTAGGTGCTTCCCTGTTAAAAAGTGCGTCTTTAGCAAAAAACATGGGTCGTTAGCTCATGCGGTAGAGCAGCGGACTTTTAATCCGTTGGTCGCGGGTTCGAATCCCGCACGACCCACCAATTAAAACAATAAGTTAAGGGGACTCGTCGGAGTCCCCTTTCTTATTTATGCTACCCTTGCATATTACGAAGTTAAAAAATCGTGCGTTACTGACATGAACACCCTCCTTGTATGGGAGGTTATAATAAACCCCGTATACCATTCTTATACTGATTCTCAGCATCTTTCCTGAATATATTCGATCGGACGGACAACGGCTCTGCTGAGAGTTTTAACGGCAAGTTGAGAGATGAATTGCTCAAGGGCGGGAGTTTCTATAGCCTCAATACTGAATGGCTATATTTGGATAGATATAGTATAGAAAAAAATTATCTATGCACTATTTTGATGATCTTTTGTCATATCAAGCCATTAGGGAAAATAATTTGATTCATACCAGGGAAATAGCTCCTGAGTTCATAACTACTATAGGCAAGTCTCCGGCTCTGCCGGAGGTCTATGACTTTTTGAGGTATTGATCCTTATGTTATCTTCACATCCAAATTTCACAGCATTGCAATGGGAGTGCTTATCCCTTATGTCGGTCTTTGAGGTGCCGGTTTCCTTAAATGTGATCGCTCAGTTGGTTCAGATACCACCAAACGAGTATTTTGAGCTGTTTCGTAAGAGTGAATCGCTAGGCTGGGTCTATCAGAATGACGATGGCTCTTTTTCCCTGTCCAATAATCTGCCTGATAACGTACGAATAGAAATTGAAAAAATCAACACCCCTGCCAAACTAGCAACACTTGTTGAAAGCATTAAGGCCAACAACCTTATTGATAAAATCCCACCCAAAGCATTTAAGAACATTCTTCAGAAATCAAAAGCCGAGAAAATAAATTTAAAAGATGAGATGGCACTGGCCATTGAAGCACTTACAAAAGGCAACCGGAGGATTGCCAAAATACACATAGAGAAGATAGACCTCCTTTTGGCGTCGTTCGAAGAGAACTCGCCGGAGAATGTCTGGTTCATTTCAAAATCCATTAAACTCGCCGAGCACTGCATTAGGCGTGCTTGTGGATTATCTACTGCCTCCAAAATGATGGAAAAAACCATTATCATGGCGGAAGGCGTTGGAGATGAGCGGAGCTGGGCGATGGCCAATTTTCTTTTAGGTCGAGCCTGCTGGTTTAAAGGATGGACCAATGAAGCGATCCTCTATCTTGGCAGGGGAAAAGAGAAGGCGGAGGCGCTTGGAGATCCCGATATATTAACGTATTCCGCTTTATTTATCGGTATATATTATACGCTTCTCGGTTATATGAATAAGGCCGCCGACTATCTGAAAGCTGTCACTCAGAGTGCCATTGAACGCGAAGATCTTGTGCTGAAGTATGAAGCGCCGGTTAATTTTCTGTATTGCGATATCAATCGCGGTGATTTTCATCGGGCGATTGGTACGATAGATTTTTTCCGTCGCCTGGCCATTAAAAAGAAGGACCATGACGCCGCATCAGTCTATCAAGTCATGCTTGGCATTGCTCTGTGGGCTATTGGGAAAAGAGAGGAAGCCCTGTTTCACTTGGAGGGTGTTAGAGCCGTTGCCCCGGATAATATGCTTGGTTATTGGATGAGTCTTCACGGTCTTTCCTGCCTCTATCTGGGGGAAGGAGATATTGATAAGGGGCTTTCCTTATTTAAGCAGGTGCTCAGTCTGGCCGGCAAGGCAGAAATTGTACACCAGGTTTTTCATCCGCTCTATTTTGAAAGTTATTTTAAGGCAGAACAGGCGGGTTGCGATCTGCCAGCCGGATGGCATTTTGATGAGTTATTCCAAAAAATCATGGCAGGGCAGAATGTAGATTTACAGGGAACTGCTTTGAGGCTTCGTGCTGTCAAGTCCATTGCTGCCGGGAAACCTGAAAAAATGATCCTTAAGGACCTGCAGGAAAGTGAAGCCCTCTTGGTGAAATGCGAAGATTCATTTCAACTGGCTAAAACGAAGATCGAAATGGTGCGATACTATCTTCGAAATAATAATTATGAAAAGGCTCGCAAACTGGCTAATCAGGTTTACTATCAGGAACTGACAGGCTATAACGAGCGTTTTTTTCCGGATGATCTCGGATTCCTTTTGGAAGAAACGAAATCCGAGGCAGGTACCACAATCGATTATGGCCCCTCCTTGGAGCCGATCCTGCGCATTCTCGAAGAGTTGTTCACCGCCCCGGATGATGCGATGAAAATGGATTTGTTTCTCTCGACCCTGTCCCGCTTTTTCAAGGCGGAACGCTCTGGCATTTTCATATTTGACAAGGCGGACGCCGCTGAATTGCGGACAGCGCGGAATCTTTCCCGCTCAATCATCCATGATCTGAATTTCCTGACGAGTATGGATATGATTGTTACCTGTTATAAGAAGAGAAAGCCAATGCTATCTAAAAACATCAAGGAGGCAGGGGGAGCTAGACTATATGCGATGTGTCTGCCGATTTTTACCGAAATGGAAGTGAAGGCTGTCCTGTATTTTGACAATTCTTATTTGGCGAACTGCTTTGATTTTGTTTCAATGCCCATGCTCGAATCACTCGGTCGTAATCTGGATGGTATTCTTAAAAAACAGGAGATTTTTGCCAAAAATACGACCGGCTTATTGGAGCACGCCCTCCCCAATATCGGGGATGTTCTGGGCGCCCCCTCTAACTCTTCTGATTTGATATCTAATATTATAATAAAAGATATGAAGATGATTAAACTGTTTAAACAGGCCAGACGGCTCGCTGAATCGGAGGCGCCCATCCTGATTTTGGGAGAGACGGGGTCTGGCAAGGAGATTTTAGCGCAGTGGATTCACAGGAAGAGTTTGAGGCGTGAGAAGCCTTTTGTCATTATCGATCTCACTACCATTCCTGAAAATTTAATGGAGAGCGAGCTATTCGGGCACGAAAAAGGCGCTTTTACCGGCGCCTATCACCAGAAAATCGGCCGTGTGGAACTTGCAGAAGGCGGGACGTTGTTTTTTGACGAGATAGGGGAAATTCCTCTCTCGTTGCAAGTTAAGTTATTGCGTCTGCTGGAACAGCAGACCTTTACGAGAGTCGGCGGAACGAAAGTAAAGAGAGCTCAATTTCGGTTTTTAGCTGCAACCAACCGAAATCTCATTGATGAGGTCAAAGCCGGCAGGTTTCGTGAGGACTTGTATTACCGCATTAATGCTCTGGAGTTGACTATTCCGCCTTTGAGAGAGCGAAGAGATGATATTGCGGCGCTAGCAAATCATTTTCTAGTGAACTTTGCCAAGAAGTACAAAAAAAAGATATCGGCTCTGACTGAAGAGCAAGAAACGGCAATCAAAAACTACTATTGGCCCGGTAATGTAAGAGAACTCAAGCATTTTATTGAACGGGCAGTGCTCATCGCAGAGGACGCTCGTGTTGAACTGGTTTTTTCGAATCAATCATCGGAGCGTTCTCCGGTTGAAAATGTGTTTTCAGGCTTTCCGACAATGGACGAAATTCAGCGTCGTTACATACAGCTCGTATTAGACCATGTCAATGGGAAGATACGAGGAGCGGAGGGCGCTGCGGAGATTCTGGAGATGAACCCAAGCACCCTCATCTCTCGCATGAAGAATCTCGGCATGCGTTGACGAAGATTAAATTCATATAAATCAAATGCCATAATCTCCCATCTCTCGAAAGATATGTATTACTCTATTAGTGCTGTCATAGTCTTTTAATTTGCTTCTCGCAACAATCCTATTATTCCCCCCCGCACTGTATACCATTCCCTGACCATCTTTATTTCATCATAGTAAAGTGCCGATGCTATATTAAATTTCTATTCACCTGAAAATCCGAATTGATTTTTTGAAAGTCCATTATTTTTTGCCGAGTTTCGGGTCTCAAATAATTCTTCAGATGCATCGATATATCGACGGAAGATGCATCGATATATCGATTAATCCCCCTGTCAATTAATGAATGATAATTAAATAATTAGTTATATCAATTAGATATAAAGCATTTGATTTTGGCATAGGAAATGCTTTTACCTGATAACGATAAAAACAATGTCGTTATCTGCGCGTCAATGAGCCGAGCAATTCGGGGCGGCAGTAACAACTATAAATAGAAACTATGCTTATGACAGTTTTGGCAAAAACCATTATTAAAGAAAAAAAGGAGCAGACATTATGGACATACTCAAGACATTACAGGACATAGAAGAGATCAAGAAACTCCAATATCTCTATGCCCACTATTGTAATCTCGGAGTGAACGGAAAAACGATGGATTACGATAAAGTCCCAGGGCTTTTTATAGAGCAGGGGACATGGGACGTTCCTGAACTCGGGATATCATGTAAGGGAAGAAAAGAAATAAGCGAGACGTTTAAGCAACTGGGAGAGAGCACAGGATATTATGTGCATGGCTTTATCAACCCGATCATAGACGTTGACGGAGATACCGCCACCGGTAACTGGGATTTGTATCTGGGGACTGTTGCCGAAGGCAAGCCGGCTTTCATGATCGGATGTTATGACTTTGTGTATGTCAGACAACCAGAAGGCTGGCGGATTAAATCTGTCGTCGTTTATGTAGGCAAGACAGTCGTCTCAGTCGTCTGAGGCTCTTTTAGATGGATAGTGGAAGGCTGCAAAACAAAAAACGATTGAGCCTATCCGTTCAACTGACTCGACTTTGTCCATTTGAGCAAGAAGAAGCTTAGTCAAGTATATAAAAGCCATAATAAATTACAAGGGGGTACATCAAGATGAGTTTTGTTGTTGCTAAAACCAGACAGAATTTTATGTATGCAAATACTACACTTGTCAATTTCGGTGTAGGGGCGGTGGCCGGTTTAGCCGATCAGGTCAAAAATTTGGGGATCTCTCGTGTGCTCATTGTAACGGACAAATTCTTGTCTGAAACGGATAACTGCAAAGCGATGGTTGAGAGTCTTAAAAAGGCGGGTTGCAACCCAGGTGTCTGGAATGAAGTTATGCCGGATCCGACTGATACGATCGTCAATAAGGGCGCAGAGTACTATCTGCAAGGTAAGTATGATGGTCTCATCGCAATTGGTGGCGGGAGTCATATGGATACTGCAAAGGGTATGGGAGTCGTGGCGCTCAACGGCGGAAAGGTAACGGATTACTTCTATAATGTGCTTCCGGCGCCGGCCCCCATAACGAAAATGCCTCCTCTCATCTGTATTCCTACTACCTCGGGTACGGGCTCCGAAGTAACAACCGTCTCCATCATAACAGCTGAAGGCCGAAAATTAGGCATACTGAATCCCATGATTGGTCCTAAAGTTGCCCTCGTTGATCCGAGCCTTACGATAACCCTGCCGCCTACTCAGACTGCTTCCACGGGGCTTGATGCGCTGATGCATGCAATAGAAGGGTACCTCTCTTTGATCGCAACTCCCATTACAGATGCGCTGGCCCTGTATGCAATTGAATTAATATCTAAAAACTTGCGGCAGGCCGTATTCAACGGCGCCGATCTTGAGGCAAGGTCGAACATGTCATTGGCTGCAACGATAGCAGGTTATGTCGTCGGCAGTTGTTATGCTATCGCCGGGCACGCAGCGGGGCAGGCCGTTGGCGGTAAGTTCCATATCCTGCATGGGTTCTCCTGCGCTCTGCCTATGCCTGCAATTCTAGAGTACAACCTACCCGCCTGCGAGGAAAAGCTGAGTAGAATAGCATCAGCCATGGGTGTCAATACGGTGGGAATGTCTCAACGTGAAGCAGCCTATGCAGCTATCGATGAGTTGGCGCTGTTGATCAGTGATTTAGATATTCCAACACTGGCTGAGGCAACCGGAATGACAGACGCAGATGTCGATGAGATAGCCTCGTATGCTGTCCAGGATGCGTGTAGTGCCCTTAATCCCAAGCCATGGACACCTCAGACCTATGCTCTCATATTGAGAAAAACACTCGGATTGGTGAAATAGTTAGCTAGGCAGGCTGCTGTAAAAAAGCGCAAGGGAAAACTTGTTATAGAGTGTTCAGTGTTACGCGACGTTGACGAAGCCCGCCTATGATCCGATTGCACAGGCCATGGGCGGGACCTCCTCTATTACCGGATATATGGAAAGGGGGTGAGAAGAGCACATTTCGCAAATTAAGCGAAATGGAAGCTGAAGTGCAAATTGTTTTATAGGTTTTTAGTAGACGGGATATTCCACAATTATTTATCAGCGCCATTTAATGAATGGAGGGAAAATGAAGAGGAAGCGAATTTACCTGTGTGGCTGGAAGAGTTTTGGTTTGATAGCAGCTGTAGCTGCTGCGTTTTTGCTCGGCGTGGGCGGCGCCAATGCCTTTGAAATTAAGACTACTAACGAAAATATTAAAATGCAATGGGACAATACCTTCAAGTACAATTTGGGTATTCGTGCCAAGTCTGCCGATGCAGATCTTCTGGGTACCTATAATTTCGATGACGGTGACCGCAATTTCAGAAGCGGCGGCATTGTAACGAATCGTGTGGACATCTTGTCCGAGTTCAATTTTATTTACAAAGAGGAGTATGGATTCAGAATCAGCGCGGCCGGCTGGTACGACCAGCGGTATCGCGACCCGATGGACAACACCTCGGTGTTAACCTCTAACACGCTGGAAGGGGGCACTGCGGGCAGCGCTCAGACACTCGGTTTGAGCGAGCGCGCCAAGAATTACCATAAAGGTCCCTACGGCGAGATCCTCGATGCCTTTGTGTTCGGCAAGTTCGATGTCGGTCCGGTTCTGGTGAACGCTAAGTTGGGCCGTCACACCCTATACTGGGGCGAGTCGCTGTTGGGCTTCATCAATGCGATTTCCTACTCCCAGTTCCCCGTCGATTTTGCGAAGGCCCTGGGGGTTCCGGGATCGGAGGTGAAGGAACTGTTCATGCCCCGCGGCGCTTTCTCTCTCCAGGCGCAGTTGACCGAAACGATTGGTTTTCAGTTCCAGCAGTTCCTCGAGTTTAATCCAGCGCGCATTCCCGAGAGCGGATCATACTTGGGCGGCGTTGACATCTACCAGAAGGGCGCCGATGCATACGTGCTCGCCCCCGGCGCCTTTTTCAAACACGACAGCGACATCGAGCCGGACGGCTTCCACGACTATGGCTTCGCTCTCAACTGGAAACCTGATTGCCTGAAGGACCTTCAGGCCAAGCTGGGTTTCTTTTTCCGAAACATGACCGATCAGTTGCCACAGGTCTATGTCGACGGTTTGAACGGCCAGTATTTCTTCGTTTATCCAGACAATATCAAGCTCTATGGCGCCAGCGCCGCTTTTGCCCTGGCCGGGTTCAGCATCGGTCTGGAGTATAACTATCGTACCAACATGCCTTTGAACAGCACAGGCGCTGTTGTTTTAGGAACGCGTCCCGGCAAGGGTGATACCGAGCAAGCCCGCGGGGATGTCCATCTGGCGACTCTTAACTTTATGACGTTGCATGGCCCCAAGGCCTGGGCGGATAGCGGCACCGGGATCCTGGAATTCACTTACTGCCATCTGCAGCGTGTCAGCCAGGGCGAGGCCTACTTCAAGGGGCCGGGAAATCCTGCCGGGTATGAGGCTATCGATCGTGTAACCCGGGACGCCCTGGGCGTGGGCATCAGTTACACCCCGACCTGGTTTGCCGTATGGCCGCAGTGGGATTTGTCCATGCCTGTGAGTTACAGCATCGGTCTTTTGGGAAGCTCGGCAGTTAACTCCGGCGACGCGGAGGGCAATGGAAGCGCCAAAGTCGGCCTCAGCCTTGATTACAAGCAGAAGTATACCTTTTCGCTTGCCTACAACTGGTATTTCGGTGATCACGATTTTAATCCTGCTACCGGTACAATGGCGATCCGCGGCGGTTTGCCGGCGACACTGTATGATCGCGACTGGGTGAGCTTTACATTCAAGACGAATTTCTAGTCAGGGAGGGTAAAACATGACTATGTTATACAAGAAATCTATGAAGATCGCGGTATTGGCGGTTTTCTTGACGCTGATATACGCAGGTTGTGTATTTGGCGCGGTGAGCCAGGAGGAAGCCGCGCAGTTGGGCAAGAACCTGACGCCCTTCGGGGCGGAGATAGCCGGCAACAAGGACGGCTCGATTCCGCCCTACACGGGCGGCCTGACCAAGGCGCCTGCAACTTACGTAGCGGGATCGGGCTGGCGTCCGGATCCCTTTGCATCGGAGAAACCGCTGTTCAGCATTACGGGGCAGAATGCGGCGCAATACGCTAATAAGCTGTCCGTGGGGACTATGGCACTTTTGAAAAAATTCCCCGGTTTCCGCTTGGATGTCTATAAAACCCATCGTACCGTTGCGTATCCTGACTATGTACTCGACGCCACGGTAAAAAATGCAGTTACGGCCAAGCTTGGTGCGAACAAAAAGGGCGTGGAAAATCTCGTGCAGGGCGGCATCCCTTTCCCCATCCCGAAGAACGGCGATGAAATTATTCTCAATCACAATATGCGTTATATGGGCTCCTCTTGGTTGACCAGAGCGGTATCGACTGTTTGTCAGGAAGACGGCAACTTCTATAATACCGCGGAACCACTTATGATCTGGAACGAATTTCCGAATTATTATGAAGATAAGGAAGCTCGGGAACGCAACAACAAAGAGTATCTTTACTGGAAAATCCGATGGATATTCGAAGGTCCCGTCCGTAAGGCAGGCGAAGGCGGCCAGGGAATCCATCACATCATCGGCGATCAAACTGTCGGGCCGACACACCATCTGTACCTTCCCGGGCAGCGGCGGGTAAAGTTGGCGCCGGAAGTTTCCTTCGATACCCCGGATACCGATGGCGCGGGGACGTGGACGTATGATGAATGCTGGCTGTTTAATGGCGAGATGTCACGGTATAATTATAAACTAATAGGAAAAAAGGAATTATATATTCCTTACAATACATACAGACTGGTTTATTACACTGGAGATCTGAAGCAGATGTTTAAGCCGGGCAGCTATATCAATCCGGATCTTATCCGCTGGGAACTCCACAGGGTATGGGTGGTGGAAATCGCCTTGAAACCGGGCAAGCGGCATATTTACCCGAAGCGGACATTTTATATAGACGAGGATAGCTGGGCGATTATCGCAGCGGATGTATACGATGCCCACGGTAATATCTACAAGTCCAGTTACCATGAACTTGTCCAGTGCTATGACATGATGGCGCCGATCACCTATTCTTATATGCACTTCAATCTGATAAATGGCGTATCATCCCGCGCAAACTATATGAGGCTAGGCATGGGATATCTAAAGCCGATTCCGCCGCAAACGGCACGCTGGTGGTCGCCGGATGCCTTGGCAGGTAAGGGTTTGCGCTAGACGATTAAGCCTGAATCATAACGCATAAAGACGGCAGGCACTGAAAGTGTAAGCATCGTGATCAGTGCCTGCCATCTATTAAGCGTGGCTCTCGACATAAAAGGATAGAACTCCTCGTATTGAGCGGATGTATAAATTGCAAAGAGGTGTAAACCAAAATTTGGGAGAAAAAAGATGTACCAAAGAATAATAAAAGTGGCGCTGATGCTAATTTGTTTTGGGATGCAGAGCGCATTTGCGGCCACAGGTTTCCAAGATGTTCTCAATACCCCTGCCGTCAAAAGTCAATTGGCGAGCAAACGGCTGTTCAACGGCATCACCCTTGCGGGCAAGCGTCTGGTTGCTGTGGGGCAGTTAGGCACAATCCTCTATTCGGATAACACGGGTCAGACTTGGGTCCAGGCTGACGTGCCCGTCAGTTCGGACCTTGTCGCGGTAAATTTTCCGATCCCGAAACAGGGTTGGGCCGTTGGGCATGACGGCGTCGTGTTGCACAGCTCCGATGGTGGGGCTTCATGGGTGAAACAGCTTGATTACCGTGACGTCACCAAGCTTCTTACAGCTTTTTATAAAGAGCATCAGCCAAAGAATATAACAGGCGGTCCCGATGCGGTCGCACAATTTCTGTCTGATGTCGGTGCGTTTGCCAAGCCTGACAACCAGGCGCCTAACAGGTCCTTTTTGGATGTCTATTTTGAAAATGAGACAAGCGGTTTCATTGTAGGTTCTTTTGGTCTGATCTTCCGGACGGCAGACGGCGGAAAAAGCTGGGAGCCATGGTTGGATCGCACGGAAGATCCCCTGACGCACCCGCATCTATATTCCATTCGACCGGCCGGAGACGATCTTGTCATTGCCGGTGAACAGGCAACTGTGATGAAACTGGATCGAAAAACCTTACGGTTCCGAAAGGTCAAGACGCCATACAATGGTACCTATTTTGGGTTTATCGGCAGCCGGGGCGTCATGATGGCCCACGGTATGCGGGGGAACGTTTATCGCAGCGCCGACAAGGGCGCCACCTGGAAGAAAATCGAAACCGATGTGATGACGGGATTGATGGGTTCTGCGATGACTCAGGACGGACGGGTTGTTCTGGTGAGTCAGGACGGAGATGTCCTTATTAGCAAAAAAGACAGCCAGGGCTTCGACCGGGTAAAGATGGATGTTGTATTTCCTACCTCTGCTGTGGCAGTTGCAGAGGGGGATACCATTGTGCTCGCAGGCTTTGGAGGACTGATGGTCAAGAAGTTGAAATAAACGGAGAAGAACATGGCTATAGCAAAACAAGAAATAGATAATATGCCGGTTGTCAAGGATATCAAGGACTTTGACACCTCATCGGGGAACAAACTGGAACGCCTTATCTTTAATCATCGTCATTTGATGATCATTGCCTGTTTGATCGTGACGCTGGTTCTGGGGTATCAGACGACTAAGCTCAAGCTCAATGCGAGCTTCGAGAAGATGCTGCCACAACACAGCCAGTATATAAAAAATTATCTGGCCAATAAGAGCAAGCTGGCGGGTCTCGGCAATACAATCCGAATTGCGGTTGAGAATACCCAAGGCAATATCTTCGATGCCCAGTATCTGGAAACGCTCAAGCAGATCAACGACGAGGTGTATCTGACGCCCGGGGTGGATCGAACCTGGCAGAAATCGCTCTGGATGCCGGCCATACGGTGGCATGCAGTTACGGAACAGGGTTTCGAAGCCGGACCTGTCATGAATGACGGTTACGACGGCTCTGCGGCGAGCTTGCAGCAAGTGAAGTTGAATGTCGCCCGCGCCTCCATCGTCGGTAGTCTGGTTTCAGACAACTACAAGTCAAGCACGATTCTGGTCTCCTTACTGGATAAGGAACCCAGCGGGAAGCGTCTCGACTACAGAGAATTTTCCCATAGACTGGAAAAGATAAGGAGCAAATACGAACTGGCCTCAAAAGGCAGGGTAAAGATCCACATCACCGGTTTTGCTAAAATCGTGGGCGATTTGATGGACGGTTTAATGCAGGTCATGACCTTTTTCCTGTTTGCCATTGTCATCGCCGCGATCATCATTTTTATCTTTACCCGGTGTATCCGCAGTACCATTCTGTTGATCTGCTGTTCCGCCCTGGCCGTCCTGTGGCAATTAGGGCTCATTACGACATTGGGCTTTGAACTCGATCCCTACTCGATTCTGGTACCCTTCCTGGTTTTTGCCATTGCGGTATCGCATGGCACGCAGAAGATGAACGGTATCATGCAGGATATCGGTCGCGGCACGCACAAGCTGGTGGCTGCGCGCTACACCTTCCGCCGGCTCTTTCTGCCGGGCCTGACCGCGCTTTCAGCCGCGGCGGTTGGATTTGCCGTTTTGATGCGGATCGATATTCCGGTTATTCGAGACCTGGCACTGACGGCGAGCGTCGGTGTGTTTGTCGTCATTTTTACGAACCTGATTCTCTTGCCCGTGCTTCTGTCGTATGTCGGCGTAAGTCCAAAGGCTGCTCAAAGAAGCCTGCAGCAGGAGAGCGAAGAATCTGAAGGGAAGAAGGCCGGGGCGGTCTGGAACTTCCTCAATCGGTTCGGGACCGAGAAAAAATGGGCAGTTGGAGCTCTCGTTGCTCTGGTTGTTCTTGCCGTCATCGGTTCCATTATCGGCGCCAATGTCAAGATTGGCGACCTGGACCCGGGAGCGCCGGAGCTGCGTCCGAACTCGCGTTACAACAAGGACAATGCCTTTCTCAATGCCAACTATGGGCTCTCCAGCGACCAGTTTGCCGTAATCGTCAAGACACCTCCCGAGGGTTGTTTACAGTATGAGTCCCTGATAGAGATTGATCGCCTTGTCAATGCAATGCGGGAGATACCAAGCGTACAGGCAATCATGGCGCTGCCGGACGGTGCGCGCGGGCTGATTTTGTCATCTTACGAAGGGAGCTACAAATGGTTCACGCTCACCCGGAACCAAAGCGAACTAAATTACGGTGTGCAATTTGCCCGTGAAAATAATATGGACCTGTTCAATGCTGAAGCGACCGTATTGCCGGTGATTGCTTACCTGAAGGATCACAAGGCAGATACGCTCACGAATGTGGTGAAAGTGGTAGAAGACTTTTCGGAACAACACAGCAGGAAGGATCGGCAGTTTCTTCTCGCGGCGGGAAATGCCGGGATCGACGCGGCAACAAATATCATTGTAAAAAGAGAAAACCGCATCATGATGATATATGTCTATCTGGCGGTGATCGCCCTTTGTTTGATAACCTTCCGGAATTGGCGTGCCGTCGTTGTTGCGATTATTCCACTGATTCTGACCTCGATTCTCTGTGAAGCCCTCATGGTGATGTTGGGAATCGGCATAAAAGTGGCCACCCTTCCGGTCATAGCGCTTGGCGTCGGAATTGGCGTTGACTATGCACTCTATCTATTAAGCGTACAGCTGATGCATATGCGCAACGGTCTGCCACTGAGTGAGGCTTACAAGCGTGCGATTATGTTTACAGGTAAAGTGGTTGCCCTGGTCGGTATTACGTTGGCAAGCGCCGTCGTAACATGGGCGTTGTCGCCCATTAAATTTCAGGCAGACATGGGGCTTCTGTTGTCGTTCATGTTCTTCTATAACATGATCGGTGCGCTCGTATTTATCCCTGCGCTGTCGCGTTTCATCTTAGGCAAGGCCGACGCGTCAGGCAATGTCTATCTCAAAGGCCTGAAAAAATAATATATCTATAATTTGTCACTCTTCCCGGAGGAGCATCTGATCCTCCGGGAAGAGTACTGACCCCATTTGACTATATGGAGGAAGCATATGAAATCGCTCCTCGGGAAAAGAACAGTCGTTACTGGCGGCGTCATGGAGTTTGGACTTACGACAGTGGTTTCTGGTTGAGGGCGCTGATGTCGGACAAACTTTTTTGCAGGATCGTAATAATGGCAGGGGGTGGCACGATGATGTCCAAGTGGACCGGTCATGGAACAAAATAATCGATCTGGGGCACAATCCCTGTCTGTTCGTGTGTCAAGAGTTGAGAAGCCATTTGAAAGGATAGAGAGAATGAAAATTAAAAAAATATTCTTGGTCATTACATTCATCTCGGCATGGCTGCTTGCATTGCTGTATGGATTTTCTCCTCAGTTTTTTCTTGGGACCGTGCTTGGCGTCACCAATGTAAATATAAACCTCCATCATCTTTTCAGAGCTATGATGTGCCTCTATTTCGGGCTTGGATTGTTTTGGTTGTTTTCTGCATTTAACGACAAATTTAGAAATGCAGCGGTATTGAGTGTCGCTTTTTTTGCAGGGGGTCTCATGATCGGCAGGATTATTAGTTTCGTTGTTGACGGCTGGCCGTCACCGCTTTTGGTGAGCTACTTTTTTATAGAGGTTGTATATCTCCCGGCCGCCTATTGGGTCTATAAACGTCCTGAGTGATGATCCAGTTATCGGCCCTGGTGCGTAAAACCTTCATGACAATATAGTAAACCCATGGGGAAGACCTGCACAGTCTTTAGCTATCTCCCGTAACCCAACAGGGGGAGGGGAGATAGCGTCCTGCAGGACAATTTCTACATAAAAACATGCCGCCAATCAGGTCCTTGTCGTTTCAATTTGTCATACAAGGACGTAAGAACAAGAACATGAGGCTATGAAAATGGAAGGTGCGTTGCGCGGTTCTAATACGAAGCCGGATCAGGAGTTCATAGGCGTGTTCGGAGCGAATGCCCATATAGGCAACCCCGTTGCAAGTTATGTGGCGCAGAAAGCACCAAAAACACGCCTGCGTCTCATCATTCGCACAGACGATCATCGGACGGCTCTGTCCAAGGAGTTCCCAAATGCAGAAATTGTGGTTGCCAATTACTACGATCTTGCGTCGTTGGAAAACGCACTCTCCGGTCTGACAGGCCTGTTCGTGGTAACGCCTGATTTCCTCGATGAAGAACGTGCGATGACCAATTTGATTTTTGCCGCCCTTTGCACTCCGAGTTTGCAGCATATCGTTCGTTTGGTTGCCGATCCTCCAGGCATGACGCTGGATCGCATTCCCGCTGCCTTGACGCGATTCGGTGGCGGCACGGCCGTTCAGCATCTGCGCGCAAAGGCATTGCTTGAAAAAAGCGGTTTGCCGCTGACCTATATCAATATTGCCGCTTATTTCATGCAGAACTTCATCACGCCGTTTTTCAACGGTCCTATACGTGCTGAGCGCGTATTATCGGTGCCAAGGAATAGGAGAATGGGTTTTATCGACACCAATGATATTGGAGCCTGCGCTGCGGCGATTCTACTCTCGAACAACCAGCGGCACTTGAATCAAACCTATCATCTCGACAACGGTCATGATGTGATGTGGTTCGATGAGGTGGCTGACTTGATGAGCGAAGTGTTCGGCGTCAAGATCCGTTTTGACGGTAGTGATGAAACCTTTCTACGCTTGTGCGGCGAAGGAGTAAAACAGTATATCGGGCGGCCCGATGCAGATGAATATTACCTGCACTACTTCCAGTTCGAGCAGGACAACGAAACAGTATGGAGAAAGTCAGATGTTGTCGAATATCTTACCGGCAGAAAACCGATGACGTTACGGAATTGGCTTTTGGATAATAAAAACGCCATTCTCGGTTGGTGAATTCACCGGATTATTATTTTTTCTTATATTATGATTTTATCAAGAACATACAATACTAAAGAATTGCAGTTGATAACCGGTGAAAGCAAACAAAGAATTCAATACTGGATTCTGAATGGAATCATTTCGCCTTATACTCCAAGTGCCGGAACAGGCACCTCCAGGTATTACTCCTTTGAGAATTTATTGGAGGTATTGATCGTTCAGACCTTATCTCGTTTGAGGATAGATATAAAAATTATCGCTAATATAATGAGAGAGATAAAACAGGAAATACCGGGTTTCTTCAAATCGACAAACTACGAACATGATGAAAAGGCGCAGTTAATCTTGATCAGTAATATAATGCCAGATGGATCAACGCATTCTTCAGTTATTACGCTTAAGGGCCTTCAAACAAATTTTCTGTCTGATACGTGGGAAACAAGAAATATCGTTATTACGATGAATCTCGATGTTACCAAAAACTATTTGTTGGAAAGAATCGATAACTCCAACAGTGGGCAGTCCGATAACCTGCTGAAACAGCAACAAGAAAGCTATATGGTTATATAGTGAAGACGTTTTGCCCCGCTTTTAAGTTGAGGCTGTTGGATTGGCAATCAGCAGCGAACACTATTCATGAGGTGGCCCAGGATTTGAAGAACCACCCAAACAAGCTTTACAGATGGTTCCAATAATACTGTCAGAGCCCCTGGGAGTACCTGTAGAGGAGGATAACATGAAAATATCTGCTGTTGTACAAAAGGATCCTGACTCCGAATTTGTGATTGAGGAGGTGGACCTTGAAGAACCCCGCTATGATGAAATCCTGGTCAAAATTGCAGGATCGGGGATATGCCATACGGATCTGGGGGCGGTGAAGCTCCTCCCTCGAGAAGCCTTTCCTGCGGTATTTGGACATGAAGGGTCCGGTATTGTGGAAAAGGTCGGCAGTCATGTCAGGGATATCAAACCCGGCGATCATGTCGTATTGACCCAGCATCTGTGCGGTGCCTGCAAACCATGCCTGACAGGCAACCCGTGCTATTGTCAGAACGGCGTCTTGTTGAACATGAGTGGCGGGCGTGGAGACTCCTCAAGAACAATATCCAAAGACGGTAAGCCCTACTTTGGTTCCTGGTTTACGCAATCCTCCTGGGCGAGTTATGCGCTGGCTCATGAGAAAAGCGTGGTGAAGGTGCCTGAAGATCTGCCCGTTGAGATGCTGGGTCCACTGGGATGCGGATTTCAAACGGGCGCCGGCGCCGTGATCAATGCACTTTGCCCGCCGTTGGGTTCCTCCATTGCCATTTTTGGAGTGGGGACTGTAGGGCTGGCAGCTATTATGGGCGCTGTCCTGAATGGCTGCAGCAAGATTATTGCGATCGATGTCATGCCGGAACGACTCGAATTAGCCAAAACACTCGGTGCAACCCATGTGGTGAATGCAAAGGCGGAGGTGCCGTCTGAAGCCGTCAAAGCGATAACGGGCGGAGGCGCAGATTATGCACTTGAGTGTATCGGAAACCCCGCGGTATTCCGTCAGGCCGTTGAGTCAACCTCCCAATCTGGCGAGTGTGGCTTGATTGGATTGTCAGCGCCGGGTACCGAGGTTTCTCTTGATATGAATGGTATTTTGTTCGGTCGGAAGATAAGGGGCATTCTGGAGGGAGATGCGATCTCTCCAATTTTCATTCCCCAGCTGATAGAGTATTACAGGCAAGGTCGCTTCCCGATCGATCGGCTGATCTCGTTTTATCCGATGACAGACGTCAACAAAGCGATAGCAGATACTCTGTCGGGGAAGACTTTAAAAGCCGTTCTTCGTCCGTGATAATTTTGGTATGGTTTCACAGCGGTGTTCCGGCATACTGGGACAAGGAACAGGGCTGCATAAGTGGGTTGTTGCTTGGGGTTAAGGGTCATGCCGCAGCCTGTTTTTGCGGGTTGTCGAAGCAAACCATAGCCGGGGTCTTCCTGCCAAAGTTTTGATGCCACCTCTTTACGTTGTCGAATTTGAAGTAGCCAGTCAAATTACTCATTCAGTGTGCGGAAAAAGGGGTATAGTCCATTCTTCTCTACAATGGAATTTGGATAAGGGTTTATTTTTGTTAGAGAAGACTTGATATAATAAGAAAATATAGCATGAGTGTTAGCACGAATGGTTATTATTTTGGAGGCTGTGATGTAGGATCCACTACGGGAAAAGCTGTGGTTATGAAAGATGGAAATATTATCTCCCATTCAATTGTCAGATCCACTACGAAACCGGAGTTGACGGCACACATAGCGATGGATGATGCAATCATGAAGGCGGGTTTAGGTTCGATAGATAATCTGAAGTTCATTGTCGGGACAGGATATAGTCGCCTCAAGATTCCTTTTGCTAATGAGAATATTTCCGAAATAACGTGTCACGCCCGAGGTGCGAAGTGGCTGTCCCCTTCCGTTGGCACTGTAATTGATATCGGAGGCCAAGATTGCAAAGTCATGTCACTGGACGAAAAGGGCAAGGTTAAGGAATTTCTCATGAATGATAAGTGCGCTTCTGGAACCGGACGGTTCTTCGAAGCGATGACACGGGTTCTTTCTTGTGATCTGGATGCGTTTTCATTACTGTCGCTCAATTCAAAAAAAGCGGCAACAATTACTTCTCAGTTCAGTGTGTTTGCTGAGTCTGAAGTCATAACCCTGATTAACGAGGGTGTTGATTTAGGTGGAATCTGTGCAGGTATTAATGAATCAATTGCAATCAGGTTAATTGCGATGGTGAGGAGAATAGGTTTCAATGGAGATTTAACTGTAACAGGCGGTTGCGCAAAGAATGCGGGATTGATAGATGCACTGGAGAAAAGGTTGGATGTAAGCATCAAAAGACTATCAGTGGATACCCAAATAGTAGGGGCAATAGGCGCATCATTGATCGCCGCTGAAAAATGGCAAAAGAACAACAGCTGAATGAGGGTCATAGACCTCCGGCTTTGCTGGAGTTAAGTACATCGAACCTCATAAATAAAAGGCTCTTTTGATCAATCCAGGAACAAAAGCGCCTTTCTTACTGGGGGGAATTTTGGGGGGAAAACCCTATACAAACCAGCTAATTTTAGCGGGTTTTAGACGACCAGTCTGGCTTTAACTAGCTTAAAATACTTATTTTGGCGTATGGCGGGACTGCTTTAAATCCGTTGGTCGCGGGTTCGAATTCCGCACGACCCACCAATAAAATAAAAGGGTTACAGATTTTTTTCTGTAACCCTTTTCTATTTTGCGACCCTCTTGCTGCTCTGTCAAATAAGCCTGTATAATCCAGAGTTCAATACTTAAAGTCTTTTTTTCTTTGCAATATTGAAATAGTCTGATTAACTTAATAAAAAATAAGATGTACTTTTTACGCTTTGAAAAACTCACGAAATAAAGAGTAGGGATGAGCTTTTTAGGGCTATCATCTATCTACGAGGGGTTTGTTGAATATTCTTTAGCGAGCGCATTCCCCGCTGCTTGCGGCTGGGTAAGCGAGCGAATCAGGAAAAAGCAGCTACCCTGGGAATTGGAGATTCGACGGCGCTCCTCCGGTGAGTCTCCAATATAAGAGTTATGGGTAATATTTTGATAAAAGACGCCAATTTTACATCATCGCAGTGGGACTTTCTCTCTGTCATGGCGGCATTTGACAGCCCGGTCTCTTTGGATGTGATTGCCCAATTATCACCTCTTCCCCTGGGCCTGCTTATTGAACTGATACGCAAGTGCGAATCGTATGGTTGGGTTTATCTGGATGATAACGGTGCATATGGCCTGTCTGATATCTTGCCTGATGACGTGAAGCAGAAGCTCGGGCAGATGAACTCCCCAGAAAAACTGGCCAAGATCACCCGTCGTATTAAATCAAAAGGACTTATTGATAAAATTCCACCACAGGCATTTCAGGAGCTCCTTCAGAAATCAGAAGGTGAGAATCTAACCATAAAAAACGAGATGGCCCTGGCGATTGAAGCATTAAAGGAAGGCAAAAGAGGGGCTGCTGAAAAACATCTGAAGCAAATAGATCGGCTGTTGCCTTCGGTGGGTGAGAGTTCATCCGGCAAGGCCTGGTTTGTTTCAGAAGGCATTCGGCTTTCAGAGTACTGCCGTGCCCGGTACATCAGCTCCCGAACGAATATTCTTATTCTGGAAAAGATCATCTCGATGTCGCAAGAAATAGGCGATGAACGGAATTGGGCTATTGCCAATCTGCTTCTCGGCCGGATCTATTGGCTTCGGGACAAACTCTGTGACGCCCTTCTTTACCTGGAGAAGGGAAAAGAAAAGGCAGAGGAACTTGGGGATCACGATATCTTATCGCATGCTTCTTTTTATATTGGCGTCTATTATTTCATTCAAGGTTATCTGAATAAGGCGGCTAACTACCTGGAACCGGCCACTCAGGACATCTGGGCAAGTGAAGAGTATTTACTGGGTTGCGAGGCGCCTAATTTAATCTCCTATTGTTATATGAATCGGTGCGATTTTCAGCGGGCCATCAGCACCCTGGATTTTTTCCGCCAGTTAGCCATAAAACACCGGGATCATTTTACCGCATCCTACTATCGTGCTTTTTTGGGCATTAATCTATGGTTTGCCGGGAAGAGAGAAGAAGCCGTTTTCCATCTGGAAGGCGCGATGGTCGATGCCTTAGCTGCGGACAATGCGTCAGCTTATTGGGTCAGCCATATGGGACTTTCCTGTCTGTATTTCTCTGAGGGCGCGATCGACCAGGGACTCCCACTCTTTGAGAAGGCCCGCCGGCTAGCGAATGAAGTCGGTATTGTCCAAGAGATCTACCACCCCGCCTATTTTGAAAGTTATTTTAATGCCGAGCAGGCCGGCGCCGAGCTCCCCGCCGAGTGGCGTTTTGATGCGCTTTTTGAAAGGATCATGCGCGAGCCGAATATTGATTTGCAGGGGACAGCCCTGAGGCTTCGCGCGGTGAAATCGATCACAGAAGGCAAGGATGAAGCCTCTATCTTTAAGGATCTGCAGGATAGTGAGACGCTTTTAGAGAAATGTGAAGATTCGTTTCAGCTGGCGAAAACAAGAATTGAGATTGTGCGATATTATTTAAGAAACAATCAGTACGAGAAGGCAGCCGGTCTGGCCTATAATATTTACAGACAACTGACTGTCTATAGTGAAATATTCTTCCCGGATGATCTCAGGTTTCTGCTGGAACAGACAAAAATAGATGCAGCGACACCCGTAACGCTTGAGCCGACCATCCGTATTCTGGAGGAGTTGTTTTCAAGACCTGAAACGATCAGAATGGATTTATTGTTATCCACCCTTTCGGGCTTCTTCCGGGCGGAACGTTCCGGTATTTTCGTTTTCAGTCGCGGCAAGACAGAGCTGCCCGAATTGCAAATGGCCCGCAATCTCTCCCGTTCGATCATCAGCGACCAGAATTTCCGGCGTCATATGGATATGATTAAAACGTGTTATCAGAGCCAGAAGCCTATCCTTGAAAATCTGCCGAAGGAAGCCTTTGGATCAAAAGAAAAAAGACATGTGTCGGTGATTTGTATGCCGCTATTGCGGGAAAGAGTCCAGGCTGTTCTTTATTTTGATAATTCCTATATACCGAACTGTTTCGATTTTGTTGATTTGCCCATGCTGGAATCGCTGGGGCGCTATCTATCCGGCATTTTAGCGCGACAAGAAAGCGGTATGCTGGATGCTGACGAACCGTTATATTCCCCGGTCAATGCGGGGTGCGTGATTCATGACTCGCTTGATCTTTCCGGTATCGATATCCTGGTTAAAGATAAAAAGATGGTCAAAACGTTGAATCAAGCCACCCACCTTGCCGAATCGGACGCGCCGGTCCTGATTCTGGGGGAAACAGGTGTGGGCAAGGAAGTCGTCTCGCAGTGGATTCATCGGCATAGCGCCCGCCGGGACAAGCCTTTTGTGGTTGTGGATCTCACGACGATCCCAGAAAATTTGATAGACAGTGAACTCTTCGGTCATGAAAAAGGTGCTTTTACCGGCGCCCATCAAAAGAAGATTGGTCGTGTTGAAATGGCAGAAGGCGGCACGTTGTTTTTTGACGAGATTGGGGAAATCCCTCAGCATCTTCAAGTCAAGCTCTTGCGGTTGCTTGAGCAGAAGACTTTTATGCGGGTTGGCGGGACAAAGACCAAGACGGCTGATTTTCGCCTGGTAGCCGCAACAAACCGCAACCTCTTAACTGAGGTGAAAGCCGGCCACTTCCGCGAGGACCTGTATTTCAGACTCAATACACTGGAGTTGATGATACCCCCCCTGCGGGAACGTGTTGAGGATATTTCGGTGTTAGCCGCTCATTTCATGACGCAGTTTGCAAAAAAATATAATAAAACGATGTTTCCGCTGAACAAGGATCAGAAGCTCATCCTGGAAAACTATGAGTGGCCGGGCAATGTAAGGGAACTGAAAAGCGTTATTGAGCGGGCAGTATTGCTTTCAGAAGATGGGGTTCTTGTTCTCAATTTTCCTGACAGTAAAGAAAAATTGAGAGAAAATTCATTGTCTGAAATTCAAACTCTTGAAGAACTTCAGCGCCAGCACATAAAACATGTATTAGATCTCACCAACGGGAAAATTGGAAATGCCGCAAAAATTCTGGATATAAAACGGACAAGTCTCTATACCCGCATGAAACGATTAGGGATATCGTAGGTTGACTCCGGCAGCGAGCGCCTTCCCCGCTACTTGTGGCGGGGTAAGCGAGCGCATCATGTTTAAACATTTTCCTTAAGGGTCGGAGAGTAGCCGGAGCTTGTTCCGGGGAGTCTTCAATAATCGCCATCCGAGAAAGGAATCGTGAAGAAAAAGACGGAACCTTTCCCGGGTTCGGACTCTACCCATATGCGTCCGCCATGGCGTTCGACGATTTTTTTGCATACGGCCAGTCCGATTCCCGTGCCCGGATAGGCATCCCTTTGGTGGAGGCGTTGAAAGATGAGGAAGATCCGTTCGAAGTACTTTGGATCGATACCGATTCCGTTATCTGCCACCGAAAATACCCATTCATTCTCTTTCTTGCGGCAGCCGATTTCTACAATAGGAGGCGCTTCCCCTCTAAATTTTAAGGCATTGGCGATGAGGTTCTGAAACACCTGCGTCAATTGAACCGCGTCGCACGTTACGATGGGCAGCGATGATATCTCAACGGAGCCTTCGCTTTCTTCCAGTGCTACTTTGAGATTATCAAGCGCATCCGTCAGGATCGTTTGGCTGTCTTTGGATTCCAAGGGCTTAGCCCTGGTCCCTACCCGTGAGTAAACCAGCAGGTCGTCGATGAGCTGTTTCATCCTGTTGGCGCCTTCAACCGCGAAGGCAATGAATTCATCCGCATCACTGCCCAGTTGGCCCTTGTAACGCTTTGACAAGAGTTCGAGAAAGCCGGCTACCATGCGCAAGGGTTCCTGAAGATCGTGGGACGCAATATAGGCAAACTGCGCGAGTTCGGCATTGGAACGGGAAAGTTCGGCGGTTTTGCTGGCTATTGTTTCTTCCGCCATCTTGCGGTCCGTGATATCCCGGTTGACGCTTTGGCATGCGACGATAGTGCCGGCTTTGTCGCGTATCCAGGTAAATGCCGCCTCAATCCATATCGTTTTCCCATCTTTATTGAGAAGCGGCGTTTCAAAGAGGGGGGCTACATAGGAGGGATCAGCGATCACACGGCTGATGATGCCACTCAATTTGGAGACATACTCCGGCGGCATGAAGTGAGTCGGAGAACTCTCCAACAGTTCTTCCAGTGAAACACCTGTAAATTTTACCGTTGAAGGGCTTGCATAGAGGAATTGCAAGGAATGGATATCCCAAACACAGAGCATCTCTTTCATGTTGTCAGCCAGTAATCGATAGCGCTCTTCGCTCCCGCGCAGGGCGTCTTCGGCCTGTTTGCGTTCTGTTATGTCGCGGTTCGCTCCTTGAATGGCGATAACCGCGCCGGCCGAATCATATAAAAGACTATACGACACCTCAGCCCACATGCTGCGGCCATCTTTACAGATCAGCTCCAAGTCGAAATGCGGGCACTCTACGGGCAGTCCGGCGGCGGCCGCCTTGAGAGACGCCTCGAAGAAACGCAAAGATGTTCTCGCCGCTTCTTCGCTTATCAAGTCCTTGGGATGCGTCTTCATGACCTCTTCCCGTGTGTATCCGGTGAACTTTTCCATGGAAGGGCTGATGTAGAGATACTTGAAGGTTCGGGCATCCACCACCCAGACCACGTCCATCATGTTATCAGCCAGGAACCGATAGCGCTCTTCGCTCTCGCGCAGGGCGTTTTCGGCCTGTTTACGTTCCGTTAAGTCACGGTTCACTCCTTGAATGGCGATAACCGCCCCTGTCGAATCGTACACCAGGCTGTACGAGGTCTCGGACCACCTGTGAGAGCCGTTTCTACAGATCATCTCTACGTCGAAATGCGGACATTCCACGGGCAGTCCGGCTGCTGCTGCCTTGAGAGATGCGCCAATACAGTGCAAGGATGTCATCCCAGACTCTCTGGTCATGAATTTCTTGGGTTCCATCCCCATGATTTCTTCCTGTCTGTATCCGCTGAACTTTTCCACGGAAGGGCTGACATAGAGATATTTGAAGGTCTTGGCGTCCACCAACCAAACCATGTCCGCCATGTTGTCAGCCAGGAGCCGGTAGTGCTCTTCGCTCTCACGCAGGGCGTCTTCGGCCTGTTTGCGTTCTGTAATGTCTCTGTCTGCTCCTTGAATGGCGATGACCGCGCCAGCCGAATCATATAAAAGACTATACGACACCTCAGCCCACATGCTGCGGCCGTCTTTACAGATCATCTCTATTTCGAAATGCGGGCATTCCGCGGGAAGCCCAGCTGCAGCAGCCTTGAGAGACGCCTCGAAATAGCGCGAGGATGTCTTTACCGCTTCTTCAGTTATCAAGTCCTTGGGATACATCTTCATGATCTCTTCCCGTGTGTATCCGTTAAACTTTTCCGACGAAGGGCTGACATAGAGGTGCTTGAAGGTTTTGGCGTCCACCACCCAGACGTAGTCTACCATGTTGTCGGCCAGGAGCCGGTATCGCTCCTCGCTCTCGCGCAGGGCGTCTTCTGTGTGCTTGCGTTCTGTGATGTCTCTGCTGATGCCTAAATAACCATTGAGCAGAGCGCCTAAATAACCATTGAGCAGAGCGGGCTTTTCTTTTAAATAAACACCCGTGGCGTAGTGCCAGCGCCATGTCCCGTCGCGGTGACGCACTCGGTGCTCAACCCCATTGGGATCCCTCCCTTTCTCCCTCACCTCCTGGAGATAAGACGCGCAGGCGGGGATGTCTTCTTCGTGCACGAATTCCATGAAAGATTTTCCAACGATCTCTTCCGGCTGGTGTCCCAACAGCGCCGTCCACCCCGGAGAGACATAAGAAAACAGGCCCTCTGCGTTGATGATATAAATATTTTCATTGATATTTTCCACCAGGAGCCGGTATTTTTCTTCACTTTCACGCAGTGCTTCTTCTGCCTTCCTGCGTTCCGTGATGTCGCGGTTGATAAACTGAAGGGCCGTAAGACGACCGTTTTCATCAAATCTCGGGCTGCCGCTGGCTTCCACCCAGAGATGGCTTCCGTCTTTGCGAATAAATTCCAGTTCCGCGGATTCGACAGTGACAGGGGTTCCTGCAAGATTGGCATCGATCGACTCTTTTGTTTTTAAAAACCGCATCTCCCAGGATTCGAGAGTCATCAAACACGCGGGGGACATCTCCATCATCTCCCGGACTGTATATTGCAAGTGCCTCTCAGCCGACGGGGAGGCATAAAGCCATGTCATGTTGTGGACATCCAGCACGATAACAAAGTCATTCATATTCTCGGCCAGGAGGCGGTACTGGTCCTCGCTGGCGCGCAGGGCTTCCTCCATTTTTTTGCGTTCCGTAATGTCGCGCGCGACTCCCAGATAAGTGACCGGGGTGCCTGTCGTCTCTTCCAGATAAGCCCCCGTGGAAGTATGCCATCGCCATGTCCCGTCGAGGTGACGCACCCGGTACTCGACGCCGCCCGGGACCCCACCACCTCTTTCGAACACCGCCTGAAGCTGCCAGACGCATGCGGGGATATCATCGGGATGGACGAATTCCTTGAACGATTTGCCGACGACCTGGTCCTGAGTGTGTCCCAACAAAAACGTCCATGCAGGAGAAACGAAGGTAAAGACGCCCTCGCTATCCAGGGTATAGATAATATCGTTGGTGTTTTCGACGAAGAGGCGATACTTTTCCTCGCTCTTTCGAAACGCCTCCTCGGCTTGCTTTCGGGCGGTGATATCTCGAGAGGCCCCCTGCAAGGCGACGGCGGCGCCGGACGCATCAAGAATCGGCCGCCCGGTTGCTTCGAGCCAGATCGTTGAACCGTCCTTGGTATAGCTTTGATACTCGACTTTGACAGCGCTGTCCGTGTGGAGGAGCGCCCTGTTCATGGTTTGCTTGACTGCGGGGATAAACTCGGGAAGGACGTATCCCAGCGCATTCTTCTTCGTAAATTCCGCGACGGAGAATCCAAGTACCCTCTCCACGGAAGAAGTGATATACGTGAATTTCTCACTGGATAGATCAATAATCCAGATAATGTCTTCCATGTTTTCGGTCAGGAGCCGGAAACGTTCTTTGTCGGCCCGGAAACTCTCTTCGATCTTTATGCGGTCCGAGATATCCCGGAGGATGCACCGGAACGAGGACGTGCCGGCCGCTCCATCCCGGACCGGCTGCAGGGAGGCTTCCAGATATTTTCTCCGGCCTCTTTTTGTGATGATGTTGTATTGGATGCTCTTTTGGAGTTTCGGGGATTTTTGGGATTTTTCGCAGTGCTCGAAAAATAGAAGTGCGTTTCCCTTGTCCATCAAATCCCGATAAGTCATGGTCATCAGCTCTTCGCGCGGATAACCGTGAATCTCGGCGAATGCGTCGTTGAAACAGATAAAGTCGCCGGCAAGGGTTGTTTCAACATATGCTTCCGGTATGTCTTCAACGTTGACTGTCGCGATTGACTTTGCGCGCTTTCGCGCCTGTCTGTCGTTTCCGTCCCGTGTTGCCATCTTGCAGCCTCTCCCCGTCATTGCAATCGGATATTTCAAGAATCATTCCATATTATTCATTATACCTTGTCATGCCTATGTAATGTAAAACAAAAAATAGAGAGCCCCTGTCCGGCTCCGCCTTAACCCGAGTGCGTCCGCCGTACCGAGGATTGCGTCTAGATGTTAGACAAGTTGTAAGAGAAAGTATGATCCAATTACCTGGCAGGCCAGCGCTCAGGCATTATTAGCTATGCGGGTGCATTTTATTTATGGCAAGGACAATGAGAAAGATGATGAGATTGAATTGAGTGATCGGGATCAGGATGCGTTTCTTACTTGTCTTAAATTCTCAGCTCTAAGGGACGCGGCCCCGGCCTTCACGGGTTGGGCTGTCCCCATAAATGATACGAGGGTTGCAGCCATGATGACTGAAACCCTCGTTGGTTCTGGTGCCGGAGCTCGGGTTCGAACCGAGATGCTCTTGCGAGCGGGGGATTTTGAGTCCCCTGCGTCTACCGATTTCACCACTCCGGCGTATGTTACGTGTGAAGTGACGGGGGGATTATATCGGCGACGGGAATAATGTCAAGAAGGAATTCAGGATTCAATAGGGATTTATGGGGCGCCGTCCTGACTCTATCGCGAAAATCCTGTTGACTTGGGGCTCGCGGTTATGTTAAACGCTTACTTCAATTTTCGGGGTTGTAGCTCAGCTGGGAGAGCGCTTGAATGGCATTCAAGAGGTCAGGAGTTCGATCCTCCTCAGCTCCACCAAAAAAACGGGGATGCAAGACAGTTTGCATCCCCTTATTTTTTGCCTGAACTGTTCTGACGGGTGGGCTTCCGAGCCTGCCCGCGGTTCATCGTCTACTAGAGCTCAGAGACCTGCTTATAGTACTTCAGCTTTCCTTGTTTCTTGAGGGTTTCTATCTGCTCGGCCACCCAGGCGTGGAACAGTCCCGATTCCTTGAGACGCAAGTAGCTGTTCTTAAACTCCTGTTTCTTTGTCTCGAATTCCTTCGCATCCACCGCCGCTCTTTCCTCGAACTTTACAACGACGTATTCGCCGTCGATGTAAAAGACGGAATCGGGGCAGGGCTTTTTCGCGGAAATTTCATAGAGTGCCGCCGCTAACTCCTTAGAGGCGCCAATTTTAGGGATGTTGGCATCCGGGAGAAAGAGACCTGTTTCAGCGACGGTTTGCCCTTTGGCCTTGGCCGCTGTCTCCAGTGGCGTCCCTTTTTTGACGGCTTCAAGAATAGACTTGGCCTCATTCTCCGCGCGATTAACGGCTTCGCGATCAGTATACTGTTTGGCAACCGCTTCCCGGACTTCACTTAAAGGGGGAATATAAGACGACTTGACCGATGTCACCTGGAGCAGGTAATGCCCTTCAGGCGTTGACAGGATAGGACTCAGATCGCCCTTCTTGAGATTGGCGAGTTGTTGTCGAATGTCCTTGATTTTGGCGAGTTCCGCTGGAGGATTCTCGGCAGCGAAAAAGTCGGTCTGGTGAATCTGAAGGTTGTTTTTCTGTGCGTAGCCCTCCATGTTGTCATACTGATACACGGCGTCTCTGGCCTTCTTTACCTCCTGTGCGGCGAGCTCCATCGCTTTGGCGGCCTTCAGCTCCACAGCGATTTTCTCCTTCAAGTCAGGTGTCAGGCTTTTTTCGCCGGCCTTGTCGAGTGCGGCCTTGCGGAAACTATACTGCTCTTTGATGTCGTCGTCGGTGACACGGACAGCACCGGCAAAGTGATCCGCCGAGAAATAGAGATAGCGGGCCTGAATCTTCTCGGGCACGCGGAATGCGGCGCCGTTGTCTTTGAGGAATTTTTCGAGATCCGCATTTGCGGGCTTGATCTGACCGATGAAGGCTTTGGGGGACACTTTGACAAAACGGACATTGATTTTTCCATATTCGAGAGAATAGAGATCGAAGAGTTCGCGGTCTGAAACCTGGGCGCCACCGCGAATGAGCGCCTCCACCTTCGCCGTATTGAGTACGTCGCGCTGATTCCGCTCGAATTCTTCCGGTGTCAACTCATTTTCCCGCAATTGTTCTTCGTAGATTTGGGGATCGAAGACGCCGTTGCGTTGGAAGGACGGATAGGCATAAATGGCCTCTCTCACTTCCTCCTCGGTCACAGTCAGGCCCAGATCCGCGGCTCGATTCGTGATAACCGCCTGTCTGATGAGAAAATCAAGGGTCTGCTGCTTGAGGTTCAGCTTTTTCATCAGCTCTTCAGAGAAGTTATTTCCAAGGTACTTCCGATAGGCTTTGTAGATGTCTTGATATTTTTGCATGTATTCAGCGTGGGTGATGAATTTGTTTTCAACCTTGGCCACGGCTTGGGCTTCTCTATCGCCCTGTCTTGATCCGAAGTAGCCGATAAAGACGATGATGATCAGAAACAGAATGATCTTCATTATCCAGCTTTTGGCCTGTTTTCTCATAAAATTAAGCATGGTAGAGCCTCTTCCAATGAAATGAGATATGCGGATCTCTTTGTGAGTCCGGTTGGCAAATAAGTGGGCCCGATTGCCGAACCGGATCAATCTTTGAGCGAAATCTTGTATTATAACGAGCACAAAAAATCAAATCTTTTAAATCCTTTCACTTCACCTCGATCCGGCGAGGCGGTAACGCGGCACATTCATTCATTGTCTGTCAGTGGCCGAGCGGAACGCCAGGCGATGCCGGATCAAATAGTATCAAGACAGGTCATGAAGCGCATTTTTCCTGTATCCTTCCTATAGGTCATGTCCTTGATAGTCAATGTAAATTTCATGACAGTGGCGCTGAGATCTTTTCGGGTGCATATGGGTCCTTTGCTTATCAGATGCCTTGTGACCGAACGTAAAAGGACGTTGATTTGATAAGGTAAATGCTGTATAAAAGCTCACTTGTTCCGTTTCCCGGCGGCCTATCTGTCTGTTATTACGCATCTCGCAGGTCAAATTTGATGTTAGAAGAATCATGGCGGACGCTTGATAAGGGGCACTATTTTTATAGGGGCGATGGGGCTTAAAGGGAATTTGTGTGGTTAGGGTGGTTTTCCGAAACAGATTTGTCGGCTAAGGGGGGTCAAACATTGTTATTCGATTTTATACTTGGAAAGTTTTCCAACGATTTGGCGATAGATCTCGGAACGGCGAATACGCTTGTCTATGTCAAGGGCAAGGGGATTGTTTTAAGCGAGCCTTCTGTGGTTGCGGTCCATCGGGATGTACGCGGCGTTCAGAAAGTGCTGGCAGTCGGAGCGGATGCCAAGCGTATGCTGGGCAGAACCCCCGGTAACATCGTGGCTATCCGGCCGATGCGCGATGGCGTGATTGCCGATTTTGAGATTACGGAGCAGATGCTTCGGCACTTCATCAATCGCGTCCACAACCGCCGGGCCCTGGTGCGCTCAAGAATCATTATCTCCATTCCTTCCGGTATCACACAGGTTGAAAAAAGGGCCGTGAAGGAAACGGCGGAATCTGCAGGGGCCAGAGAAGTCTATCTGATCGAGGAGCCGATGGCTGCTGCAATTGGCGCCGGTCTTCCTATTAAAGAACCCATCAGTTCCATGATCGTCGATATCGGGGGCGGTACGACCGAGGTGGCCGTCATCTCTCTATCGGGTATTGTCTATTCGCGGTCGGTGCGCGTGGCCGGCGACAAGATGGACGAAGCCATCGTTCAGAGCATGAAGCGCAAGTACAGCCTCCTGATTGGTGAACGCACCGGCGAGATGATTAAAACGGCCATTGGCTGTGCCTACCCGGACAACGAACTCCGAACCGTGGAGGTCAAGGGACGCGATCTGATCTCCGGTATTCCCAAAATTATCGAAATCGATTCTGAGGAAGTCCGCGAAGCGATTATGGAACCCATCAGCATTATCGTCGATACCATCAAGGACGCCCTGGAACAGTGTCCACCGGAATTGGCGGCGGATATCGTTGATCGCGGTATCGTCCTGACTGGCGGTGGCGCGCTTTTGCGCAATCTCGATGTTTTGTTGAAAGAGGAGACGTGTTTGCCAATCACAATTGCAAATGATCCACTTTCGACCGTGGCGCGCGGCGCGGGTTTGGCCCTCGATGAACTCGATCTGCTCAAGCAGGTGACCATTCAGATTTAACATCGCCATCGGACCAAATTACTATTGAGGCCTCGCCTTCCGGTTCGTAACATCCAATGGATAAATCCGGCAGCGTGCGCGTCCCCGCAGAGGATAGGCGAGCGAATCATGTCTGAATATCTTCCTGAGGGATCGGAGATTCTCCGGAACGTGCTCCGGGCAATCTTCAATCAGGTGAAAGATGCTTGTTCCAAAGAAACATCGGTCCGTCATTGTCGCGTTGGTTCTCATCATCCTGTCTCTGGTCATTCTTTCCTTTAATATCAGACAACCTGGTGACGTGGGGTTCTTCAGAAAGATCATCGTTGAAACGGCCGCACCCGTTGAGCATGGCATTGGCATGATGGTGGGCGGCATTGCCGATGTCTGGAAGCGCTACATTTTTCTCGTTGGACTGGAGGAAGAAAACCGGCTGCTCAAAAGAAAAGTAGATATTCTGACCAGTGAGATCGTCAACCACCGCGAAGTCTATTTGGAGGGACTTCGCCTGAAAGAGCACCTGAAGCTGCGGGAGAAGACGGATCTGCCCATGGTAACAGCCCGGGTGATCAATCGAGAAGGAACGTCCGTTTTCAAGTCCATTCTCATCAACAAGGGGACGACAGACGGCATCGAGGTTGGGATGCCGGTTGTGACGGCGGAAGGTGTCGTCGGGCGAATCATCGAAGTTTCGTGGAATGTATCGCGGGTGCTGCTGGTGATCGATTTCAATAGCAACGCCGATGCCCTCGTGGAGGGCGGCCGCGCGCACGGTATACTGCAAGGCGGCGGCGCGTCGAGTTGTATCCTCAAATATATCGAACGATCCGAAGAGGTCAAGATCGGAGATGTGGTCCTAACGTCTGGCCTGGGCGGCGTTTTCCCAAAAGGGCTCTTGCTCGGGACGGTGCTGAATGTCAACCGAAAGGATGCCGGGCTCTTTCAGCGGATCGAGGTGGTTCCGGCAGTTCATTTTTCCAGATTGGAAGAGGTTTCGGTACTGCAACTAAAAGGAAGCGGGTCATGACGTTCTACTTTCTTTTGCCGCTTGCTGCCCTCGCCTTGATAGTACTCCAGATGTCGGCCATGAATCTCCTCTTTCTTGGCAAGGTGGCGCCTGAAATTTCCCTCCTCGTTGTCATTTATGCCGGTTTCTATCTCGGTGCCATTCGCGGAGGCATTCTTGCATTCGTTTTCGGTTTTTTTATGGACTGCCTCAGCGGTGCTGTAACCGGTATCTTCACCTCTGTCTATGTGATGATCTTTTTTTTATCGCGAGTCGTTTCTTTTCGGGTCTATTCCGACGGGGTTGTCTTTATCATGATTTTTACCTTCCTCTGTGCCCTTGCGGAGGGGATTTTCATCATTTTGCTCTATGGCGTGATATACGGCCTGAATATCTTCCCGGATATTTGGGACATTTTTTTGCCCCAGGCGCTCGTCGCCGGTGCGCTTGGCCCTGCCGTTTTTACCATTCTGAATGCCTTCGGGAGAAAAGTTCATGCCGGCGACTCAAACTAGATTCTCCCGATACGACGCCGGTCGGTTTCGCCAGAAGCTCCGGGTAACATTCTGGATCGTAACCTGTTGTGTCTGCATTCTCACGATGCGCTTGTGGTATCTTCAGGTCATTAAAGGGGAAGAACTCAAAAGACGTTCCGAAAACAATCGGGTTCGCATTGTTGAGGTCAAGCCTATGCGGGGTATGATTCTGGATGCCAGAGGCCAAGTGCTGGCCGCCAATCAGCCCTCTTTCGATGTGGCGCTCGTTCCCGGCAATGCCAGGAACGTAAAATCGACCCTCGACCTTATGGAAAATTACTACCGCAGCGCCGGTCTTTCCTTCAACCGGATGGAAGGCGTGGAGCGGATGAAATCCTTTATTCCCGTGAAACTGTCGAAAAATATCAACCGGGAGGAGTTGGCTGTCGTTGAGACACACCTCATTGATCTGCCGGGGATCTCCGTCGATGTGATTCCCGTCCGTCGTTATCCGATGGGAGAGATGATGGCCCATGCGCTCGGCTACGTCAGCGAGATCAGCCCGGAGGAGTTGAAGGCGGATACGACGGAAACCTATAAGACGGGGGATCGGGTCGGAAAGTTCGGGATCGAGCGGTATCTTGACAAAAACCTCAAGGGGGTGAGCGGCGGGGAGCACGTAGAGGTCAATGTTTCGGGCCGGCGTGTCCGGGTGCTGGGCAAGTCCGATCCAGTGCCGGGGGACACCGTCATGCTGACCATCGACGGCGAGCTTCAGAAGGTCGCCTGGGATGCGATGGAGGGGAAGGTCGGCTCGGTCGTGGTCATGGATCCCCGGGACGGATCGGTGCTGGCGATGGTAAGCCGTCCGTCCTTCGATCCGAATTTCTTCAATCAGGGCATCTCGCAATCCGATTGGGAGTTGCTTTCGCAGGATCCCCTGCGGCCGATGGAGAACAAGCCGATTGCCGGTCAATATCCACCGGGATCGACTTTCAAGCTCATCGTGGCGGCTGCCGCACTGCAGGAGGGGATCATTACCCCGGAGACGGCCTTCAACTGTTCGGGCTACTTTCCCTTCGGCAATCGCACCTTCCGCTGTTGGCAGAAGAAGGGGCACAGCCGGATCAGTCTGCACCGGGCGATCGTGCAGTCCTGTGATGTCTATTTTTATAACGTCGGCCGGATGCTGGGTGTCGATAAACTCGCGCAATACGCCCATGCCTTCGGTCTGGGAGAACCGACGGGCATCGACATCCTCGGAGAAAAATCCGGTAATATTCCGACCCGCGCCTGGAAGCTCAAACGGTTCAAGGAACCGTGGCAGCCCGGTGAAACCATCTCGATATCGATCGGCCAGGGCTTCATTACGGTAACGCCCTTGCAGTTGTTGAATGCCTATTGCGCCGTCGCCAATGGAGGAACGCTCTACAAGCCCCGGTTTGTTAAAAAGATCGAGACCTACGATCGTCGGCCCGTCAAGGAGTTTGCTCCGGAGATCGAAAAGAAATTGCCGATCTCGGCGGAGAACATGGAGATTCTCAAGCATGCCCTCTGGGGAGTTTGCAATGAGCCGGGAGGCACTGCGGGCGCCCTGCGACGCAAGGAGGCCGATGTGGCCGGTAAAACCGGGACAGCTCAGGTGGTCGCCATGAGAGAGGACCGCCGGGGACCCGCGGGGCGTCAGTTTCGGGACCATGCGCTTTTTGTCGCCTTTGCCCCAGTGGATAAGCCAGAGATAGCTGTATCGGTTGTTGTCGAGCACGGCGGGCATGGGGGTTCAGCGGCGGCACCCGTGGCACGTCGGCTCATCGATGCCTATTTCCAGAACAAGTCCGGGCGGCAGACGGATAGCAAGGCTCCTTCTGCGACGGGACAGGGATTAAAGGTGCAAAACAAAGAGGCGGTCAAACCGGTGCCTGTGCCTGCCGCCGAAGAGACAGGAGACTGATTCGTGAGATTCGATCGTCGGCTGCTTTTTCATTTTGACTGGGTTCTCCTCCTGCTGGTGCTTTCCATCTGTGCCATTGCGTTGCTCAACATGTACAGCGCCGGGTCCAGCCTCGTGAACACAGGCAATGACGCCATTTATTTGAAACAGCTTTTGTGGTTTGCCGTCGGACTGGTCATGATGATGGTCTGTTTCGGGATCGATTACCGGCTGATCAATGAATATGCCTATGTGCTCTACGCCGTCACGATTGCGCTGCTGCTGGTTCTTTTTTTTATGGGGGAGATCACGCGGGGCACTCAGCGGTGGTTTGTGATCGGGGGCTTTTCTTTTCAGCCATCGGAACTGGCGAAGTTGAGTCTGATCCTGGCGCTTGTCCGGTATTTCACGATGAACGATACGGAGGAAGGTTATACCCTGCGTCAACTCTGGCTTCCTTTCCTCATGACGATCGTACCCTTTTTACTGATTATGAAGCAACCGGATCTCGGGTCGGCCATGGTGCTGATCGTCATCTTCGCATCCGTTGTTTTTTTCATCGGCATCAAATGGCGCTCGGTTTTGATTGTCTTGGTGAGCAGTTTGCTGTTTCTTCCGATCGCCTGGCATTTTTTGAAAGACTATCAAAAAGAGCGCATTATGACCTTCCTGGATCCCGATCGAGATCCTCTGGGCGCAGGGTATCATATTATTCAGTCCATCATTGCCGTCGGTTCGGGCGGGGTGTTCGGCAAAGGCTTTCTAAAGGGTACCCAAAGTCAGTTACGTTTTCTTCCGGAGCATCAAACCGATTTTATTTTTTCCGTTTTTGCCGAAGAGTGGGGGTTTCTGGGAGGATTGGTTCTATTGCTTCTCTTCATGTGCCTGGCCGTCTGGGGACTCCGGATAGCGAGTCGTTCCAGGGATTTGCTAGGATCGATGATGTCTTTTGCGATCGCCATGATGATCTTTTGGGAGGCCTGCATCAATATCGGCATGGTTTTGGGTATGTTGCCGGTTGTGGGCATTCCCTTGCCTTTTTTCAGTTATGGCGGGTCCTCTTTTGTGGTATTAATGATGAGTGTCGGCTTGCTTTTGAATATTAGTGTTCGCCGATTCATGTTGCAACCTTAAGCGGGCTGTTCAAAAACGCTCATCTGCTGCGTTACGCTTCGGCCTGCGGCGCTCAAGTATTAGCATATACGCTCCGTTCTTCGGCCGAAGCGATGCCTTGCATCTGAGCATTTTTGAATAGCCCGCAAAATATATTCCGGAGGTGGCCAATGTTTGGAACGAAAAAGAGCAGAGAGTCAGATGAAGAGGTCAAGGCCTTTTTGGGTAGCGGCACGCAATTCAGCGGGAAACTGCTTTTTAGCGGAGCTGTTCGGATCGATGGCCTCTTCACAGGGGAAATTCTTGGAGGGAACCTGCTTATCTCTGGAGAAGGTTCCAGGATCGAAGGCGATATCATTGTTGACAATATCGTCATCAGCGGTGAGGTCACGGCCAATCTAACGGTAAGGGAAAAGATTGAAATCGATTCGAACGGGCGGTTGCGGGGCGATGTCTCTGCGGCGGTACTGGTTGTCCAGGAGGGGGCGATTCTTGAAGGGCGTTGCCGCATGACGTCGACTCGGTCCGCTGATGGTCCCAGGCTCGTTAAGTCGGAAAGTGATTCTGAGGAACCACTTGATTTGATTAGCCTATGAAGCCCTTGTGCCGTAGGGGTTCGGAATTCCAAAAAATGCTTGACAACTGCTGGAGGGCTATGGTTAGTACTCAAAGATTTTGCAAATGTGACAAGGTTCTTAGAGGGCAATGGCTGCGCACAGCGAACAAAAAAGTGACCTATTGGTTGAGGTCGTTCAGTTAGCTTCGGTAGCTCTCGAGAAGCTATTTTTTTGAGCGGCCGGGTGGATTGTTTTCACTCGGCTTTTTTTTGACGTATCGACGGACGCCATAGCATGGCCTGTTCTGGGTAGGCCCGTTCGTCAGAAACGACAATATTCCTTAGAAATCATAGATACCGCGCGACATGTTACGCGGTGTTTCAATCGGAGGTCCAAGGGGTAGCCGGATGGTTGAAATTAACAATACGTTGTTCATGCAAATCGGAAACTTTCTGATTCTTATTCTCTTGATGAATCTCTTGCTGTATAGGCCTATTTTGAGCATTCTGAATAAGCGTCAGGAGCAGATCGCTTCGGCGGAAAATGAGGTCAAGGATCTGAACCTAAGCATTCAGAACAAGATGACCGAATATGAACGCCAGATACAACAGGCGAAACTCGATGCGATGGCCGAGCGCAATATGATTATTCAGCAGGGTGTTGATGCCGGTAAAGAAATTATCGACGTTGCCAAGCAAGACGTCTCGGCACTGCTGGATGAGTTTCAGCGAAATCTCGATGCTGAAGTGAATGCGGCCAAGGACGTATTGAGGAATCAATCCGGAAAGATCTCCACGGAGATCGCGGAAAAAATACTCGGGAGGAGCATTTAATGAGAATCGCATCGACAGGGCTCCGACGGGTCTGGTCACAGATGGGCGAGGGCATTGCGGCCCTCACGGTGGTGCTCGCGACAGCCGGTATGGTTTGGGCATCGGGCGGTGAAGGTGCAGAAGGGCATCATGGACCGAATATGGTTGAATTCGGGTGGCGCATTCTGAACTTTGTGGTTCTGGCCATCGTGCTCTATAAGCTCCTGGGCGGCAAAATCCGGGATTTCTTTGCCGGTAGGCGAGAGGGCATCAAGGAGTCGCTCTATGGGGCGGCGGCTGCCAAAGCGGAAGCTGATAAGAAGTTTAAAGAGTATTCAGAACGTCTGGAGAAGGCGACCGAAGAGATTGCCTCGATTTCCGATATGATTAAGGTCCAGGGACAGTCTGAAAAGGAAAAGCTCATTGAAAGCGCCCGGATCTCTGCAGTCAAGATGAAGGAAGACACGAAGACACGGATGGAGCAGGATCTCAAGGCGGCTCGCAATGCGCTCAGAACGGAGGCTGCCGAGTTGTCTGTGCAAATGGCTGAAAATGCGCTC
Organism: Syntrophales bacterium; assembly: GCA_963665615.2. GTDB lineage: Bacteria > Desulfobacterota > Syntrophia > Syntrophales > UBA4778 > UBA4778. The sequence continues at coordinate 377,815 of CAXXQE010000001.1, forward strand.
ACCAAGATGATCAAAGAAGAAGATCACGATGCGATGGTCAAAGATTTTTTAGATAGGATGGTGCAAAAGAATTGATAACCAGCGAAATTGCCAAGCGCTATGCGCAGGCGCTCTTCGATATTGCTGCCGAGGAAAATAACTACGCGCAATACGATAAAGATCTGAAGCTGTTTTCCGCGATTCTCAGAGACAACGCAAGCCTCGGCGAGTTTTTTGCCAATCCTGTATTTGATCGTGACGAGAAGAAGGCGGTTCTTGGTGAGATTCTGGCGAAGACGGACATATCTCAGACGACCGCGAACTTTCTCAAACTGCTGGCTGAAAAGGGCCGGATCGGCCTGATTGGGGAGATCCAGGCTTATTTTGAAGAGCTGATGGACGGGGTCATGAAGAAGGCACGGGTATTGGTCAGGTCCGCCTTCCCGGTGAAAGACGATCTTCAGGCCCGTCTCAAGAGCACGCTCGAAAAAATGACCGGCAAGGATGTGGAGATGGTGATCGAAGAGGATCGTTCATTGCTGGGTGGGATCGTTATCAAGGTCGGCGATACGGTTTACGACGGCAGTGTCAAAGCTCAGCTCAATACGATAAGGGAACTCTTAAGGGAGGAGAAATAACGGGATGGATACAATCAGGGCAGAAGAGATCAGCCAGATCATTTCCAAGCAGATCAAGGATTACGAAAAGAAACTGGATGTCAGTGAAACGGGTACCGTTCTTTCCGTTGGAGACGGCATTGCCAGAGTTTACGGGGTCGAGAACGCCATGGCCATGGAGCTGTTGGAGTTTCCCGGCGGAATCCTAGGTATGGTTCTTAATCTTGAAGCGGACAACGTAGGTGTCGCCATCCTGGGTGAAGATATCCGTATTAAGGAGGGAGACATCGTCAAGAGAACAGGCCGAATTGCGGAAGTTCCCGTTGGAGATTCCCTGCTGGGACGCGTGATCGATGCGACCGGCACGCCTTTAGACGGTAAAGGTCCGATCGAAGCCAAAGAGTTCCGGCGTATTGAAATGGTCGCTCCCGGCGTGATCGCCCGTCAGCCGGTTAACCAGCCGATGTATACGGGACTCAAAGCCATCGACGCCATGACGCCGATCGGCCGTGGGCAGCGCGAACTGATCATCGGCGACCGCCAAATCGGCAAGACCGCCATCTGTATCGATGCCATCATCCGTCAGAAGAACACAGGCGTCAAATGTATCTATGTTGCCATTGGGCAGAAAAAATCCACGGTGGCCCAGGTGGTGGAAGCCCTGAGAAAAAATGATGCCATGAGCTATACCGTTGTCGTTGCCGCCTGCGCAAGCGATCCGGCCACCTTGCAGTACATTGCGGCTTACTCCGGATGCAGCATCGGCGAATATTACCGCGACAACGGTCAGGACGCCCTGATCATTTACGACGACTTGTCCAAGCAGGCCGTTGCCTATCGTCAGATCTCGCTTCTGTTGAGACGCCCCCCCGGCCGTGAGGCCTTTCCGGGAGACATCTTCTACAACCACTCCCGTCTACTGGAACGAGCCGCGCGTGTCAGCAAGGAATTGGGCGGCGGATCACTGACGGCCCTGCCGGTCATTGAAACCCAGGCGGGTGACGTTTCCGCGTACATTCCGACGAACGTCATCTCGATCACAGACGGCCAGGTCTTCCTTGAGCCGAACCTCTTCTACTCGGGCATCCGTCCTGCCATCAACGTCGGCATCTCGGTGTCGCGCGTCGGTGGCGCCGCGCAGGTGAAGGCCATGAAGCAGGTCGCCGGCACGCTGAAACTTGAACTGGCGCAGTACCGCGAAATGGCGGCCTTTGCGCAGTTCGGGAGCGATCTGGACAAGGCGACCCAGGCCCAGCTGGAACGCGGCGTTCGTCTGGTCGAGATTTTGAAACAACCGCAGTATCAGCCGATGTCGCTGGGGCAGGAAGTAACGGTCCTCTTCGCCGGTGCGAAGGGATTTCTGGACAAATATGACGTCGCAAAGCTTAAGGACTATGAAGCGCAGTTGCTGCGTTTCGTCGAGTCGAAGTACTCCGATATTTTAAAGGAGATCGACGAGAAACAGGTCATCAGTACCGACCTTGAGAAGAAGATGAAAGACATCCTGACCGAGTTTGATACGGTTTTTGTCCAGGGTTAAGCCTGAGGTCGGATATCCTTTGATTTTTCAGCGAGTGCATTCCCCGTGGCTTGCCGCGGGATGCGCGAGCGAATCAGAACCGAATATTTTCCTTGGGAATCGGAGGGTCACGGGAGCTTGCTCCGGGGAGTCTTCAAATCAAGTAAAGGAAGAGAGTTTTAAATGGCCGCATTACGAGATATCAAAAGAAAAATTACGGCGGTACAGAAAACCAAGCAGATCACGCGTGCCATGAATATGGTTGCAGCGTCGAAGTTGAGATCGGCACAGACACGGATGGAAAATTTCCGTCCCTATGCCATTCATTTTATGGATGTGTTAAAAAGCCTTGCCCTCCGGGTCGACCCGAAGTCACATCCGCTCCTTGCCGTTCGCGACGTGAAAAAGGTCCGCATTATCCTGATCACGTCGGACAGAGGGCTGTGTGGCGGTTTCAATACGAACTTGATCAAGACGGCGGAAAAATTCATTAGAGAGCAGAAGGCCGCAGGTGCTGAGGTCGCGTTGGTGTTGGTCGGACGTAAAGCTCGTGATTATTTTCGAAAGAAGGAAGAGAATGTTAATGTCCATGTCGATTGTCTAAGCAAGTTCGACATGACCCTGGCTATGCAGATAGGCGAAGACGTCATTCCGTCTTTTATCGATGGCGATTATGACGAGCTTTATCTGATTTACAGCGAGTTCAGGACTGTTGCCATTCAAAGACCCGCGGTCGTGCGGCTTTTGCCGATTCCTTCCATCGGATCGGCGGAGGATGAAATGGGACCGGACAAACGGGTCGATTACATCTACGAGCCGTCGGAGCAAACGCTTCTGGATCAACTTCTGCCCATGTACCTGAGGGTATTGATCTACAGAGCCCTTGTAGAAACTGTGGCGGGTGAAAACGCGGCCAGGATGATGGCCATGGATAACGCCACCAGTAATTGTGACGAGCTCGTTAGCGGCCTGACCCTCAAGTTTAACAAAACGAGGCAGGCTGCGATTACAACGGAGCTGATGGATATTGTCGGTGGGGCGGAGGCGCTTTCAAAATAATTCCTCTGCGCTTCAGAGGTTGGGGATATTGGCATTTTACCGAAACAATGAAGGAGAGATAAAGAGATGAATATAGGACGTATCGTTCAGGTTATCGGGCCGGTTATTGACGTTTTGTTTGAGGATGGGAATCTGCCGAACATCTTGGATGCGCTTACGATCACCAACCCGACGATCAATGATAAGGAAGACAACCTCATCATCGAGGTCGCCCAGCATCTCGGCGGCAACACCGTTCGATGCATCGCTATGGACGTCACGGACGGCCTCGTCAGGGGGATGAAAGTGAAGGGTACCGGCGCACCCATTATGGTGCCAGTCGGTGAGGCCACTCTGGGCAGAATCATGAACGTCGTCGGCCAGCCGGTGGATGGCATGGGGCCGGTGGATGCTAAGCAGAAGAGCCCCATACATCGTGATGCGCCCAGCTTTACGGAGCAGGACACATCGGTTCACGTTCTTGAAACCGGCGTCAAGGTTATCGACCTCCTGGTACCGTTTCCCCGTGGCGGCAAGATGGGGATGTTCGGGGGTGCGGGCGTTGGTAAGACGGTCGTTATGATGGAGATGATCCACAACATCGCGATGCACCACGGAGGCATCTCTGTCTTTGCAGGCGTTGGCGAACGAACCAGAGAGGGTAACGATCTCTATCTTGAAATGAAGGAATCAGGCGTTATCGCAAAGGCCGCTCTGATCTATGGCCAAATGACGGAACCCCCCGGAGCGCGTGCCCGCGTGGCGCTTACCGGATTAACGGCAGCCGAATACTTCCGCGATGTGGAAGGTCAGGACGTGCTTCTCTTTGTCGATAATATCTTCCGTTTCACGCAGGCGGGTTCGGAAGTTTCGGCGCTCCTCGGACGTATGCCTTCTGCGGTCGGTTATCAACCGACCCTGGCAACCGATCTGGGCGCCCTGCAGGAGCGCATTACCTCAACGGAAAAGGGCTCCATTACGGCGGTTCAGTGCGTGTATGTTCCCGCGGATGACCTGACCGATCCTGCTCCGGCAACGACCTTTGCCCACCTTGACGGAACCGTTGTTCTTTCCAGACCGATCGCAGAGCTCGGTATTTATCCTGCTGTGGATCCGCTCGATTCGACCTCTCGCATCTTGGATCCGAATGTCATTGGCGAGGAACACTACAGTGTGTCCCGTAATGTCCAGTTGATCCTCCAGAAGTACAAGGACCTTCAGGACATCATCGCCATTCTCGGGATGGACGAACTCTCAGAGGCCGACAAGATCACGGTCAGCCGCGCCAGAAAGATCCAGCGTTTCCTGTCGCAGCCCTTCTTCGTCGCGGCCCAGTTTACCGGTACGGAAGGGAAGTTCGTCTCCGTTGCCGATACCGTTCGCGGTTTCAAGGAGATTCTCGAAGGCAAGCACGACAGTCTGCCAGAGCAGGCCTTCTATATGGTCGGCGGGATTGAAGAAGCGGTGGAGAAGGCAAAACGGCTGTCCGAGTAGGCGAACACCTTTCAGAGTGAACAGCCCCTCATCTCAGGAGCGGCCGGAATCGGTGGAGATGGCATGCCTGGGAAAGCGATGGTGGCGTATTTTTGCTATGGAGAAATTGAATGGCTGATGAATTGATGTTGCAGATTGTGACTCCGGAGCGAGTTATCTTTAGCGACAAGGTCGAGGAAGTCACGCTTCCCGGTACAGAAGGCGAGTTTGGCGTGCTTCTGGGGCATGCGTCGTTGCTGAGCTCCTTGAAATTCGGCGAACTCAACTTTACCAAGAATAATCAGAAGACTTATTTTGCTATCAATGCGGGTTACGTCGAAGTCACCCCCGAAAAGGTAACCGTCCTGGTCGAAACGGCTGAGCAATCCGATGTAATCGATAAGCAACGGGCCAAAAAGGCTAAAGAAATCGCTGAGCAAAAGCTCGCCAAGCTGACCAAGGATGATGAGGAGTACGAAGGGGTCAAGAAGGCGCTGGAGAGAGCGGATGTCCGGCTCAAGATTGCAGAAAGAGCACCTTAATATTCGATAGATTGAAATGACTTTTTGATGTGCCGGAGAATCGGGTATGGGTTCTCCGGCATTTTTATCTGTCCGTTAAAGAAAGGCCTCCGTTATTACGCAGGTCATTTTTTCAAGATCATCTGGTTTTTTCATGTTTTGCGCTATGTGATCGATAGGTGACATATTTAAAGCGCTTACAGCGCTGCTCCAAACATGTCTTTTGATGCGCAGCCACGCAGGAATCTGCTTCAGTCTTCCTCATCCTTAATAACGATATCGATAATTTCCAACTCGCGCATTCCTCGCGGCGTGTTTACCGTTACGACATCGCCGATTTCCTTGCCGATTAATGCCTTGCCAATGGGGGAGGTAACAGATATCCTGTTTTTGGATATATCCGATTCGCATGGTCCCACCAATTGGTAGCGGGTGATCTCATCCGTATCGGCAGCTTGAATGGAAACAGTTGATCCGAAGACGACACGGTCGTCGGTCAGGCTTTTAAAATCGATGATTTTAGAGGTAGCCAGGTTGTTTTCGATTTCCTGGATTTTCCCGTGAATGAACGATTGACGCTCCTTGGCTGCAGCATATTCGGCGTTCTCGGAAATGTCGCCATGGGCTCTGGCCTCTTCGATTGCGCGAACGTTTTCAGGGACGGCAACTTTCTTTAAATATTCAAGCTCCTTCTTGAGCCTTTCATATCCGGATCGAGTGATCGGCATTTGGGTCATGGGTATACTCCTCCTAAAGCTCTTATTCCTATAATCAATCGGATTATATTTCAAGCATTTTCCATCCCTGCGAGGATTTGCCGAAGTTAGGGCTTGAACAGGTCGATGCTTTCTGTTAAATGAGTTTAACGTTTTCACCCGCGCATTCCAGCTGAGATCTGAATGCCGGCGGCACGATCTGGGTGTATTCGTAACTGAAGATTCACCGGCCTAAGCGTCGGAAAATCTCTGATCTAAAGGAAGTTGTTCAAACATGAGTTGCTCGCTTGACTCGCAGAAGGCTGCAGGAGTTAGGCTCGCTGTTGGATGCAGGTGCTTTGATCAACAGCTCTAGATAATGGTAACCCACAGGAGCTTCCAGCAATATGATATTTACCCGGACGGTGCTTGCCTTCTTATCGGCGATTCAGATTCTCGGTCTGTTTTTTATCCATCCTGTTATTTTCGCTTCAGGCTTCCCAGTTAAGCAACCATATATTCCAGATTCGCTTCTCGACCTATATTCAGGTTACGCGGTTGTCATAGACAAAGAGGTCCAAAAACTCTATGTCTTCAGAAAAACAGATTCGATCGTTAAGGTCTTTGAGATGCCGTGTTCGACAGGGAAGAAATCTGGGGGTAAGCAGGAGCCTGGAGACGCCAAGACGCCAAATGGAATCTATTTTGTCCAAAAGTATTACAAGGGGGATGAACTCACACCGATCTATGGTCCGCTGGCCTTTCATCTCGACTTTCCTAACGTCATCGACAGGCGTTACGGTCGCAACGGAACGAATATATGGATACACGGCACCAACAAGACACTGCAGCCGTTTCAGTCCAATGGCTGCATCGCCCTCAGAAATGAAGATATTGGCCAACTGGCCGGGTATATTTTTTTGAATAAGACCCCGATCATCATTCAGGAGTCTGTCAAATGGGTGCCGCAGAATGAGAAGAATTCAGATCGCACAGAGCTTGAGCGGATCATGTATACGTGGGATCGAGCGATCAATAGGGGTGATGTCAAGACGCTGACCGATCTCTATATACCTGATTCACGCGATGTGGCCAGGCAGCAAACGCTATTCAAAAAAGCGACTCATCTCCAGAGTCTCATGCCGCATTTGCAAATGTATCCAAGGGACGTCACTATTCTGAAAGAGGGCGACACGGCGGTTATTCTTTTTGATAAAATTATTTCTGCCAAAAGTGACGGCTCCTTCCAAGGGGAGTATATTCGGCTGGCTCTGGAGAGAAAAGACAATCGCTGGTCGATTGTCGAAGATATAAAACCAGAACAGATTCTGGCGTCACGAGGCAATGAGGCGCGAAAAGAGGTAAAAGAAAAAGCCCCTTCTCAGCTGCCCAAGGTCGCCGCACAGGTCAAAGCGCCGCCAGTGCCGTCTTCTCAACGGCTGCCTGCTACCGTTCAGGTTGCCGCTGCACCGGTCGCCCAGAAGAAGGCATTGCCGCCCCCGCCTGCTGAAAAACAACCGCCGCCGCCAAAACCGGTGGAAACCAAAGTTGCGATTCCGGAGCCGCAAGAAAAGGAAAAAACGGCCACGGATAAAGCGAAAGGCCTATCGGATAAAGCCATTGTTCAGCTAGTCGAAAAGTGGGCAGAGAGTTGGGCTGCAGGCAATATGACGACGTACCGATCGTGCTTCTCATCAGATTTCAAATCAAAGGGCATGGGGCTGGATAGATATGTTGACTACAAAGCGTCCTTGGCGCATCGTTACAAAAAAATAACCGTGCATGTGAGTAACATCAAGATTGACTATGATGGAGACCGTCAGGCGACGGTGACATTTATCCAGAGATACAGTGCCGCTGGCGGTTTGAAGACAACGGGTGTTAAAAAGATGCAACTCAAGCAGGTAAAGGATTCCTGGAAAATTTCTCGCGAAGTCATGTCCAAATAGGGGAGCGCATGAACAGTGACGCCCGCGAGCGATCGCACACGTTGACCCTGATCGTTATTGGAACCAGATGGGGGACATTGTCCTTTCAGGTTTTGCGGCGGACCGCCGCTGCGGCTGCTTGCGTCGCTCTGGTGTGCATGATCCTTGCGATTTACGGATTTGTCCGAATGACGGAATCTGGAGGGAAACCTTCGGTTGACACATTGCTGAAAACCCAAAAAGACATCAAGTCGGCACTTCTCCAGCAGCAAATGGATAATGCAACCCTTCGGGAGAAGCTTCGACGACTTGAAAATCAATACATTTCCATCGGCCAGAGACCGCCACGGGATGAGATTCCAGCGAGCACGCCGGTTTATTCGGGCGATCAGTCCAAGCAGTCTTGGGAAATAACCATTGACAAGTTCAAAATGGTCTATCGTGAGGGCGGGTATCATTTTCAGTTCACTCTCAAGACAGCTGAAGAGAAAAAGGGAAAGACTACGGGTTATATTTTTATTCTGCTGCCACCCGATCGTTCCTACCCCGCGGCGACCATCCGCAACGGAAAGCCAATCAATGTGAAAGAGGGTGATCATTTTGCGATTCTTCGGCAAAAGATCATTGCTGGAGTCATTACCAAGGTGGTTGATCCCAAGGCCTATGAACGGGCAGAGCTCGTCATTTACTCTGAGGAAGGCGCTCTGATTTTTCATAAGGCTTATTTGCTGAAGGATCTTTAAGAACGGCCAAGACGTTGACCAGTCAGCGTAACGATTTCTATGCGATCATGGAGGCGGGTGATTGAAAATCAATAGGGACAATGTATCCATTGTTCAAGCGGGTTGTCAGATTGAAGGCATGCTGAAGTTTTCCGGGTATCTGATTGTAGCCGGTACGATCAAAGGGCAACTGGAGGCCGAAACTGTCATTACGCGTGAAGGAAGCGGCATTTCTGGAAATCTTCATGCTCAATCGTTGTCGGTTGCTGGATTGATCGAGGGGGATATAGTCGTTGAGACTCTTTCATTGATGAAAACGGCAGATGTCAACGGGACCGTTCAGTGTGCAAACCTCATCGTTGAGGAGGGTGGGAGACTCAACGCGACAATCACTTGGTTGAACAGGGGCGATTCCGCTTCGTTGACGCCGGGCACCCCGCAGTCATAACGCCTTGACTTGCTGCAGACTGTCGAAGATGCACGTTCTTCCAACTATCTGCCCCCGAGCAACCCTGAGCCCCAAGAATGGTGTGTCATTCTGATTTATCTGTTTATCCTGCCCCGCACCTGCCCCCCAGACCGCGGCCGCGCTGCGCTATCGGATTCGTATCCTTTAGCGGTATAAAATACCGCCTTATCGAAAAAAATGACGATGCGTTGACTGAGTTCGAGGGCCGCATAGATATCAATAGTTTTGAGCCAAACATCTCTGGCGGCTGCGTAGGTCAGGATGTGTTTTCTTAGGATGCTCCAGGAACTCAGGACTTCGCTCAACAGCAAGCCTTCACGCCTGCTGCCTCTGCCCAGCCGAACGTAAAATGCCTTGATTTCCGAGTCGGTATAATACCTGCCGAGCCATTTCCCGAATTGCGATAGGATGCTGCGAGCTCCTTTAAACAGCCAGGACCGGTTCAGCTGCTGATATCCGACGGTTGACTGCCTGGTTACGATGTCATCGAGCCAGCGCTGGATAATGTCGCTGGCATTCGTTTCAATGATGCTAATGAGGCGATTGGAAAGCAGGTTATAAGGGGCAGGCTTGTCCTGTGGCGGTGCGACGGTAAGTGCAAAGGAATCTGCAATGGCCCATTGCTCCGCTTTTATTTGTGAAAATGTCTCGATGGCTCGCGCATTGGAGCTAAAAGCCAGCTTCGGCAAGGCGTCGATGGGAAAAAAGTCGATGTCGGTAGCGTCGCTACCCGCCAGTGGTGTACCGCTTACCGTTTCGACCTCGAAGGTCAGGAAAAGCAGGTCACCGTAAAAATAATTTCGGCAAGAGTCGACATCGATCAGGTGAACGACCCGTCCTCGAATACCTGCCTCCTCTTCAAGCTCCCTCAATGCTGCCTCTTCAATACTTTCGCCCGTTTCAGCAAAACCCGTCGGCAGACACCATAATCCGCGGTAAGGTTTGTTTCGTCGCTTAACCAACAGAATCTTGCGCTCTAAAGTGACAATGCAGGACACAACAGGAAGGGGATTCGAATAAAAAAACAGGCCGCATTTTGGGCAATAATCCCTTAATGTGTCCCCCTCGCGCCGCTTGATCGTTTTTCCGCCGCAGGTTGAGCAAAACGATCTTATCTTCTGTTTCATGCCGGGTCCTTTCTTCTGGGTTTTGTGCAGATGAAAATAGCGTCGTCCTTGACAACGGAAAAACCTTGATTTGCTATAGTTCTCTTTTTTAAATGCTCCAACAGCATGCTCGCGATTTCATCCTTATTGAGAGTGGTCTGCGAAAGAAAAAAAGCTCCCTTGAAACGAAAATAGGCGCCAAGAGATGCTATATCTTCCGGGGGGAATGTGAGCGTATTAAAATAGTCGATTCGGAGGACGCTTTCGAAAGCGGGTATCAGCAAGCTTTCGCCGTTTTCGGCACAAAAGAGGCCGATAATCATTTCGATGGGCAACTGGCTTTGGTTTAGCAACCCCTTTTCTTTGAGAAGGCATTTAACCATTTCAATCAATTCAATCATGGTATTGCGACTGTGTGTAATTGCAACGAAGCAACCATCATCTTTAAGCAGATCGGCGATGCATCTGATTGCATCCGGAAAAAAATAGAGGGCATAGCTGCAAAGGATCAGATCAAATGAAGCGGGCGGAAGGTTTGACAAGGCGCAAAGTCCATCGGCCCTGAAGTTCCCCCTCAGCCCCGCCTTTTTGCAGCTTTCAAGATAGGGGAGCTCATTTTCGGTGAGGGCGTCGAGTCCCAGAACGGAGGCGTCTAAGGGAAGGCCGTCTTTGAGCGCCTCGGTAAAGAAGCCATAGCCGCAACCGAGATCCATAACAGTGCGACAGCGCGACAGGTTGACGGAGGTCAGGGCAACACGACGTATGTCATTTAGATTGCTGGAATAACGACGAATAATATCCGAAGCCTGTTTGTGAGCCAAAATATCGCCAAAGGTCTCGTGAACAATCGCCGCCTGCTTTTCTTCCATAAGCTCCCCCTGTCGAAGGATTAAAGAAATTGGAACGACCTTCCGAATATAAGCACGAAATCCTTACGGACTCTTCTAAAAAGGATTACATTTTATTCTATAACATTTTTTCTTCTTATTAAATCATTGATGAGGAGCTTTGAAATGACTGTTGCGACTGACTGTTTGATTCTTGCAGGCTGTGTCCTGGCGGCGATTGCCCTAAACGGAACGCTGATGAGGAAAATCTACGGGCGAAGTCTGACGAACAAATTGTATTGGTGGACGGAGCCCTCTTATATCTTCCTCACCATGGCCGTCTTTTATGTCGGGAGGGCCGGCGGCACGAACCAGCTGGCTATATTTATCATAGGTATGACGCTTGGGGGCATTTCGCCGCTCATTAATCTGCATTTTATTGGTAGAACGGTTATTCGCAAATTCGAGCGTATTTCGGATGAACTGCTTCAATCAGCTGATGAGGTAAGTCGTTCTTCTGTCCAGTTGTCTGAAATCAGCAAAAATTTAGCAGATGGCGCCTCAAGTCAGGCTGCGGGGATTGAGGAAACGTCTTCTTCTCTGGAGGAAATGTCCTCAATGACGCGCACCAATGCAGATAATGCTGCCCAGGCAAAAACATTGATGGATAAGACCCAGATTATCATTGGAAAAGTCAACAGCCACATCATTAATATGGAAAATTCTATTGATGAAGCAATGAAAAGCAGCGAGCAAACCGGAAAGATCATTAAAACGATTGATGAGATCGCCTTCCAAACAAATTTGCTTGCACTGAATGCGGCGGTTGAAGCCGCCCGTGCGGGCGAGGCGGGCGCCGGATTTTCCGTCGTTGCCGAGGAGGTGAGAAATCTGGCGATTCGTTCGGCAGAGGCTGCCCGCAATACGGCTCATTTGATCGAAAGTACTATCAAGGCGGTTAATAGCAGCAGCGAACTGACACGTCTCACCCGAGAAGCCTTTGGGGAAAATATCGAAATCAGTGAAAAGGTCGGTCAGTTAGTGGAAGAGATTTCCGCTGCATCCAACGAGCAGGCTTCAGGTATAAGCCAGATCAATCTGGCCATTACCGAACTCGATAAAATGACCCAAAACAATGCTGCCAGTTCTGAAGAAGCTGCGTCAGCCGCAGAATTGATGAGCGCACAATCCGAAACCATTCGCTTCAATGTGGATAATCTGGTTTTATTTATTAAAGGGGAAACGTCGTCCAGGAGCACCGATGCAATCACTATCAAACCGACGACATCTAAGGTTGCGAGCGCTTTTGCCCGAACCAAAGAGGCGGATTAAGAGGGTTGGATCAAGCGCTGTATTTTAATACGCGTAAGGCGCTGCAAAGAATTTATATAAAAATAGTTTCTTCATAGATTTCATTTCAGGCGTTCGGTTGCCGCGCTCCAAACATGATACCGAACGGATACCTGCGGCAAATTTTAGAAATGATCGGTTTGGGGACTGTCAGTACTGCATCTCCCTGAGCTTGGACGGTTCTTGTTCATATAGTCGGACCGCCTTGATTCCATGTTTTTTCATTCGGTGGAGCAAGGTCGATCTATGCAGACCTAATAAAGCGGCTGCGCCATCCTGACCACTCACCTTGCCGCCACTTTTCTCAAGTGCATCCAGAATCAGTGCTTTTTCATTCTCTTTAAGATTTAGATCGTTATCCACCTTGATATTAGATTGCTCCTTTAAATCAGGGAAGCTGATCTTTGTCTCTCCCATGATGGCGGCCAATTCGATCACATTGGAAAGCTCTCGGATATTTCCCGGCCAAGAATGGGCCTTCAGTTTTTCCATTTCCGAATTAGAGATGCCTATGAACTTTTTCGAATTTTGCTTGCTGTAGAGTTTGAGAAAGTGGGTTGCCAAATGCGGGATATCTTCTTTTCTTTCTCGAAGGGGCGGCACATGGATTGGAAAAACATTTAAACGATAGAAAAGATCCGACCTGAATTTTCCGTTTGCTACCTCGTCCCCCAAGTTCTTGTTTGTCGCGGCAATCAGCCTGAAATTGGAATGCAGTATTTTTGTTCCCCCGACACGTTGAAACTCTTTCTCCTGAAGGATTCTGAGCAATCTGCTTTGCGTAGAAGGCGGCAGTTCCGAGATCTCGTCCAGAAAGATGGTTCCATTGTTTGCAAGCTCAAAGCGTCCGGCCTTGGTGTGCGTCGCGCCGGTAAAGGCTCCTTTCTCGTGACCGAACAGTTCGCTGTCGATTAAGGTATCAGGCAGCGCAGCGCAGTTCACACGTATAAAGGGCCCCTCCTTCCTGGCACTCTCCCGATGGATGGCGCGAGCCACCAATTCTTTTCCAACCCCGGTTTCGCCGTGAATCAATACGGTCGATTGCGTCGGAGCGACTTTCCAGATCAGGGCTTGAACTTTCGTAATGGCTTTGCTGGTGCCGACGATATCGCGAAACGGGCGTAATTCATCCATCGTCTCGTTGTAGTACATATTTTCCGAGAGGAGCTTCTTGTTCAATTGCTCTATTTCATAATTAGACAGCACGCAGTCAAGGGCTAGCGCAACTTGGGAGGAAAGGATGGGGATGTATTCAGCATTATCGGCTTGATCGATAATATCAAGATTTAATGAACGCCCCTCTTTATAAAGGACGCCAACAATTCTGTTTAATGACTTAAGAGGTGAAATAATTATTCTTTTCTTTTCATTGCCACTTCCGACAGGCAATTCATACCGGAGTATTTCACGACTGTTACCATGAGCGGCCGCTCGAATGAGTGCCATGCTTTCCCCAAAGTTCTCGTCGGTCAAATCTTCAGGAAAAATATTTCTTGACGCAATCATCCTGAGCTCGGATGTGCGTTTATCTTTTATAAAGAGTGCTTCTTTTTCGGCGCCGGAAACTCGGGTAATGGCAGAGATAATATTTGCAGCTAATTGTTCATGACTCTCCTGATTGAAAACGGCTTCGCTCATCTCCAGGCACAGATCGTGAATTACATTGCTTGTTCGAGCACCGTCTTTAGGAAGCAATTGAAATAAGTCGTGAGGAAACCGTTTAGGGGCAACAGATTTAAGAAAATTCCATGCCTTTGAGGCATAGTCCTGAGCCCTCTGGGTATCGCTCTGCTGCATATATAATCGGGCTAACTCTATTCTGATCAATGATGCTTCAAAATTTGCTCCTGCTTTGGTAGCGATCTCCTCTAGCGATAATAGTGTTTGAATCTTTTGGGAGGATGAAACTGTACTTTCAGGCGAAAGCGTTAAAAAGCGGTTCGTCATTGAATAGACAAGGGGATTCACTTCATCTATTTTTAGCTTGCGAAAGAAGTCGAAAGAATACTCGTATGCCTGATTTTTAATAATAAGGCCTTTTGAACACAATATGAAATAACCCTCTACCAGAGGGAAAAAAACGAGAAGGCTAACCCAGTTGGAGGGATCGATTTTCAGGATAGGTTGATAAAAATGGAAAGCCCGGTCATAATCGCCCTCATGGCAGCATACATTGGCAAGACCTTTGCTCGCCAGAACCTCTATTATAGTCAGATTCGCTTTTTGGGCAATTTCAAGGGCTATTTCAAAATTTGCTCTGCTTTCTTCGAGGTTTCTCATTTGAAGAAGGATCATGCCTGCTGTCGTATGCGCAAAGGCCAACAAGGGCAAGTTTTCATTTTTTCGACAGAAATTCTGAATGGACTCTGAAATACCAATGCCCCTCTGTGGCATGCCGATTTCTGTATAGCAGACCGCGAGACTGAGGGCCGCTACCAAGAAAAAGTCGCTGTTTTCATATGTTTCCAAATCGCCCAACGCTTCTTCATAGCATTCAACCGCCTTGGTGAAGTCACCTTTCATGCCATAAACCAAGCCGCGAACCTTTAGCCCTTTCCTCAATAGTTCTGGGTCGTTCACCTGGTTAATGATCTCCCAGGCACGATTGAAATGCTCCAGCGCCTGCTGATGCTGAAGAGACAGCCAATGGTTCTGCCCGATCAGCATCTCCAGGTGGGCCTGGTTTTTTAAATCCTTGCGTTTAATCGTATTCTCAAGGGCAAGATCCAGAAAGCGCCTCAAGTCCTGCAGGCTTGGGTGAAAGAAGGAAAGGGACGCCCGATGTTCAACCGCGAGGATAAAGGTGTTCCATGTTGTTTCGGAAAGCAGTTTGCCGGTTATAAGCAGTTGTTCGACGAATATTAAAATGGCATCATAATAATAAGAGGCTGAAGATAATCTGTTTTGCTTCTCCTCAAGGTAGCCAGCCGAGGCAATAATGTCCAGATCCTCTTCCCGAAGGCCTGCCAGAATATATTGCTGGGCGAGCGTTAGCGTTATTTCTTCATTGGGAAGCAGCTTTAAGAGCCTGTCTGCGGAGAGGCGATAATACGACGATAATTCCTCCGCCGGCAACAGAGCGATTGCTTCCTCATAAGGGAAATTCGAGGACCAGCTATAATGTCCGCGACGTTCCGGCAACGGCTTGATCCAGTGCCGCTTTAAGAGTAATTGCAAAATGTCGTAAATGATTGAGTGAGGGAGATCGGGAAACCAATCTACGGAAAAGGACTTAGGGTAACCGATGAGAGAATAAAAAATCGGTTTTTCTTCACTCGTGAGCTTTGATACGAATTCGGAAACAATCGTTTGTTTCATATGATCTCCCTTCGGTTACAGAAGTGAAAATAAAATACAATTTTGAGATGGGTGAAGTAACGCCTCCGTATACTGAAATATTGTCCTTTAAGCTATCTCAACCAGATAAATTCAAATTCACCAACCTGTTTTGAACAATCGTCTGCGTTTCAAATATTATAAAAAAGGTCACAAGTCAATCAATGATTAAATGTGAACACTTGTAGTAATTTGCTCAGCGCAATCTTCAAGCTGATAAGCGTAACAAGTTATATTTATAAATACTTATGACTAAATAGATGGGCGGTACACATATTGCTAAACTGACAATACTGGAACTATTGAAACTTATTTTGTGCCTTGGTGCACTACTTCAGGAGGGGTCACATGGTGATGAGTTTAGAAGAGCGGGTTCAGAGGCACGATGACATCTTGGAGATCATGAAGTTGCACTGGACATACGGCCACTTTTGTAACAAGGGATGGAATGGCAAAGAAATGGACCTGGAGCAGATCATATCGCTGTTCACGGCGGACGCAACATGGGAATGTCCTTCTTCAGGATTATATGGAAAGGGTCATGAAGAGATTTCAAAGTTGTTTTGTGCTATGGGCAATAGTGATCATTTCTTTTCTCATTCATTTACGAACCCTATTATAGATGTAAATGGAGACTGCGCAGAAGGGAAATGGCTCTTGGTATTGGGGAGTAGGCCCGGTGAAAAGGTCAGGACGACCTATGGAAGTTACGTGAATGACTATGTGAGAACAGAAGCAGGCTGGCGTATTAAAGCCATCCGGCTCTATTTGGCAGAAGTTTTGGAAGCTTCTTAGACGAAACTATTTATACAAAAACGCATTCTAACCAATTGAGTTCCTGTAGAGGAGGATATCGTGAAAATATCTGCTGTTGTACAAAAGGATCCTGACTCCGAATTTGTAATTGAGGAGGTGGACCTTGAAGAGCCCCGCTATGATGAAATCCTGGTCAAAATTGCAGGATCTGGGATATGCCATACGGATCTGGGGGCGGCGAAGCTCCTCCCTCGAGAAGCCTTTCCTGCGGTATTTGGACATGAAGGGTCCGGTATTGTGGAAAAGGTCGGCAGTCATGTCAGGGATATCAAACCCGGCGATCATGTCGTATTGACCCAGCATCTGTGCGGTGCCTGCAAACCCTGCCTGACAGGCAACCCGTGCTATTGTCAGAACGGCGTCTTGTTGAACATGAGTGGCGGGCGTGGAGACTCCTCAAGAACAATATCCAAAGACGGTAAGCCCTACTTTGGTTCCTGGTTTACGCAATCCTCCTGGGCGAGTTATGCGCTGGCTCATGAGAAAAGCGTGGTGAAGGTGCCTGAAGATCTGCCCGTTGAGATGCTGGGTCCACTGGGATGCGGATTTCAAACGGGCGCCGGCGCCGTGATCAATGCACTTTGCCCGCCATTGGGTTCCTCCATTGCCATTTTTGGAGTGGGGACTGTAGGGCTGGCAGCTATTATGGGGGCTGTCCTGAATGGCTGCAGCAAGATTATTGCGATCGATGTCATGCCGGAACGACTCGAATTAGCCAAAACACTCGGTGCAACCCATGTGGTGAATGCAAAGGCGGAGGTGCCGTCTGAAGCCGTCAAAGCGATAACGGGCGGAGGCGCAGATTATGCACTTGAGTGTATCGGAAACCCCGCGGTATTCCGTCAGGCCGTTGAGTCAACCTCCCAATCTGGCGAGTGTGGCTTGATTGGATTGTCAGCGCCGGGTACCGAGGTTTCTCTTGATATGAATGGTATTTTGTTCGGTCGGAAGATAAGGGGCATTCTGGAGGGAGATGCGATCTCTCCAATTTTCATTCCCCAGCTGATAGAGTATTACAGGCAAGGTCGCTTCCCGATCGATCGTCTGATCTCGTTTTATCCAATGACAGACGTCAACAAAGCGATAGCAGATACTCTGTCGGGGAAGACTTTAAAAGCCGTTCTTCGTCCGTGATAATTTTGGTATGGTTTCACTTGAGGCCAATTCCGATCGTGTGATCTGACTTCCTAAATGGCGTCAGGTCACACGATTAGAGTATAGCATCGTCGCTTTATCTCATCCCTGTCAAAACTCCTCCCCTTGGTATTGAGATCACCAAAAGCCACGCCGCATAGACCTGTCTGTCTATAAACGGGGCATACATTAGCCTGATGGTTAATCGACCGACGACCGGCACCGTATATCACCGAGTCAATAGCAAGCCGCCGGAAGGTAACACTTTTTTTCCTTGGTGAAAAATCTTGCGAAAGCCGTTATGTTTAATTTAATCGCTAACCCGCCACGCCCTTTGAAGATTTCGATCGGAGCGGGAAGAACATACCGGAACAATTTGTAAATGGAAAGAAAGAACCTATGAGCGAGACAGACGCATCGAAAATAAACGGCAGGGAGTCGGAGAGAGAGGCCGCTGGAGATAGGCAGACTCCCGGCGGTATAGCCGATATCCTGATACTTGCCCTGAAACATGCGCAGGAAAGTTTTTTTCTTGTCGCTAAAGATGGACGGTTCCTCTTCGCCAATGAAGCGGCATGCCGATTACTGGGCTACACACAGGCGGAACTTCTCGGTATGAGTGTGCCGAATATCGATTCCGACGATCAGCTCGATCGCGTGCAAGCTCGCTTGAGCGATTTGGTCAAGGTGCGTCACGCTACCTTTGAAAGTCGTCACCGTACCAAGGACGGTCAAATTTTCCCTGTTGAGGTCAATGCCAATTATTTGGAGTACGACGGTCAGGGGTATATTCTTGCGCTTGTTCGCGACATTACCGAGCAGAAGCGCGCCGAGGATGCCCTTAGAGTCAGTGAAGAGAAATTTCTCAAGGCCTTTAAGGTCAATCCTGGGATGATGTCCATAACCACAATGGCAGAAGGACGCTATCTCGATGTGAATGAAAGTTGGTTGCGAGCCTTCGGATTTTCCCGCGATGAGGTCATTGGCCGAACCTCCGTCGAACTCGGTCTTGTCTTGCCTGAAGCGCGTGAGTCCCTGAGATGTACACTGGAGCAAAACGGCTATCTGAGTGAGCTACCGATGCAGTACCGGACAAAGACCGGTGATATGCACGAGTGTCTGTCCTCCGCCGAGATAATCGATATCGCCGGGCAGAAGCATTTGCTGGTACTGACGAACGACATCACCGAGCGCAGGCGCACCGAGGATGCCCTCAAAATCAGTGAAGAGAAATTACTCAAGGTCTTTAAGGCCAATCCGGGAATGATATCCATCACCACGAGGGATGAGGGACGCTATCTTGATGTGAATGAAAGTTGGTCGCAAGCCCTCGGATTCTCCCGTGAGGAGGTCATTGGCCGGACCGTTGTTGAACTTGGTATTCTTTCGCCCAGGGAGCGAAAGGTCATGCGACGAGCATTCGAGCAAAGCGGATATCTCAGGGACTATCCGATATCGTTCCGGACAAAAGCTGGCGATATGCGCGACTGCCTGCTTTCCGCCGAGATAATCGATATCGCCGGGCAGGAGCATTTGCTGGTCCTGACGAACGACATCACCGAGCGCAGACAGGCGGAGGATGCCCTCAAAATCAGTGAAGAGAAATTCCTCAATGCCTTTAAGGCCAATCCGGGAATGATGACCATCACCACGATGGCGGATGGACGCTATATCGATGTGAGTGAAAGGACCTTGCAGATCCTTGGATTCTCCCGCGAAGAGATAATCGGCCGAACTACCTCAGAGGTTGGTGTTGTATCTTCTGAGGCGCGTGAGGCTATGCGGCGGGCATTAGAGCAAACCGGATCTCTGAGGGATTACCCGATGCAGTTCCGGACAAAAGCCGGAGAGACGCGGGAGTGCCTGTCCTCTGCTGAGGTGATCGATATTGCCGGGCAGAAACATCTGCTGGTCCTGTCGAACGACATCACCGAACAGAAGCGTATTGAGGATGCCCTCAGGGCCAGTGAAGAGAAATTCCTCAAGGCCTTCAAGGCCAATCCGGGGATGATAACAATAACCACGATGGCAGAAGGACGCCTGGTCGATGCCAATGACATTTTTTTGGAGACCATTGGATTTTCGCTCAAGGAGGTCATTGGCCGAACGACCGCTGAACTCGGCATTCTCTCCTCATTGGAGGCGCGGGAGGCCATGCGCCGTGCATTCGAGCAAGACGGATATCTGAGGGAGTACCCGGCTTCGATAAAGGCAAAAACCGGTGATATGCGAGACTGCCTTGCCGCAGGTGAGATGATCGATATCGCCGGGAAGAAACATTTTTTGCTCCTGATGAACGACATCACGGAGCAGAGGCGCGCCGAGGAAGCGTTGCGCGAGCGTGAGGAGGCGTATCGCACGCTTACCGAAAATCTGCCCGACGCACTATTCCGCTATGACCGTGACTGCCGGCACGTTTATATGAACCCGGCAGCCAAAGAACTCATGAAGTTGCCGGAATCTGGGGTGATTGGTGTCATGCCCGCTGATGTTAAGTTCACTCCTGAATTCGCACCTGAATCCGCAGTGGCGCGCGCTTACCAGGACATGCTTCGGGATGTCATGGAAACGGGTCAACCGGGTGAATATGAATTCGATGTGGATATACCGGCAACGCTGCCGGGAGAAAAGAGGCGTTCCAAAAACATGAGGACCCGTGTTGTTCCCGAGCGCAACAGGCAAGGAGAGATTGTTGGTGCATTGGGGACGGCACGGGATATCACTGTTTTGCGGGAAGCGGAGCGGCAGTTGCGAACCCTGGTGGAAAACCATCCGGACTTTATTGTGCGCTTCGATTCAGAGGGGCGCTACTCTTATGTCAATCCGGCAGTTACAAGGGCGTTCGGTGCTACAGTGGAATACTTCATCGGCAGGACGCTCCTCGATCCGGAACTGGCAGTTCTAGGTTTAGAACTCTCCCCTCTGCACGAGTCAATTGTCCAGACCGCTAAGAAAGGCATGCCTGTCAACAGGGAAGAATGTTGGCTTACGACAGAGGGCCAGCGCTATTTCGAAGTCAGGCTTATTCCGGAAAAAGATGAGATGGCTAGAGTCGTAAGTGTGCTGGGCATTGCCCGCGACATCACCGAGCGCATTCATGCCGAAATAGAGAAGGTTCAACTTGAATCCCAGCTTCTCCAATCACAGAAAATGGAAGCCATCGGCACCATGGCAGGAGGCATTGCTCATGATTTCAATAATATTCTCGGAATCATCATGGGCAACGTCGATCTGACGCTTAAATCCGCCGGGCTGAATAGGGAATTGGGAATATATTTGTCAAGGATCATGACCGCCAGCGAGCGAGCCAGGGATCTGATCAAACAGGTGTTGACGTTCAGTCGTCAGAATGAACATAGGATGATTCCTCTGAAGGTTGCCCCACTGATCAGAGAGTCGATAAAGCTATTGACCGCCGCGGTTTCGTCAACGATCCAAATCGAACAGAAGATAGATATTGCCAAGGACGTGGTGATTGCCGATCCAATCCAGATTCACCAGGTCTTTCTGAATTTGTGTACAAACTCGGCGTATGCCATGCGTGACAAAGGCGGGTTCCTAAAAGTAAGTTTGAGCAATATCGAAATTTCTGCATCATCTCCTGAGATGGTGCTTCCCGTTCCCCGGCCCGGATCGTATCTCGACTTGGCCGTGAGCGATACCGGTCAGGGAATCGCGTTGGATATCATTGACAAGATATTCGATCCTTTTTTTACTACGAGGCGAGAAGACGGAGGGTCCGGATTGGGACTCTCCGTTGTTCACGGCATTGTCAAACAGCACGAAGGGGGCATCGCGGTGCAAAGTTCACGGGGAGCAAAGACGGTTTTTCATGTCTATCTTCCCCTGTGCGAAGGGGATGGGGACAATATAGCGATGGAAACCGAAACGCCGTTGATATTCGGAAGCGGCCAGATTCTATTCGTGGATGACGAGGAGGCAATGGTGGTGATAGCAGAAGAGATGTTGAGGTATCTGGGATACAAAGTTGTCGGTACAACAGACAGTCAGGCGGCTTTGGCGTTATTCAAAGGCGCCCCTGATTTGTTCGATCTGGTGATAACCGATCTTACGATGCCGCACCTGTCCGGCGATAGCCTGGCCCAGGAGATGGCCCTGATTCGTCCCGATATTCCCATTATTTTCTGCACCGCGACGGCAACGCGAGAGGCGCGAGAAAAAGTGCAATCGAATGACTCACGGGATTTTCTAACGAAACCTTTCGATATCAAAACCCTTGCCTCAGCCGTATCGAATATGTTAGCGAACAGCAAGCAGAAGTAACCATCGGGGATTTTAAATGGCGAATGTTCTCATTGTTGACGATGATAAAATGATGGCGGAGACCCTGCACGATATGGTGGCCAAGTTAGGCCATCAGGTCATCCTGAGTCATAGACTGACCGACGGCCTTTGTGCGGCCAAGGCCTCTGCCGTTGACGTGGTGTTCCTCGATGTATTGCTGCCGGACGGCAATGGCGTGGAGGCCTTGCCATCATTTCGGGCTGTGCCGTCCCTTCCTGAAGTTATTATCATCACCGCGTTCGGCAGTAAAAACAACGCCGAACTGGCGATAAAAAATCAGGCTTGGGACTATATTGAGAAACCTTTCTCCATGGAGATGATCCACCTGTCGCTCACTCGGGTTCTCCAGTACCGGGAGGCTCAGAGACAAGCAAAACCTCCCATGGTTTTGGACCGGTTAGGGATTATAGGCAGCAGCCCACAAATGACTTATTGTATGGAGCAGGTTGCTCAGGCCGCTGCCGGTGAAGGAAGCGTTTTAATTACCGGTGAAACCGGCACGGGAAAGGAGCTGATCGCCAGGGCAATCCATGCCAACAGCGGCCGCGCAAAGGCAAATTTCGTAACGGTCGACTGTGCCTCCCTGCCGCCAACAATTGTAGCCAGTGCACTTTTTGGACATGTCAAAGGCGCTTTCACGAGCGCGGACAATCATCACGAAGGTCTGATTGCACAGGCGGACAGGGGCACGTTGTTTCTCGATGAGGTTGGTGAACTTCCCCTGTCCGTTCAAAAGACATTTCTTCGGGTTTTACAGGAGCACAGATTCCGCCCGGTAGGGGGCAGCAGAGAGATGAAAAGTGATTTTCGGGTGATCGCGGCTACGAATCGTGATATCCAGGGCATGGTCTCCCTGGGGCACTTTCGAAGAGATCTTTTCTTTCGTCTTCACGTGTTTTCCGTTAGCGTGCCGCCCCTGCGACAACGCACTGGCGATTTGAAAGAATTGCTCACCCACTACCTTGGCTATTTCTGTGAGCAATACGGCGTCAATGTAAAAGGGTTTTCTCCGGAATTCTTGGCAGTCCTTATGAGTTATGATTGGCCGGGGAATGTGCGTGAGCTCGTCAACGTCATCGAAGTAACGTTGGCCGCTGCTCAACATGAGCCCGTTCTCTTCCCCAAACATCTTCCGCCGGAAATCAGAATAAAGACCGTGAAGTTTTCTGACAGCAAGACAACTGACCGACCGGAAACGGATTTGGATAGTGGTATCTTTGAAGCCTCTATGGACTTTCACACCTACAGAAGAGAAGCGGAACGAAAATACTTGCTGGATTTAATGAAGGTGTACGGACATTGTATGAAGGATGCCAGTCGAATATCCGGCCTGTCTCGCTCCCGTTTGCATGCCCTGATGAAGCTTCACAACATTTCGAGATTTTCTTGAAACTCTCCCCTGTCCTTGGCTGTAATTAAAAACCAAAATGTCCTTTAATGTGGACAAGTGTCCTACTTACAGGACGCTTGTCCACATTTTCAGTTATTTGTCATAAACACTCGTTTAGATAATACAGCGGTATTACAGCTAAATTACATTTCTATTGTTCGTGGCAAGCGCTTTGCAGACTTCCATTTCTGAAAGAGCAGTGGTGACTTGCAAATTAGCACTCCCCACCCACTTTTTCAATTTCCCTATTTTGTGTCGTCCATTCATCCTCAGGCTTAAAGCTCTGGGCCTTGGGGATGAATGGACACCCCAAGCAGGAAGAGTTTTTGGCGCAAAATAGCTGACTTTTCTTGAGTAAGCTTAAAAGGTTAATTAATAAGTTGTTAAACAATTACGGTATATTAGAAAAAAATTCTATTAATAAAATAAAATCGTGTCAGTAAGATTGACTCCTTGGGCGTTAGCCCGGGGAGTCGTTTATTCAAGAGAAAGAATGGAAAAAAAGAGGTAGTTCGCGAACTAAGGAAACGTGTCCGGAATGTTGGTAGCCACCTGATAGCCTGGCAGGAAAGGGGCTACGCTAACTCTGCTATAAATCCAAGTCTTGAATTCTTTAGTGAGTTCATTGCCCGCTGCTTGCGGCGGGGTCAGCGAGTGAATCTGGATAAAACAACTACCTTTTTAATTTTGAATGTTTGTACTTCTAAAGTGCACCTATATGCACATTTGCCTTGAATTGTTCGTGCAGATGAAACGGCTAATTTTGTAGAAACTATTAATATTAACTAGTTAGTGATCTTGTATGTGCTATGCAACGTATACCAAAGGTCACTTTGCAGTAATGGCTCTGTTGGATTGAGAGCTATTAAATAAATGGAAAGGAGAGTGAAAGAGGACATTTCGCTAGCTAAGCGAAATGTAAGCGGAAGAGCTAAGTTGTGTGTTTTGTTTTAAACAAGCAGGATATTCCACATTTTTTGGAACCATCTATAATGAATGGAGGGAAAATGAAGAGGAAACGAATGTGCCTGTATGGCTGGAAGAGTTTTAGCCTGATAGTAGCTGTTGTTGCGGTATTTTTTGTCGGACTGGGGTCCGCGGATGCCTTTACAATTAAGACCAATAACGAAAACCTTAAACTTCAATGGGACAATACTTTCAAGTATAATTTAGGCATTCGTGCCAAGTCTGCCGATGCGGATCTTCTGGGTACCTATAATTTCGATGACGGTGACCGCAATTTCAGAAGCGGCGGCATTACAACGAATCGTGTGGACATCTTGTCCGAGTTCAATTTTATTTACAAAGAGGATTACGGATTCAGAATCAGCGCGGCCGGCTGGTACGACCAGCGGTATCGCGATCCGATGGACAACACCTCGGTGTTAACCTCCAACACGCTCGAAGGGGGCACTGCGGGCAGCGCTCAGACGCTCGGTTTGAGCGATCGTGTCAAGAATTACTACAAAGGTCCCTATGGAGAGATCCTCGATGCCTTTGTGTTCGGCAAGTTTGATCTCGGTTCCATCCCGGTGAACATGAAGCTGGGTCGTTTCACCATGTACTGGGGCGAGTCCTTCCTGGGCTTCATCAATGCGATTTCCTACTCCCAGTTCCCCGTCGATTTTGCGAAGGCCCTGGGCGTTCCGGGTTCGGAGGTTAAGGAGTTGTTCATGCCCCGCGGCGCTTTTGCGTTCCAGGCGCAGTTGACCACGACGCTTGGTTTTCAGTTCCAGCAGTTCCTGGAGTTTAATCCGGCGCGCATTCCCGAGAGCGGGTCATACCTGGGCGGTGTCGACCTCTATCAGAAGGGCGCTGATCTTTATGTGCTTGCTCCCGGTTTCGGCTTCAAGCATGACAGCGACATCGAACCGGACGGCTTCCACGACTACGGCTTTGCGCTCAACTGGAATCCCGATTTCCTGACGCCGGTGACGGGTAAATTGGGATTTTTCTTCCGTAATTTTACCGATCAGTTGCCGCAGGTCTATGTTGACGGTCTGAACGGCCAGTTTTTCTTTGTCTATCCCGACAACATCAAGCTCTATGGCGCCAGCGCCAGTTTTGCCCTGGCCGGTTTCGCTGTCGGTCTGGAGTATAACTACCGTACCAACATGCCCTTGAACAGCACGGGCGCTGTTGTTTTGGGAACGCGTCCCGGCAAGGGCGATACCGAGCAGGCCCGCGGCGACGTGCATCTGGCGACCCTGAACTTTTTCAAGATATTTGGCCCGACAGCGATTTCCGACTCTGCAACCGGTATCCTGGAATTCACGTACTGTCATTTGCAGCGTGTCAGCCAGGGCGAGGCCACTTTCAAAGGGCCGGGCAATCCGACCGAGTATACCGCTATCGACCGTGTAACCCGGGACGCCCTGGGCGTGGCGATCAGTTACACCCCGACCTGGTTTGCCGTATGGCCGGAGTGGGATTTGTCCCTGCCGTTGAGCTACAGCATCGGTCTTTTCGGCAGTTCGGCGGTTAACTCCGGCGACGCGGAGGGCAATGGCAGCGGCAAAGTCGGCGTCAGCCTCGACTACAAACAGAAGTATACCTTTTCACTGGCCTATAATTTCTATTACGGTGATCACGACTTTAATCCTGCTACCGGCACGATGGCGATCCGCGGCGGTTTGCCTGCGACACTGTATGATCGTGACTGGGTGAGCTTTACATTCAAGACGAATTTCTAGTCAGGAGGGTAAAAGATGACTATGTCCTATAAGAGATCTATGAAGATAGCGGTATTGGCGGTTTTCTTGACGCTGATATACGCAGGTTGTGTATTTGGCGCGGTGAGCCAGGAAGAAGCCGCGCAGTTGGGAAAGAGCCTGACGCCCTGGGGCGCTGAAGTGGCCGGCAACAAGGACGGCTCGATTCCGCCCTACACGGGCGGCCTGACCAAGGCGCCTGCAACTTACGTGGCGGGATCGGGCTGGCGTCCGGATCCCTTTGCATCGGAGAAGCCTTTGTTTTCTATTACGGCACAGAATATGGCCCAGTATGCCGATAAACTCACCGTAGGCACGCAGGCCACGTTGAAAAAGTATCCCGCTTTCCACGTGGATGTTTATAAAACCCACCGAACAGCTGCATATCCTCAATCTGTGCTGGATAACACGATGAAAAATGCGCTCAGAACCAAGGTGCCGGAGAACGGCATGGGCGCGATCAATGCAATCGGCGGTTTCCCTTACCCGATCCCGAAAAACGGCAATGAAGTCATTGTGAACCATAATATGCGCTATGATGGTATTTCCTGGCTGTCGCAGTCTACGACGACGATCGCTCAGGCGGACGGCAGCTATTATTCCACTGCGGAGCCGATGATGATCTGGAACGAGCATCCGAATTATTATGCCGACCAGAGCAGAAAAGAGACCCAAGATGGATTTTACTGGAAGATCAGGTGGAACTTCGTAGGCCCGGTCCGTAAAGCCGGCGAGGGCGGTCAGGGACTCCACAATGCCGTTAATGATCATATAACCGGACCTATACACTATCTGTATCTTCCCGGTCAACGGCGCGTGAAGCTCGCTCCGGAAGTTTCCTTCGATACGCCGAATACGGACGGCGCCGGAACGTGGACTTATGATGAATGCTGGATGTTTAACAGTTCGATGCAGCGTTATGATTTCAAGCTGCTCGGAAAGAAGGAGATGTACATTCCGTACAATACATACAGACTGACTTATTACAACGGGTCATTAAATGATATGTACTCGAAGGGTTATATCAATCCGAATATAATACGTTGGGAACTGCATAGAGTATGGGTGGTCGGTGTCACCTTGAAGCCCGGGAGACGGCATATCATCCCGAAGCGGACATTCTATGTGGACGAGGATACCTGGGCAATTCTGGCGTCGGATGTATACGATGGTCATGGAAATATCTACAAGGCTTCTTTCCAGAATATGACCCAAAGTTATGACATGCTGTCTCCCTATTGCTATTCTTATATGCAGTGGAATTTGTTGTCCGGCGTGTCATCCCATGCATACTATCATAGAAAAGAAAATGGATTTATGAAAGCAACAGAAGAGCATCCGGAACGCTGGTGGTCGCCGGATAACCTGGCAGGAAAGGGATTGCGTTAAGAAGAGAGTGGTAGTCACATAAGAGATAATGGGCAGGCACGCGCGGCAAGGATAGACAGGCGTGCCTGCCCATGCCTTTAATGAGGTGATGATCTGGGGCTAAAGGGAAGAGTGCGATGATCGATATAAAATTGCAAAGAAATGAGGGCACAGGCCCTGGGAGAAGAAAGATGTACCGAAAAATGATCAATGTGGTGCTGGTAATTATTTGCTTCGCAATGCAGTGTGCTGTTGCAGCTGCAGCTATTCAGGATGTTCTTGAATCCCCGGCGATAATAGATCCTGCAGCCCAGAAGAGTTTATTCAACGGTATTACGCTGGCCGGCAAGCGCCTGGTTGCCGTTG
This sequence comes from Syntrophales bacterium, assembly GCA_963665615.2. Taxonomy (GTDB): domain Bacteria; phylum Desulfobacterota; class Syntrophia; order Syntrophales; family UBA4778; genus UBA4778. The sequence goes on from CAXXQE010000001.1 coordinate 405,485, forward strand.
GTCAAGCCGGAACGATTCTCTATTCGGATGATGCAGGCAAGACGTGGGTTCAGGGCAAAGTGCCTGTCAGTGCGGACCTGGTTGCCGTGAATTTCCCGACGCCGAAGCTGGGTTGGGCGGTGGGTCATGACGGCATTGTGCTTCATAGTTCCGATGCCGGTGCCTCATGGGTTAAACAATTGGACAGCCGTGCGGTGGTTAAATTGATCGTCGATTATTATAAAGCCCATCCGCCCAAAAACGTTCCGGGGGGCGCCGAATCAGTGGCGCAATTCCAGTCCGATATGAGTGCGTTTGCGATGCCGGATGAGAAGGCGCCCAATAAATCCTTTTTGGACGTCTACTTTGAGAACGAAACCACCGGCTTCATCGTCGGCTCCTTCAGTCTGATCCTCCGCACGACCGATGGCGGGAAAAGCTGGGAGCCGTGGTGTGACCGCACAGATGATATCCTGAAGCATCCGCATCTGTACTCTGTTCGACCCGTTGGTGAGGATATATTTATGACCGGCGAGCAGGGCCTGTTGATGAAGCTGGACCGGAAAACCTCGCGACTCCGGACGGTCAAGACGTCGTATAACGGCACTTATTTTGGCATTGTCGGCGGTAAAGGGATCATGCTGGCTTACGGGATGCGTGGAAACGTCTATAAGAGCGCCGACAGGGGAGCGAGCTGGAAGAAAATCGATACCAACGTGATGACAGGCCTGATGGGTTCGACGACGACACCGGATGGACGGATCATCGTGGTGAGTCAGAGTGGCGATGTTCTTATGAGCAAGGGCGATGGTCTGGGTTTTGATCATGTAAAGATGGATAGTGTGTTCCCCGCCGCAGCTGTTGCAGCCGCCGACAAAGAGACCATTGTGCTTGCCGGCTTCGGGGGCCTTCTGGTCAAGAAATTGAAATAACGGAGAATAACATGGCTATAGCAAAACAAGAAATAGATAATATGCCGGTTGTCAAGGATATCAAGGACTTTGACACCTCATCGGGGAACAAACTGGAACGCCTTATCTTTAATCATCGTCATTTGATGATCATTGCCTGTTTGATCGTAACGCTGCTTCTCGGGTATCAGACGACGAAGCTCAAGCTCAATGCGAGCTTCGAGAAGATGCTTCCGCAGAGCAGTCAGTACATCAAGAATTATCTGGCCAACAAGAGTCAGCTGGCGGGCCTCGGCAATACGATCAGAATCGCGGTAGAGGCCACTCAGGGAGACATCTTTGATGCCCAGTATCTGGAAACGCTCAAGCAGATCAACGATGAGGTCTATCTTACGCCCGGTGTGGATCGCACCTGGCAGAAATCGCTCTGGATGCCGGTTGTGCGCTGGAACGCCGTTACCGAAGAAGGTTTCGAAGCCGGTCCGGTCATGAATGACGGTTATGACGGGTCGCCTGCAAGCTTGCAGCAAGTGAAGTTGAATGTCGCCCGTGCCTCGATTGTCGGCAATCTGGTTGCGGACAACTACAAGTCGAGCATGATTTTGACTTCTCTCCTGGAAAAAGACGCTCTGGGAAAACGCCTTGATTACAGAGCATTCTCACATAACCTGGAAAAAATCAGGCAAAAGTATGAGGCGGCCTCAAAAGGCAGGGTCAAGATCCACATCACCGGTTTTGCCAAAATCGTGGGCGATTTGATTGACGGTTTAATGCAGGTCATGACCTTTTTCCTGTTTGCCATTGTCATCGCCGCGATCATCATTTTTATCTTTACCCGGTGTATCCGCAGTACGGTTCTGCTGATCTGCTGTTCCGCCCTGGCGGTCCTTTGGCAGTTGGGGATTATTACAATCCTTGGCTTTGAACTCGATCCCTACTCGATTCTGGTGCCCTTCCTGGTGTTTGCCATTGCCGTATCGCACGGCACCCAGAAGATGAACGGGATCATGCAGGACGTCGGTCGCGGCACGCACAAGCTGGTGGCTGCGCGTTACACCTTCCGCCGTCTCTTTTTGCCGGGCCTGACCGCGCTTTCAGCCGCGGCGGTTGGATTTGCCGTTTTGATGCGGATCGATATTCCGGTTATTCGCGACCTGGCACTGACGGCGAGCGTCGGTGTTTTCGTCGTGATCTTCACGAACCTGATTCTTCTTCCGGTGCTTCTGTCGTATGTCGGTGTGAGTCCTAAAGCTGCTCAAAGAAGTTTGCGACAGGAGAGCGAAGAATCTGAAGGGAAGAAGGCCGGGGCGGTATGGAATTTCCTCGATCGGTTTGGATCGGATAAAAAGTGGGCCGTTGGGGCACTCGTTGCCCTGGTTGTTCTGGCCGTTATCGGTTCCATTATCGGCGCCAATGTCAAGATCGGCGACCTGGATCCGGGAGCGCCTGAGCTGCGGCCGAACTCGCGTTACAACAAGGACAATGCTTATCTCAATGCCAACTATGGGCTTTCCAGCGACCAGTTTGCGGTAATCGTCAAGACCCCGCCGGAGGGGTGTTTGAAGTACGATACGTTGATAGAGGTCGACCGCCTTGCCCGCGTGTTGCGACAGGTTCCCGGGGTGCAGATCGTTAACGCCCTGCCGGATGCTGCGCGCGTGTTGATTTCTGCCTCCTACGAGGGGAATTCAAAGTGGTTTACCATTACCCGGAATCAGAGCGAGTTGAATTACGGTGTTCAGGTAGCCCGCTCGAATAATAACGATCTGTTCAATAACGAAGCCACCGTCATGCCGGTGATTGCTTATCTGGCAGATCACAAGGCCGATACGCTTACGCGCGTGGTGAATGCGGCAGATGCTTTTGCAGCAAAGCACAGCAACAAGGACCGGCAGATTATGCTGGCAGCCGGTAATGCCGGGATCGATGCGGCGACGAACATCGTTGTCAAGAGAGAAAACCGCATCATGATGGGCTACGTATACCTGGCCGTTATCGCACTTTGCTTCATCACCTTCCGTAACTGGCGGGCCGTGCTGGTAGCGATCATCCCGCTGGTTCTCACCTCGATTCTCTGTGAGGCCCTCATGGTGATATTGGGAATCGGCGTCAAGGTGGCCACGCTCCCGGTTATTGCGCTGGGCGTCGGCATTGGCGTGGACTATGCGCTCTATCTCCTCAGCGTGCAGCTGATGCATATGCGCAATGGCCTTTCGCTCAGCGTTGCTTACAAACGTGCGGTTCAGTTCACCGGCAAAGTGGTTGCGCTGGTCGGTATCACGCTGGCAAGCGCCGTCGTCACCTGGGCGTGGTCGCCGATCAAATTCCAGGCGGACATGGGGATTCTGCTTTCGTTCATGTTCTTCTATAACATGATCGGTGCGCTCGTATTTATCCCGGCATTGTCGCGTTTCATATTAGGCAAGGCCGATGCATCAGGCCAGGTCTATCTCAAGGGCCTGAAAAAATAATATACCACTATTCGGCACGCTTCCCGGGGGACATTCTTCCCGGGAAGCGTGCCTGCTATACTAAACTAAAAGGGGCCTTCGGGATTGTTAGTACAGCAAAGCAGTTATAACTATATGTAAAAAAATAAAAACGTTCTTCAAAAATTGATGCGGCTGTAAAGTGTAGGATAGAGCAGACCAACGGAAACAATAGGGCGACATTGTCACCCTGGAATGCGTTCGCTCCCCAAAAGTTTGCTCCGGCTGTACTCGGTCCGTATTTGGTTTCAGGGATCGTCATACCCATCTGGTTCTCGACCTCGACCCGATCCACATATGCCTTGCGTTCAATTATCGTCTGGTGGCCTGTTCCAGACGAAAGGCAGTGAAGCGCGAGACGCTGGCATGACTGGAAATCTCGGCCCGATTCACGCAACGCTATAAGGAACAGATGGATATCGAAAGCCGACGGGCCCCGCCGTTACTGTTAAAAGCAAAATCTTATTTTTGTCAGACATGAATTTATCAAAAACATACAGCTCTAAAGAATTGCAGTTGATAACCGGTGAAAGCAAACAAAGAATTCAATACTGGATTCTCAATGGAATCATTTCACCCTATGGTCCAAGCGCCGGAACGGGTACATCCAGGTCTTACTCTTTTGAGAATTTATTGGAGGTGTTAATCGTTCAGACCTTATCTCGTTCGAGGATAGATATAAAAATCATCGCGAATATCATGAAACAGGTAAAGCAGGAAAACCCCGAATTCTTCAAATTGGTAAAGTACGAACATGATCTGAACTCGCAGTTCATATTAAGCATTAATATAATGCCGGACGGATCAACGCATGTTTCAGTCATTACCCTTAGTGGACTTCAAACAAGTTTTCTGCCTGCGACGTTGGAGACAAAAAACATTGTTATTTTAATGAATCTCGATTTTGTCAAAAGCTATTTGTTGGAAAGAGTCGTAAGCTTCGCTGGCAAGTAGTCAGTTCAAAAATAGAAGCTCTGGTATATTGTTTCACCACGTCAACCGGCGTCATGTCGTCAAGTGAGTCATGCGGCCGGATTTCGTTTTAATCGATCATCCACCAATATGTCATCTTCCGCACCTCTGTCCGGTATGTCCTGTTAAATCGCTCGATGTAAGCGTTCTGGTTTAGATCGCCGGGTTGGATATGCTGGATCATCATCCCGGCGGATTTAGAACAGGCAACAAAGGCACGGCTTAAAAATTCCGCGCTATCATCGCCCTGCAGCATATCGGGGAGTCCTCATTCGCTTCGCAGTTGTTCAAAGATCCGGATCAGGCGTCGACAGGTGGTCGACGTATTCACTTCAACGGCCAGACACGACCGGTTAAAGTCGTCTATATGTTAAATGTAAGTAATCCTAAGTGCTTGAGCATTACCCGGGCAGTCGTTTATTGTTGTTTAGTTAAGAGAAAATCCAGATTTTCTTGAGAGACCTCCCAATTACTAACTGTAATCAGAAGCTGAGATGTCCTCTAATGCGGACAAGTGTCCTGTAAATAGGACATTTGTCCTTTTTTTGGTTATTTGCCTAAAGCCTTATCTTTGTTAATACATTGTTGTTACAGTTAAATTACAGAAGGGTTATTCTGGCGGAAATCTTGCATGGTTACAATTTCTGAAAGAGCAGTGGCGACTTGCAAACAGGCACTCCCCACCCACTTTTTCAATTCCCCGATTTTGTGTCGGCCATTCACCCTCAGGCTTAAAGCTCGGGGCCGTGGGGATGAGTGGCCGCCCCGAGCAGGAAGAGTTTCTGGCGCAAAGAAGTAGACTTTTCTTGAGTTAAGGGTTGTGTTTCCGAGTAAGGTTAATTAATAAGTTATTAAACAATAACGGTATATTAGAATCAAATCCTATTAATAAAAAATCAGATCATGTCAGTAAGCTTGACTCCTTGGGCATTAGCTCGGGGAGTCGTTCCAAGCGAAACATGTCCGGAATGTTGGTAGCCACCTGACAGCCAGGCGCGAAAGGGGCTTCGCTAACTCTGTTATAAATCCAAGTTTGTGAATGTTTGTACTTCTTAAAATGTGCATATATGCACATTTGTCTTGAATTGTTCGTGCAGATGAAACGGCTCAATTTGTAGAAACTATTTATATTAAATAGTTAGCGATTTGGTATGTGCTATGCACGCTTATACCAAAGGTCACTTCTCAGCAATGGCTCAAGAACTATTAAATTAATGGAAAGGAGGGTGAAAAATAGGACATTTCGCAAGCTAAGCGAAATGAAAGCGGAAGAGCTAAGTTGTGTGTTTTGTTTTAAAAAAAGCAGGGTATTCCACATTTTTCAGAACCATCTATTAATGAAATAAATGGAGGGACAATGAAGAGGAAGCGAATTTACCTGTATGACTGGAAGGGGTTAGGCCTGATAGTAGCTGTTGCTGCGGCATTTTTGATCTGTGTGGGCGCCGCCGATGCCTTTACAATTAAGACCAATAACGAAAACCTTAAACTTCAATGGGACAATACCTTCAAGTATAATTTAGGTATTCGTGCCAAGTCTGCCGATGCGGATCTTCTGGGTACCTATAATTTCGATGACGGTGACCGCAATTTCAGAAGCGGCGGCATTACAACGAATCGCGTGGACATCTTGTCCGAGTTCAATTTTATTTACAAAGAGGATTACGGATTCAGAATCAGCGCGGCCGGCTGGTACGACCAGCGGTATCGCGATCCGATGGACAACACCTCGGTGTTAACCTCCAACACGCTCGAAGGGGGCACTGCGGGCAGCGCTCAGACGCTCGGTTTGAGCGATCGTGTCAAGAATTACTACAAAGGTCCCTATGGAGAAATCCTCGATGCCTTTGTGTTCGGCAAGTTTGATCTCGGTTCCATCCCGGTGAACATGAAGCTGGGTCGTTTCACCATGTACTGGGGCGAGTCCTTCCTGGGCTTCATCAATGCGATTTCCTACTCCCAGTTCCCCGTCGATTTTGCGAAGGCCTTAGGCGTTCCGGGTTCGGAGGTTAAGGAGTTGTTCATGCCCCGCGGCGCTTTTGCGTTCCAGGCGCAGTTGACCACAACGCTTGGTTTTCAGTTCCAGCAGTTCCTGGAGTTTAATCCGGCGCGCATTCCCGAGAGCGGGTCATACCTGGGCGGTGTCGACCTCTATCAGAAGGGCGCTGATCTTTATGTGCTTGCTCCCGGTTTCGGCTTCAAGCATGACAGCGACATCGAACCGGACGGCTTCCACGACTACGGCTTTGCGCTCAACTGGAATCCCGATTTCCTGACGCCGGTGACGGGTAAATTGGGATTTTTCTTCCGTAATTTTACCGATCAGTTGCCGCAGGTTTATGTTGACGGTCTGAACGGCCAGTTTTTCTTTGTCTATCCCGACAATATCAAGCTCTATGGCGCCAGCGCCAGTTTTGCCCTGGCCGGTTTCGCTGTCGGTCTGGAGTATAACTACCGTACCAACATGCCCTTGAACAGCACGGGCGCTGTTGTTTTGGGAACGCGTCCCGGCAAGGGCGATACCGAGCAGGCCCGCGGCGACGTGCATCTGGCGACCCTGAACTTTTTCAAGATATTTGGCCCGACAGCGATTTCCGACTCTGCAACCGGTATCCTGGAATTCACGTACTGTCATTTGCAGCGTGTCAGCCAGGGCGAGGCCACTTTCAAAGGGCCGGGCAATCCGACCGAGTATACCGCTATCGACCGTGTAACCCGGGACGCCCTGGGCGTGGCGATCAGTTACACCCCGACCTGGTTTGCCGTATGGCCGGAGTGGGATTTGTCCCTGCCGTTGAGCTACAGCATCGGTCTTTTCGGCAGTTCGGCGGTTAACTCCGGCGACGCGGAGGGCAATGGCAGCGGCAAAGTCGGCGTCAGCCTCGACTACAAACAGAAGTATACCTTTTCACTGGCCTATAATTTCTATTACGGTGATCACGACTTTAATCCTGCTACCGGCACGATGGCGATCCGCGGCGGTTTGCCTGCCACACTGTATGATCGTGACTGGGTGAGCTTTACATTCAAGACGAATTTCTAGTCAGGGAGGGTAAAACATGACCATGTTATACAAGAAATCTATGAAGATCGCGGTATTGGCGGTTTTCTTGACGCTGATATACGCAGGTTGTGTATTTGGCGCGGTGAGCCAGGAAGAAGCCGCGCAGTTGGGAAAGAGCCTGACGCCCTGGGGCGCTGAAGTGGCCGGCAACAAGGACGGGTCGATTCCGCCCTACACGGGCGGCCTGACCAAGGCGCCTGCAACTTACGTGGCGGGATCAGGCTGGCGTACGGATCCCTTTGCATCGGAGAAGCCGCTGTTTACGATCACGGGACAAAATGCGGCGCAATACGCGGGCAAGCTTTCCGCGGGCGCGTTGGCCACGTTGAAAAAGTATCCTGGCTTCTACATCAATGTCTATCCGACGCACCGTACAGCCGCCTATCCGGAATATTATCTGAAGGCTTCGATAAAGAATGCAACCAATTGCAAAACACCTGCAAACGGCATGGGCTATGTCGATCTGGATGCCGGCGCTCCCTTCCCGATTCCGAAAAACGGCAATGAGGTCATCCTGAATCACAACATGCGTTATCTGGGCCCCTCGTGGATTACAAGATCTACAACCACCGTTGCCCAGGCGGACGGCAGCTATTACTCCACGGCTGATCCGATCACCATCTGGAACGAACTCCCGCAAATGAATCCAGACAGGAACAGGGAAGATGTCAAAGGCGGCTTTTACTGGAAGATCCGCTGGCTGTTTGAAGCGCCGGTCCGTAAAGCCGGCGAGGGCGGCCAGGGGTTGCACCATATCATTAACGATCATGTGTTTGGACCGATCCACTATCTGTATCTTCCCGGTCAGCGGCGCGTGAAGCTCGCCCCGGAAGTTTCCTTCGATACCCCGAATACGGACGGCGCCGGAACGTGGACTTATGATGAATGCTGGCTGTTCTGCTGCTCGATGCAGCGTTATGATTACAAGCTCATCGGGAAGAAAGAACTGTACATTCCGTACAATACCTACAGGCTGACGTATTTCCAGGGTCCCCTGGATCGTATGTACAGCAAGGGATACATCAATCCTGAACTTATTCGTTGGGAATTGCACCGCGTGTGGGTGGTGGAACTTACCTTGAAGCCCGGCAAGCGTCATATCTACCCGAAGCGGACATTCTATGTGGACGAGGATACCTGGGCGATCCTGGCCGCGGATGTGTACGATGCCCATGGAAATCAAGTTAAAGCCTCTTTCCAGAATATGACCCAGAGCTATGATATGACCTCCCCGTACACCTATTCCTATATGCAGTGGAATTTGTTGTCCGGCGTGTCGTCCCATGCATACTATCATAGAAAAGAAAACGGGTTCATGAAGCCGATGGAGAACAAGCCGGAAGCGTGGTGGGCCCCGGATAACCTGGCAGGAAAGGGATTGCGTTAAGAAGAGAGTGGTAGTCACATAAGAGATAATGGGCAGGCACGCGCGGCAAGGATAGACAGGCGTGCCTGCCCATGCCTTTAATGAGGTGATGATCTGGGGCTAAAGGGAAGAGTGCGATGATCGATATAAAATTGCAAAGAAATGAGGGCACAGGCCCTGGGAGAAGAAAGATGTACCGAAAAATGATCAATGTGGTGCTGGTAATTATTTGCTTCGCAATGCAGTGTGCTGTTGCAGCTGCAGCTATTCAGGATGTTCTTGAATCCCCGGCGATAATAGATCCTGCAGCCCAGAAGAGTTTATTCAACGGTATTACGCTGGCCGGCAAGCGCCTGGTTGCCGTTGGTCAAGCCGGAACGATTCTCTATTCGGATGATGCAGGCAAGACGTGGGTTCAGGGCAAAGTGCCTGTCAGTGCGGACCTGGTTGCCGTGAATTTCCCGACGCCGAAGCTGGGTTGGGCGGTGGGTCATGACGGCATTGTGCTTCATAGTTCCGATGCCGGTGCCTCATGGGTTAAACAATTGGACAGCCGTGCGGTGGTTAAATTGATCGTCGATTATTATAAAGCCCATCCGCCCAAAAACGTTCCGGGGGGCGCCGAATCAGTGGCGCAATTCCAGTCCGATATGAGTGCATTTGCGATGCCGGATGAGAAGGCGCCCAATAAATCCTTTTTGGACGTCTACTTTGAGAACGAAACCACCGGCTTCATCGTCGGCTCCTTCAGTCTGATCCTCCGCACGACCGATGGCGGGAAAAGCTGGGAACCGTGGTGTGACCGCACAGATGATATCCTGAAGCATCCGCATCTATACTCTGTTCGACCCGTTGGTGAGGATATATTTATGACCGGCGAGCAGGGCCTGTTGATGAAGCTGGACCGGAAAACCTCGCGACTCCGGACGGTCAAGACGTCGTATAACGGCACTTATTTTGGCATTGTCGGCGGTAAAGGGATCATGCTGGCTTACGGGATGCGTGGAAACGTCTATAAGAGCGCCGACAGGGGAGCGAGCTGGAAGAAAATCGATACCAATGTGATGACAGGCCTGATGGGTTCGACGACGACACCGGATGGACGGATCATCGTGGTGAGTCAGAGTGGCGATGTTCTTATGAGCAAGGGCGATGGTCTGGGTTTTGATCATGTAAAGATGGATAGTGTGTTCCCCGCCGCAGCTGTTGCAGCCGCCGACAAAGAGACCATTGTGCTTGCCGGCTTCGGGGGCCTTCTGGTCAAGAAATTGAAATAACGGAGAATAACATGGCTATAGCAAAACAAGAAATAGATAATATGCCGGTTGTCAAGGATATCAAGGACTTTGACACCTCATCGGGGAACAAACTGGAACGCCTTATCTTTAATCATCGTCATTTGATGATCATTGCCTGTTTGATCGTAACGCTGCTTCTCGGGTATCAGACGACGAAGCTCAAGCTCAATGCGAGCTTCGAGAAGATGCTTCCGCAGAGCAGTCAGTACATCAAGAATTATCTGGCCAACAAGAGTCAGCTGGCGGGCCTCGGCAATACGATCAGAATCGCGGTAGAGGCCACTCAGGGAGACATCTTTGATGCCCAGTATCTGGAAACGCTCAAGCAGATCAATGATGAGGTCTATCTTACGCCCGGTGTGGATCGCACCTGGCAGAAATCGCTCTGGATGCCGGTTGTGCGCTGGAACGCCGTTACCGAAGAAGGTTTCGAAGCCGGTCCGGTCATGAATGACGGTTATGACGGATCGCCCGCAAGCTTGCAGCAAGTGAAGTTGAATGTCGCCCGTGCCTCGATTGTCGGCAATCTGGTTGCGGACAACTACAAGTCGAGCATGATTTTGACTTCTCTCCTGGAAAAGGACGCTCTCGGCAAACGCCTTGATTACAGAGCATTCTCACATAACCTGGAAAAAATCAGGCAAAAGTATGAGGCGGCCTCAAAAGGCAGAGTCAAGATCCACATCACCGGTTTTGCCAAAATCGTGGGCGATTTGATTGACGGTTTAATGCAGGTCATGACCTTTTTCCTGTTTGCCATTGTCATCGCCGCGATCATCATTTTTATCTTTACCCGGTGTATCCGCAGTACGGTTCTGCTGATCTGCTGTTCCGCCCTGGCGGTCCTTTGGCAGTTGGGGATTATTACAATCCTTGGCTTTGAACTCGATCCCTACTCGATTCTGGTGCCCTTCCTGGTGTTTGCCATTGCCGTATCGCACGGCACCCAGAAGATGAACGGGATCATGCAGGACGTCGGTCGCGGCACGCACAAGCTGGTGGCTGCGCGTTACACCTTCCGCCGTCTCTTTTTGCCGGGCCTGACCGCGCTTTCAGCCGCGGCGGTTGGATTTGCCGTTTTGATGCGGATCGATATTCCGGTTATTCGCGACCTGGCACTGACGGCGAGCGTCGGTGTTTTCGTCGTGATCTTCACGAACCTGATTCTTCTTCCGGTGCTTCTGTCGTATGTCGGTGTGAGTCCTAAAGCTGCTCAAAGAAGTTTGCGACAGGAGAGCGAAGAATCTGAAGGGAAGAAGGCCGGGGCGGTATGGAATTTCCTCGATCGGTTTGGATCGGATAAAAAGTGGGCCGTTGGGGCACTCGTTGCCCTGGTTGTTCTGGCCGTTATCGGTTCCATTATCGGCGCCAATGTCAAGATCGGCGACCTGGATCCGGGAGCGCCTGAGCTGCGGCCGAACTCGCGTTACAACAAGGACAATGCTTATCTCAATGCCAACTATGGGCTTTCCAGCGACCAGTTTGCGGTAATCGTCAAGACCCCGCCGGAGGGGTGTTTGAAGTACGATACGTTGATAGAGGTCGACCGCCTTGCCCGCGTGTTGCGACAGGTTCCCGGGGTGCAGATCGTTAACGCCCTGCCGGATGCTGCGCGCGTGTTGATTTCTGCCTCCTACGAGGGGAATTCAAAGTGGTTTACCATTACCCGGAATCAGAGCGAGTTGAATTACGGTGTTCAGGTAGCCCGCTCGAATAATAACGATCTGTTCAATAACGAAGCCACCGTCATGCCGGTGATTGCTTATCTGGCAGATCACAAGGCCGATACGCTTACGCGCGTGGTGAATGCGGCAGATGCTTTTGCAGCAAAGCACAGCAACAAGGACCGGCAGATTATGCTGGCAGCCGGTAATGCCGGGATCGATGCGGCGACGAACATCGTTGTCAAGAGAGAAAACCGCATCATGATGGGCTACGTATACCTGGCCGTTATCGCACTTTGCTTCATCACCTTCCGTAACTGGCGGGCCGTGCTGGTAGCGATCATCCCGCTGGTTCTCACCTCGATTCTCTGTGAGGCCCTCATGGTGATATTGGGAATCGGCGTCAAGGTGGCCACGCTCCCGGTTATTGCGCTGGGCGTCGGCATTGGCGTGGACTATGCGCTCTATCTCCTCAGCGTGCAGCTGATGCATATGCGCAATGGCCTTTCGCTCAGCGTTGCTTACAAACGTGCGGTTCAGTTCACCGGCAAAGTGGTTGCGCTGGTCGGTATCACGCTGGCAAGCGCCGTCGTCACCTGGGCGTGGTCGCCGATCAAATTCCAGGCGGACATGGGGATTCTGCTTTCGTTCATGTTCTTCTATAACATGATCGGTGCGCTCGTATTTATTCCGGCATTGTCGCGTTTCATATTAGGCAAGGCCGATGCATCAGGCCAGGTCTATCTCAAGGGCCTGAAAAAATAATATACCACTATTCGGCACGCTTCCCGGAAGGTGAGAATGACTTCCGGGAAGAGCTAGCCTTAAGCAATATAGACAAACTTTGACGCTTTGTTTGATATTTTGTGGAAGAATTACAAAGTAAGGTGAGGTTTTTCCGCGGCCTTGATCGATGTGAAAAAGCGTTAAAATTGTTTAACGTGCTCATTAAACTCTATCGGAGAAAACGTATGAGATCACTTGCTGGGAAAAGAGCTGTCGTTACTGGCGGCGCCATGGGGATTGGACTTGCGACAGTCAGGCGGCTTGTCAAGGAAGGTGTCACTGTTGCGATATGGGATATCAATGATAAGGCCATGGCGGAAGTCGAAAACGAGTTCAAGGAAGTGAAGGACAGAGTATTTATTTACAAGTGTGATATCACAAAAAAGGAAATGGTCAAAGAGAGCGCCGATAAAACCAAAAAGGATATTGGCCCGGTTGATATTCTGATTAACAATGCCGGATCTGCTATCGGCGGCAGATTTTGTGATAAGTCTCTAGAGCAGTGGGACTGGCTTACGCAAATCAATCTCAATTCTTTGTACTATACAACGTATGAATTTCTCCCGGATATGTATGAACGCAATACCGGCCACATCGTCAATGTATCGTCTGGCGCCGGCGTTTTGGGGCTGGCGAATCTTGCCGTGTACTGTGCAACGAAGTTTGCCGTATATGGCTTCACTGAGGCCCTGCGAATTGAGGCCATGACCGACAAAAAAAATATTGTCTTCTCTTCAATTCACCCGGGCCTGATCAAAACGGGCCTTTTTGAAGGCGGAAAATTTAATTTCCTGGGCAATCTCATTTTCCCGCTGCTCGAATCACATGACAAGATTGGAGAGGTGATTGTCAACAAAGCACTCAAGAAAAACAAGGTCACTGTCTTGAGGCCCTTTACGATCAGAAGCGGTTTCTGGTTGAGGGCTATCATGTCAGACAAACTTCTTTGCAGGATCGTAATAATGGCAGGGGGCGGCACGATGATGTCCAAGTGGACCGGGCATGGATCAAAATAGTCGAACGAACGCTTTCGGGTGGAATGGCTGGTCGTTCGCTTTTAGGGGTAGCTTCTATTCGCTAATGGACATGAGTCAACCCTCCGCTCTGCTGGAGGGTTGACTCAGAATGCCAGAGGAGGCTTTCAAGGGTCTAAATCCACGTTTGCAAGAGGGCACTGCATGACCGGTGGGGAGTTCGAAATCAAGTTTTAGGGTATGCGGATGCAGCACAATGGTGAATGATGGTATTTATGGATTGTGCAGTTTAGTGCGGATATGGGGCATCGATACGGCTATGCATATGTTCAGTATTGAAAAAACATGTGAAAGGATAGAATGAATGAAAATTAAAAAAATATTCTTGGTCGTTACCTTCATCGCTGCATGGCTGCTTGCGTTGCTGTATGGATTTTCTCCTCAGTTTTTTCTTGGGACCTTGCTTGGCGTTACCAATGTCAATATAAACCTCCATCATCTTTTCAGGGCGGTGATGTGCCTCTATTTCGCTCTTGGATTGTTTTGGTTGTTTTCTGCATTTAATGCCAAGTTTAGAGATGCAGCGGTATTGAGTGTCGCTTTTTTTGCAGGGGGGCTCATGATCGGCAGGATTATTAGTTTCATTGTTGACGGCTGGCCGTCACCGCTTTTGGTGAGCTACTTTTTTATAGAGGTTGTATATCTCCCGGCTGCCTACTGGGTCTATAAACTGCCAGAATGATGATCCGATTGAAGTGTTCAGTCTTTGCCTGTCTCCCGTAACCTCGTCGCGATGCGGGCGATAACTTACTTAGGGATCCATTCGACATAAAAATATACCATCAAACAGGTTCTTGTCGTTTCAATTTGTTATACAAGGTAGAGCGCGATATCCCGAGAATCTGGGCCGCTTTGTTTTTTCGACCTTTTGCCTGTTTGAGCGCTTCCAGGATTTGAGACAGTTCATAATCTTCGTATTCGCTAATGATTGATTTTGTGATTTCGTTTTTATCAGCATTAGCTTCATGTCTTCCGACGGGTATCGGTAGATGGTCCGCGCCTTTAATGACTGCTCTGACATTTGAGTCAGTGATGATTTGTTGATCCGTCAAAACGGATAGTCTTTCTACGACATTCTTTAATTCGCGGATATTTCCCGGCCAGTTATAAGAACTGAGTGCATGGAGCGCAGAATCAGAGAATCTTTTATTGAGTTCGTACTTTGAATTATATTCTTCCAGGAAACTCAGGCTCAGGGGAATGATGACGTTTCGTCGTTCCCTGAGAGGCGAAATAATAAATGGAACAACATTAAGGCGGTAATACAGATCCTCGCGGAAGTGTCCATTCTTGATTTCGTCGTGCATGTTCTTGTTGGTTGCCGATATGATCCGTACGTCGAGTTTTATACTGCGGGTGCCGCCCAAGCGCATGACTTCCTGATTTTCAATCGCACGGAGTATTTTTACTTGAACATTAAGAGGAATATCCCCTACTTCATCCAGAAACAGTGTGCCGCCTTGCGCCATTTCAAACATCCCCGGTTTACCTCCCCGCTTGGAGCCGGTAAAGGCGCCCTGTTCGTAACCGAAAATCTCCGCCTCCAGGAGATTTTCCGGGATGGCCGGGATGGTAACGGGAATGAATGGCATGCGTCTCCGGGAGCTATTTGCATGCACTGCTTTGGCAAGAACTTCTTTGCCGACACCCGATTCCCCCATGATTAATATCGTGCAGTCCAGGGGAGCAACTTTCTTCACGAACGACATCATTTCGTGCATGCCCTGATTTTGGAAGATATGTTCATTGGCGAGCATGATATATTTGCGCAGATGTTCATTTTCCTGTTTATATTTTTCAGTCTGCCGGCGTTCCTTTTGCAACCTTACTTTCAGGGCATTTAATTCATTCAGGGACATGGTTGTTGAAACCGCAAATTGCAAGGAACCGTCTGCGTTAAAAAAAGGACGGCATTTTGTTAAAAATTCTTTTCCTTCACGGTTATATATCATTCCCGATGTTTCTTTTTTGTTCTTTATGGCGATTTTAAGAATTGATCGATCGACATCCCCTGTTTCTAAATACTCATCCGGTGTTTTGCCAATCCATGCATTGAATTTTGAGTTAATCATCTCACAGGAGGCTTTATTCATCATAACAACGCGAGGTGTTGAATCAAAGATGATGACTGATTCAGATATATAATTCAGTATCTCCTGAAAACCAGGATTCCTGAATAACCAGGATAATGAGTTTCTCATAGTCAAATACCCCCTATTCTCTACACTATTAGACACTTTAGGACAGTCTTGGACAGATGTAAACAGAAATTATATGTACTTTCTAATATCACTAATAATATTAAGTGAATACCGAGCGGCATGATTTCTGCTAATGACTATTAATAAGAAGTATGGGACATGGGCGATACGGCATAGAACCGCTGTGATGAAGGTCGTATAGACGTTCCCGAAGACTGGCGGGGAACTCGCCCCGTGAAATCGCATGGGATATTAGGAATGGTTAAAGAATTAATCATTGAGGGGCGGATTCTTTTTAAAAAGATCAATGATAATCCCAACAGGGGATGCAAGCGGTTTTTACGCACGAATTTACCGGTAAGCGCTTCTGTTCGGGTCTTTAAGCTGGCTCTCTTGTGGAGGGATCTAGAGAGCCAGCTTATAATAAATAGTGGCGAAAGAATTAATGTCAATCTTACGGAGAAAGCTATCGATTTAGAAACCCTTAGGGATATTAAGAAAGAATTTAGCCACAACCAGCAGAAGCCCTCCGGACTTTTTGCCTGGGCTGAATGGTACTTTGCATCACCCTATGTTGATACTCGCTGCTAAATATTTCGAAAGGACATAAAAGATAATGACTCAAGAGATTTTTGATGATTCCCATTACATGCTGAGGGAAAGCACAAAGAAGTTTATCGCTAAAGAAATTACCCCTTATGTTGATAAGTGGGAAGAAGAAGGAAAGTTCCCCAGGGAACTTTATAAGAAAGCAGGCGACGCAGGATTCCTTGGGCTGGGGTATCCCGAGGAGTATGGTGGCACGCCGGTGGACTTTTTTCATCTGGTTGTCTATACGGAAGAAATGATGCGTTGCGGTTCCCTGGGCCTGCATTCGAGTCTTAACTGTGGTCTTATTGCCGTGCCGCCCATTTTTGCCGTAGGGACAGAGGAACAGAAACAGAAGTTCATCCCGCCAGTTTTATCAGGAGAACAGGTTGCCGCGCTTGGTGTCACGGAACCGAGCGGTGGTTCAGATGTGGCGAACTTACGGACACGCGCGGAACGAAGGGGTGATACGTATGTTGTCAACGGGTCCAAAATATTTATTACTGGGGGTGTGTTTGCAGATTATATTACTACGGCCGTTAGAACAGGTGGCCCAGGCCATGCCGGCATTAGCGCCCTGATCATCCCTAAATCGACGCCGGGTTTTACTGTTTCCTCAGCAATCCATAAAATGGGTTGGTGGGCATCAGATACTGCGGAGTTGTCTTTTGAGGATTGCGTTGTGCCCGTTGAGAATCGGCTCGGAGAAGAGAACAAGGCATTTCCCTATTTCATGGTAAACTTTTCCAAGGAACGCACCATTCTAGCCGTTGAGGCCCAAGGGATGGCTGAGTATGCCCTGGAGTTGTCCATTAAGTATGCCAAAGAGCGCGTTGCGTTCGGGCATGCCCTGACGGGGTTTCAGGTGCTTCGGCACAAACTCGCTGAAATGGCCACGCTGGTGGAGGCATCCAAGCAGTTCAACTACTCCGTGGCGGCGAAGATCTGTAAAGGTGTTGAGGTTTCCAAAGAGGCAGCCATGGCGAAGAATTTCGCTTCCAACGCCTGCGACAAGGTTGTTTATGACGCCGTTCAGGTTCACGGCGGCTATGGCTATTGCAGGGAATACATGGTGGAGCGCCTTTACCGCGATTCGCGCATTCTGTCCATCGGGGGCGGAACTTACGAGATCATGAATGAAGTGATCGGTAAAAAATTAGGTTTGTAGTATACTCTCTATCTGTTAATCGCTGGGCATCATGCCGGCTTTGAGGTGAACAAGTGTAGCTCTAGAAAAAAAGTATCATCTGGTGGAGGCGCTTTTTATGTCTGGAAATCTTTTTACAGAGATGTACAAGGCTAAATTAACCACTCCGGAGATTGCGGTAAGGGAAATTCAATCTGGTTTTACCATTGGGATGTCCCTGGGTCTGAATGATCCGCCGGCATTAGGTGCGGCCCTTTGCAGGCGATACAAGGAACTGGAAAACGTACGGATCATTCAAACGCTGAGCCTGATGCCCCAACCATGGATGCATGATCCTGAAATGAAAGGGCACTTTTTTACCCATTCCACCTTTTTTGGTCCTTATCATCGTGAAGGGGCAAAAATCGGTTTATCCGATTTTGATCCTCAACACATGTCGACATCTGCCAAACTGGTTTCGAAAAATCACCACCTCAATGTGTTCTGGACGACCGTTTCTCCCATGGATCGACATGGCTTCATGACCGTTGGCGGGGGCTCCGTCCACGACATGATATTTATCAAGGCTGCAGACATCATTATCGTGGAGGTGAATGAAAACCTGCCGAGATTCATCGGAGATGCCATCTTGCACATCCGTGATGTCGATTACGTGGTGGAAAATACAGCGCCGCTCTTTCAATTGCCTGCTATTGAGATTTCGGAAAAAGACAGGATGATCGGCAGATACGTTTCGGAATTGATTGAAGACGGCGCCACGATTCAACTTGGGATAGGCAGTATTCCTAACGCCGTGTGCGCGGAATTGTTCCACAAAAAAGATCTTGGCGTTCATACGGAAATGCTTCATGACGGGATGGTGGATCTCTATGAAGCGGGTGTGATCACGAATCGCAAAAAGACCTATTATCCCGGAAGAATGACAGCTGTCTTCGCTTTGGGAACAAACAAGCTTTATGATTTCATGCATGAGAATCCCGGTATTTATATGCAGGATGCGTCGGTGAATGCGGATGAAGTGACCATCGGGAAAAATTATAAACAGGTGAGTATTAATACCACCTTGATGGTCGATCTGTCCGGTCAGGTTTGTTCCGAGTCTTTGGGCACTGTTCAATACTCGGGTACGGGCGGGGCGCTTGATTACGCTCGGGGCGCCAGGCGGTCGGAAGGAGGCAAGGCGATCATGGCGCTCTATTCCACAGTGAAAAAGGACACGGTCTCGACGATTACAGCGGTGCTTCCCCCGGGATCGGCTGTTACAGTTCCCCGGACAGATGTTCAGTATATTGTTACGGAATACGGTATCGCCAATCTGCAGGGAAGAACGCGCAGTGAAAGGGCAAGGGCATTGATTAATATCGCACATCCGGACTTCCGCAATGAACTGCAACTGGAGGCGAAAAGGTTGGGCATTTTATTTTAAACGAGACGCATGGGATGCTTCGCTAATCGAAGCGATGCAAGTGCGAAGATTATATAATGTAAGAGTGAGGATGATTCAATAGCGATTCTTAAAATATTTTTGATGTAATAATACAACATAAGGAGGGAACCTGAGATGAGCTTTATCGTTGCGAAGACAAGAATCAACTTTGGTTATTCACTGCTTACAAGAATTAATTTCGGTGCAGGGGCTGTAGCGAGCTTGGCCGGAGAGGCCAAGAATTTGGGGATGTCCAAGGTGCTTGTTGTAACCGATAAGTTCCTGATGGGAACTGACGCCGTCAAGGCTATTATAACGAATTTAGATAACGCCGGCCTCCATCCTACCGTTTACGATGAAGTTCAGCCTGATCCGACCGACACGATTGTCGATAACGGGGTAGAGGTGTATCTAAAAGCAAAGTGCGATGGTATCATTGCGATTGGTGGCGGAAGCCACATGGACACCTTAAAGGCCATAGGCGCGGTAGCCTGTAATGGCGGCAAGGTCGGTCAGTATTTGTATGATGCTTCGCCGGGTCCTGCACCGTTAACCAAGGTGCCTCCCACGATCTGCATCCCGACAACTGCAGGGACCGGGGCTGAAGTGACCTGTATAAGCGTCATCACTCAGACCGGAGAAAACACCCATAAAACAGCAATCCTCTCTCCTTTGGTCGCTCCTTCCGTAGCGTTGATCGATCCGGCTCTGACTGTCTCTCTGCCGCCCCTTCAGACGGCGTGTACCGGTATTGATGCCCTGTCGCACGCCATTGAGGGATATCTCTCAATCCTGGAGAATCCCATTACAGATGCTTATGCCCTTTATGCATTGGAATTGATCTCGAATAATTTGAGGAAAGCCGTCTATAACGGAGCCGATCTTGAAGCGAGGACCAATATGTCTTTGGCGGCAATGCTTGGCGGTTTGGTTATCAATGTGTGTATGGCCATAGGAGGACACTCCGCAGGTCAAACCCTGGGAGGGAAATACCATGCCCCTCATGGGATGACGATTGCGTGGGTACTGCCCGGCGTTTTGAGACACAATTTGCCTGTCAGCATGGAGAAACTCAGTAAAGTCGCCGCTGCCATGGGAGTCAAAACACAGTGCATGTCACAGCGTGAAGCGGCCTGCGCGGCCATTGAAGAAGTGGAAAAACTGATAGCCGATCTGAATATTCCGTCTCTATCCAAGACGACCGGAATGACAGCAGCGGACGTTGATGCCATGGCGCAAGCCTGTGTTTTAGACGCCTGCAGCCAATTAAATCCAAGACCCTGTCCGGCAGAGTCTTATGCCGAAATTTATAAATCGGCACTTGGATTGGCTTGATCTGCCAATGAGGCAAGCTGATTGCTTTCATTCAGTTGAAGATTGACGAAAGAGATAAGGAGGGAACCTGAGATGAGCTTTATCGTTGCGAAGACAAGAATCAACTTTGGTTATTCACTGCTTACAAGAATTAATTTCGGCGCAGGGGCTGTAGCGAGCTTGGCCGGAGAGGCCAAGAATTTGGGGATGTCCAAGGTGCTTGTTGTAACCGATAAGTTCCTGATGGGAACTGACGCCGTCAAGGCTATTATAACGAATTTAGATAACGCCGGCCTCCATCCTACCGTTTACGATGAAGTTCAGCCTGATCCGACCGACACGATTGTCGATAACGGGGTAGAGGTGTATCTAAAAGCAAAGTGCGATGGTATCATTGCGATTGGTGGCGGAAGCCACATGGACACCTTAAAGGCCATAGGCGCGGTAGCCTGTAATGGCGGCAAGGTCGGTCAGTATTTTTTTGATGCCTCGCCGGGTCCTGCACCGGTAACCAAGGTGCCTCCCACGATCTGCATCCCGACAACTGCAGGGACCGGGGCTGAAGTGACCTGCATGAGCGTCATCACGCAGACTGGAGAAAACACCCACAAAACCGGGATTCTCTCTCCTTTGGCTGCTCCTTCCGTAGCGTTGATCGATCCGGCTCTGACTGTCTCTTTGCCGCCCCTTCAGACGGCGTGTACCGGTATTGATGCCCTGTCGCACGCCATTGAGGGATATCTCTCAATCCTGGAGAATCCCATTACAGATGCTTATGCCCTTTATGCATTGGAGTTGATCTCGAACAATTTGCGGAAAGCCGTCTATAACGGGGCCGATCTTGAAGCGAGGACCAATATGTCTTTGGCGGCAATGCTTGGCGGTTTGGTTATTAATGCGTGTATGGCCATAGGAGGACACTCAGCAGGTCAAACCCTGGGAGGGAAATACCATGTCCCTCATGGGATGACGATCGCGTGGGTATTGCCCGGCATTATGAGACACAATTTGCCTGTCAGCATGGAGAAGCTCAGTAAAGTCGCCGCTGCCATGGGAGTCAAAACACAGTGCATGTCACAGCGTGAAGCGGCCTGCGCCGCCGTTGAACAAGTGGAAAAACTGATAGCCGATCTGAATATTCCGTCTCTATCCAAGACGACCGGAATGACAGCGGCAGACGTTGATGCCATGGCTCAAGGCTGTGTTTTAGACGCCTGTAACCAATTTAATCCAAGACCCTGTCCGGCAGAGTCTTATGCTGAAATTTATAAATCGGCACTTGGATTAGCTTAATCGATAAATGAGACAAGTTGATCGCTTTCATCCAGCTGAAGACTGACGCATGCTGAGAGATGCGGCATATAAGATTCCAAGACGCCAAGAGGAGGGTTTCGAGTGTTAGACGTCCATTTTTATTCTGAAGAACACAATGCATTCAGGGACATGATGAGGAAGTTCGTCAAGAAAGAAATCCAACCGCATGCCGAGCAGTGGGAAGAGCAGGGCTGTTACGACAAAGCCATTTTCAGGCGCATGGGAGAACTCGGCGTACTCGGCGTCAATTATCCTTCCGAGTATGGCGGTCTGGATGCGGATCTTAAAACCCAGCTGGTCTTCTGGGAAGAGATCAGTCTAAGCGGACTCTCGGGCACGGCCATGAGCATTATGGTGCACACGGATTTTGCGACCGCCTCGCTCGTGCATGCCGGCAGCGAGGCGCTCAAAGCGCGGTACGTGCCGCAGGTCTGCAGTGGCGAGCAGCTATTCGCCGTCGGCATCACAGAACCGAATTACGGTTCCGATGCCGCCTCCATCGAAACCAAGGCCGTATTGGAGGGTGATTATTATCGTGTGAACGGCACGAAGATGTTCATCACCAACGGGACACAGGCCGATGTGGTCAACACGGTTGTGCGCACAGGCGGTCCTGGCCCCAAGGGGATCAGTCTTCTTCTGGTGGAGACCAATGCCAAAGGATTTTCCGTTGGGAAAAAGCTTCACAAGATGGGCATGCTTTCCTCTGATACGGCAGAGCTTGTCTATGAAGATTGTCTTGTGCCGAAGGAGAATTTGATCGGCGAGGAGAACAAGGGGTTCTATGCCCTCATGGGCGGGTTGGAGAAAGAGCGGTTGTGCGGGGCGGTTCTCAGTTATTGCATGGCGCAAGTTGCCCTTGAAGATACGATTGAATATGCGAAGCAGCGCATGCAGTTCGGTACGCCGATCATAGGCTTTCAGGCTGTCAGTCACATGATTGCGGAAATGGCCACGGAAATCGAGGCCGGCCGTCAACTGGCCTATCATGCGGCGTCGCTGATGGAAGCGGGCGTCAAGTGCAACAAGGAAGCCTCCATGGCGAAATACTGGTGCGCCGAGATGTTGCTTCGCGTTGTCGACAAGGCCGTTCAGATTCACGGGGGATACGGCTATATCAGGGAGTATCGCGTGGAACGTCTCTACCGGGATGCGAAGCTTCAGACCATCGGTGGCGGAACGAACCAGATTATGAGAACCGTCATTGCATCGGAAATGGGACTTCGTGTGAAGTGAAACAGGATCGTACCTGATCAGCTGATTGAAGGGGTGCATCAATAAATATTTAGGTCATTGAAAAATCTAACAGGCTGTTGAAAAACTCTTCAATGCTGTGTCATTGCGAGGAGCGTCAGCGACGTGGCAATCTCTAACCTATTGATTGCTCGAATACGGGGCTTGCTTCGCTTTGCTTGCAATAACGCGAAAAATAGTTGTTCAACAGCCTGCCAAGGCCATGTGAAGGCGGAATCATGGAATTCGACTTAAAGGAGCGATTATGACCGACAGGGAGTATTTCGAAGATTACACGGTGGGAGAAAAGTTCATTACCCCCGGGCGAACGATCACGGAAACCGATATCGCTATGTATGCCGGATTAACGGGAGACTGGCATCCGCTGCATACGGACATTGAATATGCGAAACAGGGTCCTTTTGGCGAGCGGGTTGCCCATGGTCTTTTGAACCTGATTATCAGCGGTACCCTTTGTTTCAGGCTTGGATACAACGTGATCTTTCCTAAGTCTATCATATGCTTTTTGGGTATCGACACGTTTCGTTTGCTTTTACCAGTCAAGATTGGAGACACCGTCCACACGGAGATAGAGGTCCTGGAACTGCTGCCCAAGGAGAAAAATCGCGGGATCATCGTTCAAAACAATGTGGCCAAGAACCAAAGGGGTGAAGAGGTCCTCGTCTTTATCACAAAATACATGGTGGGCCGAAAGCCCCATTAGAAAAGTTCATCCTGTGAGCCCCGTCCTGATCATAAAAAAATCGAGCGATCCGCCGCCTGGTTTTCGAGGGCGCCCATGGAAGGATCGTATCATCGTCTCATTTGAATTCTTCAGCGAGCGCATTCCCCGCTGCTTGCAGCAGGGTAAGCGAGCGAATCAGGACAAATCATCTACCCTGGGAATCGGAGATTCGCCGGAGTTTGCTCCGGTGAGTCTTCAATAGAAAATTGTATTTTCTTTGACTTCAGAAACGATTTTTTGTTGTTTCCGATTCTTTGGTGACCTGTCCTCCCAAACCGGGTGCCCCTGTGCAGAAATAGACGAGTCGCCCGATTTATCAACCCCAGATAAAAGCTTCGTTACCGATGAACTCCCAATTAGGCGTAAGTGATGGGAAGTTGTCAATCATGAAAAACATCTTGAAAACACTGAGGAATTAACTTTTTCTTGACATTGATCGTGCTTGACGGTTTATTGGTCATCAAAGGAGAAAAAATATGCACGAACTTCCAGTCATCGAACGCATTCTATCTACGGTATTGAAGCACGCGGAAACCAATAATGTAAAGCGGATCGTTGCCATTCACCTTGAGGTTGGTCGGCTTAGTGATCTACAGGATGAATGGATGCAACGCTACTTTGATTTTGTCGCCAAGTCGACGCTGGCCGAAGGCGCTCAACTGAAGATTGAACGCATACCCATCAAAATGGCGTGCGGTCACTGTTCGACGGTTTATGAGGTTAGTTTTGAGAATATGGACACAGCCACCTGTCCGTCCTGTGGAGAAA
This sequence comes from Syntrophales bacterium, assembly GCA_963665615.2. Lineage (GTDB taxonomy): Bacteria > Desulfobacterota > Syntrophia > Syntrophales > UBA4778 > UBA4778. The sequence continues at coordinate 429,784 of CAXXQE010000001.1, forward strand.
AGGGCGGGTCGCTGGTCTCTGGCAAGGGATATTTCATTAAATCCATGGAGGTTATGTGATGGCAGAGGTTAATCTTATCGAGGTCAAGGAAGATATTCTGGCGGATAACGCAAAGGTTGCGGAGGGCATTCGCGAACGTCTTAGCAATTCAAAGACCATGCTGATCAATCTCATGTCGTCGCCGGGATCGGGAAAGACAACGCTGCTGCTCAAGACAATAGAGGCGCTTCAGGGGAGCCTGAGAATGGGCGTGATCGAGGCCGATATCGACTCCAAGGTCGATGCGGACAAAGTTGCCGAGCAGGGCGTTCCGGCCGTTCAGCTCAAAACGGGGGGGTTCTGCCATCTGGATGCGACGATGGTCACCCGTGGAATCGATGCCATGCCGATTGACGAACTGGATATCATGGTCATTGAGAACGTAGGAAATCTGGTCTGTCCAGCGGAGTTCGATACCGGCGCCCATAAGAATGTGATGATCCTGAGTGTTCCGGAAGGGGACGATAAACCCCTCAAGTATCCCCTGATGTTCTCCATCTGCGATGTGCTGCTGGTCAGCAAGATTGACTACCTGCCGATCAGCGATTTCAACCGGGAGGCCATGCGCGAGCGTGTACTGGCGCTTAATCCCAAGATCCGTATCATCGAGGTCTCCAGCAAAACCGGCGAAGGGATCTCAGAGTGGATCGGATGGCTCAAGGAGCAGTTCGCGGCGCTTCAAGGCTGAAAACAGTAAATAATAGTAAACAGTGAACAGTAAATAGTAACAGACAAAAGAAGAGACGAGTGGCAGTAACACGTGACAAGAACGCCTTTTATCTCTTCATCCGTTACCTGTGTTATTGATTTTTTCTGGTGACCGGCAACTGATAACAGTCAACCGACGGCGTCAGCCTCCGACTGTTCACTGTTTACTATTCACTGTTCACTCATCTTCTGCCGTAGTTTTCGTCGATCCAGTTCAGGTATTCTCCGCTTTTGATCTTCTCGACCCAGCCGAGATGATCCAGATACCACTGGACCGTCTTTCTCAGTCCTGTTTCAAAGGACTCCCTCGGCGACCACGTCAACTCGCGGCGGAGTTTGCCGAAGTCGATGGCATAGCGTCGGTCGTGGCCGGGACGGTCTGCTACAAAGGTGATGAGATCCCGGCGCGACGAGCCGTCGACCATCGGGTGCAGTTCATCCAGGATGTCGCAGATCAGGTGCACGACGGCGATGTTCTCCTTTTCGGAATCCCCGCCCACATTGTACGTTTCGCCCTGTTTCCCCTCCTGCATGATTGTCCAGATGGCTTCACAGTGGTCCTCGACGTAGAGCCAGTCGCGCACGTTCTTGCCGTCGCCGTAAACGGGCAAGGGCTTTCCTTCCAGGGCATTCAGAATGATGAGGGGGATGAGCTTTTCCGGAAACTGATAGGGACCGTAGTTGTTCGAGCAGTTGGAGAGCGTTGTCGGCAGTCCGTAGGTTTCGTGATACGCTCGCACCAGGTGATCTGAGGCCGCCTTGGCGGCGGAATAGGGGCTGTTTGGGCTGTAGGGCGTCGTCTCGACGAAATAGCCCTCTGCCCCGAGGCTGCCGTAAACCTCATCGGTGCTGACGTGATGGAAGAGCGTCAACCGCTCGCTGTGGGCGCGGCAGATCTCCAGGAGATTGAAGGTGCCGACGATATTGGTCTGGATAAACGTGCCGGGGGCCTTGATGGAACGATCCACATGGGACTCGGCAGCGAAGTGGCAGATCGTATCGATGTCGTAGTTAACGAATACTGCCTCCACGGCATCGCGGTCGCAGATATCCGCCTTGCAGAAGAGATAGCGATCGGGATGGGCGGCGGCGATGTTCGTCAGGTTTTCCGGGTTGCCGGCATAGGTCAGCGAATCCACATTGACGATCCGGCCCTGAAAGCCTGCCTTTTCAAAAAGATAATGGATGAAGTTACTGCCGATGAAGCCGCAGCCGCCCGTCACCATCAGGTTCTTTATCGTCATGATCTCCTCTCCTCATATCTGGGCTAACAACCGGCTACCTATACACCGTTCACAATACGCTTGCAATCGATAATCAAATTTGTCAATGATGGCCTCAAAGAAAATCAGATGAACGGGGAGATATGATGAGCGATCAGGTAGCGTGTCCTGCGTTGACGCTGGAGGCGGGGTCCGAATGCTTCGGGTTCCGTGTTTTGAGGGCCGAGCAGATGCCGGAAATACGGGTCACGGCATATGAACTGGAACATGTCCGGACCGGGGCGAAACTGCTCCATATCCATTGCACGGATTCCGAAAATCTCTTTTCTGTCGGTTTCCGGACGCCTCCCCATGATTCAACCGGTGTGGCGCATATCCTGGAGCATTCGGTCTTGTCCGGTTCCAAGGCCTATCCGGTTAAAGATGCCTTTAACGAACTGATGAAGGGAACCCTTCAGACCTTTATCAATGCCTTTACCTATCCCGACAAAACGGTCTATCCCGTGGCGAGTCAAGTCAAAACCGATTACTTCAATCTGGCCCGCGTTTACTGCGATCTCGTCTTTCACCCCCTTCTCCGGAAGGAGACCTTTCTGCAGGAGGGGCACCACCTTGAGTATGTGAATCCAGACGATCCCGAAAGTGATCTCACCGTCTCCGGCATTGTCTTCAACGAGATGAAAGGGGCGTATTCCTCGCCCGATTCGCTCATGTACAAGTACCTGCTACAGAGTCTTTATCCTGACACGCCCTATGCTCATGATTCAGGCGGCGATCCGCGTATGATTCCGTCACTAACCTATGAACAGTTCCTGGCCTTTCACCGTAGTTATTACTCTGCTTCCAATGCGCGGTTCTTCCTTTACGGGGATATCCCGACCATCGAACACCTGGCCTTTCTGGAGGAGGTCCTGGCCGACCAGGATCGGGTCGAAATCGATTCGTGCATCCCGAGTCAGCCCGCGAGGCTGCATCCTCTCAGGATTTCCGGATACTACCCCGTTGCGAAAGACGAAACGCTTGCCGACAAGACCGCCATCAATCTGGCGTGGCTGACCGCAGAAAATGCCGACCAGCAGGCGATCCTCATTCTGGAAATCCTCACAGAGGTTCTTGTCGGGAATGCCGCCGGGCCGCTTCGCAAGGCCCTGATCGAATCGGGGTTGGGAGAGGATCTTTCCCCGGTGACGGGCCTTGATGCCGATCTGAAGCAGGTCTTTTTCGGTATCGGGTTGCGCGGATCAGAGGCGGAGCGGGTCGATCAGGTCGAGCGAATCGTCCTGGATACCCTGGAAAAACTCGCCTCCGAGGGGATCGACCGTCAGCTTTTGGAAGGCGCCTTCCATCAAATCGAGATCAGCGGCAAGGAAATCATCCGGGGGTCCATGCCCTACGGGATTACCCTGATGCAACGCGCCTATACAGCCTGGCTCTATGATGCCGATCCACTGGTCGTTCTGAACTTTCCGCAGGGAATCGCCGAAGTGCGCGAGCGCTGGGAGTCCGACCCCGAGCTTTTCCAGCGGGCCATCCGGCGCTGGTTCCTCGACAACCCGCATCGCGTGCTGTCGATTGTCGAACCCAGTCCGACATTTGAAGAAGAGGCAGAAAATGACTTCCGGAAGGAGATGACGGATCTGAAGGCCAAGCTTTCCGAAGAGCAGCGCGAAGGCATTCATACGGAAGCGTCCCATCTCAAAGAGCTGCAGGCGCAACACGATTCGCCGGAGGCCCTGGCAACCCTTCCGGAGCTGAAGCGATCCGATCTGTCCCGTCGAATCGAGACGATTGCCTCGGACGAAGTGCGGTCGGGCGACGTTATCTTCTTGAGGCACGATATCTTCACCAATGGTATCGTTTATCTCGATCTGGCATTCGACCTGTCCTGCGTCTCCGAGGCGGATCAGCCGTATTTACCGCTTCTCGGACGCTTTATGACCTCCATGGGCGCGTCAGGACTGAACTATGAAGAGATGGCAAAACGTGTGACCCTGAAGACGGGCGGCATCGGGTGCTCTCCGAGTATCGGCATGACGCTGAAGGACGATGGCCATTGGCAGAAGATGATCTTTAGCACCCATGCGCTCTATCGTCACATTCCGGATGCTGTGGCCTTGGTTCGGGCTTTTCTCTGCGAGGCGGATTTCTCAGATCGCAACCGGATGCGGGATCTGCTGCTGGAGGCGAGAAATCGTCTGCGGGCGGCAGTGGTTCCCTCCGGCCATGTCTTTGCCAAGCGCTCGGCGGCAGCCGCCCTTAATCTCGCGGCCCATCGGGAAGAGGTATGGTGGGGAGTCAGCCAGTTGCGCTTCCTGGCTGATTTGGCCGATCGTTTCGAACATGACGGCGATGCGCTTCTGGACAAAATCGAATCCCTCTATCGCCGGATTGTTCAACGCAATGGGCTGCTGATCAATATCACAGCGGATGGCGAAGGACTGGCCTTGCTTGGCGAGGAATTGAACCGGATGATGGAGACCCTTCCCGAGGGGGATCGGCTCAATCTGCAACCGGTACCGGTTTTGAAGCCTGTCCATACGGGCATTTCCATTCCGGCCCAGGTTTGCTATGTCGCCCGAGTGGCGCCCGTGGCCGTTTATCGGGAGCCCCTCTCGGGCTCTCTTTCCGTGCTGTCCCGTCTGTTGTCCAACGATTATCTCTACAACCGCATCCGTGTACAAGGCGGAGCGTACGGCGGTATGTGCCAGTATGATCCCGCGGCGGGCCTACTGTCCTTCCTCTCCTATCGCGATCCGCATCTCATCGAGACCTTGAAAGTCTATGAAGAAGTCGCCGATTATGTTTTAACACATGACATCGGAGAGCGGGACCTCGAGAAGGCTGTTATCGGTACGATCGGACAGCTTGATCGGCCTATGGACCCGGCCGGGAAGGGATCGACAGCGATGATCCGTTACCTCGCAGGGTTGACAGACGAGATGCGTCAGGACTATCGAAACCGTATTCTGGATACGACCGTTGAGAACGTGATGGAAGCTGCACGGCGCTATCTTGTTGCCGAAGAGACGGCAGTCATCGCCGTTTACGCGGCTGGTGCACGTTTACAAGAGGCCAACGAAACGCTGGCAAGAAAACTCGAGATTGCGGCATTGCCTTAATGGTGTATTGTTTCGGGAGGGTGAAGACTCACTGAGGTAAGCATTCCCTGCCGGATTCACCGAAGAGAGGAGGTTTTCTTGAGACAGAAAACAAAGATTATTGCGACCCTTTCGGAGAAGCGGGCGACCAAGGAATTCATCGCCGAACTCCATGAGGCGGGGATGGATGTGGTGCGCCTCAACACGGCCTTTCAGTCGATGGATGGGGCCCGAGAGATCGTCGCCAATATCCGTGCGGTTTCGGACAGGCTCGCCGTGATGATCGACACCAAAGGGCCGGAGGTGCGGACGACCGAAACAGCGGAAGACATCCAGTTGGTCAAGTCGGAGCGCGTTGCAGTGAAGGGTAACCCGAAACAGGCCTCCACGCGTGCATGCGTCTGTGTAAGTTATGCCGGTTTTGTGGCCGAGGTGCCTCTTCAGAGTCGCATCTTGATCGACGATGGCGCTCTGGAACTGAAGGTGTTGGAGAAGAAAGGGGACGAATTAATCTGCGAAGCCTTGAATGACGGACGGGTGCAGGGACGCAAGAGCGTGAACGTTCCGCTTGTCAATTTTGCGTTGCCCTCGCTTAGCGAGAAGGACAAGGCCTTCATTCTTTTTGCTATTGAATCTGGGGTCGATTTCATTGCCCATTCCTTCGTGCGCAGTGCCGATGACGTTCTCGCGATCCAGCGGATTCTCGATGAAAATGACAGCACGATTAAGATCATCGCGAAAATCGAAAACCAGGAGGGGGTAAACCGGATCGACGAGATTCTCGAACACGCTTACGGGATTATGGTCGCACGTGGCGATCTGGCGATCGAGATTCCATACGAAAAGGTGCCCGGCGTGCAGCGGCTCCTGATCAACAAGTGTATCTGGAAACGCAAGCCGGTGATCATTGCCACCCAGATGCTCCACTCGATGGTCCACAACCCGCGCCCCACGCGGGCGGAGGTGAGTGACGTCGCCAACGCCGTTTACAGCAAGGCCGACGCGCTTATGCTGAGCGCCGAGACGGCGACGGGCGACTATCCCCTGGAGGCTGTAACCACGATGGCGAAAGTGGCGGCGGAGGTGGAGTCTTCACAGAGCGATATCCATGAATCCCGGGCCGTCGTGCTTACCAACGAGCGTTCCGCTTTCCTCACGAAAACCGCGGTCCAGGCGGCGATCCGTATGGACGCCAAGGCGATCATCGCCGATACGGCGACGGGCGCCTCGATCCGCAACATGGCCTGCTTCCGCGGGCCTAAGCCGATCTTCGCGCACTGCTATGAACGCCATATCATGCGCCACCTGTCGCTGTCCTTCGGCGTCGTGCCGAAGTATACGGAGCGCTTCCCCAGCAGCCACGCCTTTGTCCACAAAGCGCTGGAAGGACACCTGGCGGATGGCACGCTCAACGAAGAAGACCTGGTCGTCTTAATCTCCGGTAACTTCGGCGGTAGCTTCGGCGCGTCCTTCATAGAAATCTGTACAGTTGACAAGCTGATCGAAGACAAGACTGCCGCCTGCAACCTGCCGTGAGCACATATGCCCGCGCGTGAAAAAACGATCGATACTTGGCGGGTCTATCTCCTGCGCTGCGCAGACGATACGCTCTACTGCGGCGCGACAAACGATCTGGAGAAACGCATCGCCGCGCACAACAGCGGCAGGGGCGGGCATTATACGCGGGGCCGCCGTCCGGTATGTCTGGAAACGTCAAGTTCTCCCATGACCCGCTCCGAAGCACTCCGGCTGGAGTGGCAAATCAAGAATACACCGCGGGATATGAAGGTCGGAAGGTTAAAGGCAGCTAAAGCCGCAGTGTCGAGTGCAAAAGACTGAAACGCAACTAGCAGGCTGTTGAAAAACTATTTTTAACGTCATTGCGCTTGTCCCGAGGTAGTCGTCGGGGAGCGAAGTGAAGCAATCCCTGTCTTCGAGTAATCAATAGGTTAGAGATTGCCACGTCGCTGACGCTCCTCGCACTGACACAACATTGAAGAGTTTTTCAACAGCCTGACTAGAGTTCCGTGTGAGGGAGAGTGTTAAAGTAATCGCACGCCGATGGCGGGCGAGCCGCAGAAAGGCCGCAACGAATGCTGCTGTCCATGCCGGTGCAGTATCGCAAATTCGGTGCTTGCACGGTTGGATTGAACAGAAAATCGGCGTTCGGTGGCTGCCTTGACTGACAGAAAAATGGCTATATCTGAGATTTATCCAACCGGTTTTCAGTGGCAGGGACGGACGAAGAACTTGCAGAGGGGAGGAATTTTTTCTTTGAGGCTTTGCGATAGTTCGGTGTTGCTTTGAACTGCGAGGGGCGGTGAAGGACATCTTGTTTTTTCGCCATTGTGCGGCTTACCGATGTGGCCTCAGCGTGGATGGACCGTTCGCTGAAAGTAACGTCTTTTCCGATATAGACGACTCGGTTGCGTCCGCCTTGTTTGGCCTGATAAAGCGCATTGTCCGAGGCTTTGAGAAGATCCGTCAGGGTGGTTAAGGAATTGTCAAACGCAGCAACACCGATACTTACGGTGAGATTGAGATGACCGCCGGGTATGGGGACAGTCATTTTTTCGGCCAGAGTTCGCAATCTTTCTGCGACACAAATCGCGCCGCCGAGATCCGTATCAGGTAAAGCGACGGCAAACTCTTCGCCCCCCATTCTACCGAAAATATCTATTCCCCTCAGCGCAGTTGTAATATCCTCCGCGAGTCGAACAAGGGCCATGTCGCCGATGTCGTGGCCGTACGTGTCATTAACGGCTTTAAAATGATCAATATCCAACGCCAGCAGCGCTAGCGGTGTTTCTTGACGTTTCGTCCGTTCGAGTTCCCGGTGGGCCAGTTCCAGAAAATGTCGGCGATTCATTGTTTTTGTCAGGCTGTCCGTAGAGGCCAACTCTCTGAGCTTCTCTTCCATGTACTTGCGATCCGTGATGTCTCTGAAGCTCAAGACGATACCGTACTCATCTCCGGTGGGATACTTGAAGGAACTTGCCCTCAACATACAGGAGATCATCGGCCCCCTTGCGGATTTTTTCTGAACGTCGTCTTCTACCATTATCTCGCCGGTTTTAATACGAGCCAGGGGGCATCGATGCGTATGACACTCGGGACCGGGAATCAGATCAAAGCATTTCCGATGTACTGCCGCTTCTTTATCGACGCCGAAGAGGGAGGCGAAGGTCTGATTGATTTTGAGCACGGTGTGCTGCATATCGACGATACATTTGCCGTCGGCGTCCGCGTTGAAAATATGATTGAGTTCAATGCGGGTAAGTTCGCCATCAAGTGCCAGCTGGTTGGCCGTTTCAATAGCGGATTCCAGCTGCCGATTGGTCGCAATTAGGTTGTCATTTTGCAAGAGTGACGACTTGAAGGCCGTTTCCATCCGGCGAGCGCATTCTTCTAGTTCAAGCACGCGTTGTTCAAGCTGTCGGTCTGAAGGTTTTTTTATCATCTCGTATTATCACGGAGTCTAGGGTTCTCTTCGACCATCATAAATCATTTCCTGAAATGCGTCGGCTTTATATCTGCCAAATTTATAGGGACTTTATCGGTCATGTTGTCAGATAACTTGAGGGCGATTATGAAAAAGTGATCAAGGCGGTGCTCCTTAAGTCATAAAAATAAAACTAAACCAAACGCCATGAGAAGGATGGCGGAGGAAACTTCGATGGCTTGGTGCCACAAATAAAAACTGTGACACCCGGATTGATCCAGTACTTGGTAAGCGTATTGAGACGTCGCAGCGCGTATAGCGGAGATCCCGAATGGACGGTTCTTGGGTGCGATCCGATCGTGACTGAAAGTCGCGTTCAATCCGCTTCTGGAGAGGGACTCAGTGCCATTCGCTGTTTTTTTCCTTTTTCGTCTGGCATGTCATGCAGAGGATGACTGTCGGACTTGCCAGGAGTCGCTTTTCGGGGATGCGCTCTCCGCAGGTAGCGCAGACTCCGTAGGTTCCGGCGTCAATACGTCGAATCGCCAGTTTGAGTTGAGTCATCATCTCTCGTTCTCGGTTCCAGGAATAGAAATTTGAATGGCGTGACGTTTCCTGTGCGGCTTGGTCATAGGGATCTGCATAGGATTCAGCTTCTGTCACATGACTAGGGTTGTGTCCGGTGAGACTCATTAGTTCAGCGATCTTGCTATAGAGTCTCTTTTTCATCTGTTCGATTTTTTGAGTTCTCATCATTTCCTTTCAGTTGTCCGTGAATCCGGTGGCGCTTGTTAGGGGGTAAGCGAGCGAATCATGAGGATCGAAGATTCACCGGCGCTTGCTCCGGTGATAAACCTCATCGCTTTTCCATGATTCCACTTGTTGCCGTCTATTTAACGAATCCGTGTTAAGGTTGTATGAATATTAATTGAAGATCCGGTGAAGCCAGTTGACGTGGATGAACAATCTGCTATGAAGGGATCAGCACGGGTATTTCAAAATGGTTCATAGACAGCGTTGCGCTTTGGATCTCCCCATAATGGCACCGGGACAAGCGCATGATCACATACGCTCAAAAAGTATGCTCCGTTACTCTGTCTCTAAGCCTTTTTGAACAGTCCGCATAAACGGTTTTTTTCAACATCCTATTGGGAGATACATATGAGCAGACAACATATCCTCGTGGTGGACGACGAGTCTGATATTCTCGAATTGGTTGCCTATAACCTGTCGGCTGAGGGCTTTGAGGTGACATGCGTTCAGGAAGGGAAGGCGGCGCTAAAGGCCGTGTTTGAAAAGAGACCGGACCTGATTTTACTGGACTGGATGCTGCCAGGGATGACAGGGCTGGAGATAACGCGACAGTTGAAAAGCGATCCCCAGACAACCCATATCCCCGTTATTATGCAAACTGTCAAGGGTTCTGAGACCGATATCGCCCTGGGGTTGGAGATGGGGGCGGATGACTATATCACCAAACCCTTCAGCCCCCGTGTTATGGCGGCAAGGGTGCGGGCGGTCCTGCGCCGGGCGGCCGTCGCTGAAACTGCAGCAGATGACAGATCGGTGATACGGATAGGTAACCTGGCCATCCATCCAGAGCGCCATGAAGTTATTCTGGATGGTCATCCGCTTCGGCTTACCTTGACGGAGTTTCGTCTTTTGGCCTCGCTGGCTTCTCGCCCGGGCTGGGTCTTTACGCGGAATCAAATCGTCGATGCCATCCGCGGAAGCGACTATGCCGTCACGGACAGGTCGGTTGATGTTCATATCGCCAGCCTTCGCCGTAAACTTGGGTCACACGGCCACCTGATCAATACGGTGAGAGGGGTGGGTTACAAGTATGATGCCTCTCCGTAGGATGCAGACCGAGCAGATCGATCTGTGGCCGGCAGGAGGAGTCTGACCGTTGTTCCTCCAAAGAAAGTGTTTTCCACCTCGACCCGACCGCCGTATCTTTCGATCTCGGCACGGACGAAGGCCAGTCCAAGACCCGTCCTGCATTCGCCGGCGTGATACATTAAGTCGAAAATTTGATCGATGTGTCCAACCGGCAGTCCTGTGCCCATATCTGTTATGGAAATGCAGATGAAGTCTTTTTCTCGCGGATGGCATGCGGCAGGCGCGCGCGGATTTTTTATAGCCGGCTTGTTCAGGGTTTCTATAAAGAGCGCACCTCCTGCGGGCATGGACAGCCAGGCGTTGGTGAAGATGTTCAGCAGGGCCCTTTCCAGAATGCTTCCTTCCATCGTCAACGTCGTCCATAGGTGCTTTTGCAACCGATGATGCACGGCGATCCCCTTGCGTGGCCCGTTGAAGCTCCCGATACTTCTCAGTACCAGATCGTTCAGATCCAATGGATCTATGTTGGTTGGATATTGATGTTCGGTGTAAATATGATGATAGCCTGTTTGTTTCGCTGATAATCCGTTGTCTGTGATATTCATGTAATCATCCTTTCTTCTCTTATCTATTTTCGGTGGTTGCTTTATACGCCTCAAATATAAAGGTCGTGTTAACGGGGGATGAAGAGATCGTTAACTTCCGGAACCGAATTTTTTTACGCATACTGCCCCTGAGCATGACCAGCCACGCCATCGCTGTCCTTTCATGATTCTTTCATGGCTCGCTCATCATTCCTTAACAATCTCACGTTACAGTCCGCCCAACATGAAAATGAAGTGCACAATAATCTTACGAAAAGGAGAAGAAGATGTTCTGGAAGAAAACACTTATTGTCCTCATGGTGTTAAGCGGTTTTGCGTTCGGAGGAGGCGCCATGCAGTTGTGGGCAGCGGATATGGACAGTGCAGCGCTGATTAATCTGTTGAAGAAGAAAAATATCATTACGGAACAGGAAGCGGAAGCGCTGGTCAAAGAGGTCAAGGCAGAGAAGGAAAAAGAAAAGGCGGAAGTGGTCAAAGCCGCCCAGGCAGTCGCCCTTCCGGATGCGCTCAAAGGTTTCAAGTTCAGCCCCACGGTCTTTGCCGAGTGGAACAACACCAAGCCGGACAATGCCGCATCGAGCAACCAGTTTGCCATCAACCGGGCCTATCTGATGCTCACCAAGGACATCAATGACTGGCTGTCGATGAATCTGACGGCCGATGTCACCAGCTCTGCTCAGGGAACCCAAGGCTGGGAATTCAGGATGAAGTATGCTTACATCAATTTAAAATACCTTGGCACGAACACCCTGTTCGGTCTGATCCCCACCCCTTCGGATGCTTACGATTCAGCCATCTGGCCTTATCGCGTTCAAGGGAAAAACTTGCTTGACGACCTGGGCATCCAGGCGTCGGCTGATTTCGGTATTTCAAATGCCGGATACTTCGGCGGCGTGATGGATGACGATTATCTGAAATACACTTCCAAGGCATTTGCGGGCAAGTGGGGTGGCTGGATGATCGGACTCTACAACGGACCGGGCTATACGACCACTGAAGCCAATAACAACAAGGTCGTTTCCGGAACGGTCTATGCCCGTCCGATGCCTACGGTTGATTTCTTCAAGGGGCTGCAGCTTGCCTATACCGGCTCCTACGGCAAGAGCAACAATACCTCCGCGGCGGGCGTGACCACCGACTATCCGGACTGGCAGGCCAACATCGTACAGGCCTCGCTGCAGCGTCCGATGTTTACCATCATGGGACAGTATTACTGGGGAAAGGCCACGGCAACCTCTACAGAAGAAAACAAGCGCAGGGCCTGGCTTGTGGATGCTTTCATGCGCATTCCGATGCTGGAGAAGGCGAGGATCTTCGGAAAATACTATAACTATGATCCGAATGCCGATGCCGACAATGACCAGCAGACGACCTATGTTGCCGGTCTCTCCTATGATCTGAGCAAAGAGCTAATGCCCTTCATTGCCTGGGAGCATCGCTCTTACGACACCCAGACGTCTTCTCTGAAAGACTATGACAAGGTTCAGGTCGGCTTCCAGCTAAAGTTTTGAGCATTTCCCCTATGTACCCCCCCCCCTCAGCGAAACGGGGCCTTCACGCGAAGGCCCCATCGCCGTCTCCGCTTTGCGTTTAAGATCAACAGGAGAAGTGTGGCAATTCATGTGTGCGATGTCGAGATGACTGCAGAATGGCGGTTATGCGTCAGCAGAATCTGGGGCAGGAATGATGTCAGTGATGCCTTCCGGCATGGATGGTTTGAACGAGCCCAAAAAAACGGGGAAGGCTTAAAATGCCTTCCCCGATCAATTTACAAAGGATCGATGAGTTGGGTCAGTAGATGGTTGTAGTGGAAGGGTGAGACATGGCGGTCGTATCGTGAAGTGCAGTATCGGAGCTGCTACGGAAGTAGCCCCTTTCCAGGCCATAGGACGGCAAAAGCGACTGTTGTTCCTTGGTCAGGATACGCCGCAATTCCATTCGATAGGTGGCCATTTTTTCGTGAAGTTTTCTCTGGAGCTCCTGGATTTCCGTTTGCTTTTCCTTTAAGAGGCTTTTTTGTTCGGGGCTGTTGAGCGTCAACAGGCTTTTTAATTCATTGAATTTTGCAATCAAACGGCTACGTAGGGGTTTGAGATCGTTCCAGCGGTTCTGGCGCAGGGTCTGAATCTGTTGATGCTGCTCTCTGGTGAGGTTTAAAGAGTCCTTCCCGGTAGACGCCGTTCCTTCAGCGGCGACGGCAGTTGCGGATACGCACAGGGCTCCTGTTAGGATCAACAAAGGAATCAGGGTACTCCATTTCTTCATCAACTACTCCCCCTTTTCACGATTTTTGCAGAAAAACTGCAGATCTTATGCCATTGCAATCCTGTCAACGTAAGTCAGTCTTATTGCATAAGATTAAAGATTTCGCAAGCGAATTGGTTTGGCAATATTTGTCGAAAAGAAAAGGAAAAATTTGTTAAAATCTTTTAATATTCATTAGATATGCTAAATTTGACCCCAAAGGTAACGATTGAAAAAAATGTCGAAAAATTGCCGAAAGGTATGAACCCGGTAGTGAGCGTATGCCTAACAGCTTGCTGCGGGGCAAGCGAGCGAATCATGATAAAACATCTTCATTTGGAATCGGAGATCCTCCGGAGCTTACTCCGGTCGGCCTTCAAATTTCAAAGAAAGTCCATTCATTGCGATCATGCATTGATTCTTTTTGAGCCAGATGATATTAAAACAGAACCTCGAGGGAGAGTCTTTCATGAAGTATACTTATATTTGGGGTGTGTTTTTTTTCATAGTGTGTTCTTGTGCCGTCGAGTCCGCTTGGGCCCAGCTGGAGCGCGCTTCTAAAGCGCCACCGCCTAGCGCGCTCCGGGAGGTTCCTGGACAGGACTTCAGCCTGACAGAAGATCAGCAACTGACGATTCGCCGTGTTAAAGCCAACTATCTGATGAAGGTTGTCCAGCTCCGCAGTGAGCTGGCGGTCAGCCAGCTTGAATTTCGGGGCATGGTCGGCGATCCCGCCATAACCGAAGAGGCCCTCCGGAATAAGGGGCGCGAAGTGGAAGCGATCAACGGTCAGATCGTCAGAGAGATGATTAACTACGAAATTGAGATTAGGCGGATCCTCACGCCGGATCAACTCAAAGCGTGGGGCCGCAGCGTGGATTACCCGGTGCAAAAGAAGTGGGGTAAAAACCCGTGAGTCGGGAAAAGAAAGCACGGCCTAAACGACTTTCGAAAAACACAAAACATTTTCTTCAGCCACTGGCGCTGGTTTTTATCAGCGCCGTCTTTATTCTCCTGGTTCTTGTTACCAGCGTGATGGATTTGAAGCGCAGCGACAGGACGTTGATCGGATTCATGCAGAACCGGGGATTCGACATTATCGCCAATATCCAACGCAGCGCCCAGAGCAACTATACCATCCTCTTTCAGCTTCCCGGCAACATGCACAGTGCGGAACCCGTTTCACCCTTTGCGGAGGAAAGTTTTCTGCCCCAGGAAAGACTGACGCAAGAACTGGTAGGACTGGGACAATATATTGATCGGGCTTGGCCGCCGAATCAATTCGGCAGAGAGGATGCCGTTAGGCTCGCTCAGGAGGAGCACCTCCAGTTTATCGCCATCATTAATCGTCATAGTCAAATCAGCCTTCAGACCGGACCTGTTCCCCGTGCCATTTTGCGTCAGGCCGCTCCCGTTATCGAAGGACAAAAAGACATTACGATCGAACTTTTCGACAAACGGGGAGAAGTTGGGAGAACGGGATTTATCGCTATTCGTAAAAGCGCTGGTGTGGGGACCATTATCATTGCGCTCGATCAGAGCGGCTTTCAGTTCTGGGGGCAACGGGTGGCTATCCAACGTGCTATTGAAAGCACCGGTTGGGGCAAGGACATCCTCTATCTGACCGTCATGAACCGTGAAGGTCAACTCCTCGATTATGCGGGCTATATCGATGATGCGTGGAAAGCAGAGGCGCTGAATGATCTGAAAAGGAGAACAGACACCACCGAGAACACCTATCGGAAATTAACTTACCAGGGTAGAGACGTCCTTGAAGTGATAGGTCCGATTAAAATCGGAGATCAGATCATCGGAACTGTGAGAGTCGGCTTAGATCGTGTGCACGCCGACCAACTCCTCAGCGAGTACCGTACCAGCATGGTCATCTCGATGGCAGCCATCATGATTGTCGGGGTTATGTCGATATGGCTGCTCTTTCAGAATCAGAATCGCCATCTGAAAAAGATTGGCGAGATGAACAAACGGCTGCAACGTTCCGAGCGCCTGTCATCTCTGGGGCAGCTTGCAGCCGGGGTGGCGCATGAAATCCGCAACCCGCTGAATGCGATCAGCATGGCCAGCCAGCGGATGCAGCGCGAATACCTCCCGCTTCTTGAAGAGGAGCGTCGCGAGCCCTTTAAGCAGTTGACGGGCGTCGTTCGCGACGAGATCCGCCGTCTGAACGCGATCATCGAGGAGTTTCTTACCTTTTCGAAGACAGACCGACTGGAGCTGCGGGATTATCCGATTGAGGAGGTTCTGCAGAAGATCGCTAATCTGGTTGAGGAAGAGGCCCTCGCCCGAGGGGTTTTGATTCGCCGGGATTGGAATAGCACGCGTTCCATAGTAGCCATGGATATGGATAAACTTCAGCAGGCATTTTTAAACTTTATCAAAAACGGCATCGAATCGATTTCCGGTCAGGGGGAAGTGAGCATCGGTGTGCACCACACGGAAGACCATGCGGTGCTGGTTCGGATTACCGACACGGGCATGGGACTCAAACCCGATGAAATCGAGCGAATCTTCAATCCCGAGTATACGACCAAGGAGCAAGGCCTCGGCCTGGGGTTGTCGATTGCCCATGAAATCATACGCGCTCACGGCGGCGACATCCGTGTTCAGAGTGAGCGAGGCGTCGGCTCCACCTTTGAGGTGCGACTGCCGCTGAAGTCCATTTAGCGGACTGTTGACCGGGAGCGCATTTCCGCAAGGGAGGCGCAATCAGGAAACAACATAGTTCCTTACCGATAAAGCTAAAGGCTGTTACAAAAGGCTCATATACTGCATTGCGCTTCGGCCTTCCCCGACCGCGCCCTTGGGACAGATCCTTGTCTCTAAGCCTTTTTGAGCAGCCCGTATGAACGGTTTTTTAAAAACCTTGTTAGATAACATGAGAAAAGGAAGATCGGCGTGAACAAACTGCACATCTTAATCGTGGAAGACGGACAGTCGCAGCGCGAGATGCTTCAAGATTTTCTGACTCGAGAGGGCCATGACGTTGCCACGGCTGAAAATGGCGAAGAGGCGATTCGCCAGGTTCAGGAGGCGACCTTCGACCTGCTGCTGCTGGACTACAAAATGCCTGGGAAAAATGGTCTTCAGGTTCTCCAGGATGTCAAGCAGATCAACCCTGAAATCGATGTCATCATGATGACTGCCTATGGAACCATCGAGATTGCCGTTGAGGCGATGAAGTCCGGGGCTATCGATTATATTACCAAACCGATCGAATTGGACGCGCTGCTGATTCATATTGAGCGGCTTTCAGGACGGCGACGGCTGATCCGGGAAAACGAGATGCTGCGTCGCCAACTTCGAGAGCAGGGCGTGACGACCGATCAGATCATCTATCAAGGGCCTAAGATGGAGGGGGTGGTCAACATGGCGGGTCGAGTTGCCGCTAGCCGGGCCACCGTCTTGATCCAGGGGGAGAGCGGCACCGGCAAGGAATTGTTGGCCCGACTCATTCATCATCTGAGCCCGCGCTCGGAAAAGCCGATGATCGCCGTCAACTGCGGCGCCCTCCATGAAAACCTTCTGGAAAGCGAACTCTTCGGACATGAAAAGGGGGCCTTTACCGGGGCGGCACGAAGGCGTATTGGCCGCTTCGAGGAGGCCGACGGTGGTACCCTCTTTCTTGACGAGGTGGGCGAGTTGTCTCTCACCGTCCAGGTCAAGCTGCTGCGATTCCTTCAGGAACGCGAGTTCCAGCGCCTCGGCGGGAACCAGTCCATTCATGCGGATGTGCGGATTATCAGCGCGACCAACAAAGATCTGGAGAGCAAGGTCAAGGACGGCACTTTCCGGGAGGATCTCTTCTATCGGTTGAATGTCGTGCAAATGGGTCTTCCGCCGCTGCGCGAACGGAAGGAGGATATCCCCAGGCTGATCGATTTTTTCCTGAAGCGATATTCCGAAGAAAACGGCAAGGACATCAAAGAGGTGAGCCGGGAGGCGAAAGATCTTCTCATCAAATACGATTATCCCGGCAATGTTCGCGAATTGGAGAATATCATTGAAAGGGCCGTTGTCATTTCGCGCGATGGCGTTATCACCGTCGATGACCTGCCTTTCCGGAGCAGCGCACCGTCGCAGGAACACGACTACGGCGAGGGAACCCTGCGGGGCGCCATCGAGAGCCTGGAGTCCAGAATGATCCGGGAGGCGATGGAACAGGCCAATTTCCACCAGACGCGCGCGGCCGAGGCGCTGGGGATCAGCGAGAGGATGCTGAGGTATAAGCTTAAAAAGTATGATTTAAAACGCTAGGCTTCAATATTAAATATCGTTCCCGATAGGAATGTCATGAAAAAGATAATGTTACTATTTGTTGTTCTGCTGCTTGCGGGATGCGCCGCGGCGAAAACGGCGCGGCCCCTTGCTGCTCCGGCGTTACAACCTGTTGAAATAAGCATCGATCCGATCAGCGATACTCGCGCCATATTGAAATACGATCGCGGCGAGGGTATTGAGAATAACGGTTCGGATAAGGCGGCAGAGGCGATTGCTTCTTTTTGCAAGGGCTCGAAGCACAGGGTACTGGTTAGCGGAGAGCGTCCAACTTACGAAAACCGCATAACAAGAATCATCGTCTTCGAGTGCGAAGGTGAATCGGTTCCAGTCCCGGCGCCGCCAGCCGATCAAACTGTCCCGCATCAACCATAACCGGACGCTTTGGCATGGCTACCGGGTCGTTCATGGGCTGCCCGGTTTTAACCAAAAGACAGGGGCGAACACTCAATCGTGTTCGCCCCTGTCTTTTTTACGACAATGTTTTGCCGACTGCGTCTCTTAGAGTCCCTTCATCGTGGTGACGGTCGGGCTAACGATCACCTTCGCTTTCGTCTTGGCGATGACGTCCTCGACGGTGACGCCGGGAGCGGTTTCATCCAGGACCAGACCCTCGATGGTGACACGCATGACGCCCAGTTCGGTGACGATCATGTTGACGACACCCTTGCCGGTGAGGGGAAGGTCGCAAATGGGCACGATCTTCGACTCACCGTCTTTTGAGCAGTGTTCCATGCCGACGATGACCTTCTTGGCGCCGGAGACCAGATCCATGGCGCCGCCCATGCCCGGAACCATCTTGCCCGGGACCATCCAGTTGGCCAGGTTGCCGTGCCCGTCGCACTGCAGGCCGCCCAGAACGGTGGCGTCCACATGGCCGCCGCGGATCAGCATGAAGGAGGTAGCGCTGTCAAACATGGCTGCGCCTGGAATCATCCCCACCGGTTTGGCGCCGGCATTGGTCAGATCCGGGTCAATTTCTCCGTTTAACGGCGCCAGGCCGACAAAACCGTTCTCCGACTGCAGGGTAATATGAACATTGTCCGGCAGATAGTTGGAAACCATGGTGGGGAGTCCAATCCCGAGATTGACGATATCCCCGTCTTTGAGTTCCTGAGCGATTCTTCTCGCGATAATTTCTTTAGCATCCATTAAGCATTTCCTCCTTTGCCCTGTACAATCCAATCGACGACAACGCCGGGTACCATCACTTCGTCGGGGTCAATCTCTCCAATTTCAACAATCTCTCTGGCCTCGACGATAACAGTGTCGGCGGCGAAGCACATAAGGGGGTTGAAGTTACGCATGGCACGTCTGAAAACCAGGTTCCCGGCCTTATCCGCCTTCACGGCCTCGATCAAAGCCACATCGGCCCGCAGGGGCATCTCCAGCAGATAGGATTTGCCGTTGATGATCAACTTCTGCTTGCCTTCTTCTACAATTGTTCCCACGCCGGTGGGGGTTAGGAAGCCGCCCAGACCGCCGCCTCCGCAACGTACACGTTCCGCCAGGGTTCCCTGGGGCACCAGTTCAACTTCCATCTCGCCGGCGATCATTTGACGGCCGGTTTCGGCGTTGGTTCCGACGTGAGACGCGATCAGCTTCTTGATCTGCTTGTTGACCACCAGCTTGCCGATGCCGACATCGGGCATAGCCGAGTCATTGGCGATCAGGGTCAGATTGCATATCTTCTTCTCGACTACTTTGTCCACCAGGCCCTTGGGATTTCCGACGCCCAGAAAGCCGCCGACCATAATGGTCATGCCGTCTTTTACCTTCTCAATGGCTTGTTCTATACTGATTATTTTTTCCAATTTGTCTGTCCTCCTCTTCGTTCGAATCCCATTTAACTGAGAATTCGCATCTAAAAATCAACTAACGCCTAACAACACCCTCTCGCTTGTTGCTGGTGCCTTATCGGTTGCCAACCGTTCGGACACACCTCTGTAGACTGCCAAAAGCTGGTATGCAGAAAAACCATTGCGATGTGTTCCGGGGATGATGAACAGTAATTCGGCAAAAGTCTACGAATTCGATAAAGCAATTTATATGGTTTGAAGTATAGTAAAAAACAATCCGATTTGTCAATAAAATCTGTTGACTTCGTGGGCTGTTTCCTTACCGGCGCGCACGTTTTTACATCCTTTTATTGATTTCTATACAAGGGCGCGTCAATCTGGAGAATGGGACGTAAAAGAACTACGGTCATTCTAGCATACCGGAGCTTGTCCGAGATTATTTTAAGCCATTATCTGATGAGAGATGCCGAAAATATGCTGTCGGGAATACCGCTTTCCGATCATCCATAAGACGCGTTGATGGTGCTATTTAAGCGGTGGCGCTTTGATAATTAACTTTATTGACATTTGATTTATTTTCGTTTTTCATGAAGGAGCATCGGTCGTGACATTTTGCGGCGTCGTTGTTTTTCTCATGTGTCCCGAGGCAAAACGATGACCATCAAATGTAACGACGAAGAGGCGGCGGTTTTGGGCGTCGAAGGAAGCTGCTGTGGCACATTAGGATCGCGTCGTGCTTGTCCGTTCGACGATATGGCAACGCAAGGCCTTCTCGGTAAACTTCGAGAGGGACCGCAGTCCGGGCGTCTCATCGAGCCCTCTAACCAAAAGATTGGAGGAATGTTCAGTGGATGTCATAGCCCAAGGAATCGGCAAGGTGTTTTCAGATCCGGATGCGGACAAGGCGCGGGAGTTTTTCCGGCACAAGCACCGCAGACTGGAAAGCAAGGTGATGACGGTGAAGGACGCCGTCGAAAAGTATGCGCACGACGGGGATTATCTCTGTGTCGGCGGATTCGGCGCCAACAGGATTCCCACCGCGGCCTGTCATGAACTCTTGCGGCAGGGCCGGAAAAATATGGGGTTCGCGGGGCATACCTCGACCCACGACTTCCAGATTCTCTGCGCCGGAGAGGTTTTCAATCGGTTGGACATCGCCTACATCATCGGTCTGGAGGCTCGCGGCTTGTCTCCCAACGCCCGGCGCTACATGGAGAGCGGGAAGGTCGAGATCACGGAATGGACCAACTACAGCCTGTCGGTCCGCCTGAAAGCGGCAGCAGCGGGCGTTTCCTTCTATCCTGCCAGGAATATGATGGGAACGGATACCTTCAAGATGAGCGGGGCGAAGATGATCGAATGTCCCTATACGGGAACCGCCTATGTCGCGCTACCCGCGCTCTATCCGGATATTGCAATTATCCATGTCCACGAGGCCGATATCTACGGCAATTGCCGGGTCCGGGGCATTACGATCTCTGACTTCGATCTGGCGCGTGCCTCCAAACGCGTCATCGTCACCTGTGAGCGGATTATTCCGAACGAGGAAATCCGCAGAGAGCCAAGCTTGACGGTGATCCCCTACTGGTGCGTCGATGCGATCTGCGAGGTTCCCTATGGCAGCTATCCCGGCAATATGCTGGGAGAGTATTTCTCCGACGAGGCGCATCTGAAAGAATGGCTCCAGGTGGAACAGGATGCAGAGGCGTTTAAGCAATTCCTCGACAAGAACATCTATTCCTGCAAGGACCACTTCGAATACATCGATCGAAACGGCGGTTTGCAGAAGTTGCAACTGCTCAGGCAAAAAGAAATGATGCTGATCGGGGCCCGCGCCTAGAAAGGAGGAGAGAAGACGATGGCTGATTACAATGCAATGGAACTGATGATAAGCACGGCGGCGCGGGAACTGGAAGACGGCGCCAGTGTCGGTGTCGGAACCGGGGCGCCCTGCGCGGCCGCCATGTTGGCGCAGATGACGCATTCTCCGAATCTCGTGATCCTGTTTGAGGCGGGCGGCGCTGCGCCCCTGATTCCGGAGATGCCGATTTCCGTGGGTGATTCGAGAACGACCTGGAAGGCGGTGATGGCCAGCGGCATGTGCGAGATTATGGAGACGGCCTGCCGCGGCATGCTGGATTACACGTTTTTAGGCGGCGCACAGATCGACATGTATGGCAATCTCAATTCGACCCGGATCGGAGGTGCGGATCACCAGCATCCCAAGATCCGTCTGCCCGGCAGCGGCGGGGCCAACGACTTCGGCTCTTTCTGCTGGCGGATGATGGTAATGACGCCGCAGGATTCTAAGCGCTTTGTCGAGAAGGTCAGCTTCATTACGACGCCGGGATGGTTGGACGGCGGGAATTCCCGAGCCAAGTCGGGCCTGCCGCTGGGCGCCGGTCCTTACAAGATTATCACCAACATGGCAGTGATGGACTTCGAACCGGAATCCAAACGCATGCGAATTATCGCGATCAATCCCGGCTATTCGGAAAAGGACGTTCAGGAAAACTGCGGCTTTGAACTGCTCAAGGCGAAAAAGATCGTCGAAAATCACCCGCCGACTGCCAAGGAGCTGCACACGCTTCGGGATGTGATCGACCCGTATCGCTATGTGATCGGCAGGTGATACGTTTCCGAAAACAAGCTAGGCCAGAATCATGAGGTGCTGACGGGAGAAAGAGTCTCCCGCCAGCGCCCGTCGCAGCAATGAAGGGACGCGGTAACCCCTCGGCCTACGAAGCACCAGGTACCTTCCGACGATATGAGGTTTTATGATTACCGTGACGGACGGAAAAGACTGTGAGGTCTGCGGACGGAAAGGCGCGGTGGTGATCTGCAACGGCTGCGGCAAGTCACTGTGCGAGGATTGCCGCACCTTCGACATCTGGTGCTTCGGCTGTGGACATGGCGATCCCAAGGCGTTCTGTCGAGTGTGTTACGAGGATCCGCTCATCAATATCTGGAAAAGCCCATAGCAGCGTGTTTGCAGCGCCTAGCGGCGGTCCGTCCACTCCTTCTTAAATTCGGCGAGCTTCATGAAATGCTGGCGCTCCTCGGCGATGATATTGTCGATCAGCGCCTGCCCGCTTGCCGGGACGAGCTGTTTGATTTCTGCGTAGTAGAGAATCGAGTCCATCTCCCGGTTCATGGCAAAGTCAATGGCCGCTTCGGTGTTGCAGATGTGAGCAAATTCCCGATCGGCCTGTGCATTGAAGACGGCGCTGTGGTCGATGTGGTTGCGGAGATAGGTCAGGTATTCGCCGGGATACGTTTCCATCGGCATGGGAACGGCCCCTGCCGCGGGATCTGCCTGGGCGGCCATATGCCTGAACGTCTCCCGGTGTTTGTTTTCCTCATCCGCAAGGTGGTTGAAGAGATACCGTGCGGTTTCCTCTTCAGTGATAACAGCTGCGTGACGATAGAATTTTTCGCCATTCTCTTCGATTCTGGCGGCAAATTCGAATATCTCTGCACTGCTGAAAACGGCCATGACTCTCCTCCATGTGTCTGTGATAGGTCTGTCGCGCTCTATGGATTCCTTTTTCAGGGCGTCGCGGGGCTTGTCGCTCCCGATCTATTTTCTCTTATCAAATCTTCTTGGGTTTGAAAATGATAATGGTTATAATGCAACCTATTCATGGAGGAAGACAAATGTCAAAATCGACAGCGATGGACCTTCAGGTTGAATACATCGCCAAATATATTCTTAAATCCGACAAAACGGTTGTTTTTACCGGCGCCGGGGTCAGCACCGAGTCGGGGATACCAGATTTCCGTAGTTCCGACGGCATCTGGTCTAAATTCGATCCGGATGATTTTACGATCCAGAAGTACATGAGCGATCCCGCTTCTCGACTCAAACAGTGGCTGCTGCTCTTTGACGAGGCGGCTCTGATGAATGCTCAGCCAAATCGCGCCCATCTTGCCATTGCCGAACTGGAACGAATGGAGCGATTGGACTGCGTGATTACCCAGAATATCGATAACCTGCATCAGAAGGCGGGCACATCGCCGGAAAAGGTCATGGAGCTGCACGGAACGCTCGGATGGGCCAAGTGCCTTCAGTGCGGCAGCCGCCTGCCGATTGAATCCGTGGTGGCGCGTTTTCGGGCCGAGCGCGACAGGACGCCTGTGTGCGAATCCTGTGGCGGAATCATCAAACCCGATGTTGTTTTTTTTGGAGAGCCTCTGCCGCAACATGTCCTGGAACAGGCGGCCCATCTGTCACAGACCTGCGAGCTATTTATCGTGATCGGCTCCTCCCTGGTTGTTTATCCGGCGGCGTATATGCCTATGTATGCAAAACAGAGCGGGGCCCGCTTGGTCATTATCAATAATGCGCCCACTGATCTCGATGCTTATGCTGACGTTGTTGCCAGAGGATCGGCAGGCGAGATCATGGACGCTGTTTTAAAGCGGGTTAGAGCAGGGATATCGACATGTGCTTGATCCTCTTTGCCTACCAGAATCATTCCAGATACAAATTGATTCTGGCCGCCAATCGCGATGAGTTTTACAACCGGCCCGCAGCGCCAATGGCCTTCTGGGACGACGTCCCCGACGTCCTGGGCGGTCGTGATTTAAAGGCGGGCGGCACTTGGTTCGGAATAACCCGTAATGGGCGGTGGAGCGCAATTACGAATTTTCGCAATCCCGAGCTGTCCAAGGTCGGCACCCCGTCTCGAGGTTTTTTGGTCAGCCGCTATCTGCTTGGGCAGACACCTCCCGACGTCTATTTGCAGGCCCTTAAAAATGACGCCGTCCTATACAGCGGGTTCAATCTGCTGGTAGGCGATTGCGAGGGGCTCTATTATTTTTCTAACCGCCAGCTGGTTGTCCGGAAATTGGGCAGCGGCACTTATGGTTTGAGTAATAACCTGCTTAATGTTCCCTGGCCCAAGGTTGTTCAGGGACGGGAGGCATTGACGCGGCTGATCGTCAGCGAGGCTGTTTCCCCTGAAAACCTTTTTGCCATACTGGCCGACCGTCATCAGCCGGACGATGCAGACCTGCCGCACACAGGCGTAGGGCGTGAGTGGGAGAGGATTTTTGCCCCTCGCTTTATTTCAAGCCCCATTTACGGTACACGGACGTCAACCATCGTTCTGATCGATTATTCACTAAACGTGTTGATTCATGAAAGGACGTTTCAAACCGGACATGAACCGGAAAATCGGTGCTTTGAATTTCAAGTTACAAACATACAGCGGCAGACAGACGTATGACCGCCCGCGTGTATCCCGCCTCTCCCGTGATCGGTGTCGGGGCCGTTGTGATCCGAGATGGGCGCATTCTTTTGGTTAAGCGAGGGCAACCGCCGGGCGAAGGGTTGTGGGCGATTCCCGGTGGGGTGCTGGAGCTAGGTGAAACGCTTCAGCAGGCAGCCGTACGGGAAATCCTCGAGGAGACCGGTTTGGTGATAGAGGCCGGAGAACCGATTCACACCTTCGACCTGATCCATCGGGATTCGGCGGGGCGAGTGCACTACCATTACGTGATTGTCGATCTGCGAGGTACTTACCTTTCAGGGGAAATTCGTCCCGCCGACGATGCCAAGGAGGCTGCGTGGTTCGACCTGGACAATCTGCCAACTGGCGATCTGTCCCCGCCGACGCGGGAGTTGATAGAAAAGATAGTGAACAGTAAACAGTAAATAGTAAATAGTAAACAGTAAATAGTAAATAGTAGGGGAATGTCTACTGAAGGCTTGCTGTGGTAATGAGCGGCCGGAAACCAATGGGGACATGTAAGAGCCCAAGAAAAGAAATAAAAAAGGCGGGTGCATTGCTGCCCCGCCTTTACTTTTTTCACTGTTCACTATTTACTGTTTACTTTCTTGTTTTCATTTAATTTCCGCTAGTCTCGCCCTGGCGATTCTCGCCTGGCTGGTATTTGGATAGTTCTTGATGACCTGTTGCAGAATCAACTTGGCACTGGCTTTGTCTTTGAGTTTGATAAAACTAAGCCCCTGTTTCAGGAGAGCATGTGACACCTTATCGCTGCCGCTGAAATTTTTAATGACCTTCTCGTATTCCAGGATGGCCTTTTCAAATTTTCCTTCAGCGTAATATGATTCCCCGATCCAAAACTGTGCGTTGCCCGAATAGTCGGTATTGGGGTAGGTCTCGAGGAATTTTTGAAAATCTCGGCGGGACTCTTCGTATTTGCCGTCCTTGAAATCCTTGTAAGCTGCCGTGTAAGCTGCTTCCGCATCCGACTTCCCGTTGGACGCTGCCGGTGTCGTTGCGGAGGGTTTTGTTTCCTTCTTGGCGTCGTCGTCCGCCACGCCGGTCTTGCTGATGCCGGTGAAGTTTTCAAGGAAATTAATCCGCATCTGCAAGTCGTTCAGGCGCACATCGTGCTGGGTGTCCTTATCCTTGCGGTCGTTCTTTGTCGAGGCGATGTCGCGACGTATCTCTTCAACAGCTCCTTTTAAAGCCTGCACCTGATCCCGGACATCGATCAGATCGGCGCCGGCATCCGCTTGAGTCTTTCGTAACGGCGTGATGCTCTGGCGTGTAGCGTCCAAGGCCTCTTTAAGCTTGGCATTCTCCTGTTGGAGCGTGTTGATCCGCTGATTGACGTCGCCGTCAAGCCGCTTCAAGTCGCTCGTCGTGGCACAGCCATAGAGAACGACCGAGAGGACTATTGCCGTTATCACATTGAAAATTTTCAAAGATGCTTCCCTCAGCGTGGTTGTCTATATGCAGGTTCCTGCTATTTCTTAACGATAAAATGGGCGTTTCTGTTTTTCGTCCAAGCTTCTTCCGTACTGCCTTCGGCAACCGGTTTTTCCTTGCCGTTGCTCAGCGTGGACAACCGATCCTCTTTAATGCCGAGGGTGGCGAGATACTTCATCGCCGCATTGGCCCTTCTTTCACCGAGGGCGAGGTTGTACTCGACGGTTCCGCGTTCATCGCAGTTGCCTTCAATACGGATCTTCATGTCGGGGGAAGCCGTCAGTTTATCGGCGATCTTCTTCAATGTGTCTCTCGCTTCAGTGCTGATCGCGTATTTATCGTAGTCGAAGTAGATGAAATCCATTCCGGCCAGCGGAGAAAGCGCCGCGTCCTTCGCTGCTGCGGCCTTTTCCTTTTCAGCCAGCAGCCTCTCCTTCTCGTCCTCTTTGAGGGCCTTCTCTTTGGCGGCCTTGTCAGCATCAGCTTCTGCCGCAGGTTGCTCCGGTTGCGGGACGACTTGCGGCTGTTCCTCCGGTTGAACGACGGTAGCCTGCTTTGCACAACCCGCTATAAGGACTAAAGACGCTATCAAGAACGCGATCGCAATGATTACCGAAAAGTGACGTTTCTGCATGATCGAATCTCCCTCCAAAGATTGTTGGATTCTAAAGGTAAATATCGCTTTTTACCCTATGCCAAACGAGCCAAAAGATCAATGAAAAATTCTTGTCTTTTCGGTGTCCGGTAAGGCGTGAGGGCTTCTTAGGCTTATTCGTAACTAACGTTGCCAGTGTTTCCGGAGCGATTGCTCAAAACCGCAAGCGTAGCAGTGCTATGTTTGAGACACTGGGAAAGATGGCGTGAAGATGGTAATCGAGATGGCAAGGCTATTTACGGACAAGCTCTTCTTAATCGGTTCCGATATGAGGCGACCAAGCGGGGCACCGATACTGCTCTAACCCCTCATGGAGCACCCGAACAGGACCGCCATTGGCGTTGACGATGCACAGACGCCCTTTGCCTTTCTGAGTGGATACGAAAATGAGATATTGACCGTCCGGCGACCACGCCGGCGACTCGTTGCGCCCTCCGGTGGTCAGCTGCGTTGATGATCTGCCTTCGGGATCGATGGTCATGATTTGGAAAGAACCGTTTTTCTTGCTTTCATAAGCGATCCGGTCGCCCCTCGGAGACCATCGCGGTGAGGTGTTATAGTTGCCGTCAAAAGTCAGGCGCTTCACGTTGCCGCCGTCCGCATCCATGATGAAGATCTGAGGGGAGCCGGAACGATCCGAGGCAAAGGCGATCTTTCGTCCGTCGGGTGAACGGGAGGGCGAGACGTTAATGGAGGCGTCACGGGTTAATGGTTGTGTTCTTCGACTCTGAAGATCCAGGGCGTAGATCTCGGATTTTCCGTCTTTGCTGAGAGTAAGCAGGATTGAATGTCCGTCCGCCGACCAGGGGCCTGCAAGGGTCAGTCCGCTGAAGGTCGTTATCTTTTTTTCCTGTGCGCCGTCGGCGTCAATGATATAGATATCAGGATTGCCGCTGCGATAGGACGTGAAGGCGATTTGTCTGCCGTTCGGGGACCACTGCGGCAGGAGACACAAGGCACGATACCTTGTCAGGCGGGTGGGGGGCGAACCGCTGAAATCCGTGGTATAGAGGTCCCAGCCCCCGATGTACTTAGCCGTGAAGGCGATACGCGTGTCAAAGACACCCTTGGCACCCGTGAGAGACAGAAGGATTTCATTGGCGAAGCGTGACACCATGGCCGTGCGCTCCTGATAAACGCCGGTATATTTCTTCCCGGCAATCAGCTTTCCGAGTACGACATCGAACAAGAAAAACTCGCAGGTGAGTGTTTTGCCGTCATACTGGAAGGCGCCCTTGACAAGCGATTCCGCCCCGATGCTGCTCCAATCGGAAAACCGGATAGACTCAGACGTCAGCCCATTTTGTTCAGCAGGTTCCAGATAGGCAGCTTTGCCGATAATCGTGAAGTAGCCGGTCAGGGAAAGCATACTGGCCAGTTGATCGGAAAACCACTGTGAGAGGGACTCCGTGTCCTGCCTGGTGCCCAAATTGGAAAACTCCTTGATGGCAATAGGAAATTTTTGAAGCGATGGGGAGTTGATATCGATGTAAACCTTCGCAAAGGTCGTTCCCGGCAGGAAGAGCAAAAACAGAATGATGGAGATCAGCCAATATCTTTTCATTGCGTATCACCTTTTCAGCGTTTCCGAAGAAATGAGGCGTAGTCAGCTAGCTCAAGCGCCTTAGCGAAAATCCGTCGATCGGAACCTCAGGCCGATTTCCAGTTTGGCGTCGTTGATCCAGTCGGGCAGAGGCGGCAGGGGACTGGCCTTCCGGACGGCCCGCCTCGCCGACTCGTCAAAGTAGGGGTTGCCAGATCCTTTCTCGAGGCTGACCTTCGCAATCGTGCCGTCTCGAAGAACGACAATGTCGAGAACGGCCTCCAGATTATGTTCCGGCAGAATCCCGCGCGGCAAGGCCCACTGGTTCGTGATCCGGTTCCAAATTCTCGTATAGTAGGCGTTCATCTTCGCATCGGCGCCGCCCTGCTCGGGCGTTGCAGCGGACGACGACGCCCTGGGAGCCGTCGTATGATCCGCCGTGGCGTCCATTTTCTTTCTCAGCGCGTCGATCAGGTGCTCGCGCCTTGCGTTATCGGCGGTGTCGTCTTTCCCGAACGATTGCGGTTTGATGATGGACCACGCCCGAGGCTCGTCCGTTTTCCGGATCGATGGAGATGGTCGCGATTCCGGGATCATCAATTCCCGCGACATTGCTGCCTTCGGTGGCGATGTGCCATTGACGGAGAAAGCGCCTACATCTTCAACAAGGCTGACCGAATAAGTCGCTCCGAAGGTCCATTTTTTTGTCGGTAGGGAAGGGGAAAGCAGAAAGATCGACAACACCAGGGCGTGGAGGATTATCGACAGCACAATCATTCCGTTGAGGTTGAGACCGTTATCGCTTCTTCCCGGCATGGATCGGCCTTCTCAGCGCGGTTTTGGAGGTTCGGTAATCATGCCCAGTTTATCGACGCCGGCTTTGCGCACCGCCGACATCACCTCGACCACATAGCCATAGGGGATCTCCTTGTCGGCGCGCATAAAGACCTCTTTTTCGATACGCGTCTTGAAGATGTTTTCGAGCTTTACCGTCAGATCGGGCAAGGAGGTCCGGTAATTGTTGATAAAAATATCGCCTTTTTTGTTGATGGTGAGAATGAGCTTTTCCTCTGCAACGTCGATCGTTTTGGCCTTGACCTGAGGCAGATTGATATCGATGCCCATTTGGAGCATCGGGGCCGTCACCATGAAAATGATCAGCAGCACCAGGATGACATCGACAAGCGGCGTCACATTGATTTCTGAGACGAGTTTGTTGCCATTGGCTTTGTTTTTTCGGTATCTCATGGCAAGCGATTCTTGATGGCGTAGCGCTCCAGAATGTTGAGAAATTCCGCTGAAAAGTTATCCATCTCCGAGGATATTTTTTTGATCCGGTTCTGGAAGAAATTGTAGAAAATGACCGCCGGGATAGCGGCGGCCAGCCCTGCGGCCGTGGCCACAAGCGCTTCCGAAATCCCCGGCGCGACGACAGCCAGGGTGGCCGATCCTCTGGCGCCGATACCGCGAAAGGCCGTCATGATCCCCCAGACCGTTCCGAAGAGACCGATAAAGGGCGACGCACTTCCCGTCGTAGCCAGAAAACCGAGGGCGCTTTCGAGTTTTGTGGTCTCCGAGGTGCAGGCCCGGTTCAGCGCCCGTTCGACGTTGTCGATCCCCCGGATTTCGATTTGCGCCAGACCGGCATCTCCTGCTTGCGGCGACGCACCCGTCTTTCGACCGAACTTCCCTAACTCCCCATAGCCGGAACGAAAAACCTCTGCAATGGTGGAATACTTGAATTTTCTGGTTTCGGGCGCAACGGCAGTCAGGGTATCCGCCCGCATGTATAGCTCGAGAAAAAGATCGTTCTCTCTTTCGACTTTTCGGATAAATGCATACTTGGAAAGGATGATGGCCCACGACAGAATGGAAAAACAGACCAGCAACAACAGGACGATCTGGACCATGAGGCTGGCGTTGAGGATCATGCCGAGGATGTCGCCGTTGAAGTGATTGCCGATATCGCCGGCCGATGCAGACAAGGCTTCTTGCACTGAAGGACTCCTCTCTAGGCTTGGTAACGGTGCCTTCTTGTATTTTAATTCACCGGTGAAGTCAATACCCCTTATATGGCTTGAGTTATGCATGAGCTCTTTATGGAAAGTCCGATGACGGGCGTTCCAGAGAAGGTTAGCAGCAGAGCAAGTTGGACTGGTTCTGTATTTAATTAAAGAAAACAGCATGTTTTATCGATAAGAGGTGCATTGGCGTGTTGCGATGCGCCGAGGTGCCGTCAGAGATACTCTAAAAACAGTCAATTTTTTGACCCGTTGCGCCCTCCTTAAAAGGAAAAGGGCGTCGGGGTCGATCGAGAATAAAAACGCATCAGGAAAGGCTGATTATGAACAATCGTATGCAGAGCCCTCCGCAAACGGATCGGGAATTTTCCCGGGTCGATACCTGTTTGCCCTTCGAGGTGACGCTGGTTCCCGAGGAGGAGCGGATGTCGATCCGGTCGCGAAGTTCCGGCTCTCCCTCGGTCATTTCCGGATCGATGCCGGAGCCGGAGGACGAGGCGTTGGCGGTCTGGCTTAGAACCATCAACAACAAGCTCGACGCCATCCTTAACCAGGTCATGTTCCAGAAAGAGGGATTCCTCAGTCTAAGGATGAGACCCGTCAACATCAGTGCGGGCGGTATGCGCTTTAATGCGGATAAACACTTTAATCTCGGCGACATCGTAGAGGTCAAGATGATGTTGCAGGCCTTCAACCCGGTGGCGCTCTATCTGTACGGCAAAGTCGTCTGTGCGGGCACTTGCGGATGTGAGCCGGGAAGCCCCTTCAATACCGCCGTGCAGTTTATCGAGATCGATGACGAAATCGCCAACATCATCGTGCGCTACGTCTTTGAAGTGCAACGCGGTCAGATTCGGAAGAGAAAAGAATAGGCGGAGCATCCCATGATCGTTATTGTTGGTCTTCTGATCGTCACCGGTGCGGTTTTCGGCGGTTATTTGATGGAGCACGGCAATCCGTCGCTTCTCATACAGCCTGCCGAATTCATCATCATTTGTGGAGCAGCCGCCGGGCTGTTCGTTATCGCGACCCCCATGACAGTTATCAAGCACGCCATTTCTGGCGTTCTCGGGACCCTGAAAGGCGGCAAGTATGGCAAGGCGGATTACCTGGAGCTTCTGATGCTCCTCAGTCAGGTCTTCTACAAGATCCGCAAGCAGGGACTGGTGGCGGTCGAGGAGGATGTCGATAATCCGGAGGAGAGCGCCATTTTCAAGCAGTATCCGAAGTTTCTGGCCAATCATCATGCCGTCAATTTTCTGGCCGATACCCTGCGGACCGTCATCTCGACGACCATCGAACCGCACGAGCTGGAGGCAATCATGGACGCGGAACTGGAGGCCTATCATGAGGAACTGGTGGCGCCTTCCAAGAGCCTCGCCCTGGTGGCCGATTCGCTGCCGGGTGTCGGTATCGTGGCCTGCGTTCTTGGCGTCGTTCTCACCATGCAGAAGATCGGCGAGCCGCCGGAGGTCTTGGGACAGCATATCGGGGCGGCGCTTGTCGGAACCTTCCTGGGCATTCTCTTGTCCTACGGCTATGTCGGACCGATGTCCAAAAACATGGAGTCCCAGGCCGCTGAAGAGCTCGAGTACACCAACGTTTTGAAGATCGCATTGAAATCCTTTGTCAGCAATAACGCCGCGCCCCAGGTCGCCATCGAATTCGGTCGAAGAATCATCCCTGAGCCCTTGCGACCGACGTTTGCCGAGGTCGAAGAGGCGATGAGGAGCGTCAAGAAATAAATAAATGAGCGATCAGCCGACAAGACCCATCATCATCAAAAAGGTCAACAAGAAGCACGACGGTCATCACGGCGGATCGTGGAAGGTGGCCTACGCCGATTTCGTCA
This sequence comes from Syntrophales bacterium, assembly GCA_963665615.2. Classification (GTDB taxonomy): domain Bacteria; phylum Desulfobacterota; class Syntrophia; order Syntrophales; family UBA4778; genus UBA4778. The sequence continues at coordinate 461,834 of CAXXQE010000001.1, forward strand.
CGGCCATGATGGCCTTCTTCCTGCTGATGTGGCTGCTCGCCATGGTGTCGCCGGAAAAGCGTGCGGCCCTCGAGGCCTACTTCAACAACTTTACCGTCTTCAAGGATTACAAGAGCAGTTTTCAAGAAGGGCAGGGCGGCGGTCCCGGCTTCATCAACATGGGAACCGGTCGCACCAACAATGCCAAGGTCGTGGCGGCGAACAGACAACTGAAAAAGAAGATCGACGAAGCGGTGACGAAAAACCTGAAAGGGCTGGAGAACCAGGTCATGGTGGACGTTTCCGAAGACGGCGTCCGAATCCAGATCGTAGACAACGAGGGCAGTCAGATGTTCCCGTCGGGGAGCGATCAGCCGACGGAAAAGGCCCAGCAGATCCTCAGCCTCGTGGGCGAAAATATCAAAGGCCTGTCCAACAAGATCGCCATCGAAGGACATACCGATTCCATTCCGTATCGCAAGGAACAGAGCACCAACTGGGAGCTCTCCACGGCCAGGGCCTCGTCGGCCCGTCGCCAGCTGGAACAAGCCGGCATCGATCCCGTGCGTATCGCCAAGGTGGTTGGCTATGCCGATCAGCAGCTGCTGTACAAGGATAATCCAAAGGATCCCCGCAACCGCCGGATCAGCATCATCGTAATGAATTCGACCGATAAGGAGCTGCCCGTCGTGCCGAAGGACAGTCTCAAGGCCATTCCCGATCAGATCCCAACCCTCGGTCCCGAAATGTTGTCGCGTCCTCCAGCCGGCAGCGCGGCGCCGGCAAAGCCTTTTGTTATACCGATCAAATAAAGGTAATCGAATCGGTAAGGAGGTCGTGTCGATTTCCTTGCCTGTGAAGAAATCGGAACCGTTTTTTTCAGCCCCACTGAGATCCTGGCCGGCTGATTCAGAGCAATAAACTTTTTTTGAGAAAGAAGTTTTGATGGAGGGATGGAGGGATGCCGCGACTCGAAACAACCATGCGAAGCAATATTACAATTAGAAAAGTTTTCGGCCAAGTTACGTGTGATGAACTGATCAGTGCACTTCGGGATAGCTACGCCAATCCCATAACCGGTTATTGGATATGGGATCTGTCTGAGGCGGATACGAAACAGATCACCTCCGCCGACGCTCAGAGAATTGCTGAATTTGCATCGGCAAATACCCATATAAAGCCAAAGGGCAGAACGGCCATTATCGCACCGACAGACCTAACATTCGGAATGAGTAGAGTGTTTGAAATATATAGCGAACTTGCGTCTGTTCCGGTTCAGGTGAAGATATGCAGGACGCAGTCCGAAGCGTTGGGGTGGATGGATGAACAGGAGGTTCGACAAGTTGGGCGGTAAAAGCAGCTTGGCTAAACATCTTCCGGTATTTCCCGGTGATGCCTTTGTTTCCCTACGTGGCTGATCCGTTTTAGCTTGACAAGATTTGCCCTTTCAAGATACTTCCGTGCAAACTCCGGGGTATCTTCGATCCCTGAGGAAGTCGTTCCATTGTTATTCGCTCGCTTGCTTGCTTCGCGCAAGCTGCGGGTAATGCGCTCGCTGCCGGATTTATTGTTCATAGCGGCAGAGACGTTTCTGGAGAAAGTCCCCTGCCATGAACATCCTTCTCATCCATTCCCCGGTCGTGAAGCCGTGCGAGCCGCCGGCCGGACCGGCCAGACTTCAGGGCGCCTTGAAGGCGCACGGGATTTCGTGCACCCTTTGGGATGCGTCTGTCGAGGGTCTGCTTGTGCTGATGGAAACGGCAGCCGGCGAGGATGTCTGGACCCGCCGCGCCATGCGCAATCGTACGCGTAACCAGAGCCTGCTTCAGGACGTGTCGATCTATCGCGATCCTGTCCGCCTCCACCGTGCCGTTTCCGATCTGAATCGTCTGCTGGCCGTTTCCGGACAAAAAAGCGGCGTGCGTCTCAGTCTCTCCGATTATCGCGAGGAGGGCAGAGGCGCCATGACGTGCGGCGATCTCCTCCAGATCGCGGAATATCCCGAGCGCAATCCCTTTCACCCCTGGTTTTCACAGCGTCTTGCGGATCTGTTGATCCGCGAGCCCTTCACCCATGTCGGTTTTTCATTGAACTATCTGAGCCAGGCCGCGACGACCTTCGCCATGATCGGTTTCGTGAGGAGGGCGATGCCCGGCGTAAAAATCATTCTTGGCGGCGGACTCGTCACGTCATGGATGCGTCGCATCAATCTGGCTGCAGCCTTGCGCGGATGGGTGGATTGTGTCATCTCCGGCCCCGGAGAGGCGCCCCTTCTGGCATTGAACGGGATTGTCGAGGCGGGTATGTCTTTCGCGCCATGCTATGACGGCATTTCCTGGGGTGATTATCTCGCGCCTGGTGGCATTCTTCCATACAGTGCCTCAAACGGCTGCTGGTGGCGGCGCTGCGCCTTTTGTCCCGAACAGGCGGAAGGAAACGGCTATCAGCCCATTCCGATGTCGCAGGTCGTCGATGAATTGACGGGATTGCGCGAAACCATTCATCCGGCGCTAGTGCATCTGCTCGATAACGCGATCAGTCCGTCCTTGATGGAGGCGCTGATCCGCGCTGACATTGGGTTGCCGTGGTACGGCTTTGCGCGCTTCACCGATCATCTCGCCGACCCAGCGTTCTGCCGGGCGCTCAGGCAGTCCGGCTGCAGAATGCTGCAACTCGGTCTGGAGTCAGGGGATCAAAGCGTCCTTGACGTGCTCGACAAGGGAGTCGATCTTGCGACGGCGTCAAAGTCACTGCGCGCCCTCAAGGATGCAGGGATCGGCACATACGTTTACCTGCTCTTCGGCACGCCCGCCGAGGATGAAGCGAAAGCGCAGAAGACCATGGACTTCACCGTACAGCACAGCGATGCTATCGATTTCCTCAACGTCGCCATCTTCAACCTGCCGGTCGGTACCATGCCGGAGCTGGAGCGCCGCGCCTTTTACGAGGGCGATCTGTCGCTCTACACCGATTTCGTTCACCCAAATGGCTGGGACCGCAAACACGTCCGTCGCTTCATCGAGAGAGAATTCAAAACCCATCCTGCGATCCGACCGATCATTCAACGCGATCCGCCTTGGTTTACTTCTAATCACGCCGCCTTACTGATTTAGTTCGAAGTTCAGATCTGAAGAAACGGGGTTACCTTATCCCGGCCGTTGCTTGGCTTGAGGGACACTGTAAAATTTAGTGCTGCCTGATAAATGATTGCAGGAAGAAGGGCATTGAGAAAGCCTGTCAGTAATGCTTTCTCGGTGTGTTTTTGCGCGATAGTCGGCCGTTGATCAAGCAGTAGAAATGATTCAAATGACAGGCAAGTAACAAGTGACTATCCAAACCTTGAATGCTTCAGTGAGCGCATTCCCCCGGTTTGTCGCGTGGCAAGCGAGAGAATCAGGACAAAACATTTTCTTTGGGAATCGGAGATTCACCGGAGCAATCTCCCGTGAGCCTTCAATGGCTGGAGTCTTAATTTTTATTTTTTTGTCTGCGCTGTCCTATGATCCAAGATGATCTTCTCAAGAACACATGAAGGAACATACTTGCCGACCACCTCTTCCCAGCCCTCAGGTCCGATGAGTCCTCTAACGGTGCTAGAACTAATTTCAATTAATTCCCTGGGCGGCAAGAGAAACACAGTCACTATTTCAGAATTAAGTTGAGCGTTGACGTAACTTAGAGCCTTCTCATACTCGTAATCGGTCGTACTCCGTATTCCTCTCAAAATGAATTGGGCGCCTATGCTGCTGGCATACTTAATGAGAAATTTGTTCGGCGCTTCCTCAACAGTGACGTTTCCGTATCCTGATATCGATTTTTGAAGCATTATAATTCTGTCTTCAATAGAGAAATAGCATTTCTTGTCCGGATTTGTTCCAACGGCGATGACGAGTTTGTCGAAAAGGTTGGAGCCCGCCTTAATCATCCAAAGGTGGCCAAGTGTAACCGGATCGAAAGTGCCGGTGTATAACGCAATCCGATTTTGTGGTTTCAATACGGTCCTCCGTTGAATTCTTTAGCGAGCGTATTCCCCGCTGCTTGCGGCAGGGTAAGCAAGCGAATCAGAAAAAAGCAGCTACCTTTAGAGGGATGACGTATAAAATGTGCGTCCTTGTATGTCAAGAAAATCATGGCCTAAAATGTGGGTTTTTTTAGGAATCTACACCTCATATTCTTTATCTATTTCATATTGAGCATCTTTTTGATGCTTTCAACAAAGGGACCATCTTCGCGCCAGGCGCTGCATGTATTGACAAGATATTTCAGTATCATTTTAGCCCGCGCAGGATCAAAATCCCGGGACTTAGGCGCTCGGTATGCGCCAACCCCCTGGAAGACGGCGGGAGCCATTGCTTGCAAGAGTTCAACCAGATGAATGCAGCCCTTGGTGCCGCCGGCTATTTTTTTCACCTTTGCCATAAATCCTTTGGTGATGGTCAGACCCTTAATGGGGGCAAGACATTGCGCCGTTTCCCAACATAATTCACGGGGGACGGCCAGCAGATCAACAGAAACATCTTCAATAAGATAATTGGACCAATTCACCAGCAGTCGAATCGACATGTGCTGAAAGACGCCGTTGGGAAGTTCCTCGCCGGTCGCGGTATAAGAAGCCTGAAACCGATCATCTTTGAGACAACCTTCGACAATGACTCTCTGTGCGTCATATTCGTATGTCGTGACTTCTATACTCCGTGTATGGCACTTCTTCCCTTTTGATTCCCAAAGTGATTGCATCTTATTACCTTCTCCGGAAAATATTTTTGTCAAGACAGTGGTGTTATAAGACTTCAATCATTCCTGGTTGTAAGCTTGCATATCCTTCGAAATCCGTCAATTATTATTGAGTTCTCCGGCGAGCGTATTCCACGCCGCTTGCGGCGGGGTAAGCGAGTGAATCAGGATAAATCAGCTTCCTTGGGAATCGGCGCCCCTCCTGAGAGTCACCGGTTTTCGAAGGCCCGAAGGCCGATTCAGGAGCAGAAACGGGTTAATGTCGATTTTCCGTTGTGCTGATTCATCTGCTCGACAAGGAGGCGAAGCGTCCGGGTGTGTCCTGTCAGCCCATCATCAAGCGATACGTCTGAAAGAGGTCTCCTGAATCCGACAGCGCACGCATGCCTCGTTGCCGCTGTATGTTATGGAATTGCGGGCTCGCATAAATAAAAAGCAGGATGTCGCTTCTCGCGGCAGTCCTGCTTTTTTCATTCATCCAAGGTCAAGGGAGGGGAAAACCATAGTGGCTATTCGACATGGATTCCTTTTCTTAAATGTTGCCAGTTGCGGCCGATTCGATCATAAGAATGATCGGTCTTTCACGGTTACCCCTTGGCAAGCTGTTTGTAGAACTCGAATCGTTCCCTGGCTTCGTCTTCAGCGCGTTTATACAATTGATCGGCTACATCCGGGAACGTTCTCTTCAGACTTGAATAACGGACTTCGCCCTGGATGAATGCCTGGAAGTCGCCTTTGATGTCGCTATAGTCTAGCTGGAAAGGATTCTGGCCTTCGGCTGCACGCAGCGGGTTGTAGCGGTACAAGGGCCAGTACCCGGCTTCAACCGCTTTTTTCTCTTCTTCCTGGCTCTTGCCCATGTCGATGCCGTGGTTGATGCAGGGCGAGTAAGCTATGATCAGAGACGTTCCGGGGTAACTTTCCGCTTCAATAATGGCCTTGAGGAACTGGTTCTTGTCCGCGCCCATGGCAACAGAGGCGACGTATGCGGAACCGTAGACCATCATCATGCGGCCCAGATCTTTCTTGTGCGCCGATTTGCCTTTTGCCGCGAATTTTGCGACGGCACTCGTTGGCGTGGATTTGGACGCCTGGCCGCCTGTATTGGAATACACTTCCGTATCCAGAACAAGAATGTTCAGATCGTGGTTCTGGGCAACCACATGGTCCAGCCCGCCGAAACCGATATCATAGGCCCAGCCGTCGCCGCCGATCGCCCAGATCGATTTTTTGACGATCATGTCCTTCAGGACGAGAATATAATTGAGAACATTTTTAAGCCGATCGGACGCGCTCGACATCTCTGCTGTAACGGCGTCTTCAATTCTGAAGCGCAAGGCCTTTGTTGCCTCGGCGTCGTTCATATTTTCCAGCCAGGCGCTGAAAAGATCGGTCAATTCCGCGGAAACGCCCTTTTTCATAGCTGAGCGCATAAAGCCGGCAAGTCTTTTGCGTCTCAAAGAAACGGCCATCTCCATGCCGAGCGTGAACTCTGCATTTTCCTCGAACAGGGAATTGGCCCAGGCCGGTCCGTGTCCCTTCTCGTTGACCGTATACGGACAGGTCGGCGCCGAACCGCCATAAATTGATGAACACCCTGTTGCATTGCCGATGATCATCCGGTCGCCGAAGAGTTGGGTGATGACCTTGATGTAAGGCGTTTCTCCGCAGCCTGGACAGGCTCCTGAAAACTCGAAAAGGGGCTGGCAAAACTGACTTCCCTTTACGGTTGTTCTGGACACAAGGTTATCCTTGGTCGGAATCGTCAGGGAGAATTTATGATTGGGCACCTGTTGCTCCTCCTGGGTGCTCAGGCGCTTCATCACCAGCGACTTCTGCTTTGACGGGCATATATCCGCACAGTTGCCGCACCCGGAGCAATCCAGCGGACTGACCTGCATCCGGTACTTGAGCCCTTTGAGCTCCTTGCCTTGCGCCTCCAGAGTCATGAACGGCTCCGGGGCATTTTTCAGCTCCTCTTCCGATGCGAGTACCGGCCGAATCGCGGCATGTGGGCACACAAAAGCGCATTGATTGCACTGAATGCAATGCTCTGGCAGCCATTCGGGGACATTGATGGCAACGCCGCGTTTTTCAAACTGAGAGGTGGCTGTCGGAAAGATGCCGTCCGGAGGAAGTGCGCTGACCGGGATCTTGTCGCCTCTCTGGAGCAGCATCGGGTCCATAACCTTGTAAACGAATTCGGTATCAATGTGCGTCGGGAATTGACTCGGGCCCACCTCCGCCCACGACGCCGGCACCTTGATGACCGTGATGGCGTCAATGGCCTGATCGACGGCGCGGATATTCATATTGACGATCTTGTCGCCCTTTTTGCCGTAAGTGTTTCTGATGGCGTCCTTGAGATAGGCAATGGCCTCTTCGGGCGGGATCACATTCGCTATTTTGAAAAAGGCCGCCTGCATGATCATGTTGATCCTTCCGCCCAGGCCGACCTTCTCCGCAATGCTCACGGCATCGATGTTGTAGAAATTCAGATGCTTTTCCGCGATGACCTTCTTGAGACTTCCCGGCAGTTCCTTCTCCATCTGCTCCACGGTCCAGGGGGAGTTCAGGAGGAAATTTCCGCCTTCGACAATGCCGTCGAGCAGGTCGAACTGGTGAACATAGGCCGGGACATGGCATGCGATGAAATCAGCGTGCTTGATCAGGTAATGTGAAAGGATCGGATGGGGCGAAAAGCGGACATGCGAGACCGTGACGCCACCTGATTTCTTGGCATCGTAGGCGAAATAGGCCTGGGTGTACATATTCGTTTTTTCGCCGATGATCTTGATCGCTTCCTTGTTCGCGCCGACCGTTCCGTCGGAACCGATACCCCAGAATTTGCACTGCCTGGTGCCCTCCGGGGAGGCTGAAAATTCCTCTCCGACTTCAAGCGACGAAAAGCTCACATCGTCATTGATCCCTACGGTGAACGATCGTTTCGGTTTCCACTCGTCGAGATTGTCGTAGATAGCCTTCACCATGGCCGGCGTAAAATCCTTGCTGCCCAGCCCATAGCGGCCTCCGATGACCAACTGGCCAAATCCGCTTTCATTGATGGCGGTACTGACATCCTGGTAGAGCGGCTCTCCGACCGCCAGCGGGGTCTTGACGCGATCGAGTACGGCGATCTTCTTGACGGACGTCGGCATAGCCCTGAAAAAGTGTTCCCTGGAGAAAGGCAGATAGAGCCGGACCTTGATCAGGCCGAGGCGCGCACCTTTGGCGTTCAGGTAATTGATCGTGCCTTCAATGACGTCACAGCTCGAGCCCATCGAAACGATGACCTTGTCGGCCTCCGGGTGTCCCACGTAGTCGAAGAGGTGGTAGGGCCGGCCGGTGAGATCGCTGACCCTTTTCATTTCCGCTTCCACGATGCCGGCGATCTTGGCATAGTAGGGGGCGCAGGCTTCGCGGTTCTGGAAGAAAATATCCGGCCTCTGCGAGGTGCCGCGCATCTGCGGATGCTCCGGATTCATGGATCGGGTCCGGAAACGTTCGATCGCATACCAATCGACGAGTTTGGCCATGTCGGCGTAATCGATCAGCTCCACCTTTTGAACAACCATGGAGGTTCTGAATCCGTCAAAGAAGTGAAGAAACGGGATGCTGGATCGAATGCTTGCCAGGTGTGCGACCAGGCCGATGTCCATCACCTCCTGAGGGGAGGCCGAGGCGATCTGTGCAAACCCCGTCTGCCGCACCGCGTTAATATCCGAATGATCCCCGAAAATGCAAAGGGCATGGGGGGCAAGAGATCGCGCAGCGACATGAAAGACAGCCGGCATCAGTTCGCCCGCGATCTTGTACATGTCGGGCTTCATCAGTAGAAGCCCCTGAGAGGCCGTAAATGTTGTAGACAGCGTCCCCGCAGCCGCGGCCCCATGTACCGCAGCCGCAGCCCCGGCTTCTGACTGCATTTCAATAATATCAGGCACCTGATCAAAAATGTTCTTTTTGTCACGGGCAGCCCATTCACTGCAATATTCTCCGATGGTGCTGGAAGGGGTAATCGGGTAGATGGCAGCGACTTCGCTCATTGCATAGGCGACGTAAGCTGCGATTTCGTTTCCTTCCATTGTCTTTTGGTAACCAGCCATTTTTCTCTCCCTTTCTGCCTCAACACAAAAAAAGGCCCATCCTTCTCAGGATAGGCCTTTAAAATCCATGACACTGCACAGAGTTAAATATCAAAATCTATCCTGTCTCTGGTCGGTAGACTCAAAGCAGTATTTAAATGAATATTAAGAGCGCATCCATGCAGTTCTTTTAAGATACCGCTACTCTGCCTCTTATGAGTTTTTTACCTCATATCACAGGTGGGCATGAATGTCAAACAGTTGCTGGTTGCCCCCTGCGCAGGCGTGTACAGATCATGGCTCGCAGTTCAGAGTTTGAAAAACGCGTTTAAATCATCGGATTAACCGCGAACTGAGAACTGCTGTGTCAGGCGCTTTAAACGATTGCTTCCTACGCGCACTCCGAGTAGGAGCACACCCTGCAAACCACGCAGCCGCCTTCGTGTTCAATGGGGCCGCCGCAGTCGGGGCACGCCCCGCGGGTCTTTTTTTCTTTCTTCTCGATGCAGTCGCCCAGGCCGTTTTCGCGCATACGCATCTCGATGGCCTTGGCCACGGCGTCGGCGCAGGAACTGACGCGGTTTTCGCCGAAGCCATAGGGGCAGTGGCAGGAGATCCCTTTGAGCTGCTTGACGACGTGCTTGGCCTCGATACCGCTTCGCCAGGCCAGGGATACCATGCGGCCGATGGCCTCGCACTGGGAGGCGGCGCAGCCGCCCGCTTTGCCCATCGTTGTGAAGAGTTCGAAGAGGCCGGCCTCGTCTTCGTTGATGGTGATGTAGATCGGGCCGCAGCCGGTTTCCATCTGATAGGTCGTGCCGCGCAGGGCCTTGGGGCGGTTGCGTTTGACGACGGTCGCCTCGGGGCAGGGCGGGGCGCTCGCGGGAGCCTTGCCCTCGCCCTTCGGCTCCTTCTTGGCAACGGAGAGAACCTGCTCGTCGCGCGAGCCGTCGCGGTAGATCGTCACACCCTTGCAGCCCGTGCGGTAGGCCAGCATATAGACCTTTTCCACATCGGTCACGGTGGCATCGGCGGGGAAGTTGACGGTCTTGGAGACGGCATTGTCCGTGTATTTCTGAAAGGCCGCCTGCATGGCGATGTGCTCTTCCGGGGTGATGTCGTGGGCCGTGACGAAGACGCGTTTGACGTCCTCGGGCACGGCAGCGATGTCCTGGACGGTGCCATGCTCGGCGATTTCCTGCATGAGGGCCTCCGAGAAGAAACCGCGCTCCTTCGCGAGCCGCTCGAAGATCGGGTTGACCTCCAGCAGGATGTCCTTGTCCATGACCTGCCGGACATAAGAGACGGCGAACAGGGGCTCGACCCCGGAGGACGAGTTGGCAATGATCGAGATCGTACCGGTGGGCGCAATCGTCGTGATGGTGGCGTTGCGCATGCCAGCCGAATCTGGACGGTCGAAAACCGATCCCTTGTAGTTCGGGAAGTTGCCGCGCGCCGCTGCCAACTCTCGCGACCTGGCACGTCCTTCCTCGCGGATGAACTTCATGACGTTCTCGCCCATCTCGATGGCAGCCTTTGAATTGTATGGAATGCCAAGGAGGATGAGCATGTCGGCCCAACCCATGACACCGAGGCCGATCTTGCGGTTGGATCGGGTCATCTCGTCAATCTGGGGCAGGGGATACTTGTTCACCTCGATGACGTTGTCGAGGAAATGGACAGCCAGGCGTACGACCTCACGCAGATGATCCCAATCCACTTCGCCGTTCTTCACCAGGTAGCCCAGGTTGATCGACCCCAGGTTGCAGGACTCGTAAGGCAGCAAAGGCTGCTCCCCGCAAGGGTTGGTGGATTCGATCTCGCCGACGTGCGGCGTGGGATTGTCGCGGTTGAGGCGGTCGAGGAAAATGATGCCGGGCTCGCCGTTCTGCCACGCCTGCTCGACGATTCGCGTGAAGACTTTCTTCGCATTCAAGGTACCGACAGGCTGCTTCGAACGGGGGTTGACGATGTCGTACTCGCGGTCGGCGGCGACGGCCTCCATAAACACCTCCGTGAGGCCAACGGAGATGTTGAAGTTGTTGAGGACCTTCATGTCGTTTTTGCACATGATGAAGTCCAGAATGTCGGGGTGATCGACGCGCAGGATGCCCATGTTGGCGCCGCGCCGCGTACCGCCCTGCTTGATCGTCTCGGTGGCGATGTCGAAGACGCGCATGAAGGAGATCGGACCGCTTGAGATACCGGAGGTGGACTTGACGAGATCGTTGGCGGGTCTGAGTCGCGAAAAGGAAAAGCCGGTGCCGCCGCCGGACTTGTGGATCATGGCGGTGTACTTGACGGCGTCGAAGATCTCGTCGATCGAATCCCCCACCGGCAGGACGAAGCAGGCGGAGAGTTGCCCCAGTTCGCGTCCCGCGTTCATCAGTGTCGGAGAGTTTGGGAGAAACTCCAGATTCGTCATCATGGCGTAGAACGCGTTTTCAAGCGCAGCCGTATCGGTTGCACCGAACAGCCGGTCGGCATTGGCGATCGTCTTGGCTACACGACGGAACATGTCGGCGGGCGTTTCAGTCGGATTGCCCTGGGCGTCGCGTTTCAGATATCTCTTCTTTAGAACGGTCATTGCGTTTTTCGAGATATTGCCGAGGGTTTCCTGATTGTGCTCGCTCATGACATGCTCCTTGGAAGATGATTGGCCCGGTAGGGCATTTAGTGCAATATGTGGTGGAGGATGTGTTATTAACCACAAGATATTGTGGTAGTCAACAAGAATTTAAAAATAAAAAAAGGCCGGTATTTTCGGGAGGATAGCAACGGGCTCGGGCGGGTTTCCATCGGTTTGACGGCGACGAATCCTTCAGCGTATGCATTCCCTGTGACTTTGCACGGGAGGCGAGCGAATGAAAGCCAAATATCTTCTCTGTAAATGGAGGCGTGAAAAAACCGTTGACAAGGATCGAACGGATCATTAGGGTTAAATCAACCGCATTTCATAACAGAAAGGAGGGAAATACGATGAGGATCAAAAAAATACGAAGAAGGGTGAGAGGTCTCTGTAAGTGCAAAAAATCGTGTTAGCAGACGCTGTGGCCGGATAAGAAAAGTCGACAGGATAACCCCCGTCGGCTTTTCTTTTTTGGTGAGGATGAACATCAACATGCCGGATACATCGAAAGCGGATTTCAAGGATTATATCTGCCGCCCGTTTTGTTCCTTCTTTCGTGAAGGCGCCAAAGAGGATATGGCGTGTCGGGGAGCCCTGGTCGTTGTCGATCTTGTGCGACGCGGACGGATCGAACAGGCGTCGATCCGGCGCCAGGATCGGCAGGACGATGGTTGTGGCAGGCATGATCGAGATCTGGATGAAACCGTCTGCAGGTCGTGCGATTTCCGCGCAGCCGACTGCGATTTCCAGTCGGAAGAAAACAGGGACACGGCGCCACCCTGTGGGGGCTACCGATTGCTGTATCTCTTAAAGGTCTCCGGCTGTGATATTGCGGGGGATCTGAAGGAGGGAATCGGATGAAAGTCCCGGAGGACTGGTCCAACGCCTATCTGCGCCTCTATCCGTCGGCGGTGTTGAAAGATCTTGAGCGGCCCTATGTCTATCACACAAATCGGGATGAACTCTATGAGATCGATCGCCAGGCGCTGGCTTTTCTGACCCGTTGCGACGGATCAACGAAAGGCCGGGACCTGACAACCGATGCATCTTTCGTGGCGTTCTGTCTCAGCGAAGGGCTTATCGAGTTGAAACGGCGCCGAAGCCGCAGGGCGATCCCGGTCGGCAAATCGCCGCGTCCGTCCCTTCGCTATCTCGAACTCCAACTGACTGGGCGCTGCAATCTCCGCTGCCGTCATTGCTATCTCGGAACGGCGAGCCCCGTCGATCTGCCCTTAAAGGACGCGCTTCGCATCGCCCGGACGTTTTCCGACAGCGGCGGCTTGCGCCTCTTGATCTCAGGGGGCGAACCCCTGTTGTACCCCCATCTGGAGGCGTTTTTAAAGGCGACCCGTCGGCTTCAGCTCCGCCGCGTTTTGATAACCAACGGCACCTTAATAACCGAAAACAATGTATCCACACTCGATGTCGAAGAGATTCAGTTTAGCCTGGACGGCTTGAAGAGAGGCCACGACCGGTTGCGCGGCGCGGGATCGTTCAACCTGACGATGCGGGGAATCCAGGCCGCCCGTTCGGCAGGGATTCCGGTGTCCATCGCCACTATGGTGCATCGTGGCAATGTAGGGGAATTCGATCGCCTTGAGGGCTTTGTCCGGGATATCGGCGCAGTCGAGTGGGGAGTGGATGCGCCCTGTATCACCGGCGCGCTGAGCCGCCATCGCGCCTTGGCCGTCTCTCCCGAGGAAGCAGCTGGCTTCATGGCGCGCGCCTTCGGCGGGGGATACCACGGCGCTTCCGGGGGATTTGCCTGCGGCAGGCATCTCATGACGGTACTGCCGACCGGCGAGGCGGTGAAGTGCGGCTTCTATGGAGATGTCCCGCTTGGGGACGCCTGTCAGGCGCTCATGGCTTGCTGGCACGCCCTCAAGCACACGCGCGTGCGGGATCTTGCATGCCGAGGATGTCGGGCGGCACGGGAATGCTCGGGCGGCTGCCGCTTCCGCGCAGGGCATCCGTTGGCGCCTGATCCCGTCATGTGCGCCCTCTACGGTATCGATCCGCCCACGTTTCACGATAAGGCTTGAGCGGTTGCGGCGCTGGTCGCGTCTCTCCTAGCCGTTCGGGACGGCGTGATTCACCTTGTCTCTCGTTCGGGCTACCAGATGGGTTCGGATCATCTCCACAGCCGCTGAAAAGGGAAGGGTGCTGGCATCGATGCAGAGATGGTAATGGGTGGCATCTGTCCACTCCATCCCTACAATGTCCTTCATGAACTTGCCTCGTTTCCGATCCGAATCGACGATCACGGATTTTACCCTTTCATAGTCTGCATCTTTTTGGACGCTCATGAGCCGTCGAACGCGAAAGTCGAGGGGCGCGTGGATGAAAACATGGAGGACGCCGGGGCGGTTCTTCAGGGCGTGAAACCCGCCCCGCCCGACGATCACGGCGTCGCAGCTGTCGGCGATCTGGTTCATGATCCTGGATTCCAGGGCAAAGAGCTCCCGGTCATAGAGCGGCGGCGTTGCAGGAGGCATATAGGCGGCCTCCGGGGCGCCGATGCAAAACGCTTTCATGATCTTCTCCACCAAACCCGTTGACCGTTCCTCCAGCGGTTCCAGGGTTTCGCAGGCCACGCCGAGGCAACGGGATGCCTTGCGCAAGATCTCTCGATCGACGTGCCTGAAGCCGAGTGTCCTGGCGGCGAGATAGCCGATATAGGTGCCGCCGCTGCCCATCTGTTTTGAAATCGTAATGGCCTGATGCAAGTCTGCCATCTTTCACCCTCCGCTACTCCATGAGTGTTTCGACCGGTGTTTCCGCCTTGCGGTTTTTGAGAAAAAAGATCAATGGAATGGATATAAAGAAGAGCACGGCGATCATGAAAAAGACATGATTATAAGACAGCATGCTGGATTGCCGGTAGAGGGCGCCCTCCAGCATTTTCAAAGCGCCCTGATAGGCGCCCGCTGCGTCCATTCCCCTGGAATGGAGATAGGAAGACAACAGGCGCAGGGTGTCCTGGGTTTTATCCGTGAAAACCGTGACATGCTCTGACAAGATGGCGCGACTCCAGTTTTCGCCCCGCGTCAGGAAGGAGGCGGATAACGCGATGCCGACGCTTGCAAAGACCTGCCGGATGACATTGTAGAGTCCTGTGGCAGCCGTCATGTGTTTGTTGTCGATCGTAGCAAGGGCTGCGGTGCTGATGGAGACGAAGATAAAACCGAAACCGAAGCCTTGGAGCGCCTGCGGCAAGAAGAGATCCCGGAAACCGACATTGAGGGCCAACAGGGAGAATTGAACGAAGGACAGGCCGTTGAGAAAGAGACCGAAGCCGATCATGAACCGGGGCCCCAGGATATTGTAGAGCCGCCCGGCGATCGGCATGGCGAGCGCCATAGAAAGGGTTCGCGGCAAGAGGGTTAGCCCAGAATCGAAGGCGGGGTAGCCCAGGAGTTGTTGGAGAAAAAGCGGGACGAGGAATAGGCTGCCGAAGAGGCCCATACCGAGGAGTCCGCTCAGGAGTGTGCCGGAGGCGAAATTGATGTCGCGCAGAATCGTCAGATCGACCGCCGGCTTTTCCGTTCTGAGTTCACGCCAGACAAAGAGGATCAGGCACACCGCCGAGGTGATGGCCAACTCGGTGATGAAGGCCGACTCGAACCAGTCGTAGGTTTCGCCCTTCTCCAGCATGATCTGAAGGGCGCCAAGCCCGACGCTCATGAAGAGCAGGCCGAAGAGATCGAGACGCTCCCTGGCGCGAACGAGATAGTGCGGGTCTTCGATGTACCGGAGGATCATGAGGATATTGACGAGACCGATCGGAACATTGATGTAAAAGATCCATGGCCATGAATAGTTGTCGGTCAGCCAGCCGCCAAGGCTGGGACCCAGCGCCGGCCCCAAAATCACTCCGAGGCCGTAAATCGACATGGCCATGGCCTGTTCTTCGGGCGGAAAGGTTTCGCGGAGAATGGCCTGGGAAATCGGAATCAAGGCCCCGCCGCCGATTCCCTGGACGACCCGGAAGAGGATCATGGAGAAGAGATTCCACGCCAGGCCGCAGAGGATCGACGAGAGCGTGAAGAGGACCACGCAAAAGACAAAGAGATTCTTGCGTCCGAATCGCGTGCTCAGCATTGCGATCATCGGCATGATGAGAACGCTGGAGAGCATGTAGCCGGTGGCCACCCAGGTAATCTCCTCGACCGAGGCGCTGAGCGAACCGCGCATATTCGGCAGCGCGACATTGACGATGCTCATGTCGAGCGCAGCCAGGATCGTACAGGTCATGACGGTCAGCGTGACCATCCACTTCTGTCTGTCGTTTTTCGAATTCACGGTCTCTCTATTTCAGCTTCGGTCCCGTGGCTCGTCGGATATCGACGGACGGGATCACTGACAGGCCGGGCCACAGCGGATGGGCCGGATCGGGCCGGGTGTCCATGACGATTTTGACCGGTACGCGTTGCACCACCTTAACGAAATTGCCCGTGGCGTTCTCCGGAGGCAAGAGGCTGAAGACTGAGCCGGTTCCGGACTGCAGACTATCGACATGCCCCTTGAAGGTCGTTCCGCTGTATGCATCGACCTTGATTTCGACAGGCTGTCCCACCGTCATCTTTTTGATCTGGGTCTCCTTGAAGTTCGCCACGATCCAGGTGTCGTGCTGGACGATCGACAGCAGGGCCTGCCCCGGCTGGACGAATTTGCCCGGATCGACATTCTTCATGGCGATCCAGCCGGACAGCGGCGCCTTGACGACCGTCCGCGCAAGATCCAACTGGGCCTGGCTTTTCAGTGCATCAGCCTCCTTGACCCTGAAGTCCTGCGTTGACAGCTGCGCCTCAGCCGCCTTCAGGGCAGCCTGCGCCTCGGCCACGGTGGCCTGCGCCGATTCTCTTTTTGCGGCCGCCACATTGCGCGCCGAAAAGACCCGGTCATAGTGGCTCTGCGAGACAACGTCTTGCTTGAGCAAGGTTTCGTAGCGTTTCAGTTCCTTGCCGGCCAGTTCCTCTTCGGAGATCGTAGCGTTCAGATTGGCGCGGGCCTGAACGAGGGCCTTTTTCTTTTGCTCTATCCCCGCCTGCAGTTGAATCCGTTCTGCTTGGAGCATGGCAAGCCCTTCGCGGTGCTCCGAAAGATTATTGACGTAGTCGTCGCGGAAAACCTCCAGCAGCGGCGTTCCCTCTCGAACATACTGGTTGTCTGTCACGAAAACGGCGACGACCTTGCCCTTCACCTCCGACGATACCGGCACGATGACCCCGGTGACGTACGCGTTGTCGGTGCTTTCGTAGTTGAACGAGTCGATGAAGAGATAGAGTCCGTAAACGATGGCAATCGTCAGAAGCGCTGCGACCGCCATTCGGATGGCCCGCCTGTTGCCGTTTAATTTCCAGTTCATAATGTCCTTTTTAAAGATTTTTGTTCGTAAATAATCTTAACCGCCTGCATCCCATCTTCACGTCTGATTTTTCCCGTGTCTCACTTGCAAAACCCTTGACGTCGCGTTGATACGCCTGCGGCGGTTTTGCTCAATCGACCCAGAAAAATCAGACGCGCAAATCTGGGCGCGACTCAGGTAACGTTATTGATGAACAAGCTCTAACCCTGCCGGGATTTGACAAGAGGAGCGCCACCGCGGTTGCACCGTGCCGCAACCCCCTCGCCGGAGGGGGGCGGTCCGTTTTTGTTGATTTTTTCGATATTCATAAAGATCTGCCTGAGCATCTTCCTCAGAGTGCTCAACTCGTCGGCCTTCAGGCCGCAATAGGCGTTCCGGTGATACGCCCGCACAACCCCCATCGCCTTTTCCTGTATGGCCTGTCCCGTCGCCGTCAAATAGAGCCGGTAGGCTCGTTTATCGTTTTCATCGGGGTGTCGCCGGATATGACCGCGCTTTTCGAGAATATTGACGATTCGGTTGATGTTGTGGCGATCCTTGACCGTCTTTTCACAGAGTTGGCTCTGACTCATCCCCCTCTGATTTTGCACGCGAGTCAAGACTGCCCATTGTTCCGGAGTCAAGTCGAGCCCCGCCGCCGCGAAGGTTTTGCGCAGCGCCGCTGATCCCTGGGTGTGTATCAGGTAGATCCAAAATCCGGTCGATTCGTCAAAGCAATAGGCGTCAGGTTTCATGGTCTCTCATTTGGTTGACATGTCAACGATATTATGGTTTAAGTGACGCCCACTGTCAAGCGGAAAAGTGCCGGATCCGGCAGCAAGTGCATGCCATGCAGCTTGCTGCGGGTTAAGCGGGCGAATCCTGTTGAAACGTCTTACTTAAGGATCGAAGATTCGCCGGAGCTTGTTCCGATGCGGCTTCAAATGCCCATGTAAACGAAGAGGCTTGGCTTGACGGGATGGTGTGTAGTTTCGGGGGTGGAAAAAGACAAACAATATGCTGATGGGATATGGCTATATTGCCGTTGTGGTGATCGGTATTACGACTGTTGCCTGGCTGGCGAAGCTCTCGGCCCGCAATGGCGTATCTTCTTTTGAGCTGAGTTTCACGATGTTCGGTCTGGCGGCCGTCTTCGGCTATCCCTTTGCGATGCGCCATCATGTACCGGCGAGCGCCTATTCCGCCCGGTTGTGGTGGATTGCAATCATGGCAGGCATCGGTGGTGCTACGGCGGTCTTCATCTTCAATCGGGCCGTGCGGATCGGGCATTTCGGCTTCTCCAACGCCATCTACCGGTCATCCTTTGTAATGCCCGTCGTTTTCAGCGTCCTGTTTTTTGGCGCTCAACTGAACTTGCTGACGATTGCGGGCATCCTGGCGATTCTCACCGCCATTTTTCTGGTGTCGTGGTCCAACGAGGTCTTCGCGAAGACTGCGGATAGCGGCAACGGCGGGATGCTTTGGTTTGTGCTGATCCTCTGCGCCTTTTCGTTGAGCGGCCTTCCCAGAATCGGTCAACTGCTGATTCATCGAAACGACCTCAACCCGTCGGCCTATCTCTTCGCCTCCTATGCGGCGGGGTTTCTCACTATGGCGATCCCCTTTGCCTTCCGGGGATGGCGTATCCGTCCCCTGGCCTGGCTCTATGGCGGCATAGCCGCTGTGGCCAGTTTTGCGGGCGTTTATAGCACCCTGGCCGCACTCAAAGTGCTGCCGGCTTTTGTCGTTTTCCCGGTGACGCTCAGCGCGCCCATTTTGCTCGGGATGTTCGTTTCGCTTTTTTACCGTGAAAGGATTCGTCCTCTTGGCTGGATCGGAATCTTTCTGGGTATCGGCGGCATTCTGACCCTTTCGCTTCAGACTTACTTGAAATAGACCCCGCCTTCAAAATAACTTGAATAAAGAAGCGTCTTTTCGTAGCCTTCTATCGTGATGAAAAAGAAGGAGGCTGTCATGCAGGCACGCGGTCCACTGATGATAGAGCATCGTCTGATCGAACGGATGCTCAGGGTTGTCGGCGAAGAACTGGCACGGATAGAGGCGCATCAGAAGGTCGATCCGTTTTTCGTGGATACGGCCGTGGATTTCATCCGGATTTATGCCGATCGGACGCATCACGGCAAGGAGGAGGACATCCTCTTCAAGGCGTTGCGGGGCAAGACGCTGTCTTCGGAAGACCTTCGGATTATGAATGAACTGATCGAGGAACATCGATTCGGCCGTCGGACCACGGCGGCGCTGGTCGAAGCGAACACGCGCTATCGTAACGGCGACACGGCCGCTCTGGCCGATATTGCCGTCAATCTGCAGACCCTCATTGCCTTCTACCCGAAGCACATCGAGAAGGAGGACAAGACCTTTTTCCCCGCCGCAAGGACCTACTTTACAGATCGGGAAGACGCGGCCCTGCTTGATGCCTTTTATGAATTTGACCGGAAAATGATTCACGAAAAATACACATCCCTGGTCGAGGCGCTGGAACGACGCGACTAGGACGCTGTTTTTGTCGTTTATGGGTTGACAGCTCAGGACGCGCTTCCTATACTGCACGGCATGATCCTCCTTGAAGATGTGACCAAGCGATTCGGCACCTTGACCGCCGTGGACCGTGTTTCTCTGCACATTGCACAGGGAGAGTCTTTTGCTTTGCTCGGTCCGAACGGGGCGGGCAAGACGACGATTGTCCGGATGCTGCTCGATTTTACGCGGCCGACGGCGGGTCGCCTGTCGATTGACGGCATTCCCAGCACGGAAGCCGCAAGCCGCTCTGTGGTCGGCTACCTGCCTGAAAACCTCCGCATCCCGCCGTACCTCACCGGCTGGCACTATTTGCAGCGTTGTGCTGAACTGTCGGGATTGAGCGGCAGCGACATGATCGAGCAGTGCCGGCGGATGGTTGAGCGGATCGGCATGCAGGGTCGGGAGTACGTCAAGGCAGGCGCCTGTTCCAAGGGGATGATCCAGCGACTGGGACTCGGCGCGGCGCTGATCGGCAACCCGAAACTGCTCATTCTCGATGAACCTACCGCCGGACTCGATCCCATCGGTATCCGGGAAATTCGCCTCCTGCTGGAATCCCTTAAGGCGAACGGGACGACCATCTTCCTGAATTCCCATCTTCTGTCCGAGGTGGAAAAACTCTGCGCCCATGCCGCGATCATTCATCAGGGCAGGTTGCTGGTCGTGGATTCGATCGCCGCGCTGATTGGGGACGGAGAAAGCCTGGAGGATGTTTTCATGAGATACGTAAAAGGTTGATGGACGCATGCCGAAGGCGATTGCACCCGTGATCAGAGTTGCCCGATACACGTTTGCCGACGAAATCCGTCAGCGGAGCGTGGCCATTCTTTTTGTCGTCTTCGCCGCCTTCATCTTTCTCGTTCGCGGATGCTATCACGGCCACTATGTGGTGAACGGTCAGGAACTCGATCCGGAGACGGTGATCCGCCTCGGCGCAAAAGCGACCTTTCATGTGATTGCGGTTGGCGTGATGCTGTTAACCGCTCTGCTTTCGATGCGCGCCTTCAGGCGCGACCGTGAAGACGGTATGCAAACGTGCATCCTCTCGCGGCCGGTGACGCGCCGCCAGTATGTGACGGGAAAGATCCTCGGCCTGTGGAGTCTGACGAGCCTCTTTATGTTGGTTTTGCATGCCATCATGTTCGTCGTTACATCCATCGGCCTCAAGGTGGTTCTGCCGGGCTATCTCCCGGCTTCCCTGTTGTGCACAGCCAACCTGTTCTTTATTGTCACGACGGTCCTCCTGCTGTCGCTATGGATGCCCGATATTGTCGCCTTCTTCTGCATGCTGGGAATCGGTTTAACCGGTCTGGTTGCGGATGTGATCTTTGCGCTTCGGCACAGCGACATCGCCCAGGCCATGATGCAGCAAGACGGTCTGCCGGCTGCACCGGCCGGCTGGGACGCATTCTTCTATGCTTGGCCGAAACTCGCGGCGGCACAGCAGGCGGCGTCTTCCATGATTGTTTGGGAGGGCGCCTTCCGGCTCGGCATTGTCTTCCCTTTCTTTAATGTCCTCGTCTATGGCCTTATTTTTGCCGCACTGGCGGTTTGGTGTTTCCGGCGTCAAGAGATCATCTGAAGTGCGAGGCCTATGCAGCGTTATGCATCGTGAGGCGGTCCAGACAACTTGTCTGCATGGCGCCGCCTGAAACGGAACAGGTTGCGGATGCGCCTCTGAAAGGATTCCATATAGGTATAAAATACGGGGGTCAGGTAAAGGGTGATGAGTTGTGAGAAGAGTAGACCGCCTACGACCGCCAACCCCAGCGGACGCCGTGACTCCGCGCCGGCGCCAAGGCCGAGGGCGATTGGCAGGGTGCCCATGAGCGCTGCCATGGTCGTCATGATAATCGGGCGAAATCGGATGATGCACCCGCTGTAGATCGCCTCGCTCGGTGACTTCTGTTCCCTGCGCTGCGCCTCCAAGGCGAAATCGATCATCATGATCGCGTTTTTCTTCACGATCCCAACCAGCAGAATAATTCCGACAAAGGAATAGATATTGAGCTCGTAGCCGAAAAGGAGGAGGACCAGAAGTGCGCCGAATCCAGCTGAGGGCAGTCCTGACAGGATCGTCAGCGGATGGATGAAGCTCTCGTAGAGAATTCCCAAAACGATATAGATCACCACAATTGCGAGGACCAACATCAGCCACAGGCCGCGCAAAGAGCTTTCGAAAGCCTGCGCCTGTCCCTGGAAATTCCCGTTAATGCCGGGTTGCAGTGATGTGCGGGCGATGGCCTCGACCGCGGAAACGGCATCGCCGAGCGATACGCCCGGCCTCGTGTTGAACGAAATAGTTACCGACGGGAACTGGCCGGAGTGATTGACGGTGAGGGGACCGGCGTCGCGACTCAGCGTCGTCAAGGTATTTAGTGGTACCAGTTGACCGGCTGATGATCTGATATAGAGCAGCGACAACAGCGACGGATCCTTCTGATACGATGGTTCAACCTCCATGATGACCTGGTACTGATTGTTCGGCGCGTAGATGGTAGAGATCTGGTCCTGACTATAGGCCGTCTGGAGCGCCGCCTCGATCTGCTGCGCCGACACACCAAGGGCGGCCGCCTTGTCCCGGTCGATGATAACGTTGATCTGAGGATTCTTGATCTGCAGGTCGCTTGTTACGTCCTGAAGGATGGGCAGCTCCGCCATCTTCCGTTCTAAGAAGACAGCGCTTCGATAGAGTTCCTCCGTGTCTGGGCTCTGCAGGGTAAACTGATAGAGACTCTTGGTCAAGCGGCCTCCAATGGTAATCAATGGCGGATTTTGCATGAAGGCGCGGATGCCTGGGATTTGGGACAACCGGGGGGTCAGTTTCCGGATCACGTCGTCGGCACTCAATCGTCGCTCCGGTCGATCCTTGAGCCGGATGAAGATGCGGCCGATGTTTCCCGTGGTGGAGGGACCGCTTGAGCCGATGCTAGACATGAAATCGGCTATATTGGAATCGTTCTTGATGATCGCCGCAATGGTCATCTGATGCGCCTTCATGGATTCGAAGGAGATACCCTGGATCGCTTCGGTGAAGGCGGCAATCCGTCCCGTGTCGTCCGTCGGGATGAACCCGTATCCCCGCGGATAAAACGCGAAGAGGACGACCGTCAGGGCGAGAATCAAGCCGTTGACCAGCATAACGAGCCGGCGGTGATTCAATACCAGTTTCAGGCTCTTCTCATAGCCGGCTAGCAATACGCTGAAGGTCCGTTCAGCAACGTTGTAGAGGCTGCCGTGGCGGCGATTTACGTCGTGACGGATAAACCGGCTGCAGAGCATCGGCGTCAGGGTGAGCGAGACGAAGCCGGAGACGAGAATGGCGGTGGCGATGACCACGGCGAATTCGTGGAGCAGGCGTCCGAGAATGCCCGGCATGAACAAGACCGGGATGAAAACGGCGACGAGCGACAGGGTCATAGAAAGAATGGTAAAGCCGATTTCTCTGGCGCCCTTAAAGGCCGCGTTCCGCACGGATTCTCCGAGCTCAACGTGGCGGACGATGTTCTCCAGCATGACGATGGCGTCATCAACGATGAAGCCGACAGCCAGCACGAGTGCAAGCAGCGAAAAGTTATCTACGCTGTAGCCGAGGTAGTACATGACGGCAAAGGTGCCGATAATTGACATGGGCAGCGCGAGGCTGGGAATAACGGTAGCGGACAAATTGCGCAGAAAGAGAAAGATGACGAGGACGACCAGACAGATCGATAGAAAGAGCGTAAACTTCACGTCCGCAACAGATTCGCGGATGGATTTGGAGCGGTCATAGAGGATGTTGATCTGTACCGCCCCTGGAATCTGCTGGCGGAAAGTCGGAAGCAACTTCTTGATGGCGTCTACGATCTCGATCGTGTTGGTGCCGGGTTGACGTTGGATGGCGAGGATAACGCCCCGGGTATCGTTGAACCAACTGGCGATCCGGTCGTTTTCGACGCTGTCAATGACCCGCCCCAACTCGCCGAGGCGCACGGGGTTGCCGTTGCGGTAGGCGACGATCAGCGGGCGATATGCTGCGGCATTGTATAGTTGGCCGGTTGCCTTGATCGTCCGTTCAGTCTGGGCGCCTTGCAGTGAACCGGTTGGCAGATTGACGTTCGCGGACTGGACGGCATTGGAAATTTCGTCGATACCCAAACCGCGCGATGCCAGGGCACCGGGGTCGAGCTGGATACGGACGGCGTATTTCTGTGAGCCGAATATCTGAACCTGCGCGACCCCGTTAATCATCGAGATCCGCTGTCCGATCAGGGTGTCGGCGTATTCATGGACCTGTGAAAGGGGCAGCGTCGGAGAGGTGACCGCCAGATAGAGGATCGGCTGATCCGCCGGATTGACCTTCTGATAGGCTGGCGGACTCGGCAGGTCGGGTGGAAGAAGCCGCGCCGCCTTGGAAATCATTGCCTGGACATCCTGTGCTGCTGCGTCGATATTCCGGTCCAGGTTGAAAACGAGCGTGATTTGCGTGACGCCGAGCGCATTCGTTGAGGTCATGGAGTCGAGTCCGGCAATGGTGGAAAACTGCCGCTCCAACGGTGTCGCAACCGATGAGGCCATGTTTTCTGGACTGGCGCCGGGCAGATTGGCGGTCACGTTGATCGTCGGAAAATCGACGTTGGGAAGGTCGCTGACCGGCAGGAGGCGATAGCCAACGAATCCGAACAGGACGATGGCGATCATGACGAGTGTGGTCATGATCGGCCGTCTTATGAAGATTTCCGAGATGCTCACTTTTTCGCTGCCTTGCGGTTGGAAAGGGCCTGGATTTCCTTGCTTTCAGAGGAAGCGGCCGTGACACCGTTTTGGATCTGAACTTTTGCTCCGTCAGTGAGCTGCATCTGACCGTCCGTCACTACCCGGTCTCCCTGCTGGAGACCTTTTTCGATCAGGGTGCTGTTGCGATACGTTCCGGCAATGGTAACGGATCGAACCTCGGCCGTCATGTTCTTCTCGACGACGAAAACAAAGGGACCCGACTGCCCGGATAGAACGGCCTGAGAGGGAACAACGATCGCGTTTTTCCGAAGATAAAGGTGAAGCACCAAGTTGACAAACTGTCCAGGCCACAATTGTCTGTTTCTGTTTTCAAAGGTTGCCTTCAGACGAATGGTCCCTGTGGCTTTGTCCACGGCGTTGTCGATCGATACAAGCACTCCTGTTTCCGGTCCTCGCCCGTCCTCGGGAATCGATGCCTCTACCCGCATGGCGCCGAAAGCCATGTATTTTTTTACCTCGCCAAGATGGCCCTCCGGGACCGTAAAGGCGACATTGACGGGGTTGATCTGGTTAACAGTGACCAGCGTCGCGTCGTTGGCCTTCACGATATTGCCGATATCGATGGCGGTGTTGCCGACCATGCCGCTGATCGGAGACCGAATCTCCGTATAGTCGAGCTGGAGCCGATTGGCTTCGACAGCGGCCAAGTCTGCCTTAACGGTCGCATTGAGGGCGTCGCCGGTGGCAATCACCTGGTCGTAATCCTGTCTTGCGACGTAACCCTTTTGAATAAGTGCGGTATAGCGTGCGACGTCCTCGGCGGCCTTCTTTGCCTGGGCCCTGTCTCGGGCCAGGTTGGCCTCGGCCTGCCGGAGGGCGGCTTCGTAAGGGCGCGGATCTATCTTGAAGAGCAGATCCCCTTTGGCGATATACTGTCCTTCCTTAAACGAAACCTTGACGATCTCGCCATTGACCTGGGCCTTGACGGCCACGGTATTATAGGCCTCGACATTGCCGATCGACCGGATTTCGAAGGGGATATCGGCGAGGCGGGCCGCATCTGTCCGAACTGGCACTTTTTGGGATACCTTTTTCTCAGTCTTGCCGGAAGAACACGCCGTCGGGAGCAGGACCATCGACCCTATAAGGATAGAGACCGCAGTTTTCCTCATCACGCTGAATAAAAAAACCATCGTCCGTCTTTCCCCTCCATTGGATGATCAAAAAATAGCAGAATCATTTTGCTTGTCAATGGCCTTGTCCACGGAGGGCCGAGTGTGCTATGAAAGGCGCATGGAACCGCGCATCATTCCACGAACAGAGCATTCTATTTCTCGAAGGCAGATCAGTGACAACGCCCTGCGGACCCTCTACCGTCTGCGCGACAGCGGCTTTATCGCCTATCTCGTGGGGGGATGCGTCCGCGATCTGCTGATGGGTCGGAAACCCAAAGACTTCGATATCGCCACGAACGCCACTCCCGCCGAGATCCGTCACCTCTTTCGCAACTGCCGGCTGGTAGGCCGTCGCTTTCGGTTGGCGCATCTCTATTTCAAAGATGAGATTCTGGAGGTCTCGACCTTCCGTCGCCAGGCGCTTCCCGACGAAAGCGGAGATGAGGCGGAACCGGACCGGTCGCATCCGCCCGCCGCTCACGTCAAGAATGAAGACGGCATGATCCTGCGCGACAACATCTTCGGAACGCCGGAGGAAGATGCCCTTCGTCGTGACTTTACGATCAATGCGCTGGCCTATAATATTGCAGATTTTTCCGTGATTGATCACTCGACGGGGCTGGAAGATTTGCAGGCGCGGCTGATTCGTCCCATCGGCGATCCCGAAGTGCGCTTTACCGAAGATCCCGTGCGAATGCTCCGCGCGGTGCGCTTTGCTGCATCTCATGATTTCACCATTGAACCCGCGACGTGGGACATTATCTGCCGGTTGTCCCCGACGATCACCCGGGTATCTCCGGCCAGGCTTTACGATGAGATGCAGAAGCTTTTCATGCTAGGCTTTGCGCGACCGACCTTGCGCATGCTCGATCAGAGCGGTTTTCTAGCCCCCCTCTTTCCCTTCCTTGTGGGCTGGCTGTCCCAGGGAGGCGATCGGGCGACGCTGCTCGAAGAAAACCTTGCCGCCTTCGATAACCTGATTGGCAGTGAGACGCAGCCCATGCCGTCACTGATGCTGGCCGTGCTTTTCGGCCCGATGCTCGACGAGTCGGCGCAGGTGCATGCGCGCGAGGACGGCATGTCTTACCGCATGGCGCTTGAACTATCCTGCGACCTGCTGATAGAGGAGATTGCGGCGTCGATCAACATCCCGCGTCGGATTACCAGCCGGATGCGCCATGTCCTCGTGCTGCAGATTGCACTGACCGCGATGCCGCCGCGGCGGCCTGCGACAGTCCCGAAACGTCCGGGATTCGACGAGGCCATGGCCTATCTACGGATCGTTGCCGCAACGGACGAGGCGAAATGTGCCGCGCTAAACTGGTGGGAGTCCTATCTGAGAGATCCCCAGTCCGTTGTCGCCGCCCCGGAACCGTCTCAGAAAAAAAGACGCCGTCGCCGCCGTCGCCCGAGAACGACCCCCAAAACGGTGGTAGAATAAAGTTTGGAAGAATACTGATGCACATACCGGCTTTGCATAAAGCGGATATCGGCGGGGCCGCCCTGCCTTATCTGCACTACAGGGGGGGCGAGTCACAAATGGTCTTTGTCCACGCGACGGGATTCGTACCCGGGATGTGGCATCCCGTCATTCGGGAACTGGCACCGACTCATAGTGTCTGGGCGCCCTTCATCAACGATTATCGGCATGCCGATCCGCATGACGGCGGACTGGATTGGGATGTGATCGCCCGCGATTTGTCTGTCTTTTGCGAGAAAATGGCTATCGATGCGCCCGTCCTTGTGGGGCATTCGATGGGGGCGACCACCTCTGCCTTGGCTGTGGGCAAGTATGGCGTCAAGGCGCGTGGTGTGGTTCTGATCGAACCCATTTTTTTGCCCGAAGACTATTATGCCGAGCAGATCGATGTCAATAGTATCGCCCTGGCGGCCAAATCCATCAAAAGGCGGAATCACTGGAAAAATGAGGAGGAGGCCTGGGCCTATCTGAAGAAGAACGCATTTTTCAAGAGTTGGGACGAAGAGGTCTTGCAACTCTATTTCAAATACGGGATGCAGCGGCTGGAGAAAGGAGATCTGAACTTGGTGTGCTCGCCGAAAAATGAGGCGGCCATCTTTGTCGGTTCACGGCGCATCAATCCCTGGCCCTTCTTGCCTCGAATAGACTGCCCCACGATGATTATTGAGGGTGGCGACACGGAATACAGGAGTTTCATCGATACAGGCAAGATGCTGTCTTTTCTGCCCAAGGGGCGGTTTGAAGCGGTGCCCGACGCCCATCATCTCGTTGTCATGGAAAAGCCGCGAGAGATCCTTCAGATTCTGAAGACATTCATCGCGGCGCTCTGAAAACGTCCGACTCATCCGAGGTTCGTGAAACGGTTTGTCTCACGTTTCTTTCTCGCATCATGCCTAACAGGGGAGCTCCTTTCCGTATTCGAGTTGCAGCTTGCCGAGCGTGACGACGTCGAATCGGCCCGTCTTGCGGAAGAGCTGATAAAGCGGTCGGATGTCTCCGGCGACGACACCGGATCCCGTCGCTTCATACGCATGAAGCGGGGCAAACAATTCCAGTCCCGCGTCCGGATCGATTTTTTCTTTGTGCCGGCCGCCTTCCTGTAATGTCAGTCCCGGCGGGAGATTGAAAAACAGATCGCACAGGGCCTCGCCGATGTCGCGTGAATAGGTTTTGTACGCGAAAGAAAAGGAGGCAGCGATGATTTCCCGCGCCGAAAGGATTTCCGCTTCGAGGTCCTTTTTTCGACGCTGAATCGCCTGGCACAGGGACTCGTATAGATCCCGCTCCGTAATCACCGGGGTGAGGTGGTGATGTTCCGAAAAAAAGTGGACGATCAGTTCTATGGGGCTGTCTTTTTCGGGAGGGGTTTGTTCGATGAAGGCCCTTCCGCAATCGCGCTGTCCCAAGAAGCCCAGAATAAATCCTTTGAGAAGCTTTTGATCTCCCTTGATTGTGATTTCAACGAACGCTTCGGACATATGCTGACGATGCCTCCTGTGTGATCCGATCCGTCATTAAAAGAATACAAAGGCGACAATCGCAAAAAGCGGAAGCAGGATCGGGACGGCATATTTCAAGATGTAGCCGAAGAAGCTCGGCATGTTGACCCCGGCCTCTTCTGCAATCGATTTCACCATGAAGTTCGGCGCATTGCCCAAATAGCTGAAGGCGCCCATGAAGACTGCTCCGATCGAAATCGCCTTTAGGAGCCCGGAGAACCCGGCCTGAGCCTGAGCTGCACCGCCGCAAAGTGTAGCAGAAATCTGTCCATTGCTGAGGCCGGTCTTGGCCAGTGCCATGTTGAAAAAGGCGAGATACGTCGGCGCATTGTCCAGGAAGGCGGAGAGCATTCCTGTTGCCCAGAAATAGGTGTTGGGAGATTGAACTGCATTGACGATGTTTCCGAGCGCTCCCGCGCCGCCCGCCTTCAAGATCGCTATCACGGGAATCATGGTGATAAAGATGCCGGCAAAGAGTTTCGCGACTTCCATGATGGGTGTCCAACTGAAGGCGTTCTCCTCCCTGAGCGTTTTGGAGGTCGTCTTGAGCGATACCAGCGCCAGCACGACGATGCCGGCATCTCTTAAGAGGTTTTGGAAGGTGACCGGGATGCCCAAAATGTCGATCTCACCCAGCCGCAGGAATCCGCTCATCAGGATGATGACGATGATTCCAGTCAGGATGATGCCGTTGTGCATGCCTTTTATGTGGAGCGGTGTCTTCTCCCCCTGTGTATCCGCAGCGGGCGCCGCTTCCTGGCGGAAGAAATACATGTCGATGACATAGAACAAGGTCAAAAGAACACCGGTTGTCAGCAGGAAGTGCGGAAAGAGATTCCGCGTAACCCAGAAAAAGGGGATGTGGTGGAGATAGCCCAAAAACAGGGGAGGGTCTCCCAACGGTGTCAGCGTTCCGCCGATATTCGCAACCAGAAAAATGAAAAAACAGATGATGTGTGCTTTGCGAATGCGGTTCTGATTGGCTCGCAAGACGGGACGGATCATAACCATTGAAGCCCCTGTCGTTCCGATCAACGACGCCAGCAGGGAGCCGATTAACAATAAACCGGTATTGAGCATGGGCGTTCCGCTTAATGTGCCCCTGATGACGATGCCGGCGGAAATGACAAAGAGGCCTCCTAAAAGGATAATAAAAGGAGTGTAGTCGATCAGGAGAATATGGAGAATCTCCCCGACGGCGGCGCCTTGATACAACGCCAGAAAGGGGATGGCAAAAGTCAGCGCCCAGAAAGCCGATATTTTTCCGAAATGTCGGTGCCAGACGTGTGGATACATCAGGGGGAAAAACGCAATCGACAACAATATACCGACGAAAGGCAGCATACTCCATATCGGCAAACATTCCCCAAAGGCCGGGCTGGTGGTCATGGCCGCGCTGGCCGTCGTTCTGTCGAGCGACCATAGAAAACCCGATGCGAAAAGTATGAAGCTGAATTTCAATACAGTATGCTGTCTTTCCGTTTTCATCCCCTTCAATCTTTATTCCAGGATCGACGTGTCGTCTCCCGTCCTTTTTCTCCTTTCACCGATTGCGAAAGCATAGGTTGTGACGAGTCCGACCGCACAACCGAAAATGACGCACAGCATTCGTTCCACAGCGGCAATTTCAGTATTGAGTTTTTCCTGCGGCATGAGCACGATAATCAGGGCGGCAAGAGCCGAGCGCGTCGGCGCAGCCAGCTTCAGAAAATAACAGACGAGGATCGTCGCGACAATCGCGCAGGCCAGAACGATCGCATTGGACGGATGGATCAGGAAGGCGAACAGGCCGACCGACGCTCCGATGATATTGGCTTTGATTCTGGCAAAAGCGAGATTCACTGAGTCGTTGTGATCGGGCGACAGGACGAGCAGAACCGAGATAATGCTCCAATTCAACTGATGCTGCGGGAAGAGTCTATAGACGAAATAGCAGAACAGGCCGCCGATCACGCACTTGATGATATACGTGACGAAGTCGCGACTCCTTAGAAGTACAAGGAAATCTGAGAAATAAGTTTTTACGGTCTCTTGCACCATTTCCGCCTGAAATTAAATTCTTTCGTGCTGATGATGAAGTCCCTTAAACCTTTTCCGCCAGATCGAGAATCAGCCGCTCCGTATCGGCCCAGCCGAGGCAGGGGTCGGTGATGGATTTCCCGTAGACATGCCCCTTGGGCGACTGAGCGCCTTCTTCGATGAAACTCTCGATCATGAGTCCCCGGATCATGTCGCGCAATACCGGTGAGTACTGCCGGCTCTGCATGATCTCCAGCGCAATGCGGGGTTGCTGGGCAAACTGCTTGTTGGAGTTAGCGTGGTTGGTGTCCACGATGATCGACGGATTGGCGAGACCGCGCTGCTGGTAGGCCTCCGTGAAGGTCATCAGATCCTCGTAATGGTAATTGGGCGCCGTGAGGCCGAGGTGGTTGACGGCCCCGCGCAAAACGGCGTGTGTCAAGGGATTACCCTGGGTCTTCACCTCCCAGAGGTTGTAGATGAACGTGTGCGGCGTCTGAGAGGCCTGGATGGAATTGAGGGTGACCTGCATGTCTCCGGAGGTCGGGTTCTTCATTCCCACGGGCACATCGAGACCGCTGCATGTCAACCGGTGTTCCTGGTTTTCAACGGAGCGGGCGCCGACGGCGACGTAGCTCAACAGGTCCTCCAGATAGGGATAATTGCCGGGATAGAGCATTTCGTCCGCTGCGGACATAAAGGATTCGCGCAGTGCGCGGATGTGCATCTGGCGGATGGCCTTGATGCCGCGCACGATATTCGGTTCCTCGCGGTGGTTCGGCTGGTGGGCCATGCCCTTGTAGCCGACGCCGGTTGTTCTCGGTTTGTTCGTATAGATCCGGGGGATGATGAGAATCTTTTCTTCGACCTTGTATTGTACAACCGCCAGACGGCCGATATAGTCGCAGACCGCGTCTTCGTCGTGTGCGGAGCAGGGGCCGATGATGAGGAGAAATTTATCGCTTTCCCTCGTGAAGACGGACCGGATCTCGCGATCCCGTTCGACCTTGATCTCTCTTACGTTTTCCTCAAGGGGAATAGCCCCCCGGATTTCGCGCGGGGTTGGGATTTCCCGGATATACCTGAAAGTCATGGCCTGTCCTCCCTGTGTTTCAATCTACTAACCGTACAACTCGAAACGTTGAACTCGGAACTCGCAATGACCCATGGAGCGAATCAGGCAAGCCCAAGAGGCCTAAGGGAGAAGAAACAGTTTTGCCCGCGTCGCTTCGCTCTAATCTAAATAATCACCGGAGCACTAAAACAAACTACCCCGCAGCGAGCTGCGGGGTAGTTTGAAAGTATCGGTGAAGAGCCGTCATGCCGCCGGTCAAGGCCGGCTGGACATGATTACAGCTTGCGAACGTTTTGTGCTGCCGGGCCTTTGGCGCCCTGGACGATATCGAAGCTGACGCGATCTCCCTCGTCCAGAGATTTGAAGCCTTCCCCCAAGATCGCGGAGTGATGCACGAACACATCCTTGCCACCGTCCTGCTCGATGAAACCAAAACCTTTCGAGTTGTTAAACCATTTTACTTTACCTTCGGACATCCTAATCCTCCTTTTTCTTTTGGTTCGCTCGTCGCCATCCACCCTGGCGCAGGCAGTATGAAGAATTCTTTTGGATAAAGCAAGCGGAATTCCTCTTTATTTGAGGATGAGTTCAGGTGTTTTGACAAAAACCTTGGTTTCCGGCGGAACGGATTCTGTCAGCCAGACGTTACCGCCAATGACGGATCTCGCCCCGATCACGGTGTCACCCCCGAGAATTGTTGCGCCGGAGTAGATAATGACGTCGTCTTCAATGGTCGGATGACGCTTTTTAGAGCGAAGACCGGGTACCGCATCTTTAGGCAGGGACAAGGCGCCTAGAGTGACACCCTGGTAAATCCTCACGCCGTTGCCGATATGGGCCGTTTCCCCGATCACGACGCCGACGCCGTGGTCGATGAAAAAGCTCTCGCCGATATGGGCGCCCGGATGGATGTCGATGCCCGTCAGGTTATGCGCATACTCGCTCATAATCCGAGGCATCAGTGAGATCTTCTGATGGTAGAGCTGATGGGCCACGCGATGGACCGTGATGGCCATGAGTCCCGGATAGCAGAAAATGATCTCGTCATAGCTCGACGCGGCCGGGTCGCCTTCGGAGGCGGCAATCACGTCCTTGGCGAGCAGGCGCCGGATTTCCGGCAAGACACGCAGGAATGTCATGGCTTCTTCGCGGCCGCGCTCGCTGCAGTGCGTGCAGGGCAGGTCATGCCGCAGACAGTCGTGCCGCAGGCACAGGGCCAGTTGATGCGACAGGTCTTCGAAGAGGGTGACCGACTCCTGCCCCAGATAGTATTCGAGGTTGACCCGGTCGAGCGGCATCGAGATGAAGTAGCCGGGAAACAGGATCCGCTGCAACTGATGAATGATATCGATAATCGCCTTCCGTGAGGGAATCGGCTCCGGACCGACGTGATCGAAGCAGCCGTTGCTGTCGCAGGTATTGACCAGGCTCTTAACGATCTCCGGAATGTCCTCTCGGAGATCGCGGGATGTCTTGATCTCGAACTGGCATTTATTCTTCTCTGCATTGTCTTCCATATCAGACTCCATTACTTGAGAGTTGCGACTCAACCAGGCTGATCCAATACGCGGCGCCGATCGGGAGCAGTTCGTCGTTGAAATCGTAGCCGGACTGGTGCAAATAACCGTTCGGCCTGGGTGCACCCGCTCCCAGATGAATATACGCCCCCGGCTTCTTTTGCAACAAAAACGCGAAGTCTTCCGATCCCATCGAGGGCTTCATATCGACCACCACGTTCCTGCGGCCGACGAGACGCGCGGCGGCCTCTACGGCCAGCGCCGTTTCCGGCACGCTGTTGACGACCGGCGGATAGCGTCGGCAGTAACGCACCTCGGCGGTCAGGCCCATGGCCGCTGCCGCGCCTGCAGCGATCTCACGGATCCGCGCCTCAATCATGTCCTGTACCGCCGGATTGAAATACCGGACGGTGCCGCGCAGGACGACCTCCTCGGGAATAATGTTGTACGTAGTTCCGGCGTGCACCTGGGTGACGCCGACCACGGCAGACTCGAAGGGATCCGTATTGCGGCTCACAATGGTCTGGAGCATCATAACGATCTGTGCTGCGCAGGGCAGGGGATCGTGCAGTAGATTGGGCATGGCGGCATGTCCGCCCGAGCCTTTTACGATAATGTCGAAACTGTCGGAGCCTGCCATCATAGGGCCGGGGCGGATGGCGAAGGCGCCGAAGGGCAGATGCGGAAAGTTGTGCAGGCCGTAAATCGCCGCCATTGGGAACCGGTCGAAGAGGCCGTCGTGAACCATGGCGTCCGCGCCGCCCTCGTTTTCCTCAGCGGGCTGAAAGATGAAATAGACGGTGCCGTTGAAACGGCCCGCTTCGGCGAGGTATTTGGCTGCGCCCATCAGCATCGCCATATGGCCGTCGTGACCGCAGGCGTGCATCTTGCCCGGGATCTGCGACCGGTGCGCAAAGTCGTTTGATTCGGCCACATCCAGGGCGTCGATATCGGCGCGAAGCCCGATAGATTGCCCCGGGGGACCTTTTTTGAGAGTGGCGACAACACCAGTCCGGCCGATGCCGCTTTGAACCTCCAGACCGAAAGACGTGAGTCGGGCCGCAGCGTATTCGGCTGTTCGCACTTCCTGAAAGGCCGTTTCCGGACAGGCGTGCAGGTCTTGACGCCACCGGAGCATCTCTGGAACGAGAGCCTTTACTTTTTCGATGAGATTCATACGCCTTCTCTGAAGTGGACTTATTGCTCGGGCGATTAGACAGGTCTGAGCCGCTATGCGGGTCGTTTCGAGTTGTGAGGGAGTCTTGTTTTATATTCTGTTTTGGTTCCCTCATGTCTTCATCTGGAAACGGACCGTGCCCTTTCGCCCTATCGGAATAAAAAATGATCCCGTCAGTATTTGTTGCGAAGACTGGATATATCTAATCGCCGGAACAATAAAACTGCTAACGCTTATAGCATGTTGCGCCAAGCCTTGCCAGGGTCATTTCAGAAGGCACGGCGGCCCGAGCGGCTCGGGCCTTGCCAGAACTAGCTGAATAATGATATGAGTGCCGTCTGCCATGAAAGGACTGTATTGACAAAATGAGTTTGAACCACGAGATTTCTCGACGCCGGACCCTGGCGATCGTTTCCCATCCCGACGCAGGCAAGACGACCCTGACGGAAAAATTGCTGCTTTACGGCGGCGCGCTACATCTGGCTGGCTCGGTGACGGCCCGGAAGAATCAGCGGGCGACGACCTCCGACTGGATGGAACTGGAGCGCAAACGCGGCATCTCCATCAGCTCGACCGTGCTGAGCTTCGAGTACAACGGCTATCTTATCAATTTGCTCGACACCCCCGGTCACAAGGACTTCTCGGAGGACACCTACCGGGTGCTCACTGCCGTGGATGCGGCGATCATGGTCATCGATGCGGCCAAGGGTATCGAGAGCCAGACCCGCAAGCTCTTTGAAGTCTGCCGTATGCGCGGCATTCCGATCATCACCTTCATGAACAAGATGGACCGCCCCACGCGGGAGCCCCTGGACCTGCTCGACGAACTGGAGAGCGTGCTCGGCATTGGTGCCTGTCCCGTCAACTGGCCGCTCGGCACCGGAGATCAGTTCAAAGGGGTTCTGGACCGGCAGACGGGACTGGCCCATTTCTATGAACGCACACCCGGCGGGGCTTATGCGGCGCCGGTTTCCACGGCGGGCCTGTCCGATCCCGCCGTGCGGACGCGTATGAACGACACGACCTATGCGACGGTCTGCGAGGAGATGGAGATGTTGGACGGCGCGGGCGTGGCCTTCGATGCTGCCCAGATCCTGGCGGGCCGTATGACACCTGTCTATTTCGGCAGTGCTTTGAACAACTTTGGCGTCCAGCTCCTGCTCGATGGATTCATTGAACAGTCTGCACCTCCGATGCCCCGGATAAGCAAAGGCGCCGTCGTCCAACCGGAACGCGAGGCCTTCTCTGCCTTTGTCTTCAAGATCCAGGCGAACATGGACCCGCACCATCGTGACCGCATCGTCTTTATCCGAATCGTTTCCGGCCGCTTTACCCGCGACATGAACGTGACGCACGTGCCCACGGGCAAGAAGTTCCGGCTCTCCAATTCCAACAAGATGTTCGGACGCGACCGCGAGACGATCGACGAAGCCTATCCGGGGGACGTGGTCGGGATCGCCGGCGCGAAGTTCCTGGCGATCGGCGATACGCTAACCGAAGACCCCGATATTCTTTACGACGAGATCCCCCGCTTTCCGCCGGAGTGCTTCGCCTTCCTGCACAATGAGAGTGCAGCCAACTAC
The DNA here is from genome assembly GCA_963665615.2 of Syntrophales bacterium. GTDB lineage: Bacteria > Desulfobacterota > Syntrophia > Syntrophales > UBA4778 > UBA4778. Next base: position 497,390 of record CAXXQE010000001.1, read on the forward strand.
AAGAAGTTTCGGGAAGGACTCGATCAACTACTCGCCGAAGGGGTCGTGCGGTCGTTCGATATCGCCGGCGCCCTCCAGAAGATTCCGCTTCTCGCCGCCGTCGGGCCGCTTCAGTTCGAGATCGTCAGGTACAGGCTGGAAACGGAGTACGGCGCGCCGTCGCGCCTGGAGGACACCTCGTGGAGCGCGGCGCGTTGGGTCAAAGCCGCGCCGACGCCGGTTGAAAAACTCCGATTGCCGAGCGATGTCCGCATTGCCAAAGACGGCGCCGGTCAGCCGGTGCTGCTCTTCACCAGCGAGTGGTACGTGAATTACTTCCTGGAACTCAACAAGGACGTTGAATTGAGCGCGTATCCGGCCGCGCCTGCAGGGGCGTAGTTCGGTGTCCAGCGAGTTGAAAAAGAGAGAACGTGACGAATGACGGTTAACGAGTAACAGATTGAGCGTGCCAGAGCTTTTGCTGCCATCGCATCGCAGGCGGGGATTCAGATATCTGAATCCCCGCCTGCGGTTAGAGCAAAGTCAGCAAGGATCAGAGTGCCGCTTTCGCGCCCGCCTTGATCGCCGTAATGATCTTGTCGACCGAGGCGTCATCCATGATGATGTTGAGTCCGAACATGACGGCACGGCTCAGGATGGCATCGCTTTTGGCCATGGTGCTTGGGGCATAGGACGGCGTCCTGGCACCGAAGAAGTCTTTCTCTCCCATGTCTTCCAGTGCACGCCAGTGTTTCGCATAGTGCCAGGTGTTGTCGGCGATGATTCCGCAGGCGCTCCCGGCTTCCTTGGTGGCGGCCTGGAACTTCTTCGCGGCTTCGGCCGTGGGCATCAGGAAGATCACATGCGTGGCCGTATCTCCGTCCGCATCGTGCATCGGGCGAACCTTTATGCCTGTTGATGCGACGGCATCGAGGATCTTCTTTTTGGTTGCGCGGAGCTTCGAGAGAGCCATCGGCATCTTGTCCAGCGCAACCAGGCCCAGCGCGCCCTGAATTTCGCTTAACCGGTAATTGACGCCGAGCCCGGATTTGGCATCCGCGCCGCGGTCGTGCGCCTTGCTGTGCACGTGGCCGTGATCGTGATAGTATTCCATTTTCGCGCAAACCGCTTCATCGTCCGTCAGGATCATGCCGCCCTCGCCGACCGTCACGGTTTTGTTGGGATCGAAGCTCCAGGCGCCGCACTTGCCGATGGCGCCGAGGTAGCGTCCCTTGTAAGTGCCACCGACTACCTCGCAGGCATCTTCGATGATGGGGATGTTGTGCTTCTTGCCGAGGGCCATGAACGCGTCCATATCCGCGGCCCCGCCAAACATGTGAACCGGCATGATGGCCTTGGTTCTCGGGGTGATGAGTTTTTCGACCGAGGCCGGATTCAGGCCTAGGGTCTCGTCGATATCGCCGAGGATGGGAACGGCGTTGCAGGCAACGATGGCTTCTACGGTTGCAATGAAGGAGAAGGGGGTTGTGATGACTTCATCGCCCGCCTGGATGCCGATGCCCTTGAGTGCAACGATGAGCGCCGCCGTGCCACTTGAGAGGCCGAGGGCGAATTTGGCGCCGGTGACGGCCTTGGCCTTGTCCTCGAACTCGTCAACGCGATACTGTCCTTTTCTGAAATCATGCGAACCGTACCGGTGGATCATTTTTCTTTCAATGACATCCGCCATTGCTTTTATTTCAGTATTGTCAAAAATTTCGCCGCCTGCCATCTCTGTGTCTCCTTTGGTTGATTGTATTGAGGTTCTCAGCGCCCTCCTCCGATAGGAGGGATGAATGATATCACGAATTCCATCTGGATGGTTACCATGTCCTGTAAATTATTCATACCCAAAAATCTCCGCCGGGTTCGATAACAATAAAAAACCCACGCGGGGGTAACACGTGGGTTTTTTCGGGAAATGAGCGTATTTTTTACATGCGCTTTCTCAGCATTTCTTTGCCTGCTTCATGGCGTTCCATGCATCCTGATAGAGTCTTCCGATGCTCATGAAAAGCGCCAGAACGAAGAGACCGAAAGTAAATGAAGGGGCGGTATGGAGTAAATCATCTATCTTGTACCCGAGGTAGAGAAAGAGAAAGGAGGCGAACACGATAGCGAAACCCCACGAACTCAGTTTCAGGATGTTGGCATATTGCGTGGTTTCTTTTCTCGTCAGTTTCATGACCCGTCTCTCCTTTCTTCAGTATCGTTCGAACCGGGTATTTTCTTCTAATCCGTTTAGCCGACCAGGCCTTTGATCATATTGACAACCGGAGCCGTGAACAGCGAGATCATGACGGTGTAGAGTGCGAAGGCGCCCATGGTCTCGGTCATGTACATTTTTTCAAATTTCGTTTTGAGAGAAATGATGATGAGTCCACCAACGATCACGGCGCCCAGTTGAAAATAAGGGAAATCGCCGTTTCCGTTTGCCGTATATTCGGCAAAACCGAAGGTGGCCGTTAACAGTGTTACAAACCCTGCCAGTCCGATGGTTGCGAGTGTCTTTTTCATGATTCCTTACCCCCTTGGTTTTTGTGATGTTTGACTTTACCTATTGGAATTTCCGTGCCAGATGGTGTGTCTTGCCGCTTATTTTTATAACCATTCAATTCTAAAAGAGAAATATCAATTAAGCGCTCCCCGGCCGGATCGCAAGTTTCACGTGATTTCACTTTTTTTATAAATGAAACGTTAAAGACGTGAACGAAGTATTAAAGCCTGGGATAGGGAAGCGCAGGGAAGGAGACAGGTTGTTTGCGTTCATTGAAGACTCACCGGCGCAAGCTCCGGCGAATCTCCGATTTCCAAGGAAGATGTTTAGTCCTGATTCGCTCGCTTCCCCCGCGGCAAGCCACGGGGAATACGCTCGCTGAAGAATTCAGGCTAGTCGTGAACTGGAGAGGGCAAACCTTGAACCAAGACAGGAAAACACGTAAACCTGCCGCCATATCAAGCTTTGCCCCCTTTGTTGAACGATCCCTCACTCGAACCATCCGTGTGGGGATACGGAAGAATTATGGAGAGACCCCTTATAAACGTAAAAACGTTGGAGGACTAGCCTCTCATAGAACCAGCTGATTTTCGCCAGGAAACGCACCGGACGTTCACTCGCAGGGCTCAAATTGCGGCAGAGTCCAGTCCGGGGTAACGTCTTTAAAGATCATTTTCACCGGCATGCCGATCTTGACGATCTCCGGATCGCAATGGACGAGATTGAATTTCATCCGGATGCCTTCTTCCATCGTGACCGTCGCCACCACATAGGGAACGACATCGGACCAGATCTTTGAACGGGTGGACTTGACGATGCTATAACTGAACAACTTCCCCAGGCCGCTGATCTTTTCATATCCGAGATCGAAGGATAAGCACTGGGGGCACTGAACGAGCGGCTGCCATAACCAGGTGCCGCACTGACTGCACCTCTGGCACACCGGTTCATGTCTTTTGGCGGCTTGCCAGAAGCCGATATTTTCATGGTTGGGTTTGGGGAGCGGTTTATGATATCCGTGCGTCGTGTGTGTCATCGAAATTACCTCCTCAGAAAAGCGATCGAACCGTCGCCATAATCCCCGGTGCCGGTGACTGCACCGATCTCGGCATCTTTGACCTGTGCAGCCCCGGCGGTGCCCCGCAACTGCTTCACGGCCTCAAGGATATGATGGACGCCCCAGCAATGCCCCTGGCTCAGCAGTCCCCCATGGGTATTGCAGGGCAATCTGCCGCCCAGCTCGATGGCCCCATCGGCGATGAAATTGCCCGCCTCCTCGAGGGGGATCTGCATCAAGGCTGGAATCTGCGTGTAGAAGATATAGGTGAAGCCATCATAGATCTGCGCGAAATCGAGATCGTCAGGGGTGATCCCCGCCATCTTATAGGCTCTGGGGAAGGCCCATTTGTGTCCGGTGTCCAGATAGGTGGGAAAGCGGTGTGCCTCATCATGCCGCAGATAGGGAGAATCTCTGTTCACCATATCATTGCCGCCCGGCGGTTTGCCCTCGGCAATACCCATGATGTAGACCGGCTTCTGCTTGAGGTCTTTGGCCCTCTCTGCAGTGGTGACGATAAAAGCGCCCGCGCCGTCGGTTTCCTGGCTGAAGTCGTATAAACAGAAGGGGTCCATGATGACGGGCATGGCCATGTAGTCTTCAAGGGTCATTGGTTTTTTTCTTATGGCGATGTCATTGAGCTGGGCGTGCTTGCGGCAGGCGACCGCTATCGTCCCCAGATGTTCTCTCTTCATGCCGTGATGCTCCATGTAATATCTGGCCCAAGGGGAAAACACGGAGCCGGGACTTACGTCACCGACGGGAAAGTTCCAGTTTATGGCCTGATGGTGACTGGAACCCAACTGGATGCCCGATATGGCATGCATCAGATCGGGCGAGGTAACGCCTCTGGAAAACCGGTGCGAAGAGCCGCCCTTCCACGCAAAATGACAGACAACATATTTGCACAGACCCGACGTGACCGCGAGCATTGCCCCCAGCATCTGGCTGACCTGGGCGGCGCCCCCGCCGCTGAAACGCGCTACGAACTTGACATCCGGAAGATCCCAGTTCTGCCGAAAATCCTCCACCGATGCCCCGATCAGGGGCTCCATAACGCCATCGATCTCCTGGACCGATAGCCCTGCGTCCTGAACGGCCTTGTATGAGGCTTCAATACCCATTGCCCAGGGAGACTTGCCGCTATCGCCTTGCACGAAGGGGATTTCCCCTATCCCGACGATGGCCGCTTTGTTGCTTAACTTGTTAAAATTAGGTTCCATCAAATGCACCTCTGTTCCTCTAAAATTGAATTCTTTGGCGAGCGCACAAGGACAAATCATCTACCTTGGGAATCGGAGACTCACCGGAGCTTGCTCCTGTGAGTCTCCGATTGAATAAGCTGTTTTCGTCCTATTTGGCTGGTGGATCTTTGTTTTTTTTGCTGCCTGATTCCCGGACGCTGTAACATTACCTCCATTACTCATGTATGCAATCTGTCATATTTCATATAATTCATCAACAGAAGAGTACAGGAGGAAACTGTGCGGTTTCGATAGGGGGAACGGTCGTGTTCGGCTTCTTATAGTGCCTCGGTTATGAAATTTGGTAGCGAGCGCATTCCGCGCTACTTGCTGCGGAGAGTCTCCGATTTAATGAGGGGGGCTGCAGGTCAGTATTTTAAGATATCGATCACGAGAATTTCTCGATAAAGGCGGATCGAATTATGTGATAATGCGCACTGGCTTGTTGACCCCCAGTTTGTTATTAATTTGAAACTGAATAAACCAGAGAAGGAGGAGCGGTGAATGAAGAAGGTATTATTGATGTGTTTGTTGATCATTATGGTTGCTGCCGGTCAGGCAATGGCAGGATCAAGTCCGATACAACTCAGTCTTACCCCGGATATTGCCATTCACGACAGAAATACCAGGATTGAGGGGCTGGCTCTCAGCATATGGGGTGAAAACCCGCAGGAAGCGTTTGCCCTGGGAATTGTCAATGGATCTGCCGGGCAAAGCGCCGGCTTCAGTCTGGGCATTATCAATTATGCCGACAGCTATAAGGGGGTCCAGTGGGCGTTTGTCAATTATACGAAGGCGAATTTCCTGGGATGGCAACACGGTATCATCAATTACGTCGAAGGATCTGGGAAAGGCCTGCAGACCGGATTTGTGAATTACGCAGGCCATCTAACGGGCGTTCAGATCGGCCTTATCAATTATGCCGCCAAGGCGACGACGGGCGTTCAAATCGGGATTATCAATCTTATTCCGCAAAATGCATGGTTTACCAGGTTCCCTGATGAGCTGGCCCCTGGAATGATTTTTGTTAATTGGCGTTTCTGATAAGAGGTTTTCCCGGATAGCTCAAGATTTCTGGAATCTTGAGCTATCCGCATAGGTTTGTTTATCGTACGACCTTGAATTTTTTGGCTGCAGGGGGCGCTTTATAGAGGACCTTCTTTTTGTACAGTTCGGCAATTTCTTCAGATGAATAACCTGTTTCCTCCAATATGTCCTCGTTGTCCATGCCGACCGTGGGGCCGCCTCTCCATATTTGAGTTGGGTTTCTTTTAAATCTCAAGGGGAAGGCCGGCCCCCTTAATGTTTGACCTTCATAGGCCGATCCTTCAACAGCATTCCATTCGACAATGGAATTGCGTGCGACATAATGCGGGTGGTCAACCATATCGGCATATTGCAGGATTCGACAACAGGGAACACCCTGCGGCCAGAAGAGGTCTTCCATCTCTTTGGCTGTATATTTGGCGCAGTATTCCTGGAGCTTTTTGTCCAAAATCTCGGCGGCCGGCGAACCTCTAAAAATGCCTCCTGTTTTTTCAGGAAAATGCTCTCCCCCGTATTCCAATCCGAGGATTTCGACGGCCTTCTTGACGATCGCACCGCCCAGGATCAGAATATAGACATATTTATCGTCTTTGCACTTATAGGAGCCCCACCCAGTAAAAATCTGATTGTTAGAACCTTCACGTCTCGTTTGTACTTTGCAGTTAAGGTATTCGGGTAATTTATTGGCCTGACATCGCAGTGCCATTTCATATTGCGCTATATCAATACTCTCACCAATGCCTGTCTTCTGTACGCTATGTAACGCTCCAAGTACGGCAGTAGCAACTGCCAGGCCGGCATAATAATCGGTGACCAGGTATTGGGCGGCGTTCGGATCTTTATCTTCAAAACCCTGCAGGGACATCAATCCGCTGAACGCCTGAGCAATCGGGTCATAACAGCCTCTCGATACAAATGAAGGATCGCCCGTTTGTCCGAAGCCGGACAAATGTGCGATCACGAGCCTTGGATTAACCTTCCAAAGCACCTCATCAGTCAGCCCCCAATGTTCGTACTGTCCTCCCTTGGACGCTTCAATAAAAATATCCGCATCCTTAAGCAGATTAAACAGAACCTCTTTGCCTTCCGGGGTGGGGATATTTAAGGAAATGGTTCGTTGATTGCGCCGCTCCGACTCCGCAGCCAACCCGACAGAGAATGAATTTCCCAACCTGTTCACATCGGGAACCAAAGCACTCTCGATCCAAATGACATCAGCGCCCATTTCCGCCAACATTTCAGCCCCAAAAGGCCCTGCCGTGGACACTGTTGCATGAACTACTTTTACGCCGGATAACACACCAAATTTAGGAATACTTTCTTTTTTTGCCATATGAATTACCTACCTTTTAAAATATCATTAAGGTCTGACCTTAACAGCGACGTTTAATATAACCCTTTTGCATACTGCATTTCCGGAGGCAATCCCCCAACGGCAAAACAATGATAGCCCTAAAAAGTTTATTCTCGCTTAAATCCTCGACACTTACGGACAATCAAAGAAGGGGCATCCGAGATCGCCCGCAAACGTTCTGTTGACGAGTAGTATGCAGCGCCTTTCGCTTGGCTGAATAAACGCCCGCAAATCAATAATGAAGAATGCGAGACATAGATTTATAATAATATAAATAAAATCGGTATATTATATTAGAAGAAAAGAAACATATTTTATAATTATCAAACAAATTATTAATTTTATCAACCAAAGAAATGCCTTATCACAAAAAAGATGTCATACGTAGATAGCGTGAGAACGGGTTAGGGCGTATCTCTTCTGGTTGGCTTCGGGCCAGGGGGCACAAAGTTCTTGGAAGTCAGTGAGGCGCCGTTCGGCCACTTTTCAACGCGCTCAATGGAGACGCGTTCCTCTTCATCTAAGCAGAAACACTTTGAGCGGAGAAGATAGATGTAGGTCGTGCCTGTGGTGAAGGTGTCCGTACTAATTTTACCGTTCATGCCATAGACGGCGCCAACGGGAATTGCGGCCATGCCAAAGCCGACAACAAGTGGCGCATCGATCACAGAGTGAAAGACACCCATACGATGCATGTCTGCGGAAACCTGAAAACTGGTGTGCTGGTCTATGGCGAGGGCGACGATTGGGCGATCATCTACGAGAATGCAGTTAAGTCGTCGTCAATGCGCTCAGCATGGGGCAAGGGTGTTAATTCGGCTTCCATTGGGATGCGACATATTTCTCCTAATCTACCAGCATGAGGCAATACAAGTTCTGAGTCTCTGTTTTGTCTCTTAACGTTTCAATATAAAATTCATTATTCCGTGCCGTCTGAAAAACATCGATTCCGCAGGATTCCATGGACGGCCTGGCCTTGCCGGGGAGATTACAAGATTCATTATTCGCTTTAGTGCAATTCCTGCAAAGCGGACAGGGGCCAGCCAGATAGACAAAAGATTTATAGTAGCCGTCTTTGAAGAGTTCCCCTTCCATGGTAACCAGCATATCAAACCAAGCCATATTCCTTTTGCCTCGGTCTGGGGATTGCGGTGAGACAATGTGGAACAGTATGGCGCGCTTATAGCAATCCAAAACCCGGCGCGTTTCCTCCGGCGTAGGGGTTGAAGGCGGGCAGCAATGGCTTATATTGTATTGACATCCGAATAGACATTTCATTCTGACCCACGCGGCAGTCACAACGCTCCGGGGATCGATTATCTTTGCCTGCGCAATTCCCGCTTTTATCGCCTGATCGCAGTATTTTTGTAAATCCGTGTCTTCCATCAGTTCCATCCTTTTTATGATGAATAAAATAGAAAAAGCGCTTCCGACGAGGTTGTCAACTCCGTCAGAATTTCAATCGCCGCCAACGGTTGGAGTTCACTTTTGCATCGATTACCGGAGACTGAAAGTGGCATCAACAACGAATATCGAACCCCGATCACGCAAGAAACGAACAAACCATATAAAAAACGGGCAGCCTTGTCAAAGCCTTATGGAATCGGCCAGAAAACGCGCCTTTCAAGGTGGGTCGTGACCGGTTTTCCCGGCGATGTGAAGAGGTCGTCGAAAGATTGGTGATGAATGATTGTGCGGTGGAGGTTACACTCGCGAATGATAGATGACGCAGGTGGCCGTCGTTCCCGAGCCGACTTTCGATTTGATATTGAACTCGTCGGACACGTTCTTCGTGTTGGGAATTCCCATGCCGGCGCCGAATCCGAGGGATCGCACCCATTCATTGGCCGTAGAATAGCCGACCTGTAAAGCGAGATCCACATTTTCAATGCCGGGACCGGTGTCTTCGGTAATGATCGTGATCTTCTCTTCGTCGATGATGAAGATCAGTTTGCCGCCGTCCGAATGGATTACCAGATTGATCTCCAGTTCATAGGCGGCGATCGAGGCGCGCCGTACCGTTTCCGGTGAGAGCTTTTTGTCCTTCAAGATTTTCTTGATGTAGAAAGAGGGCTTGCCCGCGTTTTCCAGATCGAATTTTTTAATACTGAATTCCTTGTAGATCTGCTCGTGGACTGCAACCGGTTGAGGCTGGATTCGGTTTTCAAGTTCAATGATTTCCTTGCCCAGTTCGTTGAGAAGCGCAATCAGAATATCGCGGCTGGAGATCACGCCGACCAGCAGTCGTTCCCGGTTGACGACGGGATACCGGCGGTAAGGATATTTGTTGAAATGATTAATGGCGAAGGCCAGCGGCATATCTTCTTCCAGCAGGACCAGCGAGGGGGACATGTAGGTGATGGCTTTTTCTTCAATATAGCCGCCGTCCAGGGCGCTGATGATGTCGTTGACGCTGATCATACCGATGACGCGGTCGTTGTCGACGATCGGCACGCCGGACGTCTGCGTTTGCTTCATTAAATGCTGGATTTCCCGAAGGGTGCTGTGGATGTTCGCCTTGACGACCTCGCGTGTCAAGGCATCCTTGATCTTCAGGCGCAGAATGATTTCCAGGATCGCATCAGGCGATTTTTCGGTGCTGATCGGCAGGCTTGTCGGCATGCGCTCTGTTCCTAAAAAGAATTTATTTGTTGAGTATGCTAGAGTTAATAGGTGCTTTTGTCAAGGCGGGACAGGAAGGCAGGGAGACGCTCAAAAAAAGATTGACAGGGGCTGTGGAATTTATTGAAAATTTCCGATAGTAAGCTTTGGAGAATCGCTGTTTCCTGAGGAAGGGCGCCAGACATGATTTGCTTGCTCATCCACTCTCGGCAAGTTTTTTAGAATGCGCTCACTATCGGATTCGTACTCATGCAAGAGTCGATGGGAAAGAGTCGATTCGGGGAAAGATTTTTTAAATGCCATGTCGACAACGGGAGGGAAAATGATGTTTAAAATTCGTTTTGCAGTTAGCATTGTTCTTGCCGGACTGCTGTTGCTATGTGGTAGCGCAGCCTTTTCGGACGAGGTCTATCGATGGGTGGACAAGGAGGGGGTGACGCATCTGCAGGATGCGGCCTCGGGCGGCATTCCGGCCGGTCAGACAGTTGAAAAAAAGGTGCTCGCGCCGCAAGGGCGGATTGATCCGGTCTCTGGTGTTCATCAGGTCGAAATCTATACGAGCAAGGGGTGCTCCCATTGTCACGATGCGAAGGCCTATCTCCAGAAGAGGGGCATTCCCTTTATCGAACATGATATCGAAAAGGACGACGCGGCGCGTCGCCGTCGTGATGAAGTCTGCCCTGCGGGCGGGGTGCCTGTAGCCGTGATCGACGGCAAGGTGGTTCGGGGCTTTTCTCCCGACATCTATGACGAGATCTTTGGCAAGTCGCCGTAACCGGCGTTCCCGGGATGGCTTTCTTGTTGAAGTAAATAAAACCTACAAATGATAAAGAAATATATTGACACGTATTGCTGCATTTTCTATACTCCCGCCATTCTTTTTTACTATCTCGTGTTGAGTCTCTGCAATCGCGCCACGCCGATCATATCTAACCAAATATCATATTAAATGATCGGACATTTGCCGGCGCTTGCTCCGGGAATATTTCAATATTTTTTTGTGGCTTTGTGGATGCTTGCTCCGGCGAGTTTTCAATCCGCCATGGGGAAAGGGGATTTCTGCGATGTGGTACCATCTCTTTATCAACGACTCAAATACGGCGGTCTTTCAGTCTCGAAAATTCCGAGATGCTGTTTTCGAGCATATGGTTCTGTCGGGCAATGAGGATGTGGCCGTTTTTCACCGGTCCGACGAGGAATCTGGCGGCGTACATTTCTATTTCACGCCATCATCGCGCCGCGTAGCCGTCAATTATGGGGCCTCGCCCTGCCAGAAGCCGACGCAGGCGGAGGTCGGAGAAATGCTGGTAGGGGGCAGAGGGGCGGTCGATCGTTTATTCGAGGTTTGAGTCGCTCTAGTTTCTGGCCATGAGATGCCGTATGGCCTTCTCGAGACCGTCGAGTGTCAGCTCGAACATCGGGAAGATCTGGGCGATGGCCAGGGTCGTCTTGGTCTGGCGCCACTCCTCTTCGGCTACGGGATTGAGCCAAACGGCGTGACGGAAGATACTTGCCAGGAACTTGAGACGGTCGACGCTCGGTCGACCGCTATGTTTCTCTTCAAAGGAAATTCGGCCATTCGCCGTCAAGAGCTCATAGGGCGCCATGCTGGCGTCGCCGACGATGATCAGGCGCGTTTCCGAATCTTTTCCAATAAAGTTTTCAATTCGCTCCGGTTCCCGATGTCGCGCGGGATCCCGCCAGACATGATCGTAAATCGTATTGTGAAAGAAGTAAGTCTTGATGTCTTTGAACTGGGCGCGGGTGTAAGTGAACAGCGTCTGGACCACCTCAATATGGGGGTCCATGGACCAGCCGCCGTTGTCGATCATGAGGATGACCTTGAGGCGATCCATCAAGCGGCGGTCAAAAACAATCTCGACCTCTCCGGCGTTGCGCATGGTCTGATAGATGGTCTTGTCGATATTGATGGCGTCCTTCGGACCCGAGGGGACCATCCGTCTGAGTCGTTTCAATGCCTCGCCGATCTGAACCTGTGTCAGGGGACCGTCCTGGGAATAGTCCTTATATCGCCTGCTCATTGCCACTTTTACCGCCGACCGATGAACCGACTTTCCGCCGATCCGCATCCCGCCGGGATGAAATCCCGCGTTCCCCGCCGGCGACGTACCCCCGGTTCCGATCCATCGATCGCCACCGTGATGGGCTTCCGTCTGCTCCTTGAGACGATCGAGAAAATACTGCACCGCTTCTTCCGGCGTCATATTGCGGAGTTGATCAGGGTGGAGCCCGAAAGCAGCGGCCACGTCCAGAGGGTTCTTCAGCCATTCCTCCAGTAGCGCTTGAGCCAGTGCGGTGAGCTCCCGGATATCCGGGGGTTGAAAAGCCACTCCTTCAAAGTAGTGCGCGAAGAGTTGGTCGTAAAGGTCGAAATATCGCTCGCTTTTTATGAGAATGGCTCTGGCGTCGGTATAGAAATCATCGATGCTGCGAATGAGGCCCATGTTCAGGGCCTTCTGCAGGCGCAGGAAGGAGGTCGGCGTCACCGGGACGCCATGTGCCCTGAGAAGATAGAAGAAATCGACGAACACAGCAGCCCCTCAACGTCCGCTCTGGCCGTGCTGGTTGGCGGCCCGTTTCAAGTCGCCGCTCTTTTTAAAGAGGACGCCCAGAAAAGGCGTCTTGCCCTTTTGCAGTGTCTTGACGTCGAAATCCGGATCGGCCGTCAGGGCGCGGATCCAGTTGATCAATTCGCGGGTGGCCGGCTTTTTCTCGATCTCGCGTATTTCCCGGAGCCGATAGAACGCCTCGGTGCAGGCTTCAGCCACCGAATCGGCGAGCATCGGGAAGTGGACGTGCAGGATGCGGCGCATCATATCCGGTTCAGGGAAGGCGATGTGATGGAAATTGCAGCGTCCGAGGAATGGGTCTGAGAGATCCTTCTTGGCGTTGGAGGTGATGACAATAACGGGACGGTGAATTGCAGAGATGGTCTTGTCGATTTCGATGATATCAAACTGCATCTGGTCGAGCACATCGAGCATGTCATCCTGAAAATCCGTATCGGCCTTGTCGATTTCATCGATGAGCAGCACGCAGCGTACGTCTGAACAGAAGGCCTGTCCAATCTTTCCCATCTTGATATAGTTTTCGATATTGCTGACCTCGCGCTTCGAGTCGCCGAAACGGCTGTCATTGAGGCGGGTCAGGGTATCGTACTGATAGAGGGCATCGACGAGCTTCATGCTGGATTTGACGTTCAGGACGATCAACGGCATTTGCAGCGTGTCTGCAATGGCATGTGCCAGCATGGTCTTGCCCGTGCCCGGTTCACCCTTGAGCAGGAGGGGCATCTCCAGGGCCCTTGAGACGTTGACGATGCGTGACAGTTCATCGTCGAGCACGTATTTGGAAGATCCCGAGAAGCGGCCCTCGACTTTTTCTCTTTTCATAATTTGACTCCTGAGCCACCGGCATGACCGGGGCGATGCATTTTTTCCGTGGTCTTTGTATGCCATTTTGCGAAAAAATGCTATCCTCAAAAATTCTGATTGTTGACAAGGCGCATGTCCTGTGCAAGGGTAAGTACGCGCCGGTGCAGCATATCGCCGATCTGGAGGCACGCGTGTCCATACGAAAATACGAACAGCGCATTCTTCTGACGATAGGGATGGCGGCGCTCATCCTTTCCGGCCTCCATCCTTACGACCGAGCCACCTGGGTGATGGAGGTTTTTCCGATTTTTATCGGGATTCCCATTCTCGTCGTAACCTATCGGAGATTTCCGTTCACGCCCCTGGCCTATCGGTTGATCTTTCTCCATATCCTGATTCTGATCATCGGCGGTCATTATACCTATGCCCGGGTGCCGTTCGGTTTCTGGGTGCAGGATCTCCTGGATCTGGGTCGCAACCATTATGACCGGTTGGGACATCTGGCACAGGGCTTTGTCCCCGCCATCCTGGCCCGCGAAATCCTTATTCGCCGCTCACCGCTCAAGCAGGGAAAGTGGCTCTTTTTCATCGTGACCTGCGTCTGCCTGGCGATCAGCGCCTGTTACGAGTTTGTCGAATGGTGGGCCGCCCTCATCGGTGGTGAGAGGGCGGATGATTTTTTAGGAACGCAGGGAGATGTCTGGGATACGCAATGGGACATGTTTCTCGCTTTTATCGGTGCGATGCTCGGTCAGTTCTTCTTTTCGAGCTTGCATGACAGGGAGTTGGCAGTACTTATGGAAGAACATCGACAAACGGACATCAGCAAGGAGGCCGTATGATGACGATTTTCGAAGTCAAGGCAATGCTTTTGTGGAGCCTTGCGATCAATTATGTCCTTTTGATTCTCTGGTTTGCGGTGTTCGTCTGCGCTCATGACTGGCTGTATCGGTTGCATACGCGATGGTTCAAACTCACCGTCGAAACCTTTGACGCCATCCATTATGCAGGTATGGCAGTCTACAAGATTGGCATTATCTTATTGAACTTAACGCCGTGGGCAACGCTTTATCTATTATATTGACAGGGCTGATTGCAGGAAACGTCTAGCAGGCGACTCGGATCAAGTTGCGGAAGGCAAGCATTTCCATAAGCTTTTTCCGTTCCCATGGCCGACCTGCTTTGTTTTCATACACCTCCTCAGCGAAGCGTCTTCCATATCCCCACATCAACCTTAACAGATCAGTATTGTCGGTTTTTTTTGGGGGGGGGCGTTAAGAAGCCATCAATATTAATGCAAAACGGCCTTTTCTTGTATAAAATGGACTTGCATTGAGTGGAAAAATCCCATAGGTATTTGCATGTTATTTCACAGTGACGATGTTCGGAAGCTCAGTCAAAATGCTTCGACTTTCTTGCATTTTGTGGCAAACGGTCGCTTTGTGATCAGAATTAGTTTTTTGACATTGACACCAAAAGTCGGTAGTTAGACTATTCCCGTGCAAAGTCCGGGAATCTCAGGCAAGGTTGATTTCATGAAGTTGGTTGAAGGAACAGCCCCCGAACAGTCTACAGGATATTCGTCCAGGATGCTTATCAGCACCAAAGTCGATATCCCCCCGCTCAAAGAGAGGATGCTTCGCCGTGCAAATCTGCTGGCAAAGCTCGTGAAGAGCAGCGGCGCCCGCCTAGTTTTGATTTCCGGAGAGGCGGCTTCCGGGAAGACCTCTCTAGCCTGTCAGTGGATTCATGAAGAGGGGCTGGACGCTGCCTGGTATACCCTCGATGCGGATGACAATGATCCAGATCTATTTCTCCGTTACCTGCTGACGTCCCTCGCTAAAATCGACCCAGGCCTCCGACCGGTTTTAACTCCATGGATTAAAAGCCAAAAGCACTTTTCCATTAAGGAGGTTGCACCTTTCCTTATTCAGCATTATCAGGGTGTCCGGAAGGATCTCTACATAGTCCTCGACGACTATCATCTTATCGTTGATGAAGCAGTTCATGAGGCCGTTTCGCTTCTTCTCAAGCATCTTCCACCACACCTTCACTTGGTGATCCTGACACGTCACGACGTGCCTTTTTCGGTTTCTTTCCTGCGGGTGAGAGAGCAGATGGTAGAGATAACCGCCAGGGAGATGAAGCTGACCGAACAGGAGACGGGGTTGTTCTTTACTGACATCGTTCCCTGCAACCTGTCAGATGAGCAGCGCGAAGAGGTTTTCCGGCAGACAGAAGGGTGGATAGGCGGTCTTCAACTCTTTACGCTTTCCTTTAAAGGCAATGGGGTGCGTTCACACGGCAAGAAAGGCGTCCATCCTTACAGCGCGTGGATGAAAGATTATCTGATTGAGGAGGTCTTGAATGCTCAAGAAGAGAAGATCAGAAAATTTCTGTACATGACGTGCCCGCTCGATCGCTTCAATGTGGAGGTTTGCAAAGAAGTCACGGGCGGCGACGATGCAGGGGCATTACTCGATCATGTCTATCGGAACAACCTCTTTCTCTTAGCCCTCGACACGGAGGGGGAATGGTATCGTTACCACCCTCTTTTGTCCGATGCGGTGAGACGGCGATTTCAAATAGATTCTCCAGAGGCGGTTGCCAATGTGCATCGCAAGGCGGGTCTGTGGTTTAGCCGAAACGGTTATGCAGAAGACGCCCTGCGCCATGCTTTTGCAACCAACGATGTTGAATTTGCCGCTGACATGCTCGAAGATCGTTCCCTTCTTTTCCTGGATCTGTCAGCGCAAAGGTGGCTGAACCGGCTCCCCGAGGCAGTGCGGATGGAACGGCCCATCCTCGGGCTTTTTGTGTGCAATGATTATTTGCAGTCGATGCAGGTGTCTAAGGCGGAACAGATACTCAACGATATAGAACGTCGCAAGGATCAGTTGTTTTCCCGTTATGGCGTCGCCAAGCAATCGTACTGCGAGGATTTGCTCGTGCTGGAGCAGTGCCTCCTTGTCTATTACCGCAATCCTCTGACGGTCGATGTCCATCAACTTGAAAAAAAATATGATGCGCTCTGGCCTCGAAACCGGAACCTGGCAGCTTTGATCAAAATCGCTATCGCAGCAAGCCATGTCTTTCAAGGGGAGCTGAGAAAGGCGTTTGATACGCTTCAGGGCCTTTCGGGCGCTTTTGACATGTCAGAATCCCCTTATGGCGCGATCATTTGGTTCTCTTTACTCGCGTCTGTAGAAATTCAACGGGGACGCTTGTCACAGGCGGAGGCTCTTCTGGATGCTGCATCGGAAAGCCTTGAACAGGAAGGTCTTTCATATTCGCCCCTTCGTTTTCTGACGGACCTGCCGAGGGCGTGGCTATGCTATTACAGGAATGATCTCAACAGGGCCTCAGAACTGCTCGCCAACGTTCTATCCTGTATGCAGGCAGTCGATGTCCGTGCCCATGTTTTAGATGCCGGTTTTTTAAGCAGCCTCATCCATTTGGCCAACGGTCGCTTTGAAGAGGCCGCTGGCGTTGTGAAAAAAATGAGGTTGACGGCGCCGCCGGAAAGTGAATGGCTTCGAGTGTTCGACGCCCTTTCCTTAGCTCTGTCCTTGATCGCGGGAGAGGGTGAAGGGAGGATGCAGTGGCTTGCGCAAAAGCAGTCATTGCGAGATGCATCCTTTTCGCTGTTGGGGTGCGTGGAGCGCACAATTTATGCGGATATCTATCGTGTTCTTGGTCAGCCTGAGGAGGCGGCAGCGATGCTCGGCGTTCTCAGAGAACGCTGTGTCCAGGAACATATGCTGCTGCATATGCTAATAGTTGATATCAAGCTGGGGGCTATTTATTGGGCGCGCGGCGAACGCGAACGCGCAAAGGCTACGCTCGAAAAGGCCCTTGTTTTTGCAGACAAAGAAAATTGTCTGCAGCCTTTTCTTTCTGAGGTCTCTCTGATTGCTCCGGTGTTGCAGGAAATAGCGAATGACCCGCCTCTAGGCCTCTCGACGGCATTTCTTCAGGCCATTTTAGCGGCATGCGGCATTGCAGGGGATGGCGCCAGACAGATCAACATGAGGCAGGGCCGTCTGAACAGATTAACAGACCGTGAGCTCGAGATCCTGCGCTTCATGGTTCAGGGCTATAAGAACAGAGAGATTGCAGAGAAGGCCTTCGTTTCGCTCGATACGGTCAAGACACACCTGAAACATATTTATGGAAAACTCCGCGTGGAGACAAGGGTGCAGGCTATGTTACGGACTGAGGAGTTGAAGATATTCGGCCATCAGCAGGATCAAGTTAATGTGGCATCATCGGGATTGGGCGATTCTTTGCCCTTGCTCCGGTGAGTTTCGAAGATATCCTTTAGAGTGGCGAAAAATCACCCGAAAGGGTGATGTGAAACGGGTTTCAACAAATTATACTCGCTGCGCATGAATTTTAGAGGTACGATTTAAGTATGGAGTGCTTTCGTGGAGTTACTCCCAAGGGAGTTCCATCAGACATATTTAAACGCCCTATATGGGACGTGTATGATCCACAGGCTGTGAACGACCATCATCGTATAGAGACGGTTCACTTCGCGAAGGGGTGCTTGGGATAGAAATATGATATCGAATAATGGCAAGTCCCGCAGTTTCTTCCGTTCTCCGCTTTTCCTGTTTCTGATTTTTCCCCTCCTGGTTTCCGCATTCATTCACCTTGGAATGCTCATTTATGCCAGTCTGACACCTTGGCATTACGGTTTTATCGCCAAGAAACAGGAGCCCAAGACGGTTCTCATCGACATTCAAAAGAAGGAACCGCCGAGCCCGGTCAGTCCTGAAAAACCTCAGCGCAAGGAACCGCCGAAGCCGCGCCAGCGGTTGCAGCCGCGACCTGTGCCCCGGCATGAGACCGGGGTTGAGGAGGGGAAAAAAGACGCGCTGCGAATCATGGCCGCCTCTGAGGGCGCCAACTGGCTCAAGGTGGATTCGCCGCGTGGATCGGCGGGAGGCAGTATGCTGCATGCCGGGCCTCAGGGGCCGACCCAGACCTTTGCCGAGTATATTGAAGCCCTGCGGTCCAGCGGTCTGGATGTCGTCATCGTCTTTGACTCGTCGGCAAGCATGAAACCGATGATGAGAGAGATCAAACAAAAGATCGGCAACTTGGCGCTGGCGCTTCGACGGCTTGTTCCTTCCTGTCGGATAGGGCTTGTAACGTATAGAGATCGAGATGAAGATAGCGGCAGTTATACGACAAAAATTCAACCGTTGACCTACGGCGTCTCTACGTTACAGCGTTTTCTGAACGGCGTCGAAGCGGACGGAGGAGGAGATCTCCGGGAGGCAGTCGATGCAGGCCTGCAGGCAGCTGTCGAGCAGATGAACTGGAATCGCAAATCCAAGCCCTTTATCCTCTTGGTCGGCGATGCGCCGCCCCACAAACCGGATATTCCCCGTTGCATCGCTTTAGCCAAGAAGTTCCGGAAGCAGATGGGCGGTACGGTTTCGGCGCTCGATGTCCGGGAACCGTTGGACATAACGAGGGAGCAATGGGAAAAATTATATCGCGACTCAGCAGCCGATCCTGAACTCGAAACCTATCGTTACAGAACCGACCGCGAAAGCGTGGACGACACGTTCCAGAGCATGGCGGAGGCCGGAGGCGGTGAATCCGCCCGCTTAATCAATGAAGAGAAGCTGATCAAACACATGCTTCTTTACATTTTTGGCACCCAATGGGAAGCCTACCTGACGGAGATCATGAAGAACTTGTGAGAGGATTATGAAACGTCACCCTTTTTTATTCTTACCGGCCATGATGACTGTCTTTTGTGTCGCAGCGACACTACACGCTGCTGTGGCCTTCAAGGATATCAATATTTCTTCCGCTAATACGCCGGAGGAGCTGCGTTCTTTAGTCGATCAATTGAACGCGGGCTCCATCGAGGCGATGAAAGACAATACGTTTAATTTTGAGATTCAGAGCGTTGTTCTTAAAAAAGCAGAGGAGTGCATCGACAGGGGGGTCTTCCTTCACAGCAGGGCGTTCCAGGGGGCAGAAGAACAGGAAAGGGCTGCTTTTCTCGCGAACCGGGACGTCATTAAACGCATCCTGGATATCAATAAAAAGGTTCTGGACGACTATCAGGAGAAGCTCGATGAGATGGAAAATCCACTGGCCTTTTTCAAGACGACTGCCTGGCAGCAACCGCAGTTGCTCGTAGCCACAGCGAGCTTCCGAATCGGCTGGAACAATTACTATGCTGCCCTTCTCTTTCCGGAAGACGATCCGACGGCCAGACAGTTGCTCAGTGAGGCGATTGAGAGCTTTTCCCGTTCCTTGGTGGATTCAAAAGAGGACAGCGTCATTATCACCAGTGTTTTTGGCAGGGGGCTCTGCGAGAAGCGACTGAAGTCATACAAGGATGCGCTCAAAGACTTCAAGTCGGTCAAAGAGGCCGTTAAAAAAGATGATCCACTGTACCTGAGGTGTCGTTATGAAGAGACGTCGATTGCCTCGCTGACCGGGAATTTCAAGGAAGTCTTGGATCGTCTCGATGATATTGAAAAGAATTTCCCGGCGAACAAAATACCGGAGGAACTCAAAGCCGGACTGAAAGATCTTAGAGAATCGGCGCTCCGCGCGCTTTCAGAAAAAGCAGCCGTCAAGGACGAGCCTTTGCCTGCCGACAATCCTTCCAAGGAGGCGACGCCGTGAAGTGGGCGAAAACGATAGGGATGCTCATGACGTTGCTACTCTTTGCCTCAATCTGCGAGGCCGGAACGCATATGGAGAAGCAATATCATTTCGACGCGCAGGGCAAGAAAATACTGGATGCCGAATTTACTGTCGATTCAGACGGCAATTTAAATGGACCTTATAAATACTGGCACGAAGACGGTAAGATCGCCGTGGAAGGCACGTTTAAAAACAACCTGTTGCATGGGGTCAACAGAAAATGGTTCCGGAACGGCAACCAGGAGGCGGAATGCACTTACGACCTCGGCAAACTCGACGGCCCCTGTAAACAATACTATGAGAGCGGCGGGATCAAGGAAGAGGCGACATACATTCAAGACAAAATGAATGGCCTCTGGGCGCTCTATTTCCAAAACGGAAAACTGCAGGAGACAGTCACGTACCAGGCCGGCATCCGGGAGGGTAAAGCCGTTGTCTATTTTTACGGGACAGGGACTGTCAAAGAAGAGAATTATTACAGAAACGATCGGTTGGAAGGAGAGAGAAAGATCTATTATTCCGATGGAAAGATCAAACAGACATTGACGTTTCTGAACGGAATCAAAGAAGGGGCATGCCTTTCCTATTACCCCAACGGCGTGCTTGAAGCGGAAGAACCTTTCAAGGGCGGGCGCCTGAACGGCGCCGTGAAGAGATTCAACGACAATGGAATCCTCCAGGAAGCCGGTTCTTATAAAAACGGGAAGGCCGACGGTGTTGTCAAACTATACTATAGCAATGGTAAAATCCGAAGCGAGACGCCGTATGCCAGGGGATACAAAAATGGTCTCAGAAAACAATATGCCGCTGAAGGTTATTTAGAGCTGGAAGAGACCTACCAGGATGACGACTTGAACGGGCCCAGAAGACGCTATGATCGGAAGGGGAAGATCGTCGAGACCAGAGAATATCGGGATGGTGAAGTTGTTTCGCAAGGAAAGTAAAAAGCCTGGTTTGTTCCTGCCTAGAGGAAAGACTATGAAACGCCGGCATCAAGCCTTTTTTCTGCTGGTTTTATGTCTGTTGATTTATGGCTGTGCTCACCTCGAAGGCCAGGCGCCGGTTACGAGCGGGGAAACCGAAAGTGACCGTGTGGCGCGGATAGCGCGGGATAACGAGATATACAGACCCTATGCAGAGCGCAACAGCCTGGAGGGCTATCGCGAATTTATCGCCAAATATCCCGACAATATCAATGTGGGAACGGCATGGTCGGTTATTCAGACTCTCGAATTAACGGATTGTTACGATGCCGAATGTCTGAAAGCCTTCATAGCCAGGTATCCTTCCATCCCATTAATCGATGAGGCAAAGGATCGCCTTAAGGCAATTGAGAGTAAAGATTTTGACAAGCAAATGGCGGCTGATTATGGCTTTGACCTTCCCTCCTATCGTCTCAACTTGAAAAGGCTCCGAAAAGAACTGATCGACATGGGCGCAATACGACTGACGCATTTTTCGGAAGCCTTCTCAATGATCACGCTTGAGGGAAAGAACTTTTTTTGTACGCACCTGACTTTCCCGATCGCTCCGATTCTGTCCGAGTCGTCCTCTCCCCGGAGCGTCGAGGAGCTCTTCGACTTCATTGTCGCTCCTCAGCTTGATTATTTGATGGTTAAATTCAAGAAAAAGCGGAAGATCGACGGATTCAGTTTTAAAATCATCGGCATGAACTCGGTCATGTCAAATCTTGAGTTATTTTTTCTCACCGATCAGGTCGATCAATATCTCGCCGGCAGCCTGGCGCAGGAGGCACTGCTCAAGGCGTCTCTACGGATTCCGCCTCCGACGGCCGCGCCTGTACCGGATACTGACACCGTTCAAAAAGCAGACGTTTCCGGACAGGCTGCTGATGAAAAAAATCCAACACCGATCGCGCTTCCGTGGACGTCGAAGCAAGACGGCGCGGCCAAGAACGGTGAATTCGTACGCACCAGCGTTCCGGCTTTCAGCCTCAAATATCCGCGAGACTGGTATATTGCCGAGCTGGTTGAGAATCGGATTTTCAATGCCAATCCGCAGCGTACGCCCAGCATGCAACTCACTGTGCTGCGCATGGGAAATGGCATCAGTACGGAGGCTGGCCGCCTTGCCTTGGGGGATGGCGTGATGAAGGACTTGCAGCAGTACTTGATTCAGAAAGAGCTTACGAAAACCGTCCATATGCAATTTGCCAGGCTGGCAAAAAACGAGGTGGGGGATACGTTTTATGAATTCCTGATGACTTGGCGGCTTCGCGGAGGGGGCAACCGCAGTGATGCAATGATGGAAAGGTTTGTGTCGCTTTTGCCGGCCATTGCCACTTACGGAAAGGTCGTGTTTGTGAAAGATCATGCCATTGTCCTGACGGGCTCAACGATGGGGCCGGGACAACAGGAGCAACTCGATCAGCTCAAGCAAATATTCGGCACCCTCGCACTGGGACAGGAAAGCGGACCATCATTTACCGGAGCCACTTCAACGCCGAGTGTACCGCCGCCTCTGCCGAAGAAAAACAGCGCGCCTGCTCCCAATTGCGATATCAAAATTAATTTATCCCTTGTTTCCCAGGCTTCAACGGATTATAGGATGTCCGGTAGCGGCAGCCTAGCCCGAATCACGCCACCGCTTTTTGCCTTAGCTTATCCACCGGATTGGGGCGTGCAGCAGAAATCGGACAGCCTTTTGCTTTCAGCCAAAACGGCCTCTGCCCTTCCTTCGATTCAGGTGATGATATCGAGGATCTCGGGAGACGAAGACGCATACCTCGAATCGTTTGCCGAGAACTATCTGCAATGGCTGAAGCTCAAAGGAACACAGGTTCAACTTCTTTACAACACGCGTTCGGAGGCTTACGACAAGCATCGAGCCTTTGAGTTCGAAATAAGGTTCAAGCCGCAAGGTAAACAGAATACGCCGCCCCGAACAGCCTATGGCAATGTGATTGCGAAAGACGGCTATGCGATCATTCTTGCCGGAGAGACGGACGGGGAAGTGGATTCTCTTAAGGAGCTATTCGAGACGATTGATTTGAAGCCGATTAAAAAGTGAAGGGCGCTGGCGCTATATTTTTCTAAGGAGGTCATATGTTCGAGAACAAATCACTACTGGATGTGTTGCAGATGGGCGGCTGGGTGATGTACGTGCTTCTGTCCTGCTCGGTTTTGTCTGTTTCCGTGTTTATCGGCAAGGAGATTGAGTTCTGGAAGAAGTCGAAACCGTCCAGGATCACTGTCATGAAGAACATTCGCTTTTTATTGGAACAACGGAAAATCGACAAGGCCGTTGATTATTGCCGTTCCTACCCGTACTGCGTGTTTTGCAGAATCATAGGCGCCGGCCTGGTCTTTTACGGAAAGAGCATTCGTGAGATAGAGGATGCCGTCAGTCGTGAGATTACCGTGGAGATCACGAAACTGGAAAAAAGGACCGTTATCGTCGGGACCATTGCCAATATTGCGGTTTATATCGGTCTTTTTGGTACGGTCCTTGGCATTGTCAACGCTTTTCACGGCATAGCGAATTCCGGCACGGCCGGTTTGAACAGCGTGATCGGGGGCGTGGCGGAAGCCCTGCTCAATACCGCGATGGGCTTGGCCGTTTCGATTCCGGCAGTGATTTTCTTTAACTGGATCATGAAGCAGATAAAAACGCTGACCCATGAAATGGATGCCGCAGCCAGCGAATTGATGATCATTCTGGATGCTGAAAAGTAGTCCCTTGCGGGAGTTTTTATTATGACGCGACGTGAAAAACATGGAACGGATATTGTTGCCGAGATCAATATCACGCCTTTTACGGATGTTGTTTTGGTGCTTCTCATCATCTTCATGATTGCGACCCCTATTATCGTGGGGAGCGGGATTAAAGTTCAAGTCCCCAAGGCCCTGACCAGCAAGCCCGAGGAGGAGAAATTCCTGATCGTCAGTATCGATGCCAAGGAAGCCATTTATCTCAACGACAAGAAAATTACCGTAGATGATTTGACCAAGACGATCCAGGACAGCACCCGGAAGGGATTTAAAGTGATGCTCAAGATTAACGGCGACAAGAGCATCAAGTACCGGACCGTGATCGATGTGATCGGCGCGGCGCGCGATGCGGGCGTGGTGCGGTACCAGCTGGTAACGGAAAGAATGAAGTCCGGCGCTGCGCAGGAGGTTAAACGATAGCCGTGAGAAGAATCAGCCACGAGGTCATTTCGGATATCAATATCACGCCTTTTACGGATGTTGTTTTAGTGTTGCTCATCATTTTTTTGATTGCCACCCCGCTGCTCATGATGGAAGGACTGAAGATCGACTTGCCTTCCCAGAACAAACAAGCCGTGACGGCCGCAAAGAAACCCACCTTCATCACTGTATCCATTACGGCGAACGGCAGTATTACGGTAAACGACAAGCCATGCCAGCTCAGTGAACTCACCCCGCTGCTCCAGCAGATGATCAAGAGTGACCCGGAGAGTGTTTTGACGATCGGGGCAGATGAAGAGACGCTCTACGAGAGAGTCGTAAAAGTCATCGATAGCGCCCGCGCTGCCGGAGTCGAGAAATACGTGCTGGTGAAATAGAAATTTCAATCGGCAACGCGCCCATTCCCCATTAGCCGTGATGGCCGGAGCTTCCCTTGTCAAACGCAAAGACCTGACGACCGGTCTATGATCTTGCTATGATAGTGGTTTTGTTGGTCCGATACGAGGACCAACGGAAGAACTTTCAAGGATGCTCATATGAAGCAATGGCTGAGAAAATCCATCGGTTGCATGGTTGCGATTTGCGCCTTTTGGGTGTTGTTTCCCGTGCCGTCCTGGACGGCAGAATCGCTTCCGGCTGTCCAGGACGTGATCTCCAAGTACATCGAGGCGACCGGCGGCATCGAGGCCTTGCGGTCAATCCGCAACACGCAAACGAGAGAGCTTGCCCAGAGCATCTCACCGCACTATGTCACCGCCATAACAGACGCGTTTTCTGAGAGCTCCGGCAAGCGCTATGAGATCGCCAAAGTTTTTGTCGGGGTTCAGGTGGCGCCCTTCGATAAAGATAATGATGCCAATACACCCGAGTTCCTCCTAACGGAGGTTCCTGCCTTATTGCAGATCGAATCAGGCACGGACGGCCGCATCGTCTGGGAACTGATCGATTCGGTTAACGCCAGTATCAAGGAAGGCGAAGAGCGAGAAAGCCTGGTAAGAAACTTCAACCCGATTGGCACGCTGATCAACTGGCAGCGCCATTTCAAAAGCATCCGGGTCGCGGGCATCGAGGATGTCAATGGTACAGCCTGTTACAAGCTTCTGATGACCTCCCCGGCGGGAAAGGAAGTTGCCTTTTTCTTTTTCAAGGATACGGGACTGCTGGCAGAGGTTAAAGAAACGATCAAAACAGTCGCCGGCGACACCGTCGCGATGGATACCGCTTACTGCGATTACCGAAAGGTCGGCGCTGTGATGCTGCCTCACAAAATAATCCAGTATAAAGATGAGCAGAGAACGGTCATTGTGATCGATTCCGTGGCGTTCAATGTCGACGTCGCAACCGACCGGTTCGAACTGCCTCTGCAGGTTAAAGCGTTTCTGGAGAAGAATGACGTTTCGACTGATCCGGCGCAGCGCAAGGGGCATTATGTCCTGAAAGGGCCTTATGAGGTTGCAAGGCAGGATGGGGATCCGCTGGTCTTTTACCCGGCCAGGCTGGAGAAGGAGGCGGGCAAGTGGCCGGTCGTTGCCGTTACCTCTGGCGGTGGAATCGAGCCTTGTGCTGCCGGTTTTCTACGCGCTCTGGCCAGTTGGGGCTTCATCGTGGTCGGCTCGACGCAGTTTGCCACGCTGGATGGACTGCCGGCCATTCTAAATCTGGCGAAAGATTCCCGCAGCCTCTTTTACAATAAAGTCGATACCGATCGAATCGGCTTGGTCGGTGTTTCCGACGGCGCACTTAACACCCTTGGCACCGCCAAGGCGCATCCGGAAATCAAGGCCCTGGTCATGCTTGTTCCGTCGGCGGAAGTGACCGATGGGATCAAGATTCCCATGCTCTTTCTGGCGGCCGGCCGCGATAAAACCTGTCCCGCCGATAGAGCCTATCAGCTGAGCTTCCTCCCTGCCGCCGGGCCTGCCTATTTCGCGGTCCATAAAGAAAGCTTTCACTACTCGATGATATATCCGAATGGCGGCCTTTTTTTCGAGCCCACGGTCGCGTTCTTCCGTTGGAAGCTCCTTCAGGACGATGCAGCGCGCCCATGGTTTGATGGCGACGACTGCATCCTGTGCCGGGATCCAGCATGGCGCTACGAGCGCAAGAAATGAGGCGCCGGATGGGAGAGGCTGCAAGCGAATATTGCAAATTCTCAGGCGGACAAGAGAAAGCAGTCCGCTCAGGTCAGTCCATCGTCATCAGCGATTCCCATCGTTGCCACTCCGTTTCGCAGGGCAGTCCTTTTTTCTTCAGCATGGCCGTGATACCCGGTGCATTCATCCGCAGAAAGGGGTCCATCGCCAGTTCGTCTTGGAGCGTCGAAAAGACGTGATCCGGGGCGTAGTCGGCCCGGAAGCGCTTGACTGCGTCGTTGTCGGGCTCCAGTGAGGCGGCATAGTTCATGGAATCCAGGACATAGTCATGGCCTGCATAGATGACCGTGTCCGGCGGCAGGGCCATGATCTTTTTGATAGAGCGGTAGAAGATTTCAAGATCGCCGGTGAAACAGTTTCCCACCGTGCCGTTGAAGAGGGTGTCACCGGTGAAAAGATAGTGGCCTGCGTAAAAGCAGACCGAATCATTCGAGTGTCCGGGGGTCAGAAATACTTTAATGGCAGTGTCCTCGAGCGGCAGAAGCTGGCCGTCGCGGAGATCCGTTGCTTCGATCAGAATCGCCCCTGTCCGTTCGGACAATCGGCGATTGCCCGCCGTGTGGTCGTTGTGGCCGTGGGTGTTGGTGATGTGCGTCAGGGTCAGCTGGTGGGACTTTAGAAATGCGATCATTTCGTCCGGCGCCACGCCGTCGATCGCGACAGCCTTCTGGCGACCACAGAGGAGATAGCCGAGATTATCGCCGAAGCGAAACTGTTTCACATTGATCATCTTATCGCCTTCTGTCGCAACAGATGATCCGCCAGCACAATGCACACCATCGCCTCGCACACGGGTACGATCCTCGGGATAACTGACACATCGTGACGTCCCTTGACGGTGATGATTTGCGGTTGGTTGTTTTTGTCGATCGTCTCCTGAGGGATGCCGATGGAGGGAATCGGCTTGCAGGCGACGCGAATCATGATGTCCGCGCCGGTTGTGATGCCGGCGAGAATGCCGCCCGCGTTGTTGGAGACGAAGCCCTCCGGTCGCATCGAATCGTTGCACTCCGATCCGGTCATCCGCGCCGCTTCAAAGCCCGCACCGATTTCCACGCCCTTGACCGTGCCGATGCTCATGAGGGCCTTCGCCAGGTCAGCGTCCATCTTGTCGAAAACGGGTTCCCCGAGACCGGCGGGGCACCCCTGCACGCGGATTTCGACGATTCCGCCGAGCGTATCCCCTTGGGTCTTCGCGTCCGCCAATTTTTCCTCCATCAGAACGGCCGCCTCAGGATCGGGGCAATACAGAGGGTTGGCGAAGATGGTCTCCATAGAAATGGACCGAGCGGCGATGCCCCCCAACTCCAGCGTATAGGCTATGACGCCGATTCCGCTAGCTTCAACGATCTTTCTCGCAATGGCGCCCGCGGCCACCCGCCCAACCGTCTCACGTCCCGAAGCGCGCCCTCCACCTCGGTAATCGCGGAGTCCGTATTTCTGGATATAGGCGAAGTCACCGTGTCCCGGTCGGAAGAGGTCTTTGATGTCTTCATAGGAGCGGCTGTTGGCGTCCTTGTTTCGGATAATGAGGCAGATGGGCGTTCCCGTTGTCCTGCCTTCGAAGAGGCCTGAGACGATTTCCACCCGGTCGGGTTCTTTGCGGGGCGTGGCCCCTGCGGTTTTACCCGGCCGCCGCTTCTCCAGATCCGTCTGGATGTCAGCGGTCGTGATTTCCAAGCCGGGCGGGCAGCCGTCGACGACCGCGCCCACGGCGTCGCCGTGCGATTCGCCCCAGGTCGTAACCCTGAAAACTTCTCCGAATGTGTTTCCAGACATGGTTGCCTCTCTCAGGTATGATGTTCGATCCAGTCGATAATCTGCTCAACGGTTTCGTCAATGGAAGTACGGGACGTATCCACTGAGAAATCGGCCAGCCGTCGATAGACGGGAAGACGCTCTGCAAGAACGCCTTCGACTTCGGCGATCGGGTCGCACCCCGTCAGCGACGGTCGCTGTCCGGTATGCGCGAGATCCCGCTTCATTCGGGCCTGGATGGTGTCCAGGCTTGCAGACGTCCAGATGAAAAGGCCGTTGCGCTTCAAATTTGCAACATTCTGTTCGTCCTGCACGACGCCGCCCCCCGTCGCAATGATGCAGTCTTGAAGGTCCGATATACGGGCAACGACGGCCTGCTCCTTCTCGCGGAAGAAGGCCCATCCCTTTTCCGCAACCAGGTCGGGAATGGATCGGCCCGTCTCATTTTTTATCAGATCGTCCGTATCATAGAAAGGCCTTTTGAGCCGTTTGGCCAATCTTCTGCCGATCGCCGTTTTGCCCGTACAGCGATAACCGATCAGAACGATGTTTTTGTTTCTGTCCAGCATGCTAGACCCTTCGATATAGTGAATAGCAAACAGTAAATAGTAAACAGTGAACGGATAAAAAAATGCCTCGTCTCCTTGCGGTCGTTATTTTGACCATTTACTATTCACTGTTGACTGTTGACTGCGATTCTATCCAATTCTTCCCAAAACCCCGGAAAGGATTTACCGACGCAGCGGGGATTCCGGATGACCATGCCCGGCACGGCCAACCCCGCGATGGCAAAGCTCATGGCGATCCGGTGGTCGTTATAAGTTTCAATCTCCGCGCCGTGGAGTGGACCGCCGCCATCGATTATCATGCCGTCCGCTGTTTCCTCCACAGGGCAACCGATTCGGCGCAGTTCTGTCAGAACCGACTCGATCCGGTTGCTCTCCTTGAGGCGCAGGTGTGCGGCATTGGTGATCTGCGTGCGCCCCTTCCGGAAGGCGGCCAGAACGGCGATCGTGGGCACCATGTCCGGCAGGTTGCCCATGTCGATAACGAGATCCCCCGACTGCATGGGTTTCCCTTCGACCTCGATCCAACGGTCGCCCCGCACGGCGGTGCAGCCGAAGGATTCCATGATCGTGAGCGCACCGATATCCCCCTGGTGCGTTGCCGGGTTGACGTTAAGCACCCGGACCTTTCCTCTGCATAACGCGGCGGCCAGGAAGAAATACGAGGCGCTGGAGACATCCCCTTCTATGGCATAGTCTCTTCCCCGGTAGGCCTTTCCGCTGCTGATTTCAAAGCGGTCAGGGGCAGGCGTTGAAACCGTCGCGCCGAAGTGGCGCATGACCTCTACCGTCATATCGATATACGGCATGGAAACGGTGCGACCTTCCAGGATGACGGCCATGTTCTTCGCTGCATAAGGCGCGGCGATAAGGAGCGATGAGACGAACTGGCTGCTTTCGATGTCCTTCAAGCGGATCTCTCCGCCGGCCAATCCGTCGGCATCAATGATGACAGGCGGACAGCCGTTATTTCGTTCACTTCGGGCGTCGACCCCGAGCGCTTTGAGCGCAGCGAGCAGGGCGCCGACGGGACGTTCGCAAAGTCGCGGGTCTCCTGTGAGGGTGTAATGTCCCTTGCCGAGCGCGACCAGCGTCGTCAAAAAGCGCATCGCGGTTCCGTTGTTTCCGAGGTAGACGGGGCTTGACGGTCTGGCTATCCGGCCGGCAATTCCCTCGATGACGAGTTCATCCTGTTCGAATTTTTTTTCTCTGCGAATCGTTGCCCCCAGCGCCTGCAACGCGTCGATCAGGTAAGTTGTATCCTCCGAAGTCAGGAAATGACTGAGCCGCGAAGGGCCTTCTGCAAGCGCGGCAATGATGAGCGCTCGCTGGGTGTAGCTTTTGGAGCCGGGGATCGAGACCACGGCATCGAGTGCGCGGATCGGCTCAATGGCAATGGTTTCCATCATTGTCGATCTCCTGCAATGAGATATTCCACAACGACCCGACGCATGATGTCCAGCGGCGGTTCAAGCCCCGTCCAGCAGCGGATCTGCTCCGCCCCCTGACACACGAACATGTCGAGGCCGGAGATGATGCCGCAGCCTGCGCGCTGGGCGTCGCTCAAGAGCTTTGTCTCCAGCGGGTTGTAGATCATGTCCATGACCCATTGAAAACGGCCAAGGTTTTTGGCGGCGACTGGCGACTCCGCGGAGTGGGGGAACATGCCGACCGATGTGGTGTTGATCAGGCAGTCTGCCTTGACGCGATCGAAGTCGGTCAGGGGAAAGGCCTCGCCGCCGAACTCTGCCGCGAGACGCTCCGCCGTCTTTATGGTGCGATTGATGATGATCGGTCGCGCGCCTCCCTGAACAACGGTATAGACAGCTGCCCGCGCCGCGCCGCCGGCCCCAAGAATGGCGCAGGTTTTGCCCTCCAGATTGAAACGGGACTCCAGCGCCGTCTTCAGACCGATCCAGTCCGTGTTTCTCCCCTCCAGGCGGCCGTCTCGGTTCATGACGGTATTCGTCGCGCCGATCGCCCGAACATCGTCCGTGATATTGTCCAGGAGCGGCAGGATGTCCGTCTTGAAGGGAATCGTGATGCTGAGTCCGAGAATGCCCATGGCCCGGACGCCCCGGATCGCATCGGTCAGGTTGTTCACGCAGAAGGGGACGTAGACAGCAGACAGCATCATCTCCCGGTAGGCGGCGTTGTGCATGATCGGTGACAGGCTGTGCCCGACCGGATTTCCAAGAAGCGCGTAGACGGCAGTGTCGCCGGGCAAGTACCGATTGGGCATCAGGCGTTTTCCTCCCTGTTTGTCAGGATCGCCGCGATTTTCCGCAATTCGTCGATGGCGATCTGTCCCGGCGCAGATTCCTGACCTCGTGCCATGGCAGCGAAGGTGAAAGGGGCGCCGAAAAGGGGTGCGGCGATGCGGCTGATGCGCCCCAGTTCACCCATACAGAAGGCCATCACGTTGACACCCCGGTCTCGATAGGCGGTCATCAGGTGCAGAACCTGGAGATTGTCTTCTATGCGGTTGGCAAAGGTGACGAGCTTGATAATGTCTGCTCCCGCGCGCATGGCCGCGTTGATCTTGCGCTTGAGCGCGCTGTCCGCCGGGGTGCCGGAAAAATCATGATAAGATACCAGCAACTGCGTTTTCTTGCCTGTCAAATGAATATGGGTTCTCAGTTCCGCGATGGCGGAGGCGCCGGTGCTCAATTCGATATCGACGATATCGGCGCCGAGAACGACCGCACGCTTGAGGTCGGCCAGCCGGTCGGCCTCGGTGCCCGTAAAGGCGCCGCCTTCTGCTTTACTGCGGTTGGTGATGAGCACTGGAACCGTTTTGATTGGCAGGAGCTTTGTAAGCGCCTCGTGCCCGATGCGATCGATCCGAAGTTCTATCATGTCCGCGACGTCAGAGGCCCGCTTGAACTGAAGCTCGGCTTCTCGGATGCTGTCCGTGGCAATGGATACGCAGATCTTCATGCGGCGTCTCCCTTTGGATAGGAGCCGAGCACCTTGGTAAAAGTGGTGTGAAGCCGCAGCGCCTGCAGGCTGCGGACGATCTTGGCGTCTTCCTTGTGCCCCTCGAAATCGACAAAGAAGAGGTAGCTCCAAGGGCTAAGCTTGGAGGGGTATGATTCGATCCGGCTCATGTTGATATCTTCGGCGGCAAACGTCTCCAGGGCGCGATAGAGCGAGCCCGGCGCGTGCGTCGTGCTGAAGAGAATAGAGGTCTTGTCTGCCCCGGTGGACTGATTGCTTCCCTTGCCGACAACGATGAAGCGCGTCGTGTTCGAGGGGTTGTCCTCGATGCCTTCCACGACGACCTTGAGGCTGTAGATCGATGCGGCGCGGATGTTGCCGACAGATGCCGCAATCTTGGGTTCCTCCTGGGCGCGCTTTGCCGCGGCCGCCGTATTGTCCGCAGCGATCAATTCTGCGTGCGGCAGATGGCTCCGAAGCCAGATCCGGCACTGGGCGAGGGCCTGAGGATGCGAATAGACGCGACGGATTCGTGAAAGGTTTTCTTGTACGGACAGGAGCGAATGGCTGACTCGCAGGAAGATTTCCGCGCGAATCTGCATTGGCGTCGTTACCAGCCGGTCCAGCGTCTGTTTGACGGAACCCTCTGAGGAGTTTTCAATCGGGACGACGCCACAGTGGACCTTTTCACGCTCGACCTCGTCAAAGACCTCCGAAATCGTTGGGTAAGGCTGGAAGATGGCGCTGGCTCCGAAGTGCAACTCTGAAGCGGCATGGGTGAAAGACCCCTCCGGTCCGAAATAGGCGATTCCCAGGGGCGCCTGCAGGGAACGGGAGACGGAGATGATCTCCCGGAAAATGCCGTTGAGGGATTCGTTCGCCAGCGGTCCCTGGTTAAATTCGAGGATGCCATCCCGGACCCGCTTTTCCTGTGCGGGGTCGTACACCTCACGCCCCTCGGCGGACTTGATTTTGCCGATGCTCAACGACAGGTTGGCCCGTTCATTGAGGAGCTGAACGATTTCTTTGTCCTTTTGCCGTATCTCGTTTCTCAATGTCTCGATCGGTTTCATGCGCGCAGCTCCTCCAGGGTTTCGCGGATCATGGGGGCGGGAACGCCGCCGTTGATAAAGGGCACACCGATTTTTTTGATCAGCACAAAGGGCACTTTATCACCTTCCTTCTTCTTGTCCAGCTTGATTCTGCTCAGGATGCCCTCCAGGGTCAGCCCTGCGGGAACCCGCACAGGCAGACCGGCTGCTTCGATAATCGTTTCGATCCGAATCCGCTCCGCCGCTGACAGGTATTTCATCTTCTCAGAGATCCGCGCTGCAGCTGCCATGCCGATGGCGACGGCCTCTCCGTGCGTCACCCGGTAGTCCGATTCCGATTCGATAGCGTGTCCCAGCGTATGACCGAAATTCAGGATGCGCCTGAGGCCGTGCTCCGTCTCGTCGATCTCGACGATCCCCTTTTTGATGCGGTCGGAACGGGAGATCAGCCGCTCCATGAGGTCGGTATTGTCGGGTGAGATCCGGGCGCCTTCCTTTTCGAGCAAGTGGAAGAGCTCGGCGTCGTCGATAATGCCGTACTTGATGATTTCAGAGAGTCCCGTGCGGAACTCCTTTTGAGGCAGGGTCTGGATGAAATCGATGTCGATGAAGACCGCCTTGGGCTGGTAAAAGGTGCCAAGCAGATTTTTGCCGCTGCCGAAATCCACACCCGTCTTGCCGCCGATCGAGGCATCGACCATGGCCAGCAGCGACGTGGCCATCTGGACGTAGGGAAGGGAGCGCATGTAGATGGAGGCGACAAAGCCGGTCACGTCCCCGACAATGCCGCCGCCCAGTGCGATCAGGCCGCTTTTGCGGTCCACGCCGAGCGCCAGCAGCTGATCGACGATTTTCAGGATCGTGTCAATTGTCTTGGACGACTCACCGGCGGGGAATTGAATGAGATCGACCTTCAGTCCGGCGGCACCAAGCGTGGTCAAGAGGCGGTCGGCATGGAGCGGCGCCACGTTGGAGTCTGTGATAACGACGTAGCGCGACGCCCAGTTGTTTTTGGCCAGGATCAGGGCGGCGCGGTCGATGATGCCGCTGCCGATACAGATGTCGTAAGAGTTCGAGAGCTTCTTTTCGAGATTGACCTTTATCTTTTTCATTGCCGGTCCTCGATGTCGGTCTTCATGAGTTTTTCCAGGGCGCGGACCTCATCGACGAGGCGGTAGAACTTCTCGGGCTTGAGCGACTGCGGCCCGTCGGAGAAAGCCTTTTCCGGTTCGGGGTGAACCTCGACCATGATCCCGTCGGCCCCGACCGCTACGGCGGCCCTAGACAGCGGCAGGACATACTTCCAGTTGCCGGCGGCGTGGCTCGGATCCACCAGGACGGGCAGATGCGTCAGTTCCTTCAGAACCGGGACGGCGCTGATGTCGAGCGTATTGCGCGTCATCGTCTCGAAAGTCCGGATGCCGCGCTCGCAGAGGATGACATTCGGGTTTCCGGAGGAGAGGATGTATTCCGCCGACATGAGGAGTTCCTCAATCGTGGTCATCATCCCGCGTTTCAAAACAACGGGTTTCTTGGCTTGGCCGACCCGCTTGAGCAGTGCAAAGTTCTGGACGTTTCTCGCCCCGATTTGCAGTATGTCGGCATAGGATTCGACCAGTTCTACATCCGTCGTGTTCATGACCTCGGTAACAACAGGGATGTTGTTGGCGTCGCCCGCTTTTCTCAGCAGTTTGAGCCCTTCCTCTTCCATGCCCTGGAAGCTGTAGGGAGATGTCCTCGGCTTGAAGGCCCCGGCCCGGAGGATATCCGCGCCGCCTTTCTTCACGATATAGGCGCTTTCCATGAGTTGCTCGTCGCCTTCGATCGAGCAGGGACCGGCGATAATGGTGAACCGGCCGTTGCCGATTTCCACATCACCCACCTTGATCGTAGTCTTTCCCTCTTTGACTTCCGTTCCTGCCAGTTTGTACGGCTTCAGGATGGGAACGGTCTTTTCGACGCCGGGCAGCAACTCTGCCGCCTTCAGTTGGGCCTTACCCCGGTCGTCTCCCAGAGCGCCGATGATGGTGCGCTCCACGCCGATCGACGGGTGCGGCTTGTACCCCACCGACTCGATCCACTCGATGACGTGATCGATCTGTTCCTTGGTCGCATTTTTCTTCATTACGATAATCATAGCCTTGCCTCCATGAAAAAGGGCCATGGTGCTTTCGCTGCCCATGGCCCTTAAAACAAAAAAGCCATGGGAGCTTTCGTCTACCCATGGCTTAGATTTTACTACTCTTTCCTAAGTCCTCCTAGCCGATGGGCAGACGGATGCGTAAAAGTAATAATAAAAGCTAAACCAGAAATTAAAACTAACGCAAGAAAGTCTGTCCATGATTAAAAGGGCTTTATCCTCATTTTTTTCTTCTTTAAACATATTCCCACTTGCCATGTCAAGAAAAAATAACCGGCCAGATCGGCGTTTGTCCGATGACATAAATTTCTTGTTTCAAGATTATCGGAAGTGTGCTAAACATCCCGAATTAATCCACGGTATTATCCGATCGTTAATTCCCCAAGAGGAGATTGTTTCGTATGTACAGTGCCAGTGACCTTCGCAAAGGCCTGCGTCTCAAGATGGACGGAGAGCCCTATGTCATCACCGAGTTCAACTTCGTCAAGCCCGGCAAAGGCCAGTCCCTTTATAAGTGCAAGCTCAAAAACATGATCAACGGCGCCCAGTTCGAGCGGACCTTCAGAGACGTCGATACGTTCGAGCAGGCCGACTTGCAGTCCAAGACGATGCAGTATCTGTACAAGGAAGATGACAAGTACTGCTTCATGGACAACGAAAACTACGAGCAGATTTACATGAGTGAGGATCAGGTCGGCGACAACAAGAACTACATGATCGACAATATAGAGGTCGAGATCCTGCTCTTTGAAGACCGTCCCATCGACGTGACCCTGCCCAACACCGTGGATCTGATTGTTGCCAAGGCCGATCCGTGGGCCAAGGGCGATTCCGTCTCCGGCAACTACAAGCCTGTCATCCTCGAGACCGGCTACAAGATCCTGGTGCCGCCCTTTGTCGAAGAAGGGGAGAAGATACGAGTCGATACCCGGTCGGGCGAGTATGTGACGCGAGTTAAGGACTGAAAAGCAGTAAACAGTAAATAGTGAACAGTAAACAGTGAACAGCGGCTGACGCCGCAGTGACGAGTAACAAGTCACGAGTGACGGGTAGAGAATCATGGCGTTGTTTGTTGTCATTGCGAGCGAAGCGAAGCAATCTCGCTGTTAAATTGCCCACTGAGTCGGCGCCTTTCATCAATGAAAGAATTGCAGGTACTGGCCGCCAAGGCTGAAAATCTGAAGATGCGATCCCGGATCATGCAAACGATCCGGGATTTCTTTATGGCGCGGGATTACCTCGAAGTGGAAACCCCCATTCGTATTCCTGCGCCCGCGCCCGAGTCCCACATCGACGCCATTGCTTCCGAAGGGTGGTTCCTTCAGACTTCTCCCGAGCTGTGCATGAAGCGGCTCCTGGCCGTGGGATACCCGAGGATCTTTCAGATCTGCAAGTGCTTTCGGAAGGCGGAACGCGGCGACCGGCACCTGCCGGAGTTTTCCATGCTGGAATGGTATTGCGCCGGGATCGATTACGGGGAATTAATGCGGGAGTG
This sequence comes from Syntrophales bacterium, assembly GCA_963665615.2. Lineage (GTDB taxonomy): Bacteria > Desulfobacterota > Syntrophia > Syntrophales > UBA4778 > UBA4778. The sequence continues at coordinate 533,542 of CAXXQE010000001.1, forward strand.
CGAGGACATGGTCCTGGCTGTTGCGCGCAAGGTCGTTGGCGCCGACACGGTCACGTTCCAGGGCAGGGAGATTTCAGTCTCTGCCCCCTGGGAGCGGTTGAGTGTCCGTCAGGCCTTTGAACGTTATACGCCCGTTTCCATGGAGCAGGCGCTCGCCGACAACAGCTTCAACGAGCGGATGGCCTTCGAGATCGAGCCGCAGTTGGGCTGGGAGCGACCGGTCTTTCTCTATGATTACCCCCTCGCCCTGGGCGCGCTGGCCCGGAAGAGTCCTGCCGATCCCAGCGTTGCCGAGCGCTTCGAGCTCTATATTGGCGGTCTGGAGCTGGTGAATGCCTTTTCCGAACTGATCGACCCCGTCGAGCAGCGCGAGCGTTTTGCCCAGGAAAAGCAATACCGCGCCTCTGCCGGCAAGGCCGTCTATCCCGATGCCGATAGCTTTCTTGACAGTCTCCACCTCATGCCCGAATCCGCCGGGGCCGCCCTGGGCCTGGACCGGCTCTGCATGGTCTTCGCGGATACACTTGTTATCGATGAGGTTGCGACCTTCACGACGGAAGAACTATAGCCGGCTGTTTTAAAAGGCTCATCTGCTGCGTTGCGCTCCGGGCCGTGGTGCTCACGTATTAACAATACGCTCCGCGCCCCGGTCCTCGCACGCCTTGCATCTAAACCTTTTAAAGCAGCCGGGAATTCATTTTGTTCTGAACGACTCAACAGAAGAATAGCAAAAAGCACCATCTCTTACACTGGACGTCGATTCCTGTCATTCCCGCGCAGGCGGGAATCCAGACATGTTTTCATAAGGTTATTAAAAGATGGGAACGGAATAATCTGGAAAGAGGAAAGGCAGAAGAGCGCTTTTTACCCGTTACTTGTGACTCGTCACGGGTGACTGTCTTTGAGAAAAAAATGGAGCCACCGAGGAGACTTGAACTCCTGACCTAGCGATTACGAATCGCTTGCTCTACCAACTGAGCTACGGTGGCTTGAGGGGCCTTTTATAGATGCAAACACCGGCTTTGTCAAGATTTTATCCGGCTTAACGACATGCTTCGGCGCGTGGGGGTGGGGTGGTTATAAGCCGTCGTTCTGGGTACGCCGCCTTTGTTTATCTCTTTTGAAATTCAGGCGTAGCCGGTTGATTTTTTTTAAATCCTTAGGTCTGCATTTTTCACGCAATAATCTTTGACAATCCACCAGAATCTGCCTAGAAAAATAGGGGAATCAAAGGAACTTCGAAGGCGGGTCGGTCTTGGCGATGGATGTTGAAGACTCCCCGGAGCAAACTCTGGCGAATCTCCAATTTCAAGGGAAGATATCGGTCCTGATTCGCTCGCTACCCCCGCGCAGGCTACGGGAAATGCGCTTGCTGAAAAATTCAAATCAATTCTGGAGAAAAAAGATGCAAGATGGAAACAATGATCGGCTTCCGAAAGACGGGGTCGAAGCACAGGGCATGCTCATCAAGGCTTTTTATGAAAAATACGGGGATGACATCCTGCCCATCGTTGATCGGATTCTGGGTTTGCAGGGCAGGGCGCTGGGCTTGAGGGTTAAGAGCAAATTGCCGGACAATCGATTGTCAACCGTAGCGAACGTATTTATGAAGAATTTCGATCCGGCTACGAGCAAAGCGCTCTCAATAACAGACAGTGAAATTAAACTGTGGGGCTGCAAATGTCCCTTCGGCCTGGAGAATACTTCTAGGAAGCTCTGTGAAGCGGTCATGGCAATTGATCGTGAATATTTTTATGTTGCAACTGACGGAAAAACGAGTCTCAAGATTCTGAAAACAATGGCGGAAGGGGCGAACGAATGTGAAACGGTTTATACGCTCCAGCAAGAGTGAATCGTCAGGATAGAGGATGGGTCGGTTGTAGATCGTAGCATTGGAAGAACGCTTGGTTGACAAAATCGTGGGTTGGTTCTAGGACGGCAAAAAAGGAGAAGACGAGATGCAAGAAGAAAATATCACAAATCAAAATCAGGATCTCTATGGTGAGCTGGCCTCCCGGGTGAAGAGTTCGGAGTCGACGATTATTCCAAAATTGTTTCGGATACTGGCAGATGAGATCGATGCAAAAATTCTCCTGGCGCTTCCCGGCAACATCTCTGATCTATCGGGGCAGTTGGGCCTTGAACCTGCTGATGTTGAAGCAAGGCTCGAAGGTCTCTTTCAAAAGGGCGTTGTTTTTCGCAATAAAAAGAAGTCCCCGGTTGTGTATAAAATGGCCAAGGATGCCATGCATCTGCACGATTGTAGCATGCAATGGCAAGACGGCGGCGAGGCGTTTCGAGATCTCTGGCGGCAGTGGGGTGAAGAAGAGTGGCCAGCAATTTCGGAGTTGGAAAGGGGCAAGAAGCCCATTACCAGGCTCCTTGCTGCCGACATCTGGATTGACTCCCCCAAGGATAAAATTCTGCCGTTCGACAGTATTCGAGAGATCATCACGCAAGCCAGAAGTCTGGCCGTTATGCCCTGTGCCTGCAGAATCAAATATGGAGGCAAGTGCGGGCACCGCATGGAAGGATGCATCGTGTTGAACGGCTCTGCCGATTACAATATCGAACGGGGGACTGCCAGGAAAATAGACGCGACAGAGGCCCTTGACATTATTGAAAAATGTGAAGAGGACGGTCTGTTGCATCTTACCGGCGCCAATTCCCAGTCGGATCCCGGTCCGATCATCTGCAATTGCTGCCCCTGTTGTTGCATAGCGCTTCCCTTGATTCTGCGGGACCAGTGCTGGGTCGATCCGTCACGTTTCTGCGCCCAGATTGACCAGGAAAAATGCTATGGCAATGGTTGCCTGATATGTCAGGAACGTTGTTATTTTGATGCCATTAAAACAGCAGAAGATGGCAAAGCAACCGTCATCAAAGAGAAGTGCACAGGCTGCGGATTGTGCAAGAGAAAATGTCCCGCAGATGCGATTACGTGGATCGAGGAACGTGAACCGGATTTTGTGCCGAAGGTCAACAGCGCCAAGCTTTATTAGTTGGTTTACACCATACGGCCGACGGACCTCTGCTTTTCAAAACTGACAGGATGAACGTTCTGGTGCTTCTCCTTCAGTGATGGCCTGACGGGAAGGGGAATGCGCAATGAGGGCATTGATTGCGGTATTCGTCCTGGGTGTCATGGTTGCTGTCTGCCAAGCCGGAGAGCCGCAGGCCACCGAACAGGACAATCTCATCATCGAGAAGGTGTTGCAGCATAAGTACGAGGACGGCGGATTCACCGTGGTGGATCCTGTAACGTATATCCATCATGGGTGTGGCGCGGCAAAAGATTTCATTAAATCCAGACTCAGACTTGAGGAATATGATCTGGATGCATTGCTGGATAGGCTATGCGAAAAAAACAAAACATCCTTTTGCCTTTCAATAGAATCTCAACCGGCCAAAGGATATTTTATTGATTACGACGGCGTCTATTACAAATACTTTAAAAAAGACGGAGGCGGTTGGGACGCCTGGTACAAGGATCATCCTAATGCCCACGGACGCACCCGTATTTCCTTGCCTGCCTATGATGAGAAGCAAGGCATCGTTCTTATATATCTAGGCCGCCGATCTGGCGGCAAGTCTGGCGCCGGTTATGTCATAGCCTATCGATACGAGAACGGAGAACTGAGGGAGATTGGGCGAGTCATGCTGTGGATTTCATAGCTCAGACCCGAAGAGACCTTGGCAAGCGTCACTTCGAGTAGAAGAATAAGACGGCTGCTGGAGATCTCTCGCTGTAGGACAGAGTGGATTCCGAGTCAAAATGATGATAGGACGTTTTTTCAGATTCTCAAGAGGGTTAATACAAATGCTGAAGCGGAGGGGGTCATAATGAAAAAAAGTCTGTCTCTTTTTCTTGTCTCATTTTTGTTGGTTGGTCTGGCTGGCTGCGCGAGCAATTTTACGAGGTCCACGCGTTCTCAGCCGCTTTCCAATCTCCTGGAACCCGTTAAGGAATCGCGGCAGATTGCAACAAAAACGCCGCTCACGCTCCCTACATCTGTCGCGATTATCATGGCGCCGAATAGCGGCAACAATGCCGTTCCCAATACCACGCTCCGATTGGCCGCTGAAAAGCTCAAACAGCAACTTCTGATCAATCCGAAGTATGTCAGTGCCGTCGCGATCGTGGCCATCGATGATATCCAGAACAAACTTTCACTGGACAAGATCCGGGAATTGTATGCTACCGACATCGCCATTGTTGTTTCGCATCAGCAGGATCAGCGCAGTACGCAGAGCGGACCTGTCGGCCTCCTCGATCTGACGATTGTCGGGGCCTTCACGGTTCCCGGTGTGGAGACAAAGACATCGACCGTTATTGACGGGCGGGTGATTCATATTCCCAGCAATGCCATCATCTTTACAAAGAGCGGAACGGATGAACGCTCGGCCAAATCAACCACGTATGCCCAGGAGAGCGTGGCGAGAGAAGCGTCCATCAACAGCCTGACTGCTGCGGTGAGCAACTTCGGTGATGCGCTTGTGAGTGCAATGTCGAAATTCGACAATTACGATCTTTCCCAGGCCGTGCCGCTCTCTTCGTCAACGGGCGGTTCTGATGCCAGGAAAAACGAAAAGGCCGCGAACGACTATTGGTCAAAAGTAGATACCTATAAATCGGGTGGTGGCGGCTCAATGGGGTTTGTCTCACTAATTCTCTGTGCGGGAGCAGTTCTGGTTGCATGGCGCCGCAAATAGTCTTTACTCTCAGCGTCGCGGCCGCTGCAGCCGTGATCACTTCATCGGCGCTCTTGAGCAGCCTGGCGTCGTTGGATGTTGCGAAGGTGATGTCTGGCGAGGTCTGGCGAGTCATTACCGGCCACCTCTCTCACTTGACTTGGCGGCAATACGCCGTCGATTCGAGTGCCTTTGTTATTTTGTATACGATATTAGCCGACAAGGCGGGGCTTCGTTCGTCTATTTTGTTATGCGCGTTTTCGGCCTTAGCGGTATCTCTGGTTGTTGTTCTGGCGGGTGTTCATCAGATATACGGCGGACTTTCAGGCTTGACATATGCCGGCTGCTCGGCTTTGATTTTTCTCGGCATGTTAGAACGTCCCCGGCAACTTGCGATTTACATTGTGGGGTTGCTCTTTCTGCTGTACGTCATTTTTTTTGAAGGAACTGCCAGTGGAGTGATCAGTGTGGCCAGGGAGGCACATATCGCAGGTGTTTTTGCAGGGCTATCTTTTATCGTCATGAGGAGACTGTTTTCGGGTGGCTTGCAATTAAGCTCAAAGACTGAGGAACCGATCGATAAATAATCTGCATTGTGTGCCATTATGGAAAATACGAAACTTGGAATAGAAACGCTGATCAAGGCTTATATCAACAACTCTCCTGAAAATACGCTGGGCAATGCCGATAACGACAGGGCGTGGGGGGAGCCGCTCGTCGGCTTTTCGCGCGGCGACGATCCGCTCTATCGTGCGTATAAGGAACATGTCGGGCCGTTTCACTGGACGCCGCTCGAGGCCTTCCGGCTTGCCTTTCCGGAGATCGAAGCGACGGAACGCGATCTGACGGTCGTCAGCTGGATCCTGCCACTAACGGAAAAGACGCGCGCCGATCTGAGGAAGGCAACAGCCTGCACTCCGGAGAGCTGCGCCAGAACCAGGATTTTCGGTGAGGCCGTCAACGTCAAACTGCGCCAGCACGTCGCCGCCGCGCTTCAGGAAGCCGGGGTCGATGCCGTTGCGCCGCTGTGTCTGCCGGAATATAAGGTGGAGATGTCGGAGCGTTACGGGTATGCCGCCACCTGGTCGGAGCGGCATGCCGCCCATGCATCAGGACTGGGGACTTTCGGCCTCTGCGACGGGCTTATCACGCCGATAGGGAAGGCAATGCGTTGCGGTTCCGTTGTGGCGCGTATTGCTGTCGAGCCCACGCCGCGCCCCTATGCCGATCACCGCGAATACTGTCTCTTTTTTACGCATGGCGCCTGTAAGCTGTGCATCGCGCGCTGTCCCGTGAGCGCATTGAGCGAGTCGGGACATGACAAGGTCAAATGCCGCGCCTACCTGTTTGAAGATACCAAAAAGTATGTTGAAAAAAACTACGGCTTCGAAGGCTATGGCTGCGGTTTTTGCCAGTCCAGCGTTCCCTGCGAGTCAGGCATTCCAGGCTGTGAGCAAGGTCCTCGTTCCAAAGAAGGACGATAGACCGAATTTGGCGATCCGGTGAGGAGTTATACCCAATGGCATCCGTAAAATCGAAGACCATGCCTGTTCTCTTTGTAGGGCATGGCAATCCCATGAATGTCGTTGCCCGCAACCGCTGGACGGAAGGCTGGCGAGCGCTCGGGCAGTCTCTGCCGCGGCCGCGGGCGATCCTGGCGGTCTCCGCGCATTGGTACCTGCCGGCGACGCTTTTAACGGCGATGCCGCACCCGCGCACGATTCACGACTTCGGCGGCTTTCCCGAGGCATTGTATCAGATCACCTATCCCGCGCCGGGCGATCCCGCTTTGGCTGAGGGGATAAAGAATCTGCTCGTTTCGATTCCTGCGGCACTCGATGAACAATGGGGGCTGGATCACGGGACCTGGTCCGTTTTGCATCACATCTACCCCGAGGCCGATATCCCTGTAGTGCAACTCAGCATCGACCGGACGAAACCACCTGCCTTCCACTATGAGCTTGGGAAGATGTTGGCGCCGCTGCGGGACGAGGGGGTGCTCATTTTTGGAAGTGGAAACCTTGTCCACAATCTCCGGGCATACGACTGGGAAAAACCCGGCGAGTGGGCCTTCGATTGGGGCGCGCGGTTTGAGGAAAAAGCGCGAGGGCTCATGCTTGCCGGTGATGATCGGGCACTGGTCGATTATCACGCGCTGGGACCGGATGCGCAGCTCGCCATTCCCACGCCCGATCATTACCTGCCGTTGCTCTATGTGTTGGGGGCCAGGGACGCGGAAGACCATGTAAGCTTCCCTGTTGAGGGGTTCGATAGCGGCTCGATGTCCATGCTGGCGGTTCTTGCGGGACGATCCGTTTGACCGGATGCCTGTCAACTTTTGAGAGGGCGCCTTTACAGGAACAGCCCGATGATCGAGAGCATTGCCCAACGGAAGAAGGCGATAAGAGGATTGAGGACGCCGGTGTACAGCAGGATGATGATAATGAAAAAGCCGTAGGGCTCAAGCCGGGAGAGCATCTGCTGTGTTGGAACCGTCAGGAAACCCATGAGCATCTTGGAGCCGTCAAGCGGCGGGATGGGAATCAGATTGAAGGCGGCCAGCATGATGTTGATCTGACCGATAAACTCAACCACTTGATATTGAAGCGAAGATGGAGGGAACAGTCGGGAACACAGGAACGCGATAAAAGCCAGGCAAAAATTAGTGACAATGCCCGCCGAAGAGACGAGAAACAGTCCCTTTCGCTGATCGCGGAGGTTGTGATAGTTGACGGGGACAGGCTTTGCCCATCCGAATCCGACGAACAGCAGCATCAGCGTGCCGATGAGATCGAGGTGGCGGATGGGGTTCAGGGTCAGGCGTCCCAGCCATTTGGCGGTAGGATCGCCCATGCGGTTGGCGACCCAGCCGTGGGCCAGTTCATGAAAAATGATAGAATATAATAGTACAACGGCCACCAATATGAAGGTGGCCGGATCCTGCCAGAGTAATTTGATCAGTCCCATATCCCCTATTCTTGTCCTTGCCTTAACCGTCTGAGGTCTTCGATTCGGCGCAGCCCCCCCTGTTTTTTCCGGATAGCGGCGCGTTCCAAATCGGTCAAGATGCAGCCAGCCATGCATTTCTCGGTACAGTGGCCCGTGCAAGGCTCAATATGGATCGTCACCGTGGAATTGTCAAAGTGTTCCTTGATGGTGCCGGATAATTCCTGAGCGAAGCTGTGCGAGACGGCAACCGTCATATCGGGATCGACCTGGATATGAAAGTCGATGAAGCGCGTGCTGCCGGACTTGCGGGTGCGGAGGTTGTGATAGCCGTGCACAACCGGCTTGTGCGATTCAAGAAACTTGCGGATCCAGCGATCCTCATTGGGCAGGTTTGCGTCCAGCAGATCTCGAGCGGCTTCGACCGTAAGCCGGTAGGCCGTCTTCATAATCAGTGCGGCGACGGCCAGGGCGCAAACCGGATCGATCCAGCTCAAAGGGTACTGGGGAAGGTATATTCGGCTCAACGCGATTCCGGTTAATCCGATCATGATGCCGGCCGAGGTATACACATCGGTTCTCAGGTGCCAACCATCCGCCTGCAGCGCAATCGAATCGGTTTCACGTCCCACCTTGAAGAGTTGGTGCGATACCGCCAGGTTCATGACGGCGGACATGAGCATGACGGCGATTCCTAAGGGGGCTGCATGAATCGGTTCAGGATGCGTCAGCTTCAGGGCGGCCTCATAGATAATCCAGCCGCCTGCCAGAAAAATCAGGAGCCCCTCGACGGTTCCTGAAATGTTTTCGATTTTGCCGTGGCCGAAGGGATGCTCCTCATCCGCCGGTTTGCTGGATTTCCTCACGGAGATATAGGCAATAATCGCTGCTAGAAGATCGACGCCCGAATGGATGGCCTCAGAGATGATGGAAACTGATCCAATCAGCAGACCGATGACCAGCTTGGAGACGACCAGCGTGATATTGGAAATGACCGAGATGAGAGCAACGTTTTTTTTTCTTTTTTCGGAGTTGTTCATGCCTTTTGCTTTCCGACCTCAAGCCGGCCCAGGGTGCGATGAGTGATGCGTTTAGGTTTATCTGATTTTGCCTGGGATCACAACAGCGATTCTGGGCGGAACCGCTAAAGACGAGCCTTGGGCGATAAAAGGCTTGATTTTAGAGACGGTTTCGTATAGATAACCCATTTTAATCACAGAAGGACTCCTTACTCGGATGCGATATCCGGGTTCAAGAGCCAAGAGGAGGTATTACATTGAACAGGTACGAAGTTATATTCATTGCGCTTTCCGATCTGCCCAAGGAAGAGATTGATGTCCTGGTGGAGCGCTACAAGCAGATCACGGCCGACTTTAAGGGATTGGTTGTTAAAGTCGAAAAGTGGGGCGTGCGCAAACTGGCCTATCCTATCAACAAGCAGGCCAGAGGCGCGTACTGCCTGATCGACTATGTCGGAACTGCAGCAACCGTCAACGAACTGGAAAGAAATCTCAAGTATGACGACAAGATCCTGAGATATCAGACGGTCAAGAAGGCTGAAAAGGTCGATATGGCCGAAATCGAAAAAGAGATATCGGGCGTAAAGGAAGAGAAGGTCGAAGAGCCCCAGCCTGAAGCCCCCCAGCCCGAAGCCCCAGCGACTGCACCGGCGGTGGAGGAGACACCGGTAGTCTCCGAAGAAGTCAAGACTGATGAAGTCGTCGAAAAAGTGGAAGAGGGGGTAAACGAATAATGGCTTTCAATAAAACCACTCCAAATAGAAATGGATCGAGTAGAAATGCATCAGGCAGATCTTCGGATGGCAGGCCCGAGAGAAGGGTCTTCCATCGACGCAAGGTGTGCCGGTTCTGCACCGACTCCAATGCCAAGATTGAGTACAAGGATCCGGGCTCTCTCAAGTACTTCATTTCTGAGCGCGGAAAAATCATTCCCAGAAGAATCACGGGGAACTGTGCGCTACATCAGAGAGAACTGACGGTTGCTATCAAGCGGGCCCGGTCGATCGCATTGCTGCCCTTTGTTGTTGGCGACAACTGATAGGCTGCCCTTCCGATCCGCCGTTTTTTGAGACGAAGGACGCGTATTATCAGGCATATCAGGAAAGAGTAAGCCCCTTGTTCGTTAAAAGAGAATTGATTGCGGGAACGGTTATCACATCGGCCGCTTTTTTGACGATGGTTTTGATACCTGCAGCAGGTTTTCTTGTCGGCATGTTTGTGCCCTTGTCGGTTCTTTTTTTCTCCCGATCGAATCGTGTCCAGGGCATCCTCGTCCTGGTACTGTCTCTGATACCGGCTGCAATTGTCCTTGGTCCCGCAAGCCTTTCAAGCTATCTGCCTGTATTAGCGGCCTGGGGGGGCCTGGGGATTGTTCTTTCGGAGTTTTTGAGAAGAGAATTTTCGATCGGCAAAACCGTGTTTTATACGGTGCTGGTGATCGTAGCGGCAGCGGTGTGCAGTATATTTTTTTTCGTTCTGCAGTCGGGGCAAGATCTCCACTTACTGGTCGAAAATTACGTTCGTCAAGGGGTTCAGGAGGGGCTTCGCGTTTACAGTCAATCGGGTTTGACGCCGGAGCAGCAGAAGGTTCTCCAGAAACAGGCGCCCGAGATGATCCGGACGCTGTATCGCCTCTTCCCGGCGATATTGGTGATTTTTTCTATCTTTTTTGTCTGGATCAATTTGATGGCGGCCCGGCTGCTTTTTGCGATCAAGGGCGAATCAGGCACCATAACCGCCGATATCGGACAATGGAAACTGCCGGACAAAATGGTCTGGCTGGTCATCGCTGCCGGCGGGATGATTCTCATCCCCATGGACAGCGCAAGGATCGCCGGGCTGAATCTGATCGCGATCTTCCTGTTTGTTTATCTCTTTCAGGGGTTGTCGGTCATCCATTTTTTCTTTGAGAAGAAGCGCGTACTTCTCTTTTTTAGAGGCACTTGCTATGCGCTCATATTTATTCAACAGATATTGTTGCTTTTCGTAATCATTCTGGGATTCTCCGATATCTGGATCGATTATCGAAAGCTTAATCGGAAAGAAGACCTTTCCGCTGACAATGGTGAAACACATTAAGGAGGCATGAGGGATGAGGGTAATCTTGAAAGCGGATGTTGAATCTTTAGGGAAAACGGGAGACCTGGTCAAGGTTTCCGACGGTTATGCCAGAAACTTTTTGATTCCCCGCGGATTTGCAGCCGAGGCAAGCACCACCAACGTCAAGGCGCTTGAACGTGAACAAGCGATTATAACCCGCAAAGCCGAGAAGGAAAAAAAGAATGCCGAGGAACTGTTAGCGCGCTTCGCCGACGTGTCGCTGACGATCGCGCGTCGAGTCGGGGCGCAGGACAAACTGTTCGGTTCGGTGACGGCCAAGGATATCGAGGCGGAGTTGGCTGCCAAAGGCTTCCAGATCGACCGCAAGCATATCGTGCTGGCAGCAGCCGTCAAATCGGTAGGCGACTATCCCGTCAAGATCAAGCTGCATCCGGGGATCACGGCGGAGATCGTTTTGAAGGTCGTCGAAGAAAACTAGCGGGTTTTTGTTTTAGTCAATAGGTCCGTTTGTGAAAGACATCGATCCCTCTCAGTTAAAAGTACCGCCCCAAAACCTGGAAGCTGAGCAGTCCGTACTTGGGGGGATTCTGCTGCATAATCAGGCCCTGAATCAGGTCCTCGAGGTGCTGAGCCTCGAGGATTTCTATAGTCAAGCTCATCGTCAAATCTTCGCAGCCATTCTGACCCTGTCCGAACGAAATGAGCCGAGCGATCTCATCACGCTCAGTAACGTCCTGAGGGACGGTAAAAAGCTCGAACAGGTAGGCGGCATGGCCTATCTGTCCTCCCTGGTCGACAACGTTCCGTCCGCGGCCAACATCTCCTACTATGCCAAGATCGTCAAGCAAAAGGCCATTCTCAGAAAACTGATCGGAACCGCTACCGAGATTCTGGAAAAAAGCTACAGCGGCAGCAACGGATCGGATATCGATGGCGTGCTCGATGATGCCGAGCATGCCATCTTCGAAATCGCCCAGAGCAAGATTCGCCCTGCTTTTTCTCCCCTCAAGGAGATCATCAAGGAGTCTTTCAAGACGATCGAGAAACTCTATGAGAAGAAAGAGCTGATTACCGGCGTCGCTAGCGGCTTTGAGCGACTCGACGAGTTTACGGCGGGCTTGCAGCGCTCGGACCTCATCATCGTAGCCGGTCGCCCCAGCATGGGCAAGACAGCCTTTGCCCTGAACATCGCGCAGCATGCAGCCATCCAGGAGGGCGTACCTGTCGCGATCTTCTCTCTGGAAATGGCCAAGGAGCAGCTGGCGATGCGACTCTTGTCGTCAGAGGCGCGGGTGGACGCGCAACGTCTCCGGAAGGGGTTTCTGGGTGAAACCGATTGGCCCAAGCTCACGGCGGCGGCGGGCAGTCTCTCCGACGCAATGATCTTCATTGACGACACGCCCGCGATCACCGCATTGGAGATGAAGGCCAAGGCCCGGCGCTTGAAAGCCGAGCACGGGCTGGGGCTCATCGTGCTGGATTACCTTCAGCTGATGCGGGGAAGCGATTCCAGCAGGGACAGCCGCGAACAGGAAATCTCCGAAATCAGCCGATCACTTAAAGCGCTGGCGAAGGAACTCAATATCCCCGTCATTGCCCTGTCCCAGCTCAACCGAAAGGTCGAGGACAGAACCAACCGTCGGCCGCAGATGGCCGATTTGCGCGAGTCCGGCGCCATTGAACAGGATGCGGACGTCATCATCTTTCTCTATCGGGATGAGGTTTACAACAAGGCGGAAGACAACCCCGAGAAAGGCATTGCCGAGGTCATCATCGGCAAGCAGCGAAACGGTCCCGTGGGAGTGGTGAAAGTGGCCTTCATGGAGCGTTACACGCGTTTCGAGAATCTGGCGACCAACGTGCCGGCTACATCAGATTATTAGGCGCTTGAGCGCAAATCACCTTGCCGTCTCGCATCCCGCCTTCACGCCATCTTTCCCCGCACCTCAATCGCAAAATCCTCAACGTAGCGCTGCTACGCCTGCGGTTTTGCTCAATCGTTCCGTGAAAATCTGACGCCAATCCGGGCGCGATCCCTGGCAACGTGATTTGCGGACAAGCGCCGAAAGATCGAAGTCGAAAATTTGAGAGGTTAAGACGTTGCGAGAGAAAACGCAGCGGCTTGACCTTTTTTTGTGTCCACCGCTGGCTTGTCGGCCCCGCTTTGCGGGGAGTTTCCAGTTCCGAGTTCAAAGTTTCGAGTTGCAAGAATATTGTGGTCATTGCGAGCGAAGCGAAGCAATCTTTATCGTTAATCCTGAAAAACACAAAAACGCGGTTGCGCTTCGGTTTCCCCCATGCCGGAACCCGGAAGCGGAACAGCGCTCTTCCGCCATGTCGCGAGAAAAACCGGTTCCGTCTGCCTTTGCTTGTTTGATTTTGGTATTAAAACGGCGCAACAATAACGTCATTTGCGGTCAAACACTGAAATTGAGCAAAGACGAGGTTGACACACTCGGCAGCGTTCCCTATATTACATTCCATAAGAAAATGAACATCAACGATGAGGAGGCGTGCAATGGCGAAAAAACTGGATATCTACAAATGTGAAGTTTGCGGGCATATCATCGAAGTCATCCATGAAGGCGTGGGGGAGCTTGTCTGCTGCGATCAGCCCATGAAGCTCCAGACCGAGAATACGGTTGATGCATCAAAGGAAAAACATGTCCCCGTGATTGAAAAAGTGGAGGGCGGCTATAAAGTGACCGTTGGCGCAGTGCCCCATCCCATGGAAGAAAAACACTACATCGAATGGATCGAACTGATTGCCGACGGCAAGGCCTACCGTCAGTTCCTCAGTCCCGGCCAAGCCCCGGAGGCATTCTTCTGCGTGAGCGCCCAAACCGTGTCTGCCAGAGAGTATTGTAATTTACACGGGCTGTGGAAGGCCTGAAAAGGCCGAAGTTGAGAAGATCGGAAGTTGAGGGGTTGAGAAGCTGCGGGAACGCAGCGGCTTGGCCTCTTTTTTTGTCCACGGACAAGGTTGTTTTGACCGCGAGTGTAAAGATAAACCCCTGTCACGAGTTTCTTCCTGTATGTGGCATCTGAAAATTTTGACGAGTCTCTCCCCTTGCGAGCGGCCATCAGCATCCGACGGCGCGGAAATAGCCCTTGACACCGAAAATCAGCGCTCCTATACTCACGAGCCGTCAGAAGCAATAACTTAAGTTAATTAATCAATGCAGCAAGCTTGTCGCCAGCGGGACTTCCCCTGCGTCGTCGGCTGCTCCGGAGTCGAGATCGAATGAATTCCCCGCAATCCCGCGTCTACCTCGAACCACACCGCATTGTTGGAGACACCCTGGAAGTAGCCGCCTGCTTCGAGTCGGGCCGCAGCTCCGGGCGCGTGCATCGTCTCTGGTGGCGGCTCCCCGCGTCCTGGCGTGACGCCGTTACGCCATGGGCTGATCCGTTTGCGATCGCCTTCATTTTCCCCATGATGGAAGCAGGCTGTGACGTACTCATAGAAGGCCGCGTTTCGCCGTCGCTGCTCGGAAATATTGAGACCTTTATGGCGATCTGGCAGGCGTGGGAGCCGAAGCTCTACAAGCCAGTGCTTATCCGGGCCACCGAGGAAATCGAAGCGCCGCCGCCTTCCGCACCCGGCGAAACGATTATGCCCTTTTCCTGCGGCGTCGATTCCGCGTACACCGCCCTGCGGCACCACCGGCAACTCGTCGGTCGCCGCAACCGCCGCATCGGCGCCGCTGTCGTAATGAATGGCTTCGACATCTGGCTCGATCAACCGAACGCCGCCGCCATGTATGACGGCGTGCTAAAACGCGCCCAGGCGATGCTCGGCAGCCTCTCAATCCCGTGCATCCCCATGAGCAATAACTACCATGAGCTTCCCACCGTCTGGGGTAATGGTTTCGGCACGCATCTGGTCAGCGGCCTGCGTCTGCTCGGTGCGCGTTTCGATGCAGCACTTGTTCCCAATAGTGCGCCGTACGCTGAACCGATTACACCTTGGGGGTCCACCCCGATGACTGATCCCTTATTGTCGAGCCGGCACTTTACCGTAATCGACGATGGTGGGGAGAGTTCGCGGGTCGGCAAGATTGAATTGATCGGAAGCTGGCCCGAAGCACTCAAAAATCTGCGGGTTTGTTACGCGAATCCGGGTAGTCACGCTAATTGCTGTCTGTGCGAAAAATGCGTTCGTTCGATCCTGGCCTTTCGTCTCGCCGGCGTTCCGTTGCCGGCGGCGTTCGCATCCGATGTCACAAACCGTCAGATCAGCCGCGTGCGTTTACCACGACAGCTCAGTCTCGATCTCTGGAATGAACTTTTGCGGGCCGCCGAACACCGTGGCCTCAGTCGGGAGCCTTGGGTTCGGGCGATGCGCACGGCCAGGCGTCGATACTATCGACGTTGCCGGCTTGATTCGCTTAAGAGGCCATTCATTCCGCTACGAAATCATATTCGCACCCTGTTCCGCGGCTCGCCGCTGTCTCGCAGTGAGCGCGCCGCGGCGGCGCTGGCACGAAAATCAGGCCATATTTCATAGAGCGTCTGTATCCGCTCAAACTTGAACTTTAGTGAAAGGAAGAAGAATTAAGGCTTTGCGAACCAATTTTTTTGCGAATCATTTTCGATTTATCCAAAAATGGCGGACTCAGAAGAGAAACGTAAGAATCAATGTGTTCTTGAATTGCCAAAACTTATCCGCTCTCCCGAATGCGTCGAATGAATCCGATCCAAAGAAAATACTGTTCATTACTGATGCCCTGGCATCTCACGGCGGAGTTGAAAACCGCTTAAAGCATATCGTGGCGAATCTTTCCGGAGGGCATTGGGAAGCATTATTTTTGACAGAAGAAAATAAATACCCTCCCTTAAAAGATTTTAGAAATTTTACGCTGAAGTTTCGTGCGGATAATTTGGGAGAATGCCTTTTAGATATCGTTCGAGCACACAAGATAGACGTGGTGGAGTTTCAATTCAAGTATCCAAGATACCTGCGTTTTATAGACATGAAAGAACTGCGCCGACTCTGTGTCGTCGGTTGTACCGTAAACGGATTTGACAAGAGCATTTCGCGTCGGATGTTAAAAAAATTTGATTACCTCATTTGCGTTTCGACGGATCTTGTCCAACGATATACCAAAATTCCTTCCGAATGGTTTCACATTCTGTACAATTGTATAATCCCTGAACCACGCTTGTGGCGCTTTAACAATCAGAAAACAGCGATTCATGTTTCACGCATATCGGATGAATACGAAATCAGAATCTCCGGATTTATCGATTTTTGCAGGATCAGGGACATCCCTTTTGAAATCGCCGGCGAACGGGAATCGGAAAGCGCAAAACGGGTCATCGATCGACTGCGGACCAGATACAAGATTCCCGATGCTGCCTTTATCGGCAGCATCGACACCGTGCCTTTTTTAAAGGAAAATATCACCCGCTATCTTTTTGTTGCCGGATGCGGCCATACTGCCCTTGAAGCCGGGATTCTCGGCTTTCCGGTTTTCATTACGTCGTCAACAAGTTCCATCCCCCCCGTCTTTTTAACGCCCGATAATATCGATTATTTTCTGGATAGAAATTTTACAGTTCGTGAAAGAGAAGTGCTCGCAGGCAATCCTTTATTTATAGACTCTCCGGGGGCGATGGAAGAGGCCTCCCTATGCATACATAAATTCATAATGGAAAACAGAAATCTCAAAACAGAACTCACAAAATATCAGGCAATCCTGCACGCAGCTAGTGCCAAAAAACAAAACCGGCCGCATAACCAACTTAACGACCTGGCACCGGTCGAAGTGATGGAATAATATACCAGAAACTCTATATTAAACTGTCTTCTTAACAGAAAGCTTGCGCCTGCCCCATATAGGCAACCCCTTTCACAAAGACAGAATTTCAAAGACAAAGAGGTTGAGACGTTGCAGGAGCGCAGCGGCTTAACCTCTTTGTTTTTTTACCTGTGCACCGATGACCACTGTTGGCGTTGGATATGTTTAATCACCGGAGCGAGATACCCGGCCGATGCTTTCAAGTCTGCGGAAGGACGATCTGGACGATGGCTTTCTGTCATTCTTTTGCAGTTATTCTTGTAGGACTCAGTGGATTCCAATGAAGAATCATGATAGGGGGAATCAGTGCTGGCAATATGGGTCCGGGGTTATTATACGGATCCGCATAACATCCCGACTGAACTGGTAGAGAATGAGACGATTCACTTCAGCAAACAGTTTATTAGACTTAAAAGGTAAAGTGACTTCAAGAGGTGTTGTGCCGCAATAATTGCGGCGTTTGAGTTTTTATACAGATCTATATAAACACTGTTGGCACGGACGCTTCGCGCCGCGCCAACGGGGCCGCGTCTTGCCATTCGCCGATTGCCCGGCGCTATGCGCCTGGCCAACCAGCGAATGCAGCGGTCGCCCGGTCCCGCGAGCAAGCTCGCGATCCCGTTCGCCGCTGATACGCGGCCTCGTTAGCTGAGAAGGGAGTCAACAATGACAGCGAAAATATTGTTTTTTACCATTGTAGCGTTTGTTGTTGCATTTTCAACATCTCTTGCGTTGGCCACTGATCAGCCCTCTACAACATGCACTACTAATGGCACATTCGACAAAGATAAGTGCAGCCAGAAAGCAATGTGGATCGCAGTCGGAACGGTCGCAGATGTCCAAATCTTATCATATCCTCAAGACCTTTCTGTAACACAATTCACACTTCAGATAAAAGAATGGGAGAAAAAGGAACATTGGCTAATGAATAAAAAAGAAATCAAGTACCTGCATTGTCATTCAGGCCGTTGTCTGCAGCCTCTGCAGTCTGGTAATTTGGTGCGCGTTTACGGAGGCAAAACAGTCAAGAACCGTCCAGACCACCGTTATTTCCCCTATTATGTGGAAACTCTTAATGCAGAAAAATGACCATAAAACAGCTAACCCGGCGCTAGAGTTGATACGCGGCCTCGTTATGTGTAGGAAGGAGATAGAGAAATAGATGCTGAATGACGAGTCGATTTCGAGATTTCGTTCCGAGGTCATCGAGCGAACCATCAATCTCGAATGGATAATGAACGTAATTATCTCGCAGCATTACTTTGGCAAGGTCTTTCGTCCTTTTCTTCTGGAGGTTCTGTACGACGAATATTGCCCTTTCGCGCTAAAACGCCGCGTTATAGAGAAGATCGTGCCCGATCCCGACAAACGGAAAATGGAAGCGCTCAATCGCATAAACACAATTCGCAACTATTTTGCGCATTGTAACCAAGTCTTGGTTGAGGGAGCAGATCCCACCAGCCCATCTGCTGTCTCTATCGCTGTCGATCCTCGTAGATTAGATAGGGGCATTGATTTTGAAAAACTGCATCAGGAATTCGTGCAAATAGCAGGACCGGTCGAGACGTATCTCGCGGAGGTATTTCAATCAAAGGGCGGCCAAATGACGAAAGACGAGGACTACAAAAAGCCATAGAAACAGCACATAACCCACTAGTGCACCTGACGCGGAAGAATATCGAGCTCAAATCCGTTGAGGGTTGCGGGTATCCCTCTTCCCGTCCCCCGCGCAGGTGACCGGCACGGTTATCCTCATGAAATTATGAACCTGCATATGCTGGAGTTGTTGACGAGCGGATGTTTTTCGTTCCTGTCACTCGTCACTTGTTACTCGTCACTGCGGCGTCAACCGCTTTAACCTACGCCGTTAACAGCTGCGGCTCTTTCCCCCAGTAGATGATCTCCTCGCGCATCTTGCGAATGGCTTCCTTTTCAATCTGCCGGGCCCTTTCCCGTGTGATCTTGAAGCGGTCGCCGATCTCCTGGAGGGTTTCCGGATTGTCGGCCATAATGCGGCTGATGACGATGTAGCGCTCCCGTTCGTTGAGCTTCGACAGGGCGCCCGCGATATTGATCCGGACGAGCTCAAATTCTTCTTTTTTAATCAGAGAATCTTCCTGGTTTTCCCCTTCATAGGCCAGGTGATCGATAAAAGACGATTCATCGTCGTCGCTGATTGTCGCATCCAGCGACAGATCGCGCACGTTCATGCGCACATTCATTTCTTCGATTTCGGATTCCTTGACATTGAGGGATTCCGCTATTTCGGCAAATTCCGGATTTTTTGACGAGAGATTTTGCAGTTTCTTTTTGGCCTGATTAAGTTTAAAAAATAGCTTGCGCTGTGCCTGCGTTGTTCCGATCTTTACAAGACTCCATGATTTAATAATGAAATTCTGGATATAGGCCCGGATCCACCAGACGGCATAGGATATGAGCCGGTAGCCTTTATAGGGATTGAATTTTTTGACAGCGTGCATCAGGCCGATATTGCCCTCTTGGATCAGATCGATGAGTTTGACCCCGTAGTTTCGGTACTCGTGCGCAATTTTCACGACGAAACGGAGATTGGAGGTAACGAGCTTTTCGGCGGCTTCGACGGAGTTCTCCTTCTTAAACTTTATCGCAAGTTCGAATTCCTCTTCCGCCGTCAAGATGGTCAGGCTGTTCACGCGTGCCATGTACGCATCCAGGGCGCTCGATACAATCAGGTCGGAATGGGCCATTCATTTTCTCCTTAGGAATCTTCAAATGAGGTCAAATTTTATGGTTAGATAATCCATTAGTCAAGTCCTATCGGTTGCATCAGATGCGCGGGCCGTCTTGACAGGCTTGTTTCTGTGTTTAAGTTAGAATCGAACATAGATCAGGTTCACAAGGGGAGAAGATTATGAGATTTGAAAAGTTCACGCTGAAAGTTCAGGAAGCGATTAACGACGCCCAGCAGCTGGCGCAGGCGCGCGGCCATCAGGCGCTCGATGTCGAGCATCTTCTGCTGGCGCTCCTCAAGGCGGAGGGGGGTATCGCCGAGTCGATCCTCTCGAAGCTCGGAAGCAATGCAGGACAGGTCGGGGCCGATCTGGAGCGAGCCCTTCAGAAACTTCCCCAGATATCGGGTGGCGGCGCGGGACAGTTGTATATTACGCCCAGGCTGAAGCAGGTTCTGGACAGCGCCGTTGCGGAGGCCTCGCGGATGAAGGACGACTACGTCAGCGGGGAACACGTCCTGATCGCCATCGCCGACGACAAGCAGGGCGAGGCGGGACAGATCCTTCGCAATGCCGGCGTGACGCGCGACAGGATTCTCAAGGTCCTGGTGGATATCCGCGGTTCTCAGCGGGTCACGGATCAGAATCCGGAGGAAAAGTATCAGGCGCTCGAAAAGTACGCCCGCGACTTCAATGAACTGGCCCGCCAGGGGAAGTTCGATCCGGTCATCGGACGCAATGACGAAATCCGGCGGATCATGCAGGTGCTCTCACGGCGTACGAAGAACAACCCCGTGCTGATCGGTGAGCCCGGCGTCGGCAAGACGGCGATTGTCGAGGGACTGGCGCAGCGGATCGTCAATGGCGACGCGCCGGAGACCCTGAAAGACAAGCGCGTTGTCGCGCTCGACATGGGGGCGCTCATTGCAGGGGCCAAGTATCGTGGCGAATTCGAAGACCGGTTGAAGGCCGTCGTGAAAGAGGTGGTGGACGCTGAGGGTGAGATCATCCTCTTTATCGATGAGTTGCACACGGTTGTCGGCGCGGGAGCGGCGGAAGGCGCGGTGGATGCCTCGAACCTGCTCAAGCCGGCGTTAGCCCGCGGAGATTTGCGCTGCATCGGGGCCACGACGCTCAATGAATACCGGAAATATATCGAGAAAGATGCGGCATTGGAGCGGCGCTTTCAGCCGATTCTCGTTAAGGAGCCGACTGTGGAGGATACCATCGCGATTCTGAGAGGGCTCAAGGAACGCTATGAGGTTCATCATGGCGTGCGCATCAAGGATGCGGCCCTGATTGCCGCAGCGACGCTCTCCAATCGCTACATCAGCGACCGGTTCCTGCCGGACAAGGCGGTGGATCTGATCGACGAGTCTGCGTCGCGCCTTCGCATCGAGCTCGACAGCCTGCCCGCCGAAATCGACGTTATCGATCGCAAGATTATCCAACTAGAGATCGAGCGGCAGTCTCTCGTGAAGGAGACGGACAAGGTGTCGCTGGAGCGGCTCGACAAGATCAACAAGGAGCTGGCAACACTCAAGGAATCCCGCGACAGCATGATGATGCACTGGAGCCGGGAGAAAGAGGTGATCAAGGCGATTCATACGATCAAAAGCCAGATCGAAGCCCTCAAAACCGAGGAAATGAATGCCCAGCGAAGCGGGGACTTGGCCCGCGCGGCAGAGATTCGCTACGGCAAAATCGTCGAACTCAATCGAGGGATGGAACAGGAACAGGCGCGCTTGGAAGAGGCGCAGAAAAGCCGCAAGATGCTCAAAGAAGAGGTCGATGAGGAAGACGTGGCCGAGGTGGTCGCCAAGTGGACGGGAATTCCGCTGGCGCGGATGCTGGAGAGCGATGTCGAAAAGCTGCTGCACATGGAAGATCGCCTGAGGCAACGGGTCATCGGGCAGGACGAGCCGATCAAGGCGGTGTCCAACGCCCTGAGGCGGTCGCGGTCCGGCTTACAGGATCCCAACCGGCCGATCGGGTCGTTCATCTTCATGGGACCGACCGGCGTGGGCAAGACAGAATTGTCACGCGCCCTGGCGGAATTCATGTTCAATGACGAGCAGGCCATGATTCGCATCGACATGTCGGAATACATGGAGAAGCATTCGGTCGCGCGGATGATCGGAGCCCCTCCGGGCTATGTCGGCTATGAAGAGGGCGGTTTTCTGACCGAGTCGGTTCGCCGGAAACCGTATTCGGTCGTGCTCTTTGACGAGATCGAAAAGGCGCATCCCGATGTTTTCAACGTCATGCTACAAATTCTGGAGGACGGGCGTCTGACGGACGGTCATGGCCGGACGGTGAATTTCAAGAACACCATCATCATCATGACCTCGAACATCGGCAGCGAGTGGAGTCAAAACCTGTCGATGGGAGATGATGAACGACGGATCCGGATCATGGATGCCCTTCGGAATGCCTTTAGACCCGAGTTCCTGAATCGCATCGACGATATCATTATCTTCAGGTCGCTGACGATCCATGATATTGACCAGATCATCCATATCCAGCTTGAGCAACTACAGAAACGCTTGGCGGAAAAGCGGTTGATCATCGAATTGACGGATAAGGCCAAGGAACACATCTCCAAGGTAGGTTACAGCGCAACGTACGGAGCCCGTCCGCTTAAGAGAGCCCTGCAGAAGATGGTACAGGATAACCTGGCGATCAAGCTGCTCGAGGGGGATTTTGAGGAAGGCGATCAGATCCTGGTTGACGTGGATGACCGGGGGCAAGTGGTGTTTACGAAAAAGCAGTAAACAGTGAAGAGTGAACAGTAAATAGTGAATAGCCAAGAGTAACGAGTGACGCATCAAACTGCTATGAATCGGTTCGTGACCGGTTTCAGGGGGGCGGTGCTGCATGACGCTTTGAGAAAGGGATCTATGGACACAGAATGCGGAGATTCATAAAACAAGGCAGGATCAAAAGATCCTGCCTCGCACATTGAAGCAATAAGGGACTATCTCTTGAATCTTCTGATGCATCTCAACCCGGCGAGTCCGGCGACGAGCAGAAGTGCGGTAGCCGGTTCAGGAACAGCAGCGCCCCTTGTGGCTATGGTCAGTTCCAGGGGTGTGTTGCCATACCCGTACCCCCCGTAAACCACAAAGTCGACGGTCTGTCCTGCACTCAGATTCTCGGAAAGAGAAAACACACCGTAATCCTGTGCCTGCCAGAGCCAAGTTGAGCCCTCGCGCACACCAACCTGCATTATTCCAACATCGCCCGCAAAGAATTGCCCGACGATGCTGTATTGGTCGGTTGAGGGTGCCATAAAACGCAATACCGTTACCTCCCCGTTGGGGCCGGGGTGCAGCGTGATTTGTCCGGGAAGCACACCGTACTCGACGCCAGCCGTGTAATTATATCCCACGTTGGGCGTGTAGTCTCCGGAATGTCCCGGGACGTACCATTGCTTGAAAGCGCCGATAACGGTATCGGTATAAGGGGTGAACGTGGTAAATCCCGAATCCATCCATCCATAGGTCCACACACCATTCGGGTTTCCATTGGTGATGCTGAATTCCGTAGTCGCGTTGTAAGAGGTCGCATAAGAAAGACCGATCATGCCAAGTGTCATAAGCAGACATGCCAATGCGACGAAAGCCCGTTTCCCTATCATTTTACTCCTCCTCAAAAGAAAAAAATATTTGGAATGCCGTGGTATGATGAAAATAATACGGGAAACAAGCTAAGCAA
Source organism: Syntrophales bacterium (assembly GCA_963665615.2). GTDB lineage: Bacteria > Desulfobacterota > Syntrophia > Syntrophales > UBA4778 > UBA4778. The sequence goes on from CAXXQE010000001.1 coordinate 556,489, forward strand.
ATTTTGTGCCGTACACTCAATACTTTAAGATTCTTTATGTTTCTTCCTTTGACCAGCCAGCGAGCATCACGTCTTTGGAAGAGATCTCGACACCTAATAGGCGTAAAAGCTAGTCTGATGTTATCATAAGTCAATTATTACAAAATATTAGCTGGTATGTGTTTTTGTAAAGATTGCCGACGGGGCGGCGGTTGCCGGTTTTCAGTATTCAATAGATGATGTGACTCAGGTATTTTGACCGGCAAGGAAAGGTAGGGCAGTTTGTCGTGGTGACGCCGGTGATGCCCGTCACATTTTTTCAAAATAGCAGGCAGCATAATAGCGTTGTCTGCTATTTTTTTTAGAGGTCATGCCGATAATATGCAAGTAGCGCCATATACCCGTTGCAGAAATGGTTGCGAAAGGGATTCAAATTCGATAAAGTAGGCAAGTTTTTCAGAGTCGATGTCCTGCCTACCTCTATCAGATGAAAGAAGTGGAATGAAAAAAGCCTCGTTTAGTCAGGCAGTTCTAATCCTTGTCCTATTTTTTTTGTTCCCTATGGGTGAAAGTCGGGCGGACATCTATCGCTATACGGATGAGGATGGTGTCATCCACCTGACCAATGCGCCCACGAATTCCAAGTTCCAGCTTTGGATGAAGGAAAGCAAGAGAAATTTTGCCGATATCGGACGTTCTTCCGGCGGCCGCCATCGAGCGGACTATGCGGGTTATGACGATCTGATCGTCAAGGCTGCGGATCGACACAACGTCGATTCAGCCCTGATCAAGGCCGTAATGAAGGCCGAATCCGGCTTTAATCATACGGCAATTTCCCCCAAAGGCGCCCGGGGGCTGATGCAGTTGATGCCGGGAACTGCAAATCAATACAACGTGGATGACTCCTTTGATCCCCAGAGTAATATCGAAGGGGGCGCCCGTCACCTGCGATACCTGCTGACCCAGTATAATGGTAACCTTCCTTTGGCCATTGCCGCTTACAATGCAGGGGAGGGCGCCGTCCAGAAGTACAACAATCAAATTCCCCCCTATCAAGAAACTCAAACTTATGTTAAACGTGTGCTGCATTACCTGAGGAAATACAGCAACGATTCCCAAAGGTACGCGCAGATCGACAACTAATTCCTTCTGTTTGTCCCTCAACGCTCATCCCCGCCTCCGCGAGGACGGAGTCTGCCGGCGGCGCTTTGTCTTGCAGTGCTTGCCGATCTCTACGCATCGCTCCGCAGTCCTGATTCGCCTGGCTTCTGAGCATTTTGGAACAGCCTGAGTTATTCTAGAAAGTTGCCATTCTGCTATGACGATTTAGAGGTCTATTATGGACGATGATAACAAGCTGCCCGAGGTTAATTTTTCAAACTTTGTGATCTCGCTGGGTTCATCTGTTCTGTATCATTTCGGGGACATTCCCGATCCGGTAACGAACAAGAACGAACGGAATCTGGCCGCCGCCAAGCAGACGATCGATCTGATGGGGATGCTTCAGGAGAAGACAAAGGGCAATCTCAGCGACGATGAACAGAAGATCCTGGAATCCATGCTCTTCGAGTTCCGCATGCGTTATGTGAAGGAGCAGCAGAAGGGATGATTACGACGGCCTTCTCTCCGGCCAAGGTTAATCTATTCTTGCATGTTTTGGGAAGACGGCAGGATGGTTACCACGAACTGGCCACTCTGATGCAGGCGATCGACCTGCAGGATGAGTTGATCTTTGAATTGGGCGGCAGCGGTATCCGGGTTGAGTGTTCCGATGATCAGCTGGAGGGAGGCGAATCGAATATCGCTTACAAGGCCGCAAAGGTCCTCTTCGACCACGTCTCTGACCATCCCGGCATCAAGATCTTGATCAAAAAACAGATTCCTATTGCCGCCGGCCTTGGGGGCGGCAGTTCCAACGCCGCAACGGTTCTCAAAACCCTGAACGAGTTGTTCGGTTACCGTCTTGACCAGCAGCAACTCATCGAACTCGCAACTAAAATCGGTTCGGATGTGCCTTTTTTCCTTTTCGGCACCGCGGCATGGGCCTTTGGTCGTGGCGAACGGCTCGTTGCCGCCCCGAATCTGCCATCCCTGTGGCTTGTTTTGATCAATCCACGCTTTGCCGTTTCGACCCGCGATGTCTATGAAGGGCTTAATCTTAAACCCAAAATCCCATTGACAAAAGAGGGGATAAAGTTTAACATCCCGGAGTTTTCCTCGGTGGAGAACCTTGTTTCCGGTCTCAAAAATGACCTCGAACGGGTCACTCTGGCCCTTCATCCGATCCTGGCGGACCTAAAAAAGTGTCTCTTGAAACACGGTGCATTGGGATCGCTTATGTCGGGAAGCGGACCGACTGTTTTCGGTATTTTCGCTGAGGGAAAAGACGCTCTACGAGCGGCGGCGGAGCTTGGCAGGGAGGATGCCTTGTCGGTTTTTGCGGTGCGCTCGCTTTAAAGCGGGGTATTTGGAGAACATCCGAAAAACGATTATTGCTGAGAAGGTTTTTTCACTGGGGCGTCGTCAAGCGGTAAGACACAGGATTTTGGTTCCTGCATTCGGAGGTTCGAATCCTCCCGCCCCAGCCATTTCGTTTATTAAGGATTCGATATGTTAGAGAGGATGAGGATTTTTTCCGGAAACTCCAATCCGGAACTTGCAAAGAAGATCTGCGCCAGGCTGGGCATCGCTCTCGGCAATGCCAACGTCGCAACGTTCAGCGACGGTGAGACGCGGGTAGAGATCAACGAGAACGTGCGCGGGATGGACGTCTTCATCGTTCAATCCACCTGCCCACCCGTCAACAACAGCTGCATGGAACTCCTCATCATGATGGATGCCCTGAAGCGGGCGTCAGCAGAACGTATCACGGCCGTGATACCCTATTACGGCTACGCGCGTCAGGATCGCAAGGTGGCGCCGCGGGCCCCGATCACGGCCAAGCTGGTAGCCGATCTCATTACGACGGCCGGCGCCAATCGGGTATTGTCAGTCGATCTCCACGCGGGGCAAATTCAGGGATTCTTCAACATTCCGGTTGACAATCTCTTTGCCACGCCGGTTCTGTTGGAGTATGTGAAGAAGAAGGCTACGGACAACATGGTCGTTATTTCGCCGGACACCGGCGGTGTGGAGCGCGCGCGGGCCTTCGCCAAGCGTCTGGGCGCCTCCCTGGCGATTATCGACAAACGGCGTGAAGGGCCCAACGAATCGCAGGTGATGAACATCATCGGCGATGTCAAAGGGAAAAAGGCCATTCTGCTGGACGATATGGTCGATACCGCAGGTACGGTTGTTACGGCCGCCGAGGCGATTACGGCCGCGGGCGCTACCGAGGTATCAGTATGCTGTACCCATCCGGTTCTTTCCGGTCCTGCCATTGAACGGATCAACGGTTCAGGGATCAAAGAACTCGTGGTAACGGATACGATTCCCCTTCACGATGGAGCGCGAAGCTGCAAACGCATTAAGATCCTTTCGGTCGCCGATCACTTAAGTGAGGCAGTCCGGAGGATTTACTATAACGATTCTGTAAGTTCATTATTTACTTAGGAGGACAGCAATGGAAACCATGGAATTAAAGGCCCGTATCAGAAGGGAATCGGGTAAGGGGCCCGGCAGAAGGCTGCGGGCGGACGGGCAGGTTCCCGCTGTGTTTTATGGCGCCGGCATCGAATCGCTTTCGCTGGCTGTCAATACCGCCGATCTGATTACTTTGCTCAAAGGAAAGAAAGAGAATGCTTTCATAAAGCTCATGATAGATGACGAGGGACGTACGACGGAAAAGCTGTCGATCATGAAGGAGCTCCAGACCCGTCCGGCGACCCGGGAAATCTTTCACGTTGATTTTTACGAGATCCGGATGGATCACCAGTTAGTCCTGGATATTCCGATTCACGTGGTTGGCACCCCGGTCGGCGTTACGATGGGCGGTGAACTGCATATCCTGAAGAGGGAACTCAAGGTGTCGGGTCTGCCTGCGGCGATTCCGGAGTTTGTCGAGATCGATGTCAGCGGCCTGAATATCGGTGGTTCCGTTCAGGTCAAGGACATTCCTCTCAAGGAGGGCGTCGAGGCGGTCGATCACGCCGACGTCGCGGTTGCGTCCGTCTCGGCCACCAGAGTGCAGCAGGCCGGTGCGGCGGAAGGCGAAGAGGGCGCTACCAAGGAGCCCGAAGTCATCACGAAGGGCAAGGAAAAGGAAGCCTGACCGCGGCGCAGACATAAATTGTTTCAAAAGCCTCGTTTTTCGAAGAACGGGGCTTTTTTTTTATGCGCTTTTGTGCTTTATTCTCTCGCATCATTAGGAGATTCACGGGCAGGAGCATACGCCGGTCAATCTTCGATTCTTAAGGAAAGTATTCAGCTCGGTTCGCTCGCTTACCCACGCCACGGGAAATGCGCACGCTGAATAATCCAATTGCAGCAACAGCGGAGGAAAGCAGTGAAGGCCATTATAGGGCTCGGAAATCCGGGAACCAAGTACCTCATGACCAGACATAACCTGGGGTTTATGGTTCTGGATGAATTTGCCGAGATCCACGGCCTCAGGATCACTAAGAAAAAGGCTGACGCCCTGACCGGGGAAGGCGTGATCGGCGGTCAATCTGTTGTCCTCATCAAACCCCAGACATTCATGAATTTGAGCGGTGCATCCGTAAGGGCTCTGGCGGCCTTCTATAAGATTGAAATCGCCGATCTCGTAGTGGCACACGACGATCTCGACCTGGAACCCTGGGTTGTTCGGGTAAAGAACGGCGGCGGCGCCGGGGGGCACAAGGGGTTGAAGTCGATTATGGACTGTCTCGGCCGAGCGGACTTTGTCCGCGTCAGGATGGGGATCGGCAAGCCGGACATGAGGGCGAAGACGGAAGCGTATGTGCTGGAACGCTTTGCCGTAGCGGATCTTGAGAAAGCGGCGGAGACGGTTCACAGGGCGTGCGATGCGGTTGAAGAGATTATTCTGAAAGGCGTTCAACCGGCCATGAACCGGTTTAACGTTAGGGACAAACAGGTTGCGATAGAGGAAACATCCATTGATTGAGTCTCCGGGTTTGATGGGGTTCACGGATTATCTTATAGACGGATTTGCTTTTACGGGTAGTCTGTTGACGGTTGCGCTGGTCGGGGTGATCTTCCGTTACCTGTTGGGGAAGGGCTTGAAGCATGAGCCTGACGATCCGGTCCATGCGGAGGTTCTGTCCCGCCGGATCAGGCAGGGTGGGATTCTGCTGGTGATCGCCGTTGCCGGCGTCGTGTCTTTGCTCTATACCCTTGCGCCCTCGATTCACGCCACGGCCTGGTGGTCCTTTTGCGGCATGGGCGCCGCGACGGCTTGTCTGGCATGGTTACGGTTTCGGCATACCGCTTGGAAGGCCCTTCCCCCGAGCGAGCCGCTTGCGGGCGTCGCCGCGGCTGACTGTTTCATGATCCTCTACGCATTCTGTCTCTTGTCCTTTACGCTTCTAATGGCCATGGGCGTCTTCGTCAAACAAGCGATCCCCGATTGGTCCCGCATGACAACGGGGACAATGGAATTCGGGCTGGCAGCTGCGTTTATTTTCGTGATGACAAGCATGTTGTTGCCCGGGAAGAAGGTGCGCGGCGCACTGGTTATTCTGGTGAGCCTCCTGTGGCTTGTTCCGGTTTATTGGTTGGTCCGGTGCGGGATGCAGTGTCTGCCGACGCAGTCTCTAATCGACACAGGGATCATGGATCGGCGGGGGCCTTTCTGGGCAGTGGCAGTCGCGCTGATTGAACTGCCATTCGTACGGTTTCTTGCGCTGCGGTATGCAAAGGGCGATGATTCAGAGAGCGGTGATTCAGAGAGCGGTCGCGCAGTCTATCTCTTCGGAGAATTTGAAAAGCCGGTGATGCTCCTTCTCTTTCCCTTCCTTTTCCAATGGATGGTGTGGCAGCTCGCCGGTTGTTACGGACTGGGCCTATCGGCAACGGTCGTGGCGGTTTCGCTGGCCATGTGGTTGCCCTTCGATCTGGACAGCGTTACTGTTCATCCGGAAGCCGGACAGACAAAAGGACTCAAAACCGCTCTGCACGGGACTTTGCTGCTTGCCTGTTTTGCCGTGATGACGAGTGCCTTGGCATTAGTGGCGCTCAATTTTTGATGGTCCCTAAGCAGCGCGCTCAGATTGGGGAGACGACATGACCACCTATGAGTTGGTGAAAACCCTCGATGCAAGCAGGTCGCAACAGGTCCTGCAGCTCTATCGTTCGGCGGGGTGGTGGTATCCTGAGGACGATGAAAAGCCGGATCTCGTTAAGCGCATCCTCGCGGGGAGTCACTGCTTCTGCATTGCCCTGAAAGAGGATGAGATCGTCGGAATCGGCCGCGCCATCAGCGACAGGGTGAGCGATGCCTTTATCCAGGATATTTTCGTCCGTGAGGATAGCAGGCGACAGGGTATTGCCCGTGGGATTGTTGCCAGGCTCGTCGAGCATCTGAAAAAGGACGGCATCGAATGGATTGCGTTGATCGCCGCCCCAGGCTCCGCCGGCGTCTATGAGCTCCTCGGCTTTAAACCCATGCCGGGTCATATCGCGGTGAGTCTCAAGTAATGCCTGCGGTTCACCCGCGCATTGCACATACGATCCGGATCTTCGATGGCGCCGGAAGATCCGGCGCACGCCCTTCGTAGTACCTTTCCGTCGCTTCTCCCGGTGAAAGAAACGTTACGTCTGTGAAACCCGCTTGGCGCAACTTCGTCTCGATCTCGGCCGGTTCAAAGAAGCTGATAAAGGGTTCGCCGAGCGTGCTCACACGTTCTGCGAGTTCAGCGTCTGCCGAATCCAATACGCTGTCCGGTTTTCCCATAAAGGTCAGCACGATCTCACTGCCTGCGGAAAAGGCTGCTACGGATTTCAGGGTTGCATCGATCGCCGCGTCGTTAAGATACATCGTGACGCCGAGCCAGGAGAAGAAAGTCGGTTCCTCAGGTGAGATCCCTTGTCGCATCAAACCGGCCAGCAACGATTCGTGCTCGAAATCGACGTGAACGAATGACAAATTCGACGGCACGTCTATCCGCCCCTTGGTCATTTGCCATTGCTTCATCTTTTGCGTTCCGGGATGATCCACCTCAATAATCTTCAGGGCACGCGCCCAGTCCGGCTGTCTCAGAGCGAACGTGTCGAAACCGGCGCCCAGAAGGATATAGCGGGTGACGCCGCGAGAGACCGCTTCCTGCAACCGATCCTCCGTAAATCGGGAACGCAGTACGACATGGGAACGCAGGGCTTTTGCCGCAGGAGACTGGTGCGATCCAAGCGAATCGAGAATTTTCTGAGATGCCTCATCGCCAAGCAAACGCAAGGCCATTGGGTCCTCGAAGATGAGCGGTTTGGCATCCAGTATCTGATGAGCCGCTCGAAGGTAGGCTGTTCCCAGCGCCGTGCGACTGGCTTCACGCTCCGTCATTTGGTCGTCTGTCTCCTCCTGTTTCTCTATTTCAAAATCACGCCTGTTTCGCCCAGTGCAATGACGTGGATCGAAAGCCGATCGTTCAACACCGCAGTCTCGCCGAGGGACAGGGACTTGACGGCGCCGGTGAGTGTAACACGTTCTGTCAACTTTACGGAGGCAAGGGCAGAAGATGCTTTCAGGCGGGCCTGTTCCAGTTGTTCTACGATCAGGCTGTCGAGCTTCGTTTTGATAGTGCTTTGAATGGTGCTGTGAAGCAGCCAGCTTCCGGCGCTTACCAGCCATCCTGCATGTTTTGTGTCAAAATCGACATCTTCAAAGGTAAGCGAATTGGTCTGCGGGTGATACACCGGTTTGGCATAGAGCGTCAACTCGCCATTAAAGTCACCGGCGGCGGTCAGCATGAGCGCCAGCCGGCCGTCTTCCCCCTTCAGATTGAAGCCCTTGACCGTGATCTTCTTGTCGGCGCCGAAGGTCTTGTCAATCAATACCGGGTTCAACGCCTTTATGAGATCAGCATAGAAGATGTCCGTTACGAGTTGGATGTGAAAATGCTTGTCGAAGGTCGGCAGGAGTTGGACGGGCGGGAGTGCCTTTGCCGGCGCTGCATTTGGCTTTGGCCCGACCGTGATTTCCGCGCCGGTCATCAAACCGATCGACAATCGGATCTGATTGTTTGCTGCGACGAGCGGACTCATGACGACTCTGTCCGGTGTCAGTCTGAGCCACGTGCTGAATTCTTTATTGACCAGTATCGGCGAAAAGGCGCTCTGCCAGAGTGGCGTGATTCTGGCGCGGAGCGCAATGGATTCATTTACCTTGGCGTCGAGGAACGGCGCGAGGAGTTTTTGAACCGGCATCACGATCCCCTCGACCATGCTTTTCGGTTTCAATGAAATTGGCCCCAGCTCGAACGTGTCGGCCAAGTTATCCGAGAGTCCTGTGTAGTATAGGTCGGTCTTCAGCCGCCAGTCGGGCGTGACGCTCACCCTGGCCTTGAACCGGAGGTCCGCCCGGAGCGGATAGCTTTCATAGATTGCGTAGCGAAAGGTCAGTTGAATGGGCAGCGTAAGAAAGACATAATTGTCAGCCGCCGTAACGATAACCGGACCGGTGCGCAACACCGTAACGGAAGTCTCCATTGCCCCCTGTCCTTTGTAGAGTTCCTTGGGCAGAGACTGGTTGATCATCGTCCCGAGATCGGCAGCAGATGCCTCGACGCCGAGATTAATGGATGAGGGCGGCACAGCGGCGGAAGCGCTTGCAATGCTGAACAGCAGGCATAAGACAATAATGAAGAACCGGCAAAAAATGGCGATGAGCCTCCTTCGAAGATAGCTGACTGCTCCAGAAAATTTTGCAACACCATACCATTGAAGACTTTCCGGGGCAAGCTCTGGAGCGTAAGGATTATGGGTGAAAATGCACTATTGAGTAATTCCGAATAATCTGATTAGGTGCTGGTGTCGTGGCGGGACGGAGCGTGATCTGAACGAAGACTGCGGATTGGGCATGGATCATTTCGATATTACCATCATCGGCGCGGGTGTTGTGGGGTTGGCGATTGCCGAGCGTCTATACGGCGACGGTCGTGATGTATTGGTTGTGGAACGTCATCCCGCTTTCGGTCAGGAGACGAGCAGCCGAAACAGTGAGGTCATTCACGCGGGGTTATACTATCCCGCCGGTTCGCTGAAGGCGCGTCTCTGCCGCGAGGGAAACCGTCTGCTGTATGAGGCCTGCGAGAAAAGGGGCATTCCGCACCGTCGGGTCGGCAAGCTGATCGTTGCGACGAATGAGGCAGAGGTAGCACTGCTGCACCAGCGCAAGGCCATGGCAGAGGCCAACGATGTAACCGATCTGCGCTTCCTGTCCCGAAAAGAGATTGCCGCGATGGAACCCGATATTCGGGTTCGCGAGGCGCTTTACTCGCCATCCACTGGCATCATCGATTCGCATGCCCTCATGCGTTTTTTCTTCATCAACGCGGAATCGAACGGCGTCACGATGGCATTTCGTACGGAGGTTACGGCCGCTCGTCCTGCGTCGCGCGGCTACGAGATCGAGAGCAACCGCGGGGAATACCGCTTTTCGACCGGGGCCGTGATTAACAGCGCCGGACTCCAGTCGGACCGCATTGCAGCTATGGCTGGGATAGATGTCGATAAAGCCGCTTATCGTTTGAAGTACTGCAAGGGGTCGTACTTCACGGCCTCGCCGGCTCCGGTCCTCCGGCATCTTGTCTATCCTGTGCCGACGCCGAATCACGAGGGGCTTGGGATCCACGCCACAATCGATCTGGCGGGACGCGTTCGCTTTGGGCCCGATGTCGAATATGTGTCAGAATTGGATTATCGCGTTGATGAAAAGCGACGTGCCGACTTCGCCGCGGCGACTCAGACGTATCTCCCGTTGATCCGTCAGGAGGCGCTTGAACCGGATATGTGCGGCATTCGCCCGAAACTTCAGGGACCCGGCGAAGCGGTCCGCGATTTTGTCATTCAAGAGGAGGGAGCCGCCGGTCTTCCAGGCTGGATCAATCTGATCGGAATCGAGTCTCCCGGCCTGACATCGTGTCTCGCCATCGCCGATCGCGTGAAAGCATTGGTAGATCAACTCTAACAGGCTGTCGAAAAACTCTTCAATGTTGTGTCATTGCGAGGAGCGTCAGCGACGCGGCAATCTCATTAATCCAGCACGTTAGATTGCTTCGCTTCGCTCGCAATGACCTGGAAACATGCTTTTTACGACGCCATCACTCTTTACCCGTTACTATTTTTTTACTTCTTTTTCTCACTGCTTTTTCAACTCAGAACCCCGGACTGTTTTCCCAAGCTTTTATAAGGCGATAATTTATAATACATAAATGTTGTATTTTAATAATTAATAACAAATATGTTATTTATGTTCCGGGTCTCATTTTGCCGAAATTTTTATTAAAATTAATAATATCAATATATTGAACAGAAATCCCGCATTTGGCATCTCTGTTGCTCTATCTAAAGGCAACGTTCTTATTTTATCTGGAGGTGGATTATGAATACGGGTGATACAGCGTGGGTATTGATATCGAGCGCGCTTGTTCTGCTCATGACGGTGCCGGGTCTGGCCTTTTTCTACGGGGGGCTGGTCCGCAGGAAAAACGTTCTTTCTCTTTTGATGCAGTGCCTGATCATTTTGTGCGTGATCAGCTTGCAGTGGGTGTTGTACGGGTACTCGCTGACGTTCGGGCCTGATACCGGGCATGGGATTATCGGCGGTTTGAAGTGGATTGGTCTGAAATTTGTCGGCGAAGCGCCCAATGGGGATTATGCCGCGACGATTCCACACTCGGTCTTTATGATTTTCCAGGCGATGTTCGCCGTGATTACGCCGGCCCTGATGATCGGCGCCTTCGCGGAACGCATCAAGTTTTCGGCCTTCCTGGTTTTCACCATACTCTGGGCGACGTTCGTTTACGATCCATTGGGACACTGGGTCTGGGGAACGGGCGGTTGGCTGAGAAATCTGGGCGGTCTGGATTTTGCCGGGGGCATCGTGGTTCACACGAGCTCGGGCATATCGGCCCTGGTCATGGCGATTATGCTCGGCAAGCGTTGCGGTTATGACGGCGGCGCTTTCCGTCCCCATAATCTCCCCTTTACGGTTCTGGGCGGCACGCTTCTGTGGTTCGGGTGGTTCGGGTTCAATGCAGGAAGCGCGCTCGGCGCCAACGGTCTTGCGGCCAATGCCTTCGTGACGACGAATACGGCGACGGCTGCAGCAGGACTGACGTGGGCCCTGATCGAATGGATGAAGCACGGCGCCCCTACGGTTCTGGGTACGGTAACGGGTGCGGTAGCGGGTCTGGTTGCCATCACGCCGGCCTGCGGATTTGTCAACCCGATGAATGCGATTTTTATCGGCATCCTGGTCAGCATCATCTGCTACTTAGCGCTGACCTGGGTCAAGAGCAAGTTCGGCTATGACGATTCGCTGGATGTCTTCGGTGTCCATGGTGTCGGCGGCATGTGGGGAACCTTTGCGACGGGGCTCTTTGCTGAAAAGGCAGTCAATGCGGCAGGCGCGGATGGTCTCCTCTTCGGCGGGCTGCATCAGTTCCTGGTACAAGCCGGTCTGGTTGGCGTGACAGTGGTCTTTGCCGTGGTCATGACGTGGATTCTCTTCAAGGTCGTCGATGCGGTCATTGGTATGCGCGTCGAGAAGAAGGACGAACTGATCGGTCTGGATCTGACGCAACACAACGAAGTCGCTTACACCGTCATCGAATAGCGACACGCGTCTTGCAGGTAACGATCAATAGGTAAAAGACAAACTGAGTCACATGAAGGAGTGCAAATATGAAATACATCATAGCAATCATTCAACCCCACAAGCTGGAGGAAGTAAAAGATGCCCTGGAGGCTGTAGAGGTACACCTGATGACTGTGTCCAATGTTTTGGGACGAGGCCGCCAGAAGGGGATTACGGAAGTTTACCGCGGGGCCAAGGAAGTCGGCAGTCTGCTCAAGAAGGTCAAAATCGAAATTGCGGTCAATGAGGACTATGTCAAGCCGGCCATTGCCGCTCTGACCAAAGGGGCGCGAACGGGTGAGATAGGGGACGGCAAGATCTTTATCCTCGACCTCAAGGATGTGATCCGCATCCGAACCGGAGAAACCGGTGAGTTGGCGATCGGGTAATCAATAACATACTGGCAAGTGAGTCGTTCGCAGCGCCTCACTTGCCAGTATCCAGTTCTCCGGGGTTCGAGTCTTGGGTTGCACCACAAAAATAATTTGTCACCCCCCCTCCATGCGTGAGTTTTTATAACCGCTTTTACTTATGATTTCTCATTCAAAAATTCTGCTTGACAACATCTCCATGTCCTCATAGTTAAAAGACACTATTTCCGTACAAAAATATCGGACTGCGGATGACATTTTTCGTCTTAAGACGGCCATGATCTATGCGCATGTATTGAACAAAGGTCCGTGAGCCGTGAGAAGTCCCGCAGATAATCTTCAGCAACCTGGTCCGGATGTTATATGGATCTGTATAACATCCCTACTAAGTTGTTGGGGAATAAGTAAATTGTCTTTAAAAAACAAGTTGTTAAGCTTAAAATGTAAAGTGATCTCAAGGGGTGTTATGCCGCAATAATTGCGATTTTTGGGTTTGTATACAGATCTATATAAACACTGTTAGCACCATAAGAGGATGGAGATAATCTCTGAAATTCTATTTGCCATATTTGGAGCGCTTCTTCAGGCGCTGCTTGAAATACTGGCCCAGGCATTTTTTGAAATCTCTGCGGAGGTTGTCCTTCGAAGCGTCGTTGAACCATTTAGGCGGCCAAGGCCTATTAATCCTTTTCTTGCAGGCTTCGGCTATCTTTTATACGGTGCGGCCGCAGGTGGCTTGAGTCTACTAATGCCGAAGATGTTCACGATGCCCCTATGGTTTCGGGTGCTCAACCTAGCCGTCACACCTGTAGTTTGTGGGTTCATCATGGTAAAGCTGGGACAATTCAGAGAACGACGCAAGGAAAGAACCTTGAGAATCGATACGTTCCTTTATGGCTACCTCTTCGCACTGGCCATGGCTATTGTTAGATTTATATGGCGATAAAAGAGAGTGCTAACAGCGGGCTTGAGCCAATTGGCAACAAAAGGCGTTGCCTCCGGCTCAGCCCAAACGTTGGGCAAGAGGATATTATGAAACTATTATTCTGCGTTTTTAGTTCAATAATTATATTTGTTTATTCCTCGCTTACATTGGCCGATGCATTGCCAATCAAGGACGGAAGATATAATGGTGGCCCTGTCTTGTTTATGAAACTCACTGATAGTCAAATTTATGAAATTAAAAATCACTACAAGCCCTTTCAAGAGATTAATTTAACAAAAGATCAGCAAATATATATCGTGAACAATGCTCAAATAAAGGAACCACCAACAAAGATTATTGTAGTCCGTCCGGAGGATGCAAAAGATAACTGTACATGCGGGCTTTCAAATATTGGTCTAATTATAAATTGGAATACGGTTGAAATCCCCAAGGAGTATATATTTTCAGACAAGGAAGCTAAGGCAAGGCAAATAGAATAAGCCCAATATCCGCTAGAGCCGATCGCGGCCCCATTAAGCTCAGGGATAAATTATGTACTATGAAATATTGGTCAATGGAAAATCTATAGGAACATTTGGTCATGCTGACTTGGAAAACATACACCTGTCTTTATCAAGTAGCGCAAATGATCTTTATGTTTTCGCAAGTGCAATATGCAAGGAAGGAGAAAAACAAGTATTTTATGACTGGAGTCAACAAGAAATAGGATTTGATGACAAAGTTGAAATAATACCTACGAAATTATCAAATGTTTCAGGGCCTCGGAAAAAGTTTGTTATGAATAGGCCAAAGCGGGAGCCTTCAGATAAAACTATTTGCGATTTTTGTCAAAGAAAAGAAACGGAAGTGCCTAAGCTTATTTATATCGATGAGCACAGGCCAACAATTTGTTCTGATTGTGTAGAGTTGTGTAATGTAATTCTTAATGAGCAGGCTTAACAAGGGCAATACGGCCGATCGCTAAACTCCGGCTGATTTCTTCGTTGTGCACTAACATAGATTATTTATGGAGGAGATATGACAAATAACCGCCCTTTAAGCATTACCCTGATAAGTTTGTATTTAATTTTCAGTAATATTATCCAGGTTTTTCTATTAATGGCTCTGCATAATAATGGTAATACAACATCTTTTCAGTTAATATTTGGATTATTAAATGCAGTTCTTTTTGCCGCTTGCGGTTTCTTAATTCTGATTAGACAGTCATGGGCACGTATTTTATATATTGTATTATTTGGAATTAATGTAATTTATCAAGTATCAATTATGGGGGCAAATGGCTTCGATAGTCTTATCATTCAACTACCTATATTCATTGTTATTATTTACTTCCTTTTTAATGGTAAAGCATCTCAGTATTTTTCGGACGGGACCAACGACTCCCAAGCACTCAACATAGATGTAGAGCAATTGAGTTTACGGCTTAAATTAAAATCTCAACTGGCAATAGGAATTTTCTTAATTGTTTATGTTGCATTTGAACAATTGAAACCTCAAAGGGGACTATCAGTATTTGGATATGACAGCGGGGTAAGTAGAGCATTCAATGATGTAGGTATACCTTGGTCGATTGCTTCCTTTATCGGGCAATACGCTACAATCGCTCTTTTCGTTACTGGATGTATATTGATAGTAGTAGCAAGCAAGAAGCTCAAGCTCATTAAGAAATCCGTTGAGATGTGATGATGGCTTTTGGGTAAGATTTAATGGGAAAAATGCCATAGTCGCTATCATCACATGCGGCCCAACCATCGGCTGCACCGGACTGCCAGAGTTGCGCTTCCGTCGTAACTTGCCTGCTAAACTTGGCCCTGGCAGTTGATGATCCGTTAGGCAGGATGAGGAGAAAAATTTGAGTAACGAGATTGCAGAAATAATTCAAGAGATGGTCAACCTCGAAACCAAAGGTTGGGATACGAAGAATCCAGATCTCTTCCTGTCCATGATCCACCCTGATATGGCTTGGCCATTCCCGCCAACTGCCTATGCCCATGATCCTATCGACTGGGTTTTCGTCATGGGGAGATTTGATAGAGAAAGGTGGAGAAAAAGCTGGCAAAACCTCTTTGATACGCATGAACTGATTCGCAATCGCCGTAATACCGTGAAGATCGAAATCTCCCAAGAGCAAGATGCAGCTTTCGCTGTAGTTGACATAGATACTCTTTGGCGGCATAAAGTTACGAACGAGGAGTCTCATTGGAAGGGCCGAGTCTGTAAGATATACACGAAGCTATCAACTGGCGAGTGGAAATTCTATTACCAAACAGGGGCACTCAATTTCCCGCCGAAGGGGTACGCCTAACCACAGCATCCGGCGGATGCGGCCTGCACCGCTGATGCTGGCCGTTATAAGCCAAATTAAAGGCTGGAGCAGATGAAAAAAATAATTCAAGTGAAGGCGAGGAAAAAATATTTTTTCACCTCAATATCCTGGTGCTTGCACTTACCCATGTCATATTGATTCAAAACATGTCGTTCATCCGGTTCCATGTTGCGAACCGTGTCCATATTGTAAAAAGATGATTGCAAGAGGTCTCTTATATAAACACGAGCCCTGTTGCGATCAGAAACCTGTAAAATAAATTTGGCTTATAACATGCGTGTGCAAGGGACACGAAAAAGTCGCGTGCCCCTGAGACGCGGCGTTATAAGAAAAGAACAAACATGAACAGAGCAATCATCATTGGGGCCAGTTCCGGGATAGGACGCGAATTGGCAAAAATATTGTCAAGGAACCAATACGTTGTTGGCGTCATGGCAAGGCGAGTTCAGCTATTGGATGAACTGGCTAAAGAAGTTGGTGGGACAATATTTGTTCAGAAAATCGATGTCGCGGACATCGAATCGGCAATGGAGACTTTAGAGAAGTTCATAAAGGAAATGGGCGGCGTTGATCTTGTCGTGGTTAGCGCCGGGATAGGAGAGATCAACAATAGCCTCAATTGGCACTTCGAAAACGAGGCCATCAAGACGAATGTCACTGGTTTTGCCGCGCTTGTTAATGTTGCCATGCATCATTTCATGGAGAGAGGCTCCGGGCATCTTGTAGGTATCTCTTCGATAGCAGCATTAAGTGGTGGCAGGGAATCTCCGGCATATAACGCGTCGAAAGCGTTTGAGTCCAATTATCTGGAGGGGCTTCGGCAGAAGGTTAGGAACTCCGGACTACCAATTACAATCACCGACATTAAGCCGGGATTTGTTAATACCGCAATGGCCAAAGGGGACGGCATCTTCTGGGCCGCTGAGCCGGGAAAGGCTGCTAAACAGATATACCGCGCCATTAAACGAAGAAAACGTGGTGCCTATGTTACACGGCGTTGGGTGCTGATAGCTTGGTTAATTAAGTTGTTGCCTGGCTTCATTCATGAAAGGCTGTAATTCTTATAACTAATGCATGAACCTGATCGGCGAGGAAAGGCGCTCGCCTCCCGGTTATGCTGTCGTTGGCGCGGACGCTTCACGCCGGGCCAACGGGGCCACGTCTTGCCATTCACCGATTGCCCGGCGCTACGCACCTGGCCAACCAGAGAACGCAGCGGTCGCCCGGTCCCGCGAGAAAGCTCGCGCTCCCGTTCGCCGCTGATACGCGGCCCCGTTATGAAAATGAAAAGTAAATTCTTAATTTGGATGATTGCTGCTGTTACTGCTGGGGCAGCACTTTACATTGGCTTACCAATTAATTGCACCCTCTGGTGGCAGCAACTGCAATTATGGATTCAGGATTATCCATTTTGGCTAATTTCGGTTGCGATTATTTCAAGTTTGATTCCTATTTTTAAGCTGGTTGCAGCATACGGCTTATATAAACTCCGGAATTGGGGACGAATGCTTGCTATCTATACACTGTCCACTGATTTTCTCATTCGCTTAGCCGGGTTTATTAATCAGATAACATATTACTGGCGTCATCCTGAGATGGTTCAACGCGATAAAGAATTATTAGCATCTGCTTTGGCAAACAAAAAAATGGCGGTAATTCACATAAACCTTATTCCGGGATACATCATTGCCATATCGAGTTTAATCTGCGTAATCCTCTTATTTCTTCGGCCGGTAAAAGAAGTTTTCAGAACAGCTGAAGATGTTTCAAGGAGAACAGAAATTTCATAACAAGATCAATCCAGCCGATCGCGTACCGCTCCCGCTGAAGCCCCCGTTATGCAATAGAGTAATATAGCCATACATAATCCCATATCATTATATTGCAATTTAAGACCAGGGCGAGTATATTATGTTTGTGGGGAAAACGAAATTTGAATGGGATGAGGAAAAGAACAAGCAGAATCAACTAAAACACGGGATTCCGTTCGCCCTGGCTCAACAGGCTTTTCTTGATCCCTGTCGTGTTATTGCAGAAGATACCACACATAGTTCCGAAGAAGATCGTTACTACTGTATAGGCCGTGTCGGTGCAGGAATTATGACCGTCAGATTTACCTATCGCGGAAACATCATCCGCATTTATGGCGCGGGTTACTGGAGAAAAGGAAGGACAATTTATGAAAACGAAAATAAAGTATTCTGAAGAACCAATGGGAAAATTGAAAGTCATCAAAGACTTTTTGCCCCCGCCGGACCAGTTAGTCTTGAAGGAAGAGAATCTTAAAGTTACCATCTCTCTGAAAAAATCAAGTATCGATTTCTTTAAGACCCAGGCTAAGAAGCATAAAACATCCTATCAGAAAATGATCAGGGAGGTTGTAGACTGGTATGCTTCTCATTACAAAAAAACGGCATAACAAATAGCCCCCCGGGGGCCCTCACTCCGAGAGCTTCACGAACAAATCCTCTTTTAATTTATCGAGCCTGGTCGGGTCTGTGATTTTCAAACCATCCGCATCGCTTACGTAGAAAACGTCGACTGCCAGATCGGCTCGTGTCGAAAGGCGGGCGGTGACAATGTTGACGCGATGGGCGGTCAGGCACCGCACGATCCGGTGCAGCAGGCCGAAGTTGTCAGCCGCGTCGATCTCAATGATGGTCCATGCGGCGGAATCGATGTTGTTTATCCGGATATGCAGGGGTTGTTTGGCCGTGCGGCGAAGCGGGGCCGGGGGGTAGCGCCGGATGCGCTCCGCAACGAGTTCATCCGCCGTTTTTTCACGCGCCTCGATGGCACGCCACTTTTTTTCGACGTTCCTTATTTTCTCTTCTGCCGCCAGAACAGGACGGTCCGATGGCTCCAGATAAAAGATGTCCAGAACATGATCGTCGATGGTTGAGTAGATCCGGGCATTGAGAATATTGTATCCCTCGGAGGTCAGGCAGCCGATCAGATCGCAGAGAAAGCCCGGCCGATCGACGGCGCAAACAGTGAGCCGCTCGAAGCCGGGAAAGGGATCGAGGTGCAGATGCAGCGGCGACGCACCTTCTGAATGGTCCATTTCCGCCAGCCACCGGCGATGAAGGGAACGGTCTTCCGGCAGCGTTTCCGTTAGATACGACGGGTCCAGCACCGGCAGATTTTCCTCTGTGGCTTCCCTTGGCTGTTTGGCATATGGGTGTTCGATCAGATACAGCAGCCGGTCATAGAGCTGCTCCAACTGAAATCCCTTCCAGTCTGTCCAGGTCCGGGGGCCGACGCTGCGAATATCGGCGATCGTCAGGAGATAGAGCAGATCGAGCGTTTCGCGATTTCCAATCGATGCGGCAAACTGTCGCAGCGCCGTTTCCTCCGGTTCCCGCATGAAGGATAGCCTCGACAGATCCAGGTGATGATATACCAGATACCTGATCTTCTCGATTTCGGCGTCGTTGAAGCCCAAGCGTTCGCAGATCGTTTCGACCATGCCGGCGCCTGTCTGTGAATGTTCTCCGGGTTGACCCTTGCCGATATCGTGCAAGAGCAGGGCCGTTCTGAGGATCAGGGGATGCTCCAGGGCGCGGCGGTTGGCGCGTATGGTGGGGTTCGGATCCTGTGTCAGTTCGTCAGTGTGCTTGACGGCCAGCAGGATATGCTGATCGATCGTAAACTCGTGGTAAGAGTCATATTCTACCTTGCACGTCAGGGCCTGGAACGGTGAAATCAGTTTTTCGAGGATGCCCGTTTCGTGCATCATTTGAAGGATGGCGCCGACGGGCTCCTGCCAGGCCAGCATCTCGCGAAAGATTTGCCCTGTCTCGGGAAGCGCGAAGTCGTGCGGCGTCAGGCCGGTGGACAGACGTTGAATACGGTTGCGCAGCTCGACGCTCAACGTGGCTTTGTGCCTCAGGGCGCTCTGGAAGAGCTTCATAACCCAGAGGGGCTCGGCGCCTTGTTCTATTTTTTTGTGCGTGCTGAAGACAATGCCGTCCAGAACGGTGAGGCCAGTGGCAATCGGGTAGGCGCTGATACGCCGCCGGACGCTGCGCCAGATATTTTTACCTGCCAGGTCTTTTTCGAGGAAAGACAGAATGTGAAGCCGGATATCGCTGACCGTCCGGAAAAACTGCTCCATCAGGCGGCCGGCGCCATCAGGGCCGAAACCATACTGCTCGGCAATGCCCGGCTGCAGGTCGATCTCCAGGATGTCCATCCGGCGTTTACACAGCAGGTGTAACTCGATCCGCAATGCGGTGAGAAAGGCATAGTCGGCTGCGAGGGAATGCAGATGCGGCGGGGCAATCTGAGCGAGGCGATGGAGGCCGTGAGCGCGAAAATCTCCTTTTCTGACCCGCTCCGCCCAAACCAGCCGCTGGCAGTCACGCAGGGTGCAGATGCCGTTTTTGAGATCTGGCTCCACGCGAAAGAGGGTGTTGGCTGAAGAGAAGATCCCGTCTCTCAGGATCTCGCACATGCCGGCGATATATGCTGTTCTCTTCTTAAGAAAATACGGAACGATCAGCTCGAACCGGAGCCGTTCAAAGAGGGTGCGGTTGCCGGCAATATAGGTGCATTCCAGCAGGGCCGTATCCGTGGCCATGTCCTGTCCCAGGATAGCGGCACATTGTTCGAGGGTGCGTACGACGCAGCCCATCGTCAGCCCTGTATCCCAGAATTTTCTGACGGCCGCGGCGATCTGTTCCATGTCCTGGCCTGCGTCGTGAAGAACCAGAATGTCGATGTCGGAGTATGGACAGAGTTCCCTTCGCCCGTAGCCTCCCAGGGCGATCAGGCAGGCGTGCTCCCGCCCGAGGTTCTCGTCGTAAAAGATGGCGCTCAGCAACTCGTCAATCCAGCGGCTGTATGCGTGCAGGACGGCAAGCGGGTCTGTCCGCCTTTCGGCTGCGGCAAAGATGCTGTCGCGCTGTTCCAGGATGGTCGCTTTCCGGGTCGCGGCTGGCGGTGGCCTGCGGGATGTCGCTTTGTCTGGCATGGTCGGATAGATTGTGCGGTTTCCTGATCTCTTTTCACTCATTCATAGAGATCAGGAAACCGCTTTGGGGGATTTTGTTAAAGGGCTTCAGAGCCTCTTTCGCGCGTCCGGATCCGCATCACGTCTTCAAGCGGCAGCACGAAGATCTTGCCGTCTCCGATCTTGCCCTCCGGTCCCGATCTGGCCGCATCGGCGATGGCCTGAATGGTCTGCTCGACAAATTCGTCATCGACGGCGATCTCGAGTTTGACCTTGCGGATGAAGTTGATTTGATATTCATGACCACGATAGGTCTCCGTGTGACCCTTCTGGCGTCCGACGCCCTGAACATCCGATACGGTCAGCCGGAAGAGTTCGATATGGCTCAGGGCTTCTTTGACGGTCTCCAATCGGGTGGGCTGTATAATGGCGATTATGTATTTCATGGAACCTCCTTCTTTCTCTCTGTGCGCAGTCAATTAGATCGAGCGGATGTCCCGTTCCGGATAGGCGCTGATGTTGTGAATACTGAGATCCGCGCCGCGGATCTCTTCATCTTCGGTCAAACGAATGCCCACTGTTTTCTTTAATCCCAGATATACCAGTGTTCCACAGAGAAGTGCAACAACGATGGCGGCGCCGGAACCGATCAGCTGGGCGCTCAGGGACACCCCCCCGGTTCCTCCCAGGAAGGACTGGCCGAATATGCCTGTGGCAATGCCCCCCCAGGTTCCAGCTACGCCGTGCAGGGGCCAGACGCCGAGGACATCGTCGATTTTCAACTTTTCTGTTTCGCAGGCAAAGCCGAAGATGAAAATGACCGCGGCCAGTCCGCCGATGAAGAAGGCGCCAAAGGGATGAACCACATCGGAGCCCGAGCAGATGGCGATGAGTCCGGCCAGGGCGCCGTTGTGAATGAAACCGGGGTCGTTCTTCGAAAACACAAGGGCAAAAAGCACACCGCCAACCATGGCGAAGAGCGAGTTGACAGCCACCAGTCCGCTGATGCCGTTGATATCCTGTGCACTCATCACATTGAAGCCGAACCAGCCGACAGCCAGAATCCAACTGCCCAGCGACAGAAAGGGAATGCTGGAAATGGGGATGCCGAGGCTGATGCCGTTGGACCATCGTCCGATACGCTGCCCCAGGATCAAGATGGCCGGCAACGCAAGCCAGCCGCCCATTGAATGGACCACCACGGAGCCTGCGTAATCGTGGAACTTCGCGCCAGTCGTCAGTTGGAGCCAATCCTGGAAGAAGGCGTGCTGACCCCAGATGATCGATTCAAAAAGAGGATAGCAGAGGCCGGAGAGGATAGCGCCTGCGAAGACCTGGGGCCAGAACTTGGCCCGCTCGGCAATCCCGCCCGAGATAATGGCCGGGATGCAGGCGGCGAAGGTCGTCAGAAAGAAACAGTGCACCAGATCGAAGCCCCGGGCTCCCACGACGATCTTGCCGTTGAACAGATTGGCAAGGCTTCCCGCATCCATCCAGAAGTTGATGCCGTAGGCGATCGGAAATCCGACAAGAAAATAGACAATGGTTGAAACGGACCAGTCCGAGAGTATCTTGACCATGGCGTTGACCTGATTTTTCTTTCGGACCGTGCCAACCTCAAGAAATGCAAATCCTGCGTGCATGGCAAAAATCATTACGGCGCCAAGCATGAGGAAAAGGGTATTGCTTGAGAATTGTAGGTTCTGCAAAGCTGCGTTCATGAACCCTCCTATCGATTTTTTTATCTCTTGGTATCCATTTCGCATGGATTATTGATATTGATAAACGCAAAAGGCATGCCTCGCAGAGAATTGTCACATTTAGTTTGCGGGTAATTATAAAAGTATAATTATTACAATGTGATGAATACGGCTATGTCCATTTGTTGGCGCCGGAATCGCTTCAAAGTTGGTTCTGTTTGTGTATACATATATGTCGTTAGTTATTAATGTGGGGACAATTATGTAGCTTGTTGTCTGCTGCCATAATGGCGTCAGGCTCATTAGGGGCCGCATACGAGTCTGGAGGAGGGAATATGATGAAGGCTATTGTCATTGCAAAGAGGGATGTGCTCGGTTGCCGGATCGTCGATTGCATGAGCCGCTGCGACGAGATGGAATTGATTGGATCGGTCTCAAAACCGGCCGATGTTTCAGAACAGACCGCTCAGGCAAGCCAGGAGGGTTTCTTGCCCGCCAGTCAGGCCGACGTCATCTTCTGTTTTTCCGACAATGGGACCATGCTCGAAAACATCCGGATGGCGGCCCAACGCAATATTCCGATCATTGCCGGTACGACCGGTTTGTCTGAGTCCGAGATGGGGTCGATCAAACGGTTGGCCAATCAAACGCGATGCGTGCTCGTTCCTGTCGTGGGCGGCAATGAGCATGTCGTTGCGGGGGCGATCCGTGCGGCTAGGTGGGTCATCGGGCAGCGAAATGGACTATACGATATGCAGGATGTCGTCTAGTAATCTGTCTAAAAAGGCTCATATACTGGGTTGCGCCTCGGCCCTCACCGACAATGACTTCGGAACAAGTGCGGCGCATTGTTTTTGAGCCTTTGTTAAACAGCCTGCATGGCTTGGTTTTGGACGACTTTCACTCGAACTTAAGTCATGAAGGTAATCCGGTCGAACGATCGTCGAGGGCGCATTAGCGGCCGGCGTGTCCGACCAGCGCGACCAGTTCCTCCGTGTAGGTCTCCATGGCCCGGGCCTGCTCGTTCAGAGAGTCCGCCAGGGCTGACGACTCGCTGGCTTGCGCTGCATTCCCCTGAACGACCTTGTCCAGTTCCTGGACGGTGTCGCTGACCTGATGGATGCCTTCCGAGTGTTCTTTTGTTGCGGCGGCGATGTCGGCGATCATCTGTAAAATCTTTTCAACCTTGTCAGAGACATCCCGGAAGGCTTCGTTTGTCCGTCCAACCAGTTCGGTGCCGCCCTCAACGCGCTTCAGCGTGTCGTCAATCATTTCTGCGGTGTGTCTGGCTGCTTCAGAAGCGCGCAGGGCCAGGTTTCGCACCTCATCCGCTACAACCGCGAACCCCGCACCAGCCTCGCCTGCTCGCGCCGCTTCGACAGCAGCGTTCAGGGCCAACAGGTTCGTTTGAAAGGCGATTTCGTCGATAGTTTTGATGATCTTGGACGTTTCACTACTGGATGCTGAGATTTTCTGCATCGCCGTATTCAATTCATTCATGGAGCGATCAGCCTCTTTAACAACGCGGTTTGTATCCATTGCCATTGTGTTGGCCATGTTAGCAGTCTCTGCGTTTTGCTCGGTTGAAGAGGCCATTTCGGTCATTGCGGAGGCCGTCTGCTCAAGGCCTGAGGCTTGACGCAATGCGTTGTCAGCCATCATTCGACTGGCTTCGGCTATCTGAACAGATGCGGAAGCCAGTTGCTGTGAGTGTTCGGTCATGCCGTCTGCCGCTTTTTTTAATGGTGAGGTAATCCGGCGGGAGATGAAGAAACTGATGCCAACGGCCATTGCTATACCAATGAGGGTTAATCCGACAAGAGCCATCAAGATCATTCTGGAATAACCGCCTATCGTTGTCTCAAGTGCCGCCATTCTCTTTTTGCCGTTTTCCGACAGACCGTTCGAGATCGTGTCGAGATTCCGTATGGCCCCTTGGGAGCCCGTCATGGCCGCTTCGGCTTCCTGCGGAGCCTTTACCTTTCCACTCTGAATATCCTGATAGACATTGCCAAAGACGGACTGGTAGGTTCCCATTTCCAGACGCATGGTCTTCAGAGCGTCCTTGTCTTGGATTGAGGTTGTTACCTTGTTGAGGTTGTCTAGCGCTGCGAGGAACTTCTGGTTCTGATCGGTCCACAGTTGATAATCTTCCTGAACCGCACCGGTTCCGATCTTAAGGAAAAGATCTTTTTCATACTGTCTCATGCCCTGAATATGCTGTACAGCATAGGCCGATTGTAGAGCGATCGCCGCATCGCCGTCCAGCGCTTCCCTGTAGACCTTTCCCATTATCAATGATCCCATATATCCGACGGTGCCGCCAACGACGAGTGAGAAAACCATTGTGCCGAAGCCGAAAAAGAGAAGTGTGCCGATTTTCAGGGATCTTATGTTCATAAAAATTCTCCTTAACGAGTTTCATCTCATTGTGCAACACATGTTACATTTCTTATCGGAACGGATGGGCGAAACTTGAGGACGACGGATCACGAAAGAATGGATTTTGTATCGGTGGATTGAATCCTTAGGGATCGGAGATTCTTCGAAGGTGCTTTCAGGAAATCTTTAATTTTTCCAGCGTGTTCGGCGCATGTCCAGAAAGGCGATCAGGGCAATGCCCGACAGGATGAGCATCATCCCGGCTATCTCGCTCAGGGTGGGTCTCTCACCGAGTTGGATGGCGGCCGCCAGAACGCCAATCACCGGTGTCGCCAGAGTCCCCATTGTGGCAGCGCCTGTGGGCAGAACTTGCAGGCAGTAAAACCACAAAAGACCGGCAACGGCCGTTGCCAGAAAAACGTTATAGACAAGCGCCTCGACGAGATACGGGTTCCATGCAATCGGCGCAGAAGGCAGCATACCGGCGGTGATTCCGATCGGAATGGCGCCGAGGACCATCTGCCAGGCCGTAACGGCCAGCAGGTCGAAATTTCTTTTTCTGCTGAGGATTTTGAGCGTGATCGAGCCGCCTCCCCACATCAGACCGGACAGGACAGCCAGCAAGGAATTGCGTAGGTCGAGTTGCACGCACCACGGGGCCAGGATGAGGGTGAGTCCGCTCAGCGCGGCGCCGACGGCCAACCATTGCATCCCGCGGATCCGTTCCGACAGGATAGGCCACCCAATCAGCATGGCCCAGAAGGGCATCGTATAGACCAGAATGGCGGTTTTTCCTGCGTCGCCGTTTTGCAGGGCCCAGGTGGACACGCCGGTTCCGCCGGTCGTCGCCAGAAAACCTGTCAGGATCAAGAGGCCCGCATTGCCGGGAAAAAGACGCCTGCGCTTCCAGATGAGGACGGCTAGCAGAACTATTGCGCCGAGCGAAAGACGGAGGGTCGAGAACGTGAAAGGATCGCAAAAACGCAGGGCTCCTTTCATGACAACCCAATTGTAACCCCAGATCAGGGAAATGGCGGCAAGGGCGAGAAAGGCCCTGCGGTGGGCGATGATTGGTTCAGTCATATCAACAGTACGGAAGTGCCTTCGGAAATTGGCTGGACCTTATGACAGTTTTCCGGATAGCGCAACCGGTATTTCGCTTAATGACTGACATACTGATCGAAGTATGACATCAGCTGCCTGTGCAAGCCGATACCTTCCTGCTTGGCGCGTGCCGCCTGATCGTAGGCGTGTTGGAGGCGATTGGCTACCCAGGAACCCCAGTAGGCGCGGGCCTCCGGTGCAAATCGTCCCAGTTGTTCGATTTCGTAACCAGGAAATATCTTGCTGAAGTATTCCGGTAGTTTCTCCCTTTCGGCCTCCGCCTCCGCCTGCGGGTCGATCCGATAGGGGTTGCGTCCCAGGATCTCGAAGACCCAATGTTCGAAGCGATCCCGATCCGGCGTGCCGTCGTCTCTCGTCAACAGCACGTACCTGGGATCGACCGTATCGGGATTCTTGATAAAACGCACCTTCTTGGTCTCGTCGAGATAGCAGTATAGACGATCGGGCGATTGCGACGCGAAATCGGCTGAGGCATAGGCTGGCATCGATCCCAGTTTGGACAGGATTTCGCCGGGGATACAGAAGTTAAGATTCTGTCCGCCGACCAGCTGCATAAAGGCGACCCCGATGACCTCCCCGCGCATGTTCACGACGGGGCTACCGCTGGAACCGGGAGAAATCGGCGCCGTGATCTGGATCATGCGCCGTCCGTCTCGGCCTTCGCGAAGCGCTGAGACGATCCCGTCCGAGACGGTCTGCTCCAGGCCCATCGGATTGCCGATCACAACAATTTTTTCACCCACCTGGGGCGAGGTATGGCTGAGTTTCAGCGGCCTGACTTCTGTGCTCGGCGTGCCGGTGGAGACCATGACCAGATCGTTGGTCCGGTCTTCGGCGATCACGTTATTGACGGGATAGGTCTTGCCCGATGCGGTCTTGACTTCGGAGAAGACGGAGCCTCTCAGTGCGTGGTAGTTGGTAATGACGTAGCCCGCGGCGTTGATGAAAAAGCCGCTCGCCCGCCCGATGGGTTCCCGCTGGGCGTTGTAAACGATGATCGAGACAACCGAAGGCCCGATCCGACCGGCTATGCTTGAGACCGTTTGCGGGGCATCGTCGTCTTCCGGTGTCTGGACATTGGAATAGGCGTTTTTCGTTGTATCGGTGGTGAAAGCGCTTTTCTGAATTCCCATGTTGTATCGGGAGGTGACATAGAGCGTTGCGAGCATTGCAACGACAGCCGTCATGGCGATCATCAGGTAAGGTCTTCGATAGGATGGTCCGCGTGAGGGTTGTTCGGAGGGCGTTGTGAATTCCTGCGCACACCCGGGTTTTAGTTCCGGACGGGTTGCGTCCTCATCGTAAGAGGTAAAGCACCTGGGGCAGGCATTCGGGGAGGCATTGCTGAATTCGTCGTCCAGTGCCTGGCGCACGTAGCCGCATTTCGGACATTTTTTCATACGTAGCGTGTTCCTTAATATGATCTGTCCAGACCCCGGTACTGGATAGCCTCCGAGACGTGATGCGATTGAATGGCCTCGACACCTTCCAGATCGGCAATCGTGCGTGCGATCTTGAGCACCTTGGTGACGGCCCGTCCGCTGAAGCCCAGTTTGTCCATCGCCATTTCAATAAGACGCCGGGAGTCGTTGTCAAGGGCGCAGTAACTCTTGATTTGCCGGTTGCTCATGGTGGCGTTGTGACGGATGTCCCGTCCGAAGCGCCTCTTCTGGATCTGGCGGACCCGGTTGACACGCGCCTTGACGGTGGCGGAATCCTCCTGGGCCGTTGCGGCGCCGAACTGGGCGTATCGAATCGCCGGCACCTCGACGTGGATATCGATGCGATCGAGCAGGGGGCCGGAGATCCGGCTGCGATAGCGGTGGATCTGAACAGGCGAACAGCGACAGCTGCGCTGCGTATCGCCCAGATGCCCACATGGGCAGGGGTTCATGGCGGCGACGAGCATGACGGCGGCAGGGTAGGTCGTGGTGATCCCTGATCGCGTGATCGTTACGCTGCCGCTTTCGAGGGGCTGGCGCAGGACCTCGAGGGCGTTTTTCTTGAATTCCGGAAGCTCATCGAGAAAGAGCACGCCGCGATGGGCGAGGCTGATTTCGCCTGGGCGCGGCGTGGCACCGCCGCCGGCCAACCCCACATCGGAGATCGTATGGTGGGGACTCCGGAAGGGGCGTGTTGCAATGACGGCCTCTTGCCGTCCGAGCAGACCGGCGACGGAAAAGACCTTTGTGATTTCTATAGCTTCCTCGAAGGACAGATCGGGGAGGATGGTCGGGAGTCGTTGGGCCAGCATGGTTTTCCCGGAACCTGGCGGCCCGATCATAAGGAGATTATGAGATCCTGCGGCGGCAATCTCCAGGGCGCGCTTTGCCTGCTGCTGACCTTGTATTTCGCTGAGATCGATTTCGTATTGGCGGCTTCGATCGAAGAGCGTCGCCGTGTCTGCATCGGTTCGTACAATGTCCTTTCTTCCGCCGAGGAATTCGACGACATCGGAGAGTGTCTCGGCGGCGATGACCTCTATGTCCGACACCATGGCGGCTTCGGCTGCGTTGTCACGGGACAGAATGATGCCTTTCTGACGGGTCTGGCGGGTGAACAGGGCGGAAGGCAGGCAGCCGTGCACGCCTTTGATCGTGCCGTCCAATGACAGTTCTCCGATGAAGAGATACTGTTGAAGTGTATCGCGCGGGACCAACTCCTGGGCGGCCAGAATACCGATCGCGATCGGCAGATCAAAGGCCGTGCCTTCCTTACGAATATCGGCGGGGGCGAGGTTGACGGTTACGCGGTTGGCAGGGAATTCGTAGCCGGAATTGTTGATGGCGGCGCGGATCCGGTCTTTGCTTTCCTTGACCGACATGTCCGGGAGTCCAACGGTGGAGAATTGAGGAAGGCCGGAGGAGACATCAACCTCTACCTCGACGCCGTGCGAGTCAATGCCGATGACGGCGCTGCTCAGGACTTTAACAATCATGGGGCTTCTCCAAGACGCATGGGAAGGTTTCATGCGATTGTATAAAAGCCCTAGATATTTGCAAGAAAAATCTTACGCTATTTTTACCAAAGTATCTCTATATTGAGTTGTCAACGTCTGATATATCTCAAGGCCATTCCTTACGGATTGCTCGAAGGAAGCCGGGACATCCTTTATGATCTTCGCAGGGTTGCCGGCAACCAGCTTGTTGGCCGGGATATGCATGCCGCCCGGTACGACCGATCCGGCTGCGACCAGGACTTTCTCTTCGCAGATGACGTCTTGCAGGAGAATTGCGCCCATCCCGATCATGCAATAGGGGTGAATGTGGACGTCGTGAAGAACGACGCTGTGGGCGATCAGGACATTGGCCTCGATAACAGCCTGCGCGCCGGGATTGACATGAATGACGGCGTTGTCCTGAATATTGGAACCGTCGCCGATGACGACGGGCCCCAGATCAGCGCGAATGACCACTCCCGGCGCGATGAGGCAGCGGCTGCCGATCGTGACATCGCCGATGACGACGGCATCGGGGTGAATGAAGGCATCGGCGGCGATGACGGGCCGCTTGCCCGCGAGTTCATAGATAGCCATGGTTGATGAATCCTTTCGAACGGCCGACGCCGCAGTTTTCAGCGGCTAATGCCGCAGTGCCAGGTGACGGGTAACGCGTGACAAGCACAACACAAACGCATCGAAGCACGCCTTTGCTCATCTACTTCCGTTGGCATGCCGTGCTGTACCGTGACATGTTTTTTCTGTCAGTCCCACTTGCCGGAGCGGACTTCTATCCGCCAGGACACGCTCTCCCAAGTGCTTTCGTCTGTCGGCATCTATACCTGTTTTATCGGTATTTTTCCATAGGCCATTGGCGAGGGTCAGCACAAAAAATGATTGTCAAAACGCCGGGGACATTGTAAGGATGGGCCACGACGGAGAGGCAAGCATGATCGGAATATTTGATTCAGGATTCGGCGGTTTAACCGTGTTGAAGCACGTCGTACCGGCGCTTCCCGACTACGATTACCTTTATCTTGGAGACAATGCGCGTGTTCCCTACGGGAACCGTTCCGACTGGATCGTTCACGACTTTACCCTTCAGGCGGTGGACTACCTCTTCAAACAGGGCTGCCGCCTCATCGTCATCGCCTGCAATACCGCATCGGCCAAGGCCCTGCGGCGCATTCAGCAGGAGTACCTGCCCACACACTATCCCGACCGTCGCGTCCTTGGCGTGGTTCGACCAAGCGCGGAAGAGGTGGTCGAACGCACGGCCTGCCGAAAGGTGGGGGTGTTGGCGACGGAGGGCTGTGTTGCCGCCAATTCCTATCCGATCGAAATCCATCATCTGGATCCGACCATGGCGGTGTTTCAACAGGCTTGTCCGCTTCTGGTGCCGATCATCGAAGCCGGTGAGCAGGACTGGGTAGGGACCGATATGATCGTTTCCCGTTACCTCGGAGAGCTCTTCGCCAGAGACAGCCACATCGATACGCTGCTTCTGGCGTGTACCCATTATCCCGTGCTCTATAAGACTTTCGAGCGGCATGTGCCGGCGGGCGTCAGGATTCTGGAACAGGGGCCGATCGTTGCCAAGCGCCTGAAGGACTATCTGCTCCGTCACCCGGAAATTGAGTGCACCCTGGGTAAGTCGGGTCGGCGACGGTTTGAGACGACCGACGCCTCGGCCAAGTTCGATCGTTTGGCGGAAGTCTTTTACGGCGAGCGCATCAACTCAAAGATGATTACGCTGGGCGCCGGCTGCCTGTAACAGCTGAGAAGCAAGAAGTTGAGAAGTTAAGAAAGAAAAGCTGATCAGCGGCATTTTGCTCAGCTTCTCAACCTCCCATCCTCTCAACTTCGATCCAACCCCATCGGGGTTAGATCAGATCTCCATTCTGCCCAGCGCCGCCAGGGCCATCCGGACATTTCCGAAGGGTGCGCTGACTGCAAAGCCTGCGACGTGCGGCGCCAGTTGCTTGATCATCTCTCTCGCAATCTCAATGCCAATCTTTCGACCGTCCTCCTGCGTCTTCGCTTGAGCCATCCGTTGCAGCAGTTGCGACGGCACCACCACCCCCGGCACCTCGTTGGCCATAAATTCGGCGTTTTTGTAACTGGTAAACGGCCAGATCCCCGCAATCAGCGGCACGTTGCAATTCCCGACCTTTTCCTGAAACGCGAAGAACATGTTTACGTCAAAGACCGGTTGCGTGATCGCATACTCCGCACCTGCAGCGGCCTTCTGAGTAAATCGGTCGATCTCCCGCTGCATCTCGGAGGCGACCGGGTTGGCGCCCACCCCGATGGTCAGCGACAATGGTCCCGGCAGGGCGTTGCCCGCGATATCGAGTCCGCGATTCAGATTACGAACCACCTTCGTCAGGGCGATGGCATCCAGATCGAAGACGGCCGTGGCGTCAGGGTATTCGCCGAGTTTTGGCGGGTCTCCGGTAATGAGCAGCACGTTTTTGATTCCCATCGCCTCGATGCCGAGCAGATCGGATTGCAGACCGATGATGTTCTTGTCGCGGCAGCAGACGTGGAGGATGGTTTCGATATCGATGGCCTGCTGAATTTTTACGGCTGTCACCAGAGGGCTCAGGCGGGCGCTGGCACGCGGTCCGTCGGGGATGTTGACCGCGTCAATGCCGTGTTCGGCGCATAGCTTCGCGTTAGCGATCATAGCGGCTGTATCTGTTCCGCGCGGCGGGGTCAGCTCGATGCAGTAAACCGGTTGACCCGTTGCGATCTTTTCTCCGATGCGGCTCTTTTGGGCAAGCGGGCGTGCCTCGAAGGCGGCCTCCTGTTTGGCCTTCATTTCCGCGATGACGATGCTTTTTTGGGGGGCCATCGCCTTGGCCAGCGGGCGGACGGCCTTGACGATTTCGCGGATATGCTTCGGGGTCGTTCCGCAACAGCCGCCGATGACCTTGACGCCGTTTTCGAAAAACCGTTTGGCGTACTCCGCCATGTATTCCGGCGTGCACATGTAAAGCATGCGTCCTTCCACCTGACGCGGCAGCCCTGCGTTGGGTTGGGCGCTCAGCGGTTTGGTCGTGACGTTCCGGATTTTTTTGATCGCCTCCAGCATGTCCGATGGGCCGATGGCGCAATTCAGACCGACGGCGACGACAGACGGATGCGATTCAATCGCGGCGATTGCCTCCTCAATCGGTGAACCGAAGCGCGTTTCCAGGCGCGACTCGCAGGCCAGTTGCGCGATGATCGGTTTGTCCGACACCCCGTCGATCGCCTTGAGCGCCAGCAATAGTTCATCCACGCTCGAAAAGGTTTCCAGAAGCAGAAAATCGACACCGGCCCGATGCAATGTGCCGGCCTGTTCCGCAAAGGCCTTCAGCGCCGCGTCACGCTTGGTTTGGGGTACCTCTGGCAAATCGATTCCCAGGGGGCCCATGGCGCCCGCAACGAAAGCGGTCTCTGCAGCTGCGCGCCGGGCCAGCGTGACCGCCGCAGTGATGATTTCATCTGCGCGCTCGGCCAGGCCGAAGCGCATCAGTTTGAAGGCATTCGCTCCGAACGTGTTACTTTCGATGAAATCCGCTCCCGCCGAGACGTAGTCCTTGTGAATCTCCGCCACCAGATCGGGTCGCGTCAGGTTGAGTTCCTCAAAGCACGTGTTCAGAAATGCGCCGCGCTCGTATAGAACCGTTCCCATGGCGCCGTCTCCAATCACGATTCCCTGTTTAAGTCGTTCAATAATGGTCATTTTACGTTCCATTTGTTCGGCCTCAAGCTCAAGATGTTTCAATTACTTGCACGTCGGAAAAACGCTGTTAAGAATGGATAATCCTGCACGAAAGAGCAGGGCGGCGAGGGGATGACGGGGAACTGGAACCGAATTCCTGCTGCCGCCTTTTTAGGATGTTGCCGAATAATATAGCAGTTTGAAGCCCTGCACAATATCAAATTCACTCTCCGCTTGTGAAAAGCTCAAAGAGAAGATGCGAGATTTTCCGGAGCAGGCGTTCGAAGGAACGCTGACCCCGAAGGTAAACCTATTCCTTGGTTGTCATCCCGGCAAGTCGCGGATCAGTACTCGTTTTTGGATTCATTTTCTTGATTCCTTTTGTTCTTTGTGTCAGACTCCAGCTTTCGTTTGTGCGGCAACAGGCCGTGCCCCAGGTCGATTCCCAACTTAACACCTATAGTAGAAAGCCAGCGGACTGTTCTTGACGGGACTAAAAGGCTGTGTTAATTATCCGCGATACTTTGTCTTCGCTGCACGATAACCCAAAGGATGCAAGGCAACCGGTTCAAAGGTATTTGGCCGGAGGTCATGCCAAAACCCATGAAGCGACTAACCCATCTCGATAAAGCGGGTACCGCCCGCATGGTCGATATATCCGCCAAGGATGCGACGATGCGGCAGGCCGTCGCTCACGGCAAGGTACTGATGAAGCCTCAGACGGCGAAAATGATCGCCGACAACGGGATGCCGAAAGGCGATGTCTTCGGTGTCGCGCGGATTGCGGGAATAATGGCCGCAAAACGAACGGATTCACTGATTCCGCTGTGCCACCCGCTCCTTCTGACAGATATCGATATTCAGTTTTCCGTTGATGTCGAGGCTGGAGAGGTTAGTATCGAAGCGATCGCCAAGACAACCGGAAAAACCGGGGTTGAAATGGAGGCAATGACGGCGGCGAGCGCTGCAGCATTGACCATCTACGATATGTGTAAGGCCGTGGATAGGGAAATGGTCCTGTCCGATATCAAATTAATGAAAAAAGAGGGTGGAAAAAGCGGGCGCTTTGTCAGGAAAAAGAAATAGGCCCTCTTTCTTCCTTTTTGCCGGTGGGTGTATCGCGGACACAATCCATGCAGACCAGTTTTAAAATCAAGAGTTCTCTGCTTGTTCCCTTTGTTCTGGACACATGCCTCTTCCTCGTCTTGCTTGTGATTGCAATCTTTGGAAAAGGATCTTCCCTTGAGATTGGCGTTTTGTGCATCGGACTGGTGCCTCTATTGCTGATTTCCATCGAAATGCTCGGACGCGAGATCCTTATGGATGAGAAGGGGCTGACCATCAGGAAGATGTTCCGGGAAAAGCGTCTGCTCTGGGAAGAGATCACTCACGTCGGTTCGCTGGTTCTCAACAAGAAAGTCTATCTCCTGTTGACGACAACAAAGGGATTTCACATTTTATCGAACGCCTATGGCGGTTTTACGTCCATTGTCGGACACATACTCGACGGGATGGAGAAAGATAGAATTGAAGACGGTGTTTCAGCGCTGATCGACAGTCCCGTTAAAAGGGAGATCGATATCATTTTGTCGTGGGTGGCTGCGGTCATCCTTTTGGGAGCTATCTGGATTAAACTTTTTGGGTAGGGGAAAGTGGGGGGCGGACAAAGAAAAATGAACAAGATAAAACGAAAGGCCGCCGGAGCCAAAAATTTGTGTACGTCTGATTCGGCCGTTGAGGATGTTCTCGAGAAGCACATCGAGCATGTCGTCAATCTTATGGCGTCCATGGAAAAGGGCAAAAGCACCCTCTATGAAGACGTTGTGTCTATTGTGGAGCGCTGTCTCATCAAAATCGCCCTTAGGCGTTGCGACAACGTCAAGCTGTCTGCCGCGACTTTTCTCGGAATCAATCGCAATACGCTGCACAAAAAAATTGATCAATGGGGTGTCGGAGAAAATTAACCTCTCAGATGTTTTCCAGAAGACCTACTCTTTTAGTAACATGTTGAAATAATCCAGTTATTGAAGGCTGTTCAAAAAGGCTTAGAGGCAAGGCGTCGCAAGGGCCGAGGAGCGCAGCGTATACGCAAAATACGTGAGCACTGCCTGTCCCGGTGCTGTTTCGGAGTGGCCGGAAGCGCAATCCCCGCCTGCGCGAGGACAGACGCAACATATGAACCTTTTTCAACAGCCTGTCAGGTGAGCTATGAATATCGGGGTACTAGCCCTTCAAGGCGCATTTCGCGAACATGCGCATATGCTTAAAAAATGCCATTGCAATGTTGTCGAGGTCCGGTTGCCCCGTCAACTCGATGAGGTCGATGGACTTGTCATGCCCGGAGGGGAAAGCACGACCATCCGCAAATTGATGGTGGAGTATGGATTTCCGGAGAAACTCAAGGCTTTTGCCGCAGCGGGCAAGCCGATTTTCGGAACCTGTGCGGGACTCATCGTGATGGCCACGAAGCTCAGCGGCAAGAAACAGAAGTTTCTCAATCTGATCGATATGGATGTCGAGCGCAACGCCTACGGCCGCCAGATCGAGAGCCGCGAGGTCGATCTGGAGATTCCTCTGTTGGGCGATAAGATCTTTCGGGCGATCTTCATCCGCGCGCCGCAGATTATTTCAATCGGCCCCGGCGTGACCCCGCTGGCCTGGTATCAGGAAAAGGTCGTCTGGGCGCGCCAGAAGAATATCCTGGTCGCGACTTTTCACCCGGAGTTGACCGGCGACAGCCGCATTCACAAATACTTCATCGAGATGGTGAAGGAAAGCGTGAAGTCTAAAGCTTGAAGTTTAACGTTCAACGGTCCGTTCATTTCACTTGCTTATCTTTGAGTTATTGCTGTTTATTAATCGTGCTTGTTAGTTTTGCCATATAGTAAATTGTGACTTTTTCTCCCGTATAAAATACGTTCCATCGTGGAGATTACCCCTGCAGCTCGCGATACAACTTGTTGCGAGACATGCCGAGCATCTTTGCCGCCCTTTTTTTATTTCCTCCTGCCTTTTTGAGCGCATCAAGAATTCTTAACCGCTCATAAGACTCATATTCACTCAAGATAGATATATTGTTTTCATGTTTTTCCTGACGACCTATATTTCTCTTGGAGGCCAGATATGACCTAGGGCTTACCTTATCGGATGAAAGGACCTCTTGAACATTTAAACCGGTAATGATCTGATGATCGCTCAAGATTGATAATCGCTCTATTACGTTTTTTAATTGCCGGATATTTCCTGGCCAGTTGTAATTTCTTAGTTCTTCAAACGCGTCATCTGAGAATGTTTTTTCGAGATGATATCTCATGTTGTTTTCTTTCAGAAAGTTCAGGCTCAGCGGGATGATGATTTCACGCCTCTCTCTCAGCGGCTTAATGATAAAAGGAACAACATTGAGACGATAAAATAGATCCTCACGGAATTTTCCTTTCTCGACTTCAAGATACATATCCTTATTCGTTGCCGATATGATACGGGTATTGAGTTTTATGCTTTGAGTTCCACCCAAACGAGTGATCTCCTGATTCTCAATGGCGCGGAGCATCTTTATCTGAACATTGAGGGGAATGTCGCCCACTTCATCCAGAAATATGGTGCCGCCTTGTGCCATTTCAAAAAGTCCCTTTTTGCCTCCCCTCTTGGAGCCGGTGAAGGCGCCTTCCTCATAACCGAAAAGTTCTGCCTCTAGAAGATTCTCCGGGATAGCAGGGATGCTGACCGGAATAAAAGGCATGTGGCTTCGTGGACTGTTTGCGTGAATCATTTTAGCCAGCACCTCTTTGCCGACACCCGATTCTCCCATGATCAAGACCGTACAGTCCATGGGTGTCACTTTCTTCACAAACTCCGTCATGCTCTGCATGCTCTGGCTCGTAAAGAAATGTTCATTGGCAC
This sequence comes from Syntrophales bacterium, assembly GCA_963665615.2. Classification (GTDB taxonomy): domain Bacteria; phylum Desulfobacterota; class Syntrophia; order Syntrophales; family UBA4778; genus UBA4778. The sequence continues at coordinate 592,553 of CAXXQE010000001.1, forward strand.
GCATAACATATCTGCGAAGTTGCTCGTTCTCTTGGCGAAAATTTTCTGTTTTCGCGCGTTCCTCCTCCAGTTTAACTTTTAAGCTGTTCAAATATTTTAACGACGTTGAGGTTCCGACCGCAAATTGTAAGGTTCCGTCTGGATTAAAAAAAGGGTGACCCTTGTATAAATATTCTTCCCCGTCTGGCGTGCGTATGATTCCTTTCGTTGTTTTTTTAGCTGTTAAAGACTTTTTAAGGATAGACTGATCAATATACCCGTTTTCTACAAACCAATCCGGCGTTTTCCCAAGCGCGTCCTTGCGCTCTATATGGAGCATTTCGCAGCCGGTTTTGTTTATCACTACAATACGAAGTGATGAATCATAGATGATGACTTCCTCAGAGATCAGATCCAGTATCTGAGGAAGAGCTCCATAAATATTAGAATTTATCTGTTGCTTGGTCATGCTTCAGTTCCTGTGTGGCTTTTAGGGACATAATGATACACATCGTTGCACATGTCAACATAAAGTGGCTCCTCTTAAGACAAAATTTATAAAAACATAAATAAAATAAGGAAGATACATTGTGGCATCATACATGCAGACTATTGGAAGGTTAAGATTGGCGGCGTACATGGGGTGCTGAGCTTGATTCTTGAGCTTTGTTTCGACTGCGGCTCAAGGCCGATCGCCGAATTCGGCTGCAAGGTTCAAGGGGGCATCGAGATGGAACTGGCGGAAAAGGCTGGAGCCCATGTTCCCGCAATGGGTGGCAGGACTAAAGTACCGAAAAGCATCCAAGGCCCCAAATCCGATATCCCACGTCCAACGAATGCATTCTGAATCATGCGCGAAAAATAAATTACAGGCTGTCAACAGATGAAGACGAGAGGAGATTTTTGGCAATGAGAAAATTAGAAGAATACAAAGCGATGGTGGCGGCAAACACGGAGAATGTAAAACAATTAGTCACAGACCTCAATACGCCAACCAAGATCGAGGAGATCGAGGCGCTATTGTTCCAAGGTGACAAAGTATATTATCTTCCCCGCAATGAAGTGGTTACGATCGAGGTGTCTGTGGAAAGCCCCGGCAGTACGGTGGTTCCTTCCGATATCCTGGATCATTTCATCCGGAAGGCAAAGCACCACTATATCATGAACCGGTGTATCTGCCGGGATGGATGCGATTGCAAGAAGTACCCTCACGACCTGGGATGCCTTTTCCTCGGGGAGGCGGCGTTGAATGTCGGTCCGGAGATAGGGCGTGTTGTGACGGTTGATGAAGCCCTGGAGCATGCGCGGAAATGTCGCGAGGCCGGCCTGATCCATATGATCGGCCGCAACAGACTGGATGCAGTGATATGGGATGTCAATCCGCCCGAGAAATTCGTGACGGTATGCAATTGCTGCGAATGCTGCTGTCTATGGAAAATCCTGCCGGATATTCCGGACAGGATCAGCAGCAAGATCAGCGGTGTGCCGGGTGTTTCCGTGACCGTCGATGTGGCGGCGTGCACGGGTTGCGGTGAATGCGTCAATGACCATTGTTTTGTGAGAGCCATCAGCATGGTTGATGATCATGCGGTCATCGATCAAGAGATCTGCCGTGGATGCGGTCGCTGTGCCCTGGCTTGTCCGACGGGCGCCATCAAGGTTACCTTTACCGATCCGGGCTACGTGGATAAGGCCATTCAGGATATAGACGAACTGGTGGATTTAAGATGAATCCGGATTATGGGCTGTCTGCCGCTTTTAGGCGATGTGGGTACGAATGTACTATTATGAGGATGGACTGGTGTTGTGCCAAAGAGGCTATTTCTGCGAGCGACGTGTGTGATTGCGATCAATAGCGTGTCCGACGGATAATAAGTCAAAGGTTGCAGGTGAACAATAGTTGATTGCCGAGAATCAAGGAGGAGCAGATATGGCAGATGACGTTTATGACAAACTTGTATCATGGCTAGTTACTACATTCAGGGCGCTTCCGGGAGTCGATTCGCCAGAGCTCAGAGATCTTATCCGTTTCTCATACACGCCGGAAGAAGCTCAGTTGGCCCTTCAGATGGGACCGAAAGGCGGCACCCTGGATGAACTGTCGGATCGAACCGGAATTGAAAAAGAGCATCTAAAAGCACTCATTGACAGCATGAAGGAGAAGGGGACCATGTTTACGGCACCCTTTACAGAAAATCCTGTTTATCGGCCCTTGGGAATGGAGTTTCCTGGCTTGGTCGAATCGCAAACCTATAGGGATCCGACCACTCCGTTCATGAGGGAGTTATTCGAGCTCTGGGGCAAGTTCAAGCCCATCTATGTCGGGGAAGGGATCGCACCCTTAGGAAAAATTCTAATGCCCTGGTGCCTCCCTGACGCCCTTCCGCCTGATGCACAACCGGAGGAGAATGTGATTGAACAATTAAAAGCTGTTAAGGATCTCTATATAGCCGTTACGCTGTGTCCTTGCCGGCAGATTGAACGTCACGGAATTCATGATCCCTGTGACTGCATTATGGAATGCTGCATGCCTCAAGGGGATTTTGGCCGTTGGGCCGTCGAACAGGGATATGCGCGGCCCATAACGTTGGATGATGCCATAAAAATTCTAAAAATGTGCGAAGAAAAAGGTCAGGTACTGGGGGGAATGCCTGGCATGGTGTTGTGCAATTGCTGTAAACATGGGTGTATCCAACTGGATGCACAGAAGATGGGGAAGCCGCACACCTTCTTACAGAATCACTTCTATGCCCAGGTTGATTCGGAAACCTGTACGTCGTGTGAGGTTTGTATTGAGAGATGTCCTGTATATGCCATCAGAATGGATGGTGACTCCGCCGTTGTCGATCAGACAAAATGCATCGGATGTGGCGCCTGTGCAACGGGGTGTGCAGTAAAGGCAGTTGTCATGGTGCGTCGTTCCAAGGAGGCTATATCAAAGTTGGATGAAAAGCTGGCGGACAATTTTACCAAGGCGGCCAGCATGTCAGCATTGGACGAGATGATTATAAAATTCCTGCAAGAAAGTTAAGGATAAATGAACCACTACAAGCAAGATTGACTACCGGCGCCCTGCTTTATAGGCGGTGCCGGTGAGTCTTCAATGCCTAGACGCCGGCTGGAAGTTTTGAACGCATCAGCTTTTTTCTGTCAAGCTTTCGACCATCCACGATAAAGGTGCCGTCGCCGACGGCGTGGAGGGTTCTCTTCTCCTTTCGGGAAGGATCAACGTATGCAGCAATCCCTTCCAGCACAACGATGTTGTGCTTCCTGACGATGTCTACGACTCTGCATTCGATGTTGGCCAGGCACTCCTTGATCAGAGGCGCACGCACGTGTCTGCCTTTCACTGGCGTCAGCCCGAACTTTTCTAACTTGTCTGTGTCCACGCCGGAGCAGGTTCCGATGCCGACGACCTGATCGATGAGATCGACGGTGGGGATGGCGATGACGCACTCCCTGGACTTCTGCAGCGCCGCATACGAATAGTTCCAGGGGCCGGTCGTCATGGCGAATACCGGCGTAAAGTCGATCACCATGGTCCAGGAGATGGTCATGACGTTGTCCTTCTTGCCGTCATTCGTCGTAATGAGAACCACCGGACCGGATTCCATTAATGTAAACGCCTTGCCGATTTCCAACTTTCTCATCCTTGCCTCCGTTCCTCTGCCATGACGGGATGGGCATCCTTGTTATGAAACCAGAACGACTCTATTTCCGCACAGCATTAAATCAGGGAAACACATCATTTCATGGGTGTCCCCATGTACACCATGTATGCACCTAGGGAAGAACGGACTAGTGCGAAGCGTTTGCGACCGGCTCCGTGATTATCACTAAACCAGGTTCTATCTCCGATACCTCCCGTCGCTCTGGATAAGCAATGTGGATAGTGTTCATGTAAATCGAGCCACGGCTCACGAAACTGACGCCCAATATCATCGCGTTCGGATCGGCGCCAGCCAACCAAATATTACCTTCGATTTCTTGATCTGGATCAGTGGTGTTGTCTTCGTCTCTATACCCCTGCCACACGATCGTCCGCTGCGGTTTGAACAGAAATTCGAGTTTCTTTTTTTGACCTTCAGAATAGGCAGTTGAACGCTCAGCCCGACAAAGCGGGAAAGAAGATTCGTAAATGCTTTTCTGGTCAAGACGCACTTCCAATTTCATGATAGGACCGCCACACGTAGCGAACCAAAACCAGACCGGTCCTTCTTTCGATGCCAATGCTGGGCCGGCTGATACAGCGCTAAGAAGCATTATTGTTGCGAAGAATCGAAAGATCATTCTTATCCTTTTTGTTTTCAATAACGGCTGGCTGCGTAGGATTTGAAGTAAACTATTGGGCGGATATTGTGTGGTTGTCAACAGATATCTGTAAATCGTTTGGCAGCAGTCGGATTAACTCTGCAATGCGCATGATTTGCAATTTGGTGTTCTTCCGCTCAACCTCTCAGCCTCTAACCTTCTTAACTTCTTTCTTTTTCGCTTGTCACCCGTTACCCATTACCCATTAAGATCGTCTGCGTCGGATACGCAAAGACGATGCCCTCGCCCTCGAAGCACTTGAGGATCTTGAGGTTGATGTCGTGCTGGGTATTCAGATGGAAGGTCGCATCGGGATTGTCCAGAAGGTAGGCTACTTCGAAGGTGAGCGCGAAGTCGCCAAGCTTCGTGAAGTGAATGCGCTCAACGCGCACCTGATCGCGTTCGATGATCTGACGGAGCAGGGCAGGGATCTTTTCAAGTTTCTCCGACGGGGTCTGGTAGGTCACGCCGATCGTGAAGACGACGCGGCGTTCCTGAATGCGTTGCAGGTTGCGGATCCGGCTCTGGAGCAGGTCAGAATTCGACAGGATGATCTGTTCGCCGGTCTGACTGCGGAGCTTCGTTGTTTTTAGACCGATGTGCTCGACGGTGCCCGCTACGTTGCCGCCGATATCGATATAGTCGCCATAAACAAAGGGCTTGTCCACGGCGATCGACATGGCCGCGAGCAGATCCTTCAGGATGTTCTGTATAGCCAGGGCCACGGCGATACCGCCGATGCCCAAACCGGCTATCAGCGTCTTCACATTGAACCCGAGGCTATCCAGGATGATAAGCAGCATCAGGGCCCAGAGAAAAATCCTTCCGACATAGGACATGGCCGTGACGGTGGTCACGCCCGCCGCGTCTGTCGTAAGATTTTTCCGGGTGTATCGGTCCAGGTAAAAGGAGATGCCCTGATTGCCCCAGAGGGCAACCTGCGTGAAAAAGCCGATGACCACGATTTTGTCGAGCAGGGACGTCATCCCTTTGCTGAGGGTCAGGTTGCCGGATGCGGCATAAATCGCCAGCAGGATCAGAAAAAACTGTTTCGTGCCCGCGCACAGGGTCAGGGCCAGGGCATAGCCTTCTTTATGGATGCGCCTGTCGAGGGCGGTTAACTGGCGGCCGACGATTTTCCGGATCGCCACGAGCAGGACATAGATAAGCAGGGCATAAAGAAGAGTCAGAACCCAGGTCTGAAGGGTGTTGCCGTAAAAGAGCCGATCCCAAAAATACATGTATGCCTCCCGAACGTGATGAAAAACTTTTTCCCATTTTTTTATCGAGTTTTTTTATCGAGCGCAACCCGGCGGCTTGTAGCGGGATAAGCAAGCGAATGAGAGCGAAAACATCTTCTAGGTGGCCGCCGCCTCAGTTCGCAGACCGTCGATGGCCTGCTCGAGATCGATGCGCATAAAACCGGCGATCTTGGTTTCGACCGCCAGGATGATTTCTTTGTTCTGGAGGATCATTTTCCGGATCTCCGCATTGATGCCGTAACGTTTGACCAGATCGTGCAACCGTTCGTCGATGGTGACGATGCGATCGTGCATGACCCGTTTGTCGGCGTAAAAGATGATTTCGCACTCTTCCAAAGCCCCCCGATGATCGAAGGCGGCCAGATAGACGTGCTGTTCGACGATTTCTGCGATGCGGGGGAAACCGAGGCTCCGCAGGAGGGCGCCGCCCGACAGGTCGTGCCGTTCGCGTGTTTCCAGCGACCGGGTCTTGGTGATATCGTGCAGCAGGGCCGCGGCCATGACGGCGTCGCGATGGATGACCACCGGATTTTTCAGATGGTCGGCGATGGCCAGGGAGACGCGCATGACCTGGCGGGAATGCTCGGCGATATTGGGCAGCATGGCCTGTTCCATCATCAGTGTGAGGCATTCCTCCAGGGTGGGCACTCTGTCAAAGGGGCTTTGTGGCATGCGACGTTTTTATCCTCTGGCGAGCTTGACGCCCAGTTCAAAGGCCTCCTGCATGAGCTTTGCATTAGAGGCGATTTGGCCGGCCTCCATGGCGCTGCCATGGACCATCCCAATGATAGGGGAACCGGTGAAGGCGAAGGCGTCCTGAAAGGTCTTGAGGGCATTGACGCAGCCAGAGCGCACGGCATCAACATCCCCGTATGCCATGGCGATAGAGATCCGCTTCCCCCGGAAAGGGTTTTTCCCGTATGCGGGCAGCGCGAAGCAGCGATCCATCAGGAGCTTTGTCTGGGCCGACATGGTGAACCAGTAAACCGGGCTGGCGAAGACCCAGGCATCGGCAGCGAGCAGCTTCGGATAGAGGGTCTGCATGTCGTCCTGAATCGCGCAGCCACGGCTCTTTGGCGCCTGACAGGCATAGCATGATTTGCAGGGCGCGATGGACAGATCCTGAAGGAAGACGGTTTCAACGTCGGCCTTGACCGATTCGGCGCCCTTTGCAATCTGTTGCGCCAGGATGGCGCTGTTGCCGTTCTTTCGCGGACTTCCGAGCATTATGAGTACTTTTGCAGTCATGATTTTCTTTCCTTTCTTTTCAAGCAGACCTGTCAGTAGCCCAGGCCGATAATTTTTGGATCCTTTTGCGGGGGGGTGATATCGCGAGATCGTCGAAGCGTGATAGCGCCGGTGGGGCACGTCTTTACGCAGAGACCGCATCCGAGGCACTGCTCAGGAATCACGGCGGCCGCCTGGTCGGCCATCACGATTGCCGATATTTGACAGCGTTCGATGCAGCGGCCGCAAGCGGTGCAGGCGCTTGGCTCCACCACTGCCGAGAAGTTCGCACCGGTAATCCCCCGGTACCCCTTGATTTTCTTCATCTGGGCGATGATGTCGCAGCAACACCCGCAGCAGTTGCACAGCAAGGTGTTGCCTCCGCCGATGAAATTGTTGAAATTATGGATCAGCCCCGCTGTCTCGCAGTCTTTGAGCAACTGCACGACGCCTTCGCGGGAGAAACGTCTGGCGAATTTGCGCTCGACCATGAAATCGGCGACCTTGCCGAAAAAGATGCAGGTCTCGGGGGGCAGATTTTCGAGCTTGCAGGGGTGGCCGTTGAGGGCGGCCTTTTGTCGGCAATAGCAGGCGCCGGCAGCGAAGGACGTTTCCGACTCGAGGATTTCCGACATCTTCTCCCAGGTGGCGATTCCGGTTCCACCTGGCAGATGTTGCTCGATGGCGATTGTCCGCAACGTGCCAGGCCGGGCCGCCAGGGCGGCAGGGTCGGCTTTCCGACAGAGTTCCTCAATGGCAGCTTCCGCGGCTGCCCACATATCGTTGACCAGGACCGTTCTTCGTCGAACCTTGTCATTGTCTTCCCCCCTGAGGTATTGAAACTCAAGAATGCCGGGAATGTAGGGCGCCAAAGAATACTCTTTCCCGCCGTCGCTTGTTTCGACAATTAAAATCAGTCCCTCGTCGGCCATGTCTTCGAGGATGCGCTGGAGGTCTTTCTCATCGCGGGAAAGCTCTCTGGCGAGAGAGGTCAGGGAATGGGTCCCCATGGGGAAAGCGGCGCCGAGTTCTGCCTGTTCTTCGGTGAAGACCTCCTTGAGAAATGCGATAGTAGCCTCTACCAGCGGCATCTTGATAGGATTACGGTTTAATCGGGCGCCCAGTCTGGTGTAAATGTCATCTTTCATTTTTGATCGCTCTTCTGCAATTTTTTCACGGATGTTGCTGTTATGGGGGCGCTTCGGACGGACCTTTCCGGCGATTGCGTCCTCTTCGGATTTTTTAGCACAAATCAATCTGATATGTGAACGAAATTATCCGTCAAAAACAGGTAATGGCCTCGTAAAAAGTCACGGCTTGAAGCATGAGAAGAGGGTGGCGGCACGGTTCTCTGCCGCTCAGAAATCTTTTTCCGTCATGTTTGGCGCCGGATTGCCTATACCGTCGGGTTGGAAAAATCTTTAATTGGGGATTCGCCGGAGCAAGCTCCGGCGAATCCCCGATTCCCAGGGTAGCGGATCGTTTCTGATTCGCTCGCATTCCCCGCGGCTTGCCTTCAATCACTCAAATATGCATGATGAGAACTGAAAGGGCGGATACGTCTCTGAAAATTCTTGACAGTGTAGAGCGGCAGGAATAAATTTTCGGCATTCATTTCAAGGAGGAAGGACTGTATGTCGGGCTTAGTGCGCTTCGGAGTATCTCTTGAAAAGGGGCTTCTGGAGAAATTCGATCATCTGATCCGTCGTCGGAAATACACCAACCGCTCTGAGGCGCTTCGGGACATGATCCGCGAGGAACTGCTCAAACAGCAGTGGGAGGAGGGTGGTGAAGTCGCCGGGGCGATCACCTTCATCTACGACCATCATACCCGCGAACTGATGGGTAAGTTGACCGATATCCAGCACGACAGCCAGGACATCATCATTTCAACCCAGCACGTCCATCTCGACCATCACCATTGCCTGGAGATCGTCGCCGTCAAGGGACGCGTTAAGCAGGTCATCAAGCTTGCCGATTCGCTCAAGGCGGTCAAAGGCGTTCAGCATTGCAGTTTGAGTCTGACGGGAGTTACAGGGCACGAGTGAATAGGGAAACAGTGAACAGTAAATAGTAAATAGTAGAAGAACTGTTCACTGTTCACTGTTCACTGTTGACTGCGGCGTCAGCCGCTTTGATTGCATGCACAGCGGCAGTTCCAGATTGTTTTCTTCCAGGAGCTGTTGATTGGACAGGATGTCGTGCGCCCGGCCGTCCGCTGCGATGGTTCCCTCCCGAATGACGATGCAGCGTTCGCAGACGTCAAGGATGAGATCCAGATCGTGCGAAGCGATGATCCGCGAATGTTGGAAGCTCTTGAGCAGGTTGATGAGGAGCCGCCGCGATTTTGGGTCTAAATTTGAAGCCGGTTCGTCCATGGCCAGGATATCGGGTTCAACGGCCATGACCGACGCGATGGCTACGGCGCTCTTCTGGCCGCCGGAAAGGTGATGCGGCGGCTTGTGCTGCAGTTCCAGGCCGTTGACCAGGGTCAAGGCCGCCTCCACGCGCCGCCGCACGGCGGCCTCATCCATGCCCAGGTTGAGCGGGCCAAAGGCGACGTCATCATAGACTGTCGGCATGAAAAGCTGATCGTCCGGATTTTGAAAGACGAGCCCCACCTTTCTGCGGATTTCCTGTCGCGTTTGTTTCGTCAGTTCGACGTCTCCGACGACGATGGTGCCGCTTGTCGGCATGAGGTAGCCGTTGAGATGCATAAGCAGCGTGGATTTCCCGGAGCCATTGGCCCCGATGATTCCAACCGATTCGCCGTGCGTGATCCGGAACGTGATATCCCGAAGGGCGTCGGTGCCGTCCGGATAGCGGAAGGAAACATGGCTGAAATCTACGAAATGATGGCTCATCGGCAAAGCTCCTGAATCAAACGGCCCAGCTCTTCGGTTATGGGGAAAAACCGGAAAATGAAGAGAAAGGCGATCATGAAAGCGGCAAAGGTGAAGTCGGCGCCCGCAATATGCAGCCGCTTCAAGCTTGGCATATCCCCGCGGAACCCCCTTGACAACATAGCGAAATAGATGCGTTCGGCGCGCTCAATCGTTCGCAAAAAGAGAGCGCCTACCAGACGAATGAAAATTCGGATATCCCCGCCCCGTCTACCAAATGAGCGCATGTCGCGCGCCCTGACCATCCGCATGGTCTCCTCCATGAGAACAAAGAGATAGCGGTACAGGAACAGGAGTTGCGAAACGAACAGGGAAGGAAGGCCCAGTACACGCAGGGCGTGACAGACTCCGGAAAAAGAGGTGGTGGCGATCAGCAGGATCGCTGTGCCGACGGTCAGCGCGAACTTGACCAGAATCGACAGGAACGAGAACCAGCCCGCGGCAATAGTGTGTCCGGGTAGAATTGCGATCGGTGTGGTATCGAGTATCGGATTGAAAATTCCGATGAAAACGGCAAAAGGGGAGACGATGAGTACTTTTTTAAGGATGAAGGAGAGGGGTATCTCTCCAAGGGTCATCAGGATGACCGGATAGAGAAAAAAAGGCAGCAGGCCGACGACTTCATACTTAGGAAAAGAAATGACCGTGAAGAGGAAGAGCAACGTCGCAACCAGTTTCACACGCGGATCGAGGCGGTGGATCACTGTGTTCTTATAGGCCAGGCGATCGAGCCGGCCGATCTCGAAATACTGTTTGTCGAAGTTCATGCGGATGCCTGAATCGATCGTCGGATCGGTAGTATGATTTTAGATAAAATAACACGGGCCTCTGCAAGATTGCCACCTCTTTTTCCGCAGGCCCATATCTGGATGGCGCAGCTTCAGGTCATCTTTTTTTGAAAACCCGGATGCCGAATCCGATAGCCAGAACCAGCGCCAGAACAAGCGATCCTCCGATGATGCCGGAGACGGAGGTACCTGCATCAACGCCCGGCCACGCGGGTTTGCCAGCGTTCTTCTGCTCTGAGCCGGGCGCAGGTTTAAAGGCATAATCGGGCAGGACTGCGGTTTTTTTCTGAATGTCCTTAAGCGCGGGGGCAATGCCCGTTTCCGCCTCCTTTAGTTCGCTCTTGCCGGTGATTTTTTCGATGGACCACTCGAGACCGTCCGGGTGAGTGGAAGCGAACCAGGAAAGCGCGCTGCCGGTGACAAAGGCCAGGATAGCAAAGGCAATCAGGAGGCTTTTTATTGAAATGTCGGGTGCCAGGGAGCGTGATGCGCCGTCGTTGGCGAGAAGTTCAGGTCGCGCGTTTTTCACATAGCTGACGATACCGGCCGTGATCAGTCCTTCGACAAACCCGATCGCGAGGTGGATCGGTTGCATAACCAGGACGAAAGTGCCAAAAGGCAATTCACTTTTTCCGGACAGGACCGTTTCCAGTACGACCGAAAACGCGCCTAACTGCAGGGCGAGGAGTGCGCTCAGTATGGCGGCGAGCGACAGGCGCCGCATACTGCTTCCGTCTCCGGCAAGGGGTTTGTAGATCAGGGGATAGGCGATAAAACAGGGATAGATTCCCAGGTTCCAGATGTTGCAGCCGAGGGCCAGCAGCCCGCCATCGGCAAAGAAAAGTGCCTGAATCGTAAGCACCGAGGCCATTACGAGAAAGGCGGCATAAGGACCAAGGAGGATAGCAAGGATCATCCCGCCGCCGAGATGTCCGCTGGAGCCCGTTGCCGGAATGGTGAAGTTGATCATCTGCGCTGCAAAGATGAAGGCGCCGACGACCCCCATCAGCGGAATGGTCTTGCCGTCGATGGCGTCCTTTAGTTTTCTTGATGCATACCCCAGCGTGGCCAGAGCGCCGGCCCACATCGTGCCCCCGACTGCAGGGGAGAGTAAAGCGTCTGCCATATGCATATAAAAAACCTCCGGTTCAGTTTACAGCGGCTAGCGCCGCGGTGACGAGTGACAGGTGACAAGCGGAAACGCTCATCCAGCGCATTGCTGCGGCGATTTAACCCGATGAGGTTTCACATTAGTCAGAAGGGGAACAAAAAACGCATTTAATGACATTTTCTTCATCGAAGTGCGTCGGTTCCACCGGTCTGAACCCGTTACTCGTTACTTGTCACTCGTTACTCGTTACTAAAATCTTATTGTGATTCCGCCCATAAGCGACCATTCTGTTTCGGCGCCGTTGAGTCCATATTTGGCGCCGATGTCCAGATCCAACTTTTCTGTTATGGAATAGATAAGGCCGCCGAGAATGAATGCAGGATCGTTATTGGCGCTGTCGTCGGTATTCCGCTCGATTCCGACGTTCCCGACGAGCTTGAGTTTTTCGATCACATCGAATGTTACGGCTGCCGAGGCGTGCCAAATGCTCTTCTGTTCATCGGCCTTGTTTTCATTGCGAATATACCCCAGGTTGACGTGAAAGGCCCAGGGCGCCATTTCTTTCGATGCGATCAAGTAGAACTGGTATCCAAACCGACCGGCCCCCAGTCCTTTGTCGTCATCGCCAGTCGGGATGATAAGGCCCGGCTTCAGCGCGATGCTCAGGGAGCCTTTCTCATAGAAACGCCACTTTGTCTCGAACACCATGTCGGCGATGCCATTCTCTTTTGAGATGGTGATGTTGTCATCTTTTTCTTTGTTCCACTGATAAGGGAGCGTCAGGACCAGGTCGATGGCATCGGTCAGACCATATGACAAGGTCGAGGCCAGTTGCCATCCTGTTGTCTTGACCCGCAAACCCTCAATGGTTTCCTCGTCGGAGTCATATTGACTATTGACTTCGAGCTGGGCCTTTCCTTTTCCCTGAGTGCCGGTGTCGTCCGTGATCAGCGGATGGGCCGCCCATGTTGGAACGGCTCCGAGTAGTGTGACAATCCCCAGCAGTACTGCAAGGAGATATTTGAAGTTCATAAATTGAACCTCCGCTCGTGTTACGAATCTATTATATGTAATACCAGACGGCGTCAAGCTTTTTTATCGATTGATGATTGTTCCGGTGAGTCTTCGATCAGGCGAAGCGGAGAGAGGCAGACAGAAGGGCGGGGCATTCTGCAACCTTGCATCGGAAGGAGGTTGCAGAACCCCGCAGTTTACTATTTACTCAGTATCAATGCAGTCCCCACTGGTTGTCTGGGATTTCGACCCGGCGGAGTGTAATGGTCACCGGGTCGGATGCCTTTTTGCGAGAGACGGTCAGGACGATCTCCGTCCCCGGTTCACCCCGCAGCTTGCGAATGGCATCGCTACCGGAAAGGGAGGCGACGGTTGCGCCGTCGATCGTCAGGATTTCATCTTTCAGGCGCAGGCCCGCTGCATAGGCCGGTGAACTGCTCTCCAGCTGGCCGACCACCAGATGGCCGGTCCAGCCATATTTGACAGAGGAAAAGCCGCCCGCCCAATAGGCGTGTACGCCGCCGAGTGTGATGCCGAGGCCGCCTTTCGGCAGCGGTCCGAAAAACTTTTTCTCTGTTTCTTTTTTTGCCACGGTTTCCACACTGCCACAGTAATCGTCACTGAGCAGGGACATAAACGTATGGGCGCTGAATTTGGTGAAGGCATAGTGGAGGATCAGCGTATGGTTGGCCTCTTGCAGTTCGCCGGTCACTTCGGCGCCGTCATCTGGAACCTTGCATTTGTCTGCCGTGAAGCCGGCGCGGCTCCAGGCCCCGCTAATCTTGTTGCCTTGAAGGGTCAGATCATATTTGACGGCGACGGCAGTCGATACTGGAACGTTACCGGCAATCGGATAGGTCGATTCAACCTCCGTGTCTGGAACGTAGTAATCGTCTGATGTGAGGATGAGATGGTTAGCTCCTAGAACCTTCATCCGGAACAGCGTGCCGTCCTCCGCAACCCACGTGCCGCCGCGAGAGTTCACCTTGTTTGTCTGTTCCATGCGGAATTCGAGCTTGATGATCTCGTCGTTGACCCGTGCGGCGTCGGTGGCCTGTGGCGCCAGCGCCAGATAGCGATTATAGCTTGCTATCGCCTCTTTGAATTGCCCGGTTTTTGATTGTACCGACCCCAAATTGTACCAGGCTGCCGCCATGTTGGGCGCGATTTCGGTCGCCTTCCTGAATTCCTCGACCGCCACCAGCAGATCTTCCTCGTTCTTCGCCATCTCGACGGCGGCCATGCCGCGCACGAGGTGCTTGCGGGCGTCGGCGTCACCGGTCTGGGCGAAAGCGGATGCGCAAAGGAAAAAGGATGCTGCAATCAGCGTGATCCGGATCGCGTAATGTTTATTCATATTGTTTCCTCTTAATCTTTCAAGGTTGAAGCGTCAATTCGCTGCACGGTGAAATCCAGTCTTTGCTCTTTCCTTTTGACGGTCAGTTTGACGGTGGAGCCGGGTTGGCCTCTCAGCTTCACAATCCTTTCCCCTGGATTCTTGAGTTGCGCGAGCTCCGCTCCGTCGATGGCGATGATTTCGTCCCCATTGACAATCCCTGCTTTTTCGGCAGGCCCATCTTTTGTCAGATAGACGGTCAGGCCGCCTGACGGGCTGGGATATACCTGCGAACATCCGATGAGTCCTGGCGGGAGCGGTCCCAGAAAGACCATCTCGACAGGGCGCTGTTCCGTGGCGCTCATCTCCTTGCATGCCTTGTCGCCGAAAAAGGCCGGGTCAACTTCCACGACCTTGTATTTTGAACGCATCAGTTTCAGAACCATACGTTTGTTCTGATCGTCGAGGCTTCCCTCGACAGCGCCCTTTTCAGCAGGGATGGTACAGGGGTCCGTATAAGGTGTGTGCCATGAAGGAACGTCATAGTAGCCGGCAAGTGTTTTGCCGGTGAGGGTCAGATTGATAGCAAGTGCTTCAGCGGGCAGTGACTTCAATTCGCCCATGTTGATCACCCCTACATAGGCGGTCAGACTGTAATCATCCGTGGATCGTGCGTGATTCCCCTGGATCAGCATCTTGTTTCCTTCAGCTTTGATGCCGTACCAGCTGCCTTCCGTATCTACCCATGTTCCGGACAGCGACAAGACTTTCTCGGTTCGTTCCAGCTTGTATTTGAGTTTGATGATCTCGTCTTTGACACGCAACGTATCCGCTGACTGCGGTACGAGCGTCAGATAGCGCTGATAGCACGTAATGGCCTCTCTGAGGTGTCCTGTTTTAGACTGTACTGAACCGAGGTTATACCAAGCCGCGGCCATATTTGGCGCAATCTCGGTGGCCTTCTTGAATTCTTCGGCGGCGGCCAGAAGGTCTTCTTCGTTTTTGGCCATTTCGATGGCCGCCGTTCCGCGCACAAGGTATTCGCGGGCTTCTTCGTCCCTGTTCTGGGAGAAGGCTGGGGTGATGACCGCAAAAGTCATCAAAAAAGTCGTTATAAAAAAAAGATGCCGACCCATCCTCATTTTTTCACTTTCCCTTTCATTCGAAGTCCGTGAGCGTCACAGTTACCGGTTACTGTTTTCTGTTTACTCCGTCTCGCTATTGTTCGCTTTGCCCAGCTGCTGCATGTCCGAGCGGGCCTGCTTTTCCTGCTCTTCCAGTTGCCTCAGTTCCGCTGCCGCTTTTTCCCGGTTTTCCTTCGCGCGTTGCAGAGCCTCTCGGGCCTTTCTCAGGGCATCGTCATCGGTTTTTTTCTCTGTTGTCGCCTTCTGCTCCTCATGTGCGACCGTACTCTCGAGTTGTTTCACCTCTTGATCCAGCTTGTCGACCGTCTGGCGAGAGGTGCCGATCCGACCAAGGAGATCTTTCAAAAGGTCCTGCGCGTGTTTCGCCTTGATCTCGTTTTCAGCGTTGACCGGCGGCCCGGGGTCGGGAACTTTCGGCAGGATCGCTGCCGGCAGATTCTTGGGAGGATTTTCCCAGTCGCTTCGTTTCTCGCTGTTGAGTTTCCCCTCGCTGACGGCCTGTCTCCCCTCGCGTTCCAGCAGGCCGAGCTGGCCGACTGCCGAAGGTTCCGGCGGCATTTTTAAATCGATCGTATTGGGTTTGGACATGGCGATATCGCCCTTGAGATCGACGAGAAGCTGCTGCTGATTTGCGTAGTAAGCCCTTTCAGCCGCCGCCTTTTCCGCCAGTTGCTGTTGCAGGATCTTATGCTGTGTGGCCAGGGTCGCCGCATTGGGTTGAGGTTGGCTCTGTTTCTTGGGCGCCGGCGGGTTCAGCAGACCATTCAGAACGCCCTGCACGAGTTGCTGTTTGATGGCGTTCTCCGTGCTCCCTTTGCCGCCGCCTAATCCGCCCGTAATCCCGCTGCCTCCCCCGCTGTTTCCGCTTGAATAGCAGTTGCCGGTGAAGTCAAATTTGTGGACAGGGTCACTCAATGTTTTCTGATAATAGGCTTGGCATTCAGACTGGGTCGGCCAACAGGCGCGCGTAAAACTTCCGCCGCTTTTGGCGACAAAATCTTTGACCTGTGGCGAATAATCCATACAGTATTCTGCGTGCGCTATTCTCGCAGTCATTAGAAGAAGCGTCGTCAGCGTCAAGATGGCGAGGCATTTAATGCGATGATGCATCATCCCCTCCTGATTTTACTGCGATTGAGCCGGTCTTTTTTACGCCTTCAGCTGTGACAACTGCCGATTCTCCGGGGTCCAATATGACCTCACCTTTTCCGGATTGCGTTGCGACGGCAACGTGCCCCTTGATCACTTCAACGGTTGTCTCAGCGCTTTTTGTCTTGACGATGAACTCCGTTCCCCGCACGCCGCAGACGGCAGCCGGAGTCCGGACGGTAAATCGTTTGTCTCCCCACGCTTTGACACGTGCCTTAAGATAGGCCGCTCCGGCTTCAAGTTCCGCCATGAAGCCTTTGTCATCATCCTGTTTAACGGTCATACTGGATGATTCCTGGAGGACGGCTTCACCATTTCCATTCGCAACAAAGAGGTGCGCCTGGCCGCCGGGACCGGTTTTTACCTGTTCGCCGGGCTGCAGGGGTTGAGAAGAATCGGTGATGGGGTTTCCATCGGCGGCAAATCGTTCGACACGACCCTTTTCGGGAAGGAGGACGGCGTGGGCCTTCTTTCCCAGCGATTGGCGCACTGATTCAAGAGCCTGCCGGCGTTCTGCGAGGAAGTCGGAAGCTTTTTGAAGGAGCTTCCGGGCTAAACGTAGTTCGTCATCTGCTACTTGTTCGGCTTCTCGCGCAATGGAGAGCGCTTCATAGTTGCCACTGCTTTTAGCGGCAGACGAGGCGTTTTGAGCGGCGGATCGATCGGTCTCCGCTATCTGGACGCGCTTTTCCGCCCGCGTTAATGACCGAGCTGCCTGTTCACGCAGATCTTCTGCCAGGGAGACGATGCGGTTGCCCCAATTGGGGTCGATTTCTGTTGAATCAGCTCGCGCTGTCAGGGGTGACAAAATCAGAAGAAGGACAAAAGGGAACCAGAGGATCTGTTTAATGCAGGTCATTGTTTTCATAGAGAAATAAAAATAAATATTTTTTACGACAATTGGCTGTGCCGTATGTCGGTCGATTGCCGACGGCATTTTATGTATCTTCATAATCTTTCAAGTTTCAGAGTGGATTAACTCTGATCCCCTATGTCTTTCGGAACAGGACCCAGAAAACTTAACAGGTTTAAAAAAGGTCTTCAACTTTTTGTTTGACGCTCTCCAGCGGAAAATATATCGTGCCGGAAAAGAGGTTCACATGAACGTAACCCGCGAAAAAAGCAAAACGGTCTTTTTCTGCCAGAACTGCGGTCACCAGTCCGCCAAGTGGCTGGGGAAATGCCCGAGTTGCGGCGAATGGAACCAGTTTGTCGAGGAAGAGGTGCGCGCCGCGGCGCAGGCGATTCCGGCGGAGTTCCAGTTCAACAGCACCCCGACACCCATCGACGCCATCACCTCGGAGGATATGAGCCGTCAGGAGACGGGCCTGAAGGAGATGGACCGCGTTCTGGGGGGCGGCATCGTGAGCGGATCCGCGATCCTGGTCGGCGGCGATCCGGGCATCGGCAAATCGACGCTGCTTCTTCAACTCCTCCAGTCCATCGCTGCCAAGGGTTCAACGGCATTGTATATTTCCGGAGAGGAATCCGCCACCCAGATCAAGATGCGCGGCAAGCGGATCGGCGCCCAGTCGAAAGGCATACTCGTCCTGGTGGAGATTGCGCTGGAAAAGATTCTGGACAGCATCGCCTCGATCAAACCGGCGGCGGTCGTGATCGACTCCATCCAGACCATCTATTCCGCCGGACTCTCGTCGGCGCCCGGCAGCGTCGGGCAGGTGCGGGAGTGTTCCGAGCGGCTCATCATTCTGTCCAAGAAAACGGGGATTCCCCTTTTCCTGATCGGGCACGTCACCAAGGACGGTTCGATCGCAGGGCCGAAGGTGCTGGAACACATGGTCGATACGGTGCTCTATTTCGAAGGGGATTCCGGTCACGCCTATCGCGTGATCCGCAGCATCAAGAACCGCTTCGGTCCTGCCAATGAGATCGGCGTCTTCGAGATGAAAGACAGCGGCCTTGCCGAGGTGGCCAATCCATCCGAATTCTTCCTCTCCGAGCGACCGGAAGGAGCGGCGGGGTCTGTCGTCGTCGCGAGCATGGAGGGAACCCGGCCGATTCTGATCGAGGTGCAGGCCCTGGCCAGTCCCAGCAACCTCGGGATGCCGCGCCGGACGGTTATCGGTACGGACAACAACCGCGTGTCTCTGCTGGTCGCCGTGCTGGAGAAGATCTGCGGGCTGCATCTGGGCAATCACGACGTCTTCATCAACGTGGCGGGCGGGGTGAAGGTCAATGAGCCTGCGGTGGATCTCGGCATCGTGGCGGCGATTGCCTCGAGTTTCATGGACCGTCCCATCGATCCGCAGACCGTTGTTTTCGGTGAAGTGGGGCTGACCGGTGAGATCCGCGGAATCGGCCGGATGGAAGACCGGATCAAGGAGGCGGCGCGGATGGGCTTCAATCGCTGCATTCTGCCGAAGACGTCCCGCGATGGCAAGGCAAGTGTGAAGGGGATCGACCTGGTGCGGGTGGATAAACTGGAGACTTTTCTGGAAAGACTCTTCTGATCAGAATTAGAGGATTGCAGAGGGTTGCCGGACGGCTCTCTCCCGCTCAGAAATCTTTTTCCGTCATGTTCGAGGCCGGATTGCCTATACCGTCGGGATGGAAAAATCTTTAATTCGCGTTCGAGGCCCATCCGGCAATCCTCTTGTTTTTATGATAAATGCGTGATTTGACTTTTTACGAGTCCATCAACTGTCAACTGGAAACTACGGCGCCCGCCGCTTTGAGGCAGCTATTGCCATGAATATTCTCGTTGTTGATGACGAAAAAGACATTGTCGATCTGATCGCCTATAACCTCGAAAAGGAGGGCTTTGCCGCTTCCCGCGCCTATGACGGCGAGACGGCCCTCAAACTGATCCAGACCGCCCCGCCCGATCTGGTGGTCCTCGATCTCATGCTGCCGGGCATCCAGGGCCTCGATGTCTGCAAGCAGGTGCGGAAGAACCCCGCCACGGCGCGGGTGCCGATCATCATGCTGACGGCCAAGGGGGACGAGATCGATCGCGTCCTGGGATTGGAGATAGGCGCAGACGATTATCTGGCGAAACCCTTCAGCGTCCGGGAACTCATTGCCCGGATTCGCGCCATCTTGCGCCGTGCGACCGTCCCGGACAATGGAACGGATGTCTTCAGGTTCGGCAATCTCGAAGTCGATTATGGCTCCTACGAGGCGGTGCGCGATGGCCGCAAACTCGATCTCAGCCCGACGGAAATCAAGCTCCTCATTTTTTTCACGAAACATCCCGGCAGGGTCTTTACCCGCGACCAGATCCTCGATCAGGTCTGGGGCAGCGAGGCCTTTGTCGAGCCCCGCACAGTCGATGTTCATATCCGCAGGCTACGCGCTCAGATCGAAATCGATCCAGAGAACCCGGAATTCATTCTGACCGTGAGAGGAGTAGGGTATAAGTTTAAAAAATAGTTCGGGGTTCTGAGTTCAGGGGTCAGAGACGGGGAAAGCCTCATATACTGCTCTTGTCCTAGCGTCGTTGGGGATTGCGCTTCGGATCCCGCAGAAAAAGCATCCTGAGGGTACGACTTCCTTTCGGAAGTCCATACCCTGCAATATTTATAACGAACTAGACTACAAATGAAGAGAGTGATAGTCAGAAGCTTCCCGTCAGCTAACAAAAATCAAAACCGGCTCTCTACGCCAGAACAGGGATGTCACAGGGCTTGCAAGCTTTCCTGAATATTTGACGGCTTAACTTCATATAGAGGAGCAGGCTCGGCCTCTTCTATAAAAAATCTTTTCTCCAGCGCAGTGCGGATACGCAGAACAACCTCCCCCCAGTTACCCGATTCTTTCTGATTAAATAGACGAAGCGAAGGATACCAGGGACTGTCATCACGGCCAACAAACCAGCGCCAACAACTATTAAACCGGTTAATCACCCATACCGGTTTTCCCAAGGCACCGGCCAAATGAGCGACGGCTGTATCGACACTGATCACAAGATCAAGATTCGTGATGAACGCAGCCGTGTCTGCAAAATCGTGACAATCCGACATCCAATCAATAAGATGAAATCCTTCAGCTGCTTGTGCGCGTTCTTTCTGCAGAGAAAAGAACTGAATGTTAGGTACGTCCATTAAAGGGGACAGGACATTCAATGCGATCGATCTTTTTTTATCCGTTGCGATCAAGTCCGGTGAATAGGAGCGCGCGCTGCCCGACCATACGAGACCGACTTTGAATGCGTTGCTTTTCAAGGCAACCATGCGTTCAGCCCATTTGTCAACATCCGCCGATCGAGGCCATAGGTAAGGAACTTCGGAAGGGATCGTGTCAGGAACCGTCCGAAATGCCAAAGGAAGGCTCATCATCGGACAGTGAAGGTCAAAGGATGGAATTTCCTCCGTAGTAGAGGAGATAACTTTTTCGACGCCATCCAGAGACTGGACGAGTCGTTTCAACGGTGGCGGGACAGCCATGATCACCCGGAAGCCGCGCGCTTTGATGAGAGGCGCGTAACGGCAGAACTGCAGGGTATCGCCGAATCCCTGTTCCGCGTGGATCAGGATGGTCTTCCCTTCACCTGCCTCGCCGTTCCATAGGGGGCGACTGAAGTTCCTGGCGGAATGTCTGAGTTGCTGCGACTGCCAGCGCCATTCATATTCACGCCAGCCTTCGTTAAAATGCCCCAATGCCAGCAAGGCCATTGACAGGTTTTTATGGATGTCGGCATTGTCCGGCGCAATATGCAATGCTTTTCTATAAGCAACAATGGCCTCTTCAATCCGCCTGGCATCTTTCAAGGCATTCCCGAGATTGTTAAGGGCATCCAGAGAATCTGGGCGCAACGTCAAGGCTTGCCGGCTATCGTGGATGGCCTCTTCAAGGTTACCCTTCAGCCGGTGGGTTGCACTCAAGTTACTGAGGATCTCGGGATGAGCCTGGTTGTAGTTTAAGGCTGTCCGGTACAGGTTTTCTGCGGCATCCAGATCATTTTGCATGAAACGGATTAGTCCCAGGTTATTCAATAAATAATGATCGTTGGGTTTGAATGATAATGCTTGTTCGAAACAGGCTGCCGCCTCGGCCAGATTGTTCATTGCCGCCAGGGTGTTCCCTTTATCATTTAAAATTTCCGGATTATTAGGTTCGTACTCCAAAGCCTTGTTGAAGGCACTGAGCGATCCTTCCAGATTGCATGAACTCCTATAGATATTTCCAAGATGCCAATAGGCCTTGACGTGGCCTTGATTCAGTTCGACAACGCGCATCATAAAAAATACGGCGATGTCATTCTTTTTCTGATGCATCAAGATGATGGCATAATTGTAGAGAATCGGAATGGATTGCGGACTTAGGCATAAGGCTTTTATCATCAAGTTCTCCGCTTCATTGAGCCTGCCGCAAAGAAAGGCATAGATGCCCTGCACTAAGTAAACATTCGCATCTTCCGGATGCCTGCGCAGAAAGTCAATGCAATGCTTCATCGCCGTCGCCAGCCGTTTCTGAAGGTCGTATTCAGATTTGGCTAAAAGTTCTGCTTGTAGGTCATCTAACAGAAGTTCTTCATTGTTGCAGCATCCATTCATATCCGCATCTCCTTTGCTTGGACTCCAAAAATGACGGTCGAAAGTGGAGATAGAGCCGGGATAGGTTGTGCGGCTCTATCTCCCGGTAGGTCGGAAGCGACATGGGGCTAACTCACAGATGAAATGGCCTGCATATTTTCCAGGTCTTTTTCAAGCTGCGTCAAATAACTCTGTGCACTCGTCGAATCGCCTGACTGAAGGGCTGTCCAGAGCGAACTTAAATCGGCAGATAGTGTAGAGGAGATGCTGCTTGTACTAGAGGTTGAACTGGCGGAAGAACTTGCGTCGGCATTGGCAAAATCACCAGGCGGTGGCGGTGGTGGACCCTGGAGATGCTGTGCCATTTTCTGGAATGTGCTTTCAGCTGTGGAAAAATCACCCGACGAGATGGCCTGCTCGATCGCGTTCAGATCATTGAGCAGTGGATTGGAACTGTCTGAACTGGACGTGCTGGAAGTGGAAGCAGTCGAACTGACAGTCCCGAGGTCTTTTTCAAGCTGCGTCAAATAACTCTGTGCACTCGTCGAATCGCCTGACTGAAGAGCCGTCCAGAGCGAACTTAAATCGGCAGATAGTGTGGAGGAGATGCTGCTTGTACTAGAGGTTGAACTGGCGGAAGAACTTGCGTCGGTATTGGCAAAATCACCAGGAGGTGGCGGGGGTGGACCTTGGAGATGTTGTGCCATTTTCTGGAATGTGCTTTCAGCTGTGGAAAAATCACCCGACGAGATGGCCTGCTCGATCGCGTTCAGATCATTGAGCAGTGGATTGGAACTGTCTGAACTGGACGTGCTGGAAGTGGAAGCAGTCGAACTGACAGCTCCGAGATCGGATTCAAGTTGTGTTAAGAAGCTCAATGCACTCGTGCTGCTGTTGGCCTGAAGTGCGGCCCACAGCGATGTTAAATCCGTAGCAATTGTACTAAAACTACTCGTTGAACTGGTTGATGTTGTGGATGCCGAAACACCCGTTCGATCGCTTGCGGCCGAACTTGACGAACGGCTGTTGTTTACTTGGTAATACCAGCTGTTATTGGAACTGACACCGGATACTGACATAATGGATCCTCCTTTCAACTTAAGTCTGCATAGTCTATGTTTCGTTTTAATGAGCGGCATTGTCTCATAGCGAACTGCATGGAAATACATATTAAAGTTTATTAATCGACTTTAATAATCGTCTCCCTTCATTCGGAATGCGACTTACACCAATCAAGCTTAAAGAAACTCAACTTGATATTCACACGCCTGTTGCCTCTCTGCCATGACGTCAATGGCAGCATCTTTCAGCACTCTCAAAGAGTGCGCCTAGAAGTTTAAATTGGGCGTAAATTAACAAAAAATAACAAAATAATGACCGCCTACTTAGAGCAGCTCGAAGCGTTAATCTCCCTAAATGGCGAAAACAATGAGTTTGACCAGATTGCTGTCGTTTGTTGACAATAAAAAGAGAGCGGGAATTGTAAAGCGGGATTCCGGAGAATAATAAAAACTTCATTCAAGTAATCGGAAAATATTTCCTGCAGCTGTATGTATTCGAGATCTTCTTGCCGATCATGAAGTGTCCGATGGTCTCAGATTGTCTGAGGCGACGGACTTGAGTTAATCGAATTTCCGAACTGTCCGGCAAATTAATTTCAAGCTAAACCTGCCGTAACTGAAAACCCGTCGAACAGAGCAACTATTCGGCGGGTTACGTGATCCTCGCTACTTGCTCGATAGGGGAAGGGGCACGCCGGACCGATGGCTTGAAGACGAACCCCTGACGCCCTTCCTTTGTTATAAATCGCTGAAAATTGTGTAGGACATCATGGATTTCGATTGGAAATCGTGATACTGGAAAAAGCACAATAGTCAAGCACGGGGTGTTATACGGATCCGCATAACATCCCTACTGAATCAGTGGGGAATGAGTCGATTTTTTTAGAAAACGGAATGTTGGAGTTAAAACATAAGGCGACTTCAAGGGGTGTTATGCCGCAATAATTGCGGTGTTCGGGTTTTTATAGAGATCTATATAAACACTGTTAGGGGGAAATATTAAGAATGAGAATACTTCCGATTTTCGCGCTCGTAATTATCTGTTCTCTGTCGGGGTGCATAAGCAATCCGATAAATGCAAAGACCGGAGCGAACTATTACGAATGGGGGATGGAGGCCGAGAGGAATGGCGATCTCAGTCTGGCTCGTCAGAACTACTCCCGCGCTTATGACAACGCGCAGATGGGAAATCTCGGTCCCGCGCCGGAAGCATATGCAATGTATGAGTGGTCCAGAGTCACTGGTTACCTCGGCATGTATGCCGAAGCTGAGAAAGGTTTTAGTGACGTGCTCATTCTTATAGATAAGTCAGGTGGAAAAGCTGATAATCTGAAACCTCCAACCTTGTTAGAACTGGCCCGGTTGCTTCACGATACGAGCCAGCATGGAAAAGCCTTGCCTATCTATGAAAAGGCACTAGCCGAACTCGACAAGCATGATATAGAGAAGGCTGACCCTATTGGTTTCACTCTCGTACTTGATGATTATTCTCAGTCGCTACGGGCTGTCGGAGATGTTTCACATGCAGACGAGATAGCGTCAAAGTCTCAGATTATTAAAGATAGGAATAAGAGTGCAGAAGCAAAGTTCGTCGGTAAACGTTACAAGAACCTCTAACGATCGCTCGCACCTGATCGGCAGGAAAAACGCCTGCCTCCAGGTGAAGCGTATGTTGGCACGGACGCTTCGTGCCGCGCCAACGGGGCCGCGTCTTGCCATTCGCCGTTCGCCGCTGATACGCGGCCTCGTTCGGTTCCTGCATCGATTCCAATATTGGCATTTAGGCTTTAAATGAATGAGGCGAATATGGCTGTCGATAAAAATGTTGAGTTTCCAACGAGTGACCTGCCCAAGCAGAATGAAAGTAATGTAGCAGTGATAAAGTACGTTTGTATTTTTGGTATCTCATTTATTGCGCTTGGAATCATAGCAGGTCTGATTAATAAAATATTATATGTTGGCCTGAGTTTCAATTTTCTCATCATAGCAGTGAGCGCTTGGATTGCCTCTAAGGCATTTGTAAAAAAGTATGAGCGTTCATTTCATACGATTGAGTATATAAAAATTATTCTAGGTTCATCAATTTTTATTTATTCTTTTCTGTTTCTATTGTTACTCCCCAAACTAATGAAAGATATACAGTTGGGCAAGGAAACGGCATCTGTAATAATTCCGAAATATTTATTATTCAATTTTGTTGGTGTTGCGGGGTGCTCTCTGGTCCTTGTATTTTTTTACTCTTCTCTTTTTGTGCGGAAGCTCTCAAAAAAGAAAATTAATGATTAACCGAACCATCCACTCCACCCGATCGCGCGCCTGCGGCGCGCTTCCGGGTGAGCGTTTCGTTCCATATTCCACATCGCGATTTCTCACGTCCAGAATTTTCGCGGCCGTTTGCTTGTAGCTGAAACGCTCTTTTCACCACGCTTTCATTGCACTGTCATCATTCTGTAACATTTCTGTGTCATGGTGCCTTCAAATAGAATGCAATCAAGGAGGCATGAATGAACAATCTGAAAAAATAT
This sequence comes from Syntrophales bacterium, assembly GCA_963665615.2. Taxonomy (GTDB): domain Bacteria; phylum Desulfobacterota; class Syntrophia; order Syntrophales; family UBA4778; genus UBA4778. The sequence continues at coordinate 617,859 of CAXXQE010000001.1, forward strand.
TTCGTCAAGGGGATCGTGGTCGGCGCGGCGCTGCTGATTGGCGTGCAGGCCATGGCGGCGGAGAATCTGGTGGTCAAGGGATCGACAACGGTGCTGCCGATCGCGCAGGCGGCAGGCGAGGCCTTCATGAAGAAGAACCCCGCGATCAATGTGTCCATCTCCGGCGGCGGCTCCGGCGACGGCATCAAGGCGCTGATCGACAAGACAACCGACATTGCCGACTCGTCGAGGGACCTGAAGCCCGAGGAAGTGCAACTCGCGGAATCGAAAGGCGTCAAACCCAAGGGATTCGAGGTCGCCTACGATGCGATCGTTCCGATCGTCAATCCGGCCAACCCGGTCAAGGATCTGACCGTTGAGCAATTGAGCCTGATCTATCAGGGCAAGATCGAAAGCTGGAAGGAACTCGGCGGTCCTGAAAAGAAGATCACGGTCATCTCTCGCGATACCAGCTCCGGGACCTATGAAACCTGGGAAAACAAGGTGCTGAAGAAGGCCAAGGTCACCGCGAAGGCGCAACTCCAGGCCTCGAACGGCGCCATCGTTCAGGTGGTATCCAAAAACAAGTATGCGATCGGCTACATCGGCCTCGGCTATCTGAACAAGACCGTCAAGGGACTCAAGGTGGACGGCATCCAGGCGACTGCGGAAACGGCGCTCTCCGGCAAGTATCCCGTCTCCCGCCCGCTCTATATGTTCACCAACGGCGAGCCGACCGGACCGGCGGGTAAATTCATCAACTTTGTGCTCAGCACTGAAGGCCAGGCGATTGTGAAAAAGGAAGGGTTTGTGCCGATCAAGAAGAAGTGAACAGTAAGTAGTAAATAGTAAATGGTAAACAGTAAAAAGTAACAGATAAAAAAAATGCATTACGTGAGAAACTGACCCCGTGTTTGGCGATGGGTTGCGGGTCATGGACCGGTGACCCATCACTATTCACTTTTCACTATTGACTATTCACTGATATATGAGCCGCCGTTTAAAAGAAATCCTCATCAAGAACCTTTTCATGATCGTTGCAATGATCTCCATCCTGATCCTTGCGCTGATCATTGGCTTTCTCTTTCGCGAGGCAGCGCCGCTGTTCAAAAAGGTTTCTATCACTGAGTTTCTGTTCAATACGCAGTGGTATCCTACCTCTGATCCTGCCGAATTCGGCATCGGGTCTTTGATCATCGCGTCGTTCATCGTCACCATTTTATCGACGCTGATCGCCGTCCCTCTTGGTCTTCTCTCGGCCATTTATATTGCAGAGCTGGCCAGTCCGGTGGTCAAGGAATTTCTCAAACCGGTCATCGAACTGTTGGCGGGACTGCCGTCGGTCGTACTCGGTTTTTTCGGCATGGTGATCCTCGCGCCCTGGTTCCAGGAGACCTTTGATTTATCTACGGGTCTCAATATCGTGACGGCCTCGATCATGCTGGCATTGATGGCCATTCCGACCATTTCCAGTATTTCGGAAGATGCCCTCTATGCCGTACCCCGGGAGTTCAAGGAGGCGGCTTATGCGCTGGGCGCCACGAAGTTTGAAACGATTGTGACGGTGATTGTGCCCGCGGCCCTTTCGGGAATTTCCACTGCGGTCATTCTGGGAATGTCTCGGGCCATCGGTGAGACGATGGTGGTGTTGATGGTGGCTGGTGGAGCGACTGCGATTCCGGAGAGCATCTTCGATCCGGTCCGGCCGATGCCGGCGAGCATTGCCGCGGAAATGGGCGAGGCTCCGCATGGAAGCCTGCATTACAACGCCCTCTTTGCAACCGGCGTGGTCCTGTTTTTTTTGACACTCGGCTTCAATCTGGTAGCCGACTATGTCTCGAACAAATTCAAGGAAGTCGGCTCGGGAACGCTGTAAAAGGCAGCTGTGAGCTGTTAGCAATTAGCAAATAATATTCCGTGTCATCCCCGCTTTGAGACTGTGTCACAATTGTCATTGCGAGGAGCGACAGCGACGCGGCAATCTCGTAATATGATGAAATCACGAGATCACCACGCCGCCTGAGAGGCGGCTCCCCGTTACAGCATCGGGACAAGCGTGATGACAAAAGTGGATTGCGACACAGAATCTTTCGCGGGAATGACAATGAAAATCCGACTTTGACATATTGCGGGATTGTCAGCGATTAATAAAAAATGAATGATACGACTTTGACTCGAAACTCGAAACTCGAAACTCGAAACGCCCCGCCTCCGGCGGGGCTGCGGCTGCGCTACCTCAAGCAGCAACTGTTCTTTATGGCGCTGCGGCTTTCCATTGCCGTGATTATTCTGGCGCTTGGCGGCATTCTCTTCTTTGTGTTCATTAACGGCATCTCCGCTATCAACTGGGAGTTTCTCTCGACTTTTCCAAGGGATTCCATGACGCGCGGCGGCATCTTCCCGGCGATTGTCGGAACGGTCTATCTGACCCTGGGGGCGATCCTGGTTGCGCTTCCCCTCGGTGTGGCATCCGCCGTCTATCTGACCGAGTATGCGCGCGGCGGCCGACTGGTGCGCTTGATCCGGATCGGCGTGAACAGTCTGGCGGGGGTTCCGTCTGTCGTATTCGGTCTTTTCGGGCTGGGCCTTTTCGTCGTCTATTTCAAGTGCGGGTCGAGTCTGCTGGCCGGATCGCTCACGCTGGGATTCCTCATCCTGCCGACGATCATCGGCGCGACGGAAGAGGCGCTGAAGGCGGTGCCTCAAACCTTCCGCGAGGCCTCGCTGGCGCTGGGCGTTTCGAAATGGCAGACAATCGCCCGGATTGTCCTGCCGAATGCGCTGCCGGGAATTCTTACCGGTTCAATCCTGAGTATCGGGCGCGCTGCCGGAGAGACGGCGCCGATCATGTTTACGGCGGCGGCCTTTTTTACGACCAGGCTGCCGGGTTCCATTTTTGATGAGGTCATGGCTTTGCCTTATCACATCTATGTGCTGGCTACCGCTGGAACCCATATTGACGAAACCAGGCCTCTCCAATATGGTACAGTCCTTGTTCTAGTGACCCTTGTGCTTGGCGTGGATCTTGTGGCAATCTCGATCAGAAGTTATATCAGAAGCAGAAAAAGGTGGTAGCGGCGTGGATAACGACATCATCAAAACCGAACAGGTGAATTTTTACTATGGCGTGACGCGGGCGCTGACCGACATCACCATGTCTTTCGAAAAAAACAGGGTGACCGCCCTGATCGGTCCCTCCGGCTGCGGCAAATCAACGTTGCTGAGGCTGCTGAACCGGATGAACGACCTCATCGCAGGGACGCGCGTAGAGGGGAATATCCTCTTCGAGGGGCGTAATATCTATGACCCTGACGTGGATCCGGTCGATATCCGCCGGAGGGTCGGGATGGTCTTTCAGAAACCCAACCCCTTCCCGAAGTCGATTTTCAACAATATCATCTACGGGCCACGGCTTTCGGGGATTCGCAACCGTTATGAGCTGGAGTCCCTGGTGGAGACCAGTCTGAGGCAGGCGGTTCTCTGGGACGAGGTCAAGGACATCCTGAACAGATCTGCCATGGCGCTCTCCGGTGGCCAGCAGCAGCGGCTCTGTATCGCCAGAGCGCTGGCCATGAAACCGGACGTGCTTTTGATGGACGAGCCGACCTCGGCGCTAGATCCGATTTCGACGGCCAAAATTGAGGAGTTGATTGACGAACTGAAAAAGGATTATACGATTATTATCGTGACGCACAACATGCAGCAGGCCGCGCGGATTTCGGATAAAACCGGATTCTTCTATCTCGGCAGACTGATCGAATATAACCAGACGGAGAAGATCTTTACGACGCCGGATGTGAAACAGACGGAAGATTACATTACGGGAAGATTTGGGTAAGGGAGTAAATAGCAAACAGTAAACAGTGAACAGCGGCTGACGCCGCGGTGACGAGTAACAAGTCACGAGTGATGGTCTTGTAAAAAGTCAGGGAATGAGGATGACGGGCCGGCTCTCTGCCGCTCAAAAATCTTTTTCCGTCATGTTCAGCGCCAAATTGCCAATGCCGTCGGGCTGAAAAAATCTTTGAATTCGGCAGCGAGCGCATAGCCCGTGGCTTGCCGCGGGGTAAGCGAGTGCATAAGGATGGGGCATTTTCCTTGGGAATCGGTGATACACCGGAGCTTGCTCCGGTGAGTCGCCAATCGCGTTCGAGACCCAGTCCGTCATCCTCTTGTTTTATGATTGATACGTTATTCGATTTTTTACGAGTTCATCACGAGTGACAAACACAAATGCATCTGGCTACATGCGAAGCGCTGTGTCGCAGCGATATAACAGGAACTCAGTTGGCAACTGACTCGGAAGCGAAAAGTGAAAAGAGAGAATGAATGGCGCTACGGCGTTATGACTCAGGAGAATCGAATGATCGAACAGCGAAAACACACCAGCGCGCAGTATGAGCGGGAGTTGAGGGAGATCAAGGACGGACTCATCTATGCGGGCGTCCTGACGGAAAAGGCCATTGGTTTAGCCATGCGTGCCCTGCTGGAGCGGGATTCGGATCTGGCCCGTCAGGTGGTTCAGAACGATGACGATATCGATGCCCTGGATATGGAGATGGAGGAGCGTTGCGTTCGGCTGCTGGCGTTGAGACAGCCAGCCGCACGCGATCTGAGGTTTATTACCACGGCGATCAAGATCAGCGGTCATCTGGAACGCATCGGCGATATGGCGGTCAATATTGCCGAGAAGGCGCTCCTGCTCAACGACGTGCCTCAGTTGAAGCCTTATATCGATCTGCCGCGAATGTCCGATATCACCAAGGGGATGATCACCGAAAGCCTCGACGCTCTGGTCAATGAAAAGTGTGAACTGGCCGACGAGGTCCGCCGCAAGGAATCAGTGGTTGACGGTTTGAACGACCAGATTTTTCGGGAGCTGCTTACCTTCATGTTGGAAAATCCCCAGACGATTCACCGCGCCCTTCTGATCATGCAGGTCTCCAAGAACCTTGAGCGTATTGCCGATCACGCCAAAGGCATCGCCGACATGGTCATCTACATGGTAACGGGGCGCAGTGTCCGTCATCAATATCCGTTGGATGTCTGCCAGAACGACGCAAAGGAATAATGGCCCGTGAAAAGTCGACTCTTCTATAAAACATTTGCAACCTATCTGCTGATCCTCGTTTTAACGGTCGGCTCTGTTTATTTTCTGCTTTGGCGGGAGATTAAGACCTCCGCGCCCCAGCGCGCAGAATCGGAGTTGATGCGCTATGCGGGGATTATCGACCTCGAATCGCGAAAGGACATCAGCGCGAGGATTAACCAACTGGCCCGCCAATCAGAGGCCCGAGTGACCCTGATGGATGAAACGGGAAAGGTGCTCTCCGATTCTGAAAAACCGGCCAGCGAACTGGAAAACCATCTGGATCGTCCCGAAATACAGGAGGCGAGGTTGCGGGGGAAAGGTCGTGCGATCCGTTACAGCCACACGCTAGGCGTGGACATGCTCTATGTCGCTTTGCCGGTAAGGCAGAAGGGTAAAACGGTCGGCTATGTACGGCTGGCGCGCCCCCTTTATGAGGTCCGGCATGCGACCGACCGTCTCTACTGGCACAGCGTCAAGGTCGTTGCAATAATGATTGTCCCGGCCATACTGATTGCGCTGCTTTTCGCCTATCGTCTTACCGCGCCGATCAAGCGCATGGAGCGATTTACCGACGACTTGAGGCATGGGCGTAAAACGAGACTTCTTCTGATTCGAGCGGGCGGCGAAATGCGGCAGCTTGCGGAAAATCTCAATTACCTTGTTCAGGAGCTGCAAAGTCAGGTGCGTCTGGCCAATGAGGAAAAGGAAAAGCTGGAGGCTGCATACGGCAGCATGAAGGAAGGCGTCCTGATTCTCGATCGCGACGAACGGATTGAAACGTTCAACACTGTTCTGCCGCAGATCCTTTCTGCACGAGGGGGTGATATCACGGGCCGGACGCTGATTGAAGCCTTTCGAAATATCGAGTTGCAGAACGCGCTGGCTCGCTTCAAGGAGGCAGGGGAACCGCTCAGCCGCGAAATCGCCATCAGCGATCCCACTTTTATGGTGATGGACGTCAGTATCGCGAAGATCCGGGGTGAAGAGGGCAAGACGATCCTGGTTTTTCATGATATTACCCGTCTCAAGCTGTTGGAACGAATGCGGGTCGATTTCGTCGCCAATGTGACACATGAAATCAAGACGCCCCTGACGGCTATTTTGGGGTTTGTGGAGACCCTTCGGGAGGGGGCTATCGAGGACGGGAAAACCGCGCGGCGCTTTTTGGAAATCATTGAAAACCACGCCAACCGGCTCAACCGTCTTCTAGACGATCTGCTGACGATTTCCAATATCGAGTTGGGAGACATGCGGATGTTCTTCGAGAGTGTTTCCTTAAGCGGCGTTTCAGAAAATGTCGTCTCGACGCTGACGCCCCGGGCCATCGAAAAATCGGTTGTCTTGCAAGCCGACATTCCTGAAGATCTTCCGCTTATCCGGGCCGATCGCGACCGGCTTGTGCAGATACTCCTCAATGTTGTCGATAACGCCGTCAAGTTTACGCCCGAGGGGGGAAGGGTTTCGATTGTTGCGACAGATGAAAAAGACGGGACGGTATCCGTGCGGATTATGGATACGGGCATCGGCATTCCGGCGAACGAGATCGCCCGGTTGGGTGAACGATTCTATCGTGTCGATCGGACGCGTTCGCGGGAGTTGGGCGGAACCGGCCTCGGGCTTTCGATCGTCAAGCACCTCATGGCGGTACATGAGGGAAAACTGGAGATTCAGAGCCGGCTGGGTCAGGGAACCACCGTTTCGCTGAGGTTTCCGGTCTATAGCGGCTGAGGCCGCTACGGTAGTAAAGGGTCACAAGAAACAAGGGTTACGCGCACTGGTGCAGTCCTGCGGTCTGGGTCTTTTTAATCACCGGAGCAACAACTTGTGAAGATAGGCAGAAGAGAGAATAAGAAAAGGGCCTGAAAGCTCAAAGGGGCCAAGGGAAACTTTTTCCGCTTGTCACTCGTTACTTGTCACTGTCACTGCTTTCAACTCCAAAAAAGTTTCTCCAGGGACCAGTACATCAGTGCGGAAATGGCAGCCGAGACGGGGATGGTCAGGATCCATGCCCAAACGATTGAGCCGGCGACTCCCCAGCGAACGGCCGTCACGCGCTGCGTGGCACCAACCCCCATGATGGCGCCGGTAATGGTGTGGGTCGTGCTGACCGGAATGCCGGCGATGGAGGCCCCGATCAGGGAGCTGGCAGCGGCGGTCTCCGCGCAAAATCCCCCCATCGGCCGCAACTTGGTAATTCGAGTTCCCATCGTCTTGACGATCCGCCAACCACCCGCCATCGTTCCCAAAGCGATGGTGAAATTACAGATCAGAACGACCCAAAAGGGCACATGAAAGGTGTTCCCCAGGTAGCCGCCGCTGAAGAGGACAATGGCGATGATCCCCATTGTTTTTTGGGCGTCGTTCATGCCGTGCCCGAAGCTGTGCACCGCGGCTGAGACGAGTTGCAGTTTTCTGAAGGTCCGATCCGCTTTTGCGACGCTGAAGTGTCGGGTGATATTCAGGACGATGACCATGTAGGTCAGTCCCAGGCAAAACCCGATGGTCGGCGACAGGATGATAAAGCTCGCTGTCTTGATGATTCCTTTCCAGACCAGGACATCCGTGCCGCCCTTGACCAATCCCACGCCGATCAGCCCTCCAATCAGCGCGTGTGATGAACTGCTCGGCAGCCCTCCGTACCAGGTAATCAGGTTCCAGGTAATTGCGCCCAGCAGGGCGGCGAGAATCAAATGGTTTTCAATAATAGACGGCGAAATGATGCCTGTTCCGATGGTTTTGGCGACCGGGGTTCCGATGGAAAAGGCGGCGACGAAGTTGAAGAAAGCGGCCCAGTAGACGGCGTGTTTGGGCGATAAAACCCGCGTTGAGACAACGCACGAAATGGAATTCGCGGCGTCGTGGAAGCCGTTGATAAAATCGAAAACAAGGGCGATAAAGATAATCAGGATGAGGCAGAACAGTACGCTATCCATGTTTCAGGACGATCCCCTCCACGATGTTTGAGACATCCTCGCACATATCGAGTGCCTCCTCGATCCGTTCGCAGATCTCTTTGAGTTTGATCAGATTGATGGCGTCCTTTTCATTTTCGAAGAGACGGGCCACTGCGGTGCGCAGGACATAGTCGCCTTCATTTTCCAGGGTATTAATCTCGACGCAGACATCGAGGATTTTCTGTGTGTTTTTCTTGTTCCGCATGGCATAGACGATCTTCTTAATTGCCGTCACCGCCTGCTCCAGGAGGGTGGAGAGAATGATAATTTCCTGGATCGGTTCCTTGATTTTATAGAGAAACATCCGGACGGCGGCAGCCTCAATCATATCGAGCACGCTGTCCATCCGATTGACGAGGGCGTAGATGTCTTCCCGGTCGATAGGGGTCAGGAAGGTCTTGTGCATCTTTTCATAAGTCCGATGGGTGATCGTGTCGGCCTCATGTTCGATCTCTTTGAGCTTCGAGACCTTTGGCTCCGAGTATTCGTAGTTGTTCAGGATTTCGAGAAAAACCTTGGAGCCCTCATGGATTTTCTCGGCCAATTCCTCGAAGAGATCGTAGAACTTTTCGTCTTTTGGAATGATTCTCATAGATGTGTCTGTCCTTTCGCATCTTCTCTTCGTGTCGGGCGTTACAGTGCGGCGACTATGTAACACAGACCGGGGGGGATTGCAAAGGGCTTTATGAGATTTTTGAAGACGACTCGAATTATAATTGTCTTGAATAATTATGCGGTTACTGTTAATGATGCAAATTTAAATCAGTTCGCTTTTTGTTGCTGTTGTTTCTCCTGGCAGGCTCGTCGTTTCGCTATTTGATCTGGTCACATGAAAAAAAATTACCTGCCGGCTTGACAGATGATCAATGATGTTTATGTTATGCCTGTTTTAGGGCTAACGTGTTCAATACTAGAGATAGTAAGCATATAAATCGAAAGGAGGACGTATTGGAATGAAAATCAGACCACTTCACGACAGGATTCTTGTCAAACGTTTGGAGGAGGAGCAGAAGACCAAGGGAGGAATCATCATCCCTGATACCGCCAAAGAGAAACCGATGGAAGGCGAAATTGTGGCTGTAGGCAAGGGCAAGGTTGCCGAAGACGGCAAAGTGACCAAGCTCGATGTGGCAAAGGGTGACAGGGTTCTGTTCAGCAAGTATGCAGGAACCGAAGTGAAGATTGACGGCGTCGATTACCTCATCATGAGAGAAGACGACATCCTCGGCATTATCGAAAAGTAATCTTTTAAATATAAGGAGGTTGATACATGGGAGCAAAAATCTTTCAGTACGATGAAGAAGCGAGGAAATCGATCCTCAGAGGGGTAAACACCCTTGCCGATGCGGTCAAGGTCACCCTTGGCCCCAAGGGCAGAAATGTCATTATCGACAAGTCGTTCGGTTCTCCGATCATTACCAAGGACGGCGTTACAGTTGCGAAAGAAGTCGAGCTTGAGGACAAATTCGAGAATATGGGCGCTCAGATGGTCAAGGAAGTCGCCAGCAAGACGAGCGATGTGGCGGGCGACGGCACCACCACTGCTACGATTCTGGCTCAGGCCATTTTCCGCGAGGGCGCCAAAATGGTCGCCGCCGGTCATAACCCGATGGAGATCAAGAGGGGTATCGACAAGGCCGTTGAGACCGTCGTCGGCGAACTGAAGAAACTCAGCAAGCCCACCAAGGACCAGAAGGAGATCGCCCAGGTCGGTACCATCTCCGCCAATAACGACGAAGCCATCGGCAATATCATCGCCGAGGCCATGGGCAAGGTCGGCAAGGAAGGCGTTATCACTGTCGAAGAAGCCAAGGGCTTCGAGACCGAACTCGACATCGTCGAAGGTATGCAGTTCGACCGCGGCTATGTTTCCCCCTATTTCGTCACCAACCCCGAGAAGATGGAAGTCGCTTTCGACGACCCCTTCATTCTCATCTATGACAAGAAAATCAGCGGCATGAAAGACCTTCTGCCGATCCTGGAGCAGATCGCAAAGATGGGCAAGCCCCTGCTGATCATTGCTGAGGACATCGAAGGCGAAGCCTTGGCGACCCTGGTCGTCAACAAGCTGCGCGGCACCCTGCATGTGGCCGCCGTCAAGGCCCCCGGCTTCGGCGACAGAAGAAAGGCCATGCTCGAAGATATCGCCATCCTGACGGGCGGCAAGGTCATCTCCGAAGACCTGGGCATGAAGCTCGAGAACGCTACCATTCAGGATCTCGGTCGCTCCAAGAAGATCACCATCGACAAGGACAACACCACGATTATCGACGGCGCCGGCAAACGTGCCGATCTGGAAGGTCGCGTGAAGATGATCCGTGCCCAGATCGAGGAGACGAGTTCCGATTACGATCGCGAGAAGCTGCAGGAACGCCTGGCCAAGCTGGTCGGCGGTGTCGCGGTGATCAAGGTCGGTGCGGCCACAGAGACTGAAATGAAAGAGAAGAAAGCCAGAGTGGAAGATGCGCTCAACGCCACGCGCGCGGCCGTTGAGGAAGGCATCGTTCCCGGCGGCGGTGTCGCCTATATCCGCACCCTGACGGTGCTCGAGAAACTTCAGCTCACGGGTGACCAGAATATCGGCGTCACCATCATCAAGAAGGCGCTCGAGGAGCCCATCAAGATGATCGCCTTCAATGCCGGTTTCGAAGGCTCTATCATTCTGGAGAAGGTCAAGGAGAAGAAGGGCGCCTTCGGGTTCAATGCCTTCAGCGATACTTATGAAGATATGTATGCTGCCGGCGTCATCGACCCCACCAAGGTGACCCGTTTTGCGCTGCAGAATGCAGCGAGCGTTTCCGGTCTCATGCTGACCACTCAGTGCATGATCGCCGAGAAGCCGAAGAAGGAAGCCCCCATGCCGATGCCTCCGGGCGGCGGTTACGGCGGTATGGATATGGGGATGTAATAAACACCCTGTAGCCTTGGCTATTGCCCAAAACCCCTGCCCATCGGGCAGGGGTTTTTTTTCGGATTCGCATTTATGAAACGGATAATGGTTATCTCCGATACCCATGAAGATAGGGCCACCATACGGATGGTTCTGGACTTCCTGAAGGCATTCCAGGTTGACATGGTTATCCACTTGGGCGACTATTTCAGCGACACGGCTCTCCTGGAAAAAGAAGGGGTGTCGCTCATCAAGGTTCCAGGAACCTGGGATCCGCAATATGACGACCGCAGCATTCCGAATCGCCGATTCATCCACGTGGAAGGTTGGCGTATTTTTCTATCGCATACGCCCGATACGCATTACAACGATCTTCACGACGACATCAAACCGGAACAGATCATTCATGACGGGGCTGCCGATCTCTTTCTGTACGGTCATACGCACCGGGCGGAAATCAAACGGCATCGGGGGATGATCATTGCAAATCCAGGTCATCTAAGTTGTGACGAGGCGCGCGGTTATCCCCTGACATTCGCCCTGATGGATCTTGATCCGGTCCACATCACGATCAGCATCCGGCAGTTGCTCCGCGATGATCCGGTGATGGAGAAACGCTACGATAAGGCGACTCTGAAGTACTGACGGGTTTCGATACAGGCTTTTTTCTCTTCCGACTTGCAACGCCTCCCTATCTATGCTAGGTTGCACCCAATTAAAATTATAAGTGATTTTCGATTCCGTACCCGTTCGGACCAGCCTCAGAACCGGTTCTGGCGCTTCGGATGATGTGAGGAGCCACCGATGGATTACAAGGATACCTTGAATTTACCCAAAACAGATTTTCCTATGAAGGCGAACCTTGCTCAGAAAGAGCCGGAGTTCCTGAAAAAATGGGACGAGGCGGGCATTTACGAGCAGATCCGCAAGGTGGCCAAGGGCAAGCCGACCTATATTCTGCACGACGGCCCGCCTTATGCCAACGGCCATATCCATCTTGGCACTGCTCTCAATAAGATCATCAAGGATATCGTCATCAAGTCGAAGAATATGTCAGGCTTTGACAGCGTCTATGTGCCGGGCTGGGACTGCCACGGACTCCCCATTGAACACCAGGTGGACAAGGAACTGGGCCCCAAGCGTCACGACATGCCGCAGGTCGAGAAGCGGCGTTACTGCCGCGCCTATGCCGAAAAATTCGTTGATCTTCAGCGGGAGGAATTCAAGCGTCTTGGCGTCTTCGCGGAGTGGGAGAACCCCTACCTCACGATGACCTATGACTACGAGGCCGCGACGGTTGCGGAATTTTCCAAACTGTATTTGAGCGGCGATATTTACAAGGGCAAGAAACCCGTTTATTGGTGCGCGACCTGTCGCACGGCGCTTGCCGAGGCGGAGGTGGAATACGCCGATCACAAGACCCCGTCGATCTTCGTCAAGTTTCCCATGATCTCAGAGATCGCCGCCGTTGTGCCGAAGCTGGCGGGCGAAAAGGTCAGCATGGTCATCTGGACGACCACCCCGTGGACGCTTCCCGCGAACCTGGCCATCGCCGCACATGAGACGTTCGAATATGTGGCGGTCAAGGCCGACGGCGAGGTGTTGATCCTCGCCAAGGAGCTGCTCGAGTCCTGCATGACGGCCTTCGGGATCAAGGAGTACGTGGAACTCGACACCTTCCCAGGATCGGTACTGGAGGGGCTCAAGTGCCGACATCCCTTTATCGACCGCGAAAGCGTCATGATCCTCGCGCCCTTTGTCACGCTCGAAACCGGAACGGGACTGGTGCACATCGCACCCGGTCACGGTCAGGAAGACTACGAGATCGGCCTGGAATACGGGCTGGAGAATTATGCGCCGGTCAATGAAGAGGGCAAGTTCACGAAGGATGTGGCGTTCTTCGCCGGTCAGTTCGTCTTCGACGCCAATGACGCGGTCATCGCCAAGCTGAAGGAACTGGGCGCACTTCTCGGCCGCGCAGATATTCAGCACTCCTATCCGCACTGCTGGCGCTGCAAGCAGCCGATCATCTTCCGCTCCACAGAGCAGTGGTTCATTTCGATGGAAAAGAACGACCTGAGAAAGAAGGCCCTCCGGGCGATCGATCAGGTCAAGTGGTTCCCCTCCTGGGGACGCGACCGGATCTACGGCATGGTCGAAAACCGTCCCGACTGGTGCATCTCGCGCCAGCGCCTGTGGGGGGTGCCGATCACGATCTTCTACTGCAAGGACTGCGAGGAACTGGTCGCGACGAAGGAGATCCTCGATCACGTCGTTTCGCTGGTAAAGGAATTTAGCGCTGACGTCTGGTTCGACCGTGAGCCGAAGGACCTGATGCCTCCGGGAACAGTTTGTCCGCACTGTGGCGGCGCGAACTTCAAGAAGGACGTCAACATTCTCGATGTCTGGTTCGACTCCGGCGTGAGTCACGCCGCTGTGCTGGAGACACGGCCGGATCTGAGTTCGCCTGCGGATCTCTATCTGGAGGGAAGCGATCAGCACCGGGGCTGGTTCCATTCGTCGCTGCTTGAATCGATCGGGACGCGCGACCGGGCGCCCTTCAAGAGCGTTCTGACGCACGGCTTCGTCGTGGACGGCGCGGGCAAGAAGATGTCCAAGTCGCTCGGAAACGTCATCGATCCGCAGACGATCATCGATAAGAACGGCGCAGAGATCCTGAGGCTGTGGGTTTCCTCTGAGGATTATACACAGGATATCCGCATCTCCAAGGAGATCCTTGACCGGCTGATCGAAGCCTACCGGCGCATCCGCAATACCGGCCGCTATATCCTCGGCAACCTCTACGATTTCAACCCGGATTCGGACAGCGTTCCCTACACGAAGATGGAAGAGATGGACCGCTGGGCCATTCATCGTTTACAAGAGGTGATCCGCCGGGTCCGTGCGGCCTACGACAATTTCGAGTTTCACGTCGTCTATTATACGATCTACAACTTCTGTAGCGTGGATCTGAGCGCGATGTACCTCGATGTTTCCAAGGATCGACTCTATACCTCCAAGGCGACGTCCAATGAGCGGCGCTCGGCGCAGACCGCAATGTACATGATCCTCGACGCGCTTACACGGCTCCTGGCGCCGGTCCTTACCTTCACGTCGGAGGAGCTATGGGCCAGCCTTCCCGCGTATGCGAACAAGGAGGCGGGCGTACATCTGGCGCAGTTCCCGGAGGTTCGCACTGACACCATGGACGAGGCCCTGATGGACAAATGGACGACGCTGCTGTCGGTCAAGGGAGAGATATCCAAGGCTATCGAGATCGCCCGGAAAAACAAGGTCATCGGGCATGCCCTTGATGTCCGTGTCGATATCGCCGCGCCGGAAAAATTGCTGACGCTTCTTCGTGCAAACGCCGAGTTGTTGAAAACACTCAACATTGTGTCCGATCTGGGATTCAACGTCGTGGATGAGGCCAATGCCTGGCGCAGCGAGGCGATCGAAGGCCTTGCAGTCGGCGTGACCAAAGCGACCGGCCAGAAGTGCCAGCGCTGCTGGAACTACAGCGAGTCGGTCGGCAAGCACGCGGATTACCCGGAAGTCTGCGAACGGTGCCACAAAAATTTAGTGTAAACAGGGAAGAGTCAATAGCGACGAGTGACAAGTCACAAGTGATAGACCCGTCACGTAATCCGTCCGTCCCACTGTCTCGTTAAAAACCTGGATTCCCGCTTTTCGCGGGAATGGCCGTCTTGGTGACTTTTTGTGGTGCCATTACAAGTGACGAGATGCAAAGTGAACGGGTTGATATTTTGCCGGGCAGCGCTCAATTTCCCAACAGCTTAACCCCTCAACCTCGGTAGTTTGAAATGGAGTTTTTCGTGAAAAAAATGTATGGGATCTTCGGCCTGTTGGCCGCTTCGATTGTTGTTCTGGATCAGGTGACGAAACACTTGATCGATAGCGGGATGCGCCTGTACGATTCCTTGCCGGTTATTGACGGGTTTTTTAACATTACCTATGTGCGAAATCCCGGAGCGGCCTTTAGTCTCTTGGCGAATGCCAACCCGACGTTCCGTGCGATCTTCTTTATCTGTGTAACGGTGGCCGCTGTCGTGCTGATCCTGTATTATTTAAGATTGAGCAAAATGAAATCCATGTGGCTTATTGCTGCGCTGTCCCTCATCCTTGGCGGTGCTGTCGGTAACCTCATCGACCGCGTGCGTTTTGGCGAGGTGATCGATTTTTTGGACGTCTATGTCGGGACTTTCCACTGGCCTGCCTTCAACGTTGCTGACTCCGCTATCTGTGTCGGCGCCGCTCTGCTTCTGATCGGCATGATTGCAAAGAAGAGACAGGGCCATCAGTGAGGCGCGGTTGGAGGGTTGTCGAGAGGGTTTACTGCGTCCGGACCAACCACGACGGGTTCATTTCCTCTTACCCGTTACCAATCCCTTCTTCCATCAAATCCCTGGAACCACAGCACAGAGCCATCGGCTTCAGGCGATAGCGGTTCATTTCTCCTCCCATGGGTGCTTCGCTTTCAGAATGCCATTCAGCGCCGCCAGGATGTTTTCCGCCTGTTCGTAGTTCTTTTTACCCCCGGCCCCAATTACGACACAGGAGGGGGTTGTGTGGATCCCGTCTTCCCGAATGTAGCCTGACAGGGTTTTGAAGTAATCGGCGTGAGAAGCATGGGCAGTCATGACCCCTTTGCTTTTGAGGTAGGGGATCATGGCCGTCTCCGACGTAATTCCCTGCTTGGCTGCGGCAAAGAGGACAGCGCGCACGGCCTTGGCTGTCTCATAGCGGCGGTCATTTACGGTGGCATAGAAAAAGTAACGCGCATACAGAGGTGTGATTTCCTGGTGGATGGGGGTGTCGATAAAGACCACCCGTGCCTTTTTCTCGGCGACGATCTGATCCAGCACGGCTTCTGCGTCCGATTCGAGGTGTTGGCAGGGGGGACAGAAATAGTCGGTGTAGATTCGGATCTCGGTTCTTCCGCCACCATAGTAAAACGGCGGCTTCGGCGATTCTTCAGCGTAGACTGGAGCAGCCGATCCGGTGAAGGAAACAACAAAAAACAAAAATCCCAGAAGGGTGCACAGTGACAGGGGAATGGTTCGGGATTGTCCCTTTACAGGGATATCGATGGTTCCCAACAGGTCAACGGCGCGTCGCCATCCTGTCCGTTTTGGCAGGGGGGAACGATAGTTGACGAAGAAAATCAGAATCAGCGTTGCCGCAAAGGTCAGGCAGTAGGGACAGAAAATGCCCTGATAAACCTGGTAACCGAAGAGAAAGATTTCTCCGCCGATCGCTGCAGCCAGGCCCATTCTCAGCATGCGATCCCATCCGGCCAGCGAGCAGATCACGACCGATATCATGGCAGGAATGCCGATGTACTTGAGGTTGATACCGAATATGTCTCCCGTCAGGTACGCGCAGGCATCATTGCATTGCAGGTAATACCACATGACGCCACCGCCGACTGCGGCCAGCGCCAAGGTCAGAATTTTTTTGGTTCGAGAACTAATGCGCATAGTGTTGCCGTCCCGGATATGATTTTCGTATAATCTCTTTAATTTTTATATAAAAGAAATCCATTAAGATGCAACTGTTTTGTGCAGGGCTTGGGGAGAAGGTTTCGAGATCAGTCTGATCGACGATTCCCCGGAAACTGCGGACAGATTTCAGACTGGCCAGGCTGATAGTTCCGGCAGACCGTCGGACGGGTTTCATAGATGGAACACCCGAAGCGCTCCCCGTCACAATCGAAAAAAGTGCATCCATGAAAGGGACGACCGGTTTCTGTAGAGATCAGATGATCTCCGGCCCAGATGCCATGCCGGTTGTTGATAGCCGTGAAGATATCGGTTCGACCTTCCGCTTCCCATCGCCGCCGGTCTTCGTCGGTGGCGTAAGCCATCACATCTGCCAGACAGCATTGCCCGCAACGTTTGCACTCGGGACTATCGGCATCGTCTCGACTCATACGGTTTTCCTTTCCGTGGGCTGAACCGCTTTTGCCAAAAGGGCATTGTAGATCGTCAACCCCGTCTCAGGGGGTATAAATCGTTGAGATGAAGATCTATGGGGTGGTATTGAGAATCGGCCTTATGGCTTGATGAGTTTCTCAACCCCTTCTGTATCGTTGTTTTCGATCAGGGTCTTTAGTTCCGCAAGGGCCTCCGAATAGAGATTCAGGATGTGGTCCCGATTGGGATTGAATGCGATGATCTCCGCGTAGAGTCTCGGTGTACCGCGGAAGATCCGGTCCATGATGGCCTGCTTGGTTCTGAAAATCGGCGTTGAAAAGGACGCCAGGTCTGATTCCGGGATGCCCGATTTTCTCAAGGCCAGACCGAGGGTCATGGTATTGAGGTGATTCAAGGCCTGGACGATGGACACCATCTCATCATGCCTCTCTGGAGACGTTATGGTTACGCAGGCATGGTGGCGTTCGAGAAGATTCCGCACCCAAGAAAGCCAGCGTTCTCCGCGACCCGGGCAGAGGACGACATTCTGACCCGCGATGGACGAAAGGTCCGGTCCGAACAGCGGGTGCATGCCGATCACCTCCGAGTCGGAGGCGCGCAGCATGGCTGCCAGCGGTTCCACCTTGAGCGAGGTCAGGTCCATCAGAAGATTTTCTTTTTTAATCAGAGGACCGACCTTTTCGATCATCCGGACAGTATCGCCGATCGGGACGGCGATGATAACAACGGTGCAGGTTTCCGCCATCTCTTCGTGGGACAGTCCAGAGGTTCTCCCCGAAACGTAAACCGTATACCCTGCCGCTTCGAAGAAGCGCGCAAACCACTTCCCGATGCCGCCCGTACCTCCGATAATGCCGATTGCAATTTTATCTGCGTTGTTCATAGGCCTTGTTAATCAGGATTCAAGGGGTCTGGGGGGAGAAAAAACCGATTTGGCATTTTCGTTGGCCTCTTGCTCCCAGATCGTAAGAGTTTTGCCTTGTCACTTGTGACGGCCTCGTAAAAAATCGAATAACGTATCAATCATAAAACAAGAGGATGACGGACTGGGTCTCGAACGCGAATCAAAGATTTTTTCAGCCCGACGGCATTGGCAATTTGGCGCTGAACATGGCGGAAAAAGATTTTTGAGCGGCAGAGAGCCGGCCCGTCATCGCTCATTCCCTGACTTTTTACAAAACCATCACTTGTTACTCGTCACTGCGGTGACAGCCGCTATTGTTCAGATGCCGTTCGGCCAGGACAATACCCAGTGCCGTCTTCGCGTCAATAATCTCCCCGGCGCGCACCATCCGCATGGCCTCCGCCATCGGGGTCGGCTGTATCTCGATGATTTCATCCTCGTCGCCGGGAAGCCTCTTTTCGACCAGGTCGAGGGCCAAATAGAAGTACATATATTCGTTGCAGTATCCAGGTACGAGATAGCCTTCGAAGAGCTTGACGAGCGTTTTCGCCTGGTAGCCGGCCTCTTCCGCGAGCTCCCGCTGAACGCACGCTTCGATTGTTTCTCCCGAATCGATGCTGCCTGCCGGGATTTCGATCAGGTACTGGTTCAGGGCGCTGCGGTACTGTCTGAGGAGGATCACCCTGCCGTCGGCATCGACCGGGACGACGGCGATGGTCGGCTTGTGGTCGATCCGGGTCTGGCGTACCGTCCGTCCATCGGGTAGTTGAAAATCCGTTTCGTAAATGTCGAAGATCCGGCAATGGTAGACCGGGGCATCGGCCATTAGAGAACCTCCTCGATTTTGGCAATAGCCTGCGCAAGGTTCTCAGGTTGCGTGCCGCCTGCCTGAGCCATATCAGCGCGACCGCCGCCGCTGCCGCCCACGACGGGTGCAATCGTTTTGACGATCTTGCCCGCGTCGAATTTGCCGGTCAGATCCTTCGTGACCAGGCACAGGAGCATCGCCTTATCGCCGGTCTTGCTGCCCAGCAAAATGATGCCCGATTGCAGCCGATCGCGAAGCTTGTCGCCGAAGTCGCGTAGGGTCTTGACATCGGGGACATCCACGATCGTTGCCAGAACCTTGACCCCGTTGATCTCGCGGGCCTGCCCCAGCAGATCCGTGGAGTCCTTGGCCGCCAGTTTTCCCTTGAGTCCTTCGATCTCCTTTTCGAGCTCGCGTTGGTGTTTGAGGACCTTCTCGATACGATCGGCAACCTCCTCTGTCGTCGCCTTCAGAATAGCCGCGGCCTTGCGGAGCTCCTCCTGGGTTTTCTCGATGGAACGAATGGCGGCATCTCCCGCCAGGGCTTCTATTCGGCGGACACCTGCGGCAACCGAGGACTCGCTCAAGATCTTAAGGCAGCCGATATCGCCAGTGCGCGCGACGTGGGTGCCGCCGCAGAGTTCGCTGCTGACAGTTCCCATTGAAACGACGCGTACCTCCGTACCGTACTTTTCGTCGAAAACCGCTGTGGCGCCAGCCTTGATAGCATCGTCCTTGGACATGAGGACGGTCGAAACAGGGAGATTGCGCCGGATATATTCGTTGGCGAGCCTCTCGATTTGGATCAGCTCTTCCTCTTCGATCTTCGAGAAATGAGTGAAGTCGAAGCGAAGCCGCTCGGCGTTAACGAGCGAGCCCGACTGTTTGATGTGGTCCCCAAGAATCGCCTTCAGCGCGGCGTTGAGGATATGCGTGGCGGAGTGGTGGCCCTCGATAGCGCGCCGCTGTGTCGTATCGGCCGTCAGGGTCACTGCGTTGCCGATCTGGATCGTTCCCGATACGACACGTCCGATATGCGTAATCAGATCCTCCACGGGGCGCTGGGTGTCGCGGACTTCGAAGACGAAACCGTCTCCAGCGATGAGTCCGGTATCGCCGATTTGACCGCCCGTCTCGCCGTAGAAGCACGTCTGATCGACGAAGAGCTCCGCCTCGTCGCCGGCGGCGATTGTATCGACGACCTCATGGTTTTTCAGCATCGCCGTTACCTTCGATTTGACCTCGGTCACCCCTTCGTAGCCCTTGAAGATCGTCGAAATGCCGCCGACAGAAAGCAGCTTGTAGGCATCCGAAACGGCCTGTTCGCCGCTGCCCTTCCATGATTCGCGGGCCTTTTCACGCTGGGCCTCCATGGCCCGCTCGAAGCCTTCCATGTCCGGCGTGATCTTGTCCTTCTTCAGGATATCCGCTGTCAGATCGACGGGGAACCCGAAGGTATCGTAGAGTTTGAAGACGATATCACCAGGGAAGACAGCCAGGCCTTCTTTTTTCAGAAGTGCGACCTCGTCGTTCAGGATGCGCAAACCCTGGTCGAGGGTTTCTGTAAACCGCTCTTCCTCGTTGAAAATGACCTTGCGGATGTAGTTTTCTTTGTCGATCAGATCGAAGTAGGGGTCTCTCATCTGATCGATGATGACCGAAGCGGCGTCGTGGAGGAATGGCGCATTGAGGCCCAGGAGTTTTCCGTGACGCGCCGCGCGGCGCAAGATGCGGCGCAGGACGTAACCGCGTCCCTCGTTGCTCGGCAGGACGCCGTCGCCAATCAGGAAGGTGATCGAGCGACTGTGGTCGGCGATCACCCGGATCGAGACATCGTTTTCCGGGTCTTTACCGTAGGTTTTTCCGCTGATCTTTTCAACGAAATGAATAAGCGGTTGAAAGAGATCGGTGTCGTAATTGCTGTAAACGCCCTGGACGACCGCTGCCAGGCGCTCCAGCCCCATGCCGGTGTCGATATTGGGTTTGGGCAGCGGGGTGAGCTTGCCGGTCGCGTCACGGTCGAACTGGGTGAAGACGTGGTTCCAGATCTCCAGGTGGCGGTCGCAATCGCAGTAGACGTCGCACTCCGCCCGTCCGCAGCCAACGCCGGGTCCCATGTCGTAAAGGATCTCCGAGCATGGCCCGCAGGGGCCGGTATCGCCCATCATCCAGAAGTTGCTCTTTTCGCCCATCCGGACGATCCGGTCGGTGGGGACGCCGACGATGTTATGCCAGATTTCGAAGGCCTCATCGTCGTTTTCGAAGATCGTGATCCAGAGTCGGCTCTTGTCGAGCTTCATTTCTTCTGTGAGAAATTCCCACCCCCAGCAGATGGATTCCTTTTTGAAATAGTCTCCGAAAGAGAAGTTCCCGAGCATTTCGAAGAAGGTGTGGTGACGGGCCGTGACGCCGACGTTTTCGAGGTCATTGTGCTTGCCGCCCGCGCGGACCGATTTCTGAGCACTTGCCGCCCGCGTGTACCCGCGATCTTCCAGGCCCAGGAAACAGTTTTTGAACTGCACCATTCCGGAGTTCGTGAAGAGCAGCGTCGGGTCGTCCTTCGGGATCAGTCCGGAGCTCGGGACGATGGTATGTCCCTGCCGCTCAAAGTATTTCAGAAATCGTTCTCTGATTTCTTTGCCAGTCATCGAATCAATCCTCCACAGTGATATGTTTGTTGGGCAGTCAGTCGCACGATGCGTTTATTCTCATTTTTTTGAGTCGATCGTAGACCAACTCCAGGGGGTAGCCCTTGCGGGCAAGCGCCAGGAGCAGCTTGCGGGCGGAACGTTCAGCCGCAATCGCTTCGGTTTCTTTGCCTGCGATGTCCATCCCTCTTTTTTGAATCAGTCTGTCGAGGCCCTCCGCCTCGCTCAATTCCGTTCTTGCCGCAGTAATGGCCCCTTCGATGAGGTCGCCGGCAATTCCTTTTTCCAGCAAAGAGGCGCGAATGCGCGCGTTGCCGTAGAGTCTATCGCAGGCTAAATGATGCGCCCAGCGGGCGGCATGCCGGCCGTCGTCGAGATAGCCGTTCTCGATCAGGCGTTGAAGCGCGATGTCTATCACGACGTCTTCGAATCCCCGCTCGCGGAGTTTACGGCGCAACTCCTGACAGCTGTGGTCCCGGAAGGTCAGCAGCTTAAGGGCTTTGTCAAAGGCCTTCTTTTCTGCAGCCTCTGTCACGGCAGATTACTCGGCGGCCTTCCGACCCGGGAGCTCCAGCTTGACCCGCAGGGCCTCTTCAATTTCTGCCATCGTTTCCGGGTGTTCCTTGAAGAAAGCCCGGACGTTTTCCCGGCCCTGGCCGAGCCGTTCGCCCTTGTAAGAATACCAGGCGCCGCTCTTTTCGATCAAACCATGCGTCGCGGCCAGATCCAGGATGTCGCCTTCGCGCGAAATGCCCTCGCCGAAGATAATGTCGAATTCCGCCTCGCGGAAGGGGGGGGCGACCTTGTTCTTGACGACTTTCACGCGGGTTCTGCTGCCGATGACGCTGTCGCCCTGCTTGAGGGCGGTGATCTTCCGGATGTCGAGACGCATGGAGGCGTAGAATTTGAGGGCGTTTCCGCCGGTCGTGGTTTCCGGATTGCCCATGAAGACGCCGATCTTTGAACGCAACTGGTTGATGAAGATCACGGTGGTTTTCGATTTGCTGATGGCGCCGGTCAGTTTTCTCAAGGCCTGCGACATGAGACGCGCCTGGAGCCCCATCTGCGCGTCTCCCATATCCCCTTCGAGTTCGGACTTGGGAACCAGCGCGGCGACGGAGTCAATGACCATGACATCCAGGGCGCCGCTGCGAACCAGCACCTCGGCAATTTCGAGGGCCTGCTCTCCAGTGTCCGGTTGGGAGATCAGGAGGTCGTCCGTATTGACGCCGATCTTGCGGGCATAAACCACGTCCAGCGCGTGTTCTGCATCAATGAAGGCGGCCAGCCCGTTTCGCTTCTGTGCCTCTGAGACGATGTGCAGAGCCAAGGTCGTCTTTCCGCCCGATTCGGGGCCGTAGATCTCGATAACCCGTCCGCGGGGAACGCCACCCACGCCGAGCGCATAGTCGAGACTGATCGCACCGGTCGGGATCACCTGGATGTCCGCGGCGATCTCCTTGCCGCCCAGCCTCATGATGGAGCCCTTTCCGAACTGCCGTTCAATCTGTGTGATCGCCAGATCTACTGCCTTTTCCCTGTCGTCTGCCATGGTCTATGGACCTCCTTCAATAATCTTAGAGGGTGAAAATCAATTTTAAGCTTATGAATACGCTGTCCTGCTTATTGAACGCCTAAATCAAAAATTTATAGCTCCCTGCCCGGGGCAGGGAAGCTCTCCAATACAGTGTAAACCGGTCCGTCCGGGCGAAGTTCGCTTCGGAAGAGTTTGAGATCCGCGACGGTGAAGTGGTCTTCCAGCGGTTTGCCGAATTTCTGAAAGGCCGTTGCGAGATCCAGTCGCTGCGTCCCCGGCCGTGTCCGCCCCAAGGTGAGGTGCGCCGTAAAGGGGCGTTCCTCCTTTTTAAAGCCGAGCTCCTGTAAATCTGTGGCGATCTGCTGTTGAAGCCTGCAAAGATGGTCGGTCTGCCCTTCAAGTCCGAGATAAAGAACCCGGGGCCTGGTGACGGCTGGAAATGCGCCAAGTAACCCGAGATGTAACATAAAAGGCGAGAAACCTTCCATGTTTTTTTTTAACGACCGCCGCAATCAGCCCGACGTTTTCAGAGGGGATGTCTCCGAAAAACTGCAACGTCAAGTGGATCAACGACGGCCGGGTCCACCGGATCGTCCGTTCGGCGCCTCTCAGGAGGTTTTTCAGCCGACTCTGGATACGGCCGAGGGTCTCCTTGATTTCCTCTGGCAGATCGATCGCCAGAAAGGCGCGCACAGAGATGCCGGACGGCAGCTCGTTGGTCATTTTAGAGATCTCCCATTACAAAGGATCGGATCATGTCCAGGGCGTGCTGGGACGTGATCTCCTTGATCCAGCGACGACGGTCCCACCGGAAGGCGAAGTGCCGGCAGATCGTGCAGTCCGGTCCGGCCACGGCGATAAAGACCGTTCCGACCGGTTTTGCATCCGATCCGCCTGTCGGTCCGGCGATGCCGGTCGTCGCGAGGCCCAGATCGGTTTGGGCGATTCGCCGGGCACCCTCGGCCATGAGCCGGGCCGTTTCCTCGCTGACAGCGCCATGCACGGCGATGACCTCCGCCGGGACGCCGAGGGTGTCGATCTTGCAGTCGTTGCTGTAGGCGATAATCCCGCGATTCAGGAAAGCGGAGCTCCCCGGGACATCGGTCAGGCGGTCGGTAATCAGGCCACCGGTCAGGGACTCGGCCACGGACAGGGTCAGGCGCTTTTCCGTGAGAAGCCCGGCGACAATGCCTTCGAGGGTTTCGTCGTCATAGCCGAAGAGGTGCGGTTTCAGCGCATTGGAAATCGTTTCGACAGTTGAGTCCAGACGGTCGCGTGTCGCCGCTTCATCGGTACCCTGAGCACTGATCACCACGTGGGTTTCCGGGTAGCGGGGATAAAATCCGACGGTGACCCCTGACGCGGTCGGGCCGAGTCCGGCAACGATCTGGTCAACACGCGACTCGGCGATGCCGAAGAGCTTGAGGGTTTTGCTCATGGCAAACTGTCTGGGGCCCTTGGCCGCTTTCCGGAGTACAGGCAGGACGCCGTCCGGCCAGATTCCCCGGACCTCCGAGGGGACGCCGGGAAGGGTGACGGTCATCTTTTCCCCGTGCCGCAAGACAAAGCCTGCGGCGACCCCGACAGGGTTCGGGATGATCTCCGCGCCTTGCGGGAAGATGGCCTGTTTGGCGTTGTTCTCGCTCCACTCGATCTTGAACTTTTCAAAGCGGGCCTTGATGGTTGCCAGCGTCGTCTCGTCGGTAAAGAGGGCGCGTCCGAAGATCTCTGCGATCGCCTGGGTCGTCATGTCGTCCGCCGTCGGTCCAAGCCCGCCGGTCGTGATGACGACGTCGGCAACGCCCATCAAGAAGTGCAGGCCCCGGCGGATGTCTTCCATTTCGTCGCCGACGGAGAGCATGGCAGCGATCCGCCAACCTTCCGTGTTGACGTTCTGGGCGATCCAGGCGGAATTAACGTCCTGGATGCGGCCGGTGGTGAGTTCGTCGCCGATGGTCAGAATTCCTATTTTCATATCATATCCCCGTTATGTGGATCAGAAGCCTCAGGCTCAGGTGTGCGTAAATCCCCGCGACGACGTCGTCCAGGACGATGGCATAGCCGCCGTGGAGCCCCGTCTCGCAGATATTTGCCGGAAAGACCTTCAGGATATCGAAAAGCCGGAAGAGAAGGTAGCCCGCGAGTATGTGCAAGAAGGTCGGCGGGACGGCCAAGAGGGTGACCAGCATTCCGGCGATTTCGTCGATGACGATCCAGCCGGGGTCTTTGCGCCCGTTTCTGTCGAGACGTTCGGCCACCCCGGCCGTGTAAATGGCCAGCGCCGTGAGGGCGATCATTGCCGTCATCTGCAGTGGCCACGCAAATCCGGAAACCATCAGGAAGAGGGGAATGCCTACCAGCGATCCGACAGAGCCGGGGGCTACCGGACTGTAGCCGGTACCGAATCCCGATGCGATCGTTTTGATGACAGCTTTCAAAGTTAAATCGGTCCTTTTGCAGCGGCTGGGGCCGCGGTTTTCAGTTAGCGGTTGCCGGTTAACGGTCAAAGAGAACAACTGTCGCCCACATCGGCTTTAACCGTGCCTGTGCAACTTGATTCGAAGACAAAATTGTGAGGCAAAACTACCATCGTGCGCTTGTCTTTATCAAGTGAAATGCTCCGGATTTTAAAGTGTTTCTTTTCAGTTCCCAAATTCCGGTTGACAATAGAACAATCGTTCTATAAAAGCAAGCAAAAAGATGTTGGCGGGGATGGTTTTTATCCCGCGGGGCGGATTACGTGATGGCTCTCGAACGCGATTGGTGACTCACCGGAGCTTGCTCTGGTAACTCTTCAATTTCCATTGTGATTTATCTTATGACCGGAACCACTTTTTGTCTTCATTCCTGGCCGCGGGCCATCCTCCATGTGGACGGCGACGCCTTCTTTACCTCTTGCGAAGAGGTGATGCACCCGGAACTCAAGGGTAAACCCCTTGTAACGGGCGCTGAGCGCGGAATCGTCGCCTGTCCGAATTACATCGCCAAGGGCATGGGGGTGCGGCGCGGCGTGTCTCTACGGGAAGCCAAGGCGCTTTGTCCCGGTCTGATCCTGCTGTCGTCCGATTACGAGAGCTACAGCCTCTTTTCAAAGCGGATGTTCCACATTATCCGGCAGTACACGCCGCAGGTGGAGGAGTATTCGATCGACGAGGCCTTTGCAGATCTGACCGGGATGCGCCGGGCCCTGCACGCCTCCTACGACGAGATCGCCCGGAAGATCAAGGAGCAGATCCGGCAGGAACTGGGGTTGACCGTTTCCGTAGGGCTGAGCGTCTCCAAGGTTCTAGCCAAGGTGGGTTCCAAATATCGGAAGCCGGACGGTCTGACGCTGATCCCGGGCAGATCCATTCCCGCCTATCTCAGGGACCTGCCGGTAGAGAAGATCTGGGGGATCGGGCCTGCCACGACGGAATATCTCCACAAGATGGGCGTCCGGACGGCCCTGCAATTTACGACGCTTTCAGAGGAAACGGTACAGCGGCGCTTCAGCAAGCCGGGTATCGAAATCTGGCGGGAGCTGCGGGGCGAATCGGTTTCAGGCGTCATTCCCGAAGCGAAGAGAACGTATGCGTCCATTTGTAAGTCCAGGACATTTTCCCCTCCGACGCGTCAGCCCGACATGCTCTTTGCCCACTTAATGAGGAACCTCGAATCGGCCTGCATCAAGGCCCGCCGGTACGGCCTGGCACCGAGAAAGATCGCTGCTTTTCTGAAACAGAACGATTTCAATGTGTCCGGGAAGGAAGCGAAGCTGACGCGCCCTTGCGTCTATCCGCTGGAACTGTCGGAGCTGCTGCGGGGACTCTTTGACGCCGTCTACGACCAGAGGGCGATCTATCGGACGACGGGCGTCGTGCTGCTCGACCTCGTTCCGGACAATCCCGTCCAGTATTCACTCTTTGAGGAACCCCTTCGGGGCGAGAGCGTCCGGAACCTCTATGAGGCGACGGATCTCGTCAATGACAAATACGGCAAGCACACCCTCCACCTGGGCGGGGCGCACCTCATTGATCAGTTCGGCAAGGGCAGGCGAGGGGAGGCGACCGATAGGGAAAAGAACAACTTTTGCGGAGAGACACGCCGCAAGCACCTGGGACTTCCGATTCTTCATGTGAAACCCTCCCGGTAAGACAAGCTTCTCTTCCGGACTGTCCCGCCGGGGCCATCCTTCTCCCTGGGATGACCATCCGTTCAAAGTGCATGATTATTCCTTCATAAAGGATTTTTCTGCTGAATAACTTTTTAATCAATAACATCAAAAGGTTTAGCTTCCGCCAGCCTTGAGGGCCCGGAGGGAAAATCCATCAGTTCGCCGCCAATCCCGACAAACCTCTTTTTTGTAACATCATAAAATTAAATGACATTTCGCGAATCCTCTCGGCGGCATGTTCGTTGCAAATTCGCAGGCCAAAGCTTCAGCAGAGCGGAATCGCGAAAATGTTTCGGCGATTCTGCTCAAAATAGCGACCCCATGTCGGAGGCCTCTCTATTGAAAAATTCGGCATTTAAAGTTTTCTTCCCCTATGCCGGATTGGATATTCGGTGACGTTGGTCACAGCCGACCGACCGGTGCTCCGGTATTTTATCCTCGAAACAAACGGTTTCGAGGGCGGTGTGATGATGATTGACGTGCGTTTCCTTTTTAGTTTAAGGCCCCCCTACGGTTCGCTGCGATATGCGACGCCGACCCTGTTCATTGTTCTGTTTCTATTCGCCGTTGTCCCCCTTTGTTTCGCCTCCGGATTAAGCCCCTCGGGAAAACATGGAAAGGATTCCATGATCATTACAAAAGAACAGAACGGACACCGGTTCACGGTTCTCCGGGGACGACATTCGCGATTGAACTGCCCTTCCTCGGCAGCGCCGGATACGGTTGGCATATTGAAGAGGTGGACAGCGATCACCTGCTGTTCCTGAAGGAAGAAACCAAGCCAATCGATACGACCGGAAAGATCGGCGGCCCCATTTTGGGGGTCTGGCATTTCTTGGCCGTCAAACAAGGAACAACATCCATAAGGATGAGTTATTACCGGGCCTGGGAGGGACCGGCTACGGCGTTGGAGCAGTTTGCCGTGGAGATCAATGTTGAACAGGAGATAAAGAAATGAAGACGTTAGAAAAAAGAATCCTGATTTTGCTGGGGCTGTTGGTGCTGCTTTTTATCGGAACATCCGCCTGGGCAGAGAAACTGGACGTCGTCCAGAAGGCGATCCGGGACCAGGGCAAACACTGGGTGGCAGGGGAAACGGAAAACTCCCGGACGCCCGCCTATGCCGCTGAATATGCCAAGGGGCGGCGCATCGGCCTGATCAAGCCGACCTTGACCGGAAAAGAAAAGCTCTTTTCAGCAACGGTTTCTCAGACGATGACTTACGGGATCACGTTTCCCACTGCCTTCGACTGGTCGACTGGTGGGGCGCTCAATGACGGCAAGAATTATGTCTCCCCGGTCCGTAACCAGGGCAACTGCGGCAGTTGCTGGGCCTTCGCAACCACGGCGGCCCTGGAATCCTATGCCATGATTCAGGGCGGAGACAGCACCTGCTACGTCGGGTCGTGCGATCTGTCCGAGCAGATGGTGTTGACGTGCAGCGGTGGCGGCAGCTGCAGCGGCGGCAGCATTACGACGCCGTCCAGTTATTTCGTCAATACAGGTATTGCGACCGAAGCAGCCGATCCCTATAACATCTCCGCTACTACCTGCTCTCCGGCCTCTTACTGGGTCAACCAGGTTCACAAGATCAATTCCTGGGCCTATGTCGCGACAAGCTCTCCAACGGTCGATGCGATCAAAAATGCCCTGGTGGCCACCGGCCCGCTGGTGACGACGATGGCCGTCTATCAGGACTTCTACCTGTATTACCGGAGTGGCGTTTACTCCTATACATCCGGTTCTTACGTTGGTTCCCATGCAATTGTGATCGTTGGCTACCAGGATGACGCTACCTATCCGGGTGGAGGATACTTCCGGGTAAAAAATAGTTGGGGTACAAGCTGGGGCGAGGCAGGGTTCTTCCGGATCGCCTATTCGGAGCTTAACAGTGTTGTTAACTTCGGCGACTATACGCTGGCCTACCAATCGGCGGTTGCTTCCGGCATTCCGGCGGCCCCGACCAGTTTAACGGGAAGCGCTCCCTCCAGCAGCCAGGTCAGCCTGTCGTGGGCGGATAACTCTCTCAACGAAGACGGTTTCAAGATTGAGCGTTGCTCCGGCACCGGTTGCACTGCGTTTACCCAAATTGCAGCGGTCGGTTCCAACGTGACGACCTACACGAACAGCAGCCTCAGCGCCTCTACTGCCTATACCTATCGCGTTCGGGCATACAATATCGCCGGTGATTCGGGGTACTCCAATACGGCAAGCGTAACCACCCTGGCACCTCCCCCCGCGCCGACCGCCCCTAGTGCGCTTGGCGCTATCAGTGGAAAGCTGCAGGTTACGCTGTCCTGGACGGACAATGCCACGACGGAAAGCGGTTTTGCTATCGAACGCTGCGCGGGTAGCAACTGTACAAACTTTGCCCAGATTGCAACCGTGGCGGCGAATACAAAGTCATACATCAATAAGAACCTGAAGCGGGCAACAACGTATTCTTACCGCGTCCGCGCCTATAACGCTGGTGGCTATTCGGGTTATTCCAACATGGCAGGGGCAACGACGCTTAGATAATCTCCTGCATATTGGATGTGCATAAAAAAGAAGAGGCGGAATCAGAAATGTTCCGCCTCTTCTTTTTTTATGCACTTTATTTTCTAGATTATTTCTCGCCGTGTTTTCTCAGCCCAGCAAGTCCGATCATCCCCAGGCCAAGCAATAGCACTGTAGCAGGCTCCGGAACGGGAGGCGGAGGCGTTTTATGGCCGCCTGTTTCGTCTTCGGCGTCGTGCGAGAAGGGTGCGTTGATGTATTTGGCGCCCTTTTTATTGTAATAGTGGTCATAAACATCGAAGTGCAGCGTTGTTTCTTCGGTAAGTCCCGTTACGGTAAGCTCGTAAACGTTAATCTGCCCCTTTTCCGCAGATGGCGTCGGAAGGCTGCCGGAAAAGTCTGCAATAGAGGAGTCTGTCAGGGTCATATTGCCGAGCGCAAATTCCTGCCACCACGTTCCCGCACCATAGATGCCATGCGACGGAAGAGCGCTTCCGTTACCCAGGATAGGGGCACTTCCATTTGTTACGGTTTTTGAATAGGTTGCAGCGATCGGCGTCGATGGATCTGTAAAGCCGCCATATCCGCCCGTAGTGGTGGAAACGAGTGAGAACGTTGGAGTCAGTCCTGATTCATAGGCGATCGAGAGCTTGAGACCGTCAATGGCACCCTTTGCGCCGATATCGCCAATCACCCATAGTTTGATCGCATTTTGCGTCTCGATGGTCCAGGTTTCAGTGGTGGAATCATATGTAGCTCCTTCAATGTATAACTGAAGCTCCGGTATTGCATATGCGTTCGTCACAGCAACCAATGCCAAGCATATGATAAAGATAAACGATCTAATGTGTTTCATCTCAAGTCCTCCTTATGAAACCTTGAAGAAATATCTTTACAATTCAACTTTGCAAAATATGTACCTTTAATTGAAAATAATCAGACTTGACGTGGCTATGTCTCTCATCGTGCTGATTTAATTTAATATAAAAAAGATAACGCGCGACGGTCTGTATGACAATTTACAGTTCGGTCTTAAGCGAATTTGTAAATAAAATTAACAATTATTTCTCTTTATTGCTATCGTGGGTAAAAAAGTATGTAATACAACATCTTACAAAAGGTGGTCGACTGTAAATTCTGGCGACACTGAAAGTAAACGACGTCAAGAATCGTTCCAATGAATCACCTCGACGATCGTGACGGAGAATTTTACAACAGCTGTTATTTTTATAATAATTTGATATTACAAATGTTTCAATGACCTATTGCATTGATGACGGTAACTGTTCTCTTGATTGTCAAATATCTTTACAGAAGCTTTAAAATAGTCCGTTCTGATTGTCAAGCTCCTTTAATTTTAGAATATAATTTTGTTTTAAATACTTAGCTGATTATTTTACGGATTGTTCGTTTATGGCCGTTATCGTATGCCGCACGATGAATTTAAATGTTACTTGACCCTATCGAAAAATTTTACAGTTTATCATTTCCCCTTTTTTCTGAATTTAAAAGAATTAATAATAACAATATATTGTGTTTGTCTTGGGATTGGCTCACTCTATGCATTTTAAAATCTTAAATAGATGTTAAGCAGAACGTAGGGACGAGTTAATAAACCGGAATGAGATATATGAAGAGTAAAGTTAGTCTGTTTGAGATCAACATAGGAGGCTGACATGAAAACGAATCAGGCGAAAATAAGAAAGTCATTGTTTATTGTGGCGCTATTTATTTTGGCACCCCTCGCGTTGTGTGTGGGACTGGCTAGTGCATCTCCGGTATATCCAGGCACTTACGCGGACATGTATTTAAAACAAAACACTTTTCCTGATAATTTGAACGAAGAGATGGTGTTTTTGGATGCCACCGATTCATCAGCGACCGTTGTTGGCCATGTAGGTGCTCAGAATGGTTCTATTCTGGTTAATTTCTCTTCTACAACCGACTTGCTGTTCGCAGCAAATGGTTATGCTACGATCAAATCCGCAAGCGACGATTTTATTAACAATATCACCATTACGGTGCCAGGCTATTACTTCGACGATCTGATTTTCAGCCTGAATCTTACGCCCAATAAAAATGACGATTTGACCATCACCGTTGTGGATAAATCAGGGAACACAGATACCTTTACAGGCTGGACCGCCTTAAAGGACTGGGTCAATGGGGAAAACCGGATATTGGCGCTTTCGACCGATACTAATTTGATGTTGTCTGTCACCATTGATTCTGTGTATGGAATTGAAGGATTGGGCGGCGGTTTGGATCAGCTAAAGCAAACCGAGATATCCGGCCTTGTCCCTCAACATGAAGTGCCTCCTCCGGTTCCTGAGCCGGCCACGCTGTTGCTGATAGGGGTTGGCATGATTGGGCTGGGCGTGTTGAGGAGAAGATGCATCTGAAGATTTGACGGATCGGCTGTTGCCTGATGAAAAAAGCCTCTTCGGGGCAGCCATTATCCTGGCAGTGGGTCGCAAGGTCATGATAATGGATAATAGGGAGCGCGATTCCTAGTTGTTTGAGCCAACAGAACATAGTGGAATTGTCCTGAAACGAGCTCTGAAACCACATAAGAACTCGCAGCCAAAGTGAAGGGGAATCAGGCAACGGCCCCATATATAAAAAAGGCAGGATCGCCAAGCGTTCCTGCCTTTTTTATATTAAGAGCTTGTCCCTCAATTGCCTTGCCATCCCGCATCCCATCTTCGCGTCATCTTTCCCCGTGCCTCAATCGAAAAATCCCGCTGCTGCGCCTGCGGTTTTGCTCAATCGACCCTAAAAATCTGACGCCAATCCGGGCGCGATTTGAGGCAACTTTACTTATGGTCCAGCTCTAAGATTCGCCTATCGGCTGGTTGTATTTTTGCCGGTCTTGTCGAAGAGTTTGAGGAATTCCCCGTAGCCCTCTTTCTTAAGATCTTCTTTAGGTATGAATCGTAACGATGCGGAATTCATGCAATATCTTAATCCTGTCGGTGCGGGTCCGTCGGGGAAGACGTGACCGAGATGGGAATCGGCATGTTTGCTCCTCACCTCGGTGCGGTTATAGAGACTGTTGGGGCCTTCCTGTTTGGTCACGACGTTTTCCGGTACGAGTGGACGGGTGAAGCTCGGCCAACCGGTGCCTGAATCGTATTTGTCGAGAGAACTGAAAAGGGGTTCTCCCGAGACGACATCGACATAAATCCCTTCCCGTTTGTTGTTCCAATAGGGATTGTGGAAAGGGGCCTCCGTTCCACTGCATTGCGTTACATCGTATTGTTCGGGCGTGAGCGACTTCTGAAGTTCACCGGAACCGGGTTTTTCAAATTGCCTCCAATCTGAAACATTTCGCTGCACTGTCGTTGTCTTTCCGTCATGGCCGCTGATCGTCGCCTGCGCCATGCTGCGAATGGGAATGCCCAACAGGACAAATGCTCCGACTGCGGCAAGCCATAAACTGCCTTTCATAGAATACCTCCATGTTTCTGTGGCAAGGGTTTTCTTATGATTTAATATGGCGACGAAACAAAAAATGGCAAACAGAAGTGGCGGTCGGAACAAGAAAGCTTTGAGTTCTCCTGTATTTTAGGTTAAATGCTATACATTATGTAGGTTAAACGGAAAGAATATTTTCTCTCGTTCAGTCAAACCCCAGGGAGGACGGCATGAAGCGCTATTTCGCTTTATTGTTCACAATCGTAATTCTCTTCGCACGGGCCGTTGCACCTGCAGCGGAAGCAAATGTGGAATCCTTTTCACCGGAAGGGACTGTCAAAAAGGTGCGTCAAATGACGGCACGTTTCTCCGAACCGATGGCTGCGTTCGGCGATCCGCAACTATCCGACCCTTTCGATATTTCATGTACTGAAAAGGGAAAAGGGCGTTGGGCAGACGGGCGCAATTGGGTCTATGATTTTGACAAGGATCTTCCGGCCGGGATTCGCTGCACATTCACCACAAAGAAAGGACTGAAAACACTTTCCGGACAACCTGTTGCAGAAAGACAGTTTTCATTTTCTACGGGTGGACCGTCGGTGACGAGCATTACGCCGGAGGTGAACAGTGATGAAGTCGAAGAAGAACAGGTCTTTCTTCTTGAGCTGGATGCTGTTGCAGAGAGAGACTCGATTCTTGCCAATGCATATCTTGTCGTCAGCGGTTTGAAAAGCCGCGTCGGCATTCGGATCATTGAGGGAGAGGTCAGAAATCAGATCCTCAAGGGGATGGGATGCAAAGAGAGCGCAGCGAACTTCCTTCTCGTTCAGGGTTTGCAGCGTCTGCCGAACGAGGCGGATGTCCGGTTTGTCTGGGG
Source organism: Syntrophales bacterium (assembly GCA_963665615.2). Lineage (GTDB taxonomy): Bacteria > Desulfobacterota > Syntrophia > Syntrophales > UBA4778 > UBA4778. The sequence goes on from CAXXQE010000001.1 coordinate 651,574, forward strand.
TAAGGAAATTCTGTCCTTGAATGGCGGTATTCCCACGGAGCAGGATCAGAGTTTTGCGTTCAAGATCCGTCCTGTTTTCAAGGCGGAGTTCTCATGCTACCGGGAAAATTCTAACGCCGCGTGTCTTCCTTTTGAACCCATGGAGATTCGGTTCAGTGTGCCGGTCAGATGGGCAGACGTGTCTCAAGCGAGGCTTAAGAGTACAGTGGGAGACAGGGTCTATAAGCCGTTTGTAAATGTTGACGGAAACACGGTGGAACTCGATTCAAAAAAGGATCGTGATCGTGAAAAACTGATCTCTAAAATTTTATTTAAAGATCCTTTCCCGGAGAAGACGGAATTTAAGCTTTTTCTGCCCACATCGATCCGTGACGAAACCGGAAGGATTTTGAACAATGCTGATCGGTTCCCCCTCCAGGTGGCTACATCCGAGTACCCGCCGTTGGCCAAATTTCCCGCACGCTTCGGCATTATCGAATGGAAGGAGGGTGCCTTTTTACCGGTGACGCTCCGCAACCTGGAATCTCAAGTATTAACGAGGCAATTCGATATTCCCTCTGGCCAACTTACGAACAATGCGCGTAGGTCTGCCTCCTCGGGGCAATCCTATTATAAGGGTATCAAGGGGAAAATTCAGCGTGTGGAAAGCGATCGCGAAACACAGGTGATTGCCTGGCTGGAGAAGGTTGCCGTGGCACACCGCAAGAACTCCGTGCTGAACGAGTTCAAGGGGGCGAAAACGTTTTTAGTTCCCAAAACGGGCGGGGACAAGGCCTTTGAAGTGGTCGGCATTCCTCTGAACAAGCCGGGTTTTTATGTCGTTGAGATGGAAAGCCGCATTCTCGGCAAATCGCTTTTAGATGCACAGAAGCCCATGTATGTTCCCACCTCCGCCCTGGTGACGAATATGGCCGTACATCTTAAGGAGGGAAAGGAATCCTCGCTGGTTTGGGTGACCTCACTTGACAAGGGGCAGCCTGTTGCCGATGCAGCGATTACGATGCGCGACTGCACCGGCAAAGTTTTCTGGCGTGGAAAATCGAATTTGGACGGGATCGCCATGATTCAGGGACCGTTGCCGAAACACATCGAATCGTGTTCCCGCCCCGACAGCAAGGATGATGACCTGTATTCAGACAGCGGATATCCGTGGATGGACAGCGGCTTTTTCGTTTTTGCCAGGAAGGCCGATGACATGACCTTTGTCCATTCAAGCTGGAGAGATGGTATCGAGCCTTACCAATTCAATTTGCCGGTCGACTATGATCGGCGTTCACAAAAGGCTTCTCTGATTTTTCATACAGTTCTGGATCGCCCGCTGTTTCGTGCGGGAGAAGAAGTACATATGAAGCACTTCGCCCGCATGCAGAATATGCACGGTCTGGCTCTGTCTGATAGGAAGGCGTTGCCGAATTGGGTGACGATCAGGCATTATGGGACCGATCAGGAGTATACGTGTGAACTGAAATGGGACGATGCAAATACAGGGGTCAGCAATTGGCAGATACCGAGAGATGCCAAACTAGGAACCTACAAAATTATTCTGAGCAGCAAAAAGCCCAATAAGGACAAGAAGAGCAACCGCCGCGAGCAGGCTGAAGAGTATGAGGCCGGTAGTTTTCGCGTTGAAGAGTTTCGGGTGCCGCTCATGATCGGTGTGATCGATCCACCAAAAGCGTCCCTTATTGGAGCGGCGGAAGCGGATGTGAACCTTCTGGTAAAGTATCTCGCTGGCGGCGGTGTGTCGGATGGACATGTCCGGTTTCGAAGCCAGGTTCAACCTAAATACATTTCTTTTCCTGACTATGACGAGTTCAGTTTTTCCGGCGAAGAAATAAAGGAAGGTATCATCAAGCGCGGCGAATACGAGCAAGGGGAGGACGGTGCGTCCCAGGTGTCCGAAAGCCGGCTTCAGAGTCAGGTGAAGACTGCAGATATCACCCTCGATCAAGGCGGTGCGGCGAGGACAAGGATTACGGAGCTTCCAGCGGTCAGCGTGCCTCACGACATTCATTCAGAACTGGAATTCAGAGATCCCAACGGTGAAGTGCAGACGGTTTCAGCCAATATTCCGCTGTGGTCGTCAGCGTACCTGGTGGGCGTTAAACCTGGTTACTGGGTTGCTTCTAGGGACTCCGTCATTCTGCATACGATCGTGACGGATGTTTCGGGGAGACCGCTTCCCAACATTCCGGTGAAAGTCAATCTGTTCAAGCGTTCCTATTACTCGCATCGAAAACGGCTTATCGGCGGATTTTATTCCTATGAGCATGCCGAAGAGGTGGAGCGGATCGAAACCTTCTGCGAAGGACAGACGGACAGCAAAGGTCTCCTGATCTGCGAAAACGCATCGCCGGTAACGGGCCAGATCATTCTCCAGGCTGAGGCGGCCGATCCGGCAGGACGCAGGTCCTTTGCCAACCGGGATATCTGGATCCCTGAGGAAGGCAATTGGTGGTTCAAGGTAGGGGATAATGATCGGATCGATTTGTTGCCGGAAAAGAAACGTTATGAACCCGGCGATACGGCCAGATTGCAGGTGCGAATGCCTTTCCGCGAAGCGACCGTGCTGGTGACGGTCGAGCGCGAAGGGGTGATTGATGCCTTTATCCAAAAGGTTTCCGGAAAGAGCCCAATGATTGAGGTACCGATCAAATCGGCCTATGCTCCGAATGTCTTTGTCTCTGCGCTCTGTGTGAGAGGAAGGGTGCCCGGCACGAACCCCACCGCTTTGATCGATCTGGCCAAGCCTGCCTTCAAACTCGGTATTGCCGGGATCAAGGTGGGATGGAAGGCGCATGAACTGAAAGTGAACGTATCGACGTCCAAGAGCGTCTATCAGGTGCGGGAGAAAATGCCTGTGCATGTCAATGTTGCCCGGGCCGCTGGTGGAGCGCCGCCTCGGGGTTCCGAGATAGCCGTCGCTGTTATCGACGAGGGATTACTGGAGTTAATGCCGAATCGCAGTTGGAAGTTGCTGGAGGCCATGATGGCCGAACGGCCGTATGCCGTTGAGACCTCGACAGCGCAGATGCAGGTCGTGGGCAAGCGGCATTTCGGGCTAAAGGCTGTACCGCACGGCGGCGGTGGCGGAAAACAAAAGACGAGGGAGATGCTCGATACGCTTGTTTTTTGGAAGGCGAGGGTTCCTCTCAATGAAAAGGGCGAGGCTGATTTCGAGGTTCCTCTGAATGATTCGCTGACATCTTTTCGGATTGCTGCCGTTGCCAGCGGCGGTGCCGATCTCTTCGGAACAGGGGAGACGAGCATTCGGACCACACAGGATGTCATGCTCTTCTCAGGCTTACCTCCTCTTGTCCGTGAAGGAGATCGTTTCCGTGCAGGCGTTACTGTGAAGAATTCCACGGATCGCGACATGGCACTTGAGGTTCGGGGCAATGCAATCGGACTAGACAATAAGCTGCCTCAACTACAAATAATGCTGGCAGCAGGCGAGGCAAAGGAGTGCGGCTGGGATGTGAGCGTGTCGCAGGGGCGTAAAACACTTGAGTGGGATATTGCCGTTGAAGAAAAACATGGAACCGGACGCGACCGTCTGAAGGTGAAACAGAATGTTGAGGAGACTGTTGCGTTGAGAACCTTGCAGGTGACCATTTTTCAGTTGGACAAAGCGGTTGCGTTGCCTGTGGAACGTCCTGCCGATGCCGTCCCCGGGAAAGGAGGGGTCGAAGTCACTCTTCGATCGAAACTGGCCGGTAGCCTGACGGACGTTCACGACTATATGCTCAACTATCCATACGCCTGCATGGAACAGAAAGTGTCGCGTTCAATTGCACTTCAGGACCCTGTGTTGTGGAAGAAGACCATGGCGGAACTGCCTGCCTATCTCGACGGCAGTGGTCTGGTCAAGTATTTCGCGATGGATTGGCTCTGTGGCAGCGATGTGCTGACCGCCTATATCCTGTCGATCGCGCATGAAGCAGGATACGCCATTCCTGAGGAAACCATGGAGAAGATGGCGAAGGGGCTGGAAGCATTCATCAACGGTCGTACAGGCGGTGACGCCTGGCTGGCGAACCGCAACCTTACCATCCGAAAACTGGCCGCACTGGAGGCGCTTGCTAGAATCGGGAAGGCGAAACCGGATATGCTGTCTTCGATGGTCATCGAACCGAATCTCTGGCCCACTTCGGCCATAATCGACTGGATGAGCATCCTCATGAGAATAAAGGACATCCCCGATCGCGACAAGTTTTACTTTGAGGCCGATCGCATTCTCCGGTCCCGCCTGAACTTCCAGGGAACGACCATGCTGTTTTCCACGGAGCAGTCTGACTATCTCTGGTGGTTGATGCGATCCGGCGACGAGAATGCCGTGAAGCTGATTCTAACCCTGATGGATGTCGACAGGTGGCGCGAGGATATGCCGCGTCTCGTCACCGGCGCACTCCATCGTCAGCATCGCGGCCGATGGCATACAACCACGGCCAATGCCTGGGGGGTGCTCGCCATGAAGCGGTTCTCAGAGAAATTCGAGGCTGTGCCTGTGATGGGGAAAACGCTCTGTGCTCTTGGAGGCTATTCCAAAACGGTCAACTGGAAAAAAATGGCTAGCGGGGGGAACGTGTTGCATCCTTGGCAATTCGAGCAGAACACCCTTAACTTAAAACATGAAGGGACGGGCCGACCATGGGCAACCGTTCGAAGTCTCGCGGCCATTCCGCTCAAAGAGCCTTTCTCCAGCGGATATAAATTCAGGAAAAGCCTTATCCCGGTTGAACAAAAGGTAAAAGGAAAATGGAGCCGGGGTGATGTGGTGCGGATCCGGCTGGATCTGGAGGCGCAAACGGATATGACGTGGGTGGTTGTAAACGATCCGGTTCCGGCGGGTTCCACCATCCTCGGAACGGGGCTGGGGCGCGACTCGCAGATGCTGACATCCGGTGAAAAGGCGGCCGGTCGGGCCTGGCCGGCCTTTGAGGAACGAAAGTATGATTCGTTCCGGGCATATTACGAATTTGTGGCTAAGGGAACGTGGTCGGTCGAATACACGGTACGTCTGAATGCCAGCGGTGAGTTCCTTTTGCCTGAGACGCGGGTGGAAGCGCTCTATGCGCCAGAGCTGTGCGCAGAATCGCCGAATCAGACGCTAGTTGTGGGGGAGTAGTAGAAGTTGAAAGTTAAGATCATGGTTTTACGTCGTTGTTACAGCGTCACATTTGTCTTTATTATGGCCAGTATTCTGGTTGCGGCGACGCAGGCGATGGCGTTGCCGTCATTTGAGCCGGTTAAAAAATCCTTTAGCCGGTCGGATGCTGTTCTACTGGATCGCTATGGCCAGGTTGTTGGCGAATTGCGCGTCGATCATAAAGCGCGGCGTCTCGACTGGGTTGCACTCAAGGATGTTTCACCGGCTTTGATCAGACAAGTGCTGCAAAGCGAGGACAGGCAATTTTACGGGCATTCCGGTGTCAACTGGAAATCGTTTGGAGCGGCGATGTTGGAGAATGTCTTCACCGGCGGGTCGCGTGGCGCGAGCACCATTACCATGCAGGTTGTGTCCAAACTTGATTTCAATCTCCAACCAAGAGGAGGGAAACGATCGCTTGCCCAGAAATGGGATCAGATTATCCTGGCACGGGAGTTGGAAAGGCACTGGAAAAAAGACGAGATCCTGGAGGCCTATCTCAATCTCATTGTGTTTCGCGGCGAATTACAGGGGATTGCCGCTGCCTCACGCGCGCTCTTTGCGAAGGAACCGTCCGGTCTTAATGATTCGGAAGCGGCCATATTGGCTGCGCTGATTCGAGCGCCAAACGCCGCTGCCGCAGATGTGGCACGAAGGGCGTGTGCACTGGTGAACGCGGGGATGCCTGCGTCTGTCGACACAATATCTCAGACCGCCGGACTTTGCCTGGCCATTCATGCAATCGCAGAAGAGCGCCTGTCTGGCGCATATTCGTTCAAACCGGGCGCCTCACTTGCGCCTCAGCTGGCCAGGGTGCTTCTAAAAAATGGCCTCGAGCGGGTCATTTCGTCGCTGGATGGCCGACTCCAACGCTACGCACTCGAGTCATTACAACAGCAGTTGATAGCGCTGAAAGACCAGAATGTCAGAGATGGCGCGGTGCTTGTTGTAGACAATCATTCGGGTGAGATTCTCGCCTATGTTGGAAACGGCGGTATTTTTTCGAGTGCCTCATACGTGGATGGCGTCCGGGCGAAGCGGCAGGCGGGTTCGACCCTAAAGCCCTTTATCTATGAATATGCCGTTGAGAAAAAGCTCATTACGGCAGCGACCATCCTTGAAGATGCCCCCCTTCTGGTTCCTACGGCCATGGGCTTATATGCACCACAGAATTATGATAACGACTATCGCGGCCTTGTTCCCGTCCGCGCGGCGCTTGCCTCCTCGCTCAATATTCCGGCGGTTCGGGTGCTGATGCTCATTGGCGGCGACGAGGCCGTGAGACGGCTGGAACAGCTGGGGTTTAAAGAGTTGCGAACGGCAGAAGATTATGGCATGTCCCTGGCGCTTGGATCACCGGATGTCACTCTCATGGAACTGGTCAACGCATACCGGACCATCGCCAACAGCGGCATCTGGAGCGAACTGTCACCGCTTGTCAGGGAAAAATCACCGGAACGTAAAAAGATCATGACACCGGAAGGGGCCTATATTATTTCCGACATCCTCTCGGATCGTGAGGCGCGTAGTCTGACATTCGGTTTCGAGAACTATCTGTCGACGCGCTTCTGGACAGCTGTCAAAACGGGAACGAGCAAGGATATGCGGGACAACTGGTGCATCGGTTTTTCCGAACACTATACAGTTGGGGTCTGGATGGGAAATTTTTCGGGCGAATCGATGCACAACGTGTCGGGTGTAAGCGGTGCGGCGCCGGTTTGGTTGGATGTCATGAATTATCTGTATTCTAGGAAAAGCAGTACGGCGCCATTGCCCCCCAAGGGAATCGTCATGGCGCCTGTTGACGGACTTGCCGGCTTTGGTGCAGGCAAGCGGACGGAGCGCTTTCTTTCCGGAACAGAGCCCGTCGTTCCGAGGACGCCAGAGATCTCGTCCTTTAAGCGGTATCTATCGGCGCGTATACTTTATCCTGCGTCTGGAACCATTATTGCGATCGATCCTGACATTCCCGCTGCCAATGCACGCGTTTTCTTTGAAGCGAGCAGGCAACCCCCGGATAGCGTTTGGCAATTGAATGGACAACTCATAGGTGAAAAGGGGAAATCGGTTTCTTGGAAGCCCAAACGAGGGCACTATCGGTTGGCGCTGCTGGATGCATCTAGCAAGATTCTCGACTCGATTGAGTTCGAGGTGCGTGGCGGCGAATAACTTGCACCTGCGTCTGACGGTGTCAAGACAATCGGCTCATTCCGGCGGTGGTCCATGATGCTCGGGTTTGTTGGCGCCCGGTGTTTTCATGTCGTCGGGCTTGCAGGCGAAGTACTTTTTATCGGGTGTATACAGGCAAACACCTTTTGACTTGCCTGCGGTGCAAGTGTCGCCCGCCTTTTTCCCGACACAGGCATCGATGGCAAACTGCGGGATCGGCGGCCGTTTGCCCGTGTGGTCCGGACATTGACCAGGTGTCGAAGGCGCAGGCATATCGGAGGGATGATCCGTATCGGTCACATCGACTGCGCCAGCGGTTCCTGGCAATAGTGACAACATTCCAAGCAGCAAAACGATCCAAGGAAATTTCTTCATTCCGGTCTGATCTCCCTAATGGCGCGGTCCTCTGGCGAAAAACGAAGCCATGAAGGCTCACCGTTGAAAACGCTAGCGAATCTCTTTAGCTCGGAGCCTAATGCCTGCCGCAATCAATGTCCAATTAAGAAGTGTGACGAGGGAGTTGCTTTTTGTAACACATCAGGCGGAGAAGGTCAGCTTAGTGCCTGACATGTTCAGAATGAACTTTTCCGGCATCTTTTTTTCCATGTGCATAATGGCCTTGCGGCCGGTGCAGTGCGCCGGGATCAGGTAATCGGGATCGAGTCGTTTGAGCTCGTCGGTTGTTCGTTCGATAATCGGTTCGAAAAGCGGGCCGGAGAGGTGAAAGCCCCCCATAACGGCGTGGATGTGTTGGATGCCTGTGACCTTGATCGCGTGCTCGATTGTATTGACGATGCCTGAGTGGGCGCAGCCGGAGAGGATGACCAGCCCCTTGTCCTTGAGATGGATCGCAATGGCCGTATCGTCCTCGATGTCATCGAAGGTCTCGCGTCCATTGTCGAGATAGCGGGCAATTGGAAAGCCCTTTTCAAAATCGGTCGTGCGTTCAATCTGTCCAAGGAAGAGGGCGTTGCCGCCCAGAATGGCTTGAGGCGCCTTCGTTTCCATGGTCCGGACGCCTGCGAGTGCAACCCGTTCGCGGGTAAAGTCAGGGAAGAAAAAGGTGGTGCCTTCGCCGTAACGGACGTAGCGCTTGGGCCTGAAGACCGAGGGATGGGCGAACAGGGGCAGATCCTTTCGGTCGATCATGGCGACGAGTTCTTCCAGTCCGCCGGTGTGGTCGCTGTGACCGTGGGACAGGACAAGGGCCTCGACAGGACGGAGGTCGATCTCCATGGCCCGGGCGTTGAAGGCCGCACCACCCGGCGAGTAGCCGAAATCGAAGAGGAGACTCCGGGTCTCACCGTCGCGTGTAATTCGGACGAGGACACAGAAGCCGTGTTCCGCCAGAATCGAATTTTTAATCTCGCCGTCCTTGACGGCTGCGGCGCGCGTGACCACGTCGTTGTCGTCGCGTGCGGTAATGTCAATATAGTTGTCCTGCAGGGTTAGAATTTCAATCCGTTCAACGGCAGGCAGGGACAGGGTTGTCATAGTGTCACCTCGCTTGAAGTAATCGTCTGCGAGTATAGAAAAGGAATGGAAGGGCGTCAATGGAATAGATCTTCAATGATATGCGTTTTTTCACTTCTTCTCCGACTCCCAGTGATTGATAGCCAGCACGACATCGGAGGGCATGACGGCATCTTGAAGATCTTTCATGAGCAGGTGATCGCGGAAGGCGCGGCTGACAAGTGCGAGGATTTCCACCATTTCATTGGGCTTGCCGGCGGGTGACAGAATCATAAAGACGCACTCGATCGGTTGTTCCGTGAGGACATCGGAAATGCCTTTTTTGGCAATGCCCACGATGACGCGGGACGAACGGAGATCATCGAGCCGCGCATGGGGAATCGCGATGCCCTCGTTCAGGAACGTTGTGCCCTGGCTCTCCCGTTCCATGACGACGTTGAAGATGCGCGCGGGGCTCAGAATGCCGATCTTTTCCCATGCCAGGGTCGCAAGCTGCTGGAGGGCGTCGATCTTGGTGAGCGGAAAGTCCCAGATGATGACCTCTTCCTGGCTTACGAGGTGACTGAAAAGCAATTTTGCGGCCGCCCGTGTTGGCGGCGTGATTGCTATGGATGGCATGGGCGATGTGGGTTCTTCGGCTACATGCACGTCAACGTCCTCTTCCGGACGGGTCGTATCTGTGATGACGATGGTTTTACCCTTGCTCCGGAAGATCAGCTCTTCGACCACGCTGCGTTTCCCGAGCAGTCGCTGCCACCGCGGAATCTGGCGGGGGCTTCCGATCAGGATGTGACCGACGCGGTATTCCCTGGCAAATTGCAGGATAGTGCCGGCCACGTCCTCGCCCTTGAAGACGAAGACAATCGCACCGAGTTGTTTGGCCAGGGTCAGGGTGTCTGTCAACAGACGTTGTGTTCTGGCATCAATGGCCGTGGGTTCTTCCGAAGGGGTTTGTACGTAAACTGCGTACCAGTTCCGGTTCAATCGGCCTGCCAGTCTCGAACCATAGCGAAGGAGTTTCTCTGAATTGGGGCCCTGGGAGCTCAGACAGACCATGACCTGATCGGGCGTTTGAGCGATCTCTTCCGTGCCGGGATCCCGGTAGCGTGAATCGATCAAGGCGGCCATTTCGCGGAGGGTCAGTTCCCGCAATTGATCCAGATTCGTTTTCTTGAAAAAATTCTGCAGAGCCGTCTGAATGCGTTCCTGGGGGTAGATTTTCCCCTCTGACAATCTTTCCTGGAGGTCTTCAAACGTCAGATCCACATTGACGAGCTGATCCGCCTCTGAGACGACGCTGTCTGGAACCCGTTCTCGCACCTTGACGCCCGTGGCCTGCTCGACGATGTTGTACAGGCTCTCCAGGTGCTGAATGTTCAGGGTGCTGATGACGTGAATGCCGGCATCGAGGATCTCCTGAATATCTTCATAGCGCTTGGCGTTGCGGCTGCCGGGCACGTTGGTATGTGCCAACTCGTCGATCAGGACAATCTGCGGCTTGCGGGCCAGAACGGCATCCACATCCATTTCTTCTACCTGAATGCCGCGGTATTCTTGCTTCCGTCGCGGGATGACCTCAAGTCCCTCGACGAGCGTTGCCGTTTCCGCCCGCCCGTGCGTTTCCACAAAGCCGACGACCACGTCGATCCCCTCCTCGCGCAAGCGATGGCCCTCTTTCAGCATGCCATACGTCTTACCCACCCCGGCCACATAGCCGAGATAGATCTTCAGTCGGCCGCGCTGGCTGCGGCGGATCATTCTCAGGAAGGTGTCCGCTCTGTTTTCCGTCATTTCCCCTCACCCGCGTCAAGATCGAGGTTCAGCGTCAGGACATTGACCCTCGGTTCTCCGAACAACCAGAAATCGCGGCATTCCGTGTGGTTGGCAATCAATTTCTGAATGCTCTCTTCTTTCATTCCCCTGGCATCTGCGACACGAGCCGCTTGCAGCCGCGCATTGACGACACTGATATGCGGATCGAGTCCGCTGCCGGAGGCGGTCACGGCATCAACGGGAACCAGCGCTGTGTCGCCGAGGCGATTCTCGTGACGATAGGCCTTGATCCTTTTTCCGACTGTTTCGATCAAATTTCGCGACAGCGGTCCCAGATTGCTTCCCCCGGAGTGCACGGGATCGTAGCCGGTTCCCGCAGCCGACGGTCGCGGATGAAAATAGGCTTCTCCTGAAAAGCCCTGACCAATGAGGCGCGACCCAACGAGCGTTCCCTTTTGCTTGATCAGCGATCCGTTGGCTTGATCGGGAAAGATGACCTGCGACAGGCCCCAGATCACCGCCGGGTAGAGCCCGCAGCACAGGACAACCAGCGCCACTGTGGTCATGACAGCGACTCGCAATTCCGTCAAGAGATGTTTCATTTTTCCCTCGCTAAGCGCAACACAGTCTATAGGTCTTTTTTGAACAGCCCGCTAAATCAGATGTAAAGCGTTCACAATTATATCGATCACTTTGATCCCCGGAAAGGGGGCAATCAATCCCCCGAGGCCGTAGATCAGCACATTGCGCATCAGAATGCCGGAGGCGCTCATCGGTCGGAAATGTACGCCTCTCAGTGCCAGCGGGATCAGCGTGACGATAATGAGCGCGTTGAAAATGACGGCGCTCAGGATCGCGCTGGCAGGCGATCCCAGGTGCATGATGTTCATCGGCGCGATCACGGGAAAGGCGCCCATCAGCAAGGCCGGGATGATGGCGAAGTATTTGGCCACGTCGTTGGCGATGCTGAACGTCGTGAGGGCCCCGCGGGTGATGAGGAGCTGTTTGCCGATCTCGACGACCTCGATGAGCTTGGTCGGATTGGAATCGAGATCGACCATGTTGCCCGCCTCTTTGGCCGCCTGTGTGCCCGTGTTCATGGCCACGCCGACATCGGCCTGAGCCAGGGCCGGCGCGTCGTTCGTCCCGTCGCCCGTCATGGCGACCAGATGCCCCGCGGCCTGTTCTCTGCGGATGAGGGCCAGTTTATCCTCAGGCTTGGCTTCGGCGATGAAGTCATCGACACCCGCTTCGGCGGCAATGGCGCCGGCAGTGAGCTTGTTGTCCCCGGTAATCATCACGGTCTTGATGCCCATGGCCCTGAATCGTTCGAAGCGGTCACGCAGGCCCCCCTTGACGATGTCCTTCAGGTGAATCGTTCCGAAGACGCGGTCGCAGTCGGCCACGATGAGCGGCGTGCCGCCCAAGCGGGCGATCCGGTCCACGGTCTCTTGTACCTCGCGGGGCAGATTGCCGCCGATGAACTGCGTGATGACATCGGCGGAGCCCTTGCGGATCCGGCGGTCTTCCATGTCGACGCCGCTCATTCTCGTCTGGGCGGAGAAGGTCACGAATTGTGCGCCGTGCAGATCGGAAATTGTCCGGCCGCGGATACCGAAGCTCTTGGCGAGGACGACGATGCTGCGTCCCTCCGGCGTTTCGTCTGCCAGGGAGGCCAACTGCGCGACCTCCGCCAGGGCCTCGGCAGTGTATCCGGGCGCCGGGATGAATTCCGTGGCCTGGCGGTCGCCAAGCGTGATAGTGCCCGTCTTGTCCAGCAGCAGTACATCGACATCCCCTGCGGCCTCGACGGCGCGGCCGCTCATGGCCAGGACGTTTTTCTGCACCATGCGGTCGATGCCGGCGATGCCGATGGCGCTCAGAAGTCCCCCGATTGTCGTCGGGATGAGGCAGACGAGCAGGGCCGTCAGCACGGTCAGGGTGAAGGAAACACCGGCATAGAGACCGAAGAACTTCAGCGTCATGATGACGATGAGAAAGACGATGGTCAAGGCGGACAGCAGGATGGTAAGCGCAATCTCGTTCGGCGTTTTCTGGCGCTTGGCGCCTTCGACCAGCGAGATCATCCGGTCCAGGAAACTGTGGCCGGGCTCGGCCGTGATCAGCACCTTGATGCGATCCGACAGTACGCGGGTTCCGCCGGTGACGGCGCTGCGATCTCCGCCCGCTTCCCTAATGACGGGCGCCGATTCACCTGTAATGGCCGATTCATCGACTGTGGCAACCCCTTCGACGATCTCTCCGTCCACCGGGATGATCTCGCCTGCGGAGACGACAACCAGGTCGCCCTTTTTGAGAGACTCTGCCGGGAGTTGGCGTACAGAACCGTCCACCAGCACGACATTAGCGATGGTCTTTGTTCTCGTTTTTCGCAGTTCACCGGCCTGGGCCTTCCCCCGGCCCTCGGCAACCGCTTCTGCGAAATTTGCGAACAGGACCGTGAACCACAGCCACAAGGCGATCTGGATCCCGAAGGCAGGGGACTCCTTGGCGTTTGCTACGAAGAGTCCCAATGTCGTCATCATGGCGCCGATTTCCGTGACGAACATGACGGGATTCTTCACCATGTGGCGCGGGTCGAGCTTCACCACGGCCTCCAGGCAGGCCCGCCGGATGATTGCTTTGTCAAAGAGGGATCGTTTTTTTTGAGCGTGCCATATCGGTTCCTCAGTAGAGAAGGGTTGAGCCGGTCATCAGAAAATGTTCGAGCACGGGTCCGAGTGACAGCGTCGGAAGAAAGGTCAGCGCACCGACAATGAGAATCGTTCCGGCGAGGAGACTGGCGAAGACTGGACCAGAGACCGGGAAACTCCCGCCGCTGGGCGCGATCCGCTTTTTCCCCGATAGGCTGCCCGCCAGGGCCAGGACGGGCACGATCATGAAGAACCGTCCGAGAAACATTGCAATGCCCAGAACGGTATTCCACGGGCGCGTGTCGGTCGTGAGTCCGGCGAAGGCGCTTCCGTTGTTTGCCGTTGCTGACGTAAAGGCATAGAGGATTTCACTGAAGCCGTGAGGGCCGGCGTTATGGAGTCCGGCAATGCCCCAGCGGCTGACCACCGCCCAGGCCGTGAAGCCCAGAATGCTGACCGCGGCTATGAGAACATAGAGAACGCTGACCTTGATATCGTAGGCCTCGATCTTCTTGCCGAGATACTCGGGCGTGCGGCCCACCATGAGCCCCGCGATGAAAACGGTCAAAACGACGTAGATCAGCATGCCATAGAGACCGGCGCCAACGCCGCCGAAGACGATTTCCCCCAGTTGCATATTGAAGAGGGGGATCAGGCCGCCAAGCGGCGTGAAAGAATCATGCATGGCATTGACCGCGCCGCAGGAGGCATCGGTCGTGACGGTCGCGAAGAGCGCCGACTGGAAAACGCCGAAACGGACCTCCTTTCCCTCCAGGTTGCCGCCGGAAGGATCGACGCCGAGGGCGCTCAGGCGGGGATTGCCTACTGACTCGCAGTGCCAGCATACCGTCAAGGCGATCAGAAAAAAGACCAGCATGGTTCCCCAGAGCGTCCAGCCGTGGCGCTGGTTTTTCACCATCCTGCCCAGCGTATAAGTGAGTGCGCTCGGGATGAGAAAGATAGACAGGATCTGGAGGAAATTGGCGAGTGGCGTCGGATTTTCGAAGGGATGGGCGGCATTGGCATTGAAGAAGCCGCCGCCATTGGTCCCCAGCATCTTGATCGCAACCTGTGATGCCACGGGGCCTTGCGCGATGGACTGTGTCTTCAGCCTGCGACTCTCCATCAAGGTCTTGCCTTGGGCATCTTTGATGTCATGACCGCTTGTATCCTGTTTCGGAACCTGAATGGTCGCCGGTTCGAGAAGACGGGCGTTATCGTAGGGTCTGAAATTCTGGATCACCCCCTGCGAAACGAGAAAGAGCGCATAGACGACACAGATTGGGATCAGTACGTAGAGTGTGGAACGGATGATATCCGCCCAAAAGTTGCCGATGACGGCTGCGCTCTGTCTTGTGATGCCCCTGAGAAGGGCCGCGGCAACGGCCATTCCGGTCGCTGCGGAAGCGAAGTTATGGAAGACGAGCGCCGTCATCTGGGAAAAATAGGAGAGGGTGGATTCTCCGCCATAGTTTTGCCAGTTGGTATTCGTGGCGAAGCTGATCGCCGTATTGAAGGCAAGGTCGGCGCTGATCGGGCTGAATTTCTGCGGGTTCAAGGGCAACAGGTGTTGAATCCTCAGCACTGCGTATGTCAACAGCACGCCGACCAGGCTGAATGTGAGCAGGGAGACGGCATACCGCGGCCATGTCTCGGCGCAACACCCAACCAAGGTTCCTGTAATCTGGGATCTATCCCCAGCAGACGATAAATTCCGCGTTCCACGGGGCGCAGCGCCGGGTCCAGAAAGGTTTTGCCGACAGGGTCGAAGACACGGCAAAGATAAAGTCCAAGCGGTTTTGTCAGGGCCGCCAAGAGTGCGATAAACAGACAGAGTTGAACCAATTCATACGAATGCATTTTGCTTCTCCTCTTGACGGCTGTTCAAAAAGGCTCAGAGACAAGGCGCGCTTGTCCCCATGTTGTTTGTTGGGGAGGATCGAGCGGCGGAGCATACTTAAGCGTACATGAGCATGCGCCTGTCCCGGCGCTTTTCTCAACAGCCCACTAGAACTTCTCCGGCCTAACCACGGAAATAAACAGGTAAACGATTAATCCTATACCGATCAGGAGTCCCAGGATTTCCATATTCTTCCTATAGCCTCTCGCAGCCCCATACAAACAGCTGGCAAAGTCCAAAACATGCCAGTGTCAGTGCAATAAAGAAAATATCCATCATGCCGTTTCCTCAGGAATGGCCCGATCGCCGCGTATCAAGGTAAATGAGAAGGTGCTTCCGAAGCCTTCGCGGCTCTCCACCTGAACGGTGCCGCCATGCGCTTCGACGATTTCTTTGACGATCGCGAGGCCCAGACCGGCGCCGGATTCTTTGCCTTCCTCTGGCACGCGAAAGAATTGTTCGAATATTCGCGACAGATACTGTGCAGGAATGCCGCGTCCCGTATCCATAACGGAGAAACTGACCGTGTTGTCTTGCACTCTGGCCGCGAGGGTAACGCGGCCGCCGGGTCCCGTGTAGCGGAAGGCATTGGAGATCAGGTTGCCGAAAACATGCCTGATTCGGCTCGAGTCTGCCCAGACGGTCGGCAGGTCGTTCAGGGCATCTACCTCGAAATCGATGCCGCGATCGCGAGCCTCAATTCGGAAGGCCTCCAGGGACTCGGATATGATCGTTGAGGCGGGGATTGCACTGAAGTTCATTTTGATGCGGCCTGACTCAATTCGGCTGATATCGAGCAGGTCCTCGAGGATATGGTTCAGGCGATCGCTGTCCTCGCGGGCTGCAATCAAGAGTTCCGCCTGTTTTTCCGTTAGGGGGCCGACCTTTTCTTCGAGCAACAGGTGAACCGCCATACGGATCGACGTCAAGGGCGTATTGAGTTGATGCGATACCGTGGAGATGATGCCTTTCTGAAGATCTTCTTCGCGATGGTGCGTCACGTCCTTCATAATCAGAATGATGCCGGTCAGTTGTTCCATGGCGTCCAGAATCGGTACGGCCTCGGGTTGAAAGAACAGTTCCTGGCCTTCTTCAAAGTGCTGGACGATTGTTTTCTGGTCCTTTGCGTGTTCAGCGCGGCTGCTGTTGAGGACGCGGTTCCAGAGTTCAACGGCCCATGGGAGGTTGAGATCATGTATGCTTGCATTACGCTGGAGGCCGAAAATCCTGCGGGCGGGTTCGGTTGTCAGATCGATATTGCCCTTCAAATCCACGACGGCGATGGCATCAGGGAGACTGTTAAAGGTTTCTTGGGCGGCATTCTGACTGCGGAAGAGTTCCGCGCGTCCGCTGCGGCGGAAGTCGCGCAGGCTGGCGGCCATTTCGTTAACGGCAACGGAGAGTCGGCCGATTTCGTCGTTCGATTTACTCGTCAGAATCAGATCCAGGTTGCCGTGTTTGATCTCTTCGACGGATTCCGTCAGATGACGGATCGGATGGAGGATCCACCGGCCGATGAAGAAGATATATGCAGCGGCTAGCGCCGTTGCCGCAAACAGGAGGAGATACATTCGGCGATGCGCTTTCTGAGCCTTCTGCCGCGCCCGTTCCTTTTGGTCCAGCATGTTCTGCTGATTTAATTTCACAATCGCATCGGCCGTTCCGATGATTTGTCGATAGAGGGGCAGGAGTTCCGTGAAGTAGCTTTCCCGGTCTCGCAGGATCGTTTTATTTTTCTCTTGGAATGCGGTGAGTTTGATCAGGTAACGGGAATAGAGGGTTTTGATCAGCTCGGCCTTTTCACCCTCCCCAGAGACCGTAATGTTATGCAATTCGATCTCCAGGGCGTTGGCGAAGTCGGTTTGACTTCCGTTGAGTTGTTGCAGAGCGTCTCTGTGTCGATTCAAAAGGATGAACTGGGCGGCTTGATCCATGCGCTGGATCGCGTCTTTCATCTGCGCACACGCGATCACGGATTGGTAATTTTCCCTGAGCATGACATTGATAGAGCTGTCCAGTTCATCGACCTCGGTAATGCCGTATACGCCGATGACAAAGACGATCAGGAGAAGCCCGCCGAACCCCAGGGACATTTTTTTTCGTAAGCTCAGCATAGCTTCTCCAGAAGCAAAGGGCATGCCGCAATCGTAATATGAAATATCAGCAAGTTACAGATTATAGGGAAGACGAGGCCTTGCAATTTTCAAGATACCATAAAAATAGAAATTGCAAAAAGCAAGACGGCCGTGCCTTTGGCGTGGGGTTCAGTGTGGCAGATGACTCAGTTTACAGTTCACAGTTGCCGGTAAAAACCCGAGTTGTCGTCTTTTGCTCTCTAGACTCCGAACACTGAACACTGAACTTCGACGCCTCGTATGAAGCGTCGGTCAGATTTGATATTTTTTCCGTCTCCGCCACAGCGTCGCCTGATCGATGCCGAGAATATCAGCCGCCTCCTGCAGCGATTTAGTATGGGCAAGAACATGCCTGATGTGAGCTTCCTCGACCTGGTCTAGGGACATCCAATTGTCCGGCGGTTCCCCTGTTTTTTCGAAGGCGATCTTCTCGGGTAGATACGCCGGGCCGATCTCGTCGGTCTGGCACAGGATGGAGGCGCGTTCAACGACATTGCGCAACTCCCGGATGTTGCCCGGCCAGGGATAGTGCTGAAGCAGATCCAACGCGTCGGCGGTGAAATGCTGAGGCGCGCGGTGGGTTGTCTTGCTGAAAAAATTCAACAGTCGTTGCGCCAGCGGGCCGATGTCTTCGATGCGCTCTCGCAACGGGGGGATTTTGATCTGGATGACGTTGAGGCGATAATACAGGTCTTCTCGGAATCGCCCGGAGGCTACGGCCTTTTCGAGATCGATGTTGGTCGCCGCCAGCAGCCGGACATCGGCCTTACGGGTGATATGATCCCCGACGCGCTCATACTCTTTGTCTTGAAGGAATCGCAGAAGTTTTGGTTGAATGGCCGTGGGGAGGTCGCCGATTTCATCCAGAAGCAATGTTCCTCCTTCGCAGGCGGCAATCCGTCCTGGACTGTCGTGAACGGCGCCGGTGAACGCACCCTTGACATGACCGAAGAGTTCGCTTTCCAGAAGCTCCGCCGACAGCGCAGGACAGGAGACGATAGCGAAGGGCCTTCCTGCGCGTCCGCTCCAGCCGTGGATCATTTTAGCCAGGACGCTCTTGCCGGTGCCGTTTTCTCCCAGGATGAGTACAAAGGCATTGGACGGGGCCACCTGTCTGGCGACCGACAATTCACGGCGAACAGCGGGATTGGTCGAGCTCAGGTCGATCTCCGGATTGAGCCTGGCGAGGTCTGCCTGTAGCGTATCTATGCGCTGTTCCAGCGCATAGACCTCTGCAAATTTGGTGACAGCCAGCTTGATTTGCTCCGGTGTAAACGGTTTCGGGATATAGTCCTTCGCCCCCCGGCGGATCGCCTCGACGGCTGTGTCGATCGATGCGTAGGCTGTGATCACGATGATCTTCAACCAGGGCGCCGCGGCAAGTAGAATGGGGATCAGATCGAGGCCGCTTGCCGTTCCGAGGCGGACATCGACAAAGGCCAGATTGAAGGAGCGAGAGGACATCTGCGCAACGGCATCCTGAAAATTGCTGACGGCGACAACCCGGTGCCCTTCCGTTTCCAGACAGAGGGAGAGCGTTTTGCGAATATTGATCTCATCGTCCACGATAAGAATGTTTAACGGCGTGGCTGGAGGATCAAACATGGTCAATCCTTTTCCTTGGGCTTCAGAATAATGGCCGTCCGCGTGGGAAGATATGTGCGGATCACATCAGAGCCCCCCATGCGCATGGTGAAGTAAGTCTGATTCGGTTCGAGGCGATTGTGGCCGCTGTAAATCGAATCGTCGCTGTCAAGAATCATGCGATACGATCCCGGTTTCATCGGGATGGGGTAATCCGTATGGGATTGCGTCGGATGGAAATTGAAGGCAAAAATGAGTTCCGCTCGGCTAAAGGCCAGAACCTTGGCGGTTTCGTCAATATGAATCAGATGGAGGGGTGCGTCGTCCATCGAGTGAAAGTCTTTGGCCACGGTTAGGCAATCCCGGTCGAATTGTGCGAGATGCCGGTAACGCAGTGTCTTGTCATCGACGAGGCTCCACTGCCGTCGCGCGTAATGGAAGGACCAGCCATTGCCCTCGCGCGGGAAATCGATCCATTCGGGATGTCCGAACTCGTTGCCCATGAAATTAAGATAGCCGGTATTTGCCGTCGCCAGCGTGATGAGTTTGATCATCTTGATAAGCGCAATGCCGCGATCGACTTTCAGCGTTGAATCTCCTGCGCTCATGTGCTCATACATATCCGCGCCGATCATCCTGAAAATCAGGGTTTGATCGCCGACCAGTGCCTGATCGTGAGATTCGGCGTAGCTGATCGTTTGCTCATCCTTCCTGCGATTGGTGAGTTCGAACCAGAGATCTCCCAGAGACCATTTTTCGTCCGGCAGTTCTTTGATGAGTTTGATCCAGTAATCCGGTATGCCCATGGCAAAGCTAAGGTCGAAACCGCTGCCCCCCTTGCAGATGGGGACGGCTAGACACGGCATGCCACTGACGTCTTCGGCGATTGTGGTCGCGTCGGGCCTGATGTCGTGAACGAGCTCGTTGGCAAGCGTCAGATAGGTAATCGCGTCTTCGTCAACATCGTCTTCAAAGTACTGCGCGTAGTTATTGAATTTCGTCTCCAGGCCGTGATGGCGGTAGAGCATGCTGGTGATGCCGTCGAAGCGGAATCCGTCAAAATGATACTCCTCCAGCCAGAAACGGCAGTTGGAAAGCAGGAAGTGCAACACCTGCGGTTTGCCGTAGTCGAAGCAGCGGGAATGCCATGTGGGATGAAGGCCACGATCGCCCACGTGAAAATACTGATACGTGGTGCCGTCGAACCGGCTGAGCCCCTCGACCTCGTTGAGCGCAGCGTGGGAATGGATCAGGTCCATGAAAACCCGAATCCCTGCGCCGTGGGCCATATCAATCAGGGCCTTGAGATCTTCCGGCAGGCCGAAGCGTGAGGAAGCGGCAAAAAAACTCGATACCTGATAGCCGAAAGAGCCGTAATAGGGATGCTCCTGGATGGCCATGAGCTGAATGGCGTTGTAACCGGCACGGACGATGCGTGGCAGCACTTTATCGGTGAATTCACGGTAGGTGCCAATCCGTTCTGTCTCCTGGGCCATGCCGACATGGGCTTCATAGATGAAAAGGGGAAAGGGGGAGGCCGACGGCGGGGCGCTCTCCCAACGGTAGGCTTGAGAGGGCCGCCAGACCTGAGCGTTAAAGATCTTTGTGGCATCGTCTTGAATCACCCGTAGGGCATAGGCGGGGATGCGATCTCCGAATCCGCCACGCCAGTGGATGCGTAGCCGATAGAGGTCGCCGTGACAAAAACTGTCCGGCGGGAAGACGCCCTCCCAGATGCCGTTGTTGTCGATCTTTTGCAGGGCAAAGGCCTTCTGCTCGCGCCAGTCCGTTTTTGTTCCGATGACGTAAACAGCGGTGGCGTTCGGCGCCCATTCACGGTAGATCCATTCATGATCGCGCCAATGCAGGCCGAAATAGAGGTGCCCGGAGGCGAAGGCGCGAAGCGAGGCGAGGTCGCTGTCGGCAGTGAGGCGTTTTTTCCGTTTCTTTTGCGCTTTTAAGGCGGCGTCGGAAAACATCCGCGTATGGCTTCAGCAGTGGATCGCTTGCCAGGAGGCATTGCACTCGGGTTTCGATCTCATCGGATACATCAACCGTTTTCTTTCGCACCGGAGGCTCTCCCCGACGGGTATGGGCAATTGCGCAACCCTACTTCGTTAACGGCACGCTGGTAAGCAGATACTTCAGGTCGTCGTCGCTAAACTTGATGGAAAAGCCTACCAGGGGCGACGAGTTCCCCTCCTTGCTCAGGAAGTCGTCCCACCCGGCGGAAACAAAGATGTGTTTCATGAGACTATACTCCCCGTATGCTTTAAGGTGTGGTCTGCGTCCGGACGAACCGAAGTCGAAAGCTTCGACGGTCAACTGGAGGCGATCTTTTAGGGTGTAATAGTCCACACCGAAGCCCCCTGTATTTTCGAGGATGCCGCCGCGGATCACGACATCGCGGAAGCGTTTTCCGATTTGGGCGCTCAGAAGCAGTTTGTCTTTGTTGTATTCCACGTTAGTGGTGCTGACGCCATTGACGGTCGTTACCGTTTCCTGGCGGCGGCCGCGGGGATCGCTCACCAGACCGAGCATGTAGAACTTATCCTGATTCGGTTGGATCTTCATCTCCAGGTAGCTCTTGCCATTGCCCGTATCGAAGAGGTACTCGCCGCGGTAACTCAGAAGGAAACTGTACTGATCGGCTTTTGTGATATAGCGATTGATGCCGGTCAGGCCCTGATTGAGGTTTTCCACGGTCTCGTCATCATTGACGAGCTTGCCGATGGTGCCCTTGCCGTCATTGATTTTTTTGGAGATCTCCTCGAGTGAGACGAGGGTCTTATTGAGGTTGTCCGCAATCGTGCGATCCTTGATGAGCGTGCCGACCGTGCCCCGGCCTTTGTTGATGTCGTCGGCCACTTCGCTCATGGAAGCCATCGTTCGCTTCAGGTCTTCCGCGGCGCCTCGGAGGTTACCCACCAGGCTGGCTACATTGTCGTCGTTGCGGACGACCATCTTGTTGAGGCTGTCGCTCAGGTCGCGGAAATTGACGAGGATCCGGCGAATGTTCTCTTCGCCCTCCGCGCTGCCCAGCGTTCGGCTCAAAGAGGAGGTGATGGTCTTGATGTCGTCGATGGCCAGGCTCGCCTGATTCATGAGGCGGTCCATATCGGCGGGTCGGTCGGTATGTCGGATCTGATCGCCATCCTTCAGATAGGGCTGCGGCCCCATCTTGGCGAGAACCTCGCCGGAAGTAACGCCGCTGGAAATTTCGATATACTTAACGCCGAGAAGGCCCTGCGTGCGGATGGCAGCCGTTACGTCGGCAGGGAGTTTGATATCAGGGAAGATGCGCATCGTGACGAGAGCCTTGCCATCCTTCAGGCGAATGCCCTCGACTTTGCCGATCTCCACCCCGGCCATCTGAACAGAGGCGCCCTTCTTTTCCAGACCGGCGACATTGTCGAAGACGGCGCTGATCAGATAGCCTTTCTCCGTGCCGAATCCCTGTTGGCTGACCTTCAAGGACATGAAAGCCACTACAATCAGCGCGATCAGGACGAACAACCCTACCTTTGCTTCTGTGCTGATGGATCGCATTTTCTCCTCCGAAACAAGTAAACAAACCGGTGCACCCGGCTACATGATCTGAATGGGTCCTTCCGTACTGCCGGAGAGGAATTGGACGAGAACGGGATTGTCCGATTTCCTGATATCTTCCGGCGTGCCGTATTCGACAATTTTGCCTTCGAAGAGCAGCGCAATCTTATGGGCAATCTTGAAAATGGAGTTCAGGTCGTGGCTAATGACCACGCTGGCCAGTTTAAAGTGCTGCTGCGTTTCGATGATCAACTGGTTGATCGCCTCCGAGAGAACCGGATCCAGCCCCGTGGTCGGCTCGTCGTAGAGCATGATCTCAGGACGCAGGGCGATCGCCCGCGCCAGTGCGACGCGTTTTCTCATCCCACCGCTCAACTCGGACGGCATTTTACGTTCGATGCCGGACAGGCCGACGTCCCGGAGGCGTTCCGCCACGACCTGACGGATCTCGCTTTCCTTGATCTTCGTATGTTCCCGAAGCGGGAAGGCAACATTGTCTCCGACCGTCATCGAGTCGAAGAGGGCGCCCTCCTGGAAAAGCATGCCGAATTTTCGTCGCGCTTCATTGAGCTGCCGGTCGTTGAGCCGGGCGATATCGACGCCGTTGACAAGGATCTGGCCGCTGTCGGGTTTCAGCAGTCCAATAATGTGCTTCAGCAGTACACTCTTGCCGCCGCCGCTACGTCCGATGATGACGGTAGTTTCGTCGTCTCCGATCGTCAGGTTGAGACCGTCGAGGACTTTCTGTTTGCCGAACGATTTATGCAGGTCGATAATTTCGATCACGGTTCGTCCTAAAACATGAGCGCTGTCAAGATATAATCCGCCACCAAAATCGATACGGATGCCAGGACCACTGCCTCGGTGGTTGCCCGGCCGACGCCTTCCGCGCCGCCTTTGGTATTCATGCCCTTGAAGCATCCGATCAGACTGAGGAGGAGGCCGAAGACGGCCGCCTTCGCCAGACCGTTGTAAATGTCGCTCAACTCCATCAGGCGGGTGATGTTGTTCACGAAAACCGCCTCGTTGATGCCCAGAAGCTTGACCCCGACAAAGTAGCCGCCGATGATGCCGATATAATCGTCGATGGCGGTCAGCAGGGGAACCATCAGGGTGGCGGCGATCATCCTCGGAACCACCAAGTGCTGCATAGGGTTGGCCGCCATGACATAGAGGGCGTCGATCTGTTCGGTCACCTTCATGGAGCCGATCTCCGCTGCCATGGCTGATCCGGCGCGGGCTGTGACCATGAGTGAGGTCAGGACAGGGCCGAGCTCGCGGGTCATGCTCAAGGCGACCGTACTGCCGACGAGGCTTTCGGCGCCGAAAAGCCTGAAGCCGTGATAGGACTGAAGGGCGAAAACCATCCCGGTGAAGAGACCCGTAAGCAACACGATATAGATCGATTTAACCCCGACAAACTCCATCTGCTTGATGGTGTTCTGAAACTTGAACGGAGGCCGGACGCTCCAGACGACGGCGGACAAGAAGAAAAGCAAGAGGCGGCCGGCTTCTTCCATACTGGAGAGAATTGTTTTTCCCAGACGATCAATCAGATCAAGGAAGGCTCTCATAGCGGTCCTTTTTTCATTGAGTGCGCTTCAAGCGAAAGTTGAAGAATGCGATCGATAAACTCGGTCTGGTTGATACCCGACGCAGCGGCCTGATGGAAGAGGACTGTCGAGGGGGTCATGCCCGGTAGGGTGTTGGGTTCCAAAACCGCGACGCTGCCGTTGGGTCGTACGAACATGTCGATACGGGCATAGACGCTGAGTCCCAGGGTCGTGAAGGTCTTGACCGCTGTTTCCTGGATTCTCTTGAGGATCTCCTCGGGAAGGCGGGCCGGCGTCTTGTTCTCCCCCTGACCGTAGAGGAATTTGTCTTCCAGCGACAGAATCTCAGATGTGGGAATCGTTTCCGAAGGCGTCAGGGCGATGGGATCCGCGTTTCCGAGTACGCCACACGTAACCTCGACACCGTCGATGAATTCTTCCACCAGCGCCTGATTGTCCCACTTAAACGCGTCTTCCAGCGCTGTGGACAGATCGGCCCTCATGGTTACCTTGGTAACCGCCGTGCTGCATCCCTCGCGGTTTGGCTTGACGATACAGGGCAGTCCGATGGTCTGCTCCAGTTTCTCGAGGATCGACGCTTGCGCGCTGGTCCGCCACTCGTTGCGCGCGACCGGGATCGTTTTGGGTACATCGATGCCGTTGGCCATTAGCAAACGCCGCGCGGTGTATTTATTGGACCCGATCGCCGAGCCGAGAACGCCAGAACCAGTGTAAGGAATGCGCAAGAGTTCCAGTAGTCCCTGGAGACAGCCGTCCTCGCCGTACTTGCCGTGGAGGCCGAGGCACATCAAATCCACCCGGTCTTTAAGCGTTTCATAGGGGATGCTGGTGCCCTCCTCTTCGAGATCGATTTCCACATCACTGGTGCTATTGCGCATCAACAGCTTGAGTGGAATCTCCCAGAGGGCGCGCTTGCTGTCCATGAAGATGGCCAGGGCATCGTATTTTTTTCGATCGAGTTTGCTAAAGATATTGCGGCCGCTTTCCAGCGAGACCTCTTTTTCTGAGGATACGCCGCCGAAGATCACGCCCACTTTTATTTTACGGTCTGTTGATTGATTCTGAAGCATATCTTTAAGGTGCCGTTCCTTTGCCGTTAACCGAAAACCGTCAACCGTTCGACAAGGGGTTATAGTGTTATTTTAACCGTTTGTAAAGGACTTTCATGCTGCCGGCATTGAAATATATCAAGCCATATCAAATGGTTCCGTTCAATAGCCTGCTAAAGCGCCCCTGTTTTTTCGCCATGTACCCTCAGGGAAATCTCAATCAATTGCGAAATGATCATGGAGGGAAGGTAACCCGCCTCCGCGGCTTGCTCAAAGAAAAAGGACGAAGGCGCCATCCCCGATGACGAATTGGGATCGGTGATCAGGATGCGTCCGTCAGTCAGGATAAAGCCGTCAATGCGGCCGTAACCCCTGAAGCCGATGGCCTTGAAGGCCCGGACGGCTTCTGTCTTGATCGCCGCTACGATCTCTTCTGAGAGGTTTTTGGGTGGAGTGAACTTCCGGCAACGTCCTGGCATGTATTTGTCGTCATAGGTGTAGAACTCGCTCTGGGGATAGATCTCCGTCAGGTTGAGTGCTACGGGGCCGTCTTCCTCTTCCAGGATGATGGCGGAAAATTCCGTGCCTTCCAGAAAGTCCTCGATCAGAGCGGCCTGGTCCCAACAGAAAGCGGCGTCGAGGGCGGCGGTCAGATCCTCCGGGGAGCGCACGATGGTAACACCAATGCTGGAACCCTCCCGAGTAGGTTTGGTCACGCAGGGATAGCCGAAGTGTTCGTCGATCATACGTTCGACGGCGTCTGGATCGGACTTCCAGAGGGATTGACGCACAAGGATGCTGTCTGGTACGCCGATTTCAGCCGATTTCAGCAGTTGTTGCTGGATGTGTTTGTCCATGCCGACCGCGGAGCCGAGAACGCCCGAACCGGTATAGGGCAGGTTGAGCAGCTCCAGGAGGCCCTGGATGCAGCCGTCATCGCCGTATTTGCCGTGCAGGGCGATGAAAGCGAAGTCGATCCGGTTTTTCAAGGCCTCATAGGCGACAGGCTCCGCCTCCAAGGCCAGTCGTTCTGTGATGTCGACAGTGGTGTTTTGGGAGATCAGCTGCCAGGGAATGAGCCACAGGCGGCCCTCGCCATCCATGAAGACGGGAATCGGTTCGAAGTGTTCCCTGTCCAAATTATCGTAAATGTTCCGTCCGCTGTTGAGAGAAACCTCCTTTTCCGAGGACATCCCGCCGAAGATGATACCAATGCGCAACTTATCCATATATTTTTCGCATACTCCTTAATCAAATGCTATTAGCCGTCAGTCGGTTGCTGTCGTAATAAATCGTCTCTCAATTTCTTATCTTCCCAACCTCCCAACTTCGTTTTTTTACACGTCCCAAACAAAGGTCACACCGCTGGTCGGGAAGATCCACTCATCGTCGCGGGTTGTCATCCGGATACACTTGCCCGGTTGCCTCAGTACGTGGGGTTCCGGGTTTTTTCCGGAGAAGTAACCGACTTCCCGGACGTTCTTGAGACCCGCTCCTTCGTAGTCGAAGGAGATCTCGAGTCCCCGCGTCGGATAGACAAGATAGACCGAAAAGAGGTTGCTGCTCTTGAACTTCCGGGTAAAGATATCGATTTCCATCTTGACGGGCGTGTTGAGTTTTTTCTGAAGCACATCGCCGCCGCACCAGACCTCGTAGCCGCGGTCGGTGTGTGCTGTGCTGACGATCGGCAGGGACTCGCCATCTACGCGGACATCTCCCACCGTAAAATCGCTCTCCTTGAAGAGCTCGTCGCGCTGGTTGAAGAGCCATCGGTATTCGCACGCCTCGTCGTCGAAGAGGGCGGCCAGCTGCTCGTTGTTCAATGCGCAACCGATCAGAATCGTGCTGCTCCGGAGGGTTTTACAGTATTCGATCCGCGTTTTGATCTTAAAGAACTTCGACGCTTCAGGATCGAGCTTCTTTTCCTCTTCGGAGAAATCAGTGATGCGGATATCGTATTTGAAGTTGGTTCTCAACTCCAGCGGGCGATTCTCTTTGCCGAAGAGCGTTTCGAACATCTCGTAGTAGATGGCGTCTCCGAGCTCCGGATTTTTTACACGGGTATGGAAACAGCGCCGGATCATGCTGTCGATTCGGGAAATCGACCGCTCTTCATCCGGGATGAAGATGCGGCGAAGCCTCGGTTCGATTGCATTGGTCCGTCCCTGGTCCTTGAAGACGCGCGGGGCGCGTTTCCCCAGCGTGCAGACGATTTCATAGCTGTGCGTATGAGCCTTGGCGGCAATTTCACCTGCCGCGATCTGTTCCTCCCCCTGACGGCCCAACAGAACGACTTCGTCTCCTATGGCGCAATGGGGGATGTGCGTGACATCCAGTGTGCACATGTCCATCGACACCCGTCCGACAATGGGCGCTCGAACGCTCCGAATCAGCGCTTCTCCCTGATTGGAGAGGATGACACCGTAGCCGTCTCCGTAACCGACCGGAATAGTGGCGATGCGCGTGGGGCGCGAGGTGACGAACGTTCGGTTGTAACCGATCGCATATCCCTTCGGGAATTCCTTGATCAGGACAATGCTCGTCTTGAAGGTCATGATCGGTTCGAGGTGGACCCCCGCGACGGGAGACCCGGGAAAGATTCCGTAGGTCATGATGCCCGGACGAACCATATCGAGGTGACTCTTTGGAAAGTTGAGGACCCCGCCGCTGTTGGACATGTGATAGAGGGGGATCCGAATTCCTGTTTCCTTAAGTGATTTTATAATGTTATCGAAGAGCTTGTGTTGCAGCGCGTTGTAATCGTCGTCGGTGGCCTCGCTCGACGAAAAGTGTGTGAAAAGTCCTTCGATGCGTAGATTCGGATGGGCCGCAATTTGCCGGATTGCCTTCAGGGCTTCCAAATGGATCATGCCGCCGCGTCCCATGCCGGTATCTACCTCGATATGCACAGGCAGAGTGATGTCCCGTTTCCCCAGGATCCCCTGGAGGTGGGCGGCGAAAGCCGGATCAGAGATAGACGGCGTCAGGTCGTACTTGAGGATTTCGTTGATTTCCGAGAGCGTAGAAGGGCTGAGAATGACGATAGGCGCCTGGATGCCGCTGACTCGTAATTGCACCCCCTCGTCGGCATTGGCAACGCCCAGACAGGCTGCCCCGCAGGCGAGGGCTGTATTGGAGATCTCAATGGCTCCATGGCCGTAGGCATCGGCCTTGACGACCTGCATAATCTTGACGGACGAACCGACTAGTCTCCTCAATTCCTTCCAGTTATGTCTGAAATGTTCCAGGTCTACTTCGACCCAGCTGCGGTATGTCTCTTCCTGTCTTGTCACTGTGGTCCGCTCACCTGTTTGGAAATTTCGCAGAGCTCACTCCCTAGCATTTCCGATCCCCAAGGAAAGGTCTTAAGCATGATTGCTTGCTAATGCCGCAGCAGCAAGTTGCGAGGAATAAGCTTGCTACCGGATTCAGATGGCCAAAAGCAGTCCGATTTTCAATAGGACGCGCTCCGCGAACCCGTCCATCGTTGGACAGCCACGCGGATGATCGCATACTATTGAAGCGCCATGGGAAAGTCAAGGCATCAAATTATTTTGAAAACAATAAGAAACTGATTTTCCCCTGTCTTTTCAGGCACGATTTAAAGATTTGTTGCGGGAATGACGATTCTAACTAAGAACGTTGCAATATTTTACGAAAACGATTACTGTGCTTGATGCCTACAGATCATCTACATGATACACTTATGGTGAAATTTCAGAAAATAATGGCGGTCTAGAACAGAATAAACTGGGGGCAGAGCGTTCATTATGGCTAGAATCCTTGTTATTGATGACGATCCAATGATTGCCGAGCTCATTAAAAAAATGTCCCAACGACTGGGTCATGAAGCGGAGACTGCAGGAACCCTTTGTGAAGGTCTTCGATCAGCGGAGACGGGTGATTTTGATCTGGTCTTTTTGGATATTCAACTTCCAGATGGCAGCGGTCTGGACAGCCTACCTAAGATTCAATCTACACCGTCCTCGCCCGAAGTGGTTATTGTCACTGCATACAGCGATGCCGACGGCGCCGAACTGGCCATTCGTAGCGGTGCCTGGGATTATGTCGAGAAGCCCTTCACTTCTTCTAGTCTCAGCCTGTCCCTGAGCCGCGCTCTGCAGTATCGCGAGGCCAAAAAAAAGGATCGTTTTCCGGTTGCGTTTGTGCGTAACGGGATCATCGGAGATAGTGCAGCTATGAAAAGCTGTTTCGAGTTAGCGGTACAAGCCGCTGCCTGCAACCTGAATATCCTGATTACGGGTGAAACCGGGACCGGCAAGGAGCTTATGGCCCGTGCGATTCATCTTAACAGTGATCGGTCGGCGAAAAATTTTGTCGTTGTTGACTGCGCGGCTCTTCCAGAAAATATTGTTGAAAGCGTCCTTTTCGGTCATGAAAAGGGGGCTTTCACTGGTGCCGACAGGTCTCGCGAGGGATTGGTCAAACAGGCCGACGGTGGTGTACTTTTTTTGGATGAAATAGGAGATTTGCCTCTGAATCTGCAGAAGGCTTTCTTGAGGGTTTTGCAAGACAGAAAATTCAGAGCCGTAGGCGGCTCAAGGGAAATTTCGAGCGATTTCAGACTGATTGCGGCGACCAATCGCAATCTCGAAGAGATGGAAAAAGAAGGGAAATTTCGCAGCGATCTGCTTTTTCGACTCCGCTCCATCGTGATCGATCTGCCGCCTCTCCGAAATAGGCATGGTGATATCAAAGATATTGCCTTCCACAGTTTGGCAAAGCTTTGTGAGCGCCACGACATGCCCATGAAGAGCTTTTCACCTGACTTCTTTGAAACGATGACAACATACGACTGGCCCGGTAATGTTCGAGAGTTAATTCATGCGGTGGAGCGTGCTTTCGTGGCGGCTCAAAACGAACCGACGCTTTTCAGTAAGCATCTTCCGCCGCATATCCGTGTGCATATGGTCCGTCATTCCCTTCGTTCCGCACGAGCCGACGAGCAGCAACGCCCTGTTAAAGTTGGAAAATTCAAGGATCTGAGAACAATGGCGATGAGCCGGTTCGAACGTGAATATCTAAGTGATCTTCTTGAATTGGCAGGCGGCAATATTTTACAGGCCTGCCAGATCGCCGGGCTTTCACGGCCCCGCCTTTATGCGCTTTTACAGAAGAATCGCATTCGTTCTGGAGAGCCTCAGAATCAAAATAAATTCTCGTGATTAATGAGTCCAGGCGATTTCTTTCCGTTCCTTTTGATCGAGGGAGAAAGAGGTCTTAGAGGACTCGTCTGTCCGCCATTCGTAAGATTTGGAACGACCATGTCTGCAGCTTGATTGAAAAGTCCCCGATCCCGCGGCAGGCCTTGGGAAAAGCGCGCGCTGATGCATTCAATCCCCGTCTTGAAAAAGAATACCCTCTCACTTTTCGATAAGGCGTCTAACTAGTTGTAATTCTGTCTTTTGTTTTCATTCTCGTCCCGGTATTTGATCCTCATGGGAGACCTAAAAGAAAACGGTGTTCCTGCCATTAACCGCTTTAACTTCCTGTAATTTAAGATAATTTTACGATCGTTATAGAATGGCACGCCTTTTGATTTCTTAAAGGAAGACAACAGGAGGTTTCTCATCATGAACTTGGTTATTTATGCGCCGTCACCCGAAACCTATAACCGGCTTTTGCGGCGTGAGCTCGAGGCCGTTCATTTCGATCTGGTTTTGGAGATTCATCGATCTGCGCAAAGCCTCGCCAAAAGGCTCCGCCGCCCTGTTGCTGATCTTGTCGCCGCTATTCTTTTTATATCTGGAGAGCGACAGCTTCTTGAACTCCTAAGTTTCAAAGATTTGCTCTGGGATCTGCCCACTATTCTGATTATGCCGGATAGAAACAACAGAATGATAGCTCAGGCGCATAATTTGAGGCCGCGCTTTCTAACCGATTCACAAAAGGACTGCGGACGCGAGGTGCTATCGGTTTTGAACCGCATGCTTGACAAGAGCAGGGTCTGCAGCATGACAGAAATAAGAGGGGCGTCAGAGATGAATGGATCTCCTGTCAAGCACTGATGGAACGTAAAGTTAGGTTGGTATGAAGCTACGACTGAAGGAGCGCCAAATGTTGAAAGGTCCACGCGGCTGGTTCAGCGATAACGGAAACGCCAAGGGCGGCCGTCTGGATGCCGTGGGACAAATTCGGGCGGCTGCCGATCGTCTGGAAGCTATTTCGTCTGACGCGGAGCCGGCGTTGCTGGCGTTTGGAGAGCAATTAAACCGGTTCAATACGCAGGCCGGAGAGATCGCCCGGCTGTCCTCTACTGTTGCGCAGCAACTGTCCGGGGATAAGATGCGGGCCGAGATTCAGGGGCTGCAGTTTGTTCTCGAACGCACGACAATGCTCGACGAGAGCTCGCGCCGCGGCATAAACACCCTGTCGGAAATCCATGCGACGTTCGAGGTAATGCAGCAGGGTCTCGATTTCTTTGAGAGCGTTACCAGGCATCTGCAGGTCTTGTGTCGCCTGATTAAAATTGAAAGCGCCCGTTTTGATGTGACGCACCTTGAGTTTCAGACGCTTTCAGAAGATGTCCACAAGCTGACGGACGATATCCGAACCAGTTCGGGGCATCTCCGCGAAGCGTCCATATCGCTGATGGCTCTCATCAGATCGTCGCAGCAGAACAATGGCACAGTCGGCATCCAGAGAAATGCGAGTTCCATTCTGGATGGAGCCTTTGCGGAACTTCGGGCTTTTGAACAGGGCAACAAGATTTCTTCGAGGCTTCTTGAAGAGACCTCAGAGAGATGGCGCCAGATTTCGAAAGGTATTTCTGAAATCGTGTCCTCACTTCAGTTTCACGACATCACGCGACAGAGACTTGAGCATGCGGCTGACAGCATTCGTCAGTTGAGCAACAAAATCGAGGAAGATGAAGCAGGGCGCGCATGGCTCAAATTCGCGCCTGGACGCATTTCATCAGACGTAGTCAGCGGGTTCCGACTTCAACAGGAACAGATCCTTCATGCGGGACGAGAAATGGAGGAGGCAGGCAGCAGGATTATCCGGAGTACCAGAAGAATTTCAGAGGGGGTAGCCGGGTTATCGCGGGACAGTTGTCTTTTCTCCGATGACGACGGCATTACGACCAGCGGATTCGTTGCGGAACTCGAGAAGACGTTGGCATCCCTTGGAGCGGTCATTTCCGACTATGAAACGGCTCAGCAGTGCGTCATGGAAACGCTTCAGCATGTCTCGGAGCAAGTTGCGCTGATGTCGCGATTCATTCATGACATCGAACGGATCGGGATTGAAATCAGAAAAGTCGCCCTGAATGCCGTCATTCATGCATCGAATGCGGGCGATCAGGGCATGGCGATGGGCGTACTTGCCGGATCCATTCACCAGTTGTCCGTGGACACCGAGTCCAGGATAAACTTGGTCGCCGAAAAATTAAAGGCCATCCTCTCCATGTCCGGCGATCTTTCTCTCATGAGTGAAGGGGGCCGGTATGTCAATTCTTCATCGGAAAAAATGACGGACCGGCTTGTTTCAATGGTCTCGATCCTTAATGAGGTCGATGTCGAAATATCTGCCGCCCTGAACCAAGTCAAGATAGAAACGGCCCTGCTGCAAGCGGAACTGGACGAAGCGGCCTCGGGGATGCATGTACACCTGGGTATGGGGCAGGACATTCGAAATGTCTCAGCGTCGATACAGACGCTGCTGTTATCCTTTGTTGGGCCGGAGCCGTCAAGAGCTGCATTGAACAACAGTGTTCGTGACGCAGTGCCTGATCTGTCTGTCTGTTATACCATGGAGAAGGAGCGGGATGTTCATCGCGCCTTCCTGTCGGGTCATCAGGCAGACGGTTTGGATGAGCTTTCTAAGCGCAGAACCGATGATGTCATAGGCGATTTAAATATTAGTTCTGCCGCCATATCTCGTGATGAGGATTACGGCGACAACGTTGAACTCTTCTAAGGACTGAGAACACATGGAAACCAGCATGACCCAGAATGGAGAAACGGGTGTACTGAGGCTTTGTGGGGATCTGACTATCCAAAATGCCGTCAAACTGCTCGAGGTGCTCAAGGAAATTGGGGGCCAGCATCAATCCATTGAGATCCAACTGGCGAAAGACGTGGTCATAGATTGTTCGACACTTCAATTATTCTGTTCTTTGCATCGGACTGCCGCTGCCAATAATCAAAGTATTTCCCTGGCGGCCGAGGAACCGACTTATTTGTCCGGGTATGCAACGCGGATTGGATATCGAAGAGGGAAAGGATGTGTGTTCAGCAACGGCAGGCCATGTCTGTGGGGCGAAGGGGTGGCGTATGAATAAGGTAATCATGACGGTTGATGATTCAAGTAGTGTCCGCCAGATGGTCAGCTTCACCTTGAAGAATGCAGGGTATGACGTTCTTGAGGCAGTGGACGGCAGGGACGCATTGTACAAGGTCAACAGTGCAAAGGTGCATATGGTCATTACCGATTTGAATATGCCCAATCTGGACGGAATCGGACTGATTCGCGCTTTGCGCAGCAGTGACAGCTACAAGTTTACCCCCATTGTCATGCTG
Source organism: Syntrophales bacterium (assembly GCA_963665615.2). Lineage (GTDB taxonomy): Bacteria > Desulfobacterota > Syntrophia > Syntrophales > UBA4778 > UBA4778. Next base: position 685,126 of record CAXXQE010000001.1, read on the forward strand.
ACGACGGAAAGTCAGGTCGAGAAAAAAATGGAAGGCAAATCGGCGGGAGCAACGGGATGGATCGTAAAACCGTTCCAGCCCGACCAGCTTATCGCGGTTGTCAGGAAGGTGCTTGGCTGATGGATATTCATCGAGAAGCATTCAGAGAGGAAGCCCGAGAGCTACTCGCGGAGTTGGAAAGTGCGCTGCTCGAACTGGAACAGTTTCCTGACGATATGGATACGGTCGGTCGCGTTTTCAGGGCCATGCATACCATCAAGGGATCCGGCGCCATGTTCGGATTCGACGATATCGCCACCTTTACCCACGGCATTGAGACAGTTTATGACTTGGTTCGAAACGGCAAGATCACCGTCAAAAAGGAACTGATTAACCTGACCCTATCCGCCTGCGATCAGATTCGAAAAATGGTCGAATCTTCCAGCGATGCCGATTTGTGCCATGTCTGCGATGCGGATCATGGCGAGATGGAACAGCTGACGGCAGCCTTTGACGTATATCTGGGAGGGCAAGACGTTCCCCATCAAGAGAAGCATCGGGAGTGCAATGGAGGAGCAGTGCGAGCGGGCAGTGAGGTTTCGGGTGAAACAACCTATCGCGTTCGTTTTCGTCCGGCGCGAGATCTCTATAAGACGGGAACAGATCCCGCGTTGCTGATGAATGAGATACATGAGATAGGCCCCTGTTGCGTTGTGGCCCACACCGAAGAGATTCCTTTCCTTGACGAGATTGACCCTGAAAGTTGCTATACATACTGGGACGTCATTTTGTCTTCTTCCAGCGGTATCGATACGATTAGGGATGTCTTTATTTTTGTCGAAGACTCAAGCGATCTGGCGATCAGCGCCATTGATGAAACAGAAGGCGCGGACGGTCAGCCCGGTTATAAGAAACTGGGAGAAATTCTTACAGAGCGGGGGGATCTCAAGGCCGAGCAACTTGAAGCAGTATTGGCGTCACGTATGAAGATAGGCGAAATGCTCATCAAGGCGGGCATGGTGGTAGAGAGCAAGGTGGCGTCCGCCCTGGTTGAACAGCAGCACATCCGAGAGGTCCATCAGGCACGTCAGGAGAAAGAGTATAGGGCCAGTATACGCGTTCCCGTTGAGCGGCTAGACGGCTTGGTCAATATGGTAGGGGAGTTAGTGACACTTCAGTCAAGGCTGACACAAACGGCCGAGCGCATTATCGACAGTGAATTGACGCACATTGCCGAAGAAGTTGAGAGGCTCATTACGGAGTTACGCGATACGACAATGTGTATCCGTATGCTACCGATTAGTACGACATTTTCGAAGTTCCAGAGACTGGTTCGCGATCTTGCTGATGAACTTGGCAAAGAAATCACACTTCGTACAGAAGGGGGCGATACAGAACTGGACAAGACCGTTATTGATCGGTTGAGTGATCCGCTGGTTCATTTGATTCGCAATAGTGTGGATCATGGCATTGAATTGCCGGCGTTGCGTCGTCAGGCCGGGAAACCCCAAATCGGCACGATCCGCCTTTCTGCGGTTCACGCTGGTGCGAATGTTTTGATTCGAATTGAGGATGACGGTGCCGGCCTGGACTCGGAGGAGCTTTTCCGTAAAGCCGTAGAAAGGAAACTGGTTGCCGCAGATGCGGTCCTCACGGAGAAAGATATCTATTCTCTTATTCTGCTCCCCGGATTCTCTACGGCCAAGACCGTTACGAATGTTTCCGGTCGCGGCGTCGGTATGGATGTCGTTAAGAAGGGGATTGAATCGCTTCACGGAAGTATTGACATAGTGAGTCGGAAAGGGATCGGAACAACGATTACGTTGAAGCTCCCGTTAACGTTGGCCATCATTGATGGTTTGCTTGTCCGGATCGGCAGTACGCATTTTATCATTCCGCTGGCGTCCATCGAAGAGGTGGCGGAATTGCAGCGAGGCAACGGCCACAAAGGGCATCGCAACCTGACTCGAATCAGAGACGAAATTGTTCCCTATATCAGCCTTCGAGAATTCTTCGATATTGAGGGGCCACGACCCCCTATCGAGCAGATCATCATGACGAACTCAGATAACGGCAGGGTCGGTTTTGTGGTGGATCAGGTGGTCGGTGAGTACCAGACGGTCATCAAATCACTCGGTCGAATATATCGCGACGTAGAAGAGATATCCGGGGCGACCATCCTCGGGGACGGAAAACTGGCGCTGATTCTGGATACCCCGAAACTTCTCCAACGGGCCGAGTTTCGAGAAAATGCGTAAGGGACAAGTAGGGGAATATGGCGTTTACATTTTTTTTTAGGGATCTTGATTGTCTCGAATCTGCCGCAGATCAGCTGGTTAAGGGATGTCTGGGGAGGAGCCGGATACGCATTTGGAATGCCGGGTCTGCAATGGGGCAGGAACCATACACGCTAGCCATTCTCCTTGCAGAAAAATTGGGAAGCTTTGCTTTCCGCAATATCGAGATCCATGCGACAGACTATGATAAGCCGCTGCTAGATGTTTTAAAGAATGGAGAATACCCCTATGACGAATTAAAGCGCATTCCAGAGCAGCTTTTTGAGAAGTATTTCGAAAACGTTCAAGGAGGCACCCGTCATCGGATCATCGATATCATTAGAAACAGCGTCAGGGCCGAGTATCACGATTTGTTGAGTTATGATCCGGTCCGAACGGGATTCAGTTTGATTGTGTGCAAAAACGTTCTATTGCATTTCACTTATGACGAACGGATCGAGGTTATAAAGATGTTTCACATGGCATTGGAAGATGGCGGGCTTTTCGTAACGGAGCATACCCAAAAGATGCCGGTCGAGCTCGCTTCCCAGTTTCAACAGGTTGTCCCCGACAGGCAGTTGTTTAGAAAGGTCGGCAAGGCGTCATGAAAATACATAGAATCAAGGGACGTGGCGATATCTATACGAGCAATGTCTATTATGTGACGGGGGACTGGAAGGGGATGCAAGATGTGAACACCCTGATAGACGTAGGCGCTGATCCGTCTCTGATTGCAGCGTTAGAGCAGTTTTCCGGAGGCGTCGGGAAGAAGAAAGTTGAACAGGTCATTCTGACGCACGGACATTCGGATCATGCGGCCATGCTGCCTCGTGTGAAAGAAACGTATAATCCTATTGCGCGCGCTTTCAGTCAGACGACGCGACATATTGATCAACTTTTGAAACATGGCGACGCTATCCCGATTGGTGATCGAATCTTTGAAATCATCCATTTGCCGACTCACAGTGAGGATTCTATCTGCCTCTATAATAGCGAAGAGGGAGTGCTTTTCGCAGGCGATACGCCGCTCAATCTCAAGACGGGATACGGTTATCAAGATAAATATTTTCTGGAAACACTGCGGACGCTTTGCCGAAAGAATATACAATCCATTTACTTTGGTCACGGAGAGCCGATGATTCACAACGCCAGCGAAATGCTGGTGAATTCATTGAACAGAATCGAGCTTTCCCAAGGTATTCTGGTCCGTTAGAAAAGGAAAAGAAGCATGGTGGGAAAATAAAAGTCGAGCATTCGGAAAGACCAATAGTGTTCTTCATTGAATCGAAGTGTAAGGAGGAGCGGGCAATGGTAAGAAACATGAAAATAGGAACGAAGCTGGCGATTGGATTCGGCGTTTTGACCGTTATTCTAGTCGTTATTTGCACGTTGGGTCTGGTGCGTTTAACGGTGCTTGGCAGTATGGTCAATGAAATTGTCTCCGTGCGCATTCCAATCATGGACAGGGTTGACGAATTGGGCGATAGCGCCAATGTCGGTGCGCGTGCTGTACGCAACATGATTATTTTTACGGATCATGCGGAAATTCTCAAAGAGAAGGAACGGATTGTTCAGGCACGCACTCAAAACAATGAGAATCTTGAAGCGCTCAAAAAAGCCTATCCGGCCGGAAAGGGTAAAGAACTCGTCGATGCAATCATCTCATCGCGACAAATTTACCTGCCGGTTCTGGTGGAGATTATGGATCTTTCTGTGGCGGGGAAGAAGAAGGAAGCGACAGAGATCCTGATTAAAAAGCTTAGACAATTGCAGCAGGTTTATATGGATAACCTCTCAGAGTTGGTTAAATACGAAAGAGCGGCTGCCGGTATGGAGGCGGCACAATCGAGAGAAATCTATCGCAGCTCGCGCAATATCATTGCTGGGTCAGGAGTTCTTGCCATTATTCTCTCTGTCACTATGGCCTGGTGGCTGAAGCGCAATATTACACGTCCGATCAGACAATGCGTCGATGTTGCCCAGAGAATATCCAGAGGGGAAACCGATATTGAGATTACGATGGCCAATAATGATGAAACCGGTGAGCTACTCGATGCCATGAAACTAATGGTCGAGAATGTTCAGAAGTTGGTCAATGACGCAAGTTATCTCACCATGGCCGCTATGGAGGGCAAACTTGCAACCCGCGCTGATGCCAGCAAGCATCATGGTGGATACAGGCAGATCGTGGAAGGAATTAACGACACGCTGGACGCAGTCATCGGCCCGTTGAACGTTGCTGCGGAGTATGTAGACCGGATTGCCAAGGGGGATATACCGCCTCGCATTACGGACAGCTATAATGGCGACTTCAACGAGATCAAGAACAACCTGAATCAGTGCATCGAAGCAGTCAATGCGTTGGTGGCTGATGCGAACATGCTGTCACGCGCGGCAGTGGAAGGGAAGCTGGCGACGCGTGCGGACGCCTCGAAGCACCAGGGAGAGTTCAACAAGATCGTAGCCGGTGTCAACGACACGCTGGATGCAGTCATCGGCCCGTTGAACGTTGCTGCGGAGTATGTAGACCGGATCGCCAAGGGGGATATACCGCCTCGCATTACGGACAGCTATAACGGCGACTTTAACGAGATCAAGAACAACCTGAATCAGTGCATCGAAGCAGTCAATGCGCTGGTGGCTGATGCGAACATGCTGTCACGCGCGGCAGTGGAAGGGAAGCTGGCGACGCGTGCGGACGCCTCGAAGCACCAGGGCAACTTCAACAAGATCGTAGCCGGTGTCAACGACACGCTCGATGCAGTCATCGGCCCGTTGAACGTTGCTGCGGAGTATGTGGACCGGATCGCCAAGGGGGACAATCCGCCTCGCATTACGGACAGCTATAACGGCGACTTCAACGAGATCAAGAATAACCTGAATGTGTTAATCAGTTCAATGTCCGAAATCACTGACGCGGCTAAACAGATTGCAGATGGTAATCTGATGGTCCAGATAAAAGAGCGCTCGGCTGATGATCAATTGATGCAAGCAATCGAAAAAATGCTCGAAAAACTGAAAGATGTCGTAAAAAATGTTCAGGATGCCTCAAATATGGTCGCTTCAGGCAGCATGGAACTGACATCGAAGACAGAACAGATCTCTCAGGGGGCTACGGAGCAGGCATCTTCGGCGGAAGAAGTTTCCTCATCCATGGAGCAAATGACATCCAATATTATCCAGAATGCTGATAATGCCCAGCAAACGGAGCGTCTTGCGGTCAAGTCAGCGGAAGACGCGAAAGACGGCGGGCAGGCTGTTGCTGAAACCGTTACAGCGATGAAGGAGATCGCCAACAAGATATCGATTATCGAGGAACTGGCCAGGCAGACCAACATGTTGGCGCTTAATGCCGCGATTGAGGCGGCCCGGGCCGGTGAGCATGGAAAGGGGTTCGCGGTTGTTGCTGCGGAAGTCAGGCGGCTGGCTGAAAGAAGTCAGACGGCGGCGGGGGAAATTAACCTTTTGTCGGCCTCAAGTGTTCAGATCGCGGAAAAGGCAGGCGAAATGCTTGGGCGGATTGTTCCTGCCATTCAGAAGACGGCAGATCTTGTACAGGAGATCAATGCGGCAAGCAATGAGCAGAAAAACGGCGCCGATCAGATCAACAAAGCGGTTCAACAGCTCGATCAGGTTATTCAGCAGAACGCTGCCGGATCAGAGGAAATAGCTGCAACGGCTGATCGCCTTAGGGAACAGGCTGAGCAGCTTCAAGGCGCAATAGGATTTTTCCGTATAGAAACATCTCTGGAAAAACGTCCGGGGAAGAAAGGAAACGGCAAATGCCACCAAAACATCAGCGTTCCCTTGTTCATGCAAACTCAGAACCCTAAGGGGTGCGGAACGTCCCTGCCTCATCAGGCATCGGGGGAGATTGTTACCGGTGTTGCGTTAAATATGTCGGATAATGGCGGGAAACGAGACGCTCAGGATTATGAGTTCGAGCGATATTAAACCGACTGGAGGAGATTATGAGCGCGTCTTCAATAACGGAAACAAGCCAATACTTGACCTTTAAACTCGATGATGAGGTTTTTGCGGTGGACGTTGCCAATGTCCGCGAGATCCTCGATTTGACGCCTATAACGAAGATTCCTGGTACACCGGACTTTATGCGTGGCATTATCAATGTTCGCGGTAATGTCGTTCCGGTGGTTGATATGCGCCTGAAATTCAGTATGAGTATGTCTGAAGCCACGGTGAACACCTGTATTGTCGTTTTGGAAGTGATCATTGAAGATGACGTTGTCGTTCTTGGAGCGTTGGTCGATTCTGTTCAGGAAGTCTTCGAGTTGGAACCTGATCAGATAGAGATGGCGCCAAAAATCGGAACGAAGTGGCGGACGGAGCTAATCAAGGGAATTGGAAAACGAAACAACGAGATGATTATCATCATCGATATTGCAAAGGCATTCTCGTTCGATGAGCTCAGCGTGATTCAGGAAGCGGGCTATATCGCACCAGACCCGCCACGGCAAGAGACAGGAAATATTGCAATGGCTTGAACGCTGCGCGGCATTGATGCGGACGGGGGTTGAGATCACAATGGTCAGGAGAGAGGACGCTGGGAGCAGTATTCCGAACGAAATAAGTGAAGAGGCCTTTAGACAGCTCTGCCGGCTCTTTCATGAAGAATGCGGGATTTACTTGAAGGATGGTAAACAAAAGCTGCTGCAAGGGAGACTTCAGAAACGCATGGCCTGTTTAGGCATCCAAAAATTCGAGGAATACTGCAACCTCCTGTTAACGGCAAGGGGAAGACAGGAAGAACTGCCGCATGCGATTGATGCCGTAACTACGAATAAAACTGATTTTTTTAGAGAGGCGCATCAATTTGATTTTTTGCTGAGCACCGCGTTACCGGATTGCTTCAGTCGTTATGATATTCAATCAGGGAAGCCGCTTTCGTTGTGGAGTGCGGCTTGTTCAAGTGGAGAGGAACCTTATTCCCTGGCTATGGTCTTGGCAGAGTATGGCTCTTCGCATCCCAGTCTCCAGTATTCAATTTTGGCAACGGATATCAGCAACCGTATTCTCGATGCGGCAAGGCAGGGCGTTTATCACCATTACCAGGTTGAACCCATTCCCTTGGGCTTGCGTCATAAATATCTGCTAAAAAGCAGGTTGCCCGGTTGCGATCTTGTCCGTGTTGCTCCGGAGATCAGGGCGAAGGTTCACTTTGAAAGGTTGAATCTCATTTCTGATGATTACGGCATTCCCGAGCGGATGGATGTTATCTTTTGTCGCAACGTCATCATTTACTTCGACAAGCAGACCCAGAAAAAGGTGATTGAAAACTTGCTTAGGCGCCTGGTTCCAGGGGGCTATCTGTTTATGGGGCATTCAGAGACGTTAAACGGGATGAACCTTCCCCTCTCATATGTTGCGGCCAATGTCTATCGTAAGGGAACGGAAGACGAGGAAGAGGCGACGTTTCAACAGCCGGAGACGGTCGCATATGCGCGCTCGGAAGCGCTTTCGCTGTGCTGATGTAGCGTAAGCGAGGATTAAATTCCGGCCATAGGTGCAAACGCTTATTGGCAATCGGTGCTGATTATGAGGTTTGTATTGTTTCCATGCAGAACGGCAAAATAAAAGTTCTCGTTGTTGATGATTCGTCGTTAGTGCGCCAGACATTGTCGGACGTGCTGTCATCCGATCCGGCTATCGAGGTTATGGCGACGGCGATAGACCCGCTCGCGGCGGCTGAAAAGATTAAAACTCAGATCCCAGATGTCATCGTTCTGGATATTGAAATGCCTCGAATGGATGGGATTACCTTCTTGCAAAAGATCATGACACAGCATCCGATGCCGGTGGTCATCTGTTCAAGTCTTGTTGAAAAAGGATCGGAAACTGCACTGCGCGCTTTGGATTATGGCGCCGTGGAGATCATACAAAAGCCCCGACTGGGTACAAAGCAGTTTCTGGAGGAATCTCGCATACGGATCTGCGATGCAGTCAAAGCAGCGTCCGTCGCGCGTATTCGAAGGATTTCGTCGACGTCTATTGTCGAACCCAAACTCACCGCCGATGCGGTCATCCCAAAACCCGCTTCACAGGCAATGGTCCAAACAACGGAAAAAATCGTGGTGGTCGGCGCCTCCACGGGCGGAACCGAAGCCCTGCGTGTATTCCTTACGATGTTACCCGACGATGCGCCTGGCATGGTGATTGTGCAACACATGCCAGAACACTTTACTGCGTCTTTTGCACGCCGCATGGACGAGCTTTGCCGCGTCCACGTGAGAGAAGCGCAGGACAATGATTCCGTTGTTCGGGGGCAGGCTTTGATTGCGCCGGGAAATTACCACACCCTTCTGAAGAGAAGCGGGGCGAGGTATTATGTTGAGGTCCGCCAAGGGCCGCTGGTGGCGAGGCATCGTCCATCTGTGGATGTTCTCTTTCGTTCGGCTGCCCGCTATGCGGGCAAAAATGCTGTCGGGGTTATCATGACCGGCATGGGAGACGATGGCGCACGTGGCATGCGAGAAATGAAAGATGGTGGCGCCTATACGATTGCTCAGGACGAAGAGTCATGCGTTGTGTTTGGGATGCCTAACGAAGCCATCAAACTTGGCGCCGTGGACCGCATCCTGCCTTTGGAGACCATCTCCGGCGCAGTTCTAAAGGCATGCTGATTTTAGCGGGCCTTTCTTATATTGAAACACCTGCATTACGCCATGTTGCCGTTTCCAAAACAATTTCCCGTTGACAGGTCATCGCTGGTCAATCCCCCAGTTTTTAAATTGACTATTCATGGACAAAGGCGTTCAATCAGACATCAAGAAAGGAGAAGAGAAAATGAAAAGCTCGGTTCGAATATTTTTTGTGATGTTGACGGTCATCTTATTTGTTTGTCCTGCATCAACCGGAATTGCAAAAAGTCGGGACTGTTCGCCTGAGATGAAGGCTAAAATTGAAGAAATGAGAAAAGAACTGAAAAAGTTCACGGATGAGCGGGCGGTCGTCAAGAAAAACCTTGAGACCTTCGATGAACTTGACTTTGTCGTCTTTAGCAATCAGGAGTGGACACGACTTCACGAAAGCCACGCTAAGGATGTCAAGGTTAATTGGCCGGATGGGCATTATACACTTGGCATCGAAAAGCACATCGAAGATCTCAAGGCCATGTTTGTCTATGCGCCTGATACGAACATAAAAGTTCACCCGATTAAATTCGGGTCCCAGGACTTCACCGGTGTTATCGGGGTTATGACCGGCACTTTTACAAAGCCCATGCCGATCGGCGACGGAAAATTCATTCCGCCGACTGGCAAAAAATTTTCTATTACCATGTGTACCGTTGGCCATTGGAAAGAAGGCGTGATGATCGAAGAATGGTTGTTTTGGGATAATGCAACTTACATGAAGCAGATCGGGATAGGAAATTGATTAAGATGATAGGGAGGAAATAATGACGCAGAAAAAGATTGCTGTCTTTGTCGGGAGCCTGCGCAAGGATTCTTTTAATCGAAAAATGGCAGCGGCGCTGATTGCATTGGCGCCGTCGTCGCTGAAACTTGAAATCGTTGAGATCGGAAATCTTGCGCTCTATAATCAGGATTTCGACGACGAGGGGCGGCCGCTGGCGGAGTGGACAGCCTTTCGGCAGATTGTGAAATCTTATGACGGCGTGTTGTTCGTTACCCCGGAGTATAACCGATCCGTGCCCGCTGTGCTCAAGAATGCAATCGATGTCGGATCCCGCCCCTACGGGCAGAGCGTTTGGGGCGGTAAGCCCGGCGCTGTCATGAGTGTCTCGCCCGGCGCGATAGGCGGATTCGGCTCCAATCATCATCTCCGGCAATCACTCGTCTTTTTGGATATTCCCGCCATGCAGCAGCCAGAGGCATACGTTGGAAATGCGGCGAATCTCTTTGACGAAAGCGGACGTCTCGCCAACGATTCGATCAGGGAATTTGTCAAAAAGTTTATCGAGACATACGCTGCCTGGGTTGAAACGCATACGGCCTGCAAAAAATAAGCAGTCAAAAAGGGGCAGGGCGTCAGGGGATTGGATGCACCGCCTCTTTTTCAACATAGGCGTAAGCATTGTGGTAGTGGATGCTTTCGAAGTTCTCTGCCTCAATGCTGTACCAGGTGAAGTTCGAATCCTGATTCAGCTTGACGGCGATGCTTCTGACGATATCCTCGACGAACATCGGATTGTTGAAAGCCTTCTCGGTGACGTATTTCTCATCGGCCCGCTTGAGCAGGGAAAATACCTCGCCGCTGGCGGACGCTTCGATCAGATGGATCAGATCCTCTATCCAGAAAAATTTCTTGAAACGGACCAGAACCTGGACAATACCGCGCTGATTGTGGGCTCCGAAATCGCTGATCTGTTTTGAACAGGGGCAGACAGTCGTCACAGGGACGAGCACGCCTACCTGGAAGTCTGTTATTCCCTCCCTGATTTCTCCGATAAATCGGCAGGAGTATTCCATTAGACTTTTAGCGCGCGACACCGGTGCCACCTTTTCAATGAAGTACGGAAACTCGATCTCCATGTGCGCCGAGGCTGCCTTTAATTTCTCTTTGACCTTTTTCAGGATGCTCTCGAAGGTCTTGATATTGATCTCGCCGCGGTAAGCGTTTAGCACTTCGATAAAACGGCTCATGTGCGTGCCCTTGAAGTGATGTGGCAGGTTCACGTACATGCTGATGTTGGCGTTGACGTGCTGAAAGCTGTTGGCACGGTCCAGTACGATGACGGGATATTTGATACCCTTTACACCGACCTTTTGGATATTGATTTTTCTTTCATCCTTGAGGTTTTGAACGTCGAACATGGTGGGGGACTCAACTATATGTGGCTTTGGCGTCCTCTGACTCCCATACGGTTACCTTTGACACGGAGACGCGGTCGCCCTTAAAGGTTTCACTTAGGGCATCGTAAATAAATTTAGCGACATTCTCCGCCGAGGGATTCAGCCCCCTCAGGGCGGGGATCTCGTTGAGGCACTTGTGGTCAAGCGTCTCCAGCAACGCAGCAACGCGGCCCTTTAAGTGGCGGAAGTCGATCAGCAATCCCTCGGCATCTAATGAATCCGAGGCAACCGAAACCTCGACAAGAAAGTTGTGGCCATGGAGCTTTTCGCAACTGCCGCCGATGTTGTCAAGCCGGTGGGCGGCTGAAAACATTTTCTTGATGGTAACTTCATACATGAAGAGCGCACCCTTTAGTGATCGCCGCAGCCACAGCCGCACGACCCGCAGGAATGAGAATCCGGCTCCAACCCGGACTCAATGATCTCAATATCAAAGACAAGTGTTTTACCAGCCAAGGGATGATTTACATCGATTCGGACAATATCGTCGAGCACCTCGGTGCAGACTGCATAGACGGGATCATTGTTCTGGTCGCGCAATTCCACACCCGCTCCCGCCTTGATGTCTATTCCTTCAGGCACATGGGATTTCGGGAGGTCGAAAATCAGTTCTTCGTTGCGTTCACCATAGCCATCTGTTGCGGATATTGCGATAGATTTTTTATCTCCCACTGCCATTCCGAGGACGGCGTCATCAAAGCCCTTGATGACTTGTCCCGATCCTACGGTAAATTTCAATGGCCTGCCGCCATCGGAGGTGTCGAATACTTCTCCGTTTTCGTATTTCCCGATATAGTTGACTAAAATGGTATCGCCTTTTTGTATTGCTTCTGACATGTAAGCCGTCCTCCCATTGTTTGGGGCATGATAGAGTGTGCGTTGTATAAAGTCAATTTTTTAAAACTACGGGTATTTTCACGGTAAAGGGATTGATGGTGCCTCAAGAGCGGAAAAATCAGTTTGACATAGAGATGTCAAGTAATATATGAACACGGAAACCGTGCACCAGCGGGTGATGCCATTTATCATCAAGGGCAATCAGGAAGCGACTTATCGGATTGTAGTGTTGATCTTTGTTGTCGCATTCCCCAACTCTGATCTGGCCGTCGTTTAAGGTACATCTGTAAGGAGAAGGCCTATGAAAAGGACGCTTTGGTGTTTGGGTCTCATCGTTGTCCTCTTTGTTTTATCATTGTCCGGTGCATTTGCTGAAACGCGTTATACCGTGAAGCCCGGAGATACCCTCTGTAAGATCGCAAAAAAATTCAGTTTGAAGCCTCAGGACCTTCGGGAAGCCAACGGCCTGAAAGGCAGTGCCTTGACCCGCAATCAGACGCTTGTCATTCCGGTTAAGGGGGCTACAGCGAAATCCGTGTCTAAGGAGGGAAAGCGGCAAACCGCAGGGCTCCAGGGGAAGAAAGGCTTTGAAGAGACGGAACTTTACCGAGTGAAGAAGGGCGATACCTTGAAGAGCATTGCCGCCGAGGTGAATTGTTCGGAAAGTCAACTCCGCAAAATGAACCATCTGAAATCAAAACGTTTGAGAGTGGGACGAAACCTGTTAGTGCCGAAACTGAAGGAATCGGAAGAGCAACTGGCGGATCTCAACGGCGGGGAAGAGGCCGACGACACTCCCGCGGCTGTTGCGGAAGAAGAGGTCCGGCAGGAGCGGCAGAAAACCAGCGCGACCTGTTCCGTCGGTCGGTGGAACGGCAACGATGAACGCTGCCTCTTTATTAGGGTCGTTAAAACTTTCCTCGGCGTTCCCTATCGCTATGGCGGTTCCACGTTGAGGGGTATTGACTGTTCAGCCTTCACGAGGCGGGTCTATGAGATCGTCGATGTCCAGCTTCCCAGGACCGCGAGAGAACAATCCATGCAGGGCAAGTGGGTTAAACAGGATGAGTTGCAGGAAGGCGATCTGGTTTTTTTCAGGACGCGTCGCGTCAATGATCACGTTGGAATCTACATAGGGAACAATCAATTCGTTCACCTATCCTCGAGGAATAAAGAGGCTAAGATCGATAATCTCGGAGAGCCTTATTTTCAGAAACGCTTTATCCGTGGTGTACGCGTCAAGGAATTAATTGAGGAAAAGGACGCTTCACCGAGAGCCGCCTTGGCCAACCCACAACCATAATATTATCATTACATCATGCTTTTCTGCCAATCAAGAACCCAGGGCGTGCTATTGCGCCTCCTTTCTCGTCAGCAGGCGCATTGGCCGCAGACTGCCGGAGTCTGGCCAGCGAATCCTTTCTAAGCATCTTCTTTAAGTATCGGCGCTTGCTCCGAAAAATATCCGATTTTAGGAAACGTTTACCGAGCCGGCAGGTTGTTCCGGCCTGAACCGTTCAGGTAGTCCGTCCTGAGCCTTCTCCTCGCGACTTCCCGGGTCGGCACCGGCGGGGTGAAGTCGAAGACGGTCTGAAGAAACGTCATGACGATGCTGAAGGTTGCTCCCCACAGGATATCCTCCTGTCCGGACGGGGCGGGCTGGGTAAAACAGGGGAACAACGTTTCCTCGCATGTTCTGTTGTCGCAAGGACTCGCCGTTTCGATCGTAAGCATTGCATAGTGCGCCGAATCGAAAAAGTGTTCGAGGGGAATCTCCAGGATCCTTTCCACCTCGTGATTCGGGATGAGTCGGGCGGGGTTTTTTACGAAACCGACAACGGGGAAGATCACCTTGGTGAATAGAACGAGACTGCGGCTCGGTAAGGGGCCCAGAAAATCGACCTGAAAGGGACTCAGGCGTATTTCCTCCCAAGACTCCCTCAGGGCGGTCGTCAGAAAGAGCGTGATGTGCTTGAAGTCGTTCGCCCCACGTTGCTCGACATACTGCCGCACCGGGGGGGCTTAGAAAGGGCAGGTGCCGGCTCGCTACAAGGGGGCGAAGCAACGCATCTTTACGATCCAACATGCCCCCCGGACAACTCAGATCCCCTGCCTGGGACACAGTGGCCGATCGTTTGATGAGCAGCAGGCGCCAGTCGGACAGCGCTCCGGCCTCCTGATGATAGGTCAATGGAACCAGCACCCCCGCCGCACTCCAGATATCGCGTTGCCTTTCAATGCACAGGAGCCTATCCGAATAATCGATCGGGACATTTCCCAGTTTTTCGATCGTTCGGTTCAGAAAGCGTGTTTTATCCGTTAAAAACTCAGTCATCATAGGAAAAGAGGCATTTGTTCTATCGTCGGTAAAAGGTCTATTGATGCGTCGTCCCAGTCAGAAGATTGAAGACTCACCGGAGCAAGCCCCAGCGAATCTCCGATCCTTAACGAAGATGTCTAAACATGATTCGTTGGCTGCCCGGCATGCTGTGAGGAATGCACTTACTGCCGGATTCAACGGGATAGAGTGATTCTACCACGGGTTCAGCGGCAGTGGTCAATTTTTTCAATTCTTTTTGTTCAATTTCTAATTATTTTGTTGGAGACTGCCGAAATATAGATGTTGTAAAATAACGGCCAATCGGTAAAATATCCGCAGGTATTAGGAGGATAAACCGTTGCTGACCCCGGATAAATACGACAAGTTGCTCAAGCAGATTCCCTTTCTATCGAAACTGTCGGAAGTGGAATTGCGCCGGATCATCATCCGCAAGCATTTCAGTAAAAATCAGGTGATTCTCTATGAAGAGGACACGGCGAAGTTTATCTATTTCATCTACTCAGGCAAGGTCAAGGCTGTTCAACTGAGTGTAGATGGTAAGGAACGGATTCTTGCCATTCATAAAAAGGGCGATTTCTTTGGAGAAATGGCTATTCTTGACGGCAAGAGTTCCCCGGCGACGATTGTGGCTATGGAGGACGCCGAGATCGGTTTTATCTCAAAAGAGGACTTCGATTGGTACCTTATGAAAAATGAGGAGGTGGTCAAGGGCATTATTGCCATGCTGTGTGAGAGATTGCGAGAAGCGTGGCTGATGTTGAAGGTAACGAGCTTCGCGGATGCCGAACATCGAATGAGGGCTGTTCTCGCTCATCTCGGCGATCAGTTCGGTATCAGTGACGTCAGAGGGCGAATGATTAATTTGAAGCTAACTCATAAAGATCTCGCTCACCTGGCTTCCATCTCCCGTGAGACGGCAACACGCTTCCTCAACAGTTTTGAAAAAAATGGTGAAATTGAGATCCTGGAGAGCAAAACCATCCTCTTAAAGCATGAATTTCTTGAGAAACTTAACACTTTGTGATCCCCATCACATCATATCCTCCCAAAATCATCTAACAAATAATCTGGAAACATCGGACCGGCGCTCAGGTGCGGGCACCTGCGTTCTGGTATTTGTGCACCGCTTGAAATTCATCGAATCGATAGAGGACGATGCGAAAACCCGGAACAATAATCGATCTATGTGATGTATGTCACCTCGAATAATCGCAGCATAGCCGATAATAGGTTCGAAAGGATAGGCGTATCAACAACCTTAGGGTCGGGAGGTGCAAGGCGATGCAAGTCCTTTATTTGACAATCTGGAAACTCGTCAAGGGAGCTGTTTTGATCGTACTCTTGGTCGGTCTGCTCAATTTTGTTTTAACGCCTGGCGGTTTTGAGGAAAAGATGGCTGGTGCCTATGTGAAAACGTCATGCCAGATTGGAGAGGTGGCCCGCATCGGCAGAACCGTCTTCGTTGATGAAAGCGACAATATGGTCCAGGTCGTCGGCAGTGGTGTCTGGAAACTGAGACAGGAGGAAGATCGCTCAATCAGGATGAGCATAGGGCCTTCTGGGGACTGAGTGGAGAAAAACCGGATGAGTAAGGTCTGCATTGCCAAAAGAAGGACGTTGTCAAGATCTCATGGCGACAGTTCCGTTGTTCTAAAGGGGCTTCCGGAGATTTCATGCATCAAGGATCACCTTGAGGACGTGATTTCGGTCAAGGTACCCGTCGAACGGGGGGCCATTCAGCGCAGCGCCAATGCCGAAATGCTGGCGGGTGAATCGCCCGAGGGGATACGCTATGAAGTCAACCCGCAAGACAACGGTCTGCTCATTTTAAATATTTATCTGAATAAAATCGAATCAGTGAGTCTGTTGCGAACGGCCCAGGTGTGTCAGATGCTGCAAGTCGGCAAGAGGGCGGTGAGAGGATTAGTGCAGTCGGGTCACCTCAAAAGCTACCTGATTGGAAAACGGCGGCGTTTTCTGTTCACCGATGTTCTGGAATATTTGGCAACGAGTCGGGAAAAAGGTGACGAGTCGATGACAGACAACGTCAAGGCGGGCCGCCCCGTCGATCCGCCTCATTTTGCAACAGGTGTTCACCGGACAGTTGAAAAAGTGTCAGTGCAAAGTCTTTTAGAGGGCGCGCCGGGTCAGACAGACATCGATTTTCATGTCCTTGCGACAGCCGAATCCTGTTCGGCGAGATAGGGAGGTGCTTATGTATTATCATTATTGGCAGCTTCATAAACCGCCCTTTGATAATGTTCCCGATCCGTCCATGTACGTCGATTGTCATGCTTCTCTAGAGAATGCCATCGCGGAGACGTTGTTCTCGATTGAGGAGGGCAATGATTGTCTGGCTGTGATTGTCGGCGATGTCGGTCTGGGGAAAACGCTTTCCATCCGCATGGTCATTGATTCTCTGTCGTTGGAGAAGTACCGGATCGCCATTGTGACGAACCCGGGTATTTCCTTTATTCAGTTGCTGGGTGAGATTGTGGGGCAGTTGACTGGGGCTGTGTGTCACGAGGCGAAAAAATCCGACCTGCTGGAAAAATTCAATCAGATTCTATTTGAAACAGCGGATGAAGGAAAAAAAGTTTTAATTTTTATAGATGAAGCCAATGCTATTACCCCGGCCAACCTGGAAAGCCTGCGCCTGCTGACCAACATGCAGGACGACAGCAATAATCTGTTCACGATTATTCTGGCCGGTCAGATTGAATTGGCTCGAAGGCTCGAACATCCCAAGCGTGCGAATCTCTTTCAGCGCATCGGCACGTTTAGCCGCATTGATAAGATCGATTCTCCCGAAATGGTCAAGACCTATATCGAAACGAGATTGAAACTGGCAGGCGGTGCCGGGTCGATTTTTACGGACGATGCCGTGTGGCTAATCTGGGAATATTCCGAACATGGTGTTCCGCGCCTCATCAACAAGATTGCCAAACTGTGCCTTAAGGCCGGCGAGACGAACGGTTTTGAACGCATCGAGGCCGATATCGTACGTCAGATCGGCGACCGATTCAAAAATCTGACAGGTCAAGTGATTCAGAAAAGGAGACCCCGCAAAAGAATCGACACGGAACAGGGGGGGAAAGAAAGCGTCATCGAATCGTGTATGACATCAATGCAATCAGAGTCGCCTGTCGCCGATGCGGTAGATCCATTCGACGCAATGTCCGTCAAACATGAACAGAAAACGGTTTTCACGCCGCCGCCGGAATATGCTTTGACTGTTGCGGCGGCGGTAACGATGAAAGACGCAGTGAACGCCGCCGATGCTGTCCCGTCGACAGGGCCTTTGGCGTCCTTGGACGCGTTGATCGAATCTCCGGAACTGCGTGGTATCGAGGCAGCTGAGGCAAGCACCTCTGATCAGATGACACAGACAGTGGATGGGGGTACTGTTTTCGATGCGGTCGAGGACAGCGAGAGGGAAATGATAATCCCTCAATCTCTTGACAATTCAATTAACCCAAACAATGCGTGTTTGGCGGAACCCGTTCAAGAAGAGCACGTCAAACCGCTGTTGATTGCCGCCGCGCCAGTGCCGCCGGATGGACATGCGCTGATGCCGGTTGAGGCGATTGAGACGTCGGCAGGAATGGTTGCTGATCGTTACATGGAAAACGGTTTGGATGTTACGCGTGATTTGTCCGAAATATTCTCTCTGTCACCTCAGGAATGCCATGGTGCGGATGCACCTGAGGATGTTGCAGTATGCTATGGCGAAGACGATACCCCTGAACCTTTGCCAGAGCATATTGAATTCGGCAGCGAGAACATTCCCCGTGCCTTCCCGTGGGGTAAGCGAGCGGATCATGACGGAATACCTTCCTTAGGCCTCGGAGATTCTCAGGAGCTTGCTCCGGGGGATCTTCAGTGTGAACCGCCGATCATCGCATTCCGGCCAGCTACTGAAGACGGTTTTCCTTCCCAGGAAGCAAGGATCTACACATTGCATTCAGATTCGACTTTAGACAGCGACGACGATTGTGAGGAGGTTGTTCCTACCGCTGCGGCGTCTCATGCCATAGCGTTTTGCACAACCGCAGAAGCGGCGTTGACGGAAACTCCTAAGGAATCTTTTCAGATTCGTGGAGTGGAAGTGGCTATCGAGATTCCCAGGGAAATGCTTCGCGATGCACGCTTTATGAAGGAGGAGCAGCTTTTGAAGTCCGCGGGTATTCTTGCTGCGCAGGTTTTAAAAGAACACAGGGAGTTGACAGCCGATCCGGCGGCTGATCCATTTTTGTTGTGGGACGATATCCGGAAGATTCTTGTGGAACGCTTGCAGAGAGAGGGAAAAGGAGTAGGCGATTCGGTGCGTCTGGCGGTGTTATGAATAGGTATGTGCAGACGACAGTGATGAGTGCGCGGGAAGAGGCTAGACGTTGGTTTTCCGCGGCCTGTCGGTTCGATCTGGCCTCTCAACAGCAAGAGGCCGTGGAGGCCTACCGGAACAGCATTCGGTGCGATGAATCCTTTCCCGACGCATACGTGAATCTCGGTTTTATTTACCTGCAGAACGCAGATTACGACGAGGCGGTCAAATGTTTTCGCAAGGTCGTCGAATTAGAGCCCGATAATCCAGAGGCACATAATAATCTTGGCTATGTCTACGAACGAATGGAGCGTTACGGCAGCGCCAAACAGATCTATAAGAAGGCATTGAGACTATGCCCCGGCCACTTGGAGGCCATCATTAATCTTGCTCACATCGATGAGTTGGAAGGCGATTACCATACTGCGGTCGGCGGCTATCAACAGGCAATTGCAATTGATCCGGATGCAATCGCTCCCCATTTCTGTCTGGCCGTTCTTTACGGATTGTATGACATGTTTGATGAGGCCCTGATGGAGTATGAAATTGTTTTAGAAAAAGATCCCTGCCACATCAAGGCCATCTTTAATATGGGTATCCTCTATGCTCAACTTGGCGATAATCGAAATGCAGTCGCCATGTTTGAAAAAATACTGTCCTTGAATCCCTCATCTGCCGAGGCCAGAAACAATCTCGGCTCGACTTACGTGGCGATGGGGCTTCTTGAAAAAGCCGAAGAACAATTCAACTTGTCCCTTCAATTAAATTTACTTCAGGAAGAAGCGAATTTGAATTTGGCATGCCTTGAATATGGCAGATATCAATCAGGGGTGAACGGTGATGAACTTAAACAGAAAATTGTTCGGCGACTTTATCTTGTCCTTTCCATTAATTCAAACAACCATAGGGCACAGAAACTGCTGGAAGATCTAACCGGAGTTTCAGGTCTGGATGCGGATAACTTAAAAACGCATCCGCCAGTGGGCAATGCGGTGAGGAATAACTGATAATCCGGCCATGAATGCAGAAGGGTATTGTGCACAGGGTGATGCGTATGTCGCCAAAGGGCTCTATGAGATGGCGATAGCCCAGTACTCCCGAGCCATTGAGGTGAATGCTCAGTTTGATCGCGCCTACACGGGGCGCGCGCTGGTGTACTGTCTCCATCTCCAGGATTTGTATGACGAGGCCCTCTTTGATTTCACCAAATCTATCGAGTTAAATTCGCAAAATCCCGTAACCTATCATGGGCGCGGGATGATTTACTATATGAAGGGCTTCTATGATCTGGCATTGCCAGATTTCACCAAGGTCATTGAATTGAAACCAGCCTGGGGGGCGGGTTTGTATCTATCCCGCGCCAATATCTATATCCAGCTTAGGCGATTTTTGGATGCAGATAAGGACCTATCGACGGCGATCGAACTCAACGAAGAAAACGCCCAGGCCTATTGCAATCGCGCGGTTGTTCGGTATTTCCTTGAACAATACCTGTATGCACGTTTGGATGTCGATTGTAGCCGGCGTCTGGGTGTCGATATTGGAAGCTGTATCTGCAATGAAGAGTTTCTATGTTGGCTTGAGGCCGGTTGCCCGGATGGACAGGTTACAGTAGCAGACGAAAAGAAAGATCAGGTTGAGACGGATTCATTAAAAGAAGCTATAACAATACAGGGGATTCATGCTGAGGAATCTATCGATGAAATTTTTGTGGTAAAAGAAACAGCGGTAGTGGCAGCCGATGAGGCGCTCTTGAAGAAAGAAGCAGCCATGATCGAAACAGCGTCTATAGTGGAAACAGCTTCCGAAGTAACTGAGGAGGCAATGGATGGGATTGGCGAAGTGGAGACGCAAAAAAAGTCTGCCGTAGACGAAGAAGAGGTCGTCACTGAAGTCCTCGCTCAGAAAGAGTCACAATTCGGCGGCAAGACCATTGCGACGGAAGACGCCTTCGAGGAAGTCTCGGCGGTGAAAGAGATATCTGTTGCTGAAGCAACTGAAGAAACAGCTGAGATGGTAAAAGAAGAACAAGCCATCGGGAAAACGCCGCTTGTTGATGCCGCTCCTGTTTTGGAATATGCACCTATGGCGGAAGTCGTTTATGAAGATACGACCGACGCCGACGTTGCTGAGGCGAACATTGAAGAAACAACGATTTTAGCGACTGAAGAATCCACGGTCGCTGAAGCGGCGGCCGTTAAAGAGGGTATTGAACTTGGGACTGCTGAAACCGAGGCAGATACGCCTATTGCGGAAATCATTGCCGATGGGGAGATGCAGAGCTCTGTCCAGACCATAATGGCAGAGGCGGTTTCCATGGGAATCTTGGCGGTCGAGCATGAAGCAACGGTTTCGGAAACTCTCTTAATGGAAGAGGCAGCTGCAGAAGAAACGGCTGAGTCCGAAACCTTTGAAGATGTGCTGCTTCTTGAAGCTGCGTCTGTTGAGGAGGTATCGACACTTGCTGAAGAAGCCGTATTTGAAGAAGTGGTCGAAGAGAAAATAGATACTGGTGTTGCTGAAGCGGCGGTTACCGAGCAGGATGTGCAGTCTAAGGTTGCTGTATTCCAGGAGGGGGCGTCTGCCACTGGAATCATTGCGGAGGAAGAGCCTCGGGACACTGCGGAGATCGAAGCTGCAAAAACGGTTATTGGGCAAACGGAGGCCGCAGGCGAAGAAGTTACTGCAACGGAAGCGGCTGTCACCGAACAGGCAGCTGAGCTTGATGCTGCCGTTGTTGAACTGTCAGATATAATGGTTGTGCTTCAGGCGATTGCAGACGAAGTATTTATTGAGGATAAAGCTGCGGAGCTTGATATGGAATCCCAGTCTGAAGCAGACTTTGATAATGAAGAAATGCCACTTGTGGAGATCTGTTCCGCGTATGAGGTACAGGCTGTCGTCGCGGTTGAAGAAATAGTGCAAGGTACCGTTGAATCTGCCGCCGCTGACTATCAAGCCCCAGTGGAGGCCTTTAAACGCGACTTTGGGGGTCTTAAAGAAAGAATACTCATTGAGTCAGCGAGTGCCGACGTTGAGCCCGCCGCCTTGGATATTGTTTCCGAAGGCCCCATAGCGCTCACAGTAGAAACCGACTTTGAGGAAGCAGCGTTGGATGTTGAGGGGAGTGTGGGAGGAGCTTCCATGAGGGAAGAGATTGCAACGATTGAAGCTGCGTCTCATCTGGAAGCCGTCGTTACTGAAGAAGCTGTGCCTATTGCCGAAGTTCTCTTTTTGAAAGAGTCAGAAAGGGCGTTTCAAGAGTCATTAGAGGAAGAAGTCGTTGAAGCCGAAATAGCCGTGCCTCACGATGAGGCAGTTGTTTCTATTGTCTGTGAATCTGGTCAAGATGTAGAGGTTCGCGTTTCCGTTTCTCCGATGGAGTTATGTAAGTCGGTCGAGACGCGTGTAGCTGATGATAGTAACGGGAAAAAAGTCGATGCGTTGGCCGAGCTCTTCATCAAAGTATCTCAGACTTCGCGCAAGGCGGCAAATAAGCCGGCCATACCGGTACCTGAGCTCAATGTGAATAAAGCGCTGGAACAAACGCCTCGTCGGGACAAGGGATCTGTCATCGATTTTCCAGCGGCGATCAAGGCGTTAAAATCAGCGGGAATCTTGTAATTTCATTCTGCTACCATTTATCGTTCAACAATTTTCGGTTTGGCTGAAACGGTATTGGATCGGTCATTTTTTCTCTTCTGTTTCCTATCGATTGTCTATTCTTCTAAAAAATCATGAACCGCCTGTAATTATTTTTGTTTTCTCCTCTTTCGTACGATGACTATATTCGGAAACCGCTCTGCATACTTGAGCCGACTTATTAACTGTGGTAATAAGAAACGACGCTTATGATAGATTCATTCAATAGAAATATTAATTACCTTCGAATATCTATTACGGATCTCTGTAATCTTCGGTGTCGATATTGTATGCCGGAAGAGGGATTATCCCTTTTAAATCACGGAGATATCTTACGATATGAAGAGATTTTGAAAATTGTCGGCGCTGCTGTTTCTCTGGGGATCATAAAGGCGCGGGTCACTGGGGGAGAGCCGCTCGTTAGACGTGGCGTCCTTGATTTTCTCAAGGCGCTTCATCGGATTGAAGGTCTTCAAGAGGTTACGTTGACAACTAATGGCGTTCTCCTTGATAAGATGGCGGGCGCCTTGTATGAGACCGGTGTGAAACGTATCAACGTGAGTCTCGACACGCTGAATCCCGAAAAATATAATTATATAACGCGAGGAGGGGACCTGCAAAAGGTTTTGGATGGCATTCATATGGCCCAGGCAGTCGGTTTTTCGCCAATTAAAATCAATGTCGTCGTCATGAAGGGTTTCAATGACGACGAACTCTTTGATTTTGCTGAGATGGCCATCAGGCATCCCTATCAAGTCAGATTTATCGAGCTCATGACGTTGGACGAGGCTCGTATGCCGAACGTTCAGCATCTTGCCAGCGCTCCTCTAATCAACTGCTTGAAGACAAAGTATAATCTTGAACCTGTAAAGAAAACTCTCGATACCGATGGTCCGGCCAGCGTTTACCGCATAGAGGGCGGCATTGGTCAACTGGGTTTTATCGGTGCCGGCGATCGACATTTGTGTAAGACTTGTAACAGGATCCGTCTTACCTCAGACGGGCATCTGCGCACCTGTTTGCTTTCCGATCAGGAGATTGATATCCGCTCCTCCCTACGCGCTGGTTGCAGTGATCTGGAACTGCTTGAGTTGATCAAGAAGGCCATTGAGGCCAAAGCGGAAGCGCGCGATGACGGTCATGCAACGGAGCCGGTCAATAAATACAGTAGATCCATGTCGGCTATTGGAGGATGAGAGCGGTTTTTTTTAGGTGCTTGCTTCGGTTTTTGTTCGGAGTTCATTCGTAGAGGGATTTCCTGTCCGATTTTCAGACGAGAGGATCAGTCTAGATCGAAAGGGATTTCGATGGATCGATACATCGAGAGCCGTGAACAAAACCTGCTGATACATCTATTGAAGCCCCAACCGGGTGAGCGTATTCTTGCTCTGCTTGACGGCAGACAGGGACTTCAAGATGTGTTAAAGGCGCGCGGATGTCTCTTAACTGTACTGGATTATCCCTGTGAGGTTGTCCATACAGGCGTCGATGCTTCATGGTCGGCCCACGATGAGCTGCCCTTTGCCGACAATGAATTTGATTCAGTTATCCTGATTTCCTCTCTGGCATACGCCAACAACCCCGATCGTCTCATTGGGGAGGCCATTCGTGTCAGCAGGGGACAGGTTTTTCTCGGCGTGGACAACAGACACTCCATTGTGGGGCTCAGTAGAAGGATAAAGGGGCTTTTCGGTTGCGTTGAAAAGAAGGGCCGTCTTTTTTCTATCCGTGAATTGAAGAGAATCATCACAACTAATCTCGGTGGCGGCACACGGATTCAATGGGGTAGTGTCATTTTTATGCCTTGTGGTTGGTACCGTCTTGCGGCGCCTGTGGAAGCGTATATTCCGGTTATTGGCAATCCTTTCGGTGCGTTCATGGGGCTGTCTTTTTCAGTAACCTATCGATACCGCACCATTCAGGAGACTATCAAGCCCTTCAGCCTGGGCATTAACGCCCATGAGTTTACCGGTAATGTCAGAAGGAATACGATCGCCAGTTTACGTTTTTCGATCCACCGCAAGACCAAAAATAGATAAGGCCTGAGATTGATTATTGAAGGGAATCCTGTTGTGAGCGGTTTGCTCCGTGGGGGATTAATATTTCTACTTTGGAGTCGTATACAGTCACGGTCGATTATTCAAGTGACTTAATAGTCTCTCTAAAAAAGAGGGGGAAGTCAAACCGGTAGGCGGATTACAAGAAAGAAAGGGGTTCCGGCCTGAACCGTAACCCCTTGATTTTAAATGGTAGGCGGTGCTGGGATTGAACCAGCGACTTCTACCGTGTGAAGGTAGCACTCTCCCGCTGAGTTAACCGCCCCTGCAATGGGGAGAGTTTATAGCCGATAGACCGTGCTTTTTCAAGTTTAAAAACAGCAATCAACTTATCTGCTTTCCTTGGCACCCTATTTCCCAGCAATGGGTTCCTTAAGTTGGCAAAAGCAGGATGCGCTCCGAAATTGTCCTATTTTTCTTTGCCGTTTTAGATGATTAGAATCGTTCATAATAACGATTGACAAAGACGGCGATAGCATGTTACCTCTGCACGGATTTAAGGTTTAGGGCAAGGGTTCATTTATTTTTTCACTAATTATTTTAAGGAGATGAAAGATCATGCGCAAAAAATCCTTTTTTTTCGCCTTGAGCGTCATCGCTCTGCTTTCTGTCTCACTTGCAGCACCTCTGCTTGCAAGTGAGGCGGACTTGGCAATCCCTGAACTGCCGGCCGCTCAAAATCAGCTGCTGGTGTGGGGATTGGCTATCTGTATCCTTGGTATGTTTTTCGGTTATTACATGTACGCCAAGGTCAAACGTCTTCCGGCGCATAAGTGCATGCTGGACATCTCGGACATCATTTTCCAGACTTGCAAGACCTACCTGATTCAGCAGGGGAAACTGCTTCTGGTTCTCGAGATCTTTATTGGCGCTTGCATCATTTACTACTTCGGCTTCCTACAGGCCATGCCGACAAACAACGTCTTGATTATTCTGGCCTGGTCGATTATCGGTATTCTCGGTTCTTACTCGGTCGCCTGGTTCGGCATTCGGATGAATACGCTGGCCAACAGCCGTATGGCCTTCGCCTCGCTCGAAGGCAAACCGATCAAGCTCCTCGACATTCCACTGACCGCCGGCATGAGCATCGGCGTGCTCTTGGTCTGCGTTGAGTTGATCATGATGCTGATCATTCTCATTTATGTGCCCCGCGACGTGGCCGGCGCCTCTTTCGTCGGTTTCGCCATCGGTGAGTCCCTCGGCGCCAGCGCCCTGAGAATATGCGGCGGTATCTTCACGAAGATCGCCGATATCGGCTCTGACCTCATGAAGATCGTCTTCACGATTAAAGAAGACGATCCGAGAAACCCCGGTGTCATCGCTGACTGCACCGGCGATAATGCGGGTGACAGCGTCGGCCCCACCGCGGACGGTTTCGAAACCTACGGCGTGACCGGTGTCGCGCTGATCAGCTTCATCGTCCTGGCTGTGACCAAAGTCGAATACCAGATTGCTCTGCTCGTCTGGATCTTCGTCATGCGTATTCTGATGATCGTCACCTCGATCGGTTCCTACTTCATCAATAAGGCCTTCACCAACGCCACCATGGCAGGCAAGAGCAAAGTCAACTTCGAAGCGGCCCTGACCTCACTGGTCTGGATCACCTCGATCGTCTCCATCATCGTGACCTTCATTGTCAGCAAGTGGCAATTGGGCGGCGATACAACCGATCCCAATCTCTGGATCAAACTCTCGGTCATCATCAGTTGCGGAACGATAGCCGCAGCCCTGATCCCCGAATTCGTCAAGGTCTTCACCAGCGCAAAGTCCAAGCACGTCAACGAGGTCGTCACGGCTGCTCGGGAAGGCGGACCGTCCCTGGACATCCTCTCCGGCTTTGTCGCCGGGAACTTCAGCGCCTTCTGGCTGGGCATTTCGATCTTCGCCCTGATGTTTATCGCCTATCACACAAGCACCTTGGGCCTGTCGAACTTTATGGTGTACCCCTCGGTCTTTGCCTTCGGCCTGGTTGCCTTCGGATTCCTCGGTATGGGCCCGGTGACGATCGCTGTTGACAGCTACGGCCCGGTGACCGATAATGCGCAGTCTATCTATGAGCTGTCCCTGATCGAAACCATTCCCAACCTCGAAAAGGAAATCGAGAGCAACTACGGCTTCAAGCCTCAACTGGATATCGCCAAGCATTATCTGGAAGAGAACGACGGTTGCGGAAATACCTTCAAGGCCACGGCCAAACCCGTTTTGATCGGTACGGCGGTCGTCGGCGCCACCACCATGATCTTCTCGCTTATCCTGATGCTGAAGAAGGCGCTGGGCATCCAGCCTGAACTGATCCTGAACCTGCTCAACCCCTACACCCTGCTTGGTTTCCTCGCGGGCGGATCGGTCATTTACTGGTTCACCGGCGCTTCGACCCAGGCCGTTACCACGGGCGCTTACAGGGCAGTTCAGTACATCAAGAATAATATCAAACTGGATGACGAGGCCAACCTGAGTGCTTCGACCGAGAACTCCAAGGAAGTCGTCAAGATCTGCACGCAGTATGCACAGAAGGGGATGTTCAATATCTTCATCGGCATCTTCTGCTTCGCCCTGGCCTTTGCCTTCCTGTCTGCTCCGGTAACGGGTCCGGAAGCTGCTGCTCTGTTCATCAGCTACCTGATCTCAATTGCGGTCTTCGGTCTGTTCCAGGCCATCTTCATGGCCAATGCCGGCGGTTGCTGGGATAACGCCAAGAAGGTCGTCGAAGTCGATCTGAAGGAAAAGGGCACCGATCTGCATGCGGCCGCCGTTATTGGCGACACCGTCGGCGATCCCTTCAAGGATACCTCGTCGGTTGCTCTGAACCCGATCATCAAGTTCACGACACTGTTCGGGCTTCTGGCAATGGAGATCGCGATTTCGCCTGCCATGAAGGGCTCTGCAACCATCGTGGGACTGGTTTTCCTGGCAATTGCTCTGATCTTCGTCTGGAGATCGTTCTATGCGATGAGAATTCCGCAGGAAGATTTTTCTGAGAAGAAGTAAGCTTCTCTGAAGCATAACAAGTGAAAAGGGGAATCTGAACTGTCAGGTTCCCCTTTTTCTTATTGTTATCGATAAAACGCTTTCCGAAACTTTATAGCGTCCGTGAATCACAGTTGGCAGAAAAATGTTTAAACATGATTCATTCGCATTCTCACCAGCGTGCTGCGGGGAGTGCGCACGCTATTGGCACATACCGGCATTTTGGTTGACATGTTGCCGGGCTTTTCCTATACTTCTCTGGCCATCGTAATCAAGAAACCGGATCTGTCGATCCTCTTCCTGATCACAAGGTAAGCGCCTCGTTTGTTTCATTTCTTTATTATCTAACACCGAATCAGGGTACAACAGACAAGTGGAGATCACTGCTATGCACAAGTCTCTTCAAAGCCGCCCTGCTTTCGGGGCTGGTTTTTCCTGGCCTAGGACAATTGTATCTGGGGCAGAAGCGCCGGGGGGTACTCATCTTTCTTTCAGCCCTTCTTGTTTTGATCTTCATTATTTTCCATATGACAAGTTTAATCTATCGGGAAATCGCCGTGACGGTTGCCAAAGGAGAAGCGGTCGATGTGGTGGCTGTCGAAAAGGCGATGGGCGTCGAAGGTGGTTCCACGATACGCGTTGGATCGTTGTTGTTGCTTGTGCTATGGGGGATTTCAATCTTTCTCGCGTTGAAGGCATCTCCCCAAGGCAGCTGCGGAGAGTGACGGACGAACATTTTTTAGAAATCCTATTTTAAGGAGGGGACGCTGTGGATGTTTTAACATTGAGCAGGTTGCAATTTGCGGTTACGAGCGGATTCCATTTCATCTTTGTCCCGCTGACCCTTGGGTTGTCGGTGTTGACGGCGTGGATGGAGTGGCGCTACGTCAGGACGGGCGATGAGACATGGTTGCGGATGACCAGATTTTGGGGGAGGCTTTTTTTGATCAACTTCGCCCTCGGGATTGTCACCGGCATTACACTGGAGTTTCAATTCGGCACCAACTGGGCGGAGTATTCCAAATACGTGGGAGACATTTTTGGTGCACCTCTGGCCATCGAGGCGACACTGGCGTTCTTCCTGGAATCTGTCTTTATTGGTGTGTGGCTCTTCGGATGGCAAAAGGTTTCAAAGAAGATGCATGCCTGGGCGATTACCATTGTCGCCTTTGCGACTAATCTGTCCGCACTATGGATCCTCCTGGCCAATGGTTGGATGCAGAACCCGGTGGGTGCGCAAGTCACGCGCTTTGTCGGAAACCCCGTTATCAGCGAACGGGCCGAGATGGCGAGTTTTCTGGCCGTTGCGACCAATCCATCCGGCTGGCTGAAGTTCTTCCATACGGTTTTGGGCGGTTATACAGTGGCGGCCTTTTTCGTAATGGGGATTGCTGCATGGCATCTGCTGAGAAAAAATGAGGTCGATCTCTTCAAGCGTTCTTTCAGGTTGGCAGCTGTCTTCGGGCTGGTTTCAGTGGTTTTTGTTGCCTTCACGGGTGATTTGCACGGTAAAAACGTTGCCAAAACACAGCCGACAAAACTCGCAGCGCTGGAAGCGACCTGGAAGACCGAGTCCGGCGGCACAAGTCTTCCGGTTTTTCTGATCGTTGATGAGAAGAATGAGCGAAATGCCATTGAGTGGCTGGTCATTCCCAAACTGACGAGTTATCTGTCGTTCGGCCAGGGAGATAAGCCTGTCAAGGGACTCCAGGAATTTAAAAAGGAGGACCGGCCGCCCGTGGCAGTCACCTGTTACAGTTTTCGTGTGATGGCCTTGCTTGGCGTCGTTATGCTGGGGCTGAGTCTCTGGGCGGTATATGCCACCCTCAAGAATAGAACGGACACGTCATCCGGATTGCTAAGGGTTATGGTATGGGCCATTCCGGTTCCCTACGTCGCCATACAGCTCGGATGGATTGTTGCAGAGGTTGGACGTCAGCCTTGGTTGGTGTACGGGATGCTTAGGACGTCTGACGGTGTTTCAAAATCCATTGATCCCTTCCAGGTCGCAACGTCCCTGGCGGCCTTTGCGATCGCCTATACGATCCTGGGCGTTATTGACATCTATCTGCTCATCAAGTACGCAAAAAAAGGCCCGGAAGGTGTTGAGGCATCCGGCAGGACAACAGCAGGGGGGGCGTTATGATGGAAACGTTGCAGATCATCTGGTTTATCTTGTGGGGAGTCCTTTGGACCGTGTATTTTATGTTGGACGGTTTTGTCCTGGGTACGGGGATCTTGTATTTCAATCTGGCCCGAACCGATGTCGAACGGCGGATCTTAATTCGAAGCGTGGGACCGGTCTGGAACGGCAATGAGGTCTGGCTGCTGACCGCAGGCGGCGCTACCTTTGCGGCGTTTCCGACGACCTACGCCCTGATGTTCAGTTACTTGTATGCGGCGCTTTTGCTTCTGCTCTTTTCACTGATCTTCCGAGGCGTGGCGCTCGAATTGCGCGAAAAAACGACGGCGTCGTTCAAGCCGCTTTGGGATACGGCGATCTTCCTGTCGAGCTTTGCGGTTGCGCTACTCCTAGGGGTCGCTTTCGGCAATATTTTTGCCGGGCTGCCCATGGACGTGAAGGGCTATCACGGCAGCCTCCTGAGCCTGCTCAATCCATACGGGCTTGTTGCCGGGGTGCTGTTTCTCCTTCTTTTCGCCCTTCACGGAGCGCTCTATATCGCCTCGAAGACAACCGGCGATCTTGCCGATCGCGCTCGTCAGAAGGCGGCGACGCTTTGGCCCGTGCTGCTCGTCGTGGCCGTGGTCTTCCTGGTTTTTACCGCCTTTGCGACGCATCTCTACGATAACTACTTAAAGGCGTCTCTCCTTCTCATCGTGCCGGTCGTCGCGGTAGCGTCGCTTTTGGGCATCCGGATCTTTCTCGCCAAAGGGAAGCCGGTGAAAGCCTTTGCCGCATCGTGCCTGACGATCGTTGGCGTCGCTTTTACGGGCATTGCGGGACTGTTCCCGAATCTTATCCCGTCGAGTCTTGATCCGACATTTAACCTGACCATCTACAACTCGTCATCGAGCAAACTGACCCTGACCGTCATGACTATCGTGGCCCTCATCTTCGTGCCCATCGTCATTGCCTATAAGATCTGGGTTTACCGCCTCTTCGGCGGCCGCGTCACTGAAGAGGATGTGACGGAAGAAGGATATTAGATGAAGATCTGGGCCTTTCGAGTTTCGATCCCAGAGTTAAATAATTTCTACGGGGGCTTATTCATTATAAGCCCCCGTAAAGCGTGTCTTGCCGATAGTCTAACAAAATATGGTTCGACGTTTTGGACGTATTGTTGTTCCGATTTACTTTGACTTGACGTAGGAGGCTTCGCTATAGTGCGGGGCCTATGAAATCCTTTCTGACTATCTGGACCGGCAACCTCGTATCCCTTTTCGGATCGGGGATGGTCCGTTTTGCCATCACGATCTGGCTTTGGCAGCAAACTGGAAAGGCAACGTCGCTTGCCATCGTCGGTCTGTGCTATTTACTGTCCTATCTCCTGGCAGCGCCCCTCGCCGGTTGCGTGGCGGACCGCGTCAATCGGAAGGCAATGATGATTGCGGCATACGTCCTCGGGGCTTTTGCGACCCTTGGCGGCTATCTACTGGTTGCTTCCGCCTCTCTGACCGTTTCACTTCTCTATGCGTGGATCTGTATTGGCGCTGTTTTGGATTCCTTCTATAATCTGGCCTATCTGCCCGCTACAACCCTGATTGTTCCCAAAGCGTCGTATGTCAAGGCCAGCGGCTTGCAGTCTTTTGAACGCTCTATGACGGAGGCCCTGGCCCCGCTCAGCGCTGGCGTTCTTCTTCCCATGATCGGTTTCAAGGGTATCTTAGTTATTGATCTGCTGACATTTATTGTTGCCATCGTCGCACACGCGATCATTGCCGTGCCGGCCACGTTGCATAGGGAGTATGCTTCAGCCGGGGCTCGAAAAAATCCGCTGGTCGAAGGCGTTCGCTATTTTTGGCAGCGAAAAGGACTTCTGGGGGTACTTCTCGTTGGCGGCGGCTTCAGCCTGATTATGGGATTCGTCTCTTCGATCTTTCCAGCCATGATCCTCGCCAAGACATCCGGGAGTAATATGGCGCTGGCCACCGTGCAGGCGGCGCCCGGGATCGGGGGCATCGTCGGCGGGATTCTCGTTGGCCTCTGGGGCGGACCGAAACCACGCATTTTGAGCTTCCTGGGAGGCGGGGCGCTCTATTTCATCTTGAATATCGGCCTGACGGCTATTGGCCACACGAGCGCGGTCTGGGTGATTGCCGGTTTTGCGGGGGGAGTGCTCTATCCTGTTGTCATGAGCAGTTCCCTGGCTATTTGGCAGTCCAAGATCGAGTCACACTTTCAAGGGCGTATCTTTGCGCTACGCTCGATAGTCTATGTCGCGCCCCTGCTGGTCGGTTATTTTTGCAGCGGTTTTCTGGCCGATCAAGTTTTTGAGCCGGCCATGGCGAATAGCGCGCTCCTCTCCGGTGCGTTCGGCTGGATTGTCGGGACCGGCCCCGGTGCAGGTATGGCGCTCATCTTTCTT
The DNA here is from genome assembly GCA_963665615.2 of Syntrophales bacterium. Classification (GTDB taxonomy): domain Bacteria; phylum Desulfobacterota; class Syntrophia; order Syntrophales; family UBA4778; genus UBA4778. The sequence goes on from CAXXQE010000001.1 coordinate 716,930, forward strand.
CTTGCGACTGTACTCGGAACCGCTATGCATCTAGCGGCCTGGCTCATCCCCGCTATCCGTTATGTGGAGACCGATCTGCCCGATCACACCTATGACCGAGGCGATATTGCTCAAACTGTTTAAATCCCATCCCTTGAAGTCATTTTCTCTTTCCACTTCCTATCGAGGATGATCTTGCGAGCAAGGTTATTTTTCTTTTTTCTCTGGCTTAACAAAACTTGACGCTTTCAAGGTTGATCCCTATGAACATTTTCATATAAGTATTTCAAATAAACATTTGAAATATCGGATGGACGCATGGGCAGGACGAAACGAAAGATCAGTCATACGGCCGAGCGACTTCTTGAAGTGGCTGCGGATCTTTTCGCTGAAAAGGGGTATCACAGCGCTACGGTGAAAGAGATCTGCGACCGCGCGCGGGCCAATATTGCGGCGATCAATTACCACTTCAGCAGCAAGAAAACGCTTTATATCGAGGCATGGCGGCGATCTTTCAAGGCATCGATCCAGGCGCATCCGCCGGATGGCGGTGTTCCCGCGAATGCGCCCGCAGAGGAGCGTCTTCAGGGGCAGATTGCGGGGTTGCTGCATCGTATTGCAGACAAAGATAACAGGGAATTTTGGATTGCCCGTCGTGAGGTTACACAGCCCACAGGCCTCCTTGAGGAAGTCATACGAAAGGAACTTCACCCGTTGCATGAGCGCATGGAGCGGGTTGTCCGGGAGATTCTCGGGAAGGATGTCTCGGCCGGCGAAGTCCGCTTTGCGGTCATGAGTATCGTCAGCCAATGTATCGATCCAATCGGCATGCGGGATCCGCACTCGGTCGAATCGCCAGGGAAGCCAGCCCTGATCGGTCGGGACATCGATCGTTTTGCCGAGCATATCTATCGTTTTTCGCTGGGAGGGCTTCTTGCCATGCGCCCCGTTGACAAGGGCAGTGGAGCCGTAAAGCCGTTTCACCCTGGAAAAAAGTGTCGAGAAAAGGAATGATGCGCTGGATGAAAAAAGGATTTCACTATAGGACTCGCTACGTCGCTGTCATGTGTATCGGTTTGATGATAACCGGTTGCACGGCTCTGCTTCCTAAGTATGTCAAGCCGGATACGAGGCTTCCGGAACAATGGTATGCGGCAGAGAAAATCTCTGTTGACACAAAAACTGCGGAAACATCAACCTTGGCCGAATGGTGGACAACCCTTCAGGACGAGCACCTGACTCGGCTTATACAACGGGCGATCGCCGGCAATATGGACCTTAGGCTGGCCCGGTCACGTCTGCGTCAGGCGCGTGCCAGCCGGGCGGTAGCGCGTGCCGATCTCTTCCCGACGATCGACGCGACGGGAAACGCGACCAGGTCGCGGACCAGTGAAAATATCGGGGGTGGGACAACAAGCAATCTCTATGCGCTGGAGTTGGATGCCAGTTGGGAACTGGATCTGTTTGGCGGTGTCCGCAAATCAGTGGAAGCCGCCGAGGCGGATATCGCCGCCAGTGTGGAATCGCTCCGTGACACCTTGGTATCGCTGCTTTCCGAGACCGCTCTGACATACATCGATGTGCGCGCCTACCAGCAACGGCTGAAAACGGCAGAGGCCAATCTGATCGCGCAGGAAGAAACCTATCAGCTTGTTGTCTGGCGGAACCAGGCCGGACTGAGCGATGCCCTGGCGGTCGAGCAGGCAAAGTACAACCTGGAGAGCACGCGGTCGCAGATTCCGACATTGAAGACCGGCCTGGAACAATCTCTCAATACGCTGGCTGTTCTCACAGGTGATCAGCCCGGCGCCTGGGATGAGGAAATGAAGCAGGAAGCAGGCGTTCCGGAAACATCCGTCCGGATTGCGCTCGGCATCCCGGCGGATCTGCTTCGCCGCCGCCCCGATATCCGCAAGGCCGAACGGGATCTGGCAGCGCAGACAGCCCGTGTAGGTGTTGCCACAGCGGATCTTTATCCAAAGTTGACCCTGAGCGGAACAATCGGTCTGGAATCCCTTGCGCGCGGCGATCTCTTCGAGGCGGCCAGCCGGATGTTCAGTCTTGGCGGCGTGCTGACGACTCCGGTTTTTCATGGCGGCGCTATCCGTCAGAATATTGAGATTCAGTCGGCGCTGCAGGAGCAGGCCTTGTTGAGCTATGAGGCCGCGGTGCTGACGGCCCTCAAGGAGATAGAAAATGCCGTGACGGCACTAACGCAGGAAGAATTGAAACGAGAGGCACTTCAGGCAGCGGCTGCATCCGCGAAAAAGGCGGTCGAACTGTCGCAATCAAAATACGCGGCCGGGTTGAGCGATTTTTCTGCGGTGCTCGATGCCCAGCGTTCGCTATTGACCTATGAAGATGAACTGGTGCAGAGCAGGGCGACCGCGACAGGAAATTTGATTCGGTTGTACAAGGCGCTGGGCGGCGGCTGGGAATCCGTATACGGCGACGCGCAGCAAACGAAAAAGTAGGAAAGAACGGAGCATAAGATGCAGGACAAATCACGCATGGACGCGGAACAACTCTTGAAGGAAAAGCGGAATCTGTTTTCGCACTGGACGCGCAGGAAAATCCTGCTGATCGGAATTGCTCTGATTGTCGTCATGGTTGTTGCCGGGCTTCTTTGGAAAGGGCACAGCCAGTCGGGTGCGCCACAGTATCAGACCGCCGAGGTTCAGCGCGGCGATCTGACCGTTGAAGTCAGCGCGACGGGGACGTTGCAGCCGACCAATGAAGTCGATGTCAGCAGCGAATTGTCGGGCATTATGAAAACCGTTGAGGCGGACTATAACGACCGGGTTAAGGTCGGACAGGTTCTGGCGCGCCTCGATACGACCAAGCTCGATGCGCAACTCACGCAGTCGCTTGCAGCCCTCGAATCCAGTCGCGCAAAACTGCTGGAAGCCGAGGCCACGGTAGCCGAGAAGACGAGCAAGCGCGCGCAGTACCTGCGGGTCCGGGAAATGAGCAAGGGCAAGGTGCCGTCGCAGACAGAGATGGACGCCGCGGATGCCGACTGGGCAAGGGCCAAGGCAGATGCGGCCTCCGCGAAAGCAGCCGTCAGCCAGGCCGAGGCCACGGTGGCCGCGAACAAGACCGATCTCGGCAAGGCAGTGATCCGCTCGCCGATCAACGGCATCGTCATTACGCGCAGCATCGAGCCGGGCCAGACAGTTGCGGCGTCTCTTTCCGCGCCTACGCTCTTCACGCTTGCGGAGGATCTGACCCGGATGGAATTGCGGGTCGATGTGGATGAGGCCGACGTCGGCAAGGTCAGGGTGGGGCAACAGGCGAGCTTTACCGTGGATGCCTATCCGAACCGCAGCTTTCAGGCGACGATCCGGCAGATCCGCTATGGCTCTTCAACCACGGACGGCGTGGTGACCTACAAGACCATCCTGACGGTGAGCAATCCGGACATGCAGTTGCGGCCTGGGATGACGGCGACCGCCGATATCACAGTCAGGCAGGTGGCGAATGCTCTGCTGGTGCCCAGCGCGGCGCTGCGCTTCGTGCCGTCTGTCAAGCAACAGAATAAGCCCTCACGGGGGCTTGTGGCGTCGCTGCTGCCCGGGCCGCCGCGGCAACCCGATAAGCAAGTGGAAACCGTCAATGCGGGAAAAGAAAAGCAGCAGACGCTATGGGTTATGAACAAGGGACAACTGACGCCGGTCAGTGTGGCGGTCGGCGAGACCGACGGCAAGATGACGGTCGTGACTTCAGGCGATCTCAAGCCGGGCATGCAGATCGTGACGGATACCGCAGCAGGAGAAACCAAATGACCGTCGACGTCACACAGTTCAGCAATGATGCCGGCGCGCCCCTTGTTTCCTTCAAGGGAATCGTCAAAACCTACGGCGAGGGACCGGCAGCCGTAGAGGCGCTGCGCGGGATCGATATGGATATTGCATCCGGCGAGTTTGTCGCCATCATGGGGCCGAGCGGTTCCGGAAAATCCACCTGCATGAATATCCTTGGCTGCCTCGATACGCCGACTGCGGGACGTTACCTGTTTCGCGAGTTTGAGGTCAATACGCTGGATCGGAGACAGCGTGCGCTTCTGCGCCGTCATTACCAGGGCTTTGTCTTTCAGGGGTTCAATCTTCTCAGTCGCACGACCGCATTGGAGAATGTCGAACTGCCGTTGATGTACCGTGGTACGATGGCGCAGGAGCGGCACGAACTCGCATTGCAGGCGTTGGACACGGTCGGTCTCAGAGCATGGGCTACCCATACGCCGGCGGAACTCTCCGGCGGTCAGCAGCAGCGGGTGGCGATCGCCCGCGCCATCGTGACGGAGCCCGCGCTTCTGTTGGCTGATGAGCCGACGGGGAACCTCGATACGGCGCGGAGTCACGAGGTGATGGCCCTTTTGAGATCGCTCAATACGGGAAAGAAGATCACCATTGCGATGATCACCCATGAGGCCGAGATGGCGGCCTATGCCGATCGCGTGATTTCTTTCCGCGACGGACTGATTGTCTCGGACAAACGCAACAGGGGGACCGATTCATGTTCCTGAATACGATTTTGCTGGCCTTCCGGGCCATCCGGAGAAACAAGATGCGGTCCTTTCTCACGATTCTCGGCATCATCATCGGTGTGGCCGCAGTCATCACGATGGTGACCATCGGTGGCGGCGCTACGGCCAAAGTGAAGGAGCAGATCTCCAGCCTGGGGAACAATGTCCTCATGGTGACGGTCGGCAAACGAATGGGCGCGGGGCAGTCCGCATCGGCGCCGTCGTTCAAGCTGGCCGATGTGACGGCCATGACCCGTGATATCAGCGCTGTTTCTGCAGCCGCACCGATCGCGTCGAAATCCATGAAGGCCGTGTTCGGAAACCAGAACTGGTCCACAACGGTCAGAGGAACGGATGACGAATATCTCAAGGTGAGCAATACAGCGCTTGCCTCTGGCCGCTCGTTCAGCGAAAGCGAAATGCGCGCCGGAGCGGCTGTCTGCCTGATTGGTGAAACAGTACGGACAAAGTTATTCGGAGGTCAGAATCCGATCGGGGATCGGATCAGGCTGGAGAAGCTCTCCTGCGAGGTCATTGGAGTTCTGGCGAGCAAGGGCCAGAACACGATGGGCATGGACCAGGACGATCTTGTAGTGATTCCGGTCCGTGCCTACCATCGCCGGATAGCCGGCAACCAGGATGTATCGCTCATCCAGGTTTCGGTGCGTGACGGCCTATCGACGGAAAAGACCAAAACGGAGATTGAACGGCTAATGCGGGAACGTCGTCACATCACGTCGAATGAAGAGGATAACTTCATGGTGATGGACATGAAAGAGATCGCCAACATGGTGACAGGAACGACACGGCTCCTCACGGCGCTTCTAGGCGCGGTAGCAGCGGTGAGTCTTCTGGTCGGCGGGATCGGCATCATGAACATCATGCTGGTGTCGGTGACCGAGCGGACCCGCGAAATAGGTATCCGTCTGGCCATCGGCGCCCTGGAGGGAGAAGTCCTCATGCAGTTTTTGATCGAGGCGGTGGTCCTGTCTTCGCTGGGAGGCGTTCTGGGAATCCTCCTGGCGCTGGCGGCTTCCGCCGTGCTGGCACAAGTACTGGACGTTCCGTTTATCCTGAACAGCAGGATTATCGTGTTATCGTTTCTCTTTTCTGCGGCGGTCGGGGTTCTCTTCGGCTATTTTCCCGCCCTCAAGGCCGCCCGTCTCGACCCGATCGAGGCGTTGCGCTATGAATAAGGATTTTGTCTTACTTGCCGAAAACGGTTTTTAAGAGATCGGTTACGCGTGCCGCCGGGTCGGTCCGAATCTTCTTTTCCTCTTCCCCGATCATGAAAAAGAGGCCGTCAAGCGTCTTGTTTGTGACGTAGTGATTGAGATCCATGTTGTCCTTCGGTGCAAAGGGCAGAGCCTCGACCGGGGTCATGAAGTCCTTGTAGGCTCGGGCGACGCCGACCTTCTGCATGCTGGATGAAACAATCGGTTTGAACGCTTCATAGAGTTTTGCCGATGTCTTTTGTTTGAAGAATTCCGTGGCCGCCGTATCACCTCCCTGCAGGATGCCGCGGGCATCGTCCAGCGTCATCTCCTTGATCGCCTGCACGAAGAGTTGAGTTGCCTTGGGAGCAGCTTTTTCCGCCGCACGGTTCATGCTGACAATCAGGTCGTCCACCTGCTTCTGATATCCCAGCGTTCCCGCTACCTCCGCCACCTTCTGGATGCGGTCGGGAAGGAGGATCTTGATCTTGTCGTTGGCGAAAAATCCGTCTGTTTTCGAGACGGACTTGACTGCATTTTGGGTTCCGACGGTGAGAGCCTCCTTGAGGCCAGAGACGGTCGTTTTGGTATCCGGGGCTGTCCCGGCGGAATCGGGAGAGGTCGTGACCATGTCTTTGAGAAAGTCTAATGTTCCTGCATAGCCTGTCGATATCCAAATAATCAACACGACAAAGATCGTTGCTGTCTGTGAAAAGACTTTCATGGCGTCCTCCAAGTTTTTTTTATAAGAATATCACTCCTTGTGCATGGAAAACAGGAAAAATGCAGATAAAAGGCCTCTGTCGGGGACTTGGGCCTGCATGTCTATCTTTGTTATAACCTTGTAAAATTGCATTGAAATGTCGTATTCCTCTATTTGGTACATCTACGCGGAGCCTCTGGAGACGACGGCAAAAAACCCAGCGATTTTTAATGACATAGATATGGAAATAATTTTTAAGATCGATTATAATGCGCCACCAAATGAGGCGACGACCATTGCATGCGTGAACCGGGGGCGTTCTGCCGGGGCCATTCACGAGCTATTTTATAAGCGGTATTCGGAAAGGGGAAAGATCCGGCATTAGAGCCGCAAACAACCGAAGTCGAGAGATTAGCTGCCCGCATTGCTTTAGTAGTTAGGCTGGTTTTCAATAATCTCTTCGGAGAAGGAAGTGAAAATAGAGGAGAAGCTGGAACCGGCCCACAACGTTCCGGTTTTATTTATGGACCGGACCCGTTATATGGAATCCCGATATTCCAATCTCATTCCCCATCTATCATCCGTTAACTCTCCGCGACAATCCGTTGCCCAGACGTCATACGTACGGTCTTCATAAAGAGTCGTATCTTACGAACGATCCGGCCTGTTTTTAAAAGAATCGGGACGGTCATGTTTCTTGAGGGTGTGGAATCCTAAGGGGTTCTGCGGAATGAAACGCTACGACATAGAATACATGTAGAAAATTTATCATTGAGGGGAAAAATATGAGCGCTGTTAACTTAACCATCGACAATATCAAAGTGTCAGTTGCACCCGGAACGACGATCCAGCAGGCTGCACAGCAGGCAGGTATTCATATTCCAACTCTGTGTGCCATGACGAGTATCAATCATACGCCAGGCGCCTGCCGAGTCTGTATGGTGGAGGTAGAGGGGCAGAGGTCGCTTGTCGCGTCCTGTGTGTTCCCCGTTTCCGAAGGCATGGTGGTTCGCACCACGACGCAGCGAGTTCGCGCGGCCAGAAAAATGGTGGTCGAACTGCTTCTTGCCAATCATCCGACCGAGTGCAATCAGTGTATCCGCAATGGCAATTGCGATCTCCAGAAGGTTGCCGAGCAGGCCGGCATCCGCGAGGTGCGTTTCGAGATCCCCACTTTCCAAAAGGAAAGCTTGATCGACAAGTCGAGCCCCTCCGTGACGCGCGACAGCAGAAAGTGCATTAACTGTCATCGCTGCATCACCGTTTGCGATGAAATTCAGACAGTCAAGGTTTTGACCCCGGCGGGGCGCGGCAGTGAAGTGAAGGTCGTTCCAGCCTTTGATCTTCCCTTACTGGAGACGAACTGTACGGGTTGTGGTCAATGCATCCTGGTCTGCCCCGTTGGTGCGCTGTATGAAAAAGACGATACCGAAGGCGTCTGGAAGGCCCTGCAGGATCCGACGAAGCACGTGATCGTTCAGGAAGCGCCTGCCATTCGCGCGAACCTCGGCGAGGAGTTCGGTCTGCCCCCCGGAACGCTCGTGACGGGCAAGATGGTTGCGGCCCTGCGCCGACTCGGTTTCGACAAGGTCTTCGATACGAACTTTACGGCGGATCTGACGATCATTGAAGAGGGCAACGAGCTTCTGAAACGCGTGAAGGAAGGCGGCACACTGCCGATGATCACCTCGTGCAGCCCTGGCTGGATCAAGTTTTGCGAGCACTATTATCCGGAACTGCTTGACAACCTCTCGACCTGCAAGTCTCCGCAGCAGATGTTCGGTGCACTCGCGAAGACCTATTATGCGCAGTTTGCCGGCATCGATCCTAAGGATATCGTCTCCGTTTCCATCATGCCCTGCACCTCCAAGAAGTTCGAGGCCAATCGCGCCGAGATGAAGAGCAGCGGTTACCAGGATGTCGATTACGTTCTGACGACTCGCGAGGTGGCCCGGATGATCAAGGAGGCGGGTATCGATTTTATAAACCTGCCTGACGAAGATCACGATGCCCCGATGGGCGAATACACCGGCGCAGCAACGATTTTCGGCGCCACAGGCGGCGTTATGGAAGCCGCACTCCGCACAGTTTACGCGGTTGTAACGGGCGAGAACCTGGCCGATCTGAACGTGACGCCGGTTCGCGGTCTCGACGGTGTGAAGGAGGCGACTGTTCAAGTGGGCGCTCTGGGCAATGTCAAGGTGGCCGTTGCACACGGTCTGTCCAATGCTCGTAAGGTCATGGATCAGATCCGCGACAAGAAGGCAGACTGGGCCTTTGTTGAAATCATGTGTTGCCCCGGTGGCTGCGTTTCCGGCGGTGGATCACCGATTCCAACCTGCGACGAAATCCGGTCACTGCGCGCCGGCGCGCTTTACAAGGACGACGGTTCGGTTCGTCAGTATCGTCAGTCCCATGAAAACCCCGCGGTGAAGAAGCTTTATGAGATTTTCCTGAAGGAGCCGCTGGGCCACAAGTCCCATGAACTGCTTCATACGCATTACACCAAGCGGGGCATTGAACTGCCTCAGCACGATGTCATGGGGAAAGAGGGAGAGCATCCGAAAGGACATTAAATTTCAGCCGGTCGATTGACAGCAACGGATATGGCGGACCGCATCGAAAAGGACTTGCTCGGCGAGTTGATGATTTCTCCGCATGTTTATTGGGGGATTCACACCGAGAGGGCGATTCGTAATTTCCCGATCAGTGGTTATCGTGTTCCTGCATCCCTGATCATGTCCTTGGCGTGCGTCAAGAAGGCCTGCTGCCTGGCCAATACCGAGGCCGGTTATCTGAAGGGTGATAAGGTTTCCGCCATCCTGACCGCCTGCGATGAGATCGCAGAAGGCCGGATGGCGGATCAGTTTCCGGTGGACGCTCTTCAGGGGGGAGCAGGAACCTCTACCAACATGAATGTCAATGAGGTGATTGCCAATCGTGCTATCGAAATTCTCGGTGGCCGGATCGGTGATTACACGCTCGTTCATCCTCTCGACGATATTAATCTCCACCAGTCCACCAACGATGTCTATCCCACGGCCGTTAAAATTGCCGGGATCAGAGGACTGCGCAAACTGAGTGCGGCGGTCGCCCGGCTTCAGGGTGCTTTCCAGAAGAAGGAAAAAGAATTCGGCAAAATTGTCAAAATTGGTCGTACCGAGTTGCAGGAGGCTGTTCCACTTACGCTGGGCGTCGAATTCTCCGCCTTTGCAGAGGCGATGTCACGGGATCGCTGGCGCACCTTCAAATGTGAGGAGCGTTTAAGGGTAGTCAATTTAGGGGGCACGGCCATCGGAACGGGGATCACCGCCCCACGCGACTATATCTTCTCGGCGGTCGAAAAGCTTCGCGACGTGACGGGGCTGGGGCTTTCGCGGGGTGAAAACCTGGCCGGGGAGACGGCCAATGCCGATACCTTCGTAGAGGTGTCTGGAATCCTCAAGGCTCACGCGGCCAATCTGATCAAGATCTCTAACGACCTGAGGCTTCTGAATTTCATCGGCGAGATCAGGCTTCCGCCGCTGCAGGCCGGCTCCTCGATCATGCCGGGAAAGGTCAACCCGGTTTTGTTGGAGGCGGCGATGCAGGTGGGGATGAAGGTTGTTGCCAACGATCAGCTGATTGCTGAAGTTGCCAGCCGCGGCACCTGGCAGATCAATGAGTTTTTGCCCCTCTTGGCCTATGCCCTTCTGGAATCGTTGGATATGCTGGAAAAGATCAACGGCCTTCTGGCCGAGCATGTCGATAGGATCCAGGCAGATGAATCCAGGTGTCGGTGTCATTTCGACCAAAGCCCCATGATTGTCACGGCCCTTCTGCCCTATATCGGGTATGATAAGGCAACAGCAATCCTCCAGGAGTTCAAAGGTCAGAGCGGCAAGACCATGCGGGCCTTTCTGGACGAAAAACTGGGAGCGGATAGAATCGAAAAAATTTTCTCGCCTTTTCAATTAACGGCGCTGGGATTTAAATGTGATGGAGACGACACCGAAGGGTAACAGACTGCACATTGCCTTGCTGGGGCGAACCAACGTTGGAAAGTCGAGCCTCCTCAATTTTCTTGTCGGGCAGGATATCGCCATTACCTCTCCTATTTCAGGAACCACCACGGACATCGTCGAAAAGGCCGCGGAACTGCTTCCGCTCGGGCCTGTACTGTTTCTGGATACCGCCGGGCTGGACGACAACTCGGTTCTGGCGGAGGCGCGCCTGAAAAAGACGGGCAAGATTTTCGGACGCGCGGATGTGATTCTACTCGTTACGGAACCCGATGTCTGGACGGATTACGAAGAGTCAGTTCTGGCGGCTGCTCGGAATAACAAGATTCCCTTTATTGTCATTGTCAACAAGATCGATGTGCGCGAGCCATCGCCCGAATGGCTGGAGAGCCTTCGCAAAAAATCGAAGCACATTATGACCGTGAGCTGTCTGGACACAGCGCGGCGCGATATTCATGTCGATACCCTAAAGCGACTTCTGATCGAGGTATCCCCGGACGAATTCGTCACAACGCCTTCCCTGGTTGGAGATCTGGTGCCAGCGGGCGGCGTTGCCGTGCTGGTGACGCCTATCGATCTGCAGGCCCCGAAAGGGAGGCTGATCCTGCCGCAGGTGCAGACGATCCGCGATGCCCTGGACTGCGATGCGGCAGCCGTTGTCGTGAAGGAAAGGGAACTGTCCCCGATGCTCGCCTATCTTAACAGGCCCCCCGATGTCGTGATCTGTGATTCCCAGGCGATTCTGAAGGTGTCGGCCGATGTGCCCAAAGAGATTCCCTGCACGACCTTTTCGATTCTCTTCAACCGGCAAAAGGGTGATCTGGTCGCTGCGGCTGAAGGTGTAACTCAAATTGATGCCCTGAAACCGGGCGACAAGGTTCTCATTGCCGAAGCCTGTTCGCACCATGCCCTCGAGGACGATATTGGACGCGTGAAGATTCCCAGATGGCTCCGTCAGTATGTTGGCGCGGAACTCGACGTGACAGTTTACGCGGGGCGCGACTTTCCGGAGAACCTTCTGGACTATCGGTTGATTATTCATTGCGGGGCCTGTATGCTGACACGTAGGGAGATGCTGTACCGGATGCAGCAGGCCAGGGAGGCGGGGGTTCCAATAACGAACTACGGCGTGGCGATATCCTTCTTGCAAGGGGTCGCCAGAAGGGTGCTGTCGCCGTTCCCTTCGGCTCTGATGGCGTTTGAACGCCGGATGAAAGCGTTGAAGAAGTGAGGATAAAGATAACATGAAAGACTTCATTGAAAAGGCCAATATCGAGCAGGTTCTGGAGGATTCGAAAAATCCGGATCCGGAGCACGTAAAAGATATCATTGCAAAGGCCAGGGAACTTAAGGGATTGACCCCGCATGAAACGGCTGTGCTGCTTCAGACGGATGATCCGGAACTCGCCGAGGCGATGGCCGAGACGGCGCGTTACATCAAAAATACGATCTACGGCAACCGGTTGGTGATCTTTGCTCCGCTCTATATCGCCAATTACTGCTCCAACAATTGCCTGTACTGCGGCTTCCGCCGAGACAACAAGGACCTGAAGCGGGTGGCGCTGAGCATGGACGAGATAGCGGACGAGGTACGGGCGCTGGAGAGAGAAGGGCACAAGCGCCTTCTCATGCTGAGTGGCGAGCATCCCAAGACCTCCAGTTTCGATTATTTCCTGGAGTCCATTGAACTGGCCTATTCCATCAAAACGGAAAACGGGGGCGAGATCCGCCGGATCAATGTGGAAATTGCGCCGCAGACCGTCGAGAATTTCAAACGCCTCAAGGCAACGAACATCGGAACGTACGTCCTCTTCCAGGAGACCTATCATCGCGAAACTTACAAAGTCATGCATCCGACGGGGATCAAGGCGGATTACGAGTGGCGTCTGTCCGCCATGGATCGCGCGATGGAGGCGGGAATCGACGATGTCGGCATCGGTGCGCTCCTGGGCCTGACAGATTACAAATATGATGTCCTCGGAATGCTCTTCCATGCCCTGCATCTGGAAGAGGTCTTCGGCGTCGGTCCGCACACGATCTCAGTTCCCCGGCTGGAAGCGGCGCTCAATGCCCCGGCGGCGATCAAGCCGCCTATGGCTGTCACCGACGATCAGTTCAAGAAGCTCGTTACTGTTATCCGCCTGGCGGTTCCCTACACGGGAATGATCCTGTCCACGCGCGAGTCCCAGCAGATTCGTCAGGAGGTTTTCGAACTGGGGATCTCTCAGATCAGCGCGGGTTCGCGCACTGATCCCGGCGGCTACCGCAAGGGCGGAGGAGACGAGGCCTTCCGCGCTGCCCAGTTCAATCTTGGCGATACTCGGACGCTCGACGAGGTCATTCATGACATCGCCCTCAAGGGGCATGTGCCCAGCTTCTGCACAGCCTGTTACCGGCGCGGCCGTACAGGCAAGGATTTCATGGATCTGGCCAAACCGGGCTTTATCCAGAAGTACTGTCATATCAATTCGGTATTAACCTTCAAGGAGTATCTCGAAGACTATGCGACGTCGGAGACTAAACAGATCGGCGAAGAGTTGATTCAGAAGGTTGTCGACCGGACGGAAAAGGAAAGTACGCGCGAGATGCTCAGAGAGCGGCTCAAGGAACTCGAGACCGGAAAACGCGATCTCTACATTTAGGGTTTCCATGTATACGAAGAATCAAATCGTCGCTCTTCTGAAAGAGACGGACGAGAGCGTTGTCAAAGAGCTGCTTCAGGAAGCCGATCGTGTTCGACATGAGTGCGTCGGCGATGCAGTCCATCTTCGCGGGCTTATCGAATTTTCGAATTACTGCCGCAGGGACTGCCTTTTTTGCGGACTCCGCCGGAGCAACAAGAAGCGCGAACGCTACAGGATGCCGGTCGAGGAAATTCTCGAAACCGCTCGCGAGGCCCATGACATGGGCTTCAAGACCCTTGTCCTTCAGTCCGGCGAGGCCGACACCTATCCGATCGAGGCGCTTGGTGGTCTGCTTCGAGATATCAAGTCGGAAACAGGCATTGCCGCGACGCTGTCGATCGGCGAACACTCCTACGACGACTACAAGCGCCTTCGCGAAGCCGGGGCGGACCGTTTTCTGCTGCGCTTCGAGACATCGGACCGGGAACTCTTCAAGCGTCTGAAACCCGATTCCGATTACGACCAGCGTTTTCAGTGTCTGAGTTGGTTGCGGGAACTGGGGTATCAAGTCGGTTCCGGGATCATGGTCGGACTGCCCGGTCAGACGCTCGAGAGCATTGCCGACGACATCCTGCTCTTCAAGGATCTGGCTCTCGACATGATCGGTCTGGGACCTTTCATCTCCAATCCCGATACGCCGCTGGCCGGCACCGCGAACGGATCGCTCGATCTGGTGCTGCGTGTAACCGCGCTGACGCGAATCGTGACCCGCAATACGCATATCCCTGCAACGACGGCTACCGGTACGATCGATCCCGAGGGAAGACAGAAGGCCCTCCAGTGCGGCGCCAATGTCCTGATGCCGAATCTTACGCCGCTCAAGTACAAGAAGAATTACTTGCTCTATCCTGATAAGATCTGCATCGACGAGGATGGCTCGAAATGCCGGTTTTGTACGGAGAGCATGGTATTGGAGCTTGGACGGACGATCTCTCCGGATGCCGGTCACAGTCTGAAGCGCAGGGGGTAAATAGCGGTTGACACCACAGTGACAGGCTACAGGCAACAAGCAAAAAAACAAACAGTGACTTTGCGGCGCTTTAAAGGCGGCTGAGTTGCTAACATAGCTAGAAGGATAGAAATATGTCATTCAAATTTCAATCAGGTCTTTTCTACAGGATGCCGGTTGTCTTCGGTCCGAGTCTGGGACCGAGGCAGCGGGAATCGAAACATACGCTTTTCAGTACGGATGGACCCAGGGCTACCGTTATCACCGTCCGGTTTCTGTCGGACCCGGGTCAGCTGAAGGCCCTGCTGCCGGAGGGATTTACGCTGGCCGGCGATCCGGTTGTTTCCGTTCGGGCCACATATCTCAAGGAGATCCCGTGGCTGGCGGGGCGCGGCTACAACCATCTGGGGGTCTCGTTTCCGGTTGAGTTCAAAGGCAATAAGGACTGTGTTCGGGGAGAGTTTCTGACAGTGCTCTGGGAAAACCTTTGCGATCCGATCATCACAGGCCGGGAAGAACTGGGTTACTCAAAAATCTACTGCGAGCTGCCGGAGCCCGTTGTCGATGGAGAAACCACGCGGTGTGAAGCGGGGTGGTTGGGTTTCAAGTTCATGGATCTGAGTATAAACGATCTCAAGGTCGCCACAGCGGAGGAGATGGCAAGGCTCGCCGACCCGCAGTCACAGGGTGTTCTTCACTACAAGTACATGCCCCGGACGGAAGACTGGGGAACGCCTGACGCCGCCTACGCGACCCTGACACCGGCTGCGGATGCCTGTAAGACAGTGACCGAGCGCTGGATCGGGAAGGGTACGGTGGCCTTCCATGAGGCGACCTGGGAACAGTTGCCGACGCTGTACCGTATCGTCAATACGCTTCATGCCTTTGAGATCAGTCAGTGGCTGGAAGCCAGTGTGGTCAAAACGGTCGGCGCCAAAGACTACAGCGATCAGTGCATCCTTACCTGACGTCTAACGTCTGCAGTCACGAGGCTTGCGCCGACAGGGCCTCCAGGTCGGGGGCGCTGTGGCGAGAGCCCTTCATGGCCGTGTAGCGTTTGCGCAGATCCCTGAGGCTCTGTTCCTTGTCCCCTCGCGAAGCAGGCGTCAGGAATGACGAGAGCCTTTTTTCCAGTTTGAAGAGATTTTGTTCCTTGCCGATTTCGATAATTCCGTCGGTCATGATACTCTGCATGAAGAGTTCCTTCTGTGTTCTGGCGTGAATGCTTTCTGCGAGCGGTACGAGGATGTAGTAACTGAGAACGGTTCCGTAGAGTGTGGAGGTCAGCGCCACAGGGATCGTCTTGAGAATGACGCCCGGTTCGCTCACGCCGTAGAGCATGCCGATCAGTCCAATGATGCTGCCGGCAACGCCGAATCCCGGTGCCATTTGGGCGGCAGTCCGAAAGACCCGCTCAGAAAGTTGCCGCCTGTTTTTAAAGTAGTACATCTCGTTGTGAAGGATCTCTCTTATCTCATCTTCGCGGTAGCCGTCCACAAGGAGTCCCAGGGCATTTTTCAGAAATAAAATCTGATGGGTGTGCTCCAGTTTTTCCAGAGTGAGAATGCCATCCGCCCTAGACCGGACCGAAAGGTCCAGGAGGATGTGGACGATCTGATCCGGCGAATCCAACGCGTCTTTCCGGTAGGTGTTGACGGCGACCTTAAAGGCGTTTTTCAACCGTTCATAGGGAAAGCTGAAGAAGGCGGCGCCGATCGTGCCGGAGGCCACGACGAGAAAACTGATCACGTTGAAATATAGGACGCGTCCTCCTTCGCCATAAAAGAAACATCCCACAAAAATCGCCGAGCAAATCAGTCCGCCAAGTATGTTGTGTCTAATCATTGGACAACCCGTTCATCTTTCATGGTGTCTACGTTGTTCTGGACAAAGATCTCGACCCGTCTGTTATGGGCCTTGTTTTCTTCGGTCGAATTAGGCGCAGCAGGTCGATACATCGAGCGACCCACGACCGAAAACCTCGCAGGGTCCAGTCCCGTCTCTTCAATTAAAAATCTCGCGATCGTTACCGCCCGTATAGTGGACAGCTCCCAGTTGGTAGGAAATGCCGCCGAGTGAATCGGCGAGTCGTCCGTATGCCCTTCGATCCGGATGGCCGATCGTTCCTTTTTCACAATCTCTGAAAACTTCTTCAGAAAGGCGATCCCCTCCGGCTTGATCGTGGCTTTTCCCGAATCGAAAAAGAGCGAATCGCTGGCGCTGAGCTTGATCGGTTGATCCCTCTCGATGGAAACGGAAACCAGTTGGTTGCCTCCGGCATGGAGGCTCTTGCCCAGTTCACGGAACTTTTCCGCGGCATCTTGAGGGGCTACCTTGCGAACATCGGACGCGGCCACTATCGGTTTTACGGCGATGGCTGCAACCACATCCCGTTTCGAGAGGGAATAGATGAATAACACCGCGAACGTGACAAAAACGATCATCATGATGTCTGCCCATGGTACAGACCAATGCGGCAGGGCAGGCGAATCTTCATTTTCGAGAATGCTCTTTACGGAAAGGACTGAAGCCGGATGAGGCATTCCGATATAGCTTTTCCTTGGGCCCATGGATTTTTCGATGTCGATTATTTCAGACCGGGTATTTCTCATGCGTTTTTCATTGTCCTTTTCAGGGCCGTACACGATGCGAATTCACATTACAGCAATGCGCGTGCCATCAGGACGGCGAACGAGGAAGATATATAACATCTCAAGATTAAAAATGATTTAAAGTAACTCTCCATTTTCATACCGGCCCGTTTGGGTGTGAGGAGATACCTTCTTGCCCCATGTCCTTCACCGAGGCGGTAAAGTCTTCCCGGTCGATGCAGGTATCGTAAAGAGTCGAACTGTTTTGTTGGTTGTATCTAAAAACGAGACAGCGCACCGATGGTCATTTGTGATGCTTGAGAAGCAGCATGGACGCCTCTGAAAGGGGATTTGTGAATAATATAATAATAACATCTAGATATCTCTATTTGCAAAAGTCAATTCGAGGCCAAGTTGCTAAGGCGCATTGGCATATTTATGGCATTGCATAGGTATCTCTAAAAAGATTGCACATCGTAAGACGCGCCATCCGATCGATAAGAGGTTGTAACGATTAATAACTTCAAGACGTTGAAGACAGTAAGGCGTGCATTGCTCACTGCTTCCTTATGTATTGGAGAAGCACCGAACTTCGCTAGGTGAGTCTTCAAAGAAGCGATTCAGCTAATAGAGGTGTCAGCAGATAAGTGAGGTAAAGATGGCCAGCGAGCATCCCGAATACGAAAAAATAAAAGAGGAACTAATTAACGCATCGGCCCGGGCAACAGCGCTCATGCTGTCAGTTCAAACCGGCATTATTCTCGTTCGAGCAGCAGACCGGATGATTGTAGAGGTCAATGATACAGCTGCCAGGGTGATTGGTGTGACGCCGGAAGCGCTCGTTGGGCAGGTTTGTCATAACCGTATCTGTCCTGTCGAGAGAGGACAATGCCCTGTTCTTGATCTTGGACAGTGCATCGACCATTCGGAGCGTTTTATCTGCCAAGCCAATGGAGAATGCATCCCGGTTCTACAAACGGCGATTAGGGTTCAAATAAATGGTCAGGAGCACTTGCTTGAGAACTTTATCGACATCACCGTGAGCAAGGATCTGGAGCGACAGTTGAGAGAGAAGACCGATGAACTGGATCGCTATCTTATGACGAGTCCGGATCCCAGTTGTACCATTGGCGTTGATGGACGTTTTGTCAGGTTAAACACTCAGTGGGAAAAGGTCCTGGGTTATTCTCTGACCGAACTGGAGGATAGATCGGCTTTGGATTTTGTTCATCCGGAGGATTACGACAGGGCATGCGCTGCCTTTGCCCGACTCAATAGTTGTGAAGATATGCTTAAGCTGCAAGCGAGATTTCGATGTCGAAACGGCGCCTATCGTTGGATGGATTGGCACCTGCGCCCCAAGGGAGACAGGTTGTATGCCGTCGCCCAGGACATCACGCCCCGAAAAAAAATGGAGGAAACGCTTCGCGCCAGTGAGGAAAAGTACCGGCTGCTTGTCGAGAACAGTCATGATATTATTTTCGGCCTGACGACAGGAGGCATCTTCGCTTTTGTGTCGAAAAGTTGGACATTTCAACTGGGGTATCCGATCGACGATGTCGTCGGCAGACATCTCCAAGAATATATTCATCCTGACGACCGCTCCGTGTGGGCCAGCTTTATTCATGAGATCCTTGCATCGCAGCAACGGGGTCATGGTGTCGAGTACCGCGTCATGCATCGTGACGGCTCATGGCGGTGGCATAAAACCAATGGCGCTGCGCTGCGCGATGATGCAGGACGAATAATCGGCCTTCAGGGAAATGCCTGCGACATTACCGAGCAGAAACAGGCGGAGGAAGGACTCCGAAAAATCAATCGACAGCTGAAAATAAAAACCCTCTTGGCAAGGGATATGGCGGTACGCGCACAGATGGCCAGCGCCGCAAAGAGTGAATTTCTGGCCAATATGAGTCATGAAATTCGCACCCCGATGAATGGCGTCATCGGCATGATCGGATTGTTGTTGGATACGGATCTGAATAATCATCAGCAGCATTATGCGGAAGTTATCCGTTCCAGCGCGGAGTCTCTTCTTGGCATTATGAATGATATTCTTGATTTTACAAAGATCGAGGCGGGTAAGCTGGATATAGAAAATCTGGAATTCGATCTCAATGATATGATGGAAGATTTTGCGACAAGTGTTGCCTGGCGGGCTCACGCAAAGGGATTGGAGTTGATTTGCGGCTTGGACCAGGGCGTTACGACGCGGTTATGGGGAGATCCGGGGCGTTTGCGCCAAATCCTCAATAACCTGATGGACAATGCCATCAAGTTCACGGAAAGGGGCGAGATCGTCCTGGGCGTCCGAGGGCAATCGGACAGAAGTGGGTCGTTCTTGTTGCGGTTCCATGTCCGTGACACCGGCATCGGTATTCCGAAGGACAAGCAGAATCATCTTTTTCAGAAATTTTTTAAGATTGATACCTCTACAACACGCCGTTACAGCGGCGCCGGCTTGGGGTTGGCCATCTCAAAGCGCCTTGCGGAAATGATGGGAGGCGTGATCGGTGTCGAGAGTCAGGAGGGGATCGGATCAGAGTTCTGGTTTACTGCACGTCTTGAAAATCAGGAGCAAGAGGAAGGAGTTGAAAGTCACCCTGAGACGAAGATAGATGCCCGTATCCTGGTTGTTGACGACAATGCAACGTATCGACGTTTTCTAACCGAACATCTGGTCGCTTGGGGCGCTTATGTGGCAGAGGCCAGCGACGGCCCTCAGGCATTAGACATGCTGGATCGGACCATCGACGGGGGGCAGCGGTATGACTGGGTTCTAATCGACCGTAAGATGCCGGGAATGGACGGGATCGCGCTGGGACGGCGGTTGCGCGACAATCCGCGCTTTGCAGACATTCGGACTATTCTGATGAGCTCTGCCGGGACGTGCGATGATCTGATGCCAACAGAAGAAGGACTCGTATTTTCCGCTGTTCTCGCTAAACCGCTGCGCCTTCAGGGGTTGAAGGCGCTCCTGACGTCGATAGCACGTCAGGAGGGTACTTTAGCGAGTGGTTGCTTGTCGCCGGCTTATTCTAAGCTCACGTTGGTTGTCAATAATGACGTCATAGAGAAATTCAGGACTTATTTTTCTGGATGCCATGCCAGAATATTGATTGCGGAAGATAATATCACCAATCAGCAGGTGGCGCTGAGCATCCTGCGCAAATTCGGCCTCTATGCCGATGCAGTTGCCAACGGTCAGGAAGTGATCAGTGCACTCGAGACGATTCCGTACGACCTGGTGCTGATGGATATTCAGATGCCCGTGATGGACGGCTATGAAGCGACGCGACTGATACGATCGACGGAGTCAAAGGTTCTCTATCGTCATATCCCCCTTATTGCCATAACGGCACACGCCATGCGGAGGGATCAGGAGAGATGCATTGCAAATGGAATGGATGATTATATCAGCAAACCTGTTGGCCCGCGGGCGGTTGGTGAAATATTGATGAAATGGCTGCCTTCGAAACCCCATATTGCTCTGCCAGCGCCCTGTTCAGAAGAAGAGGAGAACAGGACTTGGAATAGCGCGAGAATGATGGAGCGTCTCATGAACGATGAAGCGTTGGCTGAGCGCGTCGTGGTGTCTTTCAGGACAGACATTCCGAACCAGATTCGTCTCTTGAAAGATTTTATCGATACGCGTAATCTGGAAGCAGTCGAGCGCCAGGCCCACCTCATTCGAGGAGCGGCCGCCAATGTGGACGGCGACGACCTGCGGGAAGGCGCCCTTGAAATGGAAAAGGCCGCGAAAACCGGCGATATCGACCTGTTGAGGGCGCTTTTCCATGATATTGAGATCCGGTTTGAATCGTTGGCTGCGGCCATGGATCGGAGAGAATGGCCCGCGAACGCGCAAGCATGAAAGGAGAAGGCAATGAAGAGTCTTATCGTGGAGGACGATTTTACAAGTCGGTTGATTCTTCAGGAAATACTAAAGGTCTACGGGCCCGCCCACATTGCGGTCAACGGACGCGAAGCGGTTGACGCAGTCGAAGCGGCGTTGAATGCGTCAGCCCCCTATGATCTCGTGTGCCTGGACATTATGATGCCGGAGATGGACGGCCAAGAGGCCCTGACGAAGATTCGTTCTCTGGAGGAGGCCCGCGGCATCTTATCCACAAACGGCTCAAAAATCTTCATGACCACGGCGTTGGAAGAGCCTCGTGACGTTGTCACGGCCTTTAAAGGTCTCTGCGACGCCTATATTGTCAAGCCCATCGTCAAGGGTCGTCTGTTGGCAGAGCTCAGACGATTCAATCTGATCGGCCAATAGCGTTTGCGGTCCTTTGCCAGAGGACGGCAAGACAATCGTCTTCTCTCCTATTTAACCAGATTGGAAAAGACCAGCACCGTCCAGTAGGGAGAAAGCATCAGCAGGATGATGGCGATGATATAGGACGGGATATAGTAGGCGCTTCCCCTGAAAACCGTTCCCAAGGGGATGTCCTTGGCCATGCCCGCCACGACGTAACAGCAGATGCCGATAGGCGGCATGATGGAACCCATCGTCGTGACGATCGTGATGACTTGACCGAACCAGATCGGATCGTAACCCATCTGCACCACGAGGGGATAGAAGATTGGCAGCGACACCAGCAGAAAGGCCAGAGCGTCCATGATGCAGCCGCCGATGATGTAGCAAAGCAGGATCACCCAGAGCAGTATCCAATTCGGAAGTCCCAGGGTACTGATAAACCCTGCCGCCTCGAAGGGCAAGCGGGTCAGCGTGAGGAAGCGTCCGAAGATGACGGCGCCCGCGATAATCATGAAGACCATACAGGAAATTCTCAGGGTATCTACAATTGACGCAATAAAGCCTTTCCATGTAAGCTTCCGACGTACCAGACAGATCGCGAGGGCCAGTGTGCAACTCACTGCCGCAGCCTCCGTTGCCGTGACGATGCCTGTGAAGAGCGCGTACATGATCACTAAAAAGAGCACCAGGATGTCGAGCGCCTCGGGTAGCGCCTGAAAGCGCTGACGCCATGTGCTTCTCTCTCCCTTCGGACCCCAGGATGGATTGCGCCAACAGATGTAATAGACCGTGGCGGCAATCAACACGGTTAGAATGACGCTGGGGACGATATTGCCGAAAAAGAGCTTGCCGATGGACTGGCCCGTATAGAGACCGTAAACCACAAGCACGATGCTGGGGGGAATCAGCACGCCCAACGTTGCTCCTGCTGCAACACTTCCGGCGTTGAGCATCGGGTGGTAGCCGTATTTCTTCATCGATGGGATCGCCACCTTACTCATGGTGGCCGCAGTTGCCGTATTGGAGCCGCTGATGGCGGAGAAAGCAGCAGACGCCATGATGGTGGTGATGGCAAGGCCGCCCTTGCGATGGCCGAACCACCGGTGAGTCGCGTGGTAGAGGCTATCATTATAACCTGCGTAATGAATGAACTCCCCTACGAGGATGAACATGGGTATAACGGTCAGACCATAATTGGAAAAGATGTTCCAAAGTTCTGAGCCGATCATGCCGCAGGCGGCCTGGATGGACGTAACATAGGCGATGCCGCAGAAGCCGACGATTGCCATCGTGAACCCCGCCGGTATCCGGAGGAGAAAGAGAACGGCAAACATGATACCGATGCCGTAAACGCCGATCATTGCCTCATTCATAGGACAATTTCTCCTCCTGATCTTCTGCTTTCAGAAATACCTTGAGCAAATCGACAACAGCTGAGAGCGCCAGAAAGGCGAAGCCCAGCGCCACACCGAAGACAAAGGGGTGATACGCCATCTTCAGCGTCTCTGAAAGCTCTCCGGTCTCCGATATCTTTGTTCCCCAGAGAAAGGTTTGCCGGGAAACAACGGCAAAGAATGCGGCAATCAAAAAGAAGGAGACCATATCGACAAGCCGTCTGGGGCCTGGAGAAAACTTCTCCGAGAGAATATCGACCACAATGTGATCGCGGTGTCTTTGCGTGTAACCGAGCGCCGATGCCGTTACGAGTGCACCCAGAAAAGAGATGATCTCATAAGAACCGCTGAAGGGAACGTGAAAGATTCTCAAGGCGACATTAACCGTGGCCAGGAACATCACGGCCAGAAGGGCAATGCCGCCTGTGACCATTAAAAGCCTGTTAAAATAAAGATCGAACCGGTCCAGATATTTCATATTGATCGCCTGTAAATTTTATTTGTACTGCTTTTCGTACTTTACCTTCAGGGCTGTTACGTCTTTGATGATCTTTTCGCCGGGAAGACCCTGAGCAGAGACGCGCTTGACGTATTCCTGGATCATGGGGTTCAGGAGCTTCGAGATTTCTGTTTTATCAACGGCGGACAGGCTAATGACCTTATGGCTGTACTTCTCCTTCGACCATGCCAAGGCCTCTTGAACATGATTGTCGACGTAACTGCCCGTCCACTGGGCCTGTTCTACGCGCAGATCGTCCAGGACTTTCTTAACGTTGGCCGGCAGGGCGTTCCATTTATCCAGGTTCATCACCACCGCGAAGGAGACGACGAAGAGGTTGGTATCCGTGGCATAGGGACAGTAGGCCGCAAAGTTGAAGTCCTTCAGGATCTCCATCGAGGAGACCATGCCTTTGACGACGCCCTTCTGAATGGCCTCAGGGGTTTCAGATTGCGGCATGGCAACGGGAACGGCCCCCAGTCTCTTGACGATCTCCGCGCCCGTTCCCGACACGCGCACTTCCATGCCCTTCAGGTCGTTCAGCGATTTAACCGGTTTGCTCGTCATGAAATCCGCTGGCGGACAGGTGAAGAGGGTTAGGATCTTGACCTTCTCGAATTCCTTCGGTTTGTACTTTTCGATCAGGTCATAGAGGACAAGGCTTGCAACACGGGAGCTTTTGAAGCCGAGGGGGAGATCGACGGCTTCGGAAACGGGAAAGCGGCCGGGCTGGTAGCTCATGGCGAAATTACCGATATCCGCCGTTCCGGAGATCACCCCGTCAAAAATGTTTTTTGCGGCCAGCAAGGTTCCACCTGGGAAGGTCTGGATCTTAACCTCGCCATTGGTCCGCTTCTCAACTTCCTTGGCCCATCGCTCCATCTGAACGCACGGGAAAGTAGCAGCCGGCGGGAAGTTGGCGTAGGTCAGCTTGATCTGCTGAGCGGCTTGTGTCGCCGTCGGCAGGATGACAACAGCCACAAAAAACGCCAGCGTCGCAATGAAAATTTTACTCGCACAGGTTTTCATATGGACCTCCTTTTATGATGAAAAGCATTGTTTTCAGGCTGTTCAAAAAAGCTCAAATGCAAGGCGCCGCAGTTGCCCGATGCAGTCATCCGGAAAAGCCGAATCGCGAGGCGTATATTGAGCGTTTTATAAAGCCTTCGGTTTTTTCCGGTAAGGTGCCAAAATAACTTGGACCTGATTACACCTTCCTACGGAAATGCGTCGCCGGTCAACAACCTGTATGGCCCAATCTAAAGGCCTTTAAATTCAGTTCCAACTGTTTTGGCTGTGAAATGCGGTTGATTACGCGCTCCATCTGCTCCGCTGTGCAAAACAGGGCGCCGTTCCGGACAGCATATCCGATAAGAACCAGGTTGGCGACCACGACCGCCCCGGCCTCTTTTGCCAGTTTCGTGGCGTCGCAGAAGGCACAGCCGTCAACAGCGGGTCCGGCGGTGTTTACGAAGACACGGCCGTCAAGCGTCATCAGCTCTTGATGGACGTTCAAATTTGAGGCGTTGAGAAACAGGCCGATATCGGCCTGTCCACGCCGGATGAGTGGGCTTCTAAAATCGCCGACCTTGACGTGAGAGACGACCGTTCCGCCGCGCATTGCCATGCCGTGGCTTTCCGAGGTGAGGACCGGATAGCCGGCTTCCATTGCGGTTTCTGCCAGTAGCCGCGTTGCAAAGACAACGCCCTGACCGCCCACGCCGCTGACAATAATTCGCTGTTTCATCGTCTTCATGCTTTTATTTCCCCCGTGCCTCAATGGCGCCCATTGGGCAGACATGTACGCAGATGCCGCAACCCGTGCAGAGGTTCTGATCGATGATAACCTGCCCGGCATCGTTATCAAGGATCAACGCGGGACATTCAAACTCGTTGAGGCACGCTTCACAGCCAGTGCAGGCATCGGTAACACTCATGGCGAAGACCGGATATTTTTTGCCTGAACGGTCCAACTGGCAGGGGTGCTTACAGATGATCACGGCAATTCCGCCTTCTGCCGAACGGCAGTACGCATCCGCTTCCCGCAATAAGGCTGTCAATGCATCAAGGTCGTAGGGATCGCACTGCCGGATGAAATCGACACCGCAGGCCTTGACGAGTTCCGGAATCAAAACCGGTTTGCCGGGAGAGCCGTCCGCCGTAATGCCGTTTTGCGGGGTGGGTTGATTGCCCGTCATCGCTGTTGTCGCGTTGTCCAGGATGACGACGATAAAGCGCGCCTTTTGAAAGACCGCGTTGATCAAGCCCGGTATGCCGGCGTGGAAGAAGGTCGAATCGCCGATACTGACCACGATCGTCGGCGGATTTGGTTCGTTCCGGTAGGCAAAGAAGAATCCCTCACCCTGGTTGATACAGGCTCCCATGCAGTGGCAGGTATCAATGGCCCCGAAATTCATCCCCAGCGTATAGCAGCCGATGTCGCTGGGAAAGATCCCATTTGGGAAAGTTTGTTTGATGGCATAGTAGGCGGCGCGGTGCGAGCAGCCGGCGCACAAAGAGGGTCTCTTTCCTTTTTGCGGAGACGCTGTGGGGGAGTCTACGGGCGTGAGATTCAGAAATTGTTCCAGCGCGCGCGCGACGACATCTGGTGTCACCTCGCCGCGGCTGGGAACAAGGCCGGATCGCCGCCCATCCACTTTGGGATTGAGGAGTTGCGTTTCAATAACGGGATAAGTCTCCTCGATCACCAGGATATGATCATAAGCGGTTCGGATCTCCTCGATAAAGCCCTGGTGAAGCGGGTAGGGCAGCGTAACCTGGAAGAGATCGATTGTTCCCCGAAGTCCTAAGTCGTCGAGCAGATCCCAGGCATGGGCGAAGGCCACGCCGGATGCGACAATGCAGCAGCCCTTGTGCGAGCCGTTCCCTTTAAAGAGGCGGGGACGAAAGTCGTCCCGAAGCGAAATCGCCGCGATCTTCTCGTTGAGCTTCCGATGCAATTCCGGGAGAAACTGCGGGGTTGCGATCCATCGACCCGGGTTTTTTTCGAAGTGCGGGGGTCTGGACGGTCTTACAGGCTTTTCGCAGGAAACGTTCTGGCGGGCATGGCAGACGCGCGTCGTCGGGCGAAGCATCACCGGAATCTCATACTGTTCCGATAGCTCGAAGGCCGTCCGCACCATCTCCTTGGCTTCGGCCGGACTCGATGGATCGAGGACGGGAATC
This sequence comes from Syntrophales bacterium, assembly GCA_963665615.2. Classification (GTDB taxonomy): domain Bacteria; phylum Desulfobacterota; class Syntrophia; order Syntrophales; family UBA4778; genus UBA4778. The sequence goes on from CAXXQE010000001.1 coordinate 742,922, forward strand.
TTTGCGAATTGGGCAAAGAAGCGGCTGTCCTGTTCTGTCTGGGAACTGTGCGGTCCGGGGTCATCCGCCACCAGGATGACGAATCCTCCCTTGACGCCGAGATAAGCGGAACGCATAAAGGGATCGGCGGCGACATTGAGGCCGACCTGCTTCATCGCTGCGGCGGAACGCTTGCCCGTATAGCTGTTGGCCAGCGCCGCTTCGTAGGCCACTTTTTCGTTTACCGACCATTCCAGATGCATCGAACTCGCCGTCTCTTGGGCGAATCCGACTGCAGCCGTCATGATCTCAGAGGAGGGGGTCCCTGGGTATGCGGCAAAGAAATCGCAGCCGTATTCCACAAGACCCCGGCCGATTGCTTCGTTTCCCATCAGGATTCGTTGAGCACTTGAAGACATGTTTTGTTCTCTTTTCTCGTCAACAGCATACTGAAAAAACAAGAAGGCCGCGGATGCTTAGCCCATCCGCGGCCTTGAAAACGATTTTAAAGTAGTGCCATAAGAGGACGAGCCTTTGCGCTTATTTCATCCCCGCCACCACCAGTAGTTTGAATTGAAAATGACTGTCGACATTGATTCCGTACCTCAGTATTGAAGTTGACATATAATAACGGATGCTAAAAATCAAGAATAAATATCTTTATATGGACCTTGTGAGACAGCCTGCCAGTGTTATGTCTCAAAAATAAGTTGTCATATTAACCGAAGGGAGATATCTCGTTCCGCTTTGAATTCTTCAGCGCTCGCATTGCCCGCTGCTTGCGGCGGGGAATGCGAGCGAATCAGGACAAATCATCTATCTTGGGAATCGGAGATTCGCCGGAGCTTGCTCCGGTGAGTCTTCAATAAATTAAGATTTCTCGCTTCGCTTCCCGACGACGGCGGCCTCGGGACAAGCGAAATGACATTTAATCAAGGTAGTAATGGGACACTGCACTGGTTGCGTCATGCGCGGTGATCGTATACCCGCTTCGATTTTCGTTCGGTCCTGGGGAGCTCCTGATAGGCCACGATTTCGACTTTGCCGCTCACCAGGGTCTCCTTGCGAATCGTCTTTTCGATCATGCCGGCGAGGGAACGGTCGTTGGCAGAATCGCCACTCTGTTCGCGTTCCACCTTGATGGTCATATAGTCCTTGCCGTCTTCCAGGCGATCGAGGTGGATCTGGTATTCGCTGCCGATTCCCCCGAGTTTGGAGAGGATCTCATCGATATGGCTCGGATAGATATTTACACCCCGGACGATGAACATGTCGTCGGATCGTCCCATGATCTTGTCGTGACGCGGGAAGGGGGAGCCGCAGGGGCAATCGCCGGGGATCAGGCGTGTCAGGTCGCGTGACCGGTAGCGGATCATCGGCGCCCCCTCTTTTTTCAACGTCGTATAAACCATCTCGCCAACCTCGCCCTCTTTGACCGGTTCCAGCGTATCGGGATCAAGGATTTCGAGGATGTAATAATCGGGCCAATAGTGGATACCCGTATGGTATGGGCAGTCCAGGCCGGTTCCAGGCCCGTAGATCTCGGTCAGTCCCGGGATGTCGAAAATATGCTCCGCCCCGAGCAGGTCCTTCACCTTTTTCCTCAGGGCATCGCTCGAACGCTCGGCGCCGAAGATGACCTTTTTGACGTTGATCTTGTCCCGAAGACCGTGGGCATGCACTTCTTCGGCCATCAGCAGGGCCATGGAGGCGGTGCTGCAGATGACCGTCGTCTGGAAGTCCACGAGAAACTGAAGATGCATATCAAGATTACCGGGGCCCGCCGGAATGGCCAGGGCGCCGAATCGCTCGCAGCCGATCTGGAAGCCCGCCCCTGCCGTCCAGACGCCATAGCCTACGCAGATCTGAATGCGGTCCTCCTTCGTCAATTCCGCCGTCTCATAGCATCGTGCGAACATATCGGCCCAATCGTCGATGTCCTTGGCGGTATAGACCAGGACCTTTCGTTTTCCCGTCGTCCCCGATGAGGCGTGCATTCGGACAATGTCTTTCATGGGAACTGACAACAGCGGCCAGGGATAGTTGTCCTGAAGATCCTGAGAGGTCGTAAAGGGAAGGCGCCTGAGATCGTTGAGGCTGTGTATATCTTCCGGTTTGACCCCTGCTTCGTCCAACATACGACGATAAAAAGGCGATCCCTCGTAGGCATGACGGACCGTCCATTTCAGTCCGTCAAGCTGGATGGCCGCAAGTTGTTCTTTCGTCATGGAAGCAGGGGCAAAAGTCTTTTGCATATCGTTGTCCTCTTCATCATAATGTCAACCAATGCCAAGTGGCAGGAAAGGATCGGTTGTCTCGCCCCGGGGAGGGTGCCTGAAATATAGGAGAAGGGATTCTTTAAAGTCAAGAAGCGATTTAAGAGTTTTGCTGCATATTCACTTGAAATTCTCTGCGAAAGCGGGCATGATTCGTAGCAAGACGTCCCTATTTCAGATCGGTCTGGAGCAGCCATGAAAAGCGGCAAGAGATTGACCGCGCGTCGGGTCAGCGCAGCGGGGGCAAAACACATACGATCGGTTTTTACGAATCTGCAAGCCCTCTTTTCCGAGACCTTCGGACTGGGGCCGAGCGCGACATTGTCCGCGACGGTCTTCACCCTTCTGGTTCTGGCCTTTGCCGTCTTCTGGTTTTTTCATTCCGCACCGCCGAATACCATCGTCATGACGAGCGGCGACAAGGGAAGCCGCTTCTACAAGCAGGCTGAGAAGTACGCCAAGGTTCTCGAGCGCAACGGCGTCAAGCTGAAGATCCTGACCTCGGAAGGCTCACTGGAAAACCTGGAGCGGTTGGCGAATCCGTCTTATCGGGTCGATGTCGGTTTCGTGCAAACTGGCGTTGCCGAGGGTTACGATATCCGCAAACTGGTATCACTAGGCAGTGTCTCTTACGAACCGCTCTATTTGTTCTACCGGAGTCCCAAGCCCTTCGAGCGGCTGTCGCAGTTCAGCGGTAAAAAGCTCGCTATCGGCGAGGATGGGACGGGAACGCAAATCCTGGCGTTGGAGTTGCTCCGCAGAAACAATATCAAACCGGGTGGTCAGACGTCACTGTTAGAAATGGACGACGACGAAGCACACGAGGCCCTGCTAAAAGGCAAGATCGATGCGGCCTTCATGATGGGTGATTCCGCCTCGACGGATGTCATTCGCGACTTTCTCAGGGAGCCCGGTATTCGCCTCTTTGACTTTACCCAGGCAGAAGCCTATGCGCGCCGCATCGGCTATCTTAACAAGCTGGTACTCTTGAGGGGCGCTATCGATTTCGGTCAAGACATCCCGGATCATGATGTTAGCCTGGTCAGTCCGACGGTTGAACTGATTGTGCGGGAGGATCTGCATCCAGCCCTATCCGATTTGCTCCTGGAGGCGGCGACTGAGGTCAACGGGCGGCGGAGCATGTTTCAGCGCCGCGGGGAATTTCCGACGCCGCTCGACCATGAATTCCGCATCAGCGCAGACGCCCAGCGCTATTACAAGTCCGGAAAGAAATTCTTTTATCGCTATATGCCCTTTTGGTGGGCGAGCCTGCTCAATCGCTTTGTCGTCGTGGTCATTCCGATGGCGTTGATCCTGATTCCGGGCCTGAGGGCTATCCCGGCGCTCTTTCGGTGGCGCGTGCGACTCCAGATTCTGCGCTGGTACCGGGCCCTGCTGTCTCTCGAAGAGGGACTCACCTCTGGTATTTCAAACGAAGAGCGGCTGGAACGTCTCAAGCGTCTGGACCGGATCGAACAGACACTCGGGGGCAAGAAGGTGCCAGCTTCCTTTGCAGATCAGTTTTACGCCCTGCGCGGTCATATCGGCTTCGTCCGCCAGCGGCTCCAGGAGGGAAACGGCGCCGGCGTCTAAAAAGGGGTAGGGTGCATCATGAGTGAACTCGCCTATCTCGCATGGTATCGCGAATGCAACTTGCAGGAACGGATCGAACTGGCGTTGGACCCGCTCTCACTCGCCTGTCGGTTTTTTCCGCGTAACGGCGGTATCGATCGGTTGGCTACTGAGCCAGGCATTCGCAGAACAGGAGCCAAAGCTGTCGTCATCAGTTTACGTCTTGTCCGGAAGCATGTCGCACCGGGTGACCTGTCCACCCTCATGATTCCGCTCCAGAACCACCTCTGTCATATCAACCTTCTGACCCCAACCCATATCGTGCTGCAAATCCTGCAGGCGCGACTTTCTTCCGATCGAAGCATGATTGAAGATTCCCCTTGCATACAGCTAACCGTGGTGGAGATGAGCGCGGAGACACTGAAGCCGCTTGATGGGCGTGGCTTTATACATGCTGGATCAAAATATCGGCCGAACACCTTCTTTCATGGTCGGGATTATCGTGAAGGGGCGATCATGAATGCGCGGGAGATACAGTTTAAACCCCATGTTCGGAACAGTATTGTTCCTTTTGCGGAACAATACTGTTCCTTTTGCAGGTGAGCAGCAATGAGAAGATCGGTCGCGCATTGATGCGGCAGAGCTGGCTTCCGCCAGCAAGGCCTGACTGTACGATAGGAGAGGTAAGCGTAAAGATCTCCGATACTAGTCTTGAGGGATCCGAAATGGAGATGGAAGTAAATTTTTTCGCTAATCCCTTAATATGACTTAAAGTTCGATTACTTTAAGGAAGCAGTCAATGAAATACAGCGGCTTAATTATGGACATTGTATTAATTTGTTAATTATGGAACAGAATGAATCGATTGAGCGTGTAATTAAACAAGAAAGTCTACTTGGTATGTGTTTTCTATATTGAACAAATAATATTAATAAGTGGTTACGTATTATGGCACAATGAATGCTATATAAAACGGGAGACAAGTGTATCCTGCCACCTAAAAAAGCGATCCACTTTATAAGTCAGGATTGACGTATAATCTGGATTATAAAAAAGAGAGTCAGGGGTGAGCCGGAAACGATCGACTTAAGGTAATTTCAGTAGCTCTAAAACACAATAATTATAGAAAGGAGGGGGGAGGGATCAAGTTTTTCGCGGGGTGATATCAGTGGCGACGATTCAGGGCTCCTCTAACCATCCTGAAAATGGTTCGGCATTTAAATTTCGAGGAGTTTTTTAATTAGGAGCAGAAACCACTGATAGTGAGAGCACAGTTAATCTGGATTAAAAAGAGAGTTCGTAAGGAGGGAAGGTATGCGCAAATACGAAATGAGTATTAAGGCTGTGTTTATTTTTCTGGCGCTGCTGCTGGTAGGTTACGGAAGCGCCAATGCGTTCGAAATCCCGACGGGTAACGAAGACGTGGTTCTTCGGCTGGACAGCAATTTCCGCTACACCTTGATGTATCGTCTACAGAACCCGGACGAGGGTCTCTTGTCAAATATCAATAATGATGACGGCGATCGCAACTTCAGATCTGGAATCGTGTCAAATCGCGTGGACCTTTATATGGAGTCGGATTTGACCTTCAAAAAGAACTACGGGGTCCGTGTGAGCGGCGCCTTCTGGTATGATCAGCGGTATCGCAATCATTTCCAGAACGATTCCGTTGCGACCTCCAACTTTATCGATGGAAACGGAAATCAGGCCGTTGGCCAGCTCGAAACGTATCAGGATCGGTATTATACGGGCCCGTATGGCGAGTTGCTCGATGCATTTGTTTTTGCAAGGCTGGATCTTGGCGATATCCCGACTTACTGGAAGATCGGGAAGCACACGGTTATCTTTGGCGAGGGGCTGTTAAACGCATACCACGCGATCAGCTACCTGCAGGCTCAGATTGATCACGCCAAGGGCCTGCAAAGTCCCGGCGCCGAGGTGAAGGAACTGTACCGTCCCATCAACAACGTCAGCGTTGAGGCGCAGATCACACCGGAGCTTCAATTCTCCGGTCAATACTTCCTGCAATGGGTTCCGGATTTGCTGCCCGGCGCCGGAACTTTCCTGGGCAATACCGATATCGCGATGAATGGAAGCGGGTCTCTGCTTTTTGGTGTTGGCGGCCCCTGGATGACTCACGGCCGTGACGTTGAAGGGAAGAAGCATGACGATTTCGGGCTCCAACTCCGCTACAAGTGGGGGGAATATACATTCGGGGGCGTTTTCAGAAATCTGTCCGACAGGCTGCCGACTGTTATTCTCAATACCGGCGATATGACCTACCATTGTGCTTATAAGTCCGATATCCAACTGTACGGCTTGACCTTTTCTGGCGTTATAGAGGGTCTCAGCGTGGGTGCCGAGGTATCTTACCGTAAGAATATGCCCCTGGTCGGCGGTACTGCCATGATAACGGATGCGTCCCAGTTGCCCGATGATGGTCATGTTCTGGCGCCGACAGGAGAGACGATGCATGCCGTGCTTAATTTCGTAGGCTTGCTGAAGAAGTCGCTTCTGTGGGATGCAGGAAGCTGGATGTTTGAGTATGATCACAGCCGTTTCATGTCGCTGACCGATGACCCGCAGCACCTTTTTGCAGGTCCGGGGTCCGCGTCCTTGTGGCATGTGACAAGGGATGCAGGAGAAATAACGTTCGTCTTCGGGCCTCAATACCTGCAGATTCTGCCCGGAGTGGATTTGTCGGTCCCGGTTTCCCTGAATTATGGTGTCTTTGGTGTTTCCCCCATCGGGGCGGGAATGGCTGAAGGGGATGGAAACCTGGGTATCGGATTAAACTTCACGTATGTGACGAAGTACAACTTCAATTTCACCTACTCGAACTATTTCGGCCCCCTCAGCCCGGGTAACGCGGGAAAAGGAAACTGGTCGTCGTTCCGGGATAGAGATTGGATATCCTTCATGTTTAAGGTCGCTTTCTAGCGATTACAGATGGATGATCGCGATTTAATCGCGCGGACATTTAACGTATTTTTCAATGAGGAGAAAAAATGAAGTACCGGATATTAAGTGAATTGCTGGCTTTAGCCGTCTGTGCGGTTGTTTTCGCATATCCGACTATCAGCCTGGCTGAGAATCCCGGCACCCCTGCTAATGTCGCACAGCAGACGGGTGATCGAGATAACTTTAAGGGTCCACTCAAGGTCCCTGCGATGACGAGCCAGCTGGCGTCTAAGTCTCTGCTAAACGGTATTGCCATCGCGGGAAAACGTATCGTCGCGGTAGGAGAGAGAGGTCATATCATCTACTCAGACGACAACGGAAAGAGTTGGACACAGAGCGAGGTCCCGGTGAGCGTTGACTTGGCGGCCGTGTATTTCGCGACCCCTCAGAAAGGCTGGGCGGTAGGGCACGACGGAGTGGTGCTGTACAGTTCTAATGCTGGCGCCAAATGGGTTGTGCAATTGGATGGCTCCCGCGTCTGCGAAGTATTGAAGAAGTATTATGAGAACCGTCCACCTTCCGGCGGAATGGACGCCAAGGCAGCTAAGAAGTTCAAGGAAGACATGCAGTACCTTGTTGATCAGGGGCCGGTCTTTCCTTTTCTTGATGTCTGGTTTAGTAACGATCTTACCGGCTTCGTCGTCGGAGCAAATAATCTCATTTTCCACACCACTGACGGAGGAAAGAACTGGGAACCATGGCTCGATCGAACAGAGAACCCTAACGGTTTCCACTTCTACGCCATCAGACCCGTTGGGACTGATCTCTACATGGTCGGAGAGCAGGGGCTGGTACTGAAGCTCGATCCTGCTTCCGGTCGCTTCCGATCCCTTCAAACCGGTTATAATGGGACGTTCTTTGGGGTTGTTGGGAAATCCGGCTCAGTGCTCGTCTTCGGTTTGCGCGGTAACATGTTCCGCAGCACTGACAAAGGAAAGAAGTGGCAAAAGGTGGAGAGCGGGGAAAGTGGTGCAGTACTTGGCGGCACGGTAACTGCGGATGGCGCCATCGTATTGGTGACCCAGTCGGGTAAAGTACTCGAGAGCAAAGATGACGGCGCGAGTTTTAGCGAGGTAAAACAAAAAGAAGGACTAGGCCTTCCAGCATGCGCGGTGGTTGTTCCCGACAAAAGCACGTGTGTCATTGCCGGCGTGGCTGGAATCAAGGTTGCAACGATCAATTAAAAGGTGATTAGCAGGTTAAAACCTAAAAAAGATATGGATAAGGAGAACTAGCTATGATGCGAAAGATATTGTTAGCATGTGCCATGCTGGTATTTGTAATGTCCAGTTATGCAATGGCTGCCATCACAGAGCAGGAAGCGGCCAAGCTTGGCGGTCCGGAGTTGACGCCGATTGGCGCTGAAAAAGCCGGGAACAAGGCCGGGACGATTCCCGCCTGGACCGGCGGTATCACCAAAGGGGCGGATGGCTGGTATTACGAGGGCAAGCTCAAGGTTCCTTTTTCAGCCTATGATCCGAAAAAAGGAAAGTATCCCGACCCATTTGCGGATGACAAGGTTCTATATAAGATAAGCTCCAAAAACATGGCCCAGTATGCGGATAAGCTCACTCCGGGGCAGATGGCGCTCATGCAGAAATACCCTGAATATTACCTGAACGTGTACCCGACCCGACGAGGGATGAGTTATCCTCAGTATATTTACGACAACACGAAAAAGGTAGCAACCACTGCCAAGCTGGAAAAAGGCGGCAATCATTTGGTAGGCGCGCATGCAGGCTATGCTTTCCCCATACCCAAGAACGGTCTTGAAGTCGTTTGGAACCATCTTCTGACCGCAAACCGCGGGGATGAACACTGCTTTTATGAATCCGTTCAGGTCACATCCGCGGGCCGCGTCATCATGACGAGCAACGAAGACAATATCATGTATTTCGCTTACTGGGATCCTAAAGCATCGGATAAGGTCGCGTTAAGACAATACTATACGAGAGGCCAGACAAAAGGACCGGCCAATCGAAACGGTGAGAAGTTGTTTTGCTATTGGTCAATGGACAAAACCGGCATTGATCCGAGCTGCTGGCAGTATCTTCCCGGGCAGCGCAGGGTCAAGCAAGCGCCGGAAATCGCCTTCGATGGACCTAACGTATGGGTTGGCGGTGCAGCGACCTATGATTCAGGATACGGTTATATGGGGTCGCCCGAGCGGTATACTTGGAAGCTCCTCGGCAAGAAAGAAATGTACATCCCTGTAAACAATTACAAATTCATGTATTACTCCACAAAGGAGCAAGCATTTGGTCCGCATACGATAAAGCCGGAAGTGCTGCGGTGGGAACTGCACCGTGTCTGGATGGTTGAAGGGAACCTCAAACCTGAATATCGCCATATCTATAAGAAGCGCACGCTCTATATGGATGAGGACAACTGGTATTCGCCTATGAGCGACTTGTATGACGCGAACGGCAAGCTGTGGCGAACGCTCATTGTTGGTAATCCTTTTGCGTACCCAGTTCAGGCTTCTCATAATATTAGTGACTGTGGCTATGACCTGGTCACCGGGCAGTACTACGCACAGGCGTGGACAGGTGAACCTTACCTGTTTTCAAAATGGGGCGAGCGTGCTCCTGAGGATGAATTGACGCCGTCGTATATTGGGGCATCCGGAGTTCGATAAACTAACCCAGGCAGGATCTTCCCGTGAAGCCAATCCCGGGAAGATCCTGCTATACTTAAATTAAATTAAGCAGGATCTTCCTGTGAAGCCAATCCGGAAGATCCTGCTATCCTTTTTTACATGTACGATATCGTGAGTAATTCTCCCGAGAGTGCAAGTCCAGCTGGACGAAAAATTTATTTAATGGAGTGAAAAAATGGACGTCGGTAACAATCATATAGATGATATGCCGGTCATAAGCGATATAAAGAATTTTGATACCAAATCCGGAATCTGGCTGGAGCGTTTGGTTTTCAACAACCGGCTCATATTCATTGTCATCTGTGCGCTGATCACTGCACTGCTCGGGTATCAAGCTTCCAAAGTCAATGTGACGGCAAGCTTCGAGAAGATGATTCCCCAGAATCATCCTTATACCAAGAATTATTTTGCCAACAAAAAAGAATTGCCGGGCCTTGGGAATCAGGTACGGGTTGTCGTGGAGAGCAAAAAAGGCGACATCATGAAACCAGAATATCTCGAGGTCCTTCGGCGTGTCAGTGATGCGCTTGTTCTAACGCCGGGGGTTGATCGCGCCTGGGTGAAATCGCTATGGACACCGGGAGTCCGCTGGAGCAAGGTTACAGAGGAAGGATTTTTAGGCGGTCCGGTGATGCCTGCTCGCTATAATGGCTCCCCGGAAACCCTCGCCGAACTGCAGACCAATATTTCCTATGCAGGCCTGATGGGGACGTTGATCGGCCTGGACAACAGATCTTCCATGGTCGTCGTTCCGCTCCTGGAAAAAGATTCCGAAACCGGCCTCCCCCTTGATTACAAGGCGTTTTCCGACAGACTGGAGAAGATTCGAAGTAAAGAACAAACGAACGACTACAGAATACATATCGTGGGCTTCGCGAAGTTGATTGGTGATTTGATCGATGGAATGATGAAGGTCATGATGTTTTTTGCCGCGGCCTTCCTGATTGCCGGCGTCGTCGTCTACATTTACACGCGCTGCATTCGCAGCACGACAATGTTGCTAATATGCTCGTTGGTAGCTGTAACGTGGTTATTGGGAATCTTGGTCCTTCTGGGTCATGATCTGGATCCTTATTCTGTTTTGGTGCCGTTTCTGGTTTTTGCCATCGGCGTCTCTCATGGCGCACAAAAAATGAATGGCATCATGCAGGATATCGGGCGCGGCACGCACCGGATCATTGCCGCCCGCTATACGTTCCGGCGACTCTTCGTGGCCGGTCTTACAGCGCTTTTAGCAGATACGGTCGGGTTTGCCGTACTGATGATCATCGACATCCCGGTCATTAGGGACCTGGCGCTGTCGGCCAGCATCGGTGTTGCGATTCTGATATTTACCAATCTCTTGCTGATGCCGGTCGTGTTGTCCTATATCGGTGTGTGCCCAACTGCGGCTGCGCGCTCTTTACGGGAGGAGACCGACGAGGGCAGTTTTGTGGCGCGGGCGTCCAAGGCGCTATCTTTCATCACGAGGCGACGACCGGCTACTATAGTCGTGGCTTGTGCAGCTTTTCTCGCCATTTTCGGCTTAATCGTAGGCCATCATTTGCAGATTGGCGACCTTGATCCAGGGGCGCCCGAATTGCGGCCTCATTCTCGATATAACCTCGATAACGCCTATATCATCTCGCATTATTCTCTTTCCAGCGACGTGTTTGCGATCATCACGAGGACCCCTGAAAGGGGCGGCTTCCAATATGCGGTGCAAGTCGACATGGATCGTCTGCAATGGCAACTGAAACAGCTACCGAGTGTACAGACAGTAAAGTCAGTGGTCGACCTGGTAAAATTGATCAGCTCCGGCGCCTGTGAAGGAAGTACAAAGTGGTACTCCATTCCAAGTCATAAGAGGACGTTGGACTGGGCCGCGACATACACTGTGAACAACAATCCCGACATGTGCAATTTGGACGTTTCAGTGATGCCTATTATCGCCTACCTCAGCGATCACAAGGCTGCCACACTCCAACAAGTGGTTGAAGTTTGTGATAAATTTGCAAAGGAACACAACACGAAAGATCGTCAGTTCCTGCTGGCGGCGGGCAGTGCCGGGATTGAAGCCTCAACCAACATTGTCATCAAGAAAGCAAACCGCGAAATGATGTTCTACGTTTATCTCGCCATAGTTGCCCTTTGCTTCATTACGTTCCGGAATTGGCGGGCCGTGGTCGTAACCATCATTCCACTCGGAATCACCTCGATTCTTTGCGAGGCGCTCATGGTTTGGCTCGGAATCGGCGTGAAGGTTGCCACATTGCCGGTTATTGCTCTCGGCGTCGGTATTGGCGTCGACTACGCTCTCTATCTGGTTAGCGTTGTCATAAAGTATCAACGCGAAGGTGTCCCGCTCGAAGAAGCCTATCTGAAAGCACTGAGGTTTACCGGCAAGGTTGTGGCACTGGTCGGCGTGACCCTCTCTGTCGGCGTCATCACGTGGGCATTTTCACCGATCAAGTTCCAGGCAGACATGGGGATTCTGCTGAGCTTCATGTTTATCTGGAACATGGTCGGAGCGCTGGTTGTGATTCCGGCATTGTCGCACTTCATGATGCAAACGAAGTCGATATACAAAGGAGGCGCCTCTAACTGAGCGCCCATCGGCAACGAGAAAGCGTAACATGCTTCAAAAGGATATATCATTTATCGCCGGAAGGTGAACGGCTTGTTAAATAAAGTAGCGGCATGTGGGATCTGCGTTTCGGACGCGCATGCCGCTACTTTCGGTTTTGCTCCCCCGTGAGTGGCAATGGGCACGAGGATGCCGGACACATAGTAGTGGAGATTGGCGCGGGTGTCACAGGACGGAAAGAAGGCGATACCCGGAAAAAGTGCTTTTTGTTCCGTGATTAGTTCTACAATCATCACAATCGACATGTTAGGTAGATATTATGGAAAACGTATACAGTGAATTGTCCAAGAAGCTGGATTCGCTTCCGCAGGGATTTCCTTCAACGGAAGACGGGCTGGAATTAAAAATTTTAAGCTGGATCTTTACACCCGAAGAAGCGGCTATTGCCCTTAAGTTGTCGTTTGCGCCGGAAATGGCGGACGCTATTTCGAAGCGACTAGGCAAGACGCCTCAGGAGACGGAAGCCATTCTTGACAAGATGACAGAGAATGAGCAGATCATGCGATTTAACATCGCGGGTGCATCGGCATATCTGTTGCCCCCTTACTATCCCGGGATACACGATTGTCAGGCTTTTCGGAAGGATAAAACGATCGAGCAGCTTCAGCAGTATGGCATGCTCTTCCTGGATTATTTTCCGTTGATTCTAGCCATAACAGGGGCCAGCAAACCCAGCTTGACAAAAGTTATACCGGTTAGCACGTCCATCGAGCCGGAGCATAAAATAGAGCGTCTCGATGATGCCTGCAGGATGATCGAGGAAGCAAAATCGATTCATCTCATGGAATGCGTGTGTCGGAAGGAGAAGGCGATTATCGGGCGCGGTTGTAACCATATGCTCGAAACATGCATGATGCTTTCGGATCAGGAGAACATTTTTTCGAAATGGCCTCACGGTCGGGCGATTTCAAAAGAAGAGGCTCTGGACGTCATGGTGAAGGCCGAAAAAGACGGGTTAGTCCACGTTACTTATAATGCTGATGAGAGGGGAGTCACTGCGATATGTGCGTGTTGTCCGTGCTGTTCCATTTTTCTGAGTGCGTTGGTGAAGTATAAAGCCCCGTATATTGTGACCGGGAGCCGGTTTATCGCCAAAATAGATGACGCGCGATGCACACAATGCGGGATCTGTGCGGAAGAACGGTGCCCGATGGGCGCTATCGTCAAAGAAGGCGAGACTTATCGTGTTCAGCCTCAGCGTTGTATTGGTTGCGGGGTTTGCCTTTCAACCTGTCCGGCAGAAGCCATTTCCCTGGTTGCAAGGCCGGAATCCGAACAGGAGCCTATACCGGCCAACCTTCAGGAATGGGGTGAAAAGAGAGCTGCTCAGAGATGGGGAACGGATCAGGGCGGTAATAAGTAAATGGCATATGAATTGCCCGTATCTATTGAACAAAGTGCCAGGGGAAATGGGTGAACTGATCGCTTTGCTTGTGTCGGGCAACGTAAAGTTGGTCAGTGGTCAGATTATTTCATTTTCCGGCGCCGTAGTTTGACGCAATCAGGAGCTTATCAATGGAAACCAAGGGCAATCGTTCCAGTTCCGAAATCTCGGCTTTGATCAAGGTCAAGGCTCTTGAGTTGGGTTATGATTTATGCGGTATAACCCACGCAGGCGCTTTCGACGAGTTGGCGAAGGAAGTCAATCGCCGCAATGAGCTTTTCCCAGACTCGTGGTACGCCAAGGGGCATGCGGATTGGTTATTTGAGCCGCTTGCCTATCCCGGGCGTGCGATCGAAGGGGCCAAATCCCTCGTTGTCTGCATACGGCGTTACAACAAATACGTGCGCCCCCAGAACCTCGACGGTCGCGTTGGGAAGACCTATGTGTTTGATCACAGGATTCCCGCGGCCAAGACCTACCATGCCCCCGATGAGTTTGAAGCATTTCTGAAAGAAGCGCTGGGCGGGGGCGTGCGAAGGATGCTCGAAGTGCCGGGCGGCGCAGTTGTTTCTGCGCGTCGGTCTGCCTTTCGAGCGGGTTTGGGACGATTCGGGAAAAACAATTTTTTATACACCAAGTATGGTTCCTGGGCCTGGATTGAACTCTGGATAACGGACGTTGAGCTTCAATACGACGAACCGAATACACACCCGCTTTGTCCCCCTGACTGCACCAAATGCATTGATGCCTGCCCCACCAAAGCGCTGAGCGCACCCTATACGCTGGACTACAGTAAATGCATCGCTTATCTCAGTTATCATCAGTGCATCCAGACGCTGCCATCGGCGGTCGGCCCCTTGAGCAAGCTCCCCCCGGAAAGCTTGAGGCCGCAGATGGGCGGATGGCTCTACGGGTGCGATGCCTGTCAGGATGCCTGTCCCATGAATCGCAAGTGGTCGGAAGACGAAGTGTTTCCGGAACTAGACGAAGCGGCTTCGATGATGACCTTGGAGAACATTTTCCGGATGGATGAGGGCTATTTCGAGCAAGTCATCTACCCGCGGTTCTTCTATATGGGCAAGGATCTGATGTGGGTCTGGAAAACGAACAGCCTGCGGGCTATGGCGAACTCGGGAGATCCTAAGTATATGGAATGCATCGAAGCTGCCTGTCATGATGCGGATGAAAACATCCGTACCATGGGACTGTGGGCGAGACAGAGAATCAAAGAGGTCATGGAAAACACCAGGGGTTGATGGTCAGAGTGGCAGGCTCCAGTGCTTGCTTTGCGGAAATCGGCCCGAAAAACAAAACGATATCATCACCAGGCGGCGGAGTAAAATATTAAAGATAGTGAACTGACCGCCAATTGACTTCAAATATGTCTCGTTGTCAGATAGTTTTGTCTCATAGCAGACAGTTGTTTCATAATAGACACATTCTGTTTCTCAATTATCGAGGATAAATAAGCAAATCATAAACATATCAGGCAGATATGTTTATGATTCTTTTTGGTCTGTAACTTGCATTAGATAAAGGTGAAGAGAATTGGGTAGCAAATGGCTGTAAAATTTGACCGATTTATATTCATAGAGTCAATATGGTCCAAGGAGGCGTAAAGATGGGAAAGCCAGAACTCGTAGTAAACAATACAGGGGCGATGGAAGCAAGATTTGCTGCCTTAAAAGCACAATACTTCAAGAACGAACCCGAACTGTGCATTGAGCGGGACGTTTTTTACACCGAATCTTTCAAGGAGACGGCTGGTGAAAATATAGAGATCCGTCGTGCGAAGGCGTTCAAGAAGGTTTTAGAGAACATGCCGATCGTGATACAGGACCATGAACTGGTTGTGGGTTCCCCTGCGAGGAAGCCCCGTGGGACGGCGACCTATCCTGAGCTCCAGATTGCGTGGGTTGCGGAGGAGTTGGATACCTTTGAGACGCGTCCTCAAGACCCGTTTGTCGTGAGCGACGAGACGAAGCGGACCTTGCGGGAGGATATCTTCCCCTTCTGGAAGGGCAAGTCCCTGTATGACATGGCCGTAGCGCAACTTCCGAAATCGACGTTGGATGTGATCCTGGACAAAGGCCTTGTCGGCCACCAAGTGATGACCCAGATGGGAATGGGGCATTATTCACCTTCCTGGGATTGGTTGATTAGCAAGGGCATGGAAGGCGTCATCGCGGATGCCGAGGCGAAGATAAAGACGCTGGATCCCACCGTTTACGCCAATTTAGACGGGATCGATTTTTTAAGAGCGATCGTCATCGCGTGTGAAGGTCTGATCACGTACGGGAAGCGGCATGCCGAGAAGGCGCGTGAGCTGGCCGCGCAGGAGAAGAATGCGCAGCGCAAGCAGGAGCTGGAGAAGATCGCCGCGGTCTGTGACCGGGTACCGGCGAAGCCCGCGCGGACATTCCATGAAGCGATCCAGTTCTTTTATTTCATTCCGGTTGTGAATTATTTGGAGACCAAGGCCTTTGCGTGTTCACCGGGCCGATTCGACCAGTACATGTACCCTTACTACAAGGCGGATATCGAGAAGGGGATACTGACCCGTGAAGAGGCCTTAGAGCTCATGGGATGTACCTGGGTGAAGTTGTCCGAGATCACGTATCTTTCCTCGAATATTGGGGCGAAGTATTATTCAGGATACCCGCCATTTCAAGTGATGAGCATCGGCGGCCTGGATGCCGCGGGCAACGATGTGGTCAATGAGGTGTCGTATCTTTGTCTTGAGGCGACGGAGAAGGTACATCTGGTTCAGCCTTCGCTCGTTGCGTATTTTTCCGGGAAATCTCCCCGGGAGTTTAGAAGGAGCGCCCTCAGGTGCGCTAGCACGGGCGGCGGCAATCCGGCAATTTGCCGTACCGAAAACGGCATGCCGTGGTTGAAGCGGTGGCGCGGTTATAGCGAAGAGGATGCCCGCTGCATCGCGGGATTCGGTTGCATACACGCCCTTGCGCCTGGGATAGATGCCTCCGGTGATACCGGTCTGCATAATGTTCCGATGAGTCTGGAGTTTGCGCTCAATAACGGCGTGATGCGACTGACCGGAGAACAATTGGGGCTCCCCACCGGTGATGCACGGAAGTTCAGTTCGTATGAAGAAGTTGTAGATGCGTTCAAGAAACAACTGGCGTATATCACCCGGCACCATGTCATCATGAACGTTTACCTCCGGAGACTGCATGAAGAAGAATTCCCCACGCACCTCGAGTCCATTATCGTCGAGGGCTGTGTTGATAAGGTGATGCGTGCGAAATCCCCCAAGGGGTGGGCAACGCGCTATGTTCCTTATCAGGTTATAGTCGGGATGGGTCTTGCAGATATTGCCGACTCGTTGGCCGTCATCAAGAAGCTGGTATTTGAAGAAAAGCTGATCACGATGCCTGAGCTCATCGATGCGTTGGAGGTAAACTTCGAAGGGAAGGAAGCGTTGCGCCAGATGCTGATCAACCGGGCGCCGAAGTTTGGCAATGACGATGACTACGTGGATTCAATCGCCGCCGACATCAAGAATTTCTGGGCGGTCGAGATATCCCAATACTGCCGGGAGGCCAATGGCATCAGCCGTTTGACAGATAACTGGAATTCGACGGCGGCGAATGTTCCCTTCGGGGTAGTGACCGGGGCGCTGCCATCGGGCAGGAAGGCCGGCGAACCTCTTTCCGATAATACGTCTCCTGCACATGGCTATGGCGAGGCGAGCGGTCCTACAGCGGTTTTGAAGTCGGAAGCGAAGCTCAAGGCAGAGGATCAGGGTACGAATCTGCTCAATCTCCGGTTTGATCCCACTTCCGTGACGACGGATGAGGGGCTGGAGAAATTTGTCGACCTGGTAGATACCTACCACGATCTGGGGGGATACCACGTTCAGTTCAATGTGGTCAGCGAAGAGACCTTGAAGGATGCGCAGAAAAATCCTGAAAAGCACCAGGGGCTGATGGTCAGAGTAGCGGGCTACAGCGCTTACTTTGCTGAACTCTGCCCGGAGGAACAGAACGATATCATCGCCCGGGCAGCCCATAAGATGTAAATGTAATGGCCTGGCCCAATCATATATAAACACAAGAAGGAGGCGTAAAGATGGGAAAGCCAGAACTCGTAGTAAACAATACAGGGGCGATGGAAGCAAGATTTGCTGCCTTAAAAGCACAATACTTCAAGAACGAACCCGAACTGTGCATTGAGCGGGACGTTTTTTACACCGAATCTTTCAAGGAGACGGCTGGTGAAAATATAGAGATCCGTCGTGCGAAGGCGTTCAAGAAGGTTTTAGAGAACATGCCGATCGTGATACAGGACCATGAACTGGTTGTGGGTTCCCCTGCGAGGAAGCCCCGTGGGACGGCGACCTATCCTGAGCTCCAGATTGCGTGGGTTGCGGAGGAGTTGGATACCTTTGAAACGCGTCCTCAAGACCCGTTTGTCGTGAGCGACGAGACGAAGCGGACCTTGCGGGAGGATATCTTCCCCTTCTGGAAGGGCAAGTCCCTGTATGACATGGCCGTAGCGCAACTTCCGGCAGAAACGGCGAACGTGATCCTGGACAAAGGCCTGGTCGGTCACCAAGTGATGAGCCAGATGGGGCTGGGGCATTACTCTCCTTCCTGGGACTGGTTGATTAGCAAGGGCATGGAAGGCGTCATCGCGGATGCCGAGGCGAAGATAAAGACGCTGGATCCCACCGTTTATGCCAATTTAGACGGGATCGATTTTTTAAGAGCGATCGTCATCGCGTGTGAAGGTCTGATCACGTACGGGAAGCGTCATGCCGAGAAGGCCCGTGAGCTGGCCGCGCAGGAGAAGAATGCGCAGCGCAAGCAGGAGCTGGAGAAGATCGCCGCGGTCTGTGACCGGGTACCGGCGAAGCCCGCGCGGACATTCCATGAAGCGATCCAGTTCTTTTATTTCATTCCGGTCGTGAATTATTTGGAGACCAAGGCCTTTGCGTGTTCACCGGGCCGATTCGACCAGTACATGTACCCTTACTACAAGGCGGACCTTGAAAAAGGGATTCTGACCCGTGAAGAGGCCGTAGAGCTTATCGGATGCACCTGGGTGAAGTTGTCCGAGGTCACGTATCTTTCCTCGAATATTGCGGCGAAGTATTATTCAGGGTACCCGCCCTTCCAGGTGATGACCGTCGGCGGCTTGGATGCCGCGGGCAACGATGCGGTCAATGACGTCTCGTATCTGGTCCTCGAGGCGACGGAGAAGGTGCATCTGGTTCAGCCCTCGCTGATTGCGTTTTTCTCCGAGAAATCCCCAAGAGAATTTAAACGTCAAGCCCTCAAGTGCGCTAGCACGGGCGGCGGCAATCCGGCCATTTGTCGTACTGAAAACGGCATGCCCTGGGTGAAGCGCTGGCGCGGTTATACGGACAAGGATGCACTGTGCATCGGGGGAATCGGGTGCATCGGCAGTCTGACACCGGGCATAGACAGTATCGGCGACAGCGGTCTGCACAACGTTCCGATGAGTCTGGAGTTCGCACTCAATAACGGCGTGATGCGACTGACCGGCGAACAGCTGGGGCTCCCCACCGGTGATGCCCGGAAGTTCAGCTCCTATGATGAAGTCTTGGCGGCGTTCAAGAAGCAACTGGCGTATATCACCCGTCATCATGTCATCATGAACGTTTACTTCCGGCGGCTTCACGAGGAAGAATTCCCCACGCACCTCGAGTCCATTATCGTCGAGGGTTGCGTTGATAAGGTGATGCGGGCGCAATCCCCCAAAGGGTGGGCGCAGCGGTATATTCCTTATCAGGTTCTGGTCGGGATGGGGCTTGGAGATATTGCCGATTCTTTGGCAGCTATCAAGAAGCTGGTTTTTGAAGAGAATCTGATCACGATGCCCGAGCTCATCGATGCGTTGGAGGTAAACTTTGAAGGGAAGGAAGATCTGCGTCAGATGCTGATCAACCGGGCGCCGAAGTTTGGCAATGACGATGACTACGTGGATTCGATCGCTACGGAAATCGAGAACTGGTGGGCGGTCGAAATCTCCCAATATTGCCGGGAGGCCAATGGCATCAGCCGGTTGGCAGAGAACTGGAATTCGACGGCAGCGAATGTTCCCTTCGGGGTAGTGACCGGGGCGCTGCCATCCGGCAGAAAGGCCGGCGAGCCGCTTTCAGATAACTCGGGCCCTGCGCATGGACCTGGCGAGGCAAGCGGACCGACAGCGGTTTTGAAGTCGGAAGCGAAGCTCAAGGCAGAGGATCAGGGGTGCAATCTGCTCAATCTGCGGTTTGATCCCAGTGCTGTGACGACAGAGGAGGGCTTGGAGAAATTTGTCGACCTGATCGATACATACCACGATCTGGGGGGCTATCACGTTCAGTTCAATGTGGTCAGCGAAGAGACTTTGAAGGATGCGCAGAAGTACCCTGAAAAGCACCAGGGCCTGATGGTCAGGGTGGCGGGCTACAGCGCTTATTTTGCCGAACTCTGCCCGGAGGAGCAAAACGATATCATCGCCCGGGCGGCCCATAAAATGTCATGATTATATAAAAATGAGGAGGGAGTGCAATGTTAGATTTAGCCTATGACCATCGTGTAAAGCACTATATGTTGGCGCCGGAGGATGTCAAGAAGCCTGATTTTGTGAGGAGTATGCGGATCGCAAAACTCAGGGAGCTGGTGCGTCCCCCAATTAACCTGCTGTCAGCTGAGCGGGCCCGTCTGGTAACGGAGTCCTATAAAGAGACCGAGGGGTTGCCGGTAGAGATCCGGCGGGCGAAGGCAGCGGACAAGATCCTGAGCGAGATGACGATCTATCTCATGGAAGGCTCGCTGATTGTCGGAAATTCCGCGCCGACGCCGATGGGCGGGAAGCTCTTTCCGGAGCTGGGAATCGACTGGATTGAAGCCGAGCTGGATACGATTTCGACCAGGGCTCAGGACCCCTATTATGCCTCCGAGAAAGTAAAAGCGGAGCTGCGCGAGCATGTGATTCCCTACTGGCGAGGGAAGACCGTCAATGATGTAGCGCACGGCTATTTACCGCCGGAGATCGCGGATGAAGAGTTTAAGCTGTGGGTCTGGGGCTTGATAAAAAATGCCATGGGTACGGGGCATCTGGCTTTTGATTTTGAGAAGCTGTTCAGATTTGGCTTGGGAGGTCTGAAGAAGGTTGCCCAGGAGAAGCTGGCGGCCTTGGATTACCAGGATCCCGAGGCCATCAAGAAGCAGGTCTTTTACCGGGCGATCATTATAGCCATGGATGCCGGCATAAAATGGGCGCGTCGCTATGCCGCCTACGCCCGGGAGTTGGCGCAGCAGGAGAAGGATCCCCAGAGAAAACAAGAACTGGAGATGATAGCGAGCAACTGTGAGTGGGTTCCGGAGAATTCCCCGCGGACCTTCTGGGAGGGCGTGCAGGCGGTCTGGTTCCTGTGTTTGCTTCCGAACATCTCAGGGGCAGGCTCCGGTATCGAGTTTGGCCGGATGGATCAATACCTGTATCCTCTTTACAAGAAAGACATAGAAGAAGGCAGGATCACGAAAGAGTTTGCCCAGGATATCCTGGAGTGCTTCTGGTGCATTGATAACTGTGACGCCTACCTTGCTTTTGATAAAGACGTGGCCAGCCGGTATGCGTATTTTCCCATGGCCATTTCGATCCCGACGGTCGGCGGTCAGACCCCTGATGGCCGGGATGCCAGCAATGAGCTCAGCCACATGATGTTGGATGCCGAGATGAATGTGCAACTGGCTGCCCCGGAATTTTCCGCCCGTATTCACGAGAAGATGCCGGATGAGTATCTGCATCATGTCGCTGAAGTCATCCGTTTGGGCACGGGCAAGCCGAAGATATTTGCTGATGAGGGCTGGTATGACCGTGCGCTTAAAATGGGTTACACCATTGAGGAAGCCAGAAATTATATTGGCGCCTTTTGCGCGGAGAGCTCCACGGTGGGCGATACCTACTGGGTACCGGAAAATGGCATTGTTTTCGGCGGCGGCGCTCGTCTGATCGAGCTGACCATGAACCACGGCAAATCCTTGATGACCGGGGAACAGCTGGGATTGGATGTGGGCGATGTAACGAAATTTTCTACCTTTGACGAATTTATGGCCGCTTTCAAGAAGGAGGTTGATTTCGTTATCAACAAGATTGAGCCGACCCGGCAGGCCATCCATTTAGCGCATGCCGAAGTAGCGCCCAATCCGTTTACGTCCGCCTTCATGAATGACTGTTTGGAGCGAGGCCTGGATTGGGAAAAGGGTGGTGCACGCCATTACCGTTATGGCGCCTTCAACATGGGCTTTACCTGCGCGGGTAACTCGTTGGCGGCGATAAAGAAACTGGTCTATGATGATAAAGTAGTAACGATGGAAGAATTGGTGAATGCCTGCCGCACGAATTTTGAAGGCAAGCGAGGCGAGGAGATCCGTCAGTTGTGTCTCAATGCCCCGAAGTGGGGGAACGATGATGATTACGTGGACGCTTTGATCCGGGAAGCAGTGCTGATCGATCTTGATGCGCACCAACCCTTTACTAATCCCTTTAGTAAGACCCCCTCGACCATCACGTTCGATATTTTAACGAGTCATCTTCCATTCGGTTCGGTTGTCGGGGCAACGCCTGATGGCCGCAAAAACGGAGATCCGTTGAATGAAGGCGGGGTATCTCCCTACCAAGGGACGGATTCTGAAGGTCCGACTGCCGTGCTCAAATCGATTGCAAAACTTCCCTGGGATGACCCGAGAGTCTATGGCGGCGTTCTGAACATTAAATTCTCCCGCAATGCCTTGGCGGGTGAAGACAACCTGACGCGATTCATGGCCCTTCTGAGGACGTGGTGTGATCTGCATGGTCAGGAGGTGCAGTTTAACTGCATCGATCATGAGACGCTGCGAGATGCCCAGGAGCATCCGGATCAGCATCGGAATTTGTTGATTCGGGTTGCGGGGTATAGCTCTTACTTTGTGGAACTGGATCGGGTGGTTCAAGACGATATTATCACTAGAACCGTGAATGAGGCTGTGTGACAAGAGCTAGGTAACGCAAAGACAGGCACGCGGCGCTTACTTTTAGTAGAAGTAAGCGCCGCGTTGTAATGCGTGTGGTCATTTCCAGCCGCGTTTCAGGGGATAGTCATCCGCTGCTTATCGTTAAAATGCCCACTGCCTTTATCATGTTCCTCATACAAAATTTACAAAATTGGGGATTCGCCGGAGAAAGCGCCGGCTTTATCTCCAATCCGAGAGGTAGATGACTTGTCCTTATGCGATCGCATTCTCCACCGCAAGCAGCAGCGAATGCGATTGCATAAGAACTCATTAGAGACACCGCACGTCGAGATTATCTCGTGCGAGAATTTATATATAGTTCCTGATAGGGGGAGTAATGAAACGACATTCTTCAGCGCAAGATTCTGGTTTGGTATTCAATATACAGAGATATTCAATTCACGACGGACCCGGGATAAGAACGTTAGTCTTCATGAAAGGCTGCCCCTTGCGATGCTTCTGGTGCTCTAACCCCGAGAGCCAGGAGATGAAGACGGAATACACCATAAGTGAGACAAAATGCATTGGCTGTGGAAAGTGCATCGCTGCTTGCCCGGCCGGCGCGATCTTAGTCGATGAGAAAACGGGAAGAGTCGTACTGGACCGGGAAACGTGCAAGATCCCAGGGATCTGTGAAAAAGAATGCGTTAAAGTCTGTCCCTCCAAGTGTCGTGAGATCGTCGGAAAACGGATGACCGTGGAAGACGTGCTGAAGGAAGTCGAGAAAGATGCGCCGTTCTATAAGCATTCGGGGGGCGGGGTGACCGTAGGGGGCGGCGAGCCTTTGATGCAGGCGGATTTTGTCTCTAATCTTTTAAAGACATGCAAAGAAAGAGGTCTTCATACGGCGATTGAAACCTGCGGTTTCGCAAAATGGGAGGATATGAAGAAGGTCCTGGATTATACGGACTGGTTATTTTTTGATATCAAGCAGATGAGCCCCGATAGGCATCAAGAGGGAACGGGGACGTCCAATAAACTCATTTTAGAGAACCTCGAAAAGGTAGCGCAATACTTTCCCGACCTCCCGCTTGCGATCAGGACATGCCTGGTTGAAGGATACAACAGTTCAGAAGCCGATATTGAGGCGGCTGCCAGCTTCCTGAGCAAACTGGGGAAAAAGATCGAATACTATGAACTATTACTTTACCATCGTCTGGGCGAATCAAAATATAAAAACGTGGGCAAGGAGAAAACCTCCAGAGCTCTGGAAGCCCCGAGCAAGGAGCATGCGGAAGCATTGAAGAAGATAATAGAATCCTACGGGTTATCGGCACGAGTTGCGTAAATGCTTTGGACCGGGCAAGGGGTCGGGGTTACTTAAAAAGGAAAGGGCCAGTTGAGATAAAAAAGGGCCATGGAATAAAAAAAATTTTTACCAGAATCTGTTACCTGATTTGCATTGAGAAAAATGCGGACATGCCGCTTTCTGCCACTGTCCCTTTGAGCTTTTGTCATACCTAGACCGCAGAAAAAATGCTCTGCACTATGTTGTCACTTTCATGATTTAGCAAGTCTGCGGTATAATTTGTTGCGCGACATGCCAATAATTCGAGCAGCCTTGGTTATATTTCCACCTGCTTGTTTAAGAGCCTCAAGAATTTTCTCATGCTCATATGACTCATATTCGTTCCGGATCGTGGTGTTTTCCATTGGTTTTTGTTCACAAACCGCTTGACCATTATCATTATCACGAATAATCTCGCGAACGTGCTCCGCAGTAATAATCGGGCCCTCCGTAAAAATTGTCAGTCGTTCAATAACATGTTTCAGTTCGCGGATATTTCCTGGCCACTGGTATGCGCGAAGTTCTTCAAGTGCGTCTTCAGAAAATTGTTTTTCAACGTTGAATTGCATATTGCTGGCACGAAGAAAAGTCATACTCAGAGGAACAATAGCTGTTTTTCTTTCCCTAAGAGGGTGAATGACTATGGGAATGACATTGAGCCGATAGAAAAGATCCTCACGGAAAAGTCCCTTTTTGATCTCATTAAGGAGATTTTTATTTGTTGCTGCTATTATGCGGACGTCAAGTTTTGTGCTTCTTGTTTCACCTACACCTGTAAATTCACGATTTTCTATTACCCTGAGTATCTTAACTTGAATGCTATATGGAATATCCGCGATTTCATCCAAAAATAGCGTTCCTCCCTGGGCCATCTCAAAAAGTCCTATCTTTCCTCCCCGTTTGGAACCGGTAAAAGCTCCTTCTCTGTATCCAAAGAGTTCTGCCTCCATCAGACTCTCCGGTATCGCCGGTATACAAACCGGTATGAAAGGCTTATGCTTCCTTGGGCTGTTTACGTGAATCGTTTTCGCAAGAACCTCTTTGCCGACACCTGATTCGCCAGTGATCAATACCGTGCTCTCAAGCGGTGCTACTTTCTTCACAAAACCAAGTTGATCCCCCATATCCTTGCTAGGAAAAACGTGACCAGTATCCGCAAAAACATATTTTCTAAGGTGATTGATTTCCTCTAAATATTTTCTTGATTGCGTATGTTCTTTTTCCAATCTATCTTTTAAATCATTCAATTCCTGTATTGACGTGGCGGTCGAAACAACTAATTTCACTTTTCCGTCTTCATCAAAGATAGGACGAGCCCGAGACAAGAACTCCTTACCAGACCGAGTATGAGAAATTCCTGAAACTTCTTTCCCTGTTCGAAGAACTTCACTGACAAAGGACCGATCCAAATACCCTTCCGCCACGTACTGGGTCGGAGGTTTTCCTATGAACTCTTCAGCGGGTGCTTGAAATTCATCACATGCTGCCTTGTTCAGCATAAGAACACGGGGTGTTGGGTCAAATACCATGACGCAGTCGGAAACTGAGTCAATTATCTGAGGAAGGTCACTGTATATATCCAAAGGAATTTGAATTTTACCCATAACGTCACACCTCATTTGTAAAGCAAAATATGTTACAATAATTAAAAAAACAAAATTCCAAAAAAGAATAAAAAACTACCGCGATGTTCAGAATAACTTCACTCTCGAATTAAAATAACAACTTGTTGAATTCTTTAGCGAGCACATTCCCCGCTGCTTGTGGCGGGCTAAGCGAGCGAATCAGGGAAAAGCAGCTGCCTTGGGAATTGAAGACTCACCGGAGCAAGTTCCGGCGAGTCTTCAATATCTTCTTTGCGTAATTAAAACCATAGGTTATATTATTTCCCCTCAATAAAATCTCCTCATGGTTTCTCTCGGATATTGGAAAGAGCAGCCCAATGAAACATGTATGACTGATGTAGCTTTTTTTGGAATCTTCTATCGAGAAGCACAAGCCCCATCGCCTTGAGGGCAGCAAGCTCATTTCAGAGGGTGAGTTTATAACAACCGTTCAGTAAAGACTGCCATGCTCCATATAGAAAGGTGATGCTTCCCAAAACACCCGGAGTGAAAAAGCCAATCATGCTGATGCATTCCACACATCTAAACCGGGAAACAAAACTGGCAATACATTTATAACTAAGTGTTTTAATATTTTGCAAAAAACACGCCAGAGTTTCTTTATACAATACGAAATAGCCCTCAATGAAATCGGACAGATTCTAACTGGGAATAAATAAACATATACAGGACCAGCCAACGAGAAAGGCGTCCTTTTATCGGAGATGGAGGAATTCCCCCACAAAATTTGAGTGCTTAAGCGGTATAGTTAGGTAATAAGACCATGGAGGCCAAATCGAAATCTTGAAGGATGAGGCGTCGCCCCCCCTTTTTTATTTGGGCATTATATAAGTTATCATTTAATAAATTGCAAAGTATAATTTTAAGAGGTCATTCATCAGTGCTAAAGGATATTTTTTTGTCATATACTTGGAACGAAATGAATCAATTGGAAACATAATATCACAAACAAGATACTTTTGACAATGTTTTATTGCTGAATTGTCAGTTAGGCTAACACTGCTTTAGAGTCAGGATAATCATTAAAGAAGGCCAAAGCCTCAGAAGTATCCCCGATGCTTATCCACAAAGGAATACACTTGACCCCATTGCAAAGGTAGGACTTCTGTAAGGCCTATTAAGACGACAACCAAAAGATTAGTCATCTAGCAGACGTCTATCACGTTTCACGTCCGACAGCTGCGAAGTCCTAAAACCAATGGACAGTCCAACCGGGCGGTCAAAACGATCATGGAACTCTGGCATGATAAAACTCGATTTGACTCCCCGTTTCATCGAGAAAGGAATTCAACTGGTAAACAACCCTCACTTTTCTGACAATTAAGGTAAATAAATGATCAATTTAGAACAAATTAAATAAATAAATGCATTGTTAGAAGACCTCGTTAGCATTAATCATAGAAAAAATGACTAGTTAACATGCGGCATAAGAAATGCAAGAAAACCGGTAAAACTTTATTAAAAGAGTTTAAAATGCAATCCATCAGAAAGCTTGTTGAAGAATCCGCAGAAAAATTCGGAAACAAAACTTTTCTATATTTTAAAAACCAAAAAATATCCTTCATGGAAGTCAACAGAATCTCTAATCTGGTCGCAAGCGCTTTTCAAGACAAAGGCATCCGGAAAGGGGACCGGGTGGCGTTGATGTTAACGAACCGTCCCGAGTTCATTTATCTATGGTTTGGTCTCAATAAAATTGGGGCCAGTGTCGTGCCAATCGATACAGAATTGGCCGCATATGAAGTTGAGTACATCTTGAAGCATTCTGAGGCCAAAATGGTTGCTACGGAGGAACGCACGTTGGCAAGGATACAGGATGCTCCTAAAATTGCACCTGGTATTGATAAAGTCGTCCTCCTTGATGGCGTTGGAGAAAACAAAAAATGGGTATCATTCACATCGTTTATTGCAGGTCAGCAGGATTCATTCGAATCGGTTGATATTGATAACAGTACTGAAGCGGCCATTTTATATACCCGTAAAACAGGTGCACTTAAAGGCTGCATTGTTGATCAGTTTTATTATTTGAATATGGGAGAGCTATATCTGCGGGAAAATATGATAGAAGTGGGAGACAGGATCATGATACCTCTGCCGCTTTCCCATATGGGGGCTCAGGGCATTCCAATAACTGGAGCCTTGTTTATAGGGGCAAGTATCCTTCTGCTTGACCGTTTTCAGCCCGATACTTGGTGGAAAACTATCAGGGAAAAAGGAGTAACTAATTTTCACTATCTTGGTTTTATACCGGCGATGTTGATGAGGTGTCCTGAGACGCCATATGATTATGGTCCCGAGAAAGCCTATGGTATAGGGACAGGCTGTCCAAAAGATATTCAAGCGGCATTCGAAAAACGCTTCAACATAGAGCTGTTGGAAGGCTATGGTGCAACTGAGTTGGGTAGCATGTGTTTCATGATGGGGCGCAAACGACATAAGGATAGGAAAATTGGGACGGGAACTTTTGGGACTCCTGTACCGGACTGTGAAGCGAAGATTGTTGACGATAATGATCAGGAAGTGCCCAGGCGAGCGGTTGGTGAACTAGTTGTTCGCTCGTCTGATCCCTTAAATAGGAAGAAGGGAATGATGAAAGAATATTATAAAGATCCTGAAGCAACGAAGCAGGCTTGGAGGAACGAGTGGTTTCATACAGGTGATTTATGTTTTGTTGACGAAGATAACTATTTTTATTTTGTCGACCGAAAAAAGATATGATTCGTCGACGCGATGCGCGGCAGACTGGTTAAGAATGTCTGCTCAAAGACGGCATCAGTGATGTGATCTACGACAGATAGAAATTCAGGTGCGGCGTCATGTCTGTCTCCGAACGCAAGTGGATGAAGGTGATGACATCGGCGGTGAGTTCACCTTTAGCAGATGTGTGCCGAACTGGCTTTGTAGAACCCCACGCGCTCAAAGACCAGATCGGAAAAAGTTGTAAGGCCGCCTGAGAAGCGGAACGTCATCGATTTCCCGGTTGCCATGCACAATCTGTCTGCTCAGAAAGGCTGCCGGTACGCCGCCTTATCTGTGCGGCACATTACAGGGTTCAGCTGGACAGCATGGAAAGCGATATTCTTTAGCTGCAATTGTTGAGTCCCATCCCGCCTGGGGCGTCTGGAAGTACTTCGGAACCATCTGCAGGCAAGGTTATTCTTGGAACCACAAACGCATTTATTGTGTTTATTGCAAGCTGAATTTCAATCAAAACAAGAGACCAAAGAAACGGTTGCCCAAGCGGATGCATAAACCGCCGTTGCTTCTAAAGCATTCGAACCATGTCTGGTAGGCTTCACCGAAATGTGATCGATCTTGTTAGTTGAAGTAGGCATACTGAGATATTGAATGAGACAGGTATATTGTGATGCATTCTCAAGACCAGAACACGAAGGAAATCATTGAAAAAATACTAGCCATCGAACTTGAAATGTTTTTGAACGTCCCGACAGCATATAAATATGGATGTCAGCAATATCCCGATAGTTTTAAACTACATCGCAGAGCGCAATTTACTTCTTGGTCTTTGCCTGTTCTTGAAAGCTATCTGCATGATCTAGAAAATATCAGAAATGCTGGGAAGAACATAATGACAATGAAATATGCTCGCATGGATAATTTAGTTGACGTTTTAAACAACAATCCTCTTATTGACATCATAACGGACCAATACTGTGCATGGCAATATGCAATGAAAGCAAAATACCCTGGTATAATTAATAAAGGTCGTTCTATTTCAAGTCAGGAAGACACTTCTTTCATGACATCTTTTGAAACTTATATGAGAAGCGAATTGGAAACATATTCTAATAATACATTAAGATTACTCTATGAAGACATGCAGAAAAAGATCGCCCAGGGGATCAGTATGACAGAAGAAGTATATGAAAATCTTGTTCAACAATTAGGCTATCGATCTCTTGAGGATGCTGAAAAAAAAGCAGTAAGTCGAAAATAACAAAATATTTCTGCCACTCGAATATAGGGGAGAAAAGACATTGAAAGAAGATACTGAGCAGGCAAAGCGTTTGGAGGAAAATGGGATAAATGAATTAAAGAAGTGCAATTACTTGGAAGCAGAAAAACTGATTTCAGAGGCGATAGCACTTTATGTACAATTTGGCAATTATGAAAAAAAAATGCGTCTTTTACCAATTATAGGTCAAATCCAGTTTATTACCATGCGTAACGAAGAGGCGCTAAAAACTCAGGCAGATCTTTTATCCGTTTATCAGGGAAGTGGCAACACACGAGCTCAGGCTCGGGCCTTCAATAATATAGGACTGATAAAGAGCCGCATGAAATGCTACCAGGAAGCCCTTGATAATTTTAAATATGCACGTGACATATTTAAAAATGAAAACGAAAAAGAGAGCGTTGGAGACCAGTGGGCGAATATTGGGTCTGTTTATCGTGATACTGAAAAATATCAGGACGCCCTTGATAGCTATTTCGAGGCGTTGGCTCTATTTGAAGCAATCGGAAACCAGGAGAAGACGGCGGATCAATTTACGAATATTGCATATATTTATTCTATGCAAGGTAACTTTGAGAAAGCGTTGCACTGGTATGGTTTAGCCCATCCCCTGTACAGTGCCTCCCAAAATAGCGAGAAGGCTGAAATTGCCAAAGAGAACATTGCTAATATTGAATCACTGCTCAAAGGATGAACGAACACATCCAATTCAGACTCAGACCGATGGAGCTGACGGATGAAGGGTATTGATCTCTCGCGAGAATACTACGAAGAATACGGCAAGGCAATGATCCGTAATGGTTTCAGTGCATATGAAAACCGTATTGCAGTGGGCTGCGTCGGTCCAGGATCAGAATGTTTCGGATTTGATGATGATATATCAAGGGATCATGATTGGGGACCGGGTTTCTGTCTTTGGCTTACGAGTGAAGATTATGCGGTCATTGGCCATGACCTTCAGAAAGCTTACGATCAGTTACCAACAGTATTCAAGGGGTATGGTCCTAGGATCGTAAGCGAGGGTGAAGCCCACCGGATGGGGGTTAGTGAGGTGCGCTCATTTTATTTGCGATATACCGGCCTCGATCATCCACCGACTGGCAACTCCGAATGGATACGGATACCAGAACAGGCTCTTGCCACAGTAACGAATGGGGTGATCTTCTCAGATCCGCTCGGAGAATTTTCTGCATGGCGAGAAAAACTTCTCCTCTATTATCCGGAGGACATTAGGCTGCAAAAAATAGCTTCATCTTGCTTTATGATGGCCCAGACCGGGCAGTATAATTTGGGTCGCTCACTCAAAAGAGAAGAATATTTTGCGGTGGATTATTCCGAAGCAATGTTTTGCTATGAGGCAATATCCGTTGTTTTCCTGCTCAATCGGAGATACGCCCCATTTTATAAATGGATGCACAAAGGGTTGCAGGCGTTGCCCATTCTAGGGAAGTCTATAGCCCAGATGATTAATGATTTATTGCGTGCAGATTTGAAGGAAAAAGAGGCAAGGATTGAGGCCATCTCCAGTCTTCTCATCACAGAACTCAAAAATGAGGGGCTCAGTGACTCCTCAAGTGACTTTCTTCTGGACCATGCGTTTTCAGTGCATAGTCGCATCAGGGACGAAAAAATGCGCAAACAATTTCATGTTGTGAAAAATGCGTAAAAATATACTGATTATTGGCGGCAGCTATTTTTTGGGGCGGGTATTTGTAGAAGAACTTATACAAGACCAGCAATGCTCAATATATGTTATGAATCGGGGACGCGTTCCGCTTCGATTGCAGGACGTCCATGAGATTAAAGCAGATCGGCATTATGCGGACCAGGTGAGAACGAATTTACCTGACATTGAATGGGATGCAATTATAGATTTTTGTGCATATAAACCTCAAGACATTGAGATTATATTCTCTGCTCTTACTAAAGGATGCATAGGCCATTATATTTACGTCAGTACGGCATCTATATATAAAAAAACAAATGATCTGCCGATTAAAGAAACCGCTCAGAAGCTAGATGGTCCACAACCGGAACTGGGTATTGCGGCGGATTACGCTTATAATAAATGGCTTACAGAACTTGCGCTTGAAAAGCAATGTCATGACAGGGGCATGCCATATACCTTCATTCGCCCTACTTTCATTTATGGCAAATACAACTATGCGCCGCGAGAGAGTTATTTTTTTGATCTCATTCAAAAAAAGGAAACAATTGTAGTGCCTGAAAATGGCTTGGCCCTCTTCTCTTTCGTATCGGTCTGGGATGTCGCCCGTATACTGAACCGCTGCATCGGGAATAGAGACGTGTTTGATAGCGCATTCAATGTTGCAGGCGATGAACTAATTTCATATGAACGGTTCATGGAGGTTCTGGAAGAAATAACCGCCATAAAACCTCTTATCCAACGTATGAGTGTTGATGAAATCAATAGGAAAGGGATACCATTACCATTTCCGCTTGATGAACATCTTATCTACTCCGGGGCCAGCCTTCATGATGTGCTTCAATACGAATACACACCCTTCCTAGAAGGGAT
This sequence comes from Syntrophales bacterium, assembly GCA_963665615.2. Classification (GTDB taxonomy): domain Bacteria; phylum Desulfobacterota; class Syntrophia; order Syntrophales; family UBA4778; genus UBA4778. Next base: position 774,836 of record CAXXQE010000001.1, read on the forward strand.
GCGTGAAACATATAAATATTTCGTTACGCGCCAAATAAAATAAATGTAAAAGAAATACAATAAAGCCGTCAGTATTCTATGAATCATTATGAAATAAGAAAAATAAGTGAGGGATTATGAGTTCATTTGAAAAGTACAAAGAGCGACTACTGAAGATGCGGCCCAACATTTTTGTTGGCGGGGAAAAGATCGGGCGAAACGACCCGAGAGTTTTGGCCGGAATGGAAACGATTCGAGTCAGTTATGATGCGGAAGACGATCCCCGGTTCAAGGACCGAGCCATTATCAAGTCTTCGGTAACCGGGAAGGACATCAATCTTTACACGCATGTTCCGCAGAGCACGGAAGATCTGCTGCAACGGCAGCAGTTGACGCGTGATTTATGCGGGCTTTGCGGCGGTTGTTTTCAGCGGTGCATGGCCAATGATACGATCAGCGCTATTTCTGTTGTGACAAAGGAGATGGATGATGATCTTGGGACCGAGTACCATCAGCGCTTTCTCAATTATCTGAAATTCTATCAGGAGAACAATCTCTGCGGCAACGCCGGTCAGACCGATATCAAGGGTGATCGTTCGAAGCGGCCTTCCGAGCAGCAGGATCCGGATCTCTATTTAAGGGTTGTCGAAAAGAGAAAAGACGGAATTGTTGTTTGCGGCGCCAAGGCGCACAATACAATCGCGCCCTATGCGGATGAAGTCCTTGTTGTGCCGACACGCGCCATGACGAAAGACGATGCGGACTGGGCGGTTGCTTTTGCGATTCCCTCGGATGCGGAGGGGGTGTCCCTGCTCGCCAGGGCGACCCAGCCGCGGCCGCGCACCCATATCAAAGCGCCGTTCAACGAACGCGGCATGATGGATTCACTGACCGTCTTCGATCATGTGTTTGTGCCCTGGGAGCGTGTTTTCATGTGCGGCGAGTGGCAATATGCCGGCCGTCTTGCGCTCCTGTTTGCCAATTACCATCGTTTCAGCTACTGTGGCTGTAAACCGGCCATGACGGATGTCTTCATGGGGGCGACGGCCATGGTTGCGGAATACAATGGCGTGGGCAATGCGCCTCACATCAAGGACGATCTGGCCAAGCTGATGGTGACGGCCGAATTGGTCTTTGCCGCCGGTATTGCTGCAGCCGTCAAGGGCACAAAAACATCTTCGGGTACTTTTGAACCGAACTTCATGTACAGCAACGCCGGGCGTTACCATGCCGGAGTCAACATCTATCACGAATACGACATTCTGTCGGCGACCGCAGGCGGCTGGCCGGCCACCATGCCGTATGAAGAAGACTTTTATAACAAGGATATCAAGGGTTTCCTTGAGAAATACAGCATGAGAAAACCCGGAGTCAGCGCTGAGGACCAGCACCGGTTGTTCCGGTTCATTTCAGATTTCTCGTGCTCGGCCTGGTCTGGGGTCTGGCAGTATGCGGGCGTTCACGGCGGCGGGTCTCCCATCATGGAGATGATCGGCATCCGCAGCAATTATGATCTGAAATCGAAAAAAGATCTGGTCAAACATCTCGCAGGCATTAAAGAGAAATAAGATGGAGAGATTTTTGAAGAATATATTCTATACATAGCAGTGCGGAACTAAGTTGAGATTTTCATTTACTGATATGATTTTATCTTAATAGAAGATTCCCCAATCGGCGATATGAGGGGGAGATAATAGAAGAAAAGGAGATATTGACATGAGTGATTCAATTGAAAATACTTTTTCACTTGCCGGTAAAACGGTCTTGATAACGGGTGGTTATAGGGGGATAGGCCTCGCCATTACAGAAATATTGGCTGCAGCGAAAGCGAACATCGTTATTGCCTCAAGAAATGGTGAAGCATGTCAGAAAGTGGCACGTGAGATGAGTGAACAGTATCAAATCGAAGCTGTTGGAATGAAGATGGATATATGCAGCACGGAGCAGGTTGATGAAACGATCAATGCTGTTGTACAAAGATTCGACAAACTGGATGTTCTTGTGAATAATTCCGGCGTTGACAGCAACCAAAAACTGTTTGTTAAAATGACGGATGAAGATGTGAATAAGATAATGGATACAAATTTTGGGGGGACTTTCAGAACGTCACGTGCCGCTGCCAGAGAAATGATGAAACAGAAGAATGGAAAAATTATAAATGTAGCCTCGATCGCCGGAAAGATTGTAGTTGCCGGAATGGCGGAATATTGTGCAAGTAAAGCGGCGGTCAGGCATTTAACACGCTGCATGGCTGTAGAACTGGCTCCATACGGAATACAGGTGAATACTATATGTCCAGGGTTTTTCTATACAGATATGACGACGGAAGCTTTTTCTAATCCGGATATTGTCAATTCTTTGACAAAGAAGACGCCCATAAAACGAATCGGGAATGCGGATGAATTGAAGACAACAGCTCTGTATCTGGCAACATGTCCTCCCTTTGTTACGGGAACAGAAATATTTGTTGATGGGGGATATTCCCTTATTTAGTTGAAACAATTATTTGACTCAGTAAGACATAAATATGTAACAGGGCGAAAAGACAAGTAAGGAATAGTGCGATAGATTGCAGCGGTCTGCTAATTGACTGATGATATAAAACTCTCTGAATCACATATAGAATAAAAAAACATTTAATTCTCATGAAAAGGAGATAGTTTAATGGATTTTGAATTTAGTGATGAGCAGAGAATGATAGAAGCCAGTGTACACAAATGGGCCACGAGCTGGCTTGAGCCGCAGATGGAGCACGCTTACGAAGTCGATAAAATGCCCGATAACTTCTTTACGGAACTCGGCAACCTTGGATTCAATGGAGTTGCTTTCGAAGAATTATATGGCGGCGCAGGTCTCGGCTATGTGGAAACCCTTCTGGTCTATGAGAATATCGGCCGGGTCAGTAATGCCCTGGCCATGACGTCGGGCGCGAGCCAGACCCTGTGTTTCGACAATTTCCGCCGTAACGCAACGGAAGAGCAGAAGATGACCTATCTTCCCAAGGCCTGCAACGGTGATTCAATCGGCTGTCTTGGAATCACAGAGCCCAATGCCGGTTCCGATGCCATGAGCATGGCCACCAAGGCCGTCAAGAAAGGTGACAAATATATCGTTAACGGGAGCAAGATCTTCATTACCAACGCGCCCGTTTCCGATTTCATGCTTTTTTATGCCAAGACCGATCCGGAGAAAGGGCCTCATGGAATTTCCACTTTCTTCTGCAATCCCCAAACAACTAAAGGGGTCAGTATAGAAAAAATAAAAAAATGGGGCATGAGGACATCCCCGACGGGCTTGGTCACCTTCGATGACGTGGAATTGCCCGAGGAGAACCTGGTAGGGCAATTGAATAAAGGTGTCGCCGTTCTGACGAGCGGCCTGTGCACCGAGCGTATCACCTTAAGCGGATGCTCCCTGGGATCGCAGCGCGCCTGCCTGGAGCTTAGCCTGAAATACGCCAAGGAAAGGATCCAGTTCGGAAAGCCGATCGCCTCCTTCCAGTCGATCCAGGAAAAGCTGGCCGATATGTACACCGGCTATCTCTCCTCGAAGTGGATGGCATACAGCGCCGCTTCCTTCTGCGATTCGCTGACCAACAAGTCGGGCGGAAAAGGGACCGATCTTGACAGAATGGCTGCGGCTTCCCTTCTGTACTGCGGAAAAATGGGAACCAGGATCGCTGATGAAGCCGTTCAGATTCACGGCGGTTACGGCTATTGCCAGGAATATGCGGTTTCCCGTCACTACCTTGACCAGAAACTCTGGGACATAGGCGCCGGGACATCAGAGATCAGGCGCATGATCATCGCGCGGGAACTGATGCGGGATGATTTCAAGAGTGGAAGATAAATATAAACAGCCTCGATCGCTCTATCCTCTCTATCGACTAAAGAATCGAAAGATCGTGATCGCTCATCACTGAATCCTTTCCCGGAGTCATTAGTCACATCATGCGCGTAAGCACATAGAAGATCTTATGCAATTGTGAAGGACCTTTTTATCAACAATTATTTTTTGAGCATAACCGCAAATTAAATGCACGTTTAAAATAATAAACTGAGGGAAATAGCTCGGCTTCTCCCCTTGATAGATAAGCAGTAAAGTAAATCTATGATCACAGGATCAATTAGAAAGGTAAATTAAATATGAAAGAAGTCGTTATAGTATCTGCATGCCGTACGGCAATAGGCTCATTTGGTGGGGGGCTCAAGGATTCCCACGCGGTAGATCTTGCAAAAGTTGTTATGCAGGGCGCAGTCAAAAGGGCAGGCATTGAGCCCGGGCTCATTGATGATGTTCGTTTCGGAAACTGCTTTCCCCCTTATAATGCTATGAATCTGACTCGGCTTGCAGCCCTTAAGGCGGGGATTCCTGATACAACGCTGGCGGTCACGATCAACCGGGTGTGCACGTCAGGCATGGAGGCAACTGTTTCCGGTATGGCCATGATCCAGGCCGGCATGGCGGATATTGTCCTCAGTGGTGGAACTGAACACATGTCGGGCGTTGCTTATGCGGCCCCCGGTGCCAGGTGGGGATGTCGTCTCCAGAACAGCACTTTGGACGATATGCTTACTGAAGGGCTGATGGCTGGCTCCAAACACTTCCCATGCTCGGAGGACGGTCCGTTGGCGGGCGCCATGCCTTATGATATGTTTAAGGGCAAACCTTACTCGATGGGCATTACGGCGGAACTTGTCGCGCAGAAATATAATATCTCCCGTGAAGAGATGGACGCAGTTGCTTTGCGAAGCCATAACAATGTAGAGAGGGCTACCAGAGAAGGCGATTTTGTCGAGGAAATCGTTCCTGTTGAACTGCTTCAGAAAAAGGGAAAACCACCGAAAATATTTGATAAAGACGAGCATTTTAAACAGAATTGCACGATGGACGACCTTGCCACGCTCCCTCCGGCCTTTATCCCTAAAATCGGGAAAGTCACGGCAGGAAATGCATCAGGCATCAACGACGGCGCAAGCGCAACACTTATCATGTCTGCAGAAAAAGCAAAGGAACTTGGTCTCAAGCCGATCGCTAAAATCAAGGCCGTTGGCTTTGGTGGGTGTGATCCCGCGATCATGGGGATGAGCCCGGTTCCCGCCGTGAATAATCTGCTGAAGCGGTCTGGCCTCACGATGACGGATTTTGAATTGATTGAACTGAATGAGGCCTTTGCAGCGCAGTATCTTGCCTGCGAACGGGAACTGGGGATTGATCGCAATATAACAAATATTAATGGTTCCGGCATAGGTTTAGGGCATCCGGTTGGCTCGACAGGTAACCGGATTATCGTATCCCTCATCTATGCCATGAGGAAACATGGGAAAAACCTCGGGTTGGCAACAATGTGCGGCGGTGGCGGCGTCTCTATCGCATCAGCGATAGAACTTATCTGATTCCTGAAAAAGAGGACGTAAAGTCAACATAGTATCTGAATAGTTAACCAAGCTGGGCGCAATTAAGTCTTGCAAGAGCAGGATTTATTTTATTCTGGTTGCTTGTACCATCTCTTATTTTATGAGAGGTGGTACAAGATTATTGACTAACAAAAACATCTCTAAATAGGAGGGGGCTACGTGAGCACAGAAAATAATAAAGAAATTGTCGTGAATTTTTATACAACTTTTTTGTCGGACAAGGCAGACCGAGCATTTGCAATGATGGATGAAAATGCGAGTTGGACTGTGATGGGAAAATCTGGCACTGAAGCACAACTTAACACAATGTCAAAAGCACAGTTCATAGAATTGATCAAGGCTGTTGGTGCTTTATTTCCGAATGGGTTGCGAGCTACCATCAAAGGCATCACCGCGGAAGGTGATCGTGTTGCACTCGAATCCGAGTCTTACGGTGAAACAACGAGTGGCAAAATTTACAACAACACATATCATACGCTATTTGAAATTCGTGATGGCAAGATTCAGGCTGTTCGTGAGTACTGTGATACCCTACATGTTCATGATGTGTTTGGAGGTTAAATCGCTCTTAGATAACTTCCAGGCGGCTTACCGCATTATTAAGCATCGACAATTGAGAGGTTTGCCAGCGGCTTCTGTGAGGTTCCGACCATGTGCCATTCTGCACGGAGAAGGTGCTCCAAGAGCCTCATCGTAGCCTTGAGGATAGGAGGCTCATTCTACCCAGTGAAGTGCTGACACATATGGCGTATTAATCGTCTCACAATAGATTTCACTTCGTCATTGTCGCGAAGGCTTGAATCCAGCGATTCCTTGATGCCCGCTCTAGAACGGCATGACAATACTATTCTCAGACAGTTAATAACTCAAACGCAGGGGCATACATGCTCCTGCTTGAGCCAACCGAGTTTTTCATCCTTGGAGCACTGTTTGCCCAAGGATGGGAATATATCCTCAAGATTGCGGCCATATTGCCGATTCTATCTGTAAAAGTGTGCTGGGGCAGATCTCCAGATCATGGACTCTTTGGCGGCGGCGTTATTATGGTCGGTTATTATCCAAACCGCTAGATCTTAAATTCGCGTCCTACGTAACTATTACATTCAACAGATTTCTATTGTTGCAACTTTCAGACTGTTTAAAATTCCGCTGATGACCAATATATCAAATTGAGGATATTAGTAGAAGGAGGCATTATGAAAATTGGAAGTATGCGATTAGGCGTGAAAATAGGTTTGGGGTTCGGAGTCGTTTTATTCCTAATGATCATAATGATCGTTATCGGCATTGTGCAACTGAATAATTTAAGCAGTGCCATAACGGGCATCTATGATAGAGAAGATAAAAAAATTCAATTAGCCTCGGAATTAGTTGACCAGACGAATGCCTTATCGATCGCCTTACGCAGTTTAGTTTTGGTCGCGCCTGAGGCCAGACAGGATGTGAAGGTTTCAATCGATGAAGCAATGAAAGCCATTTCTGAAACGGCTGCAAAAATTAACCGTAATGCGTCCAACGAGGCAAAAACATATTTGGATTCTCTTACGACGACGCAGGAATCTTCGGATGGACTTATCAAGCATCTTTACAAGTGCCTATTTGAAGATAACGACCTTGATGCGGCCCGACAGGCCGTTCAAGGATTCGATTCGTTCTCGCTGCGAATTGTTAAAGATGCCTATTCACTTGCCGGCGTCCAGAGAAAAGACATGGCGAAAACTATTGCCGGCGCGCGGCATGATTATTTGATCAAAGCCGGAATTTGGATGATTATTTTGGGTGCCTTGGCCTTTGTTCTCGGTATGGTAATCGCCTATTTCCTGTCAAAGAGTATTGTCGGACCGATCAATCGTGTGGCTGCCGGGTTGATGGATGCAGCAGATCAGGTATCAGCGGCATCATCGCAGATTGCATCATCCAGCCAGACCCTGGCGCGGGACGCGTCTGAACAGGCCGCCGGCTTGGAAGAGACTTCCTCATCCATGGAAGAGATGGCGACCATGACCAAAAAGAATGCGGAATCCGCCAATCAGGCTAATGTGTTAATTCAGGGTAATAGAAAGGTCGTTGAAGAGACCGATCGGGCTATGGTGGAATTGCATACATTTATGAAAGACATTGCCAAAGCCAGCGAGGAAACAGGAAGAATTATAAAGACAATTGATGAGATTGCTTTTCAGACCAATTTACTGGCTTTAAATGCGGCTGTAGAGGCCGCTCGGGCTGGCGCTTCTGGGGCGGGTTTTGCTGTGGTGGCGGATGAGGTGAGAAATCTGGCGAAACGCGCTGCGGATGCCGCTAAGAATACGGCTGAGTTGATTGAGAATACCGTAAAGAAAACAAAGAACGGATTGGCACTGGTTGATAAAACCAGCCAGGCCTTTACGCAGGTTGCTGAAGGATCGAAGGAAGTTGCTGTGCTGGTTGAGCAGATTACATGTTCTTCAGATGAGCAGGCGAGGGGAATTGAACAAATCAATAAAGCTGTTACGGAGATGGATAAGATTGTGCAGCATAATGCGGCCAATGCGGAGGAATCGGCTTCTGCTGCAGAAGAGATGACATCACAGGCCCAGCAAATGAAAAATTATGTCGAGGAATTGATAATGGTTATCGGTAGCCGAAGTGATGAGAACGGGGCGGGAGCGCAACAGGTTGAGACAGAAGGCCTGCTGCAGTTGGAAGAAAAGTTAGAGGAAAATGATCCAGGACATTATATGCAGTAACCGCGGCGGCCATGAAAGTGTAGAGGCGCTGCAGCTGTTCGATGGGATCGTCGCTATTGATATGTCCGACTTCAAGTTTTGGGACAATGCGTGGGCCGAGCGTCTCTGCTGTGTACGGGATTGCCGCGAAAGGTCGATCAAGGTGAAGCGGGAGATGCATCGCCAAGTGGCGCCTTTAGATCAATGAAAACGGACTGGTCATTCGCGGTCTGCTCATACGGCATCTAGTTATGCCCGTCTGTATTGCCGGTTCCAGATAAGTCATGGCCTTCCTGGCCTGCGAGATCTCTCCATATACCTACCTCAATGTCATGGGGCAACTTAATCTCTGCGATCAGGTCAGCATCCGCAAGTGGGTATTACGACTGGCATCGGCGCGCGAGTCCGCGGACTATCGGCACAGATATTTACGGATGCGCATCAGACAAGCTCATATAGAGAGCAGACGCATATATGGATCACCGCTTAGGAATCACATGCAGTATGCGTAGAAACAGGAACTGCTGGGATAATGCTCCGATGAAGCTTTTTCCACTCACTGAAAACGGTGTGGTTGGGATTTGAGGACTGCAAGACACATGCGGAAGCCAAGACCGGCATTTTAAGTTTTAAGCGTCGGCATTCTGCTAGAAGAGCACATCAACAACCTTGAAAGGAATAACGTATGTCGAACTATGGCGGAAAACTTGCTTCGGCCGATCAGGTCGCGGCTTTGGTTAAAGATGGCATGTGGTTGGATTACGGAACAGTCCAAATCTGCCGGGCATTTGATCGTGCGTTGGCTCGCCGGGTCGGTGAGGTGAAAAATGTTAAAATAAGAATGCTCGGTCACCTCTCTCCTCTGGAAATCATGGAGAAAGACCCGGAAGGAGAAAGCTTCTGGACAGCTAACTGGCACATACTGGGACACTCAAGACGTTACATAGCCGAAAACCGTGGCTCACATATCCCTTATAATTTTAACGAATGTGCCCGTCATTTTCGAGAGCACCTCGACGTCGATATTGCCGTGCAAGTCGTTACGCCCATGGATAAGCATGGTTATTTCAATTTCGGCCCGATGAATAATTTCAAGAAAGCAGTTTTTGAAAAGGCCAAGAAAGTCGTTGTTGAAGTTGTTCAGGATACCCCCTGGTGCTATGGAGGGTACGACGAATGTATCCATATTTCTGAGGTCGACCACGTTATTGAAAATACAACAGACAAGCTGATTACAAGGGCAACACCGGAAGCAACGGAGGAGGACAAAAAAATAGCAGCTTTCATAGCGGACATGATTCCTAAAGAGGCGCCTTGTCTCCAGATCGGAATCGGCGCTCTTCCGGATACGGTGTTACGATTGCTTGCCGATGCCGGTGCTCATGATATTGGAATACACACCGAAATGATCACCGAAGCAATTATGGAACTACACGAGACCGGCCTGATAACAGGGAAGAAGAAGACCTTTTTGCCTGGCAAGATTGTTTGGGCATTTGCCATTGGCAGCCGCAAACTGTATGACTGGCTGGATCACAATCCGGCTCTTGCCATGTATCCTGTAGATTTCACAAATGATCCATACATTATTGCTATGAACAAGGATCTTATATCTATTAATTCCATCCTTGGGGTTGATTTGCAGGGGCAAGTGAATTCTGAGTCCATCGGCTTTGCGGAATATTCTGGAACCGGCGGCCAGTTGGCTTTTGTGCGCGGTGCTTATTACCGCGCCACGCAGGGACAACCACCCCTGGGATACCCCGGGAGCAAGTCCATCCTGGCTTTTCATTCCACATACAGAGACAAACAAGGGAAACTTCATTCCAAGATAACGCCGACACTTGCTCCCGGAGAGATAGTAACAGTGCCGCGTTCAGACGTTTCGTATCTTGTTACGGAATATGGTGTTGCATACCTTAAAGGGTTGTCTATTCCGGAAAGGGTTCTCGCAATAACCAATTTGGCCCACCCGGACTTCAGGGCGGAACTGCTGGAAGAAGCGCAGAAAATGCATTGGTTGAATAAGCAATGGGCTTTGGGAGGGATATAAAAAATTGCAGAGCCCTCACTCTGAATCCGGCAGCGAGCGCATTCCCCGCTGTTTACCTGTCTGTGTCTGCGTGCGGTCACGCACGGGCAGGCGGCGGTGTATGCGAGCGGATCATGTTTAAAAATCTTTCTTTGAGGTGAGGGGCTAGGCGAGAAGATATACGCTCTCGCCCGGACCTTTTGAAAGTATTTTCAATTCCCGCACGTCAGCACGGGGGCACAGGTGTGGACGATCCCCGGTGCAATCCTTGCCGCTTCTTTCAGGTTTTCTTCTCTCAACAGAACAGCCGCAGCGTTTTGTTCGTAGTGCGACTGCGGCTCATAAGACCAGCCTGTCGCGAGTCGCGACGCCTCCTTCAGAAGGGTTCTGTATAGAAAGGCCCCGATGGCAGGTGCGATGAGTCTTGTGATCCAACCGAATTCGCGATAAATGTCCTGGAGGAGCCGATCCATTTTTGTATGCATTTCTTCCTGGCCGCGATACCATTTTCTCATTGTCCAGATCGCGCCTGCATAGCCGGTCCGGAGCGGCCTGATTTCTCTGCAGAAGCGTTTTCGGATACGGCGGTCCGGATTTTTTTTATGCTGTTGCCATCCCTTCAACATCGTTTCCGTCAACCGGGCCAGACTCGGGCCGTTAACCTCAAAGTCGCGGCGGAAAGCCTCATTAAGGAAGTGCTCCTCCATCCCCGCCGGAATGCCCGGATGCCGGTAATTGAAGCGGTACTGCCCATGTGCATCGGCCGGGTCGAATTCCGCTTCCGAAAGAAGTGCCCCGTTCTGTCGCTGCTGTTCGTGAAGGGGCGTTCCCGGGACAGGCGTGTAGAGCATAAACTGATGAAAGTCCGTTGCATGTGCCACGGCATAATCGATAATTTTGCTCAAATTTTCCAGGGTATGGTCTTCCAGTCCGATGATCGATGATCCGAGAATGCGGATGCCGTGTGACTGCATCGATTTGACAAGAGCGCGTGTATCAACATTTTTCAATTTTGAGTAAGCGCTTTGCTCGCCCTCCAACCCCATCCAGACCCAAGAGATGCCGAGCCCCACAAGTTGATCGATCGAGTATGATTGCAAAACGCGTGCAGAACTGAAGACATACAGAGACCAGCTCTTGTTATGATCCTGCATCAATTCCAAAAGCCTCAGCGCCCGTTTGCGATGCAGGAGAAAATTCTCGTCCATCGTGAAGAAGGACCGGGTCTTGAGTTTTTCTTCCAGCTGGCACATGACGGAAAAGAGTTCATCTCCCGATTCATAGAAATTTACAAAGTTTCCCTTTCCTCCGAAAAGGGCCGATGTTGAGCAGAAATTACAGCCCATGGGGCAGCCGACCGAAGGGATCAGGATGGCAGCGGTGTCTTTTGCGCCTCCGGGAAGATTAACCCCCATGCAGCGGGCGCCGAAGCCGGAGGAGGCCATCGGGTGCTTGATCGCGGCATTCTCGTCCTGACCGAGAAATTTCCGGAACCAGCGGATACCGTCCCCCTTCACAATATGGTCGGCGTGGACAGATTCCCGGATGTCTTCTTTTGCCGCGATATGGCCGCCGATGACAATCTCGGCATGCGGTTGATAGTGTCTGATCAACTCGCACATCTTCCGAACCTTTCCGATATTCGTCGCAATGGCGCTGATCCCGATAACATCGTAGGTCTTGGCTTGAATTTCTTGACTGAAGCGCTCCAGGGTTGGGAAATCGAGCAGTGTGCATGGGGCATCAACATTGGCCTGTATCAGCATGAGTCCAAAGGAGCGGTGGAACATGCGTAGCGAAAAGCCCCCCTGAAGACGCGTAACCTGATTTTGATAGAGCTCCATCGGATTAATGGATCGGCTACCGTATTCGTCGTCTTGGGCATACGGCCCGAAAACACTCGACAGCAGAATCCGCGGCCTCTTCTTTTGCACTTGCACTGAGTCCCTCTGATGCATTTGGTTCTCCTTGATTTTGATTTTGCGCTTCAGTCATATTGGAAAACCTCCGGCAAAGATAGGAAAGACTCGGGGTTTTACAATAGTTTTACAATGAGGGGCTCACTTCCGAAGTTCCGCACTTCTGTTTGACTTCAGTGTTATAGGTGCTATACTTTTCAAATGAGTAAATTCAAATGGTTCATGCATCCGGTCCTTATTCTGTCTTGTTCTACCCTCGCGCTGGCCGTTTCGTTGTTTCTTTATATCTATTGGTACACGGCAGCCCTTATAGGCTTTCAGGAGGTTGTGAGAAGATACAATCTCAACCCCGGCCAGTTTCTGGACTATCACACTTGGTTTGTCATTCTGGTTCTTTCAATTCTGGTTGCATTGATTCTGCTGGGCATTTCTATGATTTTCATTTACAGCCAAAAGACGCTGCAGCTTTTCCGTCTTCAGAACAACTTCATCAACAATTTCACTCATGAACTGAAAACCCCTGTCACCTCCTTGCGCCTGTATTTGGAAACCTTTGCAAAGCACGAACTGCCGCGCCCCGAACAGCTCGGATGCCTCCAATATATGATCCAGGATGCCGAACGCCTTTCAGACCATATCAGCCGCATTCTGAACCTGGCTCAACTGGAGAGTCGAAGTTACAAGGGGAATTTCTCTACCATGGACTTGGTCGAGTTGACGGAGAATTTTTACAAAAGGAATTCCCATCTTTTCAGCGGCGCCAACATTCAGTGCCACAACCCTTCAAACCGGGCTTGGCCCCATCCTGTGGACCAATCTCTTTTTGAGATGCTCCTGATGAACCTGGCGACCAATGCCATCAAATATAACACCGCCGAGAAGCCGCGGATCGATATCACCTTTACCTGGCAGCGACGCGATCTGTACATCTGTTTTACGGACAACGGCATCGGCATGGAGCGGAATCAATTAAAGAAGATATTTAAAAAATTTTACCAGATCGGCCGCTCCGAGGACATGTCAGCCCGCGGAAGCGGCTTGGGATTGTATCTTGCACAGAATATCGCCAGGATTCATAAGGGCCGTATCATGGCGCACAGTGAAGGGATTGGAAAGGGCGCGACTTTTACACTGGTGCTTTCCCGTGGCGTGGCAGAGGCATATTGAAAGCAAACGAAACAGACCGAAAGCGCATTCTGATTATCGAAGACGATAGCCATATCGCTGAGGGGCTAAAATTAAATCTGAGCCTTCAAGGGTACGAAGTAACGATCGCCGCAGACGGCATGTCTGGACTCCAGAAATGGCGGGAGTGGCGTCCCCATCTGATCCTGCTGGATATCATGCTTCCCGGCATAGACGGGTTTTCTCTGCTGCAGCGTATTCGCTTGGAGAACGAGCGTATCCCGGTTCTGATCCTGTCTGCCAAAGGCGATACCGCTGACCGGATCAAAGGATTTTCCCTGGGTGTCGACGATTACCTTCCCAAACCCTTTCACTTGGAAGAATTACTCCTGCGGGTGGAAAGGCTCTTGACGCGTGGGGCATGGGCAGCAGTGCAGGATGAAGTGCCTGCATCCGAAATAGGCAGCTATGAATTCGGGAATAATCGCATCGATTTCGACCTGCATACGGCTGAGTGTCGATGGGGCCGGGTCGTTCTGACAGAGCAGGAGGTCAGACTTTTGAAGCTCTTCATTACCAACCCCGGAAAGCCTCTGTCGCGCGATAGACTTTTGGAGATCGGCTGGGGATATGCCAAGGGGATATCTACAAGGACTCTGGATAATTTTATTGTCCGATTCCGGAAATACTTTGAGGATGATCCGAAGAAACCGATTTATTTCAGGAGTCTGAGAGCTGTCGGATATGTATTTGACTGTCTTCCAAGGCAATAGCCCCTTTTTTTGCGGATCCTGTGATTACATCGAAGAAGGACCAGGTTCGGCCTCTCTAGCATGTTAACTATCAAAATTTGATTTAGATTTAGATTGACTTTTGGGGGAATGAGCCTAGCATGTTACAAACAATGTAATCGACTCTGAATAGGGTAAATGGGACTCTGTCTGTTACAGTGAGACAGGGTTTTTGTTTTTGGGGAATTTATCGAGAATATTTTTTCAACGGAAGGGGGGGGGGGACAGGGTGAAAGTACATTTGATTGAGAAGTCGAACAATTTTAAAAAACTGGAAGATGGAACCTGGGAAAGCAGCAGTTGGAAACTGGATGAAGATACTGCCAATAAACTCGTCGGAGGCGAGGTCTATTTTCACCGCAAAAAAGAGGAGGCCTCTTTCTACGGGGGCACTATCATGGGCTATCGAATCGAACAAGAAGGAGATCATCAAGGACTGATCGTGCTCAGATTGCAGCCATGCAACACCTGCAGAAATGTCAGAACAGATAAGTGCGGGTGGTCCACCGGAGTGAAAGTAATCGAAAATGGCTGAAGACCTTCTTGACTACTGGTTGCGAATTGTCAAACCGATCTTTCCGGAAAACGCCTGGATTATCGGACGGATTTCCAAGGGAGACCACGTGATACAAATCGACTGGCAGCTCGACTCCAATCCGGCTCTGCCACAAAGACGTTCTAAAAAAATCGAAATCATCATTCAGGAGGAAGCTATCGACGCGTATCTTGATCAAGCAAAGTCGGAGTGGCCTCTTTCTGAGGTCAATATTAAGAATTGGATTTCCGAGCGGTATGCGAATTTCAATCCTGAACAGGATCCTAAGTCTTTGAGGATCGCGCCTGTTGACAGATGGCGCCTTCCGAAGGGCATTATCGGATAGAGTCATTCAGAGGAAAATGAATCAATTTAGAAAAATCGCACAAACGAACCTGTTCCTCTTTTTCTTATACTGGTTTATTCGCCTGTACAGCGCGACATTCAGGATGAAGATAGAAAATGAGAAGGACTGGATAGAGTATCTCAGAAAAGGTGGAAGGGTCTTATTGTGCACTTGGCACCAACAGTTTTTTGCAGCCATCCGACATTTTCATAGCTACAGGGATTTCAAGCCTGCACTGATGATCAGTAAAAGTTCAGACGGCTCATTGATCGCCGCTGTTGCCGAAAAGACCGGCTGGCATGCCGTGCGCGGTTCTTCCTCAAGCAGCGGAAAAGAGGCATTGAGGAAGATGATCGAGCACCTCAGCCGAACCGGTCTGGCCGCACATATTGTTGACGGTCCCAGGGGCCCGGCCGGCATCGTAAAGGCAGGCGTGATCCAATTAGCCCAAGCCTCTGATGCTGTCATTGTACCGTTCTACATCACAGCAAGCAGGGCTTGGTTTTTCCATAGCTGGGACAGCTTCTTCGTTCCCAAGCCATTCGCAACCGTCATTCTCTCTTTCGGCGATATGCTTAAGTTCGATCATTTAGACGAGAGCGCTGTTTTCGAGGAACAAAGACGTACCTTAGAGAAGATCATGCTTCCTCAAATCAGAAAGAATCCTGCAACCTGCGATTAAACCATGCTAATGCTGAAATTGGGAAAGATCTCTTTTTCCACTCCTCGATTTAACTGCGGAGCGTGAACCCGAGGTCGATGCAAAACGGGCATGTCCCCCCGGACGTCTCCTGGAGTCGATCTTTTTTCTGAAGTCTTCTGAACTATCGGATGCGGTGCCATTCGGAGCGGGTATCAGGTAATCGAAATTCTCCAGCATGCGCCGCTCCAGTTGTGCGCCCAAAACCTTTTCAATCGCCCACACAAAAGCCCTGTCAGATCGTGTTACGAAAGTGAATGCCTCTCCAGTCTCGGCGGCTCTGCCGGTACGGCCGATCCGGTGCGTGTAAGCGTCCACTGTGTCTGGCATGTCGTAATTGATGACATGCGATATCCGGGAAATATCGATGCCGCGAGCGGCGATATCGGTTGCCACGAGGACCTGATATTTACCGGACCGAAACCCGTCAATTGCACCTTGTCGTTTATTCTGTGAGAGATCTCCATGTAAAGCGACGGTGGGGAAACCCGACTTCTTCATGTGTTTTGTCAATCTGTCCGCGCGAGCTTTGGTACGCGTGAAAACAAGCACAGATTGCATTTCTATCGAGTCCAAGATCTTCGTTAAAAGGGCGGCCTTCAGATGCTGCTCGACAGGATAGATCGCGTGAGATACCGACGGTGCAGGGACCGAATCATTTACCTGAACGCAAACGGGATTATGCATAATGCTCTGAGCGAGCTTCCGGATGTCATCTGGCATGGTGGCGGAAAAAAGAAGCGTCTGACGCTCCTCAGGCAGTCGCTTCAGAACCTTCTTGATATCCTGCAAAAAACCCATATCGAGCATCCGGTCCACTTCATCGATGACGAGTACTTCAATACGGGTCACATCGATCTTGCCTTGATCCATGAGGTCGAGCAAGCGTCCCGGACACGCGACAATGATTTCCGCACCATTGTGGAGTCTGCCTATTTGGGCATTCTGGTTGACACCCCCGTAAATTGCGACGCTCTTCAGTTTTGTATGTCGCCCCAACTGAAAACAGGTCTGATGCGTCTGTTCCGCCAGCTCTCTGGTCGGCGTCAAAATCAGGGCTCGAACATGCGTCCTCGGCTTGTCCATGAGGCGTTGAAGGACTGGAAGGACAAAGGCTGCAGTTTTACCTGTTCCGGTCTGAGCCTGCCCGATAATATCCCTGTTCTGAATGATAGGGGGGATAGCTCGAGCCTGAATCGGTGTGGCTGTTGTGTAACCGAGGGTTTTGATCCCCTCTTCAATTTGAGGATGTAGATTGAACGACTTAAAATTCATGTTTGCTTTCTATCTCTTTTCTTCTTTAATTTTTGGTTGTGATTAGATTGGAAAAAACGAAAAAATCATAAATTGACTGACTGTGTGCAGATGTGGCGTTGGGAATTTTTTCGAATATTAATCTGCTTGAGACATGGATTGTTCAGGTGAGTCCAGCTCAGAGTTCTTTTCTTTTGTCCCTTGCCTTCTGGCCATTTTCTCTTTTGCCTTTTGCACCCGTTCGATTTCTTTTTGACGTTTCAAAAATGTATTGCGATTTTTTTTTGCCATGCCGCCTCCTTTGTTGAGTAATTGGGGATCTAATGCCCTTTCCTAGCGATACCGTCGCTCTCTGCTTTTCGGAGGTTGCGCAATATCAACCTTCAGGGTTCGACCTCTGAACTCACTCCCGTGCAAGGCCTTTTTAGCTGATTCAGCCCCGGCTTGATCCGTCATCTCAACAAATCCGAAACCTTTTCCTTCGATCAACTTGACTTCTCTGACCTCCCCGTGATTGGAAAAAAGGGTATTCAGATCTTCCTTGCTTACAGAGTATCCCAGATTCCCCACATAGAGTTTTGTTTGCATTTCTTTTTCTCTTTTCGAATTCAGCAGCGAGCTGATAGCAAATAAAAAAGCCTACGCTAGGGTTGCGCAGTGCGCCCATTTGATGATCAGTGAAACAAAGGAAGGTCTTGCCGCAAAGAACTGAGGCAAGGCACCTTCACTTTTGGCTAATGCGCTTTATAATGGCTTCACGTTTTCTGCCGCCGGGCCTTTTTTTCCCTGAACAACATCAAAGCTGACACGCTGTCCTTCCGTCAAGGTCTTGAATCCGCCGGCCTGAATGGCGCTGAAATGAACAAAGACATCACCACCACCATCTTTCTCGATAAATCCGAATCCCTTGCTCTCATTGAACCATTTTACTTTGCCTTCCATTACTTTCTCCTTTTTAGAAAATTTTTAATTCGAGTCCCACTCTGGACAAAAATAAAAAGGCCACCCCAAAGAGCAGACGGCCTAATTTGCGCTTTAAAATGTTTTTTAAGACTTTTAACGTACTACCGTTCCAAACGGGAACGGCATTTCATTGCAATGCAGTCGTATTATCAGTGCTTATGGCCATAAAGTCAAGTTATATGAACAATCGGTAAAGGTAAAGATAAAACAAACAGGAAGGAACTCATGTGACGGCCCATTACAGCGCAGACATCTTCTAAGTAAATAATCACAAGGAGTTGACCGGAAAAAGAGCGGACAGAGAAAAGAGGGGGATTTATGGCTGAAATGCACTTTAGGCGGGTCTCTCCGGTCAACAGCTTACGCCGGGGTGCCGCTATTGGTGCCCTTTCAAATAAAAAAGCCGCGGAATTTCTCCCGCGGCTAAATTCATGGTGGACCAGGGTGGAATTGAATTACAGACACTCGGATTTTCAGTCGATAATTAAAAGCAGGCGATTTCCTATCATTTTTAAGCAGTACATTTCAATGGCTTACAAGGATGTTTTTGCTCATATTGGATTTTGTTTGTTTATTTTTGGTTCCGAACGGTTACAAAATGGTTACACTTTAAAAGCAACGGGAGGGGCAAATGTGGGTTATCACCTTGGATGGTTTTTTCAGTGTTGTGCAAAAAAATAAGGACAAAAATACAGAAACTGTTCAGGTTCGCGGCAGGTTATGCACCTGTCAAGTTTTCCCAGACCAGTTCTATCTCGCAACCAGGATAGTTAAGCGTCAATGTGGGCGAAGCGTGGCCATTTAACCCACTGCATTCGTGAGATTGCTTTTCAGACAACCCTTTCCTTTATGCCCCTTCTCTCAAGGATGATATTATATAGGTTTATATATTGTCTTGCAGTATTTGTTATATTGTGCGTTCTAAAACTCTCTTTTATAATTCTCTTTAGGACATTGTTCCTGGATTGTGCTCCTTTGCCATAAAACTTCACTGCACTCTCTATACCATGCCACAACCCACCGTAATCCATGTCTGCAAATAAAAACCCGTTTCCTATCAGGCCGCTATCAGACACTTGCTCGATACTGTCAGCAAGGCCCCCTGTCTGCCTCGCAACCGCAAGCGTGCCGTATCTTGGGCTTTCAAGCTGGGGGATCCCACACGGCTCATACATTGAAGGCATTAGTATAAAATCGCTTCCTGCAAGACCTAATCTGCTTGTTGGTTCATGAAATGGGTGGTAAGCCACCCTTCCAGGGAACCTCCGCTGATACTCCTGAAAATTGTTTATTAGGTCAAGAGAACCGTCTGCAACCATCGCTATCTGGAGATTGAATTTCTCTAGGAGATATGGTGTCTGATATTTTAATAGCCAGGCTCCTTTCTGCGGATCGGCAAGCCTGGACGGCCAGAAGAATATAGGCACATCAGCATCCTCCCTAAGGCCCATTCTCCTCTGAAAACCCTGTTTATTTAACCTCTTTCCCTCTTCTAAACCCTTGATTCCTGCTTTCTCATCCTCTTCAATCCAGTAATGCACGTCTATAAAAGGATCTATCCTGGGATCGGCCGTGTCTTTTGGAGCATTAAGTATCCCTGCTGCTGAATTCTGGTTATTCCTTTTCTTGATTACATTCCTTGTCGATACAGAGATTATGCCGTCATGCATAAAATAATCATTGACGATTTCCTTAAGGAATGTGGGGCTAACCGCGTTTATAAGGTCTGCACTGAATAGCCCTGATGCCAAGAGATCAACCTTATTATTACGATAGTTAGAAGAAAATGTGCCGTCGCCGTGGTTGTCAGGATGTCCGACTAAGAAAAGATTGTGCCAGTAAGGCTCTATGTCGATACCCTGCTTTTTCAGTTCCTCTGGGCTAAGTTGAGATGAGAATGTGTTGTGGAATGTCATGAGGCTCATCATGCCCATGCTCTTTGCGGCAGCAGGGATTAATCCTGTTGTCCAGTCATTGCAATGGACAATTGTGCACTCATTTAATCTCTTTATTGTCGGCAAGAGGCGCGAATTGATGCCACGCTGAAATGCGTTTGCCTTATAGACTTCAACCTGGCTTAACATGGCATTCCCGTCTGCATAGACCCTGTCTGCACTCCTGAAGAGGTCGCTTTCAATGAGGAGGATAATTGATTCTCTAATGTCTTTCCTCATGCGGTTATATTCTTCTTCAAAATGGCAGTCAGGTTTATTCTGCATCCTGTAGTATGATTCCCTAAACATCTTTTCGTATTCGGGAAAGACTACCTTGATGTTTACCCCCTCTCTGTATAGCTCTGTTACGAGTGCTCCTGCGATCTGGCCGAGGCCTCCACCGCCCACGGTATCAAATATCGGAGCAAGCGGAGCTATCTCTTTTCGCAAACCGGTAATCTCAGGCGTTGCGAAAAGTACTAGTGGCTTTTCTAGGTTTTTTGAAACATAGGGTGGTTTCTGTGACGCGATTATAGCATCTATCCCATACTTAATTTTTGTCCATAAATTATCCTGTTTTTTGGAAGGGTTATTAATATAACGTGATTCATATTCTTCAATATTTTTAACCAGCATATCAGCCAGTCCACTCTTTGGATTATTTTTAATCATATGAGGGAACTCTATTTTTTAAATTCAGGGATTTGTAACTATAACATAGCAGAAAATAAAGGCCTGCATCGTTGAAAAAATAATAAATACGGACTGACTGATAAGAATTTACTTTTTGATATGTTAACCATACTATGACGCAATTTTGCGAGTCAA
The DNA here is from genome assembly GCA_963665615.2 of Syntrophales bacterium. GTDB lineage: Bacteria > Desulfobacterota > Syntrophia > Syntrophales > UBA4778 > UBA4778. The sequence goes on from CAXXQE010000001.1 coordinate 795,364, forward strand.
AAGAAAAAGTGAAATCCCATTGACTCATTGAAAAATGTTACTCAGAGAGAGAATTTAATTTTTACGATTTCTAGCCATAATTTACAAGCGTATTGAACTTTTCTTTAATTCATATGTAGGTGAAGCCGATAACTAACCGCTTCTTGGACCCACCTGCCTCAGTTTGAAACGCAGACGGATTATCTGCACGGCCATATGCGGGATGCTTGGAAGCATGTCCCACCCTGGGCGCATCCGATACGAGGTAGTAGAGAGGGGATATAAAGAGAAAGACATTTCCTCAATAAACCACGTTCGCCTGACCAAGAAAAAAGCGAAAAAAAGCTCATCAAAAGTTATAAGAATCAAATAAACTCTGACTCAGACTACTTCATCAATTTCGAATACGACGTAGGAGCCCTAGAGGGGACCGAAAAAAACCTTCAAATAACCTCGAACAGACTCTTGCACAAAATAAGTTTTTCCTTTTTCAGGCATATAAAATCGCTAAAAAGCATGGCCGACCTTGCTACGGGAAACGATGTCGGTAAACGCTTTGCGAGGGCGGGCCATAGGGGTTTCATCGGGTAAGCCTAACGTCAGAAGAGTAAGCAGATACATGTCATCAGGGATGTTGAGCTCTGTCTTTATGACAGTATACAGCTCCTTCTCGTTCCCCGTAACCTCGTTGCTAAATGCCCCAATAATGCACATACCCAAGCCCTGATTGACAGCCTCAATTCCCATAAAGCCATAGGCAATGCCGAGTTGCTCGAAGGTTCGGGCAAGAATGGCAGCAGGACTCGAACTCGAAACAGCGAGTATAGGATCGCTGAGCATGAAATTGTCGATGATTTCACCAGTGACAGAGATCGCTTGCGCCTCCATGAGGCCATAGAGAGCCTCACGATGTTTTGGCTTGTCCCATGCAGTGAGGTCGCCACAAACTGCAATGACCACTGGTGCTTGGGCAATTGTCATCTGTCCCCGGGAGAGCCTGACAAGTTTGTCTTTCAAGGCTGCATCCTCGATAACGATAAAATGCCACGGTTGAATGTTGCACCACGAAGGCGCTCGCCGCCCTGCCTCGAGAACAGCTCGAAGAGCTGCTTCCGGAATGGGTTCTTCTTTGTAATGCCTGATACTCCGCCAATTCTGAATTCCCCATGTCATTTCCATGCAGAAATCTCCTCTCACCTTGTTCTGACAGTGCAAGGCTATTATACTGGCCTAAAGGCCTAATTGCTTTTTTGCAGGATCATATTTTTGGGCTCTTAATTAATGTGGCAAATGTTATTTTTTCAGCCCCGTGCTTGTTTCTTATCTTGTCCATGACCTTGTCAATTCGCTCGTTCATGTCGTTTTTCACATTGCCTTCCATTTGATCAAAAAGTGACAACTGGCCTGAAGAGCAGCCTTCATGAAATCCCGAGATGCTGATTCCGATTAGCCTTACCGGATGAAATCTGCTCCATATCTGTTCAAGTAGACTGCAACCAGCCTGGTAAATTTCCTTGGTGGCATGAGTCGCCGGGACGGTTGCCTGCTTGGTAATTACTTTAAAATCCGAATATTTCAGGGTGATATGAACCGTATGGCCTTTTTTGTCGTACCTTCTTGCAGTCATGCCAATATCATCGGCAAGTTCCATAAGAACCAGCTTCGCTTTCTCGATGTCAGTTACATCTTCCGGCAGAGTTGTTGAGCGCCCTATGGACTTCATGTCTTCAAACGTGTGGGCAACAACAGGTGAATCGTCTATCCCGTTGGCGCGAAGATAAATCTCATATCCACTCTTGCCGAAAACTTTGACAAGAAGGTCTTTTTCGGATGTTGCAAGATCACCGATCGACTTCATACCGATTCGGTTCAACTTTTCTGCTGTTTTAGCTCCAATTCCATACATTTCTTGTACCGGCAGCGGCCAGAGTTTTTGGGGAATGTCATGATGCCATAGCTCTGTGATACCGAGGGGCTTCTTCATTTCAGCGGCCATTTTTGCAAGGAACTTGTTTTCGGCAATGCCGATCGAGCACCATAGTCCGAGTCTGCCTTTGATTTCATCCATGATGCTCTTCGCAGCCGTCAGAGGATCACCAAAGAGACCTTTGCAGCCAGTCATATCCAGCCAGGCCTCATCAACGCTGTTTTGTTCCAGTACCGGCGTATAGTTCGAAAGCAGCGCCATGACCTCTTCTGATTTTTGCTGATAGAAATGATGATCAGGCGGCACCAGGGTCAGTCGTGGACATAGCTTTAAAGCTTCATGCAGGACCATGGCAGTCTTGACTCCAAATGACCTTGCCACATAGTTCGCTGCGAGAATAATCCCTGAACGATTCTTTGGGTCACCGGCGACAGCGGCCGGTGCTCCGACAAGAGAATCATTTTTTGTCATCTCGCAACTTATGAAAAAGGCGTTCATGTCGACCAGAAATATGACCTTTTGCATAGACACTTCTTCTCAGCCCAGCTGGCTCATAAAAACAAGCACTGTTTGTTCGGTTTCAAGGAGCTATTTCTTTTTATAAACATTCAATTCTATTTTTATGTCATCCTTTTCAGGGATGGAAATATTGCCTTCGGTTGATGCAATGATAATGGTCTTTCCTGACGACGAAGGACCAAATTCTGTAAGGTCGACCTTAATGGTCAGGATATTGTCTCCTACCTTCATTTCTACGTTTTCATCCTTCACTTTCCTCGTTTTTGCCATTAACATAGCATAACCTTCATCATATTTCTTCCCTCCTCACCGCGCAAAGGATGTCCTGCCCCGGGAGCTTTCGAGCAGGTCCAGAAGCAGGACACTGGGATTCTTTGGATCAGCACCCAACCATTGCCAGGCAAGACACAATTTGGTGCGTGCCCTCCATAGGCAGGGGATCAGCGGAAAATATATTTCCAACCTGGCGGGAATGACCAGGCGCCGTGTGAATCAAATTATCGCGAATAAGAATTATGACTTGAAATGTGCAACATACACTTAACCCTGCGAGATAATTGGCGCGCTTTGTGGTTCGGAAAACCTGCACAAAGCCTAGACAATTGGCTGTGTGCGGGTTGAAGTGATTGTCAGAAGGGCACAGTTATCATAAGAAAACATATTGCCTCTATGGATAACGAAATTAGTGATCCTTTTCATAATGATTGACGACGATCTGTTTGTGATAAACAAGCACATGAACCCCTACGGAGTCTATTGATGTAGCTATCCCTTGATTTCTTATGTCCGGAATTTCTTACCAGCACTCCATGCTTTTCCAAGATGTTCGCCAACTGCCCAATAATTATTATCGGGCATAGTCAAAATGAAAGGCTTCATTTTCTTAACGTCTATTTTGCCTTCTGACAGAAATTCTTCTTCGGCGTAGATATTTATGATTTCTGCAATGAAGAAAGAATGTGTGGGAAGAGAAACCATCTGCGAAAGTTTGCATTCTATTGCTATCGGGCATTCAGAAATCAGAGGGGCTGATTTGAGTTGACCATAAAACACTTCAAACAAGTCTGATTTTGAGACATTCTTACCGGAAACCAGTCCGGTGTAATCTGTTTTTTCAAGCATGTCTATTGTTGGAATATTAATGCTGAACTCTCCCGTATTAACAATTGCTCTATTGGAAGCATGGTTCTTGTTCACACATATACCTAGCATTGCGGGCATTATATTGACACGAGTCAGCCAGTCCAGTGCCATGAAGTTTGCTTTCTCATCGAGATGCGTTCCGAGAATGGTCAACGCCGGAAGGCAAAAGAGATTTTTTTGTTCAAATATTCGTTTCATGTTAGGTGCTCCTTATTAGCTAAAAAAAGGTGAGTAAAAGCAAGGTTACGATGAGATCCTGAAAACTTAAACCAGTATGACTTTAACGCTAAGATAATCTTCACCCTATCTTTATGAATTGTTGACACGAGTTGCAATTGAAATCTTTTATATCCTATAAGATTGTGACTCGCTTGATAGCAGGAAGAAGTCATGTAACGGCCCATTGCCGCTGAGACATCTTCTAAGCAAATAGTCACGAGGAGTTGACCGGCGAAAGGGCGGACAGAGAAAAGAGGTGGATTTATGGCTGAAATGCACTTCAGACGGGTCTCTCCGGTCAACAGCTGTCGCCGGGGTGCCGCTATTTGTGCCCTTTCAAATAAAAAAGCCGCGGGATTTCTCCCGCGGCTAAATTACTGGTGGACCAGGGTGGAATTGAACCACCGACACTCGGATTTTCAGTCCGATGCTCTACCGACTGAGCTACCGGTCCTTAATTGACTTGATATTTTAAAAAAAACGGGAAATTGCTGTCCCGGAAACCGCTACTTTCTATATAAATTGGGCTTTCTTGTCAACACCTTTCTAGCTGTGTCCTCAAAAAACTGCCCCATAAAATGACCCGGTTTCTGACGACGCGGGAGTAACAGGCCAGGGGGCTCAGTTATTGCCTCATCACTATTCTTTCACCATCGGAGGCTGGCCGGAGCAAGCGCCGGTGAGTCTCCGATTTCCAAGGAAGACGTTCCGTCCTGATTCGCTCGCTTACCTCGCGGCAAGCCACAGGGTAAGCGAACGCTGGGGAATTCACTAGTTATCGCTCACATCGACGAAATGCGTTCGTCATAGCGGTTGAAGTGAAAGTGATCGAGCCGCTCCACTTTATGGACCTTTGTTTTGGCGATCTTGTCGTGCCAGCCCTGCTTTCTGTCGTCGATGATGATCCAAAAAAAGCCCAGGAAGAGAAAGAAGGCAGAGATGAGGTATCCGACCCATCTCAGAAAGGCCGTTCCGTAGGATACCGGTGCGCCGGATTCCTGCAATAGTTTGAGGCCGACTACCATTTTGCCCGGCGTCTGTCCCACGGCACCGTGGAACAGAATGAAATAAACGCTGAAAAGCAGACAGAAGACAAGGGACGATACCATCCCAGCCATGCGTAACAGTTCTTCCTCAAAGAGTTTGCCAAACACCGAGATTCCAATGCGGTGGATGATTCCCGTCAGCAAAACAAGGATGGCAATATCGATTAAAAAGGCGATCAGGCGTCTGCCGAATCCGCCGAAATAGTCATGCTTGGGGTACATGGTTTATCACTCTCCTGACGTTCCGATGAGACCCTTTTCATACTGGATAATAGCGAGGATTGCAAGGGAAGCGGTTTCGACTTTCAAGACCTGCCGTCCCAGGCTGACGGGGACCATGCCGGCCGCTTTTGCCCGGTGAACCTCCTCTCCGGACAGTCCACCCTCGGGGCCCACGACGATAAACCAATTCTGCCGTGTTTCGTATTCCGCACCCCTCAAGATTTGTTTAAGGCCGGTTTTGTCTTCAGCCTCCCAGAAGATCAGGTTCACGCTGTCTAACCTTACCGCGGCAAGCATGGCGTCAAAGGTCAGGATCTCCGCTACCTCTGGAATGTCTGTTCGTCCGCACTGTCGGGAGGCCTCGAGGGCGATCTTGCGCCACCGTTTGACGCGATCCAGCGCCTTGGCCTCATTGAGAATGGGAATCGACCGCGATGAGTGGAACGGAACGATGCGGTTGACGCCCAACTCCGTTGCCTTTTGGGTGATGAGGTCCATTTTATCGCTTTTGGGAAGGGCCTGCGCGAGGGTGATGCGGATCCCGGAGGCGGCAATGCGCTCTTCACTAATGACCTTTGCCAAAACGCTATGCGCTGCGTAGACGTCGATACGGGCGCGGTATTCGATTCCCTGGTAGCCGAAAAGGGCAATTTCCTCGCCGGGCTTGAGTCGCAGGACGTTGCGGATATAGCGCAGATCGTCGTCCAGAAGCTCGATCTGGTCGCCGGTTGACAGCTGCTGGGGAAGATAGATGCGGGGCGTCGTCACGAAGCCTGTACTCCTATTGTTTCTGGAGGACGTAGCACACCCATTCCTTGTCTTTCTGACAATTGACGATGGTCAGGGGGGCGCCGAGGAAGTTCGCCTCGATCTTCGGCAGACTCTGCTCGATAATGCCGGAGACGATCAGATAGGCGCCGGGCGCCATGAGCGACAGCAGATGGGGCCGCAGTTCGATAAGCGGTTCGGCGGTCAAATTGGCCACGATCAGCTCGAAGTGGCCCATAAAATCGGCGATGTTCCGGTTGACGACCTCCACTTGATCGCCGACATGGTTAACTGAGACGTTCTTGTGGGCGATTTCTGCGGCCTGGGGATCGATTTCGACGGCGACGATTTTTTCAGCCCCTAGCTTGGCGCAGGCGATACTGAGAATGCCGGTACCTGTGCCCACGTCAAGGATCTTCCAATTTTTTATCTCATGGTCCTTCAAAAGCAGACCTTCAAGAGCCTCCAGGCACATCCGCGTGGTGGCGTGTTGGCCGGTACCGAAGGCCATGCCAGGGTCGATGTCGATGACGATATCGCGCGCCGACGGTGTGAAGCGTTCCCAGGTCGGTTTGATGACGATGTTCTTTTGAATCCGGATAGGCTTGAAGTACTTTTTCCACTGTTCGCCCCAGTCCGGATCGTCGATAGAATGGACGACATAGTCGGGGCGTTTGAATTCCGGGAAGATTGCCCCCAGATCTTCAATGTAGTGTTGGAGGTCGTTTATACAGGATTTCCAATCGGAGGCAGCGGGCAGGTAGGCCTTGATTTCCTCCAGGGCGCGCGGGCGCACCTCGTCGATCTCGTTGGGATCGACATCGTCCTCTTCGAAGATGCCGTCGGCGCCGTGATCGGTCATGAAGCTCGAAAGGGCCTCCGATAGTTGGGGAGGAGAGGTGATGACGATCTCGATCCAGGCGTTGGAAGTCGGTTTGGGGGTGTCGGCGTCGGTCATTCGGCAATCCTGTAATTGTTTGTAGAGATTAGCTATAGAATGTTAAAAAACAACGTCTATACTGACTATTCAAAAAGGCTCAAAGGCAAGGCGTCGCGGGGGGCGAGGCGCGGAGCGTATATGTTAATACGTGAGCACCGCTTGTCCCGCCACCGAAGCGCAACGCAGCATATGAGCCTTTTTCAATAGTTAGCTATAGCCCTTTTCAATCGAGAATTCAAGTCCGCTTGCTATCTTCCCAATGGCTGTGATAGTTTATCGTCGCGCAGGGTAAACCATCGTATTTTCCCAGGGGTTTTCCATGAAATACTATCCCATATCCCTCAATCTCTCCGGTAGGTCGTGTGTTGTTATTGGAGGCGGGACGGTTGCGGAAAGAAAGATCGAGCGCCTGCTCGATTGCGGCGCCGTGGTGACGGTCGTCAGCGAACGGCTCAGTGAGGAACTGGCGCGCCTACGGGTGCAGGGGCGGTTGACGCATATCTCTTCTGCTTACGACCCCGCCCATTTGCAAGGGGCTTTTCTCGCCTTCGGGACCACGGACGATCCCCAGGTCAATGATCGGATCTTCGAGGATGCCCGCCGGATGGGCATTCTGGTCAATATCGCCGACGACCCGGCGCACTGCGATTTTATTCTTCCGTCCTTGTGCGAACAGGGAGACTTGCAGATCGCCGTTTCGACCGGTGGGAAAAGCCCGGCATTAGCCCGCCGCGTCCGCGAGGAGGTCGAGGCTCTCTACGGTCCTGAGTACGCGGTCTATCTGATGGTGCTAGGCGAGTTGCGAAAGAAGGTAGTCGCCCGCGGGCGCTCATCGGATGACAATAAACGGATCTTCGAGGCGGTAGTGAATTCTGCAATCCTCGACCTGATCCACCGTGGGGATCGCGCGGCGGTCCATCGGCTGCTGTGCGATATCGCCGGAGAAGATATGACGGACGACTTGGAAAGGCTGATGCCATGACCGATGCGCTCTTATTCAACGGCGTTCTGCTTTTGTATGCGGCGGCGATGATCGGCTATCTGGCGTCGCTTCTGAGTCGTCGGGTGACTGCGGCAAAGGTCGGGGCCTGGGTGCTAACGGCTGCCTTTGTATTGCATACGCTGGTCTTTGTCTTTCAAGCGGTCGAGCGGAGCAGCTCTCCGGTAATCAATCGCGCTGAAGCCTTATCCTTTTTTGCCTGGGCGGCTGCCGGGATCTATTTGGCGATCCAGTGGAAAGGCCGTGTCAAGGTTCTGGGGGCCTTCATCACGCCGGTTCTGGTTATACTGATGATCATGGCCTCATCGCATTGCTTCGGGTCCAACGGCGTACCGCCTCTGACGGGCGGGCTGGTGACGATTCATATCATTCTGTCCATTGCGGCAGAGGCTCTCTTTCTACTGGCTGGGCTGGCGGGGCTGGTCTATCTCATTCAGAACGAATTTCTGAAGCATCGAAAGATCGGAGGACTCAGCCGGGTGTTGCCGTCGCTCGGCGATCTCGATCGCGTGAATGGCCTGTGTCTGTCGCTCGGTTTCGTCTTTCTGACCCTTGGCATCACCGTAGGGTCCTTCTGGGCGCGAATCGTCTGGGGGCCGATCTGGAATGGCGATCCCAAGCAGGTCTCGACGCTCATCATCTGGTTGGTTTATGCGTTTCTTCTCCATCAGCGTGTTGCCATCGGCTGGAATGGCCGCAAGGCGGCCATCGGGTCTCTGGCGGCCATCCTTCTGATCTGTTTCTCGCTCATCGGTGTGAGCGAATTTCTGAAAACAACGCATCATTTTTGATACCATGAAACTCGTTCTGATAGGGGTCAATCATAAGACGGCGCCTCTGGCCTTGCGGGAGATGCTGAATCGCTCTTGCGGCGAAGCGAGCCGGCCGATCCTTCAACGGATTCTGGCGACGCCGGGTGTGCGGGAGGCTTATTTTCTCGCCACGTGCAATCGCTTTGAGATCCTCGTCAGCACGGATCATCCGGAGCTTGCGCTGGAAGGATTGAAACGCATCATGACGCCTGACAGCGTCTGCTGCGACGAGATCGAACGATGCCTGTACGTCCACCGCAATGAGCAGGCGGTGCGTCATCTCTTCCGCGTGGCCTCCAGTCTCGATTCGATGGTGATGGGAGAACCGCAGATCCTCGGTCAGGTCAAGGATGCCTACCGCGAGGCGACAGAGGCAAAGGCGGCGGGGATCATGCTGAACAAGTTGCTGCACCAGGCCTTTCGGACCGCCAAGCGGGTTCGTACCGAGACAGCCATTGCCGAAAACGCCGTGTCGGTGAGCTTTGCCGCGATCGAACTGGCAAAGCAGATCTTCGGACACCTTTCCGGCAAAACGATCCTGCTGGTTGGCGCCGGTGAGATGACCGAACTGGCGGCGCGGCATCTGGTCAATCAACAGATCGGGCGCATTCTGGTCGCCAACCGGACGACGGATCGGGCGGCGCGCCTGGCCGAAGAGGTTCACGGCGAACCCATGGCCCTTGATCAAATCGATGAGGCCCTTGGGGTTGCGGACATCGTCATCAGCTCGACGGGTTCGCCCTCGTATCTCATTACGAAGGAGATGATCCAGGCGGCGCTTCATCGTCGGCGCAATCGCCTCATGCTTTTGATCGATGTAGCGGTGCCGCGCGATATCGATCCGACCGTGGCCGAGGTGGACAATGTCTATCTCTACAACATCGACGATCTTCAGCAGGTGGTAGACGAAAATCTCCGGAGCCGTCTCGGCGAGGCGCAGAAGGGCGAGGCTATTGTGGCAGAGGAGGTCCTCAGTTTCCGCGACTGGTATAATACGCTGGAGATTGTGCCGACGATCGTTTCGCTCAGAAAGAAGATAGAGGGCATTGTAGCGGGTGAAATCGAAAAGTCGCAAGGATGGATCAGGGACCTGTCGCCGGAAGCTCAGGAGAATTTGCGTATCCTGAGCGAATCCATCTTGAACAAAGTGATCCACGATCCCATCGCCTGCCTTAAGACAGAAAGCAATGGTGACGCTGCCACACCGTATGTCGAAGCGGTGAGGAAACTGTTTAAGTTGGAAAAAGATAGTGACAAGTAACGAGTAACAAGTGACATGTGAAATAAATGAAGCGCCCACGGTATCTTTTTACTCGTCACTCGTTACCTGTCACTCGTCACTCCTAATGCAGAGGATTATGACTCATTTGCAGAATAACGTTATAAGGGTGGGTACCCGCGGCAGCGCCCTGGCGCTGAAGCAGACGCAGGGCATTGCGGACAGCATCGCCGCGCGCTGTCCGGATCTCGGCATTGAGATCGTGCCGATCAAGACGACGGGCGACAGGATGCAGGACATCGCGCTCGCGAAGATCGGCGGCAAGGGCGTTTTCGTCAAGGAGATCGAAGAGGCCCTGATGCGCAACGAGATCGATCTGGCCGTACACAGCATGAAGGACGTGCCTTCGGAAATCCCGGAGGCATTGACGATCGGGGCAGTGCCGTTGCGTGAAGATCCGCGCGATGTCCTGATTTCCCGCAGCGGCGTTGCGTTGGAAGACCTTCCCCCAGGGGCGCGGATTGGGACAGGGTCTCTGCGGCGCGGCATCCAGATCAAGGCCCGCTTTCCGCTCCTGGAGGTGACGGCTATTCGCGGCAACCTCGATACCCGGATCCGCAAGATCGAAACGGAGAGCCTCGCGGGGATCGTGCTCGCTGCGGCAGGGCTCGCACGCCTCGGCTGGCGGGATCGCATCTCGCACTACATTGCAGTGGACGTGATGATTCCCGCGATCGGCCAGGGTGCGCTGGCCCTGCAATGCCGAAAGGACAATGTGCAGATTCTGGAGACGATCGCCTTTCTCAATCACGAACAAACTGTGCAAGCGGTGGCCGCGGAGCGTGCTTTTCTGAGAGTCTTCGGCGGTGGCTGCCAGGTGCCGATCGCCGCGCACGCCACTGTGCAGGGCGATCGCCTGAAACTGACCGGTCTCATAGGAAGTCTTGACGGATCGTGCATCATTCGAGATAACGCCGAAGGCCCGGTTGCAACGAGCGAAACGATCGGCATATCCCTTGCCAACCGCCTGCTGGATCAGGGGGGGAGGGGGATCTTGGAAGAACTGAAAACAGTCAACAGTAAATAGTAAATAGTAATAAGAAGAGGTAAAACCCCGTCCTGTTCTGCTGGCAACTATGAACTGGCAATTGTTCAGGTCGCCGCTGTACACTGTTTACTGTTCACTATTTACTATTTACTTTTCTCAAAAGGAATTTCCATGGATACGAAACACGGCATGGTTTACATCATCGGTGCAGGGCCGGGAGATCCGGGGCTGATTACGGTCCGCGGAATGGAGTGCCTCCGCAAGGCGGACGTGGTCATCTATGATTATCTCGCCGGTGACGAGCTTCTCGGCTATGTTCGCAAAGATGCCCGACTTATCTATGCCGGGAAGAAGGGCGGCGATCATACCCTGCCGCAGGATGAGATCAACCGGCTGCTCGTTGAGGAAGGGCAGAAGGGCTGCGTGGTCGCCCGTCTCAAAGGCGGCGATCCCTTCATCTTCGGACGCGGCGGCGAAGAGGTCGAAGCGCTCGTTGACGCAGGGATTCTCTTTGAAGTCGTTCCCGGCGTGACCTCCGCCATTGCCGTGCCCGCCTATGCCGGGATTCCGCTCACGCACCGCGGCTATACCTCGACCGTCGCTTTTGTAACAGGCCATGAAGCTCCGACGAAGACGGAAAGCAGTATCGACTGGAGCGCACTGGCTGCGATGGGAACGGTGGTCTTTCTCATGGGAGTCAGGAATCTCTCCGGCATCGTCGGCAATCTCATCGAAAAGGGAAAACGTCCGGAGACCCCGGCGGCAGTGATTCGCTGGGGAACGACGCCGGATCAGCAGACGCTCTCAGGCACGCTTGCGGACATAGCCGAGAAGGTCAAGGCAGCTAAACTGGAGCCGCCCGCGATTCTCGTGGTGGGCGATGTGGTCGGGCTGCGCAATCAACTCAACTGGTTTGAACAGAAGCCCCTTTGCGGCAAGGGCGTCGTGATCACGCGACCGGAGGATCAGGCCGCTGAATTTGTGCAGTATCTCCGGGAGGCCGGGGCGCGGCCGATTCTGTTTCCGACGATCAAGATTGCGCCGCCCGAAAAGATGGACCAACTGGACCGCGCCGTGGACCAGATCGGAACCTACGACTGGATCATTTTTACGAGCGCCAATGGCGTGCGCGCGCTGTTCCGCCGCATCGACGAAAAGGGCGGGGATATCCGCGATCTCAAGGGGATCAAAATAGCGGCGATTGGTCCGGCTACGGCGAAGATGCTGGCGCGGCTGGGCATTCGCGTCGATATCGTTCCGGACGAGTTCATCTCCGAAGGCGTGCTGGCCGCTCTCAAGGACGAGCCCATGAAGGGCAAGCGCGTGTTGCTGCCCCGTGCGGAAGTGGCGCGGGACGTGATTCCCAAGGGACTGGCCGCAATGGGGGCGACCGTCGATGTCGTGACGGCCTATCGCACTGTCACTTCGGGACGCAAAAAAGAAGACCTCGATCAACTGATCCGCGAGGACAAAGTCGATGTCATTACCTTTACAAGCCCCTCGACCGTGATCAACTTCGTCGATATCATGGGAGAGGATTACAAACTCCCTGCAAGCATCAAGATCGCCTGCATCGGCCCGGTAACCGTAACTGCTGCGAAGAAACTCGGCTTCCGCGTCGATATCGTCCAGGAAACATACACTGTGGCGGGGATGGTGGAAAGTATTAAAGCAAAAGTGACAAGTGACAGGTCACAAGTGACAAGCGAAAGAGAAAAATAAAACAAATGACGGCTCCCGGGCAACGGCGTAACATGTAAAATAGACGCGGTCTATCTTTACTTGTCACTCGTTACTTGTGATGGATGCGTAAAAAGTCGAAAAATGCGTCATTACGAGGAATGCAGTGACGAAGTAATCTCATAAATCCATCAGGTTGGATTGCTTCGTTTCACTCGCAATGACAGGAAACGATACTTTTTACGAGACCATCACTTGTTACTCGTCACTCCAAAAAACCGGAGGTTTTTTGTTTTGATCGGCATTTCGAAATTATACTGCGGGGCGGTGGAGGAAGCGGATGTGCTGCGCTACGGCGCTGACTCCAAGAAGCTTCCCTCGCATCTCTTGCAGTTTTCCGTGGACAAGCGGCCGGTGGTCGTCTGGAACATGACGCGCCGCTGCAATCTGCGCTGCGTGCACTGCTATTCCAGTTCGCGCAACATTCCCTATAAAAACGAACTGACGGCCGAAGAGGCCACGCGCATGATCGACGATCTCGCGGCCTTCGGCGCGCCGGTGATCCTCTTTTCCGGCGGCGAACCCCTGATCCGCAAGGATCTGCCGGAACTGACGCGCTATGCGGCGTCCAAGGGCCTGCGCGTCGTCATTTCGACCAACGGGACGCTCATCACGAAGAAACTGGCCACGGAGCTTAAAAAGATCGGCCTGTCCTATATCGGCGTGAGCCTGGACGGGATCGGCGAGACGCACGACCGGTTTCGCGGGGTGCTGGGCGTTTTTGAGCGGACGATCAAGGGCATTCGCACGGCGCGTGACGCCGGGATCAAGGTGGGCATCCGTTTCACCATGAACCGTCTGAACGCCGTCGACATTCCCGGCGTCTTCGATCTGATCGAACGCGAGGACATTCCGCGCGCCTGCTTCTATCACCTTGTCTATTCGGGACGCGGTTCCGAGCTGATGAAGGAAGACCTCTCGCACGCCGAAACCAGAATAACCATCGATCTCATCATGGACCGCACGCGCGATCTCTTCGACCGCGGCAAGCCCAAGGAAATCCTGACCGTGGATAATCATGCCGACGGGCCTTACATTTATCTGCGGCTTCTCAAGGAAGACCCCAAGCGGGCAGCCGAAGTGCTCAAGCTTCTCCAGATGAACAAGGGCAATAGCTCCGGTCTCGGCATCGGTTGCGTGAGCTGGGACGGCGAGGTTTATGCCGACCAGTTCTGGCGAAGCATCTCCTTCGGCAACGTGAAAGACCGCCCGTTCAGCGCCATTTGGCAGGACACATCCAACGAACTGATGAAGCGCCTCAAGGACAAGAAGGCCTATGTCGGCGGCCGCTGCGCGACCTGCCGCTGGCTCGACGTTTGCGGCGGCAACTTCCGCGCCCGCGCTGAAGCCGTAGGTGATCTCTGGGGTGAAGACCCGGCGTGCTATCTCAGCGATCGGGAGATCGCTGAGGTAGTTTAAAGTTTGTAGTTTAAAGTTCAAAGTTGAAAATAAACGAGCCTGAGCGCGCGACTCGTGAGGAGTCAAAATGGGCACGTTTCAACGGTTCGAAGACATTGATTCTTGGCAGAAAGCGCGGAGTCTGACTCAGGAAATATATGAAGTCACCAAGACAGAATCTTTTGCCAGAGATTTTGCTTTGAGAGACCAGATCCGACGGGCGAGCGCTTCTATCATGAGCAACATCGCAGAGGGTTTCGAACGAGGTGGCAACAAGGAGTTTATACAGTTTCTGTATGTTGCAAAGGGATCAGCAAGCGAAGTCCGAAGCCACTTGTATGCTGCCCTTGACCAAGGCTATATTCACCAGGAGGCATTCGACAAACTCTATGCGTTGGCTATGGAAATCAGTAAAATGCTGGCAAGTTTATCAACATACTTGAGCCAGTCAGGAATCAAGGGATACAAATATAAATAATATGAACGCGGTTTAAAGTTCAAAGTTTGAAGTTTAATGTTGATATACTTTATTCGATAGTTTCGAAAAATAAAACCCTTCATATGAGAAACAGCCGAATCGAGAAAAAGAAAAATGAGGCAATCGTACTGCTTTTAACTTTCAACTTTTAACTTCAAACTTTAAACTAAAAGGTGCCGGAGGTTTTTAAATATGTACTATCCCGCTTACCGTCCTCGCCGCATGAGGCAGAATGAGAATTTCCAGCGGATGATCCGTGAGACGCAACTGTCTGTCGACGATCTGGTCTATCCGCTCTTTATCGTTGAGGGCAAGAATTTCAAGAAGCCGATCGCGTCCATGCCCGGGCAGTTCCAGCTCTCGGTGGATTATGCCATCGAGGAAATCAAGTCCGCTCAGGACCTGGGAATCCCCGCAGTCATTCTCTTTGGCATTCCGGAGCGCAAGGACGAGGTGGGGTCTCAGGCCCATGCCGACAAGGGCGTGATCCAGAACGCGGTGCGCGCGATCAAGGACAAGGCGCCGGAGATGATGGTCATTACGGATCTGTGCCTGTGCGAGTATACCGATCACGGCCACTGCGGAATTCTGGAAAACGGCTGCGTCGACAACGATGCGACCCTGGAGGTGCTGGCCGAAACCGCCATTGCGCAGGCCAAGGCGGGCGCCGACATGATCGCGCCCTCCGGCATGATGGACGGCGCTGTCGGGATCGTCCGCGAGGCGCTCGATGAGGAAGGCTACGAGAATCTCCCAATCATGGCCTACTCCGCCAAGTACGCCTCCTGCTTCTACGGCCCCTTCCGCGAGGCAGCGGAGAGCGCGCCGAAGCAGGGCGACCGCAAGTCCTACCAGATGGACCCCGCCAACAGCGACGAGGCAATCCGCGAGATGAACATGGATGTGGAAGAGGGCGCGGACATCCTGATGGTCAAGCCGGCACTTGCCTATCTCGACGTGATCCGCCGCGCCAGAGAAGAATTCGATCTGCCCATCGCCGCCTATAACGTCAGCGGCGAGTACGCCATGATAAAGGCCGCCGCAGCCATGGGATGGCTGGATGGAGAACGGGCGATGATGGAATCACTTACATCCATTAAAAGAGCCGGTGCCGACATCATACTGACGTATTTTGCGAAGGAAGCGGCCAGCGTCTTAAGACGCTGAGGTTCCGGGGTCGGAGTTCTGTGTTCAGGGTTGAAAACAAGGAAAAGTGAAGGTCGGATCTGACTCGATGTCCCTTTCCGTGTCGGGATAAAAACCGCTCCCGACTGTGGTTGTTATCAGATTTGTGAAGAGTGTAGACGCGACCCTCTTGGTTTCCCGTTAAACTGATTAGATGGATGCAAAAGGCAAGGTGAGTATACATCAGATAAATAATATGAACACTTGGAGGCACAAAACATGTCTGTAAAGAATACGCCGTCTGATGCTCTTCTTCAATCAATCCGCTCCGGAAATTGTGTTCTTTTCATAGGTGCTGGACTGGGACATCACCTTAATAATCACGACGGGGCAACTTGTCCCGATGGGGCGACATTGTCAAAACAACTGAGTGCTGAATTTAATCTAGACAATGAAATTGAAGATCTTTCGGTTTCATCTGCTTTAGTAGAAATTAGAAAAAGCCGTGGGGCCTTGCTCGATTATCTTAGAAAGCGGTTGCTTGCTTATGAGCCAGATGAAACTTATCGATGGTTATCCACAGTTCGTTGGAAAGCAATTTATACAACAAATTTCGATGATGGACTATTGTCTGCGTATCATAAATCTGGAAATGCTGCTCAAAATATTGTTCCTATTTACGCGACTGCTGATTTTAAGGATTTTAGTTATTTTACAGATGTCCCTGTCTACTTCATACACGGTTGTCTTACCCAGCCTAGCCTACCGATTGTTATTACGCAGGATGATTATAGTCGCTTTCGAGAGAAAAGAAGAATGATGTTTGAACAACTAAAGATCCATCATGCTCAATGCTCTTTTTTATATATTGGCTATTCCCATAGAGATCACAATTGGCAAGTAATATATTCGGAACTGTTATCAGAATTTCCTGAAGGTAAACTCCCGCGCTCTTATCGAATTGATCCAACACCCGATCTAAACCAGGCTGAAATACTTTCAAGTAAAGGAATAGAAACTGTTGCCTGCAATCTCAATACGCTTATTGATGCATATAAACAATATATTCAAGTGCAGGGAACAGTCTCACCTATGTGGAAGTTACCGGAGCGTTGTCCTGCTGCGCTTGAAAATGCGTTTAACGAAGCCCCCGCAATGTGCAAACGTTTCCTTGGCAACTGGGAGTATGTGGGTGCAGCCGATATACAAGAACAACCAAACATTGAGGAATACTATAAAGGGACAAAAGCAAATTGGTCGTTAATTGATACAGCAGCTAATTTTGAGCGGGATATTGAAGATGCAATCTTTGATAACATTCTTGATTTCGCGACTGATCCCATAAGTCGGTGTCGGGCCGAAATACTTCTTGCACCTGCTGGGTACGGAACTACAACTGTTTTAATGGCACTTTCGTGGAAAGCAGTAAAAACAAATATGCTGCATGTACTCTTTATGAAGGATAGTGCATCTTTACTCGAAGGTGATGTTGACTTTGCAATAAATAACTTAGACGGGAAGATTATTTTTGTGGTTGATCATGCCAATAGGTGCCATGAAATATTGAATGATGTAATTGTAAGGTGCAAGGTAGATAAGAGAAATTGTTTTTTTCTTCTAGGTTCTCGGTTAAACGAATGGAGACAAGAAAGGCCAAGAGTGAAGTGCCGAGAGCATCTGATAGAATCGCTATCGCAAGCAGAAATAGATCGACTTATAGACGTACTAAAAAAGAATAACTCATTGGGAGAGTTAGCAAATTTAGATGATGAATTGAGGCGAA
Organism: Syntrophales bacterium; assembly: GCA_963665615.2. Classification (GTDB taxonomy): domain Bacteria; phylum Desulfobacterota; class Syntrophia; order Syntrophales; family UBA4778; genus UBA4778. The sequence continues at coordinate 812,730 of CAXXQE010000001.1, forward strand.
AAATATTAATCAATAAACACCAGAAGGAACTCTTAGTGATAATGCGCGAAACCATTGAACATAATGGATTTGATGCAATTATTGAAAATGAGTACGAGGGAATTGATGATGATACCGTGAAGTCGCTGTATGGTGTTGTGGCTGGCATGCACCAATATGGCATTTTGTCACGGATGACTCTACTCGGTGATATGATAAAATGTAACATTGCAGATATGCCATCATTAATATCAAACTATGCAGAAGGAATAATACGCATAGTCGAGGATCCCATTAATGAAGATGTTCAATGTCTGATTACGCGACATCGCATTATCTCAAAAATTGTCTGGCATAAATGCTTTGTAGGTCAAAAAAGAGAAAGCTTATTGTTGGAGTTGATGAAACATCTAAATATAACATACAGCCACGATAAAAAAGTGTTTGAAGAGATTACACGAGATGATGAGATCGTAGACTCAATACGTTCTTTCGAGGCGAGAACTGGATTTTATGAATCAGCGTGCAAAAAGGATATTAACAATCCATATTTGCGACAGCATTATGCCAGAATGCTTCTTAGAGAGAAGAAATATAATTTGGCGCTTAGTCAAATTGAAGCTGGACTGAATATTGATGGCAATGCCAGAATTCTATACCATACTAAAGGCCAAATTCTTGCGAAAATGGCACTCGATGCGGAGGATCAGCCGATCGGAGAGAAATACTTTGCAAGAGCAATAGACTGCTTTAACATATGTATATCTAAAAATAGGACGGATGATTATGGGTATCAATCGTTAGCTCAACTATATATGGATTGGGCCACACGTGGGGATAATCAAGAAACATTTGCAAGAAATATAAGTAGATGTGAAGAAGTAATAAGTGAAGGCCTTCGGCTAGTTAAAGAAAAAGAAAGTCTTTTGCTTGTTTCATCTAAGCTTGAAAGAATATTAGGAGATCAGCCAAAATGTATAGAATGGTTAAATAAGGCGCTTAAAGAGAATCCTGCGAGCGCCATCTGCAGATATTTGTTGGCGAGAGATGCTTATTATAAAAAAGATTATTCTAGAGTACTAACATTGTTAAAATTGACAATAGAAACACGTTTCGATGAGGTACGTAGCTTTATTCTTTATGCAACGACCATCGCTATTGTGGAAGGTAATTATTCAGGTGCAATTGCCATTATGAAACAGGCTGATCCGATAGCGTGGTCGGATCCAACTTTCGTTGCTACTCTTGGGGGAATGTATTCGTTGTCTGGTCAGGCAAGCGACGCTGATAACGTTTTTGAAAAAGCAAAGGAACAGAGGTTCCCTGAGGAAGAGGCAAGACAAATCAGATTTAACCCAATTAATTCTGCTGGAGAGCAGTGTGTTGCAACAGGCACAGTGATTGTAACAAAAGCTGGTTATCTACTTATACAGTCTCAACAGTATGGGAAATTTCTTTGCGCTTCTCCAAAGATTGGAGGTGCATATGTTAAAACTCAGACTCAACTGAAATATACTATGGCTTATACTGCAAAAGGCGGTGTTGCGCTGAATCCAGTAGTAGCTCAAGGCCAGACAGAGTAACCGGAAGGGAATAAGAAAGGGAGTAAGGGGCAGGTCTACACTCCTGACAGTTTGATGTAATTTTTCAGCCTGTCACTTGTCACTCGTTACTGCGGCGTAGCCGCCGCCGGAGATTGCATGAAAATTTATGTCGATGCGGACGGTTTTCCAAAGTTGGCCAGGGATATCCTGGTCCGGGCTGCTTTGCGGTTGCGGGTTCCGCTTGTTTTTGTCGCCAACAAGGCTGTTCGTTACGATAAGTCGCCGTTGCTTTCGAGCCTTATTGTGTCGTCAGGGCCTGATATCGCTGACGACCGGATTGTTGAACTGGCACTTCCGGGGGATCTGGTTGTCACGGCCGATATCCCCCTGGCAGATCGCGTTGTCACCAAGGGGGCCTATGCGCTCAATCCCCGAGGCAAACTCTATACTGAAGAGAACATAAAGGAGCACCTGGCCGTGCGCGATCTGCTGAGCGAGCTGCGGGATGGCGGGCAGATCTCGGCAGATACGGGGGGACCGGCGGCCTATGGACAGAAGGACAGCCGGGCCTTTGCCAATCAGCTCGATCGCTTACTCGTTAGGTTGTTGAAAGAGGGCGCGGAATAGTGCAGAATCAGGGAAAGCAGCAGGGGCGGCCCAAACTCTTGACAGTGTGATGGGATGCTTTTTCTGCCTGTCAACCGTGATGAACTCGTAACAAATCACGTTTCGTGTCATCCCCGCGAAGGCGGGGATCCATACCGCCTTGAAAAATCTGGATTCCCGCCTCCGCGGGAATGACAATAAAGACTCGACGTTGACTTATTACGAGGCCTGTTACCCGTGACTCGTCACTTGTTACCGCGGCGCTAGCCGCCGCGATGAGGATTCATAAGGAGAAAACTATGAAACCGAGTGTCGTTTATAAAAAAATTGTAATGATGCGTGACCTGAACCCGGCCAATACGCTATATGGCGGAACAACGATGAGCTGGATCGACGAGGCCGCATCCATCTATGCATTTGAACTGCTCGGACGTCATTTTTCTCTCGTCACCATCAAAATTAGCGAGGTGCTGTTCAAGCTCCCCGTCAATTTGGGCGACCTGCTTACCTTTTCAGCCAGTCTGAACAAGGTTGGCCGCACGAGCCTGGATATCATGGTCAGGGTCCACAATGGCGAGCAGGAGGTCGTTTCTTGCGACGTCACGCTGGTTACGCTGGATGCGAACCGCAGGCCCACCCCACACGGCCTTCAACCGATCGACGAGACTTTGGAGTGCTCTTAGATTCGGAAACAGATGGCGCAGCTTTGACACGAGACGAATGATTGATGACATTGAATGATCGTAAAAATAATGAGGAGATCGTTTATTCCACGGCGTTTGGGAAGGCGTGTCCGAAATGCGGCAAGCCTGTCAATCAGTGTGTCTGTGACAAGGCGAAGGTGATCGTTCCCTCTGACGGGATTATCAGGATCAGCCGGGAAACGAAAGGTCGAAAAGGTGCCGGTGTATCGCTCATCACGGGTATCCCGCTCGATGCGGAAGGGCTGAAAAACCTGGCCCGTCAGTTGAAGCAGAAATGCGGCACGGGCGGTACGGTGAAAGCTGGCGTGATTGAGATTCAGGGCGATCAACGGGTCTTATTGCAGCAAGAGCTGATAAAGCTCGGATTCAAGGTAAAACTGGCCGGTGGCTGAGGGACTCAGGAATGTATTTAACCTTGTTGGCTAGAACCGGTTGGCAAGTTGAAAACGGATTCAGCCCTTGACACGAGACATTTCTGTTCTCTGTCAAGGGCTGAATCAAGTCTCTTCTAATTGCTGTTTGCCTTGCTATGCGTTTCGTGGAATTAGTCGTTCCAGCGTCTGCGCAATCCGCCGATCCCCAATAAGCCTAATCCAAGAAGCAAGAGGCTCAATGGCTCGGGAACGCCATAATTTGACTCGACATCATGCTTCAGATCATCAAGTCCAACACCGCCTCCGTCGTCGTTCCATATGGATATTCCAGCAATATCCTTAATGCCGCCTTCTCGTGAAAATCCGTAGTATATATCGGCCAGGCCAGAAAGCGTTATGGTGTCAATCAAGCTTCCATCACGTTTGAAGAAACTGAGGTAGGCATTGCCGCCATTGCCGCCAATGATAGAAAAGCCGAACTCGGACTGGTCCGTGCTGAAGAGAACAGCGAAAGAGCCTTCCCCGATCGCGTCGAAATCTGGGTAACCGAGTTTGCCAAGCCCGTCGAGTACATTCCCGTATTTGCCTCCATAGTTGCCGGCAAAAATATTGATGTTCTGCCCCTTAAGGCCGACCTGCAAAGCCAGGGAGCCGCTTGGGGCACCGCCCAATACGTCGTTGTTGCCGCTGTATGACAGGGTCTGGCCCACAAACCTCTCGGCAAAAGCAGCGCCGCCCGAAGTAAATATGCTGTCGTAATTGACGCCAGGGGCTGCCACCTGGGGGAGATCTTCAAAGGTTATAACTTCTGATCCCGTGAGGCTGGCATAAGAAACCTGATTAACATTGGCGGCGAGGCCGGTCCCGCAGAGCAACATGATGTGAGCAAACGCAACAAGGAAAATTATTTTTCTCATCTTACATTCCTCCCTCCTTTTTTATTCTTTGGGATACCGAATTGCTGTTAATTAGAATTACTAAACTTTATCCTTCCAATCGCTTGTCTATTCTATATTGCTGTCAAGGGGCTTAACAATCCGAGATGTCAACTGTTTTAGATAGTTAGAGCTACAATATTTCTCTAAAAAGAAGCAAAATTTGCACCAAGACATTAACAGCTTAATATTATTAATAATTATTAATTTAACTTTGATGAAGGGCGTGCCAATGTGTAAAGAAAACTGACTATTGAAAGTGGAATGATTCCCTTCATATTTCTAACTATTAGATATTACATGACAATTATTATTTATCAAATTATGTAAATTACTTCGACGCTGGGTGGAGAGGGTCTTGATATAGCTACTACCGGCTAAAGCCGTTATGTCTGGAATCGGTCGACCTGCCTCGGGAATATTGGTATATTGCAAAAATATATCCGTGTCAGGCAGAGACATTCTTGATATTGAGGAGAATAGATGGTGGCGTCCAGCCCTCGACACGAGAGAATATCTCTGATTGTTGATCCAGGTTCATGTGAGCTGAAATGGTTGTCGAAGAAACGCCTCGCTATGGAAATTAATAACTGCTATGTGATCCAATACGAGAAGTCACGCGCTGAAGTGTGCGGCCGCTATGCAGATGATGCCTGGCGAGAGATCATGGCGCTTGAAGTCGCCGCCTTCCGTCCAGAAGGCAGCGGGCATTGTCCACGAACGTGGTGCAAGCTGGCGTATGATACGGCGCATCTGTATGCGATCTTTCGGGTGGAGGATCGCTATGTGCGGTGCGTGCAGACAGGGTTTCAAACGGATGTGTGGAAAGACAGCTGTGTCGAGCTTTTCCTGAAACCGGATGTGGGGCAAGGGTACTTCAATTTCGAATTCAACTGCGGGGGTTCGTTACTGGCTTCGTATGTGACCGATCATGTGCGGATAGACGGGCGGGTCAAGGCGGCTGTTCCGCTCGACGCGGAGGATGATGCGAAGATCCGCCGTTATCACAGTCTGCCGTCTATTGTCGAGCCTGAGATTGCGGAGGATGTGGTCTGGACGCTTGCATGCGCGATCCCCTTCGCTGTCATGGAAAAGTACGCGGGACCGTTCGGCGATCTGAGCGGTCGCACCTGGCGAGGCAATGTTTACAAGTGCGGGAATGAAACCTCGCATCCGCACTGGGGCGCCTGGTCGCCCCTGACTGAAAGGAACTTTCATCTGCCGGAGTGTTTCGGCGAATTTATTTTTTGCTGATTGCAAGTTTGACTTGCAATTTGAGATGACCGGCGGTGTTGTTCGGGAATCAAGTTGCTTATTTTCTGGATCCCCGCTACCCAACAGGGTGCGTCATTACGAGCCGCCTCTCAGGCGGCGTGGTAATCTCATGAAAGATTGCCGCGTCGCTGCCGCTCCTCGCAATGACAATCATGGTGGGGGCTGGTCGTGTATGAAATTTACTTTTGATCTTGGCGCGAAAGGGTAGTAGTGACTGAAACATCAAAACAAAAAGCTCGAAACTCAGAACCCGGAACTCAGAACCCCGAACCGGGGTCTTCCAACTCCGAACCCAGAACTCTGAACTCTGAACTCCGCATGGTTGCCTGGGAACTCACGCGGAGCTGCAATCTCGCCTGTGTGCACTGTCGGGCATCGTCGCTGTGCGGGCCATACCAAGGGGAACTCGACACGACGGCGTGTCTGAGGCTGATCGACGATATTGCCTCTTTCAGCAAGCCCGTCATCATCCTTACAGGCGGGGAGCCGCTTCTTCGGCCGGATGTTTATGAAATCGCCAGATACGGGACGGACAAGGGGCTGCGGATGGTGCTGGCGACGAACGGAACGCTGCTGACGGACGCGTCTGCGTCCCGGATGAAGGCAGCGGGCATCCAGCGGATCAGTATCAGCCTCGATGGGGCGGACGCAAAGCGGCACGATGAATTCCGCAAAGTGCCGGGTGCCTTTTACGGCGCTCTGAAGGGCATTGAGGTTCTGAAACGGGTTGGGATCGAGTTTCAGATTAATACGACGATCACGCAGGCTAATCTCGATCAGGTGGGCGATATCCTCAGACTGGCGGAAAAGCTCGGCGCGGTGGCGCATCACATCTTCCTCCTAGTGCCGACAGGTCGGGGCAAGGAGATGGCGGATCAGGCCATTTCTGCCGAGGACTATGAGAAGACGCTTCACTGGTTTTATAAAGAGAGCCAGGGTTGCGCGCTTCAGCTCAAGGCGACCTGCGCGCCGCACTATTTCCGGATTCTGAAACAGAAGCAGGGCAGGGGAGAACAACCGGTCATACCGAAACCCGCGGGGCACGGTCATTCCGGCGAGCTGGCGGCGATGACACGCGGATGCCTCGGCGGCATTTCGTTCTGTTTCATCTCGCACACCGGTCAGGTACAGCCTTGCGGCTATCTGGAAATCGACTGCGGGCAAACAAAGGAAAAGTCCTTCCGCGAGATCTGGGAGACGTCGCCGGATTTTCTTGCACTCAGGGACCTCAAGCGCTACAAAGGCAAGTGCGGGTGCTGCGAGTATCTTGATGTGTGCGGCGGCTGCCGGGCGCGAGCCTATGAGGCGACGGGGGATTATCTGGCGGAGGAGCCGTTGTGCGTGTACCGGCCAGGAAGAAGTGACGAGTGACAAGTCACAAGTGACAGGTAAAAGACCAATAACAGTTGCCGGGTTCCAGTTTATGATTTTCATTTGCCTGGCAAGTTGCCCGTTGGGTTTTAGTTAAATCGCTGTGACACTGCCTATGGCATGGCATCGGATATTTTTCTGCTGGTCGCTCGTTACTAGTTACTTGTTACTCGTCACTATGGCGGTAGACGCTATAGAGGAACGAACATGGATGAGATTGATAAAAAAATATTGAATCTGTTGCAGACGGATTTCCCGGTCGAGGAGGAACCTTTCAGGCGGATTGGAGAGCAGGTTGGCATTTCGGAGGATGAGGTCCTGCAGCGGGTTCAAACCCTCAAGGATGAGAAGATCATTCGCCGGATCGGGGCTGTCTTCGATTTGCGCAGGCTCGGTTATGTGAGCACACTCTGTGCCGCCAGGGTTCCGGAAAAAGACATTGACGCCGTCGCTCGTGTGGTGAATGATTGTCCGGAGGTTACGCACAACTATGTGCGCAGCCATGAGTACAATGTCTGGTTTACGGTGATCGCGCCATCGGAAGAGGCCTTGCAGGAGACGATAGACAGGATAAAGGCCAAGACGGGTATTGATGAGATCTTGGATTTGAGGGCCACGAAGACGTTTAAGATTAACGCGAGCTTTGAAGTTTAAATGGCTGGATTCCCGCCTCCGCGGGAAAGACACAGACTTGTTGCTGTTGTGATGTGTTGGATGCCTTAAGGCATGTATGTATTTTAGGTAATATGTACGAAACCTCAATCGATGTCATCCCCGCGAAAGCGGGGATCCAGGAAGACTATGAAAGTATATTATGTCTATATCCTGGCCAGCAGGCAGAACGGTACGCTTTATATCGGAGTGACTAGCGATTTGATTCGGCGCGTATATGAGCACAAAAAACATATGGTCGAAGGTTTTACCACGAAATATCAGGTCGGCTTGCTTGTCTACTATGAGACTTACGGAGATGTGCACGATGCGCTGAATCGGGAGAAGACCATGAAAAAGTGGAACAGAACGTGGAAACTTGCTCTGATCGAGAAGCACAATCCGGGTTGGGATGATCTATATGAGAAACTGGTTTAGATGAAAAGCCCTGGATTCCCGCCTCCGCGGGAATGACAGCGCCATAGTGTTGTTGTGCTGGTTTTAATAATTGCGAAACGCGGAAGTGACCTGAAATAAAATGCACAAAACATCAATCCATGTCATCCTCGCGAAAGCGGGGACCCAGGAAGCCTGTCGTTGCGTTACTTTTTAAGCCTGTCACCTGTCACTCGTGACTTGTCACCATTTACCATTTACTGTTTACTGTTCCTGAGAATAAAAAATGACCGAACCCATTAATAGCAAACCCACCCTCTACGTGATCGACGGGAGCAACTGTGTCTATCGGGCCTTTTATGCGATCAGGCAGCTGTCGAACTCGAAGGGCTTTCCCACTAACGCGATCTATGGCTTTATCAACATGCTGACGAAACTCTTCCGGGAAAAGAACCCCGATTACGTTATCGTGGTTTTTGATTCGAAGGGACCAACCTTCCGCTCAGAGGTTTACGAACAGTACAAGGCCCATCGGCCTGCCATGCCGGATACGCTGGTTCCCCAATTCCCCTACATCAAGGAGATCGTCAGGGCCTTTGCAGTCCCGCTCCTGGAACAGCCGGGGATCGAAGCGGACGATATCATCGGGTCCATCGCGCGCCAGGCGGAGGCTAAGGGACTGCGAACGGTCATCGTCTCCGGCGACAAGGATCTGATGCAGCTTGTGACTGACGATATCGTCATGCTCGACACCATGAAGGACAAGACATACGATATTGCCGGCGTGAAGGAGCGTTTCGGCGTGGCGCCGGAACAGGTGGCGGATATTTTAGGGCTCATGGGAGACACGTCGGACAACATTCCCGGTGTGCCGGGCATCGGCGAGAAAACGGCTCTGAATCTCATCACGGAGTTCGGATCGGTGGATGGCGTGCTTCAGAATATCCAGAAGGTCAAGAGCACGAAGATCCGCGAGTCGCTGGAGAAGAACGCGGATCTGGCGCGCCTCAGTCGTGAGCTGGCGACGCTGAAGCTTGATCTGGACATCGACTTCGATCTGGAAGACGCCCGTTATACCGAACCGGACCGGGAACGCCTTCGAGAACTCTATCGGGAATGTGAGTTTTCGTCCCTCATTAAAGACCTCAATATTCGCGAGGAGCAGCCAATCGGCCGCTACCGAGTCCTCACCACGCATGACGATCTGAAGGCGGTCTTGAAAGAGATGGCGAGCAAAGATGTCGTGGCGTTTTCTCTGGAACTGGATTCGGACACTGCTATGACGGCGGAGGTCGTGGGACTATCGCTTTGCGCTGAGCCGGGGAAGGCCTGTTATATTCCTGTTGGCGAAGGCTCTGGAGAGATTGAACCAAACTATGTCTGGGAGAAGATCGCAGCCGTCATGGGCAATAGCCATATCCTTAAACATGGTCACGACCTCAAGCGCACCTTGATTGTCCTTGCCCGCAAGGGGATTCACCTGACAGGACTTGGCTGCGATACGATGGTGGGCTCCTATGTGCTTGATCCCTCACGACGAGGGCACGAGCTGACAGAGATCGCCTGCGATGTTCTCAATGTAGAATTGCAGCCAATGAGCGATCTGACGGGAACCGGCGCTAAAAAGACTGACTTGAGGATGTTTTCGCCGGCGCAGGTGATGCCGTATTCCTGCCGGCAGGCAGATACCGTGCTGGCGCTGGCCGGTGTCCTGACTGAAAAGATCGAGGAGGCGGGATTGGGTCCTCTCTATGCCGGTATCGAGATGCCGCTGGTCGAGGTGTTGGCGGATATGGAGAGAAAAGGCGTTCTAGTGGATCGCAAATTGCTGGCAGAGATGTCCGGTCAGTTCGAAAAGCTCCTTGGCCTTTCGGAAGAGAAGATCTACGGACTTGCCGGCGAGCGCTTCAATGTCAATTCTCCAAAGCAACTCCAATGCATCCTCTTCGAAAAGCTCGGACTTCCCAAGGGCAAGAAGACGAAGAGCGGCTATTCAACGGATGTCGATGTCCTGACCTTTCTGGCGGAGAGCTACGAACTGCCCGCCGAGATCCTGTCCTATCGGAGTATATCGAAACTAAAATCGACTTACGTCGATGCCTTGCCGACCATGATCAATGCAGAGACGGGCCGAATTCATACGTCGTACAATCAGACGGTCACGGCAACGGGGCGGCTTTCCAGCAGCGATCCCAATCTCCAGAATATTCCGATCCGGGGAACCGAGGGGAAGCGCATCCGTCAGGCCTTTGTGGCGCCGGAGGGCTATGAGATCGTCTCAGCCGACTACTCGCAGATCGAACTGCGCATCCTGGCGCACATCACGGACGATCCGGCCTTGATCGCGTTTTTCCGCTCCGGTGAAGACATTCATGCGCGGACGGCAGCTGATATCTTTGGCGTGATGCCGGGCATGGTTACGCCGGATATGCGTCGGCAGGCCAAGGTCATCAATTTCGGGATCATCTATGGCATGAGCCCCTTCGGGCTGTCTAAGGAACTCGGCGTCTCGCAGGCCCAGGCCAAGACCTTCATCGATAGATACCTCTCGGAGTTCAAAGGTGTTCATCGCTATATGGAGGATGTTGTGCGGCTGGCACGGGAGAAAGGCTATGTCAGTACGATGTTCAACCGCCGCCGCTATCTGCCGGAGATTAACAGCGACAACCACGCCGTGCGCCAGTTTGCCGAACGGATGGCGATCAATACGCCGATACAGGGAACGGCGGCGGATCTGATCAAGTCGGCTATGATCCATATCGCGCGCAAACTCAAGAAGAAGCACATGAAGACCGAAATGATTATGCAGGTTCACGACGAACTCGTTTTTGAGGTGCCTCATGCTGAAAAGGATGCTGCGCTTCAATTGATCAAGGGCGAAATGGAAGGGGTTATTGCTTTTAAGGTGCCGTTGAAGGTTGGGATTCATTCAGGCAGGAATTGGGATGAAGCACATTAGGCGGTTGGTTCATATGCGGCACCTGTCCTCGCGCAGGTGGGGATTGCGCTATGGGCCGTGGTTAACTCTACACGCTCCGCTCCCTGGTCCTTCCCGATAACGACCTCGGGACAAGCGAACGCCTTGCCTCTGAACCTTTCTAAGCCTAAAAAGAATTTGAGGGTGGTAGAGTAATGTCCTTGTAAGGAGCGCAAGCGACGTGGCAATCTCTCAATCATACAGTCTGACACGGTCTGAGAAGGCGGTCGGTTCGCTGGTTCTGGCAGTGGCCGGACGTCTCGACGTCAAGGCGGTCCACGCCTTTGAAGTCGAGACGGCGTCGATTTTCAGCGGTGCTGTGCCGGAGCAATTGACTATCGATCTGTCGGGATTGAATCATGCCGACAGCGCCGGCGCGCTTGCGCTGATCCGGTTGGAGCGCCAGGCTCGCGATCATGCCATACCGTTTGCATTTATCGGGATAAACGACGTTGTTGGCGGCATGATCAACCTGATTGATCGCGATGCACTTGTCCGGGCGCCCATCTATCGTGAGAAGGCGGCGCCATCCGTGCTCGAAAGCTTCGGTGACGCGATCGACAAGGTGTGCAGGGATTTCGTCTCGGTCATGACCTTTCTTGGCGAGTTCCTTATCGCCTTAGGTTCTGCCCTGTCACGTCCCGGCGCGATCCGTTGGTCGGAAACGTTCTTCTATATGCGCAAGGCGGGTGTCGAAGCCCTGCCGATCGTGGGGCTGATCAGCCTGCTTATCGGTTTGATTATGGCCTTCATGTCATCTCTTCAGCTCAAGCAATTCGGCGCCAATATCTATGTCGCCTCCCTGGTCGGCATTTCCATTGTCAAGGAGCTCGGTCCGATGATGACGGCCATCATTGTTGCCGGTCGCTCCGGTTCGGCCTTTGCCGCCGAGATCGGCACCATGATGGTGAATGAGGAAGTGGATGCGCTCGTGACCATGGGGTTCAACCCGATGTCCTTTCTAGCGCTTCCCAAGGTAATCGCGTCGATTGCGGTTGTTCCGCTGCTCACGCTTTACTCGATGATGTTCGGTATCCTGGGGGGATTGCTGGTAGGGTTAGTCGGTCTGGACCTGACGCTTTACACCTATCTGCAGAATACGTTCAACAGTATCGATATATGGGATGTATTAATCAGCCTCATTAAATCCGCGGTATTTGCTGCGCTGATCGCCGGGATCGGCTGTCAGCGTGGATTTAAAGTCTTACGGGGGGCCGAAGCAGTCGGAGAGGCAACGACCTCTGCAGTCGTTGCAGCGATTTTTTTGATTATTGTAGCTGATTCATTGTTCGCGATCGTCACGCACTATCTGTAATCGGCAAAGGATATGGAACAGAACAACCGAGAACCGTTGATTGTTGTGGATCATCTTCTGGCGGCATACGGCGATGATGTCATTCTGCAGGATGTGTCCTTCGCAGTGGCGTCTGGAGAAATTCTCGCTATCGTCGGCGGCAGCGGATGCGGCAAGTCAACCCTCCTGAAGTACATGATCGGGCTTTATCGCGCCGAACAGGGACGCGTCCTGATTAACGGGGTGGACCTGATGACACTCGACGACGAGGCGCTGAACCGGAAACGCCTTGGGTTTGGTGTTCTCTTTCAATCCGGGGCGTTGATCGGCTCGATGACTCTCGGAGAGAACGTGGCTTTGCCGCTTCGGGAGCATACCGATCTGGCACCGCCTTTTATCGAGGAAATCGTCAAGGCGAAGCTTGCCATGGTGCAGTTGGGCGGTTATGAAAACCATTATCCGTCGGAGTTGTCGGGAGGGATGAAGAAACGGGCCGGTTTTGCCCGCGCCATGGCCCTTGATCCTGCCATCCTCTTCTTTGACGAGCCCTCTGCAGGCCTTGATCCGGTGACGTCCGCGGAGTTGTATGAGCTTATCAAAAATATGAATGCGCATCTGAGGGGAACCATGGTGATCGTGACGCATGACCTGGACCTGATCGATGTCGTCGCGGATCGTGTCATCATGCTGGATGGGGCCGAGAAGGGCATTATCGCCATAGGGACTCCGCAGGAACTGCGCGTCTTCGAAAAGGATCTGCGGGTTTACGAGTTTTTTAATCGAAAAAAAGCTGTTTGCGCTTGAACAAGAGGAAAGGGCTATGGCCAGAAAAACATCCAAGTTCACACTGGGACTCTTCGTCACGATCGGGATCCTCATCGGTGTGATGATTATCATCTGGGTGGGGGCGACGAAGTACTTTGAGAAGGGTGATGTCTTCGCGATATACTTTGACGAATCAGTACAGGGGCTCCAGGTCGATTCAAATGTGAAGTACCGCGGCGTCGAGGTTGGTCGCGTGATGAAGATTCGGGTGGCGCCGGACAATCGCCTGGTTGAGGTCATTACCAAAATTCAGCTTCGCGGTCTCGCAGGGCGGGATGTCGTCGCGCAACTGAAGACGGCCGGAATCACGGGCATTGTTTTTGTTGAACTGGACCGCCTGGAGGGGAAAGAGCCTGTTCTGGGGCGCAGTCTGTCCTTTGAGCCGTCCTATCCGGTGATTTGCTCGCGTCCTTCCGATATTAAACAGATTCGCGCGGGATTGACCGACATCTATGAAAGGGTTCAGCTGATCGATTTTGCTGGAATCTCCGATCAACTCAAAGGGGCGGCCAAGTCGGTGGATCGCTTCTTCACCAGTCGCAGCCTTCAAAAAGCCATACAGAATCTGGAAGAAGCCAGCACGTCTATGGATCAGATGATGAAAAAGATGGATCGTATCGTTGCCGAGGGAAAGGTCGATCGGGTTTTGAATGAGGCCAAGGAGGGACTCGCATCTGCGCGGCATCTCATGGGAACGCTGGAGTCCGATATCCGTGGCATGAAACTTCAGGAGCGCAGCGAGAGCGTCCAGCAGCTTACAGACAACATTGACTACAGAACCCAGCGGCTGGCTGCGCAGGCGGAGACGCTTCTGCGTTCTCTTCGAGAGAATTCGCAGCGGCTGGATCGCGTTCTGGAACGCATTGAGAACAAGCCCTCAGATCTGATTTTCGGCAAGCCGCTGCCGGCGGACAAAGAGTGAGAGGGAAGGGGAGACTCTGGCCATGAAAGGAAGACGCGTTGTCGCTTGTAGTTGCGGATTGCTGCTGATGGTCTTTTGCATCGGTTGCCAGACGGGACCGGCTCCCAAAACGGTTTACTATACGCTGGCATATCCGGCCCCCCAGGTTCTCCTTCCATCCGGCGTTTCAGCAGTGCTTCGGTTGGAGCCGATTGCCACTTCGACGGAAGCGATCGGACGGGATATGGTGTATCAGGATGATATGTATCGACGTGACATTTATCATTACAGCCGTTGGCTTCAGTCCCCGGCTGAAATGGTTCAGGGGTTGCTTCTGCGGGATTTGCGCACATCTGGCCTTTTCAAGGCGGTCTTATCCTCTGATGAGGCGGGCGCGACCCCCTATGTCCTCAACACGCGCTTGGAGGCTTTCCGGCTGACTGGTGGCCATGAGGGTAAACCGCAGGCCGCTCTGACAATCGTCGTGACAATGTTGGACAGTCATAGAAAGGGGCAAGCAGAAGGGATTCTCTTTCAAAAAACTTATAATATTATTGAGCCGATCGAATCGAGAGATCCGAATGATCTTGCCAGGGGAATGAGTGCCGCGATGTCTCGATTTTCCGAGGAGCTGCTGAGAGATGTGGCGGCGGCGAAGAAGTCAACAGTAAATAGTCAACAGTAAAGGGACCAAATGAGTCGAAGGCATGGCAGTCCGGTTCAAATAAGCCTGTTCACTATTTACTGTTTACTATTTACTCCTCACTTGAGCGCTTGATATTTTCTGGCGATCTCTTTAAAACTCGTCACCTGTTCATCGTCGAGGACGAAGGTGTATTTATAGCCGCCGCCGATCCGGACGGTGATCACTTCTGCTCTGGCTAAGCGGAGCATTTTTTCGTCGTCGTCGACCTCATTGTCGGACCATTCAAGGATATGATCAGAGGTCATCTTGCTCATTTTATCTGGGTATTTACAGACAAATTCGAGTTGCACACCCTCTCCCTTTAGGCTGACCGTATCGAAGCTGATCCACTTGTTACCAACGTACTGTGTTTTCAGTCGGAGCACTTTCTTGCCGGAATAATGCTGCGCGATGTAAAGTTCGACGTAGAAGCTCTTGTTGCGATCGATTTGCTGTATGACCGAACGGGTCGTACGGTAATAGCGGGTTGATTGCGTGGAATCGTCCTCAATCAGGATGTGCTTGGTAGCCTCATCCTGCATTCTGAGATCGACGAGGTAGCTCTCCCGTTTGCGCATGAGTTTTTCGAGATCGGTCTCACTGAAGTATTTTTCTGAGGTTTCTTTGTCCAGTAGATCAATCCGGGCCTTTGGTTCTTTCAATCCGTCGAGAGATTTCGTGAGCTTCTGATAATTGGCCGTTGCCATGGCGTTCATCTCTGCCAGCTTGTCCCACGCTGCGGTTGCAAATAGATCCGCCGGATATCGATCGGTCAATTTTTCGAACTGTTCCCTGGCCGCGTAATACTTGTTGGCTTCATACGAGGCCATCGCCTTTTCATAGAGCATCTTTGCGCTCTTGCGGATCTGAGTCAGTTCCGCTGTCAAACGCTCGTTTTTTTCTCTCAACTCCGCGCTTTCAGCATTGCAGGTTGATCCCTTCCGATTGAGTTCCTCGTAGCGATTTTCAAGTTCGGTATTCCTCTTTTCCAGGTCTCGGTAGCTGTTCAAGGAAACACAGGAAGCCATCATTGATGAAAGGATCAGAAGCACGATAACGCGACGTTGCATGGTTCGAGTCCTAAGCTGGAGAGTGTTTTGGAGATAGCATATTTCAGACGAGGACGCTATGAGAAAAGCATTTAATAGGCTTTTCAAGAAGGCTCATACACTGCGTTGCGCTTCGGCTTTCCTCGAAGATTTTTCAGAACAGGCGTATGCTCACACATGCTCAAAGCACGTTCCGCTTTGAACAGCCTCCATAAACGGGTTTATTCAGCTAAGGCGTATCCGTATATGGATTGACCGGTTGTTGAACTTGGGATTGGGAAGGAGGATCTGATGAAGGTGTGTAATCGTTTGGCAGATCCAGAACAGTCCGGACTTTTTTGGAAAGGTCCTTAATGTTGAAGGGCTTTTGCAGAAATGCCCTGCAGCCGCGCTCCATGATCTGTGCCGCCTGCCCCTTCAGGCTGTAACCGCTGGAAAGAATGACTTTGACATCTGGATTAATGGTTTTCAGGACATCGAACGTCTCGCCGCCGCTCATTTGGGGCATGATCATGTCCATAATCACCAGATCGATTTTATGTGTGTTGGCTCTGTAGATATCGATGGCCTCCTGACCACTTCCGGCGACCAGAACATTGTATCCGAGGGTTTCCAGGATTTCCCTGCTCACATCGGTGATGACTTCTTCGTCGTCCACTAAGAGAATGGTTTCGGTGCCCAGGAAGAGTTCATCGGTTCCCTTCTTATCTGCGAGGATGGGCTTATTCGACGCCGGCAGATAGATGTGAAAGGTTGAGCCATCACCTGGTTGACTGTCGACTGTAATGATTCCGCCATGACCCTTGACAATGCCATAGGCCGAGGCCAGCCCAAGACCGGTACCGCGTCCCATTTCCTTGGTTGTAAAGAAGGGTTCGAAAATCCTCTGTTTTGTTTTATCATCCATCCCCATACCTGTATCCTGTACGGAAATTTTGACGTACTTGC
The DNA here is from genome assembly GCA_963665615.2 of Syntrophales bacterium. GTDB lineage: Bacteria > Desulfobacterota > Syntrophia > Syntrophales > UBA4778 > UBA4778. Next base: position 829,244 of record CAXXQE010000001.1, read on the forward strand.
CGGGTCTTATATCGTAAGACTTGCTAAAGTCCTCTCCGAGAACGACATTTTCTGTCGAGATATAGAGGCAACCACCCCCAGGCATCGCTTGCCAGGCGTTGATGCACAGATTCAAGAGGGCCTGCTCAATCTGTCCCCTATCGATGTCGACCGTCCAAATGCCAGGCTGATACTGACACTGAATGGTGACTTCCTTGCGGGTTCGTCCGAAGAGCTCAGAGCTTTTTTGAATGAACTCATTGAGATCGACGGGTTTGACCTCATAGCGACCGCCGCGAGCAAATCCGAGGAGTTGTCTGGTGAGGTCCGAGGCGCTTCGAACGATCTCTTCAACGGCCTTGAGATGTTCCGCGTGGGGGTGTTGGGGATCGATGTTCATCAGCATGAGAGATGTTCTGCCTTGGATGCCCATTAGAAGGTTGTTGAAATCATGCGCAATGCCGCCAGCGAGCGTGCCGATGGCTTCCAGCTTGTGGGCCTGCCGCAGGTCCGCTTCCAGACGCTTTCGGGAACTGATATCGCTGATGATAACAATCAGTTTGCTTTCTTCATCTCTGATGGGTGTGATCTTGATGGATACATCCTTGCCGTTGATCAGGTTGAACTCGTTCTTTAGTCCGTCGGCTTTTCCCTGCCTGCGAATCAGTTGCAAAACTTTTGGGACATCCTGGTCATTGAAAAGGTCGAGAAAATCTGATCCAAGAAGGTCCACCTCCAGTAAGTCGGTAATTGCAATGGCTTCCGGGTTGGCGTAAACGATCTTGGTACGTGAGGTTATTTCGAGAATGCCTTCGGCGATGCTAGAGAGAATAATCTCCAGATGTTTTTTGACGGAAAGCAACTCACGGGTAATTTCGCGGGGGAAAACATCCTCGGTGCCGATGACGTTATTTTCATACAAGCGGTGATCGGTCTCGAATCGCTTGAGTAACTGGAGGATTTTTTGGGACATACTGGGGAAAGGGCCCTTGGCGATACAGGCATTAGCGCCCCACTCCGTAAAATCTACCTCCAGCTCTGCCGCCAGGCCGCTCAGGATAATGAGGACTACGTCGCAAAGATGTGGCATGCCGCGAATGATTCTGCAGAGTTTTTCTCCATCAATATTCGGCATGACGAGATCGACGAAGATAACATCCGGTTTGAACGTCCTCAAGATTTGAAGGACGGCCAGTCCGTCTTCTGCAGTGACAACTTCGTATCCCTGTTTCTGCAGAAAGACATTGAGCAGTTTCAGCAAAATGGGATTATTGTCGACAACCAGTATCTTCTTCATTTGCGGTGTCATTTACGTTATCAGCAGTTTATCTTTCGACCACTATACATATGCCGAAAGGACATCGATTTTTGCCTTAAGGTTGGCGTATCCATCTTCAACTCCTGCGAGAGAGTCTTGTCGTGCATTCAATTCAATGCTTTTGGCAATCTCTGCGATCTCCTCAAAGCCGAGGTTTACGGCCGCTCCCTTGATCGAATGACTGACTTCGAATACTTGTTTGGCATCTCTCGCGGCAATGGCCGAGCATAATTTCGCGAGATCTTCCTGGGAAACCTGAATGAAGAGCTGAACGATTTCCTCTAGCTCCTGTTCACTCAATCCCATTTTTTCTGCTGTTTCCTTGATATCCATGTTCGTCCTTAAGACCACTTTTTGATCATTTTCAGAACTTGCTCCTGGTTGACGGGTTTTATCAGGATGTCGTTCATCCCGGCGTCAAAGCAGATGTCGTGATCTTCTGGCAATGCACTGGCCGTTAAAGCAATAATCGGAATTTTATCAAATCCCTTTAGCCTGATATGTCTCGTCGCTTCGATTCCATCCATCTCCGGCATCTGCAGGTCCATGAATATCAGATCATAGGTATTCGATGCAATATTAAATTTTTCAACTACTTCAAGACCATTTTGCGCGATTTCCACTTCGTAACCGACTTTGGTGAGCATGGTCTTGAGAAGTCTTTGGTTAATGAGATTGTCCTCAGCTAACACGATGCGACGCGGGGCTTCAACATGCTTGACGGTGGGTCGCTGTACGTTCGCGT
>CAXXQE010000002.1:0-25188 GCA_963665615.2 Syntrophales bacterium
AAACTTATTTCACAGGCAGCCATATAAACCCCAGTATTGTGCGCTGGGAACTGCACCGGGTGTGGATTGTTGAACTCGAACTGAAACCGGGAGCAAGGAGCATTTATAAAAAACGGCGGTTCTATGTCGATGAGGATACTTGGTCCATTATATGCTGCGACATGTATGATGCGGCCGGTAAATTGTTCAAGATCAATAACTATTTCCCGACCCAGAGTTATGATGAGGACCATCCCAATACAATGACCTTTGCTATCTATAATATAAATAATGGCGCATGTGTCATAGTATATCGATTAATCTCTACACGGGATGAACAACCCCGGCCTGACATCTGGTGGGCAGGCGATAACATGTTGAATATGGGAATCCGCTAGCAATAAATAGACATAAATCATGAAGGAGGCAGGCGCTTCAGGGTTTTCCTGGATGAAACAACATACACCGTTAACTCATCATTACGTGAATAGCCTATATTCTAAACAGGGGAAGCTAACGAAGCGCCTGTCTTCTCATAATTATCAATCAATAAGGGGGGATGCTTTATTGTGTCTGTCTATTCATTATCCCCCTGCCTCATCACGTTCTGGAGTTAGCGGGCGGCGTTAGTTAAGGTTATTCCCCGTTTGCTGATTCTGATCTTCGCTGAGTCCTTGATGGCGATCTGAGGAATCGTTGTGAAAGTGCCCCAGTGAACTGGTAGCTGTTTATGCCTGCTATCTTCTGCGCAAGCAAATGGGGAGTGTAAGCTTTGGGCTTTGGTCGCAAGCAGGCCATTCAATTTACTGAAGAGTCGCTTACTGGGTTGGTATTACAATATGAGAGAATACGAAAATGGGAATGGAAAACAAGATATACGATAAACTGATAGACTGGCTAGTTACGACATTTCGAGCTCTCCCCGGGATTGATACACCCGAATTCAGAGAACTCGTCTATTTTTCATATACTCCGGAAGAAGCTGAGCTAGCGGTTCAGATTGGGCCGAATGGAGGGACATTTGATGATCTGGTAGTTAAAACAGAAATAGAAAATGAAAAACTGAAAGAAATCCTCGAGAGCATGGTGGAAAAATGCACGATGTACAAAGAGCCGGATTCCGACAACCCCCTCTACCGGCCATTGGGCGTTGAATTACCGGGTCTCATCGAAGCGGCCGGCTGGGGGAATGCGGAAATCCCCCATCAAAAGCAATTACTCGAGCTCTGGGGGAAATTTAAATCAATTTACATCAATGAGGCCATTGCAGAATTAGGTCAACATTTTATGGCGTGGTGCGCGGTCAGCGCCCTTCCAACGAACGCCATGCCCGAAGAGAATATTTTCGAACAGATAAAAAAATTTGATTACATCGCAGTCTTCCCGTGTGCGTGCCGCAACATAGAAAGACATGTTGTCGACGGCGCTCCCTGTGACTGTATTTTGGAGTGTTGCATGTTTTTCGGTGAAATAGCACGCTGGGCTGTCGAACAGGGGCACGCGCGTCATATAACGACGGAAGAAACCCTGGATATCTTAAAGGCCTGCGAACTGAAAGGTCAGGTACACTCGGGTACGCCCGGCATTGCCTTTTGCAACTGTTGCAGCCATGCTTGCATTAATCTATGTGCACAGAACATGGGGAAACAGCATAGTTTTGTCCAGAATCACTTTTTTGCCGTAGTTGTTCCAAAGACATGTAGATCATGCGGGACTTGCATAAAGCGATGCCCCGTTGGCGCGATCCAGTTCGAGACAATTGTAACTGTCACCATAGACCAACTCCACTGTATTGGATGCGGGGCTTGTGCAACAGGGTGCGAGATGGGTTCGATCAGGATGGTTCGGCGTTCAGATGCGGAATCGGCAAGATTGAGCCGCGAAGCGGCGATAAATTTTAGGAAGGTAATTTCCAGGACAACGCTCGACCCGTTGGTAATTAAGTCGTTTGAACACAAAACAGTAAAGAGATAGCGAACGAATCAAACCAAAAAATTAGAGAGGAGTCCATAATAATATATGGACGCATGCATCAACGAAACGCGGCCGCCGTGCGGAACCGGCTGAGATTGTGTTCTTGCTATTATGGAAGCCTCAGTAATTTGTCCGATTATTATCGGGATAGGTCAAATTGATAGCGTTAAAAGAATTATAAGAGACAGTCTGCAATTAGGGCTTTGCCTGGAAACAAGATGGCCAGCCCCATGTCGGTCTTTTGAAAGCAGAAAATTCCAAAAGGGTTATTGAAAAATCGAACTTCTTATAATTGTATCGTTACCAAGAAAGTTCTGATTTCACCAGTGAAGAAAAAACAAGATTCAGAGAGGCAGCGCATGTTCGATTTGTCGAAGTTTTCACTGAAAAATAAGGTAGCAATTGTGACCGGGGGAAGCCGGGGAATCGGCCAGGCCATTGCCTATGGCTATGCGGCAGCGGGCGCCAAGGTTGTTGTGACAAGCCGCAAGCTTCAGGATCTGGAGGCAACGGCGGCCAGAATTCGCCAGTCCGGGGGAGAGGCCTTGCCGGTGGCGGCACACTTGGGGAGAATGGATCAACTCCAGTGGGGCATCGATGCTGCCATGGAAAAGTTCGGTCGCATCGATATCCTGGTTAACAATGCCGCGACAAACCCTCAAGGTACCTCGTTAGAATCGGATGAACGCCTTTGGGATGTCGTCATGAATCTGAATCTGAAGGGCTTATATTTTTTCAGTCAGGCCATTGCCGGGATTATGAAAAATCAGGGTTCCGGCAAAATCATCAACATAGCTTCTGTAAGCGGCATAAAGGCAGATCCTCCAGTCAGTGCCTATAGCGTCTCCAAAGCAGGCGTGTGTATGATCACGAAGCTCTTTGCTGCGGAGCTTGCGCCATATAACGTTCAGGTGAATACCATTGTGCCGGGGCCCATTGTAACTAAGATGGTTGATCCAATCTGGTCGAAGCTGCCGTCGGAAGAAGGTAAAAAAGCGAGAGCCGCACTGGAAGGCAGCTTGCCTATGAAGCGCCTTGGCGAACCAGATGAGATTGTTGGCGCTGCCATTTATCTGGCGTCTGAAGCTTCCAGTTATACGACGGGAACGGAAATTGTTATAGATGGCGGTTTGCTACTGATGGGAAGCATGAAATTCATGGAGGGTCCGTAGAAACATTGCCCACAGGCGCATCTTGTAAATTTTCGGGGTGGGAATTACTTCGTACCAAAAGGATCATTTGTTCGGATATATCAATATCAGATAAGAGGTTAAAAATGTCAGACGATTTGTACAGAAAATTACAACAATATCTCGATACGCTCTCTGTCGGGTTTCCTCCAACTGAATCCGGCATTGAGTTGAGAATTTTGAGGGCCTTATTTTTCGAAGCGGATGCGGAACTCATTTTAGTCATGTCACATAAGCTGGAAACGGCGGAGGATATTGCGGCCCGCCTCGGCCGTGATGTGGCACAAACAGCTGCGCAGCTGAAAGACATGCGCGACCGAGGACTGCTGTTCAGTCTAAAAGAGAAAGGGATAACCCGATACGGCGTCATCCAGTTTATCCACGGTATATTTGAATTTCAGATAACCAGGCTGGGTGCGGAATTTGCCCAGATGTTCGAAGACTATTATGAGGAGGCGCTGGCCGACGCGCTTTTCGTTGCCACGCAGACCTTCATGCGGACCGTCCCTGTCCAGGAGTCTGTGGAACCGGAATATGTCGTCGCTGCGCACAACGATGTCGTCCAGATATTGCGTTCTCAGCCGTTGATCTCGGTTTCCGAATGCATCTGCCGCAAGGAACATGAGGTCCGAGGCATTACGCTCGGCACGTCCGACAAACCCCGGGAAACCTGCTTTATGTTCGGTTCCATGGCAAGATATTACATCGACAATCAGTTGGGACGGCAGGTTGACTCGGAGGAGGCGGTCGACATTCTGGAGAAGGCCGAGCGAGCAGGCATGGTGCCGCAACCTGCGGCGTCCCGGAATCCGGCTGCTCTGTGCGTTTGCAGCGGCGAGTACTGCATCATCCTGCGAGCCTTGAATCTCTCGGACAAACCGGCCGACCATATCATATCCAATTACCAGTCGCTGGTTGCTGCAAGCTTATGCACTGGTTGCAAATCCTGTTTGAACAGCTGCCATATGCACGCTACAAGCATGAAGGATGGCATTGCAGTTATTGATTTGGACAGATGCATCGGCTGCGGTCTGTGCGTCCGCGCCTGTCCTTCAGAAGCCATTCGTATGATTCCCAAGCCGAACCAGCCGTATATCCCTGAAGACCTCCCGGAGCAGATGCAACTGATGGCAAAGGCCAGAAAGCTTTCCCATCAGAAGTGAGGTATGGTGAGCGCTTGGGAACAGGCGATGCAGGCAAGGGATCAGATTGATTCTTAGTGATCACTGCGACCTGATTTTAATGGGTTCGACGTCGGATGATTTTTTTCAGAGAGATACCGAAAAAAGAATGAAGTTCTCTTTCTAAGGGAGTTTCTCTGGCAATTAATAATTTGTAACAAACCTTTAAAATGAAAATTATGGGAGGCAGCAATGACTAACTGGTTAACACCCCTACCTGTACGGGATGCTTATGATGCGTTAACGCGCAAGCTTGATTATCCAAGTTCCGTGACGTTGCGGAGAATCATGGAGCTTGCGATGTGTCTGGAGGAAGCTGAGCTTTTGCTGGCGATGCCGGGAACGATTGAGTCGCTGGCTGCGGCGGTGAACCGTGATCAAAAAATAGTGAAGGACCAACTGGATAGGATGTATGATGTTGGGCTAATGATGGAGATCCCGAGTCCGGACGGAACTGTGACGTATACACAACCTACGCCGTTCTGGAGCGTAGAGAGCGCCAGCGACCAGATGCTGTGGGCCATGGGAGGCAAATATGCTCCCAAGTCCGGAAAGGCCACAGCGAAGGAATTATGGGGGCGGCTGGATGCGAAGAGTGAAGAGCTTTGTGAGCTTTGGCACAAGTTCTTCTACGAAGAGTGGTATAGATGGCAACGTCCCAATGAACTGGTGCATCGTAACATGGAACAACTCGGCGGTCCGGGCGGTTTGGCTCGCACGTTTGGAATTATGCCCGCCGTCACTGCTTTGGAAAAAAGCGTGATGTTCGGGACAGAAATTCTTCCCGACTGGGATCTTCGCGAGATAGCCAAGAAAGGTCAGAATGGAATATACTCCAGAGTTTGCTCATGCCGGATCAGGGCCAGAGGTTGCGAATTTCCGCTTTGGACTTGTGGCGCCTTGTTTGACGGCATGCCCGGTAGAGATGTCGCTGCAGAAATCAAGGACAAGCGAGGGCAGCTTTATAAGTATTCCGGTGAGGAATGGCTAGAACTTATGATCCGCGGCGAACAAGACCAGATGATGGTGCATATGGGGGACTCGTGGTTCGTGGCATGCAATTGTTGCCGTGACTGCTGCAATTGGCTCGTGCCGTTGCGTCTATACAGCAATGAGCCGTGGGAGGGGGTACATCCTTCACCCTATCGTGCGGTAGTCAATAGCGATGTGTGTGAAGGCTGCACCCATGACTGCTTCTCTCGTTGTGCCTTCAAGGTAATCGAGGATAAGAAGGATCCTTCTACGGGAAAGGTAAAGGCCTATGTAGATCCAGATAAGTGCGTTGGATGCGGTCAATGCGTAATCGGCTGTAAGGTTGAGGGCGCTATTAAAATGGAAACGGAAGAAAAAGCTGGAGCGCATGTTCCTGTGATGGGTGGCAGGGCAAAAGTGCCGGAAAGCATCTCGGGTTTCAAGCCAAGCATCCCCCGCATGCGATAGGATTTTCCCGAAAATCGAATTCTCAATACAGTGGTCATAGACTTCTGTCTCAGCGGGAGGTCTATGACCACTGTATATTTTGGCGTCCCACAGAGTTAGGATCCTACAATTTGATATTCTCTCACTTTGTTACATCTGACCTGTCCCAGAAATATTGGGCTTTCGTCATGCCACCACTGGGGAGACTGGTGGAGGCGGCGGGGATCAAACAACATAATTAATATGTCGTAGTTATTATTTTAGGTAATGCTGGATTCCAGTTGCACTAAATTTAAACTTTTCCAATATCAGCTATGTTGGATTTAAATGAAGCTTCTAACTTTTCAGCAGCCCGACGTTTTCGATCTCCAGTCAGGTGAGCGTATCTCTAAGTCATAGCTAAGGCGCGATGCCCAATAGCTTTGTTGGGATCATCCCATTTAAGGTATTCTTTCATAAGTTCTTTCAATGCCGGTGCCTGCTTTTTCTCTTTGGGAAGTTCACTTCCGTGCTGAATATTATAAATCCGATTGTTGCGGCAAGAAATGTGGACAAATGCCGGGAGACCATTAATAAGATTAAATCGGCGGGCGGCGATTGTATTTACGTAAAAACAGATGTTTCTAAAGCAGATGACGTCAAGATGCTCGTTCAAAAGACTATCGATACTTACGGCCGTCTCGATTGTGCCGTCAACAGTGCCGGCATGGACATGCAGAAGCCGTTTCTCGACTGGACCGATGCCGACTGGGACGCAATGATCGACACCAACCTCAAGGGCGTTTGGCTATGCATGAAAAATGAGATTCCTCCGATGCTTTCCCAGGGCGGCGGTGCGATTGTCAACATTGCCTCGATCGCCGCGCTTGTCGGTCTCCCCATGCTTGGCCCTTACGTCGCCAGTAAACATGGCGTTTTGGGCTTGTCGCGGTCCGCCTCTGTGGAGTTTGCGGAAAAGGGCATCGGGGTCAACACCATCTGTCCCGGTGTAACCGACACGCCTATGCTGCGAAGAGCGCTTGGCGATGATGCCGGCAATGTAAATATGATTGCGTCCCAGAGCAGCATGAAACGCGTGGGAAAGCCGGAAGAAATCGCCGCTGCCGCACTTTGGCTTTGCTCTGACGAATCTTCGTACGTCACTGGAATTGCACTGAGTGTCGACGGCGGCTGGTCTCAGCATTAGATATGAGACCTGGGGACGTCATAGACTTCGTTAACGTGTAAATGGTTCTAAAATAGAAGTCGGGCGAATCTCCGGCTTGTCCCCTGTGTTCTGTATAAACATTTTTATAGCCCGTTAACAGGCTGTTAAAAAATTCTTCAATGTTGTGTCATTGCGAGGAGCGTCAGCGACGTGGCAATCTCTAGCCTATTGATTACTCGAAGACAGGGATTGCTTCGCTTCGCTCCCCGACGACTACCTTGGGACATGCGCAATGACGCTAAAAATAGTTTTTCAACAGCCTGTTAAAAAAGGAAGATACAATGTTTCTAGTCCTGCTGGCAGTAACCTTCGTCGTGGCCTTAGTGGTTTCAGCCATAGTCGCCAGAACATTTCATTCGCCATTGGATAACATTTTAAAGCGAATCATATCGGAAGAGATCAGTTATGCCTGGCTAAGGTACATGCAGTTCGCCATTTATGTTGTCGGCGTGTCTGCAGGTGTTCGAATTTATGAATTAGAAAAATACATTACCCCTCTGCGTTACGATAAGGAAGCCAGGGTACTTGATCTCACCACGGACAGATGGATTTTGGAAGTGTACAGAACCGTCATTGAGGCCTTGCAGGGAATTGCCTGGATGCTGCTCGTATTCTTTGTCTTTGCGCTAGTGGCATACGTTATTGTGCGGATTTTCGAGTCAAGAAAGGAAAAGTCCAAAAACTTGTAATTTCGCTTTAGCTGCAGAGTGGAACTGAAGCCCAGGCAATGAAAGCGGACAAGGTGTGAGGACTGTCAAGCTTCACAGGAAACAATCAGCTGCTGAGGAGATAGGCCGATGATGAATGTTCTACAGCCTGTCATTCGGTGTTTATATCCTATACGAAATCCATATTAAACTTCATTAGGAGGAGGGAACATGTGGAAATGTAAAAAGTGTGGGGAAGAGAACGAAGATACCTTTGATTCATGCTGGAGTTGTGGTGTTGGTCATGATGGAACTCGAGTAGCAGACACCAAGGATTTTACGGCGCTTAAAGAGGATGTTGCGCAGAGCGACTATTCCAAGTCGGACTATACGACAACATATGGCACGGCTCGCCTAATTGCGCAGTTTGTATCTTCTGTCGGATGGATCGTAGTGGCGATCAGCCTCTTGATCTTATTGGTCTCCCTAGCCAAGAGCATCGACTCCCACGACAACTTCGCTTTGATGGGGCTTCTTCCTTCTTTTTCAGGCGCCGTAAGTGGTTTGTTGCTCGTGATGGTAGGGCAAATGACGCGAGCAACAGTCGATACCGCTGATAATACAGGGCATATTTTGGCTATTATGAAGAAAAGAAAATGCAAGTGATGAACGACAGGGATTATTTCGAAGAGTATACGGTGGGGGAAAAGTTCATCACACCCGGCCGAACGATCACGGAGACCGATATCGCCCTGTATGCCGGATTGACTGGCGACTGGCATCCGCTGCATACGGACGCCGAGTATGCGAAACAGGGCCCTTTCGGCGAGCGGGTCGCCCATGGTCTTTTAAACCTGATTATCAGCGCCACCCTTAGCTTTAGACTTGGATACTATGCAGTCGTTCCCAAGTCTGTTATCGCCTTATTGGGCATCGACAAGTTTCGTTTGCTTTTACCTGTCAAGATTGGTGATACCATCCACACGGAGATAGAGGTCCTGGCGCTCCTGCCCAAGGACGAAAAGCGCGGGATCATGGTTCAAAACAACGTAGCCAAGAATCAAAGGGGGGAAGAGGTCCTTGTCTTTACCACACAATTTATAGTGGGCCGAAAGCCTCAATAAGAAATGAGCCCTATCAACATCATCAAGCGGTCCGCTACCCCTTGTTTTCACTCTGGCGTAGACCGGCCCCTTTGGTTTTCCTGGAAATCGGTTCTATCTCTTGGTTGACAGAATCGGACATTTGCATTAATGAAGCAGCAACTTAGTTTATGGTCTCATGAGGAGAAACGAAAAAATGAGTCTTCAGAAAACATTTGCCATCATCAAGCCTGATGCGGTAGCTGCCGGAAAGGCGGGCTCGATTATTGCCGAAATCGAGAAGAATGGATTCAGAATTGCCGCGATGAAGCTGATTCACCTGACGAAAAGTCAGGCGGAGGGATTCTATGCCGTTCATAGAGAGAGGCCTTTTTTTGGCCCCCTGGTTGCCTTCATGACGGAGGGTCCGGTTGTCGCGATGATTCTTGAGCGCGACGACGCGGTGCTGCACTGGCGTAAAGTCATGGGGGCGACTGATCCGAGCAAGGCGGACGCGGGAACTATCAGAAAGATGTTCGGTACCAACATCGAGCGAAATGCCACGCACGGCTCTGACGCCGACGAGACGGCTGCATTCGAAACGACCTATTTCTTCAACGCGATGGAAATCGTCTAAAGGTTAGCTACCCTGGCTAATCGCCGGACAGAGTAAGGTCCAGTCCACATGTTTGACGTAATGTCGAATGTGTGGACTGGAGACTGGACCCGTTTTGTTTTGAATCTGGAAGCGAGCGCATTCCTCGCAGCTTGCTCCGGTGAGTCTGAAACCAACCTTATCGCACTTTTTTTCCATCTTTTTTCAAGGTCATCAAACCAAAGGTCGCTACGACCAGCAGCGCAAAGCCTCCCTGCCAGGCGAGATCGTATGACGCTGTTTTATCATAAATGTAACCGCCGATGATCGGTCCCAAGCTGGCGCCTGCCACGACAAAAAAAGTCAGCATCCCGTAAATTGTTCCCAACATGCTGCTGCCGAACCGGTCGGCAATCAGGTAAGGCATCATGGTGGCGATGGCGCCGTAACCGAACCCGAACAGCAGCGCAGATCCGTATAATCCGAATAAATTGTGCGTCAGGAAAAAGACAAGCATACCGCCGGCCATCGAGGCGAAACCGATGCAGGCGGCGTATTTGGCATCATGAAGCCGATCGCTGACGGTGCCGAAAAAGTAGCGGCCGACGATGCTGGTCAGACCAATGATGCTGATCGCGACATCCGCACGTATCTTGTCCACACCGCTGTCGATGGCAAAAGCCACCAGATGGACAAAAACCAGCATTTGAGCCAGTACAGCCACACCGAAACACAACGCCATGACCCAGAAACGGGAGTCATGCAGAAACTTGACTTTCGTTACGGTTACGGTGTCGTGAACAATCTGCGCCTCGGTTCCATCCTGCACGGCAACCGCTTCTTCTCCATCGGGCAGCAGGCCATGATCCGTCGGCTTGGTGCGCACCATCAGCAGTTGAGCTGTGGTTAATCCCAGAACAAGCACCAGACAACCAAGTATCACAAAGCCGGCGCGCCAGCCGTATGTTTTCATCACCGGTCCCAGAACAAAAGGCAAAAGCATCTGGGCAACGCCGATGCCCATGGAGGCAATGCCGATGGCCAACCCCCTTTTTTTATGGAACCATTTGCCGACGTAAGAATTGCAGACCACTACCCCAAGGAAAGATCCGCCCGCGCCGGCGAGAACGCCATACGTCAAATAGAGTTGCAGTGGGGTATGCACAAATGCCATTGAGAAAAAAGCGGCACTCAGCAGCAGAGAGCCGATTGTGGCGATCCACTTTGGGGCGACTCGATCCAGAAGGTGGCCGGAAAGAATGCCGCCAACACTGTACGATAAAATTTCCAGTGTCGAGCTGAATGCGATCGTGGCGCGCGACCAATGCAGATCTGCGGCCATGGGATTGACAAAGATGCCGTAGCAATACCGCGATCCGTAGTTGATGCCCATTGTTACAAAAGCGGCGCTTACGATATACCAGCCCCAGTATATTGTGTTTGTCTTTTGAAATCTTTCTTGAACCAAAATAATGATACCTCGCTCCCGCTATTTGTTGCTTCGTAAACGAATTTCAACCGGTCCTGTCCAAAGCAAGCTGAAAAGCTGAACAGTGAAACAGCGTCATACATGGCAAAGCCGAAGATTGCAATCTCAAATGTATGGAGAGCACAGAAAACCTTCGATACCGGGCGAGTTACCTTCTCCTTGATATAATTCCATAATTATTATAGATTTCGCTCCGAATGGCATTGATGTTTAGAGTGTGCCATGCCGCATGAATCCGGCAGTGAGCGCATTGCTCGCAGCTTGCTGCGAGGAGCTTCAATAGACTGCTCGTGTCCAGTAAGCATGAGAATGAGGGACCGGTGGGAATCATATACGACACAGCGGTCTTGATTAAGGTCGAACGCAACGACATCGATCTGGGGCGTTTATTAAGCGGCAGAAGGGAAGGCCCGTTCGGCATCAGTGTGGTGAGTGTTGCGGAACTCCTGCATGGCGCGTACCGGGCCGATACGGAGGAACGCAGGGCAAAACGGGTCGCTTTTGTCGAAAAGCTGTGCGAGCGGCTTACTGTTTTTGATTATGACATGGCGGCAGCGAAGGTATTCGCGGAGATATCGAGCAGCACGGCACAAAAAGGGGTATCCGTCGGAACAAACGATTTGATTATCGCGGCCACAGCCATATCGCACGGCCATTCCGTCATGACGATCAACAAGAAGGATTTCGAAAACATAGAGGGGCTCCAATTGGAGGTCTTCCCTATATAATCAGGCAAAGGAGTTTCCAGAAATGACGCAACCGACGAGCGTGCCGCGAAACGATTTCATCCGCGATATCATTGACGACGATCTCAAGACAAATAAACACGCAGGGCGCGTCGCCACCCGTTTTCCGCCGGAGCCCAATGGCTATATTCATATCGGACACGCCAAATCGGTTTGCCTGAATTTCGGCCTTGCTGCGCAGTATCAGGGCACCTGCAACCTCAGACTCGACGATACCGACCCGCTGGGCGAGTCCATGGAATACGTGGAATCGATCATCCGAGATGTCCACTGGCTCGGCTTTGACTGGCGGGATCGCCTCTTTTATGCCTCTGATTATTTCGAGCGGCTCTATCAATTCGCCGTTGAACTGATCAAACTGGGAGATGCCTATGTCTGCGATCTCAATGCGGACGAGGTGCGGGAACGGCGCGGGAACTTTACCGAACCGGGGCAGGACAGCCCTTATCGAAACCGTTCCGTCGATGAGAACCTGGATCTGTTCGCCAGAATGCGCGCCGGCGAATTTGAAGACGGCTCCCATACGGTGCGCGCCAAAATCGACATGGCCTCTCCATTCATCGTCATGCGCGATCCGGTCATCTACCGGATCAAGCGCGAACCCCATTACCGGACGGGCTCGGACTGGGTGATCTATCCCATGTACGATTTCGCGCACTGCCTTTCGGATGCCCTGGAAGGGATCACCCACTCCATCTGCACCCTGGAGTTCGAGAACAACCGACCCCTGTACGACTGGTTTGTGGAGCGATTGATTCCCGCGGGCAAGCGGCCGAACCAGATCGAATTCGCCCGTCTCAATCTGAGTTATACGGTTCTCAGCAAGCGCCGGCTCATCGAATTGGTGAAGAAGGGCTATGTGAACGGTTGGGATGATCCGCGCATGCCGACCGTCACGGGCATGCGACGCCGGGGCTATACGCCCGAGGCCATCCGCAACTTCTGTGCAGCCATCGGCGTGGCGAAGAACGACAACCTGATCGATGTCGCCCTCCTTGAACATTGCGTTCGCGAGGATTTGAACGAAAAGGCGCCGCGGGCGATGTGCGTTCTCAATCCCCTGCGTGTCGTCATCGACAACTATCCGGAAGGACAGGTGGAGGCGTTCGAATTTGCCAACCATCCGCAACAGCCCGAGATGGGCACGCGACAGGTTCCATTTTCGAGGGTGCTCTATATCGAGCGCGACGACTTCATGGAAGACCCCCCGAAGAAATATCATCGTCTCGGTCCGGGACGCGAGGTGCGCCTGCGCAATGCCTATGTGATCAAATACGAAAGCATGGTGAAGGACGAAACAGGCGAGGTGATTGAGTTGCACTGCACCTATGATCCGCAGACTCGCGACGCCGCGCCTGCGGACGGCCGCAAGGTGCAGGGCGTTATTCACTGGGTGTCGGCAGAGCACTGCGTGCCTGCGGAAGCACGCTTGTATGACCGGTTGTTCAGCATTCAGGACCCTGGGAAAGAGGAGGAATTTTTACAATTCCTGAATCCGGATTCGCTGGAGATCCTGACGACCTGCTATGCCGAGCCGAGTCTGAAAGATGCAGACCTCGGGAGCAGATATCAGTTTGAAAGGCTGGGATATTTTGGCGTGGACGCGAAGGATTCGTCAGGCGACAAGCTTGTCTTCAACCGTATCGTTCCGCTTCGGGATTCCTGGGGGAAATTGGCTTCAGGAGAGAAGAAATAAAAATGGCTGGGGAACAAGGATTCGAACCTTGATTGACGGAGTCAGAGTCCGGTGTCCTACCATTGAACGATTCCCCAGCATAATGAGCGGATCGGCTTGTCTGTTCGACGAGAACCGCAATATAATGTGATCGATTTTCTATGTCAACAGATTTTCTCTAATTCGGCGGCGGGCTGCTGCCCCTTGCTATAATTTCCCGAATGCCCTATATAGCAGTGCCCGTTTCTTCAGACCTCATTATTTTCAATACGTCAAGGAGATATTATGGATCGGTTTGCGCATTTTATCTGTTGTCTACGACAGGCCTTTCTGGCGGTGCTGATGGCGGTCATGCTGATGGGCGTTGTTGACAAGGCCGGGGCTACGGAGAGCGGAGGTGGCGCTTATCCCAATGGCGTCGAAGATTTCATGTCGGCCGCCCTGCCGCCGCCCGGTACGTATTTTATGAATTACCTGAGTTACTATCGGGCGGCCTCCTTGAAAGATCAGAGCGGAAACGATGCCATGCCCAAGTTTGATCTCGACGCAGTTGCCAATGTCTTCCGTTTCGTGCACATTTCCAAGCAGCAGATCTTCGGTGCTTCCTGGGGGATGCATATTTTCCTCCCCCTTGCGCATGTTAATGTCGATGCAACGCGCGGCAGCGACAACCGGTCCGGGTTGGGTGATATCCTGTTCAGTCCGATGGTTCTCGGCTGGCACTTCAAAAATGTCCATGTCGTTGCGGCCGTTGACACGTATGTCCCCACGGGCGCTTACGACAAGAACCGGTTGGCCAACATCGGCCGGAACTACTGGACCTTCGAGCCGGCGTGCGCCGTGACCTACCTTGCGGACAACGGTTTTGAGGCATCCGGAAAATTCATGTACGACTTCAATCTCAAGAATACGGATACGGACTATCGGTCGGGGCAGGAGTTCCATTTCGATTATGCCGTTGGATTCCACCCCAATCGCGACTGGGTCGCGGGCGCCAGCGGTTATTTTTATTATCAGACGACGGACGATGAACAGAACGGCGTGAAGGTGGGAACGGACGGATACCGGGGCCGCGTCTTCTCCATCGGACCGACGGTCGCCTATCAGTACAAGAACACCTCTTTCACGCTGAAATGGCAAAAGGAGTTCAAGGCCGAAAATCGACCCGAGGGAGATCATTTCCTGCTCAAATTCATATACGCCTTTTAAAACGCACCAAAATAAAACGCCCTGCCGTCTCGATTGGTGAAGCGGCAGGGCGATCTCAAAGCCAGGGCCTGCACTGTTTGACGCCGTTGGTTCGCTTGAAGCCTCAAATTCCTTCTAATCCCCTGTTTTTTCTTGACCGTTTGATTTCACGATGATATTCACCCTTGACACACCCTAAGAAAAACGAGTCATAAAATTGAGGAGGTACGCGTGACCTTTCAACAACTCATCCTGTCGTTGCAGCGATACTGGGCGGATCAGGGGTGCATCATTCAGCAGCCCTACGATCTGGAGGTCGGGGCGGGCACGTTCAATCCCGCGACCTTTTTGAGGTCCCTCGGCCCCGAACCGTGGAATGTGGCGTATGTCGAGCCTTCGCGTCGCCCGACGGACGGCCGCTACGGGGAGAACCCCAACCGGCTCCAGCATTACTATCAGTACCAGGTCATCATGAAGCCCTCGCCGATCAACATCCAGGAACTCTACCTGGACTCCCTGCGCAGTTTCGGGATCGACCCGCTGGAGCACGATATCCGCTTCGTCAAGGACGACTGGGAATCGCCGACACTGGGGGCCTGGGGCCTGGGCTGGGAGGTCTGGCTCGACGGCATGGAGATCACGCAGTTCACCTATTTTCAGCAGGTCGGCGGCATCGATCTGAACCCCGTCTGCGCCGAGATTACCTACGGGATCGAGCGCATCGCCATGTACCTCCAGGGGATCGATAACGTCTACGATCTCGAATGGGCCTCCGGCATCAAATACGGCGATGTCCATCATCGCAGTGAGGTGGAGTTTTCGACCTACAACTTCGAGTACGCCGATATCGACATGCTGCGCACGCTGTTCAACATGTACGAGGCTGAAGCCATTCGCATGGTGGAAAAGGAACTGGTCCTGCCTGCCTACGACTATTGTCTGAAATGCTCGCACACCTTCA
The DNA here is from genome assembly GCA_963665615.2 of Syntrophales bacterium. GTDB lineage: Bacteria > Desulfobacterota > Syntrophia > Syntrophales > UBA4778 > UBA4778. The sequence goes on from CAXXQE010000002.1 coordinate 15,334, forward strand.
ATCTGCTCGATGCGCGCGGCGCGATCAGCGTGGCCGAGCGGACAAACTACATCGCCCGGGTCCGTAATCTGGCCCGACTCAGCGCCGAGGGCTACGTCAGGCAGCGCGAAAAGATGGGCTACCCGCTGATGAACCGATGGCACAAATAGGAGAGACCATGGCGAAAGAACTCTTGCTTGAGATAGGAACCGAAGAGATTCCGGCGGAATTCATGCCGAAGGTTCAGGTCGATATGGATGCGATGATCCGCAAGGAACTCGCGGCGGCACGCATTGCCCACGGGGCGGTCAAGGTCATGGCGACACCGCGCCGGCTCGTTCTGATCGTGTCGGAGGTGGCGGAGAAGCAGGAAGACCAGCTCATTGAAAAAATCGGCCCGGCCAAACGGGTTTCCTTCGATGAGCAGGGAAACCCCACCAAGGCAGCCTTGGGATTCGCGAAAGGGCAGGGGGTCGATTTCTCGGAGATCGAGATCCTGTCCACCGACAAGGGGGAATACATCTGCGCGCGAAAAACCGTCCTCGGCGTCGAGACCAAGACCATTCTGGCGGAGATGCTGCCCCGGTTCATTCTCGGCATCCCCTTCAAGAAATCGATGCGCTGGAAGGATCTGTCTATCCGCTTTGCGCGCCCCATTCACTGGATTGTGGCCCTTTTCGGCATAGAGGTCATCCCTTTCCGGCTTGAAAATATCGCGAGCGGCAAGAAGACCTGCGGACATCGCTTCATGAGTCCGGGCTTTTTCATGGTGAAAGATGCCCACGATTTTTTGCGCCATCTCAAGGAAAACTATGTCATCATCGATCCGCAGGAACGCAGGAAGATCATCGTTCAGGAGGCTGAGAGGGCCGCCCGGAAAGTAGGCGGCAAGCCCGTGTTCCTCGAAGAACTATTGGAAGAAGTGACGTACCTGGTGGAGTACCCGACGGCGGTTTGCGGCACCTTCGACCGCGAGTTTCTTAACCTCCCGAAGGACGTGCTCATCACGACCATGGTGGAGCACCAGAAGTATTTCCCCGTCGTCGATGAGGGCGGCAACCTGCTGCCCCATTTTGTCACGATCAACAACACCCTGGCGCACAAACCCGAGGTGGTGGCGCGAGGCAACCAGAAGGTCATTCGGGCTCGGCTTTCAGATGCGCGCTTCTTCTTCCAGGAAGATCAGAAGGTATCGCTCGACGACCACCTCAAGAAATTGAAAAAAGTCGTCTTCCATTCGCAGTTGGGCACCTCGGAGGACAAGGTGGCCCGGTTCCGGCAGCTGGCCGGCTGGCTGGCCGACAAGATCAATCCGGCGCTGAGGGCCGATGTGGAGCGTGCAGCCACGCTGGCGAAGGCCGACCTGGAAACGCAGATGGTCTATGAATTTCCCAGCCTCCAGGGGATCATGGGGCGGGAATACGCCCTGATCGGGTGCGAAAAGGCGACGGTGGCAACGGCCATCTACGAACACTACCTGCCGACCGCGGCGGGCGGAAAACTCCCGGCAACCGATATTGGCGCAATCGTGAGCATCGCCGATAAGACGGATACGATTGCGGGCTTTTTCGGAATCAACCAGCCTCCGACGGGCACAGCCGATCCCTTCGCGCTCAGACGCCAGGCCCTGGGCATTCTCAATATACTCCTCGACAAGCAGTATCCCGTCGCGCTTCCCGAACTGGTCAACGAAAGCCTCGGCATCCTCGCCGACAAGTTGAAGAAGACCCGGGAGGAGGTACTGACCGATATCCTGGAGTTCTTCAAGGGCCGCTTCGAGAACATGCTGATTTCCCAGGACCATCCCTATGATCTGGTCGATGCCGTTCTGTCGCAGGGGATTTCCAATGTTGTCGTCTGTCTGGAGAAGGTTCGGGCGATGGAGGCCTTCCGGAAACATCCGGATTTCGAGCCTCTGATGATTGCCTTCAAACGCGTCTGCAATATTATCAAGAATATCGACGTAGCCGGGGCGATCGATCCGGCTGTCTTTGAGACCGATGCCGAAAAGGGCCTGTATGAAGCCTATCTGGGAATCCGGGACAAGACGATGGCCCTGGTCGAAAAGAGGGATTTCGGAGCCGCCCTGGCAGAGATTGCACGGCTGCGGGGGCCCGTCGATGCCTTCTTCGAGTCGGTGATGGTCATGGCCGAAGATGAGAACGTGCGCCGCAATCGGCTGTCGCTATTGGAGGCCATCTCTAAACTCTTCTACGGTATCGCCGATATCTCCAAGGTTTCAACCGAGAGCGTAAAGTAGTTAAATTTACCTGATAATTTTAATATCTGTCCGGGGCAGCGACGATGAATCCGCTGCTGCCCCGCTTCTTTCTGAGGCCGTTGTTTCCGCCTTTCTCCTGATTTAAACGCAATACGCCTTCATGCAAAGGTCGTTGGCGCATGACCACAAGAATCCAGCAGACGGTATTCTCCGGGCTGTTAACCTTGGTAAATATTTTAAAACATTCCCGGATCATTTAAGTTTTCATTGATATAACCGAATAATTCTTTGTTGGGCATGCTGGGGGCTGTTCGTCCAAAAGGTCTCTCATATTGTGATATTATGTAAATGGCACGGCGATTCAGTGCTGCAATTGAAACCGTCGTTCGTTCGGCGTTCCTGACTCGAGCGACGGGAAATGGTCACTGAGGTGGAAGAACGAAGATCATGATGGTTGAAAAGGGAAATCAGAGGCAAATCACAGAACTGGCCGAGCAACTGGCCCTGCGTAGCGCTCTGCAGAACATCACCAACCGCATCCATGCCGCCCATAATCTGAAACAAATTCTTGTGGATCTCAAGGATGGCATCCTCAGTCTCTTCAAGGCCTACGCTGTGACGATCTATGTGGCTGACCCCCATCGCAACGAGATCTATTCCATGTTCCTGACCGGGACGAAATTGAGCGAGATCCGCCTGCCGATCGACAAAAAGAGCATTGCCGGTTATGTTGCCATAACCTGCAAGTATATCAGCATGGCTGATGCTTACGACAAGGCGGAGTTGAGGGCAATCGACCGGGAGCTGGCCTTTGACGAGGCCTGGGATCGAAAGACAGGGGTTCGGACGACGCAGGTGCTGGCCGTACCGATCCTTCACGACGGCAATCTCCTGGGGGTTATCCAGATCATTAACCGCAAAGGCGGCGGCCGTTTTACCCTGGAGGAAAAGGGGTTCCTCGACGAGATCGCAGATGTGCTGGGGATTGCCTTCCACAATCAACAGCGTGTCGCACGCCGAAGGAAAACGCGCTTCGATTTTCTGGTCAATCGGGGGCTCCTCAAGGAATCAGATCTGGAGCGATCCTGGGAAGAGGTCCGCAAGGCGGGCGACACCATGGAAAATTATCTGGTCAAGAATTTCAAAATTCAATCGGAGGACATCCACAAGTCTCTGGAAGAATTTTACAGTTGCAAGTATGTCCCCTTCAACGACAAGATCCCTGTTCCGGCGGATCTCTGCAAGAAGTTGCGGCCGGAATATCTGCGCCGCGAGCTCTGGGTGCCGCTCGAACTAGTTGGAGACCAGATCAGCGTTTTGGTGGACGATCCAAACAACATCCTCAAACGGGACATGATCGAAAACCTCCTGAAGACGAAGAAAATCGAGTACAACGTCTCGTCTAAAGAAGATATTTTGAAGTTCATCAGTGCCTTTTACCGGGCAGATGCAGAGCAGATCTCCATCAGCGATATTTTGGGCAAACTCGATCTCGGCGGCGTGGAGGTCGAATCGGAGGAAGAGGACGACGCGATTTCTGAATCCGACAGCGCCGTCATGCAACTGGTCAACAAGATCATCAATGATGCCTATACGAGCCGCGCCTCAGATATTCACATTGAACCGAACACCAAAAAGAAGGCGGTCGATGTCCGTTTTCGAATTGATGGAGACTGCATCCGTTATCAGAATTTTCCTTATAACTACCGGGCGGCTGCCGTGTCGCGCATCAAGATTATGGCCAACCTCGATATCACCGAGCGGCGTCTGCCCCAAGACGGCAAGATCCGTTTCCGTAGGCAAGGCTCAGACGAGATCGAGCTGCGCGTGGCCACCATCCCTACCCAGGGCAATGTCGAAGACGTCGTCATGCGTATCCTGGCCAAGGGCGAGACCATGCCCCTGGAACAGATGGCTCTGTCTTCCAATAATTACAAAAACCTCGTTTCCATGTTGGAAAAGCCTTACGGGATGATCCTCTGCGTGGGGCCGACCGGTTCGGGTAAAACGACAACCCTGCACGCAGCGCTCCGCCATATCAATACCCCTGACACAAAGATCTGGACAGCAGAAGACCCCGTCGAAATCACACAGGAGGGCTTGCGGCAGGTTCAGGTCAATCCCAAGATCGGGTTCGATTTCAGCGCGGCCATGCGCGCTTTTCTCCGTGCCGATCCGGACGTCATCATGGTCGGAGAAATGCGCGACTTCGAAACCGCCAAGATCGGTGTCGAGGCCTCGCTCACCGGCCATCTCGTGTTCAGCACTCTGCATACCAACAGTGCTCCCGAAACGGTCGTGCGTTTGCTCGACATGGGGATCGACCCTTTCAACTTTGCGGACTCGCTCCTCGGCGTTTTGGCGCAGCGCCTGAGCCGGACCCTGTGCAAGAAATGCAAGGAGCCGTACAAGCCGTCTCAGGAAGAGTATGATAAAATCGTCCGGTTCTATGGAGAGGAACTCTTCGGCGAGCTTAACGCCCCCTATGACGACAAGTTGCTGCTTTACAAGCCGAAGGGCTGCCGGGAATGCAACAATACCGGCTATCGCGGGCGTCTGGCCCTGCACGAGCTCATTACGGTCACTGACGACATCAAGCGCTTCATCGCAAAACGCGAATCGGTGGAGGTCCTGCGCCAGACATCGATGGATCAGGGGATGCGAACACTGCTGCAAGACGGCATCCAGAAGGTTCTGCTGGGATTGACAGATTTTAAGCAGGTGCTGAGCGTCTGCATTAAATAATGGTAAATAGTGAACAGTAAATAGTGACGAGTCACGGGTGACAGCTGACAAGTCGTTTTCTTCTGATCCGGTTGCGGTGAGGGCTTATGCCCTTTGGGCCGGATCATTTTTCTTTGCAAAGAATTCCGATGGGCAATGACGCTGTTGTATCGCTCCTGTTGCGCGGTATTAAATACGCCTTACTGAGAAGCGCATTACTTACAGCCTATCATTCGCTGACTATTCACTACCTTCCCTCGTACATTCTTCCTGTTATCAGTCATATTTAAATCTTATAGGATACCATAGATTTTCGATAAAAATCGTGATAGTTCTTCCTTCATTAGCCCTCGCTTATGCGAGGCAGTCATGCGTGTTCAGCACCAACACTTGGGGATTATCAACGACTAATTACTGCATCAGAAGTGATCCATGATGTTGATGAAGCTGAAACTGCCAAGAGTACAGGTATGCCCCTTTTTGACATTCTTTGGCCGAGCTGACGTTGCAAACTTGAAAATGAAAGATGCCCTGTCGAATGAGACAATCACCCCCAACGAGGAGAGACCGATGAAGCGGAAAAAATGGATGTTTGCGTTTTATGTCGTTGCGCTGATGTTTGTAATTTCGGGGTGTGCCGGGATGGTACTGAAGCAAACGGAACAGAGGAACGCGAGCAGTATCGTCGATTACCTCTACCCCGGTAAAGAACAGGTCGAGCAGCCCAGCATTACCGAGCTTACGCTGCCTTTGAAAGTAGGCGTCGCGTTTGTACCGGAAGCCCAAAAATCCAACTTCAACACTCAGTTGGCGGAAAAGGATAAACTGGAGCTGATGGGGAAAATATCGGCTGAGTTCAAGAAACTGCCTTTTGTGAAGAATATCGAAATCATTCCATCGGCATATTTGAAACCGCAAGGCAGCTTCGCGAATCTCGATCAGATCCGTGCGATGCACGGCGTCGATGTCATTATGCTGATTGCCTATGAGCAGGTGCAACATACCGATGAGGACCTCAAGTCCATATCATACTGGACAATCGTCGGGGCATATGTGTTCGAGGGCGAGAAGAACGATACCAGTACCATGATGGATGCCGCTGTCTATGATATTGCCAGCCGCAAGATGCTGTTTCGCGCCCCGGGAACCAGTCATATCAAGGGCTCGGCGACGCTGGTGAACATCACGGAGCAGCTTCGCAAGGATTCTCTTCAGGGATTTCACGCTGCAGCGGAATCGCTGATCGCCAATTTGCAGAGTCAACTGGAAGCCTTCAGGACGAAGATCAAGGAAAATCCCCAAGAGTACAAGGTGAAAAGACCATGACGCAGAAAAGAATAGCTGCCCTGAACGAGACGTGAGTTCACAGCAGCTTTTCTCTGAAAAACTGTTTCCCGTCAAGGAAGGTCTGCCGTTGAGAGCTTCGGGACGTTGTCGACTTCGTGAACTGGAAAATGTTTTTCTGTGGCAGTATAGAGCATAACGGGGCATCAGATATGAGAGGATCGCAAGTTGCCATAGTCAAGAACGTCCCTTAGGGCCGCGCCTAGGCCCTGTTTTGCTTTCAAAAGAAAGTCCGATAGACAATAATGCTGTCCCGCCTCTGCCGCTGCGAGCGGCGTAACATGCACTTCGCTGAACACCGCATTACTTTCCCGCCATCAGCAGTTGGCAATCCTGCACCATCCTCACGTGCGTAACACTTGCCTGCTTCCTGTATGGATCGTTTGATCAAAATCCAGATACGTGAAACATTGCTACTGGCATGTCCCCGATCCAAGGACGCTAATGTCTAAGCCCCCATCTTTGATTCGCTATACAATCCGATTATTGACGCATGTATAAAATATCATCCTGTTTTATCACCCTTTGAGGTGATTGACGGTTTTTCGCCAAGCGGTGTAAGAACTCATATAATTCAGCTGCCGACAGTAAAGTGGCCCTGATAACGGGAGCCGGACGTGGATAGGAGGGGGAAAATGGAGCTATACGAAAAGCTTGCCGAACGGATGAATTTTCCAAAGACCATTCTTAATAAAACGGTTCGGATGATGCGGCTTATGCTTAACGAACACGATGTGGAAATCTTGCTTTCCCTTCCCGCGACGGTTTCCGATCTGGCGAATCAGAGGGAATTAACGTCTGATGAGATGGAAACCAAAATGAGAGAACTCTTCATCAAAGGCTATGTAACACCTGCGAAGTACATTAACAAGTTCGCCGACAAATTGCCTCAGGGAAGTTATATGCTGACGGGCAACTGGGAACCTCTTCGAAGCTACAATGCAAAATGGGTGGATTGCCCTCGGGAGGTCCATGATTTTTGGCGGGAATTCGATGACACGGTATGGCCAGACATCTACAAGACGTTCATACCGTCAACGGGGAAACCCGGCTCCAGGCTTTTGCCTGTCAGCATGGCCGTCAAAGCCGACAGAAATATATTAGAATTTGAAAGCTGTATTGAAGCCGTAAAGAATGCGAAAACATTGTCCGTGACAAAATGCTCGTGTCGCACCCTCCACAAGAGATGCAACGGTCCGCTCGAGGTCTGCCTTCAACTTGACTCGGTTGCCTCCATGGCTATCGACAGAGGACTCGGCAGAAAAATCGATGCGAACGAGGCAGAGGCAATCATCAGAAAATCCGAAGAGGCGGGACTCATCCATACCACCGGCAATGCGAAGAAGATTCTTATCATATGCAATTGTTGCACTTGCTGTTGCCTTGGCTTTACGCCCTTTGACATGCCCAAAAGTCGCCCGCTCGTTTTGGATCCCACCAGATACCTTGCCGAAATCAATGGTGAAGCATGTAAAGGCTGCGGTGTTTGTCTGGAAAGCTGTCACTTTGGGGCGATCGCCCAAGAGGACGATCAGAGCGGTGTGCCGGCTATCGACGAACAAAGATGCTTCGGTTGCGGGCTTTGTGCAATGACCTGCCCGGAAGAAGCCATATTTCTGAAAGAGATACGGGGTGAAGACTTCGTCCCGGAGGAGCTTGGTTTGCCAGCGGACATGTCCACAGTCGGGTAATGCGTGATCTGATATTGAAGACTCACCGGAGCAAGCTCCGGAGAATCTCCGATTCCCAAGGAAGATATTTAGTCCTGATTCGCTCGCTTACCCCGCGGCAAGCCACGGGGAATGCGCTCGCTGAAGAATTCAAGTCGGGTGCGTCTTCTTTCACATTGTATCTTTCAAAACAGAATCTTCAGACAATCGTCTTCCGCCCATGCTTGACCCTTAGGTGTTACGGCCTTAATTGAATGGTCGTTCCTTACGCTGACCATATCTGTAAAAGCAAGGAACGAGTTGTGAGACAAGTCGTCCCATGGCCGCCACATGATCGGACTGGAAAAGCAACCACAAGCGGGCTTTATGGCGTTACGAAGGACGCAAACCTATAATATGTTTTTTCGGTTTGCTTATCCGGCGTGTGCTGGTATTCTTGGTGCCAATGCCAACAAGGATGCGGATCGTCTTATGAAACTCATTGAAATAGCTCAAGAGCCGATTGAGCTCTGTAAACTCCTCAAGTTAGAAAACCTGGCGGAAAGCGGCGGCGAGGCGAAGCATCTCATTGCGGAGGGGCGTGTCCGCGTCAATGGCGCGGTGGAAACGAGGAAGCGCAGGAAGATCGTTTCGGGCGATGTGATCGAGATCGGTTCGGAGCAACTGAAAGTGAACCGTAAGTGATATTGTTATATTATGCGCCCCATATTCACCAATATCCAATAAGACAGGTCATCGTGCCATGAACCTTAGAGAACGCATTATCACCTTCATCAACCAGTCTGCGATGCGGCGGAAAACGGATCAGAGGAAGCCGTTTCTGCTCGGCGGCGGGCTCTTCATGACCGGGCTTGCGGGGATCGTCATACTGGCCTTCCTAACGGATCGAATCCTTTCTCTGCCGCGTGTTCCGTCCCATCCCATGAATCTCTTGATGGGCGTTATCCTGCTCGTGATCGGCAGCTGGCTGTGGATCTGGTCGGTAGCGACCTTTGCAGTGATGAAGGGAACGCCCGTTCCGCTTGCACCTCCGCCGGTTTTGGTTGTGCGCGGTCCTTACCGCTTCTCCCGCAATCCGATGCTGACGGGCGTCTTTTTCACTTTGTTTGGCATCGGTTTTCTGCTTCCATCTCTCTCATTGGTCTTTATTTATACTCCTGCCTTTATTCTTCTCAATTATTTCTGGCTCAAGTACATCGAAGAACCGGAATTGGAGCGTCGCCTTGGCGCAGCTTACGTTGATTATAAAAAGCATACACCGATGTTCTTCGGGCGTAGGGGAGAATGACGCCCGCTTCCAGCGTCAGTAATCGCGTTCAGGGAGGTCGGCTAACCCCTGAAGATGTGCCCTCGTTCTCGGTCTCTGCTTCCGGTGGGCGCGACGGGGCTTCCCTTGCGGCTCCGCATCTGCTATCGTCTGTGGATGCCACGAACACGCATCAACCAGTGCACCATTTCAACCCTGCCCGCTCCGACGCGGCTTGACCGCTATTGCGCCAGCCGCTTCACCTATCTGACGGTCGAGCAGTGGGACGCTGAGATTCAAGCCGGCAGGGTATTGCTGGAGGGTCTGCCGGTTTTCGATCCGGCGCGTCTCGTCCACGGCGGTGAGCGGCTGCTCTGGGATGCGGGCAACCTGAAAGAGCCTGAGGTGGACGGCGCCTACGCTGTTGTCCATGAGGATGCGCGACTTCTCGTGATCGACAAGCCGGGCAATCTTCCCGTTCATCCCGCTGGACGTTATTTCAACAATACCCTGACGGCGATGCTGGAGGCCCGCTATGGGCGGCCGGTCTATCCGGTGCACCGAATCGACCGCGAGACATCAGGTGCGATCCTCCTGACCTTCGATCGCGGGGACGTACAGGCGCTCGCGGCCTCCATGGCGGCCAAGGAATATTTGGCCATCGTTCACGG
>CAXXQE010000003.1:0-23151 GCA_963665615.2 Syntrophales bacterium
ATGCATTCCGGGTGGTTTTAATATTTCCCTTGTCAGTTGACAAAGATACGCGCGTGATTATGGTATGCAGCAACAAAGATTAAATATGATTTGGTAGTGAATATAAAACGATAACGTTTTGAAATATGCGAGAGGACGGCCATGGAAAACACGGAGAGGGAAGTGAGAGAGAGTAACGAAGAGGCGCGACTTTTCGAAGAACTCGACGAGGAAGAGTTGCGCTACCTGTTGGCGGGTCCCGGCTGCAACGAGGAATTTTACCACTAGCGTGTGTGGTGTTCGAAAGAGTTGATGTCCGCTCCGGTTGATGGAGCGGGCGGACTGTTTTCACGGACTGGACGGCGAAAGGCGCCGGGGGGCATGCACCAAAACAAGGTGGATGTTCCCGGCGCCTCTTTTTATTCCTTCTCCCCGCGGTGGGGCGGAAAGGGACGATCATCTCCCGGGGACGGTCGGATCGGAGGTCCCGTCCATCATCCAATCGGGCATGCTGCCGTCGGCATTGGGCCGGACATGGTCCACGGGCAGCGCCGACCGCAGATAGGGGTTGTCCTCGGGGTTTCTGCCCCGCATGATGAAGATCAGCCAACGGTAGAACGCAACCCCGCCCACGTTCCGGTCGAGCCAGGTGGCCTCTTTCGGGAATTTGGCGAGGAAGGACCAGTTCGCGGGGTCCAGGCCCTTGGGCCAGTACATGATGCTGTTGGCGATTTCTTTGAAATAGTTCAGGGTTACGAGGTCGAAGTCGCCGACGCAGCCTCCGGTATCTTCGATAACGTATATGCCGTGGGAGGACAATACCGGAAAAAGTGTGTTGAACGTTTTGATCTGGTGCGCGGGTATATGGCTCCCGTCGTCTATGACAATATCGATGTTGCAGCCGATTTCCGCTATGCACCGATTGAGAAAAACCGTATCGGATTGGTTACCGATGAAGATTCTTCTCCTGTTTCCCCCGAGTTCCCTGCACTTCTCATCGATGTCTATCCCGAATATCCTGGCGTTCGGGAAAAATTCCTCCCACATCTTGATGGATTTGTCCGTTTCCAGCCCGATTTCACAAACGTTCCTCACCTGGAAGCGTATATCGCGAAAATGAGTCCAGTAATGCCTGATGTAATTGTGGTATCTCTTCGTGGGAGGTATTTTTCGGCGAGTTCAAGCAGCTCGTTATTCATGTTTTGCTCTCCACCGGCAATGCGGATGCGAAGTGATTGCGGCCTCGGGCTCGGCGTACACAATGAAACTTTGCCGCTACTGATTCTTTAAGGACACGCCTGATCCTTTATACATCGATTATCAGGCAAGTCCATCTCTTTTGAGGCTTTATTGCATTGCAGTGGGTGTATCCCGTCAAACTCCGTTCATGGATGAACTTCCGGCAGAAATTCGGCCCCGGAAAGCTCCAGGTCGTCGATCATCCGCAGGTCTTGCTGCACGTTGCGGCCGGCGACGGTGAGCAGTGTTCCCATCATCATTCCGGTCGCCCCCGCATAGAAGATGAGTGATTGGAGGTCCCTCATCCCGACGCGGCCGGCGCAGACCTTGATTTCGGCCCCCGGGTTCGTCATGCGAAACATGCCGATGCTGCGTACGATGTCCAGGGGCCGCATGGACGTGAGGGATTCCAGCGCCGTTCCCGGGATGGGAACGAGGTAGTTGAGAGGGATGGACTCGACTTTTTCCCGCGCCAGGCAAAGGGCGAATTCGACCCGCTGATCGAGGTTTTCGCCCATCCCCAGGATGCCCCCGGAACATACTTCCAGGCCGGATTGCCGAGCGGCCCGAATCGTATCGATCCGAAGTTCGTAGCCATGTGTGGTGCAGATGTTCGGGAAGAAGCTTTCGGCGCATTCCAGGTTGTGGTGGAATCGTGTGAACCCGGATGCTTTGAGGAAGCGCAGGTGCGGTTCATCCAGGCAGCCCAGAGACGCATACCAGGCCACGCGGCCCCGGGGACCGCTTCGCACGGTTCCGGCGATCCGTTCGATGTCTTCTTCCGGAAGTGCCTTGCCGCTGGTCACGATTCCGAAATGGCTGACGGGGAGGTCCGATGCCTCCTCGTAGGCCGCTGCGATCTCCTCCGGTGCCACCATGTCGAATACCTCGGCGCCGGTTTGATGGTATGCCGATTGAGCGCAGAAGGCACAGTCCTCGGAACAGGCTCCGCTCTTGGCATTCAGGATGGAGCAGAGGCGATACCGATTGCCGAAGGAGCGCTTTCGCACAGCCGTTGCGGCGGCCAGGAGTTCGGGGATTTCGTCGGCGGCGCATTGCAGAATGTCCAGGGCGGTTTCCGCGGAAACGGGCGAGCCCTTCTCCACGGTGCGGCGCATCTCTTTGCGGCTGGCTTCCTTCATCTCGGGCTCCCTTTCGTGAGGTTGTTCGCCGCGGCGAGGTTCCACTATGTGCCGGTACGATTGCTCGCTCCGACATGATCGGGGAATGTGAACGTTGAATTCCATACACTCCGAAGTCGGGGTTGTCAATGATTGGTTAACCTGCACGATATACCTTGGTTGACCAACTATCCCCCTACCGGATTTCCATCTCGAGGGAAGTGAAAAATCCGGTGCCGAGTGCATTCCCCGGTGTGAAAACGTTCCGCGACGAGGTACACTGCAAGAAAAAACATTGCCGGCGGCCTCGGCTGCCAGAAAGAACCTTTTACAGGAGAGAGCGAATGCGCGTTGTGGATATGCGATCCGACACGATTACGAAGCCGACTCCGGCCATGCGCCGGGCGATGGCGGAAGCGGAAGTGGGCGACGATGTCTTCGGGGAAGACCCCTCCATAAACCGGTTGCAGGATATGGCGGCGGAGCGCCTCGGCAAGGAAGCGGGCCTGTTCGTGGCCAGCGGCACCATGGGCAATTTGATATGCCTTCTATCGCACTGCGGGCGAGGGGAGGAAGCGATCATCGGCGATCAGGCCCACGTCTACATTTACGAAGCGGGCGGCATGGCGACCGTGGGAGGAATCCATCCCCGGCCGATCAAAAACGAGCCGGATGGCACCATGGACCTGGCGGCCATCGAGGCGGCCATCCGGCCCGACAACGTCCATTTTCCCCGGACACGCCTGATCGCCCTGGAAAATACCCACAACCGCTGCTATGGAAGCCCCCTCACTTTGCAGTACATGGACGGGGTCCGAAAGATTGCCGACAGCTATGGACTCAAGGTCCACATGGACGGCGCGCGCCTCTTCAACGCCGCGGTGGCGAGCGGAATCGACGCGAAGGAATTTGCGTCGCGGGTGGATTCGGTGACTTTTTGCCTCAGCAAGGGCCTCGCCGCCCCGGTTGGTTCCGTCGTGTGCGGAACGAAGGCGTTCATCAATGAGGCGCGCCGTGCTCGCAAACTCCTCGGCGGAGGCATGCGCCAGGCGGGTGTGCTTGCGGCGGCGGGAATCGTGGCGCTCACCGAGATGGTGGACCGCCTTGCGGACGACCATGCCAATGCGCGCAGGCTGGCGGAGGGGATTGCGGAAATTTCCGGGCTTTCCGTCAACCTGGACCTCGTGCGATCCAATATCGTCTTCGTGGATATCGAACGAAAGGAAATGGATTCCGAGCAGCTTCTCGACCGGCTCAAGGAAGGCGGGGTCCTGGGACTTCCCACCAACCCGCGCCGCATCCGGGTCGTCATGCAGTATCACGTCAGCCGGGACGACGTCGACTTCGCCCTGGGCGTGTTCCGGAAGGTGATGGGATAAAACTGGCTCATCCGGCGAATGAGTACCTGGCAATCGCCGGATGAGCCGAAAATGAAAGCATACTATTTGTGATCACCACCGAATCTATCAATAATTTGAATTAGGTCGTCTTTGAGTTCTGATATGGATGCTAAGAACGGTGAGACATCAGTGTTGCAATTGCTTTGGTAAGATGATTGGCTGCTCTTAATAAACATCCTTCGGCTCCACTCATTTAAGTTTGATTCAATATACCAATAATTAGGGATCCAGAAAGTCGAAAAATATCGTTCATCATCAAGTATTCTATCGATGATGGCTCTATCTAGGATTCTTTCTTCAAGATCTTGATGGCAGGCCCAATTCTCCCGTAATATTGGAAGACCTCGCCGTTGCTGAAATCGAGTGATATCGGCATTACCCGTTGCAAGCTCCGAAATAAACATGAAAGCAGTCTCAGGCGCTAAGGCACCTCTGATTATTCCCAGCGAGTAAAAATCCAAACATGACACCCCGCTAGAATTGCTGGGGTCACTCGTAGGCAGCGGCGCTATTGAAAATTCAAGGCGGTCTTTGAGATTCTTATTTTCAGAAAAGACAGGATCGCTACGAGGCAAAAGGTATTTTTCGATATCTGGAATCTTGGGGTCGTTAACAGGATACTGGTCAATCATAGAAAACCAGCGGCGAGAAAAATATGCGTTATGGTAGTGAACTTTTTCTAAAGGACTCTTAGAAACCCCTTCCTGCACAAGTCTTCTCAATAGAATGACAGTGTTATCAAATGATTCTGAGGCAATCATCCCCTTTAAGCCGTCTATGGAGCTTAGACTTTGTTTGATAAGAGTTACGTCGGAGCCCATGAAATCAAACAGTATTTCTAAAAAAAATGAAAAAAAACAGTGTATATCAGTCATTAATGATGGTATAGCGAACAAGTTCTCAATCCAAGGGGGGTGGAGCCAAACAGGCTTAGAGGAGTCATGTTTCGGTCTCTTCTTTAACGCCTTGAAAGTTTCATTAAGTTTAAACATCTCATCCCAACTTTTAGGTGGACACTTAGGGACTGATTCATCAAGGCTTAAAGCGATACTCTGCTCCCTGGCAGCTTTTCTTGATAGCTGCCCTTTATTGATTTGGCAGCATAGAACCCCAAGATCAGCATAAAGAGGTAAGCTGTAGCTATGATCAGATTCTTGGGAGGCAGCACTGTAACGTTGCGACAATCCCCAGAGGCTATACGATCTGGATTCAATGTACTCACGTGGGGGAAGTGAGGATTTTGTATGTAGTGGATATTTATCTAACTCTTCCTTTGGAAAAGATATTAAACGCCTATCGTCTTTGAGTACTTCGATGATGTATTGCTTAAAACAAACGACCTTAGTGTTAGAGTGTCCGGCCCCAGCATAACCCCTGAAAGACCAATGTTTTGGAGAAGGATTCCCCCTAAAAACATGAGCGAATATTTGGTCAGAAGAATATCTAAGTTTAAAATCACCAAGTATGGGCTCGTGGATGCTCCTGGATGAATAGTTTTGATCGAAAATCTTTAAAAAGACCTTTGCTTCGTGGATCTGATCCATTTGGCCGCTTAGCATTGAAACCATCGGCCATCCACGATCTTCAAGAAACATTGTGTGGTCAGCTTGCTCTTCCTTGACTTGACTAATGTGATGAGGTAAAGATATAAAATTACGATATCTTGATTTTGTTAATGCAAATGTCATAGATAACTGGTTATTAATTTCAAACCATCTTAGATGACCGATGAAATCAGCCTCCTCGCTCCAATGCATCAATAGGTTTCCAAGGCGGGTGAATGCAGACGGTAAATCAATAAATATTAAGCCAATCGCATTATTATTACGAATAATCTGAGATATCCATTCAATATAATTTACTGATTCCAGTGGATTGGAAAATTCAGATTCGAGGGTTGAAATCCCGTCGACAACGGCTCTTGTGGTTGTATTTGGTAGAGCAATTAAGGTCTTCGTAAGAGAAAATGCGATCCTGTCGGGATGTACTGCAGGATTTGACCTATCATGGTGAAAGAAGGAGACGTTTGCAGTCTTATCCCTGCCGCTTAGTTTGTCAAGGATGGAAGGGAACCGTCTAGAATAGGGTTCCCGGTAAAGCGAGCGCAAAAGGCTGCTATGGCCGAAAGAAACCCACGCGCCTTTAGGCCGTTCAGTGACCCGTATATCGGGTTTTGAGAGATTGAAAAGGGGAGAAAGGAAAGAGAGGCCCATGCCTAATTTATCAGTGCCGGGTTCAGCTGTGACAACTAAAACGTCACCCTCTTCCAGGGAACCCTGTTCAGGGTTGCCGCCAAGTATACGATCAAGACCTTGTATGCCTGAGTGGAATCGAGATGCATTGCAATGATCCTGCGCGCAAATAGAAGAGCAAGCAGAATAGGTTGGTATTCTGGGATAGATTTGAAAAATGGATGTCGTTTCTGTAGACAATTTGAACATCTCGAATCCATGCTTTCCACGAACATGGTCAAGATACCTCATTTTTTCAATCTCAAGGAAGCGATGTCTTTGAACGGCGGCATCAACAGTGAGGTTGAAAACAGCATCTGCCATATGGCCAAAGTAATTGTCAATGGCGGTAATTTCTTCTTCTGCAATAACAATCAATAAAAGCTTAGATCTAATTATTTTCGTAAAGAGCGAAATTATAAATTTATGAATACGAACTGAATCAGACATCTTGAGAATTGTCATGCCATCGATGAGGATACATAGCTCTGAATTAATATCGCGATTGGCAATCCAAGAGGAGATAAATGGAAAATCATGCTCGAATTCTTCCGCACAAACAAATTGGGTATCAGGAATGTGGTCATGAAAGTCTAATCCAAATCTGGCAGCAATGCAGTCTAATTCTTGAGGTGGTTCTTGAAAATAGACAATCAAGCCGTGTGATAGTTCATTGGCCTTTAGCGCACCGATTCTTCCGAGGTGATAGTTTAAAAGATGGAGGCCGAGGGTGGTTTTGCCAGTTCCAGGCATGCCTTTTATTAGAAGTCGATAACCGTTACTTCCCTCAGTAGGAAACCAATGTGAGCCCATTATTTGCTGAAGGCTTAAGGCAGGAGATTTGTACACGGTATCCCCCTAAGTTAAGGTATTGTCTTGGTAGATAAGTTTTTTACGAGGACATAGTTTGGACCCATGCCAATGCCAGTCATGCTGTTAATTTGAAGATCCATTCGTTGCCAAATAGCGGAAGACATGCAATGGAGAGGAAGATCTACATTAAGCGGCTTGCTAGGGTTGATATTCAATATCTCTCCAGGAGAGAGGATAGTGGCATCGGTGAACCGTGGGGAGGCAAATTCAATACTGCCAACATGCGCTCGGAGGTGAATCATGGTCTGCTCAAGCTTCCCGATGTGGTCAGATCCTGTTACTAGCTCGATGTCACCGTAGTCCGGACCCATGGGTGACAAATAATCACGTAGAATGTCACTGTAATCATCATAAATCGATTCAAAAAGAACAGTGTCGATATTTTGGTGTAAAAATGAGAGGTAAAATGATTGAAAGACGAGAAAAGCTCTCTCGGCATCTCTCTGAAGGATCAGATTGTTCTCGTTAGATCGACGAATGCTTCGTGATATAAACGAGAAGGTGTTTGCATTTGTATTTATCCATTTATGAAAATCAGAATAAGTAAGGCAAATTGGCGAATTCATGATAAGCGCAAAACGCTCGGCACTAATCAATTCATTAGAATCAGAAGTTGTTTTCATCCAGTTTCTTCTCCTCGGCTGTTCTTGGCCAAATGCGAATTGTATCTACTTCAACCTTATTGTGTGGAAATTGCTGTTCCATGATGGCTGAGATTGCTATAGCTAGTTTGGAAATGTTGTCAATTTTATTTAAGTGGTTGGTAATATGTTCATGAATTTCTGTATATAGGATACTTCCTAATTCATTGAGAACAATAGTCATCTCACGAGAAAATAATAAGGCCTTATGGAGCGATTTTCTTGACTCTTTGTCAAATATGGTTAGGCTATGGTCATATTTTTCTTGATGCTCTAGAGACTCGTCTAGCCACTTGATAAAACTATCGAGGTGTAACATGATGCTATTTGCGGAACCTATTCCCTGGAATTTGACTCCTCGCAATTGTTGTTTTCGTGCTACTTGAAGGCGATACTCCAAGAACTGTTTAAGCCTTTGAATTGGATCAAAGTCTTTTTCATCGGTTGTCCTAACAAGGTGTTCTTTCGAAAATGTTTTCATGAAAGATATGAGTTGATATAAATGTTCGGCCTTTATAAGGCGCAAATCTTCATCTTTAGGGCTCCGTAATTGTTCAATTCTTGATATATAATATTCTATTCTAGAAAGACAATATTGAATTGTAAAGTGTTCCCGCATTGTGGTACGAATTCTCATCAGCTCGCTTCCAAAATGGTAAAGATTTTCTTTGTGGAAGCAGTTAACATTATGGTCATCGCATTTTAATAGTTGATGTATAGAGGCGATATCATGCATTCGTTCAGTGAAGCCATAACTAATTTTAGTGGCAATTTCGTCAAAATTGTTATATATATTTATGTATGGAATTTGATTTTGGCTGAACGCAACTGAGATAAAATCGCTTATGGCTGATTTGACTGTATCTATGCTATTGAATCTTTTGATAACATTGCCGAGAATGTTGGAGGGTAAATCGGTAACATCCTCATGGGCAAGCATGAGAAGAGAGTTTGGCGATTTGATTCCGCACCAAAGGCCGATTTCGATCCATATATTTCCTGAACTTGAAGACGGGCGTGGATCTGGAGTTATGAGCGCAATGGCTATTTGGCAGTTAGCGAGAGTTCCTATAAGTTTCGCGTATAATATTTGGCCAAAAGCATTATTCCCATCATTAAGTGTGATGGGATCAAAATGCTTTTGAGTACTTAAATAGGAGACAGTCTCTTCTTTTAACGGAGAGCTGTTTTGGCCTTGGTATAAAATAAGTGCTTTGGGTCGCATCTTGGTGGCTGTAGTCAAAATTCTTCCTCCGTGCGTTTATGTATTCCATCCGATGAGATACGGTAATGCCAAGAGTTGTTTTGATTATTCCAGTAGCGTTCAATTAATCCAAGCCATTCAAGTTCATGTAGCCTAAATCTAAACTCCTTGTAGCCACAATTGGGGATTAGTAATTTTGTGATATTCCAAATATGTTGAATGTGAGAATAGGTAATTGGAAAAGATCTCAAAAGGAGTCGTTGATTGTTGGATAGTCTGCGTATCCATTGTTCTCGTTTATTTTGCAATGATTCTATTAATGAGTCAAGTTGAGTATTTTTCGATATGTTAGCTTTTAACGAGGATAGCGACGAAAGGAGCTCTGTTAGCGTAAAGATTGAATCGTGGAGTTGGTCTAGTTGACTGGAGAAATCATCAACGGAAAGTGTGATATCTTTTAAAAGACTGGTGTAGGCTGACATTGAAGATGTTTGCATTTCGATTGTCAATTCTCGTAATTTGTTGTCTAATGATTCAAAATCTATAGTAGGGATTGCATTTGAAATATTGACAGTATCATTGCTCGATAATGAGTCCACTCTCGCAATGATTTGAGCTTTGAACTGTTCGTAAAATACCTCATCTATTATTGGGCCCAAAATCGGTATGGATTTCCATAAGCCCTTACCAAGATGGAACAGGAATTTGGAGATCTTTTCTTTATCCGACTCCATTTGGGTACCTTTGTGATATTAATAGTAAGCTGAATGGCTTCTGCCTTGATATGTGCATATTGGTATATTATAATAAACAATATAATAAATAAGTGTGATGTCAAAGATAATGTAAATATGGAAGATTATTAAGTTGTTCGTGATGGGGGTGGATTGTAAGAACGATGTTTGCCGCGGAGTGACTGAAGATGGTAGAGAAGGGAATGTAGGGAAATGATGACTAAGGCAGTGTGTAAATATTTGGTAATCTGGCTTGATTTTAGTAGAAGAGAACGTGATGATATAGGCGATGAGCAGGGCTTGGCAGGTGGAAAGTATATTTTGGCGAAATACGGATTCAAAGTTTTGTAAAGCGATACGGGAGGGGCGAATGTGCGGGCTGATGAGTTGTTGGGGGAGCACGGGTAGTGAGGGATACAGTTGAGCGGAAAGAAAGGCGGCCGGTTTCATTGGGTGGTGGTCGAAGTGGGATTTCGAAACGAGCGGCACATGTAAACATATCGCTCGATGAAAGAGCAGTTCAGACGATGGCATGATCGAAGACTCCTCTCGGCGGAAGGAACGAGCTTGAAACGCACCCAATGGGAATTAGAAAGAGCTAATGTGCCAGGCTAGCCTTTTTTTTAAATTTAGTACAATACAATCTTTTGAGTGTAAAGACATATTTTGAAGAATTTGAAGTGGACTTGATTGTTTTTTTTGGCGGGTATGATGATCCAAATTGATAAAGAGCTCAGAATCTGATGAGTGACGCAAGGCCGTGATAGTGATTTGAAGGTATGTATGGGGAAACCGGTGCAGGCTCGGAGATCAGGAGATCTGAAGAGATCTGAGGTAAGTGATTAAGGTGACTCGTCAGCCTGGACGACGTCGACTTTGCTTCTGGACGTGTTCCGAAAGGTGATGGGCCGATTGGCGCATGAAAGGCTGGCGCAATAGACGCTAATGTATGGTCGGCACAGATTTATCGTGTGCACGATTCTTGATTGCTTGTATTTTGCGTTTCGCTGTTACATGAAAACAGCGGCTCGCGCGGAAGTCTAAAGGGCTATGTCGTTGAGAGGAGTGCGTATAATTTCGAAGAATTAGAAATGGTGGTCACGATGTACGCGCACCCACCCTACCGGGCTTTTCAGCACTTGACCGTCGTTCGAAAGTTACTTGTCAGGATTGACTGCTCAGGGCTACGACGAGGACCGACTTGAGAATCGAAATCCCGTTTCTGATTTTCGAGGCGACGCAATCCTGTAATCTCAACTGTCGCTACTGCTATAATCACTGGAAGCGATCCGGAAGCCCTCCGGCGCATCCGGTTACGTACACTGACGCAAGAAGGACACTGGGCCGCCTCCTTCGCTCTGCGAATGTCCGGAACATTGCGTTCTCCGGTGGGGAACCCCTGCTTCTCGACGGAGTCGAAGAGTTGGTACTCTTCTGCCGACTCAAGGGCAAGACGGTGACGGTCATTACCAATGGTACGGCCGCCAAAGAAGGGCAGTATCGCACCTTGGTGGAACTGGGTGTTTCGCTTTTTGAAATTCCCATCCATTCCAGCTCTGCGACTCCCCACGATTTCATGACCCGCTGTGCCGGATCGTGGGCGAAAGCCGTCCGCTCCGCCGAACAGCTTACCCGCTCAAACATAGAACTTGCCGCTGTCATCGTCCTCTGTGGGCATAACATCGATGAACTGTCCGATACTCTGGCGTTTATCCGGAAGTTGGGGATCAGAAGAATCATGCTCAACCGGTTCAATGTCGGTGGTGCGGGAATCCGGGAGGCGGATGCTCTTATGGTCTCGCCCGGGCGGTTGCGGAAGGCGTTTGAGACTGCCGACAATCTGGCGGGTGTTCTGGATTTGGAGATCACCTCAAACGTATGTACTCCCTTTTGTGTTCTAAATCCCTCCCGGTTCCCCCGCGTGGGTTTCACATCCTGTGCGGTGGGAATGCCACACGGTCCGCTGACAGTCGATGCTTTTGGATATGTACGCCTGTGCAATCACTCACCCAAATCTTTGGGCAACATCCATGAGGACCTGCTGGCGCGAATCATCGCGTGCGAGTATGCGGAAGAGTGGAGATCCACGATCCCGCATGAGTGCGCAGCGTGTCGTTACGCTGCTCGGTGCCGCGGCGGCTGCCGCGCTGCCGCGGAACAGTGTGGACTGACAATCCACAGTCCAGACCCGGTCGTGAATATGAGAGAATGGGAAGAAACCATACCCTTTGAAGGGAAAGGATGCGCATTCGAGCCATGAAAGAGGACGTCGCCAGGTATATGACGGTTGGTACGGTTGCCGTGGCTTTTGCCGGTGTCTCGTTCCTTGTTTGGATTACAAGAAGACATCCTTACTGGGTGAAGAAGAAACTCTCAATTGGTGCGTTGCTTCTGAGTCTCACTGCCGTAACAACGGGAGGCTGCACATCGGTGCATGCGTGCTACGCGCCGGTTCCGGCTCATGTGAGCGATAGTGCTAAAGTCAGCCTGTCTTCGCCGGGAGTGACGGGGGGATCTGGACTGGCATCTGCGGCAAAATATCTTCGCCTGGCTGGATTTGAAGTCGGGTCAATGGAGAGAGAATGGCTTTCGGCCAGGAAGCGCAGCACTCAGGGCTATGAAAGCAGTGTGGATATCCGGAGCCTTCAAGATGGCACTGTGGAAATCATAGCGAAGACTTGGGCTGATCCCAAAGATTCGAAGGCACGCGATTGCAACAGGAATATCCTCTCGGATGCTCTTCAGGCGTTGACACGTGCTGCGAATGGATGCGAGCAGTAATAGGCTGATCGGCGGGCATCGTTTCGGTCGCCTGCTCAAGGTGGGGGTCATTCTTTTTCGACAGCCCGCTCCGCCCGGATGAGCCGCTCGGGATAAATCCATTCCAGCAGCGGGGTTGTCATAAAAGTGGTGACGAGCGCCATCAGCACCATCATGGCAAATATGGTGGGAGAGATGACGCCGATATCGAGTCCCACATTCAGGATAACCAATTCCATAAGCCCCCGCGTGTTCATGAGCACGCCGAGAGCGCCGGCTTCGCGCCATTCCATCCCGGTAAGCCTGGCGGCAATCGTCGAACCTGCCAGCTTGCCCGCAATCGCCACCGCGGTAATCAACGCGCATATCGCCCAAAGCTGCCAGCCCCCGAGCAAACCGACACTAGCCTGGATTTCCACGGAGGACAAATCAGCTAACATGGGGGGCCTGAAGGAGTAGTCGGGCACCGTTCCACCAAGGGACGGCAGGTGTTTCCGCAAGGAGGTCTGAGGCCAGCAGGATAGGAAGATGGGCTCGGCGGTGGAAAGTCACACATACTTGGGATGGCGTGACCTTGACGGTGGCGGGCAGGTCGATCAAGTCACGGAAAACCTGGCGCGCTTGGGCGTCGGCGTAGCCCCGCATGCGTTTGGCGAGGCGCCGATAGAGCCCGCTTGCCACCACGAGGAGCGCGAGATCGAAGTCCACTTTGAGTGCGACCGCGGATGAGAGTGCATTCATGTGGAAGAACCGGACGGCGTCCGAGAGGGCATTTTCGATGAGCATCCTTTGCGCATAGCGGGTGATGAGCCGCTTGATGGTTTTTGTTCGCTGATTGGTCAGAAGGATAGTGGGCTCCTCATGGCCGAGGTCCTCGATAAAGAGTTGGCGCAGGGGGCATTTTGTAATGGTGACGGTCTGCTCGAACACGCGCGGAGCGCGGAATTTTCTGGTGACATGCTCAAGAGGGACGATGCGCCAGGCGGAAGGAGGAAGCGCCTTTATTTCGTCGAGCAGACGTTTGTCGCGACGACGCAAGGTGATAAAAGGCACACCGAGGGAGTCGAGGCGCGCGAGGCCGGCGTAAGTGGTGAGTTTGGAGTCGAAGACCAACTCGCGGGGGAGTGCGCCGGCATGATGTTCTTTCCAGAAGTCAATGAAACGGAAGACCTCTTCGGCCTCCTCGCCTTTGCGCAAGTCGGCGTTGGAGTAGCAAAAGACATTGGAATCGGCGTCCTGAGCGAGGAAGGCAAGGATGCTCGGTTGCCGCCGCGAGCGCATGGCGACGAAGTGCTTCTCGACGACCGGGTGCTCACCACCGTAAGGAAGGGAGTGGAAGTCGAGATTGATCGACTCGCCGGTGACGATTTCCGAGCCGGCGAGCTTGTCTTGCCAGGCGCCGAGCAGTCGGAGCGTATGGCGGCGCTCAAGGCGATGGGAGTATTCGGAGAGGAAGCTCTTTTTGGGGATTACGTTCAGCCCTGCGAAAAGCGCGAGCCCTGAGTCTGCAGCCAGCGACATGACGTGGCTCTTACGTTCGATTGACCAGAGTTTGAGGGCGAGCGTCGAGAGCAGCGCACGGGAGGCCGGAATCGACTTGGAGCCGGGAAGCCCGACCGCTGTGGCGAGTTCGGGGAGATTGAGTTTGACCAAGTCGGGTATGAAGAGAAAGAGCCCGCCGCACTGGGTGGTGAACTCGCGTTCCTCGAGCGAGAACATGCGAACGTTGGCAACCGGCTGGACAGCAGGCCCGCAGCGAGCAGGGCGCTCTTCATCGAGTCGTCTCGGCAAAGGAGCGAAGCCTTCTTCGCGCAATATGTCCCGAATGGCGGCAGGGGTCACCTTTTTGCCGCTCTCGGCCAAAGCGTTGCTGATGTCATAAATGGAGTAGTTTTTCTTGCGCAAGGCGATGACCTGTTCGCGCACGGGATCGTGATGGCGCAGGCCGGGAGGGCGGCCAACGGAAGTGAGCAGGAAGAATTCCCTCGCCGGCGGGTTGTTGCGGAAATGAGAGCAAAGCACACGGAAGGCGCCCGGCGAGTACCCGAAAGCGCGGGCAGCCTCCTCCGAAGACTTGCCCTCGACGAAGTAGGCGCGCAGCGCCTCGTACTGGCGTTGGCGAGGAGAGCCAGGCTTGAGAAAAAAGGAAGCGAGGTCTGTTAGTGTATTTTCGTTATCTATCGTCATATTTTTACATTACTACATTGCCCTTTTGAGGTCAAGGACGTATTCTGGAAGGGAAGCTGAACGTATGCGGATAAAGGCTATAGTCACTGGTTATTTCGTAACTTTTTCTTAGAGGTGCGTGGCGGAGTGCTCTTCGGCCAAAGCAAAGGAACCACCTGATAATGAGGAGGGATCGGTGACAGAAATTACTAACATTTGGATGCCCGCGAACGACGGGTCTGCCTTCCAGGTTTAAACAGGAAAGGTGCTACGCGTTAAACGTTTGCGCTCCGTGGAAATCCAGGCTAGTTCTCAAGCCCGTGAACGCGAAGAACAAAGGCAGCAGGATCACTACGGTCACGTCATCGAGCTTGTTGGTCATGGTACGGACAAAAGAGGTCTCTTTGGGCATCACCGTGCCGGCGAGGAATGCTCCAAACAGTGCGTGAATGCCGAGCCATTCGGTCAAGAGCGCGGATATATGGGCGAATACCAGTACAGCGGCAATCAGGTCGTTCGACAGCCCTCCGTCGAAACGCTCCCACAGCCGTTTGAACAACGGCCTGACGACAAAGAGCATGCCGCAGACGAATAGCAAGGAGCCTCCCAGAGTCGCCCAGAGGGGCATGTTTACCGTGGGTGCGCGGAGCAGCAGTGCAATTGCCGCGAGGATCGACCATGCGGTAACGTCATCCACAGCGGCACAGGCGAGAGCGGCCGCACCCATTCGAGTGTGCAGCAGGTTCTTCTCGGCGAGTATGCGTGACAGCACGGGAAACGCAGTCACGCTCATGGCCGCGCCCATGAAGAGCGCAAAGCCCGTGAAGGGCACGCTGCTGTCGGAGAGAACCGGATACAGACCAAAGGAGAGAAGAGCCCCCAGAACGAAGGGGACGATGATGCTCATGTGGCTCGTGATGAAGACGCTGTGCCCGACTTCGCGTAAAAGCCGCGGATCCAACTCCAGGCCGACCCGAAACATGAAAAGAATCAACCCGACCAGGCTTATGGAATTCAGAAAACCCAGACTCTCCGGAGGGAAGAGAGTGCTTGAGAGTCCGGGCAGCGCCCAACCGAGGAGCGAGGGGCCGAGCAAGATGCCCGAGAGCATCTCCCCTACGACCTGCGGCTGGTGAAGCCGGCGGAACAGACGGCCCATGATGCGCGCCCCGGCAACGATCAGCGCTATCTGGCCGAGCAGAAGGGCGAGATTCGGCATGGGGCCGCCGGTTCGCGGGATCGATTGTGGAGGCGCGGGTGCAGGTGGGGGAGCATGAAGACTTCCTCCCGCATGCAGGGTCGCAAGCAGGATCAGAAATGGAATGCCCACAAGGAGGATGTAGTGTCCGGCGAAGGAGATCCCGCGACGAGGCTGCATATTCGGCATTGGAGTGGGTGACCTCACTTTCTGCTGTTGCCGCCAATATGAATTGAACCGCAAGTCATGACCCACCCTGACTGATAATCATATCGGATGCTCCGGGGAAGAGGGGGAACTAAACCTGGTGCCGCTTTCAGGAATTGGATGTGCACCGCCGGGTCTTTGAATGCCCTGCAAAATAAATTGAACTCGGAATGCCGAAATGCCGCATGGGATAAAGCGAAATAAAGCTGAGACGCGAAGTTGTCCGGGCGCGCAAGTGTACCTACATTTCAGCAATGCGGGCATGTACCATTTGTCGCAGGTCCACCGGGAACGGGACTGCGGTATGTGTCCGCGCGGAGAGAAGATTTGGTGCTCACTCGGGTATGAAGCTCGTGGAGGATCTCCATGCCGTCACAAAGCGTGTGGCCCGGGCATCTGGACAGGTTGCGGAAGATCTGGGTCCAAACACTATTTCCACCGATCGTGATGATTGCGTTGGGGACAATCGCAATCGCGATTTCATTTCCCGGATTGCTGGGATATTCGGATTCGGGGAGATACCATAGTTCTTTGGCCCAAGTGTCGGCGATCGGATCCATCATTCTTATCGGGGGAAACACGCGACTGCTCGACCTGTACTTTTCCAGGAGATGGAACGGATTCAACCTGGAAAGTGCGATGGGACTCGTCTATATCCTGGCAGGCGTCGCGCTGCTGGTATACTCACATCGAGCGATGGCCGTTGCGGACCTGATGCTCATTTCTTATTTCGCGGTGGACGGTGCACTCGGGATTTCCCGGTCGCAGGAGTTGCGATCCAACACGGAGATCTGCTGGTGGGTTTGCGGTACGTTGTCCATTGTTCGAAGTGTAACACTCGTGGCGGCGTTTCCGTACATATCCATCTTCTTCTGGGCGCTCGGTCTGCTCAGCGGCATAGGCCTGATATTTGACGGATGCTGCGGCATCTCGGGCAGGCTTGCCAAATGAGGTTCATCCCGCCGATACGTACCTTCAGGTGTGAATGATCATATTAACTAGGCTATCTCACCGGGTCAGCAGGATTTTTTTCAGTGGATCGCTTTCATTTCCGATCCCCTCAATGACGCCACTCGTGATTCACGCCGCCCCGTGAGGGATGTGCTGCCACGCCATTCCAATCTGCCTGTTGCTGAAGGCACTTATATTGGCACATAAATTGTATACTGACAATCCCACCTTTGGATGTTGCGGCTGAACTCACTTTGAAAATTGAAAAGACGGGAGAGAAGTGTATGGAGAAGGTGAAGAGTAAAGGAAATAAGTATTCTTTAAGATTCAGCAAATTAGCAATTCTCTTTCTTGGTTTTATTCTCTTTTTCGCCTTTTCGTTTTTGGGTGCGGCCCACTCTTTCGCGGAAACCTTCAAGCTCGCCGTGGTTCTGCCTCTCTCAGGAGATATGGCGCCGATAGGCGACAACCTGCTGAAGGCTGTCAAGTTTTCGGCCGAGCGGATGAAAGCGGACAAGGGTGTGGATTTCGAGTTGGTCGTCAGGGACGACAAGAACGATCCGGAAGAAGCCCGGAAGGTAGCGGAAGAACTGGTCAAAGACCCTAAGATTGTCGGCGTCGTCGGGCATTATTACTCATCGACGGCAATGGGGGCCGCTTCCATCTACGATCGCGCCAAACTTCCCGTCCTTTGCGTCTTTGCCAGCGATCAGAGGCTTACCAAGAGCAGCCCGTACATGTTCAGTTTGAATTATTCCAACCAGTCTCAAGCCGAGCACATGGCGATCTATTTGAAGGAAGTCTTCAAGACCGACAATATCCTCATGATCAGCAACAACGACGACTTCGGGATCAGTCTTTCGGCCGGATTCAAGGAAAAGGCCGAAAGAATCGGACTGAAGCTGTTTAAACATCTTGAATACGATCACCACAAGAAGTTCGGCGACGATTACATCGCTTCCAGTCTCCCGGACAAAGAGGCGAACAAGGGGATCGGCGCTGTTGTCGTCTTCTCCCATACGGATTCGGGAATCAAGCTGGTCAAACAGCTCAGGGGGCACGGGATTAATGCGCCCCTTCTGGGACCGAATCCATGGTTTACTGACAAGTTTCTTGATCCTAAAGTAATTCCTGAGGAATATACTCGTAACGTATTTGTGGCAACACCGTTTATGTGGGAGGTGGGGAACTATAGGGCATTCAAATTCGCAGAGGACTTCAAGCAGAAATTCAACGAAGCGCCGAACCTTACCGCTCCCATGTGTCATGATGCAGTGCTCCTCTTCGCCACGGCAATCAAGGAGAAGGGCGACGACAAAGAAAAAATCCGCGACTTTCTGCAGTCCATGGAATGGCAGACAGCCGCCCCCGGCATAACTGGAAGCGTCTTCTTCGGCAAGGATCGAATGACCGAGAGGGATGCTTACGTCTGTGAGATCAAGGATGGCAGGTTCAAGGTCAATTACGTCCAGTTGGGGCAGCCCAGAGAGCCCTACGTATTTAAAGAACAAGAGGAAAGACTCAAAAAAGGATTCCTGATTGAGTGCGACGGAAAGCTATATCATTGGATAGATGTGGTATTTGTAGGGGTAGATTTCTTCAGAGTTAATGATGTTAATATGCAACGGATGTCGTTCGATATAGAATTCTATCTGTGGTTCAAGTGGATGGGCGCACAGGTTGATGTAAGTCAATTGGAAATTCTCAACGCATTTTCAGGAACATCAAGCCTTATAAAGGAAGATCTCTCCAAGCCGGTAAAATACAAGACTCTGCGGTACAAGGGGAGCTACATCAAGCCATTTGACCTTTCACGATTCCCTTACGATACTCAGGAATTACCCATAACTATAGGACATAAGTCCAAGAATTCAACCCACATTATGCTCGTCACCGACTCCAGGCACATGGCGTTCGAGCCCGTACAAGAAATTTACCCGCAGGAGTGGACATACCTCAACAAGAACTACTCATCCGGACTCCACCGGATGGACTCCACGTTTGGAGACCCGGACTACAGGCTGGGCACCGGTTACAAGAGCAGAATTTACTTCTCCACTGTTACGGTATTCATGACACTGAAAAGAATAATCTTTCCGTACCTATTTAATATTTTCCTCCCGCTCGCCATCATATTGGCAATAGCGGTCCTGATCATCACTATCCCCATCGAACAGATCGTCGTGCGACTTCAACTTTCAATGACGGCTTTATTGAGTATCATTGTATATCACCTGGCGCAGAAGAACTCTCTGCCCAAGGTGGGTTATCTAATGAAGGTCGACTGGTACTTCATTATCTCGTACTGTTTTATATTGCTCGTCATTTGCTTGAATATAGTGATAGTGCGAAAGGTACTTCATAAAGAAAATGAGAGGGCTATGAAACTTAATAACAGGTTTATCTTCGCGCTCGTGCCCCTGGCTCTTATAGCTTATGCGGTTGCGACGCTGATTTAGGAAGGCTGCTCATACTGATTTGCATTCAAGATTGGTCGAAAAATCGACGGATTTCGCTGCGCTGCACACAACCTACATCTATACCAAATCGCAGTGAATCCGTAGGATGGGTGCAGCGCAGCGGAACCCATCACACCAAATTTGAACGCAACTTCGTATCAGGTTCCGAATCGCCCTCGAAATGAAAAACAGACCTCCACCGCTCCGGCGTCAATCGCCGAAGCGGTGGAGATATTCCTCCATCTTCAATTTACGCATGGTGCTTGTGGAACTCATGTAGCGAATCGTACCAAAGACTCGCCGCGACGGACCGAAAGGCCTGTCGTAGCGACCCAGCACCCAGAATATCCCCGTATACGAATTCGGATCTCTTCCATCCAGGGCGTATTTGTTGTTGAGTTCGATCATCACGTCCAGCGCTTCCCGGGGCGAGGCGGTCCATTCGAGGATCTTCTTTCCCCAGAGCATGCGCAGGTAGTTCTGGATCGTGCCTTCCCGCAAAAGCTCCCTTTGGGCGGCATTCCAGACCGGATCGGCGGTCTCGGCGGATTCCAGCGTCTCCAGGGAATAGAGCACCGGGCGTTCGTCTCCGGCATGTTTCAGGAGTTCCTGCCGTGCCCAGTCGGGAAGCGATTCGAACCGGTCGTGGCCGGGGTTTCTAAAGCACATGTTGAACCCCAGTTCGCGCCATGTAACGAGTTGATCTAGAAAAGCCTCCGCCCCTTCACTCATGCCCCACCATCCGGCCCGCTGCCCGGAAGAGACGACATCCAGATCTTCCGGCGTCCAATCCTCCGCATCCCGGAGCTTTTGAAAGATTTCGTGCACGGAGATGTGCCCGAAATGAAGGTAAGGAGAAAGGCCGCTCGAAACCCCCTCGTCCGGATGGTTCCTTTCCTCGTGGTATCGGTGCACATTCCGGCTTAGGAACAGGTCCAGCCTCTCCTCCGCTTCAGAAGAACCTCCCCGGGTTTCCACCGCTCGAACGCCGTGGTCTATGGGCAGTGCGGCGAGGGCTTGGGGCGTTGCTTTGAGGATGTCTTCGGAGGCCCCCGGCCAGCGGTTGACAACTTCCGCGGGGACTTCCGGCAGCACCGGCAGGGAAAGTCCCTCCAGGGGATCTTGCTTCGGAAAGCAGTCGAGGTGCCGGCGGATTTCCTTTTGCAGGAATCTACGGAATGCATGGGCGGTCGAAAAGATCTTGTCCGCCGCGGCAAGGGGTAGAAGCCCGTTGGAATCCACCGCCTCCAGCTTGACGGGCAGGTCCTTTGCTGCGGCCCTCGTCATGTGCGGCAGAAAGAATGCGGGGAACTCGTCGGTAACGACGATGGCCGCGCTGGAAGCCAGTGCCTGCAGGAGTCCCTTGCCCGCTCCCTTTTCGGGTTCGACGTACGGGTAGTAGAGCGCCGGAGTGTCTCGGAAGCGCTCCCGGTTTTCGCTCATCCCCTGGAGGATGAAGGAGTGCAGCCTCTCGCCGGCCCACGGGTAATCGCAGCGCAGGGCTTCCAGGACGAGAAGCGGCTTTCCGAGTTTGTGCGCCCACCCGGCAGCACGCTCCAAGCTGAAATTAAAGCGGGCCCTCCGGAAGGCGATCATCCAGTAGAGGACGAACTCACCCTGCGGATTCACGGGAGCCTCATTCAGGGGAAAACACTCTTTCTCCGGGGACCATGGTCGGTCGCTCTCCTGGAATAATTGGGGGACAGGGGGGTGTATGATGGAGCCGGATTCAGGACGCCCCTGGTAGATAGCACTCCCCGGCAGGACCCTCAAGACAAAAAAAACAGCGGGATCCCGTGGGGGACCCCGCTCTCGGTACAACTTTATATATTCAACGTCCCCGGCCGGCCGTGCCGTTCGGGGGCTGCTTGGAAGCGGGTATATACGCCCAGTCGCGGTCCGATGCAAGAAAAAAGAATCCTTCCGGAAAAATTTTCATGATTATCTTCGTGCTTATTGCCCGGTTCGACGGGGGCCTCAGCCGGGCAGCCGTGGAGGCCGGGTCCGGCCGGCGTGCCTTTTTACAGATCATTCGAGCATGAGAGGAGGAGTCATGGCAGACGTATCGAGCCGGGAGATCCGGTTGAAGAGGCGTCCTGCGGGCATGCCCGATGCGGGAGACTTCGAACTCGTGGAGGTGCGTGTGCCTGAACCGGGTGAGGGGGAGGTGCTCGTTCGAAACATTTACATGTCCGTCGACCCGTACATGAGAGGGCGGATGAACGACCGGACGAGTTATATCCCCCCTTTCGAACTCGCAAAACCCCTCGAAGGCGGATGCGTGGGCCGGGTAGCCGCTTCGGAAAACGATGCCTTCCGGGTCGGAGACTATGTGCTGGGCATGATGGGCTGGCGGGAATACTTCCTCTCCGACGGTTCGGATCTCATGAAGATCGACCCCCGCCCTCGGGCCCATCCAGGCGTTTCTCGGGGGTCCTCGGCATGACCGGCTTGACCGCCTACGTGGGTCTCCTGGACATGGGAAAACCGAAAGCAGGGGAGACGGTCTTCGTTTCGGCGGCTTCCGGGGCCGTTGGTTCCGCAGTCTGCCAGATCGGGAAGATTTATGGCTGCCGTGTGATCGGGAGCGCGGGGTCGAAAGATAAGACCGAGTGGCTGCTGAAATCCGCCGGAATCGACGCGGCCGTCAACTACAAAACGGTCGTGGACCTTGGAACGGAACTTGCCCGGGTCTGCCCGGAAGGAATCGACATCTACTACGAGAACGTCGGCGGAAGGCACCTCGAGGCGGCCCTGGACAACATGAAACCGTTCGGGCGCATCGTGCTGTGCGGGATGATCTCCCAGTACAACGCCGTCCATCCGGAACCGGGTCCTGGGAATCTCTTCCTGGCGGTTTTGAAGCGGCTGACCCTGAAAGGGTTCATCATCTCCGACCACCTGGACCGGCTGGAACGCTTCTCCACCGACATGAGCGAGTGGATCAGGCAGGGCCGGATCGGATGGAAGGAGACGGTTGTCGAGGGGATCGAAAATGCCCCCAAGGCCTTCCTGGGCCTCTTTCGAGGGGAGAACTTCGGAAAGATGCTCGTCAGGGGTCGGCCCCGATCCGGCCGGGTGATTCACCCCCGCCGCCATTGTGCATTACGCGCGTTACGCTAAATATAATACTGGTGGAAGTACGTGCCGGGGTCTTCGGGCAGGGATGCGGTCGGTCCTTCGGCGACGATGCGGCCGTTTTTCAATACGAAGAAGTATTCCGAGAGGGTCACGGCCATGGGGGCGTTCTGTTCCACCAGGAGCATGGTCATGTTTCTATCCTTGAGCCTCTGCAGGAGTTCCTTGATCCGTTCCACGTAGATCGGGGCCAGTCCCGTGGTGGGTTCATCCAGGAGGAGCATTCGGGGATCGGCCATCAGAGCCCGGCCGATGGCCAGCATCTGCTGCTCGCCGCCGCTCAGCGTACCCGCCTTCTGGTTCTTCCTGGTTTCCAGGATGCCGAAATCCCGGTAGATCTCTTCCAGCTTTCGTTGCGCCTTCGTCTTGTCCTTGAGCAGGGTGCCGCCCAGGCGCAGGTTTTCGTAGACGGTGAGATCGCCGAACAGGTCCCGTTCCTGGGAGACGTGTCCGAGTCCCAGTTTGACGATTTCGTACGCCTTCTTCTTTCCGATGGATTTGCCCAGGTATTCCACTTTGCCATTAGATGGAGACAGGAACCCGCTGATGGTGTTGAGC
Source organism: Syntrophales bacterium (assembly GCA_963665615.2). GTDB lineage: Bacteria > Desulfobacterota > Syntrophia > Syntrophales > UBA4778 > UBA4778. Next base: position 22,860 of record CAXXQE010000003.1, read on the forward strand.
AGGGTGGTCTTCCCGGCGCCGTTGGCTCCCAGCAGAGCCACGACGGAGCCTTCGGAGACCTTCAGCGAGACGTCCTTGAGCGCCTGGATCCGTCCGTAAAAGACATCGATGCTTTCCACTTCGAGCATGACGGGTCATCCCTTTCCGAAATAGGCTTCAAGAACGCCCGGGTGGGTCCGGATATACTGCGCTTCGCCTTCTTCGAGGACTTCCCCGAAGTTCAGGACGGTCAGGTTGTCGCAGATGTCCATGAGAAAATCCATGATGTGATCGGTCACGATGATGGTGACGC
>CAXXQE010000004.1:0-49291 GCA_963665615.2 Syntrophales bacterium
GCGTAAGAGAATCCCCAGCCGAGGCTGGTGGCGTCGGGCCCCAGCACCGGATTGACGTCTGCGGGGATCTTGTTCTTGACGGACTGGAGATATTCGAGAACGCGGCTTCGCGCCCAGTAGATGTCGGTTCCCTCCTTGAAGATAATGTAGATGAAGGAGCTGCCGAGATAGGAATAGCCGCGAACCGCCTGCACCCGCGGGGCGGCAAGCAGCGTCGAGGTAATGGGGTAGGTGACCTGATCTTCGACGAGGTCGGGACTTCTGCCCGCCCACTCGGTATAGACGATTACCTGCGTGTCGCTCAGATCGGGAATGGCGTCGAGCGGCGTATTTTTCAGCGCCCACAGGCCCCAGCCGATGGCAGCAGTGACGAAAAGAAAAAACGATGAAGCGGTTGCGCGCGCTGAATTCGATGATTTTGCTGATCATGAAGGTGCCTTCATTAATAAAAACCCAATGGGGCTAATGTCATCCCCGCGAAAGCGGGGATCCAGGCAGTTCACAAAAAGACCTGGATGCCCGATCGGGTCGGACATGACAACAAGCTCACTTCTTCGCAGGTACTATTCCCTTCAACTGCGCCTCGGAATCGATCAGGAACGTCGCCGACGAGGCGACCTTTTCGCCGGCCTTAAGACCGCTCAGGACCGCCACCCATTTTCCGCTGCGCGCTCCAGTTTGATTGCACGCGGTTCGAAGGTTCCCTCCCCCCCGATCCACATAGACGACAGAACGCGTGCCGGTCTCGATGACCGCATCCGCCGGGATGAGCAGCCTGCTGCGAGGGCAGACTGAATCTCGATATTCGCGAAGGTCTGGGGTTTTAGACGATTGGCCGGATTAGGCAGGGCAAAGCGCACCTTCGCCGTTCTCGTCTCGGCCGAAAGCGTCGGATAGAGATAGGCGACCTTTGCGCTGAAAGTCTTGCCGGGGATGTCATTTACGGAAATCTGTGCAGTCGCTCCCTCACGCACATAGGGCAGATCGGCCTCGTAAATATCCGCCGTGATCCAGACAGTGGAGAGATCGGCCAGGTCGAAGAGTCTTTCGCCTGGCAATGACCTTCGCGCCCTGTACGGTGGCCTTCTGCCGTCACATAGCCGGCGGCGGGGCTATAGAGCGTCAGCGTCCGCGAGGGCTTGCCGGTTTTCTCCAGGGGCGTCGATCTGCATCTCCGAAATATCCCAGAGCCTGAGGCGTTGGCGCGCTGCTGCCAGAAGGGATTCCGTGTCCTTCTGCAGCATCCGGCCGATTTCGGAATTGTCTCGCGATTCCGCCGCCTGCTTACGGCTGAGCGCCAGGATGTTCAGGTATTCCTGCTGTGCGGCCAGCAGTTCGGGACTGTAGATCTCTGCAACCGGTTCGTCTTTTTTAACATACCGGCCGGTGTAATCGACGTAGAGCTTTTCGATCCAGCCTTCGACCTTGACGTTGATCGTGGTCAGCTTTTTCTCGTCATATTCGACGCGGCCCGTTGCCCGGATCGTTTTGTACATCGGCTGCACGGTGGCGGCCGTTGTGCGGACGCCGATCAGTTGCTGCTTGTCAATCGGGATCTCCACGGTTGGCGGCGGTTCTTCGGTTGAGCCTGCGCCGTGCTTTTATCAGACGTCTTCGCGCCGTGAGCCCCAGCGCCATGCCCCTCATGCTGCGCGAGAGCGGACCCGTTGAACAACAGGCAGAGACCTAAAAACAGCGGCAGAACAAGAATTCGTTTCGCGCCATTCATTGCACCTCACTTGGTCGTGACGCATAAAAGGTGATCAGTAAACAGCGAAAGACGAACCGACAGTTCTTCTATTTACTATTCACTGTTCACTATTTACTATCTGATTCACTCTTCCCCAACAATCGCCTTGAGTCTCGCGATCGCCTTTTCCCGCTCGACGTACTGCGCCCAATACTGAAACTCGTAATCGAGCAGGTTCTTGGAGTTTCGTCAGGGGCGCGATGGCGTCCGATCCTCCCGTGCCGTATCCGGAAAGGGACAAATCGAAATCCTGTCTGGACTTGGGAATCAGCCCGTCGCGATACAGCGCCATGAGCTTCTCCGCCGATTGGACCATCGCGTAGTTGTCTCGCACCGCGGCCGCTGTCATGGCCGTGGTCGCATCGAGTTCATGTTTCGCCTGCCTCAGCGCGGCCCTGGCCTCCTGCAACGCCGGTTCTTGTTTCGATTTGAAGAAGAGGGGGAGATTGACGGACGCCGTCAGGCTGTACATGTTTTCGTATTCTCCAGGACCGGGGAAAGGCGCCCGCGGTAATCGTGACATCCGGAAAGAAGTCCTTCTCGGCCAGCTTGACGCGGCTCTGGGCGCCCCCGATCATCTGTCGCTGTGAGAGGATCTCCGGCGACTGCGCCGCCGAACGCTCCAGCAGATCCGTCCAGGGACGAAGTGAATACGGTTGAGGGGCGTTCAGCAGGCCGCCCCGGCGATCTGGACGAGGCACCGCCCAGGACTGATTGCAGCATGGCCTCGAGAGAGAGGCGCTTCTGGCGCTGCATCTCTTCCTTCTCCAGCAGCATGTACTTCTCCGTTTGCGCCATCAACACCTCCTGCTGCATGGCGCGCCCCGTCCCATAGCGGGCAACGGCGACGTCCTCTATCTTCGAGAAAAGCGCGAGTCGGTCATGGATGAGATCAATGTTCTTGTATGCGAGGAAGAGATCAAAGTAAAAGCTGGGTCACCTGCGAGACGGTCCTCGATTGAAGGGCCTTGTGCCGAGCCGTCAGATTTCCCGCTTCCCGCTCGGCCACCTCGCCCTTCAGGTTGCGCTTGCCCCCAGAAGGGCAGGGTCTGCGAGGCCGAGAACATCCACTGAGAGCCCTGCATCTCGCCGTAGGTGTAGCGTCTCAGCCCTTCGTTTTGGTAACCTGCCGAGAACATTGGATCGGGCAGGGCTCTGGGCTTGCGGAATACGGTACTGCGCGGCCTCGATGCCCGACCGCGAGGCCATCAGCTCGTAATTGCCCTTGATGGCTGCGGCAATCAGGTCTTCCAGCCGCAGGTCCTCGGCATGGGCCGCGCTGCCGATGGCAAGCAATGCAATAAGGCATGTCGCTGCGATGAATCGAGGCATATAAGTTCTGGGTTCCAAGTTCCGGGTTCAGTGTTAACATGAATAAAAGAGGAAGCGAAGCGATGACAGGATCCTGAACGTCTCAACTTCGTAACCTCTCAATTTCTATCTTTTCTATCTCACATCGATCGTAATCTTGGTCGTCTGCGTCTTGGCCGCCCTTCGCGATTTTCACAGTCGCCGTCCAGGGCCCTGACATGGACAGATCCAGGACGGCCTTGTATTTGCCGTCTGCGGCCGTCGCCTTGGCCGTGTAATTCATGGCCGGCATGCCGGGCATTGCAGGCATTCCGTAGTCAATCGCCACCGCGGCATTCGTCACGGCATTGCCCTTCGCGTCCTTCACGGCTACTTCCAGATTGTTGTTCCCCACAAAAGGCGTCTTACCCATGTTGATTGCAACGGTGTAATCGCCGGCCTTTTTCGTGATCTCCAACCCTTTAGCGTAAACCCACCCCGTCGTCAAAAAAAGGACAAGGCAATCAGCAGTATTTTTTTCATTCTACGTCCCTCCTTCTGTTATTCATAAAAAAATTTCAGTTGCCCAGCAGGGCCATCGCCCGGAAAGGTTGTCCTTCTCTGGAGCAGAAACTGACGGGTCAGTGCTGGGTCGCCTTCCTCAGATCGATATGGCAATAGCCGTGGGGGTGCTTCTTCAAATAGTCCTGGTGGTATTCCTCTGCGAGGTAAAATTCTCCGGCATGTCGAACCTCCGTGACGATCTTTCCGGCATACGCGCCGGATTTCGAGAGTTTTTCGATATAGGCCCTGGCGATTTTTCCTGTTCGGGCGTGGTATAGAATATCGCCGACCGGTACTGAGTGCCGATGTCGTTGCCCTGCCGGTTGAGGCTGGTCGGGTCGTGGATGTCGAAGAAGTGTCTCAGCAGCCGCTCGTAGTCACGACGGTCGGATCGAAAACCACCCGCACGGATTCGCGCATGTCCTGTTGTTCCGGTGCATACCTGTTCGTAACTGGATTCTTCGTGGTTCCGCCCGAATAACCGGACTCGCTTTTCAGAACGCCTTTGACCCGGCTGAAATATTCCTCAACGCCCCAGAAGCAGCCGCCCGCAAAGATAGCCGTTTCCTCTTTCACGACAGGTTTCTTGTCCATGATTTTTTCTCCTTTTACTTGACCGGCCCAGCCCATCGAAACCGGAGACACTGCGAGAAGGCCGAAAATCAGGAGTATCCATAAAGGAAGGCATCTGCTTTTCATGATTTATCACCTCTTAGGGTAATATAGTGAGTAAGTCAGGATTTGGCAAATGTCGCTCGCGCCGGAATCAGCAAGAGGCAATCAACTTCTCAAAACAGCCACCCCATCCGGCCACGGACCATGCCCGGAATCCACGTTGATATGGCCGACTCGTCCGGCATTGGCGAAACGGCTGCCGAGCGAAGCGGCAAGGCGTCCGGCCGCTTCGAGCGTCATGTGCGGATCGTTTTCACTCCCACGAGAATAGAGGGGAAGGGCAGGGGCGAACGCGCGGTCGACGATAAATCCGCTGGCCGCGTCCCGGACGGGCAGGGAGGTTGTCAGGTCAGGTGCCGTCACGAGAAGCGCTGCGCGGATACGCCCCGCATGGTCGGGATGCGTCTCCGCCCACTGGGCCACCGTCAGGCATCCCAGGCTGTGGGCCACAATCAGGATGCTTCCGGGCAGCGACAGGATCGCTTGATCGAGAGTCTCCACCCATTCGTGCGCATCGGGCCGATCCCAATCGCGCTGGCGCACGCGATCGAAGCCGAAATGTTCTTCCCACAAGGTTTGCCAGTGACCGGGCCCAGAGCCGTTGAGTCCGGGCACGATCAGGCCGTGTGTTGTCATCGTCATCTTGTTTCTCTTTCCGAGTTGCTTGCCGGTTACGCGGCTGCCTTCCGAAGCGCCTGGTCCAGGTCTTCCTTGATGTCCGCTACGTCTTCAATGCCGATAGACAGGCGGATGAAATCTTCCGTCACGCCAGTGGCTTCCTGTTCTTCACGTGTCAGCTGCTGATGCGTCGTCGAGGCGGGATGGATCACCAGGCTCTTGGCATCCCCGATATTGGCCAGGTGAGACAGGAGTTTCACCGAATCGATGAATCGCTTCCCGGCTTCCAGTCCGCCCTTGATGCCGAATCCGACGAGAGCGCCAAAATGGTCCTTCAGGTATTTCTGCGCCGTCGCATGACTGGGATGCTCCGGCAGTCCCCGATAATTGACCCAACGCACCAGTGGATGTGTCTTGAGAAACTGCGCGATCGCCAGGGCGTTTTCCGAGTGCTTTGTTTGACGGAGCGGCAGCGTCTCCAGTCCTTGCAGGAGCTGGAACGCGTTGAAGGGGCTCAACGTCGCGCCGATATCCCGAAGGAGTTGCATCCCTGACCTTGAAGATGAAGGCCACATTGCCAAGATCCGCAAAGTCGCGGAAACACGTCCCAGAAGATCAGGCCGTGGTAGCTCGGGTCGGGCTCCGTGAACTCGGGAAACTTGCCGTTTGCCCCAGTTGAATGTGCCGCCGTCCACGATGACGCCGCCGATCGTCGTGCCGTGTCCGCCGATGAATTTCGTGGCCGAGGTGGTCAGGATGGTCAGCGCCGTAGTCGAGTGGACGGACGAGGCCAACGCCGACGGTGTTATCGACGACGAAGGGGATGCCCGCCTCATGGGCGATGGCGGCGATCTTCTCGAAAATCGGGCACGTCGAGCTTCGGATTGCCGATCGTTTCGGCATAGACAGCGCGTGTCTTGTCGGTGATGGCCTGTCGGATGGCCTCCGGGTCCCTGGCGTCCGCGGAACCGGGTCGTTCTGCCGAGCTTCGGGAACGTGTGGTTCAATAATTGATAGGTCCCTCCGTAGAGGTTTGTTCGCGGCCACGATCTCGTCGCCCAGCTGCGTGATCGCCAGCAGGGCGAGAGTTGCTGCTGCCTGGCCGGAGGACACGGCCAACGCGCCCGTGCCGCCCTCGATCGCCGCTACCCGCTCCTCGAAAACAGCGGTGGTCGGATTCATGATCCGTGTATAAATGTTGCCCAGTTCTTTCAGGGCAAAGAGGTTGGCGGCATGGGCCGAATCTCTGAATACGTAGGAAGTCGTTTGGTAAATGGGGACGGCCCGCGATCCGGTGGTCGGATCGGGCGCCTGCCCGGCGTGAATCGCCACGGGTTGCCAGTCTTCTGTTACTCATGGTTTTCTCCTTTAAGTTTTTTATGACGATAAAATAAAAAGGCCCGCTGCCTTTGATGAACTCTCCGGCGGCGGGCCTCCTTGCAGCATGCTGTAGATCGATTTCAAATAGGATGTAGGTCCGCGCCGACGACGCACATGTCCATGAAGCGGCGCATTATTGCGACCCCTGCGGGTCTGCTTTCCCCGGTTCCGATCGGTTATTTTGATAGAAAAGTCGTTCATGAATGGTCTCAATTTAAACTCTCATTAAATCTACTTTTTTAGTAGATAATACATTAAAAAAATCCTGTCAAGAAAAAATCTCAATAAAAAAGGGGATGATCGGAAGAACGACGGAAAGGCGTCTAAATCGAGTAATCACAGGTCCTTTTCGTGTTATGGCGCTTCTGACGTTCCAACAGGTCGGATAATTTGATCGCCTGGAGTTTCTCGATGAGCGTCTGGGTACACCTCCGTCCAGAGGTCGCGCGCGGCACAGAAGGGGGACTGCTTGCAGAGGGGACGCGTTTTCGACACAATCGACGAGGCACAGTGGGCCTTCAAGCACCTGGAGGATATCGGCGATTGAAATTGCCGAGGCCGGCTTGCCAACACGTAACCGCCGCGCGCGCCGCGGGTAGCGTGAATTAACCCCGCGGCCTTCAACGGATTGATGAGATGCCACAGGTACTTCTCTGAGATATCCTGGCGTTCAGCGATCTGCCGCAGCATGACCGGGCCCTCACCGTCATGTTGGGCCAGTTCGATCATCAGCCGGACGCCATAACGCCCTTGGTTGAAAGTTTCATGATGCTATCCAGTTGCCTCGTTCAACGAATTTTGATGTCCCATACTGTCTTGTATGGTCACTGAATAACTTTTTTGCCTGTTCAAGGAGTTATTGCTCCGGCGATTAAATAGGTCTTGGCGGAGTGCTGCGGTCAGGGCCTTTTTTCTATCGCAGGTCTCTCGGGCTTGTCGTTTCACGGATTTCGCTACGGGGGATGCTTTGCCCCCTCCGCCGTTCGCGAGACGCTTACGCGCTCGCGCTTCGCTTCCCCAGGCCGAAATCCGGAAACGGAACAGCGCCCTTCCGCCATGTCGAGAGAAAAAAGGTCCAAACCGCAGCTAGTGTTGGCGTTGGATCTATTAATCGCCAGAGCAATAACAACGTCCCAGTACTCGTTCCGAGGCGGGGTGCGACTCGATCAAATTTCCTTTATCTGTTTTTCCAAAGCGACCAGTCAGGCCTTCTGGGCTTCGATGAGTTTCTTGAACTTCAATACGACCTTGTCGATATTCCGGTTTTTGATGGCCTTGAGCAGATCCCCCTCAAGCTCGCAACATCGATTCGTTGTAGTAATCCATCGTTTCTTTGAGGTGTGCCAGGGACAATCTTCCCGGTCAGAATCGGGTGATTGTTCGTCACATTGGCGTCTTCATTACCGCGTCCCGTGCTCAAGTTCAACTTCCAGGCCCTGCTGGAAGTCCTCAAGCGGAATATCCATGCCTTTTGTATTCACGATGCCCAGGATCTTTGAGGCCTCTTCGGGCGCGACAGTGGGGTCCGATAACGTCGACCAATCTCTCATGCCCAGTTCATCGCACACCCTGCGCACTTCTTCAGCGGTTACATATTCCGGTATGTTCATATTCTCTCCTTACGGCATCATGTGCTTGTTATGCGCATAAGCGCTGTATCCTCTTGGCGGATCAGCGCAGCGTCCTGGTTTTTTTCTAATATAAAAATATCTAAAGTGCGACCCCTATCTCCCTTATACTTGCTTTCCTGCTGGTTAAGGAATTGAAGGGCTTTAGCCTTGATTTCGAGAGTAAAGTTGAAATGCTTACAGCGTTTTCTATCTTCCCCTTAAGAAATTGGAGAGATGCCTCTGCTCGACAAATCTGCTCCTGACTGCTTATGTAGCACAAACTGTCAAGACTGTAGGCCTGCACCTTGGCTTTTGGCGGATCGTTCTTTTAAAGATGGTGGCTTAACTCTCCCTGCAAATTTAATTAAGAAGTAATAATAATTGTAGCCTTGGCGATCCGTCGGCTTTTTTTCATGAGAGAAACATAATATATGTCAATATTTTTAACGTTACTCCTTTTTGTACCTATCTGGTTATATTGTTATGATAATCGATCAGACTTTTGTGTGACTGAATTAAAATTGATGTTAATATTTTTTACAACTTCATATCCGCCGAGTGCAAGAATTAAATATATTCTTAAGTGATTCGCCAGGTTATCTAATTGGCATAACAAGTGCGAAAGCTCCAATATTGATAATGTACGCTGTTCTCAAGAGGACTGAGCATCACTCAGAAGGTGAATGCTCGGAGAATACACGACGGGGAGGTTCTGGATGAAGACGTATTTTAGTAGGAAGATGGCATTAATAACTTTTGGGATGTGCCTTTTGGGGTTTGTCATGATGTTTTTTTATGTAGTGAATAATGCAGAGGCAAGTTCATATGAAATATCGGGCAGCATCACACCCACCGAGAACCTTTCCAATGTCTGGTACATCGGAAGGTATGCAAACGATGAGAAGTTTTACATCTATCTTGGCTCTTTTGAGGTGAATAAGACAACGACTTACTCTTTTTCAATCAATAGTGATTCTGCTCCCGCAAAGTATATGCTTGCAGGCATTTATACGGATGATGATCACACAGGCGTGACGATCGGGAGTAACGAAATATTGGCCGGAGAGTCGTGGTATGACATTGTGCAGAGTTACTCGGGGGTCGACGAAGATACAGCGATCTACGTGCTTACCCAATGACCTCCTTGCAGATCCCGAATATCAGCATAAACACATTTTTCGTTATCTTGGTGAGCAGTATGGCGTTCAAGTCGCGCTCTGGAACTTTTCGGATGCTTCTTCAGGCGGTAGCGCCATCTCAAATGTCACGTGTGTTTTCTGAGCCCACTGCCATGCTTCTTATTGGTTTTGGCTTGACAGGATTGCTGGACTTCGGAGAAAGATAAAGTAATAACCCCAAACAAATTGTTTGAGGGAAAGGCAGGGGCAAATGATCCTGCCTTTTTTCTCGAATACTGAATAGTCATAAAAAATAAGATCACCACGCCGCCTGCAAGGCGGCTCGTGATGACTGATGCCATGACTTATTACGAGCCGTTAACTTGTCCTTCATCATTTATGACTTGTTTGTTACCCGCTATTTGCCACAGCGGCGTCAGTCACCGTTCACTGTTTACTACTCTTTGAGCAGCTTCTTCCACTCTCCAATTCGATAAGAGCATCAAGCGGTGTTATGTTGAGGACGTCGAGATCCTGCAGGTCGCGCAGGATCATTTCGTCCGGGGCGGCGAAGAGCTGGAGCTAGCCGGTTTCTTCGGGGGCTGCGCCCTACCTCGTCGAGCAGGGCCATGCTCCTGCGGGTGGTGTGGCTCAGGAAGTCGGCGACCTCGGTCATCTCGACCATGAAGGTTCTCTGGCGCGCGAGGCAGTCGGGTGCGCCATCAGAGCTGATTGCCGGGTGGATTTCTTTGGCATGGCTGATTCGGTCGAGGTCTTTTTTTCACAGCTTCTCGATCTGCTTAAGGTGGTACCCCCTTTTCCTTTCTTTGACACAAGAATTGATACGTTACCCGCAAATCAATAACGCTTGACATTCATGAACCCTGTTCTTAAGATTTTCTACGCGAAAACTTCAGAAAGGAGGAATCCGTCGTGAAGATCAAAAAAGTGAAAAGAGCAGTGAGAGGTCTATGCAAGTGCAAGAAGTCATGCTGAGAGGCAACCGTTCCATGCGAGAAAAGTCGACAGGATAATCTGCCGGCTTTTCTTTTTTGGGGCAACAGTACGCTGCAGCCCTCAACAGACATCCGTCATAGTTGCGTTGAAAACCATTCCTAATTCCCCTTAATCTTCTATGGGTGAACGATGACAGGCCTATACCGACAGGCGGGGCTTGAGATTTATGAACGAGTCCATTACGGTGCCGGGCAACATGTCCTGGAAGTAGCGGACCTCCTCCATTGGTATGGGCGCAGCAGTGCAAAGGTACTCGACATCGGGTGCAGCGGCGGACTCCACGCGATCGAGTTCGCCAAAAGGGGTTTTGTCGTAACCGGTATCGATGTCGAGGCCTCAGCCATTGAGCGAGCGAAAAAAAGAAGCCGGGATGAGGCGCTCGCTGTCGCTTTTTATCGTCTCGACGTGGTGCGGGATTCATTGGCCGGCCTCGGCCCATTCGATCTCATCTATAGTATCGGCAATGTGCTCTCTCATGTACCCAAGAAATGCGCCCTCCAGGTCTTTAAAAAAATCAAGGCGTGCTTTAACCCAGGCGGTATCATTTTTTTCGATCTACTGGCGATCGGGCAGGAATTTCAGGAGGAAATCCGCGAAGAGGACCTCGGAATCTTATGGAAAAGAAAGTTGAACCGAAATACCGGCGAGATCAGCCTGAAAGGCATCTTCCCGGAATACAATCTGGTTGAGGAATTCAACGTATGGGGGTATGATCCAGATGAAGCAATGCAGATGCTTGCCCAATCCGGATTCAACGACATTGCGTATTCCGACAGAATTGATTTTTCGTATTCGGGGACGCAATATGCCAATCCTGTCTGCCTGAGATACAGAGCCCGTGCAAAGGAGCGTTTATGAAGATATTCAATATTCGAAATCACTATCATGAAAAATACCGGGAATACATTGTGGGGTCGGCTGAAACCGGAAGGCACAGCGTATATCTGGTCTATGGCGAAGCGGTTTGTGATGAGAAGCGAACCATGGCCCCTGACGGTCATGATGAAATTCTCTTTATCCTGGATGGCGAGGCGGAGCTGAAAAATGATGCGGAAAAGATATTGATCGGCAAGGAGCAGGCGGTTTCCCTGGATGCCGACGAGTCCTTTACCTTTACTGCGCTGACAGACTGTCGCTACATCGTTGCCGGTACCCATACGACACCCCATGACCACTAGCCGCGAGGAGAAACAGGGACGATCGACGTTCAATTACTATGACCGACGGACTCGATATTTCCCTTCCTGTTCAACCTATTGATTGCTGTATCACATGTGCTGCCGACAACTTAGGATGTAAGCGATTCAAATTGACTTTGCCTGTCAATAATGGCTAACCCTTTGTAAATAAAACATTAGCTTTATTTTCACTTTTCACCATGGAGGACGATATGCGGAAAATACGCTATGGTGTCATTGTGCTGCTGATGTTGCTTCTTTGTGCGGTGACGTCTGCATCCGCCAGAGTAAGCATCGGTATTCAACTCCCCAACTTGAGCATCGGTATCAATCTACCAGTATATCCAGCGCTTGTGCCTATACCGGGTTGTCCGGCCTACTATGCACCGGACATCGACGCCAACTATTTCTTTTACGATGGCCTGTATTGGGTATTCCTGGATGATTACTGGTACGCCAGTTATTGGTACAATGGCCCCTGGTCGCTGGTCGAACCATTGTACGTGCCGGTGTTCGTCCTGCGTATACCCGTGCGCTATTATGGACATCCGCCTGCGTACTTTCATGACTGGCGAGCGGATGCGCCTCCTCGCTGGGGTCAACACTGGGGACGTGATTGGGAACAACAACGCAAAGGATGGAACAGGTGGAAGCGCAGTTCCGTTCCGGCGCGTGCACCACTGCCAACCTATCAGCGTCAGTATACCGGAGAGCAGTATCCTCGCAGGATAGAACAGCAGCAGGATCTTCGCGGTCAGTATTATCGTTACCAGTCACATGATAATGCGATTCGTCAGCATTTTCAGCAGCAGGAAAAACAGAGAGCGCCTATGCCCGCCGGGCAGGAACGGATGGAGCAACCCCGGATGAGAGCGCCGGAGCAGCGGGAGATGCAGCGTCAGGAAGAACCCCGGATGAGAGCGCCGGAGCAGCGGGAGATGCAGCGTCAGGAAGAACCTCGGATGAGAGCGCCGGAACAACGGGAGATGCAGCGTCAGGAAGAACCCCGGATGAGAGCGCCAGAGCAACGGGAGATGCAGCGTCAGGAGCAACCCCGGATGAGAGCGCCAGAGCAACAGGAGATGCAGCGTCAGGAACGACAGCCTCAGGGCAAGGAGCAAAGAATGCAGGAGAAGGAAGAACCGCATGAATTTCCGGGGCAGGGGCACGGAAGAAGGGAGTAAGGGCTGGACTGGCCATGCAATCATCAACCAATATGACTTGTTTATAGGGTGCCATCGCTGAATGACGCACTATGATGATAGGTCATGATCGACGAAGGAGAGAAATTCAGCAATAAATCTGCTTCAACCCTATTCTTCGGTTGCTTCAGCGTTGCCCACTTTGCAGGTGTAACTTTCTGTTAACGCATTTTGGTCATAACACCAGTGGAAGACGCCTCTTCCGCGCCTGTTGTTTTCCTGATTCCACAACCCTATGCAGTTTTCCTGTTTGTGAACCGGATTGCTAAGAAAATTCAAAAAATCGTAGGAGGGACATGAGATGAAACGCGTCATGGAAATAGTATTTCTTGTTGTCATAGGGCTCCTTACGATTGGCAATGCCGCCGAGGCTGCGCAGAAGATCGAGGGCCGGACTGTCGAGTATACGGCGGGCGGCGTGACGATGAAAGGGTATCTGGCCTATGATGATGAGGCCCGGGGAAAGCGGCCAGGTGTGCTGGTTGTTCATGAGTGGTGGGGACAAAACGCCTATGTCCGCAAACGAGCCCGCATGCTGGCACAGTTGGGCTATACGGCTCTGGCGCTCGATATGTACGGCGAAGGCCGGACTGCAAAGCATCCCGATGACGCCGGCAAGTTCGCGTCCGAGGTCATGAAGAACTTTCCCGTTGCCAGGGAACGGTTTTTGGCGGCGCTGGAGTTCCTGAAAAAGCAGCCAACCGTGGACCAAGACAAGATCGCGGCGATTGGGTACTGCTTCGGCGGAGGCGTGGTTTTGAACATGGCGCGTCAGGGCATAGATCTGAAAGGCGTCGCGAGCTTCCACGGCAGCCTGGCGGTTATAAAGCCGGACCAGCCAACGCCGATCAAGGCCGCGGTTCGCGTTTACAACGGCGCGGACGATAAGTTCTCCACGCCTGAACAGATCGAGGCGCTTAAAAACGAGATGGCCGATCAGAAAGTGAACTTCAAGTTCGTGAACTACCCCGGCGCGGTTCACAGCTTCACGAATCCCGAGGCCACGGCGATCGGCAAGCAATTCAAGATGCCCGTTGCCTATAACGCCAAGGCAGACAAGGCGTCATGGGCGGATATGCGGCAGTTCCTGAAAGATATATTCGCGAAGTAGAATAGGGGGGCCGCATCTATGAGGTCTTAGGGGCGTTGATGCAGCAATAGTTCCCCTTGAACCCTTGAACCCTATTTCAGAAGCTTCTTCCACTCCCCGATCCTGTTCAAAGCGTCGAGCGGGGTCATGTTGAGGACATCGAGATCCTGAAGGTCGCGCAGGATCATTTCGTCCGGTGAGGCGAAGAGTTGGAGCTGGCCGGGATTTTTCTGGGCCGCGTCTTTCTTGGGTTGGGCGATTTTTGGCATGCCGACGTCGTCGAACTCGCCGGTCTCGAGATTTTCGAGGATCTCGCGGGCCCGCTGGATCACGGCATCGGGGACGCCTGCGAGCTTCGCGACCTGGATGCCGTAGCTGCGGTTGGTGCCGCCGTCTACGATCTTGCGCAGGAAGATGATCTGGTCTCCCCATTCCTTGACGGCGACGTGATAGTTCTTGACGCCATCTTTGGTGCGGGTCATGTCCATGAGTTGGTGGTAATGGGTGGCGAAGAGGCAGCGCGCGCCCAGGTTCGGCGCGTCGTGGATGTGTTCCAGCACGGCCCAGGCGATGCTGACGCCGTCGAAGGTGCTGGTGCCGCGCCCGACCTCGTCGAGCAGGATGAGGCTTTTGGGCGTGGCGTGGTTGAGGATGTCGGCCACCTCGGTCATCTCGACCATGAAGGTGCTCTGGCCGCGCGCAAGGCTGTCTGATGCGCCCACGCGGGTGAAGATCTTGTCCGCGACACCGATCTGCGCGGAAGCCGCCGGCACAAAACTCCCCATCTGCGCCATCAGCACGATGAGCGCGACTTGGCGGATATACGTGGACTTGCCCGCCATGTTGGGGCCGGTGATGATCATGCAGCGGCTGCCTGTCATGTCGAGGCAGGTGTCGTTCGGTACGAACCCTTCGGCAAGTGCCATGCGCTCGACCACGGGGTGGCGGCCGTCGCGGATGTCGATGCGGTCTGCGTTATCCACGATCGGGCGGCAGTAGTTGTAGCGTTCTGCGACCTCGGCCAGGGCCGTGAGGGCGTCGAGATCGGCAATGCGCGCCGCGGTCGATTGAATCCGGTCGATCTGCGCGCCGATGCGGTCGCGGATCTCGGTAAAGAGCTGGAACTCGCGCGCCTTGCGCTTGTCCTCGGCGTGCAGCACCGTGTCCTCGTGTTTTTTTAGTTCGTCGGTGATGTAGCGCTCGGCGTTGACGAGGGTCTGCTTGCGGACGTAGTCCGCCGGAACGAGGTGCGTGTTCGTGCGCGTGACCTCGAAATAGTAGCCGAAGACGCTGTTGAAGCCGACCTTGAGGGAGTTGATGCCCGTACGCTTGCGCTCCTGGTCTTCCAGGGCAACGATCCACTTCTTGCCGTCGCGCATAATGGTGATGAGTTCGTCGAGCGCTGCGTCGTAGCCTTCGCGGATCAGGCCGCCGTCGTGCAGCATGGGTCCGGGGGTGTCGGCAATAGCCTTGGCGATCAGGTCGGCCAGTTCGCGCATCTCGTCGAGCCCGGTGGTGAGCGATTGGAGGAGCGGGCTTTCCAGTTCGCGCAGCCGTTCCTTGATGGCCGGGATCTGTTGCAGCGAGGTTTTCAGAGCGACGAGATCGGGCGCATTGGCCGCCTTCATCGCAATGCGGCTTCCCAGGCGCTGCAGATCATAGACGGCGCCGAGCTGCTTGCGGAGTTCCTCGCGCAGCAGATGGCGGTCGCGGATCTCTTCGACGGCACCCAGGCGGTCGTTGATCTTCCTGGGATCGATGAGCGGGTAGTGCAGCCACCAGCGCAGCCTGCGGCCGCCCATGGCCGTCACGGTCTCGTCGAGGACATGGAAGAGGGACCCCCGCTTTTTCAGTTCCTGGATCGTGACAAAGAGTTCCAGATTGCGTTTGGCGTTGTCGTCGAGGGACAGATAGTTGCCGGTCTGGTGCCACTCCATTGTGCGGATATGGCTGATCCGGCTCTGCTGCGTGTCGCCGATATAACGGAGCGCCGCGCCGGTCGCGGAAACGACGGCCGCATGCGAGGCCTGACGAATGTTGAAAGGGACGCTCGTGAAGGTGTCTTCCATCAGCCGGGCGCAGGCATCCGCGTCGAAGTAATCGGCAGCCAGATAGTTGATCAGGCAGTCGTGCTTGAGGGACGCAAGCTGCTTGAGAAACGGGCTTCCTCTCAGTTCTTCCGGCAGCAGGATCTCGCGGATGTCGAGCGCGGCCAGTTCGTTGAAAAAGAAATCCAGATCCGTGGACTGGATCGCGCGGAAATCCCCGGTCGAGATATCGACGAAGGCGAGGCCAACGGTCGCGTCCTTTATGGTAATACCGGCCAGGAAATTATTCTGTTTGGCGGAGAGCTGGTCGTCGTCGATGACGAGGCCCGGGGTGATGATGCGCACGACCTCGCGTTTGACAACGCCCTTGGCTTCCTTGGGATCTTCAACCTGTTCGCAGATGGCGACCTTGTAGCCGCTGTCGATGAGCCTGGTGATATACGCCGAGGCTGCATGCCACGGAAAGCCGCACATGGGCACGCCCTCTTCCTTGTTCCTGTCGCGGGAGGTGAGGGTGATTTCGAGGACACGCGCCGCCGTGACGGCGTCTTCGAAGAACATCTCGTAGAAATCCCCCATGCGGTAGAAGAGAATGCAGTCCTTGTGCTTTTCCTTTATCTCCACATACTGCTTCATGGCCGGGGTGAGGCTGACTATTCCCATCGGTCCCCGTCCTTTTTGTCGAGGTCGATCACATCCGAACGTCCATCATGGCGGTTCGACGGGCCGGGTTGCTGCGGACGTACGGGGCGGATCGGGGCGACCTCGCGTAAAACCAGGTTGAGGAGCCAGCTTACGATACTGATTGTCAGGGCCCCGAAAACCGCGGGCCAGAAGCCGACAACGTCGAAGCCGGGAACGATCATGGCGACCAGCTTCAGCATCAGCGCATTGATGACAAAGGTAAAGAGGCCGAGCGACAGGATGTTGATCGGAAGGGTCACGAGCAGGAGCACTGGCCGCAGTACCGCGTTCAGAACACCCAGTCCAGCAGCGGCAAGAACCGCGGCAGAAAAGCTGCTGACGTTGATGCCGTCAAGCGTATAGGCGGCCGTCAAGATGGCCGCGGTCATCACCAGCCATTTGATGAGAATGTTTTTCATGTCGGCTCCGGACGAAATCGGTTTCCAGTCTTCCGGGACTGGTTTTCAGCATAAACTCATTAGATCAAGCTGACCGCTGCTTTTGTATCCCGCCATTCCCATTTTTTCAAGGGCAAAACAGCAATGGCATGCGCAGGCCCTTGGACAGTGGTTGTGAATGGCCGATTTGATAGGCGTTTCCCGGTTTTATCTTGCAAAAACAGCTGGTTTCGTGTACATACTAGCGCTTCATTTTAAGTCAAAAGCAAGGTGGGGAAGCATGGCAGGCAGATCAATCGCACAGAAAATCATTGAAGCGCATCTGGTGTCGGGGCGCTTTGAATCGGGCAGAGAAATCGCGCTAAAAATCGATCAGACGCTGACGCAGGATGCCACGGGGACGATGGCCTATCTTCAGTTTGAATCGATGGGCATCCCGCGGGTGCGAACGGAACTCTCGGTCAGTTATATCGATCACAACACGATCCAGATCGGTTTTGAAAACGCCGACGACCATCGCTATCTGCAGAGTGTTGCGCGTAAGTATGGAATTTACCTGTCGCGCCCCGGAAACGGGATCTGTCATCAGGTTCATCTGGAACGCTTCGGCAAACCGGGCAAGACGCTTCTCGGATCGGACAGCCACACGGCAACCGGGGGCGGTCTCGGCATGGTGGCCATTGGCGCGGGCGGTCTCGATGTCGCCCGGGCGATAGGGGGCATGCCTTTTTTCATGAACTGTCCGAAGGTCTTCCGTATCGAACTCAAGGGACGCTTGCAGCCTTGGGTATCTGCGAAGGACGTCATCCTCGAGGTGCTGCGGAACTTTACGACCAAGGGCAATGTCGATTGCGTCTTCGAGTATTCGGGCGACGGGGTCAAAACCCTGTCGGTACCGGAGCGGGCTACGATTACGAACATGGGCGCGGAATGCGGGGTCACGACCTCGCTCTTCCCGAGCGACGAGACGACGCGCGCTTTCCTGAAGGCACAGGGGCGGGAGCAGGACTGGACGCCGCTGGCAGCAGACGACGATGCCGTTTACGATCGCACGCTCACGATCGATCTCGCAACGCTGGCGCCGCTGGCCGCGATGCCGCATAGTCCGGACAACATTGCCGCGATTGCCGATATTGCAGGTCGCCCTGTGCAGCAGGTCTGCATCGGGAGCTGTACCAACGCTTCTTATAAAGATTTCGCCACAGTGGCGAAGATCCTTGAAGGAAAGATCGTCCATCCGGACGTGAGCCTCATCATCGCGCCGGGGTCGAAGCAGGTGCTGGAAAACATCGATCGCGACGGCTATCTGGGCATGCTGATCAAGGCGGGGGCGCGTCTGATGGAGAATGCCTGCGGCTTCTGCATCGGAAACAGCCAGAGCCCTGGCTCGGCAGGGGTGTCATTGAGAACCTCGAACCGCAACTTCATGGCGCGTTCGGGAACGGCCGATGCCGATGTCTATCTGGTCAGTCCCGAGACGGCGGCCGCTGCAGCGATTACGGGAAAAATCACCGATCCGCGGACGCTGGATCAACGCTATCCGGAGACTGAGATTCCGGAAGCCTTCGTGATCGACGACCGGATGATCGTGACGCCGGAAGCGCCCGAGTGCGCAGCCGGGGTCGAGATCGTTCGTGGACCGAATATCGGTGCGCCCCCTGCCGTCAGCGCAATGCCGGAAAACCTCGACGGGGTGGCAGCGATCAAGGTCGGCGACAAGATCACGACGGATCACATCATGCCTGCCGGGGCGCGGATGAAGTACCGGTCGAACATTCCAAAGTATGCTGAGTTCGTCTTCGAAGGGGTCGATTCCGAGTTTTCCAAAAGGGCTGCGGCCGCGCGCGATGCGGGAAAACACAATGTTATCGTGGCCGGTCTTTCTTACGGGCAGGGCTCGTCGCGGGAGCATGCCGCGATTTGTCCGATGTATCTCGGGGTCAAGGCGGTGCTGGCCAAGTCCTTCGAGCGCATTCATGCGACGAACCTCGTCAATTTCGGCATTCTGCCGCTGGTCTTCAAGAACGCCGACGACTACGATCGGATCGCCCAGGGAGACAGCTTGAGCATCGATAACCTCGGCACGTGCCTGCGCGAGGGCGGCGCCATCATGATCCGCAATACCACGAAGAATCAGGCCATCGAGGCGACCTATGCGCTCTCCGAACGGCAGCGGCAGATCCTGCTGGCCGGCGGGGCGCTGAAATACAGTGAAAAGTAAATGGACAATAGTGAACAGTAAACAGTCAACAGTGAACAGCGAGAGGGACAAGCGCAGCACTTGTCATTGCGAGCGCAGCGAAGCAATCTTGGAAGTTCCCAAACACATTGGATTGCCACGTCGCCTGAGAGGCGGCTCGCAATGACGGGAGAATTCACTTTTCGACTTTTCATGAAATTGTCGAAATACGTTAGAGGCACCAAAGAAATAGTAACGGCCAATAGCGAATGGCTAAGGGCTGAATTGGGGAGTGAGACATGGAAAAGATTAAAGTAAAGACAACCCTGGTGGAGATGGACGGCGACGAAATGACCCGCGTCATGTGGAAGATGGTGAAGGACAAACTCCTCTTCCCCTTCCTCGACATGGATATCGATTATTATGACCTCCACATCAAGCACAGGGACGATACGGACGATCAGGTGACCTTCGATTCGGCCAGGGCGATCATGAAGTACGGCGTTGGCGTCAAGTGCGCCACGATCACGGCGAACCAGGATCGCGTGGTCGAGTACAAGCTCAAGAAAATGTGGAAGAGCCCGAACGGTACGATCCGGTCGATGCTCGACGGCACGGTCTTCAGAACGCCGATCCTCGTCAAGAACATCAAGCCCTTTGTCTCCTCTTGGGAAAAGCCTATCACGATCGGCAGACATGCCTACGGCGATGTCTATGACAATACGGAAATGCTGGTTCCCGGCGCCGGCAAGGCGGAGCTGGTCTTCACGCCTGCGGACGGCGGCGAACCCAAGCGCCTGACGATCCATGATTTCAAAGGGTCCGGCATTCTGCAGGGCATTCACAACACCGAGGAATCGATCCGGGGGTTTGCGCAGGCCTGTTTCCGTCTGGCCCTCGATCAGAAGATGGATCTCTGGTTCAGCACCAAGGACACCATCTCGAAGATCTACGACGCGCGTTTTCGCGCAATCTTCGACGAGGAGTTTATCAACTGGAAGGCCGCGTTCGATAAGGCGGGAATCGAGTATTTCTTTACCCTGATCGATGATGCCGTCGCGCGTATTGTGCGCTCCAAGGGCGGACTCCTCTGGGCGCTCAAAAACTACGATGGCGATGTTCTCTCCGACATGGTTGCGTCGGCCTGCGGCAGCCTGGCCATGATGACCTCGGTGCTGGTTTCACCCAAGGGATACTATGAGTATGAGGCCGCCCACGGCACAGTTCAGAAGCACTACTACAAGCACATGAAGGGCGAGGAGACCTCCTCGAATTCGATGGCGCTGATCTTCGCCTGGACGGGCGGCTTGCGCAAGCGTGGCGAGCTGGACGGAACGCCCGATGTCGTGGCCTTTGCCGACAAGCTCGAAAAGGCAGCCATCGCGACGATCGAAGGCGGCGTCATGACGGGAGATCTTCTGGCTATTGCCGAGCCCGGCCCCGATAACCGCAAGGTCAACACCGAAGGTTTCATCGACGCTATTGCGGAGACGCTGGGGAAGACGCTGTAAGCAGCGGCTAACGCCGCAGTCACGGGTCACGAGTTACAAGTAACGAGACAAGATCGTGGCGATTTATCTCTGACTGACTTGGTTCCTTGAAAAGTCAGAAATCACGTCATTGCGAGGAACGCAGTGACGAAGCAATCTTTGAAATTTAGTGAGTCAGATTGCTCCGCTCCTGGGAAACAAACTTTTTGTCATCACTCATCAGCCTGAAGCGGGTGAGTGATCTCGCAATGATATCCGAAACTTTTACTTCATTGAGCAACATCGTTTATGGAGCAGAATCAGGCATCGTCCAAGGTCAATCTGAAAGATCTGTCCCTCAAGGATCTGGAGCGTTTTCTTGCAACGCTTGGGAAGGAGAAGTACCGGGCCGGGCAGATCGTGAGGTGGCTCTATCAGCAGGGCGCGACGTCGATTGCGGAAATGACGAACCTGTCAAAACATTTTCGCGAAAAGCTCGAGGCCGTTGCCACGGTAAGCAGTCTGGAGATCGTGACCGTTCAGGCCGCGAGCGACGGGACAAAGAAGATCCTCTATCGGCTCTCGGACGGGCTCACGGTCGAGAGCGTCGTGATCCCGGAAAAGAATCATCCGACGCTCTGTGTTTCGACGCAGGCAGGTTGCCGAATGGGGTGTGCCTTCTGCCTGACCGGCAAGGGCGGCCTCAAGCGTAATCTGCTTCCCTCGGAGATCACGGATCAGATCACGCAGGCCATACACAAGCTTCCCGAGGGCAAGGACATCAACAACATCGTCCTCATGGGGATGGGGGAGCCGCTCGATAACTACGACAACGTTGTCAAGGCTATTGAGATCATCTCCAGCGATATCGGTCTGTCCTTCTCCGGGCGCAAGGTCACCCTCTCCACCTGCGGCCTCGCGCCGATGATCGAACGATTGGGAGAGGATGTCTGCGTCAATCTGGCCATCTCACTCAACGCAACGGACAACGCCACGCGCGACCGGCTGATGCCCATCAACAAGGCTTATCCGATTGAACAACTTCTGCGAGCTTGCAAGGACTATGAAATGCCGCGGCGCCGCCGGATTACCGTCGAGTATATCCTGATCGAAGGCGTCAACGCCTCCGTCGCCGATGCCCAACGGCTGGCAAAACTGTTGAGAGGCGTGCGCTGCAAGATCAACCTCATTGCGTATAACGAACACCCCGGCGCGCTTTTCAAATCACCGTCCGCCGAAACCATCGAAAATTTCCGCAAGGAGCTGATCCGCCACAACTACACGGCGGTGGTGCGTAAGAGCAAGGGGAGGGAGATACTGGCTGCCTGCGGCCAGCTCTCAGGGCAAGCTCTTCAAAAGTGACCATCTGCTGCGTTCCCCTTGGCCCTCCCCGTAACGGCATCGGGACAAGCGGTGCTCACGTATTAACACATACGCTCCGCGCCTCGGGCCTGCGGGAGCCTTGCATCTGGCCCCTTTTGAAGAGCTTGCCGCGGGCGGTTGATGCACATCCATCATTTATCAAGATAGAATTCAATTGCGATGCCGGTTGTCCTTTTTTATAATGACATTTATCACCAAAAGGACGATCTCCATTTATCAACCCCGGGTTATGAGAACGTCCCCCAGGGTTTTAACGCTTGATCCGGCTGATTTACACAAACACGTGGGAATTGAAAGCAAGAATGGATTCTTCAGGCAATTAAGATTTCCGTCGGAGGATCCAAAAGGGTTTGTCTCAGCGGTTAGAGAAGGAAACCCTGATAAAATATTCTGGCGCTCGCTACGCGCCCACTGACCTCATCTTGAGGCAAGTATCGATGCCATGAAACCGGTAAGATCAAGCATATTTTTTTTCTTGCCATGTATTTTGGCGCTGTCACTGACTGGTTGCGTCATGTTGCCGGTGCCTACGGGAGAGGGCAAGCTGCTTGCAGGAAAACAGGTCACCGATGAACAGCTTTCCTTTATGACGCGTCAAGTCACAACCGAGCGGGAAGTTGTTGAGCATTTGGGAAATCCGAACATCATCTGGGAAGACGCCCGGGTGTTCGTTTACAATTGGGACGTCAGGCAGGGCCTTCTCTTTTGGGCCGTGGGCGGTTATATGGCGGGTGCAGGCGGCATGGAGGACATTCCGAAGCATTATCAGTTGCTCATCCGCTTCGATGGACAGGGGCGAGTTGCGGATTATACGCGGACGGCGAGGCCGCTTTTGAAATCCAGTTCTGACTTTATGACGGAGTGGCTGAAGAATTCATCCGGTGAGTTGCCTGCGGAACTGCTGGATGCCAGCGCGGGTGAAAAGGCAGTCGTCCTGTTGAATCTTCAGTGCACGATTGACAACAGCCCCTATGAAGCCTTCCTGGACCCCTCATTTACGAAGCCGACCATTTTTCTTTTACGGCTCGGGTCTTTTAAAACGCTGGGAGAACCGGCATTCGTTCCCCATGATTTCCTCTCTCCGGAGTCCCGTCGCGCGGGCTGGACCTATTTCATGCTTCTTCCCGGCCTATATTATCTGTCTGTCCAGGGCCCCGACTCCAACGTGATTTCGAAAACCGGCGATAAGTATATGCAAGAGGCTCCCCGTTGGCGCATCGATGTCCCCAAAAATGTCAAAGCGGTATATATCGGGACGCTCCAGTTTACGGGTAAGAGCGAAAGACTCCTTTTTGGTGAGAAGATCGATCCTGCCGGAGACGACGGGCCGACGATTCGGGATGATCGCTTGATCGCACGCGGTCTCATATCTCAGTATTTTCCCGATGCCGGCGAGGCAAAGACCATTATAATGCAGCGATGGCATCCGGGCGATCCTGTCGTTGTCCGCTCCAGCGGGGACGTGATTGAAACGCGGCAGTAATCACAAATCAGGACGTGTCACGTCAAACGCCATCGGCGTGTCGAACCTCACGCTGGAGCAGTGATCGACTTATTGATGCGCAGTGCTGTTTATTCTAGCGATTTTTTACTGTTTATTATTCACTTTTCACTGTTGACCACGAGGTACTTATGACCCACCCCAATCTGGTTGCATCGATGTTGAATCCCGACTTCTATCCGCATCGGCCCAAGAACGTGCAGCTTGTGCAGACGCACATCTCGTATGTCTTCATTGCGGGCGATCTGGTTTACAAGGTCAAGAAGCCGGTCAATTACGGCTTTCTCGATTTCACGTCTCTTGATCAGCGTCGGTATTTCTGCAATCAGGAGCTGACGCTCAACCGGCGCCTCGCGCCGGAGGCCTATCTGGCGGTCGAACCGATCTGCGAAGATGCGACGGGGCAGCTTCGGCTGGGAGAGGACGGCGGTCGTGTCGTCGAGTATGCGGTCAAGATGGTCCGGCTGCCGGAAGGTCGGATGCTCAAGGTGTTGCTGGCCGAGCGGAAGGTCGGTCTGGAAAAAATGGCGGCGATTGCCGAGAAGATCGCCGCATTTCATGCCGCGGCGGCGACGGGCGGGCCGATCGATGAGATGGGAAAGATCGACACCGTCCGATTCAACTGCGAGGAGAATTTCGAGCAGACCATGAAGTATGTCGGTTCGGTGATCGCTCCCGAGAAGTATGATTTTATCCGGGATTATGTCAGCACCTTTATCGACGACGAGCGAGCGCTTTTCGAGAAGCGAGTGGCGGACCATCGGATTCGGGACTGTCACGGCGATCTTCACATGGAGCACATCTGCTTGTCCGACGGGATTATCATCTTCGATTGCATCGAGTTCAACGAGCGTTTTCGCTTTTCCGATACAGCGTCAGAGGTGGCGTTTCTGGCGATGGATCTCGATTACAACGGTTACGTTGACCACGCGGAGGCCTTTGTATCGGCCTATTGCCGTGCATCCGGCGATCGGGAACTCCTCAAGCTTCTGAATTTCTATCGCTGCTATCGCGCCTATGTTCGCGCCAAGGTGACCAGCTTCAGGCTGGATGATGAGACGCTCTCCGAACTGGAACGGGAAACGATTATGGCCTCGGCCTTTCGTTATTACGATCTGGCCTTCCGTTATGCCGCCCGCCTGTCCCGGCCTGCGCTGATCCTGAATGTCGGCCTGATGGGGAGCGGCAAGAGCGTCCTGGCGAGGGCGCTCTCGCCCCTGTTGGATGCCGATGTAATCCGGATGGATGTTCTGAGAAAACAGATGCTGGACATTGCGCCTTCGGAGCGCCATTATGAGGACTTTGGTGCGGGGATCTATTCCGAAGAGGTTTCGGATCAGGCCTATGCCCTGGCGTTTAAGCGGGCCGAGGAAAAACTGAAGGCGGGCCGCACGGTAATGATCGATGCCTCTTTCAAGAAACGGCACCAGAGGGGCAAGGCCCGTGAATTGGCCCAACGGCTTCATGTGGACTTTTTCGTCCTGGAGTGTGTTTGTCCGGAGAGTGAAATCAAGAGCCGTCTGGAGCGCAGGGCACACAAGGCAAGCGAGGCCTCAGACGGGCGTTGGGAGATTTTTCAGGCGCAGAAGGCGGATTATGAAGCGATTGACAGTGCGTCGTCCACCGCTGAAATGCCGGCAGCGTCGCATGTGACTGTCGATACATCGGACAGCAAGGATGTCACGCTTGTGAGGGCTTTGAGGGGGATGAAGAAGATTATAGATAAATGCGACAGATAATGGGTCGCAAGAAATGAGTGGAAAAGGGGATATCTTTTGTCGTCACTGATTCCCTGACAGTCGTTATGATTTTACGGTTTCCGGCGCCTTTTTGTCTTTCGGCTTTTTTTTCACCCTCTTCAATAAGACGTTTGGTTTCTTTCAGGAAATAGCTTACCTTGAAGTCAAGCCCGAGATTGGGATACTCGCGGGCAACAGTTTCAAAGCGCTTAAGGGCTGCCTGATACTTTTTCGACTTAAAGTAGAAGTGACCAATATAAAACTCGTGTTCAGCCAGACGTCTGCGGCAGTCTTTGAGAACCTTCTCGGCCATTCGTGCATACTGACTGTCTGGGTATGCAGAAATCAGCTTTTCGAATTCCTTCTGGGCCTTGAGGGTTTCAGTCTGGTCGCGATCGATGCTGACGATCTGATTATAGTGGCACAGTCCCATTTGATAGAGGACATAGGCAAGATTCGGATTGGCGGGATGAAGGTTTAAGAAATCGCTGTAAGCGACCTCGGCTTCGATATACTTTTTCTCGGTGAAGAGCGAATCGGCGATTCCCAGCTCGGCCATGACGCTCACTTTGCTCAGGGGATACTGATCCTTGATTTTCTGAAAGGCTTCAATAGCATCTTCATAGGAGGCTTTCTGGTAGAATTGGACGCCCTGCTCGTAAAGTACTTCCGGCGTCGCCTGCGGTGATTCACTTTTCTTCCAGAGCCAACCGCATCCAGATACGACACTACACATCATTAAAATGACAAGGACCCTTGCTGCGAAGGGTCCGAAGTGTTCGCGATTAAACATGATATGGTTTAGATACCTTTCCTGATGAAGGCTTCAAGACGGTCCTTGGAGACCAATCCTACAATCGTATCGAACTTTTTGCCATCTTTAAAGAGCATCAGGGTCGGGATGCTCTGGATGCCGTACATGGATGCCGTCTGCTGGTTATCATCCACGTTCATCTTCGTGATCTTGATCTGGCCGGCGTATGTTTTGGCAAGCTCTTCCACAATCGGACCGATGGCTCTACAGGGACCGCACCACGGCGCCCAGAAATCCACCAGGGTGGGTTGGCCGGATCTGAGCACTTCGGAATCAAAATTGCTATCCGTTACATGGACGACCGCTTCTTTTGTTTCCATAGACCGCTCCCTCCTTGAATTCTGCGCCAATATGCCATAGAATCTTCGGCAGTGTCAACGGTTCATTTTTCGGATAAGGAGGCAATTGTGCAGCCGCTGGGCATCATTTCCGGCACGCTTAATCTCCATCAACCGCCCGTTTCCGGGCTTGAGGACATGTTGTGTGAAACCGCTTTCGGTTCGGTCCGTCTATATGTTTCCGACGATGCCGTTTTCCTGCCGCGTCATGGCGCGGACGCCGAAAGACGCATCCTTCCTCATGAGATCAACCATCGGGCTAATCTGGCAGCCCTGCGGGACATGGGCGTTTCGGAGGTGATAGGGATTTGCTCTACCGGTTCCCTCAAAGCGGCGTTTTCTCCGGGCAGGCTGGTTGTCCCTGACGACTATATTTGCCTCTTTGCCCTGCCGAGTATCTTCAGCGGCCAGTTGATTCACGTTACGCCGGAACTCAATGGGGTGGTAAGAGGGCGACTCATCGAGGCGGCGAGGGCATGCGGGGTTGAGCCTGTCGATGGCGGCGTTTACTGGCAGAGCGCAGGACCCCGATTGGAGACAAAGGCGGAGGTCCGTTTTATGTCAAAGTTTGCGGATCTTGCGGGCATGACGATGGCCGGCGAGGCGACAGCGGCCAAGGAACTTGGCATTCCTTATGCGGGCATCTGCTCTGTCGATAACTTTGCCCACGGACTGGTCGGTAACGCGCTGACTCAGGCTGAAATTGTGGGAAATGCCCGTCTTAAGCTCGATCTCATCAGTCAGATCATTCGGCGCTACATCGAAGATCGGCGTAGCGATCAGGATCGCTCATGAAGAAATGTCTCTTTCCCCTGCTTGTTCTGCTTGGTGTTGTGATAGCGCTGTGGGGATGCTCGCGGCCGCAGGCGGAACGCTCCACCGCCCCGGCGCGAAGCAGATCCGGGCCTGCCTATGGCGATATTCTTGTGGAGGGATCGATCGGGGATGCCAGCAACCTGATTCCACTGCTCGCCTCAGACAGCGCCTCCCACAACATCTCCAACATGGTCTTTAATGGTCTGGTCAAGTATGACAAGGACGTCAATGTGGTCGGCGATCTGGCCGAATCCTGGGATATTACCAAGAACGGACTGGTCATTACCTTCCATCTGCGCAAAGGGGTCAGGTGGCATGACGGTGCGCCCTTCACCGCCGAAGATGTCCTCTATACCTATAAAGTGACAATCGATCCGAAAACGCCGACCGCGTATGCCGAGGATTTCTTGAAGGTGAAGAAGGCCGAGGTGGTTGATCCCTATACCTTCCGAGTGACTTACGGCAAGCCCTATGCGCCGGCCCTAACGAGTTGGGGGGCGGCTATTCTGCCGAAGCATCTACTGGCGGGACGTGATATTACGCGTTCCCCGCTGAAACGTCATCCGATCGGCACGGGTCCTTACCGTTTCAAGGAATGGGTGACGGGACAGAAGATTGTTCTGGAATCCAACCCGGACTATTTTGAGGGAAGGCCTTACATCGACGGCCAGATTGTCCGTATCATTCCGGATATGGCCACGATGTTTCTGGAACTGCGAAGCAGGGGGATTGACAGTATGAACCTCACGCCGCTTCAGTTCACGCGGCAGACTGAGAACGGTTATTTTTTCAAGAACTTCAATAAATATCGCTATCTATCCTTCTCCTATATTTATCTAGGATTCAATCTGACCAATCCGCTTTTCAAGGACAAGCGGGTGCGGCAGGCCATTGCTTATGCGATCGACAAGGAGGATATCATCAAGGGGGTTCTTCTGGGGCTTGGAAAGCCGGCGACGGGTCCTTTTAAACCCGGCACCTGGCCTTATAATCCCAATGTTCGTCAATATCCCTACGATTCTGCCAAGGCCAAGGCCTTGCTCGCCGAGGCCGGGTGGCGCGACGTCAACGGCGACGGCATCCTGGAGAAGGACGGACGTCCGTTCACCTTCGAAATCGTCATCAATCAGGGGGAGGAAGTGCGCCGCAAGTCGGCGGAAATTATCCAGCAGCGTCTGTCGCAGGTGGGGATGCGCGTGAAAATCCGGACCGTTGAGTGGTCGGCGTTTCTCAAAGAGTTTATCAATAGCCGGAAATTCGAAGCCACCATTCTAGGCTGGACGATTCCGATGGACCCCGATCTTTATGATGTCTGGCACTCCAGCAAGACGGGGCCGGAGCAGTTGAACTTCATTTCCTATGCGAATGCCGAGGTGGACAGACTGCTGGAGGATGGGCGCAGCACATTCAGCCAGAAGGAGCGCAAGCGAATCTATGACCGGATCCAGGAAATCCTGGCCGAGGAGCAGCCCTATGTCTTCCTCTATGTTCCCGATGCCCTGCCTATCTTCAACGCACGCATCCGGGGGATCGAGCCGGCCCCGCTCGGCATCGGTTACAATAGGATCAAGTGGTATGTGCCGAGGGGGGAGCAGAAATTGGTGATGGTACCCTAAAAGACAGAAGTTAAGAAGCTGAGAGGTTAAGAAGTTAAGCCATCAGGAAATCGACCGTTTTCGTCTGTTCTTTCCCAGCTGCTCAACTTCCTAACCTCTTCACTTCTATCTTTACGCTCAGCCAGCGGCTTCGCCGCATTTAATCCTCCCCCCTCAAGTTTTCCTGCAGATATCTCTTGAACGTCGCGTAGTCGGCGGAGAGTTCGACGGCTTCGCCTGTTCGGGCCTCGATGCCCTGCATGCTCGGTGGCAGTTCGGGCGTGATCTTGAGCTGTGAGATGATATCGTCCGGAAACTTCGCGGGGTGCGCCGTTTCGAGAGAGACGCAGAGGGAAAAATCCCCGAAGCGGTCCAGAAAGACCTCCAGCCCTCGCCAACCCACGGCGCCGTGGGGTTCCAGGATGGTTCCGTACTCCTTGTAAACGCGCTTCATCGTGCGGCGGGTTTCAGTGTCCGAGATGCTGACGGAAAAAATATAACGGCGCATCTCTTCGATATCGGGATAGCGATGGACTTGACCCGTGCGGTCCACGGTGCCGCCATACAGTTCGAAAAAACGGGCCAGGTTGCTCGGATGGCCGACGTTCATGGCATTGGAAAGGCAGGCCCTCGAAGGCGATACCTTGTGGTATCGTCCGGTTTCCAGAAAAACCGGGAATTCGTCGTTCGCATTGGTCGGCATGACGAGTTTTTCCACTGGCAGCCCCATGCGTCTGGCGTATTCGCAGCCGAGTGCGTCTCCGAAGTTGCCAGACGGAACGGAAAAAATAATCGGTTCCCATTTTCTGGAGAGCTGCGCATAGGCGTGAATGAAATAGACGATCTGCGGGAGAATGCGGCCGAAATTGATCGAGTTGGCCGAGGTCAACTGGAATCCGTTCAAGTCGGGATCGGAAAAGGCCTGCTTGACGAGGTTCTGGCAGTCGTCGAACTTACCGGCCATACATAGCGTGCGGACATTGCCGCCGATCGTGTCGAGCTGCTTTTTCTGGATGCCGCTGACTTCTCCCTGTGGGTACAGGATGGTGACGTCGATGCCTTCCACGCCCTTGAAGGCTTCCCCTACGGCGCTTCCCGTATCGCCTGATGTTGCGACCAGCACATTGAGCCTTTTGCCGCTATTCCGAAAATGGCTCATTAATCGAGCCATCAGCCGCGCTGCAAAATCCTTGAAAGAGGCCGTCGGTCCCTGGTCGAGCCGCATCAGATATTTACGGTCGTAAACCTGTTCCAGCGGAACGGAGAAATTATAGGCATCCATGAGAATGCGTTTCAGAACGTCCTCGGCAATCTCTTCTCTGAGGAAAGCATTGACAACCAAAAATGCGGTCTCTGTGTAAGGTTTGCCATTAAGGGCTCGGATTTCCTCTGAAGAAAGCTGCGGGATGGAATCGGGCATGAAAAGCCCTTCGTCGGGGGCCTGGCCCTGCAAAAGGGCTTCTTTAAAGGAAACCAGATCTTTAAAGGGGGTGACCCCTGCGTCAGTATCGAGGTTTCTGTTGGTGCTGTAATATCGAATCGGCATAACCATCCTGTGAGTATCGGTGGGTAAACTGTTTATTATACCGTGTCTTGAGATAATCAGGAATAAACAGACCTGATGTCGATGACACAAGTTAAAAAAATACCATAAAGACGGATCTGGGTGAAGAAGAAATTAAGGGTGGCAGGAGAACGCGGCAAGAATACCGCTAGCGTAATGAGTGGACGATGTGCTTCCGAGGTCGATGCCCCGTTTTATGCTAAAAATGATTATTTAACACGTCGAATTTGCTGAGTGCCCACTGAATGACGCGTTTTCGCCTTTTCTTCGTACATCCGTTTGTCGGCTTCCCGCATCAAAGTGCCGACACTGCAACCCCTGGGGCCCGAAGCGATACCAATCGACAGGGATAACGGCGCGTCGTGATAGGCCTTATTGTGGTTTGACAATGATCTTTTGATTCTGTACAAAACCGTTTCGGCGGACAACTGTCCTGAATCAGTCCAGATGGCTGCAAATTCATCGCCGCCAATCCGTGCCACCACATCTTCGTGCCGAAAAACCTGCCTGATAACAGAGGCCGTCCGGCGCAACAGGTCGTCTCCGGCCCAGTGTCCGAGCGTGTCGTTGGTTTCTTTCAGAAAATCGATGTCCGCGATAAGGACATTGACAGGAAATCTGCGTCCCTGTTCAAGTCGCTTGACCTCTGCCTCGAAATAGGCACGGTTGTATAGATTGGTTAGGCTGTCATGCGTACTCAAATAGAGGAGTTGTTCCTCGGCGGTTTTTCGCTCCGTTAAATCCATAACATTGCCCAGGATGGCCCGCTTGCCGTCATAGAAAACCGATGACACCGTTTCCATCGCCCAGCGGATGGTACCGCTTTTCATCAGGATTCTAAACTCGTAAGGGGCTGTCCGTTGTCCCTTGAGCATGGCAATGGCGTTTTCCCAGGTTGCCTTTCTGTCTTCCGGATGGACGAGGTTGATAGACTTTTGATTGATAAGCTCTTCGGAATCATACCCCACGAACTCGGCAAATTTGGCGTTGACGTACTTATAACGGCCCTCAACCAGCAGATAAACACCGGCGAACGACTTGTCCGCCAGGGTACGGTAGAGATCCTCCCAACGTTTTCGCTCCGTGATGTCGCTCGCGACGCCGCGAACGCCGACGGTTTCGCCGTGATGATGGATGGCGTTGGTATTGATGATCATGGTGGCAATTGAGCCATCCGACTTTCTCAGAGAATACTGCCTCGGGCTTGGATCGTTGTTTTTCAGGACCCGTCTATAGTTCTCTCTCGCAATCTGCCGTTCTTCCGGCAGAATCATGTCGAACATGGAGACCTTCTGGTCCTGTAGCAGAATTTTGCCGAAATAGTCTTGTGCCTGCCGATTGACGAAGGTCAGTGTTCCCTCGGTGTCCGCTTCAAAAACGACCTGAGGGAGCAGGTCGGCCAATTCTCTGTACTTGCGTTCGCTTGCCCGCAGGGCCTTGTCGGAGCCGGCGCGTTTGATGGCATTGAAAAAGATTTCTCCGACGATGCGCATCAGGGAGATCATTTCTTCGGACCAGAGTCTTTTCCCTGAGTAAATTTCAAGCCCGATGATACCCATAATGATATTGTCGGACGCGATAGGAATGTGCAGAAGGGATTGCACCCCGGCTTTTTCAAGAACGGACCGTTCAGATTTGGCTTTCTGGGGGAGCATGTCGAGATCGGGAATATGGATGATGTTGAGTTGTTTAAGCTGTTCAGAATACCATCGAAAAGCCGTATCGCTGGGGTTGAAGCGGAGACCAGCACTGTGTTGGCTCCATTGATATATGTTGGTAAATGCACAGGCCGCCTCAGAGAACTGAGCAATATAACAACAATCGACGCCTGCGAAACACCCGATTTTTTTAAGAGCGGCCTTGATGCCCTTTTCGATTTTGTCCGAGGGCATGCTGATAAAACGTGTCGATACGTCTGTGACCAGCTTTTCAAATTGCCGATGGAAGTTGAGTTCCGTCTCGGCGAGACGTTTTTCCGTTATATCGCGGATAACGAGGATCTTTTTTGTCGAATCTTCTTCTACCGGCGATATGTTGATCGTCACTTTACGTTCGTTCCAGAGCTCAAAGTCGCATTCAGGGGAGAACGGATTCATGTCGCACTGGCTGAATTTCCGTTTGATCTTTTTTTGTGTCCCTTTCTTGAAAAAAGTCTGAAAGTCGCAGGCCAACAATTCCAACTCCGTCTTGCCGATAATATCGGTAGCAGCGGGGTTGACATAGAGGATGCGGCCGCTGTCCGTCACTTCGAGGACTGCCTCAGAGATGCTCGAAAGGGTCGTTTCAAGCCGGTGCTTGATCACCAACAATTCCTTCGTGATTTCTCTCGGATAAATTCCTTCTCTATCAACACCATGCGTTTTGCGGTGGGGTCTTTGCAGGAGTTGGACCATTTTGGGGGTCATCAGGTCGAAAGGCCCTTTAGCGATACAGGCATCAAAGCCCAAGCTGATATAATCGATATCTTGCTCGGCTGCGATCGCGCTGACTAAAATAATGGTCGGTTTTCGAATCGCCTGAATTTCTCTTATTTTTCTGCAAAGCTTCCCCCCATCGATGTCAGGCATAATATAATCGATAAAGATGAAATCGGGGGCATTGGTCTTTAGGGCGTCTAGCGCCGCCAGACTGTTGTCTGCTGTCCAGACCTGATGGCCGTTTTTTTTCAGAAAACTCTTCATCAGGCCAAGGAAGACCGGGTTGTTATCAACGACGAGAATTTTTCTATTCTGTTTTGCTGGCATTGCTAAAGCACCCTAAATCAGAAACGTTGAATTCAACAGCAAGTATGTTTCCCGCATCATTTTGCGGGATAAGCGAATGAATGAGATGTCGATTCCGGGTCACTCGATCAATAATGGCCGCTTCGTGTAACATTTTACCAGGAAAAGCCATTGTTTTATTTACCCCTTATCGGATGTTTGGGGTACAATCCTTAAGGTTTTTTTCTTTTTTTTCGTCTGTGCGCAAATACCGCGCCTTGTTTTCGAGATTTAGATGAAATCGGTAAAGATATCGGGAGGATTATAGGGGCCCAAGATTGTCATGGCGGTTTCTGAATTCTTCAGTGAGCGCATGCCCCGTGGCCTACCGCCGGGTAACCGAGAGAATCAGGACTAAACATTTTCCTTGGGAATCGGAGACTCGCCGGGTTTGCTCCGGTGAGTCTCCGATAGGGACATAAAAAAGGAGCGCCCTTGCTCAAAGGCGCTCCTCGGCACGTGTTTCGTATCAATGTCAGTCGTCGTTATTGGCAGGCGTCGCGTTACAGGATGTGCCTGTCTCCGCGCTCGAACAGGAAGCACATTTATCAGATGAGCCTTTTTCGGTTTCAACGGCCGGGGCCTTCTTGCCGCCGTAATCGGTAACGTACCAGCCGCCCCCCTTTAAGTGAAATGTCGTCATCGATATCTGCTTTCTGACCCGACCTTTGCAAAAAATACATTTTCTCGCTTCAGGGTCGGAGATTTTCTGAAAAAGCTCAAAGCTCTTTCCGCAACTATCACACTTGTATTCGTAGACCGGCATCGCTTAAACCTCCAATGCGTTTTTCTCTAATAGTTAAATATGATTAATGAGCAGTAATCCTAAAAGCACTGCTGAAACAGTCCAAAATGAGACCGAAGTCATTTTTACTTTGCGCCTTCAGAAGGTTGTGCGTAATGGTGTGAACCCGCTCTTCCTCACGGTCTTTTTCTTCGGGCGGCGCATCGAAATCACTTTCTCCACGATCGAACCGAACGACATGAACCAGTTCGTGGGCCAGGATATAAATCAGTAGCGGATACAATTTAATGAACGTTTTGCCTCGTTCGACCGCATCAAGGATCCTATCATCCTGAAGGCAAATTCTATAAAAGAACCTGTCGGTCTGTCCGAGGACTGCATAATCTTCTGAACAGTATCTGCAGAGGTGCGCGAAAGCGTCCTTACTGATTTCATCATCACGAAGGGTCGCCAGAGTACACAACTCGTATCGGCTGTAAGGCCAATCCACGCCCTGAGTCCCGAAAAAGGCCCGAACCATTGTTTCGGCCGATTCAAAGGCTTTGACGACCAAGTCTCTCTGATCTTTCGAAAAATACATTGATTAACCTTAATCTCAAGATCCGGCCGTAATATAGATGCTTTTTGAAAATTGTCAAGACTGCCTCCAAACTTCTGCCCTGGAGAGGATTTGCCATAGGGGCATGAGGGGAAGCAAAAGCGGGTTCAAAAGGGTATTTGAGGAAGGAGTCATGTAAAACACTCCGTAACTTATTCGAAATTTTTTTGATTCCGTTTGACTTAAAACGGTGATACATGCTACATGGCGACATGTGACTGATATTCCTCTGTGTTTTCTATGTCAACCTGTCAAAACAACTGAGTACGACTTGTAAGCACGGAAGACACTGACGGCGACCTTGCGGATAGGTTTATCGTGTCATCTTGCCCTGACAGGGTGAAGAGAAAATATTTGATTTATGAGTAATTAGCACCTGTAAGACGGATATGGCGTCAACATAGACGCGACGATCCATGGGCAGAACCTCTTTCACAAATGGATTGGGTCTATGCTGACGGCCAAGTAACAGATTTTTTTGATTTTAAAGCTTCCTGTTAAGGCCGCCTTCGGAGACGAAGCAAAAGAATACGAATAAAAATAATAACAAGCGGAGGTAAAAATGGATTTTATATTGAGTGAAGAACAGCGAATGCTTAAAGATACGGTAGCGCGGATTGCGGGGCGCTATTTTGCCCCCATCGCAGCGGAAGTCGATGAACAGGAGCGTTTTCCGAGCGAGTCTGTCAAGGTGCTCACGGAGAACGGCCTTCTGGGGGTCAATATTCCGGAAGAATACGGTGGTGTGGGCGCGGGTACGGTGGGTTTGTGTCTCGTCGAGGAAGAGATCGCCAAGGTCTGCTGCTCGACGGGGGTTATTTTGACGACCCAGGCGCTGGCGTCTGATCCGATGTTGCTGGCGGGCAGCGATGAGATCAAGCAGAATTACCTTTACCGACTGGCTTCCGGCGAATGCCTGGGTGCCTGCGGGATTACCGAGCCGGGCGCGGGTTCCGACGTGGCGGGGATGAAGACGACGGCGACGAAGGTTGACGGCGGATACATTCTCAACGGTTCCAAGATTTTCATTACCGACGGTGGCGAGTCCGAGATCATCACGGTGGTGTGCTACACGGACAAGAGCAAGGGCAACAAGGGCATCAGCCTCCTGATCATAGAGAAGGGCGAGAAGGGCTTGACGATCGGCAAGAAGGAACACAAGCTGGGTCTTCACGGTTCGGATACGCGGGAGTTGGTCTTTGAGGACATGTTTGTTCCCGAGAACCGCCTGATCGGGGCAGAGGGCACCGGATTCAAGACCCTGATGGAGACATTCAACTACACGCGTCCGGCGGTCGGGGCGCAGGCACTGGGTATTGCCGAAGGGGCGATGAATGCGGCGATCGCCTACGCCAAGGAGCGAGTCCAGTTCGGCAAAGCGCTGTCGTCGTTCCAGGGGATGCAGTGGATGCTGGCTGAGATGGCGCTTCAGGTGGAGACGGCGCGATCGATGGTTTACCGTGCGGCCTCGACGATAGACAACGAGCCGGATTCGCTGGAGATTCCGAAGCTGTCGTCGATGGCGAAGTGGTACGCCTCCGACGTGGCGATGAAGGTGACGACCGATGCGGTACAGGTGTTCGGGGGTTACGGTTACAGCCGGGAGTATCCGGTTGAGCGCATGATGCGCGATGCGAAGATCACGCAGATTTATGAAGGGACGAATCAGATTCAGCGGATCATTATCGCCAACCAGATCCTGCGATAGGAAATGGCTGATATTCAGAAAGTTGATGTGCTATGATTCGGACGGAAGAAAACGGTATTTTCCTTTCGTCCGAATCTTAATTTATTGGAGAATGAAAGATGAGACTGACTACAGAGGGGATGATCGGCGACCGGATCTCGATTGCCGGACATCCGATCTATCCAGGGTATTTGATACAGGGCGGCAAAAAAAATCTCATGATTGAAGCCGGACTGAATATGATGGGACCGGTTTATCAGAAAGCCATTCGATCCCTTTGGGGGGATGAAAACAGGCTTGACTATCTCTTTGTGACGCACGGGCATTACGATCATATCGGCGCACTGCCCTATCTCAAGCGAAACATACCCGGATTGGAGTTGCGTGCCCATAAGGCGACGGGGCCACTGCTCGATAAAGAAAAGGTACTTCAAGTGATGAATTTTCTGAGTCGACAGACCTGTGAGTACTTCGAAGAGCTTCGAGGGGGTGTCCCGGAGGATGTTGAGATTCGCCCAGTGGTTTTTGGTGAGCCGCTCAAGGATGGCGATACCGTCGATTTGGGTGAGTTACATTGTGAGGTATTTGAAACCCCTGGTCACACACAGGATCACCTGTCTTTTTTTCTTGCAGAGGAGGGCATCCTTTTCCCCGGAGAGGCTTTGGGCAACCCGATCATGCAGACAGAGAACGAGGTCAAGGTTGAATTCCTGACATCGTACTCAAATTATTTGGCTTCAATCGAAAAGTTGCTGCGGTTGGTTCCTCGTGTGAAAATCATTGCCATGTCCCACCTTTATTACTATACGGGCGATCATGTCCCCCGTTTCATGGAACTAGCTCTGCGGGATACGGTTCGTTACAAGGCGCTGATCGACAGCTATCTGGACATGGAACATGGGGATGTTGAGAAGGCGGCGGCAACCATGCTGCGTATAGAGTATGATGAAAAAGGCGCTGTTTACCAGGAACGCAACGCCTATGCAACGAACCTGGCAGCCCAGGTTAAAGCCGTGGCGGCGCTTCGGAGTTAGATGGCGGATGAAAGACAAAAGACTTTAGCCGTCAGTTAGATAAAACACCAAGCAGTCGAGAAGATAAGAGGTTGAGACGTTAAGTAAAGACTGGACGTAACCTCTATCTTCTCAACTTTTTTAGCCGGAGGGGTTATGCAGTACTGGAAAAATTCGGAAGAGCCATTGACGGCTTTTATCAAACTCTTTGAAACCTGTGCTTATGACCCCGAAATCGCAGGCGCCTTCAAGACTCTCAATCAGATCATCTTATACGACTACTCACAGAGTGCCCCTAATTGTAAGATCTGGATGGATACCCGCAATAATCAGTTCTCTTATGGTACAGGCGATCCGCCTGGTTTACCCGATCTTATCGTCAGTCTGTCGGCTGACGATGCCCATCTGGCCTGGCTCGGCAGTCTCAATGTTATTATGGCGGTGATGCGTGGCAAAATTCGTGTCGAAGGCTCGACGTCCGGCCTGCTTAAACTGGCGTCGAAGATGAAAAAGATCGCTGGTCTCTACGCCGATGTTCTTTTAGGGCTCGGTATGGAAGATAAAATCGAAAAAAGTCATTGATGACTCACTCGTGAGTAACAGATCATTGTCGAGTTGAGGCCGGCATGTCGCTTCTGACAGAATTTGAAAATGAGGCGAAATAGTATCTCAATTCAGTCAATTACAATTAGATCGTCGTGGCTTATCCCGGTGTGAAAAAAGCTCAGGCGGCATTCCGGGAAGATGATTTCATTTGCCAATAAGCTGAGGGTTATCGACCTGATTTTTTTAACTTATTAAATTCATTAAGATATATTAATAAAATGCCTGTATCGCTACTCGCTATAGGTACGACATGTATTTCCGGCAAATATTGGGATCTTTTTGGGGGGATAAATAAGAAAAAAAACTTGCTGTGAAATGCGAAACATGCGAAAACATGAAACAGCTTCTTGGAGTAGCGAGCGTGGGACGCTTTGCAGAACTGAGTTGACCGGTTATTGTTAATATAACTTTCGAAAATAATTGAAAAGTTTTCGTGGGTTCAGTGTGCAAGGCTGATGAATCAACGAAAGAATCCCTTATGTGTTAGGGGTTCCAGGTTGACGTCGATACCGGGATGGAGCATTTCATTGACGGTGTTGGTATCAAGGATGTCAAGGCCAGTACCTTTTGGCCCTGTTATTGATAGAGATTAAAAAGGGAATCATCCTGGATATCACGAGTTTTATACCTGCCTTAAATAAGGTGTTGTCCATGAACATGCTCAGCCTGTCGAACCCATCGGCGGGCTGAGTGCATTCAGGGCTCAGTAAATTTGTTACAAGGGCACATGGCTTATAGCGATGTCACCCTAGTTGTTTGAGCAAAGAACTGAAAGGGAAAATGAAAGGGAGAATGAAAGGAAAAAACTATGAGTGCAAATGATGTTGTCGTAGTGAGTGCTGCGCGCACTCCCTTTGGAAAGTTTGATGGTGTTCTTAAGACCGTCCGGAGTTTTGATCTGGCCATTCCGGTTTTGCAGGAAGTGACCAAGCGGATCAATCTGGACCCTAAGGATGTAGATGAAGTGTATTATGGGACCTGTATCCCCGCCGAGTATGCGATTTTGACCAACGTGCCGGCTCGCCAGATTACCCTGGGCGCCGGATTTCCGGAAGAGAACGTTTCTCTGACCCTCGATCGCGCCTGCTGCTCTTCGATGACGGCGCTGCGTCTTGGCTTCCGTGCGATCAAGTCGGGTGATGCAGAGGTGGTTATTGCTTCCGGCGCCGAGAACATGGGGAATGCCGCCCTGATCGCGTCAGCCGAAAAGGTTCGCTGGGGCAACCGAATGGGGCCGATTGCGCTGGAGGACGTGCTGTTCGAGTTGGGCTATAGCCGCAGGGGCTTTGCGCCCGTTGCGACCGATGCCGGTCATGTGGCCGTCGAATATGGCGTGTCCCGTGAAGTGCAGGACGACTGGGCGCTCAAGAGCCATCAGAAATGGTTCAAGGCCTTCCAGGCCGGCAAGTTCAAGATCGGTGAAGAGCTGATGAAACTCGAGATTGCCCAGAAGAAGGGTGATCCGATCGTTATGGAGAAGGACGAATCTCCGAGGGAGAACCTGTCGCCTGAAAAAATGGCGGCGCTGAAACCCGTTTACGGAAGCCCGACGGTTACGGCGGCCAATGCTCCCGGTCTCAATTCCGGCGCCTCGGCCATCGTGCTGATGTCCCGCAAGAAGGCGGAAAGCATGGGTATGAAAATCCTGGCGACCATTGAGGCCTGTCAGGCTGCAGCGGGTACCCCGAAGTATATGGCCTGCGTTCCGGCCCAGACCATTGATAAGATGCTGGTAAAGGCGGGCAAGACCATCGATGATGTCAATCTGATTGAGATCAACGAGGCCTTTGCGGCGGTGACCCTGGTGTCTCTCAAGATGCTGGCCAAGGACGATCCCAAGAAGTGGCAGGAACTGATGGATAAAACCAATGTGAACGGCGGCGCCATCGCCATCGGGCATCCGGTCGGCGCCAGCGGTGCTCGCATCACAATGACCATGATGTATGAGTTGATGCGTCGCGGAGGCGGCCGAGCTGTTGCGGCCATCTGCGGCGGTCTATCACAGGGCGAAGCCCTAATGCTTAGCGTATAACAGGAGGTAACTATGTCGGAGTGGTTGAAAGACGTGGAGCCGTTGGTTCTGAAAGGCCAGATTGCGGTTCCATATACCTGGGATGCAGGAGAAGTCGGCAGTAAATTTTTGATTTCTCTCCGAGACGATCAAAAAATTCTCGGGACGAAGTGCAGCAAGTGCGGGACGGTCTATGTGCCGGGTCGCAAGACGTGTGGACGCTGCTTTGTAGATATGACGGAGTGGGTCAACATCGCGGATGAGGGCGTTATTGAGGCTTATACGATCGTGCATTATTCTTATGCCGTGCAGCCGGTTCAAGCCCCCTTTGCGTATGCCTTGATTAAACTGGACGGGGCCGATGTCGGCTTCCTTCACTTGATCAAGAAGGACCTGGATAAACTGAAGAACGGCCTCAGAGTGAAGGCCAAATTTAAGGCGGAGCGCACAGGGTCTATCCTGGATATCGACTCCTTCGAGCTCATTTAGCGCGCGTGGAGGAAAATTATATGGATAAAGTAGCAATAGTAGGTGTGGCGCAGACCAAGTACGAAAGAAGAAAAAAAGACCAGATCTTTGCCGACATGGTGTTTGATGTCGCCAGGGCGGCACTGGACGATGCAGGTCTTACCATGGACGATATTGATAACGTGGTGACTTGCTCCAACGATTTTTATGACGGCCGGACCATTTCCGGCATGGCCGTCGGCGACGCCGCCGGCGCAGAGGACAAGAACGTGTCCACCGTTTCCGGCGACGGGACATTCGGCGCTTTTTATGGCCTTATGCGTGTCCTCTCCGGATACAAGGCCGCCATTGTCGTCGCCCATTACAAGGGCAGTGAAGGCAATGTCAAAATCACCACCAATGGCCAGTTCGATCCTATCTTCCATCGTCTTCTCGGGATCGAGGCTGTTTCGGCGGCGGCGCTTCAGGCCAATGCCTATATGACCAGATACGGGATCAGCGAAGAGGACATCGCAAAAGTATCGGTAAAGAATCATGGCAATGCGAAAAACAATCCCTTTGCCCAGCTTCCGATGGATATTACCGTGGCTGATGTCATGAAATCAAAGAAGATTGCCGAACCGTTGAAACTCCTCGATTGCTGTCCCAACAGCGACGGGGCTGCGGCGATTATTCTCGTCAACGAGGAAATGGCCGGAAAATGTAAAAAGAAACCCGTCTGGGTCAAGGGCGTTTCGAGCTGCTGCGAGGATTACTATCTTGGGGATCGCGATCTTGCCAACCCGGTCGCTCTGCGGGCCGCTGCCAAGCGGGCCTACGAGATGGCCGGCATCAAGGATCCGATGGCCGAGATCCAGGTGGCCGAAGTGCTTGAGCCGTTCAGCTACATGGAACCCCTGTGGCTGGAAGGGCTCGGTTTCTGCGAAGCCGGTGCAGGGCATAAACTGATCGATAAGGGCGTGACCGTGATGGGCGGTAAACTTCCGGTCAATCCGTCGGGCGGTGCATTGTCTGCAAACCCAGTGCTGGTCGCAGGGATGGCAAGATTGATCGAAAGCGTGCTCCAAGTCCGCGGCGAAGCGGGCGCAAGGCAGGTGAAAAATGTCAACACCGCGCTCGCACAAGGCTACAACGGACCCTGCGGTCAGAGCCAATGCGTGTGGATTGTTAGCGGAAACAAGTGAGGTGACACATGGGAAGAAGAGTAGCGATAGTAGGAACAGGACAGACCTATCATGCAAGTTCCCGTACCGATGTAACAGTGCGGGAAATGATTAATGAAGCCGTGACACGGGCCCTGATCGATGCCGAGATGACCATCAAGGATATCGACGCCATTGTCATCGGCAATATGGACCATTTCGAGTCGATCAATCATGTGGACACGTATTGTGTCGAAGGCGTTGGCGGTGTCGGCAAGCCGATTATGAAGGTTTCCACGGGCGGCACGACCGGTGCGACCGTGGCGATTGCCGCGTACTATCACGTTGCGTCGGGCCTTTTCGATAGAGTATTGGCCATCGGGTTCGAGAAGAACTCCGAGTCCGATACGACAGGCGCGATTATCACCTGTTCGGATCCCATATGGGACCGCAGGTCTTATTCCGGCGCCATCCCCAGCCTTGCCACCGAGGCAACGGCTTACATGAATCAGTACGGTGCCACACAGGAAGATGCGGCGATGATTGGCGAACGGGATCGCGGCAATGCGATGAACAACCCTTACGCCCATCTGAAGAAGCCTCTTACTGTTGCACAGATTATGGCTTCGCCGATGCTTGCCTATCCGATCAAGCTGGGAGACATCTGTCCGCGGACGGATGGGGCCTGTGCGGTCGTTCTGGCGGCTGACGGCATTGCCCAGAAAGTCGCCAAGAAACCCGCCTGGTTCAAGGCAGCTTCAGTGCGTCATACCTACACCTGGTTTGGCGATTCCTGCAACTACACGGCAGGAATGGTTTCGTTGCAGAATGCGTCCAGAGAAGCGTACGCCCAGGCAGGCATCACGAAGCCGGCGGACCAGATCGATGTCGCCGAGCTTTACTGCCCCTATACCTGGGGAGGCCTCAAGTGGATTGAAGATCTTCAGTTCTGCGGTCGTGGCGAGGCGCCGAAGTTCGTTCGCGACGGCAAC
The DNA here is from genome assembly GCA_963665615.2 of Syntrophales bacterium. Classification (GTDB taxonomy): domain Bacteria; phylum Desulfobacterota; class Syntrophia; order Syntrophales; family UBA4778; genus UBA4778. Next base: position 42,045 of record CAXXQE010000004.1, read on the forward strand.
ACCCACATGGGCGGCAAGATTCCAATTAACCCGTCCGGTGGTGTGCTTTCCACCAACTGTATCGGTGCAACGGCCATTCTCAGGGTTGCAGAGGCGGCAATCCAGATCATGGGCAAGGGCGACAAACGGCAGGTGCCTGATGTCAAAACCGCGCTTGCGACAGGATTCGGCGGATGTTTCTGGTCGGATGTCGTTATCTTAAGCGCTGAGAAACCATAGGAGGAACTATGTCAGCAGACAGTAAACAACAAGAGCTGATCCAGGTGACCTTTACGCACCCTGGTCCATATGAGTGGTCGATCGGTCTTTATGGAAGCAAGTTTTTTAAGGAAATTAAAGAAACCGGACGCTTTGCCGCCATCAAGTGTCCAAGTTGCGGTTTGACATATGTGCCGCCCCGTCGCGTCTGTGGTCCCTGTTACAAGGAACTGACAGATCTCGTCATTCTTCCTTCGACGGGCGTCATTACGGCCTTTTCCACCGTGAATTATCCCTTTATTGATCCGGCGACAGGGAAAAAGAAGCCCGTTCCCTATACGTATGCGTATATCCGGATCGATGGCGCCGATAACATCTTCTCGCATCTCGTCAACGAAGTTGATATCAGCAAAATCCAGGTCGGCATGAAAGTCCGGGCCGTATTTAAGGACAAGGATAAGATGGAGGGTAATATCGAGGATATTCTCTACTTTGATATTATAAAATAAGGTGGTGTTTTAAACATAGATTCCGGCTGTTATCGGAATGAAAAGATCGCGGTTAAGGGCAAATGGCACTGGAGTATTGCGAATACTCCGGTGCCTTTTGCCCGGCAGCGGTTTGTAGTGATTGCGTCGATTGATCGTTGTTTAGTTTATTGGACCAAAGACGTTTCAATGGGGCCTTGCGTTGCCTCGGCGCGTTAAGGGCGGCGTAGCATATTTCAATTTTCCATCCGGAAGATTGTTGTGATGATCCTGCCTCCCGGGCGTTATGATCGTCGATCGTTGCCTGGCAAGTGGGTTCTTTGGAAGTAATGAATATCGGTCCTCTATCGGATAGGTTGGGACAAGCTCATCGTGCCAGTTGGTTTGTATCCCGTCAGCTTCTGTACATCCCTTTGACAACCTATGCGATAAAAGCCTGATAGGTTATCATTCGTTTGGCATGTTTTTCAGTGTCGTTCTTTTTCATTGTCAGGCCGTTGAGTTTGAGCCCCATGTTGAGTTGTAACTTCTGCGAGCCATCTGGTGTCAGATGGTGCGTCTTGCAATAGCCTTATGTTTTAAAAATGACAGGGTAGGATTGAAACAGTAAGGCATCATTGCTTGCTGAATGACGCACAAGTCTGCTAGTGTTATGACCTGTTCAAAAGGGTTAAGGCATTTAATAGCTTGTTCAGATCGCAGGATTGACGTTTTGTTTACTGAATGCTATGGGTGATCAGGAGAGACGGGAGACTGCGAAGAGATAAGGTGACGCCAGTGATTGGGTCATTATCGCGGGATTGAGCTGCGCGTCAAAAATTCCGTTAAGGATTATGGTGTAAAATAAATCGTAAGAGTTATGAGCAGAAAAAATATCGGTAACACGGTGTGTCGGGCGTGTCGGAAGACACCCTAGTTTTCTTATAAATAAAAAACGAAAGGAAAAAAATATGGTTAAAAAGCTAACAGTCATCGGAGCAGGTACAATGGGCGCCGGCATTGCACAGGTCGCCATCGAAAGTGGAATCGAAACCATTCTATGTGATATCAAAGACGAGTTTGTCAGTCGAGGTCTGAACACGATCAAGACTTTTATCGGCAAGAAACTCGAGAAGGGGAAACTTACGCAGGCCGATCATGACCAGATTCTGGCTCGTCTGAAGGGTTCCGTCAATATGCAAGAGGCTGCCGGGAGCGCCGATATGGTTATAGAGGCAGTCTTTGAGGATATGGCCTTGAAGCAGAAGATCTTCGGCGACCTCGACAAGTTCTGTCCGCCGACGACGATCCTGGCCTCCAATACCTCGACGTTGAGCATTTCCAAAATCGCCTCCGCGACGAATAACCAGGGACGTGTCATCGGCACCCATTTTTTCAGCCCCGTCCCTGTCATGAAGCTGGTGGAGGTCATCTGTGGCGATAAGACCGAACAGGCTGTCGTCGATGCGGCCATGTCCTTCTGCGCTGCTGTTGGCAAGACAGCGATCCTGACGAAGGACGTACCGGGCTTCATCGTTAACCGATTCCTGTGCCTGCTGTATAATGAGGCCGCCGAGCAGATTCGCCAGGGCTTTGCCACGGCCAAGGATATCGATACCGGTATGAAGCTGGGCGCCAATCACCCGATGGGCCCCTGTGAAGTTATGGACATGGCCGGCGTGGATGTCGTGAACAACGCCCTGAAAGCGCTCTATGAAATGACCGGCGAAGAGCGTTATAAACCCTCCCCGCTGTTCGCTGAAATGCTTGCGGCGAACAAGCTGGGGCGCAAGACCGGCAAGGGTTTCTACGAGTATTAAGATTCAGTCGTAAGACTTGAGCAAGGAATCAGGTGTGAGAGCACAGGCTCCTTTCTGGGGGCCTGTGCCCAAATGGGCGATTGTAACAACTGTGTTCCTTTTTTGTCTTGACATGGCAAACGGTTATGTTATTGACCCCAAAGGGGCAGTCAGTGATTGCAACCGTTTTGGTTGTTGAGCGATATGCTGAAAATATAGTTTATTAATCTTAAGGAGAAAACTATGGCTAAGAGAAAGGTTATCATTGCCTGTGCCCTGGTAGGGTCGGCAACGAGAAAGAATCAGAATCCCAATACCCCTTATAGTCCCAAGGAACAGGCTGAGGCCGCTCATCTTGCCTACAAGGCGGGCGCCGCGATGGTTCATGTTCATGCCATCGAGGATGATGGAACCAATTCTACAAACAAGGAGCGGATCAAGGCCACGCACGATGCCATTAAAGAGAAAACCCCCGAGCTGATCGTCAACATGACCTCTGCTCTCGGTATGGGCGCGACCCCGGCGATGCGGCTAGAGCAGCTTCTGTATGTCAGGCCGGAGGTGAGCTCTCTGAACCTCGCCACCATGAATTTTGCCTTCATCAACAGAAAGACGGGAGAGGTTCTGGTCGATTACACCTTTGACAATCCGCTTAATATGGTTGCGGATTTTGTCAAGAACATGAAGGAATTGGGCATCAAGCCGGAGTTGGAGGTATACAACACGGGCGGAATCGATAATTATCACTTTCTGTCCGGTTCCGGAAACTTTACCGATCCGGTGAACTTCAACTTTGTTTTCGGCGTTTGCGGCGGCGCGGCTTTCAGACCGGCCGGCTTCCTTGCAATGAAGGACGCCATTCCCGCGGGCGCCAATTTCACGGCCTGCGGCGTTGGCCCCGACGAGTGGCCTGCAATCACCCAGTCGGTTCTCTGCGGTGGTCATGTACGGGTCGGTCTGGAAGACAACCTCCGTATGCCCAATGGCGAGCTCGCCAAAGGCAACTATGAACTGGTCGAGGAGGCCGTCAAGATTGTTGAGTTCCTCGGCTGTGAAGCGGCTACACCGGATGAAGCCAGAGCGATCATGGGTACCACCAAGAAAGTTCTGTAAAATGATTTAATTCTCTTTACCCCGTCAGTCATCGCAACGCGATTGGCTGACGGGGTTTTTTCTTGCCGGCCCCTTTATTGTATCCCCTTACCTCTATCGGAATTTCGTCTCAATTATCGATTTTGTGAACCTTGCCACGCGTCGTGAAGATCGCTGCAGAAATGTTTTCGCGTAAATCGAATAGTCTATTAGTCTATGCGGTTTCACCGGCCCTGAAGCCGACGCGGAAAAAGCAAAGACAAATATCGCTTATTGTCGCATCAAGCGAGCATTTTTTTGATCCAGCTCTTCTGCAAAGGAGAGTTGTCATATGGTGTCCTGGCTTTATTGTTAGTACTTGTGCAAAGTCTGTTTAGCCGCATCAGAGGTGAGCTTGATCGACATGCGGTATGCGTTTCCCCCGTCGCTTGCAGACATGTCCGGATTTCTCCAGACGCTCTCGTTAAGGGGGTGGGGAAATTCATGCACTGGAGTTGCTCTCAGCATGAAAAGCTTTTGACGATGCAATGTCTTTGGATGGTCTTTTTTTGATGTGGTGAGGGATGTCGTGAATCGGCAGAACCTTTCTCCATTGAGCCTGTATGGGTTCTCCGGAATTTATCGGAGCTGTTTGTGTGGCAATGCGCGATTATGGTGTTGACAAAAAATTAATTTCAAATCTATAAGTACGTCGGAATGCGACGTAAAGCATATTTTATATTTACAATCGTTGATAGCTATGCTATCAAACCGTAGACCTTATCTGCTGCCCAAGCCAAAATAGACGCACATCAGCGCAGTGCACCACGTGCATGCGCAAGGTTGGGTGTGGGGAGTAGTTTTTGTTATTTAAGGACATTTTAATATTACATCATATGCTTTCGGGCTGGTGTAATATCTGCTTTTGTTATCACAATAAAAGTGCAGTTTTTTATTTTTTAAAATAGTAAGTAGTGACTGTTGTCAACTTTGTTAATTATAAAGCAATATATGTGCCATTCATTATTTGTAAATAATTTCAACATAGTATTGATGTTTCCTTGATGACAATTTGCGTCAGTTTGTTGACAAATGTTTATATTCGGACAATATTGACACCTTGTTCATCGCGTAATTTAGAGCCATTAAGAATTTAGGTTCTTTTTTGAAGGAAGGACAACTCGTGGAAGATAGATACGATGTGATTATTGTTGGTGCAGGGATAGCGGGGTTGGGTGTCGGGGCGATATTAGCGAAAGAGGGGAAGCAGAAGGTATTGGTGTTAGACCGGTTTCCGAAGATTGGTGGCCGGACGATGAGTTATGAAGGTTATCCGGGTCCGGGCTGGCGAGCGGATATCGGTTTGCATGTGGTGGAGCTGGGGGACAAGGCCTCGTGTACGGAGTTGAACGAGCGTGTTGGGAAGCAGGTAGCGTGGGGTCCGTTTAGCGAGACGGTGGACATATGGACGGGGGAGCAGTTCATCAACATCGCGGAACTGGTTCCCATGACCAAGGACGACAAGATCGCCTTCCGGGATCTGCTGCAGGCGATCGCGACGTTGAGCGACGCCGAGATCGAGAAGTGGGACAACCGGTCGCTGGAAGAGTGGATGGTTGAGAATGTTCCGCAGCAGGCGGTTCGGGAGCTTTTGACCGATCTGGGGATGATCATGACGACCATACCCAATGCCATCGACATGGCGGCGGGGGAGGTGTTGTGGATCGCGAAGCACAATCTTCTCAAGATCCGTCAGGCGTTGGCGGCCAGCTACCCGATTGACGGGATGGAAGGCTTGACCCGCGGTTTAGTCGAAGTCATCAAGGAAAACGGCGGCGAGATCCGCCTCAACTGCGACGTTCAGGAAGTCGTCGTTCAGGACAAAAGAGCCATCGGCGTTCGCGTGCCCTCGGCCAAGCACATCTACCAGGAAGAATACCGCATTTACGAGACAGAGTTCATCGCCGCAGATCGCATGGTTTGCGCCCTTCCCATCTACAAACTTTCCAAGGTTCTTGATTTCAATCCGAAGACGAGTCCGCTGCCCAGGTGGTGGATCAAGCGCATAGAGGACATCCAGCATGAAGTCACCGGTCTGATCGGATTCCTGTTCGGTACGAAAGAACCGTTGGTGGATCCGAACAAGAAGGTTTTTTACAGTGCGTTGAAGTTGAAGCACAGCGGCTTTCCCTTCCAGGGTTGCCCCGTATCGAACTTTACCGATGCGGTGGCGCCGGCGGGCAAGCAGCTGTTCCACACGGACATCGTTGTGGAGCATGCGGAGGCGTCTGACAAGTTTGAAAGAGAGCGTCTGCTGAAGCTGATGTGGGAAGACTTGAAAGAGATGTTCCCGGGTCTGGAGGAGAAGCTGGAGTGGCGATTGCCGTATTACGTAGACGGTTGCGACGGTCTGGCGCGTCAGCCGGGTCTGGTGGGCAATTTCAAGCCGGCCCTGCAGGCGCCGGGTATTCCGAATCTGTTCTTTGCAGGGGACACCTATCTGGGGCGCGGGTTGGCGATCAACGGCGCTGCATTGAGCGGCATGAAGTGCGCGGACTTGATCCTGAAGGATTTAGGGAAATAGATTTGCTCGTGACGTGAATTACGTCTCACCATCGTGATAGGGCGTCGTTGATACGATATTGAAGGGGAAGACGATGGAAGCAGGTTCTCTCGAGAAGATCAGAGTCTTAGATATCACCAGAGTGCTGTCAGGTCCCTTCTGCGCGATGATTTTGGCGGATTTAGGCGCAGAGGTCATCAAGATAGAAATGCCGGACGTTGGCGATGAGAGCCGGACAGGCGCGCCCTTTGTCAAAGGGGAGAGCACGTATTTCCATGCGATCAACCGCAACAAGAAAGGCATTACCCTCAGTCTCAAGAAACCAGAAGGACAAAAGATTTTTAGAGAATTGGCGAAAACCGCCGATGTCGTCATAGAGAATTTCACGCCGGGAACGATGAAAGAATTCGGCGTGGATTATGAAACCCTCTCCAAACTCAATCCCCGCATCATCATGGCGTCCATCTCCGGATTCGGACAGAAGGACAGCCCCTATGTAACGAAAGTGGCCTATGATCCCATCGCGCAGGGCATGGGCGGTATCGCGTCCATCAACGGGTACCCGGACGGCCCCCCCACGAAAGTCGGGGTTCCCCTGGGCGATCTGGCGGCGGCGCTTTGGTGCGCCATCGGCGTTTGCGGGGCCCTCTACGAGCGGTCGGTATCGGGCAAGGGTCAGCATGTCGATGTGGCCATGGCCGACGGGATCTTCTCCATTCTCGAGCATGCGATTCTTCGATACACGGCCAGCGGTCAGGTTGGCGGCCGGATCGGCAACCGTCACCCCACCTTGGCGCCCTACAATTTCTATCATGCAAAAGACGGCTGGGTGGCCTTGGCGACGGCGAGCAACAGTGTGGCGCATCGGCTGGCGGATGCCATCGGTCGCAGCGATATGAAGGACGATCCGCGGTTTGCCTCGAACCAGACGAGGACGCAGAACGCCGAATGGATCGAGGAAGCGATCAACGCGTATGTATCTCAGTATACAAAAGCGGAGCTTATCGAACAGTTTGACAAGAAAGACGTTCCGATCGGACCGATCTATACCATCGACGAAGCGGTCAACGATCCGCACTATACGCAACGGGGCATGTTGGTAGATGTGGAGCATGCCGTTGTAGGAACCATGAAAGTCGTCGGTCCCAC
>CAXXQE010000005.1:0-63483 GCA_963665615.2 Syntrophales bacterium
CCTCGGGATGAATCATAATATCCGCATCCCGGTCCCGGAGGTCCTCTGTGTAGCCCGTATAGGCAATGGCGTTTTTGTTGATGAAGCGGAACTTGCCGTCCTGAACGATGAAAACCGCACCCATGGAGCTTTCTGCAAGAACCTGGTAGAGTGCTTCGGAACGTTTACGTTCGGTGATGTCATGAACAATGGAATGGAGGAGTCTTTTCCCTTTTCGTGTCGATGGTGCCGCTGAAGACTTCCACGTCCCGGATCGATCCATCCGCCCGCCGATGGCGGAATTCAAAATGCGTCCGCTCTTTGGTGCGGGCCATCTCTATCTCCTTCCTGACGTCTTCGGGAGGAAGCGTATTGATATCCTGGATCTTCATCTGCCTGATTTGTTCGTGCGACCATCCGTAATACTTGACGGCGGCATCGTTCGCTTCGACGATCCTCCCAGGAATCCGGCTCGATGAGAAACTTGACTGCGGAATGATCCACAAAGACGCTCCTGTATCTATCTTCGCTTTCCTTCAGTTGTTCTTCGCGCCTGCTTGCGGTCGGTGATGTCCAGTAACGTTCCTATGGCGGCGGGCATTCCCTTGTATATGGTGGCAGAGCTCAATACTTCCACACGCCGGACACTTCGTTGTTTGGTCAGTATTCTGAATTCATAATGGACAGATTTGACGGCTCCGGATAATCTTTTTTGGAGGTTTTCCTCCACCTGAAGCATGTCTTCCGGAAGGACGACATCTTTTGGCCCCAGCAAGTTCGTCATTTCGTCGATTTCGTATCCGAATATCCCGGCAAATGTCGCGTTTACATACCGGAACAGGCCATCCTGGATCAGGTAGATTCCGACATTGGATTTTTCGGAGAGGTCCTTAAATTTTATTTCGGACTCCCGCAGCGCTTCTTCCGCCTGTTTGCGATCCGTGATGTCCTCGGAAATGCCCAGAAGATATTCGGCTTCTCCCTTCTCGTTCAGGATAGGCAATTTCTTGGTATGCAGGATGCGCTCTCCCTTGCCGGTCTGAATGCGTTCTTCCGGAATATCGATAAGTTTCCCGTTGCACAGGACGTCCCGGTCCTTTCCTGTAAAGAAGTCGGCCTGTTCTTTCGGAAAGAAATCGTAATCGTTCTTCCCCAGCAAGTTCTCCCGCGTCAACCCGATGAGTTCTTCGCCCGCCCGGTTGATCCGCACAAATCGAAGTTCCGCGGCATCCTTGATGAAGATCATGTCCGGTATATTCTCGATGATCGAATCCAGGAACATATTCATCCGGCGCAATTCTTCCTCTTGCTTCCTGCGCTCCGAGATATCGATGATGGCACCTCGGAGCCCCGCCGGTTTTCCGTCGCTGTATATGACGCTGGAAATGACAATCGCCGGAAAGACCGATCCGTCAATCCTCGTCAACACGTATTCCGTGCCGCTTACTTTCCTTCCTTTCAGGAGCATCTGCATGTTTCCAAGGGATTTGTCCCTGTCGGCAGGCGATAGCGTCCGCCATACATTGAAACCTTTCTCCAAATCGCTTTCGCTGCCGCCGAAGAGCTCGTAGATGGCACTATTTGCGGCTATAATATTGCCTTCCAAATCCATCTCGTAGACCGGGATGGGTAGGAAGTCGTAGAGCTCCCGGTATCTCTTTTCGCTTTTTCTAACGTTCTCTTGGGCCCGTAGGCGGTCTGATACATCGCGGGCGACGGATATGATGCCGACGATCCGGCCGTCGCGTTTCATAGGAGCTCCGCTGACTTCGCAGTTCTTTTCGGTGCCATCGGCGGCGACGGCCCGGTAAATTGTCTCCGGAATAGTTTCGCCTTTCAAAACCAAGCTGGCATCTTCCATGGCCCGCGCATAAGTTTCGTCTGAGAGAATATGGCTTAAACATGAGACGGGACGGCCGATAAAATCCTGCGGTTTGTACCCCAGGATCTTTTCCACGCTTGGAGATACGCTCAGAATATTGAGGTCCGAATCGATCAAAAAGACCGTTTCCGATATATTCTCAAAACTCAGCCGATACAGGTCTTCCATAAGCTTAAGCTTCTGGTTGGCTTCCTCGAGGTCTGCCATCTTCTTTTCAAGCTTTTTGAAAAGGACCTCGTTGTACTGGCGGAAGTATTGCATCTCCTCGCCAAGAGGTATGGCCGTTGCTCGTTCGGGTACGCGTGCTTCATCCAGCACTTCGTTAATCAGGCCCATCATGACATCCGGTTCCTGGGGTTTGACGATGAATCGATCTGCGCCAAGGTCAAGAGCAAACGCCTCATCTTTGGGGTCTGTATACGTGGCCGTGTAAAATAGAAGGGGAATGTGCCGGAGGCGCTCGTCAGCCTTCCATGCACGGCAGAGCGCATAACCGTCCATGACCGGCATCAGGATGTCCGTTACAATCAAGTCCGGCGGGTTGCGTCTAGCCTGGTCCAACGCCTCCTTGCCGTTCCCCGCCATCGTCACGGACAGGCCGTGGCCTTCAAGCAATGCTTTGAGTAGATAGAGATTGGTGCTATTGTCGTCAACAATAAGGATTTTTTGGGGGGGCGCTCTTCGCTCCGACCGTCTCTTGTGCGAATCTCCCTTTGACATCGGACATCCTCCTTTCAACCGGGGTAACGTGGGGAATGTCTATTCAACGAGTCATGGACAGGGTTATATCAATCTCAAATACTTTTTTACGATAAGCGTTCTCGCTGAATTCTGCAGTGGATATAAATCGGGCTGCCGTTTCATGACAATCAGTAAATGATAAAAACGAGTAGTTGGACAAAATCGGCACAATGATAAGAACAAACCCTTTCTATTCGGTCTCTGAGATGCGGTCTTTATTCCTGTCATGTTCGTCCTCGTCCAGGGCATCGCGAATGGTTCTGGCCAATACGCTTTTCTTTGTCGGTTTTATCATCAATTTACTGATACCAATATCCGCAATTCTTTCCGTATCTCCTTTTTCCTGAAATCCCGAACAGAGCAGGACAGGTATGTCGGCACGGATATCTTTTACAGCCCGCGCAACGTCGAAACCGGTCAAATGCGGCATGGTCTTATCCGTAATCACCAAGTCAAAGGCGTTAGAGCCGTCCTTGAAAACTTGAATAGCCTTGACCGGGTCTGTTTCCGTCACCACGCGGTATCCCAGATTCTCCAGAACTTCCCTGTTTAGATCGACAATCATCTGCTCGTCATCAACAAACAGAATTGTTTCACCTTTCCCCGGCAGAACTGCTTCGACCAGGTCGCTTTGTTCTTCCGTCCGATGTTCCATCAGGGGCAGATAGACATTGAAACTTGTTCCATGACCTTCTTCGCTGTATACCCTGATCTCGCCACCGTGGTCCTTGACGATCCCATGCACGACGGCCAGCCCCAGGCCTGTACCCTCCCCTTTTTCCTTGGTCGTGAAATAGGGCTCGAAGATCCGCTCAAGGTTCCCCCGGGAAATGCCATGACCCGTATCCCGAACGGTCAACAACAAATAGCGGCCATGTTTGATCGGCGGGGTCTTCAAAAGATCGTCCTCGTCAATGACGACTTTATTTAATCCGATGTACAGGATGCCCCCTTTGTCCTTCATGGCATGACCGGCATTGGTGCATAGATTGACCAGCACTTGGTGGAGCTGTGAGGGATCACCCAGGATGACATCGGAACGGGCGCTGATTTGCGGATTCATTTCGATGGTCGTGGGCAGCGAAGCTCGCATAAAATGGACCACTTCGTCTACAATTTGCGCAAGGATGACGGGTTTCTTAACATGTTCCGTTTTACGGCTGAAGGTCAGGACCTGCCGGACAAGGTCCCTCGCCCGTTCGGCGGCCTTGAGCACTTGTTCCATGCCCTGATGCACCTTCGGTCGGTCGCGGACCGCATCCATATAAAATTCCGTATAGCCCATGATGCCGGTCAAAATGTTGTTGAAATCATGCGCAATACCACCCGCCAGATTGCCGATGGCTTCCATCTTCTGAGCTTGGATAAGCTGGGATTGCAACCTTTCCCTCTCTTTCTGACTCCGGATGTGCTCGGTCATGTCCCTCCATGTCGCGTGAAGGAGTTTTCTGCCTTTCATCGGGATCACTGTTCGCGTCACGTCCAGATGTCGTTCAGATCCGTCCATCCGTTTGAGGACCCACTCAAAACAGTGGGATCCTTCATTCATAGATATATCCAGCATCCGTTTCGCCTTAGCGGAGGACAGTTCGCCGTCCGGTTGCCTTTCCGGAGATATTTCGGCAAGGGTATGCTTGATCAGCATCGACTTGTCCGTAACTGCTGCAATCCTCAGGGCGGCTTCATTGCAGTCGATGTATCGGTCGCCTTCAATAAGTAAATGGGCGTCGGAGGATTTTTCAAACAAAAGCCGGAAGACTTCCTCGCTTTCCCGCAAAGATTCCTCGGCGATCTTGCGTTTCGTGATATCGTGAATAATGGAGTGGAGGAGCGTTTTCCCTTTAATATCGATGGTACTGCTATATACTTCGACGTTCCGTATAGATCCATCCGCCCGCCGGTGGCGGAATTCAAAATACGTCTTTTCTTTGGTGAGGGCTTTTTCCATCTCCTTTTGGACTTCGTCAGAAGGCAGGATGTTGATCTCCTGAATCTTCATCCGCTTGAGTTGTTCGGTCGACCATCCGTAATATTTCACGGCTGCATTGTTCGCTTCTACAATCCTTCCCGTATCCGGATCGATGATGAACTTGACGGCGGTGTGGTTTTCAAAGACGTTTCTGTATCGCTCCTCGCTTTCCCGCAGGGCCTCTTCCGCCAGTTTGCGGTCCTCTATATCCCGGATGCTCGATCTGTGGCCTATGTTGATCCCTTTGCAGTCGTAGATGGGCTGATAGGATGCCGTCACCCATTTTAAACTGCCGTCTTTGTGCCGGATGCGGAATTCAACGTCGTTTCCGCTTTCCTGCTGAAGTGCCAAAGAAAAATGGTAAGTAAATCTTTTAAGATGGTCTTCGTCGATCAGCGGAAGGGGAAAATCGTTCATGGCAAGACATTCTCCTACCGAGTATCCGGAGAAACGACATACCGCAGAATTCACCCAGATAAGCTTTCCGTCGGTTCCAAACCAATTTTCCCAGTCATAGGTGTAATCGGCTATTGCTCGGAATCGCTCTTCGCTCGCCTGCAGGGCCGCTTCGGCCTGTTTATGCGCCGTAACGTCTCGGGCGACGGATATCATGCCGATGATTTGGCCGTTACGCTTCACGGGGGAACTGCTTATCTCTCCCACCTTCTCGGTTCCGTCCCTGGCGATAAAGCGATAGAGTGTAGCGGGAATGGTTTCGCCCTTCAGGATGTGGTCGGCGTCGGCTATCGCCTGCGAAAACGATTCGGGTGCAAAAATATTGCTCAGACTGGAAACGGAACGGCCGATGAACTCATGCGGTTTATAACCCAATATACGCTCCACGCTCGGGGACACATCTTGGACGTTGAGCTCCGTATCGATCATATAAACGACGTCCATGATATTCTCGAAACTCAGCCGGTAGCGCTCTTCCATGATAAACAGTTTCTGATTGGCTGTCTCCAGGTCCATCACCTTCTTTTCCAGTTTCTTGAAAAGGACTTCGTTGTGCTTTCGGAAGAATTCCATCTCTTCCCCCAAGGGTTTGGCCGTCACTTGTCTCGGGATATATGTTTCGTCCAGCATTTCTTTTATCAGACCCATCAAGGCATCCGGTTCCTGTGGTTTGACGACGAACCGGTCTGCGCCAAGTCCAAGAGCAAACGCCTCATCTTTGGGGTCTGTATACGTGGCCGTGTAAAAAAGAAGGGGAATGTGCCGGAGGCGCTCGTCGGCCTTCCACGAGCGGCAGAGCGCATAACCGTCCATGACCGGCATCAGGATGTCCGTCACAATCAAGTCCGGTGGGTTGAGTCGAGCCTGGTCCAAAGCCTCCAGGCCATTTCTTGTTACCTCGACGGCCAAACCGTATCCCTTCAGCAGGGTTTCCAGCATGTAAAGATTTTGATCGTTGTCATCGACGATTAAGACTTTTTTGATCATAAATTGTCTCCCCAGCTATCCCTTTCGGCCAGATAGTCTTCGACTTCGACGAGAAGAGTGTCCGGATGGATCAGGACGGGTTCAAGAATTACCGCTGCGTCTATGCCAGATTGGTTGTCTGCTGCCTCAAAGACGTCATATCCGCCGCACTCTAGAATGAAATGGACCAGATAGAGATTCCGTTCTTGGTCCTCGATGACCTGGATTCTTCCTCTCATGCATCTTTCCTTATTTTTGGAAGAGAAAAATAGAAGGTGCTCCCGAAACCCAAGACACTTGTTACTCGGATTTTACCTCCCATCAGCTCCGCAAGCCCCTTGCAAACGGATAGACCAAGGCCAGTACCTTCATATTTCCGGGTTATTCCTGAATCGATTTGCTGGAAGGGCTTGAAAAGAATCTCCATGTCTTCTGCCCTGATACCGATACCTGTATCACTAACACGGATCGTGTCCCAGTCTTCTTCCTCTTCTCCGACGATCTCGACAAACCCTTTTTCGGTAAACTTGATGGCGTTGCCAACAAGGTTTATGAGGATCTGTTCGATCCGCCGGTGGTCTCCGGTCATGGTTTCGATTCCGGGTGCCAGGGACCATGTGATCGAGAGACCTTTTTTCTCGGCCATAGGGTGGGCGCTTTCCACCACTCTCTTCATCGTAGCGCGCAGATCGAACTGTTCTTGAGCGATCTGCAACTGGCCGGCTTCAATTTTGGATATGTCAAGGACGTCGTTGATTAGGGAAAGCAAATGTCGAGCACTATCGCGTACAATGCCGAGCTGCTTTTTCTGTTCGTCGTTCAACGGTCCGATGAGTCCCTGGAGGATAATGCTCGTGAAGCCTATGATCGAATTTAGGGGGGTCCTGAGCTCATGGGACATAGTTGCCAGGAAAGCCGACTTGATCCTGTCTGCCTCCACGGCCCGTTCCTTGGCCTCGGCAAGCTCTTGAAGGGTATTTCGCAGCCGATCTTCCGCGATCTTGCGATCCGTAATATCGTTGCCCACTGATAGAATTTCGATAATCTGACCGTTGTTGTCCGTAATTGGTCTGTTCGTCCATGAAATCCATACCGTGTCTCCATTTTTCGTTATGTTTTCATTCTCGTTATGGACGTAGGCGCCAGGATTTGCAACAATGTCATCAGTAAGATTTGATAGATCACGACCGGACGACTCCTTTGCCGGGACGATAGTTCCTATAATGCTTTTCCCGATAATTTCCTCGTCGGAGTAACCGAAGAAATGTTGAGCATATTTATTGATGAACGTGATATCACCTGATCTGTTAAAGCGGAGAATGATGCTGTTCACATTCTCTACGAGATCACGGTAAGTTGCTTCACTCAAGCCCGGCCAATTTTCGATATTATTGTGTCCTAGGATGGATTCATTAGGTCCTTTTTTCCCCATGTTGTGTCTCCCGAAGGTCGAAACTAAAGGTCCATGTGTTTCGGCAACCCCACGTGAAGAGGCGCAAGAAACATGACGAGGCCGCTGACAATCAACAGCATTATGGCCGATACGCTTTTCTTTCCCTTCCCTTTCAGAGGACCGTCCGCGTTGTGCGCAAAACATGCCGTTCGTAACGAATGAGAGACGGCGTGAAGAACAAAACCCCCAGGAGATTTCCCCACCACCATGCGAACCAGGCCGTTGCCCACTGTGCCGATGGCAACAGCCTGGAGATCATCAGGGGTTGGCTACCGATCATAGCGGTGATCGTCATGGGCAAGACCGCGCCGGCTAGAGCTATAATAACGACATCCCTGTGTTTATCCATCCGACGTTCAAAACCGGCGCATCGCAATAACAGATGCATGCTGAACGGACCGAGGATATTGCCGATGGAAAGGCCCGATGAGGACCCCCACGTGGCGCTAGTATCCAGGTTGACAAGAAACGCCCACAGCCAGATACCCGATATAATGCTGTATCTCCCGACCGGCAATGAGGCCAAGGCGATGCCTGTCGGCGGCCGTATGAGCGTTATCTGACTGCCGGTGTTGGGTATCGATAACCCTTGATAACCGCCGAGGAAATACCCGGCAGCCACCACCAAAGGGCGATATCGGGGTGTTATGCTCATTATGAGCCCTCGTCCATGGTTTGAGGATTCGTTAGGTATCCATGTTGAACCGTTCTTCCATCTGCCTAATGGGTGTGACTATAATTGATTTTGGTTTAACCTATTGCGATGTTGGGGCTTCCCGCCACGGTAAGAATTGCTGCAACTGAGTGATAAACGTTTCCGGATTGATCGGTTTCTCGATATAGTCGTTGCATCCGACGGCAAGGGACTTCTCGCGGTCGCCCTGCATAGCGTATGAAGTGACCGCGACAATGAGTATCGACGACAGGGCGGGATTCTTGCGGAGTTCCCGTGCCACAGCATACCCGTCCATCAGAGGCAATTGTATGCCGAGCAGTATCAGCTCCGGCAGGATCGATTCCATTTCGTCCGTCATTAGCCTCGAACACATCGTAATGATGTTTTTCCAAGATGAAACGGACCAAATAGAGGTTCTGTTCGTTGTCCTCGATATACAGAATCTTTTGTTTCATGACGGTGTCCTTTCCAGTGGAAGCGCAAAACAGAATGTGCTTCCCTTGCCTTGACTGCTTTCGACCCGCATGCTTCCTCCCATCAATTCTATCAGCCTCTTGCAGATGGAAAGCCCGAGCCCGGTCCCCTCATATTTCCGGCTTATCCCCGTGTCGACTTGATAAAACGGCTTAAACAAATGTTCCAACTGTTCCTGTTTGATCCCAATGCCGGTATCCGTCACGCAGGTAAGACATCGACCGTTCTCAACGCCGCAGGAAACACGGATGTTTCCCCGTTCCGTGAATTTTACGGCATTACTGAGCAGATTCAGTAGCACCTGCTCCACTCGGCGAACGTCACTCGTAATGGTGGCCATGTTATCTTCGATTTCAACTAACAGTGAAAGTCCTTTCCTCTCGGCGAGCGGGCGGATGCTCTGGACAACCTTATGAACCGATAACCGCATATCTAGCGGTTCGGCGGAGACTTTCAACTGGCCCGCCTCGATCTTCGAGATGTCCAGAATTTCGCTGATCAGCGACAACAGGTGGTTGGCGCTGTTCTTGACCATGGTGAGCTGTTTGGCCTGTTCCTCGTTGATCGCTCCGCTCAAGCCCTGCAGGATAATGCCGGTAAAACCGATGATCGAGTTAAGCGGCGTGCGCAGTTCATGGGACATGGTCGCCAGAAAAGCGGATTTCAACCGGTCGGCCGATTCGGCTTGCTCCTTGGCTTTCATGAGTGCATGCAGCGATTCCTCGGCTTCGGTTATGTCCATGACCGTGCCGACCATGAGGATCGCCTTGCCGTTTTTGTCTCGTTCAATCGCCGCCCCGCGGGAAAGTTGCCAGCGAATATTTCCCTTACGGGTGACGACACGGTATTTTACCTCGTAATGTTCTCTTCGGCCTTCGCGGTAATCTTCTCCAACGGCAAGCACACGGTCGCGGTCCCCGGGATGGAGCGCTTCGAGCCAGGCATCGCGGGTCCGGGGTGTCAACGCCGCCAGGGAGGTTTCCAGCATCTCCGCCCATCGTTCATTGACGATCATCCGATTGGTGCGAAGATCGACCTCCCAGTAACCCAGGTCGCCTCCCTTCAAGGCTAATTCCATGCGCTCCCTCCCAAGCCGCAGTTCCCGCTCATCATACCGGTGACTGGCGCTGATTGCGGCTACGAACAGACCGATGATCGTAAAACCGGCCAGATATTCCCAAAGCCTTATGAGATTGTCGCCTATGTCGCCCCCGGTGAAAGGGCCGCTGCCCAGCGCCGTGCTCAGAATGGCCAGAACACCGACGACCAGAATGGCCAGGCTGGTAAACCAGATATCCCAAATGGCCGCTATCCAAATGAGGAACATGGCCGGCAAAAGGTCCATTTGTCTCGGCAATCCCAAGTGAAGAGGCATAAGAAATATGAGGAGGCCGCTGACGATCAACAGCATCATGGCCAACAGGATTTCCCTTCCCGTCCGGAAATCCGTCCATGCCGCGCGCGCGGCATGGCGGTCAAAGCTGATAAGGGGCGGCGTGAAGAGCAAAACCCCCAGGAGATCCCCCCACCACCATGCGGACCAGGCCGTTGCCCACTGCGCCGAGGGCAACAGTCTGGAGATCATCAGGGTCAGGCTGCCGATCATGGCGGTGATTGTCATGGGCAAGACGGCGCCGGCGAGAACAAAAATAACGACATCCCTGTGTTTATCCATCCGGCGTTCAAAACCGGCCCGCTGCAACAACAGACAGGCTGCGAACGGACCGAGGGTGTTGCCGATGGAAATGCCCAACGATGGCACCCACGAGGCGCCTGTGGCCAGGTTGACGAGAAAAGCCCCCAACCAGATGCCTGGTATGATTCTGTATCCCCAGAGCAGCAGCGCGGCCAGGGCGATGCCGGTCGGCGGCCATATGAGCGTTATCTGACTGCCGATGTAGGGTATCGACAACCCCAGATAACCGCCGACGAAATACCCGGCAGCCACCACCAAAGGGCGATATCGGGGCGTTATGCTCATCGTGAGCCCTCGTCCATGGCTTGAGGATTCGTTAGGTATCCATGTTGAACCGTTTTCCCATCCGTTTTACGGGTGTGTCGATGACGGCTTTTGATTGAACCTATTGCGATGTCGGGGTTTCCCGGCACGGCAGAAATTGCCGCAACTGGGCGATAAAGGTTTCCGGATTGATCGGCTTTTCGATATAGCCGTTGCATCCGGCGGCGAGGGCCTTCTCGCGGTCGCCCTGCATGGCGTATGAGGTGACCGCGACAATGGGGAGCAACGACAGGTCGGGGTTCTTGCGGAGTTCCCGCGCCACGGCGTATCCATCCATCTCAGGCAATTGGATGTCGAGCAGTATCAGCTCCGGCCGCACCGACGCAGCAAGAGCGATCCCCTCCCGTCCGTCATGCGCCTCATACACATCGTAGTGATGCTTTCCCAAGATGAAACGAACCAGATAAAGGTTTTGTTCGTTATCCTCGATATACAGGATTTTCTGTTTCATGCTGAAGTCCTTTCCAGGGGAAGCGTAAAACAGAACGTGCTTCCCTTGCCTTGACTGCTTTCGACCCGCATACGGCCTCCCATCAGGTCTATCAGTCTCTTACAGATGGAAAGCCCTAGCCCGCTCCCCTCGTATTTCCTACTTATGCCGGTGTCGACCTGATAAAACGGTTTGAACAACTGATCCAGCTGTTCCGTTTTGATCCCGATACCGGTGTCGGTCACACAGGTGAGACAGTGCCCGTTCTCAATGCTGCAGGAAACCCGGATGCATCCCTGTTCCGTGAATTTGACGGCATTGCCGAGCAGGTTCAGCAGCACCTGCTCTACTCTGCGAACATCGCCGGCGATGGTGCCTACGCCATTTTCGATTATAATGTTCAGCGCAAGCCCTTTCTTCTCGGCCAGCGGCCGGACGCTCTGGACAACCTTGTGGACCGACGCCCGCATGTCGAAAGGATCGACGGAGAGGTTCAGCTGTCCCGCCTCAATCTTGGAGATGTCCAGAATATCGCTGATCAACGACAACAGGTGGTTGGCGCTGTTCTTGACCATGGTGAGCTGCTTGGCCTGTTCCTCGTTGATCGCGCCGCTCATCCCCTGAAGCATGATGCCTGTAAACCCTATGATCGAGTTAAGCGGCGTGCGCAGCTCATGGGACATAGTGGCGAGAAAGGCGGATTTCAATCGGTCTGCGGCCCGTGCATCTTCCATGGCCTGCTCAAGCGACGCCGTGCGCTCGATGATGCGCTGCTCCATTTCCCGATTGACCTGTTGGAGTTCCCGGGTGCGCACATGAACCTGATGCCTCAACGCGACGCTTCCCCCCAGACTCACAATCAGTACGACGATTGCAGCGAGGCCGGATATTTGCGCCCATAGCGGGAATTTGAATTGGACCTCTTCGGACGTCCATCTTTTAATCGACTCGTAATACGCCGATTGAGGATCTTCTTTCATTTTTGCAAGATGGCGGTCGATGATGTCCAGCAATTGTCCGGAAGCCTTTCTGGGCGCTGCGAAAAAGAAAGGGGCAGGGTCGAATATGATAGGGGTATCTTCAAGCCCAAACTTCCTTGCGTGGATTAATCCATAATAACGGTTTGTTATGACGGCATCCACCTTTCCGCTGGCGATCATTTCAAACTCGGTTTTATAGTCTCTCACGGGAACGAGCGTTATTTTCGATCCGAAGCTATTAGTGAGCCGAGTGAAGCTTTCCAGTTGAATCGTATTTTCCAGGGCCGCAACCCGTTTTCCGTTCAAGTCCAATACCGAACGTATATTGCTGCCTTTGGGGGCGTAGACCTGAGACCAAATGGACAGTACCGGATCTTTATGAAAAGAGTATATTTTTTCACGTTCCGACGTATAAGCTACATCGGGCATAAGATCGATTTCTCCTTTAGATAGGCGGTCCAATCCCTCTGCCCATGTGCCTGAGACATATTTCAACTTCCATCCTTCACTTCTTGCTATATTTTCTATGATATCGATAAAGATGCCCGAGGGGCGGCCGTCCTTCGACGTGAAGACTTTCGGCTCGTTTTCATAAACACCAACAGTCACGGTCCTGTCGGCGGCCTGCGCCGATGGAATACCGAGACATATTAAAAGCGAAAGGCTTATGAGGTATCTTAAATAACGTATAGAGGACAAGAGGATAAATAGACCACAAGCATTAATGCATACCTGAATATCGTTCATATATTTTAACTTATATGCAAAAAAAGTTTGCGGATTGAGTTCCTTCAAATTAGCCGCTGTAGCGTGCGTCCGATTTTATAGTTCTAAGTTTTATCTGTGTAATAACTTATCTAATTTTATTCTGACGGCCAGCTCCGGCTTCTCGAACTCAGGAAAAAATGAAGATAGATTGACATTTTATTCCGCGTCATTCCCGTGGAATATATTTCTAAGACAGAAAGCAAGATATGTGCCCCTTTCACCAAATGCCTCTCAGCAAAAGACTTCGATGAATATTCTTGTGTTTTGAATCAGTTACGAAATGGTGAATGAATTTATTTTTATTTCCTGCCTGTAGAATTAGGATAATGTCCGGGAGAATCGGATTATTCCTCGGAAATCGGACATGTGATTTTGTCGATATAGGGACGTTATGTGATTCGTCGACATCGTAAAGCTTTGTCAGGAATATTCTATTCTTCTGCCTTTGAGCGATACCCATCTATTGGATCGCGGGGAAGACATCCGTGTCATACAGTCATTGCTCGGTCACGCGGATGTCGGCACAACACAGATTTACACTTATGTAAATGTCAGTCTTCTCAAAAGGGGGATTGACAAACTTTGATGTGGACACATATGGACATTTTGCTCAGAAAAACGAAAGGGGTTACGAAATTCGTAACCCCTTAATATTTGGTGAGCCCTGTCGGGATCGAACCGACAACCTACTGATTAAGAGAAATTAACCTCCGAGCTTCACAACTCCTCAAAGATTGGTTATGGAGTTGCCCCTATTTCACCGGACACTGTTCTAACTTATTTTGATGTCTCCTATACTCCCTGGGCGACATCATTTTCAATCCCTTGTGCGGATGGTTTTCATTGTAGTCTACGAACCATCCGGGCAGTTGCTTCATGACCGTTTCGGCATCAGTCAGGATATTCAGATGAACATAATCCCTCTTGAAGGTCTTGACAAAGGATTCGGCCATGCCGTTCGATTCCGGGCTGTAGAACGGGGTCGTGCAGACCTCAAGCCCCATCATCTGCCCAAAGCTTTTCGTTTCCCTGGCGGTATACGCAGGACCATTATCGCTCAGCCACTGGATTCTGTGGGGCAGCCGATTGATCATACCGAAACGGGCTTCAATGGCTTCCGCCATCAAGTCCCTGACCATGTCGCCGGATACGCCCCCTGTCGTGGCTATATAACTCATGATTTCCCTGTCGCAACAATCCATGCTGAACGCTACCCGGAGACGGTCCCCATTCCAGCAGGCAATCTCAAACGCATCGGAACACCAACGAAGATCGCTCCGTCTCGTCGTGACCTTACCCTCGTGAAGCCTTGCCGGCCTACCCGTATGCCGCTGAAGAAGCAGATTGTGCATCTTCATGAGACGATAAATCCGTTTGGGGTTAACTCCCGGATGCCCCTGACGTTCCAGAAACCTGTTGATTCTTGCCGTTACTCTCCGATAGCCGTAACTGGGACGATTATCAATAACCTGCCTGATCAGAAGAAGATATCTGCCATCGTCGCCTCTCCTGTAATGGCGGCTTCTCGAATCGGCTTCCTTTCCTTGCCTTTCGTACTGCCGGGAACGGGAAACGTCCAGCGTATCGACAACCGTCTTCATCGGGAATCGTCCTCCGGCAACAACGGCAACCGCGAGATCAGTTTTTTTTCACGGGCAATCCGGACAGCCTCTCTTAATATCTCCACCTCCATTGTCTTTTTGCCCAGAAGACGCTCCAACTCCCGGATCTGCTTCTTCAGTTCTCTGGCTTCCGATGCAGGAACGACGCCTTCATCTGCACCAACCGCCGACAGAGCCCCTTCTTCGGCAAGCCTGCGCCAGTGGAACAACTGGTTCGGATGGATGTCATACTTCCGGGCTACAGCCGAGATGCTCATTCCCGGCTGCTCCGCCTCCCGCACCATCGACTTCTTCTCGGCAGCCGACCAGCGACGTCGCCTCTGTACACCGACGATCACTTCTACAGGAACCATAAACACCTTCTTTCTGGTTGTAGTAATATCTCTATATCTATTCCTACAACTTATTTCCAGATTCAAAGTGTCCGGTTCAATTGGGGGCTACTTCAGGTTAATTATTCTATTTCATTAGGCAATATACCTTATTTAGATTTGCCGATCTTCTCCAATATTGTCATATATTGGCATCTTTTTCTCACATAACTCTCACACGGATTCACCAATGATATAATAATGGATTTGACGACGAAAAATGACCACATGTCAACAGCGTATGAATTTTTACTGTGATAAGAGGCTTCTGGGCTGAACACGTAAGATTACAGTGGACATTGCTGGGGAATAGTGAGGTTGAAGATCGGGACATTTTCCCGACTAGTGACTTTTACAACTAATCCCAAGGAAATGAGGATGCCTTTGACTTATCACCAGATGGAATGGAATCATTTTTAATCTCATCCCGCGTGCAACTGGTTATATTCCGTATTTCATTCAAGCCGCTATCAAAATCACTTTTGATCCTATCCAGTACAACATTGATATATGCTGGATTCTGCATCTCTAGTGCATGGATCTCTTGGTTCTGGCTTTGCAAATATTCGTCGCGGATGAGTTTGGCCAGCTTGTTTTCGTGATTCGGTTCCTCCTGTTTCAACTCGTGCAGTTTTTTATAAATAGCTGATTTGGATTCACTCGGCCTTATTTTGATTTTCACGGCAGTGACTTTCCGGCCTTTCCCGCGGGCCACCTGAGTTTCGTACGTGACCCGAAGGTCTGATTTCTTATTTATCTCATTTATTGCTTTTATAATGATATGCCTATTTAACTCTCCATAACTACTATACTTTTTTTCGTGTTCACAGCCCATAAGCCTTTTGAAATCATTCAGGGCGATCCATCCGGTTTCTCCTTGCCCTCGCTTCTGAATGTAGTAATCCACCGCTAGTTCATACAACGCCAAAGCATATTTCGAGGCAAATTTGTTCTGCATCGCCAGACTGATCCGCGCGTATACATCTGGATTGAATAATTTTTCACGCATAGTCGGCGAGTACGCATAAGTTAATACAGAGCCGTCTGTGATCACTGCTTCAGAGAGCAGAGCTGCCACACCCCACTCTTTAACGCTCTTTTCGGGATCATCGCCCTTATGCAAAATATCCCACTCGACAACGGTACTGCTGAGAGCAACCAGATCCTTCTTGAGCTTTTTTATATCATGCCATCCTGTACAACTAAGTATATCGCAGATTCTAATAGTATGTCTTTCCTTAATCGGTAACTCGTTATAGGCATTAGCCAGTAATATGTTGTAGGCTTTACGCTGCAACAACGTTAGATTATTACCGGATATTCGCACCGCTGCAGTGTGCTTGTTTATCGCCAACGGCAATCCTGTTTTTTTGATGATTTCAGCAGTGTCAGTCACGATATGCTCCCTTTTTGACAAGATTTTACTACAGATTTTTGCTATGTCAATATATTTTTACATGTTGGCATTAATAAGTCCATAATCGTCTTTTTTCAGACATAGCGTACTCCGAAAAAGGACATAGTAAACTCCGAAATATGATATAGAGAACTCCGAAAAAGGACATTACGTCTTTAGTAAAATACATAATTTTTACAAGTTAGCACACTTGCATTATTACCACTGGTGACATATTTCTAAAAACCATGAAAGCCAACACCTCGACCCCCCGACCCCCCGATCCCGGGGGGTGCTCTCTGCCTACGGCATAGCCTCCGGCAGCGCGCGGATTAATTTCACACAGATTATAACCTTAAAAATAATGTTTTGGCATAACGGAGGCTGCTCGCTGCGCCGTCTCTGCCCCTCCGGGGCAGGGGGCGCGGCTCTAATGGAGCTGCTATGCAGCCTCCTTTTCCCCTCTCCATTGCTTTATCTCAACCTCATAAGTAGATACAGCAAAACGCCCCCGAGAGATCACGACCATGCATTATCAGTTTTAATGGCGTTATCACTTTTATTGTCATTATGATGCATTTAACCATGTTGGAATAGAACTGATCAATTATCAATTAAAGGGGATTTTGAGTCCCATCCCCATTATTATTTGTAAGTTTCTTTTATTCGCTTTTGATAGATAACAATTTAATTATATTGCATTAGAAATGAGTGTTACCAGAAATCCCCTCGTTGTTGATCTAGCAAAATATCTTTAGTTTTCAGAAAAAATGGTAACCAAAACGGTAACAAAATAAGTCTTCCTTCTGAATGAATGACGAGGAGTTGTCGAAACGACTAGTTACCAAACCAAACATCAACCTGATATCGACCACGCGACTGAACCGATTATACGGTCGGAGTGTTCTGGATTCTATTGACAGGTGGCGCGCTCACTTACCAAACTTCTCTAAAGCTCAAACCCGGGAAGATTCGTATCGACCTTTTTAAAATTCTGAGTACATTGTGTATCATCTATGAAAAGCAATCTGATTTGTGTCTCACAATAGGCATAATGTGAGCCACACAATAGCTGGCTATTTATCAATTCGCGTTTTTGGGTTTTTTTTATCCATAAGCTGACATTGCTGCGTATCATTCAAGATAAACAATTTCATTTGTGTCTCAAATAGATGACCAACTGATACGCTATCCGCCGCTCCGTTCTGCTCAATACTCTTAAAAGATAATGATATTAATATATTAATTATACGAGAAAACCCTTGACTCTTGCGTCTCATTTCGGTAGACATATGATACACAAATAATGGTTAAGATAATTTCAAGAGGTCGTAATGAAAACCCCATTTAAACCAAAAATGTTGCCACTTGAGAAGATAGATTGGCCTTCCTTGGTAAGTCTGATCTCGGGAGCCAATGCGGAATTGGCTAGGTATGATGGATTGCTGGACAGTATTCCGGACGCTGATGTGCTCTTATCCCCTCTCATGACCCAGGAAGCTGTTTTGTCGTCTAAGATCGAGGGCACTCAGGCCACACTGGAAGAAGTTCTTGAATTTGAGGTTGCGCCTGATGTGATGGTCGGTAAGCAGGCAGATATCGAAGAGGTCCTGAACTACAGAACTGCTTTGAACGCTGCTAAAAAGGAACTGCAAGAGCGGCCCCTTTGCTTGAACCTGATCAAGACTCTCCACTTTATCCTCTTGGATGGTGTACGAGGCCAGAATAAAGCCAGAGGTGAATTCAGAACAACACAGAACTGGATAGGGAAGCCCGGAACACCGATTGATCAGGCAAGCTATGTCCCCCCTTCGCCGGATACGATTATGGAATACTTGTCTAACTGGGAGCATTATTGTCACCACGAAGAAAAAGACAAACTGGTCCAGCTTTCGATCATTCATGCTCAGATGGAAATCATTCATCCCTTTCTTGACGGGAATGGAAGGATAGGGCGGATATTGATCCCGCTCTTTCTCTGGGACCGAAAGCTATTGAACAGCCCGGTATTTTACATAAGTGCCTATTTTGAGAAGAACCGGAGCGAGTATTATTCAAAACTGCTGGCTATTTCAGAAGAAGACAACTGGAATTCGTGGATTGAATATTTTCTGAGGGCAATTATTGAACAGGCCAAAGAGAATATCAAGAAAGTGAAGGCGATCAGAGAACTGCACGATAAACTGGAAAAGGACATTGCTTCGCTTACGCGCTCGCATCATTCCTTCCAGATACTGGATTTCCTGTTTCGCCGTCCGATATTCACAGGTTCCAACTTTTCCTCTCAAACAGAAATTGCCAAACCAAGTGCCGCTCGAATCCTGAAACTCTTGCTGGATGAAAAAATTGTCTATCAAGTCCAGCCGGCAAAAGGACGGAAGCCAGCCCGCTACTGTTTCCCCGAACTTTTGAGATTGATTCAGGAATAATGTCATCCCCCAACTTAACTGGTTCGGGTGTCAATCCACGCGCCCGCGAGGGGTGCGACCGTCCGCTGGAACCGAGCATTTCACGCCGCCATGTTTCAATCCACGCGCCCGCGAGGGACGCGACTCATGGCGTCGGTCATGCTGCTCCCCGGCCAGACGTTTCAATCCACGTACCCGCGAGGGGCGCGACCAGATGAATTCGGTGCCGTCTTCGCTGTAGATGTGTTTCAATCCACGCGCCCGCGAGGGGCGCGACGTACTCATTGATCTTCGTCACAAGGGATCCATTGTTTCAATCCACGCGCCCGCGAGGGGCGCGACCGCTACTCGCGCCCGTTGAATGAGTCGTGCAAGAGTTTCAATCCACGCGCCCGCGAGGGGCGCGACCGCTACTCGCGCCCGTTGAATGAGTCGTGCAAGAGTTTCAATCCACGCGCCCGCGAGGGGCGCGACATAGTTGAAAAGGCGGACGGCGCGATTCTTTGTAGTTTCAATCCACGCGCCCGCGAGGGGCGCGACTAAGACACTAGAAGGATTTGCAGGGAAGAGTCAGTTTCAATCCACGCGCCCGCGAGGGGCGCGACCATCCCACCCTGGAATTGCTTGTTCAAGGTTCTCGTTTCAATCCACGCGCCCGCGAGGGGCGCGACGAAAATGCCCGCATAGCCAAAGAAGCAGCCGATAAGTTTCAATCCACGCGCCCGCGAGGGGCGTGACGTTCGACATCCGTTTCGTCAACCGGGATCCGGTGGTTTCAATCCACGCACCCGCGAGGGGTGCGACTCGCTTCGGCTTGTGCAAGTGTGATTCCCGCCATGTTTCAATCCACGCACCCGCGAGGGGTGCGACAACGCTAGCGGTCGGTAAACGCTATTCTGTTGTGTTTCAATCCACGCACCCGCGAGGGGTGCGACTCGCTTCGGCTTGTGCAAGTGTGATTCCCGCCATGTTTCAATCCACGCACCCGCGAGGGGTGCGACAACGCTAGCGGTCGGTAAACGCTATTCTGTTGTGTTTCAATCCACGCACCCGCGAGGGGTGCGACAACATCGTTGCCAAAACGCGGTTGGTGGGCATCGGTTTCAATCCACGCACCCGCGAGGGGTGCGACGTCGGCTGCCGGAACGCCTTCCTGTCGTCGGGCGTTTCAATCCACGCACCCGCGAGGGGTGCGACCAGGGCAAGGCTGTCGATTCTCCCCGGCTTAAGCGTTTCAATCCACGCACCCGCGAGGGGTGCGACCCTTATCGGAAACGTCGGCGCGCAAGGAGGCGACCGTTTCAATCCACGCACCCGCGAGGGGTGCGACGGATTGCCGATGCATCCTAATCATCCGTGGAACAGTTTCAATCCACGCACCCGCGAGGGGTGCGACAGTTGACGCGGTTCTTGTCCGGAGAGGCCGGCTTGTTTCAATCCACGCACCCGCGAGGGGTGCGACTCAATTCCAGCAGCGTCAGACGCCAAGCAATCAAGTTTCAATCCACGCACCCGCGAGGGGTGCGACCAATACGTTTGCAAAGGTCCGTGCCCTCCCATTGTTTCAATCCACGCACCCGCGAGGGGTGCGACAAAAACATCCGTGAGCAATTCGCGCAGGAGAAAGTTTCAATCCACGCACCCGCGAGGGGTGCGACTCACCTCCTCGCCTTTTTGTCCGGAATATGGGCGTTTCAATCCACGCACCCGCGAGGGGTGCGACTCAATTCCAGCAGCGTCAGACGCCAAGCAATCAAGTTTCAATCCACGCACCCGCGAGGGGTGCGACGCAGTCTTTGCGCCCCAGGCCGCGAGTCAGCATGTTTCAATCCACGCACCCGCGAGGGGTGCGACTTGTCGCTTTCCGCATCTCGAAGATGTTTTCGAAGTTTCAATCCACGCACCCGCGAGGGGTGCGACAACCTCCTCGCCGTCGGCAATCAGGTCTATCTTGACGTTTCAATCCACGCACCCGCGAGGGGTGCGACACAAGCGCTTCGAGGAAACGGCCGCCTTCGCAGTTTCAATCCACGCACCCGCGAGGGGTGCGACTGCCCATTAAGCCTTCAGCACCGGAAAAGCCCTTGTTTCAATCCACGCACCCGCGAGGGGTGCGACCCGGCTCCGGCCAATGCGGCCGATCCTGTCAGCGCGTTTCAATCCACGCACCCGCGAGGGGTGCGACGGCAACGGCCAATATCTGGCCGAGCGAGCCATGCAGTTTCAATCCACGCACCCGCGAGGGGTGCGACGTGACGGTCCCTGCGGCAAAACAGGTGCTCGCAAGTTTCAATCCACGCACCCGCGAGGGGTGCGACGAAGGCCAAAAAACCAAACATCCAGACCTGGGCAGTTTCAATCCACGCACCCGCGAGGGGTGCGACGGCCGCTGGAAGGGCAGAAGCAATTCAGGTAAACGTTTCAATCCACGCACCCGCGAGGGGTGCGACTGATTCCATCCCCGTTCTTTCATCTGCGATTCGAGTTTCAATCCACGCACCCGCGAGGGGTGCGACCGCGGAGGCCAAGGCGCAAAGCTTCGGACTTAACGTTTCAATCCACGCACCCGCGAGGGGTGCGACCTCAAGCCGCGCAAAAAGGCAAAGAAATGACGAGGTTTCAATCCACGCACCCGCGAGGGGTGCGACGGTGGTGGGATGGAAAAAGACGAAGCTTATAAAGTTTCAATCCACGCACCCGCGAGGGGTGCGACTATTCTGCTTCATAACCCTCGCTATCTGGATCAGTTTCAATCCACGCACCCGCGAGGGGTGCGACTCCGACAAGGTAGACAAACAGATCAAACGCCTTGTTTCAATCCACGCACCCGCGAGGGGTGCGACTACAGGTTAACAAGGTTGTTATATATAATAATAAAGTTTCAATCCACGCACCCGCGAGGGGTGCGACAATACCTTTTCTTGTATTGGGCCTTTGTTCCCGTGTTTCAATCCACGCACCCGCGAGGGGTGCGACTGATCCTGATAACATTAATTCCGATACCAGCGAAGTTTCAATCCACGCACCCGCGAGGGGTGCGACGAGGCAATCCTCCCCATATCAGACGCAGCAGCGCGTTTCAATCCACGCACCCGCGAGGGGTGCGACAATACCTTTTCTTGTATTGGGCCTTTGTTCCCGTGTTTCAATCCACGCACCCGCGAGGGGTGCGACGCTGGAAAACCAAAGACGGTGAAACATGGGCGGGTTTCAATCCACGCACCCGCGAGGGGTGCGACAGCGCCGATGGCGCATTAGTTTTGACCCGCAACATGTTTCAATCCACGCACCCGCGAGGGGTGCGACCAGATTTACTCGCCGATTTAATTATGCTATTCAGGTTTCAATCCACGCACCCGCGAGGGGTGCGACGTCAGCGATGCAAAGGAAAGCACCAAAGAAACGAGTTTCAATCCACGCACCCGCGAGGGGTGCGACAAAGTTATATCGCCGCCCTCACTGACGACCACGAGTTTCAATCCACGCACCCGCGAGGGGTGCGACGAGGGTGCTTCGTAAGGACGGAACGCTTTTTTTGTTTCAATCCACGCACCCGCGAGGGGTGCGACCTTGGAGGCTCAGGAACCACCGGCCAGGTATCAAGTTTCAATCCACGCACCCGCGAGGGGTGCGACAGAGCGAACCCTCGATGAAATGACCAGCCTCTTGTTTCAATCCACGCACCCGCGAGGGGTGCGACACGATTGTGGAAGGCCAATACGGATTTTTATCTGGTTTCAATCCACGCACCCGCGAGGGGTGCGACGCAATTCACAACGATTTTGCATATTTGTATTGCGGTTTCAATCCACGCACCCGCGAGGGGTGCGACTTAACTCTCATGGTCATTCGGTTGAATGCGATTCGTTTCAATCCACGCACCCGCGAGGGGTGCGACGATATCCTGGGGTAGCCCTATTCCCATTTTCGGGTTTCAATCCACGCACCCGCGAGGGGTGCGACCCGCCATGCTTCTGCAGGACGGCTTGTGTGATATGTTTCAATCCACGCACCCGCGAGGGGTGCGACCTGGCGTCCGGAGTGCCGGTATGGATTGTTCAAGTTTCAATCCACGCACCCGCGAGGGGTGCGACATATGTGCTCCTATTGCTTTGTGCAAGCGATGGCGTTTCAATCCACGCACCCGCGAGGGGTGCGACCGGGCATTATGGGAACATCTTTATCTATGGAAAGTTTCAATCCACGCACCCGCGAGGGGTGCGACGCGATCTGGTGATGACGGCTGCGGGAACGGTCGAGTTTCAATCCACGCACCCGCGAGGGGTGCGACATTTTCCCTGGCCACATCCCCGCCCACGGCGGGCGTTTCAATCCACGCACCCGCGAGGGGTGCGACAAAATGGCCGGCGATATGTTGATCGTCGGTACGGTTTCAATCCACGCACCCGCGAGGGGTGCGACCGGAAATCGGCGGCGCTGATCCACAAATGGTGCGTTTCAATCCACGCACCCGCGAGGGGTGCGACAAGGTCGATTTTTACGTTGAATGATGAGCATCGGTTTCAATCCACGCACCCGCGAGGGGTGCGACCGTTACTATCTTAAATATTGAATTTATAATATATTGTGCTGTTCCTTGCGCGTATGCCTCAAAACAATTGCTTTACGATATTCAGTTTTCAAAGAGCTTTTGCCAAATAGCCAGAAATACAAATAGTTATCGCCAGCGCGACCGTCCCGGGAAATCCATGCCCGCTTGGGGTTCGCGCAAGGGCCTACACGATCAACGGTCCCTCCTGATCGATGGATGGCTTCGCACCGATATGCTCCACCCGCCTTTTCCAGTTCGATCCCAGGTAGTAAAACCGGAGGCTGTCCACTTTATCATCAATTTCACGGATCAACCGGTCTTTAAGAACGGTCCATTGTGCCGGATCGACCACGCACTCGAAGACGGAATACTGGACCCTCTGGCCGTAATCCAGACAAGCCCTCGCTACGCGACGCAGCCGTTTCGGTCCGCCGTCGTCTTCCATCGAAACATCGTAACTCACCAATACCATCATCGGACCGCCCCCAATTTCACTTCCAGATAAACGGCGGATAGCCGTCCAGGTCGCCCCTTAGAAACCTCGCCAGCAAAAGGGCCTGCACATGAAAAAGCAGGCCGATGGAAACCTTCTCTTCGATAAAGGGATGCGTCATTTCTTCCTGTTTCCGTTCCTGATATGAAACCAGGACTGTTTTCCGGGTCTCGTCGCTCATCGTAACGGCGCCGGTTTCCGATTGATCGAATCCCTTATCCTGGACACGGCGCATGTTGATCAGGGAAAGCGCCAGGCGATCAGCGATAAAGGGCCTGAATTCCTCCATTATGTCGAGGGCAAGCCCGGGCCGGCCAGGCCGGTCCCGATGGAGGAATCCCACAGCAGGGTCGAGGCCGACGCCTTCGAGTGCACTCCGGACATCGTGCACCAGTAAGGTATAGATGAAAGACAAAAGGCCGTTGACGTTGTCCAGCGGCGGGCGCCTGTTCCTCTCCTGAAATGAAAAGGCCTCTTTCTGAGAAACGATCAGATGATCGAAAATGCCGAAATAAACATGAGCGGCGTCGCCCTCGATCCCGCGCATGGCGTCCAGGTCCTTCTCTCGTTCGAGGGCCTCAAGGCTGCGCCCAAGGGATGACAGGGCGCTGCGGAGTTCGCCCTCCGCGATTTTACCGGTATGGTCGCGGAGCGCCCGCTGGATTACCGTCCGGCTGTTGGCGATCTTGCCCGTCACGAAATATTTCGCCATAGCCGCCGCAAAGGCCGTATCGTCGGCCTTTCGATACTGTTCCCGGCGGAGGAGCACATTCCCCGCAACGGGTCCCTGGACCCTCGCCAGGAACCGTCCCTGTTCGGTCAGGAAGCTCATGCAGACGCCATTCTCGGCGCAAAAGCCCATCAGGAACGGGCTGCACATGACATTGCCGAAACAGACGATACCACCCAGGGTATGGACGGGAACACGCAGGCGGACTTCCTTTCCAATATTGACCAAGACGGTTTCGCCTTCCTTGGACAGGTAGGCCCCCTGGGTCGTTACGAAAAGGGTATTCAGAAGTTTTTTCATGCCTCATCCTTTATCATACGCGACAGATAGGATTTGATGGACCTCTTCTTGTGCAGCGCTTTCGGCTGGCACAGCGAGGACATGGAACAATTTCCGCACGCCCCGGAATAGACCGGCTTGGGTGTCGCGCCGGAGGAGATCAATGTGCGGGCCTGTTCGGCGGCCTGTTCCGTCGCTTTTCTCAGGGAGTCGTCGAAAGCGACGTCCAGACGGCGGCGGGTCCTGCCGTAGAAGATCGCGCCGCAGGGAATGGCCGTCGCAAGCATTTCTTCCAGGCAGATCGCCTGGGCGCAAAGCTGTATCCTGTCGCAATCGTCAGGCTTCGGCTTGCCCCGTTTATACTCCACGGGGAACGGCCGCCAAGCACCGTCGGGCAGCCGGTGATATTCCACGACGTCCGCCTTTCCGGTCAAACCGAGACGCAGGGAACGGAGGCCGACGCCCCGTTCGATCCGGACGTCGCCCCGCGATTCCCAGTCCTCTTCGTGTACTCTTTCGTGCATGAGACGCCCTTCCGCCGTCAATCGATTCTCCGTCCATGCCTGTTCGATGTGAATCAAGGCGCATTGGCGCGGACAGAAAGCGATATGCTGCAAAGCGGAAAGCTGGATCAGATCGTCGGTGTCGTACATGTCACTAGTCATTATCCAATAATAAGTATTGCACGCTATTTATTGGCAAAGTCGTCTCAAAAACCATCAATTTCTTGTGGTTTGAGACCATCGAGATTTACCAAAGAGTGACTTCCATCGACATTTACAGTAAGCGTTTTATGTGCTTTTGCAGATGAGTATTGCCCAACCTTGCCGGATTTATGCTCCCACCATATAACTTTCCGCACGGCCATACTCCCTTCCGGGCGAGCAGAGGAGGCATCATTTTCAAAGAGCCTGGGAAGAATCTCTTTAATGACCGCAGCATCCTCATCCGAAAAAAAAGTGCGTTCAGCAAGCTGGGGATTCATGCTTCCGTAAGTGACATAAATTCCGCTGTCAACGCGGTGTTTCATACCCATGGTGTCGGGACCACGCTTGCCGTCTTTGGTTTCTTCGGCATTGACACTTTTCGTAATTTGGGTACTGGAAACACTCACGGGATCAATACTAAAGGCAGAATGAATTGTGACCGGGCCGCGAATACCGATTGATACGCCGGTATCACCTTCAGATTCTCCTTCCTCTTTCTTTTTCCCTTTCCTGTCCGATTTAAAAGCAAACAACTGTCCGAAAGCGCGAACGTCAATCCATGCCTCACAAGCTTTCTTTACCGTTTCTGCTCCGCCGAGGTCTTTACCAAGCGCCGCCTCAGCGCGGGCCTTGAGGCTCTTGGCGTCATCGCATTTGCGATCGTCAGACTGCACGAAAACGGCTTGGCCCTTGTCGTTTCCCTCATTTTTCTTTTTAAGATCAACAAACCGCTCCATCATGCGATCCCGGATCTTCCGTTTGAGACACACATCAGTGATCTCGCCAAGACCTTCATAATCAGTACGAGGGCGGTTCCCATTTAATGGGTCTCCGTTGGGATTGGCATTCTTCACGCTTATGATAATTGCGAAATCGATCTTTTTGCTCAAAGTAGCCATATGCATTTCTCCTTTCTGAGTTGGTTATTCTGCGGAATCTGTTTCTTGATTTTCTACATCTTCAGGCATCCTTAGCACCCATTGACCATCTTTCCGCTTATGCTCGTTCAGCCATTTCCGCTGACAATGATAGGCCAATAGGCATTCTCCGCTTAGTCGGTTATCTTGAGTAAACTCATCAGTTAGAAACTGGCAGGAAATTCCATCGAGCAATTCGATATACCCGCTGAGCAGACCAGGAGCTTTTGCATTCAAACGGGCCTCATATGGTCTAAGGCCAATCCTAATTGTGCGCCAGGTTGAAAAAGGTCTATCTATGAACCGTGGCATTAGCCGTGCTGCTGTGGTTTCCCGCTTCTCTTTGGCGAAGTAAAGCGCCATGGATTCGATTTTCTCCGCCACTGCAAGCAACCTGCCGTACAAGTAGTCCCGCGAATTTCTTTCTTCTTCGAGCGCCATAATGTACCCCCCTTCATTCTGAAATCCTTTAAATAACGAGCATGCTATGCCTAAACTCTTTTCAAATTCCCATGGTTCGAGACCGACCCGATTTGAAGCGCGGCGCACGCACTGTTCGACCAAATCGCGGGGAACCGGCCTGCCGTCAATTATTGAGGGCAATAAGCGCTCAACGGTAACATTGAGTAGTTTAATGCCGTTTTTTTCCTTCCACCTTGCTGCCGTATGCACACCATGCGATGTCTTTTGGTGCCGGCGCACCCTGAAAGAGCATCATCTTCTTTTTGTCATCCTTATCTCTGCCGTAGTTCTGAAGCCATGCAAAATCTGAATGCCATTTTTCTATGCGGTCAAGAAATTCAGAACCGGTCAATTCCCGGTAGAACGTAATTGCCATGCGTCCCGGTGTGGCGGAATCCAAGCCCATTACGACAATATCATCTGTATCGGTAATATTTGCTTTGTATCCGGCGAGTTTCTTCTTGAAGCGCAACGCAAAAGATTGCCCCACGTCGCCTGTTTGCGAAGTCGAGATGTCGTCCTCTTGAAAATCATCACCGAGGAAATCCCAGGAGTTGGCGCAGGGGTTAGGGAGCTGTTTCCCCGTCGTTGCCCAGACAACAACGACTTGATCACCACTGCGAAACGCCTGTCTGCGAATCAGCCATTGCAGAGCACTATGAGCTTTTTGTGTAACCTCGAAAGAAACTCCTACCGCTTGTTCCGCGGTTAAGAATTTACCTCTAAATGTGTAGCCCGTAACATCATTGGATGAAATAATCTTGGCCTTATCTGCATCATGCCGTAGCTTTGCGGGATGACTCTCTGCAAGTTTTGCATGTTCTTCTCCGGTCACAGAGCAAAAACCTTCAATTTTAAGAAGACTCTTATTGTATGAAATCCAAGATTCCTTCAAAGATTCGGATTTCCATGTGGCAGTTTCCGTTGAGCCTCCTTCAACCTGAAAGCGTACGAAAGCATCCATTGGCACTTGTCCCTGAGGAATAATCCGGAATATTGGCGGTGCACATTTCTTATCTCCTTCAAACGACTCCGCAACTATTTTACCATTGGAGACAGTCGGTAGGATATTTGCCGAGATCAGGTCTGAAACAATAGTCCCTTTTTTCAGATATTCATAAATTGCTACAACCATTGGGTGGTTATCTGATTCCTTCCATTTCCTCAAAATATTTAAAAGATTTTCATAAGGTTCTGACGGCTTATAAGCAAAACCAGTCGTCACTTTCCCCCCATAATTGGCAAAATCACCAGCAACATATTGAAGTTTATCGCACAGAGGATGATTCTGAGGTTTCTTCCCAGATCGTCCTCCAGATTCTTCCGTACATGGAATCAAAGTCTTCCGTTCTTCTTTGTTCTCCAGCACTTTGGCACGTCGGAAATTACCTTGGCCATCGACAACAATCTCAATATGTGCCATCTGGGTTGTATGTGATATAGGATTAGGTATATTGGAATGCGTTCCGCTTGAACAAAATTCATAGGTCTCATACAACTTCTGTATCCAACTCATCCCACCACCCCCAGTTCTTCAGCTTCAAGTTCCACAGGTTTGATGTTGCCCACACCGAAGGTCTTTGCGTCCATCTTCCGCACCAACTTCCGGTGTACACAATCTTCCGGCCGCTCAAAAGTCAGCACTCCTTTTTTGAGCGTCGGGTACCAGAAACGGGCATACAATTTGTCGGCGCCCGTTTCATCGGGATAATCAAATCCATGAAACATCAAACTATAGCCGATCTCATCGTCATCATCATATGCACCTTTGCCTTCACCGAAGTTGCACGGTTCAACATATCCTTGACAGTCGCGCGTGCCGAGGAAGATATCCTGCCTTCCGCCCCGGTCCAGCATCCGCTTGGCAATGGCATAATGTTTGCCGTCAATTTGATCTTTCGC
This sequence comes from Syntrophales bacterium, assembly GCA_963665615.2. GTDB lineage: Bacteria > Desulfobacterota > Syntrophia > Syntrophales > UBA4778 > UBA4778. The sequence goes on from CAXXQE010000005.1 coordinate 28,634, forward strand.
CAACTCTTTGTGGTATTTGTTCCATTCAAAATGAGCCCGCACCTGATATTCCACACTATATTTTCTGTTTTCGTCTTTGGCATTGTCAGCATAGCCAGTTAAGAAAGTGTAGATTGCAAGGTCATTAAAGTTCTCTTGCTTTTTGCCGGGGATTCTTTCGCTGGGATAGATACCGCCATAATTCAAAGGCTTTATGCCCTTTGTCTGAGTCCGAATCCGTCGCATCACCCTCACCGCATCAACCACCCAGACAAGAGTAGGCTTCCAGTAGATTGATTTACAGACGCCCTTCAACGCCTCATACGTTGGAAGATGATATGAGCATTTCTCGCCGCCGATTTTCGTGAGTGGGTCGGTAAAAAGCGCGTAGCGCCCCCAAAGCCTGAATTCTATAGTGTTCTTAGCTATCAATGTACTCATCTTTGAATTGTTCCTCCTTTCCTACTGGTTCCAATGATACGCCGGTTATTTTGCTGTAATACCGATAATCAAGGTAGAATATCTCGGTCTCTTTCTGTACCCGATAAAGCACATCCTGTTCAGCCAATCTTTCAAATTCATGCGGAAATAAGTTGACCGAGTATTGCTGTGCTTTTTTGATCAGAGCATATTGCTTTTCCACTTCAAATTTGGAGCAAAGCTGCCCCACCAATTCCTTTCCTTCATCACCATAGCCAACGATGACGCTTCGTGTCGGGGCATCGATTGACTTGAACAGTCTGGCCGCGGTCATAAACGACTGGCGTAGGTCAATGATCGGCATCGTTCTATTTACCCGCTGGAAATCGGCAACAATGTTGCTGTTGGTTGACAGCATATTCAAAAGAGTGTCGTTGTGGTTTGCCGTAACAAGGTAATCCATGGCATCTTTTTGTTCATAAAAGTAGTTTTGATAGTACCATTCAAGTATCTTCGGGCCGATTCTGTCATTATCGTATCTTGATGTATCGGAATTGAAGTCATCAAGAACACGATTTGACTTCTCTTTGCCCACGGCAATGTCCTTCAGGTACTCAAGGTTTTCCTCAGAAGGATTGACAACAAACACATTGCCGATTTCCGGGCCACCATGGCGATTACACCGGCCAGCGGCCTGGGCAATGGAGTCCAACCCGGCGAGCATGCGAATGACTGATCGGAAACTCACATCGACACCAGCCTCAATAAGCTGAGTGCTGACACAGAGAATCGGTTCCTTATCATCAAGCTTCTGACGAATTGTTGCTAGCACCTGTTTGCGATGGGCGGGACACATGCCTGTAGTCAGATGGAAAACCTCGATTCCGTCTTTTTTTGCCTCCTCGAAAATGTTCCGTGCAGCCTTTTTCATATTGACAACAACAAGACAGCTTCCATCCGCCTTGACCTGCTCAACCGCTAGTGCCGCTATCTCTGGATAGGTCCAACCCGGGGATTTACGACAATCATGAACATGAACTCTTTTCAAATCGGTGAAGAGTTTGCCGACATCAGGCATAATTTCACTCTTCTCCGATAGTTTAAGGGCACCTTTATTTTGATTAACCTTACCCAGAAGCGGCTGCGTAGCAGTGCAGAGAACCACGGTGCTCCCGCAATGATCAACCAGAAAGTTGATCGCATTATTGAAGAGATGGACGCATTTTATCGGTAGCGTCTGAATCTCATCAAAAACAATAATTGCTTTTGCCAATTGGTGCATTCGCCTTGCACCACGGGTCCCGGCTCCAAATAGAGTCTCCAGAAGTTGAACCATCGTGGTATAGACAACCGGTGCGTCCCAATTCTCAGTCAGGAGTTTTTCTTTCCAGCTTTGAATATCTGAACCAATATTTGAATGGTGCTCCAGAACAATCTTACCGGCATCTTCAGGGCATTCTTTAGGTTCAAGGATTTCTCGTGCGACCTGAGCATTTTGGTCGATGATTGTTGTAAAGGGAACCACGTAAATAATTCTATCGATGTCATCATTTTTTTCTTGGTGCTTTGCATGATGCAACGCAAAGCGGAGACTCGCGAGTGTTTTACCTCCGCCTGTTGGCACTGTAAGGGTTAGCAATCCTTTGGGGCGCATTGCACCGTGAAGACAATGCACAGAAACTTGTTGGCGAATTCTATCTACCTGATTTTCTGCCTTGAATTTCTTATACTCGTTTTCAAACCGCTCAACCAGTTCACTCCATGATCGGTAATTCCCGTGCTGGCGATGTCGGGCGGTTCTCGGTTTCTCTGAATCAGCGGTATCCTGTCGGTCGGCATCAATAAGTGTACTGAACAAAAACCTGGCGAACAAGCCGAGTTGGAATTGTGCAACCGTTGAGCGAGGATTTCTTTCTGGAGAAGCCCACACAATATCACGGCACTTTTCCTCAAACGGCTTTGTAAACGACTTATCTGCAAGAATATCATTTATTTTTTCGAGTATGTGCTTATCAAGACGATTAGAACACTCCGCCATATGAGTTTTATTTTCATTTTTTGATAGGCGCCTCGAATATGAATCCCAGGTTCCGCCGTCGTCAGTCGTTAAGCAATTAATCAATCCTGAGTGATGTGAAACCAAACAAAGGGAGAGAAGCTGCCCAAGTATCTTGTGTGCATTGGATGAACCGTTTTTACATGAAAGAAACTGGGCGCCGGCAGTTGAGTGATCAATTTTGCCTTTCGGTCCCGACGGGTTTTTAAACTCTTCATCTTCATCCGGATCAAACTGTGGAATGTCCTTCTCTATCGCATCCTTGATGTACTTCTGAAATTCAGTACTGTATTTACCAAGATCATGAAGAAGTCCTAGTAGTTCGCCGTAATTTCCCATGCCTATCTTTTCAGCATGAATTTTAGCAAGCTCAGCGACACCTTCAAGGTGTTCATGCATTTCCTGTCCGCTGTGGGCAATGTAATTAGACATGATTGCTTTTCCTTATTTTCAAGCACATTTTATTGCTGTTTTTGATGACGATATGGAACAATTCAAGAATGGCAGGGGGTACTTTCCCGAATAATGTCATAGAATGGCCTGATTTCCCCACCCCTCCCGCCCCGAACTCACCGGCAAATAATGCGGTGAGGTCGGCCGTGTCTCTGAGGTGATCTTCCAGAAAATGAATCCTGCCGTCATCAGAAGCATGGGCAATAGGCTTCGTCATAGATTCCCTCAATTTCCCCTGATATTAAATGACTTTCACGCCTCTATGCGAAACAAATTCAAATGAATACCGTTGAAAGAATGTTGGGAAAGGAATACCTTTGAGGAAGGATGACGGAAATGTGAACGATTCAATGCAACGCGTGTTGACAGGGAAATCCTTTGAATTTCCTGTGATAAGGTTATGTCCCAGCGATGAAATTCTTATATTTTCTAATTTTTCCCTCCCTCTTCAGTAGCAAAACATACATAGATTAAAACGATGTGTCAATGAAAAGCAAGATAAGGGGCAGTTGCTCGTTAACATAGTCAAGATAAACGACCGTTTATTACATACCATTTTAATTACCGAAAACAAACAATAATAGTGATTAAATAATAGTCAATTAAATTAATTTTAAGACACTTTCATTGACAAATGCGGGAAAATGTTGTATAGTGAGCCAAAATTTTGGAGGTGAATTTGATTATGAGCTGCAAAAAAAATGATCACGTGGAAGGAAGGGACATGAAAGACTACTGGTTCCACGATCAAAACATGCCTCAAGATGAGGTTGATTTTATCAACGCTGCTTTAGTAGAAGCTGCTCAGGAAGATCCTCGGTGGGCCAAATTGATCTGGCGCCGGGATACGAAAGAAACAAAGTGACAGCCTCCGCTTCGAGAACCATAGCCTATATCCGGGTTTCCACGGACGAGCAGGATGTCAACAAGCAGCGCCTGGAGATTCTGGACTATGCAAACCGCTGTGGGATCAAGGTGGACGAGTTCATTTCTGTCGAGATCTCGTCGCGCAAAACGACGAAGGAACGCCGCATCGACGAGCTAGTGGGCAAGCTCTCTCCCGGAGACACACTGATCGTCTCGGAGCTGTCCCGAATCGGTAGGAGTATCGCCGAGGTGATTGTCCTGGTCAACGGCCTGGTCGAGCGGAAGATCCGCCTCGTGGCGATCAAGCAGAATCTCGATATCCGTGACAATCATGACATGACATCTAAAGTCATCGTCACGATATTCTCCCTGCTGGCGGAGCTGGAGCGGGATATGATCAGCGCCAGGACAAAGGCCGCCCTTGCCGTAATAAAAAGAAGCGGAAAAAAGCTAGGCCGGCCGCAAGGGAGTTTGTCCAAGAGCCGGCTGGATGGTCATGAAGATGAAATTAAAAGATTGATAATTAAGAAAATATCCAAAAGTGCCATCGCCCGTATCCTCAATGTTCACAGGGGCACACTCATCAAATTCCTCGAAAGCCGAAACATTGCCACCTAGATTTAGCCTGGCTTTAGCAGGGCAATTCCCTCACGGCTACTTGTCTTTACTTTGCTTTGGAGAACAAATCGTTTTCTTTGATATCATTGCATCTGCCGGATATACAAATAGATGTTGCAATCAAATTGACGTGGCCCCGGGCTGCCGGAATCCCGAAGGGTTGGAGGAGCACGGAAATAGGCCGCCTCGTAAGGTCAGAGCAAAATGACGGGCCAACCAGGATCCACCTCGGCAACCGGGCCGGGAAAGCCACCCAGGGCGCAGCCAGAAACCGCACCCGCCCTATGTGATACCCCAAGCCGACCCTGTGTCGGCCGCAGCCGTGGAGCGGCTATAGCCTTTATCTCAGAATTGGACATAGTGAGTATTTAAGAAACATCCGCGCGATGCCGGAGGCTATGCCGGAGACAGAGGGCACCTCCCCCGGCCGGGGGAGGTCGGTAGGGGCGGGGTGTCATCTCACCGGATTACTGAGGTGTAATGGAAAAAATGCCACTTAATTTTCCAAAAATCGCAGAAACGCCACTTAAAATTTTTTTATCTGCAAAATGTGAAGTAGCCCCCATATGGACCGGACACATTCAAACTGGAAATAAGCGTTAGTCATAGCTATAGTACTAGCGTTACAACCAGGAAGAAGGTGTTCATGGATACCGTTGAAATCATTACATCAATACAGAGAAGGCGGCGATGGACCGCAGAGCAGAAGAAAGCTCTGGTTCTGGAGGCGGAGCAGCCGGGGATGTCGCTCTCGGCGGTGGCGCGCAAGTATGAAATCCACGTCAACCAGCTATTCCGCTGGAGAAAACTCATGCAGGAAGGTGCCCTTTGCGCCGTGAGGGCCGGAGAAGAAGTTGTCCCTGCCTCGGAGATGAAGGAGTTGCGGGCAAGGAACCGGGAGCTTGAGCGTCTTCTCGGACGCAAGACCATGGAGGTGGAGATCCTCAAGGATGCGCTTCGGATAGCCCGCGAAAAAAAACTGATCTCGCGCATACCCTTGCTCATGAAGGACGACACCCCATGAAAGCGATCACAGAGACATTGAAGGTGTCGCGATCCAATCAGTACACGAAAACGGGAGTTCCCCGGCGAAGGTATCATAGGATGCCTGACGATGCCTTTTACCTGGTCCTTATCCGGCAGATCACAGATCAACGGGCGAGCTATGGATACCGGAGGACGACGGCGATTCTGAACAGGAAGCTCCATGAAGGAGGCTGCCCCCCGGTTAATCACAAGCGTGTTTACCGGATCATGAAGATCAACGGGCTTCTTCTGCAAAAGCACACGGGAAGACCCGTACAGGTTCATAACGGCACAATCCGCCGCGACAGGAGCAATACGCGGTGGTGTTCCGATATCTTCGAGATCGCCTGCTGGAACGGCGAACGGCTGAGGGTCGCCTTCAGCCTGGACTGCTGCGATCGGGAAGTTATGAGCTACGTGGCGACCACGGGCGGAATCTCCGGGGACATGGTCAGGGACCTCATGGTGGAGTCGGTCGAATACCGTTTCGGGAAGGTCGATGTACTGCCGCATGCCCTGCAGTGGCTCAGCGACAACGGTTCCGCCTATATCGCACACGAGACCAGGAGCTTTGCTAAAGCGATCGGGATCGAACTGCGCACGACGCCTTACCGCAGCCCGGAGTCCAACGGCATGGCCGAGTCGTTTGTTAAAACCTTTAAACGGGATTATATTCAATTGAATCCCCTGCCCAATGCCAGATCGGTTATGAAGCTGTTGCCTGAATGGTTTGAAGACTACAATGAGAATCATCCTCACAAAGGCTTGAAAATGAGATCGCCCAGGGAGTATAGGAGACTACAAAATAAGTTAGACTAATGTCCGGTCTCATGGGGGCAACTCCAAAATGTAACTTAAAAAAACTTTATCTGAGATTTACCACTTAACGTGCAAGTTATCTCGAAAAAGCCACTTAAAAGAAAATTAAATGCGTTTTTTCAAAAAAAGACACTTATTTTTCTAAAATCCACACAAACGTCACTTAATTTTCACGTTATCCCCCTCAGGTGGTCATAACGTGCATCTTATCCCCCTTAGGTGGTCATAAGGAGCACGTTATCGTGTCCTATTGTGCAAAATGCGCAAAAAAAAACCCTCTGGATCCAAGGGGACCCGGAGGGCGAAGGATGATTGCGATATCAAAGTATATTATCGACCTAAATATTGTGAAGTGACGCTGACTCGGCCGTGGCCGAGATCGTGTGACAGCTCAAGGCGGATCTGATGATCCAGACCGATGATCTCTTTTAGCGAACGGCCCGTTTCGACAGCCGCATATCGCTTCCAGGCCTCTTTGAATAATCCAACGGATACAGGGCATCTTATAGCTATGCCAGTGCGGGTCTGCCAGAGTTGCGAATACCTGGTTTGAGCATAGTTGTGCCGAATGGAGTGAAATGATCTGCCATATCCCAGCTCCACGCAGATCTGACCCATCTGCTTGTACGCCCAGTCTTGGTACTGGCTGTATTTCACATTGTCCGGGATAAGGGAGTTACGTGTATGATTGTCACTGCTGTGTACATACTCCTGCGCAGTGCGGGCAGCGACCAAACCATTGATTGGCGTGATTTCCCGGGGCCTTCCATTTTTCATCCCGTCACCCTTGAATAAATCGATTTTATCACCACTCAAGTCCTTCTCACCGATCTTGATCTGCATGGATTCACGGGCTCGCAGGCCGCAGTCGTGCTGCAGCATGACGCTATGTCGTAGATCCCGATACCAGCTATTGCCGGTTTCTGCATGGCGGTCGGCAAGGCCCTGGAGTATTCCCAGATACACCTCTCTCGGCATTGCCCGATCTGTGTTGGGGTACCGTGGTCCGCGGTTGATGCCGCAATCCTTGGGATTGAGGTGTAAATCTTCCCGCCCATTGACGGCGTTGATTTGGTTTATACAGGCCAAATACGTACTCGCCGTTGCTCGGGACATGTCTTCATTTTCGACATGCTCATGCAGGTAACGGCCATAGCCCTCGTATATCTCTTTCGTAACTATCGACATATCTCGGAGATTATGGTCCTCTCGTAGATATTCGGCATAGTCTTTAAGTGCAGAGACGCACTTGTCCACATAGGCCGTGCTGTGGTCCAGGGTTTCTCTCGTTTCGCGGGCGAGTATGTATATTGCGCGGGTGTTTAGCTTCGGCCCGACACCGAAATTGCGGTCTTCTCTACTCATGGCATAGTACCTCCTTTAGTTTGTTTTGTGGTCCCGAATTTTAGCGGGTTCCGTTCCCGACTCCCCTGACCGGGGCGATCAATGTGGTTTATGTCTCAGATTACCCCGAGTGCAGACCCAGGATATTGTTGGCTCTTTGCCATTTCATGCCGCGTTAGGGTTTGTTGGTTTTTTGATTTCATAAAGCTTCTTCTTGCCGCCGTTTGTTTGCCTTTAGCCTCCTTTCTGGATTGGGTTAGTTTGTTGGTTGTTGACTTACTCATGTTTCGCGTTGGATTGTTTTTACCGCTCGCCGCGGGGGCGAACGCCTCATCGGCGTCTCCTCGCTTTCACTTTGCTCGTTTTCCGGGCTCCTCGTCGCTGCTATGCAGCTCCTTTTGGCGACCCGGAAAAATCGCTTCGTTCGGCGATGAGACGCCGATAAACATTTACGCGTTAAAGGTTAATCTCACGCATGCAATTTTTTGTTCTGCCTGCGGCAGTGAGGATACCCTCGCAAATAATTGCACACACAACGCCAGGAGTGCCCGCTCCTGTCCCGCGTTTGTTCAGAAAAATAGAACACACGCCCGTACGAGCGGTGTTAGAAAAAATCGTAGCGCTGCAATGGCAGCGCATCTCTTGATAGAGCGGCTTGGTTGGTTTGGTTAATATAGATCGCCGCTGATGATAGGAAAGGTGCATCCCTGTTGGGGATGGTTAAGGAAAATTGAAATAAGAGGGGCCCACCGGGGGAACTAAGTCCCTCGGCGGGGAAAGATCAGTTTATGTAGTAGGATACATATCCACCCTCGGATACATACTCGTCCAAGCGATACAGACATTCTGTCGTTCTTTTTCTTTTTTTCCATAAGGCAAAAAAGATCCACTTGGTTTCGAGTAAATATTCGTGATCTTTGCCTATAATCCTATGTCGGCTACAGCCGTACAAGTAATTATATTCCGCCCTATAAGCATATTTCGGATAAATCTCATAGAGTTCGGATCGCACTTTGTTCATCAATACTTTCTTGTTCTGCCTGATTCCTTTAATAACCGATAGTAATCTTCTTATCATCTTCTCCTCCTTTGGGTGTTATAAGAGGAGACATATATTCCCGTAAGGGAATCATCTCCCCGTATGGGTTATAGTTATAGGATGCAGCCGACGGGCATCGAACTGCAAACTGAAAGACAACAAAAAAGGGACCGTGAGAAAAGCGCACGTGTCCCTTAGATGAAACTTAATGTCGAGGTTGCCAGCCTAACTGAGATGATGGGGCGTCTCCATCAAATTTGTCCGCGCTGGGGCCATACGGCCGATCTCGCTCAGCGAGGATAAGTGCGAGCACTCTGAAAATGTAAAACAATTATAGACAACCGTCGGATAAAGTCAAGAAAATAGTTCCAAAAACTTGAGACAAAAAAGACCCGCACTCTCCCATACAGAAGAGGCGGGCCACGCGGCGGAGGAAGAAAGTAATCTGTTAGGCTGCCTCCTTAACATCCGGTGGCAGTTTAAGTCCTTGATACTTAGAATCAGGTGGCGCCAAGGGCGAAGAGGATGCTGCCTTTACCGCGTCTTTTGGTTGAATAGCCCACAGAATGCCCTTCGCATAGATCAGCATTTCCTTAGTCAGCACGGTTTCACCTATGTACTCTCTGGCCAATTGATCCTTCCCACCATAAAAGTAGATCTTGTTGTCGGCTCTCGAGAACAAATGATCCATGATGGCCTTGCTAACAGGGATTTCGATTATTTCGTTGCCATAAACAAGCTTTCCATCAATAACCTGAAACTCCAAAGGACTTGATCCCCCCAGTTCGTCCAGCGTTGTCGTAACCACTAGGCCACTTCCGACCAAAAGACATTCTGAAATTGCTTTCATACTTCCTCCCTCTATAGTTTATCTTGACAAAAGGCGCAATACATTGTATAATGTGTCAACAGTCTCAAATATTAGGATTTACATCCGCTATGATAACAACTACAGTTTCCATAATAATCACCGTCGCTTTTTTGATTGGCGTGTATGTACTTGTGTCTCGGCTCTTTGGCCCCTTATTAGGGCATGCGGATAATGACAACTCTTTAATGCGGGAACACTTGGAACTCACGACAAAGCCTTGGAATGCCCATGTTCCCGGCAACATATATCATCAATCCGACAATTAACTTACCGACGCCCAAAATCGATATCGGGACTGTCCGCAACCCCTCCACCACTGCCTTTGGCTCCAAGTGTGTTTATGACATTCCTCACGCCATTAAACACTGCAACTCCTGGTGCCGAGGCCCCGTAGTCTGCAGGTGTAGCTCGGCTGAATTCAGTCTCGATTCCTCGGCTGAATGATTGTATAGCCTGAGCCACATGTGCTTGTGACTGGGCACTATTAAAATCGCTGTGTTTCGCCTCCCTCAACGCTTTATGAGCTGTATTACTGAACTGGGTGGCAATTAGATCTACTCCTCTCTGATCTGTGCTTGCTGCATTTACATCCACACCACCGACGCCCGACACTCCAAAGCCAATCTTGCCACTCGAACCGTCCAAGACAAAACCCTTTCTGCTAGCGATCTCCTGCACGGACTTAGCATACGCACTGGCGGCGGTCAGGATCTCCTTTTCCTGCATTTCGCCTGGTGCGGCATTGACAATCTGGTTGGCTATGGTTGAAGCTCCAGACCCAGTAGTGGCCATCCCATACATGGTGGCACCGTTATAAATAGTCCCCGCACTTATCTGTGTATCGTTGACATTGTAAGTTACGCGTCTACTCCCATATTCACCCCTGAAACCAAATTCCTCGATGTCGACATTACGATTTATCCTCGATATATCGCTGCCCGTCTTGCTCACATACATATCGCTGTTCTCGCTGAGCATGTTGCGGCCTTTGATACCCTGCGTATGAATGACGTTTCCATTGGCATCTCTCACCGTTGACACGGCAAAGCCATTCTCGACGGAAGACTCGAGCACTTTGCCTCCCTTGTACACTGCACCATAAGATCCCTTCTCGGTTTCCCCGGTCATATATGCGACCTTGCCATCTTGATCGAATGCCAGATTGGCTTTCATGCCTGCTTGCGCTCCGGCATAGCCCATCTCATGAAGCTTATTCGCCATAGTGTCATTAAGCACTCTGCCGCCTGCAACCCACTGCCCATACTGTTCAGCATTCATCCCGGTAAACGCCATTTCGTATCTTTGTTGGGCCTGGGTCCCTAGCTTTGTCCCCATATCCTGGGATGCCACACCCCGCATTTTAGAGGCATCTCCACCCAGGGCATCCTGCTTCCCTTGGATGCCATATAAATCATGCAACCCGCCTATTTTTCCTCCGACAGCCAGAAGCTGGTTCTTCATTTTATAGGCCTCTTGAAGACTTCCAGCCATACCGGTATCAACCATGAGTTGCTCCACGTTATTGAAGGCTTTCGCCTGGTCATCCATGCCCTGGTTCTGCCCCATCCTCACAGCGCCAGCGTCTGAGACTTGCCCGGCTCTGGCCGCCTGTGTCATCGTTTGTACCTCGGATGAACGGACCACGCTGTCGAACCCCATCTTGCGGGCGCCTTGCCCCGCACCGACCTCGGAAGCGAATTTTGAGTGCCCGGCGTCGGCCATAGCATCGGCAAATCTTTCCTTGCCGCCAAACTGATTCATCGCGTCAATCCCCGCACCCGCCTGCCCCATCTTCAGGGCGGATCGGGCGGCCGCATCTTCTTTGTATGAATATTTCCCGGCATTGTCCCATATCCCCTGGATGTTACGGCCGGCTTCTATCTGTCTCGCCTGACCCTCGCCTGTTACCAAACTCGAATGCTGTGACGCTGAGGACTGCAGTTGCCCCTGGATGTTGCCGGCCATCATAGCCAGGGCGTGTCCTCCAAAAGAGACCAGCATGTTCGTCATGATGGTTGCGAGCATGATGCCGGCGGTTCGGACAAAACCAAACATCGATAACGCTTTTAACATAAAGGTAGGAAACAACATGATGGCATTGTACCCAAGGTTGTTGGCCTTTAGGTAATCCACCGTTAGAACAATATAATCGGTAGCGATCCCGTGCAGGATGGCGTCCGTTATCCCCCAGCAGGTAAGCCAGATGAAAAACCCGCAAATGAGCCCACAGGCCTTTCCTATATATCCAGTCGGAATAAACAAAACGATGAAAGGGATCAGCCCCACTGCGACGGCAGTGAAAACGGCCCGCATGACAGGAAGCCAATCGTTGGCCACAATCCCCATCGTCACCCCGGAACTCATAACATCTTTGTTTGTCATCACATGAATTGACAAATCGATATTGCCCGAACGCATAATATCGTCGAGGACTTCCATCATGGCAATCTGCCTGATGAATCCTTCTGGGGTAACCGATATAGCCCCATCGTATAGATATGAGAGGAAATCCGACAAATCACTGAAGCATCGAGTCAATTCAGCGGGGTTTTTCGTGTCGAATCCCATCGCGGAGCACTCTTGAGTCACTACCGGCGTCAAGTTCGAGTCGTTCGACAAGAACCCTTTTAACATATCGAATGAATCGTAACAGGTCATGGGCGTACCGGCTGGATTGGTTCCGTCATAATAAACAGTCCAGACCGCTGAAGACGCTGCTTGCTGGAATTCGGTCATGGCATTGGTTGAGGTCTTGGCCAGCGCATCGCCAGTCAGCGATGTGCCCTGCCGCGTCAACTCGAACATGACACAGTCTTTTGTATATCGACGCAGGCTTGCGTCTATATTGGTATCCCCCGTCCCGAATCCGCCTTGCGTAGCTATTAAAAGCATGTTGAATCCCAGGCCTCCACCGGTACGCTGGAATCCTTGTACATTGCCCGACGTGTCGATAATGTCGACGAATCCTTTTTCGATCTTGTTTAGAACACCGGCTACCATGACAATCCCGTTAGGGACTCCGCTCACCGTCTGAAAACGGTTCTTCAGAGGGTCATAAACTGTCAGGCTCCCCTTAGGCACGATCAGAGCTAAATATATCCCGACGCCGAGAAGTATCGGGGGCACCCATGACAGGAAATATGCCTTTTTCCCAGTGGCAGCACTCATCAGCACCAATACCACCCCGAGAAATATACCCAGAATAACAACCACATAAATAAGCGCGTTATACCCCGCATCGCTAAATATCAAGGATATCTTCTGAAAGGACAAGACTATGGCACTAAATCCGCCATAGGTATAATATTCCATGTCCAGGGCCCAGGCGGGGGCCGGGACTGCTGCAAGCAATATCATTACAAGTATGCCTTTTTTCATGCTTTAGCCTCTACCAGCGATATAGTACAATACTGCTATTATCACAATTACTGACGCAGTTTCTGCCGTCAACACTCTAATGAGTTGCCGCCTAACGTCGGGACGCTGAAGCTGCCACTTCAGCCTATATCGCCGGTATAATGCGGGCAACTGACCGACATCTGTGCCGCACAATCGCTTACGCATCGCTTGTTCGGTGCATATCCCCTCCCATATTTCTGCCAATTTTCGCTTGTAGTCCATTTCCCTTCTCCCTTCGCCTTTCTCGCGCCTCTCCTCCGCAGGCGGAGACGTTATTTTGTTGATGTCGCGCCCGCTAGAAAGGGTACGACCTGGTTTGCCGTTCGAGTTGTCGTTAATGACTTCGTTACAATCCACACCGCCCGCAAAGCGGGCGCGACAGGGGTTAATCAGGAGCCAGTTGAGCGCCATCCGGCGAGTGTCGCCCTCCCGAGGGGAAGAACCTTATACTGGATTAAAAATGCCTATCTTCGCAGCCGCAGAAGGACGCTTTTCATGCTGAGCGTCATGCTTATTTCTCGCGTCATTTTGGTCTGTTCCGCCGTTTCCGACCCTTTTCCTCAACTGCTTTTCCAATTTGATTCCCTTTTCGTGAAGCACCTTCACAATTTCCCGAGCCCCATTCTTCTCAAAGAAGTCGGCTACAGCCTTTTCCGCCAGGGCGTTCTGAACATCCCTGGTATACATCATCAACAACTGGACAGTTTCAGGGTCGGTTATTTTGATACGTAAACACGCCATGATATTCCCCTTCCCAGGAGGATTTATTCCTCTCGCTCAATGAGACGCCAAAAACTCCTCGCGTTGGCCATTTCGGGACGGTCGGGCACATGCACCATCGCTGCATACTTGGCAGGCCAGCTCGGAATAGCCCGCCACCATGACACCCCGGACCGTTCCTGTACACCATCTTCACATCACCAAACCCGATATCCAAACCAACCTTCACCTTCATATCTTCCTCCTTCGTATGGTCTTGGTCCGATCATTCATTTTTTTGCCCTCCTACATACATATCCACGGGGTGTCACCCTCCGGAGACAAAAAAAGTGAAAAAAGTGAAAATATTTTTTGGGAGCGATTTTTCAGATGTGAGTTCCACATTACGAAAACCATGACCGATGATCTCGGCCAGCGAGAATCGAAGGTTCGAGCATGGCCGTGCTCAGAGGAACCGCAGGGCCGACAGGCCGGCGAACCTCTTTGAGATGAAGAGGGAGACGGCCTGGGCAGGTTGGACTTCAGATCAAACTTCATTTTGATAGATAGATTACCGACCTGAAGCTAGCCGATCTGTATGAATTCAGACATGAGGTTCAATCAGACTGAATTCGGATATGGCCAGACGTTGAAAGGGGATTTGTCGCGTACATTTATTTTTAACAATTGACAATTAACAAGGTATCCAATAGAAAATCATAGTCTTATTCAAGGAAAGTTGTCGCAACAACAAGTCATCTATCATAACCGGAAGGCCTTCTATCACCTTTAACCAGCTCAATATTTCAGAAACTCTGTGATGGTTTAGGCATTTTGATCAGCGGCACTCTAGCTATTCACCACATCTGCTTCATCTAGGCGTTAAGAATGGGTATGAAAGCTATGTGTAAGGAAGAAAGGCACCAGGCGACTTCAACTGAGCTTACGGGTGGATTGGGTTTTACCTATGAAGATACCGTAGTTGGTTATTACCTCGCCTCTCTTTTACGGGAAGAGCGCGCTGCCGGTTTGAATGGTATAGTGAAGTCTGTTGCAGTCCAACAAGCCGGACACGGCTATCCTATGGATGATATTGTCGTCGAATTTGACGATGACGGTTCGCTGAGAAAGCTAAGTCTTCAGGCTAAGCGGACGATTACTATCAGTGCGGCAGTAACCAATACTGATTTTCGCGATATCATTTCCTGCTCCGTTTCCACAAGACTAACTAGTGGTTTTAACGTTGATCTTGACGCATATGGTTTTGTTGTCGAAAACGTTGCCAAGGATCCGTTCCGAACACTGAATAGGCTGATTGAATGGGCCAAAAGCAGTCCCTCTGGTGAAGATTTTGCTCGGCGCTTTGCCCCGGGTGGAACCGCAGCGGCTCCCGAACGCTCTCTTCGTGACGAACTGAGCCCATTAATCGGAATCCGATCGTCGGATGACGAACGAAACTTCTATGCCCAATTTGTGGCGCTCAACCTTAATGGATTGACCGAGGGTGGATTCCTGAGAACTGAGGTGATAAATCGCCTTCAGGAGCTTGTTGCCGCCAACAAAGATGGTCACGACCTTCTACTTTTCGACCGCCTTTGCCGGATTGCACGTGATGGGGCAGGCACAGCCCGTAAATGGACTCGGCAGACACTTCTGGCCGAACTGCGAGATGTTCTGCGACTCAAGATTGCTCCGAATTATCTGCGGGATATTAATTTACTTCAAGTATTCTCCGCCGCTGGAATGGCAGATATATCGGAGGAGATTGCCGGCTTTCGTGTAGAACGATCCAGTTTGGAAGTTAGTATCAATAATCGTTTCGTCGAGCACCGGCTTGTCAACATCACCGGCCTTCCCGGGTGCGGGAAGTCGGCAATGCTCAAACATGTCGCAAGCATTGATGCCGCCAACGGGCCAATTCTGTTTTTAAAATCAGACCGCCTTGCTGGGAATAACTGGCTAACCTTCGCGGCGGCTCTTGGTCTCCAACACCACGATGTTGCGGGTCTCCTAGCTGAAATTGGCGCTACCGGAACGCCAATCCTTTTCATTGATGGAATTGACCGCGTAAAACCTGATCAAAAGAACATCATCACTGACATCCTCAGAGTGATTGAGGAAAATCAACATCTCGCCGCGTGGAAGGTTCTGGCAAGTTCACGCGATCAGGGCCTAGAGGCATATCGTGCATGGTTTCCTCCAAGCTTCTATCGAGGAAGCGGTATCGGCGATGTAACGATTAACGCCTTCTCCGATGAGGAAGCAGAGATTCTGGCGAAAGAAAGGCCAAACTTAAGGCGGCTGCTTTTTGGTGCGAAGAACGTCAAAGAAATCGCACGGCGGCCCTTTTTTGCAGCCGTACTCGCACGAAGTTTTCCTGATGACTCTACAACGCCTCAAACCGAGATCGATCTCATTTCAGCTTGGTGGGCTCGTGCCGGCCATGACGCACCCAAGGAAGCCGTGCCGCAACGACAAAGGGCACTGTTAGATTTGGTCGAAAAAGGCGTGCGAAATCTTGGTAAGGGAATTCAAGCTAGGGGACTTAAGGATTCCACTTTTGAGCAAATCCAGGGTTTAATAGATGATTTCGTCATCCATTATCACGATGAGGAAGCGTCTTACTCATATACGCACGACATTTTTTTTGAATGGGTGTTCTCCCGATATCTCATCGAGCTTGGCGATGATTGGACTCATGGCCTAGCCGACGCGGGTGAGCCGCCGCTACTCGGCCGGGTGGTCGGACTGTTGGCTCAGAACGCGCTCACTTCACCAGGGAAATGGTCGGCGGGCTATCGGAATCTTGAGCGTAAGCCGCTTCGCCCACAATGGCGGCGCGAGTGGCTGACGGCTCCACCATTTACACCGGCATTTGCACAAGGGTATCATGAGTTTCAGAATCTCCTTGTTGAAAATAACTACGTGCTTTTCGAGAAGCTCCTTGTCTGGTTTCAGGCGCAGCATACGATCCCAAGTCCGATTGTCCTTCAAAATTCCGCGAATGCGGTGGAGGGACTAGACGTCATCAACATGGCAGATCTGCTCGGCTGGCCTTCAGACTTCGAGAGTTGGGGCAGATTCTTGGGCTGGTTACTTCCGCTTGCCCCGAGCTTGCCTACCCGCTTGTTTCCCAATATCCTTGAAATTGTCAGCGTCTGGCAGAATGTATTTGCCGATATGAAGAATCCGCTTTCTTCCGCTATCATCAATATTTGCGCCTCTTGGCTGATAGAACTGGAAATTATTGAGTATTCTGAACACCCGATATCAGATTACGGCCCATGGGGTATGCTCAATGGCGAGGCACGATCTGGTCTTGTGTCCGCTCTGCGAAGCACTATTATGCGTTCAGCGCGTTCCTACCCCGCGCCCGCGATCGCTCTTTTCAAGCGAGCGTTAGCGAACGAACATATGCGCCGCGCGAGTTATAGCAACCTGATGGGATTTACGCCTACTATGGCGGATGTGGAGCCCGAGCTTGTGGTTGCTGTTGCAAAGGCGGAGCTGATGGAAGAACTTCCTCAGGAACGAATTGACCGGGAAAAACGGGAGGACCGAGAATATGTAGAATTTCTCAAGCGCCTCCGCGCCATTCCTGAGGAAAAGAGGACGGAAGACCAGAAACGCGCTCTTCAGCACATACACATGCCGATTGGGCACAATCAAATTGATCATGATGATATTGGAATTGTCCAACATCATAACTACTACTTCCCAGCGTCACCCATTCACGAACCATTCGCAAGTCTTTTTGCGAAGAAGCCAGAGGCCGCACTCGGACTTGTGCGCGATCTCACCAACCATGCAACCAAGGGTTGGCGTCAGATTCAGCTCCTCAATCACGATCGCATGGGAACGCCAATTTCCCTGATCCTAGAGTTCCCTTGGGGAAAGCAGGAGTTCTGGGGCAATTGGCATGTTTATATATGGTTCATAGGGCAACCCACCGTGTCCCGACCATTAGAGTGTGCTTTCCTAGCACTTGGCTACTGGGCGTTTAAGCAGATCCAGGGTGGCCAATCTTCGGACGAGATCATCCGGGCTGTAGTTGAGGGCAATGAATGCTATGCTGTTCTTGGACTAGCACTCGTTCTAGCACTTGAGACCTACAACGTGTCCGAAGCAACTTTTCCAATCGTGACTTGTCAGCGCTTATGGCGCCACGACATTGCTCGCTTTGGACAAGAACCAACGCGAGACATCGATCTTCTAGGCGTTGGGTACCTTGCGCACCTTACCGGTGATAAAGCGAAAGCCAAGGAATTTCTTGATTCACGTCAGAGTCGCAAGCGTGAGATTCGTGAGCTCGCCATGAGATTCGCGTTAACTGCCGACGAAGGCCTTCGCCAACACTTCAAGGAAGCAATCACACGCTTTCCAGATAATTTACCTTATGAGGTTGAAGAGCAGCGCTCTAATGTTGGCGTTACGGCGGAGATGAAAGAGCAGGCGGAGCAATGGGCGGGCCTTGGCGATATAGTCAATTATCGCAGGAGTCAAACCGAAGCTAACGAGTTTTTGATATCTTATGAGTCCCCGAAGCCGTTAACAGCTGCGCAAGAAGAACGCCTTAAGGAGAGCACCACTTCATTGCAGGAGTACAGTGTCATTGAATGGGCAATGAGGTCGCTTCAGGACAACGCACTTGTAGACCGTCTGAGCTTGACTGACGCAGTGGCTTTCGCGCAAACGCGAGATAACGATACCATTTTTATCAAACGAAAAGAAACAGGAGAACACGCAGCACAATCGACAATTTCCGCAGTTGCCGCAATTGTCATCCGCTTTGGTCCTCATGGAGGTAAAGACTATGATTGGGCATGGGATGTCATGGACCGTGTTGCAGCTATGGAAGAACCGGAGAATACCTTCTTCGGCTCCGAGATACCTTGGCATCCGGCTAATCATCTTATTGTTGCCTTAGTTCATGACCGCCGTTCAAGTCTGCCGCGTGAGGACTCGATCCAGAGACTCTTCGAGCTGACCGCCCACCCAATGAGAAGTGTAGCCCAGTTCGCGTTCTGTGGGCTCTTTATGGATTCTGACGAGCATGTGCAGTGGGTCGCTGCCCACCTTGCCATGGACCTCTCGCTCTACTATCGATTTGAGATTAAGGAGAATGGTGATCGCGATCAAACGGTTGATCGGAACGCGCGAAGGCAGAGTCTCGCCCGTGCACTCGAACGGTTGGGAGCGATGACGGACGTGCCGTTAACATCCGTACCGCCAGCATGGGTTGAGGCGACGGGAAAACGGCGTTATGGCCGGTCTGAAGAAGAGGCCAGATGGGACGACGCATACCCGATGTTCGATGCGTCGTTCGCAACGCAAATATTTCCACGGTTCCCTATCGAGAACTGGTGTCAATCGTGCCTCTATAAGCCGATGATTGCGGTGAGCTTCCAGGAGCTTGTTAGGTGGACGGCCGAGCGGCTTATGCCACCATGGCTTATGACCAATCGAAGCCGGAGATCATACACCGCGGCCTCGCTCACCGAGTGGAATGCCGTCCTGGGCGACTTACTGGCACGAGCAGCACCATTTTTCGAGACCGAGTTTGTACGTAAGGAATTCCTGGCACCTTTCCTGACGGAGGATAAGGAAGGTTTAGCTGTATTGGCTGAATTTGCTAATAAGACAGTGACAAGACAGATTCTCGATGCAACGACGATTCCGGCAAATACCTTCGATCTATTGAACGACTGCGTTGATCGCGTTGTCCGTGACCCTTGCTTCGAGCCAAAGAGGTACCGGGCAGGTGAAGTTTACGGGTATGATTTACCTAAACTAATCAAGGCGTTGCTCTTTGTGCCTATCGATAAAGATGCTCCAGGCGCCACTCGCTTCGCCAACGGCGACTGGTCACAGATCAGTATGATTATGCCAATCGTAGCCAAGCTGATTACTGCTACAGGCTGGTCGACATATGTTATGCAGCACTATTTGACGCTTTGCGAAAGGGCTGGCCTCGAGTATCCTCTGGCCGAGTTTGCAGACCAAGCCAATGCAATTCTCGACTCGCTCTCAGATAATGCCAAGGTCAACTGGTCCGGGACCATGCTACTAGCCCGCACCGCAGCGACGGTCCAACGCCTTGCCGATGCCAATTTTCCGCTTGATACTGATAATGCGCGAAAGTTGCTCAAGGTACTCGATTCGCTGATTGACATGGGCGATCGCCGTAGCGTTACACTAGAGCAAGCCGAAGCCTTTCGGGGCATTCAGAGGCCATGAAAACATGAATCTGTGCTCTCATAAATAATTGCAGTTCAGTACTATATAAACAGCATCAATGCCGGACCATGAATGCAACGAAAGACAACTGCGCAATCTCAACAGGAGTTATTCGCGGTTTACGAAAAACAGGAGGGGCATGAGACTATATCTTGTAACATTGACGACGATATTACTCGTCATATTCTGTAAGGTAAGCGAGGCAGATCCACAACACGATTTACTCATTAACAAGCTTGATCATAAGATTATAACACGTAATTTACCCCTCCAGGAGAAAGAAATTTTCAAGAGCGGCAATGGTCGCGTGAAACAATTATGGAAGATAAGAGGTCCATTGATAGGCAATTTTGAAATAATCGGGAACAATCAAAATGATGCCGACTCAATAGGCTGGAATTGTTCTGAGTATGATAAACAAGGAACTCGATTAAAGGCATCAGATCCGAAAAGATCATGCCATAAGTTCTTCGTAAAAGTGCTTAAGAACATCGTGACATCTCCAGAAGCATTAGCCATTCAATTACTTACACAAGGTGAAGCATCGAGACTTAGGGTCGCCATTTATAAATTCCATCCTGGAGATATAAGCATTGAGACAGATGGGGAATTTTACGCAGTGCGACGTATTTCTCGTATGAATAGCAACTTCTAGAGGATCTGGAATCATCATTAGCAACATTACGGAGGTGGAATGGAATGGCTGATCTTTTTTCGGAGGCCCGATGGATAGGAGAGTTCTTTCTTCCGGGCTCCCACGAAAACCGTTTCTCCGGCG
Organism: Syntrophales bacterium; assembly: GCA_963665615.2. Classification (GTDB taxonomy): domain Bacteria; phylum Desulfobacterota; class Syntrophia; order Syntrophales; family UBA4778; genus UBA4778. The sequence goes on from CAXXQE010000005.1 coordinate 49,239, forward strand.
AAATTCACTACTCTCCAGCAGAGGGTGTAATCCTCTCATACAGTATTACTGGGCAGGATGTCCCGGCTGTCACGGACGTTCTTCACGGAATCCTTTCTACAGGTGACAAATGCACTCTTATTGGCCAGTTCTCTCCAGCCCAGGCTGGAACTAATTTTCGCACCGATTTAATAACACGCAGTGGTAAGACTGGATTCCAATTCCTCACAATAGGAGATTTTCTTGATCATGATGAGCAATTTGCTGATATCGACTTCTCACTAACCAACTTACAAGAGTTTTTTTATCCAAGAGGTGCCAAAGATTTAGTTAAGTACTCTGAAATACCTCTCTATTCTGTGACTACGCCATTCGGAAAAATGGAGGTCTACAATGCTGCGACATTTGGCTATTTACACAGTGATATATCGTCTCGCATCTATAGTCGCGACCCAGTTGCATTAGACGCACTGAGTCAGGCATTTAAGGACATAGAGGCCAAGTATCCTCAGGCATCCTTCATGATCAAGGAGGACATCGCCTATCGCATTTCCTTTGAGTTTGCACCGAGGCTTACCATTCGAGATGCGTACCGGCACATTATTAGTCTTTCAAACTTATTTGCTATACTCATTTACAGCCCAGTATATCCGGAATGCATTAACCTGAACAAGCCAGGCACAGACAATCTTCCCATAACGATTCAGATTTGCCCATCGATGGTGCTCGACCCACGAACGATAAATCTTTTAAATACCCGCAATTATATTCATCAGCATATGCCGATCACTCAATCGACCGTACCATTTGATTCCATCGTGTCTACTTGGATGCAAGAACCTCAGAGTCATTCGACTATCGTTTCAAGCATTCAGAAAGAAACTGGATTCCGTAACGAACATTCAGCCCACGGAGAAATTGTCCTTTTTGCTACCCAGCTTGAATCGATCAGTTTTGCTGCTGGGAAGAGGGATAAGCCGAAGTATGAATACCCATTGGAAAAATATGCCTGCCAAAGGGTCCGCGATAGGATAATGAAGGCATTCGGGAAGGCTACGGTGGAAGAAACAGCGAAAGCGATCGGAGAACTTCGCAATGAAATGGCTCATGTGGGAAGACCTAAGCAGAGGTTGGCAACGTTGACTCTTCGTGAATTAGTGCAAATCTCCCGGTATCTTCAATTGACCATCATCGGATACATACTGACCAATATCGGAGTGCCAACACATGTGATTATTGCATACCAAGAAAGGTACTGCTCTGATGAATAATTCATCTCTATTATCTGGGGGGGGTAATGAGAAAATCACCTTTTCTTCTGGCGCTATTCCTGTTTTTCTTTTCTTCCGTCGCATATGGATTCCGTTTAGGCGACCCCATTTCCAGCATCGATGTAAGAGATCGAGGGAGAATCATTGTCCAGCAGGTCGACCAATTTGGAAATCCTCCACGTGCCGGCGCGATGGGATTTAATACAAAGGGCCTTTTTGGCGCCGCGCCCAACGAAAATCCCTCAGCGCAGCAATTCTTCTCCGGGATAAAAGAAATGCTTCCAAAAGATTACATCCTTACGTCCGCGTATCAAAATAAGACTAATTATACTAAAGAAATATATTTGTTTGCATCAAACTCGTTGAAAAATGTCCCGGGGATTAAAAGCTATTTCAAATACCAAAAGGATGAAGTGTTTCATAATCCAGGAGACCCTATAGGCACTTTCATGGTGATAATCACTTACGATATCCAAGATCCTCAACGTATTGCTGCATGCCATATTGCCCTTGGAATTCCTCACACAGATCTGACAAGCATGAAGAAGGTAAGAAAGAACCCTTTCAAGTAACATTCATTTAGGTTACGGACTGGTAAGATGGACGGATGGCAATGCTTCCGGACGATGCCGCGAGTTATGTCGCAATACTGTCACTCTTGAAATTCCGGACCCGGGAGATGGATCAGCGGTAGCCCCAGGTGCCTCCGTTGGGTCTCCCCGGGGAGCATCGTCTTTTCCCGCGCCGTCGGCTCTCCTCGTTTTCCCTTCCCTTGGGCCTCAATGAGGTGCGACGCTCCGAGGTGGACGACATGCTTCCCATATCTCCCGCTCAGGATATCCATGGCCGCGTAGGCATCCTGGATCTTCTCCGCATGGAGGGGATCTTCAAAGAGAGAATACTGGACATTCGCGTCGGGAACGAGGTTCAGAAGGACGACACCCGTCGCCCGATAGAGCTGGTTCCGTCGGAAAAGGTCCCGGAAAAGCTCACGCAAGATGCTGGCCATCTCCAGGGGACAGTTGGACGGGCGGTCGAGCCGTATCTCCGCAACGGCGCCGCAGAAATTCTGCAGCCTCAGATACGCCACGAGCCCTTTCGCCGCCAGCTTGTAGCGCCGGGCCTTGATGCAGGCAGACTCCAGGTTCCGGTGGAGATGGGCATGGAGATAGGCCTCGTCAGCCGTCGGCGGGGCGAAGGTCTTGGTCTTGCTGATCGAGGCATAGGCCGTCTTTTCCTCCGGCGAGACATGGAGTACCGAATTTCCCCGAAGCTCCTGCCATATCTCCCGGCCCGGCTTCGTCAGGCGCTTCTTGACCAGCTCCTCGGGCCAACGAGCGAAATCCAGCGCCGTCCGCACGCCGTGCTTGTTGAGGTAGCTCGTCGTCGCCGGCCCGATCCCCCAAATCTTGCCGATAGGGAGATCCTGAAGGTAGCGAGCAATTTCCTTGCCCGGGATGACTGTGAATCCCGTCGGCTTCCGCCACTTGGAGGCGATCTTCGCCAGGACTTTCGTGATGCTCAGGCCCACCGAGACCTTAATACCCAGCTCCTTTACGATAGCTTCCTGAATCCGCCGGGCAATGGTCTCATAGGAGCCCCGCAGTGCTCGACGCATCCCCGTCAGGTTACAGAAAGCTTCGTCGACGGAATACTCTTCCACGTCCGGCGTAAAGCGCCGCATGATATTGAACATCCGCCGGGAAAAGAGGCTGTAGGTCTCGTAATCGGAGGGCAGGATGACAAGCGCCGGGCAGAGCCTTTTCGCGTCCCGCAGGGTGATTCCCCGCTTGATTCCGAGAGCCTTCGCCGGATAGCTCGCGCAAGCGATGATGCCTCGTTCGGCTCCGGTGACAATGGGTTTCCCCTGAAGCTCCGGATGGATTACCTCCTCGCAGGAAGTGAAGAAGGCGTCGGCATCGATGTGGACGATCGCCGTCCGCAGGGAGGAGGTGGTGAAGAATAGCTCGTTCATGGCGATTTCGATTTACGTTCTACCGGTGATACTTTCGGACGACACCCGTGATGACGCCCGCCAGCTTCATCTCCGTCCTGGGGCTGATGGCGGGGTACTTCGGGTTGGCGGCCTCCAGGACGACATTCCGGCCGCGGCGGGTGAAATACTTCATAGTCCAATCCCCGTCGATCTGGGCGACGACAATGTCGCCATGCTTCGGGGATATGCCCTTCTCCATGACCACCAGGTCGCCGTCCAAGATGCCGGCGCCATTCATCGAATCGCCGGTTACCACCAAGAGGAAAGACTGGCCAGGTCTCACGCACAGGTACTGATCGATCGAGATGATGTCCCGCAGCGCCTCCTCTTCCGGCGACGGGAATCCAGCGGTAACGGATCCAATGACAGGCAAGGGCTCGAGTGTTCGTTCTCTGTTCATGACCCACGGCATATAGCACGATCGTACTATTGTCATGTGTCATCGTATTGCACAGTCTAATCACTGCTCTATATTAATCGTACAGCCAAAAAAAAATTATTTCAGACCTCTACCCACCTACTCCAGCATATTTGTTGGAGTTTTTTGTTTTGGTAGTTTTGGGTTCAGTATTTTTTTTGATTGAAATGCATTTTTTTCCCGTTGGAGGGTGACACCCCGTGGATATGTATGTAGGAGGGCAAAAAAATGAATGATCGGGGTGCGTGGTTTGAAACGAGTGCAAGAACGGCAACTCGAACGGTAAACTAGAGCGCACCTTCCGCCGCAGCGCGACTACAGCGAAAACACACCGACTCACCTGCGGAGGAGGGGCACAAAAACATCAGGAGGATTACGATGACTATGGAAGGCACAGACAAAAATCAAGATGCTGAAAAACTCCCCTGTGAAGACAAATCCCGGGATAAGGAATATCACTGGAAGTGCCCCGATTGCGGGATTGAAAACGCTATTGTGTGGTTCTGCTGCGGCGAATGCGGCCATATAAATTGGCCGGAGGAGTGAATAAGAGAAAATCTAAGAAATCACCAAGTAGATCGAAATCTAAAGAACAAGGAAAAAAAAATTTATTGGCGTCAGAGGGTGACACCCCGTGGATATATGAATAGATGGCATCTTTATTAACGCAGCAGTCGAGAGGCATATGATGACCCCGACGGAAGAACAAGAACTACTCCAAAAAGTACGGGAAATATACCGATACCTCAACATCGGCGGGGATACCATCATCTCAATGGAGAAAACAAAAGAACAGATAGAAAATGACGTCTTGCTCTGGAGAGCAAAAAAGCTTAGAAAGATAGAATGAACCCGAAACACCTTGGCGGCAATAGATATCTCATCGATATAAGCATCAGTCGGAAAGAGAGATTCCGAAAGGTTATTCATGCCAATTCTCAGCTTGAAGCTATCCAAAAACATCTAGCCTATGAATCATCGCTCGGAAAACAGGCAAAAGAACTTTACACGGTCGCTTGGATCTCCGATGAATATAAGAAATGGGTTAAAAACAATCAATCGCCGGATACGCTAGAGGATAAGACCTATTACCTGGACGTTCATCTGGTGCCGTATTTTGGCCGGATGATGCCGGACTTCATCACCCCGATACTAGTTGAAAGGTTCATCCAGAAACGTCTTGAGCAGTCACCGGGAAAGCATCGAGAAATTAACCTTGAAATACTTTGCCTGCGCGCCATGATTCGATGGGCCAAAGACATGAAGATGTGCAACAACGTGCTCTGCCAGGTTAAGATGCTGCCCTACAAACGCCCATTGCCCAAGCCGGTGAGCAGGAAAGATATTGACGCCGTAGTAGAGCAATTCTCCGTCAGAAACATCGCCCTTTACATGTGTCTTTACTTCGGTGGCATGAGAAAGAATGAAGTCTGCATTTTACGGATGAATCAAATCCATTTCGAGCCTGACTATATCGTAGTATTAGGCAAGGGAAACAAAGAAAGGATTGTACCGATCCACAAGAAGCTAGCAGGGTATTTGAAGGCTTATATTGAAGATCTAAAAGCGAATGGACGCTTCAAAGAGGACGGCCTTGTATTCCCTTCCCGGCGCGGCGGTAGCGTCCTTACCGATATCCGAAAACCCCTCGAACGGGCAATCAGACTTGCCGGAGTGTCACACATAACGCCTCATATGTTCCGGCACTCTTTCGCCACCCATATGATAGAAGGAGGGGAGAATATCCGAACTGTACAGGAATTGCTAGGGCACGAAAGCGTGACCACTACTCAGGTTTATACGCATGTTTCCGTCGAACTGCTCAAGAGGGGAATCGACAAGCTGTGATGTTGTCATTTGTTGTCATTTTTGGAGAAAAACAAAAAGGGGTTACATTCGTAACCCCTTAATATTTGGTGAGCCCTGTCGGGATCGAACCGACAACCTACTGATTAAGAGTCAGTTGCTCTACCTGCTGAGCTAAGGGCCCCTTGAGACTGGTTTTATGGCCTCCCGTTCGGGAGAATGTGGTGCTTTATCTCAAACGAACCGCGATTGCAAGAATTTTTTCTCATCCATGCCGTTTCCCTCTGAAATATAAGGGATATATACATTGACCTTTGCGGCCTAAGCTGGTAAAAGGTTTCATCTCATTCAAACGATCCTCTCTACAACCAAGAAGCCTTTACATGCAATCAACCGGTAACGCCCGGGCCGCAGGCCGATCCTGCCGCCGGAGGCGGACCGCAAACAAGACGGGGGGCGATTGCTTTATGAAGAAAAAGACTTTAGGTTACAAGATGATTGTGGGCGGGATCGGCATCGTGCTGATCCCATTGGTGACCGTCGGCGTTTTCTCGTCGTGGAAGGCGCAGTCGGTTATCGAAACGCTTTCCAAGGACCGGGCCACGTCCATCGCCAAGGACCTGTCCGACATCGTCCAGTTGGGCATGACGGAGCAGTTGAACATCATCAAGGCCGTCGCGGCCAACAGCGAGATCCTGGCGGCGGCGGAACAGGTCAGGAAAGGAGCAAACACCGAGGAGGCCCTGGGCCGGATATCGAAAGCGCTCGAACTCAGCCATAAGGCGGTGGGGGACAACTACGAGCAGATTATCTATGTCAATCCCGACGGAATCATCTCCGCCGACAGCGTCGGCGGCAAGACCAAGGGGCTCAACGTCAAGGAACGGGCCTATTTCACGGACGGCAAGGCGGGCAAGACATCCATCGGCCAGGTCATCAAATCGAAGGCCACGGGCAACACCGTCACCATCGCCTCGGTGCCGATCCGTTCGTCCGGCGGCGAGTTCGACGGCGTTGTCGCGGCCGTCGTCAAGATCGACTACCTCTCCAACAAGATAACGTCCGTCAAAATCGGCAAGACCGGCTACGCCCTTGCCACCGACCCGAAGGGCACGGTCATAGCCCATCCCCGCAAGGAATTGATCCTCGAAAAGAACCTCACCAATGAAAAGGGCATGGAGGCCTTCATCGCCAAGGCCAATGCCCACGAGACCGGCATCGAGGAATATGTTTTCGAAAACGTCAAGAAAGTCGCGGCTTTTGCACCCGTACCCATCACCGGCTGGTCGATCATCGTCACCCAGAATCAGGACGACCTGTACGCGGAGGCCCTCGCGATCAGGCTGGTCCTGGTCGGCGTGGCCCTGTTCTTCCTGATCCTGACCTCGGTCACGGTGATCTTCTTCGGCCGCAGCATCTCCCGGCCGTTGATCGGCATCGCCGCGGAGATCAACGAGGCGTCGGACCAGGTCTCGTCGGCTTCGTCCCAGGTATCGTCGGCGAGCCAGAACCTCGCCGCAGGCACCGCCAAGCAGGCGGCGGCCCTGGAGCAGTCTTCCAGTTCCCTCGACGAGATGTCGTCCATGACGAAACAGACGGCGGAGAACGCCGCCCAGGCCAAGAAGCTGACGGCGGAAACGCAAAAGATCGTGGACCGCGTCGGCAAACTGATGGAAGACATGGCTGCCGCCATCCGCGAGATCACCCGCTCCAGCGAGGAGACGGGCAAGATCATCAAGACGATTGACGAGATTGCCTTCCAGACGAACCTCCTGGCCCTCAACGCCGCCGTGGAGGCGGCCCGGGCCGGCGAGGCGGGGGCGGGATTCGCCGTCGTCGCCGAAGAAGTCCGGAACCTCGCCATGAGAGCGGCCGAAGCCGCCAGGACCACGAGCGCACTCATCGAGGGCACGATCGCCAACGTCCGGAACGGCAACGACCTGACCCGTTCCACCCAGGAGGCGTTCCAGGAGAACATCGCCATCGCGAAGAAAGTCGCCAACCTCATCGACGAGATCGCCGCCGCTTCGGACGAGCAGGCCCAGGGCATCACCCATGTCGCCAAGGCCGTCACCGAGATGGACAAGGTGACGCAGGAATCGGCCGCCACCGCGGAAGAGACGGCCTCCTCCGCGCAGCAGATGAACGCCCAGGCGATGCAGATGAAGAGCAGCGTCGGCCAGCTTACGGCTATCGTCGGCACAGACGGCGCCAGGGACGAAGAGCCCAGGAAAGCGGGAAGAAGGATCATTTCAGGACTGAAGACGAAAAAGGTGGATGTCGAACTGCCGTTCGGCAAGCAGGAGAAACTGCCCGCACCGGAAAAATCCGCGGGAAGACCCGCCGCGGTCGAAACCTCGTACCACGAGGAAGAGGGTTTCAGGAATTTCTAGGATCGGCCCTGCAGGAACAACTGAAAAACGGCCCCCGGCTTCAAGCCGCGGGCCGTTCTATTTTCCAAAGCGTCCTGCTTACCCCGTGATGAAAAGCGTAGCCTAAGAAGCCGGCTGGCCTTGGGAGGAAGGCTTTTTCCTCCTGCCGCCCCGCCGCCGGGGTTTCTTGTCCTTCTTCGCTTCGGAGGAACGCGGCGGCCGGCCGGCTGCCGGTGCCGCCTCCGGCGGCTCCTGGCTGTCGGGCGTCTGGGGCGGGGCCTGAAGGGTCCGCTGGTAATAATCGTCCAACAGCATGGCGATGAGCGGCGAATCCATTTCCGCCTCTCCGAGGCTTCGGCCCAGGGGAATAAAACGCTGCATCCTTTCGTTCGCCAGGCTGTCGCGGGACCGCAGTTCAGACTCCAGCGACGCCACGACCCTCTGGGCCACAATCCCTTCGATCTCCTCCTCCGTCGGAATCTTCTTCTCCACCAGGTCGATCTTGTACGTCCGGGCGATCTCCCTGAGCTTGAACTGCTCCATCCCGGCCACAATCGAAATTGCGACGCCGCTGGCCCCGACCCGCCCGGTCCGGCCGGCGCGGTGGATGTATAGTTCCGGGTCCTCCGGCGGCTCGTACTGGATGACGTGCGACAGATCCGGGATGTCGATGCCCCGGGCCGCCACGTCCGTCGCGACAAGGAAACGCAGCGCCCCCCGCCGCACGCGACCCATGACCCGCTCGCGGGCCCCCTGGGCGAGGTCCGAACTCAGTTCGTCGGCATCGTAGCCGAATCGCTTCAGGACGACCGACAGGAAATGGACCGTCGATTTCGTGTTGCAGAAGATGATGGCCGAGACGGGATTCTCCACCTCGATGATCTTCACAAGCGACCGCTCGCGCTGCATTCCCGGCACGGTATAGCAGATATGCTCCGTGTCGGTGACATGCACCCGGTCGCGGCTCAAGCTCAGGAATTCGGGCTTGCGCATGAACTCGCCGGCAAGGCGCAGGACGAAGATGGGGAATGTCGCCGAGAACATGTAGCCGTTGATCGGCCGGGACGGCATGAGCTGCTTGATCCGCCGCATGTCGGGATAGAACCCCATGGAGAGCATGCGGTCCGCCTCGTCGAAGACGATGATCTGCAGGTGCTCCAGGGAGAGCGATCCCTTGATGAGGTGGTCGAGGATGCGCCCCGGCGTGCCCACGACGAGCTGGGCTCCCTGCCGGAATGCCTCAAGCTGCGGGCCGTAGGAGACGCCGCCGTAGACCACGGCCGTCTTCATCGGCAGGCCGTTCGCGAGCATCTCGGCCTCCCGGGAGACCTGCAGGGCAAGTTCGCGGGTGGGAACCAGGACCAGCACCTGGCATACCTTCTTTTCCATATTGATCCGCTCCATGAGCGGCAGGAGATAGGCCGCCGTTTTGCCGCTGCCGGTATGGGACTGGATCATCAGGTTCCGGCCGGCCATGACATAGGGGTACGCCCGAGCCTGGACGGGCAGGAGCTTGGTCCAGCCCGCCGTGCGGCATGCTTCCCGGAGCCGTTCGGGTAAATCGTTTAAGGTTACCGCGGTCAGGGCGTCTTCGGGCTCGATGAGCTGTTCTTCGCCCGGCGGCATCCCGTAGCCGCTTTCGGCTGCGGGCGGTTGTTCGGGCGCACTGGCGGCGTTGTTTTCATTGTTGTATTCTTCCATGTTTCCTCGTTTCTTGTATCGATTATCAATAGTTTATGATTTTTGTCAGGCGTTGGGGAAGGCGTTTGGGCGCGGTCCGACATCCATAGATTTCCGTATTTATTGGGTCTTTTAAAAACCGCAATTCCATTAACCAAGTAATAAAACAGAAAATCGCCGATATGTCAAGAATTTTAACGGAATAACAGGGAGATTCCCCGGAGAGACGACTTTCCTGTTGAATGCAGGAGTCCTGTCGTGTTATCTAAGGAACCTAGTGGTGTTGTGGCCGGTTCACCCGGAGCCGGTCTTCTTGAAATGGACCATTTCGGAAGAATGAACAATTTATGGGATACGTGTACCGTACGGCGGCTCATCCCGATGGCGCCGGGGATAAGCCCGATTACGAGATCAAGGGCGCCGACATCTACAGAACCGATCATCATCCCCTGGGGCCCTCGACATTTCCCGAATACGTCGTTAAAAAAGGGTTGATTTTCAGGACTGCGAAGCATCCGGACGGTTCTTCAGCCCTGCCCGAATACGTGATACACGGAAACCTGATTTACCGGTCCTATTATCACTTCAAAGGCGCCTCGGAGCATGGGGAGTATGAGATCCGCTGACGGCTCCCTTCTCGGGACAGGCCGGGCGGAAGGTTTTGCTCCGCGAGTGACATGGAACGGGATTCCGCCCCACGCATTGGTGCTTGCCAGCGGGCGGCAGACGCGTTAGAATGGACGGCAAGGCAGGGGAGCTTCCCGCTCCCGGAAAGACGGGGACCTTACGGCGGAAAGCAGGCAAACAGGAACGGCACCGTGGCTTTGGTGGCTCAAGAACATCGTGATTGCCGTCTTTTCGGTTGTCTTTCTCCTGTTCGGGATCGACTCTCTGACGGCCGCCTATCGCAAAAAGAACGTATTCGAGTTTATCATGTATTTTTTCTCGTCCAATATGATTATCCTTGTTTCCATCGTCGGCATCATCTATCCTTTTTTCCAGATCCGCACCCGCTTGAAATCCCAGGACAAAAGCAGAGATCATGAAGACATCTAGACCGAAGCTTCTCCTTCTTTCGCTGGTTTTCCTGTGCCTTTTCGTGCGCGCCGCCGGCGCCGACGACGGGGCCGATCTGGAGAAGAGGGTCAAATCGTACACCCTGAAGAACGGACTTAAGGTCCTGCTCCTGGAGCGGCACCTGAGCCCCACCGTCTCCTTCTATATCAGGCACAGGACCGGCGCCGTGGACGAACCGGACGGCAAGACGGGCATGGCCCACTTCCTGGAACACATGATGTTCAAGGGGACGAAGACGATCGGCACGAAGGACTACCGGAAGGAAAAACCCCTCCTTAACAGGATCGCCAAGGTGGGCGGCAGGCTCGACGCCGAAAGGAAGAAGGGAAAGGACGCCGATCCGGCGCGGGTAAAGGCCCTGACGGAGGAGCTCCGGGAACTGCAGAAGAAGGCCGGGAACCTCGTCCTCTCCAACGAAATGGACAGGCTCTACACGGAAAACGGCGGCCTCGACATGAACGGCTCCACGGGCCAGGACATGACGACGTTCAAGGTAAGCCTCCCCGCCAACAAGATGGAACTCTGGGCGCGGATGGAATCGGACCGGATGACGAACCCCGTCCTTAGGGAATTCTACACGGAAAGGGACGTGATCCGCGAGGAGAAGCGGCAGCGGACCGAATCGAGCCCCGACGGCAGGCTGATGGAGAAATTCCTGGCCGAGGCCTTTGCCGTTCACCCCTACCGCCGGCCCGTCATCGGCTGGGAAGCCGACATCCCCTTCCTCGGCATGGACGACATGAAGGCCTTCGTCAAAAAGCTCCACGCCCCGGAGAATACGGTCATTGCCGCCGTGGGCGATTTCAGGACCGGCGAAGCCATCCGCCTCATCGAAAGGTACTTCGGCAAGATCCCCCGCTACAGGTATACGCCCGCGGCCGTCCTGTCCGAACCGCCGCAGAAACAGGAGCGTCGCCTCGTTATCGACGACGACGCCAACCCAAGGCTGATCGCCGGCTGGCACAAGCCGACGATGCCTTCTTTCGACGATTATACGCTCGATGTCGTCGAGGCTGTCCTCAGTCACGGCCGCACCTCCCGGCTTCACAAGAAGCTGATCGAGGAGACAGGCCTGGCGGAAATGGCCTATGCGTCCAACGGCTCGCCTGGCTCGCGCTACGCCAATCTCTTTACGGTCTATGCCCGGCCCCGGGCCCCGCATACGACGGACGAGGTCGAAAGGGCCGTCTACGCCGAGATCGAGCGGCTGAAATCCGAACCGGTCGCTGCGAAGGAGCTTGAGAAGGTCAAGAACCAGATGAAGGCCGATTTCATCCGGGGCCTCAATTCCAACAGCGGCCTGGCGAACACGCTTTCCTACTACGAGTGCCTCCTGGGCGATTACCGCTACATGACTCGCTACGGCCGGATGATTGAAAAGATTTCGCCCGAAGACATCATGGCCGCCGCCCGCAAGTATCTGACGGAGGAGAACAGGACCGTCGCCGTCATGCGCCCGGCCGTCCGCATTACGAACCAGGGGGTAAAGCCGTGAGGAAGACACTCGCCGCCTTTCTGGCCTTCATTTTGTTGAGTCTGCCGGCCTTCGCCGCAGGCCCGCCGCTTCCGTCGCCGGAGAGTCTGCGCTATCCGCCCCTCCATTTCCGGGTGCCCCGGCCGGAGACCGTCGTCCTGGACAACGGCATCACCGTCTTTTTCTACGAGGACCGCGAGCTTCCCCTCGTCAAGGTCACCGCCCTCGTCCGGACCGGGTCCGTCTACGACCCGGAAGGCAAGGAGGGCCTGGCGGACCTCACGGGCCAGCTCCTGCGGGACGGCGGCACGAAAGGCATGAAGAGCGGCGAGATCGACGACACCCTGGAGCAGCTCGCCATCGAGCTGGAGTCCGGCATCGCCGCGGAATCGGGCAGCGTGTCGCTTTCCGTCCTCACGAAGGACCTCGACCGCGGTCTCGATATCTTCGCCCGGATCATCCGGGAACCGGCCTTCGAAGCGGCCAAGTTCGACCTGGCCAGGAACCTGAAGCTCGAAGACATCCGCCGGATCGCCGACAGCCCGCAGCGTTTCGCCTTCCGGGAGTTCAACCGCGTCATTTACCAAAACCACCCCCGGGGAAGGATGGCCCACGTTCGCCTCCGTCTCCGGCATCGGCCGCGAGGACCTCGTCGCATTCCACCGGCGTTTCTTCCGTCCGGCCAATATCATGATCGCCGTAAGCGGCGACATCTCAAAGCAGGAAGCAACAGAAAGAATCGCCAGGGCCTTCGGCGACTGGAAAGAGGAAGGCCCTATCCCGGCTCCGCCCCCGCCGGTCCCGCGGCAAGGGGGCGGAGTCTATTATCTCGCCAAGAAGACACCCCAGTCGGTCGTGATCGTGGCCCACCGGGCGCCGTCTTTTCTGACCGAAGATACTTACCCGTTCCGTATTTTCGACTTCATCGTCGGCAGCGGCGGATTCCCCTCCCGCATCTTCCAGGAGGTCCGCACCAACGAGGGGCTGGCCTACAGCGCCGGAAGCTTCTATCGGCCCCGGGCGACGGAAGGCGTCTTCAGCGCCTACGCCTTCACGAAATCGGCGACGACCGGCAAGGCCCTCTCCATGATCCGCGCCATCGTCCGGGACGGCGCAGGTCGGCCCATCTCGGCGCAGGAATTGACCTGGGCCAAGAAGGCGGTCGACAGCGGCTTCATCTTCTCCTTCACCTCAGCGCACCAGATCGCCTACCAGCAGATGCAGATCGCCTACGACGGCCTCCCCAAGGATCACATGGAGACCTATCTCGGAAAGATCGACGCCGTGACGCTGGCCGACCTGGCCCGGGTCAAGGAGCAATACGTTTTACCGGAAGAAGAGATCGTCTTCGTCGTCGGCGACGATGAAGCCCTCAAGCAGTTAAAAACCGAATTTAAAGACATTATTGTCAGGGAAGGATTGTTATGACCATCGATAAAGTTTCGTTCAAGAAAATCTCCGAACGCATCGACTCCTACAGGGAGGATTGCATCCGCCTTCAGTTCGGCCTTTCGGCCATCCCCGCCCTGTCGCCGGAAAACGGCGGCGACGGCGAACTCCCCAAGGCCCGGTTCCTCGCGGAACGCCTCCGGGAACTGGGATTCACCGATATCTTCGAAATCAACGCCCCGGACAGCCGGGTCTCGTCGGGCCAGCGGCCCAACCTCATCGCCCGCATCCCGGGAAAGTGCACCGACAGGATGGTCTGGATCATGACCCATCTCGACATCGTCCCCCCCGGCGAGGCCTCCCTCTGGCACTCGGACCCGTACAAGGGCTTCGTGAAAGACGGCCTGGTCTACGGCCGCGGCACGGAAGACAACCAGCAGGATATGGTGGCCTCCATCTTCGCCGCCAAGGCCTTCCTCGATGAAGGACTGACGCCCCGAGTCCGGCATCGGCCCTCGCTTTCGTCTCCGACGAAGAGACGGCGAGCCGCTACGGCATCTCCCATGTCCTCGCCGACCCGAAAAATCCCTTCCGCAAGACCGACATCATCGTCGTCCCCGATTCGGGCAACGAAGAGGGCACCATGATCGAAGTGGCCGAAAAATCCATCAACTGGCTCCGCTTCCGGACCCTCGGAAAGCAGTGCCACGGCAGCCGGCCGAACGAGGGCATCAACGCCTTCCGGGCGGCGTCCTACCTGGCCGTCGCCCTGGACGAGCTTCA
>CAXXQE010000006.1:0-724277 GCA_963665615.2 Syntrophales bacterium
TTGTCATAACCGGCATTGAAATGAAAAGGTGAAAGGCGCTCGTTCCTGATGATGATGACGCTTTCCCCCGGGTTGTCCCCCGGCTGGATATCGAGCTTTGCGTTATTGGAGGCCAATCGGTTGATCTGATCGATCCCCTGCTCGAGATCGCGCAAATTCAGCACCCTGCCCTCGACCAGCGGAAACGCGTTGCCCTTCGACACGCTCGCCTTGTTTCCATCTTCAATCCGGATTGACTGGACTTTTCCTTCAATGACCGTGATCTCCAAGCGTCCTGAAGACAAGTCCTGTGAGGGAAGATAGGCGCGGGTCGTCACGTAGCCGCGGATAATGTACGCCTTTGTGATCTCGCCAAGAATCGTCTCGATCTCCGGGACCCCCAGGCATTGATTCAGAAATCGGGCCCGGATCTCCTTCTGCACGGACTCTGGCAAGTGCTTCGCCCCGGTGATAACGATTTCCTTGATGACATGACACTCTTTGACCGCCGTTGGCGCTTCTGACTTGGGAACCAGCTTGCGGGTATCTGTTCCCTCAGGCGCTGTTTCGCCCGGTTGCACGCGCTTCAAATCCATGCGCAAGCGCTCTTGCTCAAGACGCTGTATCGCTTCGGCCTGCCGCCTGGCTGCTTCAATATCGGCAGGTGTCTGCGCCGCCGCGATACTCCCCAATGCAAGCCCCAATATCCCTAACAAGACCATCCCCAGGACAACGCGCTTCATCATTCCTCCGAATCCGTTCAGGTTATGTACCATCAAATGTAGTTTTTCGGACTGTTAACGATTCCGGGCAACCGGATCACTGACTGGATCGCCAGGACTTATCGGGCAGTATGTCGCACCATCGCCAGTCTCTTGTTAAAGACCTGCGTATGGGTTAAGCCGTCCACAATCGAAAGGACGGGCTGATGTCCGGATTATTCGCGCTCACAACTCAACCTTCATTCCGGCAACAGTATTTTCTATAATGGCCTGATTTACATGCGCCCTGCGGCTCAAATGCCGGGAGCGCGTGGTCTCGCCGTATTGATCGAGGCGTTTCGTTTTTTTGGGTGAGACAGAAGAAATTACAGCCGATGAAGCCCGCCATCTTATTAGAGGTAGTCGGGGCTTCAAAGGGCCATGGGGATGACATAATCGGGCGCTCTGAGGAACAATATGTTTATGTCCAAAGCGAGACGATGAACGCCGCCCAAGTCCTGATTTTCTCAACTGTAATCTTGAGTTAAATAATGGTGATTAGAGAAGATTGTCAAGCGGATTTTTGAGCAGGCCGGCATGGAGGGGGAGTACTAAAGGCAAAGGGAACATTCGCTCTCCAGACATACGCCGTTTAAGAGGGACTGCACCTCTTTGAAGCCTTATCGCATTTTGAATTTCGCCTGTGCCCATGCGAGCTTGTCGTATGGGCGGTCGTTTAGAAACGCCTCCCGAACTTGAACATCAGGTCATATTGCAGGCTGGTGATCTTCATATCGATGCTATAGGCAGGATCGCCGGAGTCTATCTCCAGCAAAGTGCCGTCAGTGGTGTAGTACAGAAAATTCAGGCGGGCGCCTGCGAACCAGTCACCGGCAAAGGTATAAACGCCATCCAGCGTTGCTTTGAAGGCCCATCCGTGGGCTTCCCCCCAAGAAATACGGTCCCGCAACAGATGGTTGTCGCGATTGCTTGTCATGACGTAGGGAGACCCCCCGAAACTGCCGGACCATTCAAAACGACCCAGCTTCGATTTGACCGCCAACTCCAGATAGGGCATACTCAGCCACCCTTCGTATTGCCCGACCATTCCGCCCAAAATATCCGGCGTACCGCCAGACGCCGGGTACGTCTGAACCGCATTGCAGGCATCCCAGTTGTATTTCTGGTAGATGAATCCGATCCCGACGCCAATGCCGAGAGACTTGTCCTCTCGATAGTGCCGATCGATGAACCAGTAGCGCAGCCCCAGATCGACGCCATACCCCTGAAAATCAACCGAGCTTTCAGAATAGATATCGGTAATATCCGTATTGTAGATCCAGTCGGAATCTTCCATTTGGCCGTCAAACGAGTTTGTCAGGTTATGATAGGCGGAGGCTCTGAACTCCCAATGTTGAAAGACCCGCCACTCGGCGCCCACTTCCCCCATCATGGCATTGATGGGCCACTTCAGTTCGCTGATAGGAAAATGGGACTCACCCTCTGTTCCTCCTTGAATATCGACGTAGTGTCCCCCGATCTGGTACGTCACATCTCCGAACTTGGCGCCGACAGCGGTCCACATCGTCAGACGTTCGTTGCGATAGGTGGCATAACGCCTATCGAGAACAGAGACATTACGGTCCACTTCCAAATAAGCCACCCCTCCCCCCTTCATGGCCGTCATTTCGGTCACTGTAGCGGGCACGTCCTTTATCGCGCTATAATGCCCCTTGCCCGCATCGGCCCAGCGTCCAACCGCAGCGGAGCCGGACGCCTTCTGATGTCCCAGAGCGTAGAGTGACTGGCTGTCCGAAGACCAGGAGACGGATTCGATCTTGCCTCCGGCAAAGCGGGCAATATTGGGAGAATAAAGATAGGACAGATCCGCGGCCGACAGGACATCGACCCGTTCACTATCCGAAAATGTCATTGCCAGGCGCGAGCCATCCGGGCTCAGGCTGATCGTTGCAGGACAACCACCCTTGTCGATCTGTACGTTCTTGATCTCATGAAGGTTCCTATCGTAGAGCCGCACCACGCCGTCCGCCGATGCGGATATCAATCGGTCGTCGTTCAGATATGCCACGGCCGCGATGTCGCCCGAAATCTTCGAATCCCTAAAAATCCTCTCGGGTTCCATCGTAATGTCTTCAATCTCGCTGAACCGTTTCAGCGCCTCTTTTTCCTGCGCGCTCAGATCGGGATGGATCGTATAAGCATAAGTCACGGTCAGCGGTTTCATTTGAAAGACCTGGAGCGATCTTTCTCCTGCGGTAGCGACGGCGAGCAGCCGGCCGTCCCGGGAAAAGGCAAGGGCCCGCACGTCACCTGGCAGATCCTTGATCCGTGCGTAAAGCCGCCCATCCGTTCCATAGAGATACAGGGGCGGTCTCTTCCCCGAATGCCCCTGGGAGCGTCCGCCGACTGCCACGATAAAGGACACGGGATTGACGGCCAGGGCGCCGATCGCAGTGTTGTCCGTCTCGACCGCGGGAAGGCTCAGGGTGCTGACGAGTTGATGTTTCTGGAGATCGTAGATCTGGAGGGTGTTTCCGGCGCCGACCGCCATATATTGGCTGTTGGGGTCTGCTGCTGAAACCTTGACGGGGAGAGAACCATCGGCGCAGACATTGCCCCCCAAAAGCGCGCCCAGTGCAGTGATAACGAGCAAGATACGATATAAACCGCCTACTTTAGTCATGTTCTCTCCGTTTGTCGCATATTAGTGAACGAAAAAGCATGACGCCGATTGTTTCACATAACCAGCGCGAGGTTTCCGTCAACAGCTACCGTCTGTTATCGGAAGCGAATGCAAATTCTTGATACATCATTTGTGGTTTTTTTCCTACATTTTTTCGCATGAAAATAAGCGTAATCCAACATAGGAGATTCCCCAAAAAAGACTTAAAGATGCGCCGCTCGCTTACGCCGCAGCAATCAGCGGGGCATGCGAGCGCTAAAGAATTCAAGCGGTGGGCGCCCAAGAATGATTCGTCCAGGCAAATACGAATTGCCTTGAGAAAACGGTTCACCGTGTTGCAGTGCAGATCTGTCCATTTTGAAATTGGAGCGGCTTCTAAATTCAGCAAAAACAGCTCTAATGATTCATGATATGCTTTTTGAAGATAGATAATCTTTTCTGCCAGTTAGGTTGACGTTTGAAGAGTTTTGTTTTGAGGGCATGGTTTACCAGGAATTGATCAAATCTTCCTGGCCACGCTGAATGAAGGCTTTTTTCGAATCATGGAATGTCTGCCGGCAACTACCGAAATACCGGCAGGTTTTTGGTACATTCTTAATCTGCTATGCGTAGGAGAGGACTCGCAGGTTTCCGCTTATGTCCCTTTGAGCTTTCGTCATGCCACGACCGCCCGGGAAAAATGCTGTGCATCTTATCAAAACTGTATCCCGAAGTTGTGACTTTGATAAATAAGGCGGCGTAAAATGACACATGAAGAGAAAATTTTAGAAATTGAAAAGCACACCCGTTTTTTTAGAAGCTGATTAACCAGCTATTTCTCGAATCAGAGAAACACCTCCGTCCGCAGATTGCTCAGTCTTCCATTGAATTGAAGGCCCTCGCTTCATTTTTACACAATCGGCCAAATAGAGATTGATCAGCGTTTGATACCGTATCTCATTTTCATGGGCAAGAGCCTTAAAATAATCTACGATATTTTTATCGAGACGCATCGTTACTATTTGCTTCATTTTTTATGTCTACCTTCTTTTTACTTAAGTATACTGTTGCATAATAGCCCTTTTTAAGAATAGCTGATTAACTTAAGCAATACCCCCAGCGGGTTTTATCCCGCTGACCGTTTCAGCCCGAGGATCTCTCTGGCATCGTCAGAGGTAGCAACCGCTCGATTCGCTTCTTTTACAATCCGGACGGCTCTTTCTACAAATTCAACATTGGAAGCCGCCAACCGGTTTTTGGCAAACAGGACATTGTCTTCCATCCCGACACGCACATGGCCTGCCATGGCAATGGCCGCCAGTTGAATGGGAAGGTGACCTGCCCCGATGCCGAAAGCCGACCAAGTTGATCCCGGAGGTATCAGACTTTTCAGATAGACCAGGTTTTCTACAGTTGCAGCGCTTCCTCCCGCTGCGCCGAGACAAAATTGGAAGTGCATCGGCGCCTTTAGCACCCCCTTCTTATGATAGTATAACGCGTTATATATAAAGCTCGCGTCGAACACCTCGATTTCCGGTTTGATGCCGTTTTCCTGCATAACTACGCCGAGATTCTCCAAGAAGGCAGGCGGGTTCAGGAAAAGCCCCGCGTGCATCCAGTTCATGGAATTGGCATCGTAAGACGCCATCTCCGGCTTCAACTCAATCAGATGAGCCATCCTCTTTTCTTCCGTGACCTCGAACTCTCCGGAAGTGGTGCAGTTAATAACGATGCCGCACTTCTTTTGCTTGATTAATGAGATCGTTTCCCTGAACTTCTCCTTATCCATGGTCCCATTGCCCTTGTCATCCCGCATATGCAGATGACATATGGCTGCCCCCGCTTGCCAGCAGTTAAAAACATCTTCGGCAATTTCTGGTGGCGTCATGGGAATATTTGGATTATCCCCTTTTTTCGGCCACATTCCCGTCGGCGCTACAGTAATGATGCATTTTTCCATTCCTGCTCACCTCGCACTTGTTACATCGGTCCGTCTTTGTAAACCCTGCCAAGATGCCTATCAATTTTTGGCAACTGCAAGGGCGACGGCATGTTCGTCATCATAAGACAATGGGCTATGAATACACTTCGTGCCTATTGGCTTCGCAGTGGCTTTTGCAGCACCGGCAAGCGAAACATCAGGCTTGTAAGGAAATTACGCAGACCTCCTTTATCGGCCCCGGGCCATATCCGACGCAGAGCTAGTCTGCTTTCAAGGATGGTCCGACATACCCCCATGAGTCTGCCGCGCCATTCGGATCGAGGGCATCCTTTATCCGGTGCATCCAGAGGTGATAGTTATATATACCTGGCCCGATTTCGTCGATTCCCTCGCCTATGAATTCAAGGGACGGAGGATAATGGTGCGCGATACAGGCCCTGGAAGCCTGGTGGGCAAACTTCGCTCCGGCTTCATTCGACGCCTGATTTTTCGGATTGTACAGATAGATCGTTTCGAGGTATCCGATATGTCCCGCCTCGTAGGTGCCGCCGCAGCCCATATCTTCGCCGTCGTCGACGATGGTTCCTGCTTTCTGAAATTCCCTCTTCATGGCATTGGCAAGGTCGTTTTGATTCATGCCGACGTCCCAGCAATCCATCGACCCCATGGTGGTCGACATGCCCGCTGCGGGACGGAAACTTCCCTGAGCGTTGTTTGCATGGCGGCAGTGGAGCATAAACATAAGAGAGACTAACTTCTTCACTTCCGCCTTCTTAGCGGGGAGCTTATCGATCATGGTCTGGACAAAGGGCGCCTTCTTTGCAAACGCCATCGGGTTCCCAATAAGGGCAAAAAGACCTTGGAGCGCCTTCATGAGCAGCGGGGGGGTATCCTGCAGCGGAAGCCTAAGCCCTCCGCAGTCCTTCACGATCTTTTTGAGGGCCTTAACCTTCCAGTCATACTCGGCCTGTGAGCCGCCCACGATGGTCATCTGGATGCCATAAGCCATGAGCTTTTGCATAACCCCCGTCTCCCAGAGAGGAATAAAATCGAAGTTCGACTTGGTACTGTAAACTGCGCAGAAGAAAGCAGGCAGCCTGAAGTCCGCATAGGGGATGTCGGCCTCTCCCAGTTTGTAAACACCTTCACGGAGGCCTTCCTGACTGCCAAAGACGATGTTGAAGACGCCTATATGGGGCGGGAGTTCGTCAACCAATTCATAGATCGGGTTCGCACCCTCAATACGCAGGTCCCTAGGCCCATCCCATCTCGTACACTTTACGGCGCATTTCGTGTAAGCCCCCAGACCGCCAAAGGCGCCGCTGAAGCCGCGTATCAGCCCGTGCAGATTGGGGCCGGGGCCTGCCATGCTGAACCAGCCTGCACCTTCGCCGGCGCTGCCGATCGTAATTGTCTCACCGGAGGGCATGACCCATTCGAGACCCAACATGTTCCGCGCGGAGTAGCCGCATGAAGGCCCTGTGATGCCCCAGCCGTATGTTGAGGTAACCGACGCGAGAATCGAATGCTGGCCGCCGCAGGAAACGACTTGCGTGTTCAGCCCCTCCTTCCAGAGCGCATTCTGTAGAATCGCAGCCTTCACATAGGATTCAACAACAACGACCTGGTTCTTCACATCGAGTTCCACGATGTTGTTCATCCTCTTCAGATCGAGCATGATCGTTTTGGTCGAACCCGCCGCCCCGAAATGGGAAACACCGGTGGCAATGGGCTTCAGCATCAGGTCATTCGTATTGCAGAACTGCGTTATGCGGGCAATCTCCTCTGTGGTCTTCGGCAGGACCACGGCAGCAGGCCTTGGCGCCCACAGTTTTCCTTCATAGTTCAGAACATCCGAGTGAGAGAATAATGCATACGTATCGCGCACACAGGGGTCAATACTCACATATTTCTCGCCGACGATATCCTGCAGTGCCTTGACATCGTCCGTTTTCAATTCATAAGGGGTATGGTCTACCGGCATACGTTCCTCCTAAAGTTCGAATTTTCCTGGGTTCAGCACCCGGTTGGGATCAAATATGCCTTTCACCATCTTCAGAAGAGCAGTATTCTTGGGATTGTTATGAAAGACAATCTTTTCGGCCGTACCATAGGGACGGCTGAAGAAGGCATGAGCGTTGTTGAGCGCGCGTGCTGCCTCTTCCTCAAGGCGGCGCATCGTCTCAGTCTGGGACTCGTCATAAGGCACCATGAATTCGATGTGAACTGAATGGTTCTGCACGACCGGCTGGATATAGATTCCGATTTCGTCCTTTCCCACTTTGTGGTTCGCTGCGCAGTCGGTAAAGACCTTGATGAACCCGGCCGCTCGATCGAGAGTCGTCATAATGATCATGGAGAGGCAGTTGCCTTTGGGGGCATGTCTCCAATCCTTTTCACCGCATGGCGTCGTCGCGGCTCTGAGGAGATCACTGGCTGCAAGGTCGCCAACGGATGTTTCTAGCGCCAGCTTATCGCGTGATGCAATCTTTTTGATGTCGTCTTCCTGGTACTTAAGGCGCTCTTTCGGATAGATATCAAACCCGGCGATATTCTGCAGACAGATGAACTCTGGAAGTCCCCTCTCTGCCCCCGTGAGCATCTTCGCAGCCGTCCTGTTCAGAATGAAAGAGTGTTCCCCCCATAACGCTCGTTGCACGTCATATACATAGGGGGTCAGGGCCTCGAGACTGCCGCCCAGAAGATAAGTCTTCTCAATGGTCGGCTTGATCTCGCAGCGCAAGCTGATCCATGTGGCGATGCCAATGCTGCCCTGAGAACCCTGAACGAGACGCTGATAGTCTGTGGCTGACGGACCCAGCGGGCCTTTGTGGCAAACGCCCCCTTTGCGCTGTTCTTCGATGGTTCCAGTCGCCCCGGCAGAACCGGTCCTGAACTGATCGCCGGTGCCGAAAATGAGCTCCGTGCTCCCCACAGGGTCCTGACTGTCCCACTGTACCCGTGGCCATAACGTTGGTTCTCTGTCCATCATCGCCGCAAGAACGCTCTTGCCGGAACGAGGCGCAAGCGGTGTCGGGATCGTCAGGCCTTCGGCCGCAAGCACTGGGAGGAGTTCTCCATAGGTAACACCGGGCTCTATGATGCAGACCCGGTTTCTCCGCTGGACCCAGGGAATTTTCTTCCATGATGAAAGGTCAACAGCGATATGGTCCTGCATGCATGCGATCCCCCCCCTGAAGTGAGCACCGGTCGAGGAAACGGGGACAAGGGCGAATTTCTTCTCGTTGGCAAGCTTTACAAGCTTTTGAAGCTCATCGAAGTCTTTTGGTTTCACCACGTGGGTTGGCTTTGTCTGATCAACAAGCGGGTTAGACACGGCGAACAATGCCAGTTCACTGGGATCTATACTGACGGAAGTTATATTCTTCAGGAAGCCTGTAAGTTCCATATTCACCTCACCTCTTCAGATCTGCCGCATCATAGACAAGGTCGATGATGTCGAGCACCTGTATCTTTTTGATTGATTCGTCTCCCTGTCTCGCGTTCTTCGTCAGGTGCTTTTCACAGTGGGGACAGGCCGTGACAAGATTCTGAGCGCCTGTGTCCCGCGCCTCTTCGAGACGGTAAAGAGCGGTCGTATTACTCATTTCGGGGTTCGTGTCGGGCGCTCCACCACCCGCGCCGCAGCAAAAAGCATACTCACGAGTGCGCCACATCTCATTGAAAGTAAGGCCCTTGATCGCTTTCAGAATCGCCCGAGGAGGATCGAAGACGCCATTGATACCCCTGTAGACGGTCTTCGGGGGATCGGTGTAGTTCATCTGTCCAAGCGTGGTTTTCTCCTCCCCATTCCATGGCTCCCGGGGCTCATTCTGGCGGCCCAAATAGCAGGGATCGTGGTACGTGACCGTGGTATTGACAGCCTTATTCAACTTCAGTTTTCTCTTGTCAATGAGCTGGGACAGGAGTTCTGTAGCATGAAGGACTTTCGCCTTCGGTTTGCTCCCATAGAGATCATACTTGGTGCGAAACGCCCCATGACATGAGCCGCAGGCTACAACGATCGTTTCAACGCCGCACCGGTCTAATAGTGCAGTGACTTCGGCAGACTGCTTAGTGAAGACATCGCGGAAACCCCGCTGCTGAGCAGGAAGACCGCAGCATGGTTCAGCATCTCCCAGGATGCCGAAATCAACATTGGCACTTTGAAGCAGCATCGCGAGCTTGCGAAGCGTCTGGGCATAGCCGCTATCGATCCGTTGCGCGCAACCCGCATACAGAAGGGTTTTTGCCTTGGCCGCAGGCAGTACCTTGAGCCCGAGACCTTCCGCCCATGCGCCGGCGGTACGTTGCACATCGCCTGAGATATTGCCCTTCGTTTTCAGGTTCTCCATCGCCTTGATGTGTGTTTCAGGCACATTGCCTGCGTCAACGAGACGCTCACGCAGTGCATTGTTTATAAAACTTCTCTCCGCATCCATCACGAACTTGCAGGCTACGTCACAGTAGCCGCAGGACGTGCAGGAGAAGACAACCTTGGCTAGACTTGCGTCATCTGCCATAATCCTACCGTCCAGCAGAGAAAGGGCCATTACGCTCTGGCCACCGCCCGAATAGGCGTGATAATGATAAAAATGGTTAACAGGGCAGTTGTCTGTGTATTCGGATTTGACCGCTGTCGGCAAGGGTACCATCTTGCATAAAGAACACCGAAAGCACATCATCATATCACCTTTCAGTCGGTCGAGCCGGGTGACTTCCATATCGATTGCCTCCTTTTATCTCATTTATCTTGTCTATACTTTTTCCAATTAAATAAAAAAGCAAACAGCCTTATTTAAAATTTATTTTTATATGGCCCCGTCAGAGTCGCCCTGAGATCCATAGATTCGTTGGCTGTCAATCCCACCAGTTCTTCTTTCTCGTCATAAATTAACCCCATTCCTTCAAACAAGGTATTGCCAGGACTGACGAAAACATCATCTTTGGAGACAGCGACGACATGGTATTTTTTATTCTTGATAGGAATCTCATAGTCCCATTCGGACGTTAACCACGTGCCGTCGCATGCCTCAAAATAGTTTTTCTGGTACACGTTAAAATTATCGAAGAATTCGGCGTTACCGCTACACGTCATATATGAGCCGACCTTGTGTCCGGTCTGAGGGAAGGCATATAAATTTACACGGTCCCCATCAAAGAACCGCATGGAACACCATTCCCATGACTTTGTCATATAATCCCCCCATTGACGATCACACCACCCCTCCCCCGTTACTCGAGTCGTTATTTTCTTTCCATGATCATCGGTATAGGAAAGAAGCCCATTTACGTTTAATGTGGGAATGGAATAATAGAAGCTAGGTTCGTCAGGTGCAGACTCGGCGATCATGCCATTTATTCCAAGTTTATCTCTGTGCCACAGAACTCCTTTTGTATCCTCGAGTTCGAGCTCGATTTGTTGTCTCGCCGTTTTCCCCCAGATAGCCATCTTAGCACCCAGATACGCCCAACTCATGATGAACCCGTTTGCCGAGAACTTCATTGTATTATTGTCAGGAGTATAGGCATGCTCCATTTTTGACAGAGCCACTTCGGATATTCTGAGCTTTCTCGAATAGTCTGATAAAGCAAAGCTACAGCTATAGAGCCCCGGACCGCTGTTACGATCAAATCCCCATAACTGAAGATAATTTGAACCGGCACTATGCAGGAGTATGAGATGTTGAAAAAGTTTATTACCATTTTCATCATCGAGAATATTTGTGAGATACCACCACTCAAATGTTTTCTCTGTCTGGGCTTTGTGTGGTGACCACTCTTCGTAAGATGTACCGTGCTCACCGGTTGTGACGTTATATGCTCTATACATTTCTATCATTTCGGCTCCCTTCTGATTCGATCTGTTCTTCAAGTGCCACTATTTTCACATCCCTTTTCATTGCTTACGATTTATTCTTGTGTGCTTAAATTCCGTACGAGCCATTCTTTTTATACCTCATTCAGTGCCACCCGGTTTATGCTCCGAGGGCGTTTTGAACATATTCTTATACGGCGCAAGTTCCGCCATTACCTCCTTTTGCGATTTCACCGACCAATTGATATCCGATGGCTTGAATTGCTGTGCCTCTTTCTTCTCCATAAGACTCAACGCTTTCGCAGGACATTTCGTTACACACAGACCACAGCCCAAGCACCTGTCCAAATTGATCTCGGCAATATCGTTCATACTTATTGTAATGGCCTCCATAACACATCGGCCAACGCACGTCGCACAACCTGTACATAAATCTCCGTCGATCACCGCGTAATAATTCGAGTCAGACCACTCAACCGGTCGTGCATGCAATTTCTTTTGGTTAATTTCAAAACAAGACTTTCCGCAATTGCATATATTTCTGATCGGATCTACGGGGCCTACCTGCGGAATAAAACCCTTCTCTTCACACTCATCGAGTATTTTCATGCACTCTTCACGAGTGATGTACCTGCCAAAACCGCCCTGTACCATCACGTCGCTATCAGGCCCAAGGGTGAGACATCTTTCGAGTGGCTCTACGGTTTCTCTGCCCATTGCCCTGTGGAGGGCATCACAAGGGCACGGCACAACGGCTATCCGCTCGGCCTCGTTAACTGCCCTTTTTACGTCGTCATAGGAGGCAACTGATGATGGCTTCGCATTGATGGACTCCATAACAGGGATTGGTCTGAGAATGGGATATTTCAGTCTCTCCAGGGCAACATTCAAGTATTGATCTGCCAGTTCAGCTGTCTCTTTGTCGTTAGCTTTATAAGATCCAAGCATTGCCGCCCATTCGCCGAAACCAGGAATATAAGGAAGGGGAAAGTAGCTCGGTGGATCTGTTGGAATGCGCGCCACAATGGCCTTCACGGCCATGCCATCAAGTATGGGTTGGACTTCACTCGGATTACGACTGAGACGTTTTGCAATCACGGGAAGCGGCTCAGTCCTGTTATCAAGCGCTATAAAGACCTTTGCTTCCTCTTCAGAGAAAAGCCTTTTCAACAGCTTAATTTCCACACCTGATTCGGTGGCATAAAAACCTGCCCCTAATCGGTCAACTTGCTCTCTCAAACAAATCCACAAATCCTTTTCTGTCATATTGCACTCCAGTCCGCTGAATATTACCGAATGTATACCTGGCGCGTTACCCTCTCATAGCGGCTTTATCTCATCCATGTATGGCATGAGTTCGGCTATAATGTCGCTTTCTGATTTTGAGGACCAATGTTTGTCCGTCGGCGTACATTGCTGTGATTTGTCCTTTAGCCGGATTTTAATTGCCTCCGTGGGACACTTTGTTACGCATAACCCGCAGCCTACGCACCTGTTCAAGTTCAACTCGGGCAGTCCTTCGTTGTTTATCGTCAAAGCATCCATTACACATCGATCGACACAGATTGAACATCCGGTGCACAGAGCCCTATCAACTACAGCATAATAATTTGAGCCCGCCTCAAGTCCTGCGTTGCCTCGCATTTTTTTTTGTTTTATTTCATAGCAATTCTTACCGCACGTGCAGACGTAAACAGGGGATTCAAAGGGCGCCACACTCACAACAAGATCCGACTCATCACACTTATCAAGAATTGCCATAGCCTCTTCATAGGTAGTCTCTCTGCCGCCATGCTCGATGGCGAAGGCTGCAGCACCTGCTCCAATTTGGAAACATCGTTCGAGGGGCCTATCAGAAATATCTCTTCCCATGTCCTTGTGGTGCAAGTCGCAGGCGCAGGGGGATACCGCCAGTCTATCAGCACTCTTCATGATCCTTCTTATATCGTCATAAGATGATATCGTTGCATCCCCCGAGACGGACTTCATAACGGGGATCGGTCGCAAGATTGATCCATGGAGCCTTTCCTCGCCTTCTTTCCAATACTGTTCCATGATTTCTGCTGTTTCCTTGTCCTTTTCAATGTGGGCAAGGATCATACCTGTCCATTCACAGAAACCCGGAACAAAGGGCGATGGGAAGTAGCATGGCGGATTCATGGGGACACGCGATACCGTTCCCTTCCTGGCCATCTCATCAAGTATTTTCATGACTTCTTCACGAGGACGGTTCATACGATTCGATATGAGATCAAGCGGCTCAGCCTTGTCATAAAGCGACACATAAGTTTTTGCCTCTTCTTCCGTGAAAAGTCTTTTCAGCAAGTCGATTTCAATACCCGATTCGGTTGTGTAGAAACCTGCCCCCAGGCCGGCCACTTTCTCCCTCAATTCAATCCACAAATTCTTTTCTTCCACGGTTGCTCCTTGTGCTTACTGGCATCCATTTCTATTAACGTCCATTTCCTTCCACAGAGAAGTAAACATGATACTGTCATGGATTCCTTATATCTATTTTTTCATTCAATCTTGAACCATACATCACCCAGTTGAACCGTGGGAATGTATCCAGGCTGTGATTTACGGGCATTGTGTCGAGGAATTCCATCAGTAAAGCGTTTAAATTCGGTTTCTGCTTTTTTCGCATCCATTGCGGCGAGAGCCGCAATTTTTCCGGAGATCAGTGCGCCAGTGATTCCAAAATTAAGGGCCGGCTCCATAAATCCAGCAGCAGTGCCCGCAAGGATGAATCCACGATGATAAAGCTTCGCTTCGCTGGGGATATGACCCCTAAAGGGGCGCCATTTGTCAAACGTACGCCCCTCTGTTACTTTGAGTATTTCTTTGAACTTCTCAAGATTTTCATTCGTAACTTTTTGATAATCCCAGAGCAATATATACCAGATGCCATTCATTGCACCTGAATATCCGTATCCCAGCGGGCTGACAAAAGACCCCCGATAATCAGCAGCTGACACGAAATACCTTTCAATTTCCGCATACGCCCAGTTTCCTTTAACAATGCTATATTTAAGACCGAGCCAATCATATACGCCTGTGGAAAGTCCCGTGGCTATGATTGTTCCCTGTGGTATGCTTTCAATCTCCCGCTCACTGAATCGTTTATTCAGTTCAAAGTTTACACCTTCCTTTTCTGCAATTCTAAAAAGTATGCTGTCCAGTGATGAATCCCTCGGACCACGTTCCGTATTGTAAAAGTTTTCAAAGGGCGACTCGGCGAGAGCCACTTCTTCTGTATCAACAAAATGTTTTTGAGTGTCCAGTGTGTAGGCAAAGGCCTCTGACAAATCAATTCCGATATACTCCCATAGTCCGGGGAGTGCCAGCGGTGATCCGTGGATTGAGGGGTGCCACCCAGGATCCCCACCAATCCGCTCTTGACTTTCCTGCACCGTCACATAATATCCTTCACGATTCAGGTTTATCGCGGCGACCAGTCCGGCAGGCCCGGCTCCGATCACTAGTTTCTCTTTTCTAACAGTCTTCATTAGTGACTCCTTCTTCATTGATCATGATATTTTGAGATAGTACTTGTTAATTTTGTCACTAATTCATCCCAATTTCTTATTCAGCATGAAATAGGATAATGCAGGAATAAGAATCAGAGCACCGATCATATTCCACAGAAACATGAAAGTAAGCAGGATCCCCATATCAGCCTGAAATTTAATGGGTGACCAAGCCCAGGTAATAACAGCAGCGGCCATAGTCAGTCCAACCAACCAGACAACCTTGCCGGTAAACCGTAACGACTTCTGGTATGCTACTTTCAGTGTAGAACCTGATCGCTGATAGGTGATTTGCACTGCAAGTATATATAAAGCATAGTCCACACCGATCCCTACTCCCAATGCCACAACAGGCAAGGTAGCAACTTTTATACCGATGCCGAGCATCGCCATGATGGCTTCGCACAGAATAGACGTCATGATCAACGGTATCAAAGTAATAATAGTAGCGCGCCAACTCCGATACGTAATATAACAAAGAATAGCAACAATCGCATAGACCCAGAGCATCATAATGCGGTTCATTTTTTTAACAACCACATTCGTAGCAGCTTCAATACCTGACGTACCTGCCGCAAGGAGAAACTGTCTATTTCCATCGCTGTGAGCTTTCGCAAATTCTTCAGCGACCTTTGCCACTCTATCGAGCGTTACAGCTTTATGGTCGGTCAGATAAGCGATAACCGGGGATACAGAGAGATTACTGTTGATGAGTTCTGGGTTGTTCTCAATACACCGACCCGCAGCGTAATTTAGTATGTCTTGGTTCGGGGAAACAGACAGCCACTTAGGACTTCCATCATAGGTACCGGACGTAACCATGCCCACATTGTCGGCCAGAGAACTGACACCCTGTACACCTGTAACATGTTTGAGTGCCCAAGCCAGGCGTTCGATCTCTATTAACGAGGGATATTGAATAATCCCATTAGCGGGTGTCTTCACGATCACCGCAAACTGATCGCTTGAAAACCCATAATTTTCATTTACAAAGGCAACGTCGCGGTTATAGATTGAGTTCTGCCGAAGCTCTGGTGCACCTGGATTCACATCTCCGATCTGAAGGTTGCGGGCTACAATCAATCCAAAAACGGTAAGAAAAGCAGCCGCAGAGATAGTCGCTATGGCCCAGCGTCGCTCTGTAAAATGATCGATCAATGCCCATAATTTACCATATCCTTTCCCCTGACTTTCTGACGCTTCTTCTGAAATGCTATGTCTTGCGGCCGAAGGACTTACCCCCACATAGGAAAGGACTATAGGCAGGAAAATAAGCTTTGAAAATACGAGAATGGCCACCCCAATGCTAGCAGTCATTACCAGGTTTCTGATGACAGGAATATCAATGAGCATCAGCACTGCAAAACTAACGGCATCGGCCAGGATTGCCGTAAGCCCTGCAGTAAAAAGCCTCCGGAAGGTATAGCGGGCTGCGATATACTTGTGTGTGCCCCTCCCTATATCCTGCATGATGCCGTTCATTCTCTGGGCGCCATGGGATGCGCCAATGGCAAAGACGAGGAATGGCACGAGGACCTGATAGGGATCGAGTTCATAGCCCAGTGCAGCAACAATGCCAAGCTGCCATAGCACCGCCATAAGTGAGCAGACAATCAACGAAACCGTGCTGCGGATGCAATGAGTGTAGAGATAAATGACGACGCCGCTGATTACCACCGCAAGCCCGAAAAATAAAAGCATGAGCTGGATGCCGTCAATCAAGTTTCCAACAATTTTTCCAAAGCCTGTAATGTGGATCTTGATCTTTCCTTTGCCGGCTGACTCGAATTTTTGGCGGATGTCCTCTGTCTGCTTTGATAAGCGGGCATAATCAATGCCTTTGCCGGTTTTTGGATCGCTGTCCATAAGCGGAATAAAGACCATTGAGGATTTAAAATTCTGCGCCACGATTTTGTTAATTACATCGGAGCGGGCAATGTTGTTCCTGAGTTGTTCCAGGCTTTCCGGAGAACCATTGTAGTTCGGCGGCATGACAGGCCCGCCCACAAAACCCTCTTCGGTGACCTCGGTCCAACGTACGACAGGCGTCCACAGGGATTTCATCCAAGCACGATCTACGCCATCCATGAGATACGCCGCATCATTGATCTGCATCAGCAGATCGAGATAGACCGGATCAAAAATATCAGCGCTGTTCGTCTCCACAGTAATATAGAGCGCATTTCCCAAACCGCGGAGATCATTTTTGTTTGCCAGGTAATTCTGAATATAGGGATGACTCTGAGGGATCATCCTTTCGAAGTTCGCATTTAAAACGAGCTTGGTCGCCATATAACCCAATAAAATCGTCAGGAGGGCGCACCCAATAACAATATACAACCGATAATTGAATGTGATCCGTTCGAGCAGAACCCCAGATGAGCGGTCGAAATCCTTTAGATCACGTATTACCGGATAATCGTCTATTCTATCATCTAGCTCCTTCATGTTCCCGCCTGCCTTCCATTTTCTTTTCCAACGCGGATATTCCGTACATTGACGCCGAACAAACCGCCAATAGCCACCTTATTTTTTCCAATTGAAGTCACTGTCGTTGCAGGAAACTTCTGGTCATTAATAATAAGACGGAAGCTTGCCCCATTGTCGCTGCTTCCAATCACCTGTCCTCCCTGGCTCACCAAAACGATAAGCCCATTTTCCATAATGGTTCCTCCAGTGAGGCCGACATTCACGCCGGTCTCTATCTTCTGCCAATTATGGCCGCCGTCAATACTCTTGAAAGCATTACCGCGCAAGCCAAAGGCAATCACCGTTTGCGTATTCCCGATGATTCCGAAAAAGCTACCATTATAGGGAACATTCATCCGCCGAAACATTCCTGTCATATTATCAAATTTAAGGACCAGCCCCTGTTCTCCTGCGATAAAGACGTCCTTTCCTATTCGCCTTATCGAATAGAGGTGCAGAAAATTAGGGTTTTCTGTACGGTCAAGCCATGGCTCCCAGCTTTTACCGCCATCATTCGTTTTGAAGATGAAATTGAAAGCTCCGACAATGAATCCCGTCGATTCGTTTTCGAACCAGACGTCAAGGAAGGGCTTGTCCGCCCCTTGCTTCAAAAATAGATCGATTTCTTTTTTGAAACGCGCACTATCCACCCCCGGTAATAGTTTATATGGATTTTTCTCATAGTATGCAGCTATTAACTTAGCGGCTGCATGACCATCCAACTGCTTCACCCACGTGGAACCGCCATCACTACTGTGCAGTACGATACCCTCGTGTCCTATGGCCCATCCTTTTTGCGGTGTGGGGAAATATGCCGAGACAAGGTCACAACTGACAGGCACTCGAGCCTGCTTCCAGTTATTCCCTTCATCGTCCGAATAGATGATATGGCCCTTATGGCCAACAAAGACAACACGTCTTCCGGCAATGGTTGCACCGTTGAGCAGTGTCTTTGCTGCCAACGGGCTTTGCATTGCCGGGGTATCAATGACATCTCGATAGCCAAAGACCGATGGGCAGCACATCAGAGCGATGATACATACTACTGATGCAATCAATCTATTTTTACCTTTCATGTTTCTCAATACCTTTCTACGCTGAAACAGTATGGTGCCCGCTGAAAAGTACTTTCAGGGGCACCATGATCGAAGCCTTAGCGAATACCCCGCGCCGACATTGCCTCAGGACTGTAATATGTCTTGGAACGCCGCTTGTCGCTTACTTTCACAGAATTCATACCCGGCTGCCACATACTGGCGAAATAAAGTCCGCCTATCATGTCATACCATATATTACAGTCGTTCCAGGTGCCGCCCAAATTATAGAACGGCGTCATAGCAGAAAAACCAACCTTGAATATGTTTCCCTGTGCATCGTATGTTTCAGTAGCCAAAATATTCCAGCTATCTTCGTCTACATAGAAACGTCTCGTGCGGTAGACATGGCGCTTACCCGGTTTCAATTTTGCTTCCACAATCCATACCCGGTGGAGTTCAAAACGCAAAGAACCGGGATTAAGGAACTTGGGCATAAGATCTTCTTTTTTGCCCCCAAATGCCGCCCTGTAAGCATTATATGGAACATACATCTCTTTCTTTCCTAGGAGCTTCCAGTCATAGCGCTCCATCGATCCGTTATACATATAGGTATCATCGTACAGGACAACCCCGGCTGTGGCCAAATTCGGTGTATCGAAAGCGACTTCCGGCGCTAACTTTACTCTGCGCTGCCCCGGAAGATACATCCAGGCCTTACGCGGCACCTCGCCCGGGTTAACTGCATCGTGAACCACCATTATTTGTCCGGCAAGGCGGGGAGGAGCGGAAAATTCAACAATAAAATAATATACATAATCTTCGTTTGAATTTACGTCCCAGTATGGAAAATCATACTCCGTAATGGACTTGCCGGTAGCCGTGGGTCTGCCGCTCCTGTCTACCAAATAACCATCGACATCCTCCGTATAGCCAATGCCTTTATATCCCACTAAATGATTCCACATAACTTCCATACCGGTCTTCGGGATAGGAAACGGGTAACCAGCATGTGCATCTCTCAAAGAGATCCCCTCATTAGCGGTCCGTGCCTTCGTAGCAAGCTTTACGGTATTGTCCAGAACCCACTGTGGGTACCAGACTGTTCGGTGTGTCTTATAAACATCAATCCGGAAGTCCGGGTGCTGCTTCAATACCGCTTTCGTCCCTTCAGTCAGCTTGAATTCATACTGGGCCATATTCTTCGCGTTTATCGACAAAACGGGCTTCTCTTCGGCAAAAGGATCAGGGAGTTTTCCTGTTTTTGGATCATAGCCAGCAGGAAGTTTTTTGAGCCCCCCAGTGTATTCGGGGATCGTTCCGTCTGCATTGCCCGCTTTTTGGGCACCGATAAGCGTCAGTGTCTTCCCTAGCTGCGCTGCTTCTTCAGAGCTGATTGCCGCGAACGAAAGCCCGCCATATGTCATCACAAACAATGCAATCAATATCTTGATACATTTACGCTTCATCATCGCTTCTCCTCTCAAAATGTAGTTTTAAAAGTAAAGCTTATCCAGCTGCGGTCCTGAATCAACGCATTAGGGTCATTAAAGGAGCTAATTGATCCGGATTCGATGGTCTCTTTTCCGAAATAACCAATATAGGCAAGCGCAAACGTATAGCGTTGATATACATCCATTGACAGTCCGATGCTATAGGACCCCGCGTTTTCATCGCAGCCAGAGATAACAGCGGAATTTCCTGAAATACCTTGGCTCCAGCTCATCGGCATTGAAAGATCCATCCCGGGGAAAACTTGCAACCACTTTGGTGTAAAGTTGATCGCCACACCAACGGCGTTTTTTGAAGCACGATCCAGTGCTGTATAGCCGTCGCGTCCCTTAAAATAATTTTCACCCTGAGTCACGGAACTGTAACCGTTCAAGCTCATCTCGACGAGATAATCTGCCGAATCCCAGAGTGGTGTCTTCCCCTGAAGGCCCAAGGCATTAATAACAAAATGATAGGTATTACCACGGGCACCGAGGGTGTCACCGTCGGCCGGTGCTGTCATTACCCCGGGGATGATCATGACCGCCTCACTGGAAAGCGGCATATTATGTCGCCATGAGAGATCTGCACCAACGCTGATCCCAAGCACTTGCCGTGTATAACTTACACCATAAAGATCGATATTATCGGCAAAGGCAATAAAATAACTGCTATTGAGTAAATCAACATGAACCTGAGAAGGAACCATATCAGCAAATCTCCTGTAGTAGAAGCCGATAGTCCCCTGAATGATCTCTGGTCTCCAACGTAGTGCCACTCCCCAGTTTTTCTTCGCATCCGGATTACCATCACGGGTGTGAGCAAAAGCAAAACCAGGTGCCAGTACAAGTGAATCGGCTCCCCGCACCATCATATCAGTTCCACTCAGGTAAGAGCCGGATTCGCTGAGGCGATAAGGTTCCCACTGCAAGAAATATTGCCCTGCAAGAGAGAGCTTGTCGCTCAACTGCGCGGTTGCGGAGATTTGGGCCAAGGGCCGGAATAATTCCTTGAGCTCGGAACCCGGGACAGCGCTCGCCTTCCCGGCGTCAATCGGTGCTTGGCTATAAGATATACCTTGATTACTGAGCATGGCTTCGCCCCAATAAATTGTATACCTGCCAACCTTGAAGTTGATCGGCACATTTCCTATATCAAACTTGGCGAAGACAAAGGCGTCAAGCAATTCGCCATCTGGACCGGCATAGAGGCGATCTGTGTAACCGCTCAAACCAAGAGTCTGACTCCCCGCACCGTTCATATGGTTAGAGGTAAGAACATTGTCGTTATCGAGTGAATCGTGGTACCTCTGGTCATACCAGAAGGCCCCACTCAGTCTAAATCCATAGTCCCTTTTGAAACGCATATCAAATTCAGTTAGGAGGTCTAGACGGTTTGTCACAATCCCATGAGCAAAATTACGGTCCCCATCGTCGTAGTTGACGCTGTTGATGATATCATCGGTTGGTGCTTTTACACGATATCCAAAATTATACTTGATCGTGTTATCCCAACGCAGGATGATATCCTCGTTGCCTGTTGGTATTACAAAAGCCTGGATACTGCCACAGAGCAAGATACTCACCGCTGCCATCACTGCTAACATAGCTGCTAGCATACCATGAAAGCCCAATCGTCTCCTTTTCATGCAACCCCTCCTCTCTTGATAGTTAAACACCTTTTTTGCCCCTCTTCCCCTCTTTATAAAAGTTACTTGCCGCAATCTCCTATTCTATAAAATATCACTTAAAGTACATCTAACATACAGGCGCACCACATGAGGTATATCATTTATCATCTTCAATTCTCTCGCATAATAGAAGCATACATTTAGAGATCCATTATATTGCCTTGATGATATCCTTGTATTGTTCAAGCTCATGCATGATGTCTGTCGGCGAGATCGCCGACCAATGCGTTTCTGTCGGTGTATAGCGGTTTTGCTTATCTTTCTCTTTTATACGGAGTGCTCCGGTTTGGCACTTTGTGACGCACAGTCCGCAACCCAAACATCTTTCCAAATCCACTTTTGGCTTACCTTGCGGAGTTACTGCAATCGCTTGTAAAACACAGCGGTCAATACACAGTCCACAGGCCGTACATGCTCCTATATCAACCTCTATATAGTAATTAGAACCGCATGTCTCTGCCGGTTTTTCCAGCAGCTTCTTCTGTAATATTTCAAAACAATTTTTACCACAGTGGCAGATGTGAGTCGGTTCATTAAGATTCTCCAATTGAGGGATAAAGCCTGCCTCTTCACAGGCGTCTAGAATTATGACAGCCTCTTGATGGGAGATATACCTTGCATAGCCATTCTCTGTAACCATCTCGGCTGCCACCCCGACAGCAAGACAACGCTCGATGGGTCCTTCGGTGTTTCTCCCATTTGCCCTGTGAAGGACATCACACGCGCAGGGCATAACAGCTATTTTCTCAGCCCTGTTAATAATTGCCATGACATCGTCATAAGGAGCTACCAATGCGTTCTTTTCGATTGCCTGCCCTACAGGTACGGATCGCAAAAAAGGTGATGTCAATCGTTTCTCGGTCGTATTCCAGTATTTATAATGAAGCGCTGTTGTTTCCCTGTCATTTTCCTGATTTGCACGCAGAAATGAAAATTCTGCAATGCCTGGCACAAATAACATAGGACGGTAAAATACCGGATTTGTCTTAGTACTGATGAGCATCATCTTTCTGCACATTCCGTCAAGAAGTGGCTGCAATTCTTCCACGGAAAGATTTAGACGCATTGCAATGTCATCGAGAAGCTCCATTTTATTCTCGAGGGCAATATACACTCGCGCCTCATCTTTCGTGAATATTCTCTTCAGCAGCAATATTTCTAATCCTGACTCCATTGTGAAGAAACCGGCACCAGTGCTCTTGAGCTTCTCTTTTAGGCGACCCCATAATTCTTTGTCCTCCACTAACGTGCTCTGCTCTGCCCCGATAGCCGTTTCATGCATTGTATCCCTCATCACTATTAATCCCCTTTCCTATTCTCGAGTGGGCGTAGAATAAGAATGTTAATAGACGTGCACTCTCTGCTCTGCCGCCATACCGGCGACACCTCGTGTTAACACCAACGATGATATTGCTCCTCGTCCTGATGCCTCCTGCAATTTTCCGATATACCTCGGGATCGGTCGTTGGTTTGCAGTCTCAGGGTCCATGAGGCTGCTCCCGCTTCTGCAGCACATACTGCGTCGTCATTTATCTGTTTAGGCGTAATGAGCATGTATGGTGTTAGCACAGGCAGTGTTACATTACCCATCAGTGCAGCGGTCATGATCAGTTTCTCCATTGAATGTTTACCCTGCCTCTCCATGTTCTCTGTTCCATTGAATCAAATGATCGAACAGCCGTTTCTTGCATTCATCAATCCTTTCGGGGCTCCAGTCTTGAAACCCTTTGCTGGTCTTGAAACCCAATTCCCCTTTTGCCACCTTCTTTTGCAAGATCGGTGATGGATTCGGCGAACATTCAAGATTATTCAAAATGTAATTATGGATCTGTAAGACGAGATCGAGACCTACCATATCGGCATTTTCAATAGGTCCTAATACAGGGAGCCTGATACCAAAACTATGCTTAATCGCTTCATCCACAGTTTCAGCATCTGCGATGCCATGATCCACAATGTAAATAGCCTCCCGCCAAAGGGCATGCTGAAGACGGTTTGCCACAAAACCAGGTACATCCTTCAAGCATTTGATGGGATGCTTTCCAGCCCTTTTCATAAACTCGTAACTAAAGTTCATGGTTTCATCGGAAGTATCATGCCCCTTTACTACCTCCACCAGCGGGATCATATAAGGCGGGAACCAGAAATGCGTCCCAACAACCCGCTCCTTATATTTTGTTTTTTCTGCTATCTTCGTTATACTGATAACGGATGTGTTGCTGGCAAGAATTGTTTCCCGGGGACAATAGGCATCTATCTCTTGAAAGAGTCTCTGTTTCAGCTCCAGATTTTCTGATACGGCTTCAATGACGAATTGAGCATTACGGACAGCCGCTTGCAGCGATGTTGTCGTTCGAATCCGAGCGACAGCGGGGGCGATCTCTTCTCTGGTCATGATCTTCTTTTCGTAAAGCAATGTAATATTCGCCCTAATATTCGCTATGGCTCTTGTAAGAAGTTCATCGCTCACATCACTGAGAGTTACTTCATGCCCACGGGCTGCGAATATCTGAGCCAACCCGTGCCCCATCATCCCCGCACCGATTATGGCAACACGCTCCTTTGACATATTGTCTTCCCTCTTTAACCTGCGCAGTAACCGCCATCGACATCCACAATGGCGCCGGTCATGAAATCGGATGCTTTTGATGATAGAAAAATAACACTGCCGATAAAATCTTCCGGTTCTCCAAGCCTGCCAATAGGGATGCGACGGAGAAAATTCGTATAAAAGGCACTATCGTCGAACATCCACTGCGTCAGAGCCGTTCTGAATACAGTTGGAGCGATAGCGTTGACGTTAATTTTGTACTTTCCCCATTCACAACCGAGCGATTTGGCCAGGAGATGGATGGCGCCCTTTGACGGGCTATATGCAGAATAATTTGCCATCCCCAAATGCCCACGGGCAGAACCAAGAAGGATTACCTTGCCGCCTCGTCCCTGTTGAATCATGACTTTTCCTACTTCCTTGCAAAAAAGGTAGGTACCATTAATGTTGGTGTTCATGACCAACTGCCATTCTTCAACAGGCTGGTCCACAATCGGAGCCGGTTTGCTAATTCCGCTGGCGCTAAGATAGATATCAATACCACCGAAGGTATCCACTGTTGTATTCACAACCCTTATTACATCCATGCAGTTCACGGCATCACCTGCACAATAGTCGGCAATACCGCCATCGGAAATAATTTCCTTCTTATAACTTTCCAGCTTATCAATGGCACGGCCCGAAAGCATAACTTTGGCACCAGCCGCAGCAAGAGCCTTGGCAGCAACAACGCCAAAACCGCCAGTTGCACCGGTAACAAGCGCCACTTTTCCGCTTATATCAAACAAGTTGGTCACATCTTCTTTTTTCATGACAGACCTCTTTTCAAGGATAGTTGATGATTACAAGCATGCTGGCAGGAAAGTTCGTCTTATTTATGATCTCTCTTCCCTCATTGGGACCAATGAAAATTGAATCATTCTTTCTTAATGTAAATTCTTCTGTCTTGCTTTTGACCGTTATTTCTCCATCTAATACGAAGTAGACCTTTTCAAGCGGATTATCCTCATACCCCCACTCGGCTCCGCCACCTGGAAGAAAATGTGAGAGACCAACCCAGAATTTATTAATCCCTGTTTCTTCTTTCCCCTGCAACCTCATCGCCGTCATATTGAAGTGGCCCGGCGCCTGATATGTTGCTACATTTTTAATTTCGACTTTTTTCATGAGTCACTCCTTCTTTTTCGCAGTGTCCTGTTTGGCGGTTGCCAAATACCGCGGAATCCACAGCCAAAGGGTGTTTCCCGCTGAATAAGTAACCCCAAAGTGCATTACGTGGTGCCATATTTGTACACACGATCCGGCACTTTGTTCATCTCATCCTCGTCTATTTCAGCCACCAAGCGAACGATAGATCCATCCCCCAGGTACCATCTTATTGGGAAACCCATGATTTTCACTCTTTTGCCAACAACTTTTGCGATGTCGCCACCGACATTTTCCCAACCCAGAATGCCATTGCTTAGAAT
This sequence comes from Syntrophales bacterium, assembly GCA_963665615.2. GTDB lineage: Bacteria > Desulfobacterota > Syntrophia > Syntrophales > UBA4778 > UBA4778. The sequence goes on from CAXXQE010000006.1 coordinate 25,358, forward strand.
CAGGTTATGGCAAGGCTCCCATTCAGGAAAATCATCAATAACCTTTCTTCCCGTTTCCTTTTCATACTGGGCCACCAAATCGGGACGCAAGGGACCGGAACCGTGAGGTCCGATGGCAGTGTGGAGTGGGTGATCCAATGCCTGCTGATCAACACCGACGGCCTTCACACCTTTTTCCACAAACCATTCCCCAGCAGATTTTCCAAGTCCTGGAGATTCGCAGAAGTATTTAGTGCTGTCTCCCCAGTACTTGTTCCATCCCGTGTGTACGATGACAATGTCACCCTTTTCAATTTTCGGAGTGGCTTTTTCAAGATCTTCAGCAGTGATCAATTCCCATTTCTTTTTAGGAATATCAATAACAACACCGGTTCCATAATAGCAATCAAGGGGAATTTCATGGGTATAAGGAAGGCCTTCGATAACATGCGCGGGCGAATCGGCATGGGTGGTACAATGCATGACCGTTGTGACTTTTTGAGAAAGCACACCCGATTTTGCGTGGTAATGCATTCTTTCTATCTTGACATCTTCAAAGTATGGCCAAAGCGGGCATTTATCGCCAAACGGATGACTCAGATCAACGAGTTTCATTTTTCCCATTTTCTATAACCTCCTAAATTAATATCACCATCATTCGGTAGAATGGCTCTGCCTCCTGCTAGAAAAGGGGCCCTCTGAAATCCTCTGAGGAGGGCAGTTCGATCCTCCTTAATGAATTAGATAGTTAGGAACTTTTCTCCAAAATCAGCACCCAAGGATATTTGAATGAAATATATTTAGACCCATTTTTTCCTTTTTAAGGTGATAACCAGATGGGAGCTGACACACTTAAAAGTGTATAAGCTCTTCGCATCTCTATGAGAAACCCGGCCTTTAAATTTGAACAGGATTTTTCAATGAAAGGAATATGCATTATGCTTGCCAATCAGAGCGGAAGCAAATGGATGGGAAGGTTATAAAGATATACAAAAGATAAATAAACAGGATAATATCAATAAAAACGCAGACTTTTATCTTTTAGTGAATAGGCGGAGGGCAGATTACTTAAAAAAAATAAGATAAAAAATTCAAGATCCGAACGTATCGAAATGATACACTCGTTTCATGGTGAATCAACTGTCTCCATGGGAAAGTATTTTTGCAAAAGAGAAGTTGTATTTACGAAGTTTGCGGTAAAGGGAAGCACGGCCAATCCCCAGCCGTTTGCAAGCCTTAGATATGTTGCCACCGCACTCCTCCAATGCGGCCTTAATTGTATTCATCTCCATCTGGTCAAGACAGAGGGGATCTTGCTCTATTTCACTTTTGAGAGGCAAATTATTTTTTTTATTACCACGAGACATGTCCTGGGAAAAATCATCCAAAGTCAAAGAGGATTTCCTGGCAAGAAGCATGGCTCGTTCAACCCAGTTTTTCAACTCCCTTACATTTCCAGGCCATTGATAATTTTCAAGATATCTCATCGCTTCGGCAGAAATCTTATCGACATGCTTTCCAGTTCTGACGCTGATATCTTCCATGAACTTCTGAGCAAGAAATTTTATGTCTCCTTTACGTTCCCGCAAGGGTGGGATATAGATTTCAAAAGTGCTAAGCCGGTAATAAAGATCGCTACGAAACCTCTCTAGTTTAATCTCGTGCTTAAGATCTTTATTTGTTGCCGCAATAATTTTGGAGTTCAGTTTAAAATAGGATTTGCCTCCAAGGCGAAGGAATTTTTTTTCTTCCAGCACTCGGAGAAGCTTAACTTGCATGCTAAGAGGCATTCCATTTATTTCGTCAAGGAAAAGGCTCCCTTGATTAGCCATTTCTAACTTCCCGGACCTTCCGGTACGGAGCCCTCCAGTAAATGTGCCCCCCTCGTAACCAAATAGCTCACTCTCAATCAGATCGTTAGGAATCGTCGCGCAGTTAATACCCAAGAAAGGTCCTGATGCATTGAAACTTGCATTATGAATACTCTGAGCAAATAATTCTTTCCCTGTGCCAGACTCACCAGTAATAATAATATTCGCAGATCCTTTCGCTACAGTTTTTGCTACTTCTATAGCCTTTAGTATCTCTTCGCTTTCCCCCAAAATGTCTTGAAATGTGTACTGTGCCTCAAAGCCTACTACTTGCTGAACCATTTTTTGAACTTCTGCCAATTCCCGTAAAAAAATGACATTACCCATCACTTTTCCATAGGTATCGAATATGTGTCGAAAACTTACTAGTGATCGGTGCACTCGATCCCCTGTCTCGAAAATTACCTCATGGTTGATAAGCTTTCTTCTTTTTTGAATTGCATCAAGGATATCTTTATTTTTTATAATATCTTCAATATTTCTATTTATAATATTATCTGAGCTCATACCCAATATTTTTACGACAAGGGGGTTGACATGGGTAACAATATTATTGGTATTTAGAATCACAAAACCAACGCCTATGCTCTCAATAGCAGCATTGAAATACTGATTTGCAATAAATGATTTCTCAAATTCTTTTTGCAATCGCAATTGACTTTCTATAACCCTAGCCCCTGAAAGTATCATAGCCATCGCATAAGGATGCTTTTGGGCTATCTCATAACTGATGTTAACATCCAGGGCCCCTATTATTTCCCCGTCTTCATCATGAATCGGTGCTGCTGCGCATGACGCTGGATAGGGTAGTTTAATATAGTGCTCCTCTGCTATCATTTGGTACGGCATGTCCAAGGCAACAGCCATTGCTACTGGATTAGTACCCATTGTTTTTTCTTGTAGATTGGCTCCAGGGGTAAGAATCCGTGTTCTACTATGCTCCCACAAGCGCCCATCTCCATTGGCGTAAATAATGACACAATCTTTATCTGTTAAATAAACCACCAATCCCAGGCTTCCAACTAATTCATAAAAGTTCTTTGAAATCACCTTGCAAAGGTTTTCTAAAAATGGGCGGGCTGCCTCTATTAACGCTCGGTTCTTTGATAAGATTTTGTTTTTATCATTGTCGGTCAGACCTGATATATTTTTATCACTGTCGGGATCTAATGAATAAGATCTGCATCTTTTCCAGGAATCCAGAATTTCATCCCGAACAATACCCTTCCGAATCGACCCTGTGTCAATAAACTTCTTTTTGGCTTCCAGGATTTTCTTTTTATCTAAATTTAAGCCTTTGATTTCACTATTCATTCTACAAGTCCAGATACAGATAAATAATAAAAGGTCATGACGATAACAGGGGGGTTGTTTTTAACGATTTTGAGCATCACTTTGTAGAGATTTTTATCATATACATTAAACCTAAACCCACAATCTTTTAGATGCAAGAAAAAGGTTGCCTGGCTCATTCCTCTGAACTTGGTCAACCTGGCCTTGCTCCTCCAGCAGCCTTCGATGCCGTCCATTTGGGCCTTTGTCTCGAACGAATTCATTGTGCCCATGATCGCCCCTGAGGTGCTTGCCGTAACCGACATCGACAAGGCCGTTATAACCGCGCCAACCTTCCGCGTAAACGACACTCTCTGGGTTTTGTATCTTTCCCGGGAATTATGGCTTGTAGCGTGGCTTTGGAACAATCCGGGACGATTTCTGTATAGACTTTGCCGTTACATTTGAACATGCCGAAGACGATCGTTTTACCGTATGCACCGCGTCTTCGTTTTCCCTTAACGCGGCGTGCGCCAAAGAACGATTCGCCGACTTCGACCTCTCCGGAAAACGGAGATTGTTATTCGCAAAATTCTGCCAGAAGCACACGAATTGCCTTGAGAAAACGGTTCACCGTGTTGCAGTGCAGATCTGTCCATTTTGAAATTGGAGCGGCTTCTAAATTCAGCAAAAAAAGCCCCAATAATTCGCGGCATTTGGCCTCTGAAATTTTTTAACGTTTTGCGTAGTTGTTTTGTATTGTTATGATGCCAGGTTAACACAATTTTTTGCGTGCCGTTCCAGTCATGACCCGATGCAAAAAATGGTAGCAGAAAAAGAAAAAGGGGTAGCTCTATGAGAGCTACCCCCTTGAATTCACTGGAGGCGGCATCCGGATTTGAACCGGAGAATAACGGTTTTGCAGACCGCTGCCTTACCACTTGGCTATGCCGCCAAAAAAAATGGAGCGGGCGAACGGATTCGAACCGTCGACGTCCACCTTGGCAAGGTGGCACTCTACCGCTGAGTTACGCCCGCTCAACAGGTGCTCTAATTATGCTAAACGCGCTGGATTGTCAATAGAAAAAGCGCTCTAAAAACAAAGAATATGCATGACCTATAGCGTCTTGATATGCTTTCTATTTTTCAGGAACCAGGAGATAAAATGGATCATATAATCCAGCCCGGACCACAACGTCAAAACCAGTGACAGATACAGTGTCCAGAGTCCGACCTGATGGGCGTCCACGCCGAGAAACGGATAGTGAATCAGAAGCGCCGTAATCGCAATGACTTGAGAGAGCGTTTTCTGTTTCCCCAATCGACTCGCTGAAATCACGACGCCACCCGCCGACGAGACATGGCGGACTGCATCAATAACGATATCCCGCATAATCACGATCACTGCGACCCAAGCCGGCACCCGGCCGAGCGGAATCATCAGGATCATGGCCGTGCTGACGATCAGCTTGTCGGCGATGGGGTCGATGATTTTTCCGACCTGGGTGACGAGTTGGTATTTCCTGGCGAGATAGCCGTCCAGCAGATCCGTTACGGCCGCCACGACAAAGAGAATTGCGATCACCAGGCTCAACGTTCGGCCTGGTTCCAGCAGCAATAGAAACAGGAACGGAACGACCGTAATCCGGAGTGCCGTGATCAAATTCGGCAGATTGACGATATCACTGCCGTCCTCGACGGACGGCGCCCTGAGCAGCTTATCCTTAACGCGTTGCAGCACGACTCACCTATTTCTTCGGCACCTTCTCCCAGTCCGCCAGAAAGCTCGCGATACCCGCATCAGTGAGCGGATGCTTCGCCAACTGAGCAATCACCTTAAAGGGAATCGTAGCAATATCCGCGCCCATCATTGCCGCTTCCAGTACATGGGTAGGATGTCTCACGCTGGCCACGATGATCTCGGTCTGGAAATCGTAGTTGTCAATGATTGTAACGATCTGCTCGATGAGGTCCATGCCGATATGGGAAATGTCATCGAGGCGTCCCACAAAGGGACTTACGTAAGCCGCCCCCGCCTTCGCCGCCAACAGGGCCTGGACCGGAGAGAAAATCAAGGTCTGATTGACCTTGATACCCGCCGACGACAGGGCCTTCGTGGCCTTGAGACCTTCAGTCGTCATGGGGATCTTGACGACGACATTTTTCCCCAGTGCAGCCAGCTCCTTGCCTTCCGCGATCATGCGATCCGCATCGAGACCGATCACTTCCAGGCTGACGGGGCCTTCGACGATGCGGAGAATATCGCGCACCACCACATCGAACGCCCTGTTTTCCTTGGCGACGAGACTGGGATTGGTCGTCACACCATCCACCATGCCCAGCGCCAGTCCTTCTTTGATTTCATCGATATTGGCCGTGTCGATAAAAAATTTCATTCCTGTCCTCCACGATCGTTCTTATAGTGTTTCATACATTCCTTGCTGCAGAAAAAAAGCGTCCGGCCATTCTCCCGCAGCGTGAGGGCCGTCGTAATCGGAACATAGGTGTGACACCAGGCGTCCTCCACCAGTTCCTCGCCAATCCGCTCTACCGGCCCATCCGCTTGCCGCGGCCTGTCCTTTTCGACCCGTTCTTTTGGAAACAGAAAAAGAACCAATCCCTTAATGAGGCGATACAGAACATAAAAGAGGATAACCGCGAGAATCAGTCGTATCAAGCCCATCGTCACTCCGCTGGGTCCGAGATCATTTCCACGGAACCCGTATCCTCCAATCGCTCCAGCAGGCCCTGTACCGATATGCCGAAGGCCGGATGAATCGTGTAAGGCGCAAGCTCATGAAGCGGCGCCAACACGAAACGCCGTTTGTGCATCTCCGGATGCGGCACCGTCAGCCCTTCCTCGTCGATCACCCGCTGATCGTACAGAAGGAGATCGAGATCGATCACGCGCGGCCCCCATTTTTCGCCCGGCAACCGCCCCATTGTTTTTTCGATCCCCTTAAGGCGATCCAACAAGGCCCGGGGCGGCAAGGCCGTCCGAACCTCCACGACAGCATTGACAAACCAGGGTTGCTCTTGAAGACCGTGCGGCTCCGTGCGATAGAAGGACGAACACCTCAGCACACGGATGTCTTCAGTCTCTCCAATACATCGAATCGCTCGCCGGCACTGTTCAAGCGGATCATCCAGGTTGGACCCTACGCCGATAAATACAATGCCCTCACGCAAAGGCCTTCTCAATTCGCGCCATCGCCTCTTTCAGTCTCGCATCAGGCACGGTAAGAGAAATCCGGATATAGCCTTCACCGTATTGGCCGTAGGCCGTACCCGATGCGACCACCACCGCCGTCTTTTCGAAAAGCTGGTTGGTAAACTCGATCGAGCTCATGCCCTTGGGTGTCGGCACCCAGAGGTAGAACGTCCCTTTCGGCGGCTTGAACCGTATCCCGATCTTGCGCAGCGTCTTCAGAACCAGTGTTCGGCGGCGCTTGTAGATCTTCATCATCTTTTCGATGTTGCGCGTTTCCTGCTGCAGGGCCTGGATGCCCGCGTACTGCACCGCATTAAAGATGCCGGAATCAGTGTTTTCCTTTACCTTGCTGATAGCGGCAATGATCTCGGGATTGCCGACGGCCATGCCGATGCGCCAGCCCGTCATGTTGTAAGGCTTTGACAGAGAGTTGAGTTCCACGCCGACCTCTTTCGCCCCTTCGGTGGCCATGAAGCTCAGCCGCGGCTGATCGTCAAAAACCACTTCGCTGTATGGGTTGTCGTAGCAGACGGCGATATTGTTCTTTCGAGCAAATGCAACAAGCTTCTCGAAAAACGCCGGCGTCGCACAGGCCCCTGTCGGATTGTTCGGGTAGTTCAGGAACATTCCGCGGGCGCGCTTGACGATCTCTTCGGGAATCTCGTCAAAGTCAGGCAGGAAACCGTTTTCCTTCCGGATCGGTACAGAGTAAGGCTCGCCGCCGGCCATCAGGATGCTGGCGCGATAGGCCGGATAGCCCGGATCGGTCATGAGGACGACATCCCCGGGATTGATGCAGGCCAGCACAAAGTGATGACAGCCTTCCTTGGAACCGATCAGGCCGAGCACTTCCGTCGCCGGATCGACCGTGACATTGTAGCGTTCCTTGTACCAGCGTGCCACCTCCTGACGGAAGGCCAACATGCCCTTTTCTTCGTCGGTCGGATACCGGTGATTCTCCGGATCCTTCGCAGCGCGCGCCAATTCCCGGATAATGCCGGCCGGTGTAGGCTCGACCGGATCCCCTACGCCCAGACTGATGACATCGATACCGTCCGCCTTGGCCTTCGCAATCTTCTTTCTCAACTCCATAAACAGATATGGAGGAATCTTCGACAATCTATCCGCTATCTGCAAAACCCGAATCTCCTTCTTTTAAGCTTTTAGCTATCAGCTTTTAGGCGTTAGCTTTATTCGTATCAATAACCGTGATGGGCGTTTTGTCATTCCCGCGCAGGCGGGAATCCCGGTCTTTCAAGGTGTTCTGGATCCCCGCTTTCGCGGGGATGACATGGAATAAAACCCTTTACGGAATCGAGATGTTTTTCGCTCAACATCTCAACTTCCCACCTTCTCAACTTCTGTTTTTCCCGCCTGTCACTTGTCACTCGTCACTATTTACTATTCACTATTTACTCTCTTTCAGCCCCAGAACATCCTGCATGTCGTAGAGGCCGTTGGGACGATCGACAAGCCACAAGGCTGCACGTATGGCGCCCCTGGCGAAGTTATCACGGCTGTGCGCCCGGTGAATGAGTTCCAACCGTTCGCCGTTTCCCGCAAACATCACCGTATGCTCGCCGACGATATCGCCCGCCCGAAGCGTCTGAATGCCGATTTCCTTCTTCGTCCGAGCGCCAATCATGCCGCGCCGTTCGTAGACGCCTACTTCGTTCAGATTTCTATCAAGCGCCGAAGCGAGCACCTCCGCGATCTTCATCGCAGTACCGCTGGGCGCGTCCTTTTTCTGATTGTGATGGGCTTCGACAATCTCCACGTCGTAATCATCGCCCAGAATTTTGGCGACATAATCCAGCGCCTTCAAGAGGACATTGACCCCCACGCTCATGTTGGGCGCCAGAACGCATCGAACCGATCCTGAGAGAGTCTGAACCTTGGCAAGCTCCTCCGCGGTAAATCCCGTGGAGCCAATGACGATGGCCTTCTGCGCAGCCACGACCACGTCCAGATTCCCCATCGACGCCTCGTGCGCCGTAAAATCGATCACGACATCCGCCTTGTCGATGCACTCCTCGATATTGCCCACGATCGAAACGCCCGATTTGCCCGAACCGAGCAATTCGCCGTGATCCCGGCCGATAGCCGGATGATCCGGACGCTCGACCGCCCCTGCCACTTCAATACCGTCCGTGGCCGCAATGAGGGTCGCAATCCGCATCCCCATCTTTCCCGCAGCGCCGGTAACAATGGTTCGTACCATAAAAGAACTCCTTTTATTTCTTAATCAGCCCGTAATTCACCAGCGCCTGTCTGAGTTTCTCATAATTGGCGTCCGTTAGTTTCGCCAGCGGCAGACGGACTTCGTAAGCGATCTTGCCCATCATGGCGAGTGCTGCCTTGACCGGAACCGGATTGGTCTCGATGAAGAGCGCGTCGATCAAGGGGCTCAACTTGTTGTGCAGCGCGCGGGCCTTCTTCATGTTCTTCGCGTTGATCGCGTCAACCAAGGCGGCCATATCCGCCGGCACGATGTTCGAGGCCACGGAGATAATCCCTCTGCCGCCCATCGCCATCAGGGGCAGCGTGAAGAGATCGTCTCCTGAAAGAACATCGAAATCCTCATCGCATATGCGGAGCACATCGCTCATCTGCTTGATGGACCCCGAAGCCTCCTTCACGGCCACGATGTTCTCGATCTCGCCCAGTCGCTTAATCGTCTGCGGTTCCATGTTGACACCGGTCCGGCCGGGAATGTTGTAGAGCACGATCGGCACCGGCACGGCCTTGGCTACCGCTTTGAAGTGCTGATAGAGTCCCTCCTGGGAGGGCCGATTATAGTAAGGGTTGACCATGAGCACCCCGTCGGCTCCCGCCTGGTAGGCATGTTTTGTCAATTTGATTGCCTCGTCGGTGCTGTTCGATCCCGTTCCCGCAATGACCGGAACCCGCTTGGCAACCGCATCGATCGTGATCTCAATGACCCTGTCGTGCTCCTTATAGGACAGCGTACTGGACTCCCCCGTCGTACCGCAGGGAACGATGCCGTCCGTTCCGTTGGCGATTTGGAACTCGATTAACTCTCTCAGCGCCTTTTCATCGACCTTCCCGTTGCGGAAAGGCGTTACAATCGCAACAATAGCTCCCTTGAACATATATCTTCTGTCCTCCTTATTTGTACCCTTCTTCACAAAGAACGCCCTGACAAACCAGCGTCGTGCCGCCTTCCAGGTAGACCTTCTCAAATCCCTGGCTGTTCTTCTCAAAGTAGATTTTCAGGATCTCGCCGCTGCGGACCCTGACCGACACCGGTGCATCCACGAGTCCCTTCCAGGCGGAAATCAGCGCCGACGCCACCGCGCCCGTCCCGCAGGCGAGGGTTTCCGCCTCAACCCCTCGTTCATAGGTCCGGACCTGGATGGTTCCCCGATCGAGCACCTTCACAAAATTCGCATTCGTACCCGCAGGCTGAAAGTGGGCATGACGGCGAATCTCCCGGCCGTAGGCAAAGACATCAACCCCTTCGATATCCTCCACATAGTGCACCGCGTGGGGAACGCCGGTGTTGATGTTGTTCATCACGAGATCGCTCCCCGCCACCCGCAACGTATAATCGACAACCGGCACGGACGGATCGGTCAATCTCAGTTTCACAATCCGGTCGCAAACTTCGGCATCGATGATACCTGCACGCGTCTCGAAGGACATCTTCCCCTGTGCAATCCCCTTCAGAAAGGCAAACCGCGCGGCGCAGCGTCCGCCGTTTCCGCACATCTCTGCCTCGCTGCCGTCCGCATTATAGAAGAGCCAACGGAAATCAGCCTGGCTCGACGGAACGACAACGATCAGACCGTCGGCGCCGAGCGATATCCTCGGCTCACAGACCCGCTTCGCAAAGGCGCTCCAGTCGGAAATCCCGGCGGAGCCGTCCCGGTTATCGATCAGGATGAAGTCGTTGCCGCTCCCGCTCATCTTGAAAAAATTAATCACGTTGTTCACCTGTGTGTTGTCACTTCATAAACTCAGGGATCGTCTCGTTCGCGACGAGTTCCTTGTATGACTCCCGCTTGCGGATCACATAGTACCGGTCGTCGCGCACCAGAATCTCAGCTGCCCGGAGCCGGGAATTGTAATTCGAGGACATCGAAAAGCCATAGGCCCCGGCGCTCATCACGGCGAGCAGTTCACCCTTTTCGACCCGAGGCACCTCCCGATCCTTGGCCAGGAAATCGCCTGACTCACAGATCGGACCGACGACATCGGCCACCAGGTTCGTCCGGCCTTTCAGCGCGACCGGCTGGATGTGATGGTGCGCATCGTAAAAGCTGGGCCGGATCAGATCGTTCATCCCGGCATCGACGATAATAAAATTCTTCTCGTTGTTCTTTTTTGTGTAGAGCACGCCCGTCACGAGTGCGCCCGCGTTACCCACAATCACGCGGCCCGGCTCGAAGAGAAGCGTACAGCCGATATCGCCGACGCTGTCGATGATCGCCTTCGCATAGTCCCGCGGGTGCGGCGGCAACTCGTCCCGATAGGTGATGCCGAGACCGCCGCCCAGATCGAGGTATTTGATGTCAAACCCTTCCGATCGAAGCACCGCGATCAATTCTTTGACCTTCTTGACCGTATCGACGAAGGGCGATAACTCGGTCAACTGTGAACCGATGTGACAGTCAACACCGATGACCTCGATATTCGAAAGTGTTTTGGCCTTGCGGTATTCCTCAAGTGCGCTTTCCATATCGAAGCCGAACTTGTTCTTTTTGAGTCCCGTCGAGATATAGGGATGCGTCTTGGGATCGACGTCCGGATTGATCCGGATCGCGATCCGCGCCTTTTTGTTCAAATGCGCCGCGCACTGATTGATCGTTTCGAGTTCCTGCGGCGACTCCACGTTGAACATCAGGATACCGGACCGAACTGCATAGTCGATCTCTTCGGTCTTCTTGCCGACACCTGAATACACGATCTTTCCTGGATCGGCGCCTGCCTGCAGGGCCCGGTACAACTCGCCCCCGGACACGATGTCCAAACCGCTCCCCTCGTTGATAAAGAGTTTGAGAAGCGCGAGGTTTGAGTTGACCTTCACAGAAAAGCACACCAGATGCGGAATGCCCGAAAAAGCGCCGTCAAACGCCCGATAGTGGTTTTTCAGTGTCCGGTAACTGTACAGGTAAAACGGCGTCCCGACAGATCGCGCGATCTCCTCAACCGACACCTCTTCGCACCAGAGGCTGTGATCCACATAATGAAAATCATTCATACGATAATGCCTTTACCCTATTTTTCAGGAAGCGGCGCTGCAACGTCGTCGGTTCCCGCTTTATCCTTGTTTCCGTCCGCCGGTTTCCAATCGATCGAAACCGCATTGGACTCGGATCCGCAATAGCCCGTGTCGTCGCACAGGATGATCTTGTACGTGTAATGGAATCCCGGTTTGATCCACGGATCGCGGAACGATACCCGCCCGCTGCCGAGGTCTTTTCTCAATTCCTGAACCAAAGGCTCCGAGATCAGATTGAACGCGGCGGGACAGCCGGGACAGCTACCGTTTTGAACATCGAGCGCGCTCCGGAATATTTTTACCCGTTCGACACCGGTCCCGCCTCCCGGAAGGGTCCAAACAATTCGATTTCCATCGCTAGACCGGCCGACCTCCAGATCCTTGACACCGGGGGGAAGCGCATCGACGAGAGGCGTGGGGTTTCCCTTGAGGCCGCAGCCGATAAGAAAAACCGCTGCCGCCAACGCGCAGCAACCGAAAAAGATGGCTGTTATACTTCTACTTTTCCAATTTCTCAATCTCTTTTATCCTCTTACGAAGGGCCTTTGCGCCCGTTGCCCCCTCGACCGTTCGTGAATCGACAGACTGCGCCACATCGAGTTTTCCGATAATATCCGCCTGAAATGCCTCGGCATATTTCCGGAAGTCCACAAGATCGAGATCCGTCAGGTCCTTTCCATCGCGAATGCAGTCGGCCACGATCCGACCGACCACCTCGTGCGCCTTGCGGAAAGGCACGCCTTTTTGGACGAGATACTCCGCCACATCGGTCGCTGTGGAAAATCCCTTGGCGGCCTCACGGCGCATGCGGTCGCGATTGAAACGGATGTGTCCGAGCATGCCGTTAAGGATCGCAAGGGACCCTTTCACCGTGTCGATCGCATCGAAAAGCGGTTCCTTGTCCTCCTGCAAGTCCCGGTTATAGCTCATGGGAAGCCCCTTGAGAATCGTCAGGATCGCCATAAGATCGCCATAAACCCGGCCGGTCTTTCCGCGGATGAGTTCCGCAACGTCCGGATTTTTCTTCTGCGGCATGATGCTGCTGCCGGTGGTATAGGCGTCCGAGATCTCGATGAATCCGAACTCGTCACTGGCCCAGAGGATGATATCCTCGCAAAACCGGCTCAGGTGCATCATGATGAGACTGCAATCGAAGATCATTTCGGCGACGAAATCCCGATCCGACACCGTGTCCATGCTGTTGGTTGTGACCTTCGGGAATCCGAGAAGCTCCGCCGTATACGCCCGGTCGAGCGGGAGGCTCGTCCCCGCCAGCGCCGCCGCGCCCAGCGGCATGACGTTCACGCGCTTGAGACCGTCCCGAATCCGCGCCTCGTCGCGATCCAGCATATCCCGATAGGCCAGCAGATAATGGGCCAGCCGCACCGGCTGGGCTTTCTGGAGATGCGTATATCCCGGAAGGATCGTATCGATCTCCTCCTTGGCGATCCTGAGAAGCGTCGCCTTCAACTGCGCGACAAGCGCCAGAATCCGCTGCGACTCGTCGCGCACGTACATCCGGACATCAAGGGCCACCTGATCGTTGCGGCTGCGACCCGTGTGAAGCCGCGCGCCTGCCTCGCCGATCCGCTCCGTCAGCGCCCGCTCGACGGCCATGTGGATGTCTTCGTGCTCGATCGAAAAGACGAAGTCGCCTCGTTCGATGTCCTTTCGAATGCCCTCCAGCCCGGCAACGATCTTCTTACCTTCTGCCGCCGTCAGGATCCCCTGCTTGACCAGCATCTGGCAGTGCGCGATGCTCCCCGCAATGTCGTGGGCGTAGAGGCGCTGATCGAAGGGGATCGAGGCCGTGAAGACCTCGACAGACTTGTCCGTGGGCTCGCTGAACCGCCCGCCCCAGGGCTTGGCGGCAGCCTGCTCGCTTTTCGTTGTTTTTGTCTTTTTTGTTGTCATCACCATTCGCTGTTTGCAATTACGTGTCATTGCGCCTGTCCCGATGCCGTAACGGGGAGAAACGCAGTGACGAAGCAATCTTTTCGGTTCTATGAACGAGATTGCTTCGCCTCGCTCGCAATGACAGGAATAAATATTATATCGGGTTCCGTTCCAAAAAGACCTGGATCCCCGCCTGCGCGGGGGTGACAGGGAATGAAACCTTTTACGGGATCGAGAGGTTCTTGCTCAACCTCTCAACGTCCCAGCTTCTTAACTTCTGTTATTCCCGTCTGTCACTCGTTACTTGTCACTCGTCACTATTTCTTATTCACCAGCGCCTGCATCCGCAGTCTCAGAGCATTCAGGCGGATGAAGCCGGTGGCGTCCATCTGGTTGTAGGTTCCGCTTTCATCGAAGGACGCCAGCTTTTCGCTGTAGAGCGACTTCGGCGCCTTGCGCCCCACGACGATGCAGTTGCCCTTGTAAAGCTTCACGCGGGCCGTCCCGGTGACACTCTCCTGGCTCGCGTCGATCAGGCTCTGCATGACCTTCATCTCCGGCGAGAACCAGAACCCGTTGTAGACGAGCTGGGCGAATTTCGGAATGAGCGAATCCCGAAGCATCATGACCTCGCGGTCCATCGTGATGGACTCGAGCGCGCGATGCGCCGTCCAGAGCACGGTTCCGCCGGGGGTCTCGTAAACCCCGCGGGACTTCATCCCCACGAAGCGGTTTTCCACCATGTCGACGCGCCCGATGCCGTTGGCGCCGGCGACGATATTCACATGATCGAGCAGGGTCGCCGGGCTCATGCGCGCGCCATCCACGGCCACGGGAACGCCCTTCTCGAAATCGATCTCCAGATACGTCGGCTTGTCCGGCGCATTCTCGGGAGAGACCGTCAGTACGAAGATATCCTCCGGCGGTTCCGCCCACGGATCTTCGAGAATGCCGCCCTCATGCGAGATATGCAGGAGGTTCCGATCGCTGCTGTATGGCTTGGCCTTTGTGAGCGGCAGCGGAATGCCGTGTTTTTCGGCATAGTCGATCATCTTGGGACGGGAATCGAACTGCCAGTTGGGATCGCGCCATGTCGCAATGATCTTGATGTCGGGCTTCAATGCAAAATAGGTCAGCTCGAAGCGGACCTGATCGTTGCCCTTCCCGGTCGCGCCATGACAGACGGCGTCTGCGTTTTCCTTCTCTGCGATCTCGATCTGCCGCTTGGCGATGATCGGCCGCGCGATCGAGGTGCCCAGGTAGTAAGTGCCCTCGTAAATCGCATTGGCCTTCAGGCAGGCAAAGACGTAGTCGCGCACGAACTCTTCCTTCAGGTCCTCGATGTAGAGCTTGCTGGCTCCCGTATTCAGCGCCTTCTTTTCCAGGCCGTCGAGTTCCTCTTTCTGGCCGACGTCCGCCGCCATCGCGACGACCTCGCAGCCGTATGTCTCGATCAACCACTTGACAATAATAGACGTATCCAGTCCGCCCGAATACGCGAGCACCACCTTTTTGAATTCCTGCTTCATCGTCGTGTTTGTCCTCCCATCAAGATCTCCATGATCGCCTTTTGAACGTGCAGGCGGTTTTCCGCCTGATCGACCACAACGGACTGCGGCCCGTCAATGACCTCGGCCGTTATTTCCTCGCCCCGGTGCGCCGGCAGGCAGTGCAACACAAGCGCATCCTGCCTGGCCCGCTTCAGCAGGGCCTCGTTGATCTGATAATTCTTGAAGGCCTTGATTCGCGCCTCCTGCTCGGCCTCCTGGCCCATGCTCGTCCAGACATCCGTATAGAGAATGTCAGCGCCGTCCGCCGCCTCGGCGGGATCGCGATAGAGCGAAACGCCTTCCGGCGCAATGCTTCGGCCGCGCGCCAGAATCGCCGCATCCGGATCGTATCCTTCCGGGCAGGCAAGTCTCAATTTGAACGGAAGTCGAACGGCTGCGTCGATCCAGCTGTTGGCGATATTGTTGCCATCGCCGACATAAGCCACCGTCAGTCCCCGATAGTCTCCCTTCTTTTCGATAATGGTAAAGAGGTCGCTCAGGATCTGACAGGGATGGTACAGATCGGTGAGACCGTTGATAACCGGAATGCTCGCATACCGTGCAAGGTTCTCCGCCTCTTGCTGCGAAAAGGTCCGGATCATGATCCCGTCGAGATAGCGCGACATGATCCGTGCCGTATCTTCGATCGTCTCGCCCCGGCCGATCTGGATATCGCGGCTGCTCAAGAAAATGGCGATCCCGCCCAACTGATACATCCCGATCTCGAAGGACAGGCGTGTCCGTGTCGACGATTTGTAAAAGATCATGCCGAGCGTTTTGCCCTGCAAGGGATGATAGACGATTCCCTTCTTCTGCTTGTCTTTCAAATCGCGCGCCTTGTCAAACAGCATCGAGAAGTCGTCGTTGCCGTCCATATCGCCAAAGGTAAGCAGGTCCTCTTTCATTTCACTTCTCCCAGAGCAGCATCCAGAATCCCAACGACCTGATCGATTTCCTCGGCCGTCACCGTCAGCGGCGGCACAAAACGCAGGACATTGCCGGCCGTGCAGTTGATGAGCGCGCCCAACTCCCGACAGCGGCTGACGATCCCGGCGCCCTCGACAGTCAGTTCGATGCCGACGATCAGCCCCTTGCCCCGGACCTCCCGGATGACGGCATGCTTCTGTTTGAGGTGCTCAAGCGCCGCCATGAAATAGCGCCCCATCCCGGCGCAATGCTCAACCACGCGCTCATCGAGCATCGTCTTGAGTGTCGCCAGCGCCGCCGCCATCCCTAACGGATTGCCGCCGAACGTCGCCGCATGGTTCCCCGGAACAAAGACCGACGCAACCTCCTTTTTCGCCAGCATGGCCCCGATCGGATAGCCGTTGCCGATTGCCTTGGCCAGGGTCATGATATCCGGCTCAATACCGGAGTCCTGATAGGCAAAGAGCGTTCCCGTTCTGCCCATGCCGACCTGAACCTCGTCGAGGATCATGAGGAGCCCCCGTTCGTTGCAGAGCTTGCGGACCTGGGCGAGATAATCCGGATCGGGGATCTTGATGCCCCCCTCCCCCTGGATCGGTTCCAGTAAGATGGCGCAGGTCTTTTCGGTGATCGCCTTTTCCAGCGCAGCGACATCGTTGAAGGGCGCATATCGGAAACCATCGAGCAGCGGCTCGAAGCCGACCTGGAATTTCTTCTGGCCGGTCGCCGTAATCGTCGCCATCGTCCGGCCATGGAAGGAGTTCTCCATAGAGATGATCTCGTAGCGGCCCGGCCCATGTTTTTCGCAGGAATATTTTCGCGCCAGCTTGATCGCCCCTTCATTGGCCTCTGCGCCGCTGTTGCAGAAAAAGACCTGCCCTGGAAAAGCATTCTGAACCAGCAGTCGCGCATACTCGATCTGGGGCTGAATGTGGTACAGATTCGACACATGTGTCAGCATGGCGGCCTGTTTACAGATCGCCTCGACCACGCGCGGATGCGAGTGTCCCAGGTTGCACACGGCAATCCCCGCCACGAAATCGAGATACATCTTCCCGTCGCTGTCCCAGACCTTCGTACCTTCGCCCTTCACCAGCACAACCGGAATCCGGTTGTACGTGTTCATGATGTATTCTTTGGAACTGGCGATCAATTCGTCTGTGTTCATTACTGTTTCACCTAAAAAAGTATCTAAAGGGCATTACCCCGCCCAACAGCCTGCCTATTGTACAATTTCCGTTCCGATCCCTTCATCCGTAAAAATCTCAAGCAGGATGGCGTGTTTGAGCCGTCCGTCGATGACGTGGGTTTTGTGGACGCCGTTTCGCAAGGCCTTCAGACAGCACTTCACCTTGGGGAACATCCCCCCTTGGATGACGCCCTTCTCGATAAGATCAAGCGCACATTCATGCGTCATCGTATTGATTAATTTTTTCTCTTCGTCCCAGACCCCTTCCACGTCAGTCAGCAGCATCAGCTTTTCGGCACCCAGCGCTGAGGCCACCTCTCCCGCAACGACATCCGCATTGATGTTGTACGTCTCGTGATCCGCGCCAACCCCCGTCGGTGCGATGACCGGGATAAAACCGTCCCGAACGAGCGACCGGACCAGATCGGCATTAATGGCGGCCACCTTGCCCACCAGCCCGATATCGATGATCTCGGGGGGCGTGTCCTTTGCCTTTTCATTGCTCAGGTAGTACTTCTCTGCCAGGATCAGGTTGCCATCCTTGCCGCTCAGGCCGACGGCCTTGCCGCCGTGGTGATTGATGAGCCCGACGATCTCCTTATTGACCTTGCCGACCAGGACCATCTCCACGATATCCATCGTTTCCCGGTCCGTGACCCGCATCCCCTGAATAAAGGTGGAATCCTTTCCCAGCTTTTTCAGGTAACCGCTGATCTGCGGTCCGCCGCCATGGACGACAACGGGATGCAGGCCGATATACTTCATCATGAGCACATCGCGCGCGAACTGGCTTTTCAGGTCCTCGTCCACCATGGCGTGACCGCCATACTTGATGACGATGGTCTTATCATAGAATCGCCGGATATAGGGTAGAGCCTCCATCAGGATCTCAGCCCTTTCCATCGATTTTTGCAACGTGTCCAACTGCGTCCCTCCTCAAATAGATATTGAAGATACACCGAAACCGGTTCCGGCGAATCTCCGATTCTCAAGGAAAATATTTAGCATGATTCGCTCGCCTGCCCTGCAGCATGCTGCGAGCAATGCGCTCGCTACCGGATTCAAGAAAAACGGAATGTAACCCGATAAATACAAGAAAACGGATAGAAACAAATATCAGATTGAAACCGCTATGACAATAAATAGTTTGCCCATACCGTCCAAAAATGCGTCCAAGGGGCCGCCTGATCCTTTCTGAAAATATTTTATTTTTTTTATTGACTCTATAAACAATAATAGAGTATTATAGCTAGATTTCACGGGTTACTATTTTTACGTTACACCGGCTCCCCGCGCAAGACACCTACATCGGCGGGGAGTTTTTTTTAACGAGTTCATTTCATTGAGAAGGACATTGACAGGAAAGATGCCATGAAGAACAACATCCAAAACGTGCGGAACATTGGAATCAGCGCCCACATCGATTCCGGCAAGACCACCCTGACCGAGCGAATCCTCTTCTACACCAAGCGGATTCACGCCATTCACGACGTCAAAGGCAAGGACGGCGTCGGCGCCACCATGGACTCCATGGAACTGGAAAGAGAGCGCGGTATCACCATTGCCTCTGCCGCGACCTTCTGCGAGTGGAAAAACCACGAGATCAATATCATCGACACCCCCGGGCACGTCGATTTCACGATCGAGGTGGAACGTTCCCTGCGTGTTCTCGATGGCGCCATCCTCGTCCTGTGCTCTGTCGCCGGTGTTCAGTCCCAGTCCATCACGGTTGACCAGCAGATGAAGCGCTACAAGGTGCCCTGCATCGCCTTTGTCAACAAGTGCGACCGCAGCGGCGCCGATCCGATGCGCGTGGCATCCCAGCTCCGGACCAAGCTCGGCCACAACGCCGTGCCGCTTCAGATCCCCATCGGTCTCGAAAACGATTTTCAGGGCGTGATCGACCTGATCACCATGAAGGCCCTCTATTTCGAAGGCGCCAATGGCGAAAACATCCGCACGGAAGACATTCCGGCTGACCTCCTGGACGAAGCCACGAAAATGCGGGAACAGATGATCGAATCGGTTTCCATGTTCTCCGACGAACTCACGGAATTGATTCTGGAAGAAAAACCGATCCCCAACGAAATCCTGATTTCGGCCATTCGCAACGCCACGATCAGCCGCTCGCTGACGCCGGTTCTGATGGGCTCCGCCTATAAGAACAAGGCCGTACAGCCCCTGCTCGACGCCGTCAACGCGTACCTGCCCTGTCCGGGAGACGTCGAAAACACCGCCCTCGACATGGACAACAACGAGGCGCCGGTCGTGCTCGAAAGCGATTCGGAGAAACCGATCGTCGCGCTGGCCTTCAAGCTCGAAGACGGCAATTACGGCCAGCTCACGTATATCCGCGTTTACCAGGGCAACCTCGCCAAGGGTTCGACCATCGTCAACGCCCGTAGCGGCAAGAAGGTCAAGGTCGGCCGCGTGGTCCGCATGCACGCCGACCAGATGGAAGATATCGAATCGATTCCAGCCGGTTACATCGGCGCCCTCTTCGGCATCGAATGCGCCTCGGGGGATACCTTTGTCGATCCCGATATCAACCTGACCATGACCTCCATGTTCGTACCGGAGCCGGTCATTTCCCTGGCCATTGTTCCCAAGGACAACAAGGCCCAGATCAACATGTCCAAGGCGCTCAACCGTTTCACCAAGGAAGATCCGACCTTCCGGACCCATGTCGATGCGGAAACGAATGAAACCATTATCGAAGGCATGGGCGAGCTTCACCTGGAAGTCTATGTCGAGCGCATGAAGCGCGAGTACAGCGCCGAGGTCACCACAGGCAATCCCCGCGTGGCTTACCGCGAGACGATTACTCAGCGGGCAGAGTTCAATTACACCCATAAGAAGCAGACGGGCGGTTCGGGTCAGTTCGGTCGCATCGCCGGTTATATCGAGCCCTACGCCGAAGGCGATTTCCTCTTTGAAAACAAGGTCGTCGGCGGCAACATCCCGACCCAGTTCATCCCTGCCTGCGAAAAGGGCTTCAAGTCCTGCATCGCCAAGGGTCCCAAGATGGAGTTCCCGGTCACGGGCGTCAAGATCGTTATCAACGACGGTTCCTCCCATACGGTGGACTCCTCGGACAACGCGTTCCAGGCCGCCGCACGCGGCGCCTTCAAGGAAGGCTATCTCAAGGCCAAGCCGGTCATTCACGAACCCATCATGAAGGTCGTCGTGGAAACCCCGACCGAATTCCAGGGCGCTGTCATGGGCCTGATGAACCAGCGCCGCGGCATGATCGTCGGTTCACAGGAAGAGGGACCGATGTCCGTCATCGAGGCGCAAATCCCTCTAGCCGAGATGTTCGGATTCTCGACGATCCTGAGATCCTCGACGCAGGGCAAGGCGCAGTTCACGATGGAATTCGCGATCTATCGTCTCGTGCCTCAGTCCATCGCCGAGAAGATAGCGGAAGAGAAGGCCGCAGCCAAGAAAAAGACCGCAGCGTAACCATCCCCTTTGCGGGCGCACATTGCAAATAGAACGGTTTATGAATGAATCAACCGGCTCCACTTTACTTTAAACCCAAAACCCTTGTGGTTTACTTAAGAGACAGGAAAATGCAAATGCTTAAAAAAGAACTCCTCATTCGCAACCCGCTCCGGATTTTAGGTCACGGAGACGAAGAAAGCTTGCCTGAAGGGGCCTTGGGTGCGGTTCTGGCCGGGGCCGGCGTCGGTAAAACGGCCATCGTCGTTCAGCTGGCCCTGAGCGCCATGCTTCAAAGTAAAAACGTCCTCCATATCAGCCTCGGCGATACGGTCGACAAGGTACGGCTGTGGTATGAGGAAATGTTCGAGGACCTCACCAAGGCCTACCCCGGCTCACTGATCAAACCGGCCCTGGAAGAGACCCTGCCCCACCGTTTTATCATGACCTTTAAGGTGGTGGGGTTCTCCGTTCCAAAACTCGAAGAAAGGTTGATGGACCTGATCGCGCAGGATATCTTTCACCCCAATATGATCATCGTTGATGGTTATTCTTTCAATAATGCGGACCGCAATTTTCTGATGGAACTAAAAGTACTGGCGGAAAAGCATAAAGTCAGTGTCTGGTTTACCGTTCGCACAGAGCAGGCGCAAGACGCCCTGCCGGCAGGGTTCTCGCCGGTCGACGATCTGTTCGACTTGATCCTCCAACTGGAACCGAAGGGGACGAACATTCACCTCCATCCCCTGAAGGGGATCCCGGCGGACGCATCCCCGCACCCGATGCAGCTCGATCCCGCTACCATGTTGATCTGCGACGAGAAGTAAGTCTTTAATCCTCTGAGGCGTTTGACCCGGGTGTCATGCGGCACCGCGGATCAAGCGCCTCTCTTGTATCATTAAAAGAAAGGTTGTAAACAAAATGAAAAAAGAAGAGATGATCCTGTTCAGCGGCGGCATCAAGGGCGCAGAAGCGCATTTCGGCGCCGTGGCAGAACAATACGGCATTCAGGAAGTCCACTTCACCTTTGAGGGGCACAACCCCGTCCGTCAGCGGGGACTTCGCGTGTTGAGTTGCGAGGAGTTGAAAGATGGAGACGTCAGCCTGGAGTATGTCTCCCGCCTCCTCAACCGGCGGTTCACTACCAACCCGACCTTCCGAAAGGTCTTCCAGAGCATCTGGCATCAGATCAACAACGGCCGGCAGATTTTTGTCGTGGGGGAAATCCTCGAAGACAAGACCGTGATGGGCGGAACCGGATGGGGCGCGGAATTCGCAAAGATCTGTAACAAGCCCCTGTACGTTTTCGATCAGAAGCAAAACGCCTGGTTCCACTGGAATCAGACGGACTGGGACCGCTGTGCAGCCGATCAGACGCCGGTGATCACGCATACCCATTTCACCGGGACCGGCACGCGCTTTCTCGAAGACAACGGGCGTCAGGCCATCGAGGAGCTGTTCAAGCGCTCCTTCGCCTGAGCAGCCTGATAAAAAGGCTCATATACTGCGTTGTGCTTCGGCTCTCGCATGCTCACATACGCTAACAGTATGCTCCGCTGCTCGATCCTTGCACGCCTTGTCTCTGAGCCTTTTTATAAACAGTCTGCAAAGCAGGCGTTATTCCAGCTCTTCCGTACGGGCAACCTTGGCGGTCTGGGTGATTTCATCCAGACCGCTTTCCACATCCTTCGCACTGGAGACCCCGAGTTCCTTGAAGCGGCGCAGCGACGGCATCAGACGCGATTCGATCGACCGGATGCTCTCGTTGTAGGCCTCAACTGACTTGTTAAGCCCGCCGCCGATCTTGCTGACGTGCTCGAACACGACCGCAAACCGATCGTAGAGCTCCTTCCCCAGCCGGTTGATCTCCTGGGCGCCCTTTGCCACCTGCTCCTGCTGCCAGCCATAGGCCACGGCGCGCAGGAGCGCAATGAGCGTGGTCGGCGTCGCCAGAATGACCTTTTTCAGGGTTCCATCCTCAATAAGATTTGGATCGTGTTCCAATGCCGCGCTGAAAAAGGACTCTCCCGGCAGGTACATGACCACCATTTCCGGAGCCGTTTCGAACTGATCCCAGTAAGATTTCTGACCGAGGCCATTCATGTGATTGCGGACCTGCGAGATGTAACCCGCAATTGCTTTTTTCTTTTCATCCTCCGAAAGCGCCGACAGGGCGTTGAGATAGGCATCAACCGGGGCCTTCGCATCGATCACGATCGTCCGCCCGTTTGGCAACCGGATAATCATATCGGGGCGAAGTCGTCCACCCTCCACATTGACGGAAACCTCTTCATAGAAATCGCAGTAGGGTGCCATGCCCGCCAGTTCTGCTGCTCGCCTGAGGCTCATCTGTCCCCAACTGCCGCTGACCTGCGGCTTGCGCAGGGCCGTTACCAGAGAATTCGTTTCGCGCTGCAGTTGTTCGTTCATTCGCGATAGAGATTCGATCGACTGCGCCAGACTTCCGTAATGTTCTGTCCGGTGTTTTTCAACGGTCTTCAGTTCCTCTTCATAGCGCTTGAGCACATCCTGAAGCGGTCGGATGATCCCCTCCATCGCCGAGTGATGCTCACCGAGTCGGCCCTTGGTCTGCTCCATGATCTTGCCCAGGTTTTCCTGCGCCAACTGCAGAAAGGTCTGGTTGGAGGACTCAATGGCCGCCGAGGCATGGGCCCGGAAGGTATCGACCATCTCCGTGCGCATGTGATCGATCAGTTTTTTCTGTTCCTCCAGTCGTATGTGCGACTCTTCCAGGCGGGCGCTCATCTCCGCCTCGCGCTTCTTCTCCGTCGCCAGTTCCTCCCGCAGTGCAGCCAGTTCCTTTTCGACAGCCGTCAACTGCGCCGTCATCCGGTCGGAAGAGCCCTCCGCGTATCTCGCGCGGCCTTCCAACTCCGTCAGCTTGGCATTCATCTGCTGCTGCGCCCTGACCCTGACGATCAGCGTTGCGGCAAATCCGCCTACAGCCATACCGACAAGCAGAGCGATGATCAATGTCATGAGGTTCATTTGTACACTCCAGGGACGGTCACTCGAATTTAAAGCCCTTTTTCAGAATCGCCAGGCAGGCGTCCACCACGATGGGATCATAGAGTGTCCCACGTTTCTTTTGAATCTCGGCCATGGCCTTGCTCATCCCGATTGTCTTGCGATACGGTCGCTGCGAGGCCATGGATTCAACGGCATCGGCCACTGCAAGGATCCGGGCTTCTATCATAATCTCTTCCCCCTTCAGTCCACGCGGGTAGCCCGATCCGTCGAACCGTTCGTGGTGCTGATAGACGATCGTCGCCACAGGCCAGGGAAAGTCGATGCGCTTCAGGATGTCGTAACTGACCTGCGGGTGCCTCTTGACGATATCGTATTCCAAAGGCGAGAGGCGTTCCGGGCTGCTTAGCAAATCCGCAGGGACATAGATTTTGCCAATGTCATGGATGAGCGCTGCTGCGTGCAGCCCCAGAATCTTACCCCGATCGAGCTTCAATTCCTCTGCAATTGCACGGCTCAATTCCTCGACACCACGCTGATGACCGGCCTTGTATGGCTCGCGCGTTTCGATAATCATCGCGATCGTCTGAATTGTATCCTCCAGGCTGCGCCTCATCTTGTCGCAATGACGTTTGAGTGCGGCCTCGCGCGCCTTCTGTTCCGTGAGATCTTCATAGGTAACGATGAGTCCGGCATCGGGGGCCGCATCTTTCAGACAGGAGAAACTGACCTGGCAGAGCATGGCGGCGCCGTCCTTGCGTCGACATGGGCATTCGTCCTTGACAATCCTCTTCTTCTCCAGAGCAGGAGCAACTTCCCGGCTGATTTTTTCATAGTCGCGCTTCGTATGGTACAGGATCCGCGCCTCCTGGCCGATCAGTTCTTCTGGCTCCCACCCGAAAGTCTCCAGAACGGCCTGATTGGCAAAACGGATTGTACGATCCTGTATGACCACGACAGCCATCGGCATGGCATCCAGAATGGCGGTTTTGATCACTCTGCACGGTTCCTGCGCCTTGACCTTTTTGCCGGACGGCATTTCAGTTGATCCAGACCCGACTCGCTTTTTCACGTTTTCCCCCTTAACCTTCTCCATGCATTCTGAAGCATGACACGTAGTGATTCGTGCCGCAATCCTCAAGCTGGGGCGTCTCCTGCATACAAACCGACATCCGTTCGGAACACCTCGGATAGAACCGGCATCCTGTAACCGTTTCCCCATTCCCTTCCGACGAAAGACCTCGTTCCACCGACAAATTTTCTCCTGAGCGTCTTCCCGTCCGCGACACGGACGGAATCGCCGCCAGAAGCGCCCGCGTGTAAGGATGCCGCGGCATCTCAAACAGATCGCGATTGGACGCCAACTCGACGATTTTGCCGAGGTACATGACTGCGATCCGGTCACTCACATGTCGCACGACCCCCAGATCATGACTGATAAAGAGATACGTCAGATCATAGTCGCGCTGAAGATCCATCATAAGGTTGAGAATCTGCGCTTGCACAGAAACATCCAGCGCCGACACCGGCTCATCGGCCACAATGAGTTTGGGCTGGAGCGCCAGAGCTCGCGCGATTCCGATACGCTGGCGTTGTCCGCCGCTGAACTCATGGGGATAACGCCCCATCTGTTCACGGGTCAGTCCGACCTGTTCCATCAGATCCAATACGCGCGAGAAACGTTCGGCGGCATTTCCGAAACGGTGGATCTCCAGGGGCTCGCCGATCATCCTTGCCACGCTCTTTCTCGGATTGAGCGAGGAATACGGGTCCTGAAAGATCATCTGCACCTGTCGCCGCAGAGCCATCAAGTCCCTGCCCCTGAGCGATCCGATATCCCGGCCGTCATAGAGCACCTGCCCCTCCGTTGGAACCTCCAAGCGAAGCACCATTCGCCCCAGGGTCGTTTTGCCGCAGCCGCTTTCACCCACCAGGCTCAGCGTTTCACCCCGGTAGATTTCCAGATCGACCCCGTCAACCGCACGGACCGTAAACGCCGATGCATCAAAAAGTGCGCGGCGTCCCGCAAAATACTTTTTCAGCTTCCTTACTTCGAGAAGCGGCGGCCGATCCGTATCCGGCGTCATGATTTCCAGCATCGTACCCAGTGATCCCCTTCCACATTTCTGTATTCCGGTTCCGTCCTGCGACAAACATCCATAACAAAACAGCAGCGCTCCTGGAAGGAGCATCCGACCGGAAGGTCATAGAGATTCGGTACGGTTCCCTTGATGACATTCAGCCTCCTCCGCTCAGCCCCGACACCGCCCTCGCCGGGAAGCGCTGCCAGAAGACCGATCGTATAAGGGTGCAGCGGTTTCTTAAAGAGAAGATCCACGGGGCAGCACTCGACCAGCTTGCCGGCATACATGACACCGACGTGTTGAGCTGTTTCTGCGATGACCCCGAGATCGTGCGTAATGAAAATAACGGCTGTTCCTGTCTTCTTTTTCAGTGTATCAATCAACTCCAGGATCTGCGCCTGGATCGTCACATCGAGCGCCGTCGTCGGTTCGTCCGCTATCATCAATTGAGGCCCGCAACTGAGCGCCATGGCGATCATCACGCGCTGACGCATCCCGCCGCTCATCTGATGTGGATAATCATCAACGCGCTTTTCCGGCGACGGCATCCCGACCAGCCGCAGCATCGCAACGGCCCGATCCGCTGCATCCCGACGGGACATCCCCTCGTGCAGCCTGACTGACTCGGCAATCTGCTCCCCGATAGGGATGACCGGATTTAGAGCCGTCATCGGCTCCTGAAAGATCATTGAGATATCCCGGCCGCGAATCGATCGCATCTGCCGCTCTGTCAACCGAAGCAGATCCTGCCCCTTGAAGCGGACCGCTCCGCCGGTAATTTTGCCCGCCGGCTTCGGCACCAGCCGCATAATGGAGAGTGCCAGCACACTCTTGCCGCAGCCCGACTCTCCGACGATCCCGAGGGTTTCCCCCTCGGCGACGGATAGCGTCACCCCGTCTACAGCCTTGATCGTTCCACGCCCGGTCTGGAAGGATGTCTTGAGATTGTCAATATCGAGAACGGCCATACGTCAGCGGCCCTTCCCCTGAGCATAATCTGTGAGGAACTGTACCAGCAGCCGGACGCCGAATCCCGAGGCCCCTTTCGGAATGTACGGCCTGGCCTTGCTTGAAAAAGCGGGACCGGCGATATCGATATGCGCCCAGGGATGCGCCCCGACGTACTGATTCAGAAAGGCGGCCGCCGTGATCGCACCGCCGTTTCGGCCGCCGGTATTTTTTAGATCGGCAATATCGCTCTTGATCAGTTCCTGGTAGCAATCCCAGAGCGGCATCTCCCAGATCTTCTCTCCGGTGGTCTGAGAGGCCGCAATGAGTTTTCTCTTGATCGCATTATCATTGCCGAAAAGCCCCGCCACCTCGTCTCCCAAGGCCACCACGCAGGCTCCGGTAAGCGTCGCAACATCGATCATCACCGCCGGCTTGAATCGAGCCGCATAAGCAATCGCATCGGCCAGAATCAATCGTCCTTCCGCATCCGTACTGATAATCTCGATGGTCTTTCCGCCCAGAGGCGTAATCACATCCCCCGGTCGATAGGCCTTCCCTCCCGGCATGTTCTCCGTAGCCGGAATCACCCCGACCAGATTCACGCGCAGCTTGAGATCTGCAGAGGCTCTCAGCGTCGCAATCACTGCCGCCGCACCTGCCATATCGGACTTCATCTCTCCCATGTTCTCCGCAGGCTTGAGCGAAATGCCGCCACTGTCGAAGGTGATGCCCTTGCCGATCAAAACGACGGGGGCTTGCTTCGGTCTGCCGCCGCGGTAGTCCAGAATCGTAAAGGTCGGCGGTTCCTGACTCCCCTGCGAAACGCCGAGCAGCGCCGTCATTCCCGCTTTCCGGATCTTTTCCCGATCGAGCACCGTGCATTTGATCGGTCTGGAAACGGTCATCTTTTTTGCTTCAGTAGCGAGACGCGACGGCGTCATGACATTTGCCGGGGCATTGCCGAGATCCCTCGCCAAATAGACCGCCTCGGCAATCTTTTCGACGCGCTGCGCCGCCGCTTTCAACGCGGCACTGTCTAAAGAACCGGCGCTCAGGTAGGCGAGCAGAAGCGCTGTATTCTCCCCTTCAGAAGTTTTGAAGCGGTCATAGCGGTAGTCGCCAAGGACAAAACCCTCCAAAGCCGCACCGATGGCTGCTTCCGTGGACAGCGCGCTCAACGTCCCGAAATCCAGCGAAACCGCCGCCGAGCGGATCTTAAGGCTGCGCATTTTCTGGACCGCAGCGGCATAGGCGTTGCGGATCGCCTCGGCCTCCGCCTTGTCCCGCGATTCCAAACCAATCAGCATAATCCGCGACGCCGGAATCGCCCCTCCGGTATAGAGCATAGCCTGCGGGGTCTTCCCCTGAAAATCCTTCGCCGCCAGCATCGTCCGAATCGGGCCGCCGCAGGCCTCATCGATGGCTTGGACCGCTTCCGAAAGGCCGCTGTCCGATGAAAAATGCCACAGCAGGATCAGATCTGCCTTCCGGCTCAACAGGGATTTTTTATCAATTTCGAATTTCATGTCGTCTCCTATCGCGTCGAAAAGATAGCACAGTGCGACCAAAAGTCAATCTCGACCGGATCTTAAAGCAGAATGACATTGATTTTTCTCCGACATCCTCCCATAATTTCGGCCATGGACCATCCGCTCGATAAAGAGGCGATAGCCGATATTCTGGAAGAGATTGGCATGCTCCTCGAGCTGCAGGGGGAAAACCCCTTCAAGACCCGGGCATACAGTCATGCCGCCCAGACGATCCGGATGTTGGATCAGGATCTGGGCGCCCTGATCGACACGGATGCACTCTCCTCCATTCCGGGAATCGGCGAAGCCCTCAGCAAAAAAATCACGACCCTCTACACCACGGGTCGCCTTGAATACCTTGACAAGCTCCGGACAACTGTGCCCGAGGATTTTCTTACGATGATCCGGATCCGCGGCCTCGGCGCAAAAAAGATTATTCAGTTGCACAAGCAACTGAATATCCGCACGCTCGACGAGCTCGAAGCCGCCTGCCGCGATGATCGTCTCCTCGCGGCCAAAGGTTTCGGCAAGGCCATGCAGGACAAGATCCTGAAGGGCATCGAGCAACTGCGTCGTAGCGAGGGGCTTCACCTCTTCGCCCACGTCGAGCCGGAGATGGCGGCGCTGCTGTCACACCTCCAAACTGCGCTGGCGGACGACGATTCAATCAGCCCGACAGGTGAGTACCGGCGCCTGTGCAGTGTCATCCGGGATCTACCTCTTCTTGCCGCGTCTGACGCTCACAGCCGTATCATCGATCACTTTGCCGCTTATGTGAAAGAGGAATCGGTGTTGGAAAGAACGAGCGACCGGTGCCGCATCCGTCTGGATTCTGGAATTGAGTCAAACCTGTACGTCGTGCCGAAAGACGTGTTTTCCTTCGCCCTGCATCACGCCACCGGCAGTCACGCACACGCCGAAGGCCTGCGCCAGTGGGCACAGAAAAAGGGTATGTTTCTGACCGAAAACGGCCTCACCGCTAAAGGAAAACCCGTCAACTGCCGCGATGAAGAGGCGATCTTCGCTGCGCTGGGATTGGCGGATATTCCACCCGAGTTGCGGGAGGATACCGGAGAAATCGCCGCAGCCGCCAAGGGTGCCCTGCCCCGGCTGATCGAACGCGCAGATATCCGCGGAGCCTTTCATGTCCATACGAATATGAGCGACGGCGCCAATACGCTGGAGCAACTCGCAACGGCAGCAAAAGCAGCAGCGCTTGAATACATCGGCATCGCCGACCATAGCCGTTCGGCCTATTACGCACATGGACTTTCTGTTGAACAGGTCGTCAGACAGATCCAGGAGATCGACCGGCTCAATGCCGCCGATATTGGCGTTTACCTTTTCAAGGGAATTGAAGTCGAGATTCTTCCGGACGGGCGGCTCGATTATGACGAAGAGATTTTGCGCCTCTTTGATTTTGTCATTGCCGCTATCCATTCCCATTTTTCCATGCCGGAACGGGAAATGACCGACCGAATTTCGAGAGCCATGGAACATCCGCACGTCACGATGCTGGCGCATCCGACGGGGCGGCTGCTCCTGTCACGGGATCCCTATGCAGTCAACCTGGCGGAAGTCATCGATTGCGCGGCCTCCCTGGGGAAGGTCCTTGAAATCAATGCCTACCCCGACAGACTGGATCTAGACTGGCGCTGGTGCAAGGCTGCTAAGGAAAAGGGGGTGCTGATGGCGATCAACCCGGACGTGCATCAGGCATCCGGATTCGATGCCCTACGCTACGGTGTGAATGAGGCACGCAGAGGCTGGCTGGAGGCGACCGACTGCCTCAATACGCAATCGCTCGACGCTGTTCGGCAGTTTCTAGTGTATCGAAAAAAATCGAAAAAGTGATCGCGACGCTCATTTTGCGCTCGGGAAATCCTGTAGATTGCCAATCAGTTCTTTGACGTGGCCGAACCCGTGGCGCTCAAGATAGGCTTCGATCCCCCGCACCACATCTACCGTGGCCGTCGGATTGACGAAATTTCCCGTGCCGACCTGAACCGCCGAAGCACCCGCCAGCATGAACTCCAGAGCGTCCTTCGCCGTCAGTATGCCGCCGATGCCGATGACGGGAATGGAGACCCTTCGGGCAACCTCCCAGACCATGCGGACGGCGACGGGTTTGATCGCCGGGCCGGAAAGCCCGCCGGTCATGTTCTTCAGATGGGGCACACGCTTCTCCACATCGATCGACATGCCCTTCAAGGTGTTGATAAGGGATACGGCGTCCGCTCCACCCTCTTGAACGGCCGCTGCAATCTCCGCAATATCGGTGACATTGGGGGTCAGTTTGACGATCAGCGGCAGGCTCGTACAACGCTTGGTAGCGCGCGTGACCTCGCGGGCCTGAGCGGCCTCGACGCCGAAGGCGATTCCACCCTTTTCGACGTTGGGGCAGGAGATATTCAACTCGAGGGCATGAACGCCCTCGACCGTCGTAAGGATCTCAGCGAGGCGCTGGAATTCCTCAACGCTTTCGCCATAGACATTGACGATGACCTTGGTCCGGTAGCGCCGTAAGAAGGGCATCTTGTCGCGGATAAAGGCCTCGACGCCGACATTGGCGAGTCCGATGGCGTTGAGCATCCCGGAGGCCGTCTCGATGATTCTCGGCGGCGGATTGCCGTTTCGTCGTGCGAGCGAAATGCCCTTCACGATGACCGCGCCGACTTCATTCAGATCGACATAAGGCGCATACTCCTCGCCATAGCCAAAGGTTCCGGAGGCCGTCATCACCGGGTTCGCCAGTTGAAGACCGCCTCCGACAGACACCTCCAATCCGGGTTTCTTTCCCTGCTTCATCGCCTTACCAGACTAACGCATCCATATTAAAAACCGGACCGTCCTTGCAGACGGCTTTGTAAATCCCTTCCACGGTCATCACGGCACAACCGAGACAGGCTCCCACGCCGCAGGCCATCCGCGCTTCAATAGAGACCTGACAGCGGATCTTGCGATCGTCTACGACACGGGCAAGGCTCGTCAGCATGGGATGCGGACCGCAGGCGTAAAGAATCGACGCATCATTGTCATAGGCATCGAGATCCTTCGCGACCAGATCCGTCACAAAACCGTGATGGCCGGCGCTTCCGTCGTCGGTCGCCGGGTGATAGGCCCTGCACAGCGGCTTGATATTGTCCGCGGCCAGCAGGGCATCGGCGCTGCGCGCTCCATGATAACAGATCATTCCCAGACCTGATTGACAACTCAGGGCCTCGGCCAAGAAGCGGATCGGGGCGATACCCATTCCCCCAGCCACCAGAATGATTCGCTTGGCCTGAACGTCCAAATCGAATCCTTGCCCCAGGGGACCATTCACCCAGACGAGGTCTCCTTTTTGCAACTGGGACAAAAGGCGAGTTCCCTCGCCGACGACCTGATACAGCAGTTCCAGAACCACCCGGCCGTCATGGCTGTAGACCGAATGGATGCTGAGCGGCCGGGGCAGAAAGACAGAGGCGTTGTCCACGAAACGCAGCATCACAAACTGCCCGGGTGCGCTCTCCAGAAAAACGTCCGGCATGTCGAGCGCCAGGAGATAACATCCCGGCGCAACGCACCTCTGATCGAGCACGGCAACGCACTGGACGGTTTTAGGCATCTTGATTCCTGTAAGCCCACATGATGACGGCATCTTCACGGGTGTCAGTGTAATAACCGGGGCGAATCCCTTCAATCTGAAATCCGCATTTTTTGTAGGCGGCAATCGCCACTGTATTCGAAGCCCGGACCTCCAGCGTCGCCGCAAAAGCCCCCGCCGCTTTTCCCCGCCGAAACATCTCTTCAACCAGTATCGAGGCAATGCCTCGCCCGCGGAGATCCGGACGAACGGCGATATGGTTCAGGTGGATCTCTCCGGCTACGATCCAGAAATTGATGTACCCAACGATGTCACGAACGCGCTGCAGGGTCCCGACGACAACCAGGGTCTGCGAGATCGGGGAGGCTAGCTCATCGTGAAAAATCCCCCGGGTCCAAGGCGCTGAAAAAGAGGCCTCCTCAATGGCCATCACCTGCGCCACGTCCTCTGGAACCATCGCCCGCAGCGACCATCTGCTATGGATACCTTCAGGAGAGACCATAAACGTCCCACTGCGTCGCGAGGCGAAAGGACCGTGCGTCAGCCGGATCACCTTTTCCCTGAAAAACCGGAAACGACATCGTCATCCGTCAGGATAATAGATGATAAAGGGAATGCCGGTAAGTTGATTGAGCTATTTTGCCGGCACGTCCCGCTTGAGAATCTCACTGGCCAGAGAAATATTCTTTCGTCCGTAGTCTCTAAGAAACAGCGCCGCTTCAGATAGATTTTTATCCTTCCTGATATCGAGTTTCAGGAGCATCGGGAGATTGACGCCCGTCAAGACTTCAACTTTCCCCTCTTTCATGAAGGATAGCGAGATATTGGAGGGTGTGCCGCCAAATAGATCCGTCAGAATAAGAATGCCGTTGCCGGTGTCCATTTTTTTCATAGCGCCGGTAATTTCTTTTCGGATATCCTCCGCGCCCCGCTCCGCGCTTACAGAGATGGCGTAGACACCCGTCAACGGTCCCTTAATCAACTCGGCGGCTCTAATCAACTCACTGCCGAGGCTTCCATGAGTGATTACCAGAACTCCTATCATAGCCCCCCCCTCGTCCGATTGAACACGGCGATGAGATATCTCGTTTACAATAGCGAAGGACGATACCATGTCCTCAGACTTCAATACAATAAAAATCCGTCTTTCATCTAACCAATTTTCGCGGCATCCCGCCACCACGCCTTGAGGTAAGGCGGCGAGTGATCCATAAATATGCAATTCGCTGTGCGGCATTGAACTGAAGAGACTTTGCAAAACCATCAACATTTTTATCCACAACCTATCCACAAGCCCTGTGGGCATAGAACGATAAGCATTTATAATCACGACTTATTTTTCAACAACAGTTGGAAGTCACCGAAATTCCCCAAGGATCGTTTCCGAACTGTTCGAAATTCGTCATTTTTTATCATTGACATCAATCCAAGATGCCCTATACTAAAAAGATAAAATTGAGAAACAAAGGATGAGGCATGTCTGGTTCCTATAAGTGCAAGAAAACCAATCTATTTATCAAAGAACCTTGCCACGAACACGTCTGCGAATGGTGGCTTAAGAACGAGTCGTTCTGCAACTGCACGTGGGTCGCATGTAATTACGGGCCCTTCACCCTTGAAGAAGTTGGTGAAATGATGGGCGTAACACGTGAACGTATCAGGCAAATTGAGGCAAAAGCCCTTAGGAAGCTTCAACACAAGAAGCGACGGGATCAATTGAAAGATTTTGCGTCACCGAATTACGATGAGGAGATTTACTAAAGGTAGGTTCTGCTGATCTGCCATGAAATCTGTGAGTGTTTCTTTTTTTCAGATCGTCCAGCAAGACAATGTTCCAATAGACTGTTGAACGGCTGCGCAGTCCCGATCAACAGCCTGCTAGTACTCGGCCCGCCAGGCGTTGCTCATGTAGAGGCTGCCAGTCAACTCCTGCCGCAACTGTCCGACAATTGTCGACTTCGTTTCTTCGATGAGGTACTTCCAGAACGTAAGGCCTTTCTCCTTCGAATAGACCAACTCCGGCTTTCCCTTTATACCGGCGAGTTTGGCAGCAAGATGCGCCGCTGCATCCATATCGCCGAGTTCATCGATCAACCCGAGTTTGTACGCTTGCCGTCCCGTAAAAATGCGACCATCGCAATACTCTTTCAACACGGCAACAGGTATCTTGCGATTGACGGAAACGGCTTCGATAAACTGATCGTAAATGTCGTCGATGACACCCTGGATCAGCTCTCGCTCGGATTTCGTCATTTCACGCAGAGGCGTTCCGATATCCTTGTAGGTGCCGCTCTTGACCGTCGAAGCGCGAATGCCGATCTTTTTCAGGGTTTCCTCAACATCGGTAAAGTGCATAATTGCACCAATGCTGCCGGTTACTGTGCCCGGGTTGGAAACAATCTTATCCGTTGCACAGGCGACATAGTAGCCCCCTGAGGCAGCAACAGATCCGAGTGAGGCGACGACATGCTTTTTCTTCTTCGCGCTTAGAATGGATTCGTAGATTTCCTGAGAAGCGGCAACCCCGCCGCCCGGTGAGTCGATCCGGACGAGAATCGCCTTGATGGTGGTGTCGTCCGCACATTTATTGATCTGATCGACAACAGTCTTGGAATCAATAATGGCTCCCGTAACGGACACGACGCCTATTTTTTCGCCGACTGCCGTCAACCCACCGCCGTCGCCCTCATAGAACATAATGCCGAACAGCAGAAAAAACGAGGCCAGACCGATAACGGCCAACAGAATCAAACCGAGGATAACAGGGTGTCGTCGCATGCAATCGTTCTACCTGATCAAATCTCTGAAATCTTTAAATTGGCAAGGGCCTTTCCAAGACTGGACCCAACCTTTTCCTTATTGTTCAAATATTGATTAGCGGCAGGTTCATTGACCATCGCCTCATAATCCTTAATGCTCAAGCGGATCTTTCTACTTTTCGGATCAACGCTCTTGACGAGAGCTGAAACACTGTCGCCGATATGAAACAACTCCGATACTGATTTCGTTTTTTTATGTCCTACTTCTGAGACGTGAACCAGCCCCTCGATGCCTTCCTCAATTTCAACAAAAATGCCGAACTCCGTGATATTGGTGATCTTGCCGTTGACAACGGAGCCGGTTCCGAATTTGCTCATGAGCGCTTCCCAGGGATTGCCCTCGAGTTGCTTGATGCCGAGTGAAAATTTTTCGTTTTCAACATCCACGCCCAAAACAACTGCCTCGACCTCCTGCCCTTTTTTGTAAAATTCAGAAGGATGTTTGATGCGTTGTTTCCAGGAAATGTCGGAGACGTGCACCAGACCGTCAATGCCGTCCTCAATGCCAATGAATATTCCGAAATCCGCAACGTTGCGAACCGTTCCTTTGACGATCGTACCTTCGGGATATTTTTCCTTCAGTTCGACCCATGGATTCGCAACCGTCTGTTTCAGACCCAGCGAGATCCGCTTGGACTCCTTGTTGATTTCCAGGATCATCACATTAATCGTGTCACCGATCGAAAGGACCTTCGAGGGGTGTCTAAATTTCTTTGTTGTCCAGAACATCTCTGAAATGTGAATCAGCCCCTCGACCCCCTCTTCAAGTTCAACAAAGGCGCCGTAATCTGTCAAGCTGACCACTCTGCCTGGTACAATCGTGTTAATGGCATATTTTTCGGTAATCCGGTCCCAGGGATTGTCTTTCATCTGCTTAAGTCCCAGCGAGATCCTCCCCTTTTCCCGGTCAAACGAAAGGACCTTCAAGGTGATCTGGTCGCCCTTCTTAAAATGCTCTGATGGCCGCGACAACTTCCCCCAAGTGATATCCGTCACGTGGAGCAGCCCGTCGATGCCGCCCAGATCAACGAATACACCATATTCGGTAATGTTCTTGACGATCCCTTCGACGGCCTTACCTTCCTCGACCGTTTCAAGAATCTTTTTTCTTTCGAGCTCGCGTTCCTTTTCCAGAATCGCCCGTCGTGAAAGGACAACGTTGTTTCTCTTTCGATCATAGCTCAGAATATTAAACGCGTATGTTTTCCCAACACAGGCGTTCATATCCTTTATAGGTCGTATGTCCATCTGAGAGCCCGGCAGAAAGGCTGTAATCCCGATATCGACCGTAAATCCGCCTTTAACCCGCTCCAGGATCGTACCCTGAATCGTCTCTTTGTTTTCGCAGGCCGCCTTGATGTCGTTCCAAACCCGCATTTTGGCCGCCTTATCACGAGAGAGAATGAGATTATAGTCTTCGTCCTTGTGATCGACCAGAACCTCAATCATATCCCCAACAGAGACCGTCAGGTTGCCCTTGTCGTCCATTAGCTCCGACGCCCTGATCTGCCCCTCTGACTTGTGACCGACATCGACCATCACCAGGTCATTGTTGATTTGCACCACCCGTCCAACAACAACTTCTCCTAACAAAACCTCCTGCAAACTCTGCTCATATAATTCGCTGAAGCTGAGACCTCCGCTCGGACCGGTTTCCATGACAGCCGATTCCTCCACGTATTCGGCATTAATCTCGCCCAGATTGTTTGTTTGTTTTGAGTTAACCATTAAGACGTCCCCCCATAATATATAGATCCATAACTGTTTTCGACTAGCACACTGACACGGAAATATCAAGATAATTAGAAGAAATTTGAAGGGGGGAGTCGTTGGCCCAGATCGCATCGATCTCTGATGCATATCGATAGCGCACGGTTGCAGATTCTCCGGAGCAAGCTCCGGAGAATCGTCGATCCTTAAGGAAGAGGGTTAGACATGATTCGCTTGGTTAGCCCGCGGCTTGCTATAGGGAATGCGCTCTACCGGATTCGATCAAGTGGACCATTCGCGTCACAACTTCTTCGATATTCAGATGGGTTGAGTCGATGACAACTGCGTCGTCTGCCGGTTTCAGGGGCGCCGACACCCTCAACATATCCTGACGATCGCGCTTTCTCATCTCCTCTTGAACAGTTGATAATTCGACACGATCCTGTTTATCCTTCAATTCAAGGTAGCGCCTTTTGCTTCTCTCCAGTTCATCGGCATCTAGATAGAATTTCACATCGGCCTCCGGAAAGACGATCGTCCCCATATCCCTCCCTTCCGCAACAATACCCTTACCCTGTGCGGCTGTTCTCTGAATTGTCAGCAGCGCCGCTCGTACAGAAGGAATCGCTGAAACTGTTGAGGCGAGCATCCCGATTTCCGGTGTCCGAATCTTATCGCTAACGTCTCTTCCGTCCAGAATGACCTTCATTGCGCCGCCTTCATTACGAAAGACAATCGAGGTCTGACGCGCGAGATCTCCGACGCGCCCTTCATCGGCCGTGTTGACACGCAACTCGGAAACCTTGAGGGCAAGTGCCCGATAGATGGCGCCCGTGTCCAAATACCGGTAGTTCAATCGCTGCGCCAATAGCCTTCCCACCGTACTCTTTCCTGCACCGCCTGGGCCATCAATTGTAATAATCTTCCGTCGTTGCTCTTCCATGAGAGAACCTCTTCCCGAACAGAATCATAGGACATGGGTTCACACATATCACATTATATAAAAGACACAACAGATGATACCGACAACGCCCAGGAATAAGCTTCGAAAAGCTCCGTTCCTTTTCCTCCTCTTGCTTTTCACGAATAAAAGGGATAGGATTCGACCCCAGTCAGCTCCATCATTTCACTTTCAGGTTTAAACGAGTTTATGAAAACGCATCCATTTCCGTTCAAGTCCGATAGATCCATCACGATCGCTTCCTTCCTGACCCGTTTCTGCCTCATCCCTCTTCTGATATCCTTATGGATTGGCCAGAGTTGTTTCGCTCTTTCGCCGGAAGATGAACGCAACATCGGCAAAGAGTTATACGATAAGCTGCGGAAGCAAAATCAACTGATCGAAGATACGCGGGTGAACGCTTACGTTTCACAGATCGGACAGAAGATCCTTCAGCAGAGCACCCAAACCCGCTACTATGATTTCCATTTTTCCGTTGTCAACAACTCGGCCATCAATGCCTTTGCCACTCCGGGCGGCTATGTTTATATCAATAAAGGCCTGATTGATCTCATCGAAAGTGAAAGTGAACTCGCCGGGGTGCTCGCGCACGAAATATCACACGTTACGTGCAGACATATCGCCCAGCAGTATGAAAAGTCAAAAAAGATCAGCATGGCAACGTTAGCCGCTATTCTGGCTGGCGCCGTTCTTGGAGGCGCCGGAGGCGGGGACGTCGCCATGGTTTCGATCGCCGCAGCCGGGACGCTTCAATTGAAATACAGTCGGGAAAACGAAGAAGAAGCCGACAGGATGGGCATGCAATTGCTCACCGCGACCGGATATGACGGTGCGGGTATGTTGAATCTGCTTAAGATCATGAAAAGCTTCGAGTTCTATTCAAAAACGATCCCCTCTTATTTCCTGACACATCCCGGAACGGATGAGCGTATCCGTTATATCGACGGGCTTTTGCAAACACGCTATAAGTCACGGGGATCAATGGCAATCTTCGGTGGTTTGCCAAGAATCCAGACCCTGCTGCTGCTCTCTGAAAAAGACACTGACGCCGCGCAGGCCAAATTCGAGGCCCTGCTCAAAAAAGATCCGGATCATATCGATGCCCTCTACGGTCTGGGCATGATTCGAAGCCGATCGGGACGGACCAGCGACGCTATGCAGCTATTCACGAGGGCGCTCGCACTAGCCCCCGACGACATCGACATCCTGCGCGGGACGGGGATCGCCTATTTCAACGTCGGAAATATACCGCAGGCCGTGGACTACCTCCGGAAGGCCTATGCTTTGGACGACCACGATGAGCAGACGATCCTCTATCTGGCCCGTTCTTACGAAGAAACCTCGGACGCCAAAACCGCCTTGAGACTCTATCTCGACCTTCTGAAAGTCAAACCGGACGACCCCAATCTGTTCTACCGTCTGGGAATGACCTATGGCATGGTGGGTAAACAGGGAGAGTCTCATTACTATTTTGGTCTTTTCAACAAAAAAAAAGAAAAGCATGAAACAGCGACTTACCACTTTAAAGAAGCTCTGAAATATCTGCCGACCGATAGTGAGCTATATGGCACGATCCAGAGAGCAATCGAAGACCTGAAACCAAAACCGAACCCCTTTGACGATGATCATCGTCGTACCAAGCCCAAGTCTTCATGAAGCGCATCCTGCTAATCAATCCCTGGATCTATGACTTTGCCGCCTACGATCTGTGGATGAAACCGATGGGACTGCTGTCGCTCGGTGCCATTCTGAGGAATAACGGCTTCGACATCAACTTCATCGACTGCCTCGATCCGCACGGCGTGGATCCCGGCACGCCGTCTGCCGCACGCTTGCCGAAGCGAAAACCATCCGGTCGAGGACATTTCCTTAAAGATCGGGTTCCAAAACCAAAAACCCTCGGTAACATCCGACGACACTACCACCGGTTTGGCATATCGACGGAACGCTTCCAAACCCTTCTGGAAAATCAGCCAAGACCTGACCTCGTCATGGTAACATCCATGATGACTTACTGGTACCAGGGGGTCATTGAGGCGATCGCCACCGTCCGTAAAACCTTTCCAGGCGCCCCCGTCATTCTCGGCGGAAATTACGCGAGTCTTTGTCCAGACCATGCAAGAAAAAATTCCGGTGCCGATGACATCGTCGAGGGAGAAGGCGAATACGCGCTAACCGCCCTCGTCAGGAAATACCTGCACACGGATGTAACCTTGCCATCCGACCTGACGCAGTTAGATGCCCTCCCTTACCCTGCCTTCGATTTGATCGACAAGGTCGAACAGATCCCCCTTCTGGCCTCCAGGGGCTGTCCGTTTAAATGCACCTATTGCGCCTCGGGGATTCTGAACCGTATGCCATTTCGCCACCGCGAACCCTCTCTGGTCGTTGACGAAATCGAATACTGGCATCGTCGGTTCGGCGTCCGTCACTTCGCCTTCTACGACGACGCCCTGCTGATTGATGCAGAGGGCTCCATTGTTCCGATGCTTAGGCAACTCATTGATCGAAAGCTCAGCTGTCATTTTCACTGCCCAAACGGCCTTCACCTCCAGGAAGTGACGCCCGAACTGGCCTGCCTGATATACCACGCCGGTTTTAAAACCATGCGTTTCGGCTTTGAAACGGCAGACATCGAGCGACAGGCACAGACAGGCGGGAAGGTCCGCACCGATCATCTCGCAAAAGCCGCCCGCTGTCTCCATGAGGCCGGATACGCCCCACAGGAGATCGGCGTCTATCTGCTCTGCGGCCTGCCGGGGCAGCAGCCCTCAGAAATCAGGATGAGCATAGAACTTGTGCAGTCTGTCGGATGCAGACCGATTCTTGCGGAATATTCACCGATCCCGGGAACGGCGCTCTGGAAGGACGCCGTCGAAAGCTCGCCGTGGAACATCGCGGAAGAGCCCCTTTTCCACAACAATACGCTCCTGCCGTGCCGGGCGCCGGAGCTGACAGACGAAGTTTATGACGATCTGAAAAGACTGACAAGATTACCGCTATGACGGCGCACGAGTCAAAGCGACAACACATTGGTTCCCTGTAGCCGACCTGAGTCGCAACACGGCAGACGAAATCTGGCTCGCAGGCTTCTTCTCGTTACTTGTAACTTGTTACTCGTGACTTGCTCTAATCGCGTCACTATTTTCATAGGGAAGAAAGGTGGCACATGCCCGCCCTGAAATCAAAAATCGCCTGCTGGTTCAAACCCGTTCTGATCGGCGTCGCCGCGCTCTTCTTTCTCCTGCTGGGCGTGGATACCCTTCGCTTCGCATACACCCTCAAGCACCCTGTTGAATTCCTCCTGTGCTTCTTCGCCTCCAATCTGATCATCCTCATCAGCGGCGTCGGATGCCTTTACGCCGTCTTCGCGATCAGAAAAGCAAAACAAGAGGAACACCATCTCAGGCCATGACCCCATGAAACGCACCCTCTTCACCTGTACTGCCACCGTCCTATTGAGCCTTATACTGCTCGTAGCGTCAATGCCAAGCCATGCCGCTTTGACAGATCGTCTGGATAAAATGGTAAAGAAGTTCACACTGCCAAACGGTCTCACCATTCTGATTGTCGAACGACCGGTCAGTCCCACGGTTTCTTTTCAAATCTCGCACCGGGTGGGCGGCGCGGACGATCCCCCCGGCAAGACCGGGCTGGCACACTTTCTCGAACACATGCTCTTCAAGGGCACGCAGACCGTCGGATCCCGGGACTACGCCAAGGAGTCAGAGATTCTCGACCGGATGTTCTCCGCCGGCACCGCGCTGGATGCCGAAAAGCGGAAAGGAACCGGCGCC
The DNA here is from genome assembly GCA_963665615.2 of Syntrophales bacterium. Classification (GTDB taxonomy): domain Bacteria; phylum Desulfobacterota; class Syntrophia; order Syntrophales; family UBA4778; genus UBA4778. Next base: position 66,364 of record CAXXQE010000006.1, read on the forward strand.
GACCCCGAGACGATTCGACGCTATGAACGCAACCTTGAGGAGGCGCAGCGGGATGCTGGCGCCTTCGCAATCAAAAACGAGATCCACCGTCTGTACACCGAAAACGGGGGCGTCGGAACCAATGCCGCGACGGGACAAGACATGACTTCTTATACCGTCAGTCTGCCGGCCAACAAGATCGAGCTCTGGTCGCGCATCGAGGCCGACCGAATGTCCCATCCCGTCTTTCGGGAATTTTATTCGGAAAGAAACGTGGTCCGTGAGGAGAGGCGTCAGAGCGTCGAGGCAAATCCCGAGCGCATCCTGATGGAAGCGTTTCTAAGGGCAGCCTTTGTCGTCCACCCTTACGGCCGCCCCGTTATCGGCCTGCCTGAGGATATCGCCTTTCTCGACATCGACAGTCTGGAGCGTTTTTTCAGAGACCGCTACGCCCCGAACAATACGGTAATCGCTGTCGCCGGCAGCGTTTCCGCACCGGCGCTCATGAGCTTGATCGAAAGGTATTTCGGACCAATTGCGCGTCACACAGCCCCCTTATCGGCTGCCATTCCGGAAGAACCGCTTCAGACAGCCGAACGACACATCAGCGTCTCGCTCGATGCCAATCCGCAGTTGATCATCGGATACCATAAGCCAAACTTGCTGCATCCGGACGACGCAGTTTTCGATGTCATTGAAGCGATTCTCTCCAGCGGTAGAACAGCACGACTCGATCAGGCCCTGGTCGAACGACAGCAACTCGTCCAACGTGTCAACGCCGTCAACGGCCTGCCTGGCAACCGCTACCCGAACCTCTTCGCCATTCTCGCCACACCCAGAAAACCCCATACCGTCGATGAAACGCAGAAGGCGATCGCTCGGGAACTCGATCGGCTTAAAGAGGCCCCCGTTTCTCAGAAGGAACTTGAAAAGGTCAAGAACCGGATGAGAATGGACTTCCTGCTGAGCCTCAAAGACAACGAGGACATCGCAAAGATCATCGCCGCCGGCGAGTGCCTGGCTGGCGACTTTAACTTCGCGGAAAGGCGACTGGCTCAGATCGAGGCCGTCACCCCTCAGGACATCCTTCGGGTCTGCCGACAATACCTGATCGAAACCAACCGGACGGTTGCGATTCTCGAACCTGCGAATCAGAACAATGGGGGGGGGCCATGATTAAACGCCTTTTCGCAATATGGGCTCTCCTCTGTCTTGTATTAATCGGAGCCTATGCCTCCGCTGCGGATTCCCTGATCCCCCCGGACCGCATCCAGGATCCACCCCTTCATTTTGACGCGCCTAAAATCGAACGGACGGTTCTGCAAAACGGCATCCATCTGTTGATAACAGAAGACCGCGAACTGCCGGTCATACGGATGACAGCCCTTGTCCGGGCCGGATCGATGTATGACCCGCCAGGGCAGGAAGGTCTGTCTGAGATGACGGCGGCGCTTCTCCGAACGGGCGGCGCCGCCTCAAAAAGCGCAGACCGGGTCGATCAGGAAATCGACTTCCGCGCAGCGGATATTTCTTTTATCAGTACCCTGGAGCTTTGCACGGCCGATCTGACCTTTCACAAGCGAGACGCTGCAGCTGTCATGGCACTCTTCTCTCAGATGATCACCATGCCGGCCTTTGAACCAGCCAAACTGGAAAATGCCAGAGGCCTGATGCTGGAAGACCTCTCGCGCGTGTATGATCGGCCGCAGTCGCTGGCGTTCAGGGAATTCCGGCGTTTGGTCTATGACGGCAACCCCCGTGGACGGCTTCCCCGACTCGCATCCATCCGGGCACTCAAACGCGAAGACCTGATCGACTTTCACCGGCAGTTTTTCTTCCCCGCCAACCTCACCCTGGCCATCACTGGCGACATTACAAAAAACGAAGCCATATCCCTCGTCCAGCAATACTTTGGCGCCTGGCGGGCAGCGGACTCAGCAGCAAAGAGCGTCCCCAACCTTGCCCTGCCAAAGCCCCGGACTACGGAGGGCGCCTACTTTATCAATAAAGACCTGCCACAATCAACTGTCTTGATCGGCTATATCACGGGCGGGAAAAAGGATCCGGACTATTACGCCCTGACCGTACTCGATTTCATCCTCGGCAGCGGCGGCTTCCGGTCGCGTATCACAGCCGAGGTGCGCAACGAAAAGGGCCTCGCTTACAGCGCAGGCGGCGCCTATTCCCCAAGGGCCGACTTTGGCGTCGTGCAAACCTACGCCATGACCCGGTCTTCCGCAACGGTCCAGGTCGCCTCGCTGATGCGAACCGCCATCCAATGCCTGCGGGATAAACCTGTCTCGGCTGAGGATCTGTCGTGGGCCACTCGCTCCATCGTCAATAGCTATATCTTCTCGATGGAGACGCCGCATCAGATCACGGTGAATCTGGCCATGCTCGACCTCGACGGGATGCCCGGCGACTTTCTCACAACGTTCCCGCAACGGATCGCAAAGGTAACCGTTCAAGACGTACAACGCGTCGCCAGAAAATATCTTGACCCCACCCAAGCGCTTCTCTTTATACTGGGAAATAAAAACGCGATCCCGGGCCTTTCCAGCCTGGGAAAGACAACGACCATAGATTGGACCCCCTGACCATGTCTGACGTCACCTCCATCATGAACCGAATCGACTCCTATCGCGACAAGATGGTCCACCTGCAGATCGACCTGACGGCCATCCCCGCCCTCGCCCCTGACAGCGGCGGCACGGGCGAATATGATAAGGCCGAGTTTCTCATCGCGACCTTACGCGCCATGGGCTTTCAAGATGTCCAACGCTACGACGCCCCCGACAGCCGAGTTCCCTCAGGCATCCGTCCGAATATCGTGGCAACCGTCCCTGGCAAAAGCGGCAAGGCCGTCTGGATTATGACCCATCTCGATATTGTCCCCCCGGGCGAACGGACCTTCTGGAGCGCCGATCCTTATCAGGCTTATGAGAAAGACGGCAAGGTCTTCGGACGAGGCACGGAAGACAACCAACAGGACCTCGTTGCGTCGCTCTTCGCGGCCAAGGCCTTTCTGGACGAAGGCATCGCCCCGGAATATACGATTCGCCTGGCCTTCGTGGCCGACGAGGAGACAGGAAGCGACTATGGCATGACGTGGCTGCTAAACCATGCGCCGGACCTCTTCAAACCGACAGATCTCTATGTGATTCCCGATTTCGGCAGCGGTGACGGCTCGAAGATCGAGATCGCCGAAAAGAGCCTTCTCTGGGTCTGTTTTAAAACGATCGGGAAGCAGTGTCACGGGAGTCGACCCGATATCGGCAACAATGCCTTCCGGGCGGCCAGCTATCTGGTCACCGAACTGGACAAGATTCGCACCAACTTTGACCGACGCGACCCGCTTTTCGAACCGTCGGAGAGCACCTTCGAACCGACGCGCAAAGATGCCAACGTTCCGAACATCAACACCATTCCCGGCGAGGATGTCTTTTGCATGGACTGTCGCGTTCTGCCGGAGTATCCGCTGACCGATGTCCTGGCGGCCATGCGCCAAGCCGCGGATTACATAGAAAAGACTTTCGGTGTCACTATAGAAATTTCGCCTGTCCAGTCGGCTCAGGCCCCGCCGCCAACCGGTGAAAATGCCGCGGTCGTCATGAATCTCCGGAGAGCCATCGAGGCCGTGTACGGCATCTCCGCCACGCCTATCGGAATCGGCGGCGGCACCGTCGCAGCTTGCCTGAGGCGCAAGCTGCTTCCTGCTGCCGTCTGGTGTCGGATCGGAGAGACGGCGCATCAACCCGATGAGCATTGCCTCATCGACAACATGGTCGGCAACGCAAAGGTTTACGCCCGCCTCTTTTGGGGGCCAGCCGTCACTGTTGAATAATCATTGAGATAATGGGGTCGGCGTGATAGATTATCGCCCCGTTAATGAATGGCGCAACTATTTCATGACAGCAGGAACGGCGTATCATTGAAATCGGCATCAGACAAATCGGCGACCAAAAAAATCACCTTTCCGAATAACGATTGCCTCAGAATCCTTTTCGGCGAACACGACAAGCATATCAAAATCATTGAAAAGCTCGACAAGGTGCACTTGCAGGTTCTCGGCAATGTGGTCACATTGAATGGCGACCCGCTCAACGTCTCGCTCATCGACAACCTGCTTCATCAACTCTACCGAATGATCGAAAAGGGATATCCCCTTTATCCGGCCGATATCAATTATGCCTATCGCATGCTTTGCGAAAATGCCGCCATCGATATTGAAAGCGTTTTCCTCGATACGGTTTTTATCCCCTCCAAGAAAAAAATCATCGCCCCCAAAAGTGTCTCCCAGAAGACTTATATCGATTCTATCCGGTCGCACGACATGGTCTTCGGGATCGGACCCGCTGGAACGGGCAAGACCTATCTGGCCATGGCCATGGCGGTCTCCGCCCTTATGGAGAAACAGGTCAGCCGGATCATCCTGGCCCGTCCCGCCATCGAGGCCGGCGAAAAACTCGGTTTTCTACCGGGAGACATTGCGGAGAAGGTCAATCCGTATCTGCGCCCCCTCTATGACGCCCTTTACGACATGATGGACTTTGACCGGGCCTCCGCCCTGATCGCCAAGGGGATTATCGAAGTCGCGCCGCTGGCCTTCATGCGCGGTCGAACCTTAAACGACGCCTTCGTTATCCTGGACGAGGCGCAAAACACGACCAGCGACCAAATGAAGATGTTCCTGACGCGACTCGGATTCGGCTCTAAATCGGTCATTACCGGCGACATCACCCAGACCGACCTGCCCCCCGAAAAGATCTCCGGTTTGGTCGAGGCCGAGCAGATTTTGGGAAAGATCAAGGCGATCAAGTTTGTTTACTTCACTGAAATTGACGTCGTACGCCACCCTCTGGTCCAGGACGTTATTCGCGCTTACAGTAGTTACGATCGCGCAAAACAAAAGAAGGAATGCTAGGCGATCCACTGCCATGAAGAAGATCGAAACGATTGAAAAATTAAAACGGATGCGCCGACCGGCGTTTATTGATATCGACCTGCTTAGAAATCTTAAGTTTCAGAAGTGGGTTCTGCTCATCGTTCTGAGTTTGGCGCTGTCGTTGCTGCTCGCGCCGCAGTTCAGCGTCATTCGACCGACGTTCAGCGTCGGTATGGTTCCGGACTACGACATCCGCGCGGATCACGATTTCCTGGTCGAAGACAAGATCGCCACCGACCATAAAAAAATGGAGGCCGCACGCTCCGTTCTCCGCGTTTACGACTATGACTTCCACACGCCCGATATCCTTGCAGCGCGCCTCACACAGGCTTTCAGCCTTCTGGAAGTGCGCTATTACAAGGCGCCGGAAGAAGTAAAAGAGGCACTCAACCGGCTGCCGCAGGCGGAACGCATCAAACGAATCAAGGGGGATTTCGAACAAACGACCGGCATCGTCCTCTCCGATGAGGAACTCGCCGTGCTGCACGAAAACGCATTCTCCGAAACGCTGCGCGACGATCTGATCCGTCTGATCCGGAGCTTCAGAGGAGCCGATTATCTGGATCGACCTCTGGATTCGCCCGGCAACTTCACGGTCGGAAGGGCAGATACAAAAAACATTGTTGCCATCGCCGACCTGGATGAACTGGAGGATTATTTTGTAAAACCGTCCATTGCCATTTTCGGAAAGAGCAACAGCGCCCTGCGACGCACCGCCGAATCCCTCGCCGCCAAGCTCATTAAACCCCAGTTAATGCTCAATCACATTGCGACCGAAAAGCACCGGAAATGGGTCGTCGACCGAATCAAGCCCGTTTATTTCAAGGTTAAAAAAAATGAGCTGATCATAAAGGCCGGAGAACCTCTCGCTTACCAGGATTTGCTTAAGCTCGAGGCTTTTTACAGCACGGAAGGCGGCGACAGCGTCTTCAACCTGAAGGTCCTTGCAGGGTTTTTCGTCACCATTCTGATGCTGACGATTATCTTCCATCAATCCTCGAAAGGCTTGCTCAAAGCATTACGCAAGTCCAACAAGGACCTCCTTTTCCTGTCGATCGTGATGCTGCTCCACATCGTCATCATGAAATCCGGCATCTTCATTGCCGAGTCGATCGCACAGACTTTTTCACTTTTTTCAGCCGAGACGCTTTACTTCGCGCTGCCCTTCGCCTGGTCCACGATCCTGATCGTCGTCTGCCTGAATCGAACGGTCGCCTTCGTCTTCGCCATTTTTTCGGCGATTCTGGTGACATTCCTCTTTGAAGTCAAGTTGCCGATCTTTCTCTATGCTTTTCTGGGAAGCGCGGCGCCTGCGTATCGAATGATCCATTTCAGACAGCGTTCCGCTTTTTTCCGCTCCGGCCTTTTTGCCGCTGCGGTCAACATCGTCGTCGTCTTTTGCCTGACCCTCCTCGCCGGAAGCGCCACCTGGCTGGAAATTTTTCTGCGCATGGCCATGGCGGGTATCGGCGGCCTCCTTTCCGGACTGATCGTCGCGGGGATTACGCCGGCTTTTGAGGCGCTCTTCGCTTATACCACCGACATCAAGCTCATGGAACTCTGCAACCTGAACCAGCCCCTCTTGCAACGGATGATCGTCGAGGCTCCCGGCACCTACAATCACAGCATCATCGTTGCTACCATGGTCGAGGCAGCAGCCGAATCGATCCGCGCAAACCCTTTATTGGCCAGGGTCAGCGCCTATTACCATGACATCGGAAAACTGAGTAAACCGCTCTACTTCATCGAAAATCAACAGAGCTGGAAAAACAAACACGACAGACTCTCGCCAAAGATGAGCAGCCTCGTGATTATTTCGCACGTCAAGGAGGGATGTGAACTTGCGAAGCACTACAAGCTCGGCAAGGCCATCTCTGATATTATACAGCAGCACCACGGCATGAGCATCGTCAGTTATTTCTATGACAAGGCGCAAAAGGACAAGGATCCGTCCGTCCGATCCATTCCCCAGAGCGATTTCCGCTACCCCGGTCCAAAACCCCAGACACGTGAGGCGGGGCTCGTCCTGCTGGGAGACATCGTAGAAGCCTCCTCCCGGACCCTGACCGATCCGACCCCTTCGAGAATACGCAATCTGGTTCAAGCCAGAATCAAACAGGTCTTTACGGACGGGCAGCTGGATCAATGTGATCTGACGATGAACGACGTCAACAACATCGCGGAGAGTTTTGTGCGAACCCTGACGGGAATCTTCCATCAGCGCATCGAATACGCCGGTTCCGGCAACAAACAACCAACGGGAAATACGGATCAATGGCCTTACAGATTATCAACCGACAGAAAAAAATAAAGACGGATCTTCGCAGATTTCGCCGTTCCGTGCGCTTGATCATGAAGGAACTCGACTGCGCCGACCGCGAGCTGAACATCCTTTTGACAGACGATGCAGGCATCCAGGTGGTGAATCGCGATTATCTGGGGAAGGATCGGCCGACCAACGTCATCTCCTTTGCCATGACCGAGGGGGACACACATGTGGCCGGCGAAGACGCCATTCTGGGCGATATCGTCATTTCCGTGGAAACTGCCAGCTGCGATGCAGAAAAAGGCGATCTGACATTTGAGCAGGAGCTGGATTTTCTGATGATCCACGGCCTGCTTCACCTGATCGGGTACGACCACATCGGCTCCCGCAGCGAGGCCAGAAAAATGTCGATCAAACAAAAGGACCTCTTCGAGAACCTGCACGGATTCCGGATCGAGTAAACCCCTTGCTTACATGTTGACCGACATCACCCGCAATTCCATTCTGTCAAGCCAGCCCTGAGATTTCCAGAAGGCCTTGCCATCTTCATTTTCAGCAAAGATGAATATATGCGTTTTCCGGATACCGGCGCACTTCAATCCCTGCAAGCATGTCTCGACAAGCTTATGTGCAATGCCCTGTCTGCGACAACCAGCGTCGACGGCTAAGTGGTGGATATAACCGCGTCGGCCGTCATGACCGCCGAGGATAGCCCCAACGATCTGATCCCCCGCTACGGCGACAAAGCTCAGGCCCGGATTGCGTTCCAGATAGACGGTTAAGGCCTCTCGGGTGTCCGCATCGCGGAGGACAACCCCCTCGCAGCGTTTCCACAAGGCGATAACATCGTCATATCTTGAGAGTTCAAAAGGACGAATGGCGATATTGATCATGCGACGATATACGATCCCGTTCCCACGGCGATCAGTTGATCCTCTTCGTTTTTCAATTCAATTCGAGTCACGGCGATCTTGCTGCCGGTTCGCAACACATGAGCGGTCACAAAAAACTTGTTCCCGGTTCCCGGACGCAAATAATCGACCCGCACATCGATCGTGCTCAACTTTTTCATCATGGCGATCTTCGTTTTCAGCGGCTCGTCCTTGATTTTATGATGCACCCCCATGAGCGCCGCCAGTCCACCCGCCACATCGATGGCGGTGGCAATCACCCCACCGTGAAGCATCTTCCGTTCGAAATGGCCCATCAGCTCATCGCGCATCATCAGAGACATCGTTGCCTGATCGTGACTCAACGATTCGACGTGAAGCCCCAGCGTCTTATTGAACGGGATTCTCTCGTTAAACACCTCATTGACCAAAGCGATAAACTGCTCGTCTTTTTTACTAACCATCGTCTATTGAACACTCCCAAGTCAAAAAATTGCTTTATCCATCAATTCCATTCTACCGCTACCACTTGTTCCAATGTATATTTTCGGTACGATATTTATCGATCGGCTTGCTGTCTCTATTTTTCGGTACACCAATCGGAATGACATTCAGCGGAATGATTGCTTCAGGGATATGACATTCCTTACGAACGCAATCCATGCGATCCCGTTCAGGATAGACGGCCGTCCATACAGCGCCGAGATGCAGGGCATGGGCGGCAAGCAGAATATTTTCCGTCGCCGCCGAACAGTCGCAGACCCAGTGCTTCGGCGCAAATTGTCGATCTTTATCAGGCACGCCGCAAACAATGATGGCCGCCCCGGCTTTATCGAGCATTTTGGCATAAGGCAATTTTTCACATAAACGGCTCAATATTTTTTTATCCGTTACAACAACAAACGCCCAGGGTTGCACATTGACGGCGGAAGGCGCCGCCATCCCGGCTTTCAAAATCGTTTCTAAAGCTTCCCGACGAATTTCTTCACCGGTAAATTCTCTGACGCTATGTCTAGTCAGAATCACGTCCATCAAGTCTTTCATCATAAATTCTCGATTACTTTTTTCGGCATTCTGAAATTTTTGTTTCACCAACAAAGGATCAATTCATGCGCAAAACTCAGCGTAAATATTTCTGATTGAAACTGCTCACAAAATGATTACTTTATAAGTAAATTCATTACCATGCTGGGTTCAACTTTTTCATGGTGTTGACGGCTGATGACTCATCACAAATATTAGCATGCATAACGATTCTGCCGTCACCTGTACACAAATAGGTTTCGATGTATGTTGGCGTATCTTGCACAACTTTAATGTAAAATTCTTTTGGAACTCGATCATGCACAAGATCTGCAACAAAAGAGTTCGTCTCCTGACCTTGATATCGATAATACGGATATGGGTCAATTTTTATTGCGTGTTCACCTGGGGTTATTTCAGCAACCAGATATTCACCTTTTGATAAGTCGCCCACTATTACACCATCTATAGCAACTGATGGTTTGAATAAATTGGAATCATATGTAAGTAATTTATTACATTTTGAATGCGATGGTCTGTAAAAATAAATCATCCTTCCGGGGTTCGTCATGTCCCCAATATTTGAGCTGCTGATATGCGCAGCGAGTTCGCTTGTATTCAGCCACTTACGAACCTGCTTTCCAACTGAGTCCAAATACTTGAATTCCGAAGTTGCTGATCCACGCACTTTCCCTTCTTTATCAAATGCAATGAATAATACATGAGCAGTAACCGAAGAATCGAAACCACCAATCGGGCGTCCTGCACCCGCGAGCCAGATAATATCACCATGCTTGATTGTATATTGATATACGAAAACCTTTTGCGGTCCAAAGTTGATAACAGGCTCACCAAGCCGAGCTTTTACTTCAGTTATGTTTTGGTATGATGATATATTTACTTCATTCTTTGCAACTTGCTCGCCAGCTACTATGGTATTTTGTGTAGGAATCGGTATGGCAACGCAACCGCTTTGAAGAGAAACAAGACAGCCTGTGAGGGCTAAAAATATCAAGGTGCGGAGGCATAATCTCATTGATAAGAACCTCCTAAACTTATTGCTGTCCTGACTAGAATATCACTCGGAAGAAATATTGTTTATTTTAGATTTACGATTGAAGTTTAACATATATACAGAAATCTGAGAAGAATAGATTGCAGGAAGCTATTGTTTTCTCTCTAACCAACGCAGTAAAATAAAACAGGGGCGCTGCATTCTTGCCGCGCCCCTATTTCATATGAACTTCTTAGTTCAGTCCAATATCAGGTGTTCTTGTCTTTATCCTTTACCTTGATCACCTGGCCAACATTCAGCTGGCTGCCGTTGATGCCGTTCAACTTCCGAAGCTCGTCCAGCTTCATGCCATAACGACGCGCTACGGAGGCAAGGGTATCACCCTTTTTCACCTTGTATTTGATGATCTTCTCAGAGGAATCCTCATTGCCCTGGTCTTCGCCTTTGGACGATTTATTCTTGTCTTTGGATTTCTCGCCCGACTTCTTCGCATACCCCTTGCCGGGAACCTTGATGACCTGGCCGGGCTTCACTTTCATGCCCGAGAGGTCGTTGGCCTCCATGATCACGCTCGGGGTTGTCTTGTAACGGCGTGCAATGCCGTTGAGAGACTCACCCTTTCGTACCTTGTGGCGAATCCATACACTACTGCTGCTGCGAGACGACGACCCGCTCTGGCGAGGCTGCTCCCATTCCGGAATTTTGTCGATACCGGCCGTCAGCTGCGCCGCCAGGCCCACGGGGAGTTTCAGGGTATAGGGCTTATCGGGGGTCACCTGAAGTTTCAGTTCCGTATTGAGCATTGAGAGCGTATCCTTCGATGCGTTCAAGGCCTCGGCAATGTCCTGCAAACGCATACTCTTTTCGACACGAACCGTTTCGTAAGGAATCGGTTTATCCATCTCATCGTTGTTAAAATCGAAACCGTATTTCTTGGGATCCTTCATGATATGCAGGGTTGCCAGGAATCGGGGGACATAGCGCGCCGTCTCGTTCGGCAATTGGCGATACAGATCCCAGAAATGATCGAGATAATTCAAGCGCTGTTTGGCAATGACCCGCAGCACCCGTCCTTCTCCGCAGTTATAGGCAGCGAGGCAGGTCAGCCAGTCACCGAACATGCCGTGCAATTCCTGAAGATAGGCGATGGCAGCGCGTGTTGATTTTTCGGGATCGAGCCGTTCATCGACCCACCGGTCCCGTTGCACGGCATACCGGTAGCCCGTGGACGGAATAAATTGCCAGAGTCCCAGGGCGCGTGCGGTCGACAGGGCATTGCACTGAAACCCGCTTTCGACCAACGGCAGCCAGGACAACTCCTTGGGTAGTCCCGCTTCTTCCAAGGTTTTCACGATTACAGCGCGGTAGCGACCGGAACGCAGATAAGACCGGGTGAAGAAACCCCGCTCCACTGTCTGGAAGCTTTTGATTTCGCGCTCGACGTCGGCGTTCATAATCATGGGAATCTCGCTCTGCATCCCTTTGGCGATCGTGTATCTCGTCGTGGTGATCTCCACGATGCGCCTGGAAATGATGCTCCTGAGATCATCCTTTTGCCGAACAATCTCCGGGGCCCCATTGACTTCAAGGATCAGCGCATAAGCCTCGTCGAGACATTTCAGTGCATTATCCACATCCCCGTTTTGCCAAAAGTCTTGAGATTGATTGAGCAGCTCCAGAGCCTGATCGAGTGTCTCCTGCTGCTCCTGTACCTCAGGCGAGACGGGCGCCGATGCGGTCACGCTCTCATCGTCGTCCTCTTCATCAAGGGTACGCGCAGCCTTAGTCGATGCAGCATCCACCCGCGCGGCCTGGGAGAGGTCCTGGGCAGAAGAGATTGACGTCGGGGTGCCTGACGTTGCCGCATTGTCGGAACGGCGGGAGGCCTCATCTCCACCGCCTTGGCGGGAAACATTCGAATCCTGAAGGGTCGAATTCACCGGCGCCGAAGCACACGAAACCAGTACGACTATGACCGCTAGATGCAGGAGAGGTTTGATCCATCTGAACATATTCAAGCTCCTTCATTGCAATCGTATCAGCAAGATCGATCGCTGCTTGCATCGGGCTGACGCCTAAAGCAGGACACAAGATCAGATCCGATAGCGAGCGCATTCCTTGCAACTTGCTGTGGGGTAAGCGAGCGAATCCTGTTTAAACATCTTCCTTGAGAATCGGAGACTCACCGGGGTTTGTTCCGGCGAATCCCACGGGGGAGTTTCGGGGAACTATATTACATCCTCATTTCGAAATAAAGAGAATTTCCCCTTTGTTTTTGTCAGTTATTTTGAAGTGTTAGATTACTCTTTTTGACTGAGCAGATAGGCCTCAATCAGGTCGTCAATGTCACCGTCAAGCACGCGGTTGACATTTCCGATCTCAAGGTTGGTTCGGTGATCCTTGATCATCTTATAGGGGTGCAAAACGTAGGAGCGTATCTGGCTGCCCCAGGCGATGTCTTTCTTCGATTTTTCTATCTCGTTGAGCTTTTCGTTCTTTTCCCGCAGCTTGATTTCGTAAAGCCGGGATCTCAGCACCTTCATGGCCATCGAGCGGTTCTTGTGCTGTGAACGTTCGTTCTGACACTGAACAACGATACCGGTGGGAATATGCGTGATCCGGACGGCCGAATCGGTCTTATTGACGTGCTGACCGCCGGCGCCCGTGGAGCGATAGGTGTCGATGCGAAGATCCTTTTCATTGATTTCGACGACAATCTCGTCGCGGATCTCAGGACAGACGAAGACGGAGGCAAAGGACGTGTGACGGCGGCTGCTGGCATCGAAGGGCGATATCCGAACTAGCCGGTGAATGCCGCTTTCGGCCTTTAGATAGCCATAGGCATAATCGCCTTCCACGGTGATGGTCACGCTCTTGATCCCGGCGTCATCTCCAGGCAAGATGTCGATGATCTGCGCCTTGAAGTCCTTGCGCTCGGCCCATCGCAGGTACATCCGCAAGAGCATCTCCGCCCAGTCCTGCGCCTCCGTGCCGCCCGCGCCTGCGTGAATCGTGACGATCGCATGGCACACATCCTCTTCGCTTCCCAGCATCATCCGGAGTTCTTCAGAACGGAGAAAAGCCTCTATGTGTTCGAGCTCTTGCCGAACTTCCTCCTGGGTGGCGTCGTCTTTATCTTCTTCAGCTATCTGCAAGAGATCCCGGGCATCCTGAATGTCGCCGCTAATCTTTCGCCAATTGCCGACGATCAGATCGAGCGACGCCTTTTCCTTGAGAATCTCTCTTGCCTTGTCAGGATCGCCCCAGAAATCTTCCCGGGTCGTGACGCGTTCAAACTCCCTGATCTTTTCTTCCTTGCCGGCGATGTCAAAGACAGCTCCATAGCGTGTCTGTTCTGTTCTGAAGCCCCGCGATGCGCTCTCTTAACTCTTCCGACATGGTTTTGTTCTCCTTCGTGCTTTGATAAATAGAATGCCCAACAGCACCAGACAGCCGTAAACAAAGGCGTCTCCGATTCTGGAATAAATCGTCTCGATCCGCAGATAGTGAACCCGACCGCTCAGGCGCGCTGCTTGATAGAGTTCCGTCGCTGTTTCGATTGCCCCCGTCGGATCGATAATCGCGCTGATTCCGGTATTGGCAGCCCTCACGATATAGCGCCGGGTTTCCACTGCGCGAAAGGCGGCCATCTCCAGATGCTGAAACGGAGCGGACGTTCGCCCGAACCATGCATCGTTGGTCATATTGACCAGGAGCTCGGCGCCCGCGCGATGATAGGCGCGCGCAATTTCTGGGAAGATGGCTTCATAGCAGATCAGCACGCCGATTTTTCTATCTTTGAGTTTCAACGGGTGAAAGCCATCGCCCGTCGAAAAATCACAGATGCCCGGAACAATGTTCGTCATAAACGGCAGCAAGCGGCGCAGGGGGACGTATTCGCCGAACGGCACCAGATGCACTTTGTCGTACTGGCCGACCAGCTGCCCCTGCGGTGAAATCACAAAAGCGGCATTCACCGGTTCGCCGGTACCACTGCCGGCTTTATACCCCGGGCTACCGATCACCAGCCAGGCGCCGCTGTCCCGCGCCAGATCCAATACGTCCCGGTACCGCGGATCCACGTTCTGAAAATAAAAAGGCACCGCCGTCTCCGGCCAGACGACCAGATCCGGTTTCTCTGCGCTTGACGCGGCTTCGCGCGTCAGGCGGTCGTAAATCTTGAGTGTTTCATCCCGAAACTCGGGGCTCCATTTAATTCCCTGATCGATATTGCCCTGAATCAGTGCGACTTGGGCCATTGCCGCCAGTTGAACCCGCGCCTGAACGTCAGCAATCCGGTAATGTCCATAGCCGACGACCAGCCCCATCAAAACCAGCCCGACCGCAACTTCGATCGCTGCGTGCTTTTTATCACGGAGCGGCATCAGATCGCTGAGGATCACGTTGACTAAAACGATCAGAAAACTCAGGCCATAGAATCCCGTGATGTCGCACATCTGAATGACAGTGCGCCAGGCATGCTGCGAATAGGCCAGGTTCTCCCAGGGAAACCCGGTCAGGATATGCGATTTGCAGAATTCCAGAGCGACCCAGAGAAGCGGCGCGGAAAAGATCGCCGCAACACCGCGACGCCCGAACCAAGCGACACTTGCAGAAAAAACACCCACGAACAGCGCCAGAAAAGTCGCCAGAAGAAGCATAGCCGCCAAACCGGCATAGGCGGGCAGATTGCCATATACGGCTATGACATAGTTGATCCAATAGAGGATGCCGACGTTGTAGATCAGACCCGTAACAAAACCCGCGCGAAAGGCCTCGGCAGGTTTCAGGTTTCTTAAGGCCAGAAGAAGGGGACAGAGCGCCACCCAGGCGAGCGCCGCTGAACCATACTTTGGAAAGGATAGAAAGAGGAGCAGGCCGGAAAGCGCAGACCATGCGTATGTCTTTTTATTGAAGCTCTCCGAAGCGAGTTTCGGAGAAGCTTCGATCCTAAAGGAAGGAATCCTAAACATGATCCGCCCGCTTACCTCGCAGCAAACTGCGAGCAGTGCGCTCGCTGCCGGATTCACCGGCCTCGGAACCTTCTGCGTTTTCGAGTCGGATCAGCTTCACTTTCCGGATCAGGCGTTCATCGGCCTCTTCGATCGTCATCTTCAGGCAGTCGTACTGAACGTTTTCACCGGCCGTCGGAATGCGTTTGAGAAGGTGCAGGATAAAGCCCGCAAGCGTTTCATACTTCCCCTCGGGAATCTCAATCTGAAAGCGCTCTCCGATCTCTTCGATCGGCACCCGGCCATCGGCCAAACATCCACCGTCCGCACAATCGATCATCATCTTCTCCTCGACATCGTACTCATCGGAGATCTCTCCGACGATTTCCTCCAATAGATCCTCCAGGGTCACCAGTCCAGAGGTTCCGCCGTACTCGTCGATGACGATCGCCATGTGTTGCTTGTTTTGCTTGAATTCCAGCAAAAGCTGATGGATCGTCTTGGTTTCCGGAATGAAGTATGGGGGCCTCAGGCGGGAAATCAAAGCCCCCTCATTAGGCGCAGCATTCCAGAACTGAAATAGATCCTTGGCATTGAGAATGCCGACGATGTTGTCGAGGGTCTCATGGAAAACAGGGATTCGGGTATAGCCGTGCTTTTGAATCTGCTCGACAATGTCCGCAAGCCCGGTATCGACGGACAGGGCCACCATCTCGGTTCTGGGAACCATCACCTCGCGCACGACAGTTCTTCTGAACTCGAGAATGCTCTGAATCATTTCTCCGGAGTTCTCGTCCAGCAGGCCGCTCTCCTCGCCCTCATCGATAATCGACTGGATTTCCTTCTCCAGGCTCAGGTTGGCTTTTTCCTTGTCAATGCCGAAGTGCTCTCTGATTTTTCTAAAGTAGGTTCGTAGAATAGTCTTCTCTCCCATATCAGCCAGCAGACTGTTCAAAAATGCTCAGGTGCAAGGCGCCGCTTAGACCGAGGAGCGGAGTATGGTACGTGAACACCGCAGGCCGAAGCGTAATCCCCGTCTACGCGAGGACAGGCGCAGCAGATGAGCGTTTTTCAACAGCCTGTCAAAGGCCCCGCATGAATTCCGGCCTTAACCCCGCTTTGTCCCTCGACGCAAGGACACGTTGAATCCGATGCAGCACGGCTTCCTTTTCTTCCGGCAGGCGCGCTCGAATCGGAAGATAATTGGATGCGTGATTGGAGGTGAAGAAGCAATTCGAAAATTGCGACTCGGCTACAATGATTCCGAGCTCTTCAATGAAGCCGAAGGTGTCCGGCAATACAAACTCACCCGCCTGATAGCGTTCGTAAAGCGGCGTCCCGGGAACGACCATGACCGTCAGGGCGCCGACGTAGTCGGGATCGATTGCCGTCAGAATCTTTGCCGTCTCGGCGGCGTGAACGCGACTATGGTCGCGACCGCCAATCCCGAGCAAAACCGTCACGGACAGTTCGATGCCTGCCTCCTTAACGCGCCGGCCGGCGGCTACCATTTTTTCAACGGGCGCCCCCTTCTGCGTTTCCTTGAGCAATTCCTCGCTGCCCGTTTCGACACCGAGATAAACGATCCCCAGTCCAAGCGCCTTCAGCTCGAGAAGCTCCCCAACCGATTTTTTCAGAATGCTCTTGGCATTGGCGTAAGTTCCAACCCTGCGAACCCAGGGGAGATGCGTCCGAATGGATTCGAGAATCTCAATGAGTCTTTTCTGTGGAACGATCAGGGCGTCTCCGTCGCAGAGAAACACCCGGTCGTAATGCCTGTAGCGGGACGCCTCGAGAATATCCTCCTGAATCTCCTCAAAGGATTTAATCCGGAAGTGTTTGCCGCGATACGTACCGCAGAAGGTGCACCGGTTATGAGAACACCCGACGGTTACCTGCAATAAAAGACTCGCCGCCTCGCTGGGAGGACGAATGATCATGCCTTCGTATTTCATAAATTCATCACATAAAAAAAGGATCGGCTTGAATGGCCGATCCCTCTTTTAAAACTGGCGGGGCCGATGGGACTTGAACCCACGCCCTCCGACGTGACAGGCCGGCGTTATAACCAACTTAACTACGACCCCAGTTATATCGCATCCGCTTTTATTTGAGCGGCTCATTGATCTCGTATCAATGGTAGGCGGAACAGGACTTGAACCTGTGACATCCACGGTGTAAGCGTGGCGCTCTGCCAACTGAGCTATCCGCCTCTCTTGAAGCGCTACTATTTAGCATCTTTGCCGAGAATGTCAAGCAGAAAAATGAAGCGACCGCCCCTAGGCATTAAAGCCCACCGGCGTTTCCGCCAGAGTCGCAACCATCTCGCCTGTCTCTGTGGAGGCAAAGGCCCTCCTGAAAACCTCGTCGACATTTTCAACCAAGATGATTTCAAGGTCATTCCGGACATTCCGTGGAATATCCGTCAGGTCTTTTTCGTTATCTTTTGGAATGATAACGGTTTTCAGATTCCCGCGATGAGCTGCCAGGAGCTTCTCCTTCAGGCCGCCGATCGGCAGCACGCGGCCTCTGAGGGTGATCTCGCCCGTCATCGCCACATCCCCTCGGACCTTCTTACGCGTCAGGGCAGACGCAATCGCCGTGGCCATCGCAATACCCGCAGAGGGACCGTCTTTCTGAATGGCCCCTTCCGGCACATGCACATGGACATCGATTTCCTTATAGAAGTTCTCGGGCAATTCAAACTCATCCGCACGCGATCGCACGAAGGTAAAAGCTGCCTGCGCGGACTCTTGCATGACATCGCCCAGCTTGCCCGTTAGGGTCAGCTTGCCAGTGCCGCGCATCGTTGAAACCTCGATGGGAAGCAGCTCGCCGCCCACTTCGGTCCAAGCCAGCCCGATGGTGAGACCGACCGCATCTTTCCCCTCGGTTTCACCGTGGCGATACTTTGGAATGCCGAGATACTTTTCCGCCGTCTTCGATTTGATCTGGATCGTCTTTGTTTGCCCCTCGCTGACGATTTCGCGGGCCACCTTGCGGCAAACCGATGCAATCTCCCTTTCGAGATTCCGCACGCCGGCCTCTCGCGTGTACTGACGAATGATCGTCAGGAGCGCCCCTTCCGAGAAGCTGATGTTCTGGGCCGTTAGCCCGTTGGCCTCCAGTTCCTTGCTGACCAGGAACTTCTTGGCGATATTGAGCTTCTCCGGCTCGGTGTAACCGGCAATTCGTATCACCTCCATACGATCTTGCAGCGGCGCGGGAATCGTAGGCAACACATTCGCCGTCGTAATGAACATGATATCGGACAGATCGTAATCGACTTCGAGATAGTTGTCGTTGAACGCGCTGTTCTGCTCGGGATCAAGCACCTCCAGAAGCGCCGAGGCGGGATCACCGCGGAAATCGGAGCTCAACTTGTCGATTTCGTCCAGACAGAAGACCGGGTTGTTGGAACCCGCCTTCTTCAAGAGCTGAACGATCTTGCCCGGCAGGGCGCCGATGTAAGTCCGGCGATGCCCCCTGATCTCAGCTTCATCGCGCAGACCGCCCAGCGACAACCGCACGAACTTGCGATTGGTCGCACGCGCGATCGATTTGGCAATCGATGTTTTCCCCACCCCCGGCGGACCGACCAGGCAAAGAATCGACCCCTTGTTCTTCTGAACGAGGCTCTGCACCGCCAGATACTCCAGGATGCGTTCCTTCACCTTTTTCAGTCCGTAGTGATCCTGATCGAGAATTGCTTCCGAATCCTTGAGTGTGTTGGTATTCTCAGTCTTTTCCTGCCAGGGCAAATCGAGGAGCCAGTCGATATAATTGCGAACGACAGTGGCCTCCGCAGACATAGGCGCCATCATTTTAAGTTTCTTGATCTCGTGCTTGATCTTCTTCTGGGCCTCTTCGGACATCTTCTTGGCTTTGGCCTTGCGCTCGAGGTCCTCGATCTCGTTTTTGAAGTCGTCCTTTTCCCCCATCTCCTTCTGGATGGCGCGCATCTGCTCGTTGAGATAGTAATCCTTCTGGGTCTTCTCCATCTGTTTCTTGACCCGTCGCTTGATGCGCTCCTCCACCTCGAGGATCTCCGTTTCAGAGATCAGCAATCCGTAGATCTTCTCCAGACGATCGGTCACATCAAAGACTTCCAGCAGCTTCTGCTTATCCTCCAGCTTGATACCCAGATGAGAGGCAATGACGTCCGCAAGCTTTCCGGGTTCGCTGATTGACGAAATCGTTCCCATCATCTCAGGCGGAACCTTCTTGCTCAACTTGGCATAATTCTCAAAAGCCTCATTAATGCTGCGAACCAGGGCCTCCGTCTTAACAGAGACCACTCCCTCCGGCTCCTCCAGAGATTCAACGTCCACTATATAAAAATTGGCATTCGGCACGTAGTCCTTGATGCGCCCACGCTGCTTGCCCTCCACCAGGACCTTGACCGATCCGTCTGGAAGCCTCAACAACTGGATGATCGTTCCGATCGTGCCGATCCGGTAAATATCTTCTTCAAGCGGCTCATCCTTCTGAGCGTTCTTCTGGGCAGATAAAAAGATGCCCTTTTCCGATTTCATCGCAGCCTCGAGGGCATTGACGGACCGCTCCCGTCCGACAAAAAGGGGCACGATCATGTGCGGAAATACAACGACATCCCTCAGTGGAAGCAACGGGATGACCAGCCCTTTTTCATTTTCATTATTTTTTTTCAAGTTTAACATGTCTATAACCTAGCCTCTTTATCCGTTACGCCGTCTCCGTCTTCTTTTCGAATAGCAGGATTGGCATCTCTTTCTTCAAAACAACCTCTTCGCTAATCACGCATTCCTTCACATCGTTGCGCGAGGGGATGTCATACATGACATCCAGCATAATGTTTTCAAGAATTGCTCTCAATCCCCGAGCCCCGGTTTTTCTTTCGATGGAAAGCTTGGCGATCGCACGCAGAGCGCCATCCGTAAACTTCAGTTTGACGTCTTCCAGCTCAAAGGCCTTCTTGTATTGTTTTGCAATCGAATTTTTCGGTTCGACCAAAATTTTAATCAGATCCTCTTCATCGAGCTCATTCATGGTCGCCAGAACCGGCAACCGACCGATAAACTCGGGAATAAGCCCGTATTTCAGCAGATCTTCCGGCTGCACATCCGACAGAATCTCGCCGATGTTCTTCTCACTCTTGCCTTTGATCTCAGCGCCAAATCCCATGGCGTTGACGCCCGTGCGTTTCTCGATAATCTCATCCAGCCCGACAAATGCCCCACCACAAATGAACAGGATATTGGTCGTATCGACCTGGATAAACTCCTGCTGCGGATGCTTCCGACCGCCCTTGGGCGGGATATTGGCCATCGTCCCTTCAATGATCTTCAACAGGGCCTGCTGGACACCTTCGCCGGAAACGTCTCGCGTAATGGAGGGGCTGCCGGACTTTCTCGAAATCTTGTCGATTTCGTCGATATAAACGATACCGCGCGAGGCCCGCTCCACATCATAATCCGCATTCTGCAACAGGCTTAAAATGATATTTTCGACGTCCTCACCGACATAACCCGCTTCCGTCAACGCTGTCGCATCGGCGATAGCGAAAGGAACATCGAGCATCTTCGCCAGAGTCTTTGCAAGCAAGGTCTTGCCCGATCCGGTAGGCCCGATCAGCAAGATATTGCTCTTCTGCATCTCGACCCCGTCCAGACTGATCCCGGAATACAATCGTTTGTAATGGTTGTAAACCGCAACCGACAGGATCTTCTTAGGGCGTTCCTGACCGATGACATACTGATCTAGAAACTTCTTGATATCCTGCGGTTCCGGAATCTTTTTACGCGTCGGCTCGACCCGCTGCGTGTCGGTATCTTCCTGAATAATGCCCCGGCACAGTTCGATGCATTCGTCACAAATATAGGCAGAAGGCCCCGCCACCAGCTTTCTCACTTCGTTTTGCGTCTTACCGCAAAACGAGCAAAACAGCATGCCCCGGTTCCCTTCATTTTCTCTATATTTTCTTGCCATGGAGATCTTCCTCTCTTTACTTTCTTAAATCGCGCCGGCTGATCACCTGATCTACAATCCCGTATTCGAGGGCCTGCTCGCTGCTCATAAAATAATCACGCTCGGTATCGTTTTCAATCTTTCCGATCGGCTGCCCGGTATGAGACGCCAGAATCTGATTGAGTTCCGCTTTCAAGCGCAGTATCTCATTGGCGTGAATGCTGATATCGGTCGCCTGTCCCTGAAAACCGCCCAGCGGCTGGTGAATCAGAACCCTGGCATGCGGCAATGCGAAACGTTTGCCCTTTTCGCCCGCTGCCAGCAGCAAGGCAGCCATGCTGGCGGCCTGTCCCATGCATACGGTACTGACCGTGGGTTTAATATACTGCATCGTATCGTAAATCGCCATCCCGGCGCTGACGACACCCCCCGGAGAATTAATATAGAAGAATATCTCACGATCCGGGTCTTCCGATTCAAGATAAAGCAATTGGGCAATCACCAGATTAGAAATATCGTCATCAATGGCCGTTCCCAGGAAAATAATCCTGTCTTTCAAAAGGCGCGAATAAATGTCGAACGCACGTTCGCCCCGACCATCCTGCTCGACCACCATTGGAATCAGTGTCATATCAACCCTCTTTTTGAGCGTTCTCGGGCTTGACCATTTTAATCGAGGCCTTTTCCTCGATAAACTGAATGGTTTTCTGCTCGATGATTTCCGCCTTCAAACTGTCTACCATATCGTCTTTTTCGCATGCTTTCTTGACCGAGTCGACATCCCGACCGAATCGGGCGGCCATCAAACGAATCCGTTCTTCAAGATCCTGCTCGTCGGCCGTGATACCCTCTCGGGCGGCAATCGCATCAAGGAGAAGCCCTATCTTGACTTGTCTTTCCGCTTCGCCCTTCATGTTGTCCTTCATCCGGTAGGACAGCTCCGCCGCCTTTTGGGGATCCACACCGCTTCTCGCCATCTGCTGCTGGTAATTCATGATCATCATGTAGAGTTGACGATCGACCAGCGATTCCGGCACTTCAAAAACGTTCTTCTCTAAGAGGTTGTCGAGCATTTTCCGGGTAAATGCGGAGGCAACCATCGCTTTCTGCTCTTCCTCGATAGCCTCCCGGATATTGGTCTTCAATGCCTCGATAGATTCAAACCGTTCGAAGTTCTTCATGAATTCTTCATCGAGGTCAGGAGTCCGCTTCATTTTGATCGCCTTCACCGTCACCTTGAAGACGGCCTCTTTGCCGGCAACATCCTTTGCGCCGTATTCAGTCGGGAAAGTGATGGGGAACTCCTTCTCTTGATCTTTTTTCAATCCCACCAGTTCTTTTTCAAAACCGGGGATGAAACGACCGGATCCTATTTCTAAAAGATAGTTATCCGCCTTCATGGAGTCAAGGGCCTTGCCGTCAACAGAACCCTGAAAATCGATGGAAACGAAATCACCCTCCTGAACGGCCCTGTCCTCAACAATGTCCTCAACCGTACTGTACATGTTACGCAGCTCGTCGATTTTACTGTTAACCGCCTCATCGGTAACCACGGCTTCCTCTTTCTCCAATTCGAGACCGAGGTAGCCCTGAGGATCAATCACCGGCCTGGTCTCAACCGTTGCACTGAAAACGAAATCCGCCTCCGGCGTAATCCCCTGCTGATCCACAACGGGCTGCGAGGCCGGCGTGATGTTGTTTTTCTCGATGGCATCCCAATAGTTGTCGTTTACAAGGCTGGAGATCGCCTCACCCTCCGCCTGATCCTTATAATACGTTTCCAGGATCTTGCGGGGCGTCTTCCCGGGTCGAAAACCTTTCACCCGTGCCTGTTTTCCGACTTTAACATAGGCAAAATCCAGTTCCTTTTTGACACGCTCCCAGGGAATCTCGAACGTAAGCTTCTTCTTAACCGGGCTGACTTCCTCAATCTTGATCGTTACATCCATCGATATCATAACTCCTTATTTTTACTTGATTCCAGTTTGGTGCGAGAGAGGGGAGTCGAACCCCTAGTCCGTGTAAACGGGCTGGATCCTAAGTCCAGTGCGTCTGCCAATTTCGCCACTCTCGCATAACTTTTTTATTATAGTTGGCCTCTTGTCGTTGTCAACAGCAATTCTCGTACCATTTTGTGCAGCCAGCGGCGCGAAAAAACCGCCTCCGGGGGTTCCGACCTCTCCGCAACATCCTTAGATTGTATAGGCTTTTGCTGTTTTCGGGGCCTTCTCCTTATAATCTATTGTCCGTAAAGTCAATCCAAATGATTGAGGATTCCCCGGAGCAAACTGCATGGAGTCCGCTCGCTACCGGATAGGAGACGCTTTACGATAAACTCGGCTGAGACAGACGTTGTTTCATGAAAAAAATTGAATAATTATTTTTAAAATACAGGTTCACGCAGAGCAGATCAGCTGGAAATGAGGTGATACAACAGCAGACCGGTTCATCAATCGGTCAAAGACCGAACAAGAGTTCTGACATTGGCGTCATCTAAGACCACATCGTTGTATATCGTCCGGATATCGTCCGCACAAATTCGTCTGAACTCTTCTTCGATCGGCATGATGATGACACCGCTCATATCGACAGCCCCGGGACTCACCATCAGGCGTTCCCCCGCCGGGGCGTCATATTTCAACGGACGGTGACGCCACCTCGGATAAACCGCCACCAGCCAGCCGTCATCGTGCCGGGACACGATCACATTGACCATCGGCTCGTCAACGGGTGCCGCGTCGGCCTTCAGGAAATTCAAGAATAAATTGATGACATGTGCGAGCTCTCCGCCCTCACGCCCCTTCATGAAAACAATTGGCCGGCCCATGCCGGAGGGCATGTAAATGGCCGTATCGCCAATTTTTTTGTCAGGAAGAGATGAAAACACAATCCGCCGATCGGGCAGACAGGTAACGGGACAGGCCTGAAAGTGAAGATGGTCGGGTGCCGAGGCGCCACACCATGCGCCATTGTAAAAGACAGCATACATCGGTCCCAGATCGCGGGCCAGGTCCAGCATGGCCTGGATCGAACCGGCCAGCAACTGCGGCACATGCCGAATATCGGCGATCGTGAAATGCCGGTCGAAGATCGGCATGGGATTGCAGAGGAACAGGAATCGCTCCTCATAGAGAACCCCCTTCTGCTCCGGGGGGAGATTTACCAGACACAGAAAACAGGCGCTGGCTCGGGGAGCGGACCGGTCGATCTGCGCCCCCGTGCTCTGGATGCGCCTCGGATTCCACTGAACGGCAACCTCATAACGGTCTTCCTCATCACCGCAGACAAGCGTTCGGGTCTCAACCTGATTCAGCGCCGCATGATTCGTCGCCAAAAGCTCCCAGGTCTCAAGTTGCGATCGGAAGAGATTTTCAATCAGTTCCGCCAACGAACAAACTCTGCCATCTCGTTCATAAACGGCAAACACTTTCTCTCCAGGAATCCTCATACGCCTGTTGTCCCTCTCGCATTCAGATCCTGGCGCGCCAGAATCTCCAAAGTGCGAATGCGATCCTTGAAAGCGTCATTGCGATTCTTCTGCGCATGAGTCAACCGGGCGTCGGTATTCCCGGACCAGCGCCGACACCAATAGAGGCTGTCGTAGATCCGCCCGATGCGGTGGCGCCGCGACACGGCGAGCGCCGCGGCATAGTCCTCGCCGTAGCTGACATTGAGGAAGCCAATCTGCCGGATCAGGCTTGTCACAAAGGCACGTGGCGCGCCTAGTCCGTTGATGCGCAGGGCGTTATTCCGTCCATTGTCGTCAGTCCACTCCCGATGATCGATAAGACCGGGCGGGATTACCTGCATCGCTTCGTTGACCAACGTATAGGAGCCGATAACCATCCCGTATTCGCCGGTCCGAAGCTGATCGACGATCTTTTGCAGCGTCGTCGGCTCGCTGTAAAGATCGTCAGAATCGAGCTGCACGGCAAAGCGGCCGCAGGCATCCGAATAAATCGCCTCGTTCCAGCAACCGCCAATGCCGAGATCGATCCGCTCCGGCACCAGATGCTTTATGCGTTTGTCTTTTGAAGCATATTGCGCCAACACCTCCGTCGTCCCATCGGTCGAGTGATTGTCCACAACCAGGACGTTGAAAGAAAAATCGGTTTCCTGCGCCAGTGCGCTTGCCACGGCGTCCGCGACAGTGCCTACGCGGTTCCGAACCGGAATGACGACGCTGGCCTCTACCGGATAATTTTGCACGCCGAGATCCGGCTTGACATAAACCGGTTCGAGCCACGCGCCGATCCTTTTCAGATGCGCCGTCGCCACCTGTTCCATCTCAATCTGAACCTGGCGCCGAGCCGGGTCCACATAATCGAAGAGGCGCTCGCCAGTGCGCTCCAGCTGATCGTGCTTCACTGAAAAATAGAGATACTCCGGAATGTGGACCACGGCGCGAACCGCCGAGACCCGCAGCCTTAGGCCATACAGGCCTGCCGCGCACCCCTCCACGAGGGGCCCGGACTGCACCAACGCCTTGCGGATCGCCTCCAGCGGGAAAAAAAGAATCTTGCCGAAATCAAAGTCGTCGCGGAGGCTCCCCAACTGGTAGTCGTTGAGGGGATGACCGACGAGTTCACCACGCTCCAGTGCCTGATAATCCGCATAGAGCAGCCCTGCCCCAGTGATCCGGGCCACGTCGATGAAACGCAGAAGCGCCCCCTCGCTAAGGCCGATCCGCTCGGAACAATCCAGAAATAGCACATACGGCGCCGAGACATCTTCCAGCAGGCGGCCGATCCCGGCGCTTTCGCCCATGCGTCCTCGCATACCTGCGATCTTGCCGGAGGAAAGCCCTTCATTCTCCTCCCCCAAGATCGTCACCTTTGAGATCGAAGGAAGATTTCCAAGACCCGCGAGCCATGCGGCCGGCTCGCGCTGCGGATGATAACCGACGACGTGTATCATGACAGTTGACCTTCCTCCCGGCAGTGCGAGGGAATCGACGCCCGGCAACGGATCGCCAGCGCATGTAATCGTGGCAGGTTCCCTGCGCGTTCAGTTGCATCGATCAGATTCTCAAGACCGGACGGGATGTGTCCCAGAAAAGCACGCCGCCCCGCCGTGAGACCCAAATAACCGTAAGCGCCCAGGGCCTGCATCAGCCGCTGGGCCGACGCCAGGCGGAAGGCTGCCTCCGTTGCGTCTTCACTGAGCCGGACATCTGCCTTCTCCCGATAGAACGACAGGAGCGCCATCCGTTCATCCTCTGTCAGCGACACATAAGGATCGTAGAGAAGCGATCCCAGATCATAGAGGGGGTTGCCGAAACGCGTTCCCTGAAAATCGACGAGCCCAACGCCGCCGAATGAGATGATGATGTTCTGAGATTGGAAGTCGCGATGCACCAGTCGAAGCCCTGACGACATTCCCATCATAGCGCGGGTCAATGCGTCGAGTTCCGACATGAGCGCATCGGCCTCTTCCGCCGACAGGCGGATTCCACAAACACCTTTCACGAATTGTTCCAGAAAATAATCGTGCTCCCACCGGTAGAGGGCTGCATCGAACTCCGGCATAAGTCGTACTGCCTCAATCTGAACGGCCGCCGGTTCACAGGCGTGCAGCCTCAAGATCTGAGAGAGCACAGCCTCATAGACTTCGCGGCGGTGAGGCCACGGCGTCGAGCGCAAGGACCACAGATCGCACTCCCCGAGATCCTCCATGAGGATAAAGTGATTTTCGACATCATGATTGAAGATGCGAGGCACACGAAGACCGCGCTGACTCATAAAATCCGCGATGTCTGCATAATAGTTGTTTTCCTCGCGGGCCGGGTTGTACCACATGAAGATGCAGCTCATCCCGTTGTCCCACTGCACCCGATGGAAAGTGCGCTCCGATCCGCCCTTCAGTATCGGTTGAATCTGTGGCGGCGCAACGTCTCCGGTGTTCAGCGTCTGCCCGACAAATTCCAGGATCTGTTTTTCGTCTCTCATAGTCCTTTTATCTCTTCGATAAAAATGCACACAGCATTTTTACGCTCAGCTTTTTAGCTTCCAGATTTCTCAACTTCTATCTTTTCTACCCGTCACGCACCGTTGCGGCATCAGCCGCGTTTTACCGTTCACTGTCAACTGTTGATGGTCTCGGAAAAAGTCAAATCATGCGTCGATCATAAAACAAGAGGATGGCGGGATGGGTCTCGAACGCGAATCAAAGATTTTTCCGACCCGACGGGATGGCAATCCGGCGCCGAACATGACGGAAAAAGATTTCTGAGAGGCAGAGATCCGTGTCGCCATCCTCTTCTCATGCTTCAAGTCGTGACTTTTTACGAGGCCGTCACTGTTGACTGTTTACCAGCGGCTGCAATGCGCTCGTATTCTTCAATAGAGCCGATGTCATGCCAAGACCCCTCATCAAGCATCACGTACGCGACCGATCCTGCCTCTTCCTGAAGCATCCGGACAAAGACTGGTATCACTGATTCGATGCGCCCCGCCTCCAGCCGCCTCAGGAAACGTCGCTCGACAATATAGATGCCGGTAAAGAGAGTCTGGCGCACCCCGCTGAAACCAGTCAGCCCGCGCATGTCGCAGATTCGCCCCTGATTGTCCAGCGTGATGTTGCGCAGGGGCCCTTCCGAACGCAGAGCCAGCGTCACCTCTTTCCCCGAGGCAAAATGAACCGCCATTAGCCGATTCAGATCGATATCGGTCAGGATATCCCCGTTATAAATGAGCAAAGGCGCATCGTCCAGCAGATCTTCAATATTCTTGAGGCCGCCCGCCGTGTCGAGCAGGACCGGCTCATGGCGAAAGATGATGGGGCAGCCCTGCCACTGCTTGTCGGGAAAGACACGGTCATAGGCCTCGGCGCAATGATGCGTGTTGACAATGAATCGCTCGACGCCGACGGCGTGCAGATGCGCCATCGCGTGGGTAATCATCGGCCTGCCGCCTACAGGCAGCAAGGGTTTTGGGCACTGCGCCGTTAGCGGGCGCAACCGTAACCCCAGCCCCGCTGCCAGGATAAAGGCCGTCCTGATCTTCGCCTCACTCATGATCCGGTCTCCTGCCAAAGTCCTTGTCGATACGAACCAGCGCCGGAACGATCAGGCCGGGAATCGTTGCTGTGATGATCCAGAGAAAGAAGTGCCGATAACCCAGCATCTCCTGGAGCCGACCACTCAGCATCCCCGGAATCATCATGCCCAGGGCCATGATCCCCGTCGCGATGGCATAATGGGCCGTCTTGTAAGGGCCGTCCGAGATCATGATGACGAAGAGCGAATAGGCCGTAAATCCAAATCCGTAGCCGAATTGCTCCAGCGCCACGCACAGGGCGATCCCGTATAGATTCTGCGGCATCGCCCACGAGAGATAAAGAAAGAGGAGATCCGGCAGGTGCATGATCCCCACCATGATCCAGAGCCAAAATTTGAGTCCCTTGCGGGAGATCACATAGCCGCCCAGAAGGCCCCCTGTCATGGAGAGCGCAACGCCGATCGTCCCATAGATCACCCCGACCTGCTCCGTTGTAAGCGCCAGACCGCCCGCGCTGCGGGGGTCGAGCAGAAAAGGGGCGACCATCTTCAGAAGTTGCGCCTCCGCAAAACGGTAAAAGAACAGAAAGGCCAGGATGGCCAGGATGCCCTTTTTCAGAAAGAAGGTCCGAAAGGGTTCCAAAAAACCCGCAATCCCCTGCCCTGACTCTTTTCGGAAAACCGGCGCATCCATTGCGGGACGCGGAAGAACCAGTGCGTGATAAATTCCCATCGCAAGCACCAGCGCGGCAAGCATGAGAAAGGTTACAGACCAGCCGGCGGCAATGCTCCCGAAGCGCCTTTCGAGCAACCCCGCAAGCACGACAAGCCCGCCCTGCGCGGTGATACTCGCCAGACGGTAGAAGATTGTCCGGACACCGATAAAGGCGGACTGCTGGTATTGCGGCATCCCGAGCATGTAAAAGCCGTCGGCCGCGATGTCGTGCGTGGCGGAGCTGAAAGCCAGAAGCCAGAAAAAGACAAGACCGTAACGGAAGGGATCCGGGCCGGGAAGCATGAGGCCCACACAGGCCAGTGCAGCCCCCATAAAAATCTGCGTCAAAACGATCCAGAAGCGCTTTGTTTTGAGGATTTCAACCAGGGGACTCCAGAGCGGCTTGATAATCCAGGGAAGATACAACCAACTCGTGTATAGGGCGATATCGGCGTTAGAGAGCCCCAACCGCTTGAACAAAACGACCGATACGGTATTCGCGAGCACATAGGGCATGCCTTCCGTAAAAAAGAGCGACGGCACCCACCACCACGGCGACCGATTGTACCCGATAACCGCACGGCCGCCCTTTTTTTCTGCTGTATCCGTCCCCATCGCTTCACTCAATAATGCTTCTCGATCGTCGTCCCCGGGAAATAGTGTCGCAGGATCTCTTCTGCCGTATAACCCTTCAAAGCCATCACCGCTGCGCCGATCTGGCACAACCCGACGCCGTGTCCCCACCCCGCGCCCCGAAAGGTAAATCCCTTTGGAAGATCGTCCGCGCCACGTTCCACCTCGACAACAAAGGCGCTGCTCGGCAGGTGCGATCGGGAGAGCCATCGGCGAATCTCAAGTTCCTTGCCGATCGTCATCGTTCGTTTGGTCCCGTGAACCGTCAGGTAAATTATCCGTCCGGACGGGCCGCGCCGTTCGGGCTCAAGGGTCAAAAGTGAACCGAAATCCAAGCCGGATTTCTCTCGCACGATCTCTTCGAGTTCTTCACGGCGGTATCTGAACTGCCAGCGGAAGAAATCTGTTCCCTGATCGAAGTCGGGGAGAATGTCTTGAAGAACCGAACGATCGGCAATATTGCAGAAAGCGTGTGGTCTGGCCGCAATCCAGGCTGCGGCGGCGTCCTCCGATCGGATCGATGCAAAGGACGCCGGCGCATCGGAAAGGCTCACCAGATAGGGAACGGATTGATCCGCCCACACATTCTCATAGGGTTCCGTCAATCCACCGCAGGCCTTGTAGAAGCGCGCATCGCAGACCTTGCCCTCGTGCATTAGAAAGCGGCCGTTCGTCTCCGCTACTGCGCGTCGTGCATTGTCGGAAATCACCTTCGTGATGCCGTGATAGCGCTGGCAGTGATCGTCGGCGCAGACATCATACAGGTCATGATCCTCACGCTCATACCACCGCACAATCCGGTCTTCCGAGACGAACCCGTTCCGGCCCGGCTCAGAAGCCCGGCCGGCTTGTCTTTCCAGCATGGCGGCCAGCCAGCTTCGCGAGGCGATCGCGTGTGCCTTGAGAAACGCCACGGGCGCACCGGCCCGCATCTCAGAGGACACCACGCTCACCAGGTAGGCCTCCAGTGGAATCTCACCGATAACCGCCATCGTTCCGTCGTCCCGCCGCTCCAAACGAAGATTCCCCTTGAAGGTCTGCCTTTCCTTGCGTTCCCAGTGGAATTTAATACCGATCGAGACGTCGTCGATAGAAAATGTTGAATCCGCCTCCGAAACAAATCCAAGGGATTTTGACGCGACAGGGATCTCTTCACACTTATCCGGATAAAGAACAAAACCGCCATCCACGGTGCAAACCCTGCAAGCGCCCTGTAATAAATGCCCGAAAGGGGTCACCCTGAAAGGCGCCCCAAACAGGAGGCCGACCTCTTGAGTCTGATCGATGATTCCAACACTGATGATGGGCTCTTCCATCCCGCACACTTTTCCAGGAAACATGGCCCGGCCCTTGGAGAACCGGTGGCTCCGGAGAGTCTCCGGTGCCCAAGAAAAAGGAAGACGTTCGTTTCCTATTCGTTCGCTTACCACGAAGGCAGGCCTCTGGGGCTGCGCTCGCTGACGGATTGCATAGTCTTTTACAGGGGATATTTCAATCTTTGATACCTTGTGAGAGAACATCTCACGAGTTGAATGGCCGGTGATCTTCCTTATAACCGATCCCGACCTCCAAAGCAATTTTATATAGCTTGATGTTGAACCTTTATCCCCAACTTCTTCATGTGGTGAATCAGTGTCGTCCTCTTCATTCCTAGTAGTTCAGCTGCCCCACCTTTTCCGCCTACGACGCCACTGCATTTTCTTAGGGCTTCAAAGATCAGCTTCCTTTCAAAGTCCTTGTAATTCAAAGATCCATCGGCAGAATCCCAGGGTTCTTTCGTCCGACTCGACGCTGTCAAATCGGCAAACCGGTGTTTGGCATCGGAGATCACTGCTCGTTCAATGACATTGGAGAGCTCACGAATATTTCCCGGCCAGGAATATGCCTTGAGTTGCTCCATTTCCGATACCTTTATCCCGGAACAGGGTTTGTTGCTTTGCGAACTGAAGAGTCTGAAAAAATGGGCAGCCAGCAGGGGGATGTCTTCCCGCCGTTCTCTTAGAGGCGGCACAACTATTGGATAGACGTTCAATCGATAAAAGAGATCCTCTCTGAAACGACCAGCTGCAACCTCTTTTTTTAGGTCTTTATTGGTCGCTGTAATCAAGCGAAAATCGGAATTTAATATTTTCGTGCCGCCCACGCGCTGGAATTCCTTTTCCTGAAGCACCCGCAGCAACCGACTTTGAGTTGGCAGGGGAAGTTCCGATACCTCATCGAGAAAAATGGTGCCTTGGTGGGCAAGTTCGAAACGACCCGCTTTGGCCTTGACGGCACCCGTAAATGCACCTTTCTCATGGCCGAAAAGCTCGCTGTCGATCAGACTATCGGGAAGGGCAGCGCAATTGACCCGAATGAACGCCTGGTTTTTTCTGGGGCTCTCGCGATGGATGGCCCTGGCAATCAATTCCTTGCCGACGCCCGTTTCTCCTTGTATGAGAGCCGCGGATCGTGTCGGTGCAACCTTCCGAACCAGCCTCTGCACATCCTTGATGCCCTGGCTGGAACCGATGATTTCTTTGAAAGGACGAAATTCTTCCTTCTCGTCGATGTAATAGAGATTCTCCTCAATGAGCCTTCTATTGAGTTTTGCAATTTCATCGTATGCTCGCGCACGATCTATTGCCAAGGCAACCTGCGACGCGAGGGCTGACAAAATATTGTTTCTCTCCGGGGTTGAATCCAGCGAAAATAAACGGCCGTCTTGATAATACACGCCCACGATCCTGTCCTTGAGCATCAGTGGGACAAAAATGGCCTTCCGTGTATCGATCAATTCCGAGTCGCTGAACTCAAATTCAGAGATGCAGCTGTTTCCGTTTCTGAACATCGCTTGAATGGTATCGAAGCTCGTTCGGAACTCCTCATCCATCACGTTTTCATAAAAGAGATTCCGTGACGCGACCATCTTTATATCCTCTGACTCTGAATCCTTGATGAAAATCGCGGAACGCTCCGACCCCGTCATTTGAGAGAGCGATGCTATGATGTTGGTCAGAAGACCTTTCAGATTGTCCTGAGTAACCAGTGCATTACCCATTGCGACAACTAAATCCGACAAACTGCCTCCAGTGGCCAGATCGTCGGGCGCAAGTAAATAAAGCAAATCCTCCGGAAAGGCTTCTCTGGCAATAGGCTTGATGAATTTCCATGCTGCGCTCGCATATCCTTTTGCCAGGTCTTCTCGTCTGATCTCCAGATAGAACCTTGCGATTTCCATACGGATTTTAGCTATCTCGAAGGTCTCGCCGTTTTGATCAATTTTTTCTTCAAGAACCTTCAGTTTCGAAATTTTTTTCAGCTGGATCGCCTTCCTGTAATATGATCTTCAGGCGCCGAATCATTTGAGAAACCACGGGAGCAATCACATCTAAGGGAGTGTCTTCCAGAAGTATCCCCCAGTCAGCCGCTAACACGTCTTTCCCGAACAGGCGATAGAACGTTTCGAACAGCGCATAATAATGAAGAAGATAATACCAGGACGATTTCGGCACATGGCGGATTGAGCTATAAATCTCAGAGGCCACCTCGCGTTCGCCTTCGAGGCACGCTACGCAGATAAGACCCACTTTAGCAATAAATTCTACCGAAGAAATATCTTCGTTTTGCGCAATTACCAGCGATTTTTCAAAATAGATCTTACCTCTTTTTACTTGCCCTATTTCAAGAAAATTGGCACCTGCCATGGCATAAGACAGAGCCAGCAACGGCTGGTTTTCTTTTTTCACACATTGTTTCCTGATAGATTCACAGATTCCAAGCCCTCTTTGAGGCATTCCTGCATCTGTGTAAATAAAAGACAAAACCATCCCATTAAATAGAGAAAAATCTTCATCAAAGGATTCAATATTGCCAATCAGGCGTTCATACTGCTCAATAGCTTTAAAATGTTGCCCTTTGCCGACGTAGCTCAAAATTTTAAGCTTGAGGCTCATTTTTAAGAGATCTGCATCATTGAGATCCTCAACAACCTCCCATGCCCGTCTCCAATGCGACAGGGCTCGCTTAATATCAAGCGCTACCCAATAGTGTTGACCGAGAAGCAGATCAAGGGATGCTTGCATTTTTTGATTACGCAAAGATTCTGCCATGTTGATGGCATAAGAGAGGTATGTAATCATTTTACGCATTCTGGGTTTAAATAGGGATAGACGGGCTCGCTTTTCGACCACATGGATAAAGGTATACTGGAGGTTTTCCGGCAGCGGCTTTGATTCATGCATATTGAAGAGAGTATCCAGCAACGTATCGTAATCGGCAAGAGCGGCCGATATTTTGCGGCTTTTATCTTCTTCAACAGCCCTGTCTAACAGAGCCAATATCTTTTCCCGTTCAGGGTAAATTGACGCTGATTTTTCATTATTTTTCTCCACCTGGCACGTCTCGAACTGGTCAGGTGTTTGGGAGAATCCTGTCGAAGTTTGCGATTGGTCGATCCATTTCATAAAATCCGGTTTAGGAAATTCGGGCGTCCATAGATAGAGGTCGCTTTTGCCTTCATGACTTATCCATCCATACGTATGGAGTTTCAGAACAATCCCAGTCAGTAATGAAGCAGGCATATCTTGGAACCAATCAACAGAAAATCCATCTCCACATAAAATCAGTTTTTTCAGAGCCGTTTGTTGTTCTTTATCAAGAACTGCAATGAAATTATATAGTTCCATTAGTTAGCGCTCCTCCGATCTCCGGCAATCATCAATGGGACGATATACTAACAGATGTTAACATATCGACTCAAGCGATATTTTCATTCTATCAAAAAATATTAACTTCATAATAATATAAAGATGTTATGAATTAATTAACGTCTGGCCGGAAATTTGCAAAGCCTATCAGAACATACTCCAAACCGGATCGCATGGGGAATCTTATCCTGGTGGCACCAGGCATCAGGCAAAACCTTGAGAATCCGGACTACAAGACAGAAAAACAGAGAAGAGGCGGGGCATATTGCATGACCACGAAATCCCTTATCACTGATGAGATGCGCGCCTGGATTGGCAAGCCGCTCAAATCGGGTATCACCTTTGAGGTCGAAAAAAGCGCTATCAGAAATATGGCTGAGGCGATGAATTATCTCAATCCCCTCTACGTTGATGAAGCGTATGCGAAGAGTAAAGGCCACCCCAGCGTTCTGGCGCCTCCTATGTTCTTGACGGTCGGATTGAACCTGAGTTCAGCCTTGCATGCGCTGACATTTGAGTTCGAAGTTGCCGCCATGTTGCATGGCATTGACGACTGGGAATTCATCAAAGACGTTCACGCCGGGGACAGCATTACGCCGAACGGCAAACTTGACAGTCTCGTTGAGAAGAACTCCCCGAGGGGAAGGATGCTCCTCGCAATAATCAAAGTTATCTTCACCAACCAGCACAGCGATGTCGTGGGCGTCTATCGTCACACTGAGATTTATATCGCAAAATCATAAAAAGGGAGTATCGAGATGAGCGCGTCTTTATACTATGAAGATATCGTTGCGGGACAGGATCTCCCGCTGCAAATACAGGAACCGGTAACAACAAGAAGCATTGTCATGTGGGCGGCTGCAGTCAGGGATTTCTTTGAAATTCATTACGATAAAGATTTTGCTGTCGCCAGCGGCATGCCGGCCGTCCTATCCCACGGGCCATATAAATGTTGCCTGATGAGTCGGCTGATGCTGGAATGGATCGGCGAAACGGGACGACTGCACAAGCTTTTTTGCATGCATAAGGCCAGCAGTTTCCCCGGAGACACGCTGATCATCAAGGGCAAGGTGAAAAGCAAATACATCAAAGACGATCAGAACTATGTCGAATGCGAACTATGGGTCGAAGACCAGAACGGCAAAATAACTGCCCCTGGATCGGCTCTCGTGTCCCTGCCGTCTAAAACGACAGCATAAATTACTCAGTATATGGAGGTAAATCATGAGTGAAGTTCTTGTTGAGAAGAAAGATCATATCACGATTATTACAATCAATCGTCCCGAGGTGATGAACTGTCTGAGCCCTTTGACAAGCAAGGCTATGTCGCTGGCGTTCAACGACTTTGCCGATGACGACGATCAGTGGGTCTGTATTCTGACGGGCGCCGGCGATAAGTGCTTTTGCGCAGGCAACGATCTGAAGTATCAGG
Organism: Syntrophales bacterium; assembly: GCA_963665615.2. Taxonomy (GTDB): domain Bacteria; phylum Desulfobacterota; class Syntrophia; order Syntrophales; family UBA4778; genus UBA4778. The sequence goes on from CAXXQE010000006.1 coordinate 101,845, forward strand.
CCCAGCATGGCGGTCCGGCCGTCGTGAAGGGGTATGTGGGGGTTAAGGGCCTTTTCGGAGGCATTACGACGCGCAATGATCTGTTCAAGCCGGTCATCGCGGCGGTCAATGGGATGGCGCTAGGCGGTGGACTGGAGTTGGCCCTGGCGAGCGACATCATCATTGCCGCTGATCATGTGGCCTTCGGTCTTCCCGAGCCGAGGGTCGGCCTGATCGCCGGCGCGGGCGGCGTGCATCGCCTTCCCCGTCACATCCCCTATCACCTGGCCATGGGCATGATGCTGACGGCAAAACGCATCTCCGCGGCCGAGGCGCTTCAGTATGGCTTGGTCAATGAAGTGGTCCCCTACGCGGATCTGCTGCCGACGGCCCTGAAATGGGCGAATGAAATTACGAAGCTCTCGCCTCTGGCGGTGCGCGCCAGCAAGGAGGCGGCGATCTGCGGTCAGCGCATGCTGCTGGACGATGCGATCATTCACAAGTTCCCCGGCGAGTTGGCCATGCTCAACTCCGAAGATTATATCGAAGGGCCGAAGGCCTTCTCCGAGAAGCGGCCGCCGCAGTGGAAGGGGCGTTAATCAGGGCCGGTTGTTGACAAAGTAAAGGGCGGAGCGCAATTGGCAAATCAGCGTTCCGCCCTTTGTTGTCGGCTATGGCTGATCTGCCACACTGAGAACCCTTTAGCCGGAGGATTTTATTGCCGGCAAATAAATTGATCAAAGTTCAACCTAGATGGGTCGTCCCGCGGGCGAGTATTTTCCTACTTCACACCGTAGTCCTTGCCTGTAATCTTCGACGCACAGATGAGCCCTGCTGCCACCGCGCAATCCATAGCCACGCCATAGCCCTTCGCGGTATCGCCCGCAAAATAGAGCCCCTTGACCACAGGTGCCTCAATGGGCGCCTTGAGCGTCCCGGCCTGCGTCTTGGATTTGGCCACGCCCTCAAGCTTCCATGCTGTCGGAAAGAGGGTCCAGTCGATGCTTTTTCGAAACCCTGGATAGCGGCGTTCCAGATAGTCAATGATGAGCCTGCAGGCCTTCACCATGAGTCCCCCGTCCTTCGCTTCTTTTTCCGTCACCGGGGCATAGGCCGTCATCAGATGCTTGCCGCCCGGCGCACACGACGGATCGCTCTGCGACTGGATGTTCCAGCACATATAAACGTCATATTCGAAGCCTTCTGACTTGGGGATTACATGGGTGTCCTTCATGCCGACTTTCCACTCGCGCTCGGGCAGCACCAGTTTGTTCAGACCGAAGTAGGGAGCGATAGAGCCATATCCGTACATGCGCTCCGTCCTGTCAGCCCAGTCTTGCGGGAAGGCCTTCTTGTCGGCATACTTAAACGTGTCTTGTGCCGGAATGTTGCTGACGATTCTGTCAGCCGCTGCTTCGAAGATTTTACCGGCGTTATCTTTATAGCGAACGCCGATCGCCGCGCCGTCACGCATGAGGATTTCCTCAACATGCGCATTGAGCAACAGACAGCCGCCCATGTCGACAAAGCTGTTCGCCACCGCCTGGCTCCATCGCATAATACCGCCGATTGCAAAGCCCGACTGCCACTGCGCCCGGCCCGCTTTGAATCGGGGATTGACGACCTGTCCCATGTAGCGAAAAATATCTCCGATAGAGATGTCATCGGGATCGTTGATGGTCGTAATCAACGTCGCAACCGCATGGATCATGCCGAAAACGGTCTTGTTATCATAGAGACCGTTTTCTTTGCACCACTGCGTCACCGAAATTGGCTCCAGCGCATCAAAATCCTCGTCCGTCATTTTGAGTGACGCTGTGTAAAATTTATGCATGGGAATCTTCTGCTCAATCAGCATCTTCTGGAGACGCTCGTCCACATGACTGCCATGAAAGTCCATATAGAACTCATCGCCCACATAGGTGCTGTTCAGGTTTCCGACCATGGGGACGCCCGTCCCCAGAAGATCGTCGAGATCCCGAAAATAACCATCGCCGTTGAGGGCGACACCGTGATAACCGATATCCAGCGTATACCATCGCAGCAAATCGCGTGAGATAATCTCCTCCAGACCGGGCTCACTGTATGGGAGCCAGCTGTACTGCTGAGCCAGCTGCTTTCTATACCATCTATCGCCTTTCCCCAGGATCTCCTCACCCCGGATACTCATGGCGCGTCCGCCAACGCGGTCTGCCTGCTCAACAAGCATCGTCCTGAGCCCCTCTCTGGCGCACAACGCGGCGACCGAAAGCCCTCCGACACCAGCACCGACAACGATCACGTCATATTTTTCTTTCATCTCCCGCGACCCCCTTTTATTCATTGCAGCAAAATTACACATGTGTGCCCCATACGGGAGGCTGAAACTTCCGTATCTATCCTATATGATACGTTCCCGACCATAGCGACACGGTCCAGAGCTTGGGCCTCGATGATTATTTTTATCTCTACAAATACAGCCGGCCTGCCCATCTGCCTTCCTTATTTAATACCGTAATCTTTTCCAAGGATTTCTCCGGCGCAGATCATACCGGATACGATGGCGCAATCCATGGCGACCCCATAACCTCTGGCCGTATCACCTGCAAAATACAACCCCTTGACATGCTGTGATTTGACCGGAACCTTTTGCGTTCCAGCTTGAGAAATACTTTTGGCCACGCCTTCGAGTTTCCAGCAAACGACATCGAGCTTCCAGTCGATGCTGGATTTGAAGCCCGGGTAAATTTCTTCCATGAATTCCGGAAGACGGTCGCAAATCTTTTTTACCAGGACCGGATTGGTGGATTCTTTCTCCGTTAGCGGCAGATATAAAGACGAGGGCGGATTCGGTCAGACCCTTGCGATCATGTGGGTGCCCAATAACTGTAACTGGTGAAGGCAAACTAATTCCTGCTGATATTGACACCTGTGCTTCGGTCGACTAGTTCTCTCCATGTTTTGGGAATTTGTGGGATTTTATCGGGCGCCCTTTGGATAAGTTTGAGCGCATCAGAATGACACTGGCTTACACACTGTCCGCAGCCGATGCATCGCTCGATATCCAAAACAGCTATGTCGTTTTTCATTTCGAGCGCACGAACAGGGCATCTATTGACACATGATTCACAACCAGAACATTTAGCGGGATCCACAGAAACAATATAGGCAGAGGGATCGACATTCTTGATTCTTCCATGAGGGAAGAACTTATTGCTGAAACCCAGACTGGTACAACAGCAACCACAACAATTGCACAACCAAGATATGTCGTCGTCTGTATAATTAATAAGTTGATGAACCAGACCCGCATCGGCTGATATTCTCAATACCTCCAATGCCTCTTCCGTTGTAATCTGACGTCCATCGGTGTTGCCTGCATCAATAAAGAATTGCGCATGATCTCCAAAAGCCATGCACACTTCCAGGGGAGCATCGCACTTTTTCATTTTCATCCTGCAACCGCAAGGGAAAACAACAATAGGTTTAGCAGCGTTTTTAACTAACGCCGTGGCATCCTGATAAGGAATTGAAGCGGATTCTGACGGCATAGCTGCTTCAATGGGAACTGTTCTCGCAGTACCTACTTTCTTATCTTTAAAAGAAATCATCCCATTAAATTTCATTATTTCATACATCAAATCCATCAATTTCTTGTCAGTCCCTCTGATCCAGTGCAGATTCTCTGCCATACCGGGAACAAACGCCAAGGCCGCATATTGCTTCCCGCCTTTGTCCCTATGCCGTCTGATCACACCATTCAGGTATATCTGATCCAGCAGCTTTTCAGTTTTATCCAGAGAAGATCCGGCACATTCAGCAATCGCTGCCAACGGCTTTAAATCAAGGGTAAGATAAAGTGCTAATCGGCCCTCTTCGGGCGTTAAAAGCATTTTTAGAAATTCCAAATCCTGCCCAGAATCCATTCTTCTGAATCCATTGGGACTTATGTCATGCAGCCATTCCTGCAATTTCCGGTAAAGTTCATCCATACTTGTTCAACCTCCGATTATGGCAACTTTCAACAGGTCAAATGCGCTGAAGCAACTCGCGGCAATCACTTTCGTTTTTATAGCGAACTTACATATGACCCCACATCGCGATGTATAAGTTGAGAACCTATACCAACTGCACTCCCAGAGTCCTGGGGCCGTATGATCATTTTTTGCCTTTATAACCCGCAGTTGGCCTGCCCATCTGCCTTCCTTATTTAATACCGTAATCTTTTCCAAGGATTTCTCCGGCGCAGATCATACCGGATACGATGGCGCAATCCATGGCGACCCCATAACCTCTGGCCGTATCACCTGCAAAATACAACCCCTTGACATGCTGTGATTTGACCGGAACCTTTTGCGTTCCAGCTTGAGAAATACTTTTGGCCACGCCTTCGAGTTTCCAGCAAACGACATCGAGCTTCCAGTCGATGCTGGATTTGAAGCCCGGGTAAATTTCTTCCATGAATTCCGGAAGACGGTCGCAAATCTTTTTTACCAGGACCGGATTGGTGGATTCTTTCTCCGTTAGCGGCAGATAAGCGGTGTACAGATATTTCCCGGAAGGCGCGGCGGACGGATCAAGGGCAGATTGAATGTTCCAGCAAATATAAACATCGTAGTCATAGCCTTCGGATTTTGGCAGAACACAGGTATTTTTAATGCCCATCCTCGCTTCCGCTTCCGGCATAACCAGTTTGTTTAAACCCATATAAGGCGCATAGCTGCCGTATCCATACATGCTTTCGATCTTCTCCGGATAGCCCGCCGGAAAAACATCTGCATCAATGACCTTGAATGTCTGCTGCGCGGGTATATTGCTGACGATCTTATCGGCTACATAAATTTTCTTTCCTTCTTCGGTCTCCACCAGCACTGCCTTGACAGCACCGTTATCCACCAGCACTTTCTTCACCGTGGCATTGAAGATAATTTCGCCGCCCATTGCCTGCAGCTTTTTTACGACGGCTTTAGACCAGGCGCCTACGCCGCCCTCGACAAATCCCCCGACGTCTCCCAAAACACCTCTTTTTAGTTTGGGACCGAAGGCGGTTTTAAAATAGCGGAATATTTCACCGATCGAAATATCATCCGGGCTGTTAATGGTAGAAAACAAGGTCGCCGTTGTCTGCAGATGATTGAAGATAACGTCACTTCTGGTAATGCCCTTTTCTTCTGCCCATTGCTTGAAAGAAACCTTTTCCAAATCATCGAGCTGTTCATCGGACAGGGTATAGGCCTCACTGTAAAAAGCAAGGAAAGGTATCTTCATTTCCGTTGCAATTTTCCTGAGCTCAGGGTCGACTTTGCTGCCGGCAACATCATGATAGAGCTTTCCTTTGTAATAGTTGCCCCACATGCCGCCGTGTTTTTTTACTTCACCAACGCCGCCGATCAGATCCTCAAAATCAAGCATGTAACCCGCTCCATTGGCAGAGAGGGCATGGTAGCCGATATCCAGGGTATAACCATCCAGCATGCGATTCTTGATGATCGTCTCTATATCGGGCTGAGAGTTCGCGAGGTATGAATACTGGGAAGCCAGCAGTTTTTTGTACCACTCGAATCCCTTGTCCGATATTTCTTCACCTTTAATGGACATGGCGCGCCCGCCGGGGCGGTCACATTGCTCCAGCACCAATACCTTTAATCCTTCTTTTGCCATTAAAGATGCTGCAGTAAGGCCGCCGACACCGGCCCCGATAACGATCGAATCAAACTTTTTACCCTCCGACATAAAGCAGGCCTCCCCTTTATTAATAAAGTTTTTGAGTATTGACCTTAGGCACGAAATCCGGTTGGCGTTCCTCGATCCACGTAATCGCATCTACAGGACATTTTCGTCTGCACAATCCACAGCCCGTGCATTTTTCTTTGTTTACCCTTACCTTGCCGTTTTCAGTTTCAATGGCATTAAAATAACAACGGCCTTGACATATCAGGCAGGAATCGCCAAGGCACTTTTCCTGGTCTATCTGAGCGCAAAAACGTGACGGATCGACCCACAACTGATCTCTAAGGATCAAGGGAAGCCCGATGCAACAACAGGGACAGCAATTGCAGATGATCGGACCGGGATCCGACTGGGAATTGGCGCCGGTGAGATGCAACAGACCGTCCTCTTCACATTTTTCAATAATGTCCATGGCCTCTGCCGCGTCTATCTTCCTCGCTGTCCCCCGTTCGATATTGTAATCGGCAGCGCCATTCAACATGATGCATCCTTCCATGCGGTGTCCGCACTTGCCGCCATATTTGACTCGGCAAGTGCAGGGCAAAACGGCCAGGCTTCTGGCTTGCGTGACGATCTCGCGAATACTGTCGAACGGTAAAATTTTATCCTTGGGGGCGTCAATCCAGATGTCGGCAGCAAGGAGCCTGCCAATGGGCTTCTTGCCCCTTTCCAACTCCGCAATTGCAGGGTACTCTTCTTCGCCCCACTGCCGCCAAAGCGCTCTGAACTCATCGCCGCCGTCTTGCCACTGCATGCTGCAATCATGCAGGTGCATGGCGTCCTTGGTCATTTTATAAACAACCGGCGATTTTTTTTTATTGCGAAACACCACACCCCTTTGAAAGAGACCTTCGAGCCTTGCTTCAACATCGGAAGGTTCAAGGCTCAATTGGCCCGATAGATCAGAGACATTGCCGGGAAGAGCCAGGAGATTTTTTGCATCTGTCTCATCAGCCAATATCCGAAACAATTTTGGAATAACCTTTGACTCCGGGCTCTTCACCCGAGCAGCCAGCTCGGCATAGAGATCATGACTTCGATTTACGATATTTTCTTCTTGCATTTCGTCTACTTTCCGGCGCGTTGCCTCATAAAAATCTTTCACGTAATATGTTACGCCACACCCTGATAGAGTTGATTCCACCGCCAGAGTTGTGAGCTGTTGTCTCCGAATCGGATCTTTTTGTATGACGCCATTAAACCGCTTTTCAAATGACCCCTTTACCTTCCAGAGCGATAATTTGTTCGTCGCTCAAGCCAAGAAGACCCCCAAGGATTTCGCGATTATGCTGGCCGGGATCGGGCGCATTGGCCGTTTCGGGAATAGTCGCCACCTCGCCATTGATCTTGATCGCCACGCCAGGGACCTTTACTCTCATTCCATTGGGCTGCACAACTTCCTGAACCATCCCCCGTTCCTTCGCGTGCGGGTGTTCCAGCATCTCTCCAATATGCTGAATTGGGGCGCAGGGAACACTTACCTTCTGCAGCAGATCAAGCAAATGCTTGGTTGTATACTGCTTTGTCCATGCCGTAATAATGGGCTTGAGTTCCTTTTCATTTTTGCAGCGGTGCGCATTATCGATAAAGCGCGAATCTTCCAGTAACGGTTGCCCCATAGCGTTGCAAAGACTTCCGAACGTGTTGTTGTTGGCTGTCGCGATAATGATCCAGCCGTCCTGCGTTTGAAATGAGTCAAAGGGGGTAACATATTGCAAACGATTTCCGACCCGCTGCTGAATAATTCCTTCATTGACCCAGTTTGAGAAAACCGAGTCCATCGTTGTCAATAGGCAGTCCAGCATCGACACATCCATATGAACGGCTTCTCCTGTGGTCCTGGCGTGAAGCACGCCCATGGCGATTGCAAAGGCGCCATATGTGCCGCTAACATAATCGGCCATCGCGCTGCCGGTTCTGGTCGGAGGCCCATCCGGGAACCCCGTTGCATACATCATCCCGCTTAAGGCTTGGATAACACCGTCGTAGCCTGGCATCTGAGATAGAGTGCCAAACTGGCCGAAGGCGGATATAGAACAATAAACGATCTTGGGATTGATCTTTTTGATCGTCTCAAAATCAATATTCCAGCGCTTCATCGTACCGGGCGTAAAATTTTCTAAAACGACATCGCTTTTGGCTGCCAGCTGCCTAAAAAGTTCCTGCGCTTCCGGTTCTGCAAGGGCCAGCGACAATCCCTTTTTTTGGCGTCCCATCGTCGCAAAGCCGATCGATATCCCTTCTTTGTTAAAAGGGGGAAAGCGGCGGCAATCCTCTCCGAGAACCGGTCTTTCTACCTTGATAACCTCGGCCCCATAATCTGCCAGGAGTGCCCCGCAAAACGGTCCTGAGATTGTGGATGTGAAATCTATTACTCGCACACCATTTAATGGCTTAATCATTTATTAATCTCCTTTGCATTTATGAATGCGATTGAATTCTTTAGCGTTCGCATTCCCCGCTGCTTGCGGCGGGGTAAGCGAGCGCATAAGGACAAATCATCTACATTGGGAATCGGAGATTCACCCGAGCTTGCTCCGGTGAGTCTCCGATCATCTCTAGATCTAAAAAGGGTTATCCTGTTTCTCAATAGGCACTCTAAGCGCGTCCATTAACTCTTTTGAATCTCGATACGGCACAAAGACCTCTTCCCTGTGCCTCAGACTTATTGCGCCGGATGGACAAGTGCTTATGCACAAGCCGCAGCCGATACAACGCAGTTTATTTACTTTTGCGATGTCATCTTCAATCGTCAATGCTTCCATTGGACAACGTGGGATACAACTGCCACACCCAGTGCAATTTTCTGCAAGCACCTCCGCCATAAAACTTGAAGGAGCGGCCCTGCCGCCTATCCAGTTTCTTTTAAAGGCTTTCATATTGTCACAATGGCATGAGCAACAGTTGCAGACAAAGTCAATATTCTTGCCGGTGTTGCTAACAACATGAACGAGGCCTGCCTCCTCTGCGCGCTTTAGTACATGCAACGCTTCTTCTTTCGTAATGGGCTTTGCCAGTCCATATTCAATCATGTACTGTGCCCCCGGTCCCAGGGCGAGGCATACGTCTTTCGGCTTGGTGCAGGGGTCTCCCACAAGCTCATTCATATGCCTGCAGTGACACACGGCCAGTGCAAATATACTGATTCTCTCAAAATATCTTAGAAGCCTGTCATACGGCTCCACAGTTACGTTTGGGGGGATCTCCTCATCAACGGTAATGACCCTGGCGAACGGAATGTGCGGCAACCGGCCTTCATCGGATTTCTCAAGATCCGTCAGCATTGACAGGTATTCCGTTACCAGGCGTGATATTTTCCTGGTGCGCTCATCCGTCTCACCCCTCATCAACTGATTTTCAATAATGCCCGGAATCAGAGGAAACAAGATATAAATACGCTTTCCAGCAATCATCGCTGTAAAGAGGATGCCTTTTCGCGCCATGGTTTCAAGAGCCTTCCTCAAATCTTCAATGCCGCGTCCCGTCTTAATCGCCATCTCTTCAGCTGTCACAGGCTGATCTGGTATCTCAATTGCCAATTTTGCGTCTTCCTCGTTGAAGATTGTCTCCAGCATGTCCTTGAGAATATCGCACTTAATGGCAGGGAAAGCACCACCCCTGCTATTCAGAGCTTCCGTCAGTCTGTCATAAAGAAAGTCGTTCATTACATGTCTCCAAATGGGCCATTTCTAAGTGAATATCAATAATGGCTGATGCCACCATCCACTGTTATTGTGGTACCGGTAATATAGTTTGCCGTCACATCATCAGCGAGAAACAATACTGCCTGAGCAATATCCGATTCTTTGCCGAGTCTTCTCATTGGAATCATTTGCTGGAGGATGAAATCCATTGTCCGGGGTGGCAAATCAAAAGTGCTCTTGGTATCGATGACACCGGGCGCAACACAATTGATCGTAATTCCGGAAGCTGCAACAGCCATTGCAACCGAGGCTGTAAAGTGAGCGACACCTGCCTTCAATCCCGCATAAACAGGCGCATTGGGCACCTTGTTTTTCGCCCCCATACTGGTAATATTGATTATTCTGCCGTATCGCTGTTTTTTCATAATCGGCAAAACGATACGGGTAATATCGAGTATTCCCTTGAAGGTGCCTATGGTCGCCTCTGTCATATTGGGATCCATCAGATCACTCAGTGGTTCGGACGTAAAATGGACATACCAGGCAGAGTTTACAAGGATATCTATCCGACCAAATTCTGCAATCGCGTTATCAACAAGACGCTCCACATCCGCCAGAACGCTGACATCTGTTTTAACCGGTAAAGCGCGTCGCCCCATCCTTCGGATTTTTTCAGCGACATCCATGATCGTTCCCGGACGATTCCTGTCCGTTTCATGCGCCTCAGTGGTCCTGGCGGCAAGAATGACATCCGCTCCTTCACGGGCCAACGTCATAGCGATCTCTGCGCCCATGCCTCGACTGGCGCCGGTTACAAGAGCTATCTTGTTTCTCAGCCTCACCGGTTAGCCTCCATATATAATTTCCTTTTTTGCATCTATTTCCTTTTCCTTGAGCGCCTCATCCCTGGTCACAAAGGAGTGGATTGTATCCAGGATCATTTGCTGTTCTTCAGTTAACGTATAAAACATACTTTCCCTTAAACTTTGATCCGTGCAGTTGATCATTCAGATTGCCCGAAATAGATTCTTTCCTTCATCGCTTGTCCTGACGAATCCTCTAACACCGAGAAACTCCTCGTTCTCCATTCGGAAAGCCAATTCATAGTCCTTTCCAGATGTCGCCAGACACCTCTCCCCCGAATCGAGCTTGCCGGCAATGACCGCAGTCGGACCTTGTTTGTCAACATCATGCAAGACGGTATACGTTTCTATCGTAAGCGGACCATTCGGTTTTTCGCAAAACGCATGGGTGGGCATCGCATCGATCGCATCCTGAATCGGCTTCATGGATGTTCTGTCCCACACTTTTTTCGGCTCCATGCCGCTATAGATGCCAACAGCGTGTTTCGTGAGATACCAGCCCAGTGCGGTCACAAGCCCATACTGCTCTCGATTTTTTCTCAGCCGCATGACGGCATGGGCGATGGAGTGCATGGCATAATTGCTTCCCGGCCCCCCGAAATACGGCAGACCGCCCGTAATGCTCAGTGGTGGAAGATGATCAAGGTCCAGCCCGATTTCAAGCGCCGCGATCGTGACAGCGCATGGAAAACAGCTATAGAGATCGTAAAAACTGATATCGGGTAAAGTCAATCCGGCATAATGCAGAGATTCTTCAACATTCATCCGGATCGCAGGCGACGAGTAGAAATTCATCCTCTCCGACAAGAACCATTTATCATGGGATTCAGCGCCGCCATGGATGTAGACCCATTTGTCCAAAGGAACGGAAAGCTTCCGCGCGGTTTCAGTATCGGTGACAAGAAGTGCGGCAGCCTGATTGACGGCCGGATTGGGATTCATGTATTTGGTATAGGGAAAATTGAATATAGGATTTTTCTCGGTTGGAACCGTAACATCTCCGTCTGTTTTTTTCCCCTGATTGAACCAGGCCAACGGATTGCCTTCAGCTGCCTTCGCCAATGCTTTGAAATAATCGGACATGAACCTGCGATGTTCAGAAAGACTCATACCGAGTCGATCTCTCAGGGCGTTTTCAAAAAGAGGATAGGCATTGCGGGCATGGTCCAACTCATAGAGATTTTCATGGGGGGTTGATCCAAGTCGCGCGTCCCCGACGACAGAAGGCTTGAATTGGAGATCGTGCAATACGTCGTCCCAGAACCCGTTTGCATAGATTTCTCTCAGGTTCTTGTCTCGATAGATGGCTTCTCCACCCACCAGCAAAGCCATTTTAATTTCACCAGACGCCAGTTTATCCGCCGCACGATTAACAAGCCACTGGGGTGTATTTCCGCCGATGGCAGACAATTCCCGCACCGCCGGGCTGATGCCGAGCATCCTGCAAAGCCGCTCTTCCGGATAATTCATCGATTCGGTGGATATATTGACTACCGACAGACTGTCCACATGTTTCAAAATATCCTCGCAGCCTGTATCTTCTACGCACGCATGAATCGCCTTCGCGGCGAGGTCCAGTGCGGAGAGACTATCTCCTATGATCCTTTCACGGTGTGTAACTTGACCGATACCGATAATGATCGGATGATTTGCTTTTTTGAGCTGATTCATCAATACAGTTCCTTATAATATGTTGCACGATTGTTCTTCCGTCAAAAGGAGCAATCATTCAAGCATCCAAGCCATCTATTAAGAGATGATTATTTGCTGTTTTTAACTGCCCTATAAACTAACGGGTCCAGTCTAGTCCTCGCCATCACCTTACCAAAACCTTTTGCCAGTTCGTTGCTCAGCCTGGCACATTCTTCCTCCGTACGTCGAACCATCCTGATCCCACTCACACCGCATCCTGTTGCGCATGCACCGCAACCGATACATTTGTCATCATCTACAATGGCGCTTGCCTCAAGTTGCATTGCACCCACAGGGCATCGCTCTATGCAAATTCCGCATGAGGTACAGGATACTTGATCAACAACGGCAAAAAAATGATTCTGGATAAAACTATGCTGTTTACCCATTTTCTGCGCTAATAGATTAATGCACGCATGGCTGCAACAATTGCAAAAGGCAATCCCCGGCATGCCCGAGTGTACCTGGCCTTTTATTTCACAGGCTTTCAAAATATCCGACACTTCGTCCGTTGTTACACGGCGTGCGTGCCCATTTTCGACAGCCCAGCGTGCTATTTCTCCAAAAAACATGCAACTGTCCAAGATACAGTCACAGGGATTGCCGTTCACGGTATGTTTTTCTATATTCCGGCATGCGCATGGGAAAACCGCTATATAGTCGAACTTTTTTATTTGTTCGGATATATTTTCTTCCGGCGTTGCATTCGGCGGAAGCACGCTAACCGCACACCAGGCCATAAAATGTTTCCCTAATTCCGCTATCGCCTCATTGACATAGATCGGTTTAAACTTGCCCCAAAGCGCCAGTAATTTCTTTTCGAAAGGATTACCTGCTTTTCCGCAGCTTGCCGTTTCGATCAGGCCCGGCAATTCGACACCCAGTGGTCGGTAGATCGGATTAACGGACCCTGGCTCCTTATATATCGTGCCTTTTTCCCCCATGCACTCAAGGATTCTTTTGAGGGAGTCTGGCTCGATACCAGTTTTTGTTGCCAGCTCATCGAATGTCCCGCCCTCAGGTCCAACCTGAACTGCCAGTGAAGCCTCTTCCGAGGTGTAGGAATAACAGACGATTTCTCTGAATTCCGGTGTATTAACTCCCGGAAGCGCTCGAAATGTCGTAACCAGCCAGTTTATCAATTTATCGTATACGTCGGGTTCCATCTTCTCATTCTATATTTTTGCCAAGCTCTAACGGATTATGACAGGGTGCATCGGCTCATGCCTTATTGGATGTCAGAATTCGATCACTATTCACCATTATTATTCCGATTGATAAGCTCCTGAAAGGTCTTTGGCGTATGGGGAATCTGATCGTCGCATCTTTTGATCAATCTGAGGGCTTCCACGGCGCAGCAGGTCACACATTGCCCGCATCCGATACAGCGTTGCTGATTCAAATAAGATTTTCCGTCCACTATTTGCAGAGCATGAACAGGACATTTATCAATGCACAACCCACATCCGGTGCATTGTTCGCTGTCGACTAACGCCGTGTACGATGAAGACTCGATATTTTTTACTCTTCCATCCTGGAATTTATTGCTCAGCCCCAGATTGATACAGCAGCAGCTGCAACAATTGCAAAGCCAGGATGGATCATTATCCATATAGTTGGTTGTCTGATGAATGAGGCCGGCATCTGCTGCTGTTTTCAGGATAGCAAGGGCCTCCTCGATATCAATTTTTCTGCCTGCCTTGCTTTCTACATCCAGATAGTATTGCGCATGATCTCCAAAAGCCATGCACACTTCCAGGGGGGCACTGCATCGATCCTCTTTGCCGATCCTGCACATGCAGGAGAATACCAGAATAGGCTGCGGAGCCCTCTTTATCAGTTCAGCGGCATCTTCATAAGGGAGCGGAGGAGAGTCGACTGGAATTGCCTGACCGACGGGTATTGTTCTGGCTAGACCTACTATTGAACGATTAAAAGATGCTTCCCCATTTATTTGCAGTGCTTGAATAACAAGGCCAGCCAGCTTCTTATCTCTGCCCCTGACCCAAAGAAGGTTCTCTGCCATACCCGGGAAAAATGCCAGGGCTGCATAGCTTTTTCCACTTTCATCAATATGCCTTCTGATCAAGCCTTGTAAATAGAGGCTATCCAGCACTATTTCAGCTTTACCTTGAGAAGTACCGGCTTTTTCTGAAATACTCTCGGTGGTTGCCAATTCAATACCCAAGTGAAGCGCCATGCGGGCTTCTTCCGGTTTAAAAAGATATTTCAGGAGTTCAATTGCTTCTGACTTTTCTGTTTCCCGAAAGCCACTTGGACTGACCGCGTTCAGCCATTGCCGCAGTGATTTATATATTGCATCTATATCTGCCGAATCCATTCCAATCTCTTCCTATTTATACCCCAGAAACGGGTTATCCTTATTAAGCAGCATCAGTTCATGCAGTAATTCTCCGCTTACCCGGTCTTCTTTGCCATCTATTTCAATTTCCATATTATAGTCCGCCAGAAAACGGAGGTAATACTGCTTCCAGGCGGCAGATGTTTGAATTTCCATTGACTCGATCAGGCATGTCGAGTTCATTTGGAGTTTTAATTTAACGCCTTTTACATCTGCAGTCATAATTATTTTCCTGGCATAATCCTGTCCTGTATTGTCATCATGCGAAAAATCGGAGAACTCCGCGTGCATGATATCAGTTGAAAGGATAATGTCGCTGCCTCTGGCAATAAAGAGATAGGAAAGTATGGGAGCATCAGAATCCACAGGCATACACCATGAGAAATCTATCGTGTAATCTTTCCCATGGATTCTCCCCCAGTCCCAACCTGAAAAGATATCGGCCATGGAGCCTGTACCCCAATTATGATCATGGTAAGCGGCGCCCTTGACCTGCATGACCTCGCTGCCTAGAATCATTTCCGCAGATACTTCACCATAGGGAATCGGAATAACCCATCCGTGTAAAAGTCCCGTTTCCTCGTTTTTATACAGGTAGCCAGATCCGAATTTGAACCCGGGCACAATGCCTTTAAGTTTCAGATTCATTTCCACATTGCCGATTTTGATATGGCACTCATAACCATTTCCGATGTCTTTGAGCCAATCATTTCCCATGCGAACATCACAATAGTCTGCGCCTGCATAGCATTGATCAGACTTGTATTCTTTAAATTTGGTTATCTTCGAACCATCCGGCTTGTAAATCATGATCTGGGAAGTGGGTATTTTGGGATGTATAAATTCATTTCGAAAATGAAACGTGACGATTGCATGATAGCCGTTATCAAAAGAGCAATCTACATACCACCATTCATAATAAAGGTCGTTGTGGTAAAAGTGATTGCCGTCATCCCTACGGTCATAATTCATTAGGTTACGATCAGCGCCTCTTTCACCATTCCATCTGGCGAGATAATTTTTCTTTTCCTTCTCGTTCATGATATTCCTTCCATCACTCAATTATAGTGCTTCTACTTTATAGCTTCACACCACGTTTGACTGACCCGCTCACGTCCATAGATACAAATTGCATTACGGTTAATTATAGCAACTATGCCGACCGCGGTATTTTAGGCTTGAATCCTGGGATACTGTCTGGAACCTTCGCTCTGCCACCCATCACAGGGACATACGATCCTGCCTTCTCAGCCAATTCCATTTTGATCGCACCATCGACCTTGCAGCCGACCACGCATTGCCCGCATCCCACACACTTGTCCGGATCGACATACGCCTTCACTTTTCCCGTGGAGGGATCCTTCAGGCCTACGATAACTTTAAATGCGCACCGGGAAAAGCAGTCCTGGGTACAACCTTCACACACATCGTTATTAACCACGGCACGGTAGGGTGAGGGGTGAACACCTTCCCAAGGATCGGCACTGTATGTTCTCAAAGGAACCAGCCAGTTGCAGCAATCTCGGCAACAATTACAAACAACCGTCCAGGAATCGCCGTTGTGGATAATCATGTCATCCTGTTCGCTGCGGATCATTACCTCCAGCCATTCCTCCCCTGAGTATTTGTGGAGATGCCCCCGCCTGTCGACACTGATTTCGGCATTGATGTCCCGGCCTGGCATGCCATCGAACAATGCCCCGCAAACCCAAAGCGGCGCATCACATCCCTTGGCCCTGACACGACAGGTACAGACACGACTGTAAACGCCCTTTTCGCCTTTCTTTGCAAATTCCCGCAAATCAACATCGGGGAGGATCTCCGTACCAAGAGGTTCACTCTTCATTAAAGATACAACGGAGGGCAAAATTCCGAAGGAACGGGCCAGGCCTCCCGGCCCGCCCCACATTTCCAGGTTCCGATGGACCAGCTCATTGGTTCGCTGCCACCTGTACCACTCTTCATAAAAGAATTTGTTCCACAGGTCGCAAATTTCCAAGCTCGTCTTGTCCTGCCGCGTCCATAAATCCTGAGCCGTTATTTTCCCGGACCGCGGCGCAAACTTGGCGCCTATAGCCCACATCATGTTATCGCTGGCGGATTCGATACAATATGCGGGGAGGTGCTGTATGTAAGCAGCTGTTCCATCCGGATTCACCATCTCCTGCACCAGGCCAGCATCAAACATTCTTTCAAGCTGATTTTTCACGGATTTCGGATCACGGTTCAGCTTGGCAGCAATTGCTTCCGCTGTACCTGGCAAAGCCAGTATCAGCTCTGCCTCTTCCAGACTCATAGTGAGCTCCAATATTTTTCGCAACGTTACAGAGCTTGGATAATCAAGCTTGCGCATGATGGCGTCATATGCATCACGCACGGGAAGGGGTGATAACCAACTCATTTATTTTCTCCTTTTTTTGATGGAACTCCTTTTCGAAAATCCATCAATCCTGTTTTTTATCATAATGATGGCACTATCTTCTTTTGAGGGATGAAACCTTGTTTCTGTAAGCAAAAAAATAACGCCATTTACTTTAGCTTTTTTTAACTTTTTCAGAACTACGCTGCTTTCACCTCTTTTTTTCGATCCATTTCGTTTGCATAATAAAACTTGAAAGTGCCGGAATCAGCACGAGCGCTCCCACCATATTCCAAAGGAACATGAAGGCCAGCAATATCCCCATGTCCGCCTGGAACTTGATCGGTGAGAAACCCCAGGTGAAAACACCAGCAGAAAGCGTAATGCCGACCAGGGCTACGACTTTCCCGGTAAACCTGAGGGCCCTCAGATACGCCTCCGATAGTGGTACACCGTCTCGTTGATGCTTGATAACAACACTCACAAGATACAATGCATAGTCAACGCCAATACCGACGCCGAGGGCGGTAACCGGCAGCGTAGCGACCTTTACCCCGATGCCCAACGCAACCATAAGCGCCTCACAGAGAATCGAGGTAATTCCCAAGGGGATCAAGGCTACCAGAACGGCCCGCCAGTTGCGGAAGGTAATGAAGCACAAGGTGATAATCGCCAGGTAAACATAGAGCATCATCGTGCGGTTTGCTTTTTCAACCGCAATGTTGGTTGCAGCTTCCACACCTGCACTGCCCGCTGCCAACAGGAACTTACGATCTGGAGTATCATGCTCTTTGGCAAACTTTTCACAAGTGTCTATGACTTGCTGAAGCGTGATTGCTTTGTGGTCTTTGAGGTAGGCGATCAGAGGCAGAACCGACATGTCTACATTTGCCATGTCGGGATTGTTCTTCGTGACCCAGGTTGTACCGAAGTTCAAAGTCCGCTGGTTCCTGGCAAGGGTATACCACTTCGGACTGCCTTCACAGGTGCCCATGGTCATACCCCTGATGAAGTCAACAGCCGATACCGTTGTCTGGACGCCTGGCAACTGCCTGAGGGTCCAGGATAGACGCGCCATGTCGATGAGTGCCTCATATTGCAAACCGCCATTAGGGGGCGTCTTCATCATCACGGCAAAGACATCACTCGAAAGCCCATAATGCTGCATGATATAGGCATTATCGAGGTTATAACGCGAATTAGGACGCAATTCGGGCGCTCCAGGATCAAGGTCGCCGATTTTCACGTGAAGGCTGACTATAAAGCCTACAATCGTCAGCACCGATGCACACGCTACCACGATCTTTGCATTTCGCCGTTCGGTAATCTTGGACAGGTTTGCAGCGATTTTTGCCACCGTACTATTGGGATCGGACTCCTCCAGCAGAGAACGCTCTGCCGCCTTTTTGCTCACGCCTATAAAAGACAGCATGACCGGCAGGAGCAGCAGGTTGGTGAAGATAAGGATGGCCACACCGATGCTCGCCGTCAGGGCCAGATCCTTGATGACCGGGATGTCGATGATCATAAGGACGGCAAATCCGGTTGTCCCTGCGAGGAGCGCTGTCAGACCGGGAACAAAAAGCCGCCGGAAAGTATAGCGCGCCGCCACCAGCTGATGCGTGCCGCGCCCGACATCCTGCATGATGCCGTTCATCTTCTGTGAACCATGAGAAACGCCGATCGCAAAGACAAGGAAGGGTACCAAAATTGAGTAAGGATCGAGATCGAAGCCCAGGAGAACCAGCGTACCCAGCAGCCAGGTGACTGCGATCATCGAACAGAGCATCAGGGTTATGGTGCTGCGTATGCAGCGCGTGTACAGGAAGACGATAATGGCAGCAATCAGGATGGCCAGACCAAAAAACATCATGACCTTCATAAGACCGTCTATCAAATCCCCAACCAGCTTCGCGAACCCGATGATGTGCACCCGGTACTGATCGGTCTGAAAGGCTCGCGTCTTCTCCAGCACCTTTGAAAATGCATTGTAATCAAGCGGCTTCCCACTCTCATCATAATCCAGCAGAGGGACCACCACCATAGAGGACATCATATCGAGTCCCACCAAACTGCCGATGATGTTCGCATTCATAATATTTTCATTCAGCTGTGCCATGCTCTCGGCAGATCCATTGTAGCTGGAAGGCATGACTTGACCGCCCTCGAATCCCTGCTCGGTTACTTTTGACCAGAGTGTCCCCGGCGACCACAGGGATTTAATCCACGCTCGATCCGCACCGGATGTCAGGCTCATTTGATCATTTATTTTCCTGAGAACCTCCAGATAGCCTGCATCGTAGATGGTGCCCTTCTTGTTCTCCACAACAATGCGCACCACATTGCCGAGTCCCGCCAGCTCTTTCTTAAGGCTCAGGTAATTCTTGATATAGGGATTATTATGGGGGATCATCTTTTCATAGCTTGCCGCGAGTTTGATATGGGAAGCCTGGTAGGCAAGCAGTATCGTCATCAATCCGCAGATAATAATAAATAAGATCCGATGATTGAAGACCAGCCGTTCCAAGATGTTTCCGGTATTTTTATCAAAATTTTTTATGTCCGGGACAACAGGCATGTCCTCTATTTGTTCTGTTCCTTTGCTCACCATTTTTCCCTCTCTGATGGTCTACTCTTAATTTTTGATACCCGCGCCGACGCGCCTATTAAAGCCCCTGCACCTGAACGCCAAGGTGGCCTGCTATGAGAGCCGTTTTGGCGTCAGCAACAACAACTGCGTAAGCTGGAAGATGCAAGCTTGCCTCCCTTTTTAATATAGTGAAGCTTTTAGTATGATCTTTGCTCAGCAAAACATTGCCCCCTTGACTTACTAGAACAATCGTGCCTTCACTGGTGACAACGCCGCCCATTAAGGCACTGGTATCCGCTATCTCAACCTTTCGCCAACTGGCGCCCGAATTGTCCGTGAAATAGACATTGCCGCGCATACCGAGCAGGAGCAAGGCGCCTCCCCCAGGCTTGCCGACAATATTAAAGTAGGTGCCTGTATAGGGCGTCTTAATCGATTTAAAATACTTTGCCTGGCGATCGAGCTTCAAAAAAGTTCCGCCCTCACCGCAGATATAGAGATCATTGCCGACGGCTTTGATCGCGTAAAGATGCATATTGGTCGGGTTATCCGTTCGATCAAACCATGGTTCCCAGCTCTTTCCGCCGTCTTCGGTACGAAATATCAAGTTGAATGCCCCCACAACAAAGCCGGTCTTTTCATTTTCGAAGTAGACATCGAGAAAGGGATTAACCGGCCCCTGATCGATCATGAATTTGATATCATCCCGAAGCTTGTCTTCGGCAGCCTTGCCGAGCTTGCCGTAAAGGGTATGATCTTTATAATATTTGTTCATGGCCCGACAAGCGCCATATCCATCAAAATTCTTCGTCCAGCTCGTGCCGCCATCAGTCGTAAGAAGAATCACGCCATCATGACCTACGGCCCAACCCTTCTTCGGGGTAGGAAAATAGACAGCCGTTAAATCAACGCTGACTGGAACTTTGGCCTGTGTCCAGCTCTTGCCTTTGTCGTCCGAATAGATAATATGACCTTGCCAGCCCACGGCAACCACACGATTGCCTGCCATGGTAATACCATTCAGCAGGGTTTTATCGGCAAGCGAACTCATCATGGCCGGTGTGTCCAGCAAATCGCGGAACCCAGATTTTGGAGAGGCAATGGTGTCCTTTTTGAGGAAATCCTTGTCGTAATTATAAACTTGTGTCTTCATTGCCTCACTTCCACCCCATATGGATTCATCGGTGGCCTGTGCGTAAAGATTGCCTTGAGAACCGCCGATTGGAAGTAAGACGGAAAACCCGACACAAATCATGATTGCCATTAATCCTATAATGAATCGGCGCCTCATTTCTTCTCCTATTCCTCGAATTTATGGGAGGGGGCAGATACCCCCCTCCCCATTTATTAATAAAGATTAAACGTCTGCTTACCGCCTGTGTAATCCAACCAGGCAGGATGAAAACCCTTATCGAACACCTCGACCAGCCATAACTGACGGTGTCCACTGATCGTCAGCCAAATTCTTCTTGTAAACAGTACCACCTGTTTCAGCGGACAGCCCCTGGGCACACCAAATGCCTGTGATCAGGTCTTTCGTGAAACCGCACCACTCCATGGGCGCCTGAATATCATAGTTAAATACGACCGGCATCCATCCCATACGATACAGTTTATTATTGTTGTCGTAGAGATCGGACATCAGGATTTGCCAGCTGTCTTCGTCGATATAATAAACTCTTTTTTTGTAGACATGACGGGCACCCGTCTTCAATGTGGCTTCTAATATCCAGACACGGTGCATTTCATAACGCATCGCATCTGAATTAATGAAGTTAGGCTGCATCAAATCTTTATCTTTAGTCCAGTACATTGCCTTGTACATATTGTAGGGAACAATCATCTGCTTCTTGCCAAGAAGCTTCCAGTCAAAACGTTCCGGCGAGCCAGTAAACATATACGTGTCGTCGGACGTGCTGGCGCCGGCAGTTCCTGTATTCGGAGTGTCAAATGTGAGTTGGGGAGCGAGTTTGACGCGCCTCTGACCCGGCAGATAGGACCAGACCGGCATCGGTTGTCTGTAATCGTTTACGAGATAAAACATCGTTCCCTCGCCGACCCTGTTGGGTGGTCCAATGTTGTTATCGAAAACCATCATCATGCGGTATGTGTCTTTGCTATCGGGATCCCAGTATGCATACTGGCATGTGCCGAAGCCTTCGGCCGTACTGATCAAACGACCGGCACTGTTGACCAAGTATGCTCTATAGTGGTAGGTCTCCAAAGTTCCCGACCACCGTACCATGTGGTTCCAGAGGGCCTCGCTACCGCTCTTGGGCATTGGGAAGGGGATGCCCATATGCGCATCCTGCATTCTTCTGCCATCATCAGTTAAATGCGCTTTGACTGCACATTTTTTCGTGCCGTCTATAACAGCCTGTGAGTAACTCATCGATCGTCGGCTGGGATACACATTCATTTTGACTTCAGGATATTTGGCCATAACCGCTTTAAAGCCTTCACTCAGCTTATCCGCATACTGCGCCATGTTCTGAGCATTGATGGTATAGAGCATCTTGTCATCCGCAAATGGATCAGGACGAATTCCGATTTTCGTATTCGGGTCCAATTTTGAAAATGGAACCTTCAGTTTTCCCTCATAGTACCAGCCATCCGGCCCCTTGGTAATGCCACCGGTCCAAGCTGGAATCGAACCATCCTTGCTGCCGGCCTTTTCAGCACCGAACGGCGTTAAGGTCTGACCACCAAGCTGTGCAGCCTCCTGCTCCGTGATTGCGGCCATCGCAGAAACTGAAAGTGCCAATACCAGCAGGATACTGGCCATCAATAGTTTTCTTATCATTGTTAACTCTCCTTATATTTCTTAAAATGAATATTTAAAGGTCAATGCGATGTAGTCGCGGTCCCTCTTTAAGCCATAGTTGCCTCTGCCTACCGTTGACCCCGGCGTCGAGTCGTCGAGCTTCCCGAAGAGGTTCGCATAGGTCAGGGTCAAATGGTACATTGACAGGTAATCAAATTGCAGTCCAAGGCTGAAACAGCCATCCCCTTCAGCCTGACCAGCTGCAACCGCCGAAACACCAAACAGCCCATATTCAAGGCTTATCGGAACGCTTAAATCGAGACCGGGAAGAACCTGCAGATACTGAGGCGTGAATCCCCAATGAGAGTTCATTGCTTCCCTGGTTGCGTGCCCAAAGGCATGGGAGTCCTCGCCGGCGAAGCTACCCTGCGGATCGCTTTCAACACTGTTGTAACGGCTGAAATCAAACTCCATGCTCCAGGAGCCGGCATCCCAGAGGGCCGACTTCTTCAGGAGTCCGATAAAGTTGAGCACGACATGCGTGGTTTCTCCGACCGCCCCAAGGACGTCACCGTCTTCAGGTAATGCTGCTTGGCTAAAAACAACCGTGGCGCCCGAGTTAAGGGGGGTGTGCCTGCGCAAACTGACCTCTGCCCCCATGGTCGAACCGCCCAGTACCCACAAGGAGGCCGGGAGGGTGGTTGAATAGCTTATCCCGTACAGATCGATATTGGATTTATAGGCGCAGTGATATGTCAATTCGCCCAGATTGAGGATAACCTGGGGCAGCTTGTCGGAATATTTTCTGTAATAGAGACCTAAGGTGGCATCCTTGCTCCACGGCGGATTATATTTAATCGCTACACCGAAGTCCCTATTCCTGGCTGCTTCGATATCCCTGCCATGCGTCGCGTAAAGGCCGGCCCCCAGCATAAGCGCACCTTCACCATTAAGGGCGATATCCGATGTGCCGAATAATGTGCCCGCATCGGGCGTGACGTCCCGTTGCCATTGCAAAAAGTATTGACCTGCAATTTGAAATTCAGGTGTAATCTGGGCGATGACACTGACAGCGTTTAAGGGGCGAAAAACTTCTTTCACTTCAGTACCCGGCATCACCGCCGCCTTCCCCAGATCCAGGGGCATCTGGGCATAGTTGATGCCGTGGAATGCATCGAACAGCGCTTCTCCCCAGGAATAAACGTGCCGACCTAGTTTGACGTAAATCGGAAATCCTGCGTCTATCGTGCCAAACACAAAGGCATCGAGCAGCTCCCCATAGGGACCGGCATACCGACGGTCAGCATACTTGTAGAGCCTGTTGAGAGCCGGGCTACCGCTTTCATCGAGAAAGTTTGATGTGCCGACACTATCATTGTCGAAATGATCATGATATTGCTGATCATACCAGAAAGCCCCGCTCAGCCGGAATCCCAGTCCCTTCGGTTTCCATACCAGGTCTAGTTCCGTTAAGAGATCAAGCCGATTGCTCACAATCCCCTTGTCAAAATTGCGATCCCCATCATCGTTGTTGACACTGCCAAGGAGTGAATCGTCCTGCGACGCTACACGATATTGTAAAAAATACCTTACCGTATTATCAAAGCGGAACTGCAAATCGTCGTTGCCGGTGTCTATGTTGAAAGCGAAAGCGCTGCTATACCCCATACAAATCATCGCTGATAATGCAAGCATTGTGAGGGCAGTTTTAGCATGCACACAATTTAATATCCTTCTTTTGAAAACCCTGATGTATTCACCCATACGACTCCTCCGTTTGAAAAACGTTAATCAATAACCATTATAGAAACATTTCGCTTCTCATTATGATAAGGCCACCACTTCTCCTGAAGCACGCCGCCAACTGGAGAAGATGATGTCTTTATCCCCCCTGCCCCTTCCTTCCCTCCTTTCTTCTGAATTATTTTCCTGTTACGACTTCCCGCTTTTCATCCGCCCGTGCTGCGTCCATAGACAAATATCTTTCCCTGTCGTCTATTCTTCCGGGCCTATTCAGATTTATTCTTGAGCGGGCGCACCTTTGTTCCATCTGCAAGAACCCCGCATAAAACAATATATGCATCGCGATCAATCATCGCCCTCGGAATTTGGGGCTTCGGAGCGATCAGCGATACAGCCTGCTTCGGGCAAATGGCGACGCATTTGCCGCAGCCATCGCAGTTGATCGTAAAAGATGCAATCACCTTGTGATCGATATCCTCTAACCGCAGCGGCGGATAATTGATATCCGGGCTTTGCTTGTTGACAAAGCCAAGAACATTCGATCCGTGATCGCGACATTCGTGAACGCATTTCAGACATTCAATGGCATTGCCGCACGCCTGCTCATCTATATTGATTTTATAGCGGGGGGTGATATGTCCTGCCATTTGCGATTCACCTGCTAATTGCTACCATTCATCCACAAGGCCTGGGTACGTGGTTCTGTCCACTAACTTGATGGCGCTTTGAGGACAGTTATTGCGGCAGACACCGCAACCGAAACAGCGACTGATATTCACGATAGCAACCCGATCCAGAGGTGAGTATCGCAGCGCCCCCCAAGGACATCTGGGCATGCATGCGGGCATATCAGGGCATCCCCCTTCACAGCGCTTCCGATCGATTGTAACGACGTATTCGGATTTGCGCTGAGCATTGACAATACCGAAGTGAGCGCGTAACCTGCTTGGAATACAGTCGGTCTCTGTGCATTGGCACAGGGCAATCGGCGGCTTACCGTCCTTATCCACGCCGCAGTCCCAAAGCGAATGCGGCAATCCCTTCTGGTCCATCTCCCTGATGAATGCCTTAATCTCTTCTTTGTTCAGCACCTGGCTGTCCGTTTCCCATGGGCGCTCCGCCAGAGACCGATCGACAATCGGGTCGAGCATGATGCACCGCAACTCATCTTTTAAACCGAAATAACGCCGACACGCGCAATGCATCACGAGAAATTTATTCCCAGGGATCAGATCGATGACATTCAGGGCGTCTTCAACGGGAATGATCTGTCCCTGGTGCTGAACCACTCTCTCCAAAGCGAGGTTCACGTCTGCGCTGTAATTGGCGTCGGTAAGCGCTGCATCCAGTGCGGAAATGCCGGCGACTTCAAATGTGTTCTTGTGAACACCGCCCAGCATCGCGAAAGATACGTTATGCCCGGACTTCTCATATAGCCTGGTATCGTAATTGTCGGGATTCAGGTACCACTTGGTTCCGTTTCCATATTCCACGCAATAACGACACATTGGTTTCCTTATGAAACAGTTTACCGTCCCTTTCAAAAGGGGCTGAATTCGCCGTCAACCTTTATTGTGCTTCCGGTAATATAGCTGCCCGTTGCGTCGTCAGCTAAAAACAGGACGGCCTGAGCAATTGCCTTTTCCTGACTGCCCATTCTCAGGGAGAGTCGGTATTCACTTCTGTTCTTGAGATCCGCCGGAAAAGTGTTATAGGCATTTTGTTCATCGATAAACCCTGGTGCCACACAGTTTATATTTATCCCGAAAGCGCCAACGATTGCTGCGACCGATATCGTGAACTGAGTGACACCCGCCTTCAGCCCTTCATATACGGGGCCTTTCATCATTTTATTATTGTGGGCAGCTATGCCGGCGATGTTAACAATCCTCCCATATTTCCGGGCCTGCATATGAGGGAGAACTGCTCGCGTTATATCGATAACACCCTTAAATGTGCCGATTGCGCCGTCCGTTTTGAATGAATCAATCAGATCATCGAGCGGTTGATCGCATAAATCTGCAAACCACGAAGAATTAACCAGTATATCGATACAGCCAAATTCGGAGAGTGCCAGTTCAACCAAACTTTCCACGTCGGCTCTTACAGTCATATCCGTCTTTACAGGGATAGCCCGTCTTCCCATGCCCTTGATTTTTCCGGCAACGGCATTGACTGTTCTGCCAGCCAAGACAACGTCAGCGCCCTCCGAGGCAAGCAGCAATGCAATCTCAGCTCCCACGCCCTTACTCGAATCGGTCACGACAGCCACCTTGTTTTCCAATCTCACAAGCCGCTCCACGAATCATTATGATATAAAGATAAGCTGCGTATTATTGCTGCCGGCATTGTGCGATGATCTTTTCAGCAGCTTGTTTCCCGCTCATCAAAGCGCCTTCGGTACAGGCAATCAGAAAAAGGTATTCCCCGGCCAAATGAAGGCCTTTGACATCATCCATGTGATGCGCGAGCAAATCCTGTACGGCCTCGTATTGCCCGGGGGCTTCCAAATTGACTGCTCTGTCCCAGCGAAAGACCTTATGGATTCCGGAGTCGGTCACAAGATCCGGGAAGTATTTTCGGGCCTCTTGTACGACCCTGTCATAACGCTCCCGTTCCGTCAGACTGATCAGCTCATCGTGCAGCCAGCCACGGGTAAAACAGGTCAGAACCGGTCTTTTGCCCGGCATATAAAAGATCGTGGCCAGAATGGTTTTTTCCTCTTGCGGAATCATCACGGCCAACAGATTGGGATCCACCTTGATCGTCCTATCGGCGACGATGTGATAGCCGAACGTTGAACTATAAGTGCACTTCTTCAAGGTCCTCGTCATGACATCCGGAAGATCGGGCATTATAGTTCTTGCCACTTCCGCATCAACGGCACAGATGACGTGGTCGGCTTCGACGAACCCCTGTGGCGTATCCACTCCAATAACCCGACCTTCTTTGATGACGATCCGAGTGACTGGGGTATTCAGTTGGACGCTGTCCTTCACTTGACGATAGAGCCCCTTGGTGAGTTCGCCCATGCCGCCAGCTATCACACTCATACCCTTCATCAAGGCAAAGAGGGACATGGGATGGGCAACGGAAATGTCCTGTGGACGCGCAAGCACCATCGTGGCGAGGAAGGGATGGAAAAACCAGTTCATCGCCTCCCATCCCCCGTGTTTGCAGACAAAATCGGCCGTACTGATATTGGAAACCTCTCGCAGACAATCAAAATTGTGATCGTTAGTGTCTATCTGTTTTAGATATTTTTTCATGGCCCGAAAGACCTTGAACAGCTGCCAATAAATTCGATAAGGCCAAACGCAAAGACCGAAACGAATATAATTCGGGAGGTACTTCACGTAATCCATGAAAGTCCCGATCTTCAAGACATTGTAAAGTCTGTTGCCCTTTTTGTAGGCGTATACCTGTTTCTTAACCGAAAAGGTTTTCAGGCCAAGTTCTTCGATATATTGCGCCGTCGTATGCCATTGCGGTTCAGTCATACCGGCTCCGGCGAAATAACGAAGACCGTTCTCCTTATCGTCAACATTCCGGCAGCGTCCGCCAAAAACATCGGCCGCTTCAAACACGGTGAACTGGATACCTGCCTTTTTCAATGTATAGGCAGCCGAAAGTCCTGCACAGCCTGCACCTACGATGATAATTCTTTGCCCGCTCATGGGTTTTCCCCTTTTGTCTATTTACGTTAGTCTGATTTGCAAATCTTCGGCCAGGCTTCTTATTATATACAACTACTCAATATTACTTGATCTTTTTCATTCCCACAGAACAATAAAATAAGCCACGAGTCGATATATCGACTCGTGGCCTCATATAGACACCGTAAAAATAAAATGAAATTGAAAGGACAAGATCAGATATTAGTATGTTTGCTTTTAACAAAGATTAAGAAGAAGGCCTGAAAGATAGGCTCCGAGATGATCTCGCTGCCTGGCAGGAAGGAGCCACCCACCGGACCAAGCTCCGGCGGATCTCCGATCCACAAGAGAAAATGTTTAATCCTGATTCGCTCGCTTGCCCCGCGGCAAGCCACGGGGAATGCCCTCGTTGAAGAATTTAATAGACCACTTCGCCGGCAAATAGTCCTTTGCCATTTACTACCATTGGACCTCTAACAGAAAATAAGCAATCGTATATCTAGAAGGTCCATAGCCCGAAGCTGTCCCTTTGAAAATAGAATAGAAACTCAAAGAAATAAGTGTCTCTCAGCTTAAAGCATTTTTCCTAAAGCGAATCCCTCTTCGATTGCATCTTTTATCATTCGTGCCTTCTTAAAGTCGCCAATAGCAAAGACATCCCAGGGTCCATTTTTGTAAAGATCCATTTTTTGCGAATCTCCTTTAAAACCAGCCGCTAATACAACTGTCTTCCCCGGAATGAATTTTGTATTTTCTTCCTTTAGGACTATTACACCATTATCTGTTATTTCTGTAACTGTTGTGCTGATTTCCATCTTGATGCCTTGTCTTTTCAGCCGTTCCAGGAAAAAAGGCCGAATTGTTCGAGCTACGTTATCAGCTATGCGGTTTAACATTTCAATGACCGTCACGTCAGTTGCACCTTTTTCAACGAGGAATTCCGCCGTTTCACATCCGACCAAACCTCCTCCTATTACAATAACGGTGCCATTTGCGGCCTTGCGCTCAAAAAGCACATCCTCAGCAAGCACAACATTGCCCCCCGAGACACCTGAAACAGGAGGGATGATAGGATCTGCTCCCGCTGCCAGAACGAGAATATCCGGGGTCTCCTTATTTAGAATTTGAGCGTTAAAATCGGTATTAAACCGGAACGCCACCCCCGCTTTTGACGCCCTTTCATAAAGGCTTTTAATAAGCTGCTGAATATCCCCTTTAAATGGAGGAATGGCGGCAGAGTGCAGGCGCCCTCCCGCGCTGCTGTCTTTCTCATAAACGGTTACACGATGTCCCCTGACTGCAGCCGTAATCGCGGCCATCATGCCAGCCGGCCCGCTTCCAATAATAAATATCTTTTTCGCTCGAGTTGCAGGCTGCAGAACACATTCAATTTCTCTGCCGGCGCATGGGTTAACACTGCATAAAGAACGTTCCATGTTGCCTATATTTAAATGGGCAGGTGTTCCCAAAAGTTGGGACAGGCATTCGCCGCAAGCCAGGCAATATGTGATTTCATCCGTTCTTCCCTCAAGAGCTTTTATGGGAAGTTCAGGATCAGCGAGTAAAGCACGTCCCATGCCGATCAAATCAGCTTCCCCGTCTGCAAGTATTTTCTCAGCTGTAAAAGGATCATTGATTCTATTTGAGGCGACAACCGGAATATCAATATTTTGTTTTATGGCTTGCGACAAA
This sequence comes from Syntrophales bacterium, assembly GCA_963665615.2. Classification (GTDB taxonomy): domain Bacteria; phylum Desulfobacterota; class Syntrophia; order Syntrophales; family UBA4778; genus UBA4778. The sequence goes on from CAXXQE010000006.1 coordinate 130,898, forward strand.
TGAGAAAACGCCCCTTTTGGCACCCAGCCCGCAACAGTAGGGACGGGAGATTCATGCCAGCCGGTATATGCTATGAGCATGTCAATGCCTTTTCCCTTGAGATTTCTCACTATTTCTATTGAATCATCAATGGTAAGACCACCAGGCATTTGTTCTTCCAAATTTAAGCGGCAAAGAATGGGAAAGTCTTCCCCGACTTCCTTCTTGATGGATTCTATTACTTCCAGAATGATTCTCATCCTGTTTTCGAGGCTGCCACCGTATTCATCTGTGCGTTTATTGCTGATCGGCGAGAGAAAGCGATTCAGGAGATAACCTGCCGCAATAAGTACTTCAACCGCATCGGCGCCTCCTTCAAGAGCCCTGCGAGCAGCGGCCCCATATGCTGAGACAATGGTATGAATTTCATCCAAGGTCAACTCCCTCGGGATACAGCGTGTCATTTTGTTAAAAACGGGCGAAGGCGCGACGACTTCTGCGATATTATCTTTAAGCACCACCTGATATGAGATAATCAACTGGACGGACACTTTGGCGCCATGAGAGTGGAGGCGGGAAGTCAAAGCACGAACACCAGGGATGAATCGGTCATCGTAAAGACCCGGCTCCACGCAGACGCCGTCGCAAATTGGCTCAAATGGAATATCGATAAGGCCTGCGCCTCCTTTGGCCCTCGCAACAAAAAAATCTATAAAACGCTCTCCAACTGTCCCGTCTTTTTCGTGGAGAAACAGGCTCATGGGAAGCATAACAATGCGATTTCGAAGCGTCATATTTTTTATTTGAATTGGTGAAAATAAATTTTTAAATTTCATTCTTTTCCCCTGTGCCTTATGTGTTGGAAATTATTTTCTGTTGGTCGCATAAGCATTACTTTTTAAATATTTATCATAATACAAAATAGTTGATTTGCGCTGCTAAGCATCCAGCGCTGTCTGAGCTCTATGACTTGGATCGCTATTGCGATAAATAATGCGGCTCCTCTCTCGGGGAAGCCCATGAAAATCATTCTTAATATAGAAAAGATCTACACCTTGCATTCATCGATTCTTTCCAGTAAATAGCTTTTGGCGAAATCGAGATTCATCAAAACGACGATGTTTTTCGCCTCCAACCCAACAGGCGGAAAACTTGTTTGAAGTCCCTTAAGGCTGATAACTGAAGAATTGGTTGATCCATCAGGCAATATATTAACGCTCAATATGAGCTGGGAGTCCTGATCATGCTCATAGTACGTTACACATTTGAAGAAATCCGGTCTTTCCTGTTTTATCTGTTTCATTATATTAGCGATGATTTTTATGTCTATCCTCGAACGAGATAAGGTTTGAACGATCGATACCTCCAATAAGTTCTCAAAAGAGTAGTACCTGGATGTGCCTGTCCCAGCGCTTGGACTATGAGGTGAAATAATTCCATTCAGAATCCAGTATTGAATTCTTTGTTTGCTTTCACCGGTTATTAACTGCAATTCCTTGGTACTGTATGTTTTTGAACCCATCATGTTTACTAAAAGAGTACGCCAACGTCGTTACACCTTGAGCTCCGATGAAATCAGGCTCTAGGACCTCATCAGCAATGAGGTCCTAGAGCGTCAGCCACTTATGGCTTCAATATAACCTTGACGGCTTTCCCCGAATGCGTGTCGGCAACCGCTTCGTTGATTTCCGACAACGGCCGGTAAGAAACCAGCTTGTCAAACGGGAAACGGCCCGCTTTGTACAGATCTACCAGCTGCGGGATAAAGAGATCCGGCACAGCGTCGCCTTCGTAGACGCCGCGGACAATCCTGCCCGCCGTGATGTTGGTCCATTCGCACTTTATATCCAGTCCCGGCGGGATCACGCCAACCAGGGCGCAGGTTCCCAATATCTTGACCGCCTCAATGGACTGGGGAATAACGAAAGAATTGCCCGTACATTCCACGGAAAAATCGGCGCCCTTGTTGCCGGTTAGATTTTTGATCTCTTCAACGGGGTTTTTCTCTTTCCCGTTGATTATGTGCGTAGCGCCTAATTCCTGCGCCAGTTTCAAACGCTCCGGTAGAATATCCACTGCGATAATCTTGGTGCAGCCGCAAACAACGGCCCCTAAAATAGCGCTCAGTCCGACCGCTCCCGCTCCGAATATTGCGATAGATGATCCCGGACGCGCCTGCAAGGCGTTTATGACCGTTCCAGAGCCTGTCTGGAAACCGCAGCCCAGGGGACCCAGCAATTCGATCGGGACGTCCTTGTCGACCTTAACAACATTCTTTTCGTTTGCCAGAGCATAATTGGCAAAAGAGGACTGAGCGAAGAAATTTCCGAAAACCTTTTCATCTCCCTTGGAGATGGTAGGAGAACCATCCGCACGTGTTCCGATTGCATTGTAGGGAACAAAATCCATGCAAAATGCAGGGTGCGCTGTCTGGCAATTTTCGCAGTGACTGCAGAACCCGAAGCTCAAGACGACATGATCGCCTGGAACCACTTTGGTAACAGCCTTTCCAACCTTTTCGACAATACCAGAACCTTCATGTCCCAAGACAATCGGATACACTCCAAAGCCCTTTGCGAACAGGTCCGTGTGACACAACCCTACGCCGGCGATTTTCACAATTACTTCGTCCGCTCGCGGCTCGTCTAATTCCATCTTTTCCATCACGAAGGGACCTTCCAGGCTTCTGGCTACGGCAGCAGTAATTTCCATTTTTTTATCCTTTGTTATTTTTTATTATTTTTTCAAAAACTCGGATGCCGCCTGGCCGACATTTCTATCGCCTAAAAGTGGCATCTTGTCGGCTACTCGCGCCATCTCAATGCTTTTCTCCGGACAGACAGTTGCACAATTGCCACAGCCAATGCACATATTTCGATTGATGCAAGCCACATTATCTTTCATGGTAATGGCGCAAACCGGACACCTGTCCACGCAAATACCGCACCCATTGCAAGTATCATTAATAACAGGTCCAAAGTTAGACGTGTTGACCATGATTCCCGGGCCAAAAGACCGGATATCTCGCATCAATCCGCAACAACATTTGCAGCAATTACAAACGAACTGCAGTCCGTCGACGAAATTATTCGCATTTTGGACCAAGCCGGCTTTATTGCAAGTCTCAATGACCTTCTTGCATTCTTCCCTGGTTAGTCGAATGGCATCACCGAATTTATGTTCCAGGATAAATTCCGCCACCTTTCCAAAGGTCAAACAGGAATGCTCCGGGATACCAGGTGTCAAACAGGGTCTGCCATTATGGTTCGGCCCTAATTTATCGCGGCAAATGCATTTCATCGCCGCAATCGAGGTTTCTTTGTCAATCATGCCCAATACGTCTTCGTATGAATGGACCTCTTTATTCTCAGGGAGTGATTCATCCAGGGTTACAACGCGAAAATGGGGCACAGGCGTCGGCAGCACCATACCAGGATTATCGGCGAGAAGCTTCTTCTTGTATGCAACAGATTCTTCTTTTAATCTAACAAACAAGGATGTAGCTTTTTTGGTTCGCACCGGATCATCTGATACGTTGTACATATGATACTCAATGGCTCCCGGGAAAAACGGCATTAACTCATATTTTTTCCCCTCCTCAGAATCATATGTAAACATCGTTCCCTTTTGTGACATCTTTTCAAGCAATTGACGCAGAGGAGTTTCCTCTTTTTTGTAGATCAACGCCAATTCAGACAATGTACAAGCGACTTCAGGAAAATTGATTGCGAATAATGCTTCCTCTTCAGTATACATCTCAGAGAGTATCTCTAAATAAGAATCGACTAATGCAATTTTACCGGCGAAGTGATTCAGTCTCTCGCCAAGCTTTAAATAGATTTCATGACTCATAATGACACTCCTTTTTATTAGCCGGCACGAAGCTAAGATTTTAACCGATAATAAAATATTTTACAGTTCTTATAAAAAGCGGTCAATCACCTCAAGAGGTGATTACACGGGGTTATATTTTATGTGCAAACACGGTTGTGCTTGTATCCTTAAGCAGTAACTTTCCTGAAATGATACAAGAGATCATTGGCCGAGTATGCATCGAATATCATAGCCAGCTTATACACATTGAATCGCGGATGCGCGCTTACCCTGAACTGGCTCAGACTATTTTGTTTTCCAAGTCTGAGCCAGTTAAAAGGCAATGCGGGCTTAGTCAGCGACTAATTAGTTTTCCTTACCATCCATTTTGTTTGCATGATGAAATAGGAAAGTGCAGGTATAAGGATGAGTGCCCCGACCATGTTCCATATAAACATGAAGGCTAGCAGAATTCCCATATCAGCCTGAAACTTAATAGGCGAAAACGCCCAGGTTACGACGCCGGCAGATAACGTGATGCCGACCAAGGCTACGACTTTCCCGGTAAACCGCAAGGCTCTCAAATAAGCCTCTTGAAGAGGTACGCCGTCTCTTTGATGTTTGACGACCACGCTCACAAGATACAGGGCATAGTCAACACCAATGCCGACGCCGAGCGCTATAACCGGCAGAGTCGCGACTTTTATACCAATGCCCAGAATAACCATGAGTGCTTCACAAAGGATCGAGGTGATGCCGAGCGGTATCAACGCTACCAGGACAGCTCTCCAGTTGCGGAAAGTAATGAAGCACAGTGCGGTAATCGCAAGATAAACATAGATCATCATCGTACGATTTGCTTTCCTGACAACGATATTGGTCGCCGCTTCTATCCCGGCGCTCCCCGCTGCGAGAAGGAATTTGCGCTCTGCCGTGTCGTGCTCTCTGGAAAAATCTTCGACTGTTTTCACAACGCTGTCCAACGTTTCCGCCTTGTGGTCCGTCAGGTAAGCGCTGATCGGCATGACCGACACCTGATAATTACAGAGTTCAGGAGAGTTTTGTGTGGTCATTGTCGCACCGAAGTTCAACGCTCTCTTGTTTCGGGAAATGGTGTACCACTTGGGGTTGCCTTCACTTGTGCCCATTGTAATTTGCATGATATAATCCGTAGCTGCAATCGTTGTCTGGACAGAAGGCAACTGCCGAAGATCCCACGCGAGCCGGTCCATTTCTGTGAGTGACTCGTAAGACATGGCTTTTCCCGCAGGACTTTGGACAAACACGGCAAAGACATCGCTCGAAAGCCCATAATGCGATGTGATATAGGCATTATCGAGATTATAGCGTGAATTTGGCCGTAATTCGGGGGCGCCCGGATCCAGGTCGCCGATCTTCACATGAAGGCTAACCAGGAAGCCAACAATCGCCAGCAGAGCTGCACACGCCACCACGATTGTTGCAGTGCGCCGCTCTGTGATTTTGGAAAGCCTCTCAGAGAGCTTCGCCACCAAGCTTGTCGAATCGTTTTCATCCTGGAGCGAACGATCCGCCGCTTTCTTGCTCACGCCAACAAACGACAACATAACCGGCAGCAACAACAGATTTGTGAAAATCAAGATCGCCACACCGATGCTCGCCGTCATCGCCAGGTCCTTGATGACCGGGATGTCGATGATCATCAGAACGGCAAATCCGGTCGTCCCCGCCAGAAGTGCGGTCAGTCCGGGAACAAAGAGACGCCGGAAAGTATAGCGCGCCGCTACCAGCTGATGCGTGCCGCGCCCTACATCTTGCATGATGCCGTTCATCTTCTGTGAGCCATGAGAAACGCCGATCGCAAAAACGAGGAATGGAACCAGAATCGAGTAAGGATCCAGATCGTAGCCCAGAAGGACGAGTACGCCCAGCAGCCAGGTGACTGCGATCATCGAACAGAGCATCAGGGTTATGGTGCTGCGTATGCAGCGCGTGTATAGGAAGACGATAATGGCAGCAATCAGGATGGCCAGACCAAAAAACACCATGACCTTCATAAGACCGTCTATCAAATCACCAACCAGTTTCGCGAACCCGATGATGTGCACCCGGTATTGCTCTGTCTGAAAGGCTCGCATCTTTTCCAGGGTCTTGGAAAATTCATTATAGTCAAGAGGCTTGCCTGTCTCATCGAAATCAAGCAAGGGGACGACAATCATGGCTGATTTGTTGTCCAATCCGATAAGGCTTCCAAAGATGCCGGCATTATCGATATTAAGCCTCAGTTGTGCCAAGCTTCTGGGAGAAGCGTCGTAATCGTTGGGCATCACCGGACCGCCGAGATATCCCTCTTCGGTAATCGCAAGCCATCGAACGCCGGGCGTCCATATGGATTTCATCCAGGATCGATCAACGCCAGACGTGAGAAGAAGTTCATCATTAACCTTTCTCAGGACCTCCAAAAACTTGGGGTCCATGATGTCGCCTGTCTTATTTTCCACAACCACACGTACAACATTTCCAAGTCCCGGTAACTCTTTTTTGAGATTCAGGTAATTCTTGATGTAAGGACTCCCATGGGGAATCATCTTTTCGAAGCTCGCAGCTAACTTGATCTGGGAGGCTTTATAGCCAAGCAGTATGGTTACCAGCGCACAGATGATTATAAATATAATTCGGTGGTTGAAGACCAACCGTTCCAACCAGATCCCGGATTTCTTGTCGAAATCTTTGATATCGGGTACAACCGGCATATCTTCTATTTGTTCTCTACCAGTATGCATTATTTTTCTCCAAAAGATGATCACTTCACTCGGTGTTGACCACCTCGAATCTTCTAGGTCAATGAACACCGACGGTCTTTTATGGACATCGTTAATATAAAATTTTCCAACAGTACTTATTTACTAAATAGGCTGTACTTGAATGCCAAACCAACCGGCAATAACGAGCGTTTTTGCGTCAACGGCAACGGCCGCATGCGCAGGGACCCCTGCACCAGACTCTCGTTTTATTGCAGTGAAGTGTTCTTTTCCGTCTTTCGTTATAAGGACATTGCCGCCCTGCGTCACCAATACAATAGCGCCATTCGTAAGCAATATACCGCCAAGAATGCCCTCTTTCTTTTCGAAGTTATTCTGTTTCCAGGTTTTTCCTCCATCCTGACTACAGAGGATATTGCCCCGCATTCCGAATGCGACAAGCAACCCGGGCTTCCCCAAAATCCCAAAGTACGTGCCGGTATAGGGAGTTGTCAGCGCCTTAAAACAACCCGCCTTACGATCCAGCCTCATCAAAAGCCCCTGCTCTCCGCTGATATAAACATCCGCGCCAATCGGTCTGATGCAGTAAAGATGCATACCCATTGGGTTATCTGTACGGTCGAACCATGGGGTCCAACTCTTGCCGCCGTCATCGGTGCGCATGATCAGATTGAATGCTCCGACAATGAAACCGGTGTTCTCATTCTCAAACCAGACATCAAGAAGCGGATTAATAGGGCCGTCGCCTATAATGCCCTTTATATCCGTATTCATTTTTTCTGTGCTCTCAGCGTCACGCTTGCCGAACAGGGGATGCTCACGATAGTACTGTCCCATTATTCGACAAATGTCACGGCCATCGAGCTGTTTCGTCCAGGTTGCCCCGCCATCGATACTGTTCAGCACCACGCCATCATGCCCGACGACCCATCCCCTTTTCGGAGTAGGAAAGCAAACGGCTGTCAGTTCGACGCTTACCGGAACCTTGCTCTGTGTCCAAGTTTTACCCTTATCATCTGAATAGATAATGTGACCGCGTATGCCAACGGCGACTACGCGATCACCTGCGAGAGCGATACCATTTAAAATACTCTTCGGTGCGAGTTGGCTAATCTTTGCCGGCAATGCAAGTTTATCGCGAAACTCGTTAGCAGGCTTAGCTTCATTATGTTTGGTCTGCGCGTTGAGATGGCCCTGTAGACCGAATGTTAACAACCCCAGGGAGATCCACATGCAAACTGCTTTCTTCAACTGTATTGATAAGCGGAGCCTCATTTCTTCTCCTAAATTGTTGGGGGAGAGGGCAAATGCCCTCTCCCAGTGTTATAATTCACTAGTAAGACATCGTTCCGGCAATCAACCTATCAGGCTCTACCGGATACCCCGGCCCATTAGAGCAGCCGGCGCCCACTGTTTTTCAGGTCTGGACGGAACATACTTAACACCGCCGTGCTCGGCGACATGCGCCGCCAGATAATAGATTCCGGATATCAGATCAATACCTGTGTCACAAAATGTCGCAGGGGCCTGAATATCATAGTTAAAAGGACCAATCAGGTACTTGATGCGCCACATCCTGCCTTTGGCATCAAACTGGTCGGCCATATGGCAAACCCAGGAATCCTCGTCCAGATAAAGGATTCGCCTTTGATAGATGTGCCGCAGGCCCGGTTTCAGCTTACCTTCAATGACCCAGCAACGATGCACTTCATTGCGCAAATATTCTGCATTAAAGAAATGCGGACCCAACAGGTCGGTCGATTTGGTCCAGTAAAATGCCTTGTAGGTATTGTAAGGGATAATCAATTCTTTCTTGCCAAGAATTTTCCAGTCATATTTTTCAGGCGAACCAGTGTACATGTAGCACTCATCATAGACACCGGCACCGGCATATGTTGTGCAGGGACCGTCGAAACTGACTTCCGGGGCAAGCTTAACCCGCCGCTGGCCGGGAAGATACTGCCAGACCGGCTGCCCGCCGCCCCATGTCTTATCAGTGGGCGCCATCCCGATCAACCCCTCACCGACGCGGTTAGCTGGTCCGACGACATTATCAAAAACCACGTAAATCATATCGAATCTGTTGCTCTTGGGATCCCAGTAGGGGAATTCGAAAAAATCGCTCTCAGATTGGCTTACATTGATTTTCTGGCCATTAGCGTTGACTAGCCAGGTCGCAGGACTAATTTGCTCCACTGATCCTGACCAGCGTACGATATGGTTCCAGACAGCCTCAAGGCCATTTTTGGGAATTGGGAAAGGGAAAGCAGATCTGACATCGGCAACCCACTTCCCATCTTTTTTGAGATTTGCCGTTGTTGCATACTTCTTCTGCATTTCCTGCATGTAGGGGGAGTAGCTCATTGATCGGCGCGTTGGATAGACATTGAGCTTCACGTCAGGATACCTGGTCAAAAGGGCTTTCAAGCCGTCTGTCAACTTGTCAGCATATTGGGCCATGTTCTGAGACGTAACGGTATAGAGGATCTTGTCATCTGCAAACGGATCGGGACGGAGTCCGCTTTTCGGATCAAATTTAGAAAAGGGAACCTTCAGCTTACCCTCGTAATACCAGCCGTCCGCTCCTTTGGTGAGACCGCCCGTATAAGGTGGAATGATGCCATTTTTGCTTCCCGCCTTCTCGGCGCCAACAATTGTGAGGACAGAGCCGTCGAGTTGCGCCGCCTCCTCCTGCGTGAGGCCCGCTGATGCAAAATTTGCGAATGCCAGCACCATGATACATGCAAATAGTAATTTTCTTGTCATATTTACTCTCCTTATCTATCTCTAATCGCCTAGAAAGATACTTTGAACGTCATGGAAATGAAATCTCGATCCCTGTAGAGCGCGTAATTCCCTCTTGCGGAGGCACCATCACCGAGTTTCCCGAAGAAGTTCGAATAGGTGAAGTTGAGGTTGTACTTCGTCAGATACTGGAAGTTTAACCCAACAGCAAAGTTCCCATCGCCCTCGCCATTGTTGGCAGCACAAGGACCGACGCCAAACAATCCATAATTTAAGGATACTGGCACCGACAAATCCAAACCCGGATATATTTGCAAATACTGCGGAGTGACTACTATGATGATATCCCCTGAGTCCCTCGTCACACGATTAAAGCCTGCATAACCATCTGCACCCGCAAATAAATGCTGAGGATCGTCCCCCACGCTCATCCATCGAGCATAATCAAATTCAACCATCCAGCTGCCGGCATCCCACAAGGACGATTTTTTCAGCAGACCCAGGAAGTTAACCAATCCAAACATGACATCGCCCGTAGGTCCAAGAATATCGCCGTCATCCGGAAGCTGAGCGCTGCTCATAATCATTGCTGTCCCACCGTTCAGGGTCATGTTGCGGCGGTAAGATACTTCCGCACCGATACTCGTTCCGGCGTATGTGGTCGCATAGCTAAAACCAAACAAATCGATATTGGACTTATATGCGGCATGGTACGTCATGTCACCCAAATTGAGGATGACAGTCGGCATCTTGTCGGAAAATCTTCGGTAGTACAATCCAAAGGTGGTATCAGCCAGGGACATGGGTGTCCATTGGGCAGCTATTCCAAAGTCCCGGCCCCTTGCGGCTTCGATATCGCGGCCATGCGTCATGTATGTGCCGGGCCCTCCACCGGGCGCAAAAAGCAATGTGCCGGAACCGTCGAGGCAGATGTCGGAAGAGCCAAAATAGGTCTGCGCCTCAGGCAGCTTGTTTCTCTCCCATTGTAAAAAATATTGAGCCGCTAGCTGGAATTCATTCGTGAGCTGGGCTACAACGCTAAAATTGTTAAGTGGGCGAAAAACCTCTTTGGCCTCGACACCGGGCATGGCTTGCGCCTTGCCCAGATCAAGCGGCATCTGCCCGTAGCTGATCCCATGGAACGGGTCCAACAGCGATTGTCCCCATGAGTAAATGTGCCGCCCTAACTTGAGGTAGACCGGTACATCGCCAATCGATACTTGGCCAAAAATGAAGGCATCGAGCAGCTCTCCGTAAGGGCCGGAATAATAACGGTCGGCAAACTTATACAGGCCGTTGACGGATTGGACGCCATCAACAAAAAGGTTCGAGGTGGCAACCGAATTGTTGTCGAACCTATTATGGTATTGCTGATCGCGCCAGAAAGCTCCGCTGAACCTGATGCCGTACTGCTTTTCTTTATTGACCAAATCCAGTTCGGTCAAAATATCAAGCCGGTTTGAAACAATGCCCTTGTCAAAGTTGCGATCTCCATCATCGCCATTGATATTGGCTAAAATGGCGTCGTTCTGACTGGCTATACGATATTGCAAAAAGTACCTGAAGGTATTATCAAACTTCAGCTGCCAGACTTCATCGTTGCCTGTTGGAATATTAAATGCATTGGCACTGCCGCAGCTTATCAGCAAGGCCAATAGCACTAACACAGATCTTACTCGCCAATTGCAGTCTCTTTTTTTAAACACGCTTGCAAATTCTCGCATCTCATATCCTCCTGTAAGCTTCCCTGTCAGGTTGACAATATTAAACAGAGTCTGTGGTCTATGCTTCGAAACCTAGCCCTACATTTCATTTTCCCCCTTTCCTCCTTTTGTATTAATTTTAATACATTGTTCAAGGCTATCAAAATCTATAGGTATATTTTAATCGTACCTATATGACAGACAATCTATCTAGATCAATAACCCATAGAGGTGATTTTCAGGGGTGATTTGCACCCGCACTCCGTTTTTTGAGAATTGCAAATTATTAGCACTTAGTGCAACTGTAATCCGGTATTACCTATGATTTTAAGCTTTTCAGCCTGCTGTATCGCCTCAATTTTTGAATTGACTTTTAACTTTTCATAGATATGTCTTATGTGGGTCTTCACTGTATCAAGAGAAATAAACATTCGGCAGGAAATATCTTTGTTTTTATAACCTTTCATTATGAGCTGAAGTACTTCCATTTCCCTGTTGCTCAGTATTTTATCCGGGGACGATCTATCTGCCATAAATTCAATGCCGCAAGCTTTCATAATGGTGGGAGCGGAAGGAAAACCCTTTTCTTTAAAGTCATTGTCCATTATGTTCCTTAATACCGCATGAATTGCACTGGCCCAGTCAACGAAGAAACGAATATGTCCTTCGCGTTCAGAATAAACAAGCGCCTTTTTAAGGTTGATCTCTGCCTGTTCGTTGCGCCCGAGATCAGACAGAATTGCAGCCGAAATAATCTCAATAAGCAACAACTGAGAACCCATTCCTTGTTCAGCGCACCAGTCTTTTAACTTGGAGAGCAAAGCGACAGCTTCAAGAAATTTACCAAAATATCGAAGTACCAATATATAAATTATATTTTCTTCAACAGATAGAAAAGATAAAGGTTTATTACCGGGGAAATGCTTCTCTGAAATGCACTGCCGTGCTTTATCCTCATCACCTGTCAGCAGAGCAAGAAAAGCGGAAAAGGCCTCAATCAACTTAGACCACACGTTGTGCTTAGGCAACCTTAGCTGAATTTTATGAAGCGTACGAATTGTTTCAATTCTGTTTTTAGAAACCAGGTTTACCAGCATACTCAGATAGAGACTCTCAAACGTATATCCCCAAATCCCCGTTTCTTCAGATTGAACTAAATTATCCTCAAGACATTCTGCAGCCTTGGACAACTCATTCCTATAATAAAACAGCCAGGCCAATGGCATATTGATCATCAGCCTGAGAGGCGTTTTTTCAAGCCCTTTTATATGAAGATATTTTGAAGCTTCTTCAATGAGCAATTCCGCATGATACAACTGGCCACCATGTATTTTTGAGATAATGATGAAATAGAACCATCGCATCACGCAAAGTGGGCTTTCCGATGATTTTATTTTGTCTGCAATCGTCTCAAGAATATTTTGCGCATTGGTTATTTCGCCTTTGTATATATAACTTGCGGCGATTAGCAGCTTAACGCCGCATGCGAGAATCAAATTCCCGGACAAGAACTCATTATATTTGTTTTCAAAATATTCGATATCTACATTGTATGGATTTTTCCAATATGCCAAATAGCACTTCTCAAAGAGAAAGAAGTTTAAGATAAGCGCTTTTTTTTCATCATTGCAGTTTGCCAAAAGCTCATCCCTGCGATTTTCGAAATCACTGAGGATATCTTCCGCAAGCGATAAGTGCAGCGCTTGAATATTAATATTGCACTCTATCAGCATGAGAAGTGCATTTCCATTCCTTACACCTTTTGATATTCGCAGTATCCATTTTTGAAATGATAATGCCTCATGATTTCCGATAAGAGAGCCGAAATTATTTTCAATTATACTTACAACGAGGTTATCATCTCCAGATTCAATTGCATGATTCAGGGCCTCCCCGAACATGTTTTTCTGGGCAAACCACTCTGCCGCCCTTTTGTGGATCAACTGAATCTCGTGATAATTTTTGATCGTATATTGTTTTCGCAATGCGGCGGCAAATGAGTGGTGATAACGATACCACTTCCCCTCTGCATCAAGCGTTATAAGGAACATATTATTCAGGTAAGTATGATGGAGCATTATACTGGCATCGCCTAGACCTGTTAGCGCCTCTGATATTTCTGCGTTCAGCTTATCAAGAAAGCAGGTCTTAGACAGAAAATGCTTTACATCTTCATTCTGGATTTCATAAACTTCATCAATTAAATAGTCTGATATAGCTTTGCTTATCTCAGATTCATTCCCCGAATTATATTGATTGGCCTCACGGTCTCTCAATGAAATGGCAAATAACTGAATCCCCCCGATCCATCCTTCCGTCTTTGTGAATACAGTCATCAATTGCTGACGTGAAAGTTCACACTGCACAATATCTTTGAAGTATTGTTCTGTCTCCCGTTTGCTGAATCTTAAATCGCCTGCAGTTATTTCTAAAAGCTGTCTCTGCACTCTGAGATTAGAGATCGGAAAAGGCAAACGATACCGAGTGAGGATTATTATATGCAATCGAGGCGGCAGATGATTCAGAAGATATGACATGCTTTCATGAATCATCTCATTGGTGATGAGGTGATAATTATCGATGATAAGATAGTGATCGTGTTCAATGTCCTTGCTATGCTTTATGATGAGAGAGACGAGATCTTCGTTAGACAAGCAGTTTTCATTTTGACCATACGACTGCATCATGCTGGCATAATTGTCGTTTATACTTGCGAGTGCTGCCAGGACATAGCGGAAAAAAAGACCAGGATCATTGTCTTTCACATCCGGGGCGTACCAGGCTGCTTTCAGGTTTTGTTTTTTAACCCATTGATATATTAAGGTCGATTTCCCAGAGCCTGCCTCCCCTGAAATCAGAATCAGATTAACTCCGCTGCCGTCCTTTAACCTCTCCAGCAAGTGCTCACGCCAGAACATTTTAAAATGAATACATGGCGCATGGAGTTTAGTTTCGATAAATAGATGCGGCATTGAAAATACTCCGTCGGTTCCTTAAATTCGCAATGTCAACTTGATACTGTTCCTCATACCGTGCTCATGTTTTCCTCACTTCACTTCCTCAGAATTCTCCCCATATCCTCATTCACATTGGAAAGCGCGGAAAGAATGGTTTGATTACGATCTTCAGTGCGGATCGTATCCTCGTGGTTAATGCCGTTAATGGCTAAATTCAACGCGTCCTTCGTAAGGTGAAGCTGCATGCGGCTCTTTTCAGCCATTCTTTTCGCCATTGCAATGGCCGCCGGGAATAATTCTTCTTTAGGGTAAAGACGGCTTACGAGTCCGATACGCAAAGCATCCTGGGCCGGGACATAATCGCCTGTCAGGATCATCTGCGCAGCATTTCCCCACCCAACAATCCGCCACAGGAAATAACTTGACCCCGCATCAGCGCCCCCAACGCCTATATTGATGTATTGCGCACGGAAAACTGCATCGTCGCTTGCCAACCGTATATCCGATGTATAAGAAAAGGACAGGCCACCGCCGATAGCCGCTCCGTGAACCGCAGCAATAATTGGCTGGGGGATTAGCCGCATCTGTCGATACATGTTGGAAAAAGGAAGCTGAAAATCCCAGCTGTTTACGAGCTTATTACAAACATCTGTCTCACCCCCATACGTGTCGACGATCTCCTTTAAATCCAAGCCGGAACAAAAGCCCCGTTCTCCAGCGCCCCTCATGACGATAACACGGGCATCTCTGTCACGATGACACTGAGTCCAGAAGTGGTTGAGCTCCTCTATCATCTTCGGGTTGATGGCATTAATTTTTTCTGGGCGGTTCAATGTCAGTACCCCGACATGACCTTCAAGCACCTCATAATGAATTGTTTTGTATGTCATCTTATTAACCTCCGTTGTCTCCATACTGTGCTGTCCCCTCGCATAATAGTGCCGAACATAAGAGCACGATGTATTTGACCTACATTCCTTTATGCTTGATACTGATACTTTCAGCCTTCATCTTGAAAATTATTTTACAATTTTATATTTTTCTGCTGCCGGCGGGGCCTTGTAAATCACTTTTTTTTCATATAACGCAGCAATCTCATCAGACGTAAAGCCTGCTTCCTTTAAAACAGCCTCGTTGTCCATACCAATGGTAGGACAGCCTCTCCAAATTCGGCTGGGATTTCTTTTAAATCTTGCCGGGAATGCGGGACCTTTCAGCTTTTGGCCCTCATATGGAGAACCTTCTACAGCCTCCCACTCCACAATGGAACCCCGCGCCGCATAATGAGGATGATCAAGGATGTCGGCATAGGTCAAAACACGACAGCAGGGAACGCCTTGCGGCCAAAAGAGTTCTTCCATTTCTTTAGCGGTATAAAGAGCACAAAACTCAGCAATCTTTTCTTCCAATAGCTCTGCTGCGTGTGTGCCATGGAGAACAAGACCTGTTCGCTCGGGGAAATCCTCCTTCCCATATTCTAATCCAAAAATCTTAACAGCTTTTTTCACAATGGCTCCACCCAGAATCAAAAGATAAACATAGTTATCGTCCTTGCATTGATAGACGCCCCACCCCGCAATGTCCTGATTCCTGGATCCTTCGCGCTCTGCCTGTATCTTAAAGTTAAGATAGTCTGGTCCTCTGTTCGCCTGACAACGAAATGCGACTTCATATTGTGCTATATCGATGCTTTCACCGATGCCGGTTTTTTGAACTTGATAAAGCGCACCAAGGATCGCAGTGGCTGCTGTCATACCTGCATAGTAATCGGTTACCAAATATTGCGCGGGATTCGGGTCTCTATCAGGAAAACCTTGCAAAGACAGCATCCCGCTGAATGCCTGAGCGATAGGATCATAACATCCGCGTGAAACAAAAGTGGGATCGCCTGTCAAGCCAAATCCAGACATATGAGCAATAACCAATTTTGGATTAATTTCCCAAAGGACCTCATCGGTAAGCCCCCACTTTTCGAACTGCCCCCCTTTAGATGACTCAAGAAAGACGTCCGCTTCTTTGATCAAGCTGAACAGGATATTTTTCCCTTCGGGTGTTGGTATATCCAACGAAATTGATCGCTGGTTGCGGCGTTCCGATTCCGCCGCCATTCCGACAGAGGGAGCCTTTGCAAATCTGTTCGGATCAAGAACAAAGGGATTCTCAATCCAGACAACATCAGCTCCCATTTCTGCCATCATTTCAGCGGCAAAAGGCCCTGCCGTAGAAAGTGTCGCATGAACGACTTTTACACCCGATAAAACGCCAAATTGGGGGATATCAGCATTCCTGGCCATTGCCATTTACGATCTCCTTATTGAGTTATCATACAAATATAATTATCTCAGAAAACTGCCACCGACTATCTTGGTAGCTCTTTAAGACGACAACATCTGACAATTTCATTCGCAGTCGTCTCTCAATTGACTATGTTGCTCTCGTCATATTTTATCTTTAACTTGTTTTTTATGTATTGACGAATGACTTCACTATCAATGGCTATGGAGCTGATGAAATAACCTCGTGCCCGGTTCTGATATTTTTTTCCAGGACATGGAAACACTTCCGGAAGCATTTTTGAATACTTGCACTCAAGGATCTTATCTCCTGTATTTTCCTTGAATAAATATCGTTCTCCAGAATTCAGAGTAATAAGTACCCTGTGGATCCATATTCCAATATTTATTGAGGCTCTGCTATCTTGGGCCCTTTCATTTTTTTTAGTCTTATTATACTTGAAGGAATAATCCAGAAGCATATGGCGCCATAGAGCAGATCTTGGAGATAATAAAGATGCTCATGGGAATCCATTATGGGTTTTATATTCGCCGCAATAGTCAGCATCATGAACATCGGGAAATTGCAAATGATAGGTAGTTTTTGAGATATCAAGCCGCCAAGTAATACGGCGATCATTGTTAACACGATAATTGCACCTGCAACAGGATTCATAATTGAAGGGAGGTACCAGAGTAGATATGCCAGCAACAGTCCGATAGCGGAACCGATCCATACTTTCGGGGCATCGGAAAGATTGTTGCTGTAAACTGCACCAAACATAGTTAATGCAACAAGTCCAACCCAATGGTTCTGAAGCTTAAATACAAGTTGCCCAAGTATGATCCATGCAATAATGACTAATAATATCAAGGCGCCGATTAAAATAGCCTTCCCTAATGTGGTCTGATTTTCATTTGCCATATTTCGTTGTCCTCTCATTATTAGCGGATACGGTGCCGTAGAAGTTTTCGTGCGACTTTATGATCTTTTAAAATCCCATTGAGACTTTTCATTTTTTCTGCGTCACTTTATACTGATCGGCACGCCATCAAAAGCGCATCGGCGGAAACCATCCTTGTTCACCAAAATATAAATATGACTTAAATTTACCCTACACAGCTCCGAGTTCATGCTGCGAAAACCCCACTGGCTCCAGTTGCCGGATTGTTTATGATCATATCTCATCGGTCAAGCACCTCAAGCCGGGACAAAGCCCCGGATATCGAGGATGTTGCCCTTACGGTCTTCCTCGAAAATCGCCTTTACACGCATACCGATTTTGACATCATTTGCGTCAATGCCGTCGATAAAATGCGCGATCCCGGTATCAGCCCCATCGAGCTTAATTACCCCATAGATAAACGGCGCTTTTCGCGGATGAATCGCTTCGCTGTAATTGACCTGTGTAAAACTCTCGACAGTCCCCACAGGACCGATTTCAACGATCTCGGTCAACTCGGAAAAACATACGCCGCAGGTTGAACGCGGCGGACACAGCACCTTGCTGCACTTCGGACAACGCGCGCCAACCAGCGTCTTTTCGTCGCGCAGGTTTACATAAAACAGACTCCCCATTTTCCCCGCATAATAACGACTGTTGGCCTTCATGCGCTGCTTGACTTCAATAGCCGTCGGATTGTCGTTCGCTTTTTCCATCGTCTTGCTCCTTATTCCTCACGCCTGGCCGGGCTTCACCTGGCCCGGAAGCGGCTCAAAATATATGACGTCGCTCAAATCCCCAACGCGTTGACCGTCGGGACGCATCACCACCCGGCAGCGCATCCCAACCCATACCTTCTCCAGATCGGGCTCCACATGGATCAGATGATCCAATATCGAGGTCGCCCCATCGAGCCGAAGCGAACCATAAACAAACGGCGGGTTATGGGGCTTGCCCGTTGTCGGATCGGTCAGTGGCAGATACATGATGGTGAATGCCGTAACGGTCCCTTCCATCGGCAATTCGATCCAGTGGTCGTTCTTGACCAGGCACTCGGCGCATACAATCCGCGGCGGCAACTGAACCCGCTTGCACTTCGGACATTGCACGGCCAGGAATCGGCCTTTCTCGCGCAACGCCGTCAGGCCGCGCCCCATATACTCTCCCGCAGCAAATTCAAAGGGCACATCGACAGTCATCGGAATCGATATTTGTTCTTCCGTTTTCTTTATCATCGGTTGTCCTCCTCAATCATCCAACGTCTTCGATAGTGCCGTCATGACAGTCCAGTTCGTTCCACCATAGGCCGTCGTCAGTGCACGCCGAACATCCTTCGGCACCTGGTGCTCGCCCGCCTCGCCCCGTATCTGCAGCGTAGCCTCCCAGATACGCAGCATCGCCGTCGCCCCGATGCAGTTCGTCGACAGGACGCCTCCTGAGGGATTAACCGGTATCGCGCCATCGATATTGGTCACCCCTTTTTCTATCAGCCGGAAGCCTTCGCCCTTTCCACACAGGCCAAGATCCTCATACCAGAGCAGTTCCGCCCACGTCGCGGGTTCATAGATCTCGAAAACATCGAAGTACGCCGCCGGGTTCGTGACGCCTAATTTATTATAAAGTCGCCCAGCGCAAGCCTTGGAAAAAATCAGTCGCTCTGTATTCACATCCCGCCAATCAAGCTCGAAAAACTCATTGTGGGCTGTATCCATAGCTCGGATCCATACCGGCTTCTTGCACCGTGCCTTGGCGGTCTTTTCGTCGGCCAAGATTACAGCACACGCCCCGTTCGATGCAGGACACATATCCATCAAACGAATCGGATAAGCCAGCATACGCGATTCCATGGCGTCTTTAATCGTCAGATCGAGTTTCAGGTGGGCATATTCGTTTTTTCGCGCATTCTGTCTGGCCTTGACGGCAACCATTGCCGAGTGTTCTTCTTTGGCGCCGTATGCCGCCATGTAAGAAGACCCCATCATGGCAAAGTACCCAATGGCCGCGCCCGCCATGGAACGATTCCACATCGGATGCGCCGTGGCACTCAGAATCGCGCCCGTGTCGCCTTCTTCCTGCTTCTCGAAACCGATGCACAAAACCTTGTCGAACAGCCCACTGGCCACATGGTGGGCACCCGCGCAGGTGATGGTGGCGCCGACGGTCCCGCCCGTCGTGATCTTAACACCCGACTTGCCATACACGCCGGTGTGATTAACGAGCCAGCAGTCGGTCATGTGGCATCCTTCAAAAAACTCCATGTTCCCTATCAAGACGGCATCGATCTCATCTATCGTCATCTCGGCATCGGCCAGAGCGCGTCTGATCGCCTCATTGACCATCTCGCCCTGATCCACATCGTGTCTGCGCGCTGCGTGATGGGTCTGGCCGCCACCGATGATTGCTACGTTTCTCTTCATGCTTGCCTCCTTACTCGGTTCCCAGGACGATCACGCACTGGTGCTGGCCGCAGAATCCGCTGTGCCCCTGCGCCACCGCTGTCCGCGCATTTTTTACCTGATAGCCGGCGGCCTCACCTCGTAACTGTAATACGGCTTCGGCAACACGGTTCAATCCCGCTACATTCGCAGGCACTCCCCCCAAAACCCCACCGGAGGGGTTCACCGGAAGGGTCCCGCTCATGACCGTCACGCCCGACGCCAGCATCTCCCACGCTTTGCCCTTCTCGCATAAACCCAGCCCTTCCAGCCACATCAACTCCTGGTAGGAAAACTCTTCGTCCAGTTCCACGAGGTCAAGCTCCTTGCGAGGATTATTGATACCGGCCATCTTATAAGCCCGTGCCGCCGCTCTTTCCAGGGCCATGGTATCGGCCAAATCCCGGTCGCCTAAATAATGCGCATCGTAGCAGGTCCCGATTCCCTGGATCCATACGGGCTTGTCGGTGATCTCCCTGGCTCGCTTCTCCGACACCAGGATCATCGCCACCGCGCCATCCGTATCCGGCGCGATATCCATCGCGTGCAATGGCGCGGCGACCTCCGGGGAATCTAACACGTCTTGGATGTTCACGCTCTTGCCGTTATGCATCACAGGATTGTTCTTCGCATTGCCCAGGTTCTTCACCACAACGGATGCGAACTCTTCACGTCTGATGCCGTATTTATGCATGTAACGTTTCGCCTGCAAGGCACCGGCCGAGGTATAATCGAAACCAAGCATCCGCGTATAAATCGGATCAAACGCCACGTTGTTGACGATGTTGCGGTTCGTCTGAGACATCTTCGTGTGAGCCAGCAAAAGCGTGCTTTCATACTCTCCCGACAGGATTCCGATCGCGCCATAGTACACTGCGGTCGACCCGTCCATCGCCATCTTCTCCTCGTTGCCCAGGTGACCCCCGATCACGTCGGTAATTCCGATGTCTGAAATCGTCTGTCCATCCCAGATATCATGGGACGCAGTGACTTTGTTGTCTATGTCCTTGCCCAGATCCAGCTTTGTGTCCGCCAGCACCCTGCTGATCACCTCGTAAGCCAGCTCGGCATAATTGGCGTCCGCCCGCTTCGCCGAAAACGTTGTCTGGGCCACGCCTACGATTGCTACTCTGTCCGCCATACATCCTCCTTCTTTTCCGATGAAGGCCTTGTAATTCCATTGAAAGAAGGGGCCGGTGCGGTTCACCGGTCCTTCCTCCATGTCTCTATATTCTCTCAAAAATCGTCGAAATGCCCTGACCACCGCCAATGCAAATGGTGACCAATGCATACCGGCCGTTGCGACGATGCAGCTCTTTCAGGGCACCGATCGTCAAACGGCCACCGCTCATGCCGTTCGGATGACCGAAGGCGATCGCGCCACCATTGGGGTTCCATCTCTCGGGGATCACCTTGTGCCCCTGATTGGCCAGTTCCTTCATGACGGCGAGCGCCTGTGAAGCAAAGGCCTCGTTACACTCAATCACGTCCATGTCCTCCAGTTTGAGGCCGGCGCGCTGAAGGGCTTTCGGGGTCGCGAAGGCCGGACCGATGCCCATGTACTTCGGCTCCACACCAGCCAGCGCACAGGCAACAAAGCGTGCCAGCGGCTTCAGGCCGAGTTCTTTACACTTCTCTGATGACATCACCAGAACGGCGACACCGCCGTCATTCATGCCGGAGGAGTTTCCGGCTGTAACTGTACCGCCCTTCATGAAGGCCGGTTTCAGCGCTGCCAGTTTCTCGGCAGATGTGCCGCGATTTGGATGCTCATCCGTATCGAACATGATCGGATCGCCCTTCTTCTGGGGAACAGGAACCGGAATGATCTCCTCCTTGAAGTAGCCGGCGTCGATGGCCTTGAGGGCCAGTTGCTGGCTGCGCAGTCCGAATGCATCCTGCTCTTCCCGTGTCACGTTCCATTTTTCGGCCATGCCCTCGGCGATGATGCCCATCGCAGCGTTGGTTTCCGCATCCGGACCCGTTCCTCGGGTAATCCAGGCAGGGGGCGCCAACGAGAAGGGCTTCTCCTGACGCTCCATCAGATACGGTTGACGGCTCCAGCACTCGCAACCACCGGCGATATAAACATCGCCATGACCTGCCTGGATCAGGGCCGCAGCGCTGTTGACAGTCTGCAGGGACGAGCCACACTGTCTTTCCACAGTCTGGCCCGGTATGCTCACAGGAAACCCCGCCTTCAAGAGCGCCCACCGGGCAATATTCACGGCAGCGTTATTCGTGCAGGCGTGTCCAATCAGGACATCATCAACAATTGCCGGATCAATTTTCGTCTTCTCTATCAGGCCCTTCAGCGCAATTGCGGCCAACTCTTCAGGACGATAACTGGAAAGAGAACCTCCCATTTTCCCAATCGCCGTTCTGACGCCATCTACTATTACAACTTCTCTCATTTTGTTATCGCACATCGTCGTGACCTCATTTCTTTTTATGTCCGCATCGCATCATCGAAGCGATGCGGAAAGTTGCATTCGCGGTTATCGTTTCTCAATTTAGAATATCTTGAAGGATTTCCTGGTTCCGTCGGGAAGATAATCATAGAAGCCCTTGCCGTTCTTTCTTCCGAGACGGCCCGCTTCCAGCATCTTGCGGTAAAGAATGTTGAGTTTGTCTTCGTCCTTGAGGGTATAGGCGTACTTGCCGTCCTGCCCCATCTGAATGACGTCGAATCCGCCGAAGTCCGCCAATTCACATGGTCCCATGGGCCAGTTGCACCCAAGTTTCATGGCGTTGTCGATATCTTCCGCAGTGGCTGCTCCCTCCAGCACCATCTGCGCAGCTTCCATATAGAGCAGTCCCAACAGGCGATTCACAATGAAACCAGGCAGGTCTTTCGTCTTGACCGTTGTCTTTCCCATCTTCGCGCAGACTTCCTGTGCGATTTCGACAGTAGAATCCGCGACACCGATCGGCAGAATCACTTCAACCAGCTTCATGACCGCAGCGGGATTGAAGAAATGCAGACCAATACACTTGTCCGTGCGCCCCGTAGCGCCCGCGATGGCGGTTACGGCCAGAACGGAGGTGTTGGAAGCCAGGATGGTTTCCGGCTTACAGATCTTGTCAAGCTCGGCAAAGGTTTTCTTCTTCAGCTCCATATCTTCCGGAATGGCTTCAATCACCATATCTGCCTCTTTGGCTGCCTCGGCCAGAACGGTCGATGTTTTGAGTTTCGCCAATCTTTTGTCAAAATCTTCCGGGGTCAGCTTCCCCTTCTCCACCAGCTTGCCATAGCTCTTCTTGATTCGCTCGATACCGGCATCCACAAACTTTTGATCGATATCATACAGAACGACATCGAACCCACCGTTGATCGCTGCCATAGCGATCCCATGCCCCATCGTTCCAGCACCTAATACGGTAATTTTTTCGACTGCCATTTTATTTTCTCCTTTGCATGTTGTTTTATGCTCTTTTATTCTCTCAAATAAACCACGACATAGACTCTTTTCACTGCCACTGCATCTGCCTCGCCAAGCGACAAGTCATTCCCCAAATCCTTGAGAAGCGACCAGACCGTTTCGACTCCTGACCATAAAGCCGGACCGTATTCGCTCTGAGATTCTCTCACTATGAGCACGCGCGAAGCTGTCTGGCTTCGAGATGCCCCGCGCGGATCTCTTCACAGAGCGTTGGGATATCGTGGACAGACTGCGCAAAAACGGTGCGGCAACAACCGACTGCGCCTAGTTCATGCGCGTCACTGCAACCGATTCCGGCGACCCGCAACTGCTCGGCAGCTCGTCTTGCCAGCAACCTGCCCTCCACGTCGTAGTCGGGATGTTCTACCTCCAAGCCATCGATGGCTGTATCGTAGATTTCATTCCCTGCGCCATAAAACCCGACGCCGTCGTCACGCTTCTTATACGGATGCGCGGCAATCACCACCCCGCCGGCCCCGTGAACCAATTCCAGCACGCTCTCGAGCGTGTGACTGGACCCCAGACTTTTCGAATAACCGAAGACCAGAAACTCGCCCTGAAACCGCCCGGTCGTCGAGTAGCAGGCGACCTCCTGCCCCGGAAGAACAATCAGATTCTTCACACCACTCTTCCGGATAAGACATGCGATGTCTTCTTCCGACCAGCGTATTCCATGATCCGTCAGGGCAATGCCGTCGAGTCTCACTGACTCGGCCTTTTTCAGGAGTTGCTCAGCATCAATCGTGCTGCATCCAGAATAACGGCTCGTGTGAATATGCAGGTCGAACTCCACTTACTTCAGCCCCAACCGCTTGCTGATGACCTCATTCATGATCTCGTAGGTTCCGCCGCCGATCGAGAAGAGACGCGTGTCACGGTAGAGACGCTCGACCATGTATTCGCTGCAGTAACCGTAGCCGCCATGAATCTGAACAGCATCATAGACAACCTTGTCGCAGGCCTTTGTCGCAAAGTTTTTTGCCATGCAGATTTCCTTGTGCGCATCGACACCCGCAACGACCTTTTCAGCGCAGGCGTAATTGAACGCCTTGGATGCCTCCACCAAAGTCGCCATCTCGGCCAGCTTGTGACGCGTAACCTGAAAACCGGTCAACGGCTGGCCGAAGGCCTCGCGTTCCCGGGCGTATTTAATCGACAGTTCCAGAGCATACTCGGCGCACGTATGGGCCTGAACGGCAAGGGCCAGGCGTTCCTTCTGGAAGTTCACCATGAAATAGGGGAACCCTTTGTTCTCTTCGCCGAGGAGGTTCTCAACGGGAACCTCGCAGTCCTCGAAGAATAGCTCTGCCGTATCCGAGACCTTCCAGCCCATTTTTTCAATCTTACGAGACACTGAAAAGCCGGGCGTGCTGGTTGGGATGATCAGGGCGCTGATCCCCGCATGGCCGTGCCCGCCGGTCCGAACAGCTGCGGTGACATAGTCGGCACGGGTCCCCCCTGTGATAAAGGTTTTGGATCCGTTGACAAGGTAGTAATCCCCCTTGCGCTCGGCGCGCGTCCGCAGGTTGGCCACGTCAGAACCGCCACTCTGCTCCGTTACGCCGAGAACAGCAATCTGATCACCGGCCAAAACCGGCGGGATATATTTCTGCTTCTGTTCCTCTGTCCCGAAATAGAGGATCGGTGGCACGGCAATAGCACTGCAGCCTAAAGTAGAGCTCAATCCCACCGAACCGCACTTCGTTATTTCTTCGGCATAGACAACGACATATGAGAAGTCCACGGGGGTGCCGCCGAACTCTTCCGGATAACCTAAGCCTAAGAGTCCTGCATCGCCTGCCTTTTTATAGAGCTCTCTCGGGAATGTTTCTTCTTCCTCCCATTGATCGACATTGGGTGCGATTTCCCGGGCGATAAACTTCCGTACACTGTCTCTGAACATCTCGTGAGACTCATCAAAAAGCTCCAGTGTCATGGGCGCCTCTTCTCTCTCTGCGAAATCCGGTTTTCTTATCGAAGATTCGAGCTAGGCAACAGTCGTTGCCTAGCTCGATGCAGCCGATAGATGGCTGAATCTCTCCGACTGCTTAAGGAAGCCCTGCTATGCTATACCAAGCGCTATAACCACTCTTCCTGGATATCCATTGCGGAGGGATCCTGCATCTTGATGGTCCTTGCCCGACCGAAGACCTGGGTGAGGTAATTCGCCACATAGAAGCGCACCGTCTGGAGTTTGCCGTTATAGAAATTGGCGTCCGACTCTCCGCAACCGGCATCGAGCTTGCTTTTGGCAATCAAGGACTGTTCAAGCAGCAGGTGTGCTATTGCCACTTCCGCCACGCAATCCAGAAACCGCGTCGACGTCAGCGGTACGAGATTGGTCTTGCCTTCGCTTTGAACGGTCGCATAGAACGCCTTCAGTTCCAGAATCGTCTCCAGCGCCTCTGCAAGGATTGCCACATCTTTGGAAATCGTTGCAGTGTCCTTGTTGGCATCAATGAAGGCTTTGACCTCGTCAACCCAATCCTGAAAGACCTGACCGCTTTCCATTCTCATCTTGCGACCGATCAGATCGATCGACTGCACGTAGTTCGTCCCGTCCCAGATCGAGAAAATTTTACAGTCGCGGGTATATTGCTCTGCAGGGTATTCCTTCGTAAATCCGTATCCGCCATAGATCTGAATGCCGTCCCGCCCCATTTCAAAAATGCGATCCGAACAATAGGCCTTAACCAGGGGGGTAAAGAGTTCGAGTCGCTGGTTCGCCTTTTTCCTGCCCTCGGGATCGGGATGGGCATGGGCCAGGTCTTCCATGAAATAAGCCTTATAGGTCAGCGCACGCATCCCTTCGGTCAGGGCCTTCAACCCCATCAGCATTCTTCTCACATCCGCATGCTCAACAATCCGAACACGCTTGCCGTCTTTGCTCCCGTAAGGCGTTCCTTGAACGCGTTCTTTGGCATAGGCTAGACAATTGGCATACATATTGGCGCCAAAAGCGGAGGACTCCAAACCGATAGCCATTCTTGCCAGGTTGACCATCTGGAACATATAGGCAAGCCCCTTGCCCGGTTCGCCAACCAGATATCCCCGACAATTTCCATTATCGCCGAAATTCATGGCACAGGTAGCGGATCCGCAAAGCCCCATTTTGTGTTCAACACCGATGCAGGTCACATCATTCGGTTCACCCAGGCTGCCGTCATCATTCACCCAGATTTTTGGAACCGCAAAGAGGGAAACGCCTTTCGCACCCTCGGGTGCACCTTCGATCCTGGCGATGACCAAGTGAATAATGTTCTCCACCAAGTCGTGCTCGCCGGAGGTAATGAAGATCTTGTTGCCCTGAATTTTGTAAGTATCGCCGTTGGGAATGGCCTTGACGGAAACCAGATGCGCATCCGAACCGACCGCCGGTTCCGTCAGACACATCCCACCGCACCAAGTTCCGTCATACATTTTCTCCAGATAGAGATCCTTCAGCTTTTGAGAGCCGTAACTCTCGATCATGCGTCCGTTGCTCGGCCCCATGGCGGCATAGGTCAGGAAAGTAAAATTGGCCGACTGCATAAATTCGGTGGCGGCTTCGGCAATTAAAATCGGCAAACCCTGACCGCCATACTCCGGATTCATCATCAGTCCGACCCAGCCGCCTTCCTTGAATTTCTCCCATGCACGATGGAAGCTCTCTGGAACGTGGACCTTGCCTTTATCAAAATGCGCGCCTTCCCGATCTCCGTCCTGGAAGGTTGGCGCGATGACGCCGGCCGCCAGTCTTTGAGCCTCATTAAGGATCATATCGAAGTCTTCTATTGAAAAAGCGCTGTATGCCTCACACTCAAGCAGTTTCTCCACACCAAGATGCTCTTTCAGTACGAATTTGACATCCCTGTCGTCACGCTTGTAAAAATTCTGCCCCATGCTTTTGACTCCTAAGTGATTATTATATTTTTAAAAATACGACGGTAAGCTATTGAAGACTCACCGGAGCAAGCTCCCGAAAATCTCCTATTTCCCAGTTAGCTGTTTTTTCCTGATTCGCTCGCTACCCCCGCCGCAAGCAGCGGGAAATGGCTCGCTAAAAAATTCAATGATCCCCTTTAGCAGGATATATAATCCTGATATTTTGGCCCTTTGTGTTCCTGCATAAGATAAAATGCCGGATTTTTGTATCAATGCCGCCATAAAGGAAAAATAATGGCATTGCGAAAAGATGTCATAAAGTTCTTGATACTCCGCACTGCATGAAGGAGACGTCCTGGGAGGGTTCATATGAGCCTTGATGAGTTTGTGCTATTCCGGCATCAACAATAAATCATATAGAATACGCACTCATCTTTATTAAAATACTGGCAAAGTGCCCGGCATTGAACTCCGAATTCTTTAGATCAATCAATAAGCTCAATTGATAATTTCCTTTATCCGCAACGATTTTAACGACTTCTCCTTGCAATCTCGCTTTAGAGCTTTATGCTAACCAGCCTGATGCATGTTTTAATATGTGTTGCAAATCTCCGGCCAGACATAAAATATAATCTAACATTCTAATAATATTATGAAATACATGTTTTCATGCGGGACAGGAACAAAACGTGGGTCGATATATTAACACGTGCCGGCATATCGACTCGTTTGTGAGGAATGGAGTCTAAAAGAGTGACAATTGGCGGAATAAGTTAATTTCATTGCAGGCATTGATAAAAACTGAAACCGCTACTCCGGTGCTAATGATACTCCCTGTCTAAAGGCTAGGGGGCTGGGCCTTCACGCACTGCTGGCATTGCCCCCCTTCGCTCCGTAAACCATTAATGATTCGATAAAAAGATTGCCAATTGCTAAAATGAATAAATCTATAAAGTTACATGAAACAAACAGGGATTATTTAAAGCAGAGCTATGCGAGAAAGCGACGCAAAATGCTATCCACAGCCATTACACTGGTGGAGCGAAAGATAGCCTGTAAAAAGTGTGCAAAAAAAGAAATCTCCCAGGAACTTTCTGAGGTTATAGTCACAGTCGGAGAGAATAGCGTTGACATGATTGCCGTGTTTGTCTTTCAGGTGATTACGCTCCAAGCGCTTATCCGATTTCAGCTGACTGAGGATCGGCTCGATAACGGCACGACTCGTCCCAAATAACTAGTGCAGGTCACACGACAGTGGTGAAGGCTGCAATAGAAGCTGCATCTGATGTTTTGATTCTTTTGATCTTGATCTATTTGAAATTAATTAAGATTTATTCAAGGAGCGTCAATTTATCTGGCGTCATCAGTCATTGCTTCATTATTTAATATCACTAATTATATAAATGACGTGCCTCATTGCGGTAGTCGTGGACGCGGTGGTTTATAGGGTCGTGCCATCCGCCGTTTTCTTGTGGGGGCATTATTTGTATAACATCTTGTTACAATTTTATTTTTCACATAAAAAAAGGCTACGGAATAATCCGTAACCTATTGATTTCAATGGTCGGGGCGAGAGGATTTGAACCTCCGACCCTCTGAACCCCATTCAGATACGCTACCAAGCTGCGCTACGCCCCGACAAGGGGTGAACCTACCATCTCATAACAAAGGTGTCAAGTGCTACATGGCTTCTAACTAGCGGAAAAAACAGTCCGCCAGCATATTCGCAAGCCGCCCGAATTCTTCAGCCGTCAGGGTCTCGCCGCGTCTAGCGCCGTCGATGTTGGCCCGTGCCAGGATTGAATCCAGATTGGACCCGACAGGAAGCAGTCCGGGGGCGGCTTTGAGGTTGTTTGTCAGGGTCTTGCGCCGCATCGCGAAAGCGGCCTTGACGAGCTTGAAAAAAAGGCCCGCATCGCGCAGCTCGACGAGCAGACGGGGGCGAAAGGCAATCCGGATCACCACTGAATCCACCTTCGGGACAGGTCGGAAACAGCTCGCCGGCACATCGATCTCCCGCGACACCTCTGCGAACATCGCGGTCAGAACGGACGGAATGCCGTAGGCCTTGCTCCCCGGCTCAGCCACGATCCGATCTCCTACCTCTTTTTGAATCATGAGAATCGCCTCCGAGATAATAGCCCTGTGCTCAATCAGCTGAAAGAGGATCTGTGTCGAGATGTTATAGGGAATATTGCCGACGACCTTCAACCGGATACCCTCTGCTCCTTTCGAGTCAAGGGCTGTGTTGAAGTCATACCGGAGGATATCAGTTTGGACGATCTCGAGATTAGTGCAATCCTTTAATTCTTCGTGAAGGATCTGGATCATCTGCGGATCAAGGTCCAGCGCAATGACGCGCCGGGCTTGCGCTGCGATCAGTGCCGTCATGACCCCGATACCCGCCCCGATTTCCACCACTGTCTCGTCGGGTCGGATGCGTGCGCTCTGAACGATCTTGCCGATGATGTTCGGATCAATCAGAAAACACTGCCCCAGCCGCTTCCGAGGGCGAACATCATATTTTCGGAGCAGATCGCTCGCAGTAGGAGGCATGGGCTTTCTTCCTTCTGACGGTCATGACGGCTCGGTACGTTAAATAGTAGGCAGGTATGGCGAAAAACGGCGCCAGGATCAGGCCGCCTAATTGAAGAGGAATGAGAATCTTCCAGCCCGCATGCAAGAGTTGCTCGAACCGATAACCATTCTCCAACAGGACCGCGTGATCTATTCGGAGGATCAGACAGCCAAGCTCGTATTGCGCCCAGTAGAAGAAGGCAACCGTCAACGGATTGCTAATCCAGGTGCCCAGCAGCGCGGCTGCGAGGTTCTGGCGGGAGATGAGAATACACAACATCACCAGCCCGGTATGCAAGGGAATCGTCGGTGTGACGCCGATAAACACGCCGATAGCCATCCCCATTGCGATCTTGCGCGGATCGCCTTTTAGGCTGATAAAAACCCGATAAAACTTTCGGATCCTCATCTTGATGCGGTTTCGCATTCGTCCAAATACCCCAAGCTCAATTAGCAGCACGTCGATGCCGGCCAACGCGAGACGGCATTCAGGTCGTAATCGTCCCGTCTGCCCTGTTCCAGCAAATGATCGCCGACCACGGCGATCATGGCGGCATTGTCCGTACACAGCACAATCGGGGGAATGAATACGTCAATGCCCTTCTCCCGACCGGCCTCTTGCATTTTCTGGCGCAGTCTGCTGTTGGCGGCCACGCCACCCACGACGGCAATCCGGTGGACACCGCGTTCGTCAGCGGCTCGCGTGGTTTTTTCGACCAGCACATCGACAATGGCCTCCTGATAGGAGGCCACGATATCGGGAATTTCTTCGGGGGCGATCGGGGTCTCGCGTTTTTTCGTATACGTCAGCAAAGAGGTCTTCAGGCCGCTGAAGCTGAAATCCATGCTGTCCTTCATAGAGCGCGGAAAACGGATGCACTGGGGATCGCCTTGCTTGGCCAGTCGATCGATCACAACACCTCCAGGATAGCCGATATCCAGAAGCTTAGCGGCTTTGTCGAAGGCCTCCCCCGCCGCATCATCGCGGGTCTGGCTTAGAAGCTGAAAAGACTGTAGACTCTCGACCTGATAAATGCTGGTATGACCTCCGGAAACCACCAGGGCGATAAAGGGGAAGCTCGGGGCCGGTTCGTTCAGAAAAACCGCAGCAATGTGCCCTTCCAGGTGATTGACTCCGACAAAGGGAATTTTGCGGGCCATGGCCATCGCCTTGGCGAAGGAGAGTCCGACCAGCAACGAACCGATCAATCCCGGCCCCCGCGTCACCGCAACCCCTTCGATCTGCTCTAATCCGACGCCGGCATTTTCCAGCGCCTGCATGACGACAGGCGCAATCGCCTCAATGTGCTTTCGTGAGGCAATTTCGGGAACAACCCCGCCGAATTTGCTGTGAACATCGATCTGCGAGGAAATGATATTCGACAGCAGCACGCGACCGTCCCGAACGACGGCGGCGGCAGTCTCATCGCAGGATGATTCGATGGCTAGAACGAGCATAAAATCACTGTCCCGTCAGGGCCAAGCCACTTCGACGCGACCCATCACACCCGTGAAAACAAGAATCCGTTTTTGCGTTCCCTGCATGGGGGCCGTCTGTTGTGGAAACCGGATCGTATAGAACTTGCCATGATAGGGCTCGACATAAGGATAGAACTGTTCGATTCGGGGACTGACTTTTTTGATATGACGAATATCGATCGGATCGATGCGGCCGCCCTTGTCGTCCATCAGAAAAATCTTCCAGATGGAGTCTGGCTTGGCAAAATCAATCGCATCGCTGTTTTGGCTGGAGGCATAGACATAAAAAACCATCTCTCCGTCGGCGGGAGGCAATACTTGATCCGAAGCCTTGCCCTCTGTCTCTTTCGGTGCAGCGGCATAGAGCCTCGCGGCTTCCTTTTCATAGGCCTGACAAAATTCTGGACTTGCGTAGGTAGCGACGATATAGGCGCGCGTCTCAAACTCAGAGTAGAGGACGGATTTCCGTGTCCACTGATCGAGCTGCCGGAGGTAGGTATCGGAAACACCCTGGTTCTTTGTGATATCCCAGTATTCGCTGACTACTGGCTTCATTTCGGCGCAACCCGCAAGGGCCATCGCTATCAGCACCATCATCGCAATAAAAACTGTTTTCATTTTCTTCTCCGGTATCGGTTATGAATTCTTCCGCGAGCGCATTCCCCGTGGCTTGCCGCGGGGTAAACGAGCGAATCAGGACTAAACCTCTTTTCTGGGCATCGAAGACTCGCCAGCGCTTGCTCCGGGGAGTCTTCAATCCTGATTAAACACCCTATTGAAAATGAAATCCACCTGGCTCAAGAAATTCTCTGTTCGGAAGCTGGCCTCCAAATCGGCCGCTTCCAGCCGCGCCATGACTTCGGCGTCGGCCAAGAGCAGTTCCTTGAACGCCAATCCCTCCTGCCAGCAGCGCATGGCATTGCGCTGTACCATGGCATAGGCCCGTTCGCGGGTTTCACCTTTGTCGATCAGTTTCAGCAGCACCATCTGCGAGAAAATCAGACCGCGTGTCAGGTTGAGGTTCGCCAGCATCCTGTCAGGGTAAACAAGCAGATTATCGATCAGCCGCGTAAAGCGATCAAGCATGAAGTCGAGCAGAATCGTGGCATCCGGCCCGATTACCCGTTCCACGGACGAATGACTGATATCGCGCTCATGCCACAGGGCGATGTCCTCCAAAGAGGCCATCGCGTAGGAACGCAGCAGGCGCGCCAGGCCGGAGAGGTTCTCCGAGAGAATCGGGTTGCGCTTGTGCGGCATCGCCGAAGATCCCTTCTGCCCCGGCGAGAAATACTCCTCGGCCTCGCGGACCTCGGTACGTTGCAAGTGGCGGATCTCCGTAGCGAACTTATCGAGGGATGAACCGATAATCGCAATCGTCGTGAAAAACTCTGCATGACGATCACGCTGGACGATCTGCGTGGAAACGGGCGCGGGCTTCAAGCCGAGCTTGCAGCAGACCGTTTCTTCAATATTCGGATCGATAAAGGCGAAGGTACCAACCGCCCCGGAAATTTTTCCATAGGCGATGCCTTGCCGAGCCTGCACCAGCCGCTTGCGGTTACGACGCATCTCGTCGTACCAGAGCGCCATTTTGAGCCCGAAGGTAACAGGCTCAGCGTGAATGCCGTGCGATCGGCCGATCATCAGAGTGTCTTTATATTTCAGAGCCTGCTTCTTCAAAGCGGTCAACAGCGCGTCGATATCGGCGAGCAGCATATCCGCCGCATCACGAAGCAACATGGCGAGCGAGGTATCCAGAACATCGGAGGACGTCATTCCCATATGGATGAAGCGGGAATCTTCGCCGACCTTCTCCGAAACAGAGGTAAGGAAGGCAATAACATCGTGCTTGACTTCTTTCTCGATCTCGTCGATCCGCTGGACATCGAAGGCGGCCCGTTCCTTGATCGTCCTCAAGGAAGCCGCCGGAATCTCGCCCTTTTCACCATAAGCATCACAGACAGCCAGCTCAATATCCAGCCACGTCCTGAATTTATTTTCCGGACTCCAGAGTGAAGCCATTTTTTCACGAGAATATCTCGAAATCAACCGTCTGCCTCCTGATAATCGTCTCTTTAAGGATACGTCACTGAAATGATCTGTGCTGTCACCGCTCGGCAATTTATTATGAGTATATCAATGGAGTCAAGGCTTTTCATCGACCAGAGTTCCTTGGTGCTTAGATGAAAACTTCACCTTGAAGCACAGGGCAGACAGCGGAAATCTCCTTCAGAAAAGAATCCCGCCCTGCAAAACAGATCGCTTTCAAACCCAGTGTTTGCGCCGTTTCGCAGTGCTTCCGGGTGTCGTCCACAAAAAGTAACCGGTTTGGCTCGCAATTCAAACATGCCAAGACATCAGAAAAATGAGACAACTCATGCTTCGTCTTACCGAGATAATAACTGTTGAAGACCGCCTCAAAGTAATGAAAAAAATGATCACGCGCGTTCAACTCGTCAAGCCAATTGGTTTGATCACTGAGAATAGCCGCACCAATGCCGGCTTCGGTGAGTTTCCGAACGATCGCAATCATCCAGGGCCTCAGAATGAATCGGGAGAGAATATCGGCACGAAGCACCGCGTCTTCCTCGCGAATGCCTGTGCTTTCCCGAACCGCTTGCCAAAACGCAGATTCTGTCGCCTTTCCGACAATATAGCCTGTTTTATAAATCAGGGCATGGACTGTTGAATAAAACGCCTCTTCGTCAAGACCGTTTCTTGCCGCAATCGCGCGGAGCCCCTTGGCAAATCCCTCCTCCGCAAGAACACCGCCGAAATCAAACAGCACCAGATCGATAGCGCTTTGAGCCTCACGAATCACCATATAAAGGGCTGCTTTCCTTTCGCATAGCTATAAAATTGATTATTTTACCTATTAATACGGACTACGACCACTCTTATTTGTGTACCGCCGGTAATCAGAATGGACCATCCATCAGAACCTCTTTTTTTGTGCTCTTGCGTCTTAATACTCTCTTCCGCCATATGCTCCACAAAGAACATTCGACGGAATTGTCGAAACCAGACAGAAATCAAAAAAACTGATATCTATTTGATATTAAAACATTTTTTAAGAATCCTCCCCGTCAGATCGAATCGACATTTTTTTCCACCGCTTTGGCCTATTTTAGAGCATTTATGCGAATTTATTAAGTTATTTTATTGGCACACCTGTTGCATTTAATAAAGTCAATCGAGATGGAAAGCAAGACACGTATCGCATTCCTCCGAACTTAGCTCTTCATTTTCACCCTGGGGAGGCCTGATGGCCTCCCCCTTCCCTTTTTATAGGCTTTTTCGCCAGAATAATTCTCAACACAATTCAAGGTGCTTTTACAAAGGTTGTGACGCTCTATTGGAAGCCGTCACTAAGCTCATTCCCCTTGGTGGCTTGCTGCAATATAAGCGCGGGATCTTCAATATTGACAGTATCCGCCCCATCATATAGAAGAGGGGCGGGCAAAAAACAATGAAACTTCTAAAAATAGAATCTGAAACACATATTCCCAAACAACACATCCATTCGCCAATTGGCGCGTTGCTTCGCTATCAGAATCTGGATACACCGTTTAACATCCATATTGAAGCCAAGCTGCTGATAGGCATGTGCATGGACAACCGTAAGCAACTTCGCATTCCTGAAAACTTCGCTTATATTATCCGTACCGGCGGCGGCAATCTACGCTATAGTGAGTTCAAAGTATCTTACGCCATCGCCATCGGCGACGTTCGCCATATCGCTCTTATCGCGCACAATCATTGTGGTATGGTGAACCTCGTTTCCCGCAAGGAACAGTTCATTGATGGACTATGCCGTAATGCTTCTTGGGACAGAGTCCGTGCGGAACAACACTTTTTAAACTACGCTCCCATGTTCGAGATTGACAATGAACTCGAATTCGCTGTCGAAGAAGCGAAACGTCTCTCAAAAAAATACCGCGGCATTACAATTGTTCCGTTATTATACACTTTGGAAGACAACAAACTCAGCCTGATTATTGAATGAGTGCTTTCAATGCACATCCGAAAGGAAACCCATGACCTTTTTATCTATCGATCAAAACAAATGCAAGCGCGATGGAATTTGCACAGCGGTCTGCCCGATAGGGTTGATCATGCAGAAAGATGATGCCACCTTGCCGACATCGATTCCCTTTGCATCGCGAGCCTGCATCCGTTGCGGCCACTGCGTATCCGCCTGCCCTTATGGCGCGCTCTCGAATTCATTCATCACTCCGGAACAATGTACGCCGATTCGCCGTGAATGGCTCCTTTCGCCGGAACAGACAGAGCACTACCTGAAGATTCGCCGTTCTATCCGGGCCTATACATCGGATTGCGTCAGTCGAGAAACACTGACACGACTGATCGAGACGGCTCGCTATGCCCCTTCCGGTCACAACAGCCAACCGGTACACTGGCGGATCCTGTATAGCCCCGCTGAGGTTGAACGGTCGGCCAGCCTCGTTATTGACTGGATGCGCGCCATGATGACAGAGCGCCCCGAATTTGCCAATACGCTTCACCTCGGTAAGACAATTGAAAAATGGGAGTCCGGCCGCGATCCCGTCTGCCGCCGCGCCCCCTCATATCGTTCTGACGCACGCATCGAAAAAAAATCTCTTTGCACCTAGTGCGGCGACCCTGGCGCTCGCCTACTTCGAATTGGCAGCCCCTGCTTTCGGCCTGGGCGCCTGCTGGGCCGGGTATTTCAACATGGCGGCCAGTGCCTGGCGGCCATTGCAGGAGGCATTGGACTTGCCCTCTGATCATATCTGCCTGGGCGCTCTTCTCGTCGGCTTTCCAAAGTACCCTTTTTACAAAATCCCCCCCCGAAATTCGCCCGAAATCACCTGGCGCTAAATCGGCAAAAGACCAAAAAAAAACCCGGACCTTTCGATCCGGGTTTTTTGTCATCGTCATTTAACGCTTACTTTTTCCATGCATCCGGTCCGTAGCTGGCGGGCAGGATGGCCTGGGCGGGCCATTCGGCCGGGGTGCGCTGGCCGGGCTGCTCGCCTTCCTTCTCCACGAGCTTCTTGAGGCCCGGGCGGGCGAACTTCATGTGGCCTTCCTTCAGTGTCCGGCCGTTAATGATCGCCTCCGAGCGCAGACGGGCGCCAATGGTCTTCTCCATCCGCTTTCCAAGCCACAGCACGCGGTTAACGTCATATCCGTGCTGAATTCCCAGTTCATCAATCTGAACGAGCAAGTCTTCGGTGCAAATAAGGCCGACGTAGCGCGGATCGTCGTAGTAGTACTCGCCGGTGCCCTTGATCGGGGTGTCGTCGAGGAAGTTGGCAGGCTGTCCCCCTTGGCCGCCCAGGGTCGATTCGAAGCGGCAGATACCCGCCTGAAGCGCTGCCAGAATCGACGAAGACGCAACGCGCTTGGTCTCATGCAGATGGCACAGATGCGCCTCCGGATTCGGCATGGCATCGAGCACCATGGAGAAATACCGGTAAACCTCGGCGGCGTTTGCGGAACCGTCGTGATCGGCATGCTCGATGTCGTAAGCGCCTATTGAGAGCCAGCGCTTGGTGAACTCGACGGCATCCTCGAGCTTGGTAGCGCCGCTAATCGGGCTGCCCCAGATCGTGCTGACCGTACCGCACATCTTGATGCCGGCATCGGCGGCCTTCTTGATGCAGCGTTCGGCTTCACGCCAGTACTGGGACAGGGTGGTTCCGGAGTTGGCGAAGTGATGCTCGGGGTCAGTGGAGACCATCATCAGGATGCGGTCGGGACCGTAACCGGCCTTCTTCATCTCGATGGCGCGATCGACTGCCGTCTCGCGGATGGAGACGCAGGTCAAGGTGACATCCTTGTCGATGTCGATCCCCTTCTTGGCGGCGCGTTTACGGAATTCGTCGCTGCGCATGGCCTTCATCACCTCATCGGCATCCTTGAACTGCGGCGTCGTCCGGGGCGAACCGAGGTTCGTCACTTCCAGTTCGCGGCATCCAGCCAGAATCAACTCCTGACCATAGAAAATCTTGGCCTCGGTGGAAATGAATTTCTCCGAGTGTTGAAACCCGTCACGGATAGTGATATCGCCGATCATTACTTTTTTTGGCATTCTCGGAAAAATCTTCCAGTAATCATACTCTGTCATAAGGTATCTCCCTCTCTTGATTGTTCGTTGCTTAAAGCCCGAGCGCGGCGCCTTACCCTTCCGTACTCAGGTCAACCATTACTCTCCCGTAAAGACCGGCTTGCGCTTTTCAGCAAAGGCCACGAGCGCCTCTGTACGATCCTTCGTCGGGATCACAACCTCATAGGCCTTGGATTCCAGCGGCAGAGCCACGCCAAGGCTGGCTTCCATACCATAGTTGATGGCAAATTTCGCCTGCGCAAGAGCGATTGGACCGTTCTTTGCGATCTCGCGGGCCAGCGACAAGGCCTCATCCATCAATTTCTCGCGCTCGACCACCTTGTTGACAAGACCGATCTCCAGAGCCGTTTGGGCATTGATGCGGCGCGCCGTAAAGATCAGCTCCTTGGCCTTCGCCATACCGACGATTCTCGGAAGCCGCTGCGTGCCGCCAGCGCCCGGAATGACCGCCAGGCTCGTCTCCGTCAGCCCCATCACCACGTTGGAGGAAGCAATGCGGAGATCGCTCGCCAACGCGATTTCCGTTCCACCGCCAAAGGCAAAGCCGTTGATCGCCGAGATGACCGGCACCTTGACCTGCTCCACGGCCGTGAAGAGATTGCGGATCGTGAAGATAAAGCGCTTGACCTGATCCGGCGTCATGGTCCGTCTTTCGATCAGATCCGCTCCCGTCGAAAACGCCTCTTTCTTGGGATCGCCGGTGCTGGCGCCCGTAATGATGATGCATCTCAACGTGTTGTCAAAGTTGGCCTCCCGAATGACATCTCCCAGCGCACCCAGGAGTTCCATGTTAAAACAATTCATGGCCTCCGGCCTGTTCAACGTCAGAATCAGAATGCCGTCTTCGGTTCTTTCCTGCAGTAAAACATTTCCCATTTTTTAACCTCCGATGTTTGAGAGACCCCGCTGCAGCGGCAGTGGGATCTCAATCAACACAAATTTCTGACCAGGTTACACGTTTAATCGCCGCGTCACTCGAGTCGGGCCCGTGAGCTGATGCTTTTTCTGCCAGTCACCCGTAACCCGTCACTTGTTACCGCGGCGTTAGCCGCTCCAAGAGCGCCTTATACCTTCATGTCGCCCCAGTGAGACACGTTCATCGGCACGCGCAGCGCGATTTCAAAGGCTCTAGCGATTCTGTCGCGGGCCTCGCTGTAAGCGATGACGCCGTCGTGGAAGAGGACCGAACCGGTGTAGAAGGGATGCCCTTCCTGGTCGTAGCGATCACGCATCTTCTCGCGGAACGCGGCCATTTCTTCCTCATTAATCGGCTCCCCTTTGATTTCGAGGTTCTTGCGGCGAAGCGTCTCCAGAACAAAGCCGGCAGTGTTGCCCGACATAACGGTGGTACGACCGCGCATGTTGGTGAAGGCAAAACGTGGCTTGAAGGCGCGTCCGCACATCCCGTAGTTGGCGGCGCCGTGATCGGGGCCGATGACGTAGGTGACCTTCGGCGTTTCCAGGCAGGAGCAGGCGCGGACCATGTCGGCGCCGTACTTGCCGATACCGCCCCATTCCTCGGCCTTGCCGACCATGTAGCCGGGGGAGCCCTGGAGGAAGAGGACCGGCAGCTTGGAGTTGCCGCAGCGGATCATCCACTCGGTGGCCTTACGGGCGGCTTCAATGTAGATGATGCCGCTGGCGTTGGAGGCGATGACACCGATTGGGATGCCTTTGATCCACATCTTGCCGCACACGATCGCGTCGCCGCGGCCCGGACCGTACTTGGGCTTGTATTCATGGAAGTAGCTGTCGTCGGCCAGACACTTGATGGTGTCCTTGATGTTGATGTGGTTGTAGGTGTTGGAAGGCGAAGAAGCCATCATTTCCTTGACGTCGAACTTCGGCTCTCTGGTCTCGCGACGATCGATGTAGAGCGACTGCTTGGGCTCGAATTCCATCATGGCGCGGATCTTCTCGATGCCCTCTGCCTGGGTGCGGACGAAGTGGTCGCAACCGCCGGAATGCTGGGTATGGACGTAGGCGCCGCCCAGGTCTTCCGGGGTGACGTCCTCGCCGATCGCGGACTTGACCATCGGGGGGCCCGCCAGAAAGGCATAGGCCATCTTTTCGATCATG
This sequence comes from Syntrophales bacterium, assembly GCA_963665615.2. Taxonomy (GTDB): domain Bacteria; phylum Desulfobacterota; class Syntrophia; order Syntrophales; family UBA4778; genus UBA4778. Next base: position 170,048 of record CAXXQE010000006.1, read on the forward strand.
ATGGATTCGGTGGCCAGATAAACGATATAGGCGCCGCCGGCCGTGTTGCCGCCCGTGGACATGGTGTACTGCTTGATGCCCTTGGCGGACATCCGGCACATGTTGTAGAACATGGTGCCGAAATGACCGTCATCGGCGAAGCAGCCCACCTGAAGCGGCAGGTTGATGCCGCCCGAGTCGGCCAGGTAGATGCAGGGCAGACCGCACTGCTCGGCAATCGCCTGGGCGCGCATGTGCTTCTTGAGGGTGATGGGGAAGTAGGTTCCCGCCGAATAGCGGTTCTCGTTGGCAAAGATCATGCAATCCTTGCCCTGCACGATGCCGACACCGGTGATCACGCCGCCGCCCGGAATGCTCTTGTGGCCTTCCGCGCCGTAGGCATCGCCGCCGAACAGCCTGCGGGTGCTGATGTCGAAACCGGCATCGAGGCCCAGTTCAAAGAACTCGGTGCCCGGATCGATCAGCATCTTGACGAGTTCGCGCATGGGCTTCTTGCCCTGCTTGGCCAGACGCTCGACCTGCTTTTCGCCGCCGATGTTATAGGCCTCTTCACGATGCTTAATAAGCAAGGCGTCCTGTTCCTCCCAGTGACGCAGGTTGGCCTCGCGTTCCATCTGCAACCGCTCAGCTCTTGAAAGTTTTTTTTCTTCAGCCATTTGTATTTTCCCCTCTCTGCCGTGTGATAGTCATTTTCACAAGTAAGCCAACCCGACCGGGCTGGTTTTATCAAACTGATTCACTATGCTCAGGCCATTTCCCTGCCGCAGCCTAAATTGCTATCACCTGAAGGGGCGCAGCAATAATTTCACAGGGCGGCAAGCTGTCCCTGTAGCGAGTCATGATCCTTTCCGAAAGCCGCCTAAAACCGTATCTATCGTCCTCTTCAAAAGGGACATGGTACATGATCGCCCGATCCGGACTAATTAGGCTCATCAATTGCCTGCCCGACCGCAATTGAAAATGCAGCGGATTAAAAAAGGCAACGTCTACATGCTCCCCCTCCAGCATTTCTTTCTGGAATCGGTCGGTATGATCAGCATCGCTGGAAATATAAATCTGCCGCTCTCCAATCGTAATGAGGAAACTGTAATGATTCACCTCGGTCATATCACTGCAATGTGGTGTCCGATAATACCGCACCCGGATATCTCCGAAAACCTGTTCCCCCTTGACTCCTACAGGCAGTAGCATATCGACAACCCGAACCCCGGCCGCATCGGCCTCCGCTCGGACAATCGCCGATTCTCCAAGACGGTCTTCTGGCAGGCAAAGCGCGCCGATAGGGTTTCCTTTGAGACAAGCCACGGTTCTCGGACCGCTGTAATGGTCCCGATGGTAGTGACTGAAGAGCACCGCGTCGATGCCGCTGAACTCTTCCTTGCCATTGACAATCCGGGTCATGATCTCTTCGGGAACAGGGGTAAAAAGATCCTTCGCCTGAAAAGGATCGTGGCACGACAGGCGACGGTTACCTGAATTTTGAATTTCGTAAATCCCGTCTATCAGAATCCTTGCCCGCTCGGTTCGGATAAGGAGCCCGGCATTGGAAATCACTACGATTTCTATTTTACGATACATTGCTTCTCACGATTGGCCTGACGGATCGCAGCCTCGGTAAAACCCTCCAGGCCCCCTCACGTCGATAGACCGGCAGGACAATCGCCATCAAAGCCTTGGGCAATAGCGCGTTTTTCGTCTTCAGGATATTTAAGAGCAACGTCACAACTCGCCCGTCCCCGGCAACGTCTATCGCCCGCCATCTCAACCCTTATGTACCAATATATTCGTATAATTGAACGGCAAAATTTTGTCAATGCCGTATTGGAGATTCTCTGGAGTACGCGCCCGAGAATCTCCAATACCAGAGAAAAATTTTAGACATAATGCGCGCGGGGTCGGATTCGGAATATTGACGGCTTTACACCTCCCCAAAATCCCCGCGGAGGCATTCCCAACACGCAGAAAAAAAGCCTGCAATCGGAAACTTACTCCGACGGCAGGCCCGGAATGGGAAACTTTGAAGCTGTATGGGGAACCACGATCGGACCCCCTTCACCTCACGACTTCTTTTTCAGAAACTTCTCCATGCCCTTCTTCTGCTCTTCGGTAGAAAAGCACAGGCCAAAACAATCTATTTCAAAGAGCGATCCTGTTTCAATATCACACTCCGCACCGCGGTTCATGGCCTTCTTGATCAAGGCCAGCGCCGCTGAACTCTTACCGGCAATCGACTTGGCGATCTTCATGGTTTCTTCAATCAGGACATCCTTAGGGAAAATATGATTGACGAGACCATAGGTCAGCGCATCATTCACCGACAGCATACCGCCGGTGAAGATCAACTCCTTGGCCCGTCCCATGCCAATGAAACGCGGAAGTCGCTGCGTCCCGGCTGATCCCGGCATAACACCGATATTGATCTCCGGTTGACCGAACTTAGCATTGTCGGAAGCCACCCTGAAGTCACAAGCCATGGCATACTCGAGACCACCGCCGAGACACAGACCATTGATCGCCGCAATGACCGGCTTTGAACAGTTGCAGATGGCGTCTATCGACTGTTTGGCCTGCAGCCCATATTCCCGAGCGCCCATTGCATCCAGGGAACCCATCTCGCCGATATCGCCGCCCGCTACGAAAGCTTTTTCGCCTGCCCCCGTCAGAACGATCACTTTAATGGCACTGTCGGCCTCCAGGTCGCTCATGATGGCCGTGAAGCACTTGTTGACTTCTCGGCTCAATGCATTGAACACGTCGGGACGGTTGAAGGTGACCAGGGCGACATCTTCTCTCTTCTCACACAATACACATTCACTTGAGCTCATATTCCATTCTCCATCTTTTAGTTAGTAATAAGTGGTTGAACAGACAAATTGTCTGACGGACTGCTACCAAAAACTCCTGAAACACACAATAACCGGTGGATATGTAAAAGAGATTTTGGCAAATGCCCGAAAGCGTCCGGAACCAATACGGGAGATTCCGCCGGGTTCATCCCGCACAGAATCTCCCGTATTATTAGTTAGTTAACGACCACTCTTAAAGTCATCTCTCATAAGCTCTCTGGCAATAATCATGCGGCGAATTTCAGACGTGCCAGCGCCGATATCCCAGAGTTTCTGATCCAGATAGTGGCGGGACACAGGGTATTCTGTGCAGTATCCGTAACCGCCATGAATCTGAACGGCCTCGTCTGCCACCTTGGTGCCCATCTTTCCGCAGAACAGCAGCGATGCCGCGGCCATTCTGTCGAGGTCGGTTCCCTTGCCGCCAGACTTGTTGGGCAGTGAGTCGCAGAAGGATGCGGCGCTGTAAGCCATCCACTTGGAGGAGAGATACCACGTGTACATGTTGGCCAGCTTCTCCTGAATGGCCTGATTGGAAATGATCGGCTTACCGAACTGGACCCTCTCCTTCGCATACTTCAGAGAGAGCTCCAGGCAGGCGCGCGAAGAACCGATCGAGCAACCGCTCAGGGTGATGCGTTCGGTGCACAGACCGCTGGTCAGAACAGCAACCCCCTTGTCCAACTGACCGACCAGATTTTCTTCAGGGATCTCCATATCGTCGAAAGTCACCAGACCGGTGGGAGACGTTCTCATGCCCCACTTTTTGATCTTCTCAATGGTACAACCCTTGACTTCCTGCGGGTTGAAAAAGAAGGTAGAGATCCCGTGTGGACCCTTTTCCGGCGCTGTCTTCGCGTAAAACAACATGAAGTCGGAGTGGGGGGCGTTGGTGATGAAGATCTTGCTGCCGTTGATAATGTACTTGTCGCCCTTTTTGACAGCCTTGGTGGCCATGCTCATGGCGTCGGAACCGGAGTTGGGCTCCGTAATCCCGAGGCAGCCGATTGACTCGCCACTACAAGCCTTGGGCAGATACTTCATCTTCTGCTCTTCGGTGGCGTTTCGACGGAAGTTATCGAAGCACAGGGTCTGACTCGCCCCGCACGTCATAGACAGAGCGCCGCTGACACGAGCAATGTTTTCATAAAGGAGCAGTGTCTCGACATAACCGAGTCCCGCTCCGCCGTATTTTTCTTCAAAGGCCACACCATTGAGGCCGAGATTGCCGAACTCCTTGAAGAGGCCTTCGGGCATCTTATCCACTTCGTAGGCATGTTCCATTTGGGGCTCAAGCCAAGAGGTCGCCCATTTATAAACGCTCTCTTCCAACATTTTTTGTTCTTCATTGAACTCAAAATTCATGCACTGTATCCTCCTTAACTATATATTGAAACAATGTGTTTGCTGGTCCGAAACAGCTTAGGCACTGCTCGGCCGCACTGTTTGATGGGAGCATAGGTTAATACGGCCTCGGCGTCAATCGAAAACTGCCTATTTTTGCTGGAAAATAATGGCATGTTGGGAAGACGTGTGTTAACGTTCCACCACATTTCATACCAAGGGGAGAGGCGCATGACAGAAGATGTCAAAATCAAAACAAAAGAAACGGCCGCCAAACTGTTCGGCAAGGGCATCAAAATGGACCCGCCCTATCTGACCTGGAAGGAATTCGACCGCGATTTGGCCAACGATCTGTCGATGTTCATCACGGGCAATCTCTATTCGAGGACGGTCCTGACACTGCCTGAGCGTCAGATGGTCGCCTGCGCCATGCTGGCTGCCCTGGGCGCCAGCGAGGAGCTGCGGCTGCACGTCAATGCCGCTCTGAATGTGGGGTGTGACCCCCGAAAGCTCGCCGAGGTCTTCTTTCAACTTGTTCCCTATGGCGGCATGCCAAAGGTCAATGAAGCGCTAACAGTCTATCGGGAAGTCCTGAAGGAACGGGGAGAATGGCCGATCGAGTAAGCGGCTAATGCCTCAGTGACGGGTAACGGGTGACTAGTAAAAAATTTGGCTTTTTCGGAACATTAATGACGCACCGACGCAGACGCCAGCCAATCTCCGATTCCCAAGGGAGAGGGTATATCCTGTTTGCTCTTTTACTACGCTGCGTGCCATGGAAAATACGATCGTTTATCTTTCGCTTGTCACTCGTTACCCGTCACTCGATTCACTGTCAGTTAATACTAATTATTTAGAGGTATTTAATCTCCTTAGGGATGCTTAAGCTCACGCACCTCGTTCATCATGTCCTTCATCGGTCAATGGCTTCTCTCCCCCTTGCACAACCAAGCGCACCTGACCTCACAGATGGATCGTCAAGCCCTGCAGAGGCTGCTGCGTTGCAGTCGATCATATCATCGCTTGAGGATCTCCTCTTTTAGATAGCGCCGCGCCAACTCCCCGGCCAGGGTGTGAGGATCGCTTTCGCGGTTAAGCACGGCAGAAACCATCCGCTCCATCTCGCCGCTGGCCTCCAGATCCTCCAGCAGGGGGGCTAATACCTCGACCCGGATCGCCTCTTCCAGCGCTGCCAGAATTTGGTGGCGCCTCCTATCAGTCAAGCTTCCACTTGATACCAGAAAATCATAATGGGCACGAACACATTTAACTAAAACTTGAAGTTGATCACTAAATATAGCAGAATCATTTACATTCCCAAGACATAGAATCGGAGGACGCCAGTCCCGTTTAACATGGTCAGACATGCCCAACATCATCTCCAGATCGCGGGCCAGTTGATGCACACCGTCACGATCCGCCTTGTTGATGACGAAGATATCGGCGATCTCCAGAATGCCGGCTTTGATCGCCTGAATGTCGTCTCCCATTCCAGGCACCAGGACCACCAGCGTCGTGTGGGCATGATGGATGATACTACTCTCCTGCTGACCCGCGCCAACCGTCTCGACAATGATGACGTCCTTTCCCATGGCGTCGAGAACCGACACCGCATCGCCGATGCACCGGGCCAGGCCTCCGAGCACGCCACGGGTCGCCAGGCTTCGAATAAAGACGCCGGAATCCTCGACATGCCGCTGCATCCGGATGCGGTCCCCTAGGATCGCGCCTCCGGTAAACGGACTCGTTGGATCGACGGCCAAAACGCCGACGGTCTGCCCCGCCGCGCGAAAGGCCCCGATCAACGCATCAGTCAGAGTGCTCTTCCCCGCACCGGGGGGACCGGTCACGCCGATGACATGCGCCCGCCCCGTATAAGGAAAGAGGCGCCCAACCGTCGCCTTCGCCCCCGTCTCCTCTTCTTCCAATCCGCGAATCAGCCGGGAGGCAGCGCGCACATCCCCCTTGATGATCTCGACTATTGCATTCATGCGGGCCATCTAACGCAAAGCATCCTTAAAATGCAAGACCTTTGAAAGAAAGGCTCACAAGTTCCTTGACATCAAGAGGCGTTATGCCCTATATATCGCAGCCCGTCATTTTCCGGGCCTCCAAACGATCATTGATAGATGCATACAGAGAAACACCATGCAACTGACAGTCAGAGATGTTGCGAGAATCCTTTCCGTTAACGAAACCACGGTCTACCGTTGGATTAAGGAAGCGGCGCTACCGGGGTATCGAGTCAACAATCAATACCGATTCAACAGAGCAGAACTCTTTGAGTGGGCCACCGCCCACCAGGTAAAGGTTTCTGCAGACCTTTTCACTGAATCCGCTGATGACGCCGAACAATTCGGCACCTTGAGCGACGCGCTGACAGCGGGAGGAATCGCCTACAACCTGCCGGGAACCGACAAGGCCTCGGCCCTGCGGTCAGTGGTACAGGATATGCCCCTGCCGGACCAGGTCCATCGCGACTTTCTGCTGGAGATCCTGCTGGCCCGCGAGGCGCTGGCCTCCACGGGAATCGGCGACGGCATCGCACTGCCGCACGTCCGCAATCCGATTGTCCTTCGCGTTCCCCAGCCGGTCATCCGCCTGTGTTTCCTGGCGCAGCCGGTTGATTTCGACGCAATCGACGGACAACCGGTCTACTGCCTCTTTACGATCATCAGCCCGACGGTACGGTTCCACCTGCACCTGCTTTCTCAGATCAGTTTCGCCCTGCGCGATCCGGCCTTCAAGGCGGCCATCGAAAAGCGCGCCCCGCAGGAAGAGCTTTTCGGCCACTTGCAAAGGATCGATAGAGAACTGAGCGCCCGCACGGGCAAGCCCTCCGGAGCATCCGATCGATGAACCTCTTGCTTCTCTCTATTGGGGTCATCTTGCTTTCGGCCCTGGCGTCTCTGGCAACGACGCGACGCCCCCTGGCCAGTGTGAGTCTGAGCGCCGTCGGCAATACGCTTGCCGCGCTGCCGGGACTATACGTCTCTATCGAGACGCTTCTGACCGGCCGGACGCTGGCGATGCAGCTTCCTTGGTCCATGCCCTACGGCACGGCCGCCATCGAAATCGATCCCCTGACCGCCTGCTTCCTGATCCCGGTCTTTGCCCTGTCCGCTATTACGTCCCTTTACGGCGTCCGGTACCTGACAGCGCATCATTCAGACAAACCGCTCGGGCCGACAGCTTTCTTCTTTAACATCCTGTCGGCCGCCATGATCGCCGTTGTTGTCGCACGAAACGCGGTTCTCTTTCTCATTGCCTGGGAGGTGATGTCGCTGGCCTCGTTCTTTCTCGTCACCGTCTACGACGACCGTGCCGAGGTAAGGCAGGCAGGCTTCACCTATCTGATCGCCACGCACATCGGCACCGCCTTCCTCATGGCCTTCTTTATCTTTATGGGCATGACCGCCGGATCGCTCGATTTTGCCGCCTTCAATGCCCTGCCCTCTTTGAGTCCGATGTTTGCCTCGCTGCTCTTTATCCTGGCGCTGATCGGCTTCGGCACGAAGGCCGGGCTCATGCCGCTGCACGTCTGGCTGCCCGAGGCCCATCCGGCCGCGCCAAGCCATGTCTCGGCGCTCATGTCGGGCGTTATGATCAAGACCGGCATCTACGGCATTATCCGCGCGCTGACCTTCCTCCCCGACACCCAGGGCTGGTGGGGCTGGCTCCTCGTGATCATCGGGACCGTATCCGGCATCTTCGGCATCCTCTTTGCTGCAGCCCAACAGGACATCAAACGACTCCTGGCCTACTCCAGCGTCGAGAATATCGGCATCATCACCATCGGCCTCGGTATCGGCATGCTCGGCATGCATTATGCGCTACCCGTTCTGGCCGTCGCCGGATTCACAGGCGCGCTCCTGCACGTCATCAATCATGCCTTCTTCAAGGGACTTCTCTTCCTTAGCGCCGGCGCCGTGATCCAGGCAACCGGCACACCGTCGATGGATGAATTGGGCGGTCTGATCAAGCGCATGCCCCGAACGGGCGCGGCCTTTCTCGTCGGCGCCGTCGCCATATGCGCGTTGCCGCCCTTCAACGGCTTTGTGAGCGAATTTATGATCTATGCGGGTGCCTTTTACGGCATGACCACGCCGAAGACCAACCTGCTGGTACCGGCCATCCTGACCATCGGCGCGCTGGCCCTGATCGGGGGACTGTCAATGGCCTGCTTCACCAAGCTCTTCGGCGTCACGTTTCTGGGGGAACCCAGATCGACCGCGGCCTCACAGGCCCATGAGGTGACAGATAGCATGCAACTCGCGCTGTGGATTCCTGCGATAGCCTGTGTCGCCATCGGTCTCGCAGGCTCCTGGCTGGTGACCGCTCTCGAACCGGCCATCAGTACCCTCACAAGGCTGAAAGCACCAATCCTCTCGGCGGAACTGTCCGGCCTCGGCAACCTTTTGAACGGCATCCTCTGGACGGTCAGCGTGCTGGCCATAATGACCTTGCTGCTGATGCTGTTGCGACGTCTGCTCTTCGCCGGTCGCCGAATCGATCGACAGGTCACGTGGGATTGCGGCTATGCTGCACCGTCAGCCCGGATGGAGTACACCGGCGCCTCTTTCGCAGAGCCGATCGTAACACTCATGCGCGGCTTTCTGCTTCCCCGGACAACCGAAAAACGGCCACAGGGCGCATTCCCACAGGATGCCTCTTTCGCGACGGAGGTTGTCGATCCTGTCTATCAGTCGTTTTTCCTTCCCCTTTTCCGTCAGGCGGCCAAGGGGCTTGACATGCTGCACTGGCTGCAGCACGGCAGTGTGCAGATCTACATTCTCTACATTGCCGCAACGCTGGTCATCCTGATGATGTGGAAGCTGTGGTGATCATGGACCACGTACGCAACATATTGCACCCCGTGCTGATCCTGCTTATGGCGCCCCTCTTCCTGGGGATCATCAACCGAACAAAGGCGCTCTTCGCGGGACGCAAGGGACAGCCGCTCATGCAGACTTATTTTGAGCTCTGGAAGCTCATCAACAAAGGCGCCGTTTACAGCCGAAGCACCTCCTGGATTTTCAAGGCGGCCCCTGTCGTCTGTCTGGCCGTAGCTATCACGGTGAGCTATCTCCTGCCGATCGGCGAGGAACCCGCCGTGCTGGCCTTTGAAGGGGACCTGATCGTCCTGATCTACCTGCTGGCGCTGATGCGCTTTTTCATGGTCGCAGCCGCCCTGGACACCGCGTCGAGCTTCGAGGGAATGGGCGCCAGCCGGGAAGTGGCCTTTTCCGCCCTTGCCGAGCCCGCACTGCTCATGGCCCTGGCAGCAGTCGCCCACCTGACGGGAAGCTTTTCGCTCACCAAGATCTCTACCACGCTCTCCGGTGCGTCCTGGTATGGCCACAGCGGCGCCATGCTCTTTGCCGTCGCCGCCCTGGCGATCATCACCCTCGCTGAAAATGCGCGTATCCCGGTGGACGACCCCAACACGCACCTGGAGTTGACGATGATCCACGAAGCGATGATCCTCGACAATAGCGGCCCTGATCTGGCATTTATCCTCTATGCTTCAGCCGTCAAGCTCCTCGTCTTCGGCACGCTGATCGCCGACCTGGTGGCACCGGCTTACGGCATCGCCGGAACCCTTGCTGTCCTTCTAGCCGCCGCCGTGGGTATCGGCATGATTGAATCGACCATGGCGCGACTGCGGCTCCTGCATGTACCGCGACTGCTGATGGCGGCACTGGCTTTTTCCATTCTGGCCCTGGTTTTCGGAGTGAGGTAACGCTATGGATTTGTGGGTGGACGTGGTTCTCATTGTTCTGACACTGCTCAATTTTCTGATGCTCGGCGCCATCCGGCTCAATACGTCGATTCGCATCATCGCCTTTCAGGGTTTCGTGCTGGGGCTCATGCCCCTTCTGATTCATGGCTTTGCCGTCGATCTGCTGCTCTTTACGCTTTTGACCGTAGCGGTCAAGGGGATCCTCATGCCCGTCTGGCTGATGCGCACCCTGCGCCACCTGGACATCAACTGGAAAGATACGCCGTATCTCGGTTACGCACCGGCGATCCTGATGGCGCCGCTGGCGCTCGGGTTTTCTCTCTGGGTGAGTTCGCGCCTGACCCTGCCAGCGGGAACCGAAACGGTCTCTGCCATGATCGTTCCCGTCGCCATGTTCACGCTGATTGTCGGCCTCTTTCTGGTTATCACCCGGAAGAAGGCCCTGTCCCAGGTCATCGGTTACGTCGTCCTGGAAAATGGCATCTACACCTTCGGTATTTCCTTTGCGATTCACCAGCCGCTTTTGATCGAGCTGGGCATCCTCCTGGATGTCTTTGTGGGCGTTTTCGTGATGTGCATTGCCATGTTTCATATCAGCCGCCAGTTTGATCATATCGAGACTGATCAACTGTCGTCGTTGAGGAACTGAGCCATGGTCTGTTGGTTGCTCATCCTCATTCCCCTCGCCGCGGCGTTCGTGTGCGTTTCGATCCGCTGGAATGCGCCCCGCCGCCTCCTGCTGCTCGTCGCGGCCCTCGCGCATGCGGGACTCACGGCAACAACCTGGATAGAGACGCCCAAACCCGTCCTCTATGGATGGCTGGGACTCGACGCCCCGGGGCGCCTTTTCCTGACCATCATGAGCGGCCTCTTCTTAGCCGCCTCCTTCTATGCCATCCAGTATCTGAGGGCAGAAGATAAGGGTAAGCGAAAGGACTTCGAATCGGGCGCTCTCTTCATCAATGCGCCGGAACCGATCTTCACCGGCTGCCTGTTGTGCTTCCAGTCCGCTATGACCGCTGTTTGCCTGGGACTCCATTTCGGCGTCATCTGGGTGGCGATAGAGTTGACGACCCTGGCAAGCGCCCCCCTCATTTATTTTCACCGGCACCCGCGATCGCTGGAGGCCACCTGGAAGTACCTGCTCATCTGCTCCATCGGCATTGCCGTGGGACTTCTGGGCAACTTCTTCATCGGCATCGCCTCGACGACACCGAACACCGCCATTTCTATGGTCCTGCAGGATCTTCTAAAAAATGCGCATCTGCTGAACGTCCCATGGCTCAAGGCCGCCTTTATTCTGCTCCTGGTCGGCTACGGCACGAAGATGGGTCTGGCGCCTATGCATACGTGGCTGCCGGACGCGCACAGCGAGGCCCCGTCCGTGGTCTCCGCGCTCCTGTCCGGCGCTCTACTCAACTGCGCCTTTCTGGGCATTCTGCGCGCCTATCAAGTCTGCGATGCTGCGGGACAGCGGGCCTTTGCCCAGGATTTGCTTGTGCTCTTCGGATTTCTGTCGATCGCCTGTGCGGCCGTCTTCATCATCGGCCAGCGGGACTACAAACGGATGCTTGCCTATTCAAGCATTGAGCACATGGGCATCCTGTCGTTGGGGATCGGGCTGGGGGGCTCCGCTGTCTTCGGCGCGATGCTGCACGCGATCAACCACTCGCTGACAAAGGCCTCACTCTTCTTCGTCGCCGGGAATATCCTGACCCTTTACAAGACAAAATCCACTACGGACGTTCGGGGAATGATACGGTTGAGCCCGATCACAGGCGTCGTCTGGGTGGCCGGCATCCTGGCGATTACCGGTTTTCCACCCTTCGGCCTCTTTGTGAGCGAATTTATCCTGGCCCGGGAGGGATTCATCCAGGGGCGGACTGTGTTGACGTCCGTGTACCTGCTGCTTCTGACCGTAATCTTCATCGGGATCGCTGGAATCGGCTTGAGAATGGCGCAGGGACGCCCTGAGAACATGACGATTGAACACACGCGGGGACACTTCTGGGCCGTTCTCCCCCCACTGATCCTCATCTGCCTCGTCCTGACGTTGGGTTGCTGGATTCCCGGCCCCGTCATGAACGCCCTGCAGGATGCGGCACGCGTGCTGGGAGGTCAACCGTGATGACTGAACAAACCGTCCTGACCATTTACAACGGCCACCCCGTCGACCGGAAGGAGATCCCGGTTTTGACGGCACTGCATTTCCGGGAAACGATCCTGAAGAAAACAGAGGCGGGCCTCCGCATCGTCTCCCTCTTCGCCATACCCCATGGGGACGCCCCCGACCATCGGCTGATCGCTGTGCTGGCGGATGACCCGCGCGGTATGCTTCTCACCCTTTCGACCGATGTCGAGAAGGCCTATCCGGCACTAACGCCGGACTGTACACAAGCTCACCTCTTTGAACGGGAGATTTACGAGACGCACGGCATCATGCCAGACGGACATCCATGGCTCAAACCGGTACGCTTCTCACCGTCGCACCGTGCCGAAGGCAGCCAACCGACCATTGGCGTAATGGATTTTTTTACCGTTGGAGGAAACGACATCCACGAAGTCGCTGTGGGACCGGTACATGCGGGGATCATCGAACCCGGCCATTTCCGTTTCCAGTGTTACGGCGAACAGGTGCTGCACCTGGAGATCTCTCTCGGTTATCAGCATCGAGGCGTGGAGGCCGCTATTGTCAAGGCCGCACCTCATCGGCGGATCCACTATGTGGAAACCCTGGCGGGCGATTCGACTGTCGCCCACACGACCGCTTACTGCCAGGCGTTGGAGGCCCTTGCCGGATGCCCCGTACCGGGACGCGCGCAGGTTTTCCGAGGAATCGCCCTCGAACTGGAGCGACTCGCTAATCACGCCGGAGACCTGGGCGCTCTGGCCGGCGACGTGGGCTATCTACCCACGGCCTCCTACTGCGGACGGATTCGCGGGGATTTCCTCAACATGACCGCCCTCCTTTGCGGCAATCGTTTTGGCCGCGGCCTCGTCCGCCCCGGCGGTTTAGGTTTCGATCTCGATGCCGATCATGTTCGCGACCTGGCCTCGCGCTGCACGAAAGGAATCAAGGACGCAACAAGCGCCATCGAATTACTCTGGGCGGAACCCTCTGTCCTGAACCGCTTTGAAGAGACGGGCGTCCTCACACCGGAGACCTGCCTCGACCTCGGTCTCGTCGGACCGCCTGCCAGAGCCTGCGGGATCGTCCGGGATGTCCGCTTCGATCACTGTAGCGGCATCTATAACTTTGCTCAGATCCCGGTCGCCACCTGGCACACCGGCGATGTCTTCAGCCGATCCTATGTCCGCTGGCTGGAAATTCAGCGATCAAGCGAGTTCATCTTGGGGCAACTGGAGGGGCTCTCAGGAGACACCGTCATGCAGCAGCCGGGACCGCTCGCCCCCGATCAGGTTGTCGTCACTCTGGCCGAGGGCTGGCGCGGCGAGGTCTGCCACGTGGCCTTCACAGACAACCAGGGAAAGCTGGCGCACTACAAGATCACCGACCCCTCCTTCCACAACTGGTCAGGACTGGCGATGGCCTTGCGGAATCAACAGGTTTCTGATTTTCCGCTCTGCAATAAGAGCTTTAATCTTTCATACTGCGGTTTTGATCTGTAGGCAGGCTCTCTGATAAGGTTTATATGCTGCGTTGCGCTTCGGTCCTCGCATGCTCACATACGCAAAAGTATGCTCCACTGCTCGGCCCTTGCGACGCCTTGCCTCTAAACCTTCTTAGAGAGCCTGCACGAAGAGGGCTTCCGTTTTTTGCGGAGAGAAGGATTAAGAAATTCTTCACACCCATAATAGAGGTTACTGATGTTAAAGGTCATTAAGACACGTTTTCAACAGGGACATCGGACAGTCAAATACCCGAAGGGGGAGCCCGTGTTGCCGGAGCGTTACCGTGGCCAACCGGTCTTCCGCCACGATCAACCCTGCCCTGAAAGCTGCGGGCTATGCGAAGGCCTCTGCCCCACCGGGGCGATTTCCTATCGGGAGGGGTGCCTGTCAATTGACACGGGAAAATGCCTCTTCTGCGGCGCCTGCTCGGAAACTTGTACCCAGGGACGCATTGCCTTCTCCCCCGAGCATCGGCTCGCCGCGCGAACCCGGCAGGATCTCGTCCGCTTTACCAATGAACTAAAGCTGGCCGAGGCGCTGGACGCCAAGAGTTGCAAAATCTTCGGCCGATCGCTCGCGCTGCGCCAGGTCAGCGCCGGCGGGTGCAACGCCTGCGAGGCGGACACCAACGTGCTGACTACTGTTGTCTTTGACCTGAGCCGTTTCGGCATCCATTTCACGGCCTCGCCGCGTCATGCCGACGGTCTCCTCGTCACCGGACCGGTGACCCGCAATATGCACCTGGCCCTGATCAAAACCTGGGAGGCGGTCCCCGCACCGAAATTCGTCATTGCAGTCGGCGCCTGCGCCATCTCCGGCGGCCCCTATATCGGTCACTCAGAAACCTATAACGGCGTCGATTCGATCCTGCCGGTGGACCTCTATGTCCCGGGCTGCCCTCCCCATCCCTTGAGCATTCTCGACGGCCTCTTACGCCTGCTGGATCGGATTGACGGCTGACCGGCGGCGAACGCCGCAGTCACGAGCGACGGGTAACGGGTAACAGGCTTGTGAAAAGCCAAAGTCAGTTCATCGTTGCCATGCCCCGGGAAAGCGGGCACGCTGGTCTTTCAAGATATCCTGGTTCCCCGCTTTCGAGACTGTGTCGCAATTAGCATTTGTCATCACGAGCCGCCTCTAAGGCGGCGTGGTGATCTCGTGTTTTCAGTTGGTCATGAGATTGCCGCGTCGCGATCGCTCCTCGCAATGACAATTACGACACAGCCTCTTCGCGAGGATGACATGAAACATCAGTCCTTAAATGCTTGTTACCTGTTACTTCTAACCTGTGACCGGTTGTTTCCTTTTTGCCTGTCACCTGTCACTCTTTGCCCTTCTGCAAAAAACATTGGAGAAAACACGCAGGCATGGTAGACAGAGATTATGTTACACGTTGGCATGACAGGTGGTATCGCCTCAGGAAAATCGACAGTCGGCGAACTGTTGCGCGCTAAGGGCGCGATCGTCATCGATCATGATCTCCTGACCCGCCGCGTCCAGGAACCTAATCAGGAGGCCTGGCAAAAAATCGTCGAGCACTTCGGAACCGATATCCTTAACGCCGACCGCCAAATCAATCGAGAAAAGCTTGGACGAATCGTCTTTTCCGATCAGCAGGAACGCGAACGCCTCAACGGCATCGTCCACCCCGCCGTCTTCAAGCTATGGCAGGATCAACTGGCGGACATCCGACAAAAGCAGCCGAACGCCATTGTCATTTCAGACATTCCCCTCCTCATCGAAACGGAGAGCACGAATCTGGTTGATCTGGTCATTCTGGTCTTTGTTTCCCCGGAAATTCAACTCCGACGGCTCATGGAGCGTAACGGTCTAACCCTGGAGGATGCCCAAAAGCGTATAGCCTCTCAAATGCCGATCACCCATAAACAGGCTTATGCCGATTTCATTATCGACAACAGTGGCTCGGAAGAGAATACATGCAAAGCGGTCGATGCACTCTGGGGAGAGCTGCTAAAACTGGAACGCCATCAACAGACCTAGCAGATGTCCGCCTTGCGGGGCTGCACTAGTCGTTCGAAGTCTTCATAAGCGAGTCGGATCAATTCGGTGTGGCTACCGGCATTGAAGGCAATCTCCTTGTCCATGGCCAGCTGTCTGTCGACAATGACCTCCATCCCGAAGAGATTGCCGAACGGCGGCATGGCACCCAGTTCGCAGCCGGGAAACTTATCCCTGAATTCCTGTTCAGTCGCCAGAGCAACACGACGGGAGGACATCGCGCGCCTCAGATAGTCGAGATCAACCTTGCAGGTTGCAGGAACCACAGCCATCGTCATTTGACCGTCGGCAAACACGATCACGGTCTTGGCCAACTCCTTCCCGCGGACGTGTGCCGACTCGGCAACCTCCTGTGCAGTAAAGGCTGCGGAGTGTGCAATGGTGACATAGCGGATATGCTTTTCATCGAGAAATTTTTTCAGCGTGTTGGCCGGCATGTTCTCATCCTCCTTTTCATGACATTGAGGGGTCTTAAATAAAAGCCCCATTTAGATTTGCGTTGACAACGAGCAGCAGGAATCAGAACATGGCTTAGTCGATCACAATACCGGACGAAAAAGGAGATAAGGAAAAGATGCGTTAGTTGTTACTTTACGCCAGTGTACTGCTTTTTGCAAATCCTTGTGCCCATGACGCTCGGGCGATAAACTTTTCTGGCCATTTATATGCTTCCGTCTCGCTTCTTTCTCGAATTGACGAACCCCTTCCGTCTTGTTACTATCCTGACCGCTGTACCATTCAGTCTACCTCGGGGGGCTGTGAGGACAGTTCCATTTCTGTGCCATGAGGTCTCAATATGCTGTATAGAACGGTACCCAAGAACGGCGACAAGCTCTCTATCCTAGCCTTCGGGGCAATGCGCCTCGCCATGAAAGGCTCAGTGATCAATGAGGCCAGGGCGACGGAACAGTTACATCACGCGATTAGGAGAGGTGTGAACTTTGTCGATACGGCCTGGCCCTATCATATGGGGAAAAGCGAACCATTTCTGGGGCGCGCCTTATCGGGCGGATACCGCGAAAAAATAAAACTTTCGACAAAATTGCCGTCCTGGCTCGTCCACTCCCATGAGGAGATGGACCGCTATCTCGATGCGCAGCTCCAAAGGCTCAACACCGACCACATCGATTACTATCTTCTCCATTCCTTAAACGGCAATCTCTGGGATCAACTCTTGCAGCTCAATGTTATCGATTTTCTCGATCGCGCAAAAAAAAGCGGACGGGTCATCAATGTCGGGTTCTCGTTTCACGGCAATCTTAACGATTTTAAGCGGATTATCGATGGCTACCCTTGGGAACTATGCCTCATGCAATACAATTATCTTGATGAGGACCATCAGGCAGGAACCAGCGGGCTTAAATACGCGGCGTCCAAGGATCTGGGGGTTATTGTCATGGAACCGTTGCGGGGAGGAAACCTCGGCAGGCCGGAACCACCGCCCGCGGTCGCCGCTTTGTGGAGAGAAGCCGAAACCCCAAGATCGCCGGCGGAGTGGGCCCTGCGCTGGGTGTGGAATCATCCGGAGGTAACGTCGGTTCTATCGGGAATGAACGAAGAGGCGCATATAGAAGAGAATCTCGCGATTGCCGATGAAGGCCATCCAAATTCGCTTACCGCCGGGGAGTCGCAACTGATCAAACGTGTTGCCAAAACTTATCGAAACATCATGAAGATCGGATGCACCGGCTGCGGTTATTGCCTGCCCTGTTCTGCCGGGGTTATGATTCCAGATTGTTTTGACATCTACAATACGCGCCACATGTTCGGCAGCGAAAAGGAAGCGCGCGTCATTTATGCCGCCCGAGCGGGCGGCATCTTAACCGGATCGCGGGGATACGCTTCTCAGTGCGTGCAATGCGGCGAATGTGCGGCGCACTGCCCCCAGAATCTCGATATTCAGAAGTTGCTTGAAAACGTTGTAAAGGAATTCGAAAGCGGGGATACAAGCAACTTTGAGGAAATAGCCAGGAAAATCTTTGTCCCGGAGACGCCGAACTTATAGTGTAGACCAGGTTCCGTGATTGATGCGGCCTGCCCGACAACTCCTCGCGAGTTGCCGTAGCCGTTGCACACGTCGTTTCGCGACGTCCCGGACTTTGGATTGGAAAGTTGCCTGTTTCAATCAGAGATATGGAAAAATCCGGTTGATAATCAACCTGAAATTGTTGCTAACTTTATCGTCTCCGGCCACAATTCCCATGTGACCCGGCAGAAGCAGATCCACATCGAGCGCGGCCAGCCTCCGGATGCTCTCCTTCAACAGCGCACTGTCCCCGCCCGGAAAGTCCGTTCTGCCCACATTCTGATCGAAGACGACATCCCCGGAAATAAGAACCCTGCGCTCCGGCCAGTAAAGACCGATAGAGCCGGGTGAATGGCCGGGAATCAAAAGAATCTGAAACGACTCGCCGCCCAGCGCGATATCTCCCTCGGAAAGCGGCAGGTTGATATCGACCTCTGGGAAATCCAATTCAAACCATTGGAACATATCGCGTCCGATTGTATCGAGAAAGGCGATCTCTTCCCTGTGCAGGCCCCTTTCAATGCCGGGACCGTTGAAGGATTCGGCCCCCTGATAGTGATCAGGATGGCAGTGTGTGTTAATCACGTAACGGATGTTCTCCGCACGGATCCCGTCCGCCTCCATTTTTTCTAGAAGGCCTGGAACGTGTTTTTTCAGACCCGGATCGATCAGTGCCTGAACCTTGCCTCCGAGGTAATAGGAGTTGCAGTTGTTTTCATAAGGGTTGGTCCAGATATAACTGTAGAGGTCTTCCGCAATCTTCATCTTTCCTCCTTGCATCCGGTAGCGAGCGCATTCCACGCAGCATACTGCGGCGTAAGCGAGCGAATCATAATATAATATCTTCCTCGGGGATCGAAGATTCGCCTGGGTCCACTCCTCCGAGCCCTAAACCACGACGCGCCCGTTGTCTGTGACGGCTCTAAACACAATGGCGCAGCTATACCACACAAATACCACGCTGACCAGTCGTCTAGCCGAAATGGCTTTCAGAAGTCGCTCGAACATGACAGGATGCATTGCCGGCTTATGACATCCACACCTTCAATAAATGATATCGGAACCCTAAACTTTGTGGTATGTCTTCAGGCACTGGTTATAATAATCCCAAAATGAATGAAAATTTCCGAGTTGAGCAAGGTACGCTTTACGTTGTTGCCACACCGATAGGCAACCTGGAAGATATTACCCTGCGGGCAATTCGCGTGCTCCAAGAGGTGGCTCTGATCGCCGCGGAGGATACGCGACATACGACCAAGCTGTTGCAAGCCTATGGCATCAAAACGCCATTGACGAGTCTGTTTGAGTGGAATGAAAGAACCAAGAGCGACCTGATTCTGGCGAAGTTGCACCAAGGAGAATCCGTCGCCTACGTCTCAGATGCGGGGACCCCCGGCGTATCCGATCCCGGCTACGTTCTGATCCGCAAGGCAATCGAAGCGGAAATCCGGGTGGTAGCCATCCCTGGCGCCTCAGCCCTTCTGACAGCACTCAGCGTCTCAGGTCTGCCGATGGACAGTTTTGTGTTCTATGCCTTTCTGCCCCACTCGGAAGGTAAGAAGAAAAACGTTCTTGCCGCGCTCAAGGCGGAAAAAAGAACGATGATATTTTATGACTCCCCGAAAAGGCTCCTGGAAACCCTTCGGATTATTCGCGATACCTTCGGGGAACAGCGCCGGGTTGTAATCGCACGGGAGCTGACCAAACGCTACGAGGAGATTATCCGGGAATCAGTCGGGCGGGCGATCGATGTGTTGACCGACAGAGAAATCAAGGGAGAAATCACGCTCTTGATCGAAGGGAGCCAAGGCGAGCGTGTTCTTCATGAAGATCAGATTCGCCAGTTTTATGACGAATTGAGCCGAGACCCGTCTCTATCGACGAAAGATATTATCCAACTTCTATCCGAAAGGACGGGGCTGCCGAAAAAGGTTATCTACAAAGAGGTTCTGGACATCCAGAGCAAACGAGAAGAGGACGAGCCTTAAATACCTTGAACTGCTCTGGAAGGTATGATACTCAGGCTCACGATGGATTGAAGATTATTCGGAGCAAGCTCCGGAGAATCTCTACTCCCCTAATGAAAACGTTGCGTCCTGATTCGCACACCTCCTTGTGGCAAGCCGCGAAGAAAGCCAGCGATGGCGGATGCGAATTAATGATCGGCTTGACCAAAGCGGAACTTACAAAAGTGCAGGGGCTCGTGAGCATGAGTGACGAAAATGATCGGAAAGGCACAGACGCATCGGCGGTACCCGGTGAAAAGTCGAACACAGGCAACGCGGCCAGAACGGCCCAGGACGTGATCCGTTCCGAAATGAGCAAGGTTGGTTCCGACTTGAGTCTATCGGAAATGGATAGTGAGGCATCATGGGGCGATCGCATCATTCATGATCTCACGGACGTGATCGAAGAAGGATCGCCTAAAGCGATTACGGTCGCCGAGTTCGATGTAGAACTGATGAAAAAAGTCGCTGAGGTCGCCGAGCGAATCGCCAGAGAGATCGTTCCGGAAATCGCCGAGCGAGTTATTCGGGAAGAGATAGAAAGATTGAAAAGCCGCTGATGAGCTGATGCATTGCAGTGAAGGCGGCGTAAAAACTATTCGGGAGACGGGGATGGCATTGTTAGCATCGCGTTCGTTGAAAGTCATAGGTCTATTGACCATTGCTCTGTTGTTTGTCTCGGGGTGCGGAAAGAAGATAACGATGGACTCCGGCATGGCGCCAAAGTGGGGACGTATCGCCGTTATGCCGGTCATCAACAAAACAACTGAGCCTCAGGCCTCTGCCTTGTTGCGAACCTACGCCATTGAAGCTATTTACAACAAGGGCTATAAGAAATTGCCGGCGCAGATCATAGACGAACAACTGGCGGAGAATGCTCGTGAGACCCCCCCCCCACCCCCCCAGGTAGCGGGCAAGGTTCTGGGCGTGGATGCCCTGCTTTATTGTACACTCACCGAATGGAAGAAATCCGAGATGACGGCCTATGCCAGCATCTCGGCAACGGCAACCTTTGAATTGCGCAGTGCTGCTAACGGGGAAGTGCTCTGGCACAACAGCCAGACTATTGTGAAGCGAAGCGTCCACCCCTTTAAAAAAGAATTACAAGAGCTGATGCTCATGGACTTTGAGTCGAGTGTCGTCGAATTGGTCGACTCGGGCATGGCGTCGTTGCCAACCGGATCTGACTTCATTGCGAAGGACCCGTTGAAAAAAAGTAAGTACGAGGGATGGTTTTAGTCGGAATGATGGTTGCCTTAACGGGATCCGCTCTAAATATTCCGAATATGATCACGCTGTTCCGGATCGTTTTGACGCCCGTTCTGATTATTTGCCTCATTCAGGGATTTTTTTTAAAAGGGCTCGTTGTTTTTATCCTTGCAGGCATAACGGATGCCCTGGATGGTTTCTTGGCGCGCGTCCTCCGGCAAAAAACGATCGTCGGCGTCTACCTGGATCCCCTGGCGGACAAGGCGCTTGTGGCAAGTGCGTTTATCACCCTGTCCATTCTGACGATCATCCCCGGCTGGCTCACGGTTATCGTTATCAGTCGCGACCTTGTCATCCTGTTCGGCGTTGCCATCTTGTCCCAGCTTTCCGTGCAGTTCGAAGTGAGACCCGCCATGGTCAGCAAGGCGACGACGGCCCTTCAGTTTCTGACGATCCTCGCCGCCCTGCTATCGCAGGTCCAGCCGAGGCAAGTTGACAAAATTTTCGTCTCGTATATTTTCTGGGCAACAGCCATTTTAACGGCATTTTCAGGCTTTGTTTATATCCTGCGCGGCATTCGGTTCCTGAACCATTCAGAGGGAAATCAATAGGATACACTCATCAGACCAGAGCAAGAATGCGACGGATGAGCGTGAAAATATAATGTTTTCCCTTGTATTATTAGCTTGACAGGAAATAGATTTATTGTTAATTATCTTAGCTCTTTAACGGTATAGGCAAGTAGCTCAGGGGGAGAGCGCCATCCTGACGCGGTGGATGTCCAGGGTTCAAATCCCTGCTTGCCTACCATTTTTTATTGTGCATTCGAGGGCATCAGAGAATCCACGTTGATGCCCTTTCCTGTTAAAAGGCTTTGATGGAAAGACCTGACGGTTGGTATGCGGTCAGTCTTCTCATCATGTCGTGAAAGGTTGAGATGCCAGAATTCAAGCTGAAGATGCCGGATGGCTCAATCGTTGCCAGCATAATGGACAGATCGATCTGTGATGCAATTTCCGACTGGCAGCCAAAAGCCATCGCCACTGTAGTAGCCGCCAAGCTCAATGGGCAGTTGCTTGATCTGAGCGCTTGTCCTCAGGCCGATGGAGAACTTGAATTGATCCCAATGGCGTCATCGGAGGGGCTTGAGATTCTTCGTCACAGCATCTCCCATGTTATGGCACAAGCCGTCCAACAGACCTTTGAAGATGTCAAGGTGAGCATCGGGCCGGCCGTTGAGGACGGTTTCTATTACGATTTCGATCATGCCGAGGCCTTCACAATCGAAGATCTGGGCGTGATCGAAAAGAAGATGCAGGAGATTATTGCAGCGGATCTGCCCTTTATTCGCAGAGAATTACCGCGTGCCGAGGCCGTCGCGCTCTTTACTGAAAGGGCGGAACCCTACAAGGTGGAACTCATCAATGATCTACCTGAGGATGTGAGCGTCGTTAGCATATACAGCCAGGGCGACTATGTCGATCTGTGCCGCGGCCCCCATATCCCATCGACGGGGATGATCAAGGCTTTCAAGCTGATGAGTGTCGCCGGGGCTTACTGGCGCGGTGATGAGAGAAACAAGATGCTTCAGCGAATCTACGGTACTGGATTCGCCACCCAGAAGGAACTCGATGAACACCTGAGATTCATTGAGGAGGCCAAGAAGCGCGATCACCGTCGTCTGGGCCGAGAGCTTGATCTCTTCCAGATCAACGACGAGGTCGGCGCGGGACTGATCATTTGGCATCCGAAGGGCGCCATGCTCCGCCTGCTGATTGAGGACTGGGAGCGCAAGGAGCACCTGAAGCGCGGTTACGATATCGTTGTCGGGCCGCAGATCCTGAAGAGCGATTTATGGAAACGGTCTGGGCACTACGATCATTACCGTGAGATGATGTATTTCACGGAAGTCGAAGAGCAGAGTTACGGGATCAAACCTATGAACTGCCTTTCGCACATGATGATCTACAAGTCAAAGATCAGAAGCTATCGCGATTTGCCGCTCAGATATTTCGAACTGGGAACGGTTCACCGTCATGAGAAAACGGGCGTCCTGCATGGGCTCCTGAGGGTACGGCAGTTTACGCAGGATGATGCCCATATACTGTGCACGCCGGATCAACTCAACGATGAGATTAGGGCCATCGCCGACTTTATCGGTTACGCGATGAAGATCTTCGGGTTTGAGTATGAGGTCGAACTTAGCACCCGTCCGGAGGGTTCCATTGGAACAGACCAGGACTGGGAGATGGCGACCTCTGCCTTGGAACAGGCTTTGAAAGACAGCGGAATGCCCTACGAGGTCAACGCCGGAGACGGAGCCTTTTATGGCCCCAAGATTGACTTTAAACTAAAAGACGCCTTGAAACGTAAGTGGCAATGTGCCACCATTCAATGCGACTTCACTTTGCCGGAACG
The DNA here is from genome assembly GCA_963665615.2 of Syntrophales bacterium. Lineage (GTDB taxonomy): Bacteria > Desulfobacterota > Syntrophia > Syntrophales > UBA4778 > UBA4778. The sequence continues at coordinate 193,292 of CAXXQE010000006.1, forward strand.
GTTCGATCTGAATTACGTAGCACCGGATGGTGAAAAACGCCGCCCTGTCATGCTTCACCGGGTTATACTGGGCGCAATCGAGCGTTTCATGGGGGTTTTGATCGAGCATTACGCAGGCGCCTTTCCGGTTTGGCTGTCACCGGTACAGGCGGTCTTGGTAACGGTGACGGAAAAGCAGATCCCGTACGCAGAAGAGGTTTATCAGAAACTGCTTTCTGCCGGCATCAGAATCGACAAGGATTTCAAGAATGAAAAGCTGGGTCATAAGATTCGTGAGGCCCAGATCCAGAAAATTCCCTATATGCTCGTTGTGGGCGATAAGGAAGTAGAAGAGCGCGGCATTTCACCCAGGCAGAGAGATGGTCAGAATTTAGGCATGATGTCGGCGGATCAGTTTGAAACCCTGATCAAGGAAAAATGCGCGCGATTTGAATAAAACCCTTAATGCATGGAGGTGAAATATTTCTAAGAATTTGCGCATTAACGAGGAAATCAGGACCCCGTCGGTGCGGGTGATCGACTCCGAGGGCAATCAGCTAGGGATTTTATCCTTCGCTGATGCAATGAAAGAGGCCGTAAAAGTCGGATTGGATCTGGTTGAGGTGGCGCCCAATTCCTCGCCGCCTGTCTGCCGGATTATGGATTACGGCAAGTTCCGCTATCAGCAGAGCAAAAAACTCCAGATCGCCAAAAAGCACGCGGCAACGATTCAGCTGAAGGAAATTCGCTTGAGGCCAAAGACGGAAGAACATGACCTTCAGGTAAAGCTCAAGCATATCAAACGATTCCTTGAAGATGGGGACAAAGTAAAAATCACCATGATGTTCAGAGGTCGCGAAGTCGTATACGCAGACAACGGCAGGGCCATCATGGAAGAAATCAAAAAAGAGTTGGAACCCGTTTGTTCGGTTGACCAAAATCCAAAACTTGAAGGGCGCAATATGATCATGATTCTTGCCCCCAACAAAAAGTAGGTTTGTCGACAAAACGGTTGAGAACGAGTTTTTTCACAAAATTTAATTTATTGAGCGGAGAGTTACAATGCCCAAGATCAAGACACACAGAGGAGCCGCGAAACGCTTCTCACTGACGGGAAGAGGAAAAGTGAAGCGGAGCAAGGCCTATACGAGTCATATCCTGACGACGAAGAGCCAGAAACGGAAAAGGAATTTGCGCAAATCTACCGTTTTGGACGCCAGGGATACGTTCGGTGTCAAGAGACTGATTCCCTATCTGTAATCGGGGACAAAAGTCCTAAGGCAGGGTGCTTTTTCAGTCATGAGCTCCGAGCCAGGGGACCTCAGGCCGCTAACTGTAGATTGTTCAAGGAGATTTCAAAATGTCTAGGGTAAAAAGAGGGGTTAACACCAAAAAGAATAAAAGAAAGATTCTGAAGCTGGCCAAGGGCTATTATGGTGCCAGAAAGAGTCTGTACCGAATCGCCACGGAAGCGGTTGATCGTGCGCTCAAGTTTGCGTTCCGCGACAGGCGTGCCAGAAAGAGAGAGTTCCGGCAACTCTGGATTGCCAGGATCAGCGCCGCTGCGCGCATGAACAGCGTATCATACAGCAAGCTCATGAGCGGCATGAAGAAGGCAGGTATTGAACTTGATCGCAAGGTGCTGGCCGAAATTGCAGTGAGCGATCCTCAGGCGTTTTCCAAGATTGTCAGTCAGAGCGTAGGTGAGTGACCGCAATGAGAGCGGGGCTGGAGGAGCTGCGGAGAAACGCAGCGGCTGAACTTGAAACTGCCGTCACTAAGGAGGACCTCCTTGCCATCCGGGTTAAATACCTTGGTCGAAAGGGCCTCCTGACCTCAATCCTCCGAGGACTCGGCAGTGTTTCCGAAGAAGAGCGACCGCTCATCGGCAAACTCTCCAACGAAATCAAAGAAGGACTCTCTGCAAACATCGATGCCGCCGTCGAAAGATTGGAGCAGTCGCTTAGGGATCAGACACTTCTAGCAGAGAAAATCGACGTGACGCTTCCCGGCCGGAAGGTGGCGCTGGGAAGTCTACATCCCATCACCAAAATTTCAGAAGAGATATGCGCCATTTTCAGGGGACTCGGCTTTTCGGTCGTCGAAGGCCCCGAAATTGAAACGGACTATTACAACTTCGAAGCGCTGAATATCCCCAAAGATCATCCTGCACGCGATATGCAGGATACGTTTTATGTATCGGACAACGTTGTGCTACGGACCCATACCTCTCCGGTTCAGGTGCGGGTCATGCAGAAACAGCCTCCTCCGGTTCGCATTATCTGTCCCGGCAAGGTATACCGTTGCGATTCCGATATATCGCATACCCCCATGTTCCATCAAATCGAGGGGTTGCTGGTGGACAAAGGCATCTCTTTCAGCGATTTGAAGGGCATTCTGGCCTCTTTTGCCCGCCAGGTTTTCGGTCAGAACACATCGCTTCGATTCAGACCCAGCTTCTTCCCGTTTACCGAGCCAAGCGCCGAGGTGGATATCCAGTGTGTCATGTGCCAGGGGAAAGGCTGCCGAGTCTGCGGACAAAGCGGCTGGCTTGAGATCCTGGGGTCAGGCATGGTCCACCCGGAGGTCTTCAGAACGGTCGGTTATGATGCGAACGAGGTTACAGGATTTGCGTTCGGCATGGGACTGGAACGCATCGCCATGTTGAAATACGGCATCTCAGATATTCGTCTTTTCTACGAAAACGATTTAAGATTTCTACAACAGTTCTAAGTGGGATGGTATGCTAGTTAGTCTCAGGTGGCTACAGGATTATGTGGATATCGACTTAAGTCCCGGGGAATTGGCCGATCGGCTGACCATGGCTGGGCTAGAGGTCGATGCAGTTGAAACCCGTACACCGGCATTCAGCGGCGTCGTGGTCGGCAAGGTGTTGTCGGTCAGCGCCCATCCCGATGCGGACAAGCTGCGTCTGTGCGAGGTCTCAACGGGCGCCCAGACCTATCGGGTTGTTTGCGGCGCGCCCAACCTTCGGACCGGTATGATATCGGCCTTTGCTGCGGTCGGCGCCGTTCTTCCAGGCGGCTTCACCATCAAACAGGCAAAGATTCGCGGGCAGCAGTCCGATGGAATGCTCTGTTCCGAACAGGAACTGGGGATCGGCGATGATGCCAGCGGAATCATCGAGCTCCCAGAGACACTCACACCCGGCGAAGATCTTGCTTCTGCACTCGGGCTCAACGATACCGTTTTCGACATCTGTATCACGCCAAACCGTTCTGACTGCCTCAGCATCACCGGCATCGCCAGGGAAGTCGCTGCCATCACGTGCAAACCGTTCCGTTATCCCGTGTGCAATCTCACTGAACGCGAGGGAAATATTGCAGAAATAGCATCTGTAAAGATCCTTGATCCCGATCTTTGTCCCCGCTATACTGCCCGGCTGATCCGTAACGTAAAAATCGCGCCGAGTCCCAGGTGGATGCGACTGCGGCTGGAAGCGGTTGGATTGCGTGCGATTAACAACATCGTCGATATTACCAATTTCGTCATGCTCGAATTGGGTCAGCCCCTTCACGCCTTCGATTATCATTTGTTGGAGGAAGGGCGTATCGTCGTCCGCAGGGCTATAGAGGGAGAGGCTTTTACTTCGCTTGACGGCAAAGACAGGAGCCTCAGCGCTGATACACTGATGATCTGCGATGGGGCCAAGCCCGTTGCCGTCGCAGGCGTCATGGGCGGCCAGAACTCCGAAGTTCAGGATAACAGTCAAGATATTCTTTTGGAAAGCGCCTACTTCGATCCGTCGTCTATCCGCAGAACCGCCAAGCGCCTAGGTATGCCCACCGATGCCGCTTACCGCTTCGAACGAGGCATCGATCCGGAGGGTTTGATCCGTGCGCTCGACCGGGCCGCGCAGCTGATGGCCGATTGTGCAGAAGGCGAGATTGTCGAAGGAATCATTGATGCGTATCCCCGACAGATTGAGCGGGCGGCAAACATCACCCTCGCCTCAGATCGCATCGGCACCGTTTTGGGTACCGACCTTTGTGAGGAGGAGATCGTCGCGCTTCTCAAGGTCCTTAACATGGAGGTGATGCAGGAAGGGAAGCGGCTCTCGGTCACGCCCCCCTCTTACCGCGTTGATATCAAACGGGAAGAAGATCTCATTGAGGAAGTGGCCAGGCTATATGGTTACGGCCTTATTCCGGAGACGATTCCAGAGATTAAAACACAACCGGATCGGGACATGCGCCATCGGATGGTTTCGAAAATTCGTACCTGTCTGACGGGCGACGGCTATACCGAGGTTATCAATTACAGTTTTACGACGCCTGAATCGGTTGAGGCCTTGCGCCTGGGCGAAGCAGACAACAGACGGCGGTTCATCCGTATCCTCAACCCACTTTCAGAAGATCAGTCGGTCATGAGAACGAGCCCCATCTACGGCCTACTGGATACAATGCGTCGAAACCTCAATACGGGAAATACCAACCTGAGATTCTTTGAAAAGGGTAAGGTCTTTCTCGTTCGCGATGGTTCCCTGCTGCCAGACGAGCCGGAGAAGCTCTGCGGTCTGTTGTCCGGCACGCGGCACGAGGGGCTATGGAATGCCAAAGGGACCCAGATCGATTTCTACGACATCAAAGGGTCTGTTGAAAAGCTGCTCGACGCTCTCGGACTTACAGGTGCGCGCTATATCGCCTCGACCGATCAACCCTATCTACATCCCGGGCGCGCTTGTTGTGTATCCTGGAACGACAGGGTCATCGGTTACTTTGGAGAAGTTCATCCAGACGTGCTCTCAAGGATGGATATCAGGGTCAAGGCCCTCATCTTCGAACTGGACGTCGATAGTCTGGCAGACGGCTATTCTGAACAGGCGGCGCTAAAGGATGTGCCACGATTTCCCCCCAGCTATCGCGACGTCTCTTTTCTGGTTGATCGGTCTGTTGATACAGAAAGTTTGTTGCGTGCAGCGCTATCAGAGCGTCAAGAATTGCTTGAAAAAATAGAAGTTTTTGATGTATATATGGGCCCAAATATTCCTGAAAGCGCCAAAAGCATCGCATTACGATTCACCTATCGGTCTGCGGTAAAAACGTTAACGGACGATGAGATAAACGGAATCCACATGAAGCTGGTGAAAAACGTGGCAGATACAACCAGCGCTAAAATCAGAGGCGAATAAGAACAGATATCCGGAGATTCAGGAGGAAGGTATGACGAAAATCGATATTATTCAGAGCGTTTATGACAAATTAGGCCTTTCGAAAAAAGATTCTGCCAAGATCGTTGAATCCGTTTTTGCAATTATGAAAGAAAATCTTGCCAAAGGTGAGAAGATAAAAATCTCCGGATTTGGTAACTTTGTAGTTAAAGATAAAAAATCGAGAAGAGGCAGAAATCCTCAAACAGGATCAGAAATTGAGATTTCTGAAAGAAGAGTACTGTCTTTTAAATCAAGTCAGGTTCTCAGAAAAATCCTGAACGATAAAGAATAACTGTCAGCTTTTTTCTAAAAAATATCTTTTGAAAAGACCTCCCAAGGGTGCTTCTTGACCTCTCGTTGTTTGGTGGTTTTGCGACAATGTCGGAGAGGGTCGATCTCGTGGATATAACGATTCCTGATAAAGCCTTTTTTACGATAGGCGAGGTCGGCAAGTTGCTGAACCTTGAACCCTACGTCGTCAGGTACTGGGAATCAGAATTTAAGGCGATCAAGCCTGTCCGTACTGGAGCAGATCAACGTCGATATCGAAAAAAAGACGTTGAATTGCTCTTGGTCATAAAAAAACTGCTTTACGAAGATGGGTTCACGATTGCGGGGGCGAAGAAACAGCTCCAGCAGTTAAAAAAAGATGAACTCCCCAGCCATTCAGACAACTCCCCTGAAAAGAGTGACGTTGACAGACTGACGACTATCAAAAAAGGATTGCTGGAACTGAAGGATATGTTGCGATAAGCACTGAAGAGCTTTACAGATCCTCTAAAAACCGACAACTCCCCGTGAAAAAATCCGGATAGCTGAAACATCAGAGACTAAACTTTTCAGAAGCCTCCCAAGCGGACATTACAGCGTTCCCACAAGCTCCAAAACGATCTGGGGAAGAACATTGGCTTGAGCGGCTTCCGCCATCTGGGGATTGCTACGAATCAAATCGCCAATCTGCTGAAGCACTTGATCAGCCTCTTGCCCATTCGATATTCCGACTTGTGCAGCGTCCATATTGGAAGTGGCAATCTGAGCACCGATGATCGAGACGGATTCGTCCTGAAATAAAACGCTTCCCGTTGACTGAGCTTCCTTGTCGAACGACTCGCTGGCCTTTCCTTTTCTGTCGGCAGCCGGACCCGCGGCAGACTTATTGTCGCGTGTCTTAAGTTCGGTTCCCGAAAATAATTTTATCGTTTCAACCATTTCAGACCTCTCATTTGATTTCGTCCATAGACGCCACCGATTCTCTGCGCGCACCACTGCATCGATATATATCGGCAGAGACCGAAAAAACTTTAAGACCTCTTTAACAATGACAGGACGCGAAAAATTGGAGATTCCACGGAGCAAGCTCCGGAAAATCTCCGATCCCTAAGGAAAACATTCCGTTCTGAATCGCTCGCATTCCCCACTGCTTGCCGCGGGGAATGCGAGCACTGACGGATTCAAAGGAATCGGAAAAGTCGCTGACGAAGGACTTCCATTCTGCCCCGATCCGCGGTTAGAACATAAAAGCGCATCTCTCTGTCTTTTTTACCTTTAATTGCCTGAAGTGCGAGGTATCCTTCGTCAGACAGAAACTTCATTGCATTATTGTAATTGGGAACGGAGAGGGCTTCGAGGCGACTGATTTCCCCCTTTTTGAACATACGGGTTCCCAACAGCTGCACCTTCTTTTCAAAATTGCGTTCCGTCCTGGATTCTTTTTTCAAATAGGAACACCCACGTACAACCACCCAGTAGGATTCGATGTAATTATGAATCAACCCGGCAAACGGCTGTAAATCTGTCCGCCGGTGACTTCTCACTTCAACCGATGCGGGGACATCCTCCCTATTTTCCCGAAGAATGCCTTTGCGTTTCAGATAATCAAGCGCCTCTTCAATTTCATTCGCATCCTCACGGCTCTGATTAAAAATAAACTCATTCGAAAAGATCTTCTTGAAAAAACCATAATCCGAAAGAATGTGCTCGAAAGAGACCCTGTCTGCGTTGCGAGACAAAATGGAGGCTGCCACAAAAGACAGCGGCAGAAAAAAGTGAAGGATGTTATTTTTATAATATTCCAGATTGAGTCGTTTGTCTTCTGGAACGGAATAGACGATTTCCTCGATCTCATCTTCTCGATCTTCCTCTTCGACGCCCATGAGGTCGAGGAGTTTGGACTGTTCAAAAAGCGCCAAGGCATCTGCCATCGCTCTTTCGCGGCTCGAAAAGGTTGAAGCGAGTTTGACGCGATTACCCACCAGCCAGTCACAAAACAAATCGTAGATGCGGTTCAACTCGTTTTGAGCGATGCCCCGTCGATAATGGCTCAACAGGCAACAGGCCATCAGGGAAAAGGGCGTAACGACGGACACCTGATTGATAGCACTGACGATTTCGTATCCGATTCGGCGATACAAGTTCTGTCGCTCGACGGCATCCAGTTCCTCATACGTCTTTTCCAGAGGCGACAGATAAGACTTCAGGAGCATGGGCTCGGCGATATTGACATACACACTTCCATAACGCCTGCGGAGGATGCTGCTTGTCTTAAGCAAATCGGCCACTTTTTCCGGTTGTTTCGCTTCGCCGCCGATTTCCTGGAGATAGCTTTTCTCTTCAATAATCTTATCATAACCGATATAGATCGGAATCAAGGCCACATCATCGCTGATTCCTTCTTGATAAGCCTGTAGAACCATGGACAAGATATCATACTTGGGCAATACCATCTTGCCGGTGCGACTTCGCCCTCCCTCGATGAAAAACTCAATCGGGAAACCTTCCTTGAGAAGGACCTTGATATACTTAGATAGCACCGCGTGATAGAAATCCCCTTCCTGAAAACGCTGCCGAATGAAGAAAGCCCCACATTTGCGTGCAATGGGTCCCAAGGGCCAAAAGCCAAGATGCTCCCCTGCCGCCACAAAGGGAAGTTGAATACTATGATCTTCCATCACGTAGTGAAGCAGCAAATAATCCATGTGACTGCGATGACAGGGGATGATCACGAAGGGCATTTTCTTGGAAATTTCCTTGATACGGTCTAAATCCCTTTGATCGACAATAATTCCGTCATAAATATTGTTCCAAAGCCAAGTCAACAACTTGTAGAAGATCTCAATGTAGATCTCGTTAAAATCGGCTGCAATTTCATTGAGATATTTCTTCGCCTCACGGGTAAACGCCTTGAAGTTTTTCGAACCATTCACGGTCATGGCTTCCATCGATTTGACCATGTACGTATCGCGAAGAACCGTCTCCATCAGCTCATCCCTGGATTTGAGAACAGGACCAAAAATTGCCCGCTTTTCACTGTCGATCCGCTCGATCAGTTCACGTCGAATATGGTACGAGGCTGTTTCCAGGGATTTGCCCTTGTATCGATCGAGGATCTCCGCAAGATCGACGGGACGCGAGCATAAGACCCTCCCCTTCTTCGAATGACGTAAAAAGGTATAGGTACGACGGAAAGGACCGGGATTCTCCTTCATCCCGAGCAAAATTTCTATAAAAGTCCTTTGCGACTTCTCACGACGCCATCCATACGAGACCAAAACCGGAACGATATAAATGGGACGGCTAAAATGATTGCCTACTTCGATCAGCTGGGCAATGGGATCTTGAGCAGGCTTAAAGGACAAAAACTCGGATCCCCGCAAATAGATCACGCCAAAAGCGCCTCGGCGATCGATCTCATTGAGCGGTAAAGGCCCGTGGTGCGCCTTTTTCCGACCTGAAAGCACGCCAAGGACGCGGGAAACAAGAATTCTAAGGTTGGTCGAAAAGGGCTGCCACAGAGTCATATTGATACCGTGACAGAACAATTCCCCTTGAAAAGTCTGCGCTAAAATATCCCTTAAGATAAGGCAATTGAGCTGACTTTTGTTTTTCTGGGCAAAAACGAGGAGGCCTCTGCGGGACAATTCGCTCAATTCATCAACATACTCTTTTGCAATGGTAACTCTTGCGATATAGCGATTGAAAAGAAAACGACACAGCAGCGACTTTTTCCGGGTAAGAAATCCCGTAAAATAAAATTCAATCTTGCTGCTGAAGTCCTCAGGGGCGGATGAAGATGCTTTATTCATATATCCTATTAAAGACTCGCCGGGGCCAGCTCCGGGAAATCTCCGATCCTTAAGGAAGATGTTTTTATTATGATTCGCTCGCCACCCCGCAACAGCAAGCTGCGAGGCATGCGCTCTCTACCGGATTCATTGTGTCACCGGAGCTCTTTCATGACGGCATCCGGATTGGTTTTAAAAAGTTGATTCATCGACAGGAAACGATATGTCAGAGAAGGCTTTTTCAATCTCCACAAAACGCAATGAGATCTTAGCTGATACTACAATTCTGGTCCTCTTCCTTTGCAAAAACGTCCGGAAATCGCCGCACCATATACTTTTTGACATACTCTTCAATATCGGCGGCACATGACAGGGTCATGATTTTCTTTACAAGGGCCTTCGATTCGGTGCTCTTGGCACGCCTGATAATCTTCTTGACCCTGGGAATCGCCATAGGATTCATGCTCAGTTCATCAAGCTCAAGCCCCACCAAAATCAAGGTGTAGGCCGGCTCGCCAGCCATCTCACCACACATCGAAACCCGAATACCGGCCTTATGGGCGGCCGTAACAATCATTTTTATTAATCGTAATACCGCAGGATGAAGGGGTTCATACAAATAAGTCACGCGCTCGTTTACCCGATCGATAGCCAGGGCATACTGAATGAGGTCATTGGTCCCGATGCTGAAAAAATCGACTTCCTGGGCCAAACGATCGGCAATCAAAACGGCGGACGGGACTTCGATCATGATGCCGATTTCGATATCCGCTGCAAAGGGAATATGCTCCAACGTCAATTCCCGTTTGACCTCTTCCAGAACCCTTTTGGCCTCAAGGATTTCCTCAAGGCATGAAATCATCGGGAAAAGAATACGCGTTTTACCGTGGACACTTGCCCGGAGAATGGCACGCAACTGAATCTTAAAAAGTTCAATCTCCTGCAGACAAAAACGAATTGCGCGGAGCCCCATCACCGGATTGGTCTCTTTTGTCAACTCCTTGGCTAACCGAGGATCGGAAATGAACTTATCACCACCAAGATCGAAGGTTCTGATGGTTGACCATGCCAACCCCTTGCCTTCGAGCAGATGCTTGTAATTGTTATAATGCTCCCGTTCTGTAGGCAGACGCTCCTTGTTGATATACAGAAACTCCGTTCTGTAAAGTCCAACGCCTTCGGCGCCATGTATCAGGGCCGAAGGAATTTCTTCGATAAATTCAACATTGGCGCTGATATCGATGCGTCGTCCGTCCAGGGTGATGGCTGGCTGCGAGGCCTCCTTGAGCAGATCCTCTTCAAGCTCCCGGAAATGCCGGCTCTTATCTTCATACCGCTTAATAATCTCCGGGTCGGGATTGATTAAGACGATCCCGTCACAGCCATCGACAATGATATAATCGTCATTATGGATCTCGTGGGTAATCCGTTCAAGTCCCACAACCGCCGGGATTCCAATCGAGCGCGCCACAATCGCCGTATGCGACGTCTTGCCCCCAATCTCGGTGGCAAATCCCAAGACCCGGCCGATCTTCATTTGGACGGTGTCAGCCGGAGAAAGATCTCTGGCAATAATGATGACATCGCCCTTGATCTCTGTGATGGGTTCGCGTTTGGTTTCAGACAGAGATCTCAAAATCCGCTGTCCCACATACTCCACATCGCTGATCCGTTGTTTTAGATAAAGATCTTCGATTTTGCTGAAGGCTTTGCGGTACTTTTCGATCGTCAACATCAGAGCCCATTCGGCATTGATTTTTCTGGACTCGATGTTTTCAATTGTGCTTTGTATCAAGGACGCATCCTTGAGCATCATGATGTGGGCGTCAATAATGAAGAGGGGTTCCAGCCCCTTTTCCTCGCTCATCGCCTTGCGGATATCGAGGAGTTCGGTTTTGGCTTCTCCGATCGCTTTTTTAAACCGCTTAATCTCATCGGCGATATGGGATGCGCTGTGGAGATGGAGATAGGGCACCGGGACATCCATGTCATCCAACAAGTAGGCCCTGCCGCTGACGATGCCAGGGGAAACGCCAATGCCTTTTATGACCACATTATGCCTGGATTCAAGACGAGCCATCAGGCTTTTTCTCCAAACTTATTATCAATGAGCTTCCCAATATCCGAGAGCGCTTCCTCCGCATCAACGCCCTCGGCCCTGATAGATATCGTGCTTCCCTTTGGACAGGCCAACGTCAGAATGCCCAAGATACTTTTACCATTCACCTCAACACCGTCTTTTTCGAGGGAGATCTTCGACTTGTATTTGTTGGTCACCTGAACCATCAACGCCGCAGCCCTAGCATGAAGACCGAGCTCGTTGATAATATGAAAACTCTGTATTTTCTCCATTCCTATCACCACACGACCTTCATCGCTTCATCAATATGTTCGTATTTTCGTTAAATTGTTGAAACATCTCCCATCACTGGAGAGCAGTGAAAGGTTATTATTTCTACAAAGGTTTTTCCCAAGATGTCAAGACGATTCATCGCAAGACCACAAATAAATGTCAATCCAGAGATATGAGATGCCGCAAAGCCCACAACAACCGCAGGCAGCCTGTGCCGCCGATCCGCGCCTTGCGTTGACCTGATCGCCGATTAAATCCAAAATCGACGCCGAAAGCACCTATGAATTCGTCGGCGAGCGCATTCCTCGCGGTTTGGCGGGAGGAAGCGAACGAATCAGAACCGAACATCTTCCTTGAGAATCGGAGATTCGCCTGAGATTGCTTCGGTGAGTCTTCAATTGCTTTTTCCTTTCTGGTATCTTTTCAATTGACATTTTTTGTATTTTCCATTATTTAGTTGCCTCTTCATAGCTTTTCAGGTACCGGGCAATCTTCGGCAGAAATGAACCCGGTATTTTTTTATGACACGTTTTGCAGGAGGTTTTTATCGATGCTTTGTAACACAGTTAAATCTGGGATAGAATGTGCTTTCATGAACAAGGGCGGATGCGGCTTCCCGGGAGGCAGTTGCCGTCCCATCATTGAGAAGTGCGAAGGTTGCAATAAGACCCTTGAAACAGAAACAGGCAAGTACTGCAAGGTTTATCCGGATCCTACTGCCAAGTGGATTACGGGCACCTGTCCGACGGCATCTCATATCAAGAGAGAAGTGAAGGAAGAGCAGAAGATCAACCCTCTGAAGGCGTCGAAGAGAGCCAGCAAGAAGGGATCTAAATAAAGGGGACTTATGGGATCAAAGGCGGCGTTCACCGCCTTTGATCGTTTTATTTCCCGGCGTATTATCGTTCGGGAAGCAGGTTCTGTCTCCTGAATTGACGTAGTGCATCAGCAGAAATGATAGCACAGCGCTGATCTATCATGTCGAATACGATAACGGCCCGTCCAGAGACAATTTGCTTGTGGACTATCCGGACCTTTTCTTCTAGCGGAAGCTCGTTGGCGCTATAGTCGGTACCTTCCCTGGTCACGTATTCTTCAATGACCGCCCGCATCGCTTCGGCGGTCAGCCTCTCCCAGGGAATCTCGAGAAAGCGTTCCTCCGGGATAATCTGATCCTGAGTCGTCATCAAAAGCCCCAACTCCAGCTGCCCGGCATCAGCTTACCTGGCGTCGTTTCACGCATGGGCGTTCTCTATTTTAGGTCTGTCGTGCTGATGCCAGCCGGTGGTTCCTGGTCGAAGGCGATCGCCGATTCCTGCTCTATTTTCACGGAAGAAAACCGAAGGGTCATGGTTACCTGCTCCGGTCTCTCGAAACGTACCGTTACCGTTCCCGGAAAACGATAGCCGTTCACGTCCCCGTAATGTTCAAATACCGCGCTGTAGATTGTTTCCCCCGACGCCGGATCGTAGCAATCCTGCCGTCTCATCTCCCGAGAGGCTGCATCAAACCACAGCGATCTCTTCGTTATACCGGCCAGGCGATAATCGACCCGAATCTGTTCACTCATACGATCCCCCCGGAGCCCTTCCTCAAGATCGACGGGTGGGGAGAGCCCCAGCATCAAAGAAACCGCTTCCGTGGCGGTCAGGTTAACGGGTAGGAATCGCGAAAAATCTCGATCCGCAGAGCCGGCATAAAACCGGTTCTCGCGAAGATCGCAGACTTTTATCGAGCGACCATTCGCTGTCAAAACGAGATCGGGCAAACCGAGCAACGAAAGAATCTCGATCCGCAACTGATGGGACGAACCGACCCAAACGACAAGTCCTGTTGAAAAACTACGCCCCGGAGACTCGATGCGCACGCGCGCTCGACGCATAACGATGGCCCCCTCCGGAACTTGCGATGCATTGTTTGCCAGAATTTCCACCGGCGTCGCTGAAGCCTCATACGAACGTAGCAACGGCTTCGACGAAACGCACCCGCATAAGAGCATCAGGGGCACACTTAAGAATAATGCAAATCGAATGGCTATACGCATAGAGATGTTCCGCTCAAGTCAGGACAAGAGGTTGAAAACAAGCGGAGACAGGGTGGGCGTGTACAGCACCGAAAAAGCGATACCCTATCAACGCGTGATAACGGGCAACCGTTCTATTTTCTTTTTTACGACCTCATTGCCTGGATTAAGTTGTAGCGCGCGCCGATACATCGCAGCAGCGTCGGACAAGGCTCCTTTCTTTTCATAGATATCGCCAAGGTGCTCCACAATCGTGGCATCTCCGGGCGTCAATGCAACCGCTTCCTTTAACGCCTTCTCGGCTAATTCAAGGTTCCCCTTTCGAAAATAGAACCATCCGAGGCTGTCCTTGATATGGCCGCTGTGCGGTTTTAATTCAACCGCCTTTTTGATAAACTGCTCCGCCACATCAAGATGCAGGCCGCGATCGGCATAGCTGTAACCGATAAAGTTCAACGCTTCTGCATTGTCCGGCTCATTCTTCAGGATCTCCTCCATTTGTGCGATGCTTTCATCATGACGACCTGATACGTCATAAAGCGCACCCAACTGGTAACGCAAATCGGCATTGCGAGGCAGGGCGACAAGTCCCCTCTTCAAAATACCTTCCGCAGCGGCAAAATCCTTTCGTTCCTGATACACCATGGACAGAAAAAGATAAAAACCGACCGCCTCCCGCCGTTGTTTTATTTCCTCCTGAACCAGCGCGACGGCCTCCTGCCATTTCCCCTCGTTTTTCAGAATGGTTGCGATATGGAGCCGGGCATCCTCATACAAGTCGCTCACGGGGGGCACCATTTTGAACTGCTCGACCGCCGCCTGGGTGTCTCCCTTTTTTTCATAAGCGGAACCCAGGAAATAGACAGCCCTGACATTGCCCGGCATGGCTTTCAAGATCTTTTTAAATTTGGAGATCGCCAGGTCATGCTTTCCGTCGAGACTGTAAACGAGCCCCAGGGTTAATTGGACCTCCCGATTGGATGGGGTCAATTTCAGGCAGGCCTCCAACACATCTGCGGCATCAGCATATTTCTGATTTTTCATGTAAAGACGAGCCAGCTTGATGCTGGTAACAGGTCGCCCGGGATAGAGATCGATATATTTACGATAGAGCGCAATCGCCTCCTCCTGCTTTTCCTGGTCTTCATAGAGGTTTCCCAGTTCGAGCCAGGCGGATTCAAAACCGGATTTCAAATCGATGGTCTTCTTAAAATACATTTCCGACTCATCGTAACGCTTCATCTCCAGATAAACCTTGCCGAGGCAGTAATGCGCCAATAGATTTTTGGGATCCAGTTGAATCAATGCTTTCAACTCACGAATGGCCGCCTCATATTGATCGGTTTCGCTATAGACAAGTCCGAGATAGAGATGCGCTTCGAGATGACGAGGATTGCGTTCTAGAAGCTTTTTAAGTTCCCTCTCGGCCTCCTTGAAATGCTTGGCGTCGAGATAAAGGCTGCCGAGCAGCAGGCGACTTTCTTCACGATCCGGATCAAACGCCAAAACCCGTTCTACAAGCGGAATGGCCTTTTCATAAAGACCCTTCCTCACATAGAGGGTTGCCAATTCCGAATGCAAGGTCATTGCGTCGGGATCCAGGCGCAAGGCGCCTTCATAAGCGTCGATCGCCCCGTCAACATCCCCCTCCAAGATATGCATCACACCGAGGCAATACTGGTATGCCGCATCGGCACGATAAGGGATGTCCTTCGAATCGTCGTCGGTAACGCCGCTTCTATTTAATGAAGGCTGATGTAAAGAAGCGCATCCGATCAGAAGGCATAGCGCCAAGATCGGTATGACGCGGAGAAGACTTGTCATTGAGAAGAAAACACACCCTCCGGGGCCACGCCGTCGAAATGGTCGCATTGTGGTATTGGCGGTTCCCCAGCGCAGGCTCCGAAGAATCTCCGATCCCCGAAAAGTTTTAAACATGATTCGCTCGATTACCACGCAGCAAGCTGCGAGAAATGCGCTCGCTACCGGATTCAGTGGTCTCTACCTCTTACAATGAAAGGACATCCGGATAAAACCCGGCAAAGCGTGCAGCGGAACTCACCCGAATGGTCTGGTCTCATTTTTTATATTAGTCGTGCTTCCAACAAATAGCAAGCTAATGCAAGTTGGAAATCGTCACCCAGTCAACATCACTGTCAGGCATTTCGCGAAGAAGCCGCTTAAGCGCCCGAACCGTGCTCGGATAGGGATGCCCGATCAGAATCCGGCCATGCCGCCGGTTCTGTCTCCCGTCGTCGATGGTCCTGGTAAGGATCTGGTAGGTTTCTTCTGAATCCGCCCCATTGTCGATAAAGGCACTGCGAGACAAAAAACGGATACCCGTCTTTGCTGCGGCTTCAGCAGCCTTCGTATTGGCGGTAGTTCGACTATCAACAAAAAACAGATGGCGCCGGCCGAGCTCTCTGAACACGACCTCCAGCCGCTTTTCATCTTCCATGAACAGGGAGCCCATGTGGTTATTGACCCCCCTGGCGTAAGGCACGCCGTCGAGATCCAGCGCCAGCTGCTGCGACAGCTCCGTATCATCCATAGTCGTCAACAGGGCCCCTTGCCCCGGATTATGGGCGGGGTAGCCGTGCGGTTCCATCGGCAAATGCAGCAGCACCTCCATCCCCGCCTCATTCGCCCGTCTGGCGGCTTCACCGGAGAAACGACAATTCGGCAAAATGGCGACCGTCAAGGGAATACCAAGATCGAGCAACTCCCGAAGGACAAGCGGATCCTGACCGAGATCATCGATGATCAGGGCAATCTGTCTCCTGTCAGAGCCGGAAACGATATGTCGGCGGGGTTCGAGGGGAAGAACGCCTGTCGTTTTGCCTTCGTGATGGCGAGGCGCAGTCTTGACCTGTGGGCGTCGAAGCGCTTTTCCATCCGGACGCTCCTCCTGCGGAGGCCCGACAAGCGCCACGTAAACGGCAAAACCGGCAATGACAATCAGGGCCAACAGTAGCAGACGCCGCCAGGACCCTGTTTTTTTCTTCTTCCTCACGCGCTCCGTATCTTCTCGCCGTCGCAACAGGCGTTCGCTGTGCGGGTTATGCCGCCTGTTTTTTCATGAAGATCTCCCAACTCTTTAACAGATCGATGGCAGTCTTCAGCTGATTGTCCTTTTCGACGATATCGTCGTTCCGCTTGCTCGGCACCGCCCCAGTGACGGGCGCGGTGTCTGCGGGCTTGGATTCTTTTTTCTCGCCATCTCCCTTGATATGACGAACCAGATCCTTTTCGCGAATGGATGTCTCGGTCTCCTTCCCGCCGGGTCGTACGTATTCGACCGCGATATCGGGCTTGATCCCTTCGGCCTGAATGGAGCGACCATTGGGCGTATAGTATTTGGCGGTCGTCAGCTTCAGCCCGGAGCCGTTTTCAAAGGGGATCACAGTCTGAACAGAGGCTTTCCCGAAGGTCTGTGTTCCGAGAATCAGTGCACGGCCGTTATCCTGAAGCGCCCCTGAAACGATCTCCGACGCACTGGCCGATCCCTCGTTGACCAATACGATCATCGGACAAGTCGGCTCGTTTCCGTCATTCGTAGCCGAGTAAGTATTTTCCAAGGTCTTCACCTTGCCACGAATCGACACGATACCCCCTTTTTTCAGAAAGAGATCCGACACCTTCACGGCTTGATCCAGCAAGCCCCCTGGATTGTTGCGCAGGTCCAGAATGAGTCCCTTCAAAGGAGCGGCCTGGCGGGTAACTTCCGACAGGGCCTTCTGAGTATCGTCCGCGGTCTTTTCGGCAAACGTCGATATCCGGATGTAGCCGATGTGATTGTCGAGCACCTTGAATTTAACACTCTTGACGTTGATAATCGCCCGGGTAATCACGATCTCCTTGATCTCATGCACATCCTTGCGGATGATAGACAATTTGACCTGGGTTTTTTCCGCCCCCCGGAGCTTTGCCACCGCATCCATGATCGTCATGCCTTTGGTCGGTTTGTCGTCAATCTTGACGATCTGGTCGCCCGCCTTGATGCCCGCGATAAAGGCCGGCGTATCCTCGATCGGAGAAACCACCGTCGGCAGATCGTTCTGGATGGTAATTTCAATGCCGACTCCGCCGAAGTAGCCCTTCGCCTCCGATTGCAATTCCTTATACATATCCGGTGTGAGATACGCGCTATGCGGATCAAGGGATTTCACCATGCCGTCGAGGGCTCCCTGAATGAGCTTCGACGCATCGACGTCCTCCACGTAATTCCCCTTAATGATGTCGAGTGCCTCCGTGAAGATCTTGAGGTTTTTATAGGTGTCCTGATCGGCCTTTCTTGCTCGACTGTCACACGGCGAACTCAGCATCGCCAAAAGCGTCAAAACAGCCGTCACGCCGAGCACAACCACGAGCACCTTTTTTTTTCGTCCGTTCATTCAGGAATAGCCTCCGTCTATCAAAGCGGTCTCAAGAAAAAAACCTCGTTAAGATAAACTTTTATCTTTTAAATTGCCATAAAATTCTAGGGAGCCAGGCGCAGCAATCCACGGCCAGATGCGGGTTACTCGCATCCGGCTACATCATCCCGTATCGTTTCAGCTTCTGATGCAGGGTGCGCCGGGTAATCCCAAGCCGTCTGGACGCCTCGCTCTTATTGCCACCTGCCAGATCGAGCGTCCTCAAGATAGTCGTTCGCTCGATTTCGTCAAGTGACACGCCCTCTGACGCTGCAGGCGCCCCGGGGCTGACCTCCTCAGATCCGCCCCCCGACCGACCGATCAGTGACAGATCCATCTCGTCGATATAGCTCGAACGGGCCAACACAACAGCCCGCTCCACGGCATTCATCAACTCCCGTACATTGCCCGGCCAGACGTAATTGATCAGACGATTCATGCCCTGCGGCGTGAATCCCTTGATAGCCTTATGGTTCTTCTCTGCAAACCCTTCCAGAAAGTGCTGCGCCATCAGCGGGATGTCTTCGCGCCGTTGCCGGAGCGGCGGGACATCCAGGGTCACGACATTGAGACGGTAAAAGAGGTCTTCCCGAAAGCGCCCCGCTGCCATCTCACGGAACAGATCTTTATTGGTAGCGGCAATGATCCGGACGTCCACCTTCAGGGATTCCTCCCCTCCGACCCGTACAATCTCGCGTTCCTGAAGGACGCGCAAGAGCTTCACCTGCATGCCGAGCGACATCTCGCTGACCTCGTCGAGAAAGAGGCTTCCGCCTTCCGCCTGCCTGAACTTTCCCTCCTTGCGCCGGTCAGCCCCCGTAAAGGCCCCTTTTTCGTGACCGAAGAGTTCCGATTCGAGCAACGTCTCGGCAATGGCCGCACAGTTGATTCGGACAAAAGGGCCGTCCTTGCGGGGGCTGTTGAAATGGATGGCCCCGGCGATCATTTCCTTGCCCGTTCCCGACTCCCCGGTGATGAGCACCGTTGCCTCGGAGGGCGCCACCTGGGCGACAACATCCAATAGACGGAGCATTGCCTGGCTGTGGCCGATCAAGTTGCGGCGGTCGAACTTGAACGCCAGGCTTTCCTTGAGCGTTCTGTTTTCCTCTTTCAGGCGGCAGTGATCCATCGACCGTTGCAGGGCCAGTCTCAGTTCGTCGAAATCCAGTGGTTTCGTCAGATAGTCGTAGGCGCCCTTTTTCAGGGCCTCCACCGCAGTATTGACCGAGGCATATGCCGTCATCAGGATCACCGGAATCGCCGGATTGAGGGCCTTGATCTCGGGCAGCGCTTCCAACCCGGAAATGTTCACCATCCGCAGATCCATGAGGATCGCGTCAAAGACCCGGCTGCGCACCGCCTCAATCGCCGTGGCGCCGTCATCGGCCTCTTCAATCGCATACCCCCAGCCAGACAGTAGCGCCCGCAGCATACTGCGGTGCGAGGTGTCGTCATCGACCACGAGAACCGTGCCCTGCGTTTTCATCTCTTCCCCTTCCCTTTTAATTTAGCTTTGATTCGTTCGTTTACTCCGCGGCAAGCTGCGAGGAATTCTCGCGATCGGCATACGACACGGGGGAACCCGACCCCGGCGAAATTTGAGTACCTTCCAACTTTAAACTCTAAACTACCCGCGTAGCAGTGCAGGCAGGCTAACATGCACCGTCGTCCCCTTGCCGGCTGCGCTGTCGATCCGGATGGTGCCGTCGTGCGCCTCGACGATCTTGTGGACAATGGCCAATCCCAACCCCGTCCCGGACGCCTTGGTGGTATAATAAGGATCGAATATGTGGGCCAACCGCGCCTCATCGATCCCCGCACCCGTATCTCTGATGAGGATATGAATGCGGCCTTCGGCATCGAAGGCAACCTGTACCATGAGCGTCCCGCCCTGTGGCATTGATTCCAGGGCATTAATAAACAGATTCAGCAGAACCTGATGGATCCGGTCCGGATCGACGAAGACTTCAGGCGTCCCGGACGCTACCGCGACATCAATATGAACCCCCCTCTCGCCTGCCCTGCCTTCGACCAGTTTCAGACAGTGCGCGATCAGCGGGCCGATCGCTGTCTTCCTTTTGACAAGCTCCAGGGGACGGGAGAACTCCAGAAGCTGGCCGACGACGCGATTGAGCCGTTCTACCTCATGGATCATGATCTCCGCATTGGCCAAGTCTTCCGGGTTGTCGCGGTATCGCTCACGAAAATAGGTCGCAAAGCCCTTGATAGAGCTCAACGGATTTCGGATCTCGTGCGCCACCCCCGCCGCCAGACTGCCGATCGCCGCCAACCTCCGTCCACGCTCGATCTGACGTTGCAGGCTTCTCAACTCCGTCATGTCGCGGATGAGCAGGATGCTGCCCTGCTGCGCACCGTCGTCATCCTTCCAAACGGTCCCAAGAATGTCCAGGGGGCGTTGTGCGGCGTTCGGCCCCCCCTCTTCTGTTTGAAGCTGGACGATCCCCTGTCCGCCTCGGAGCTTTTCCAAGATATCGTTCAAGGACGCTGGCAGAAACCGATCAGCAGGCCGACCGAGTGCCGACGGAGCGGCGCACCCGAGCAGTTCCGCCGCGACCCTGTTGAAAAAACTGATCTGCCCCTCCTGATCGATACCGATCAACCCCAGCGGCAGATGGTCGATGAGGGTATCGGAAAATATCTTGATCTTTGTGAGTGAGGAACGCGCCGCGCGGTAGTTCTGAGCCAGGCTCAGGGTGAGAATACCGGCAAAACCAATCAACAAAACGATCAGGGCCGTGAGCGCGAAGCGGACCTTGTTCTGCTCGTACACCGCCAGAAAGGGGCCCATATCCAGACCGACATAGACGATCCACGCATCCTGCTGCCGATCCGGGAAATGCAAGTAGCGATAGACTTCCAGGGTATCCGCGCCACCCTGATTCGCCACCCGGCGCCAGACGATTCGTCCGGACGGAAGCGGTCCCCCGACGACCTGATAGAATTCTCCTACCTGGGAGGGATCGCTATCCGCAACAATCCTGCCGCGGGGATCGGTGATAACGAGATAATCGATCCCCGGCTGCTGCGCCGTTTCGATAAGGAATTTCTGGATCTGGAAATCGCCCCAGCTAAATCCCACCCCGGTCCGAATACCCGCCTCGACCGAACGGATCAGGGCATCGCCCTTTTCGAGCAGCAACCGGGATGTTAGATCCCGCTGCATCGCAATCCCCTGCCAGGTCAGGAAGATAAAGAGCGGGATCAGCAATGCGGCCGATCCGAGAATCAGCCAGGCGGGAAAGATCGTCCAAAACCCCGCAATCCGTCCAAGGCCTCTCTTTGATGCGTTCCGTCGCCCTTCCCTCATGTTCACCCTTCGTCTTGTCGTTTTACATCAGCCGTTGATGCTGATATGGATACTAACAATACGATTTTCATAGCACACCTGGATAGTTAATGCCCACATTTTTATCTTTCTTGAAACGCACCATCGCTACACAAGAGATTTCGCAGATCGTTAAAAAGTCATTGCGAGCACAGCAAAGCAATCTCCGGCTTTGAATAATCAACATGTTAGAGATTGCCACGTCGCATTTGCAACTCGCAATGACAAAAAACTGAAGACCTGTCCAACAGCCCGTCAGATGTAGATGGGCATTGGCATGTGTCTTGCTCATTCAAGGTTCAAAGGAAATATTCGGAAGGAGGAGAAAAGATGAAAAAGATATTGACTGTCATGGCCGTGGGCCTATTGATCGTAGCAGCGGCCTGGCCGTCCTTCGCGGCAACCGGGAGAGGACACAAGAGCATGCGCAGCACCGGATGTGAGTCGATGGCCGCCCGCAAATGCCTGCCCCCCGATCTGAATCTGACGGCAGATCAGTTGACGAAGATGGAGGAACTCCGAATTGCGCACTTCAAGGATGTCAAGCCCCTTCATGACAAGCTCTTCAGCCTGAGAGGAGACCTCAAACTGCTTTGGCTGGAAAAAAATCCCGATCCGGCCAAGATCAACGCTGTTCAGAAAGAGATCAGGGCGCTGAGAGACCAGATGGAAGACAAGAGAACCGCCCATTTTCTGGAGGCTCTCAAGATTCTAACCCCGGAACAGCAGATCAAGTTCAAGGCCTTCTTGGCTCACGAAGATTTTGGCCCGGGTGGCCCGGGCGGCCCGAGGCCCGGGATGGGGCACGGCCCCTGTGAACCGAGACCGTAGGTTCATAACACGACTTGTCAGCGCATAACCGGAAGCAGCGCCGTTCCCCCCGGCCTCTTCCGGTTATGCCTTTTCCGATCAGCAATCACCCGATCGCTTAACTGCTGAAGACCGGTTTTTTCAGCTCTGCGTCGATAGAGTCGGCATCCCCGTAATTATACTGAACCAGCCTCTTGAGGTGGAAGAAGCTCTCTTCGGTCAGCGACGTGAAGGCGATCGCAACTTCTCGATCATCACAACGAATCACCTTGCCCGCCATGACAATCTGAAGTTCGGCACCCAGATCGATCGTTACCTTGCAAACGTCGTCCTGCTTAAATAAAGGATCCGGACTGCACAAGATCCCCGTCAGACTGATATTCAGCGTTTGAACCTTTATCTTCCGACGTCGCAAAGACACTGTCACATCAAATTGAATGGGAACCCGCGTTCGATTCCTTCTCTCCCGTCCCATGGCGTCTCTCTCCTCTCTTGGACTGAGCAAATCACGACGCTCAATTAGGCGAGTCAAACCGCCCGTTTACCGAAAGGCATAAAGGATTCCTCGTCATTAGTCAAATAAAATCAAATAGAAATCCATAAGGTAAAAGCCCATCCCGCGATACGCGACCCCTCAGCCGATTAACTTGTTTTGAATCGCGTAAAGCGTCATCTCTGCGTTGTTCTTTAATTTCATCTTCTCGATGATGTGGGTGCGGTAGGTGCTGATCGTTTTGACGCTCAGGCACAACTCTTCGGCGATTTCGCCGACAGTCTTGCCGGACGCGATCATCAACAGGACCTGATACTCACGATCCGAAAGGGATTCATGTAGCGGCTTGGCGGCATCCAGATCGAGGTAATAGGTCAACTTTTCGGCCATGGAGGGGGAGATGTAGCGTCCTCCTTGGGAGATCTTGCGGATGGCTGAGATCAGTTCGTGGGGCGCGCTGGCCTTCGTCAGATAACCGGAAGCGCCAGCCCGGAAGGCCCGGACGGCATATTGTTCCTCCGGATAGATGCTGAGGATGAGCACGGGCAGCTTCGGTTTTTCCCCTTTGAGATCCTTCAAGGTCTCCAGACCGCTTCGGCCTGGCATCGAGATATCGAGGAGAATCAGATCGTATTGCTTTTTTCTGATGCAGTCCATGACCTCCTGCCCGTTTTCGGCCTCGTCCGCAACGACCATATCCGTTGTATCGGATAAGATCTTCTTGTAACCCTCCCGGACAATCGGGTGATCATCGGCAATCAAAATCTTAATCTTTTTCATCCCTTTCCTCCTGTCACCGGACGGCAACGACGGTATTCCTTATGAAGCACTGCGGGGAATACGCTCGTCACCGGATTCATGCCGCTGTTGTTCCTTACGGAATCTTCGAAGCTTGCTGCGGTCCCCTCTGAGCGGGATCGTCACGTGGACGATGGTCCCCCGCTCGGCAGCGCCCGATATCTTCACCTTGCCTCCGAGATGATAGGCCCGCTCCTGGATTCCCAGCAGTCCGAACGACCTGGGCTTTGCCATCTGCGCTTCGGTAATCCCCCTGCCGTCGTCACGCACAGCAAGGGTCAGCTGGTTGCCGGAGGCCCGAAGACGAACCGAAACTTTGGAGGCTGCCGCGTGTTTCACAACATTGGTCAGGGTCTCCTGGAATATCCGAAAAATCGCTGTCGAAAGCTCTGCATTAAGTGCAATGTCTTCAGGTGAAATAGCGACCCGGCAGGCAATCCCCGTCCGGCGCTGAAACTCCTCGGCCTGCCATCCGATAGCGGCGGCAATTCCAAGGTGATCCAGCATGCTGGGCCGGAGATCTGTATAAATGCGCTTGACGGAATCCATCAGCATATCGACCAGCTTCCCCATGGACTGTGTTTTTTCCAGCATCGGATCGTGTCTCTTGGACAACTGCTGATTGAGCAGGATCAGATCGGTGTTGAGTGCCGTCAGGAGCTGACCCAGTTCATCGTGCAGTTCGCGCGCAATGTGCGTCCTTTCCTTTTCTCGCACCGATTCCAGATGAGCCGACAGCTGTCGAAGCTGTTCGTGGGACCGTTCCAGCTCCAGTTCCGCGCGCTTGCGTGCCGTGATGTCCTCATAGGTGATCACGATTCCTCTGTCCTTGACGGTCCGCCCCATTCGGGCGGCGCGAATCATGCAATCGATCGCTGTGCCGTCCCTGCGACGACAGGGAAATTCCGTGGTAAAGGTTGGATGGGCTTCCAGCGCTGCCAAAAGCCGTTCAGAAAGCGTTTCCTCGTCGCGTGCGCTACGGCAAAAACACCCCAATGTCATGCCGATCAGATCGTCGGGATCCCAGTTAAAAACGCTCCGGACACCCTCATTGGCAAAGACGATCTTGCGATTGCGCAGGCCAATGACGGCATGGGGGATCGATTTCAGCAGGGAGGTCTCGAAGGCTTTCATGACGGCCATCTTATAGCGAAACTCCACCTGCTCGGTGATGTCCATAAAGTTGCATAGCACGGCCCGGGCGCCACCGTAGGGGATATAGGTCAACATTTCCATGACCCAGCGGATCTGCCCGGTTCTGGTCAAAAGCCTGAATTCGAAAGGCGCCGTCCGCTGCCCCATGAGCATCTCCCAGCCCATCCGTTCAGCGGCTTTGCGATCCTCGGGATAAATCATCTCCGCAATATCCATCCGGAGGAGTTCCTCCTTGCTGTAACCGAGCATCGTCGCCACATTCTGATTCACAAAGAGGAATTGCCCGCCCTGAAGAACGCAAACCCCCAGCTGAGAGTGGTTCGCCATTGTTTCATAGGCCTCTTCCGCTTTTCTTCGGTCGGTAATATCCTCGTAGGTGATCACGATGCGGCGGTCGCGGAGACTTTCGCCGATTCGCGAGGCGCTGATCATGCACGCCACATCGGAGCCGTCCTTGCGCCGACAGGTGAAGGGGGCCTTGAAGGTTCTCTGGCGCTCGAGCGTGTCATAGAGAATATGGGCGATGTCTTCATAGGCCTTTTCGGAGGGATACAAGAGGCGCGTGTTCTTTCCGATCACTTCCTTGGGCTTCCACCCGAAAACGGTCTCAACACCGTCATTGGCAAATACGATGCGACGATTTCTCAATCCGATGACGGCGTGGGGGAAGGCATCCAGGATGGACGCCTCGAGGGCCTCAAGCTCTACGAGGCGGTTGCGGGCAGCCACCAGTTCGGTGATGTCCATAGACGTACCGAGCGCGGCCCGTCTGCCCTTGAACAGAATCGGCGTCACGGATTCGGCAAACCACCGGATCTCCCCGTTTTTTGAAATGGTCCTGACTTCATAGGAAGACGATCGCTTGCCTTTCAGCATGCTGATAGCGCTCTGCCGCACTTTCTCTCGATCGTCCGGATGAACAAAATCCAGAGACACCGCACCGCGCCTGTAGCCCCCGTGGGTCGACGCATGACGGCTCACGAAGACGAACTTGCCGTCCTGGATAACATAGAAGTTTGCCTGGGAGTCGCTGCCGAGACTCTTATAAATCGCTTCGTCGAATTGTCGGACTTCGGACGGTGGCTTGACCCTCGACAATTCGCTGCGCAGAGTGGCTATTTCGCGAAGGAGTTCCGCTTTTGTCTTTCTGCTGTAATCCATGCCGCATCAGATATCGGCAAACCTTCGCCGACCGGATAAAAGAGATACCGCACAATCAAAACCATTGCGCCGATTCGGAGCCAGTCTAGCCGAAACTGATCGATTTATCAAATAGAGTCATGCGACAAAACGAGATGCCGGAAATAGCAACCCCGTCGAAAGGCAAGATAAAAAGAGACAAGGCCGGAGATCCCTCTACCCGAAAAGGGGCGCATGAGATCTCCGACACAGTCTCTTGGTGATGGTTGAGCTTGTTGCGCCTACTCGCCCATTTATTTCCTGGCAGAAATGACAAAATGATCGTTGCGGTTCTTGGCCCAAGCCTCTTCCGTATGCCCCGGATCGATTGGTTTTTCCTTGCCATAGCTGATTGTGGAGATTCTGCCTTGATCGACGCCTAAACTGATCAAATAGGCTTTGGCAGCATCGGCCCGTCTCTGTCCAAGCGCCAAGTTGTACTCGACCGTCCCGCGCTCGTCGCAGTTGCCTTCGATCGAGAGCGCCATATTCGGAGTCGATTCAAATTTATCGGCAAGCTGCTTTAAAATCGCGCGAGAGGCCTCCGTTAACTCGCTCTTGTCAAAGTCAAAATATATGTAGGCCAGCTTCGCCATCGCGGCCGCCTCGGCCGCCGCTCGATCTTTCAGCGCCTGCTCTCTTTGCGCTTGTTCTCTTTCCGCTCTCAATCTTTCCTGTTCACGGATGTCCGCCTCTCGCAGCGCCCGGTCCTTGGTCTCTTTCTCCGCATCCGTCTCCGCTACCTCTTTCTGTTCCGCAATAACAGCCGGTTCAGTTGTTGTTTCGCTTACAACCGCCTTGTGAGCGCAGCCAACCATGATCCATACGGCGGACGCCAGCAACATGCTTGCTGCTATAGACAACCTACGGTCATGCATGGTGATTCTCCTTTTTACGCGATTTCATTTGCGCACAGGTTATTTTTTATTATGTCCCTGATACATTTTACTGTGCCAGACCAGCTTCGATCCCATGTAAATCTCTTCAGCCCATATGGAGTTTCGTTTTTTGTCTACATACCCGACGACTTTGACATCCGAATTGATCAGCCGGGCAAGCACCCCTTCTTTGACATTTGGAATGACATAATAGTCGCCGTTTTTGGCATTGACGAGCAGGACGAATGTTTGCTCGGCGGCAGCCTCCTCACTCTCGTGTCCGATGGGGCATACCTTGTTTTGCATAACGCACTCGAACCCCTGAATGGACCCCATGAGGGTCTCCATTTTCTCTGCTTTAGCCGCGATCGGCCCGCACAGAATAACGATACCTGCAAAAAGCAGCACCCACAGAAATATCTTCTTCATGTTCTTCTCCTTTCGAATGCCCTGTGACTTGATGTGTTCATCGCCATGCGAAGACCGGTAGACAGATTGTACCTCCTTTCTGATCTTATATGCTTTGTTTACTAACACTAAGCCATAGCCTCTACTATCGGGAAATTCCTTATTGAACCCTCGAAAAACCTGATAGGCATTGAATGGATATCGCCAAGTTCTTCTTTTCGGAAGGCAGGCAATGCTCAAGACGTGTGGAAAACAAGAGAGAGTGAAACAGAATTAAAGCGGAAGAGAAAAATGAAAGGTCGCACCGACGCCCACTTCGCCTTCGGCCCAGATCCGCCCGCCGTGTTTATGGATAATGCGTTGTGCGATAGCCAGACCGACGCCCGTTCCTTCGAATTCAGTCTGACTGTGAAGACGGCGGAAGACCCCGAAGAGTTTGTCATAGCGCGTCATGTCAAATCCGACGCCGTTGTCTTTCACGTTGAATGCAACGGCGTTGTCGTCCTTGGCAGACCAGATTTCGATGACGGCGGGGTTGCGGTCGCGGGAGTATTTCAGGGCGTTGGAAAGAAGGTTCAGGACAACCTGTTTGATCAATGCTCTGTCACCGCGGATGTCATGCAGTTCACCCAATCGAAGCGAGACGTTTGTGGCGGAAGCGGATTCATGAAGTTCTTCCCATGCCTCGCTGAAGAGTCTTGTCATGTCAAGCCGGACCGGACTGACGGCTTGTTGCCCCAAGCGGGCAAGGTTGAGGAGATTGTCAATGAGCTGATCCATCTTTTGAGCATTTTCATGGATGACGCTCAACTTTCGCCTGGATTCGCCATCTAGCGTTGCACTCAGATCCCTGAGCAGAATGCTTGAAAAACCGTTGATCGACCGCAGCGGCGCCCGCAGATCGTGGGATACAGAATAACTGAAACTCTCCAGTTCCCGGTTGGCCGCCTCCAGTGCGGTGGTTTGCTCCCTCAGAGCTGTTTCGGTCTGCTTCGCTCTGGTGATATCACGGGCGACGTGGACGGAACCGATGGGCGCACCTTCGTCGTCGCTGAAGAGCGGCGTCGAACTCACCAGGAAATAACTCTCCAGGGAGGGTTCATACACCTCGGCGACATGCTGCCGTTTGTCTTTAAGCGCCTCTGCGTGGGGACAGAAATCCGGAGGCCGATCAAGGCCGTGTATCAACCTGTGGCAGTCTTTTCCGATGCACTGCGCCGGATGCAGATTGAGTCGCTCGGCCATGGCCCGGTTGGCGCGCAAAATGGTATGATTTTTATCCAGTATGGCGATCAGATCAGGCACGGCGTCGAACGTTTTCTCCCATTCCCTTTTGGCCTGAGAGACGGCCTCCTGAATCTGTTTGCGATACAATGCCACGGAAACACGCTCGGCCACGATCCGCATGACTTCCACTTCATCCTCGGTAAAGCGATCGCGCGTTGTCGTCCCGAAGGAAAGCGTGCCAATGAGGTTCTTCTGCGCAATCAGCGGATGACAGCAATACGCCCGCACGCCATACGATTGGATCAATTCCGTACGAACGTCGTTGATACAAGGAATATCCTCCGCAATGATCCGCTGGCGGGTCTGCGCCACGGTACCGCAAACGGCCGCCCCGTAATCCAGCCACTCGATCGAGGCTTTCTCTTCATCGGAGATGCCGAACCACGCGTTAAGTCGCAACTTCTTTGACTGCTTGCTTTCGATAAAATTGAAAAAAACTTGACAGCCGAGGTACGCCATAACGTTTTTGCACAGATCCGGCAAAATGGCTTGTGGGTCGTCGGCATCCAACAGGCTTTCGGCTGTCGTCGATATCAGACGTTGCCTCGCCTCGCTTCGGTGCAGCGCCTCCTCGAGCTTTTTGCGTTCCGTAATATCCACCAGCGCATGAACCGCGCCGCGAGCCTTGCCTTGATCGTCCTTCAGAGGGGTGCCATATCCCACTACATCTTTGATCGTACCGTCGTTAAAAATGAGTCTAAGCTCGAAGTCTCTTACCTCCTCGCCCTTCGCCGCCCGTTGGGCGGGCAATTCATCGAGCGTCAATTCTCGTTGGTCCTTGATCGCCTTGAAATGCCGGGGCCTGAGCTCTGGCGGCGCAGACAGGGAGGTTTCGGACCCCTTGGGCTGTTTCAATAACGCATCGGCGGCTCGGTTGCCCGTCATGTGGCGGGATTCGGAATCGTGGACGAGAATCACCGGTATCGGCACGGCATCGAGGATAACGGTCAATTCTTCGGCCCGCTGGCGCTCTCGAAGTTCGCTTTCTTGCAGCAATTGCTCCGCGCGCTTGCGTTCGGCAATCTCCTGCCGGAGATCTTGATTGATGCGGTCCAGCTGTTGAACCTTCTCATCAAGGACCGCCTCGCTCTGTTTCAGCTGGCGGTAAAAAATGGTCTGCGGCTTGGAGATGCCGGTCTCAACAAACGCAAGGTAGGCCAGAAAGAACGATAAAATCTGGAATAAATGACCTACGGCATTGGTTGTATCAAACGGATCCTTGTAATGGCTGAGTGTCAATCCCGCGACAATGGATAGCGCGATCGACAGGATAATGAGTTGAAGCACCTTGGGATCGAACAACCGACGATTCACGAACAATAAAAAAATCGCAACGGTCAGCATGCCGCAGACAACATAGTCGCTAACGATTTTGAACGGTGTCAGCCCCACGCCCTCGACAATGCACACCGGAAAGATTCGCCAATAGAAAATCGACAGCAGGACGAGTAGAACGACAGCCGAATAGACCGCAAACATCGGCGCGGTATTCAACCTGCGTCTAATGAACAGTGGGGCGATCATCAAGGAAATGCCAAGAAGATATCTGCCCGCAATATAGAAGGTGGGGCCGAGATTGCCATAACCGATAAAGATGCCCATCCCTTTGTTGCCCAGCAAGTGCATGATCTTAAAGAAGGCAATAAAGAGAAAGGCAATGCCTGCATATAAAAAATAACCGTTATCCAGGAGGCGACGTGCATTCCAGATGATAACGAAGATACTGCAAGCAATGACTGCAGACAGGCAGTCAACGAGGGCATGAAAAAGAGGAAAGTTGAATCGGCTGAGCGCAAAGAGAACGGCCAGGAATGATGCCAAAAAAACAGCTCTCGTGACTGTAAAGTTTGCACGATTTTCTGTATGGCGATCAGGGCTCATGATAGGCAATCCCGTTTTGGAGCGCACGAGCAAGTTGCACCAAAGGATAAGCTAACCGGCATGTCAACAGATTCGGCAACACCCAAGGCAATTCTTATCCCATATTTCATATTTTCGGTCAAGGCACCACATCGATATGCTGCCAGTGGAGGCATCGACTCCCCGCCTTCTGCATTGTATTGCTCGGGTGGCGGTGCCGATAGGGAATTTCGAGGCATCAATAGGGAATTTCCTGATAGCACCCCCAGTCCGTTAGGAATAATTTACCAGAAAATGCTGCCGTATCGCTTTGCACGGGAGGACGCAGCATAGTTGTAATCGCTATCGCCCAGGGGAACCTTACATGACCGTTCGAAAACCAAGGAAGCGCGTCAAGACGCCCGTTCTTCTTGTCAGCCCGGAAACGGGTCGGCTGCCGCCTGATATGGGTACGATTGCCCGGTTCATTTCCGGGAAAAGCGGTGGATTGGGGGAAGTCATTACCGCCCTTTGCGAAGGCCTGGCGGCAAGGGGCATAGACTGCCACCTGGCAACGCTGAATCTCAAAAGGAGATTTCAACGGGAATCCAGTCTGGACGAGAATCAATGGCAGGAGTTATGCCACAAAGTCGCTCCTGACAAGATTCATTTGATCAGTTCCGCAATATTCGCCGATTTGCTGAGCCCCTATTCGGGCAATCCCCTGCTCAATGCCGTCGAGTTCCAAAGGCAGATGATTAACCACGTCATCAAAGGGATTCGTACGCAGTATGAGGGACGTCTGATTTTGCACACCCATGACTGGATGGCGGGCGGTGCCGTTTCCGCCTATGCAAAATCGCGGGGCTGTCCCGTTCTTCATACTATTCATAATGTCCACACGGCGGATATCCCGCTTGACATGTATTCCGGAGTCGATATGGGACAACTCTCATCCTATCTATACCGCTCTCAGAATCACGGGGGAGCCTATCTGGACAGTCAGGCAACCGCCATCAAGAATGCCTCGTTGATCAATTTTGTCGGGGAACAATTCCTGCGAGAGATTATGAACGACTATTTCCTGGACCGTTCCATCATTCCCCACGGCATCCGTCAGGAGGTCAAAGCGAAACATCAATACGGTTCGACCCTTTCCATCATTAACGCGCCGTCCATGAGCATGTATCCGGAAAACTGCCCGCATCTTTTATGCCGGTATGGTCCCGAAGAAGATATCCTTCGAGCGAAACGGGACAATCGGTTGGCGTTTCAGCAAAGAATGGGGCTCCAGGCCGATCCGGACGCCATTGTGCTTTTCTGGCCGTCCCGGCTCGATCCCGCGCAGAAGGGTGTGGAGATTCTAGAGGACATCGCGCTCAAATTTGTGATTGCACATGGGGACGTTCAGATCGCCGTCGTCGGGAATGGGATCGGGCACGATAAAACCCATGAAGAGATATTGGGAAGAATCTCCTGCGCCTCCGGAGGGAAGATCGCTTTCCAACCTTTTGACGAGAGTCTGGCGATGCTCGGCTATGCCGCGGCAAGCGACGTATTCGGCGTCTCGCTCTACGAACCCTGCGGTCAAATCGATCAGATCGGCAACATTTTCGGCGCCACGGCAACCAACCGTGACACAGGGGGCTATCACGACAAAATCCGGGAATTGTCTCTACCGGAAGATGAATCCTCTGGCGGACAGGGCAACGGCTTTCTCTTTACAAATTACGATTCCGGCGGCCTGTGGTACGGGCTCGAAAAAAGCGTTCGCTTTCACCGCAGACGCCCGGAAATCAGGCAACGCGAGATTCAGCGCATCATGAGAGAAACTCGAGATAAATACAGTCTGGATAGAATGATAGACAAATATGTTCAGGTATATGAGACGCTCAATGGCGGGGTGCCTCTGGCATAGAAGCGCCGGCTGATCATCTGAATTCTTCAGCAAGCGCATTCCCCGCTGCTTGCGCCGGGGTAAGCGAGCGAATCAGAACCAAGTATCTACCTTGGGAATCGGAGATTCGCCGGCGCTTGCTCCGGTGAGTCTTCAATCAGTGAAACAATATTTCTTGCAGCATTGGCATCAACAGGTAGAATATTACGTCGGCGTTTCTACCAATCGACGCAGAGAGAGGCGTACAGAAAAAAATTCTTCCGCACGCTACAGTTAAAGCATCTGTCGGATGGCTTGGGTGGCCTGAAACCTTGAGGCAGACATGGAGCGTTCATTGAATCAAACGGATGAAACAGATCGGAAACTCAAGATTCTGATTCTGGAAGACAATCCCGTCCATGCCGAACTTCTGGAAGACGATCTCAGGACAGCGGGGTTCGCCTTCTCCGCGAAGCGCGTTGAAACTGCCAATGCCTTCCGCGAAGCGCTCGTTCGCTATGCCCCTGATCTTATTCTTTCCGATTATGACCTTCCCGGCTTCAACGGGATGCGGGCGCTGCAAATGGCAAAGGATCTTTGTCCCGGCATTCCTTTTATTCTCGTTACAGGAGCGATCGGCGAAGAGAAAGCCATCGATATCCTGACAAGCGGTGCAACCGATTATGTTTTAAAAAACAGGATGAGCCGGTTCGTTCCCGCAGTGCAGAGGGCCATGAAGGAAGTCAAGGAGCGCAAGGAGCGGGAAAAAGCGGAGTGGAGCTTTAAAGTGCTGGTCGAGCAGATCCCCGCGGTGACTTACAGAATCCGGCCATCGGACCGCTCGATGAAATATTCCTATCTGTATGTAAGTCCTCAGAGCGAGTCCGCGCTCGGCATACCGCCGTCCGAACTTTTGGCTAATCCCGACCTGCTCATCAACAGGATTCATCGGGCCGACAGGGCGTCAGTCATCGACGAAATGAGTCGCAGTCTGTTGGAAGAGAGGACCTTCAGCGCCGAATACCGTGTTCTCCATCCCGACGGGAGGACGGTGTGGGTCCACGATGAGGCCGCGCTGCTAAGGGATGAATCAGGCGTTGCGCTTTATTACCAGGGCATTCTCAGAGACATCACCCCCAGAAAGCAAGCAGAAGAGGCGCTTCGGCGAGCGCACGACACCCTGGAACAACGCGTCAAAGAGCGCACAGAAGAACTGGAAGCGTTTACGTCTTCTGTTTCACACGATCTGCGCGGTCCGCTCTGGATGCTGGACAACTATATTCAGATGCTGACGGATGACTATAGCGGCCGCATGGAACCCGATCTCGAAGGTCGTATTGAAACCATACAAAAGACCGTCAACCAGATGGACCGGCTTATTGAAGATCTGCTTTCTCTTTCGCGCGTGGACAAAGCGGAACTCGCGATTGCACCGATCGATTTCAGGGAAATCGTCTTTGATGCCTGGCGGGAGATCTGCGATCTGAATCCTTCAGAAAAAATTTGCTTGACCGTCAAAGATCTGCCTGCTGCGCAGGGTGATCGCAATCTCATCCGACAGGCCATTTACAATCTTCTGTCGAATGCCGCCAAGTTTTCCGGATGCGGGCAACACCCCGTCATCGAGGTTGGCGGACATGCGGAAGGAAACCACAGCGTCGTCTATATACGGGACAACGGCGTGGGATTCGATATGAAAGACTATGACAAGCTGTTCACGTTATTTCAGCGACTTCACGGATCGGCCTTCGAAGGGACCGGCGTCGGACTTGCCATTGTTCATCGCATCGTCAGGCGACACGGCGGAACGATCAAGGCTGAAGCGAAGGTCAACGAAGGGGCGACCTTTACCATCAGCATTCCGACGGTGCAGCCTACCCGATAGAAAGTGCCGACGCTGCATCTTGCTTGCCTCATCGGAGATAGAGACTGCCTATAGATCCAGCGTGATCAATCCCGCTCGAAGTGCATACTTTACAATTTCGGAAGAATTGCTGATCTGAAGTTTTTCCATGATGTGCGATCGATGCGTCTCGATTGTTTTAGGGCTGACGCCGAGCTTATAGGCCGTCTCCTTGATGGAATAGCCTTCTGCGAGGAGTTGAAGCACTTCCCGCTCCCGATCGCTGAGAACAGCCTCGGCTGTTTTGTTGGGCGTTTTGCCGAGATACCCGTTGAGCACCATGTCAGCTATCTTGGGACTCAAGTAAACGTTCTTCCTCGCAACGGATCGGATCGCTACGACAAGTTCCTCGAATTTACAGCCTTTGAGAAGATAGCCGGTTGCACCGGCCTCCAGCATTCCCAAGACATACTTGCGATCCTGATGCATGGACAGCGCCAGGATCTTGACGCCCGGCGTCTTTGAAAGGATTTGACGGGTCGCATCCATCCCGTTGAGGTCGGGCATGGTGATGTCCATGACGATCACGTCGGGAACGAGTTTTGGGGCCATCTCCACGGCGGCTCGCCCGCTTTCCGCTTCGCCGACAACCTCCATATCGGCCTCCTTTGCAATCATCCGCCTGAGGCCTTCCCGCAGTATCTCATGATCGTCGGCAAGTAGAATCTTGATGGCAGACATAGTATTGCTCCGGCGAATCTCCGGTTCCCAAGGAAAATGTTTTGTCCTGATTCGCTCGCTTCCCCCGAGGTTTACAGCTGGGAAGCACTCTCTGAAGAATTCAGTATCACCACAGAATCTGAAAATCAAGGTCTAACGTCTGAACGTCTCAAGGCATTCAATAACGCGATCCGAGAGCAAGCCTATAAAAAAAATGCACCAACGCCCTTTTTTACTTTATCCCGAAAATCGCATCAGGAATTGAGAGGTCATTATCAGGAATTTCCCGATAGTTCTTTCTGCGCCTTTTCATTTATTTTCAACACGGACAAAATGAAATTTCGGAGACTCCCCGGGGCAAGCTCCGGCGACTCTCCGATCCCCAAGGAAAATGTTTTGTCCTGATTCGCTCGGTTACCCGGCGGCGCGGCATAGAGAATGCGCTTGCTGAAGAATTCAGGAGGGGCCTATGAAACTGGTTTCTGAGACTGAATGCCTGAATTGCGGACAGAAGACCATTTGCGTTTACCTGATCTCCGGCCGGCATTATACAGCCGCAATAGCGGACCAAGAGACGGGAAAATGCCTGGAGAGATATCGGCATGAGGAAAATAATCAGAAAGGAGGTTTCAGAGATGTTGATTACAAAGATCAGATGCTTGGCATGCAACCATAAGGGAGAGATCGAAATCATCGGACGACCTCCGAGCGCAACGCCGGACAGGTTATTTAAGTATCTCGATGATCGGGATGACATTGATAACCTCCATTGCCGCTGTCCGCGTTGCAAGTGGGAACTGATTGTCAATCCCATGCAGCTTCTGGGCCCCGGCGCCATTATCGGCGTTCCGCTCTGCAAAGAGGAGGCGATGGCTTGCGCGGATCGTGAACGTCGCGCAGCGACAGTTTTATAACCCCGTCTTGCCGGCCCCCCGCCCTTCGTTTTGTGGCGCCTCTTTTAAACGTAACAGAGGCCGAAGGAATGCGCGCTCGATATGGCGCCCTCATCCACAAAGCACGACAGAAAGGAGACATGTCATGAAAGAGATGTTTATAACCGTCATTGCCATTGTGTTGCTCGCCGTACCCGCATCTGGAGCGTCCCAAGAGCGCGTCGCAAGCGCTCCATCCCCGACCGGCGCCGTCTGCATGAGCAGCATGAAAGACGTCTTCGAACCCGCGCGGCCTACGTTGCGCCGCGTCGTGCTCACGACCGTTGACGGAAAAAGAGAAACGAGAGAATACATTGTCAACCAGGCATTCAAGCATTTCCCCGACGGCATACGCATGATCTTAATGATCCGGGAACCGGCCGAATGGAGCGGAAGCACCTACTTATACGTGGAGAAAAATAATGTTATCACGATGTGGGCGTATCTTGCAGGATTTCAAAGAGTTCGAGAATACGTCAACACGGCGGAAACACAGCCCTACGATGCTTTCCTCGACAGCAGTTTCACGAACGCCGATATCGGCTTGATCCCCCTGCCCCAGGTATGTGAACTCACAGAAACCACAAACTATGACGGGATTAAAGCATATAGAGTGGAAGAAAGAATGGCGAAACAATCGAATCCGTTTGTTAATTTTTATTCGCGGATCACGACCTGGATTGCGGCCGCTTCCTTTTTCCCTCTCCATCGGGATTACTATGATCCCGCCGGGAGACTTTGGAAGACCCTGTCTTTTAATGAATACGTTCGTATCGACAAAACGACTGTGCCCCTTCTGATCCGGATGAAAGATCTGCAGAAAAATTCATATTCCGATTTCAGAATCACAAACGTTATCAACGATATTGCCATACCGGATGAATTATTCGACCCGAAACAACTGGCCCAAGTTTCAGCGTCTCCGCTATGGAAGTCACTGACAGCGCCGTTGGAGGCTTCGGGGGCAAAATAGTCGTATGAGTCTGCGTCCGGGGCAGTTGGGTTGGGAGCGTCTATAAAAAGTGTTAGAGGATACCGGATAGAATCTGGCGTATCATCGATCATCCGAAAACGGCTCCGACAAGATCGAATAGATTCCGGATGAGTTGGCCGTGTCCCTCATGCAGAAAGAGCCCGAACTGCGCGATCAGGGAATAGCCGACACCGAACTGCGCCAGGGCATAGACGCCGAGGGCAAACTGACTCACGTCGATGACGCCGATCCCGAACTGAGAGATATTGATGACGCCGCAGCCGAATTGACCGATTGAAACAATACCCTTTGCAACGACCGGCACCCGGTTTGGACGGTACTTGAAGGAAATGTGGAGGAGTGGCAGGCCTAACAGGGTCGCCCGGGACCTGTACTCAAACCCCCAACCGTCCCAACGGGGACGCGCCGGAAAGGGCGCGCCGCAATGCGGGCAGGCCATCGCCTGTTCTGAAACCTCGTGACCGCAATCCCTGCAACGTGTCATCTCTGCCTCCTTCGCTTCATTGATCCCACGATTAAAGTGATCCAGGTCTATTCCGCCTCAGGCAACCCGTACCGTTTCAAAATCGAGGTGCTTTTTCATGATCATGGTTCCGCCGCCTTCCGAAACGATGCGCAGGATGGCGTCCGTCTCACGAACCCTCGAACCGGCAATATGCGTCAGCCCGGTCCCGGAAAAGACCTCCGGACAAAAGGGCGATGACGGCCCCAGCAGCACGGCGGCTCTCGGTTTTCCGAGAGAAGACAGCAGATCGTCGCAGGTTCCATTGATCAGGGACGTCCCCGTCAGAATCGCGACGCTGGCATGCGACAGAGCTGTCCGTCCTTCATCGGGGCTGATCGTTTCCCCACGATGCGGATTCAATTCAACGATCTTGAGATCACAACCGATCTTTCGGATTTTAGAAATGATCGGCGCGAAATAACCCACCATCACAACCTTATCCTCGGGGGTCATGTCGAGACTGTCAATCACCTCTTCTTTCGAGGACGCCGGTCTGGGCAATGCGGCCAGCAGTGCGTTCGCCGTCGCCAGCCCGATGGCTCGTCCCAGTGACGAACCCTCATCGCCAAGCAGAGAGAGAAGATCCGCCGCCGACCGACCGGATAACGTTCCGGCCTGAGGTACATGGGTGCAGGATTGGGAATCCGATGGCGGCGTCCAGGCGACGCCGCCGTGACCTTCATTGAGCCGCACGGCAGTGTATCCCAGCCCGATTCTGAGATCGGCCACAGAAAATGCCTGTGCCTCAGATTTCAAATATTCCACCAAACGTTTCTGCAAGACGAATGTCATCGTTTGTCTCCTTCCGACGAATTGATATAACTGAAGCGCCAGGCGCAAACCCATTCGTCTGGATGCGGATCAGGCGGACATCCCACACACTCGCAACGAATCCGCCGGTCGATCGATTCGGCAAATGCGCGGTATTCTACCAGCCCGCCGGTTTTACAGGGGTAGTCCTGCAGGCCCTTTCTTTTCCTCGCCGATTGGACACGGCACTCATTCATTTGAAAGACAAAACTGCCGTCCGGCTCATCGATAATGGACTGGGTGTTGACCCGCGCATAGATGCGGAAGCGCAAGGCCTTCTTTAATCCCTCCAGTCCCGCCTGCTCGGGCAATCCGAGAAAGTTTTTGATGGACGCCGCCTCGAAGGGGGAAAAGCGACCCCAGCATGAATCGTTACATCGCTTGGCATCATTGAGATCGCGCGACATTTCAATCGATTGAAACCAGACGCCGTCATTGGCCAGCCAGTTTACACCGACACTTCTGGTGAGATCAATCAACTTTTCCTTCGGCATCGCCAGCAGGGCCTTGGGCAGCCCGTTCTCCAGTTCAAATCCAAAGACCTGCGCCAGTCTTTCAATCTGTATCTTATAGCTGCGTTCCGATGCCGTTCTCATGGCATCCAGAGCGCGTTCCATGCCAAACTGATGAATGGCTTCGTTGAACCAAAGGCCATAGTGAACCATCGAACGATGAAACAAATCCATAATGAAACGCACAAGGTCCTCCTGATTGAGGTCCTCCGGCTGCTCCGCATTTTCCATTCCCTTATTCATATTCCTGCAATGCTCCCTTGCTGATTGCTGCTCCGACAATGAAATAGCGTCTAGATAATAAAAACAGCCGCGGCGATCACGGTGGTATACCCCTGCCCTTTCAAAACGCTCGATTGCGTGGCGTTGGTTGTTTTGACGATCTTGCCGCTGATCTTGAAGATCTCTTTCTTATCATCCCAGCTCTCATCCACGTCAAAGTCGATACCGAGTGTCGAGGCGAGCATAGCAGCCGCAAGATCTTCAGCATGATCGCCCGCCTGCTTTTCGGTTTCACCGAAAGCATGGTGTTCGCTGATGTATCCATAGGTATTGCGATCCGTAGGAATGGCACATCCGACGGAGGCGGCAATCAACCGGCGAGGTTCATTGCTGCAGCATCGACTCATGACACAATAGGTAATGGCCCCCGCTTGCAGTTCCTTCATGCCCTGCGCCTTTGAAATGATCTTGCAGCCGGGCGGCAAGATGCTCGAGACTTGCACGAGATTGCACTTCTCGATACCCGCATCGCGCAGGGCCAGTTCGAAAGAATGAAGCGCCTCCTTGTGATTGCCGACCCCTTTGGTGAAAAAGATCCGTTTCGGAACGAGTGTTTTCATGATTT
The DNA here is from genome assembly GCA_963665615.2 of Syntrophales bacterium. GTDB lineage: Bacteria > Desulfobacterota > Syntrophia > Syntrophales > UBA4778 > UBA4778. The sequence goes on from CAXXQE010000006.1 coordinate 232,528, forward strand.
TTTCCTTTTCTCCTGAGCGCCGGCCTCGACGCTTTTCACCAACGAACCATGCGGATCGCCCTCAAGAAGCGTCAGCCTTTATGTTCATCGCAACTGTGGCCATGCTGCGAACAACTAAGCCCGCTGTCTGTCAAACTGCCTGCGAGCCAATTTTCGGCAACGGCTCTCACGTTGCCTGAGCAGCCGCGTATGACAGAAATCCCGTGCCCATTAAGAACATTGACGGCGCCTGCGCCCATATTGCCGGCCAGCATAAGTTTCACACCTCGCTCGGCAAGAATCTGGGCGATGTTGGACTTGCAACCGCATCCTGCCGGAGAAGCGATTTTTTCTTCCTCCGTTATTTTCTTCTGGTCGTCAATCGTAAATACCGTAAAGTGATCACAGTGTCCAAAATGTTCGTCAACTCGGTTTTCATAAGAGGGTAATGCAATTTTCATCGTTGTCTCCTTTTGATTCATTTTTCTAACCTTTTCTTGCAATCGGTTTTATGATCTCGCGCATAACAGCGGCCGTTGCCTTTACAATCATTGTCCTTTTTCCTTGATCCATCATTTTTATAAGTTGCGCCTTACTGTGCGCTTTTTCGTTGCAGGCGATCGGATCAATCTGATTTTTCCCGATGCCGCGGCAACAACCATCATTTGCGCTCCAGCAGACATTTGATCCTCATGGCAGATCATACCGGCGTCGACCGCGCCTCTGAGCGGTTTCTTCTTCGACCTCGTCATACCAGCCATTGCGGGTTTCCTTGTGACAATCAAATCGTCCGCTATAGGGTTTGATATCGATAATCGGCGTTCCATCCAGAATATCCACGCAGTCCAGGTAAAGCACATTCTCCCGTCGCTCGTTTAACTCGACAATGCTCAGACCGACGGGATTAGGACGGTAGGGCGCACGTGTTGAAAAAACGCCCCGTTCGACATCCTGCAGGAATGGCTTGACATGGAGCCGGACGCCCTGGATCTGATGCAAATGATAAATCAGGTAGATGTGCGAAAACCCTTCCAGATCCTGAAGCCCTGCTGCAAATTCCGGATAAATTTCCGCCTGTGCGATGCAGCCCCTGGCATAGACCGGCTGAATAGGTGTCTTTTCCTGAATCGTATGCTCGCTGTGAATTACGCCGATCGGGCGATAAACAATCGATTGCTGCATGACGCGTTTGTCCTTTCTTTACCGACGCCTGTGGACGTCTGAAGTTGGCGCTTCAGACGTTCTTCCGAGTCAGAATCCGTCAGCGTATCCCTGATGACTGCTTGGTGCTTCTTGTAACCCCGGCACCCGCATGAAAACATCTTCTTCGATGCATGGACGCGGGCTCTTTTTCGGGACCTGAACCGATCATACACCGGCGGCGCCGGCATCCCGGCATGGCATAAGCGACATTACCCGTCAGATTCCCCTTAAGCCAGCAACGCACAATTTCTTCTGTATCCCCCGCAATAAAGGGGAGGATCTGAATCCCCCGCGATTCGAGCATATCCTCGAGAAAGCGGGAAATCGCGCCGCACACAAAAACCTCTATGCCTGCTGCAGTGAGCCAATCGACCTTTTCAATGCCATCAACCGGAAGGCTGTGAAGCGTCTTTTTGATCTCATGCCCGCTATCCGCTTCAACGATGAGCAGCTGTCGGGCCACATCGAAAACCGGTGCGACCCTATTATTCCATATTGAAAAAGTGGCAATCATCATCCCCCATCCGAATGCATATAACGAGCGATGGCATAACTTATTGCAGCATTCATGCCGTTTCGACAACACGCGGAGATGCTTTTTAACTAGTTGCTTTTACATATAAATACGGAATTGTGCAACACATGCCGGTCATTGGTTAATCGCAGAAATGCGACTTTGTCCTGAAAATGAGTCGCTATTTTGCGACAACTACATTGAGGTCTTTTTGCGGGAGGAAGGAAGCGGGATGCCGAGTTTTTTGATTTTTCGGTAGAATGTACTTTTGTGAATCCCCAGCTTTGTTGAGGCCTCAGCCGGATTATTGCCCGTGCCTTGCAGAACTTTCTGGATCGTGCGAATCTCCAGAAGATCTCGCGCCGAACGGATTCCGGATTCGATTTCCGAACCGCCCTGCTTACCCTTGAGCTCTTCAGGCAGATGCGCCATCTCTACCATGCTCCCCGCTGCAGAGAACAAAGGAGCGCTCAATGACATTTTCAAGTTCCCGGATGTTGCCGGGCCAGTCATGAGCCATGAGCAGCGACAAGGCCTCCGGCGCAATCCCCCGGATCGTCTTGTGTTGCATGCGATTGAAATGTTCTATAAATTGTTCGGTCAGCACGGGAATATCTTCTTTGCGTTTCCTGAGCGGCGGCAACTCAATCCGCACCACATTGATGCGGTAGTAGAGATCCTCGCGAAAGTCACCCCGTTGAACGAGTTGCGCAAGATCCCTGTTGGTAGCAACAATCACACGCGCATCGGTTCTTTCGGAGCGCGTCGAGCCGAGTGGTTCAAACGTCCGGTCCTGTAGAACGCGTAAAAGCCTGACCTGAAGCGCCGGGCTGACCTCTCCGATTTCATCGAGAAAGATCGTCCCTGATCTGGCAAGGGCAAAGCGCCCCGGCTTGTCCTTGACCGCCCCGGTAAACGCCCCGGCCTTGTATCCGAACAACTCCGATTCCAAAAGGGTATCGGGAAGCGCACCGCAGTTGACGGCCACAAAAGGACCATTGGCATGGCGGCTCTGAGAGTGGATCGTGCGCGCCACCCGCTCTTTTCCTGTTCCTGTTTCGCCCAGAATCAGGACCGTACTGGGGCTGGCCGATATCGCCGGAATCACCTCGAAGAGCTTTCTCATGACCGGGCTGTGACTGATCAAATCCCCTATCTGAAACCGTCCGTCCAGTTCACGGCGCAGCGCCTCCAGTTCGCTCAGATCCCGGAACGTCTCTGCGCCGCCGACAATGGTCCCGGCTCCGTCGCGCAGGACCGCCGTGGAAACACTGATCGGAACCCGGGAACCCGCGGCATTGACAATGTATCCGGTTTTACCGATAATCGGTTTAGCTGTCTTGAGCGTCCGCCTCAGGGCGCACTCGGCCTCGCACATGCTGGAACGGAAAACCTCCGCACAGGAACGACCGATCGCCTCTTTTCTTTTAACCCCCGTAATCTTTTCAGCCGCTCGATTAAAGGATGTAATCACCCAATCTCGATTGACCGTGAACACCCCGTCAGAAATGCTCTCCAGAATCTGTTCGGTTGACGAGCTGAATTCATTCGACCTTTTTTTCTTCTTTTCGCTCGACTTTTTCATGCGGTTCACTTTTCTTATTCGCGCTGTCTATCCCTCGCTCGAAGCGCACTATAAAGCCCGCACTTTCATAAATCAAGCGCCCTGTGAACGGGCTATCGCCGCACCTGTCAGACGGATTAATCCAGACGCTTGCGGAATCGCTTCACGGCGGCCGTAAAGACGACAATCCCCATGATCGCCAGCGCGGCGTATTGCGGCCACATCACCCGCAGCCCCACGCCCTTGAGAAAGATCCCCCGGATGATCTCCAGAAAATACATCATGGGATTGACATACGCGAGCCAGCGCAGCGCCATGGGCATGTTCTCGATCGGGAAGACCATGCCGCTGAACATGAAGAAGGGGAGGATAAAGAAAAACGTCGTCATCATGGCCTGCTGCTGCGTCCGGGAGAGCGTCGAAATGAAAAGGCCGACGCCCCAGCGTGCTGAGCAAGAACAGACACGCCGCGAAAACGAGCAATGCCACACTGCCGACCAGGGGGATCTCGAACCAGTACATGGCGAAGAGCGTCACCATCGGCAGCTGGATCATCGAAATGAGCGCGTAGGGGATGGTCTTCCCCAGGATCAACTCTGCGGGCTTGAGCGGCGTCACGATGAGCTGTTCCATCGTGCCCGATTCCCGCTCCCGGACGATCGCCATCGAGGTGAACAAAAGCGAGATCAGCATGATGACGAAGGCCACGATTCCGGGAACATAATAGTAGCGGCTTTCGATGTTGGGGTTGTACCACATCCGGATGCGCGCATCGATTCGGCCGTAGGACAGCTCCTCCGGGTACAGTTCCCTCATCAAGTCTGCATTGAGCCGCTCGAGAATTGCGCTGGCGTATGCCAGCCGCGTGGAGGCCATGTTGCTCATCGAGCCGTCCACAATGACCTGCACACTCGCCGTGTCGCCCTTGCGGATGCGGCTGGAAAAATCCGGGGGAATCTTGATGGCCAGATCGATCTTGCCTCTGAGCAGCTGTTCCTCCAAGTCCCGCGGCGACGCAGCTATGGCCGTGATGTTGAAGGTATGCGTGGCATCGAAGCGGTCAAAGACGAGCCGGCTTTCTCGCGTCCGCGCCTGGTCCAACAGCCCCACCCGGACATCACGCACATCGGTCGTGAGCACGTAGCCGAAAATCAGGAGCTGCACGAACGGCACGACAATCAACAGCGGGCGGGTCCGGCGGTCGCGAAAGAGCTGGATGAATTCCTTACGGATGACCTCTCGAATGCGGGTTCGGCTCAGCATTACATCCCCTCCCTTCGGAGCAGCCTGACCGTCAAGAGGGCTCAAAACGAGAAACATGGCAGTGAGCATGGCCAGACTCTGCCAGAGGTAGTCGAACCCCACGCCCCGCATGAAGACGCCCTTGAGAATCCGGATATAATACGTCGCCGGTACGACACTGCTGATGCCCTGCAAGACCTTCGGCATTTCCTCCACAGGAAAGACGAAATCAGAGATGAGCAGCGATGGCAGATATGTCACCAGAACGGCGATCTGATTGGCGACCAGCTGGGACTTTGTTGCGATAGAAATAAAGAAACCCAGGGTGATGGCGACCAGGAGGTAGAGCGACGAACCGAGCAGCATCAACCAGAAGCTCGATTTCATGACAATTCCGAAGAGCCCCTGTGCCATGAGCACGGCAACCAGTGTATCGATCAATCCGATGAAAAAATAGGGAATCGCCTTGCCGACCAGGAGCTCCGTACCAGTGAGCGGCAGGGGACAGGAGCGTCTCCATCGTACCGTTCTCGAATTCCCTTGCAATGACCAGAGAGGTCAGCATGGCGCCCGCGATCATGATGATGACGGCAATTTCGCCGGGCACGACGAGATTGCGGCTCTCCAGATCCTCGTTGAACCAGATCCGCATCCGCGCATCGATGGCCGGACGGACCGGCGCCAGCCCCTGACGCTCGACAAACCGGATGAACGCCTTGCGATTGTATACCTCCATAAAGGCCGTCACATAGGCGCGAGCAATGGCCGCGGAATTGGCGTTGCTGCCGTCGAAGAGCACCTGGATCGGCGCCTCCCGGTCGGCCCGCATGTCCTGCGACCAGCGCGGCGGGATCGTGATCGCCAGCATGGCCCGGCCGTCGTCCAGGTACGCCGTCACATCGCGCTCGCTCGAGACCTGACCGATCACGTCGAAATACTCTGAGGCGTCGAGCTGACGGGTCAGATCCCGGCTCAAGTCCGTCCGGTCGTGGTCGAGTACGACCGTGCGGATATTGTTGACATCGAGGCTCAGGGCATAACCGAAGATGAAGATCAAAAACAGCGGAATGAAGAAGGCGAGGAAAAGACTCCGCACATCCCTTATCAGATGGTAGTATTCTTTTCGTGCTACGGCTTTGACGTTGGTCAGTTTCATTGTTTTTCAGCTGCCCGCCCCAGTCATGAGCTTGATAAACACTTCATTCAACGTCGCCTCCGGCCTGTCCGGAAAAGTCTCCCGCGCAATATCCTCTGGCCGGCCGATTGACACGATCCGACCCGCGTTGATCAGGACGATCCGACCGCAGTGGCGCGCCTCGTCCATGTAATGCGTCGTTACAAAGATGGTCATCCCGCCGTCTGCGAGCCGGCGGATAAAATCCCAGAAGTGGCGGCGGGTGATCGGATCGACGCCGGAGGTTGGCTCGTCAAGAAAAAGGATGTCGGGCCGGTGCAGCAGCGCACAGCCCAGGGCCAGGCGCTGTCGCCAGCCAGGCGGCAGGTCGCGGGTAACCCGGTTGCGAACCGCCTGAAGCCGCGTCAGCGTCAACCCCCAGTTGATCCGCTCCTCCCACTGGGCGGGATCGACATTATAGATCCCGAGATAAAAGCGCAGGTTTTCATAGGGCGTCAGATCGTCGTAAAGGGAGAATTTCTGCGACATGTAACCGATCGTGGCCTTGATGGCCTCCGATTCGGTGAAGATGTCATAGCCAGCCACCTGGCCGAACCCCGATGTCGGGGTCAGCAGGCCGCAGAGCATCCGGATCGTCGTGGACTTGCCCGATCCGTTGGGACCTAGAAAACCGAAGATCTCACCTTTACGGACCGAGAACGACACGCGGTCGACTGCCGTGAAGTCCCCGAAGGTTTTGACCAGGTCCCGGGTGACAACGACATCAGAGATCGAATCGCTCATCGACAAGCCCCCTGTCCACCTCCTCGATCCGCCGGATCATCGCCTCCTCCAGATCCGGCGCTGTCGCCCGCAACTCTGACGGCGTGGCGGCTACCAGAAGTCGTCCGCAGTGCATGATCCCCACCCGATCGCAGTGCTCCCCTTCATCGAGATAGGCGGTCGACACCACGATACTCATCCCCTCGCGCCGCATATCCTTGAGCATTTCCCAGAACTCCTGACGGGAGACGGGATCGACGCCGTTGGTGGGCTCGTCCAGGATGAGGAGGGCCGGCTGATGCACCAGGACACAGGCCAGCCCGAGCTTCTGCTTCATCCCGCCGGAGAGATTCCCTGCCAGCCGGTCCAGAAAGGGCAGCAGATTGGAAAAGCCCAGGTATCGCTCGGTGCGGCGCTTTCGCTCGCTGCCGGTAATGCCGAAGATATCCATGAAGAAGTTGATGTTCTCCGAAACGGTGAGATCCTGATAGAGTCCGAAGCGCTGGGGCATGTAACCGATGAGAGGTTTGATCCGGTTTCGCGTCTTGACGACATCGTAGCCGTCGATGCGGATGTGTCCTGACGACGGTTTGATCATGGTGGCGGCCATACGAAGGAAAGTAGATTTGCCCGCGCCGTCCGATCCGAGCAGACCGAAGATGGCGCCGCGCCCCACCTGCAGGGACAGGGCATCGACCGCCAGCACATCGCCGAAGCGCTTCGACACCGCCTCGGCCACAAGGATCGGGTGATCCGCGGCGGCCGACGCGGAGGAGATCGTCTCGGAAGGCTCAGCGTAACCAGGCATCGGCCGGCATCCCCGATTTCAGTTCGAGATCCGGGTTGGGAACCAGGACCTCCACGAGATAGACCAGTTTCACCCGCTCTTTATGGGTCTGGATGATCTTCGGCGTGAACTCCCCTTCAGGAGAAATAAAGGAAACCGCGCCGCGGTAACGCTTGTCCGGAAAGGTATCCGTCCGAACCTCCACTGCCTGGCCTGTCTTGACGCGGCCGATCTCCGTCTCCCCGACAAAGATCTTCAATTTCACCGTTGACAGATCCGAGAGGGTCAGGACCTGACGCGCGGGCGTCATCACCTCGCCGGGCTCCACGTTGCGACTGACGATGGTCCCCTTGTAAGGCGCCAAAAGCCGGCAGTAGCGCACCTGAATCTCGGCCTGTTTGAGGGTCGCCTCAGCCGACTTAACCTGCGCTCGGGCAGCGGCGATTTCCTTTTCAAGGGCGTCTATCTGCCCGAGCCTGCTTTTCGCCTGATTGAGCGCTGCAGCAGCCTCCTGCATGCGTGCGGCTTCCGTATCATACCGGAGGCGGACCGCATCCCAGTCTTTCTCCGCGACGATCTCGTCCTTGAAGAGTTGCAGGTAACGAATGCGGTCTTTGTCGGCCTGGTCGAGCGAGGCTTTCGCCGAGGCCACGCCCGCTTCCGCGCGGATGACATCGGCAGGCAATGTCTTTTTGAGGACGGCGAGATTGGCCTCGAGCTGGGCCTCGCTCCGTCCGGCCTTCTCCAGGTTCGCCCCGGCCTGCTCGAACTGCGCCTGATAGACGGCGGGATCGAGCTCCGCGAGCAGCTGCCCCTTCTCCACCCCCTGTCCTTCCTTGACGTGAACCACGGCCACCCTGCCGCTCACCTGAAAGGCCAACTGGGAATCGGTTGACTCGATCGTCCCCGAGTAGTAGAGTTCCCCGTCCTTATGACGATGCTGTCCCATGTAAACCAGCGCGCCGACACCAACCAGCAGCACAAGAAAGACGACGATGATGAGTCTCTTCTTTTTCATCTCGACCTCAACCGGATTGTGATATGGACACTGCGCCACTCCGCCTTTGCTTTCCTATCCACTAACCTTCGTGAACGATTCTTGTCAACCCTTTTTACATCTTTTCATTCCCCTTTGAGACGATTTCTGATAGGAAGAAAAACGACCCGCAGCCGTCCGCATTTCTCCGCCTTAATCTGTCGAGGCGCCGGGGCATTAAAACACACGGGGGAGCAACCATGGAAAAAGTCTTTGAAGCGATTCGGCAAAAAGTGGCCGATGAGCCGTATGCAAAGATGCTCGGTCTGGAACTGGCGGAGATCAAAACAGGATATGCCCTGGTACGGATGGCCTATACCGAAGCCATCGAAAACATCTTCGGGATGGCTCACGGCGGAGCCATTTACTCATTGATCGACGAGGCCTTCGAGGTCGCCTGTAACTCCCACGGCATCGTGTCACTGGCCCTCGGCGTGAGCGTGCAGTATCTGAAAGCCGCCACGCGCGGCGATATGCTTCAGGCCGAGGCCAACGAAGTGACTCGCTCCGCGCGGATCAGCCACTACGACATCGCGGTGCGAAACCAGAACGGGGATCTCATCGCGACATGCAAGGCAATGGCGTATCGGAAGAAAGATCCCCTCCCCTTCCTCGCTGGCTGTTGACCGGCAGCGCATTCCCGTACGGGAGGCGCAATGATCTCATGAAAAATTCCTTCCCGGAAAAAGCCGCTGGCTTTACAAACGGCTCATTTGCGTTGCCTGTCCTCGCGTAGGCGGGGATTGCGCTGCGGACGGGAAGGCACACGTATTGAAGACTCACCGGAGCAACCTCCGGCGAATCTCCGATTCCCAAGGTAGATGATTTGTCCTGATTCGCTCGCTTACCCCGCCGCAAGCAGCGGGAAATGCGCTCGCTAAAGAATTCATACTTCCCGAGGTTCCGTAATCAACCTGATTCCTTCAAGGACCTCTGCCATCCTCTTTTCAGACACGTTGCCGATCTTGTCGACCAGGTCGGACTTGTTGACAGTGAAGATCTGGGAGATATTGACCACGCTTTTCTTGGGGAGATGGGCCTCGCCTTTGTTCAGCAGGACATTGCCGGGCGCCTTGGCACGGTCGAGGTTCGACGTGAGGGCGCACACGACAACTGTATCGATGCGACTGGCGTTGTAGACATTGTTCTGAATGACGATGTGCGGATGGCGATACCTAGGTTCCGAGCCTTCGGGGTCGTAAAGATCGATCCAGTAGATTTCCCCCTGCCTCACCATGATTCTTTACCGATGACCCTGGCGTGCTTGGCGCGCCTGGCCTTCGCGAACCGCTTCTCCTGCTCGGTTGCAGGACCCGCCTCGTATGCCTCGTTCAGTCGTTCAAGCAGAAGTTGATTTTCCTGCTTTTTTAAAAAGTTTTCCATGGCGAGGGTAAAAACCCTGCTGCGGGACACATGCAGATCGCCGGCTAATCGATCGACTTTGACCAGCAGATCTTCATCCAGCGAAATGGCCGCCTTTACACCCGGCATACATCACCTCCACAGATCGGTATCTTTCTTGATAAAAGTATGAACATTATTCATACCAATGTCAATACCGATTACGCACCCGACATCCGGAACCCGAGCACGTATGTCTCACTCACGGCTTGGAACACGCGCAGGCCGGTGCAAAGCTCTCTTCCTAAAAACTCGGCGGCCAGTTGCTCGGGTTGTAGTCGACCCCCGCAGCGCTTTTCTTTCCAGAAGACTTAGGTCTTCTGGAAAGAAAAGCAAGTTAACGTTGTCAATCAACGTCCCGGATGTCGCTCAGCAAAAGTGTAGGCCTGATCCTTATTTATTACTCTTCTTCTTATTCTTATTAGTTATTAGTCTTTCCTGTTTTTTCTCATAGTTCCATTCTTTATCCTGGCATAAAATGCAGTCTTGGCCCTCAAACCAACGGCCTGCGGTTTTATCATTAAGAAGTTTCCAGCGAAAGAAGGCGATTGTCGGTTCCAGAAAAGGGCCGCCATCAGGATAGAAGGTCCCATGAGCACTTTCTTTATGGACCGCAAAAAAAGCCAACCCCGCAGCTTCAGAATAACTGATATTGTGGATGAAGTCAGGCGGGTTGATCGTGTCACGGCCACCAGCCAAAAAGAGAAGGGCCGTCTTTATCTTATCCGTCGGCACAGGCGTCGTCGCAATCAGAACCGAGGCTTTAATCTGGTTATTACCCTGGGCCGCTATCATGGTGGCGGCGCCACCGTCAGAAAGACCCGCCAAGCCGATCTCGTCCGTCTCAACCTTCTCATAGAAAAGACTGCCTTTCTCTTTTGCCATTCGCAATATAGACGGAAGCCCGTCTTGACGTCTGGGTTGTCTAGAACCGACCACGATAAAGCCCCAACTGGACAGGGCTTGCAAAAACGGCGTGGGGCTGTCACCGGACGCGTCATTGGCGAAGGCAATGACCGGCCACTTGCGAGTTTCTTTTTCCATAATGGTTGGATAGAATACGATGCCATCCCCATTCCACCGGGAAACACCAAAAGGCCCTTTCTGAGCATAATTGTGAGCCCGCGCGGCCTGCGCTTTCTTTTTCTCGATGAGTTCTTTTACTTTTAGCGGCAGGTCGAATACATTGGCAGGCATGGCCACATTGAATTCGATGGAATCAAGAACGATGTCATACTTTTTCTGGCCGTTTTCGAAAACTGTACTTTTTCGAGCAATCAGAATATCGCCAATCTTGCTATAATCACTAAAATATGTTTCCGTCTCGATTTTTTCTCCTGCTGTTGGCTGTATCTCTTCAACGGTTTTCTCCAGAAGGCCCGTATCTTTTCGGAAGAACCAGATGACATCCGTTCCTTCCAGAGGTGTCAAAAGGACTTTGTAACAGGTTTTCCCTTTTACATCCTCGACGCCAGCGGTCTGGATATTCTTGAAAGAATACTGCCAGTTCATTAGGACTCTCAAGGGGTTATAGCGGCGCAACCGACTCGCTCGTTCTTCTCCGTCTTTGATATTGGCGCTGGTGCTGTCGGTTAGTTCCCATACAACAGTACCATCCGTTCCTTCTTCTACCTGTAAGGCTGGGGTTACCTGGGCAATGATATCCGCCGGGGTGTTGGCATCCTGCTCTTGATCGAACGGAGCCACCTGAACTCCCGCATAAGCTTTGGCCAATGAGTAATGCTTACCTGAATTATCATCGAAAATATCGGCTATGATCGTTACGTAATATCTTCCTCCAGTTGTTTGTAAAAGAGCCCTCGCTTTTGAATTCTCTACAACTTGGCAGGCTTTAACCCCTCCGATCGCCTCAAGGTATCTTGCTACGATTTCCTGGGCGTCAGGCAGGGAACTGGAAGCCGTCGAAATTGAAATAGTCGAACTGAAAATCGTCCCGATGAGGATGAGATATAGAAACAACCTTTTCATATGATGTTTCACTTTAATCTCCTTTCGAAAGACCAAGGGATCAGGCCTTCATTTTGATTCGTCTCCTAATTTCTGAAAAAATAAGGAGTGCGCCATAAACAATGCCGCTACCACCAACAATAAGAATGGCCCTTCTGTTAACAATGAATTCCCTAATCCTAGCCTGAAATATTATTTATATTTATCAAGAGCCTTGCGAGATCTAGCAGGCTGTTGATAAACTCTTCAATGTTGTGTCATTGCGCCTGTCCCGATGCTGTAGCGGGGAGGAGCGTCAGCGACGTGGCAATCTCTAACCTATTGATTGCTCGAATACGGGGATTGCTTCACTTCGTTCCCCGACGACTACCTCGGGACAAGCGCAATGACGCGAAAAATAGTTTTTCAAGAGCCTGCTAAAGGTCAGGCCTGCACTCTTGACAGTTCATCCGCAGCAATTCATCAAGAGGGAATGGTTGACTCTCCAGTCTTCCCCGGCTTGGAACAGGCACAGGCTGGCTTGCAGACCTCTTCCTGAAAACTAGGCGGCCAGTTGCTCGGGTTGTAGCCGGACACCACAGCGCTTTTCTTTTGTACTGCAGAACGACTGACGACTTCCGGCTCGACGGGGCGCACATACGCCGGACGCAGATGGAAAAAGCCTGTCTTCGAGTCGTGGATGTCGGCGTGGAAATCCGGGGCAACGTCGACGTTGGCGCAGTCGAGCGCGAGCCCGCAACCCGCCGCCTTCGTCATCATCCAGGTAAGGGCGCAATCGGAGAGCCCCGTCTCCGGATAGCCGCCGCCGACATCCGAGTGCGCCCCGGGAAACCAGACCTGCCGTCGATCGTCCGTGTTGGGTCCATCCCAGAGGCAGGGCTTGAAGTCCGCGCGCCGCTCATCGATGGCCAGGGCGTGAAACGCATGCTTCACCGTCGAGCTAAGGGTCACATCGTGAAAATCCCAGGTGTGCCCCAAAAAGCGGGAGATCACATAATCCGGAACGCCGAGACTGCCGATTGTATCCCAGACACCCAGAAAATGGATATCCGGGATATAGCTGAAGCTGTTCTTAAAATTCAGAGCAACGTCGGAATTGGGGTCCGTGTCCTTCGAACGGTCGCGGTAGAGTTGGTAGGCTGAAGAGAAGCGGTCCAGGTGACATTTTTTCAGCAGACCGCTGTTGCGGATCAGCCCGATAATGCTTCGCGCCGTATAGGCCCCGCGACTGAATCCGAAAAGCCAGATCTCGTCTTCCGGCAGGTAATTCGACGCGAGGAATCGATAGGCCTCTCCGATGTTCTCCGACAGGCCCACACCGAAAGCGCCGCCCGCGACCTTGTCGCCGAAATTGTCCGTGCCGACGCCATCGTGATAATATGTAACTTGGGTTATGCCTTTCTCGTCGGCAGGCGCGATCAGCGCCGCCATCTTCGCCACATTGGTCTGACAGGATTGTCCGTGGCTCTCCTCGTCCGGCGTGTTCCAGGTGCCGTCACAGCAGATAACGATCCGCTTCATAGCACACCGCCTTTATTGATTGTTGGGCGCGGTTAAATCACCACGATCGGCAAACCGGATCTCTTTTCACCTGTCACTCGTGATGCTTCCGTAAAAGGTCAAATCACGTGTCAATCATAAACAAGAGCGCTGCGGGATGGGTCTCGAACGCGAATTCAAGATTTTTCCAGCCCGACAGTATAGGCAATCCGGTGCCGAACATGACGGAAAAAGATTTCTGAGCGGCAGAGAGCCGTCCCGTAATGCTCTCTTCATCTTTCAAATCTTGACTTTTTACGAGTCGGTCACCCGTCGCTCGTCACTATGTTATCAGCCTGGACCGGGGCGACCCGACGGGCCCCAGCGCAGGATCATCGTACGGCGGACAACTTCATCATAGAGCCGCGCCAACGGCTCGGCCGTCTCAGCGCCTTCGAGGATGCTGACTGCCGACGCAACCGCCTCGATCGTGGACATGCCGTCCGCGCGTCGCTGGTCCCGCAGGCGCTCTCTGGTCGACGCGGGCGCAGGAAGCGCCAATCGCGGAAGCGATTGCAAGGCAGGCGTCCGGGCAAACAAACGCCGCGCCAGATGCCAGGTGGCATCCAAAACCACGATGCGTCTGGGCCGCGTCATGCCGGGGTGATCCGGCGGCACATTGATCCCATCGGGCCACAACAGCCATGTGCCAGGCTTTTTCAGCAAGGCCTCGTCAAGAGGCGGCGATCCGATCCGTTCACCGCCCCCGCAGGAAACGATGCGGGCGTTAGGCATGGCGAGCGCGACCAGACGGCCCGTATTGCTGGGCCGATTCGTCTCGCCAACGTGGCGGAGAATGACAAACTCCGTTTGCGTCCGAACAACCGGCAGGATCGAACAGATGCAGATGTCCCGCCGCAGGCCGCAACGCAGACAATGTCGATCGCGATCATGGGGCGCACGCATGGATGATCCTGAGTGTAGTCATTAAACTAAAATACATGTCGTAAAAAACGATGAATTATTATGGGATCTACGGCAAGTTGTCAAGAAGGATATCTCCGGGGGGAGACTTTTCGCGACCGGCGCTCCTCGCCAAAATGTTCGGCCAAATACAGGACAACCGCTGCCGAGAGGCAGCACAGGCCGACGCTCCAAAAGGTCCAGAACCAGTCGGAGGAAACGACGGTCTTTCCGATTGCCATCTGCCCCGGCTGCGCGCCTCCCAGCTGTGAACCGATCGTCTCGGCCAGCGCATAGACGGGGAGCATCAAGGCATAGATGAGCGCAAAGCGCTTTCCCCCTGCCCAATCGACCATCAAAACCGGAAAAACCGCCATGATGCCCGTTACACCGGCGCCAACCACGCAGGCGGCAAAGATCAACGGCTTCGCACCGCCCCCCATTTGATAGAGCAAAAAGATCGCAAACCCTTGAATGACGCAGAGGGTCACGGCTGCCCAACGTGAACCGATGCTGTCGGCGGCGGTTCCCCAGAGAACACCTCCCATAATGCCCATCAGAAAGAGGGAAGCCATGGCCCAGCCCGACGCGGCAAAGGCAAGCTCGCTTTCAAATCCTGAGGCCTTGAGTGCCGTAAAGCCGAAAGGTCCAATCGCGTTGATGACGGTAAACCCGGGAAGAGACGATAACGCAAGGCCGACAGCGAGCATCGCAAATCGGGGCGTTCTGATGAGATCGAGCGGCGACAACCCCTCCGAGGTCGCGGTCGAGGACGCCTGTGGCGGCGGGGGCGGCGCGGCCCCGTACAGATAAGGCGACGGCTCAATCATGCACCGGATACCCAGAAGGATCATCACGGCGCTGATGGCCCCGAAGAGGATAAAAACGCTCCGCACGCCATCGCAACTGAAAAAACTCAGGGTATTTAACAGGCCGAACCATTCATCGGCCGCGTTGATCCAAACGAACGCCCCCAAAACGAAACTGGAAGCGGCCACGCCGGCAAACGTGCCCCGTCTGTCTGGAAACCAGCGAAAGCCCATAGTCAGAGGTAACAGAAAACCCAGACCGATGCCGAAGCCGACGAACCCGCCGACGAAGAAAAGGTGCGTCGAAAAATGATCGGCAAAACCGGCAAAGACGTACCCTGCACAGGATAGTAAGGCGCCAACCAGAGCAAGCTTGCGGCCGCCGAACCGCTCCGCCAGCAAAACGGAGGCGATTGCGCCAGCGGACAGCGTAAAGAGCGCGATCGAGAAAACCCAGGACGACTGCCCCGGTTCAAAGACAGTCCGTCCCGCGCCGGTGCGGAGCTGCGGCGCAAAAATAAGCCAGGCATAGAGCAGGCCGTAGGCCATCTCGATCAATACCGTCCCGAGGGGGACCAACAGGCGGTCACGCATTCTCTGTCTGGCTGCATTCCTTACGTTGATTGCCATGGCGATGATTTGTTGCCTCCCTCAGGTTGCTGCCTCAACCGGCGGTTGCTCCGGAAAGAGATCCCGCACCCCGATGGCACTGTGGGCATCGATCTCGTCGGCTCGAAGCTCCAGAATCCGACACCGCTGCAAGAGCGCCTCGACGCCAAGGCGGTTATCTCTGACCTGGGCCTCGATGCGGTGGATGCACCGATCCGAATAGACGGCGTACAGCGGGTGCCACCCGCGATCGGTTGCGGGAACAACGACATCGTATTTTTCCAGACGCCGCATCATATAGTTTATCAAGACGGGATCGACAAGAGGCATGACGCAGCTGCCGATAAAGGCCGCCCCGTGTGTGATATGGAAAAGGCCGCTGTAAATCGCATCGACGAGCCCTCTATCCGGGTGAATCACGCCGACGAGTTCCACATCGATCCCGGTGAGTGCGCCGACTCGCGACGTCACCAGCAGAATCTCTTCAAAAAGCGGCCTGAGGTCGGTTACGAGCCGGTCGATATGCGCCAGATCGCGATCCGTCTGGGCACCAGGCCCCGCTACCGTCAGACCGAAGGCGTCCACAAGGACAGCGCTCATCTTTGTTGAGCCGGTTGTCTTCATGCGGCAGCAATACAATGAAAGGATGGACAGGTCAATGCAATTCTGGCGACTTGCGCCTCCATTCGGATGGATTTTATCGCTTTTTGTCTTGCTAAATTACGTCCCAGATTGTAAGAAAAGGCAAAAAAATTCCGGAGAAACGTCGCATGTACTGGGAACAAGACATCGAAACCATGTCGCGCGATCAGCTGGCGGCCCTGCAATTGGCGCGACTCAAGGAAACGGTTCGAACCGCCGTTTCATCGCCGCACTATGGCCCTCTTTTCAAGGAGATCGGCCTCGCCCCCGACGATATCGCTTCACTCGACATCCTAGAAAAAATCCCCCTGACCACGAAAGACGATTTGAGAAATGACTGGCCCTACGGCTTCCTTGCCGTCGGAAAGGACGAACTGGTGCGGATGCATTCGTCCTCCGGCACGACGGGACGTGCGACCGTCATCTTTCACACCGCGCAGGATCTGGCAGCCTGGACCAACCTGCTGGCCCGCTGCATGTACATGACCGGCGTGCGCAGATCCGATGTCTTTCAGAACATGATGACCTACGGCCTCTTTACCGGCGGTCTGGGCTTCCATTACGGGGCCGAGAAGATCGGGGCGCTCGTCATCCCCGCCGGGGCAGGCAACAGCAAACGCCAAATCCAGCTGATGCGCGACTTCGGCACCACCGTCGTCCACATCATCCCGAGTTACGCCATGCACCTCTATACGGTCTTCGAGGAACTGAACCTCGTCCCCGCCAGAGATACGCAGGTCCGGATCGCCTTTCTGGGCGCCGAACCCCACTCGGAAAAGATGAGAAAACGCATCGAAGAACTCTACGGCTTCAAGGCGTTCAACTCCTACGGTCTCTCGGAGATGAACGGTCCCGGCGTCGCCTTCGAGTGCCCGTATCAAAACGGCATGCATATCTGGGAGGACAACTTCATCGTCGAGGTGATCGACCCGGTCACCCTGAAACCCGTCCCGGACGGCACCGAGGGCGAGCTTGTCATGACCACCCTGATGCGGCGCGGGATGCCGATCCTGCGTTACCGGACCAAGGATCTGACGCGGATCATCCCCGGTCCCTGCGCGTGCGGCCGAACCCATCGTCGGATCGAGCGGATCAAGGGTCGGACCGACGATATGCTCATCCTCAAGGGCGTCAACATTTACCCGATCCAGATCGAAAAGATCCTCATGGCTATGCCGGAGGTCGGTTCCAACTTCCTGATTGTCCTGGAAACCGAGGGTTTCAACGACAACATGACCGTTCAGGTGGAGGTCCAGAAGGCGTTTTTCGACGGAGAAGTCAGCCACATGGAAAAGCTGCGCCGCCGGATCGTCGAGGCCCTGAAGAGCGATCTGCTCATCACCCCGCGTGTCCAGATCCTCGCTCCAGGCACGCTGCCGGCCGGCGAAGGAAAGGCCGTAAGGGTGATTGACAAAAGAAAAGAGTAAATAGTGAACAGTCAATTGAGAATGGCTGACAGCAACTGGACATAGGCGGATAAATCCGAAGATCTTCGTGCAGTTTACTATTTACTGTTTACTATTTACTGTTTACTATTTATTTTCTTTATCGGGAGGAAAACATGACCATCCATCAAGTTTCCATCTTCGCCGAAAACAAACCGGGAAGCCTGGCCCGGGTCACGGCGACGCTGTCAAAGGCGTCCGTCAACATCAGGGCCACAACGATCGCCACCTCCGACACCTTCGGGGTGATCAGCCTGATCGTCGATGATCCAGAGCGCGCCTGCAAGGCCCTGTCAGACGAGGGCATCATGGCCACGCAAAAAAAGGTTATCGCGGTACTGATCGACGACCGTCCGGGCGGACTCGACAACCTGATCCAACTGCTCTTCCGGGAGGGGATCAATATCGGCAACGCCTACGGTTTCGTCATGGAAAGTTCGAAGACCGCTGTTTTTGTCGTCGATACCGACGAGGCAGACCGAACGGAAGAAGTCGTTGCGAAGGGCGGCTTCAAGATGCTGAGCGCGTCGGATATTTCGGCGCTTTAGCGGCTTACGCCGCAGTAACCAGCGACGAGTGACGGATGATGACCTCGTAAAAAGTCAAAGTTACCTGTCGAGACCTTTGGGTCATGTCATTTCGAAGTGCGCAAGCGATGAGAAATCTCAATCAATTACAGTTTTAAGAGATTTCTCCCTTCGATCGAAATGACAAAAGTATGCAGGACTCGATTTTTTACGGAACCATCACGGATAAAATAATATCAGAGACAGGGCCGTTTGCAGGATCGCGGCCTTTTGACCTGCGACTAACTTGCGATAGCGTTAGGCCGCAGCTTTCCGAAAATGAGCAGAAAAGACAAAGACAAGTACGCAGAGAAGTACCCGGCAGGTCGAAAGACCGTCTCCGCCGCCGTCGAGGCGGTCAAGGCCAAAACGGCCTACGGCACGATTCCCTGCGCCATAGCCTTTCAAATTGCGGCCGATCTGCAACTGCCCCCCGAAGAGATCGGATTCACGCTCGACAAGTTGAACGTCCGCATCACCAAATGCCAGTTGGGACTCTTCGGCAACACGCCGATCAGCAAAATCGTCCAGCCGGCCTCTGCGTTTGATCCCGCAATCGAAGGGGCCATCCGCGCCGTTCTCACCGATGGCGTATCTCTGGACTGCGCCAAGGCCTGGGAAATCGCCGCAATGTTCAAAGTTCCCCGCATGTTCCTGTCCGGCGTCTGCGAGGCTCTGGGAATCAAAATTACCAAGTGCCAGCTCAACGCCTTCTAGGCAGATCCTTATCGGACATAACTGAATCCGCATCAAGAAAAGCCTTTGACAAACGCGAACGTTAATGGTTAGTTAGGCTCGCACTGACGTGCAGCGGCGACGCCAGCGACAGACATCGGCCGCCGTCACGCGGCCTTAAGCGATAAGACCTGGGGCCAATCAACTGATCACGGTATCGGCACATGTTCACGCCGCAGGAAAAACGAAAACTTGCCGCCCTGCTCGCAAAGTGCGATCTCACAGACAAGACCGCCATCTGCGACGGCCTGCACGGCTTTCTCTTCGGTCTGGCCATCATTCCCGAACCCATTATGCCGAGCGAATGGTTGCCGGTCATTTTCGGAGAGGGCATGCTCGAAACCAAATGCGAGCTCGATGCCCAGAACATGATCTCCGCCCTCTTCAAAATCTATAACCGGATCATCAAAGAGAACGAACACGGCAAACTCACCTTTCCTTTCGATATCGAAAATCTAAGCGCCGACGATCTGGAGCGGATCGGCTCCTGGGCCAACGGATTGATCCGGGCCCTGTCCGTGCACATGGGCGTGTGGACCCTGGACGATGCAAACGCCAGCGAGGCGGAGTGTGAAGAGCACCGCTCCAACATCATCAGCGCCTTCCGGATCATCGCTGCCGTCGCCTGTCCCGGGAAAATTTCCGATATTTTCGATCGGCAGGGAGACCCGACAGACCCGAACGAAATCGAGTTTGTCGCCAAGCTCTACTTTACGCTCCCCTTGGCCGTTCAGACGCTTCAAGCCCACAGCAACCTGCTGCGGCAGAAGCGCACCAGCGCGCACGCCTGGACCCTGACAAACGCCAACAACTCCCCTTACGAAAATCTCCACCGTAAAGACCCCTGCCCCTGCGGCAGCGGCCGCAAATACGGTAAATGCTGCGGGAGCAACTGAGCCTGCCGCCGAAGCAACCTAAAATCTTTGTGAAATTTGCACAGCGTTTTGATTCCCTTCTTGACACGTCCTCCCCGATGCCGTAATAATGCCCACAATTATTCTGATGCGGTTCGTTGTTATCTCCGATTCGGTTTTCGACCATTGTTCCGACAGGAATCGCGCATGGCTTCTCACATCGTATACGAACGTTTTATCTGGTTTGATGGCCGGATCAGAGCCGGGAAACACCCCAACGCCAATCAGCTCGCCGAACATTTCGAAATTTCCCCAAAAACAGCCCAGCGCACCATCGAGTTCATGCGCTACCGCCTGCGAGCGCCCCTGCGGTACCTGCCGCAAGAGCGGGGCTACATCTACGAAAACGACACCTGGGAACTGCCCGGCTTGTGGCTGAACGAAGAAGAACTGACATCTCTTCTCGTCTCCTACCGACTCGCCTCGGCCATCCCCGACAGCACCCTTAAGACCTCTTTCAAAAGCTTTCTGGACCAGATCATAACAAGATTCTCCCCTGCCGCGATGCCCGTATCCGTCGCCGATCTGAACAAAAAGGTTTCCGTCAAAAACATCGAATACTCCCGGACGAACGAAAAGACCTTCCACACCGTCCTAGACGCATTGGTGCACGGCCGATCCGTCACCATCGAATACTATTCGCCCCACAATCATGAAGCCACCACGCGCGACATCCTGCCTCTGCACCTGCTGCAATACATGGGCACCTGGCATATCATCGCCCACTGCAATCTCAAAGACGGGCTGCGCGACTTCGTCCTTTCAAGAATCAAAACCATCACCCCCTCGCAGAAAACCATCGCCGCCCCGACCACTGCCGGAACCATCAAAGACTATCTCCGGAAACACTTCGGCATTATGACCAGCCCGCACACCATCGAAGTCTGTCTGCGGTTCTCCCCTGAAATTGCCCCGTGGATCGCCGAACAGGTCTGGCACCCGGCGCAGCAGATCAGACACGAAAAAGCCAACACCCTCTGCCTCACCTTCCCCGTGGCCGACCTGCGCGAGATCAAGCGCGAAATCCTCAAATACGGCGCTCAGGTCGAAGTCGTCTCGCCCAAGGCGCTGAGGGAAGAGGTCAAAAAAGAGATCGAAAAAATGAAAAAGAAATACTGATATGTCACGGGATGGGGGTGGAGGCGCTGTATAAGAACTACAAAGATCCATTTCGCAGAAAACACGTATTCTTTGACATTGAAACAACCGGCCTGTTTCCAAGGAGGGGCGACCGGATCATCGAAATCGGGGCGGTTGCCTTTCTGGATGGCACATTGGAGCAAGAGTTTTCCAGCATGATGAACGCACAAAAGCGAATCACAAAAGCGGCGCAGCAGGTTCATGGTATCTCAAATGAAGAACTTCAGAATGCACCGGAGCCGGAAACAGTCTGCCGCAATTTTAATGACTTCATCACGGGAAGCACCCTCATTGCGCATAACGCCGCTTTCGACATGAGCTTCCTGCGATACGAATTCCAGCGACACAGGCTTTGCCTGAACAACAAAACCCTCTGCACCCTTCAGATGAGCAAACGACAATTTCCGACCCTGCCAAACCACAAGTTGGAGACCGTGTATCAGCATATTGTTGGAGATAAACAGATCAAACAAAAACACCGTGCCCTTGACGACGCCCGGATGGTGGCCGCGATTTGGATGGCGATGGAGGGGAAGTGATTAACGAGCATAATCTGAGACCGATATCACCATACCTCTGGGCAAAAACGGCTGATGACGCCACATTGAAATGGCACCCCTTGATCCTTCACATGTTGGATGTGGCCGCAGTCGCTGGCTTTGTTTGGGAGTATAATCTGGCTGATGGACTTCGGAAGCGGCTGGAAAGTAGTTTTCCAGCAAATGATGTCAAGTCACTGATCATATTCTTGGCCGGTGCACACGACATCGGCAAGGCCAGTCCTGGATTTCAAAAGAAGGTTTGGCGATTGGCCGAATGCTCAGGATTTCCTTACTCCGAAAATGATTGTAACCGTCCGCATGGACAGGTAACTGCCGTTGCCCTAAGAGAATTTTTGCCCCCTACTTTCAACCTTTTAGGCCAGATTTCCGGCGGGCACCACGGTGTATTCCCTCGCTCATCACAACTCCAACTCGGTAGAGATTCACTTGGTAACAAGCAATGGCAAGAAGCTCGAGTTGAAACATTGATCAAATTCGCGGAGACAGTTGGTTTTGATTTCAGGCAACAGCCTACACCTGAGATAAGTGATCCGCTGGTTGTTCCCGTCTTAACCGGTTTTATTTCTGTTGTGGACTGGATCGGCTCGAATCAGGACTTTTTCCGGTGCTTTGCGGTGTGCGGCAAGACTGTTGAGATTAATCCGGCCAATTATTGGAAAGAAGCGCAAGATAAAGCGCAGAGGGCGCTGAGCAAACTTGGGTGGTTTCCCGGCGTAACTTTCGATAGAGAAACTTCCTTCCATCAGGTCTTCAAGGCTCTTACCGCCAACTCCTTGCAATCCACCACGATCGACCTCTCTTCAGGGCAAAATAATCCCTACCTTATGATTGTCGAAGCCCCCATGGGTGAGGGTAAGACGGAGGCGGCTCTATACGCGGCGGATCTTGCGATGTGCAGGGGTTTTGCCCGCGGCATGTATATCGCCATGCCCACCCAGGCAACAGGCAATGCGATGTTCAAACGGGTACTGGAGGGCTACCTGCGCAAGCGCGGCCATAAAGGGAAGCTGAACCTCCAACTCGTGCATGGCGATGCGCTTCTGGCGCAAATGTCGGAGGTGCGAGAGGGACAAGTCCCGGTTTTCAAACCTGAGAACATTGGCATTGGCGAGGATGGAGCTGACGTGGAAGCCCAATCGTGGTTCACCGCAAAAAAGCGACCGCTTCTTGCGCCGTTCGGCGTCGGAACGATCGACCAAAGTCTGCTGAGTGTCTTGCAAACCAAACACTGGTTCGTGCGGTTGTTCGGTTTGGCGGGGAAGGTGGTCATTTTCGATGAGGTCCACGCTTATGACGCTTATATGAGCACAATCCTCGAAAGGTTGCTGCACTGGCTCGCGGAACTGGATTGCACGGTGATTCTTCTCTCGGCAACCCTGCCTGACGCCAAGCGCAAAGCGCTTGCCAAGGCTTATTCAGGCAGGGAGGATGTCGAATATAGGCGATATCCGAGAATTACGCTTGCCAGGCCGCGTCATTATCCCCAAACTCAGGCAGGCAAGCCTCCCGTCTGTACTGAGATCCCCATGGAGAAATCGCGCGCCATTGATCTGCAATTCTGCAACACCGATTTGGCGGAAATGACTTCAACCTTGGCGGAACGACTGAAGCAAGGCGGCTGCGCCACCGTTATCTGCGACACGGTCAATCGCGCTATCGAGGTTTACAAGCATCTTCGTGGCTCTCTCAAAGACACCGAATGCCTGCTACTTCATGCCCGGACGCTCCAAATGTGGCGACGTGCGCGCGAAGAAGAAGTCCTCCGCAAGTTCGGCAAACGCGACCCCCAGAAGAAAGACGCGGAAGGACGCTTTATTAATCCCGATCGTCCACATCGCGGTGTGCTGGTTGCGACACAGATCATAGAACAAAGTCTTGATCTCGATTTCGATCTCATGGTTTCCGAGATAGCTCCTGTTGACCTGCTTCTCCAACGGTCGGGACGCTTGCACCGTCATCCGCGCAAACGTCCGCCAGGCTTGCAAACACCCCGGTTGATCGTTCTCTGTGACGCTGGCCGGGAAGGCCCGCCACCGGATTCTTTTGGAAAGAGCATTGAGTATGTCTACGATCGTTATATTCTTCTGCGGACCTGGCTGGCTCTGCGCGGGCGAAACGAAATCAATGCACCTGACGACATCGAGTCGCTAGTGGAAGCCGTTTATGGAGAGTCATCCGAGGAAGCTGATGAGTCCTGGCGGATTGCCTTGGACCAGGCATTTGAAACAATGGAGGGAGAATATTTGGCGTCCAAAACCATTGCGCGGCAACTCCTTGTTGCAGGACCGCAGGAACCCGCTGATCTTGTCGAAGAATTCAATAGCCAATTTATTGATGACGAGGATCCCCAGGTCCATAAGGCGGTGAGGGCGGCAACGCGCGAGGGCGATCCTTCCATTACTGTCGTTATGTTGCCGTCGGATACAGTTCTGACCCCTGACCCAACGGTTTCTGAGATTCGCCGCTTGCTGGATAATTCTGTCAAACTGAGCCACAAAGCGCTGTTTCAAGCGTTTCGTGAGAATGGCGAAGCGCCTGAGCAGTGGAAGAAGAATGCCCATCTGCGCCACGCACGCATTCTGCGGTTGGATGAGCGGAACTCGGGGCGTGTTGGCAACTATAAATTGACTTTGGATAAACAATTGGGTCTCGTGATCGAAACTGAGGAGGGCTAAAACGTGGCTGAATTTAACCTGATTAATGAAGAGTGGATTCCCTGCATTACCCTCGATGGGCACAGCGAGGAGTTCGGAATTCGCGATACGCTGCTGAAGGCGCACGAGATCCGCGAAATTTGCGATGACTCGCCGCTTGTGACGGTGGCCATCCACCGGCTGCTTCTGGCGATTTTGTACCGGGCTTATAGTGGCCCAAGCGATTTCGGCAGATGGAATGGGCTATATGCTCAGGGCAAGTTCGATCCTGAAACCGTCACCATTTATTTGGAGCAATGGAAGGGGAAGAATCGTTTTTACCTTATGGATGACAAGCATCCGTTCTATCAAATGAGCGGACTTGAAACGAACAACTCTGTTTCCGTCAATCGTCTTGCTACAGAATGCGCAAGCGGAAATAACGCTACACTCTTTGATCACTGTAGTGATGAAGAAAAAGTATCTTGGTCATATGCAAAAGTTGCCAGACAATTGCTCTCATGCCAGTCATTTGCACTGGGATTTGGGAAAAGCGGCAACGCTAAAATAAGTGGTAAGAATGAGACCTTGCCATATTCGGCTGACGCGATAGCGCTGCGCGGGATGACTGTATGGATACAGGGTCCGACTTTGTTTGACACGCTTATGACAAATCTTGCTCCTTCTGAAGATGAGTCGCTTCCTCCTTGGGAGCTGAGCGATCCGCATAAACATCGGGATAAGCTTGTTGGCAAAGATAGAAAGGCAGTCGGATCCATAGGCACGGTTGACCGCTTCACATGGCAAAGCCGTCTGGTTCGATTAATTCCCAATGATATGTACGTGTCGAGGGTGTTTTTTACCCAAGGGCGATCAGCCGATAAGTCGGCTGGCGATCCGATGAAAGCCTATCGTATTTCTAAAGAAGAGGGTATTTCCGCTGTGTCTTTAAGCAGCAACAAAGCGGCATGGCGAGATGCTCATGCAATCCTCACGATCCCTCCGCCTGACAGCAACGAGCGAAGGCCCGAGTGTTTCAATCTCCTCGCTAGGGCTTCTGCGAGCGGCGTGATCAGCAACGATAAACCATTTTTTGCTCAAGTTGTGGGGTTGGCATCAGCACCGAATAAAGCAGGTAAGTTTTTGCTTTGGCGGCACGAGCGCTTACCGGCTCCGCCTGCTTTCCTTGGTGATGAAAATCTGAGCAAACGCGAGCGACTTGGCGGACTCCTTGAGTGTGCTGAGCAAGCCGCCATAGTGCTCAACAATCGTGTGCGGCGAATCGCCAAACTCTATCTGTCACCCGGCAGCGAATCGCCTGACGGCCAACAACCCGACAAGGATGAGGTAACCAAGGTAGTTAACGCGATTGATCCTCGTCCCGTCTACTGGGCGCGGCTGGAGGAGCATTTTTTCGATCTGCTGGAAAATCTGTCGAGCGATTGGGACGGGAGTGCGGGTGATTGGAAACCCGACGATCAACAGATCGCGACGCGGACATGGCGAGACGCTATAAAGCAGGAAGCGAAGCAAGCGCTTGGTGAGAGCATCCGCTGTCTCGGCACAACCGCTCGCGCGATCAGCGCAGTTGCCCGCGTCCAGACGGATTTCAGCGACAACGATTTGAGGCCACAGCCGCCGAAGGCCAAAACTGTCAAACAGAAATCAAAGTCAACCAGAAAAGGAGGTAAAAAGAAATGAGCCTGGACGACCAACAAAAGACCTTTATTGGTTATCTGCTCAACCTTGCCAAGGAAGGACAGGAAGACCGGGGTGCGCTGGCCGACCTGCGCACCGGCCTTGGAAAGGAGCCGAGACAAATGGCCCGTGTGCACAGGCATGTTGTGCCATATCTGCCGGAGCAGCGTTACAACGACCGCTGGTATTATGTTACCGCGACGCTGTTTGGATTATTTCCGAAACATCGGAATGGCTGCTCGTTGGGAGCCGCTTTTCAGCCATTGCGGGCCAAGAGCGGCAGCATGGAGGCGCGATTCGTGGCGCTTCTCAACGCCCACACTGATGATCTCGATGTTCATTTGCGACACATTGTCCGCTTGCTTGAATCGGCAAAGCCGCCACAACCGCTTGATTGGTTCCGGCTATTCGACGACCTGCTTCACTGGGATCATCAGGAGGGGCGTGTCCAGTTGAAATGGGCGCGTGATTTTTACAAATAGCAACAACAGCAGTGGAGATGATACCAACCTCAGAAAAAAAGGAGATCAAAAGCCATGAATAATTCCGGCATCAAAATCGAAGCGCATTTGATTCAGAATTTCGCCCCTTCAAACCTCAACCGCGACGACACGGGCCAGCCCAAGAGCGCCACCTTCGGTGGGTTCCGCCGGGCGCGAGTTTCGAGCCAATGCAGTAAAAGAAGCACACGGCGAGAAGGGCCGATGAGTGAACTGCTCGAACAGTGCGGAGCCGTTCGTACGCGACAACTGATCGTAGAGATTGCCAAGGGCATTGATAAGCAGGATAAACCCGACGATATAACTATTAAAACAGTCACCTCCGTGTTCGAGGCCGGGGGGCTCGAGAAGAGTACCGAGGCATCCAAGAACACTACAAGGATTTTAGTGTTTCTCGATAAAGAAGCTCTTCCGCACTTGGTTAGCGTGTTTCGAGAGAATTGGCAGGATTTGACCAAAAAAAACAAGAAGACACAAGAGGATGCACGGGATCGTGTGGGGCAGATTCTTTTCGAGGCAGTCAAGGCACCGGATATTGCCCTGTTTGGACGAATGCTAGAGTTGAAAGATAGCACGCCATTCGGCAAATACAACATGCGTGTCGATGCCGCCTGCCAGGTCGCCCATCCTCTTTCAACGCACAAGGTGGATATGGAGATGGATTTCTATACCGCAGTGGACGATCTGAATCCGGAAGAAGAAACCGGCGCGGGAATGATGGGCGTCGTCGGCTTCAACAGCGCCTGCTATTACCGTTATGCGCTGGTGGACCGTGACCAGCTTGCCCGCAATCTGGCCCGAAAAACCGAACGCAAAAACGGTCAATGGGTTCAAATCCTCACGCAAGAGGATTACACTGAGGCAGACAAGGTCATCAAGGCATTTCTCGAAGCGATGGTTTATGCCATTCCGACCGGAAAACAGAACTCCTTTGCCGCCCAGAATTTGCCGTCATTCGGCCTGTTCGTCCGGCGTCAAGGAGGGGTGCCTATTTCTCTGGCCAACGCCTTCGCCAAACCCGTGCGCCCCCAAAAGGACGATGACGATCTTGTCGGCCTGTCTATAGCGGCGCTAACCAAGCATTGGGAAGCTCTAAAAGCCGTTTACGGCGATCAAGGTGTTTTGAACACGTCTTGTTTTCATCTTCAACAGGAAGGCCGTTTGAATGGACTCAAGGATTCGGCCAAGAAGAACAACGTCGAAGACGCCATTAAAACCGTTTTGGAGGTGGGGGGGCAGCCATGAGACGGTACTACACATTGCTCTTGCGGCTCGAAGGCCCTATGCAGTCATGGGGTTATCGGAGCCGCTTTGATTACCGCGACACAGCATTGGAACCGACGCGTAGCGGCGTGATTGGTCTGATCTGCGCCGCCATGGGCATTGCACGCGAGGATGAGAAAAAAATCTTGCGGTTTGATCCCATTCGTATGGGTGTGCGTGTTGATGAGCCTACTTACTGGCGGACCTGTTTGCCTCGGGCAGTCTATCAGGGACCACGTCCGGAGCGTGACTACCACACGGCGCTCGACGTCATCAAGGCGGATGGCAAAGGGACAGATACAGTGGTGTCCTATCGTGATTATCTGGCCGATGCCTCGTTCACGGTCGGTTTGCAATCAGAGGATTTGCAGCTTCTCCAAGACATCGCAGACGCATTGCAAAGTCCGAAATGGCCGCTGTTTCTCGGGCGGAAGGCATTTCCACTGGCCGTGCCGCCTCTTAAACCTGGGGAGGTGCCCAAAGAGGGTTGTTTGGAAGACCACCTTCTCTCGGACGACAAAAAAAAACGTGTGGTGTTGGAATCGCCGGATGGTGAGCGAACCCAGCATGATTGGCCGCTCTGCTTTAGCGAGCGACGCTTCAAGCCAAGAGCAATGACGACTCGTTTCACAGGAGGGATAAAATCATGAGCGATGTGAACTCCCCATTGTATCTCTCCCGATTGATCCTGGACTTGAATTGCCGGCAAGTGCGTAGTGAGTTAGCCCAGCCTTACGAGATGCACCGCACCATCATGCACGCTTTCGACGGATATACGGTTAATAAAGACGAAAAGGCGCGGGAAAAATTTGATGTCCTTTTTCGCGGAGATGTGGACGATCAGAATAGTCGCGCTGTCGTTTATGTTCAATCCATCGTCGAACCCGACTGGTCTTACCTTGATAAGTGCAAGAATTACCTGCTTTCCGAAAAGGGTATTCCGAACCCGGCCTATAAAAATGTTGCGGTATCATATAGGGGACTTCGGAACGGACAAACAGTAGCGTTCAGTCTGCGTGCGAATCCCACAAAGCGCATCTTCAAGCCATTAAAGGGTGACGATGTGTTGAAGGGCAAGCGTGTGGCGCTTCTTCTTGAGGAGGAACAGATTGACTGGCTTGTTCGCAAGGGAGATGAACGTGAAAATGGTTGCCCCGGTGGTTTTGAGATTCTCGCCAAGGAAATCGAGGAACAGAATGAAGAAATCAAACAGATCGTACATGTAAACACCACGCCAGAAGGGAAACAGACAGGGTATAAAAAGGACGAGAAGGGTGAAAGACGTGGGCATCGGATGACTCACTTAACCGTTCGTTTCGATGGTCTATTACGCATTACCGATCCCGACGCATTTCGAGAAACTCTTATCCGCGGAATCGGCCCCGCCAAAGCCTTCGGCTGCGGCTTGATGCTTGTGAAGTGGGTATAGAATTGTTATGAGAAAGCATGGAATTTGAACTATCGACGATTTGTCGACGGTTCAAACCACCTGTCTTGAAAAAAAGCGGAAAACCGTCTTTGCTGGCTGATGAATAGAGGAGCAAGTACATGACAGACTCTCTGGCGATTTTTGAAGCTTACAAGATTCGACGGTATTACGATGAGCAGAGCGAGACGTGGCATTTTTCTGTCGTTGATATTATCCAGGTGCTCATTCAGCAGCCCGATTACCAAACCGCTCGGAAATATTGGAACAAGCTTAAAGAGCGACTGAAAAAAGAAGGCAGCGAGTCGGTGACAAATTGTCACCAACTGAAATTGGAAGCCGCAGACGGCAAAAAATATCTGACCGATGCCGCCGATCCGGAAACGATCTTGCGCATCGTCCAGTCCGTGCCCAGTCCGAAAGCGGAACCCATTAAACTATGGCTGGCCAAGGTCGGCTATGAGCGGATGCAGGATATGGCGGACCCGGCGCGTTCCGTTGACCGTGCACGGCAGTTCTGGCTGGAGCATGGCAGAAGCGAGAAGTGGATTCAGCAGCGGATGATGGGGCAGGAAACCCGGAATAAGCTTACCGATTATTGGCAAAATCATGAGATCACAAAAGAAGAAGAATTTGCCGTCCTCACAAACATCATCCACAAAGAATGGTCGGATGTGACCGTGCAGGAGCATAAAAAGATCAAAGGACTGAAATCGCAAAACCTCCGCGATCACATGAGTGAGGCCGAGCTGATTTTCACGGCGCTGGCAGAGCTGTCAACAAGACAAATTGCCGAAAGCGTGGATGCAACCGGCATGAAAGCGAACAAGACTGCCGGGATCAAGGGCGGCAGAATCGCCAAAAAAGCACGTCTTGAGCTGGAGGCGAAGACGGGCAGAAAAGTGATTACGCGGGAAAGCTTTTTACCGCCTGCGCCAAAGAAGAAATCAAGAAAGAGAAAGTAACCGCAGAGAAGGAGCTATCCAACTGAGGGGAAATTTAAAAAGGCAGCTCAGCGTTATGGAAGGATAAGCGAATATGACCGAGCCGATTCTACCTCCTCTTAAACCGATCCCGATGAAGGACCGTGTATCCGTGATCTTTGTGGAAAAGGGAAATCTCGATGTTCTCGACGGCGCTTTTGTCGTCGTTGATAAGACGGGCGTTCGGACGCATATTCCCGTCGGGGGTGTCGCCTGCCTCATGCTGGAGCCGGGCAGTCGAGTATCGCATGCAGCTGTTACGCTTGCATCAAGGGTCGGTTGCCTTCTTGTCTGGGTTGGCAATGGCGGTGTCAGGCTTTATGCCTCCGGACAGCCCGGCGGTGCGAGAGCGGATCGCCTCTTGTATCAGGCAAAGCTGGCGCTGGATGATGCAGCCAGATTGAAAGTGGTTCGCAAGATGTACGCCTTGCGGTTCAAGGAAGAACCGCCAGAGCGTCGCAGTGTCGAGCAACTCAGAGGCATTGAGGGCGTACGGGTCAGAAAGATGTATGAGCTTCTTGGGCGCCAGTATGGGGTTTCCTGGAAAGCCCGTAATTATGATTATAGCGAATGGGAAAGCGGCGATATTCCGAATCGCTGTCTGAGTTCGGCGACAGCTTGCCTTTACGGCATTTGTGAGGCGGCGATTCTGGCGGCAGGTTATGCGCCGGCAGTCGGTTTCATTCACACCGGCAAGCCGCAATCTTTTGTTTACGATATTGCGGATGTTTTTAAATTTGACACAGTGGTGCCTGTTGCCTTTCGAATCGCAGCAAAAAAACCGAACCATCCTGAACGTGAAGTCCGCGTTGCGTGCCGTGATGCTTTCAGGCAATCAAAAATTCTGGCTCGAATCATCCCGACCATAGAGGAAATTCTTAACGCGGGTGGCTTGGAAAGGCCTAAGGCCCATGAAGAGGCGGTCGAGATGGCGATTCCGAATAAGGAGGGCATGGGCGATGCTGGTCACCGTGGTTGAAAATGCCCCGCCCAGATTAAGAGGCCGTTTGGCGATCTGGCTTTTGGAAGTCCGGGCCGGTGTTTATGTCGGTAAAGTATCGAGACGTGTGAGGGAAATGATCTGGGAGCAAATCGAAAAAGGAATCGAAGGCGGCAATGCTGTCATGGCCTGGAGTACTAACACGGAATCCGGTTTCGATTTTATGACCTTGGGCGAAAACAGGCGCATCCCCGTCGAGATGGATGGAATTAAGCTGGTTTCCTTTTTGCCTGATGAGGAAAATCAGACCGTTGTATGATCATAATATTATGCCGATTTCTTCGGTAAAAAATTGCTCTTTGAAAACTGAATAGGAATTCAAAGGGATAGAAGAAGTGTGTTCCCCACATGCGTGGGGATGAACCGCGCGGAGGAGCTGAGAGCCACCGGGGACGCTAGTGTTCCCCACATGCGTGGGGATGAACCGACGATACGTTCCTTGTGCGGACTTTCGGGATAGTGTTCCCCACATGCGTGGGGATGAACCGGCTGAAAAGAAAAAGGAACCTAGTCGAAAACTGTGTTCCCCACATGCGTGGGGATGAACCGACGGGATGTGTTATGTGATGTGCTGTAAGGAAGTGTTCCCCACATGCGTGGGGATGAACCGGCCCTCCTCTCTTCATCGATACCATTTTGCGCGTGTTCCCCACATGCGTGGGGATGAACCGGGATAAGGGGTAAGGTATGGACATTAAATCAAGTGTTCCCCACATGCGTGGGGATGAACCGGTGACTTGCTGCTCGGCCTGCTTGAGCGCGACGTGTTCCCCACATGCGTGGGGATGAACCGATAAACGATGTTCGTTCCGTGCGTATGCCCCCGTGTTCCCCACATGCGTGGGGATGAACCGAAAACGAAAAAATCAAAAACGAAACACAATGCGTGTTCCCCACATGCGTGGGGATGAACCGATCGCAAAAATGAGCGCCCGGACGTATCAGCTGTGTTCCCCACATGCGTGGGGATGAACCGCTATTACCGCCCTAGATATTCTATGATAAACTGTGTTCCCCACATGCGTGGGGATGAACCGGTGATATGTAGTATCTTCTGCTTTCACCCTAGGTGTTCCCCACATGCGTGGGGATGAACCGTCGCACTCTACAAGGTTGCCGTCACCGAATACGTGTTCCCCACATGCGTGGGGATGAACCGTACTGAGGATAGATACCCTAATATTGCATAACGTGTTCCCCACATGCGTGGGGATGAACCGATCAAGGCGTCCGAGGAAGCGCCTTTTAACGAGTGTTCCCCACATGCGTGGGGATGAACCGCAGAAAATCGCTCGCCATTACATCCCGGGAGAGTGTTCCCCACATGCGTGGGGATGAACCGGTTCCACCGCCGGTGTCTTATGTCAACGCCAAGTGTTCCCCACATGCGTGGGGATGAACCGGCTGATACCGCATAGGGTTCGGCCTGACTCCCGTGTTCCCCACATGCGTGGGGATGAACCGGCAAACATGGCCTTGAGATTGGCGACATGGCGGTGTTCCCCACATGCGTGGGGATGAACCGACCTAATACCTTTGGAATCTCTAATAACAGTTGTGTTCCCCACATGCGTGGGGATGAACCGTTGCATAACTTGATAAATCTAGCGTGGTGGTAGTGTTCCCCACATGCGTGGGGATGAACCGTAAAAGGAGGGTTTATAGATGTCTACTACTACGTGTTCCCCACATGCGTGGGGATGAACCGGATGATCTGAACGTCGTGCCATATTTAACACCGTGTTCCCCACATGCGTGGGGATGAACCGTTCGCCAGCTATATAGTGATTCAAGGTAGACTGTGTTCCCCACATGCGTGGGGATGAACCGTCCCCGTCGCTAATTACTTGTCTAATGCTATTGTGTTCCCCACATGCGTGGGGATGAACCGATATTTACGTAAAGGTCGGCGGACAGTACTTAGTGTTCCCCACATGCGTGGGGATGAACCGACCAGATTGATATGTTGCGGCGGCAAGCGTCTGTGTTCCCCACATGCGTGGGGATGAACCGGCAGACAAAGAAATGTTAAGCCTTACTAAGCGGTGTTCCCCACATGCGTGGGGATGAACCGACACAACATCGTTTGTCCTAGACATGGGCGATGTGTTCCCCACATGCGTGGGGATGAACCGAAACATGAAACAGACGATCATCACGTCGAACCGTGTTCCCCACATGCGTGGGGATGAACCGTTGGAGCCCGCCCCCGCGCCGAAGCAACTACCGTGTTCCCCACATGCGTGGGGATGAACCGGCAGAGATTCTTGCGGCGCTCAAGCAGTCAGGGTGTTCCCCACATGCGTGGGGATGAACCGGGCACCCTTACGGCGGGGTCGTAAGATGAAGAGTGTTCCCCACATGCGTGGGGATGAACCGGCGGCAGGTGCGTTCAGGCCATTCGCCCTGTGGTGTTCCCCACATGCGTGGGGATGAACCGCTGGTTATCGTCTATACGATCCGCTGGTTTCCGTGTTCCCCACATGCGTGGGGATGAACCGTCCGGAACCGGGACGATCCTTTCAGGCGATACGTGTTCCCCACATGCGTGGGGATGAACCGGAACAGAGTCGGCTCGGAAACGATGGCAAGACGTGTTCCCCACATGCGTGGGGATGAACCGGATACAACCGCATGGAATTCCCAGATGGCAGCGTGTTCCCCACATGCGTGGGGATGAACCGCGATCGGTTTTCGCCATATCGTAGTCGCGACGTGTTCCCCACATGCGTGGGGATGAACCGAGGGGCTCGGTGATCTTAAAATCGATCTGGACGTGTTCCCCACATGCGTGGGGATGAACCGGTATCAGCTATATCATCCAGATACAGGCCATCGTGTTCCCCACATGCGTGGGGATGAACCGTTAAAGGAACCCGGATGGACCCGAAAGATTATGTGTTCCCCACATGCGTGGGGATGAACCGTCTTGGTTAAACTGGAAGACACCACATCGCAAGTGTTCCCCACATGCGTGGGGATGAACCGTAAGGGGCAATGTGGCATTGCTTGCCGTTATAGTGTTCCCCACATGCGTGGGGATGAACCGAATATACGGTAGATTATCATGGTTATAAATTAGTGTTCCCCACATGCGTGGGGATGAACCGATATTGCACAAGTTCATGGGCTGGACTTGGCAGTGTTCCCCACATGCGTGGGGATGAACCGCCGCGATGGTTTCGCAGAGGATATCTTTTGTGGTGTTCCCCACATGCGTGGGGATGAACCGAGTACAGACGCTAACGGCTTGAGGTTATTACAGTGTTCCCCACATGCGTGGGGATGAACCGTTGACCATATAAAGCAACTGCGTCTTGTCTGGGTGTTCCCCACATGCGTGGGGATGAACCGAGCAGATTCATGAGGACGCCCGCATCGATCGCGTGTTCCCCACATGCGTGGGGATGAACCGACGATATGGTAATCTATCATTTCCGAATTGCGTGTTCCCCACATGCGTGGGGATGAACCGATCGTATTCAGCGCAGCCTTCGCTGATTCAAGGTGTTCCCCACATGCGTGGGGATGAACCGCCAGCCGAGGCCCATGTCCGGAAGCGGAAAGCGTGTTCCCCACATGCGTGGGGATGAACCGACATTTGGGCGGCCCTCGGCGTTGCGGTCACGGTGTTCCCCACATGCGTGGGGATGAACCGAATATCAAATTGTGAAAACAACTCCGGGCACAGTGTTCCCCACATGCGTGGGGATGAACCGAGCTTCGTGGACCGGATGTCTGATGTCAACCTGTGTTCCCCACATGCGTGGGGATGAACCGTGTCGTGTTCTTTTTTTGTTTGGTGGGGGCGGGTGTTCCCCACATGCGTGGGGATGAACCGTCCGGAACCGGGACGATCCTTTCAGGCGATACGTGTTCCCCACATGCGTGGGGATGAACCGGACAGCCTTTCGTTGAGCTTCTCGATGGTCTCGTGTTCCCCACATGCGTGGGGATGAACCGTTCGCCTTAAGCGCAGGAGGAACGGGCGTTCCGTGTTCCCCACATGCGTGGGGATGAACCGGCGGCGACCGACGCGGCGCTAAACAAGCTCCAGTGTTCCCCACATGCGTGGGGATGAACCGATACTCATATTTTTCAGCCGATACGTATTTCAGTGTTCCCCACATGCGTGGGGATGAACCGCAATTCTGAATAACGTCTGATAACCTCTGTTAGTGTTCCCCACATGCGTGGGGATGAACCGATTTACACGGATATGAACACGTCGGCGGTTATGTGTTCCCCACATGCGTGGGGATGAACCGGCCAGAGAGATCAAGGTGGACGAGTTTGGAGAGTGTTCCCCACATGCGTGGGGATGAACCGAGCGGTTTGCCCAATTTCCCGTTGCTGTAAAAGTGTTCCCCACATGCGTGGGGATGAACCGTAATGATAACGCATACATATACATGTTTTTATGTGTTCCCCACATGCGTGGGGATGAACCGCATCTCCTACCGTCTTTCTTTGTGCTTTCTTTGTGTTCCCCACATGCGTGGGGATGAACCGATACTCATATTTTTCAGCCGATACGTATTTCAGTGTTCCCCACATGCGTGGGGATGAACCGCAGGACACGCATGGTTTTCCTGCTACTGCTTAGTGTTCCCCACATGCGTGGGGATGAACCGAAGGCCGAAGCAAGCCGAGAGATTTACGAACGGTGTTCCCCACATGCGTGGGGATGAACCGTCAACCTTTGAGTCTGTGGCATCGATGTATAAGTGTTCCCCACATGCGTGGGGATGAACCGATTTCTGTAGAAATCCCGCCGAGGTCTTGAGGGTGTTCCCCACATGCGTGGGGATGAACCGTCCGGCTGGCGTCCGGCAGTCGGATGGCTGGGGTGTTCCCCACATGCGTGGGGATGAACCGTTAATTGTTATGCAATTTACAGTGGACAAAAAGTGTTCCCCACATGCGTGGGGATGAACCGGTGACAGCCATATCCCAAACAGGCGGCGTGCCGTGTTCCCCACATGCGTGGGGATGAACCGTCGCCAACTGGTTCGCCTCTGTTACTAATGTTGTGTTCCCCACATGCGTGGGGATGAACCGAACTGCCAGAACTGGTGATCCGATGCCGCCCCGTGTTCCCCACATGCGTGGGGATGAACCGGCGTGTAGCTCTGCAATCCTAGTACATAATCAGTGTTCCCCACATGCGTGGGGATGAACCGTCTCGTCATAGCAGTCAACACAATAGCAATCAGTGTTCCCCACATGCGTGGGGATGAACCGCGGCATCTCTGGCGTCAATAACGTAGCCAACTGTGTTCCCCACATGCGTGGGGATGAACCGGCTCCCACAGCCTGAGGCCCTGACGCCTGATGGTGTTCCCCACATGCGTGGGGATGAACCGGAACTGTTTCGGGTAAACGCCGCCCGTCCACGGTGTTCCCCACATGCGTGGGGATGAACCGAAAAGATCACAGATCTCGGTCACGGCTATATGGTGTTCCCCACATGCGTGGGGATGAACCGTATGCATGGATGCAAGACGGCACTGAAACACGGTGTTCCCCACATGCGTGGGGATGAACCGATGGAGAAACTGTTACCATCCAAGAGCGCCGCGTGTTCCCCACATGCGTGGGGATGAACCGTCCAGTTATCGCGCCTGATAGAAACAACCCTCGTGTTCCCCACATGCGTGGGGATGAACCGACTTATTGGCGTTTCGCCTTCGTTCATTACCCGTGTTCCCCACATGCGTGGGGATGAACCGCATAACCGTGTCGGGATCCGATGATCCGATTCTGTGTTCCCCACATGCGTGGGATGAACCGACGAAATCAAACGAGGAAAGCGGGTTGCCAATGTGTTCCCCACATGCGTGGGGATGAACCGCTAATCTCTTGGTTAATGACGGGGAGGCGTCAGTGTTCCCCACATGCGTGGGGATGAACCGGTCCTCGATGTCCTTGGACTGAATGTCCTTGAGTGTTCCCCACATGCGTGGGGATGAACCGAAGAATGCAGAAAGGAAACTCTCCCTATGGGAGTGTTCCCCACATGCGTGGGGATGAACCGTTAACCCAGTAGTCAGCAGTAAACCCACTGTAGTGTTCCCCACATGCGTGGGGATGAACCGCGAACCGAGCGCCCGCTCACCCCATCATAGAAGTGTTCCCCACATGCGTGGGGATGAACCGACAGATCGTTTACCGCTGGTTCACTGAGGGACGTGTTCCCCACATGCGTGGGGATGAACCGGAGAGGCACACATGGAAAACACACAGGAAAACGTGTTCCCCACATGCGTGGGGATGAACCGAAAACGCCACGATTCACAGTTATTCTTACAAAGTGTTCCCCACATGCGTGGGGATGAACCGGCGATCTCGTTAATCAATCTCCGGTGCGGCTAGTGTTCCCCACATGCGTGGGGATGAACCGATAAAGGCCGTGAATTCCACATAATCGTTGAAGTGTTCCCCACATGCGTGGGGATGAACCGCAACACTGGTTTGTTATGCCCGTTTCCAGAACGTGTTCCCCACATGCGTGGGGATGAACCGTCTTGCCACCCTGATATGCCATCGAGCGATTCGTGTTCCCCACATGCGTGGGGATGAACCGGAAACAGGCCGGTGGGCGAAAGCAACAGCAGAGTGTTCCCCACATGCGTGGGGATGAACCGTGAAATCTGGCTACAGGATTGTGATTGACTGAGTGTTCCCCACATGCGTGGGGATGAACCGGGAATATAACGACCACGTTGTGTCTTGTTGGAGTGTTCCCCACATGCGTGGGGATGAACCGAGAACAGGAGAAATCAATCTATGTGTATAATAGTGTTCCCCACATGCGTGGGGATGAACCGGCCCAGAGGTCTCCTGTCGTTCTGGGATGCGAGTGTTCCCCACATGCGTGGGGATGAACCGGTCCCATAACCGGATCTTTCCAGCTCATGGGTGCGTTCCCCACATGCGTGGGGATGAACCGAGCCTCAGGACCACTGAACTGCGCATAGCGAAGCGTTCCCCACATGCGTGGGGATGAACCGAGATCTATGCGGAGCGGGACAATTCGCAGGAGGCGTTCCCCACATGCGTGGGGATGAACCGCTCTACAGCGGCGCTACCCATGGCGCGAAAACGCGTTCCCCACATGCGTGGGGATGAACCGGCGCGCCCCTCGCGGGCGCGTGGATTGAAACTGCCTTTTCTATTCCCAATCGAACACCGGGCTACTGAAAAATTTTTTAAACGCCTGTCATTTTTTTGTTGACAAATTTTCTTACTGTGAATATTATCACAGCTAACAAAGCCACGATGGAAATGGTTAGGCGTTATGAAACACAAATCCATTGACAACACGGGGAAGAAAATCTCCCTACAAACCGTTGAGCGACTCAGCGTTTACCGCAAGGTTCTCGAAGAGCTTCACCGCAACGGCGTAGAATACATCTACTCCCATCAGTTGGCCGACCTGGTCCACGTCAGTTCCGCACAGTTACGCCGCGACCTCGCCACATTTGGATCTTTTGGAAATATTTCAAAAGGTTATCCGGTCTATCCCATGATTCTCACCCTGAGCAAACTCTTCGGCACGGACACCCTCCAGAATGTCGCCCTTTTCGGTGCGGGCAACCTGGGACGTGCCCTGCTCTACTACAGGGGTTTCGAGGAGAGGGGATTCCGCATCTCTGTGATCTTCGATGTCGATCCCGACAAGGTCGGCCGAGTGCTGGCGGGACGCCGCTGCTATCATGAGCGGGAACTGGAAAAAGTCCTGCCGGAATTCGGCGTCACAATCGCCATTCTGGCTTGTGGACCGGAAAACCTCCCAGCCCTGGCGACCCGACTCGGCAAGGCGGGCGTCCGGGGGATTCTCAACTTTGTACCTAGGCAACTACCTGACATTAAAGCTGTTTATACGGAAAATATCGACATCTCAGCAAAAATGGAAAAACTCTCTTTCCTCAATCGATTTGGAGAGAACGGGAATAGTTAATTTTTTTCGTAAGATATTGTGAATATTTTCACTGTGTATTTATTATCAGAACATTATTTGAACAAACTAATACAACAGAAAGGGGTACGGCCATGACTAAGGAAAAGGGAAACATCTTGCTGATCGACGACGACAGCGACTTTGTTCTTTCGACAAAAACATTTCTGCAGGGACGGGGCTATACGGTCGATACGGCCGCCAATGGCACCGAGGGATGGGATAAGATCACGGTAGGCAAGACCGATCTGATCCTCCTCGACATCATGATGGACTATGACGCGGAGGGTTTCAACCTGGCTTACAAGTTGCAACAGGACAGCCTCCGGCGCGCCATCCCCGTTTTGATCGTTTCGGGCTTCTCACAGCACCTTCAGGAGAAGATGGACAAATTCCAGTTCGTTTTGGGACAGGACTGGCCGGCGGAAGCTCTCATTGAAAAACCGGTGGACTTGAAGGCGCTGGCCGACAAGATCGACCGCGTTCTGGCGGCTAAGCGCGCCGCGGCATAAGACAATTGATTGAAAGACAGGAGAATCGTTATGCGTACAGTTGAAGAAGTCATTGCGGAACATACGCCGCTCACGCTGGACAGCCTGATCCCGGTTCTGCAAGACGTACAGACAGAAAACGGATATCTCTCCGAGGAAGCGATGGAGGAGATTTCCGGTCTGGTCGGCGTGCCGGTCAGCCGGGTTTACGGGGTCGCCACGTTTTATAAACAGTTCCGCTTCGCCCCCCTGGGCGAGCATGTCATCGAGGTCTGCCGCGGAACGGCCTGCCACGTCAAGGGCAGCCTGGCGATCTTGGACCACCTGAAAAAACGGCTCAGATTGAGACCGGACGGCAATTCGGCGGACGGCAGGTTTTCGGTCATCACGGTGGCCTGTATCGGGGCGTGCTCGATTGCGCCGGTTGTCAAAATGGACGGTGAGTTCTATGGTCACCTGACGATCCAGAAGCTGGACGCCCTGATCGACGAGGCGATTGCGGAACCCGACCTGGCGGCTGCCGCGGGAGGTGCGCAATGAGACCGATTCAACTCATCGCAGCCTGCTGCGCCAAATGTACCCATACAGCAGCAACACCCTGTCGTCGTCTGATCGAGTGCGTTTCCGCAGGACCACTGTGTCACGAGGATGCGCGTTGCAGCGAAACGAGACAACAACGGCTGGCCTTGGCCCGTCGCGGCGGAGAAAACCTGCTGGTCTTTATTGGCACGGGCACCTGCGGCCTGGCCAACGGCGCGGCCCGGATCATGAATACGATGCGGACCTTCTTCGCCCATAATGCCATTCGGGCGACGATCATCGAGGTCGGTTGCGTTGGCTACTGCCAGCGCGAGGTCTTCGTCGATATTCAGAAAGGCACGGCGCCGCGGCTCTCTTACTGCGATCTGACGCCGGAAAATATCGGCGAGTGGCTCGACGAAGTCTTTCTGAAAGACAACTTGAAGAATCGCTTCCTGCTCGGACGCTGGGACGACGGCGACGGCGCTATGGGCGATCTGCCCCTTATGAACGACACGCCTTTTTTCAAGCATCAGCAGAAGATCGTGCTCGATAACTGCGGACGTATCGATCCGTCCTCCCTGGATGCGGCGCTCGCAAACGGCGCCTTCAAAGCGGCCAGCCGGGCGCTTCACACGATGACGCCGGCCGAGGTCTGCGACACCATGCTGGCATCAGGACTCCGTGGACGCGGCGGTGCGGGATTCCCGACCGGCCAGAAATGGCGCGTGGCGCACGACCAGGTAAGCGCCGAGAAATACATCATCTGCAACGCCGACGAGGGCGACCCCGGAGCCTTTATGGACCGGGCGATTCTGGAAGGCGACCCTTTCCGGGTTCTCGAAGGACTCTTGATCGGCGCTTACGCCATCGGCGCCTCCAAGGGCTATATATACTGCCGCGCCGAATACCCGCTGGCGCTGCTGCGACTCCGTGAGGCCATCGAGCAGTGTCATCAGGCAGGCCTTTTGGGCCAGAATATTCTCGACAGCCTCTTTTCCTTCGATATCAAGATCAAGCAGGGCGCCGGCGCCTTCGTCTGCGGCGAAGAAACGGCCATCCTCGCGAGCATAGAGGGCGGACGAGGCATGCCCCGCCCCCGCCCCCCCTTCCCGGCGGTGAGCGGTCTTCACGGCAAACCCACGGTTCTGAACAATGTCGAAACGCTGGCCAATGTGCCGGTCGTCATCGACAAGGGGGTGGACTGGTTCAAGGCGATCGGCACGGGCGCCAGCACCGGCACCAAGGTCTTCGCCCTGAGCGGCAAGATCCGCAACACGGGACTCGTCGAAGTGCCCATCGGCATTGAACTCAGGAAGATCATCTACGATATCGGCGGCGGCGCCTTTGCCGGCCACGACATCAAGGCCGTTCAAATCGGCGGCCCCAGCGGCGGCTGCATCCCGAAGGCTCATCTGGCGGTCAGCGTCGATTATGCGCCGCTCCTGCAATTAGGCGCCATGATGGGATCGGGCGGTATGGTTGTCATGGACGAAGAGTCCTGCATGGTCGATGTCGCGAAGTTCTTCATGGAGTTCA
Organism: Syntrophales bacterium; assembly: GCA_963665615.2. Classification (GTDB taxonomy): domain Bacteria; phylum Desulfobacterota; class Syntrophia; order Syntrophales; family UBA4778; genus UBA4778. The sequence continues at coordinate 273,996 of CAXXQE010000006.1, forward strand.
TTCGCAACGAATCGTGCGGCAAATGCGCACCCTGTCGCGAGGGAACGATCCGGATGCACGAGATCCTGGCGAGCCTGACGGAGAAACCCGTGGGAGACGAGCTCAAACGGTTGGAGCGTTTTCAGAGCATCCTCTTCCTGGAGGAGCTGGGGCGGACGGTCAAGGAGACTTCCCTGTGCGGCCTCGGGCAGTCTGCGGCCAATCCGGTTCTGAGCACGCTTCGTTTCTTCCGGGATGAATACGAGGCCCATGTCCTGGAAAACCGGTGCCCGGCGGGCGCCTGCCAGGGGCTCAAGAGTTTCGCGATCGACACGGCCCTCTGTACCGGCTGTACCTTGTGCAGCAAAAAATGTCCGAACGACGCCATCGTCGGCGAACGCAAGCAGGCGCACTACATCCTCATGGACAAGTGCATCGGCTGCGGCGCCTGTGTGGAGGCCTGCCGACAGAATGCGGTCTATGAATTTAAAAGCGATCGGGTGCCCGCGGCGGCGGCCAGTTAAACCGGCGAACCGTGAACCTCAACGTGCCTGCGAAAGGCGGCACGCATTGAATTCTTCAGCGAGCGCATAAGGACAAAACATATACATTGGGAATCGGAGATTCGCCGGAGCTTGCTCCGGTGAGTCTTCAATAGAAAAGGAACAGAGACGATGATTACCATCAATGATAAACAGATCGAATGGAGGCCCGACGAAACCATTCTTCAGACGGCCAAACGGGCCGGCATCGATATCCCGCATCTATGCGCCTTTGACGGGGCGCCAACGTCTCCCGGCGCCTGCCGGCTCTGCATGGTGGAGGTGGACAATCTGCCGCGCCTGCAAACGAGCTGCACGACGATCGCCCAGGACGGCATGGTCGTGCGCACCCACACGCCGCGCATCCAGGCCGCGCGACGCAATATCGTGGAGTTACTTCTGGCAAGCCACCCCGACGATTGCCTCTTCTGCCCGCGCAACGGCAACTGTGAACTGGCCGTGCTCGCCTCTGAGATGGGCATTCGCAGACGGCGTTATTCGGGGAGAAAGAAAACGCATCCCATCGATATTTCCTCGCCGTCGATCGTTCGCGAACCCAGCAAGTGCATCCTCTGCGGCCGTTGCGTAACGGTATGCCACAACGCGCAGGGCGTGGGCGCCATCGACTTTACGGCGCGCGGCTTCGACACCCGCATCGATCCCGGATTTTACAAGGGACTCAATGTGTCGGGCTGCATCTTCTGCGGTCAGTGTGTTCGCGTCTGTCCCACAGGGGCGCTGACGGAGAAAAATCACGTGGACGATGTCATCAAGGCCCTGGCCGATCCCAACCAGATGGTCGTCGCCCAGGTTGCCCCGGCAGTGCCGGCTACTTTGATGGAAGACGCCGAATCCAAGTCGATCGTCGATATGCTGGAGATCCTCTCGGCGTCGTTGCGCCGGATCGGTTTCGAGGCGGTCTTCGACACCTCCTTTACAGCAGACCTGACGATCATGGAAGAGGTTTCGGAGTTGATCGAACGGGTGAAGACGGGAGGCGCTCTGCCGATGTTCACCAGCTGCTCGCCCGGCTGGGTCCGCTACGTAGAACTCCATAAACCGGAATTGATTCCGCACCTGTCCACTTGCAAGTCGCCGCAGCAGATGGCGGGCGCGCTCATCAAAGAACTCTATCCCAAGCAGGTCGATCTCAAGGGGCGCCGGATCTATTCTGTTTCGATCATGCCCTGCACTGCCAAGAAGTATGAGGCGCAGGACCTGGGCGACGTCGATGCCGTGCTCACCACGCGAGAGCTGAAGGAACTCCTGGAGCGCTTCGGCACCTCCCTGGCAGCGACGGCGGAGCGGGCGCCTCTGGACGTTCCCTTCGCAGAAGCGACCGGCGCGGGACGGATCTTCGGGGCAACGGGCGGTGTCATGGAAGCAGCTATCCGTACAGCACACAAGCTCCTGACCGGCGAAGAATTGAAGGACGGCCCGAAGATCGCGCCGGCCCGCGGGCTGGACAGCCTGAAGGTCTTCTCGCTGGATGTCGGCGGCACAACGCTCAACTTCGCGGTCGTCAACGGCCTGGGAGAAGTAAAAACACTTCTGGCCTCGATGGGCGACGACAAGCCGGCGCTGCACTTCATCGAAGTGATGACCTGCCCTGGCGGTTGCGCGGGCGGCGGCGGACAGCCCTATCAAACCAACCTGGACGGGATCAAAAAGCGGTTGCAACGGCTCTACGACGTGGACCGCAAGGCGTCCAGCAGGCTGTCGCATGAAAACGAGCAGGTCAAGGCGCTGTATGCGTCGGTCCTGGGCAAGCCGTTGAGCCACGTCAGTCACCGGCTGTTGCACCGCCGCTACATCGACCGGAAACACACTGAAAGGCTCTAGAATATCGTTTTTTAAATACCGTTGTTTCATGTTATTTCGAGCGTAGCGAGAAATCTGCATCAGTACGAGATATCTCCCTCCGGTCGATATGACCGCTTATTTCTGGAACGATCTAGTAGTCGATTGACACGCACGAGGGCATCATGTTCGAAGCGATCCTGACCATCAAGCAGAACTGCAGGCGGTGTTTCACCTGCGTCCGGGATTGTCCCGCCAAGGCGATCAAGATCGTCGAGGGCCAGGCCTCGGTCGTGCCCGACCGCTGCATCGCCTGCGGCAACTGCACGGTAGTCTGCTCGCAGGACGCGAAGATCTATGCCAACGGACTCATTCATGCCGAGGCAATTCTGCGGGGAGACTCTCCCGTGGCCATTCTCCTTGCGCCATCGTTCCCCGCGGAATTTCCCGGTTCCATACCGGGTCGCATCGTAAGCGCCCTCAAGACCACCGGGGTCGCCCATGTGGTGGAGGTCGCTTACGGTGCGGATCTGGTGAGTCGCGCCTATCGCGACTTTCTCGACAGCCATCCGGAGGGCCCCTGGATCGGCTCCTCCTGCCCGGCTATTATCGAATATGTTCGCAAATATCAACCGAACCTGACCGACCGGCTGGTGCCGATCGTCTCTCCGATGATCGCCACGGCCCTCGCCGTCAAGGCGCTCTACGGCGATGAGACCCGCTGCATCTTTGTGGGGCCGTGCATCGCCAAAAAACTCGAGGCGCGCGATCCGTCTCTGCCGCGCGTTGTGGACGAGGTGCTGACGTTCAAGGAACTCAAGGCGCTCCTGGATCGAAAAAACATTCAACCGGCCATGTGCGACCCGCTGCCGTTCGATCCGCCCAGGGCGGGCATCGGACGGGCTTTCCCGTTAAGCGGCGGACTTCTCAAGAGCGCCCGGCTGGAGGTGGACCTGCTGGATACCGACATCGTCACCATCAGCGGACAGCACGAAGTGGCCAGCGTCCTATCTGCAGCGGCCCGCCGGGAGATTGCGCCCTACCTGATCGAGCCGCTCATGTGCCGCGGCTGCCACGACGGTCCCGGCATGAGCAGCCGCGATCTTCAGTTCAACCGCCAGGATCTCGTCAAACAGTATGTCAATACCTGTCGCCGTGAAACAGAAGAGCCCGTTACATGCCCCGTGGGCGTCGATCTTGGCAGGACATACCGGACAGACGACCATCGGCTGAAGGAACCGACGGAGCAGGAAATCCGCAACATTCTCGCGTTGACCAACAAGTTTACCGTCGAAGACGAACTCAACTGCCGGGCATGCGGTTACGATACGTGCCGCGCCAAGGCCATTGCCGTTTATCACGGTCTCGCCGAAGAGGCGATGTGCCTGCCCTTTATGATCGAACAGGCCGAACGGGTCTGCCACGAATTGGGCATTCCCTGGGGAGAGATCCGCCAGGTCCACCGTCACCTGATCAACACGGAAAAACTCGCCTCCATGGGACAACTGGCGGCAGGCGTGGCCCACGAGCTCAACAATCCCCTGGGAACCATCCTCCTCTATACGAACCTGCTTCAGAGGAAGATGACAGACCGGACCGACCTGGCGCACGACCTCGCGTTGCTCACCTCGGAGGCCAATCGCTGCAAGAAGATCGTCGGCGGCCTGCTCGATTTCGCACGCCAGAATCGTATCCGCCTGGAGACGGCCAACGTCGCGGCGCTTCTGCGGCAGTGCATCGACACCGCCTGTCCGCCGCCGATCCTTCAGGCGTCAGGCATTCGTATCGTTCTCGACGAACCCTCCGGAGAAGTGCTGTGCGACCTGGATCGCGACCAGATGGCGCAGGTCTTCGTCAACCTGCTGAAGAACGCCCGGGAGGCCATGGAGGCGAAGGGTGGCGAAATCCGGGTCAGCGCTGAAACACTCCCCGACAATACCCGCGTCCGGATCGCCATTACCGATCAGGGCTGCGGCATTCCGCAGGAGGATCAGGAACGAATCTTTCAACCCTTTTTTACGACCAAAGGCATCGGCAAGGGGGTCGGCCTGGGACTGCCGATCTGCTATGGAATCGTAAAAATGCACTATGGAACCATCTGGTGTCAGTCGGACGCCGGATCGGGAACGACATTCTATATTGAACTGCCAAAGACTCAGGCTATGGCAGGAAGGAGCATATTGTCATGAGCAACACAAAAAAAATTCTCTTTGTTGACGATGACCGGGATTTCCTCACCAGTCAGTCGATCTACTTCTCCAGCCGGGGCTACGATGTCCTGACGGCCGAGGACGGCCAGGAAACCCTGAAACTCCTTGAACAAGAGACACCCGATATCATGATCCTCGATCTGATGATGGAACACGCCGACTCGGGGCTGGCGCTGGCGCGCAAGATCCGGTCCATCGATCGTTTTAAAGGCGTCCCCCTTGTCATGCTCTCGGGGGTGGCGTCCTCAACGGGCCGTCGTTTCGATCGGGACACCGAGGAACTCAAAAAATGGTCGAGCCTGGACGCCTTCCTCGACAAGCCTATTACGGGCGTACAGCTCCTGCGGGTGATCGAAGAAAAAACGGCCACTGCAAAGTAACGTGAAGTCGTTTCGGGAGGAACCGTCGCAATGAAAAAGGGAACCATCCTCGTCATCGACGATGAATACGGCATCCGAACGGGCATCCGCCAGATCCTAGATCTGGAGGGCTATGTCGTGGAAGAGGCCGAAACGGGCCAAGCGGCCTTGGCCGCCATCGGAGGAAGCGCCTTCGATGTGGTCTTGATCGACTATCGCCTCCCCGACATCGACGGCCTCACTCTCTTGCAGGCCATCCGGTCGAAGGCCCCGGAGGCGATGACCTGTATGATTACGGCCTACGCGAACATCGAAACCGCCATTGCCGCGACCCGGCAGGGATGCGACTTCTTTCTGCCGAAGCCCTTTTCCCCCGACGATCTGATCGGGGTCGTTGAATCCCTGCTCAGACACAAGACGCTCCGGGCAGAGACGGCGCGGTTGAGGCTCGCCCACGAGGCCAGCCTTTTCGAGCTGGCCTCTGAGAAAAGTCAGACCCATTCGCTGGTCGAGAGCATGCGCGACGCCGTCCTGGTTGTCAACCGCAGCGGAGAGATCGCACTGGTCAATCGGGCCATGGTTCAACTGCTGGCCACCGACGAACAAAAACTGCTCAGACAGCCCGCGGGCCATGTCCTCGCCACGTCCCCTTTTGCGCCGGTTCACGAGGCGCTGTCGGCCCCTGTAACGGGAAAGAGCGTCTTCGACATCGAGATTGGGGATCGCCGATACATGGTCAGTCTCACCCCCTTCTACGCCGACGACCGCACGATTCTGGGACATATCCTGACGGCATCGGATATCTCGGAGATGTACCGGCTGACGCTCGAAAAGACGCGCTTTATTCGAACCATGATTCACGAGTTTCGCTCGCCGCTCGGCGCGATCAAGGGCATGCTGGAAGTTGCGCAGGACCGGAGTCTCGGCAACGACCTGGCGCCCTATCTGCCGCTGCTGGAGCGAGCGGAAAAGCGTCTGGACGGTTTGACGGAATTGATCGGCAATCTCCTGTCGCTGGCACAGATCGAGATGGAGGACCGCAAGGGCCCATCGCCGAATCCAGTGGCTGCTGCTGCCGTGTTGAACGAGGTCTGGGAACTCTATCGGGCTCAGGCCGAAGCCAAGGGCATCACATACGAGGTCACTGTAGAACCGGGTCTTCCCGGCGCCCTGATCGCACCGGACGATCTGCGGGCCATTTGCCTTAATCTGCTGGGCAATGCAATCAAGTACAACCGGGATCGCGGCGCGATCCGTGTCGGCCTCGAACGCTGCGACAGCGATCTGCGCATACGCGTCACCGATACGGGAATCGGCATCCACGCGGACAATCTTTCGAAAATCTTCGATGAATTCTACCGGGAGAAGAAGCCGCAGACTCGCGCCATCGAAGGAAACGGGCTAGGGCTCTCCATCGTGAAGCGTTTGGTGGAGCGCGCCGCCGGACGACTGCTCATGAGCAGCGTGGAGGGCGAGGGATCGACCTTTGAGGTGTATCTGCCGATGGGGCAGGAAAAGTGAGGAAGTAAACAGCGGCTGACGCCGCAGTCAACAGTGAACGGTAAACAGTGAAAGGTAACGAGTGACAAGAAAAAAACAGATGACGCTTGACGTGTTGTTCAGCAGGCTGTTGAGCTTGTCCTTAAATAACGTTGCCCGGGATCGCGCCCGGATTCGCGTCAGATTTTCCCGGCTCGATTGAGCAAAACCGCAGGCGTAGCAGCGCTACGTTGAGGATTTCGCGATTGAGACACGGGGAAAAATGGCGTGAAGATGGGATGCGAGATGGCAAGGTTATTTACGGATAAGCTCTAAAAGTCCAGAGCCCCGGGTAACTCTGGCACGATTGACTGCGCGGCTCCCCTCAAGCCGCGCAGTCAACCATCTTTCAGTATAGGCCTTGCGCAACCCATATTTTGGCAGGCTATTTACAGGGAGCGCATTTCCGTAAGGAAGGTGCAATCAAAACAACAAATTCCTTACCGGCAAAAGGCTCAGCGGTTAAGGGATAGTGGGAGAAGGCCAGGAAGGAGGGGGGAATCCCAACCTTCTCCCAAAATCGAACATCCAGCGCCTATCCCGTTTTCTTCCGCATTCGCATGCCTATGAAGGCGGGCGGTTATTGCCCCTATGCGGCCCTACGGACGACCTCCCGAATCCGCGGCCACATGTCGCGTTTTAACTCACTGATAGAGGAAAGTGCTGTCACCGCCCTGCCACCTGTTTCCCCAGATCGCTGACGATACGGCATTGCCGTCGTTCCTGAGCATATTTGCCGCCGCATTCTGCTGCAGCCTCATGAACAACCGCCATTTCATGCGTGCCGCTTTCCCCGCCGATTTCCTGAGGTATCTTGATGACATGGTGCATCTCCGCTTATCTTCTGGTCTGACTGTTGACAAGTCCCCTGTTCCATCAACCCCGTACACGGTTAGAACTCCTTAAAATGCCCCTCGTGCATGGGGATGATCGCTTCGGGATCAACCTCGCGACTCGCTGACCGACGTGCTTGGTGCGGAAGGGCTTTTTTTACTTCCTTCACAGCCACAGCAGGAGCGGACGGGGCTTTGACACGATGCGTGCTCTGGACTACCGCACGGGTTTCGCCGGATCCACCAACAATATCAGCCAGGACTCTGGAAATCTGTGACATCTGATCCGCCTGGGCATTCAGTTCTTCAGACGCAGCTGCTGACTCTTCGGCGTTGGCTGCGTTCATTTGCGTCACTTTCTCCATCTCCGAAACAGCCGTGTTAATCTGATCGATCCCCTGTGCCTGCTCCTTCGATGCCTGCGCGATTTCACTGATAAGCGCGGCAACCTTCGAAGAACTATCCGAGACCTTGCCGAAAGCATCATTGGTTTTGACGACCAGTTCAGATCCATCTTTTATCTTGTCCACGGTGCCCTCAATCAAGGTCGCCGTATTCTTTGCAGCCGCCGCTGCCCGAATAGCCAAATTTCGAACTTCTTCAGCGACCACGGCAAACCCCGCTCCCGCTTCACCCGCGCGCGCTGCCTCTACAGCGGCGTTAAGTGCCAGCAGATTGGTCTGGAACGCGATTTCGTCGATCGTCCTGATGATCTTGGAGGTTTCGACACTGGCTTCCGATATGTCCTTCATCGAATGCGTCAAGCCATCCAGAGAGGTATTGGCATTAGAAACGATCTGCTGTGTCTGTCGCATCATCGATTCCGCCTGGACTGAATGATCCGCGTTCCGTTTGGTCATCGCCGACATTTCTTCCAGAGACGAAGAGGTCTCTTCAATGGAGGACGCCTGTTCAGAAGCACCTTCGGCAAGCGACTGGCTGGCCGCAGACACCTGGCTGGCGGCTGCAGACACCTGGTTGGCCCCTTCACTCATCTGCACAACGGCGTGCTTGATCGAATTGGAAATCCTTCTGGCAAAGGCGATAACGCAGACAACCGTAATCGTCAAAAAAATCACGACGGCCAATGCGATATAGTTACGGATCGAGCGGGCACCGGCCAGAAATTCGTCTTCATTTTGCGTGACGCAAACGCTCCAGCCCGTCAGCGGAACCGGCGCCGTTCCTGCGATCTTACGCACCCCTTTAAAGACATAGTTTTCAACGCCGCTCTTGCCGGACATCATCAACTTGGCGATATCCTCCATACCGGCAACGGTCTTGAAGTCCAGTGCCAGAATATTTGCTTTGTCCGGATGCGCGACGCAGACGCCTTCTTTGTTCGTCATGAAGCCGTATCCGGTCTCCCCGTTTTTCGCCACGATCTTTTCAGAAAGGAAGTCGATATCAACCGGGACGGCGATAACGCCTAGCACCTGACCGTTCTTCATAACAGGCGCGGCGACCGGCGCAACCGGCTTTCCAGAGAACTTTGATTTAACAACAGCCCCCACGCTGGCCTTTCCCGCCTTTGCGTCCTGGACATACGTCCGGTCTGCCATGGATACACCCTTGCGGCTTCCACCCGCGCTGTCGGCAACAACGATTCCCTCGGCATTGGTCATCACGACGGACTCGTAACTCGTCCCTGTAGCGGCTATCGCAGCGGCCAGGAACCGGTTCATGTCTTCCGTCTTGCCCGTCGTAAGCGCCGTCACGGCCTCGTTGCTCGCTGCAATGGACTTGGCCACATTCAGTTCTACCTTGAGAACATTTTCTACCATCTCGGCCAGCGCCCGAGCATGCTGGGCTGCTTTTTCTTCGGCCGCATCCGTGAGATAACTGGATGCCTTCATAGAGGCTATAACCCCTACGATTGCCAACGGCACGAGAACGGCTGCGACGCCACCCGCAACCAGTTTGAATGTAAGCGTTCTTTTTTTCATCTTCCTTCTCCCCTTGCTGATGCTTTAATCCCTGTTTCCCCATCCGAACCGCAGAATCGCGTCAGACAGAACATGTTTTCCCAGCTCCCCAAGCTGGTTGATGGTGAAAAATCCTGTTTACGACCGCCGCAACATCCACAAAATCGCTCTGTCGATCACTGATGAATCGAGGGTGCAACCGGTGAGCTCGTGCAACCGTATCCGGTTCGGTATCCGGCAGGATAAGAACGACCTTCACCCCCTCCAACAGATCCCTGATCTCGATCAGGGCATCCAGTTCGCCGCTGGACATTGCGAACAGAATGGCCACCCGTAGTCCTAAAACGGGCTGCTTGAGCCGACTCGCTAAATCGTCGATCGTGTGGCACATATCCGTTTTTTCTTTCGGCATCAGCAGCCCGATTACTCTGAGCAAACTCTGTTCGGCGCGCTCTTTTTTTGTCGAATAAATAACCAGTGGCATTTTCCGGGTCCATTTCTTGAACATTCTGCAACGATCAATAAAGCAACGACCGTACCAGAATGAGAGAAATAGCATAATACCGTCATATCAATCGGTTAAGATATTTCAGGGCGGGGGGGCTGGATTTTTTGTCTGATGGGGTCGGAATATGTCTGAATAAATTAGACTGGGTCTATTGCCGGAAGACAACCGGAAGAGAATAAGGATGGTTTTAGTTGGAGACGTCGATCCCGTATTTTTTGATCAACTGGTAGAGACGGGCCCGTCCCAGGCCTGAGATCGTACAGGCATGACCGATCTTTCCGCCGGTTATCATCATGAGTCGCTGCAGATAGGCCTTTTCTTCCCGGGAAAAGACAGCATCTCGATGCTCCTTTAAGCTTGGAAGGGAGTCGGAAGGCAATTCCGACAAGGGGACAACGTTTGGTTTTTCGCGATCAACAGGACGAAGCGCCGGTTCCTCCTGTTTTTTGGTCAGATTTTCCCCGATCAGTTTCACCCGAATATAGGTGGGCAGATGTTTGGGAAAGAGGATGCTTTCGTCAGTCGATGTGGCAATGGCGCTCTCCATGGCATTGACCAATTCACGAACATTGCCGGGCCAGTCGTAACCGAAGAGGACCTCGATAAACTCCGGCGAAAACCCTTTGATCTCCATTCCCTGTCGCTGACAGACCCTGTTGACATAGTAAAAAATCAGGTCTCTGATATCTTCGCGACGTCCCCTCAGGGGAGGCAACTCAATACTGAAGGCCCGCAACCGGAAGAGGAGATCCTCCCTGAATTTCCCCGTCTTCACCATCTCATCGAGATCCCGGTTTGTCGCCGCAATGACCCGAAAGGAACTCTGAACCTCCCGTTTTGCGCCGAGCGGTCGGAAACAACGCTCTTGAAGGACCCGCAAAAAGGACTTCTGGGCGCTCAGGGGGAGATCCCCTAACTCGTCGAGAAAGAGCGTCCCGCCGTCGGCCTGTTTAATGAGCCCCTCCTGCAGTCGATCGGCGCCGGTAAAAGCGCCCTTTTCATGCCCAAAGAGAATGCTCTCAATGAGCGTGGGAGGAAGCGAAGCGCAATCGACGGTCACAAAAGGCATGGCCGCGCGAGGGCTGTTGTCATGAATGGCCTGGGCAAAAACCTCCTTGCCCGTTCCGGTCTCGCCTGTAATCAGCACATTGGCATCGCTCACAGCCGCCTGCGCCACCAGATCCAGGCACTTATTCATCGTGGCACTGCTGCCGACAATCGCGTTGCGCTTCAGTACCATTGGCGCGGCTCGCTGGTTTTTCGCCTCCCGATACTGCATCGCGCGCACCAGAGGAAGCTCGATCAAACTCCTTTTAAGCGGCTTTTCGATAAAATCCCAGGCGCCGTTGCGGATGGCGAGCTCCGCCGCGTCAAGACTGCCAAACCCCGTAATGATGATGACCTCCGGCTCTGAAGCAACGGCATGAAGGCTCGGCAACAGAAGGAGACCGTTGCCGTCCGGCAGTTGGACGTCGAGGAAAATCACATCAAAACCGTCTGACTGCGCAACCCGTAATCCCTCCGTTGCCGTGTAGGCACAGGACACCTCGTGACCGAGGCTGGCGATCATATCACTGAGCACTTCAGCGTTGAATTGGTTGTCGTCGACAATCAGGACTTTCCCCATGGCAGCTGTTTCTCTCGTTATTCCTTTCGATCCAGTTCGCGCCGGATAGCCGCCGCCAATTGATCCAGGATAATAGGTTTCATAATGACCTGCCGAAGGCCAAACGTTTTCGCATTCTCCGGTGTTATCGTTTCGCTGAATCCCGTGCAAAGAATCACGGGTATTTCTGGACGAATCCTCAAGATCTCCTGCGTCAGTTCGACTCCCGTCATCTGAGGCATGGTCATGTCTGTAACCACCAGATCGAAGGCCCCAGGATCACGACGAAAAAGCTCCAGCGCTTCTCTGCTGCTCGTCTTGCTCACCACCTGGTAACCCAGAAAACTCAACATGCCGATTCCAAGTTGAGCAATCACTTCATCATCATCGACGTAGAGGATTCTCTCCGTGCCTCCGACAATATCCACCTTACCCTCCTTCTGTCCGCCGCCTTCCGTTTCTATCAGAAGCGGAAAATAAACGTTAAATTCGCTCCCCTTTCCCAACTCGCTTTGCACGGTAATCACCCCGCCGCATCGCTTCACGATACCGTGCACCACCGCCAGCCCCATCCCGGTTCCCTCTCCCGGTTTCTTGGTGGTAAAAAAAGGATCGAATATCTTATCCAAGATCTCCGGCGCTATCCCCTCGCCCGTATCGGAAACGGTGAGCTTCAGATGCCTCCCCGACGCTAATCCGTGGCGGATCAGGGGGTCTTCATCGGTGACGTCGACCGGCATGAGCTCGATCCGTAAAACACCCTTCCGCGCACGCATCGCGTGAAAGGCGTTGGTGCAGAGGTTCATCAGAATCTGATGAACATACGACGGGTTGGCCAGGACGACATCAGGGGTGGTCTTCAACTGCTGCTGGATCTCGATCGTCGTGGGAATCGACGCCCTCAGCAGCTTCAAAACCTCCTTGACGACCGGACTGACCCTCAGGGGGTAGAGCTTCTCCTCGCTCTGACGGCTAAAGGTCAGGATCTGTTTTACCAACTCCGCCGCCTGAACGCCCGCCTTGTAAATCCGCTCGATATACAGACGCAGACGCTCATCGCCCAACCGTTCTCTCAGGACCATTTCGGCATAGCCGAGAACGGCACTGAGGATGTTATTGAAGTCATGGGCAATCCCGCCAGCCAGGGTCCCGATGGCTTCCATTTTCTGGGACTGACGAAGCTGGTTTTCAAGCAGCTTGCGTTCCGTGATGTCCATGATGCTGCCCTGATAACAGCGCAATTTCCCACTGTTGTCACGCACGGCCACGCCGGTCAAAGACACCCAGATCAACCGACCGTCTTTCCGCCGGTACTGCACCTCTTCCTGAAGAACGTGGCCCTTTTCATTGAGGAAATGCATATGCTTTCGCGGCAGCTCGGGATTGACATACAAATTTTCAGCAATATTCGTGAGGCACGCGAGGGCATCCTCCAGAGAATCATACCCCAGCATACGCGCAAACGCCGGATTGACGCTGATAACCCGACTGGTCGGCAACACCTGATAGATGCCCATGACGGCATTTTCAAAGATGTCCCGGTACTTTCCCTCGGCCTGACGGTAATCGGTAATATTTCGGATCGATTCGATCGCTCCGATGACATTGCCCCTCGAATCCCTCAGAACGCTTGCCTTGCCGTAAAGATAGGTCTCTTGTCCCCCAAAGGATGGGAAATAGGCCTCCCCCTCCAGGACTGACTGTCTCCGGAACAGATGGGTATATTTTGTCTCCTGCTCACGTTGAGACTCGAGAACGAGATCGATCAGAATCGGCCTTTTCTCGTTGTAGAAGGCTTGGGCATATTCGTAGTCGCCCCTGCCGATCATATCGCCCGCCTTGACGCCCGTCATCTCTTCTATGGCCCGGTTCCAGGCAATGACTCTGCCCGCCTGATCGATGACAAAGGTGGCATCGGGCAGGAAATCGATGATATCGGCGAGCTTTTGTTGGGATTCAATGAGGTGTTCCTCAACCCGTTTGCGTTCGGTGATGTCCCGGACTGATTCAATGAATCCCACCCGCTTCCCTTGAACATTCAGAAGAGGGGTTGCGGTTATCCACAGATAGGCCCCCTTCCCCCCGTAAAGAGCGGGGGCAAACGTTTCTGCGTAAAGGGTGTCTCCTTTCCTTTGCACATAGGTGTAACGACTTTCGAGTTCTTGATCCTCCCCGTCAATCAGATCGATCAAACGTCCCCGACGTTCCCCATAAAAGAGGATCGTACCGTGACCGCTTTTTCCGAAGATGTCCTTTTTTCGACAGCCGGTCATTTCCTCCATGGCCCGGTTCCAGGCGATGACCCGGTTTTCAAGATCAACAACGAATGTCGGATCAGGAAGGAAATCAATGATATCGGCTAGCTGCTGTTGGGACTCCTTGAGGCGCTCTTCAGTCTGCTTACGATCCGTGATGTCCCTGAAAATCCAGATGCGACCGTAGCAGTTTCCATTTTTATCGAGAACCGGGGCCGAATACCGGTCTGCGATCATTCCGTTTCTAAACCGGATCTCATCCCGGCTGGTTTTTTCAGGGTGAGCATACAGATACACCACCTGATCGAGAAACTGCTCCGGGTTTTCTGTCTGGTTTGTCACGTGCCGTAGCAACGGGGCATCACTTTTGTCGTCACGGATAGACTGGGGAACAGCCATCATGTCGTAGAATCTACTGTTGGCAAGAATCTTTTCCTCGCCGGTACTGCTCACAACCAGAATTCCGTCAATCGTTGTTTCGAGAATGGACTCCAAAAAAGCATTTTTCGAAATCAAATCATGTTCAGCGCGTTTCCGTGCAGAAACATCTTTTGAAATGCCAATCAGGGTCTTAAGGCTTTTGTCCTCGTTGTATACCGCAATGGCATCCAATTCAAACCAAACCCAGGATCCGTTGGCGTGACGGATGCGGTACGTCAATCCTGAAATCCGGGATTCGCCTGCATCAACGGCTTTCCTCAAATACGAAAAAGCCATGTCATCGGGGTGGATGAAAGACTCGACGGATTTGCCAACGACCGCTTCCGGCGCATAACCCAGGGTCCTTTGCCACGAAGGAGAGGCGTATGTGTAGATGCCGCAATCATCGACACTCCAGATCCGATCAATCGAGTTATCGAGAATCAACCGATAGCGTGCCTCGCTTTCCCGCAGCGCCGCTTCGGCCCTTTTCCGTTCCTCTATCTCCTGTTGCAGCTCTTGAACGACTCTTTCGAGCTCACGCGTCCGATGGGCTATGGTTGCACGCAACTCGGCGGTCAAAATAGGGCTCTGATCCTCGATCTCTTCACGCGCAGCAATGTCTCGGCTGATACCAATCAGACAGGGAACGCCACTGGCATCATGGGGAATCTTGCAGGACTCCATCAGCGCCAGATGACCATCCTTGCAGGGAACCCACTCCAGGTGGCATTGGCGCTCCTTCTGAGTCAGGACGTCCTGATCCTGCTGTCGATAAACGTCTGCCCGCTCACAGGGGAAAAGGTCGTAATCCGTCTTTCCAACGATGCAATCCTTGGTCAGTCCCAGATGTTCGGCAAAAGCCCGATTACAGGACAGATAACGACCTGCCGCATCCTTGCAAAAAATCAATTCCGTAACGGCATCCATCATGCCGCCCAGAAAATCGATCTGCTGTTCGAGCGATGCGGAAGCGCACAAAGAGTCGGTTTGTCGGTTCGTTTCACCTCTGGTGCCTGACCCTTCGTGATTTGACATCCCAATCCCTTTCTGTGCTTTTTTCATGTCGCTCTGTAATCAGTTGGGATTAATGCAAAAAATGTACCTCTTTATTTCATGATATACGAATCTCCATAACGGATCAGTATCTCCTATAAAAATCGAATCCAGAAGCCGCTTCTTCTCCCGACGAGCTTTCCCGTCTGCTTAAATTAACCTTAAGTAATTATTCGATAAATTAAAATAAATGCCTGATGAATAGCAGCCCATACCCCATTAGGCGCTTACCTCTTTAAACTTCGGAGGCATCATCTCAACGGGGGCATCCACCGTGACAGCCATCGCCTAAAAGTGTCACAATCATGACTCGAACACCTGAATGGAACAAACTGTTGACACCGGTTGATCCATCAATCATACGGACCGAAGAATGGCCGTTATCGATTGAGCAAGGGCCAGCCTGGAACAGGTAACGGACGCCAGGCATCTCCTTCGTATAAAACTTGCTCGAGGAAAAGACCGGAAGGTGAAGCGGTATATTTGGCCGGTATCTCGGAGAACTTGCTGAACATCCCCTCAATCTGCTTGGTGGACAGATTTCCCCGACCCGCTTCGACCGTCACGCCGACCAGCCGCCTTACCATCTTCCATAGAAAATGCGAGCCAACAAACCGGAAAATGAAGAGCGCGTCTTTTTTTTCGACCATGGCCACCTCCAGCTTGACCAGCGGCGAGGCTTTTTTGTCCATCCGCTTGTCGGCAAAGGAGGAGAAATCGTGAAATCCCTCGAACAGTGACATTGCCGCTTTCATACGTTCCAGATCGAGGGAATCGCGGATCCACCAGACATATCGCTTGCCGAAGGCTGTTCGTCTTTGAGAGACCAGATAAAGATAGCTTCTAGCCACCGCGTGATGTCGGGCATGAAAATCGGCGGCAGCGTCGCACATTGACAAGATATTGATGTTGGAAGGCAGGGCATCGTTGAGTCTTTCGACGGCGCCGCGCAGAGGAATCCGCCGCTCAACCTCCAGATGGGCGACCTGCCCGAGGGCGTGAACGCCAGCGTCCGTGCGCCCGGCGCCCTGAATATCCACCTCGCACCCCAGGACCTGACGCGCCGTTTCGATCAGCGTCGCCTGAATGCTGCGCGCATTGGCCTGACTCTGCCAGCCTCTGTAGCTGGTACCGTCGTATTCAATGACCATTTTGTATTTAGGCATAAATTCCTTTTTCCAGATGGCGTCGCGCTGTTAGAATCGTAGTATTTTACTTGATCTCCGCCAACGCCATTATCTATGACCGGTTATTGCACCCGCAAGTATTCAATCCTCAGGGAAAGATGTTTAAACATGACTCGCTGGTTTACCCCGCAGCAAGCTGCGAGCAATACGCTCGCCAGCGCTACAAGTGTTCTAACAGGCTGTTAAAAAACTATGCAAATAAAAAAGGGACACCGGATTCCCGATGTCCCGACACACAGTAATGCTTTTTGAATGAGCTGCTACCTTGGGTCGGGGGCCTCACTGGTTGTCCCTTCCTGGCCTTGCGCAGCCCCTTGATCAACATTGCCTGAAGGAGCCCCTCCGGCATCCCCTGCGGGCTGTTCAACGGCAGGGCCGACCGTCTGATCCGCCGGATTAGCCGTCTCGTCTTGCGCAAAAGCAAGGCCAGTTAAAAAAAGTCCAAACAAAACCAAGGTAAATACGACCATTCTTTTTTTCATCGCGCCGTCCTCCAGAGTTTTTAATGTTACTGACCTTTCAACTTTTAATTTCATTATCACGATTCGATGCATACGGCAAGTCACAACGAATGCCGGTTGCGAATCTCTCCCCCGACGCCCGCAGCAAACAATGCGCGCCACCGATTTCAACTGTCTGTCGAAACGTTTACGCCGCATCGGAATTGCATTATTGATGTTTTTATCAAGCTGCCGAAAAACGAAACATCGCGTAATCGATCTGCCAGCCGGTGATCGTCCGCTTTACCGGTATCATGCCGAATGGAAACACCAAAAAAATATCCAGGATATGATCTGCAGAGACAACGTTTGGCCAGTTGTTGCAGGAACCGGTATAGACTACTTTCTGCGGTTCTTTCTGAATTCCAGGGCATTGATATGGTATTTTTCCAGCAGTTCGTAAAGATCGGGACGATATTTCCCCGCGAGTCTCGCAGCGTGACTGATGTTCCCCCCGCTGATCTCCATCAACTGCACAAGGTAGCGTCTCTCGAAATCCATTTTGGATTCTTTGAAGGGCTTCAGGACCATTTCCTGGACACTCTTGGTGGGAAGGATCAGATCCTCGGAGATGACCGGTTCCGTTGTCATAACGACGGAACACTCGACCGCATTTTCGAGTTCACGGACATTTCCCGGCCACGGATAGTTCATCATCTTGGCGAGCGCCGCCGTTGAAAAGCCCTTGACGTCCCGGTTCATCTTCCGGTTGTACTTGTCGAGAAAGTGGCTGATGAGCAGCGGGATATCGTCGCGCCGTTCCCTGAGCGGCGGGATCTTGATCGGAATGACGTGAATGCGGTAATAGAGGTCCCGGCGGAAGGTCCCCTTTTCGACCTCCTGTTCCAGATCCTTGTTTGAGGCGGAGATTATCCGGAGATCCACCTTGACAGACTTCTGCGCCCCGAGGGGATAGAATTCCTTGTCCTCAAGGGCCTTAAGCAGTTTGCCCTGCATCGTCAACGGAATCTCGGAGATTTCATCCAGAAAGATCGACCCGCCATGTGCTTGCGTGAAAAGCCCCTTCTTTCCGGTAGCCGCGCCCGTAAAGGCGCCACGCTCAAAGCCGAAGAGTTCGCTTTCGAGGAGGGTCTCCGGAATCGCCGCACAGTTTATGGAAACGAAAGGCATCTCCCGTCTGGCGCCGGCCTTATGAAGGGCCCGGGCAAAAACCCCCTTGCCGGTCCCGCTTTCACCGCTAAGATAGACATTGGAATCGGACTCCGACGCCAGAGCAATGAGGTCGAAAATCCTCTTCATCGCTTCACTCTGAGCCACAATATCCTCAAACTCGAGCCGGTTGATGCGAACGATATGCCTAAGCCGTTCCACCTCCCGGGTGAGTCTGGCCTTCTCGATCCCGTTGCGAATCTGGAGCGCCAGCTCCCGGTAATCGAAGGGCTTCGTCACATAGCTGAAAGCCCCCCGTTTCATGGCTTCAACGGCGCTTTCGATTGTCCCATGCGCCGTGAGGATAACAACCGGCAGACTCGGATCAATGTCGTGTAATTGCCCCATAACATCGATGCCGTCTTCTTTTCCCAGCCTGAGATCGACCAGGGCCAGATCGAACCTGTCCCGAGAGGCACACTGCAGGGCGCTTTCGCCGTTGTCGGCCGTCGTCACCCCATACCCTTCCGCCTCCAGTCTCATTTCTATGACCTTGAGAACCCCGACGTCGTCATCGATTACCAGAATACTATCCATACCTATAAACGGTCCCATAATAATGTTCTCACCAGAGGCAACATCGCGGCCTCAGAAAGTCTGATCCGACTTTCACTTCTGATGGCCCCATAAAACAAGCGGATTGCGGGACGGGTCTCGAACGCGAATTCGTTAGCGAGCGCATCAGAACTGACGATCTACCCTGGGAATCGGAGATTCGCCGGAGATTGCTCCGGTGAGTCTCCGATCAAAGATTTTTCCAGCCCGACAGGATTGGTCGTCCGGCCCGGAACATGACGGAAAAAGATTTCTGAGCGGCAGAGAGTCGTCCCGCAATCCGCATTCCCGTTGACTCATTATGGAACCAGCCTTTCTTGTTTCACACAACGGCAATTGTGAAAACAATTATGAGACCGTTAATATCACGCTCACTGTGCCGGTTTAAAAAGCATTGCAGCTAGTTGCCGGTCTGCATTCTTCGTCTCTTTTCTTCAATGTCCAGATCGACGGCCTTCATCTGCCTGATCTGTGTTTCGAGCGCCTCAATCTGCGTTTTCAGTGTCTGATTCTTCTTGTCCTTTGCAACCAACTCCCGCAAGAGCATCACCATCCGGTCCGCCTCCTCATGACGGCCACTCTTCGGATACTCCTTGCTCAACCGCTGAAGGGCATCAAGCGCTTTCTGATAGCTGGCGTCCTCATATCTCGGAGATGCATAAACGACACCGATGAAAAACAGGGCCTGGTCGGCCTGCTCTGGAGACTGCTCCAGGACCCGGTTAAATAACTTCAAAGCCTTGGCGTAATGCCCGTCTTCAAGACTGGCTTGCCCCATCTCGAGGTCAGAAGGCATGGGTCGCTCCAGACTACGTCCCCCCAGCATAGGCGTACATCCCCCCGCCATCAGGAGGATGGCGACATAGGCAATGAGAACACAAAAGTACTGCCCGTTCCTCGCTCGCTCTCGGCCCATATGGCTCCTCCATGTGCATTCACGATGTGCTTTGCAATGGACAACCCCAGGCCGGTTCCTCGCACAGCCCCTTTCCGGTCGTCCACCCGCTTGAATTTATCAAAAATTTCCTGAAGATGCTCTTCCGCAATCCCACAGCCCGTGTCGACTACGGAAACCTCCACAGTATGATCCACTCGATTCTCCCTTGCCGCAGCGACAACCCGTCCGCCTTTGGGGGTGAATTTCAGCGCATTGCCGAGGATATTCTCGATCACCTGGCCGATCTTGTCACCGTCGATC
Source organism: Syntrophales bacterium (assembly GCA_963665615.2). Lineage (GTDB taxonomy): Bacteria > Desulfobacterota > Syntrophia > Syntrophales > UBA4778 > UBA4778. The sequence continues at coordinate 293,638 of CAXXQE010000006.1, forward strand.
CGGATAGAAGGCAGATCAAACGGCGGTTCGATCAACAGGTCGATGCCTTTTCTGCCGGCGATCGGCTGAAGTTTGGCAACTTTCTCTTTAATAATAGGAGAGATATCCAAAATATCAAAGTAAAACGCCGCCATTCCCGCTTCCATTCGTGAAAGGTCCAGAATGCGGGTGACGGAGGCAATCAGTCGCTCGCATTCGCCGTTGACGATGTCGAAGAGTTCCTTCTGTCTGTCCGGTCGATTGGCGTAAACGCCCTCCATCAACATACAAGAGGCTTCTTTAATGGCCGTCAGCGGGGTTCGCAATTCATGAGAGAGGTGGCCGATAAAATCGAGTTTCATCCGATCCAGTTCCTCCAACCGAGAACACATGACATTAAAGGATTCAGCCAGATCGCGAATCTCCGGCGGCGACACGATATCGAGCGGCGTGCCGAAATCGCCGGCCGCAATGACCTTGGTCTTCTCGCTCAGAAGATCGATGGGGCGTTTGATACTGCGTGTTATCAGAAATGCAATCAAAATCATGAGGACAACGGCGACCGATTCCGTTATGGAGATCGCCCGGGTAATCCGGGCCGTAACCTGTTCGGACGCCTGCAGCTTGACAATCCTGGCCTGGTCTGACAATTCCGCAATCTGCCGGATCGCCTTTTCAATCTCCGCGACGGCCGTCTCCTTTTTTCCCAGCGACGCCTGATCCGGCGGATCCGTCCCCATCTCATGGACGCCCGCCTGATATGATTGATAGGCGACGCCGAGCACGGCCACCGGCGCATGAATCGTCGAGCCTTCCGATATCTTCTCGAGCTCCCCGATCTTGCTGACAATGTAGTCGCCGACCTTTTCGTACTGCCTTAAAAAATCCTGATCTCCCGAGATGAGGTATTTTTTTTCAAAGCCGACCTGATCGTAAAAGGATTGGGCGATCTCCTTGGCCAGTCTGGCCGTCTTGACATCGACCGCATTGAGCGAATGGATGATGTTTTCCAACGATGCCATATGCGATACGACATAGAGACCGGAAACGCTGACAACCAGAAGGATCAACAGATAACTGGCGATCAATCTCTTAAATATCGTGAGCTTCAGTTTCGTTTTCCCCCGCTCGATCTGATTTCATGGGCGCAGACCATGAGACGCCCCGGCGATCCGTAGCGCCTTTCAAGCACACACGTACGACAGCCCGTCGAGTGAATCGGAAAAAAGAAAGACAGTATCTGAACGTTGGAAGGACCGACACAATCGCAGCGATACATGGCGTGACCGTCTCCGTTTCTATGGCCTGGAGTCATGTTCTGTCAAGAAAAAATTGCACGCCGTCCTTTTCAGAAGAACCGCCAGGGTCGATTCGGGCTTGAGCCCCGCTGCCGGACATGCTAAAAAAGTGAATGATATGGGCAGGAGGGACATCGCGTTATGATTCGTTCGGTCAAAAGGCCGCAGGGCACGGACAATACGCTCGCTACTGGATTTAAGATCGCCACCTTCAACGTTAATTCAATCCGATCACGGCTCCATATCGTTATCCCGTGGTTGCGAGCGCAAAGGCCCTCTGTCCTTTGCATGCAGGAAACAAAGGCGTCTGACGACGTTTTCCCCGCCGATGCCTTCCAGGACGTCGGCTATTACGTTATTTTCAGGGGCTTCAAGAAGGGCAGCGGCGTCGCGATCGCCTCTATTGAGAAACCCGAACAGGTCCGCTTCGGGCTCGACGACGACCCTCGCGACGAAGACCGCCTTGCAACCTGCGTCATTTCGGGCATCACGATTTTGAATGCCTATGTCCCACAAGGATTCAAGCCGGATACGCCGCAATATGCCTATAAACTCAAATGGCTCGAACGGTTCGAACGCTGGATTGCCCGCCATTTTTCACCGAATGAGCCGCTAATCCTCTGTGGCGATCTCAATATCGCCCGCGAACCGATCGACGTCCATAATCCGAAGCGTCTCCTGGGGCACGTCGATTTCAATCCAGAGGTCTGGACCGCCTTCGATCGCATCAGCCGATGGGGACTCATCGACGTTTTCCGCAGGCACCATCCCGGAGAGCCTGATCAATTCAGCTTTTTCGATTACCGTTTCCCGCATTCCGTGGAACGTCAACTTGGCTGGCGCGTCGATCACATTCTGGCAACGGCCGGCCTCGCCGAGAAGTCAGTTGCGGCAGCCATCGATCTCAACCCGCGCCTGGCTGAAAAACCTTCTGATCATACTGTGTTACAGGCAGAATTCGCCCTGCGAGATGCGCAATAGGGATTGACAGGTCTGCTGAATTGACGTATCTGGACATTAAACGACTAACCGGGTGTTGAAAAAAACGTTACGTAAGCGGTTGACCGGCGCGGTGAAAGATGAATAACAATAAAAAAGAACAGGACCCCCACGAGCAGACTTACCTCAGCGATGAGATCGAGGACATTTTTACCAAGTCCGATTCGACCTCCTTACCACCCGCCGAGATGTCCTCGGAGTTGTTTTCCGAAAGCCGACTTGCCAGCGATATGGGACTCGGAAAAAATATATCCCGCGGCCATAGCGAAAATACCATCGCCAAGTATCTCCTCTTTGCGCTTCCTGTGACGCTGGCCCTATTATTCGCCCTTTTCGTCTGGCCGGGCATATATCAATTCAGTTCAATGAAGCAGGGCAGTCGAGACTATCTGGTAAAAACCAATCGTCTGACCGGTTCACATTCTTATTTTTACGGCGGCAAGTGGCTGGACAAACCGATCGCCGATGCGCCCCTGCGACTGCCTGATCCACTGTCTGTTATCTCGCACAATGATCAGCCGGTAACTGCCACCATAAAACCTGAGAAAGAGCGAACGCCCGAAAGAGTGCCCGACAAGGCTCCACCGATCGCCTCTCCCCAGGCGAAACAGCCGGCAGCTGCCGCAAAGACTCTGAAAGATGTTCCGCCAGCCGCGACGGCATCCGTGAAAGAAAATAAGCAGCCGGTGACGGTGGTTCCCGAAAAACCAACCGCGGTCCATCAATCGACCGTCAAAGCAGAAAAACCTCCAGCCGCGCAGCCGGACGTAAAAGAAAACGCCGAAACGCAGAAGGTCAGGGAAGATGCCGTCAAGCCCGCATCTCACAAAAAGGAAAAAGCGGCGGCGCTAAAGCCCTACGCCATTCAGATCGGTGCTTTTGCAACCGAGGATGAGGTCCGGGTCTTCCTTGCAGACCAGGAAAGCAATGCGGGCATCTACTGGTTAAAAGTGCAGATCAAGGGCAAACCCTGGTATCGCGTCTTTATCGGACACTTTTCAAATCCGGACGAAGCCAGGACTTATCTCAAAAAGAAGAAAGTCCCTCAGCGTTTCCCGGGAAGTTTTGTGCAGAAGGTGAGCTGAAGAAGGGCTCGGCCCATTAACTCTCAAGGACTTCCCTCACTTTGGCCGCCAGATCGTTCAAGAAAAACGGTTTGGAGATGAGTTGCACCCCCTCCTCCAGAATCCCCTGGCGGGCAATCACATCCGCCGTATAGCCGGACATATACAGGCGTTTCAAGCCCGGTTTGATGGCGATGATTTTCTCAGACAGTTCTTTCCCGTTCATCTCCGGCATCACGACATCGATGAGCAAGAGGTCAATGGGTTCGCCATACTCTCTCACCAGTTGGAGTGCTTGCGCCGCAGCACTGGCTGTCAGAACCCTGTACCCGAGCGTTTCAAGCATGTCCTTGCCGACCTGCATCACCACGGGTTCGTCCTCCACAATCAGAATCGTCTCCGCCCCCCCCTGGAACTGAATGGTTGTTTGACCGTCGTCTGCGGCCTGGCGCTCATTCTCGCAGTAGTGCGGCAGGTATATCTTGAATGTCGTACCCTGTCCCGGTTCGCTGTAAACATAGATAAAACCGCTATTCTGTTTGACGATCCCATACACGGTCGGCAGACCCAGTCCTGTTCCCTGCCCCTCTTTTTTCGTGGTAAAGAACGGCTCGAAGATATTGGCCTGCGTCTCCTTGTCCATCCCGCATCCGTCGTCGCTGACCGAAAGCAAGATATACTCACCAGGGGTGCATTCAGGGTGAACCGAACAGTACGCTTCGTCACATACGACATTGGAGGTTTCGATCACGACCTGTCCCGCCTGGTCAATGGCGTCGCGGGCATTGACCGTCAGATTGGCCAAAAGCTGGTCCACCTGTGAAGGATCCATCTTGACCTGCCAGAGTTTTTCCCCCGGTATCCAGATCAACTTGATATTCTCGCCGATAAGCCTCCGGAGGATCTTGAGCATGCCGGCGATCGTGTCATTCAGGTCCAGCACCTTGGGATGGATCGTCTGTTTACGGGCAAAGGCCAGCAACTGGCGAGTCAAATCCGCGGACCGCATGGCTGCGTTCAGGATGTCGTTGAGCGGCTTATAGAGTGGATCCATCGGTATTAATCTTCTTATGGCCAGTTGGGCCGTGCCGATAATCACGCTGAGCATGTTGTTGAAGTCATGGGCCACGCCGCCCGCAAGCCGCCCCACCGACTCCATCTTTTGAGACTGCGTCAGTTGGATCGCCAGGTTCTTTTTCTCTTCCTCAGCCTGCTTGAGTTCCGTGATATCCTGAACGAACCCGGAAATACGCAATGGTTGACCTTCCGGATTGAAGAAAGTTTCGCCCTGTTCGTGCATGTATTTTATCCGTCCGTCGGGAAACAGCAGACGGTAGGCAACCTTATAGGGTTGATGATTTTTCAGCGCCTGCCTATGAACAGATGCAAGGTTCTCGCGATCCTCAGGATGGGCGGCAGCCAGGTAATTCTTGTACGTGAGGGAATAATCCCTGCTGTCTTTTTCGAAAATCCGGTAGGTTTCCTCTGACCAGACGAGCTTTCCCGTCAGAAGATCACCCTCCCAACTCCCCAGTTGAGCGAGCCGCTGAGCCTCGATGAATTGCCTCTGACTTTCACGCAGCCTCTCCCCTATCTGTTTCAGTTCGGTAACGTCAAAGGTCACAATGAAGCTTCCCCGGAACATCCCATCCGGTCCAAATTCCGGAATAAATGTTGAAAGGCCGTAAGTTGTTTTCCCCCAGGCGTCTTTTATCGAGCTTTCATAGGTGACCGATTCACCAGCCATCACTTTGCGTACGACCGGAATCCCCTGTTGCCTAAAAATGTCTTCTCCAAACACCTCCACCAAGGTATGTCCCAACATTTTTTCTGGCAGAAAACCGTATTTCTCTTCATATTGCCTGTTAACGAAAGTGTATCGAAAATCCCGGTCGAGGCGCCCCACCCGGCCCGGGATGTTGTTAATGATCTGCGAAAGCATCTGTTCCCGCTCGCGCAACGCCTCTTCCGCCCGCTTGTGCTCAGTGACGTCGTTCAGCAGGAACAGAAGATGTTTCTGCCCGGCAACATCAATCACCTCCACGGAGGCAAGGCAGTCGCGTATATCGCCCTTTTTTCTCCTAAGCGGAAACGGATAATTTCTCAAACACCCGTTTTGCTCAAATGCGCGTCGCATAGCCGTGCGCGCCTCAGACGAGAGCATACCGAGTTCGACAGACGTGCGACCGATTAGCTCCTCGCGGGAATATCCAAGCGCCTGCAAGAAACTCTCATTCACATCAACAAAGCGTCCTTCCGCGATCGTGGATATGGCCATAATGCCCGGACTGGCGTTAAAGGCTTTAAGGAACTTCTCTTCACTGAACCTGAGGGCCTCTTCCGCCCGCTTGCGCTTGGTGATGTCGCGCCAGACGCAATAATAAACCGGACGGCCACCCACATGGATGTTTTTCGCCGTCACATAGACATTTCTGATTTTCCCCTGCTTCGTGCGTTGTATGGTCTCAAAATCGGCTCTGCCGTTCTTGATGACTTCTGCAATATGCGTTTTGGTTTGTGTAGCCGTTTCACTCGCTTCAATATCCATAATGCTGAGGCGAGAAAATTCTTCACGGGAATATCCTAATTGTTCATGAGCCGCGGCGTTGAATTCCAGGAATCGAGCAGTTGATGGATCGATAAGCAGGATACCATCGGGAGAGTTCTCAAAGAGTGTCCGCCTGAAAGCCGCCTCTTCTTTAAGGGCCTCCTCGCCCTGATTCCTTCCGGTAATGTCGGTGTGCAACCCGACAAGCCCAATGATGCTGCCGTTCTGATTACGAATGGCATAGGTTCTGAAGGAGATGTCCAGGATTTTCCCGTCTCTCCCGAACATCTTCACTTCGCCCTGCCAACTCCCATCGGACATAACGCCGTTTAAGAACTGTTTGACAACAGCCTTGTCTACATACAGACATTCGGGCGAATTATTTCCAATATCGCCGAACAAGCGATCGAAGGCCTCATTGTGATAGTAGTGTCTGCCCTCGGGGGTTGCGAGGCCGATGGCATCCGTCGAATAGTCCACCAGCGCCTTGAACAAAAGCAAGGACTCATCCGCTTGCTTGCGCTCGGTGATGTCGCGAACGAGACACATGCTATACGACTGGCCGTCATAGTCGAAATGATAGGCATTGATCTCGACAGGGATGAGACGACCATCCTTGGTTCGCTGAGAGGATTCAAAGATTCTGTGCCCCCCGTTGGTTGATTGCTCCTTCCAGTAATCCGACCAGGTATCATATGAAAAGTCGGGATCGATATCCGGCACGCCCATACCGAGCAGTTCCGCTTGCGTATAACCCAGCATGCGACAGGCCGTTTCATTGACAAAGGAAAAGTGGGCATCTTCTGTAATCAATAAAACACCTTCCTGCGCGCGGTTCATAGCGAACAGCAGAATATCCATCATACGGCCTGAAATCGGGACACTCCCTGCGGCGCCACCCTCCGGCTCTCTGCAGCACTTTTTCGATGTATCTGTTTCCCTCATGATCTCCTTTTCCATTCGTCCCCCCCCCAGATCGCTGTTCAAGATCGATACGACATTGAAAATTCCCAAGGAAGAGGTTCAGACATCATTCATTCGCTTACCTTGTAACAAAATGCGAGGAATGCGTTCGTTGCAAGATCCAGTAAGCTATACGCTTCTGTATAACTTTACCAGTTAGAGAAACAAAGAGCAACCAACCTGTTTTTTGTTAAAAGGAAGCTGTTCAGACGTAATTCGCTCGCTGCTGGAACCAGTGAAAGACTGACCCTTTTATTGCTCTTTCTTTTTGGACCCCTGGTACAACGGATACTCCAGCAATCGACACTCAATACTGCTGTTGAAGAGGGTGATACGGCGGCTGGTCTTCAGACCAACTTTTTTTGCCAAATCGAGGTTACCTGTAAAGACATATCCCTTATAGCCACTGCACTTTCGTTTCAGGAAATCACCGATGCCGCTGTAAACGGCCTCCAGTCTTTTGACCTCGCCAAGCCGTTCGCCGTACTCCGGATTGAGGACGACAATCCCGCCTCCGTCCGGCACGGGTGTTTGGGCGTAATCGCAGACATCGAAGGTCATCAGGTGATCTACCCCGGCCGTCATGGCATTGCTGCGCGCCGCCTGGATAGCGCGCGGATCGTGATCGGTCGCAATGATCCGCCCGTCAATGCGCTTCTTGGCAGCGTTTCTGGCCTGCTGCCGCAGGGCGCTCCATTCCGACTGCCGGAATCCTCGCAGATGCATAAAGGCGAAGTTGCTCCGCAAGAGCCCCGGCGCGCGGTTCTGCGCAATCAGGGCCGCCTCGATCGCCAGGGTTCCGCTGCCACACATTGGATTGATAAAGTGTCCGTCGCCCCGCCAGCCGCTCAACAAGATCACAGCGGCAGCCAGCGTCTCCTGCATCGGCGCCTTGAAGGGGTTCTTGCGATAGCTCCGGCGCGACAGGGGTTCCCCGGACGTGTCAAGATAGACACTGCACGACGGCCCGCGCCAATACACGAACACAGAAGCCCCCTTCTGTTCCGGCCCGGAATCCGGCCTGCGGCCGTGGACCTCCTTGATGCGGTCGGCAATGGCGTCCTTGCACTTCTGATTGGCGAAGCGGGTATCCTTGATCGATTCATGTTCGACAGAGGAAGAAACACTGAAGTACTCTGTCTCCGGAATCCAATCCTCCCAAAGTATCTTCCTGATGCCGCTGTAGTAATCGCTTACCGTCGCCGCGGGGAATTCACCGAGAAACCACAAAACGCGGTGCGCGGTGCGCAGATGGAGATTCAACCGCATGCAGTCGGCCAACGTTCCGGCGGATTCCACGCCAGCCGGAAACTCGGTGTAAACGGGCAGACCCAGCGCCAGGACCTCTTCCTTCAGGACCGGGGCAATCCCCTTCGAGCAAGTAAGAATGATGCGATTCGACATAATTAGCCCTGCTTCTCCGGACCGTTCAGAACACCGCGGAAGGAAAATGTTTAGTCCTGATACGCTCGCTTACCCCGCGGCAAGCCACGGGGAATGCGCTCGCTGAAGAATTCACCGTAACAAGCTCCAACGAGTGATTCATTTATTTCTTTTTAAAACCCCCGATGCCCCTCGATCAATGTGCCTATAAGCATGCGGTGTCGCCCTTTTCCAGCCTCTTCCTCAACAGGCCAACCAGGACGCCCTCCGGACGCCAGGCATAACAGGTGTTCATGAAATTCCGAATGAAGTCTTTCATCATTTCCAACGAAAAGTCAGGGAATTCCTTTACGCGATACGAGATTACGCCCTGAACGATCGCCGGCGCCATGGCCGTTAACAGTTCAACCAGGTGTGTGCATCCTTTTCCCTGAGCCGCCATTTTTTTGATCTTGGCAACAAAGCCCTTTGTAATGGCCATGCCTTTCAAACCGTCCAGGCTGTCCACGGCTCGCGGGCATTCTTCGTTGGGAATAACCGGCATGTCCACAGCAACCTCTTCGATTTCCAGCGTCGTTTTGTTGACGAGCAGCTGAATGACCATGGAATGCAATTTGCCGGCCGGTCTTTCTTCACCCGTTATCAGCCGGTACTTGTCGTATCTCCGGTCGATCAGATTTCCCTCAACCGCCAGTCTGGTTTCATCGTAATCAGACGTGGTGACCTCGATCGTGCGGGTGTGATATTTTTTATTGTTCAGTTGCTCAAACAGCCTCATAGCTGCCCCTGCTTTCTTAATCCCGGCGCTGGACCTTTTTAAAACCATACACAAACGAAACAGCGCTGTCTATTTTTTCTGTCAGGCACCCAAAAAAAAGCCCGCTTGCGCGGGCGAAGATTGTTGGATGGAACAGGAAAATCAGCGGCCGGTCACTTGTCCGGATGGAGCCAGCGTTTCATGCGGGGCTGGTCTTCCTGCGCCCACTCGCCTGAGAGACGCCGGTCGAGGAAGACGGCGAAAAGGCGGTCCATGGTTTCGGTGACTTTTTCGATATGGTAGATCCGCTCCAGGGTCAGGCCGTCACGGTCGGTCTCCCCTTCCGATGCCACAGTCTGCGGCATCTTGAGGGACTGGAACTGGAATCCGTCGGCTTTGAAGGTAAACTCGCACTCGGCGTTGTCCTTGCCGAGACGGAGCCGGGCCTCCTTGATCTTCTTGCCGGCCCGAAGGGCGGCCTTCCCCTCCTTCATGTCGCTGTGCATGCCCTGGCAGGAAACGGTTTCCGTATACTCGCCATCGCCCGCCTCCAAGATGATCCGGCGGACGAAGATCAGCTCGATGTCCTCGCCGCCGAGGGCGATCGCACCGTTTCGCTCTTCGCTCTTGAACCAGAGCCAGGTTAGAAAATCTCTTCCGAGGGTAATCGTGTCCATGTGTCTTCAGTCAATTTCTATTGGTTATCCAGCGCGGCGAGCTTTGCCGCAACGGCTGGTTCCAAGGCATCTGGATCCCAGGGAGCCAGCGGCTGGAGCTTCAGTTCAAAAGTCCGTTCAAAGTGCTTGCGAAAGACATCGTTGACCGCTTCGGTATGCGACCCGAAGATCAACCACTTCCTGGAGACGCACCAGCAGACGTCATAGAAGGACGGTGTCGGCAATGCCTTGGCCAGCAGGTTGTTCTTAACGGATTCGAGAATCTGCTTGCGCTGATCCCGGTAGAGTCGTTCCTGCTGCTTTTCGGCCATGACGGCCTTTTCGGCCTCGGAGGCCTTGATTCGAAGCAGCGACGGTGGCACGCTCTTCTTGTCGATCCGCAGGCTGAAGATCAGATAATCGCCCAGGGCGTAGTTGGCATACTCAAAGTTGGTATCGAGAACGTTGTCGATGCTGGTCCAGCCCATTGACAACTCTTCGGACGCCAGGATGAGTTCCTGAAAGGCGAATGTGCGGATCTGACGATTCACAAAGGCGCTGAAATCCTTCGGTGGCTCCCCGCAAACGCGGTATCGCGAAAATGTGATGTTTCCCTTTAAGAGGCCCATAAAGAAAAGTTCAAAGTTTGAAGTTCAAAGTTTAAAGTTGGGAACAGGTGGCGAGAAATATCCCAGTTGCCCCTGATTGTCAAGAAATCAAAGCAAGCGGTTCCCGGTTATCCGTTGCCAGTTTCCGACTGCCGATGATCTGCCGGCGAGCCTTTTTGACCGTCAACCGTTAAGAGTAAACGGACGACCTTGTCCTGTCACTCGTCACTTGTTACTCGTCACCGCGGCGTCAGGCGCCATTCACTATTTACTGTTCACTATTCACCATTTATGATAATTGACGTTTACTTCATCTTTCTCAACGGAGAGCCCCATGGCGATCAGACACATCGGGATTATTGCCAACGTCCGCAAGAATAAGGCGCCCGAATACGCCGGTGAATTAAAGCGCTGGATCGAAAACCGTGGGCTCGAGGCGTCTCTCGATCAGGAGACCGCCCGCGTTCTCGGCCTGCCCGGCGGATGTAGCCTGCAGCACATGGCGGAGATTTCCGATATGATCGTGGCATTCGGCGGCGACGGCACCCTGCTGATGGCCGCCCGTCATCTCAAAACCTACGACGTCCCGCTGCTGGGGGTCAATCTGGGCGCCTTCGGATACCTCACGGTGGTCAACTTGGGTGAGATGTATAGCGACCTGGAAAAGATCCTGGCCGGGGATTACCGCATCGAAAAACGGATGATGCTGGACGTCGCGATCGTCAAAAACGGCGAGCGCCTGTCAAAGCACACCGTTCTCAACGACGCCGTCATCTCCCGAGGCAGTCTACACCGACTCGTTGATATCGAAACCCATGTGGACAACCGGTACCTGACAACGTACCGGGCGGACGGACTCATCATTTCCACCCCGACCGGTTCGACAGCCTACTCTCTGTCTGCCGGAGGCCCTATCATTTTTCCGGAGGTGGATTCGATCATTCTCAATCCGATCTGCCCCCATACTTTAACCAATCGGCCCGTTATTCTGCCGGGCACATCCGTCGTGGCAATGACGGCCCTGATTCGGGATGGCGAGGCGACGCTCACGCTGGACGGTCAAACCTCGTTCAAGGTGGACAGCGCCTCCAGGATCGAAGTTCGACGATCCCATTACGTAACGACCCTGATCGATTCCCCCCATCGCGATTACTTCGAGATTCTGAGAACGAAGCTCGGCTGGGGGGGCGCATCCAACAACGGCCATGCGTTTTAGAAGGCCGATGTTCCGCCTGATGTGAGGTTGTATGCTCGAGGAACTCCGCATCCGCAATTTTGCGATCATCGACGCGTTGGAGGTCCATTTTACGCGCGGCCTCAATATCATTACCGGGGAAACCGGCGCGGGAAAATCCATCATGATCAACGCGGTCAATCTGATCCTGGGAGACCGCGCCTCGGCGGACCTGATCCGGAGTTCTGAAGATTCGGCGACCGTCGAAGCCCTGTTCACGGTCAGCGGCAATCCCGAACTGGCCAAACGCCTGGCGGCGGCGGGAATCGATGACGCCGAAGACCTGATTATCCGGAGGACCCTTTCGAAATCGGGCAAAAACCGGATTCATGTCAACGGACAGACCGCAACCCTGGCGGTTTTGGCCTCCCTCGGCGAGGCGCTGATCAATATCTGCGGTCAGCATGAGCATCAGGTTCTCCTCGACGCCGATCGTCACATTGATATTCTCGATGAATTCGGCGGGCTCATGCGAGCCCGTTCCGAGTTTCGAGAACAATACGACGTGTGTCTGGCGCTTCAGACCAAACTACAGACCCTGAAGGGCGTCGCGGATGACAAGGCGCGCAGCGAAGACTACCTGAGGTTCCAACTCCGGGAGATCGATGAAATCGCGCCGACCGCGGGCGAGGATGCGGCGCTGGCCGACGAAAAAAAGGTGTTGCGTAACGCCGTCGGACTCAGGGAACGCGCCGAGCGGTGCTACGAAAGGCTTTACGAGCGCGAAGGCTCGATCATCGCCGAACTGGGACAGGTCCTCCGTGACGTTCAGGAAATCCGGCAAATCGATACGGGAATGGCGCTGGCGCCCGACGACCTCGAGGCCGTGCGGGTCACCCTGGACGAAACCGCCCTGGTGCTGAGGGATTATCTGGGCCGGATCCACGCGGACCCCCTCCGCCTCGACGAAATCGAGGAGCGGCTCGAGCGCCTGGGCAAGCTTAAACGTAAATACGGCGGCGTGCTGGAAGAGGTCCTGGCGCGCCGGGAGGTTCTTGCACGCGAACTCGACGGCCTGGCCTCCGTTGACGAGGAGATGACCCGCCTGGCCGCTGAGATCGCTCAACGGACTGAGCGGCTGCGCGACGAGGCCCTGGTCCTGTCTGCCAACCGCCGCGAAAAGGCACGGGAGTTGAAAGAAGCCGTCGAACGGGAGATCCGAGAGCTCAAGATGGAGCATGCCCGTTTCGAGGTCGTTTTCCGCGAAAAATCGGCGGCCCGGCCGGATCAGCCTCTGGATGCATTCAATGCCAAGGGAATGGATGAAATCGAGTTCTATCTGTCCCCCAATGCCGGCGAAGATCTGAAACCCCTGAACCGCATTGCCTCGGGCGGGGAGCTCTCCCGCATTGTTCTGGGACTGAAGAAAGTATTGGCAGGGGTAGGATCGGTCGGGACGATCGTCTTCGACGAGGTTGACAGCGGCATCGGAGGCGCTGTAGCCGAAATCGTCGGCGAAAAGCTTCGGGACGTGGCGCGGAGCCATCAGGTTATCTGCATCACTCATTTGCCGCAGATCGCCTGTTTCGGGGACTCGCACTATGTCGTTTCGAAGCGGATAGAGGGCGAACGGACAACCACCGGGATTGCTCGTCTTGCCGACGAGGAGCGTGCAGACGAAATTGCCAGGATGCTGGGCGGAATCGATATCACAGAGAAAACCAGGGCCCACGCCAGAGAGATGTTGGAGGAAAAGGCATCGCCGCACGACTAATCACCGGCGGAAGCAGGTAAAGACGATAAGGATGAGAAAGGATTGATTGCTATGCTGCGAAAGGCCCGTATCGGCGATGTCAAAATCATTCATCGGATGATCAATACATCCTCCCAGCGCGGAGAGATGCTTCCGCGATCGCTGATGGATATTTACGGCAGCTTGCGCGACTTTTTCGTTTATACGGATAAAGACGATGAGATTATCGGGATCTGCGCGCTCAACATCATCTGGGAAAACCTGTCAGAGATTCGTTCTCTTTATGTCGATGAGCGCTTTCGCATGAAAGGAATCGGCAAATTGCTCGTCGAGGCCTGCATCTCCGAAGCGGTCACCCTGCAGCTTTTCCGGATCTTCACCCTGACCTATAAAAAAGACTTCTTCGCCAAGCTCGGCTTCAAGGTCGTCGATCGCAACAGCCTGTCGGAAAAGATCTGGTCCGACTGCTTCCGATGCGCCAAGTACCCAGACTTCTGCGACGAAGTGGCAATGATCGCCGAACTTTAGAAAGCGTGTTTTCCGCCGCCTGAACGATACCGCATGATAAACTTCTCAAGATATTTCATCCTGCTGCTGATCCTCCTGCTGAGCGGCTGCGCCGCCGTCCCCCCGAAACCCGTCGTCTGTCCCCTTCCTCTGCCCATGCCGGCACCGCCGCCTGTTCCGGTGCCGCCGGTCGTACCCCCGACGCCGCCTCCCCCCCCGCCCCTGGTCGGTTTGGTCCAAGTCCCGCCCGATCAAATCCCAACGCTTGCTGACGACATGGATGAAGCATCCCTGGAACGGGCTATCGACAGGAGCCTCCAGTTTTTCAAGCGCGTAAAGAACCATCGCACCTTCAGCTTCGGCGATCAAAACTATACCGTGCAGGAGATGCGTGAATCGCTGCTGAACTTCCGAGAGATCATCCTCTCGACGAAGGATCCGGCCGAGCGGGAAAGCAAGATCCGTGAGACGTTCGCTTTCTATCGGTCCACGGGCAGGGGAAACGGCAGCCGCGTCCTCTTTACCGGCTACTTCGAACCGGTTCTGGAAGGCGCCCTGAAGCAGCAGGGATGCTATCAGTACCCGATCTATCGTCGGCCGGATGACATGATCCTGATCGACCTGGGAAAATTCAAGGAGAAGTATAAGGGGGAAAAGATCGTCGGACGCATAAGCAACCGGGAGATCGTGCCCTATTATAACCGCGAAGAGATCGACTCAGACGGCGCCCTGGAAAATCGAGGCCTCGAACTCGTCTGGCTCGCCGATCCGATTGATGCCTTCTTTCTCCACATCCAGGGTTCCGGCGTGGTGCGACTCCCAAGCGGACGGTTGATTCAGATCGGTTATGCGGACGCCAACGGCCGCCCCTATCGAAGCATCGGGCGTTACCTGATCGACAATGGAAAGATAACGCCGAAGGAGAGCTCTCATCAGCGCATTAAACAATATCTGAGGGAACATCCGGAGGAGATAGACGACATCCTGAATCACAACGAAAGTTACGTCTTCTTCCGCATTGTAGATAAGGGGCCGATCGGCAGTCTGGGCGTCACCATTACGGGGGGGCGCTCCATTGCCACCGACCCAAAGATCTTTCCGGAGGGTGCACTAACGTTCATCAAGTTGCGCAAGCCCAACTTCGACGATACGGGCAATCTCACAACCTGGACAGACTTCTCTCGCTTCACCTTGAACCAGGACACCGGCGGCGTCATCCGGGGGCCGGGGCGTGTCGATATTTTCTGCGGTCGCGGCGAATCTGCCGAACAGATTGCGGGCAGCCTCAAGGAAGAAGGCGACCTTTATTTTATTGTCAAGAAAAAGCAGAATTTCCCTTGATTGTTATATTTCTTTATGCTACTAAGGGCGAAATTCAATTATAGTCGCTCATTCAGAAGATACGTCGCCGCTGTTGCTTTGGCCAAAGAGTTTTCACAGAGGCGTCAATAATAACCCCACGGCATCAGCCGAATGATCGAGGGGCGTCCGAACTGCCCCGCTGGCAATAGGAGTTAGCGGCCATCAGATCGCGCGATCTCCGCGGGCCTCAATAAGAAAGATAATCGTAACATCGTACGAAAACGGCGTTGCAATCCGTTTCAATAGAGCATTGATCATGCTTTCGCGAAAGGCGTCCTGCCATCATTCGAGCAAGCGCGGAGCATGTTAACGGTCTTCAGCCACGATGGATAAAGGGGCCGGCGTATTTCGACCGGCCGGACCCGTCACCCGTCGTCGGCAAAGGGAAGCAGGATGGTCATCCTGAGGTGACGATATAACGCTTTATACTTACTGAAAGGGGGAACAAAGAGTATGACGAAGGCAGAATTGATTGCAGCAATGGCGGAAGATGCGGGGATCTCCAAGGTCGCAGCGGCGAAGGCGCTGGATTCCTATGTCGGCAACGTGACGAAGGAACTGAAAAAGAAT
Source organism: Syntrophales bacterium (assembly GCA_963665615.2). Lineage (GTDB taxonomy): Bacteria > Desulfobacterota > Syntrophia > Syntrophales > UBA4778 > UBA4778. Next base: position 309,259 of record CAXXQE010000006.1, read on the forward strand.
GGAAGACTCGGGCTGGTCGGCTTCGGCACCTTCACCGTCGTGAAGAGAAAAGCCAGAACCGGAAGAAATCCCCAGACAGGCGACAAGATCAAGATCGCCGGCAAGAAGGTCGTCAAATTCAAACCCGGCAAACTTCTCACCGACAAAGTGAAGTAATTTTTGTTGCACTTTTTGCAAAGAAATCCCCCGTTCGGGCTCTCCGATCGGGGGATTTCTTTTATTGCGCCGGCACATAAATCATAAAACGCGGAGAGGCGCAACCACAAGACACGCGCCGTCTGCCTCAACCCGCCTTACCATGCAACAGATGTAATATCTATTGACTTGTCCCGCAATTCTGGAACAATTAGAAAACAATTGCGTAACCTGAGCGGCCCCCTGCCGGGCCGACCCATAGGAGAGACCGACCGTGGCCTGTTGTGTCATTATAGCGCTTATCCTGTTGAAGGTATGGGGGGTGCAGGATTTTCTGAAATCGGTGAATAAAAAGTTGCAAGCCTTGAGGTTCGCAAGAAGAAAGAACGCGACGCAGAGCGCACCATAAGAAGAATCGGAGGGAAATATGGTCAACAAAACGATCGGTCAGATCAAGGCAATCAACGCCTCCTTCCTCATGAAGGATTTCGTGGAAGGACCTATCTCGAGAAAAAAAGCAAGTCACGCAAGAATCGTCTACGTCCTTTTTTTTATCGTCGGCCTCTTGCCGACGCTGCTGAACAAACTTCCCTTTCTTCCCACGACCGGCGCCGTCTCGCCTCTGTTACAGACACTCGGACTCGGCTTGATCGTCCCGGGCGGCGGCTTTCTCGCATTGGGCCCCTGGGGCATTCTTGGGTTTCTGTTGACCCTCATCCTCGTCATGGCGGCCATGGTTCTGTGGTTCGGCAGCGGCAACCTCTCGGCCGCCCCGCTCGTCTGGCTGGTCTCGGCTGTCATTGCGGGCGCCATGGCGGGCCATGGCGTCTGGACACCGGGCCCATATATCGCCGTGGGATGCATCGGTCTCTATTTCATCCGGGGTGCAAGAACAAAAAACAAACTGCTCAAAAAACACCTCGCCAAGCGCGACGAACGCCTCGGGTACGTCCCGGAAGAGCTTGCGCAAGTCAGACAGACTGCCCAACCTGAGCCGGCAGCGGGCTCACTGGAACTCAGCCGCGAACAACTCCTGTTCCAGCGGGTTCTCTTCGATGAGGCCTTACAGCCCTTCGGCCAGTTCAAAGGCTATGACGACCCGGATATCTTCCAGTTCGCTGCCATTCGCTACCAGATGAACCAGGTCCAGAACACCCTGAACAACATCTTCTATCACTATACCCCCAACTTTCACGGCTACGCAGCCGAAGCCCAGCGAAAAATGGTCGAGCATTACACCCACCGCCATGTCTGGGACTACTGGCGTTTGGAAAACTTCTGGGGAAATCACAGGATCGGCGCTGATCCGGTGGCGGAGGAAAGCAACATCATGCTCACGGGCTGGTACGGCAACAACATTGCTCTTTATATGAAGAACACGGGCGATATGCGCTATGCCGAACCAGGAAGCGTCGTTTTCCGGTTGAACAAGAAAAAGGCCTTCGACCACAGCCTCCACACCATCACCAACAATATCGTTGAAAACTGGAAAAAGGCGCCTTACTTCCTCTACCCGTGCGAACCCGACATGCTCTATCCCCTCTGCAACTGGAAGGCCGTCCAATCGGTGGTGGCTTACGACAGTCTCTTCGGCACAACGCATATGGCGGAACTGATTGATCGCTTCACCACCCACTACATCGACGAATTCGTTCCGCCGTCAGGGACCCTGCCTTTCTTCATCTCGAAGGCATTCGGCTGGAACTCCATGCGCCTCACGGGAGATCTTTTTCTCTACGATGAACTCATGGTGCCGCTCTACAACACAATCCTGCCACATCTCGCCGAGGAGGCCTATACCTTTATAAGGCACGATTACTTCAAAAGGCAGGACGGACGACTCGTCGTCAGACCGGAAATGAAGATTGAAAAACAGATGGACACCGGCAATTACAAACAGGGGTGTGGATCGTCCCTTGGGGGGCTGCTCTTGGCTGCCTCCGAAATGGGCGACGCAGAAGCCGTGGCGGCCGTTACCGAAGCGCTCAATACCCATGTGGGCTATCAGGCCGAGGGCGGCGCCCTGCGCTGGAAATGCTCGAATCAAGCCCACGCAACGATCACGCAGGCGGTGACCAACTTCCGCAACGCATGGCGCACGGTCAATGTCAGCAATCCCCTGTTCAAAACCAACCGGGGGCCGGTCTTGAGCGAGGCGAGCTACCCGGAGGTTCTCGTGGCGAAGGCCTGGAGCGACGGCCGGGCTCTGGATCTCGTTTTCTACCCCGGCGGCGAGGACGGCCTGCAACGGATTACCGTCAGCCGCCTGAAACCCAATGCGCCTTACTGCATCAAGGGACCGCAAGAAAAAACCATTCAGGCCGATGAACTGGGATGCCTCTCGGTCGTCGTCGCGTTGGCAGGCAGAACGCCGGTCCGGATCGTGCCGGTTGACTGATATGGCGGAAACGACGGTTACCCTCGCCGTCAGAGGGATGTCCTGTGCCGCGTGTTCTGCCCGAATCGAAAAGAAACTGCGGTCGACGCGGGGCGTTGCCGATGCCGCCGTCAATCTGCTGACGAATCGGGCAACGGTTTTTTTCGACGACGGACTGGTCGACCGAAACGCGCTGATCCGCGTCGTCTCCGATCTCGGCTATGAGGCAGAGGCGATCGCAGAGGGCGCTGCCGCTGAAGCGGCCCAATCGGACGATCGTGAAAGAGATGTCCGGCGACTGCGCGCCCTGGTGACCTTCGCCTTTGTGCTGGCCTTGCCGCTCGCAGGGATTCCCGGGCTTTCCGTCAACAATCATGTCAAGTGGCTGCTGGCGACGCCCATTCAGTTTATCGTCGGCTACCCGTTTTATCGCGAGGCGTTTTTCGCCCTCAGGAACCGAAGCGCCAACATGTCCGTTCTGGTCGTCCTGGGCACCTCCGCCGCCTATTTCTACAGTCTGTTCCTATTGCTGCGCTTCGATCGGGCCGCGGTCTATTTCGAAACCTCGGCCATCGTCATTACGCTGGTACTCGCCGGAAAGCTGCTGGAGGCCAAGGCCAAGGGCGATACTGGCGCAGCGATCCGCTCCCTGATGCAGCGCCAGGTCAAAACCGCCCGGGTCCTCAAGGATGGCGAGGAGCGTCTCCTGCCGATCGAAAACATCACCGTCGGGGATTGGGTCCTCATCAAGCCGGGGGAGCGAATCGCCGCCGATGGCATCGTGGTCGATGGGTATTCCCCCGTCGACGAATCGATGCTGACCGGTGAAAGCGTCCCCGTGGAAAAAAAACCCGGCGATGCGGTGGTCGGTGGCGCCGTCAACGGCAACGGCAGCCTGAAGATCAGCGTAACGCACGTCGGCAGTGACAGCGTGCTGGCACAGATCATCGGGCTCGTAGAACGCGCGCAGGGGTCTCGCGCCAATATCCAGAAGATCGCGGACCGGATCGCCGCCTATTTTATTCCTATCGTGATTGCCGTCGCGCTGATGACCCTGCTGGGCTGGTATCTTCTCCCCGCCCGTGCAACCTTTTCGACAGCACTGATCAATGCCATCGCCGTCCTGGTCGTCGCCTGCCCCTGTGCGCTGGGGCTCGCCACCCCGACCTCCGTCATGGTCGCAACGGGGAAGGCGGCGGCGTATGGCATCCTCGTCAAGGGGGGACAATACCTCGAAGCGCTTCACAAGATTCAGGTCGTCATTTTGGACAAAACAGGAACCATCACGAGGGGCAGACCCGAGGCAACCGACGTCGTTTCTTTCGGAAACCTCCCGACCGATAGGCTTCTGGCGCTGGCTGCAGCCGCGGAGAAGCATTCGGAGCATCCCGTTGGCGTCGCCATTGTTCGAAGGGGCACGGATGTCCTGGAGGCCATCGGGGATCCCTCGCGGTTCATCGCCCTTCCCGGACAAGGGGTGGAAGCGGTCGTGGAATCCCAGGATATCCTTATAGGAAATCGTGCCCTGCTGGCAGCCAGGGGCACCGCCGTCGAACCGTATGAAGAGGCACTGACGGGCCTTGAGGAAGAAGGCAAAACACCCATGCTGATTGCCGTGAACGGCAAGGTCGAAGGGTTGATCGCGGTGGCCGATACCCTCAAGCCCCATGCCCGCGAGGCCATCGCCGACCTGCGGCAAATGGGCATCGCCGTGGTCATGATGACGGGCGACAACCGGAGAACCGCCGAGGCCATTGCCGCGCGGGCGGGGATCGATACGATCCTGGCCGGGGTCTTGCCCGAAGACAAGGCCAAGGAGGTGGCGGCCCTCAAATCGCAGCAGCCGGGGATGACGGCCATGGTCGGCGACGGCATCAACGACGCCCCCGCCCTCGTCACGGCCGATGTCGGCATCGCGGTGGGAACGGGCACGGATGTGGCCATCGACGCCGCCGATATCATTCTCATGAGCGGGGATCTCCGGGGACTTGCAACGGGGATTCGATTGAGCCGGGCGACGATGAGGAATATCCGGCAAAACCTTTTCTGGTCCTTGATTTACAATGTCTGCGGCGTCGTCGTTGCCGCCGCGGGGCTACTCAATCCCATCGTGGCAGGCGCAGCAATGTCCCTGAGTTCCGTTTCCGTCGTTCTCAATGCGCAACGATTGAACCGCTGGAAACGTCACGCCGAAGGGGGATAGAACAGCTCTGGAGGATTCACCGTGCATCCGACCAAAACCTCTTTTTCCATCGGGAACATGCACTGCCGGGGCTGCGAGCACGTCCTGGAAAACAGCCTTGGGACTCTGCCGGGTGTTTTTTCGGTTGAGGCGAATTATGCAAAAGGCGTCCTGACCGTGACGCACGATCCTGAGCGGATCGACAGAAATACTCTGCTGCAAAGCATCCGTGAGGCCGGATATCTTGCGGATACGAGCGGACGACGCGCCCCGTATTTCGGACTTGCCGTCCTGGCTGTTATGATCCTCGCGCTGGGACTTTGGTTTCACCCCGGCGGTGCCCTCAAGAACATGATGCAGCACGACGTAACCTTGGGACTCCTCTTTTTGGTCGGGCTGCTGACCGGCGTTCACTGCGTGGGCATGTGCGGCGGGATGATGTTGGCCTGCCTGCCGACGAAGACCGATTGCGTAAAAGCGGCCTTTCTCCCGTCCGTCACATACAATATCACCCGCTGTCTGTGTTACGCCCTCACGGGCACAGCCCTGGGCGCCATCGGTGGGACGCTGTCCGTCACCCCCAATACAAGGGCCGGGATCATGATCTTTTCGGCGATCCTGATGATCGCGATGGGCCTTAACATGCTGGGGTTGAAGCTGTTCGGAGGCGTTTTCTCATGGAAGGCCCGCTGGACAAACAGACTCAAAACCTGCTCGCCAGTAGCGCTGGGCATTCTGACCGCTTTTTTCCCCTGCGGTCCCTTACAGATGATTCAGGTCTATGCGCTGGGAACCGGCAGCGCGCTGGCGGGGGGCCTCGGCATGCTGATCTTTGCCCTGGGAACGGTTCCAGCAATGATGGCCGTCGGAATCAGTTCGAGCCTGATCAGAAGACGATACGACAAGCTGCTGCTGAATCTGACAGGCCTGCTGATCGTCGTGCTCGGACTGATGCTGCTCAAAACCGGCGCGGGAAAAATCGGCCTCCACGCCGGATGATGTTGCTATTAAAACAATCAGTCCTGCAAGGTCCCGCCTTACTTCGATTTCAAGGCGGCCTTCCGAAAATGCTCTTGCAGAGAAGGGTCGCGCAACAATAGATCATAGTACCGCTCGGTAATAATATACATGGCGTAATCGAAGATGAGGATCGTCCGGTTCAGACACGCAATGGCCTGGTGCTGCTCGAGCGGCGTAATGAAAATTGCCTGAAATTCGGCGAATAGCCACAACTGGCGCCGCATCAGAATCAGGGCATAGAGGGCCTCATGCATGGGAACGAGATCTGTAAAACACTGGTCGGCGTACTTGGTGAAAATCTTCCTGGCAGATTCGAAGACATTGTCCGTAAAGAAGAGACTCCGCATGTTCCTGTAAAAGGTTACGGCCTGGTGAATGGCGTCCTCTTCAGGAACGTCACGATAGGATGGCATTTTAGGGTTCTTCCGGACATTGAGGTACCATTCTCTGGCAATGGTTTCCGCATGTGCTTCCGTCAGATCAATCAACTTGGTTTCGAATGAACTCATTTTCCAGATCTCCTTTCATGTCCGTTGTTGTCAGAACGTCAGCAATCCATGATTAAACCATATCACATTGCGAAAAATCTGCAACACCCGCCCGAAGAGCATTCGGAAGCAACGATCGATATCGGATGCGGGTGGAACGACTCTTTATTCCGATTTAGCATCCTCTCTCATAGCCTCAAATCCCGAGACGATATCCAGGAGTTCCTCTGTGATCGTCATCTGTCGCTGCACGTGATACAGGCGGTGCAGTTCCTCCAGACGTTCTTCAATATTTTTCTCCGCCCCCTGCATCGCCATGAGCCGGCTTGCATTTTCGCTGGCCAACGATTCGGCAAAGGCACGATAGACATTGACAAAGAGATATTCCCGGATAAGCCCGGCAAACAGGGCGTCCAATGACATCCGAAAAGTCGGCAGCGTCCTCGACTTCCATGTTTTCGCCTGCAACTGCTTCAGCCACGCCTCATCGACGGGAAGCAGACGCAGCGTACGCGGACGAAAAGACGATACGGTTACATACTCGTTGTAAAAGAGGAACACATGGCGAATATTCTCCTCAAAATGCCACTCCTCCAGAATCAGGATCAGATCCTGAACCAGGGGGGTAATGCCGCTCACCGAACCCGGCATTGTCAGAACCTCCAGAACGCTGTGCCCTGCATCTTCCAGTAACGCGCCAATCCGCCATCCGGCTGCAATCAGATAACACCTGTCTGCCGGAACGCCAAGGCCCGCCCTCTCCTCCAGGGCGTGCGATACAATCTGTTCATTCAATTGACCGCACAACCCCTGATCGGAACCGAAGACGATGCATCCCATCCGGTTCGACGCTTGAGCGCCCCCTTTTACAACCTGATCGGTACGCTGCCGCAGTGCGACCTGCAGTCCCATCTCCACCGTGCGGTTATAGTCGACCAGGGACTCGACTGCACGCTGGTACTGCCGGATGCTGACGGCGGCAAGGGCCTTCATGGTCTTAACGACCGACTGGAGTTCTTCCGCACTTTTAATTTTTCGCTTCAGTGTTTCCATTGTCTGCATGACGAATGGCCCTTTCGGCTGCAGTCAGAAACCGATCCAACGCCTCTGAACGGATCGCTTCCCCCGCATCGATCCGTCGACAATCGTCCGGCAGACTCTGAAGCACTTCCTTACGGACGGACTCTTCAGCAGCCCCTATCTTTTCGACCGGCAACGAATCCATCATGCCGTGTGTCACGGCCAAAAGCGCCGCAATCTGCTCCGATACGGTCAACGTCTGGTACTGCGGCTGCTTGAGAATTTCACGGATACGCCAGCCGCGCTCCAGGATTTGGCGGGTATGCTCGTCGAGGCGTGTCCCGAAGCGCGAAAAAGATTCCAGTTCCTCGAACTGTGCATAAGACAGGCGCATCTCCCCGGCGACGGCGCGATAGGCCGGCAGTTGGGCCTGGCCCCCGACACGGGAAACCGACTTGCCGACATCAACGGCCGGCAGGATCCCCTTTTGAAAGAGCCTCGGCGTCAGATAGATCTGACCGTCGGTAATGGAGATGAGATTGGTGGGAATATAGGACGAAATATCCTGCGCCTCTGTCTCCGCGATCGGCAGCGCTGTCAGCGATCCCCCGCCCCGTTCCTCGCGCAGGTGGGTCGAGCGTTCGAGCATCCGGGAATGAATGTAGAAGATATCCCCTGGAAACGCCTCGCGCCCCGGCGGCCGCCGAAGCAGAAGCGACAGCTCTCTGTAGGCCCGCGCATGGCGTGTGAGATCATCATAGACAATCAGCACGTCGCCGCCCCGTTCCATGAAATATTCCCCCATGGTCGTTGCGGCATAGGGTGCAATAAACTGCAGCCCCGGCGGATCCTCTCCCGTCGCTGCTACGACAATCGAGTAGGCCAGGGCATCTCTGGCTTCCAGCTCGGCGATCACCTTGGCGATATCCGAAGCCTGCTTGGCGATTGCGCAGTAGATGCAGATCACGTTCCTGCCCTTCTGGTTGATCATTGCATCCACGGCAATGGCCGTTTTTCCCGTCTGACGGTCCCCTAAAATCAATTCCCGCTGTCCTCGTCCCACAGGGATGAGGGCATCGACCACCTTGATCCCCGTCTGGAGCGGAACAGTTACGGGCGCCCTGGCCATAACGGGCGGTGCGGGCCTTTCAACAGGTAGACGTCTCAGAGCGCGAATCTCTCCATGGTGATCACGCGGACGTCCCAGCGGATCGACAACACGACCGAGAAGACTTTCCCCAACCGGTACGTCGAGTACGCGTTCTGTACGGCGAATTTCCTGACCGGCCCGAAGGTGCTCGGCGTTATCGAGCAGAACGACCCCGATTTCACGGGGATCGATATTGAAGACAAGGCCGAACAGATCGCCTCTGAAACGGACCACCTCCTCGGCACGCACATGAGGCAATCCTGTGGCCCGGACAATGCCGTGTCCCACGTAATTGAGAACCCCGACCTCTCGCAACGCCAGCGCCGGTCTTGGCTCCTCCAAGATTCGGTCGAGCGTCGCGAAGAGCCCCTCGAGCATCCCGCCCACTTCCCGCTGCGATGTCGCCGTCGTCGTCTCCATACCTCATCCTTTGAAAGACCTGATTCCCGCCAGCGCGGGAATGACGGATCCGGTTATGCATTTACGTGGAAAATACTTTATAAACGGTCTCATAATAATGTTCTCAACAGGGGCAACATCGCGGCCCCAGAAAGTTTCACTTCTGACGGCCCCGTAAAACGCCTACCATAAAACAAGAGCATTGCGAGACGGGTCTCGAACGCGAATTCGTTAGCGAGCGCATTCCCCGCTGCTTGCGGCGGGACAAGCGAGCGCATCAGAACTGACGATCTACCCTGGGAATCGGAGATTCGCCGGAGCTTGCTCCGGTGAGTCTCCAATCAAAGATTTTTCCGTTTCACCGGTCACGGCATCATGGCACTGAACATGACCGGAAAAAGATTTCTGAGCGGGAGAGCGCCATCCCGCGATCCCCCTCCCATCTTCCATCCAAGTCAGCACATTTCGACTTATTACAAAACCGTCACTCATTACCCGTCACCTGCCGCTACCCCTGGTCCCTCGCTTCCTCCTGTAACGCTCTCGTAAAGCTTTCGTCGAGATGTTCGAGATAATCATTCAGACTCCAGGCGATTTTGTGACCTGGCGTCCTCAATTCAATTCCGGCCAGAATATCCTCGGAGGTCTCATAGGTCGCACTGACCGCTCTGCCCGCATACTGGTTTAGCGCCAATGCCAAACGATCCCGGCTCCCGGAAGACAGGGGAAAAGCGCTCTGAACCACGACCTGCCCCTGCCCCGCCGTTTCCGAGAAAAGGTCCCGAACGGCCTGCCCCTCGCCTTTTGCCATCGTCCGGATGAAGGCATCGACTATCTGTTCCTCGACATCCGCATCCGCGAGATCTCCCAGGACGCGTTTTGCGATGGCATAAACCTGACGACCGGCACGCTGCCGGAGCTCTTGGATAAAAGCATCCTTTTCATGAAGGATTGTTTCCTGCCAGCGTATCTTGATTTCCGCAACCTCACGACGCGCCTGATCAAGCATGGCCTTGCGGCGTTCACCGACATCCGCCACGACCTGTTTCATCCGCTCCTCGTATGCCTCGGCCAGTGAGACGTTTTTCTGGTCATACTCCTTAATCGCGGCGTCGAGCGTGGCACGCTTCTGATCGACTTCGTCGAACCCCTCGGCAATGCGCTTCTGTCGTTCATCCATGGCCCGGATAATGCGGCCGTAAAGGAAGTGCTTCAGGAGAAACACCAGGATGAGAAAATTGACGATCTGGGCAAAAAAAACGAACCAGTCGATATGCATGTTTATCCTCCCGCCTTCTTGACGATATAGCCCCAAAAGGGATTGGCAAAGACGAGGATCATGGCGATGACGAAACAATAGATGGCAATGGACTCGATCATGGCCAGACCGACAAAGAGAGTCCGGGTCAGCGCATTTCGTTCATCCGGTTGCTGGGCCATGGCGCCCAAAGCTGCCTGAACGGCCCTTCCCTGTCCGAGGGCCGGGCCCAGGGCGCCGATCGCCATACAGAATCCTGCCGTGACAATGGAAGCCAGCGCAACGATACTGATGTTATCCATAGGTCCTTTTTCCTTTCTATTTTATCTTGGACGGCTCACGCTCCGGTTGCTGCGCCGTCTTTTCGCGTGCCTGCGTAGCCGAGGCGATATAGACCATGGCCAGAATGGCGAAAATGTATGCCTGAATCAGACCGATCAAGAGACCAAGCATCTGCATGAGCACCGGAAAAAACAGCGGCGTCACGGCCAGAAGGATAGCCACGACCTTTTCGTGGCTCATGATATTCCCGAAGAGTCTCACCATCAGGGCCAGTGTCCTCGACAATTCTCCCATGATATGGAACGGCAAGAAGAATATGGTCGGAGTGAAATATTCCTTGAAATAATGACGCCACCCCTGTTTCGAAATGCCGTAAACCGGAACAGCGATAAAGACACAGACGGCCAACGCGGCCGTTGAGGTGAGGGAACTGGTGGGCGCGACGTAGCCAGGAACAATCACAAGCAGATTGGCCAGTCCGATAAATAGGAAGAGCGTCCCGATGAGCGGCAGATACTTGACTGCGTCATCTCCGCTGATTTCGCCTATTTCCTTAAGGATCGCCGATACGACGACCTCCAGGAAGTTCTGCCAACGGGAAACTTGGCTGCCGCTCGACAGCCTGCGTGTCACCAGATAGGAAATGGCCACAAGAATCCCCATCACCAGCCACGTATAGACCAGTGTCGCGTTGATCGTTAGAAAACCCCAGGACCAGAAGACCACCTGGTCCGGGCTGATCTGACTGATTGTCATGAGCTCCATGTTGCCTTCCGAATATCCGCTCGACAGAATCGGCGTAAATAGATTTCACGCATCACCATGAATCCGAGCATGGCCAAGGCAAGCCGGGTCCATTTCCCTCCCATGACGAGGTAGAACCCCGTCAGCAGCGCCAACATGCGAAATACAAAACTCCCCAGCACAAAGGCCAGCGGATGGCGGGACAGAGCGAAACGCTTCACCGTCGCCCAGAGCATCCGGAAATAGAGCAGCGCCAATCCCATCCCGACCAGAAAAGAAACGCCCAGCATCAATGAATAACTGTTTACGTGCCATTCATTCATCTTTGCTCATCCCCGCTTTTTTGACCCAGTACCAGGCATTGATACATCCAAGCATCACCCCGCCGATCAACAACATAAGCGTCCAGGAAAAACGGCTGGGCCATATGCGATCGATCCAGATGCCCAGGGCCACACCCGCCAAAGCGGGAATGGCCACAGACCAGCCCACGACGCCAAAAACCCCAAGGCCGAGCCAGACGACATGGTCCGCTTGACGCTGCGCCCTGATTTTCAGCGCCTCACGGCGAGCGATGTGTCTGGCGAATCTTTCCGCAGCGGATCGACGCCTGTCTTTAGAGTCAAGCTGTTTTTCAGACATGTCTGTTCAACTCCACAAAACGCCGGATCAGATCCGCTTCAAGTTTGGCCGAAGCGGCGCGGGTCACACGTTCCCGCTCATCGTGTTGAAGAAAATTCTCTTCGACGACGTTTTTCAGTTGTCCGAGTTCCCCCCCGCGAACGGCATTCCGAACCGAAACGAGAACCTCTTCCCCCTTTTTAACGAGCGTCCCTTCGTGAATCGCAACCAGCTGCCTTCCGCCCTCAACCGCTTCATACTGGAGGATGCCGGGAACGAGACAGGCGACAAAATCGATATGATGCTCCAGCAGGCAAAACGATCCATTTTGCGCCTCCGCCGTCACCTTGGTGACGGCTTCTTCCAGCAGCAACACCTCCGAAGGCAAAAGAATTTTCAGTTTCATGACATTCAGCTCCCGTCCGTCCGGTCAAGCCTCGCCCGCAACCTGCTACATCTCCATGGGGGAAGTCTTTTGCACCTCATTGATCCCGCCGATCATATAAAGCGATCTTTCCGTATAATCGACGAACTCGTCATTGAGGATCCGTTCGCATCCATCGAGGGCCTCCTGCCGGGAAACCATTTTTCCTTTCTTCCCTGTAAATTGTTCCGTTGTAAAAAAAGGCTGCGTAAAAAACCGTTCAAGGCGACGCGCCCTGTTGACAAGCCGTTGGTCTTCCCGTGACAATTCGGCAATTCCGAGCATGGAGATGATGTCCTTCAGATCTTCATAAGTGCTCAAGGTCTTCTGAATCTCCTGGGCAATTTCATAGTGGCGCCGACCGGCAATGTTCGGCATCAACATCTTGGAGCCGGTCTGCAACAGGTCGATCGCAGGATAGAAGCCTTCACTGGCCCGCTTTCGCGACAGAACGATGGAGGCCGTCAGATGTCCGAAGGTATGAACCGCGGAGGGATCGGTAAAATCGTCCGCCGGCACATAGACCGCCTGAATCGAGGTAATCGCACCGGCCTTGGTGTTGCAGATCCGCTCTTCCAGCTCGGCCAGCTCTGTCGCCAGGGTCGGTTGGTAGCCGAGACGGGAGGGAACAAGCCCCATAAGCCCGGACATCTCCGATCCGGCTTGAATGAAGCGGAAGATGTTGTCGATCAGAAGCAGAACGTCCTGTCGGGCGTCATCACGGAAATACTCCGCCATGGTCAATGCCGCATGGCCGACCCGGAATCTAGCCCCCGGGGGATCGTTCATCTGACCAAAAACCAGGACGGTATTGTCGAGGACTCCCGCATCAAGCATCTGACGGTAGAGTTCCTCTCCCTCTCGACACCTCTCGCCGATCCCGCAGAAGAGGCTGATCCCTTCCTGACGCCCAACCATGTTGTGGATCATTTCGGTAATCAGAACGGTCTTGCCGACACCTGCACCGCCAAAGAGTCCTGCCTTCCCACCCCGTTCCAGAGGAGCCAAAACGTCGATCGCTTTGATGCCGGTTTCAAAAATCTCCGAGATGGTGGACTGCTCAGTCAGGGGAATCGGTTCGTGGTGGATCGGCCGGCGTGGCAAATCTTTCAGGGGCCCCTTACTGTCGATCGTTTCACCGAAAACATTCAGCACGCGACCGAGCAGTTCCCTGCCGACGGGAACATCTATCGGATGGCCCTCGTTGGTGATCCGCGCGCCACGGGAGAGTCCTTGCGTGGGAGTGAGTGCAACGCCACGGATCGTCTCAGCGTCAAGCTGAGTAATCACCTCGACCAGAACGCCGCCTTCGTCTCCCGTTCTCAGAAGGTGACGAATGTCGGGAAGACAATCGGGAAACCTGGCATCGATCACACTGCCATGGATGGATACAACCGTTCCCTCATTGACCGCGTATCCCACGATTTACCCCCATTTCAACTGAGTTCACGCGCCTGGCATTTCATATCTGCATCCGTAAATCTATAACCATCGAGACGCCATCGGAACGATCTCCCTGGTCCATCCCCGAAACCAGGGGCGCAAATCGGTAATCCATAAGCAGATAATGCAACGGGGTGATAAAAGACACAATCAGGCGCCGTATCACTTGCGGAATAAGCCGGAACAGGAAATTAAATATGATGCTTGAAATCTTGAAGTGCTTGACGGGAAGCGAGATAAGGCAACACAATAGTATGGTTGAGAAGCGAAGGACCATGCACCTGCACATCTTGCCGCAAGGCCTTCGAACCCTTTTCGACACAGCATGGAACATAAGATAGCGTGATAGGGACTTCACTGAGCAAGCTCCCGCAGGATCTCATCCGGTCAGTGTATCCTGGAGGATATCACCATAAATCGGGACGTCGGATTCACCAGACGATTAATTGCGGAATCCTTTTTGTCGCCACCTTCGATCTGATGGCCGTGCGACCCGATATACAGCACCCACAGACGTTGCCCTCTGCCTTTAGACACCCTTCTCATGGAACGCCTCCCGTGATCTGCTTTTGTCATTCAGTTCAACGAAACGCTCCTGCTAACGAGTGCACCATGACGATTTCACTATACACCCTTTGAGCGATGATGCCGATATTTTTTTTAGGGCCGCAAATAATGAACTTCATTTTGCGATGATGACAACAAAAAAGAGCACCCGGCATGTTACGGCGTGCCATCGGTTCGGTCCTGAAAAAAGACTTGACGTCTTCGCAGGGATAGCATAATGAATGAACGTTCATTCATTATGTAGGATCTGAATTATGACACAGTCGGACAAACGCGACCGGATATTCAAGGCGGCCCTTGAACTTATTGCCGAGCATGGGTTTCACGGAACGCCCATGGCCATGATTGCTGAAAAGGCGGGGGTCGCTGCAGGAACTATCTACCGCTACTTCGAGAGCAAGGAACAACTGATCGTCGAACTCTTCTCCGAATTACGGCAGCGGATTCACGTGACGCTTACGGAAAGCTATATCAAGGACACGCCGCTCGGAGAGCGCTACTGCTCTCTTTGTACGAGTCTCCTGGAGTACTTGATAGTCTATCCCCTGCACTTCCGCTTCATGGAACAGTACCTGAACTCCCCCTTCGGCGTTTCGTGGCGCAGGGACAAGATCCTCGGAAAGACCCGCGAGCAGGATGTCTTCATGGACCTTTTCATGGAAGGGATCGAGCGGCGGGTCCTTAAGAGTCTGCCGCTTTATGTTCTGGCGGTACTCACGTTCAGCCCGCTCGTGTCGCTGGCGCGGGATCACAACCTCGGGCTCGTGACATTGGACAAAGCCATCATCAAACAAAGTATTGATGCCTGCTGGGACGGCATCAAGATCGCATAAACCTGTTTTACCAATAAATCGCAGAGGTGCTGCATGCCTATCCCTTGCAAGAGCAAAGTCGTTACCCTTTTCTTCGTTATGCTGTGCGCGTTTTCCGGCCTGTCCGGCTGCGGACGGCAAAATCCTCAGGGCCAGATGCCGGGCGGCATGCCGGAGGTTGCCTATATTGCGGTTGCACCAACACGTGTCCTTCTGACAACCGAACTGACCGGCCGAACGTCCGCCAGCGTCGCGGCAGATGTGCGCCCCCAGGTCAGCGGCATCATTCTGAAGCGCCTCTTCACGGAAGGCTCCAACGTCAAGGCCGGCCAGATTCTCTACCAGATCGATCCCGCCCCCTTCCAGGCGGCCCTTGACAACGCCGGCGCCTCTCTCAATCGTTCCCAGGCCAATCTGCCTGCCGTGAAGGCGAGAGCGGAGCGTATGCGGGATCTATTGCCCAGCAAGGCCGTCAGCCAGCAGGAAGTCGACGATACGCAATCCGCCTTGAAACAAGCGGAGGCCGATGTCGCCTACTGGCAGGCCGCAGTGCGGACGGCGCAGATCAACCTGGGCTATACCCGGATCACCGCCCCGATCTCAGGACACATCGGTAAATCAAACGTCACGGAAGGCGCCCTCGCGACGGCCCAGCAACCCGCCCCCCTCGCCAGCATTCAGCAGCTCGATCCCGTTTATGTGGACGTCTCGCAATCTACTGCCGATCTGCTCAAGATCCGTCAGCGGCTGGAGAAAGGACAGCTCAACCGCAACGGCAAGGACGAAAGCAAGGTCCGGCTCCTCCTGGAAAACGATGTTCCTTACAACCTGGAAGGAACGCTTCAGTTCCGCGACGTGACCGTCGATCCGACCACCGGATCGGTCATCCTGAGAATTATCTTCCCAAATCCCCAAGGGATCCTGCTGCCGGGCATGTTCGTCAGAGCGGTGGTTCAGGAAGGGATCAACCCCAAAGCGATTCTGGTGCCTCAGCAGGCCGTTTCGCGCAATACAAAAGGCGATCCTCTCGCCTTGGTTGTCGATTCGCAAGGCATAGCTCAAATACGGATGCTGACGATTGACCGTGCCATCGGCAATTCCTGGCTGATCTCCGCTGGACTGACGCCCGGCGACCGCCTCATTGTCGAAGGCCTTCAGAAAATCAAACCCGGCGTGCCGGTGAAGGCCGTTGCCTTTAGCGAAAATGCCGGCAACGCAAAACCAGCCGATGCTCCCCGGCCGACACCCTCATCGAAGTAACGGAGAACCGCCATGCTTTCAAAATTCTTCCTGGATCGTCCGGTTTTCGCGTGGGTGATCGCCATCATCATGATGGCGGCCGGCGCACTGGCCATCTATCTACTGCCGATCTCACAGTATCCGCCGATCGCGCCGCCGTCTATTGCAATCACATGCACGTACCCCGGCGCTTCGGCGGAAACGGTCGAAAACAGCGTGACCCAGATCATCGAACAGAAGATGACCGGTTTCGACAAGATGCTCTATCTGTCGGCCACAAGCGACTCTTCCGGCATGTCACGCATCGAGCTGACCTTTGTCGCAGGCACCGATCCGGACCTGGCCTGGGCGCAGGTTCAGAACAAGCTGCAACTCGCCATGGCCAACCTCCCTGCAGTGGTTCAAAACCAAGGGGTGCGGGTGAGCAAGAGCACGCGCAACTACTTGCTGATCGTGGGCCTGGTCTCAGAGGACGGGAGCATGGACGGCAACGATCTGCGCGACTATGCCTTTTCCAATCTGGAAAAGGTTCTCTCGCGGGTGCCGGGCGTCGGCGAGGTGGAAATCTTCGGCGGCCAGCATGCTATGCGGATCTGGCTCAATCCGGACAAGCTGAACAGCTACCAGCTGACAATCACCGACGTGATCGCTGCCCTGAGAGCCTACAATGTCGAGGTTTCAGCCGGTCAGTTCGGCGGTGCCCCGGCCGTCAATGGACAGCGCCTCAACGCCGCCATTGTCGTCCAGAGCCTGCTCAAAACACCTGAAGAGTTTGCCGCCATCCCCATCCGCACCAACCCTGACGGCTCGATTGTGCGGGTCAGGGATGTGGGCCGAACGGAACTCGGCGCGGAAATATACGACATGCAGTCCAGCTACAACGGCATGCCCAGCGGCGGCCTGGCCATCCGCCAGGCCGCAGGCGCCAACGCGCTTGAAACGGCGGACCGTGTCAAGACCAAACTCAAGGAGATGAGTCGCTTCTTTCCGCCCGGCCTTAAAATCATCTATCCTTACGACACGACACCGTTCATCAAGGTGGCGATCAAAGAGGTGGTCAAAACCCTCTTTGAGGCGATCTTTCTCGTCTTCCTGGTGATGTGGCTCTTCATGGGCAACATGCGCGCCACGCTGATTCCGACCATTGCCGTGCCGGTCGTTCTGCTGGGCACTTTCGCCACGCTTGCCCTCTTCGGCTTTTCCATCAACATGCTGACGATGTTCGCCATGGTCCTGGCAATCGGTCTGCTCGTTGACGACGCCATCGTCGTGGTCGAAAACGTCGAACGGATCATGAGCGAGGAGGGCCTCTCCCCCCGAGAGGCGACCCGAAAGTCGATGGAGCAGATTACGAGCGCCCTCATCGGCATCGGACTGGTACTCTCGGCGGTCTTCGGCCCGATGGCCTTCTTTCCCGGCTCCACGGGCGTTATCTATCGCCAGTTCTCGATTACGATCATCGCCGCCATGCTCCTGTCGGTCCTGGTCGCCCTGATCCTGACACCGGTGCTCTGCGCATCGCTCCTCAAGCCGGTTCCTGCGGGACACGAGCCGGCGGAGAGCGCCGTATTTTTCCTGCGCCCCTTTTTCATGTGGTTCGACCGGACTTTCTTCCGCGTGCGGGATCGTTACCTGAAAGTTGTAAACCAGTCCTTATCAAAAAAAGGACGCTATCTGCTTGTCTTTGTTCTGATCGTAACCCTGACAGGATGGCTCTATCTGCGCATGCCGACCGCCTACCTGCCGGACGAGGATCAGGGCATCCTGATGATCCAGGCCCTCCTGCCCGCCAACGCGACCCTGGAGCAGACCGAAAAGGTTCTGACGCGTGTCCGAGACTATTTTCAGAATAACGAAAAAGACAATGTCGAATCAGTGATGACCGTCTCAGGATACAGCTTCTCAGGTCGCGGACAGAACGCCGGTCTGGCCTTCGTCAAACTGAAGGACTGGGATCTTCGCAATCGTCCTGACCAGAAGGTCGTGCCGATCGCGGGGCGGGCAACGATGCGATTCTTACAGTATCGCGACGCAATGGTCTTTGCCTTTCCGCCACCGGCGGTGATCGAGCTCGGCATGGCCAAGGGCTTCGACTTCCAGCTGCTCGATCGCGGCGGCCTGGGACACGAAGCGCTGATTGCCGCACGCAACCAGCTGCTCGGCATGGCGGCGCAGGACCCGACGCTGACCAAGGTCCGCCCCAACGGGCTGGAAGATGTGCCGGAGTATCGCATCGACGTGGACTGGGAAAAGGCAGGGGCTCTGGGCGTACCCATCAGCGCCATTCACGAGACCATATCGGCCTTATTCGGCAGCGCCTACGTCAACGACTTCATTCAGGGCGGCCGTGTCAAGCGTGTCTTCGCGCAGGCGGATCTCCCCTACCGCATGCTGCCGACCGATCTGGAAAGACTGCACGTGAGAAACAATACGGGCAACATGGTTCCCTTTTCGTCTTTTGCAGCGGGCCGCTGGACCAAAGGCTCTCCCAGGCTGGAGCGCTTCAACGGCTTCCCCTCCATCAACATCCAGGGCGAGGCAGCCTATGGTACGAGCACCGGCCAGGCGATGATCAAGATGGAAGATTTTGTCACCAAACTGCCGCAGGGAATCGGCTTCGACTGGACCGGTCTGTCGTACCAGGAGCGCATAGCGAGCTCCCAGGCGCCGCTGCTCTATGCGTTTTCCGTCTTCGTCATCTTCCTGTGCCTGGCGGCGCTCTATGAAAGCTGGCCGATTCCAATCTCCATCCTGATGGCCCTTCCGCTGGGCGCGCTGGGCGGCATTGTCGCCTCCTTTGCGCGGGGACTTCCCAACGGCGTTTACTTCCAGATCGGACTGCTGACGACCCTGGGATTGACGACGAAAAATGCCATCCTGATCGTCCAGTTTGCCAAGGCGGGCGTGGAGCGCGGCATGGGTCTGGTCGAGGCGACTCTCGAAGGCGCCAAGCTGAGGTTCAGACCGATCATGATGACCTCGCTCGCCTTCGGCGTCGGCGTTCTGCCGCTGGCCCTGGCCACCGGTGCCGGTGCTGGCGCCCAGGTTGCCATCGGAACGGGCGTGTTGGGAGGAATGATTACGGCGACGGCGCTCGTGATCGTCTTTGCCCCCCTGTTCTATGTTCTGATCATGACGCTCTCCGGCAAGCGCAAACGGAACAGCTCAAGCCATACCAATATACCTACAACTTCTGAGGACCGATAAGATGAAAAGATATTCCGCCCCCTTTATCGGTTGCCTGGTCTTACTTTCGCTTTTGAGCGGCTGTACCCTGGCGCCTAAATATACGCGACCGGCCGCACCGGTCCCATCGGCATGGCCCTCCGGGGAAGCTTACGACGCCACAGCCACAGCCGAAGCGCCGGAGGCCGCCACGCGACAAACACCGTGGCGCGATTTCCTGACAGATGCCCGACTCCAAAAGACCATCGATCTGGCCTTGACCAACAACCGGGATCTGCGTCTTGCCATGCTGAATGTCGAACGGGCGCGCGCCATGTATGGTATTCAGCGCGACCAGCTCTTCCCTGCCGTAACGGCCTCCGCTGGCGCTTATGTGGAACGGGTTCCGGCCGATCTGTCTCAGAGCGGCAGCACTATGACGACCGAAAAATACAGTGCCAATATCGGGGTTCTGGCCTGGGAGATGGATTTCTTCGGACGCATCCAGGCTTTGAAGGACAATGCCTGGGAGGAATACATCGCAACGGCAGAGGCACAGCGCAGCGCCCAGATTCTGCTTGTATCAACCGTCGCCAATGCCTATCTGACGTTTGCCGCGGACCGGGATGCGGTACAGCTGGCCGCCGATACTTTAGCCGCGCAGGAGGAAACCTACAAGCTCATCGCGAAGCGTTATGACATCGGCCTGGCTTCCGCATTGGATCTGCGCCGGGTCGAGAGTCAGGTCGAAGCGGCCAGAGGCGAGGCGGTACGCGCCACCCAACAGGCTGCTCAAGATGAAAACGCCCTGGTGCTCCTGCTTGGCGCCCCCATGCCGAAAGAACTCAGTCCCTCCGGCCTGGATGCTGTTAGCGCGCTTAAAGACGTCAAGGCAGGACTCCCCTCGGACGTGTTGCTGCTGCACCCGGACGTTCTGGCATCGGAGCATCATTTGCGAGCCGCCAATGCAAACATCGGCGCGGCACGCGCCGCGTTCTTTCCGAGGATTGCGTTGACCTCGACATTCGGCACGGAAAGCGCCGATCTGTCCAACCTGTTCAAGTCGGGACAGGGCAACTGGACCTTTGTGCCGCAAATCACGATGCCGATCTTTGACGCCCGTACCTGGTACGCCTACCGGGTAACAAAGGTGGACAAAGAGATTGCCATCACCCGGTACGAAAAGGCCATTCAGACGGCCTTCCGGGATATGGCCGATGCCCTGGCAGTCCGCGGTACCATTCAAAAGAGGCTTTCGGCTCAGCAATCGCTGGTTCAGGCCGTGGCCGAAACATATCGCCTGTCCAACATCAGGTATTTCAAGGGGATCGACAGCTACTTGAACGTTCTCGACGCCCAACGCTCTCTGGATGCAGCCAGGCAGGGCCTCATCCAGCTGCGTCTGGCCGAGTTGACCAGCCGGATTACGTTGTATAAGGTTCTAGGTGGAGGAGGCGCATAAAGACAGACGTTAGATTTAAGACGCTGGACTTTGGGAATGAAGACAGCGGTCGGCTTCGGGTCATCAGCAAAAAAGGCTTCGGATTTTACCCCGAAGCCTTTTTTGTTTCGAACCTCTCATGTCGTGCGTCTAACTGCCTTTCATCCCCCCCGAACAAAGGTGACCAATGACACCTCACAGGGCTCTGAAATGACGCTATCCAGTTCGGCCTCGGCACCATTGACGAAGGCGACCGGTTTAAAGACTGCCGGGATAGCAAACCGTCCGATTAAATCCCGGCAGGTCGTACCTGGCTCAATATCGATCTGATCCACTTTAACATACTTCTTAAGGGGGCCAAGCCCCTTCACTTTTATGTTCATGGAAGCACGCCCTCTATCCCATCAAACCGCAATGCCCAACTGACGCACTTCCTGTGTCAGATTATAATCCGCCACAATCTCTTCTTTCGGAAGGCCGCTCTGGTGGTCTATCCCCATGAGGTCGTAGAATTCAGACACCATCTGGGGCAAATCGAAGGCCGTTCCGGCAGGCGCGCCGTCACGAGCCGTTTCAAGCATACGCGCGGTCAGCGTGTCGTTAGCAGCCCGCATCCCGAACTTGTAATTGATCAGTCGCTTCAGATAATAGACCCGTCTTCCGGCGCGCATCATGTCATCGACCGTCCATCCGTAACCGGCCACGGTATTGAAGAGATTCGCATGATCCTGCAGGCTCAGGGACAGATCCGCAAAGTGGCACCAGCAGGAACTGTTCTTGATGGCGCCCAGTGTCTGCGCGACCACATCAAGATTGGCTTTGAATTTGCCGCTTCGCGCTTCCGTAGCGAGCGTTTCCAAGCCGTCGCCGGCGTAGCGCAACCCCATTTCATAAAAGAGCATCGAGGTCGCCACGTGACAGGCGCCCCGGGGACCGACCGCGTAGGTGAGCGCCAACCCATGTCCGCCGCCGCGCGGATCGTGCATCGGCGCATCCATCCCCTTGCCCACGGCCGAATAGTCGATAGAGCTCTGCCCGACTTTATAGGCGGCCTGCGCCGTCCCATCGGCAAGAAGATCTGCCAGCTTGCCCCGACGGTAGGCAATGTCGATCAAGACTGCTATGGCCTTCTCCATATCTCCCCACGGCAGATCGACGCCGTCCATATCTGCGGCCTTCAGGTGCCCCTTCTCAAAGGCCTCCATGGCCCAGCCCAGGGCCGCGCCGGCCGATATGGTATCCATGCCCAGATCATTGCAGAGCCGGCCAGCCTTACATGCCGCGGCGAGGTCTCCCGAATCGAGCAGGGAGCCTAATGCAACGATGGTTTCATATTCCGGCCCGGGTCCCTCGGGAATGGCGAAAGGACCATCCTTGATTTCCACGACGCGCTTGCATGCAATAGAGCAAAACTGGCAGGCGCCTCGTTTTGTCAGATAGGTCGCCGTCAGGGTCGGCCCGTCCAGCGTTTTACCCATTTCCTCGTTGAAATTCGATGTCCAGTTTTTAACCGGCACATCCCCGATCTGCATGCCGCCCTGCAGGCCGCCCGCGGAGCCATGTTCATGGGTATGATGGTTGATGGGGAATTCCCTGATGCCTTTTAGAAGTTCCTTCCTCACCGTCTCAAACTTCTCCGGGTCCGCCACATCCAGTGTCTTCTTGGTTCCCTTCACGATAATCGCCTTGAGGTTTTTGGAGCCCATGACCGCGCCCATCCCTGCGCGTCCGAATACATGGTGCTCCTCATTGACGATCGCCGCATAGTGGACGAGATTTTCACCCGCCGGTCCGATCAGAACGGTTCTGAAATCCTTGCCGTAGGCATCTTTGAGCGCATGATGCGTCTCGAAGACGGTCTTACCCCAATAGGCCGCTGCATCGATCAGTTTGATGGTATCGTCCTCGATGAACAGCAAGACAGGGCTCTTCGCTTTCCCGGTCAGAATAATGCCGTCATAGCCGGCAAACCGCAACTCAGGGGCAAAGTAGCCTCCACAGGATGCATCAGCCCAGATCCCCGTCAGCGGCGATATGGCAGCCGCGGAATTGCGGCTGGCGCCGGGCAGTTTCACACCTGCCATCGGGCCGTTCATAAACATCAACAGGGCTTCCGGGGATAGAGGCGCCGCATCAAAATTGCCTCTGTCCAGGAAGAGTTTCGCCGCAAGCCCGCTGCCTCCGATAAAATTGACATAGTAACTATCCGGCAGCGTCTCAATCTGGATACTTCCTTCGGTCAAATCGATATTAATAATTTTCCCTGTATTGCCTTTCATATCCTATTCTCCTTCGATGTCTTGTATTCCATCAAATTATACACCTTCCTGCCCCGCGCTACTCAATCCAAGGCGCCTCCTGGTCGCCAAGATACATGAAGCGCCTCCTGACACAGACCGGACAGTCTTCACGCCTTTTGACCAACAATTTCTCGAACTCGCCGTTCCAGACATCAACATAAAACAGGCGATGATAGAGTTCCTCCGGCTTACCCAGCAACAGCTTGAGCCCTTCGGAAGCCTCGATCGACGCGATCACATGCACCGCAGCAGCCCAAACGCCGATCGTATCCGTACCGGGCGTGCTTCCGGCCAGCGGCATCGCCCCCATCAGGCACTGCAAACAAGGGGTCCGGGACGGAACAATCGCCTGAACCATGCCGAAGGTTGCCGCAACCGATCCATAGACCCACGGGACGCCATGCTTCACACAGGCATCGTTGATCAGGTAACGGGCATCATAGTTGTCCGTACCGTCACAAACCAGATCGACATCCCGTATCAACGTCTCAATATTGTCCGCGCCGATGCTCAATACGCATGGATCAACTACAACCTGCGAATTGACCCGACGTAGCTTCTCCGCAGCCGCCTCCACCTTGGGCCGTCCCCCGGCCACATCCGCTTCGTCATACAGATTCTGACGTTGAAGATTGCTGAGTTCGACGATATCCCGATCGACAATGCGGACAAACCCGACACCCGCGCGAACCAACAAATCCGATACGACCGTCCCAAGTCCGCCGCACCCCATGACGGCCACCCTGGCGTTCTTGAGCCGCGCCTGCCCCGAATCGCCGATTTCGGACAGCAGAACCTGTCTGGCGTATCTTTCAAGCATGAACCACCTTCGTGCGACCGTATTTTTGTTTTCATGTTACCAGTTTCTGTTTGCGTTGTCTATGAAAAAATGATCTATCATCTTGATTGTACAACGTTTTTTACCATACCGTCCTGCAAATTCGGAAATAACGCCATCGTGTTTTTGATTTCGTCCGACAGGTCCCTGAACAACTCAACACCACGATCCCCCTTCGGCCAAAGCGATATCGGTTTCGACAAGCACCAATAAAAAACCCGCTGTTTTCAGCGGGGTTTAAAGGCGCAGTCCTTTGAACTGATTAAAAAATATCTTGATATCATTATTTATTTAATGAATTGAAGACTCACCGGCGCAAGCTCCGGCGAATCTCCGATTCCCAAGGTAGCTGCTTATTTCTGATGCGCTCGCTTGCCCCGCCACGAGCAGCTGGGAGTGGGACGCTAAAGAATTCAATTTTTAAAATGCCGCCAAATATACCACAGCAAACGAATGTACATCTTACCATTTTTATTTATGACCAAATTCATTTGCTATTGTCCAGCAACACCCTTTCATCCCCGGTCATGATAATCTTAAATTTACCTATAAAATTTTTCTCATCATCCCTTAGCGGCTTTCCAGCATCGCTCAGATACCACTCGTAGCATTTTTGCCAGCAATCCGCGTCAAAATAGATCGTCTCCATCATGACATCATACGGGGGCTCGGTTTCACCAACTTTTAAAATATAATTATGCCTATAAAACACCATCCCAGCTTTTAAGGCGGGCGGCATCAGCCTTAGTGCCAGAGGTGCATGTGTTTCCAGGTAATATTTTTGAAATTCCTCGAACGTCATATCGCTTCGTCTTTTAATCATTCCAAACAATTTGATCATATCCCTATTCTCCTATTCCGTTTTCAATCTGTAGAATTTTTATCTCTGCTGTTGAACCTGAACGCATACTCTTTATAGTTTAGCGTATGCGCCACGTGCTCGATTTCCCTTAACGCGGCGTGCGCTAACGTATGATGCGCACAGCTGCAAGATTCATCTATCTAAAAAGTTCTGCTTCCCGATTTGAGATCAGTCAGGCTTCTTTTTCCCCACCCTTGTAAAATATTCTTCAGGTATAGATTCTTGTTTCTTGTAAATCAGCCATCTGCATGGTTCATTCGAATCGACGCGATAATCTGTTATCCAAAGCGGGTACCCGCCCCATTCAATCGGTAATATTTCATTCATCATGCAGCAGCGAAGGCACCTGTAATTTACGCCTTGCATTGCCCATGTCCACGGATAGGCCTTTTGGCAAGATCCAAGATCTCCGAGGAATTGAGAATTAGGAAAATTTTTTTTAATGTCTCGTCTTCGATGCAAACCCGCATATCCACACGGATCCATAATGAGCTGATATTTTTCCGGATCCTCGACAACGGAAATACCCGCATAAAAACCAGGCGCGTTATTCAGCCTCTCCGCTCTTTTGATTTCGACCGCTACTTGAACGCGCTCTTCGATACCCATTTTAATGACCTTGTCATAGAAACTCTTGAACCAAGAGGGTATCGTCGCTCTCAACGCTTTTTCGATCTCTGCCTCACCCGATTTTTCGGCAATGTAACCGGGATTCGTCCACCACCAAAGAACCCGAAATGGATATTCCATGCTAACGGGCTTAACGCCTCCCCCGGGATTGATCATTAAGTCCAGCAGTTCCAAGGCATCATCCATTCTGTCTTCCCTGATCGCGTCTTTGATTTTGGTTGTCAGGGGAACGCCCGCATCATCCCATGGGGTCTTTCTTAATCTTTTGCCTAAAATTCGAGATATTACGGATTCAACCATTTTATGACTCACTCCTTTTTTCAGTCCGTTGCAGGATTTTCACTTCATCCTGGCTTTCTCTTTCCCAATCTTTCATAATATTCTTCAGGAATAAATTCGGGCTTTTTATAAAAAATGTGTCTGCATGGTTGATCAGGATCTTCCGACCATTCCGTTACAAAGTTCGGGGTTCCGAAAAGCTCAATGCCTAGAAGCTCATTGACCCATGCACAATGAGTGCAGTAGTAGCTGACGCCGGCCTTTCCCCATGTCTCGGGACGAGGTTTCTTGGTCACGCCGTAATTATAAGGTGGCTCCGTTCTGGCAGGCGTTCCGTCATAGGGGTCAGGCCTTCTCATCTTTCCGCCGGACCCGCAGGGATTGAAGCTCAAGACAAACCGATCCGGCTCCTCTGTAATCGTTATCGTCCCATCCTGCTTCTCTCCGCTACGAAGCGACATCATCAGCTCGGCCCACCACCTGACCTGTTCCTCGATATCCATCGCCCTGAACCCGGGCAGATAACTTGTATTTGACAAGGACTCAGAAGCTTCCCGATAAAGGCGGAAAATTTCCTCTTCTCCGTAACGATCCGCAACGTAACTGGCCCAAGCCCATATCCAATCGCGGCTTGATTCCCATACGAACTTCCCTTCATAGCTCAGATAGTCCAGGAGTTCCAACGCCTCTTCCTTATTGCCTGCCTCAATAGCTTCCTTAATCTTGATAACCGTCGGTATGCCAAGTTCAGCCCAATCATCCTTCCGGATCGGCCGATTGAGAATTTGCGACTTTTCAAGCCTTACCATGTCATGACTTTCCTTTTTATTTTTAAATCCTGATGGTCCACTTTTCAAAAACTCGCGGGATCAATTTATAGTTCGCCTTTATTTCTCTGCACCGTAATCTGCCAATATGAACCCGCACATCGATCCTGGTGATATCCACGCCTCTGACGCCTTCCAGCGCTTGGATTACCGTCCGTACGAGCTGCCGGGGGAATTACCGACTGGGCATATCCCTTGTTTTTACCTCTCCGCCGCTGCCGCCATGCCGGACAAAAGCATCATGCCGCCATCAATGAGAAGTTCTGCGCCGGTTGTATAGCTTGATGCGCCGGATGCGAGATAGATAGCTGCGCCAACGATGTCATCCGGATTACCGATTCTTCCCATCGGTACTTGATGACCGAAGCTCAATTCATGCCTTTGGGCCTCATCCTCCGGGAGATGCGACCACTGCGACTCGAACATCTTGGTGACGATTGGTCCCGGACAGATAGAATTGACTTGAATGTTCATTCCGGCCAGCTCGGCAGCAAACGCTTTAGTAACCATCCGAACGCCGGCCTTGGAGATACTGTAGACGCACGCACCCGGTTCTGGATTATGGCCATTAATGGAACCAATATTGATAATCTTCCCCCGCCCCTGCTCTTTCATCACGTTGGCACAGGCCTGACTCATAAAAAAAAGTCCCTTGAGGTTGAGGCCCATGATTTTATCCCAGAGACGCTCATCGGTATCAAGAACAGTGGAAGCCGCAGGGGCATTTCCTGCATTGTTGACTAAAATATCTATCTTGCCATATCTCCGCACAACGGTGTCTACCACGGTCTTTACATCATCCAACAAGCCAAGATTTGCCGCCAGCGGAAATGCTTCACCTCCCGCTGCCGTTATCTCCGAGGCAGTTTCCTGCAGATCATTGATTTTGCGACTGGTCACAATCACGCTGGCACCCGCTTTCGCAAATCCCTGTGCAATCGCCTTGCCAATACCGCGACTGCCGCCCGTCACAATGGCAACTTTACCCTCCAACGAAAACTCAGATAAATTAAACATAATTATCTCCTTTTTCTTATAGCATACGCAATGTATTCCATACGTTACCTTCACCGGCATTTAAAAATCAGGCCATAATAGAAAATACTATTTCCGGGATGAAGGCCGGATTGTGAGCGCGAATATAATGTTTTTGGGAACCATTCTTATATTAAGCGTAACGGTCGCAACTCAACCTCTCTGAGGCTGGGGAGCAGCCGAGTTTTTGAGTTGCAGCAGCGCGAGATCGCAAATCGACGAGCACATCCTCATAACGTCTGATTTACGATTCCATGGCTTTCTTACATAGACTTGCCCCCATTCGCTCAAAGAGTTCCGGCATCGTCTTCGGCGGGATAATCTGCTCATCCTCTGATCTGCGCTGCAGTTTGATGGCGTCATGCGAACAGAATGTTGTGCAGACCCCGCAGCCAATGCAACTTTCCGTTAACAATACCACTACACCATCCTTTAATTTCAAAGCCCCCAATGGGCACCCGTCTGCACAGCTTCCACAGCCGGTACAGCGGTCATCAGAGATCTCCGGGATAAAATTGGATCTTGCTGATGCATGGGAAATCTTAAGCTTGGTAATCGTCCTAATTGGTTGGCAGCAGCAATTACAGCAGTTGCAGATGAGCGGGTCAACATCTTGCGCATTGCAGACCTGGTGAATGAGACCGGCATCTTCTGACTTGCGTAGTATTTGCTTGGCTTCTTCCTTGCTGACCAAGCGTCCCTTTCCGGTATTTGCAAAAAAATCTGCGTGATCGTCAAGATAGAAACACATGTCTTCAATGGGTGCATCACATCCCTGCCCCAATGCTTTCTTGACAGCGCGGCACATGCAATCTGTCACGGCAATCGATCGAGATTTATCAATGATAGCGTCAACCTGCTCATATGGAAGCACGCGGACCTCTGCGGCAACTGACTCGCCTACTGGGATGACTCGAAACCATGGCGGATCAAGCGCCCGAGATACCTCTTCGCCGGACTCACAAATAGCATCAAACAGAGCGGCGAGCTTGGTGCTATTTTTCACGGCGGAAATCTGAAATTCGGCAAGACCTGGCGCCCATGGCACAAGGTGGTAAAGTTTCGGGTCTTTATTAAAGTTTTTAAAGATGATACCCCTCATTGCCAAGTCATCCAGTTTCGGTTCCAGCTCTTCCAACCGCTCTCCAAGTCTCTTTGCAATGGCTGCTGCAGATTCGTGATCGCTCATAGAAAGTTTAGCGGCAAGTTCAGCATCTTCTGGGGTCATAATTTCTTCGAAGATAGCCCGCTGAACGGGGTTCATTCCAAAACCGTTTATTTTTGCCCACAGCCGTTCATATGAATCCCTTGCCGAATCCTCAGTAAGAATTGTAATGGGTTGCTTCATAACTTGTATGACATCCTTTCCAATAATCGATGGCGCTAAGTCATTATACTTACATCTTATGGGCCGCCCGGGCGATGATATCGTTTTGCTCCTCCGGGCAGAGTTCAGCAAAGTAAGCGCTGTACCCCGCCACCCTGACCATCAGGCCCTGGTGCTTCTCAGGACGTTTCTGCGCATCCCTCAAGGTCTCTTCACTGACTACATTGAACTGAACGTGGTAGCCGCCCAGATCATGGTACGTATCGATCAAATCGACAAATTTCTCCAAGCCCTCATCTGTCGTCACGGCGCTGGGATCAAACCGCAGATTGAGCAGATTGGATCCCTGGACCTGCGATATAAGCTTCGCCTGAGATTTCAAAACGGCTGTCGGACCGCTGGCCTCGCCATAGCCATGCGCAGGAGACGTATTATCGGAAAGCGGTTCGCCGGCCTTCCTGCCCGATGGCAGCGCCCCGGTCGCCACGCCGAAGGGAACATTCGCCGCCGTCGAATTCCAGTTATCTGCAAAGCGGCTGATGCCATTGGCTTCCCGGCAGTATTGGGAGATTTCGACCGCCCAGAAATTCTTGATTTCAGAGGCGATGGAATCCACGTAGTCATCGTCATTGCCAAACTTCGGCGCCCGGTTGATCACCATCTGACGCAAAGCTTCCTGCCCCTCGAAGTTCGTATCCAGCGCATCGATGAGCTCGGGCATCGTTATCAGCTTCTCTTCAAATACCAGCTTCTTGATGACCGCCAAGGAGTCGGCGATATCTCCAAGCCCCAACCCGACCAGAACCTGATAAGGAACATACCGCGTTGCCCAGCCTTTGGGGGTTTTCGCCCGCATCGCCTTCTCAACGCAGCCCTCTACGATAATGGACTCGAGGTGTACGGGGAATTGCTCTTCGTGAATTCTCCGAAGATAATTGTTCATGATGATCTGATGCCGGGTGATATAGGTCAGTTGCTTCTTAAAGGCATCCAGGACTTCTTCATACGAGCTGAACTTACGGGCATCGCCGGTTGAAAGCCCCAGTTTCTCACCGGTCAGGCGCATCACCCCGTTGTTGAGCGCAAACTCCAGACTCATCGGAACATTCTGGATCCCGGTATCGCCGGAGGCATCGATCCCAGGCGCGAGGGCGTGTATGCAACCGAATCCTGCGATGCACCGTGCATCCTCTTCGCTATAACCCCGCCACCGCTTCAACCAGGGCATGCCGTTTTCCGATGAACAAATGGCCGGCTGGCCGCCGCCCGTGCTCGCGCACTTTAGAGCGCGCCGTCGGAACTCCTTGGAGGATTTCTTTGTAAAATAAGCAACGAGCGAGGGCTGGACCAGATGAACCTTCTCCGAAGCCTCCAGGCAAAGATACGAGACTTCATTGACTGCGTCGTTCCCCGCGGCATCCAAGCCCCCGATGCTCATCACCTGGAACGGCGGGTACCCTGCATAATACTTCGCCGCAACATTCGAAAGCAGAGACGTGATCTCGGACAACTTCACCCACGTGCATCCGATCAGCTCTACTGCCTCTTCCCGCGTCAGGATCCCTTTTTCAAGGTCTGCCTTGTAGTAAGGATACATATACTGGTCAAATCTGCCCGGTGAACAGGCATAGGCCTTCATTTCCAAAAAATTCACTACCGGAATGAAATAAAAGAACTGGATCGCCTCATGAAACGTCCGCGCGGGCTTCGCCGGCACCCGGTCACAGACCTCCGCGATTTTCTCCAGCTCCTGCTTCCGTTTCGCGTTCTTCTCCTGCTTCGCCAGCTCCCTGGCCTTCTCGGCATGACGCTTCCCGTACGTGTTCAGACCCTCGCACGCGATGATGATCGCTCTTAAAAAATCAATCCCGTCCAAATTGGCATACACGGTGGGATCCAGGGTCTTTAACTTCGCCTCGGCATCCGCGATAATGCCCTCCATGCCCTTGCCGATCAACCAGTCCCAGGAAGGTGAATAATGTCCCCAGCCCATCTGGGAAAAGACATTATGGCCGATAATGCCTTTGTCCAAAACCACATCCAACGTCGATTTCGGAAGCTGCGCCAGGAACTGGTCGTACACGGAAATCCCCCGCCAAAAAGGAAAGATATCTTCCTTTAAAATTCGCTTCGCCTCGTCGCTCACTTTAATCGGGTCTTGCGGGCGCGTCTCAAAGGTGTCCAACTCTTCCTCTACCCACGCAATCTGAAGCTCCGGATACGTCGCCGTCCCACGGGGCTTTCTCGCCGGAGAACCCACCACCAGCTCATGGTCCTGTATCACGATCGGGATGTTCTCAAGAACCTTCTTGAAGGCCTTGGCACGACGGATCTCTATATTCTCTCCGGCCGTCTCCTTGAAAGATTCGGTGTAAAAAAGGTCCCGCTCAACGCACAGTTCAGGCTTGTTCTTAAAATACTGCGCTTTTAAGGCTTCAAATCTCTCTTCCATGCCCCCTGCATTGTTTACTACAAGCTCTGGCTTACCCATTTTTACGCCTCCTTATTCGTCGAATGCCTAATTATTTATTGAGCCAGGTCATTACCCTTACATCTTATGGGCCGCACGGGCGATGATATCGTTTTGCTCCTCCGTGCAGAGTTCAGCAAAGTAAGCGCTGTACCCCGCCACCCGAACCATCAGACCCTGGTGCTTTTCAGGATACTCCTGTGCATCCTTCAAGGTCTCTTCGCTGACCACATTGAACTGAACGTGGTAGCCGCCCAGATCATGGTAGGTATCTATCAGGTCGACAAATTTCTCCAACCCCTCATCCGTTGTCACGGCGCTGGGATCAAACCGCAGATTGAGCAGATTGCACCCCTGGTCTTCTGCTTTGAGCTTTGCCTGAGATTTCAAAACCGCTGTCGGACCGCTGGCCTCGCCATAGCCATGGGCCGGAGACGTATTATCCGAAAGCGGTTCGCCGGCTTTCTTGCCGGATGGCAGCGCCCCGGTCGCCAAACCGAAGGGAACATTCGCCGCCGTCGAATTCCAGTTCTGCGCAAAACGGCTGATGCCATTGGGCTCCCGGCAATATTGGGAGATTTCGACCGCCCACCAATTCTCGATTTCAGCAGCGATTGAATCCACGTAGTCATCGTCATTGCCAAACTTCGGCGCCCGGTTGATCAGCATCTGACGCAAAGCTTCCTTCCCTGCAAAGTTCTTATCCAAGGCATCGATGAGCTCGGGCATCGTGATCAGCTTTTCTTCAAATACCAGCTTCTTGATGACTGCCAAGGAGTCGGCGATATCTGCAAGCCCCATCCCGACCAGAACCTGATAGGGAATATACCGCTGGGCCCATCCATTAGGGGTTTTCGCCCGGGTCACCTTCTCGACGCATCCCTCAACGATAATGGACTCGAGGTGCACAGGGAATTGCTCATCGTGAATTCTCCGAAGATAATTGTTCATGATGATCTGATGCCGGGTGATATAGGCGAGTTGCTTCTTAAACGCATCCAGGACTTCTCCATACGAACTGAACTTACGGGGGTCGCCGGTTGAAAGCCCCAGCTTCTCACCGGTCAGGCGCATCACCCCGTTGTTGAGCGCAAACTCCAGACTCATCGGAACATTCTGCAGCCCGGTATC
The DNA here is from genome assembly GCA_963665615.2 of Syntrophales bacterium. GTDB lineage: Bacteria > Desulfobacterota > Syntrophia > Syntrophales > UBA4778 > UBA4778. The sequence continues at coordinate 341,725 of CAXXQE010000006.1, forward strand.
GCCTATACTATCTATGCCCGGTGTCAGGCTGCCTATGCACCCGATTCCCCCTACGCACAGCGCATCCTTTTCGCTATAACCCCGCCACCGCATCACCCACGGCATGCCGTTCTCCGATGAACAGATGGCCGGCTGACCGCCGCCCGTGCTCGCGCACCGGAGGGCGTGACGTTTAAAGTCATGGGTGGATTTCTTTGTAAAATACGCAACCAATGAAGGCTGAACCAGATGAACCTTCTCCGAGGCCTCAAGACATAGATAAGAGACTTCATTGACTGCGTCGTTGCCTGCGGCATCCAAGCCCCCGATGCTCATCACCTGGAACGGCGGATAACCTGCATAATACTTCGCCGCAACATTCGAAAGCAGAGACGTGATCTCGGACAACTTCACCCAGGTGCATCCGATCAGCTCTACTGCCTCTTCACGAGTCAGGATCCCTTTTTCAAGGTCTGCCTTGTAGTAAGGGTACATATACTGGTCAAATCTGCCCGGTGAACAGGCATAGGCCTTCATTTCCAAAAAATTCACTACCGGAATGAAATAAAAGAACTGGATCGCCTCATGAAACGTCCGCGCGGGCTTCGCCGGAACACGGTCACAGACCTCGGCGATCTTCTCCAGCTCCTGCTTCCGTTTCGCGTTCTTCTCCTGCTTCGCCAGCTCCCTGGCCTTCTCGGCATGACGCTTCCCGTACGTGATCAGACCCTCGCACGCGATGATGATCGCTCTTAAAAAATCAATCCCGTCCAAATTGGCATACACGGTGGGATCCAGGGTCTTTAACTTCGCCTCGGCATCCGCGATAATGCCCTCCATGCCCTTGCCGATCAACCAGTCCCAGGAAGGTGAATAATGTCCCCAGCCCATCTGGGAAAAGACATTATGGCCGATAATGCCTTTGTCCAAAACCACATCCAACGTCGATTTCGGAAGCTGCGCCAGGAACTGGTCGTACACGGAAATCCCCCGCCAAAAAGGAAAAATATCTTCCTTTAAAATTCGCTTCGCCTCGTCGCTCACTTTAATCGGGTCTTGCGGCCGCGTCTCAAAGGTGTCCAACTCTTCCTCTACCCACGCTATCTGAAGCTCCGGATACGTCGCCGTCCCACGGGGCTTCTTGGCAGGAGAGCCCACCACCAGCTCATGGTCCTGGATCACGATCGGGATGTTCTCAAGCACCTTCTTGAAGGCCTTGGCACGACGGATCTCTATATTCTCTCCGGCCGTCTCCTTGAAAGATTCGGTGTAAAAAAGGTCCCGCTCAACGCACAGTTCAGGCTTGTTCTTAAAGTACTGCGCTTTTAAGGCTTCAAATCTCTCTTCCATGCCCCCTGCATTGTTTACTTCAAGCTCTGGCTTACCCATCTTTTACGCCTCCTCTTCGTTGAATACCTTTCATTTATTGGGCCAGGTCATTATCAGCGGCTTCCGCCAATCAACAAACTACTTGAAATTTAAAATGCCGAACCATTTTCCTGATGCTTTAGACCAACGCCAATTCGTCCCCACTGATATCACCCGCAAAAAAATTAATTATATCTTCTCATGATTAAACTTCAGCATTTAGGTTGCCGTAAGTCTCACCTGTTAGGTCATTGTTACCGATCTGCCTATTACGCTTTATCGTGCAATTGCCATACCATACGACACAACGCTTTATCTCTTCAATATTATTACAATTAAATAGAAGCAACCGCTAAACAAAAGGCATTAGTGATGATATATGACCACTTGATAGATGAAATAAGAACGCTAAATATTGACTCATCGCAACATTGGTTTGAATAGTGGGAACACGGATTGGGGCGACTTCGAGAAATGATCAACGATCGGCAGGCAAGATGTTTTGAATCAAAATACTATCTAACTACCCAGAGCCATCTGGGCGATTTAATGTCTGAGACAGCTTCATTTATTTGCAACGCATTCCAAGCTTTCTCAGGCGAGAGTTCAGCGTAGCACGATTCATATTCAAAATTTCAGACGCGCTACCCACGCCGCCAATCTTCCCATGGGTTTTGTTCAGCACAAATTGTATATACCGGCGCTGAATTTCATCCATCGTCGGGAAATCAGAAAACGGGCTTTCGGAAGGCAAGCTTTCCGATTGATTCGTAAAATCAAATTCCAATTTGCCATCTTCCGCGATAAGCACCGCACGTTCAATAATGCTTTTTGAGCTCTCTGACGTTTCCTGGCCAAGTGTAGTTTTTCAGCGCCGACACTTGATCCTTTGTAATCGGCAATATCTTTTTTTTATACTTTTTGGCGAAGTACATTATGAAATGTCTGACTAACACCGAAACATCCTCAACGCGTTCCCGCAGAGGAGGAATAGACAACTCCAGTGTATTGAGTCTGAAATACAGGTCCTCGCGGAAGTGGCCGGCTTTCACCTCAGTTAAGAGGTTGCGGTTTGTTGCGGCTACCAGGCGAAAATCAGCCGTCTTGGTCTTTGTCCCGCCAACCCGCATAAAAGTCTTCTGCTCAAGCAACCGCAAGAGCTTGACTTGAAGATGCTGAGGGATTTCCCCAATCTCGTCAAAAAACAACGTGCCGCCTTCTGCCATTTCAACACGACCAATCTTCTTTTGATGGGCGCCGGTAAAAGCACCTTTTTCATGACCGAAGAGTTCACTGTCTATCAAATTTTCTGGGATCGTCGTGAGATCCACAACCACAAAAGGCTTGTCCCGGCGGGCGCTATGCCGATGAATCCACTGCGAGACGACTTCCTTGCCCACACCTGTTTCCCCCAGAATCAGGACCGGCGCGTCCGATTCGGCAAGGTGGGTGGCTTGATTCAACGTTTTGACCATCTTTTTATCTTTAACCAGGATATCGATACCGGAAAGATCAAGCGAGTCATGAATCACGCACCCCGCATTGACCGGGGAATATAACGGTTCGTCAGCATCCAGCATACCGCTTTCTTGTCGCGCTAAAATGCCGGATAGATAGCGCCCCAGCGATTCCAGCATGGGCAAATCAACAAAATCGAAACAGTTCGGTATATAGGAATTATCAAAATAAAGAACAGCCTGGACTCTTTCCCGCAATAGCGGCATACAAATCACCGACACATGTCTTTTTTCTTTTGATCCAAAGGCTTCCTTCGGAAGATTTTCAAGGATAGGCTTCTGGCTCTGATAACACGCTTTAATCATATCCATATGACGCCGGAAATTCTGGTCGCTGATGATCGAACGGGAGAGGTTGCGGGCCATTTGCAATTCGGGCAGCTCTGTCTTGCCGCGACTGAAAACGAAAATACCGGAACGTTCCGCCCGGAAGAAGCCCGAAAGGGTGGATAACAATAAATCCATTCTGATCGTTTCAGGTCTTGAAAACAACTCCTCCAGAATACGGATGGTCGGTTCAAGCGTTACGGGTGTCGCTGCATCTATTTTTGTCTGTTCCAGCAGAAACCTGAGATCATCCGGGAAGAATATTTCACTATAGACAGTCAGTTGTCTGTAAATATTATAGGCCAGACCGGCTGCCTTCTCGTACTGATTGTTTCTTAAATAATATCGTACAATCTCAATTCTTGTTTTCGCCAGTTGAAACGAATCTTCACATTTCTCTAAAAGCGTCTCACTGTCTTGCAGATCCTTAAAGATAGAGGCTTCATCCTTGCCTTCTGTGATCGATTTCACCGCGCGAAGCCTCAGGGCTGTCCCCTGCAAATCAATATTCGGCTCGCGCATGATCCTTTCAAAAAGCGCATCAAAACGCCACTCGGCGGGGAGCTCGGCGCCGGCCTGTTCGGCATTAAAATAACTTTCAAAAAAAGCAGGATGGTAGATCCACGGCACAATACCGACTTCATTCGCTAGCTGGAGCATCCTCTTGAACAGTGGAACCCCCTGATCAATTGCGCCCTCAGAGAAATACAGGTAGCAAAGTCCCTCATGGCTGAGCCAATACGCAGACGCATTGTCCGCAGACAAGGCATCGGCCATCGCACCTTCCAGATGGAAGACGGCTTCTTCTCTCTTCCCGGCGATCCACAGATTAATGCCCAACAAAGCACGATAGTAGGATGCGGTAAAATGATCCCGGTGTTTTATGGCTAACTGGCGGAAAAAATCCAGGGTGCTGATGGCCCGCTGAAAATCGCACCGATTCATATAACAATAGGAGATTAAATTAGGCGCCTCGCAACCCAGTAAATACTCTTCACTTGCCCAGATGTCCTGAGTGGCCGGTTCCAGGTAGTTAGCCGCCTTATTCAGATAACCTTGAATGAAATAATAGACGCCAATATAAAAAGAAGCATGCGATAAGATATCGTGATCCCCAAGTTCCTCTGCCTTTTCTTTTCCCTTCTCCAGGTAAAGAAGGGCGTCACAGAGTTTGTCCCGAAGCCAATAGATCCGGCCGAGAAGCAGATTGGCAATAGCCCAATTCCGTTCATCGCCTATTTCTTGCGACATCGAGATGATCTTTTCCAGAATAAGAATATTCGTTCGGGAGCTGATGTACCGGGCACGGCAGTACTCTGAAAGCCGAATGCCTTCTGAAACAAACCAGGCCTTGCCGGATGAACTCTCACCCACCGAAGGCAACAGACGATCTATTTGACTTATATGTTTTTCAGCAATATCTCTCTTGCCTTCCTTTAATGCTTCAATCGCCAGGGTCATCTCGCCTTTTATGGTTAGATTCTCGCCTTCGGATTTGTGAAGCAGGTCCAGAAATGCCTCTCGTGGAATTTTATCGATGAGTCCTTTTGATTTGATGCGGCGGACGATTTTGGCCAGTTTTTCTGGGGAGTTCACCCGCCCGAGCTTCTGCTTCACGTCATCAGGCAAGATATCAGACAGGCCATATGCACCGTTATCATCCAGATAAACCCAACCATACGATTCACACTTGCGTATCAGTTCAATAAGCAGGCCCAGGGGAAGGGGCGACAATTGGGCAATTACATCCAAAGAGACCGGGCTGTCAAATGCCGCCATAATAGAGAGAAACACCCATTGTGACGATGTAAAATCGCAGCGCTCCATAGACATATGACCGATATCTCCTAAGATTTACGTAAAAGGGGAAGGGGGAGTCGATCCGGACTCAACTTGGGACGCCCCATTATTGAGATGTGAGCACTGTGAGCCGGATGACCAAAATGCTTTTATCCGCATATTAAAAGAATTAAGTTATGTCAATGCATTTTGATCTTCTGGGGATGACGCGCCTCAAAAATCGGCCATGCTCCTTTTTGGATCATGTATAGGATAGTTGGCTTAAAGCCATTTGAAGTATTTCAGAAAATGGTAGAAGCAAAAGAATGCTCATGTGGTTGAGGTTACCAAAAGAAAAAGTCAAAATCCATTTATGAGTTCGAATTCTTTCTTGGTCTTGAATTATTGATCTGGATGTCGCTGAGAGGAACAACCCGTTTAGGCATAAGCAGCTACCTCCTTTTGGAGTCATTACGCCAAAAATGACTCCAAAAACGCCGGATCTTGATAAACTTGCCGGCACCTCCTTTGATGAATTTCAATAAAAAACCCGCTGTTTTCAGCGGGTTTTAGACTATATTGGACCGTATCGGATTATGTACTGGTGGCGGCGCAGGGACTTGAACCCCGGACACTACGGATATGAGCCGTATGCTCTCACCAACTGAGCTACGCCGCCGAAAGAGTGGGTATTAATATACAAATTCTGCTCTGTTGTCAATCTCCTGATAAGTACTTTTTGTTGTCCATCGGATAGACAATAAGGGTCGTCTTGCCTGGCACTTCCGAGTTCGCCGCCCCCACAACTGCAACGACCAGTTCGCTGTGCCCGTCGCTGTTGAGATCGCAAACCTGCATGTCTGCCACATAGCCATCGAGTTTAATGCGTCTGCCGGTGTCTTTAAACGCCTTGCCAGACCACTCCAGATCGACGATCTCTCCCGACAGATAAATCTTCTCATTGCCGAAAACCAATCCTGCTGAGGCGATGTTCCTGGCCAGGGTGAGTCCCCTTTTTGTCTTGTCGAGGGATTCGAAGAGGAACATTCTGATATTTACATAATTCAAATAGGTCTGGATCGTACCGCTGCTCGTCTGATTTCGCTCCGTCCCGAAGCTGTTGGCCGTTCCGCCAAATGTCCCCGTGCTCTTCCACAGCAGCGACCTGGACACCAAAAAGCCCTTGATCTTTTCTATCAATGTATCATTCAGCTGATAAACGCACAGGGTATCGGTCCTGTCCAACGCGACGATCCGGCGCTCACCGCCCGCATCGAGCGTTCCCATGGTCATGTCGTAAATGCCGTATGCCTTGGGAAGTTTCAAGGTTTGCGCAGCCCCGTAGCTCTTTCCATCCCATTTCATTTCGACAACCGGCGTATTAAACGGCGATTCCGCCGCTCCCAAAGTCTGCCCCAGCAGGGTCGGCTTGCCGGAGAGTTTAGCCACGCGCATCAGCCACGGCAGATCGGAAGCCAGCCTTGCATACTTTCCATTGGCGAAGCTCAAAACTTGAGACTTGCCGACGCCTTTTGAAACGGCCGACAAAAAGATCTGCGGCACCCCAGCGCCATTGATATCGGCCACATCGACGGCAAGAAGCTGAATGTCGTCGCCGACGCTGATCGTCTTCAGCAGATTCAATTCCTCGCCGACTTTCCGATAGATGAACAGATGATGCGCATCGATGCAGACAATTTCGTTTTGACCGTCTCGATCGATATCTCCGACCGCCAAACCCACCACTCTGGCGTCGAGTTTCTGGCTAGACCAGGACGTCTCCACTGGCTGAGCCGGCGTCACAGCGGGCTTCGTCTTCCGGTCGACGTCGGGACGGTTGGCGGGAACAGGCGTCGGTGCCGTCTTGACAACGTCCGTCGTCTTATCGGGAACCGTCATTAGCGGCGGATTCGGACCGGCAGGCGGCGTCGCAACGGGACCTGGCTCATCTGTACGGAGCTTCTCCGAGGCAACGGATTTGGAATTGGCCACACTTGTAAGTGTTCCCGTTTTCGATCTCAAGGCGTTAAGGGCCAGGGCCCCATCCTGTGCGGAAGATTCCCGCTGGGCTCCCCCCCTTGCCGGTATCGACTTGACAGTCGGTAGCAGCGCTGCAGAAGCGAAGACGTCAAAGGTGGCGGGCACCTCCCCTAGAATATGCTGGTCGATACGCCTCGCGAAATCGTTGACCTTCGGAATAATATCGTCCTGACCGATACTGCGGATACTCGTTACGACGGGAACTGCATTTTGAGCCATATCGAGGACCCGGCCGTCGATCAAGGTCGCCTCCGGATCTTTCTTGATACTGCCCCAGACCACGTAGTCAACGCCAAGTTTCTGCCCGACCACATAGACATCGGACTGGCCCAGTTCCTTTTTGTGAACCAGGTCGATCAACTCCTGTACGGCTGCCTCATCGAGAACCTCTATCTGCCCCTCGACGTTTAATCGTGATGTCAGCATTGCCAGAATGCCACTGCGAAGATAATCCATGCTTTCCGAACCGGCGATACTGAACGGCAAGACGGCGATTTTCTTTATTTCACTTCCCCAGACGCTGCCTGCCGTCATCAGAATGACAAGACTCAACAGGGTGACCCACTTTTTCATTCTTTTCTCCTGATCAGTGTGTTCAGAAAGGCGCGTATATTATGGCGCACTGCTCGCATACCTTTTAGTGACGTGCTTTTCTCCGGCAATTGCCTCGGCACAAGCGCTCGCCCTGGCTCTAACCTGTCCGAACAGCCTGAAAAAATGTAAATATTGCAAAATCTTCGGCATCCCCCTAACGATGGGTACGTATAACGGTCGCGCGTCCACGCCACATACGCTGCTACGTTCCGTCCTAGGGGGGAACACAATTTCGGCTTGTTGCGAACCTTTAGCACCTTATGACCAATAAATTCAAGCAGGAATTCTTCATTGAAGACGCGCCGGAGGTTGCCCCGGTGAGTCTTCAATGGCCTGATAGGACCGCAATCTTTCAAGGTTGATCCGGTCCATGTCCCCTACCTTTGGCGTCTCTATGATCTTGGCGATATCTCGAAACTTCCGATTCCTCATGATCCATTGAAAGGCCGTCTTCCCGATCTGCCCCTGGCCGATATGGGTATGGCGATCCTGGTTGGACCCCAATCCTTTAAGAGAATCGTTGAGATGTATCACCTTGAGCTTATCCCATCCGATCAATCTGCCAACCCGTTCGAAATACAACTTGCATTGAGACTCCGTGCGCAGATCATAGCCGGCAGAAAAAATATGGCAGGTGTCCAGGCACAGTCCGACTCTCTCGGCAGATGCAAGTCCCCCCAAGAGATCTCTCAGTTCCTCCAGCGTCGAACCGAGATAAGTCCCCTGTCCCGCAGTCGTTTCCAGGAGTATCTCGACAGGACAGTCCGGGAGCCGTTCATAAAGGCCGTCGATTGCTTCAATAACGCGCCGCTGCCCCTGCTTCGCGCCCGTTTCCCTATGCGCTCCAGGATGAAGGACCAGATACCTTATCCCTAGCTGCTCGCAACGGACGAGCTCCTGATACGTCGCCTCGATCGAACGGGCATAGAGTCCCGGTTCAGGAGAGGCAAGATTGACCAGATAGCCGCCGTGACTGATGATCGGATCGATACGGGTTTGTCGTTGTGCGCTTCGAAAGGCCTCAATTTCTTCAGGCGGTAGCACACGCTCTTTCCACTGGGAGGCATTCTTCGTAAAAAGCTGGATCGTGGAGCAGCCCAAGGCCTGCCCGCGCTGGAGGGCCTGCACCAATCCTCCGGCAATCGACATGTGGGCCCCGAGTAATACGCGCATGAATTTGATCCTTAAATGCAAGTTTCGAGTTGATAAACTTAAAACGAGGGGTTACGAGTCACGTGTGGCGATTAACAGATTAAATAACTGCTGTTGCCATGCCACGGGCATTTGCCACACACTGTTATTGAAACAAGCCGACGGGGAACTATACCCGCTACGTCCCCTTATTTCCAGCAGGAAGGTTTACGGATTGAAAAAAAACAACCAGACAAACCGCTAACTTAAGAAAATCAGGCCATTTGCGATCCCGTTTTTTGTTTGACTCCTACCTCTGATTTACCTATACTTCCTCCCTCAAAATAAACCTATCGGGTGACACGTTGGACGTTTCGAAAGTTGCTATCATCGGTCCCGGAAGACTCGGCACATCGTTGGCCTACAAGTTCGGCCGAGACGGCAAGAAGGTCTCGATGTATTACCACGACGCCGATCTGTGCCGTGAGATCAACACGACCCATCTCAATCCCAGGCACCTCACGGAAGATATCGTCAAGCGTGTGGGCGGGCGGGAGAATGTTCCGCAGCTGTCCGACACGGTCTTTGCAACCAACGACCTGGAGTGGATCGTCAAGGAGAACGATTTTATTCTGCTTTCCATCACGATGAGCGGGCTGCCGGAAGTCCTCAACTACATCAAGCCCTTTATCGCCCACAAGAAAAGAAAGACGATCATCATCTCTCCCATCAAGGGACTGGCCTCGGACGACAAAACCAAGGAACTCATCACGCCCTCGCAGTTGATCGACATCTATCTCTACAACCTTCAGCACAAATACGAAGTCGTCTGCATGGGGGGCCCTTTTTTCGATATCGATATCGCGCTCGGCAAACCCGTCTGCCTCACGATTGCCGGACCGCGTAAGATCGCCAAGCTCGTCAAGTCCGAGTTTCTCAAGTGCAATCGGAGAGAAATGACCTCGTTTTACAATTTTGACATGGTCGGATCCGAGGCCTGTGGCGCGTTGAAGAACATGGTTGCCAACCTCAAAGGGGTGACGGATTCGATGGAACTCGGCAATTCCCTGCCGGGAACGCTCTTTGCGCGATCCGGTGTCGAAATTCGTTCTATCTCGATGTTGCTCGGAGGAGACTTCCAGGCTTTTCACAGCCAGGCGGGTGTTGGTGACCTCTATGTGACGATTTCATCGGATGCCAGCAAGAACTACCGCTACGGCAAGTTCTTCTATCAATTATATAACGGCAATCCCATTGAAACCAACATTAACGTCCTGAGCCATATCGACGGCTCCCCGGAAGGCCCCCATACGATCCGCAGCGTTCACCGCTATCTCGAGAAGAAAAATATGTACAGCCCGCTCTTCAGTAGTGCCTTTAAGATCTTCAACGAGTTTAGCAACAAGGATGAGATCAAAGAAACGATTATCCAGGCTTGTCAATTCGACCGTCGCGACAAGGAATACATCCCCCCCTTCTCCAGACTCCTCTACCGCCTCATGCCGAACTGGTGGTACCGGCGGGACAAGGGACTGCTGGCAAGGATGTGACGTCAGAAAATCGCGGCGACTCATGCATGACCAGTAAAGAAAGCTGGGACAGCAAAATTCTTCTACGGCAACATGTCTCAAGTTAAGACTTTTTCGACAGGCTGTTAAGCAAAAGGCCGGCAGCGCTACGACTCAAAGAAAATTTCCCAAAATAGCAAATCCCATCAAGAAGTGCCGAAAGGTCCTACCGCAAGCGGGGCGTGATGCTCTGTATGTGACCACCACGCCCCGTATCTCAGTGATTGCACGACTTACGCCAGCGGCATCAGGGCGAATAAGCCGAACGCATTAAAGAGTGATATCAACGATGCCATCGCGGCAATGGCGAACGCCGGTGGATCGATGTGGGTATCGCCATAGACCAGGAAGGCTCCAGCAAAAAACTGACCCAGAAAAGCGGTCACAATGCCAAAGATCCCACCCCAGAGAACACTCCCACTGGCCAAAGCCGCCAGCGCTGCCACCAGCGTGATATGATGGGTCACCGGGATCATAGCCCCGAACTGCAGAAAAACAAGACTCACCAGTGAAAAGCCGAAGCAGATAAATGCCCCGCCGCCTTTGGCGCCCATCATCATGGCGACATAGCTCGATGCGAAACCTGCGGCAATCCCGATCAGCAGAAGCTCCATGAAGCTCTGCTGCCAGGGAACCCAGACATGCTCGCCTTCGAACTTGAAGCGGCTCTTTCCTTCGGGCACCTTGCCGAAAAGCCCTGTCTTGCCGAAAACGAGTCTGGCGATGATCGTGGTGATCGTCAGCGCAATCGCCATGGCATCGGTCCACATGTAACCGTTGATCTTGAGAGGGAAGACGGTCTGAATCAGCCAGTAGAGCGTCGCCGCAATGATGCCGAATAAACCGCCCACCAATAAGACATCGGGACGCTTCAAACCCATCAGCGGGGTGGCGAGATCGCGTCCGGAAGCGATATAGCCCTTCCGACCGGCGTAGGCCGCGGCGGCACATGCGCCGCCGTATATCATGAAACCCGTTCCATAACTGAAACCAACATTAAATAAAAATGCCGGAGGTCCACCCGCTGCCATCGTTGCCGCTCCGCACAACATAATAACGCCCACGATAACAAAGACAGGAATCGTTCCAAAGGCCGTTGCGAACATGCCTCCTGCAAAAGCCAACAGAACATGGTGAAAACTCATCCCACCCAGCGCTACAGACAGTTCATGTGCCATCAAACTATATCCTCCCTTTTATAATTATTGTTTTCTCTTATCATAGGAACCTGTTACCCTCAAAGAAAATAGCGGGGCGGGCCAGCCTCATCTTCCTGGTTTGATTGTCCAGCTTCCGTTCTCTTTCCATTCTTTTGGGTTCTGTGCCAATCTGCTGAAGACTGGCGGAGCATGCGCGATGCATAGCGCCTTACGCATCTGTAAAAGCCATTATCCACTTTTTACTTCTTTTTTCGCATCTCAAATATCTCCCGGCCCTCCGGCATTCCTTTTTATCTTTTCAAAACGTGATGTTGTAGAACGGGCTTCCTGTAAATGCCATCGGCACAAATTATGCTAAAAGGCGGATTGACATGAATATTCATAAAAGGGTCACGACCCTTTTCTAAAATCGCATTGAAGACTCGCCGGCGCAAGCGCCGGCGAGTCTTCAATGCCAAAGGCTTTAGACATGATTAACTATTTACCGATCGTTCTCTATCTCTTTGTAGCAGTCGGTTTCGCCGTTGTTACCGTTTGCCTTTCTACCATCCTGGGGCCCAGAAAGCCTGAAAAATTGAAACTCGAAACGTATGAATGCGGCATGCAACCGATCGGTCCCAACAGGATACGCTTTGCCATCAAATTCTACATCATCGCCATGCTTTTCATCGTATTCGACATTGAATCGGTTTTCCTCTTTCCCTGGGCGCTCATATTCAGACAACTGAAGTTTTTTGGAATCGTTGAAATGGGCATTTTCTTTGTCATCCTGTTCATCGGTCTGGCCTATGTGTGGCGCAAGGGAGCCTTGGAATGGGACTAGAAACATGCTTAGGCAATGAGCGCGATGAAGGCGTGATCGTAACCTCCATGGAAAAGGCGATCAACTGGGCGCGCAAGAGCTCCTTGTGGCCCTGCACCTTCGGGCTGGCCTGCTGTGCCCTGGAGATGATCGACATGGCCTTGTCGCCCTATGATCTTTCCCGCTTCGGCATGGAGGTCTTCCGGCCTTCCCCTCGCCAGGCCGACCTCATGATTGTGGCGGGAACGGTGACCAAAAAAATGCTGCCCGCGGTATTGCGCATTTATGCGCAGATGGCGGAACCCAAATGGGTCATCGCCATGGGGGCGTGCGCATGCACAGGGGGCGTCTTTCGCTCCTATGCGGTGGTTCAGGGCATCGATCAGTACCTTCCTGTCGACATCTATATCCCCGGTTGCCCGCCCCGTCCGGAGGCGCTCATTGACGGCATCCTCAAGTTGCACGACAAGATCATGCTGGAAAAGCCTCTGCGTATCGGCGCGGCAATTCAAAAAGAGGGCTGTAAACCATGATGGATGTGAAGAAACTTCGAGCGGCATTCCCGGACGCGATTTTGAACGTGGAAGAATCCAGGGGGGATGTCGCTCTCACGATCGACAGGGAGGCGTTGCTTCCGGTATGCGCTTTTCTGCGCGATGATCCGGACTATTGTTTTCGCTTTCTCGTAGATGTCACCGCAGTGGATCATAAAGACGCCTCTACCCGCTTTGTCGCGGTGTATCACTTGCTGTCCCATGAACACAACCAGAGGCTTCGCCTCAAAGTGCCTTTGGACAACGAGACGCCGGAAATCGAGTCGGTGGTCGGGATCTGGCCAACGGCAAACTGGCATGAACGGGAAGCCTACGACTTGCTGGGCATTCAATTTCTGAATCATCCCGACCTTCGACGCATTCTTCTTCCCTACCACTGGAATTGTCACCCCCTGAGAAAGGATTATCCGCTGGAAGGCAACGCAGAGGAATGAACACACGGCTTTTGTTGACTCGTGATGCGATCCGGCAAAGAAGAAAATCGGAGACTCCCAAAAAAGATGCGCCGTCGGTTACCCCGCGGCCTGCCCGTGCGTGACCGCGCGCAGACAGGCAAGCCACGGGCCATGAGCGTTCCGAAGAATTCATAACCTATAAGGCCAAGTATGAAACAAGAGGAAATAAAGTCTGAAGCAGTACAGCCGGTGTACGACGCGGAGATCATGGAGATCAACATGGGTCCCCATCACCCTTCGACCCACGGCGTTTTTCGCGCGGTCGTGGATCTGGACGGAGAAACCGTCGTGAAGGTGACACCGCATCTCGGTTATCTGCATCGCGGCATCGAGAAGATAGCGGAAAACCGGACGTACCATCAGATCATCCCTTTGACGGACCGGCTTGATTACATGGCCGGGGCATCCAACAATCTCGGCTACTGTCTGGCCGTTGAGAAGCTGATGGACATGGAGGTTCCCCTGCGGGCGCAGTACATCCGCGTGATCATCACCGAACTCAGCCGCATTTCCAGTCATCTCTTCTGGGCGGGCGCCACGGCGCACGATCTGGGTGCGATGACCCCTTTCTTCTATATGGTGAGAGAGCGGGAGCAGATTCTCTTTCTCCTGGAAATGGTCGCCGGCGCCCGTTTGACGCCGACCTATTTCCGGATCGGCGGTGTGGCGATGGATCTTCCCCCTGAATTCACCGGCGACTGCATGAAATTCCTGAAGGCCTTTCCGCCGCGCATCGATGAATATGAAGCGCTGCTGACGGAAAATATTATCTGGAAATACCGCACGAAAGGCGTGGGAATGCTTTCGGCGGAGGATTGTATCCGATTTGGCGTCTCAGGTCCCATGGCAAGAGCCGCAGGAATCGATTGGGATCTGCGCAAGAATCAGCCCTATTCCGGTTATGAGCGGTTCGATTTTAAAACCGCCGTCTATTACGGATGCGATGCCTACGACCGTTACCGCGTGCGCATGATGGAACTGCGTCAGAGCACGGAAATCATCCGTCAGGCGTTGGAAGGGTTGCCGGAGGGCGATCCCAAGGCAACGATAAGCAAGAACATCAGGCCGCCGGCCGGCGAAGCGTATGCGGCCATCGAGGCGCCACGCGGCGAACTGGGATTCTATATCGTCAGCGACGGCACGGCCCAGCCCTTCCGTATGAAAGTGCGCGCGCCCACCTTTGTCAATTTGCAGGCTTTGCCCAAGATGAGTGAGGGACGGCTCTTCTCCGATATGGTATCGGCTCTGGCCAGTGTGGATCTGGTATTAGCGGAGGTAGACCGCTGAGGGGACGATGATTGAATCGAATTTGAATTTCATGGCGTCATTTATATTGATTGTAGTGAAGATCGGGGTGTTCTTCGCCGTTTTCATGTTGACTCTGGCTTACACCACCCTCCTGGAGAGGCGTTTTCTCGGGTTCTTCCAGGAACGCCACGGGCCGAATCGTGTCGGCTGGGAGGGGCTGCTGCAGCCCGTTGCCGACGGCATCAAGATGCTGCTGAAGGAAGACATAACCGTATCGGGAGCGAACAAGGCCGTCTATATGACAGCGCCTATTGTATGTGTTGTCGGGGCCTTGATGACGTTTGCCGTCATTCCTTTCGGAGATGTCATCTGGCCCGCGACGATGCAGATCGGCGGCAAGGTGTATGACTTTACCCTGGCGAACGCCAATCGCGGGGTCATTGCCGACGTCAATGTGGCCGTGCTGATCATCCTGGGCATTTCCTCCGTCGGCATCTACGGGTTGATCATGGCCGGCTGGAGCTCCAACAACAAGTATTCCCTGCTGGGTGGCATACGGGCTTCGGCCGTCATGATCAGCTACGAACTGGCTGCCGGGCTGGCGATCATCGGACTCATCATGATGTCCGGCTCGATGAGCCTGATGGATATCGTGCAATATCAGGGCGGCTATTGGTTCGGCTTCATTCCCAAGTGGTTTTGCTTCAAGCAGCCTCTGGCTTTCGTCATTTTTCTGATTTCCATCTTTGCCGAAACAGGGCGAACCCCTTTCGACTTTACGGAGTGCGAAAATGAAATCGTCGCGGGCTACCAGACAGAATACAGCTCCATGAAATTCGCCCTGTTCTATCTGGCGGAATACGGACACACGCTGGCGGCCAGCGCCCTGACCGTGACTTTTTTCTTCGGCGGCTGGCAGGGACCGTTTTTGGATGTGCCCGAACTGAGGTACTTCCTCCCCATTCTCTATTTCTCTGCGAAGACCTTTCTCGTTGTCTTTTTCTTCATCTGGGTGCGGGCCACTTTCCCCAGGCTTCGCTATGACCTTTTGATGAAGATGGAATGGAAGTTTTTGTTGCCGGCGACACTGGCGAATATCCTCGTCACCGCGGTCGTCATGGAACTCTTGGGTAATTTGTAATACCGCAGAACAGCGATAAAGACAGGCATGATCATGGTAATGGCACTGGCAAAAGGATTGGCACTCACGTTCAAGACGCTCTTTCGTCCCCGGATAACCCTGCAGTATCCTGAAGAGAAGAAAGTCATGTATGACCGGTGGCGGGGACGTCCGTATCTGACAAAGGCAGACAACGGGCAGGAACGCTGTATCGCCTGTCATATCTGCGCCCAGAGATGTCCGGCGCAGGCGATCAAGATCACGTCGGGAAAGCGGGAAGACAACAGCCGTTTTCCGGTGCGATTCGAACTGGACCTCGGCCGTTGCATCTTTTGCAGTTTTTGCGCGCAGAGTTGTCCCAAGGACGCCATCAGAATGAGCCACGCCTATGAACTGGCCGTCGGAGAAAAAGGAGCGCTGGTGCTTTCCAAAGAAAATCTTTTGGAACGTCCGGAATAAAGTGAAGGATTGCTGAAATGGAATTGTTTCTGTTTGTCGTCGTTGCCGGGATTACACTGTTATCGAGTTTTCTGGTGGTGTTTCAGAGGAATTCTTTTTACTCTGCCCTGTTTCTGATCCTCACCTTTATCGCCATGGCCGGCCTGTATCTGATGCTCGGCGCTGAATTCATCGCGCTCATTCAGATTCTCGTTTATGCCGGCGCCATCATGGTGCTCTTCCTTTTTGTGATCATGTTTCTCAATCTGGACAAGGAAAAGCGGGAATGGATCACGACGCAGAAGAAACAAAAATACTTCAGCTTCGTTGTCGTCGCCATCCTGGTCGCTACCATCATAACGGGAATATCCGCCTCACTCTTTTACAGTCACGTCCAAGCAGGACCCCAGGGGGGATTCGCTTCAAAAACGACAACGCAATCGAACAATACAGCGGCCATTTCTTCGCTGCTGTTTACAGACTATCTTCTGCCTTTTGAAATTACCTCCATTCTGCTTCTGGTCGCGATGACAGGCGTCGTCTACCTGTCCAAGCGCTCCAAAAAGAAAGCGCCGGATCCTTCCGGGGGAAGCAGATAAGATCAAGGGACACTAAAATTCTAGAACAGGAAAAAACGATGATTCCCATGGGTTACTATCTAACGCTCAGCACCCTTATCTTCGGGCTAGGGGTTCTGGGGGTGTTGCTGCGACGCAACGCCCTGGTTATTTTTATGTCCATCGAGCTCATGTTCAATGCGGTGAATTTGACCTTCATCACGCTGTCGAGCTACCTGAAAACGCTTCACGGACAGATTTGCGTATTCTTTGTCATGACGGTGTCCGCGGCCGAAGTCGCTGTGGGACTGGCCATTATCATGTTGCTTTTCCGAAATTGGGGAACGACCAACATCGACCGCATCAACCTGTTGAAAGGGTAAGGGGGCGTTCGCAATGCACCAATATGTCTGGCTGATCCCCGTTTTTCCCTTATTAGGGGTCTTAATCAATGGATTGTTCGGGCACAGGCTGCCCAGAAAAGCGGTGGGGCCGATCGCCTGCATCGCCATCGGGCTTTCGGCGATTTTGTCGACGCTGATCTTTCTTGAAGTGAAGGCCCTGCCCCCGGAGGCGCGCATCCTGAAGGATGTCATCACGTATACCTGGATGGCCGCTGGTCATTTTTCCGTCAATATCGGCTTTCTGGTAGATCCCCTCTCCCTGGTCATGCTTCTGATCGTCACCTGGGTGAGCCTGTTCATCCATATCTATTCCATCGGATATATGCACGACGATCCCGGCTACGCCCGTTATTTTACCGAACTCAATCTGTTTGTCTTCTTCATGCTGATCCTGGTTTCCGCCAACAACTTTCTGATGATGTTTGTCGGTTGGGAGGGCGTGGGGCTATGCTCCTACCTGCTCATCGGCTTCTGGTATGAGAAAAAATCGGCCACCGATGCGGGGAACAAGGCCTTCATCATGAACAGGATCGGCGACTTCGGTTTTCTCGTGGGGATCTTCGGCATCTTCTCCATGACGGGCACCCTGAATTTCCAGGACGTGTCTGCCAGGGCGCCGGAGATCTTTTCATATGGCGGCGTAGAGATCACCCTGATCACGCTTGCCCTCTTTCTGGGCGCGACGGGCAAGTCCGCACAGTTGCCCCTTTACACCTGGCTGCCCGATGCGATGGAGGGCCCCACGCCGGTTTCCGCGCTCATTCATGCCGCGACAATGGTCACTGCCGGCGTATACATGATCGCGCGGACGAACGTTCTTTTCACGATGGCGCCCGTTTCGCTTCTCGTCGTGGGAATCGTCGGCGCTGCGACCGCGCTTTACGCCGCCACGATCGGCATGACGCAGTTCGATATCAAGAGAGTGCTGGCCTATTCCACTGTAAGCCAGCTGGGCTATATGTTTCTGGCCTGCGGCGTCGGCGCGTTCTCCATCGGGATCTTTCACCTGATGATGCATGCCTTCTTCAAGGCCCTCCTTTTTATGGGCGCCGGCAGCGTCATGCATGCCCTTGCCGGTGAATTGGACATGCGCAAGATGGGCGCGCTTCGCAAGGCCATGCCCCACACGTACCGCACGTTTCTGATCGGCAGTCTGGCCATCGCCGGCATTCCGCCCCTGGCCGGTTTTTTCAGCAAGGATGAAATCCTCAATCGCGCATTCAGCGCCGAGAGCCCGTTCTGGAGCATGGGCGTGACGCTCTGGCTCATCGGTCTTATCGCGGCGCTTATCACGGCGTTCTATATGTTCCGCATGGTATTCATGACGTTCTACGGGACGAGCCGTCTGGATCCTCATGTCGCCGCACACCTCCATGAATCGCCGGCGGTGATGACCGCGCCCCTCTGGATTCTGGCCGTTCTTTCGATCGTCGGCGGCTGGATCGGCGTCCCCTGGATCGCCAGCCTGAACCTGCTTCCGCAATGGTTGGCGCCGGTGATGAAAGGCAAAACAGCGGGTCAGATAGCGTTAGCAGCACCGTCCCATATGGCTCACGCCTCGCTGCATGCGGAGCTTGCGCTGGCCCTGCTCTCTGTAGTGATCGCGGTGATCGGCATCTTGATTGCCCGAAAATTGTATTGCGGGGAGTCAAAACTTCCCGAACGTCTGGCCAGCGGCCGTTTTGCGCCCGTCTACCGTCTGGTTCTGGATAAATACAGGATCGACGAGCTGTATCGGCGTCTGTTCGTTTTGCCCACCCTTTGGGTTTCGGAAAAGCTGCTGTCGCAAGGGCTGGATAGTAAAGTCATCGACGGCGCCGTCAACGGCATTGCCGCTATAGCCCAAAGATGGGGCGGCAGGACGCAGCAACTGCAGACGGGCTATGCGCAAAACTATGCCCTGATGATCGTGATCGGCGCCATGCTGCTCTTCTCCTATCTGTTATTCATTTTAACTTGAACCATTTGTATAAAACGGCCCTTTGAGATGGGCTCAAACCGTCTAATGAAGGAACCTTCCTCATGAGTCATTATTTGTTGACAACCATCACCTTTCTTCCCCTGCTGGGCGCGCTGTTTCTCATTTTCATGAGGAAGGAAAGCGAGCGCACGCTGAAGCTCGTCACGCTTGTGGTCACGCTGCTGACCTTTTTGTTTTCCCTTCTTCTGCTCAAAAACTTCAATCTCGATACCCCGGATGTGCAGTTTGTAGAGACATATGCGTGGATCCCGGACTACGGCATCAGTTATTTCGTGGGTCTCGACGGCCTGACGTTATTGCTGGTGATGCTGACCACGTTTTTCACGCCCATCTGCGTGCTGGCTTGCTGGGAAGATATCAGGACGCGGGTGAAGGAATTCATGATCTGCCTGCTGTTGCTGGAGACCGGTATGATCGGCACCTTCGTTTCTCTTGATGTGTTTCTCTTCTACGTGTTCTGGGAGGTCATGCTGATTCCCATGTACCTCCTGATCGGCATCTGGGGCAATCCCGCCAGGCGGATATACGCAGCCGTCAAGTTCTTTATCTTCACCATGTTCGGCAGCGTGCTCATGCTGGTCGCCATCCTGTACCTGTATTTCCAATACCACGCGGCGACAGGGATTTACTCATTCAATATCTTCGATCTCTATACCACCGTCTTGCCGCGTTCGACGCAGTTGTGGCTGTTCCTCGGCTTTTCGCTGGCCTTTGCCATCAAGGTTCCCATGTTCCCCTTTCATACCTGGTTGCCTGATGCCCACACGGAGGCGCCCACGGTGGGGAGTGTGCTGCTGGCAGCGGTACTTCTGAAAATGGGGGCCTACGGATTTCTGCGTTTCAGTCTGCCGCTGTTTCCGAATGCGGCTCTGGATTACGGCGCCTGGATCTTTTTGTCGCTGGCCTTGATTGGAATCATTTACGGCGCGTGGGTTTGCATCGTGCAAAAAGACCTGAAGCGCCTGATCGCCTTTTCCAGTATCAGCCACCTCGGTTTCGTCATGCTGGGGATTTTTGCGTTTAACGCCACGGCCATGGAAGGGGCTGTCCTGCAGATGGTCAACCATGGCCTGTCCACCGGCGCCCTCTTTTTGATTGTCGGCATGATTTATGAGCGCCGGCATACTCGGCTGATTGCCGAGTTCGGCGGGCTTGCCGGCGCGATGAAGGCATTTGCGGTCGTTTTCCTGATCGTAACGCTGTCGTCTATCGGCCTGCCGGGGTTAAACGGTTTTGTCGGCGAGTTCCTGATCCTGCTGGGCACGTTTGAAAAATACAAGGTCTATTCCGTCATCGGCGCTTCCGGCGTGATTTTTGCCGCCGTCTATATGCTCTGGATGTTTCAGCGTGTCATGTACGGTGAAATAACGAATCCAAAAAATAAGGGGCTGAAAGATCTCTCCAAACGCGAGTGGGGTGTGCTGCTCCCGATCCTCCTTCTTATTTTCTGGATCGGACTGTATCCTGCGCCGTTCTTGCGCACGACCGAGGCTTCCGTGAAAAACCTCTTGCATCAGATTGATAAAAAATACGCGGCCGTTGCGACTGCGGAAAAGCAGGACGCTTATTGCCTGTCCCAGAATGACGTGCCACCGTCTTTCCCTTTATTAAGCAGGCCATAATAGAAAAGACGGGATGAAGGCCGGAAACAGTATTTTCTATTATGGCCTGATTTATAACAGAAAAACGTTAAGCGGCCGATTGCTTGAGCGCAAGCCGCATCCGTGGAGGATACCATAAAATGAATATCATTATTCCTGTGATAAACTGGGCCAGCTTTTCCCGGAACTCGTCATCTCGATCACCGCGATGACGCTGCTTCTCATGGGGGCATTCTATCCCAGAGTATCCGGCGCTGTTGCTGCGGGGATAAGTCTGCTGGGGGTCTTGATAAGTTTTTCGATCAATGCGTCTCTATGGGGACGTTCGGAACTCGCTTTTGCCAATATGCTTGCCCTTGACAACTATCATCTCTTTTTCAATGGCCTCTTCCTGATTTGCACAGCGCTGACCCTGTTGGCCTCGATCGATTACCTCGGGAAATGCGAAGGCCGCGTGGAGTATGGAGAATATTTCAGTCTTCTCCTGTTTTCATGCGTCGGCATGATGTTCATGGCGGCAGGCACGGATCTGATCACCATCTTCCTCGGCCTCGAGACGATGTCCATCGCCATCTATATCCTGGCAGCATTTGTAAAAAAAGATGTCAGGGGCAATGAGGCGGCCCTCAAGTATTTGCTGCTGGGCGCCTTTTCTACGGGTTTTCTGCTTTTCGGAATTGCGCTGATCTTCGGCGCTGCGGGTTCGACCAACCTTGTGGCAATCTGCCGGTCCCTCAAGACGACGGCCGCTATGACGGAACCCATGCTGCTTTTCGGCATGGGGTTCCTGATCGTGGGATTCGGATTCAAAATCGCCTCGGTGCCGTTCCACATGTGGACGCCGGACGTCTACGAAGGCGCGCCGACCGTCGTTACCGCCTTCATGTCTGTCGGGGTGAAGGCGGCGGCCTTTGCCTCTTTTCTGCGTGTCTTCGTATACGCGTTGCCCGCAGTGCATCCTCATTGGACCGCGATTGTATCGGTGCTTGCGGTATTGACGATGACCGTCGGGAATCTTGCCGCGCTTCTGCAGGAGAATATCAAGCGCATGCTTGCCTATTCCAGCATCGCCCATGCCGGCTACCTCATGATAGGCCTGGTTGCAGCCGATATGGGCAGATACAGCATCCTGTATTATCTGATGGCCTATGCCTTTATGAATATAGGCGTATTTATCGTCGTCATCCTCTATGGACGCAAGATAGAGGATAATCTGAATATCAAAGACTATGCGGGGATGGGGTACAGATATCCGGTATTGGGCGCGGCCATGACCATTTTCATGTTTTCTCTGGCGGGAATCCCGCCTACCGCCGGCTTTGTAGGGAAATTTTATCTCTTTGCGGCGGCGATCAAAAGCGGATTTGTCGGCCTGGCCATCATCGGCGTCCTCAACAGTGTGCTGTCCGTCTATTATTATCTGCGCGTAACGGTCATGATTTACATGAAGGAACCGACCGAAGAGACGCCCAGTCTGACGTTCTCACGGCCCGCCACCCTGGCGACAACCATTGCGGCGATGGCGACAATGATCCTGGGAATATTCCCGGGATCATTTATCGCCCTTGCGCGTCAATCTGTATCTATCTTTCTGGGTTAAAGACGTTATCGGCCCATGCCGACAATACGCGGGTTCTTTTCCGGGGGTTGTTTCTCGGCATATTTCAGCAACGAAAGGCTGCCAACAGGACACCGGATTGCACAATTTCCACATCCGAGACAATTTTCCTTGATGACAACGGCTAAATCGTCCTTCATCTCCAATGCGCCAACTTGACAATGGTCGATGCACTGGCCACAGCCGATGCAGCTTTCGCTGTCCACAGTTGCCACAAAGTTCGATCCGACGAATACCGAATTCATCCCCCGATATTTTTTCATCAGAACGAGCGATTCGCAACAGCACCCGCAGCAGTTACACATCACGATATAATCCCCGGTGAAGTTGCTGACATTATGAATAAGGCCCGCCTTTTCACAGGCGGCAAGGAGTTCGAGAACGCCCTCCCGCGACAGTCGCCTGGCGAACTGACGATCCACCATAAAATCCGCAACCTTCCCGAAATAGATACAGCTGTCCTGGGGGACATCGCTCAAACGACAAGGATGGCCATCCATTTTCGCATTCTGTCGGCAGTAACAGGCGCCTGCGGCAAAGGATTCTTCCCGGTTGATTATTTCCGTCAACTGTTCCCATGTGGCGATGTTTTTCTTGCCCTGCAGCTGCTCTTCCACTGCAATCGTCCTCAGTTGGTAAGCAGGCGGGACCCCCTGGGCCGGATCAGAACGCCGGTATTCTTTTTCGACCATGGCTGCCAATGCCACGCTGATATTCTTAATCAAACGGATTCTTTTTTTGACTTTGTCGGTTTCGTCACCCTTGATGTTCTGAAATTCGAGAATCCCGGGGACAAGGGGCGGCAGAGAATACTCCTTGTCGCCTTTCTCTGTCCGGGCTATGAAAATTAATCCTTCATCAGCCATGCTTTCCAGCAATCGTTCCAAGGCATCTTCTTCCCGAGACAGCGACTTGGACAATGCTTTCAGCGTATGAGCCCCCATGGGGAATGAAGCTCCGAGCTTCGCCTGTTCTTCGGAAAATACCTCCCTTAAAAATACCAGCACCTCTTCAATCAAAGGAAGCTGAAAATCATTCTGGTTCAACCGATTGCCTAATTGGATATAGAGATCATCTTGCATGCACATTACTCCCGGGGTTCGTTGTATGTCTGGGAATGGTTTTTAACAAATCGAGTCAAATGTCAAGAAAGATTGCAAGCGCAAAAGGAATCTTTTTACGCTTAAGGAAGGTGCTCCAATATTATTCGCTCGCATTCTCCGCCGTAAGCAGCGGAAAATGCGAGCGCTGCCGGATTCAGATTTCTCTCGTCCACAAGGACGCCATGGAAGGACCGCCGCCGACACACAGCGAAGCGCCGCCCATTCTGAGGTTCAGCCTTTCCATTTCATGACAGAGCGTGACAAGAATCCGCAGCCCTGTACTGCCCACAGGGTGTCCCAGCGCGATGCCGGATCCATGATGATTGATTTTATCCATATTTAATTCAATGCCGAATTCCTGCTTGAGGACCCTGCCGACGCCGAGCCACTGTGCTGCAAAGGCTTCATGGAGTTCCCAATAGTCTATATCCCCGAATTTCAGGCCTGCCTGCTTCAGGCACTTCGGAATCGCAAAGGCGGGACCAATGCCCATATATTTTGGATCGCATCCTTCATTGCAGATATTGACCAGCTTCATGAGGGGTTTGAGTCCCAGTTCCAATGCCTTTTCTTTGGCCATAATGATTGCAGCCGACGCACCGTCATTGATGCCCGAGGCGTTGGCGGCCGTCGTAACGCCGCCGTCTTTCTTGAATACGGCGGGAAGGGCAGCCATTTTTTCCATACTCGCATCGAGGATCGGGTGTTCATCGGTATCGAAGATCTTCACACCCTTTTTGGTCTTCAACTCGATCGGTACGATTTCTCTCTTGAAGATGCCCGCCTCAATCGCTTTGACGGCCTTCTGGTGACTCTGAAGCGCCAGTTCATCACATTCCTGCCGACTGATGCCATATTTTTCGGCGACATTATCCGCCGTGAGTCCCATATGCCCGGGCACGAGTGAATCGATCAGACCGTCATGCAGCATATGATCTTCGATCTGACCCGGCCCCATGCGATAGCCCAGCCGCGCTTTTGGGATTAAATACGGCGCGTTGGTCATGCTTTCCACGCCCACGACAAGGGCGATATCCGTCTTGTTCAACATGATATTATGTGCGGCAATCTCCAGGGCCCTCATGCCGGATGTGCAGTTCTGATTCACGCTCACCGCACTGCTCCGATGCGGCAGGCCAAGCCTTATCCCGACTTGCCGTGCGGGCAGGGAACCCTGCAAGGCCGTATATAATTGACCCATACAGATTTCATCGATCAGATCGGGAGAAATGCCCGCCCGTTCAATAGCTGCTTTACCTGCCGTCAATGCCAGGTCTCTTGCCTGCACATCTTTCAGGCTGCCCAAAAAATCGCCGATGGCTGTTCGGCATGCGCCAACCATTACGACTTCCCTTATATTCATTGTTCGCCTCCTACTCTTCTGAAGTTGAAATTGACGCGTCGATCACTGCAGATGCTCTTTCCAGGTGCTGAAGCTACTGAGCAGCGCTCGGACTGCCGCATGTGCTCTGGTTCACTGGAAAGCCGCGCTAATTTTATACCGGCTCGAAATACTTGATATCGAAAATGTGTCCCTTTCGGTCCTCATTCCAGGCGACCTTCACACGCATGCCGCTTTTCATTCTTTTGCGAACAGCTTCGAAATCGCTTAGATCGAACCCTCCGACCAGATGGAGAAACCTGACATCCGCACCGTCCAAATGGATCAAAGCGCCGATGTATGGGGGTTCCACAGGCTGACCGTAAAACTTGTAATTCACGTAAACATAAGCGCTGACCACGCCTTCTTGCGAGACTTCGACCCAGTCGTCGGTATCAACAAAGCAACGGGGGCAGAAGGACCGTGCGGGAACCAGGACCCTGTTACACTTCTTGCATTTCGTTCCATAGATCTTTTTTTCCTGAAGGCCATCAAAAAATTTCGACCAGGTCGCGCCATAAGCCAATTCATAGGGCAGCCTGACTTCCGTTTGTAATGTTCTGTATTCTTTCGACATACTAAACCCTCCTCTATAATTCAGATCCGAGAATCATGACACCATTGAATTGACAATTTCCACCCATGGCATGGGCAAAGGCAGTCTTCGCGCCCGGCACCTGGTGATCGCCGGCCTTGCCGGTCACCTGCATCGCGGCCTCAGCGACCCTGATGAGCCCCGTTGCACCAATCGGATTGGTGCACAACACCCCGCCTGAAGGGTCGCACGGGAGCTCGCCACTACGGCTGAAGGTACCTTTCAAAACGAGATCGGGCGCCTGCCCGAAATCGCAAAATCCGAAATTTTCGTAATACATCATTTCCTGATAGGTAAAGGGATTATATACTTCTGCCACATCGAGTTCCTTGCGCGGATTGCTGATCCCCGCCTGATCATAGGCCTCCTTGGCAGCCTGAATGGCGCTCTGCCACTCAGCTTTATCACTATCGCCATAAAAAAATTCATCTCCCCGATAGCCGACCCCTTTGACCCAGGCCGGCGTCTTTCCCAACTTCCGGACCATGTCCTGGGATGCGAAAATAACGGCGCAAGCGCCGTCAGAGGTCGGACAGACATCCAACAGCCGGACCGGATAGGAGATGACCTTGGCATTGCTGACGTCGTCTATGCCCACCCGTATTTTGATATGCGCATAGGGATTGTCAAAGGCATCGTCATGATGTGTCACGGACACGAACGACGCGGCTTCGCGGAGCTTCTCTTCGGGAATATTGTAACGTCCCGACCAGATCTGAGATTGTATAGAAAACGTGCCGACAGCGCCGGCGATGAAATACCTCTGATAGAACGGTTCCAACACGGTAATCATCGTAGATTGCGCATGTCCCTCATTCATTTTTTCGTGCCCGACGGCCAGGACAAGGTCCGCCATGCCCGACGCAACCCAGTAGTATGCTGTATGTGCCGTAGACATGCCGACGGAGCCGCAGGTTTCCGTTTTCAAAATCGGTTTGCCGACACTCTGCATGGCATCCGCAAAATAAAAATGGGTCAGGGCGATGCCTTCCATCATGGAGGGCATCGTGCCGGAAACAACGCCGTCAATATCATCCGCGGTGATCCCCGCGTCAATCAATGCCGCAGCGACCGACTCACGCACCAGATCGGGATAGCAGACATCATGACGTTTTCCATGTTTGGTCTGCCCCACGCCCAAAACTGCAACAGGCCTTCCCATACTCAAGCCCTCCTATATTCCTATAACAGCAACAGAATGACACTGTCCGGCAAAGCCGTGGGTGCCATGAGCTACCGCCGTTTTGATTTTTTTGTTTAACTGCCGTTCTCCGGCTTCTCCCCGGATTTGCAAGACGGCTTCCACGGCCCGCTGAAGACCTCTGGAAACGTAAGGATTATTCGCCAGAACGCCTCCAGAAGGGTTGACCGGGATATCGCCATGAACCGAGGTCACTTCCGCATCGATCAGTTTGCCGCCCTCGCCGGGCTTGCAAATACCCAAATCCTCCAGCCACATCAACTCCTGAAAGGCATAGGGCTCACAGATTTCCAGCATATCGATTTCCTTTTGGGGATTTTCGATACCGGCCATCTTATAAGCTCGCCTTGCAGCATTGCCCAATTGACCGTGCAGGAGATCGCGATCGCCAAAGTTATAGGTATCCATGGATGTGCTGAATCCCTTAAGCCAGACGGGTTTGTCCGTCAGTTCCTTTGTTTTTTCTTCCGACGCGAGAACCATGGCCACCATTCCGTCCGATTTGGGAGCGATCTGCAAAGCCGTCAGCGGATCGAGAACCCGCTCGGATTTAAGAATGTCGGCCACGCTGTATCGGCCTTTCCTGTGAGCCCACGGATTTCTCAGCGCATTGCCCAGATTCTTGACAGCGACCCGGGCACATTGTTCCTGCGTTACGCCATAGGTCTCCATATAAAGCCGCATTTGCATCGAAGCCGCGATCGACTCATTCAGGCCGATCGGCCTTTGATAAAACGGATCGGCAAACATCAGCGTACAGGCGTCCGTTTCAGGATTTTCAGAACCCTTGCAGAGACTGATTACCAGAGCCGTTTCATATTTTTCCGTCATGATCCGCATCGCCGCATAAAATAAGGCGAAGAGCGATTCCCCATCCTGTCTCGAGGCGTTTTTTAAAAATGCCCCGATCGGATCCCAGTAATAAGCATTGGCACAGGAGATGCCGCCGTGGAAGATATCAGAGGATGCGCTTACGATCGTGCCAAGCTCTTCCCTGCTCAAGCCGGCTTTGTCCAATGCCTCTTTTGCCACCCGGAATGCCTGATCGTAGAAGTTATCCTTCGATTCAGTTCCGGCATTTTGAGCAACAGAAACAATTCCTACTCGTTTTGTCATTGCCTTCACTTCCTTCCTTTTGCCTTGCGCTCTTTCAGACAAGGATTGGGCATTGAAGACTCACCGGGGCCTGCCTGTGCGTAACCGCACGCAGGCAGGCTCCGGCGAATTTCCGATTCCCAAGGTAGCTGCTTTTCCCTGATTCGCTCGCTTACCCCGCCGCAAGCAGCGGGAAATGCGCTCGCTAAAGGATTCATTACCCTGGTTTCTTTTTTCATCACATCGATCTAGCAAAGGATGATCTCCGTCGCGATGCCCGTCCCGCCTCCGCAGCAAAGCGAAACGATGCCTTTTTCTATTCCGCGGATGCGCATCTCATGAATCAATGTCCCCGTAAGCCTTGCACCGGAACATGCAACCGGGTGCCCGAAGGCAATGGCGCCGCCGTTCACATTGATCGTTTCCAATTGCTTATCCGTGAATTTGAGCTCTTTAAAGACCGCCAGACACTGTGCGGCGAAGGCCTCGTTGATTTCAAACAATCCGTAATCGTCCAGAGTCGTGCCGGCCATTTTCAGCAACTTTCGAATGGCATAGGCCGGAGCTATCCCCATGATCGCCGGATCGACACCGACATTGCAGTGTTTCCCGATGCGCGCCATCGGTTTCAAGCCGAGTTCATCAGCCTTGCGCTGCGTCATCATCAATACAACAGCGGCACCGTCATTCAGGCCCGATGAGTTGCCGGCTGTTACCGTACCATCTTTCATAAAGGCCGGTCGTAACGTCGCCAGACCTTCCAGTGTGGTTTCCGGCCGCGGGTGTTCATCCTGGTCAAAGATGACCTTTCCTTTCTTTGTCTGGACTTCCAGCGGAAGGATTTCTCTCTGCAACCTGCCGGATTTTTGCGCCGCCGCAGTGTTCTTCTGACTCAACAGGGCAAATTCATCCTGCTCGCGCCTGCTGATGTTGTACTGCTTGGCCAGGTTTTCAGCAGTAATCCCCATATTCATGTGCGGATACAGATCCGGCCCGCAGACCCTCCGTGCCGTTTCATTGAATTCACAATGAATTTTCAGTGATCCATCATCCAGACGGAATCCCTGACGGGCGTCCTCAATCCAGTACGGCAGATTGCTCATATTTTCCGCGCCACCGGCCAGTGCTATTTCTACCGTACCGGTTGCAAGGTGCATATAGGCGACGTTAATGGCCGCCAGGCCCGACCCGCATTGATGCTCGACATTGTAGCCGGCAATGTGGTGGGGCAATCTTGCCCTGAGCAGCGCCAATCGTCCCAGGTTGGGGGCATTCGAATTATTGTCAACATTTCCGAGCACGCACAATTCGACCAGATCCGGATTGACATTATTACGCTTTAACAGTTCCACAAGCAACGGCGCGGCCAGCATATCGGCTTCAACCTTGGTTAAGGTTCCGCCGAATTTGCCGATCGCCGTTCTCAATACATCCACGATGACAACATCATTCAGATTCACTTGACCTTCCTCCATTCTTTAGGCTCATAAAGCCTGTTATTTCTTTTCGTACTTGTAGAATCCTTCACCCGACTTTTTCCCGTACATGCCCGCCGTCACCAGTTTACGGTGCAAAGGACGCGGCCGATATCGCTCACCGTACTCATTGAAAAGGACTTCATGGACTTTCAAATTGAGGTCCACTCCGGTAACATCGAGGAGCTCGAAAGGCCCGACAGGGTGACCGAGTCCAAGCTTGCAGGCTGTATCGATGTCCTCTACCGTCGCAACACCTTCCTCCAGCAGGCGGATGGCTTCAATAAAGAAGATATTGAGCAATCGGTTCACGGCAAATCCAGCCACATCCTTGATTTCCACCGGCGTCTTGCCGAGCGTCCTGACGGCTTCCTTGGCAATCTCAACTGCCTCTCTTTCGCAAAGATAACCGGGGATCACTTCCACCAGCTTCATCACAAAGGCCGGTGAGAAAAAGTGCATTCCGAGAAAGCGTGCCATGCGTTTTCTACTGACGGTAGTGGCCAGTCTCGTAATAGGAATGCTCGACGTGTTGCTGGCAATGACGCAATCCTCTTTGCAGACAGTGTCCAGCGTCGAAAAGATTTTGCTTTTAATCGCAAATTCTTCGCTGGCCGCCTCTATGACCAGATCCGCATCGGCCATGTCCTCCAGCCGGTCCGTTATGGTAACGCGGTTCAGGATAGGCTCCTTATCCGCGGCATCCGTTTTGCCTTTCTTGATGCTCTTGTCGAGTACCTGTCCCTGACGATCTTTACCTTTTGTCGCCAACGCCAAGGTGGCATCACTCATCACAACCTCGCAGCCCGCAGCAGCAAAACAAAGAGCAATCTCCGCGCCCATCATCCCCGCGCCGACTACGCCAACTTTCTTCAGAACCGCCATATTCCTTTCCCCTTTCTCTTCACCTGTTCTTGTAACGGGTTTTCACTGTTCCCGTTTGTTATATAGAAGGCACGATGGGCCTACGTCAGCGCCCCTTGAATCGAGCCTCTCTTCGCTCAAGAAACGATTGCACCCCTTCGGCGGCATCCTCGCTCTTCATAATGGGGACGAGGTCCGGCGCCAGCCGATCGACCGCAGGTCTTTCACTGCCCGCCTGAACCCGCCTTGCCGACAGCAATGCGGCCCGAACACCCAACGGCGCCTGTTTCGCGATTGTTTCCGCAATCTCCATTGCACGATCCAGTTGGCGCCCGGGTTCGGTCAGCTCCTGGACAAGGCCCAGACGATAGGCCTCTTCGGCGCTCATTTCATCGCCGGTCAGCAGGCATCGCATAGCGTTTCCCCAGCCGATTTCCCGATGCAGACGGATGGTCCCGCCGCTCGTGGGATAGATGCCCCGTTTGACCTCGAGCAGCGCAAAACGGGTATCCGATGCGGCAATACGGATGTCCATTGCCAGGAGCAGTTCAAACCCGATGGTAAAACAGATCCCGTGAACCGCCATCACGACGGGTTTCTGAACGCGCGTTTCATCTTCAAGCCCCCGCGGGTCGATCGCCCCGTCAGGCAGCGGAGGGAACAAGCCATCTTTCTCCAGCACTGGCGCCCATTGCGAAAGATCGAGACCGGCCGTAAAATGCTTGCCATTGGCATACACGAGGCCACAACGGCATTCCGGATCATTGTTCAACTGGCCGAAGGCAACGGCCAGTTCCCTGAACATGTCCAGGTCGAAAGCATTGAGCTTCTGGGGCCGATTCAGCCCCATCATCAGAACATGACCTTTCTTTTCAACGATGACTTTCTGTTCCATTTCTATCTCCTTCCAGTTGCCGGCGGTTATTCTCTCACCGCCCGCCCGCGACCGCTTTAGCGGCATCAGCGTCCCTTGAATTGCGCCTCTCTTCTCTCAACAAAGGATCTCACCCCTTCCGCGGCGTCTTCACTCCTCATCAGGGTCATCAGATCGGGGACCAGCCTTTTAACGGCCGGTTCCTCTCCGAACATCTGAACACGCCTCGCGGACTCAAGCGCCGCCTTGACGCCCAGCGGCGCCTGTTTCGCGATGGATTCTGCAATCTCCATCCCGCGATCCAACTGCCGCCCGTTCTGAGTCACTTCCTGAATGAGGCCAAGCCGGCAGGCTTCGTCGGCACGAATCTCATCACCGGTCAAGAGGTACCGCATGGCATTTCCCCAACCGATTTCCTTATGAAGCCTGATCGTAGCGCCTCCGGCCGGATAGATGCCACGTTTCACCTCGATAACCGCAAACCGGGCATCCGCTGAAGCCACACGGATATCCGTGGCCAGCAGGATTTCAAAACCGATCGTAAAACAGATGCCTTGAACGGCCATCACAACGGGTTTCTGGACACGCCTTTCCGGATCCAGACCATAGAGATCGCAGGCGTCTTTCGGCAGCGGCGGGGGAAACGTCCCCTGTTCGAAATGAGCCGTCCACTGAGAGAGATCAAGACCGGAGGTAAAATGCTTTCCGTTGGCGTACAACAGGCCGCAACGGCATTCCGGATCAAGATTCAACTCCCCCAGCGCCACACTGAGTTCTATAAACATGTCCACGTCAAAAGCGTTCAGTTTCTGGGGACGATTAAGTCCCATCATGAGAACGTTCCCCTTTTTTTCAACGGTGACTTTCTTTTCCATTTCGTTCTCCTTGTCTAACAAGTGGCCTTTATTGATCCCGAGCGGTTTTTATAGTTAAGGTTTGATAACGGATGCGGCTCGTTTCCGGATTGGGGCATGGGGGAAGCCAAAGCGCGAGCGCGTCAGCGGTCGCGCTTTGGCAGAGGGGGAAAGCATCCCCCGTGGCTGAATCTGGCAGCGAACGCATCTCGCAGCTTGCTGCGAGATAACGGAAGCAGCAAGAGCATCCGTCTCGTTCGTCCTTCAGGCGTCTCAACGGAGAATGAGAAACCTTTTTATTGCAGCTGTTCACCCATCCGCTTTTGAATACGCTGCGCCTCCTCGACCATGCGATCCATCAACTCTGCGACCGATGGGACATCGTGGAGCAGACCGACAACCTGACCGAGCGGAAGAACACCCTTTTGTGTATCCCCTTCTTCCGTGGCGAGGCGGTACAGTTCCCCGCCGATTGCCAGATGGGCAAGCTGAAGGGATTTTTTTGTCCCCTGGGAAATCGCGGCCACGACCAGCTTCGCAAAGGGGATATTCATGTCTTTGGTGACTTTTTTAGCCGATTTCAAGGCCGCCACTGGATTGAATCCCTTCTTGATCGCCGTCTGCGTCCCCTCGGAGTCAAGAACGCGTGTCGGCAGGCCGTCGACACGATCCGTATAGACCGTATCGTAAACATCCTTTTCGATGGACAACGCCTTACATACAGCATGCAGAGGACTTTCCTTCGTCGTCATAAAACGCGTCCCCATGGCGATCCCATCCGCACCGAGCGCCAGGGCTGCCGCCAGTCCACGTCCATCGGCGATGCCGCCGGCAACAATGATCGGTATCTTGATCGCGTCAACCAGATTCGGCACCAGAACAAAAGTGGTTACATCGCCCCCGTGCGCGGCTGCCTCATGGCCTGTCACTATCACGCCGTCACAGCCATAATCCTGCGCCCTCTTGGCATGGTGGTGATTGACAACCGTCGCAATGACCTTGCCGCCATAGGCATGGACCGCTTCGACAATCCAATCTCCCTTGCCCAGAGAAAAGTTGATGACCGGCACCTTTTCCTCGATGAGCACCTTCGCATTCTCATCGGCATGCTCGAACAGCAGCGTGGCATTGGCGCCAAAAGGCTTGTCCGTCAATTCTCTGATTTCGCGGATCGCCTTCCGGGTATCATCAGGGCCGAACGGGCCGGTTGCCAGAATGCCCAAGCCACCGGCATTCGAGATGGCCGCCACAAGCGGCGGGGTGCTGATCCAGCTCATCCCCGAAAGCAGAATCGGGTATTTAATACCGAACAGCTCTGTAATGCGTGTTTTCATCAATCGTATTCTCCTTGATGTCATATGGCAGTTCGGCCATAAAGCCCGACTCTACCTGAAACAGCGATGGCGGTTTCAGTGAAGCGATGAACGACCCTGCCGTGAGAATAGCTCTTTTCGCTGATACGCCCTCTGATCTCAGAAAGGAGGAAACTGCCGGAGACCCTCTATAAACGCGGGATCATCCTTTTCCATGATCTTGAGGACCCACTCATTCAGATTGCGCTTCATTTCGCGGAAATTGATACGCCTCTTGTTGAAAGATCTCGCAAACGCCATGCACTCTTCCATCAATTTTGTTTCATTTTCACAGGCCTTCAAAATCGAGTGCGCATCCAGCTCCGACGCAGAATAACGCTTGGCTGTGTAGAGCATTTCTGTCAGCTTGGGTTCGGGAATGGCCTTGCGGACAAGCGCCGTAAAACCTGGCTGGAATGCGACATCGACATCAATTTCAGGCAAAAAGAAAAAACCCCGATCCGCTCTCATAAAGCGGAAATCGCAGGCACAGGCCAGAATGCCCCCGGCGGCAACGACATGTCCGTTAATGGCGGCAATCACGGGCATGGGATAGAGCAGAAATCTCTTGACCACATCGCCAAGGCCATAGAAAAAATTTCGGACGGATTGGAGGTCCTTTGCCGCAAACCGCCCCCCCATCCAATCCAGATCAATTCCCTGCGACCAGTTTTTCGGATCGCTCGATGTAATCACCACGGCACAAATCGACTCGTCCCTTTCGATTTCATCCATCACAGTCAGCATCTCGTTGATTAAGACCGGATTGACGCGGTTCTCGCCATTGATCATGCTCACCACCGCTACGGTTCCGTCTTTTTTCCATTCTAGAACAGCCATTTCAAACCTCCATAATATTTATTAATGAACATCTTGCACACCATAGCACTGATAATGGCTGTCGTCCCGTTTTTTTACCGATTCTGAAACACGGGTTTCCTTTTGTTGATGAAGGCATCGGCGCCTTCTTTTTTGTCCTCCGACGAGAAACACTGTCTCTGGATCAGCAGTTCCACGGCGAGCCCCTGCTCAATGGACACGTTGCGCCCCTTTGTGATGGCTTCTTTCGCCCCGCGTACGGCGATAGGAGCGTTCGCAGCAATCTTTCTCGCCATATCCAGAGCCGCCTCGTTGAGGTTTTCCGGAGAGGCCACCGCATCCACCAGGCCGATTTTTTCTGCCTCAGCCGCATCGATGATCTCTGCCAGATAGATCATTTTCTTGGCCTTGCCGATCGGGATCGTCCGGCAAAGACGCTGGGTGCCGCCGTATCCCGGGATGATGCCCAACGTCACCTCCGGAAAACCGAACTTCGCCTTCTCCGAGGCGATTCTAAGATCGCAAGCCAACGCCAGTTCCAGACCGCCGCCCAATGCAAATCCGTTGACGGCGGCAATCACAGGCACCGGGAAGTTCTCTATCAGCGAGAAGATGCGGTGCCCCTTGCTCGTCAAATCCTCGGCGTCGTTCGGCGTCCAGGAGGCGAATTCCTTGATGTCCGCGCCGGCCACGAATGAACGCCCGACACCGGTGATGATCACGGCACGAATCGTTTCATCCTGAACAAGGGTGTTAAACGTATCCCGAATGCCGTCCATGACGCTCCTGTCCAATGGATTCATTGGCGGATTGTCGATCGTTACCAGGGCGATATGGTCATTAACCGTATAACTTACATTCATCTCGATGTTCTCCTTGTTGCATTTACATCCGCTCGGAAGGCGGCTCTCTGCGGACCACGAACCAGCTGTCCTTATTCAGACAGGATCCTGTTGGCAATAATCATCCGCTGAATCTGATTCGTCCCTTCCCAGATCTGCGTAATCTTTGCATCCCGCATCATCCGCTCAACCGGATACTCGCGTGAGTATCCATACCCGCCAAGAACCTGGACAGCATCGGTGGTCACTTTCATGGCCATATCCGAGGCATACCATTTTGCCATGGAAGCGATTTTTGGAATATCCGGAGAATCCGGTTCCGTGTCGATCAGAGCGCCGGCCCGATAGACCATGGTTCTGGCCGTTTCCACATTCAATGCCATCTCCGCCAGCATCCACTGCATGCCCTGGAAAGAGGCGAGCGGCTTGCCGAACTGCACCCTTTCTTTCGCATGCTTGATCGCCGCTTCCAGCGCGCCCTGCATAACGCCAAGGGCCTGGGCGCCCACAACGGGACGCGTGTAATTGAATGTCTGCATGAGCACCTTGAAGCCGGCCTCTTCCTGGCCCCCCAATAACCGGTTTTCAGGCAGAAAGACGTCTTCGAAGATCAGTTCACTCGTGTCCGACCCGCGGACCCCCAACTTGTGTTCTTTTTTGCCGACGGAAAAGCCCTTGTCGCTCTTCTCGACGATGAACGCGCTGATCCCTTTGTTTCCTTTCGTCTTGTCTGTATGGGCGAAAACGACGACGATCTCCGCAAGGCCGCCTTCGGTAATGAATATTTTCGAACCATTCAAAAGGTAGCCGCCCTCGACCTTTTTCGCATTCGTTTTCATGCCTGCGACATCCGATCCCGCGCCGGGCTCGGTAATGGCGCAAGCCCCCATGCACTCTCCCTGAGACAGTCTGTAAAGGTAATTGTTCTTCTGGTCCTCTGTTCCGCCCAGGAGAATGGGATCGCTCACCAGGGCCTGGGTGGACAAGATGATGGCGGTGGACATGCAGCAGCGGGCGACTTCTTCGACAGCCAGAATCAGTGACAGGACGCCGGCACCCGCGCCACCGTACTCTTCCGGAATCGGAATGCCCATCAAACCGTTATCTCTCAAAATCTCAAAATGCTTCATCGGAAAGGTTTCGCTCTCGTCCACCGACTGCGCCGCCGGGGCGAAATTCCGTTCCGCAATACGCCTCACCGTATCCCTTAGCATTGACTGTTCGTCACTCAATATAAAATCCATTACCTATCTCCTTTTTTATCGGGCATAGTCTAAAACTCGATGCCCTTTTTTTCTTTAACCCCTTTGGCGTAATGGTGCTTGATTTCTCTCACCTCGCTTACCATATCCGCCATCTCAATCACCTCCTCGGGCGCATACCTACCCGTGAGGATCACCGTCACTTTCTCCGCTTTGTTTTGGACAGCACTGAGAACCTCGTCCAGAGAAACCAGCTGAAAGTAAAGAGCCACATTGATTTCATCCAGCACGACCAGATCGTATTCGCCTGAGGAGAGCGCCTCCCGGGCCAGTGCCATCCCTTTCCGGGCAAGCGAAAGATCGGCATCGCTCGGCGCGCCCAATTTAACAAAACTGTCCAGGCCGCATTGATGAAAAGTCAGCTGTGGGAGATATTTCTCCGCGCAGAGCACCTCGCCGTACTTGCGTCCCTTCATGAACTGAATGATACAAACCTTCCAACCGTGTCCCAAAGCACGGAGGGCCTGACCGAGGGCAGACGTTGTCTTGCCCTTTCCGTTGCCGGTTATAACCATGACCAGGCCCCGCTGTCCCTCCGTCTGGGTCTGTTCTTTCTGGCAGTCCGCCATTTGCGTTCTCCTTTTATTTAACCGCTCCGGGCGGAGGAATCATTTCAGATGAATACGTCGAATGATCTCTTCCGCCGCCGCAATCGGCGTTGTGGATGAGGCAAGCACCCTGTCCACCATTTCCGGAAGATAGGTATCGCTTTCATCCGCGAGCTGAAAAAAGACAGCGGAGCGGATCTCTTCCTCTATTCTTTTCCGGCGGCGTTCCTCTTTGTTCACTTCTGTCCTGGCGCTGACCGCCTCGATGGTTTCAATCAGCTCACGAATCCCTTCATTCCGTTCCGCCGATGTTTTCACAACGGGAGGCCTTTCGTTCGCCTGCTTTAAGCAGAGGATGCCCTCAATTTCGTTTTTCAGAAGGTCTGCACCGGGACGGTCCGACTTATTGATGACGAACAGATCGGCAATTTCCATAATGCCGGCCTTGGTCATTTGGATGGAGTCCCCATAGCCGGGGACCAAGAGAACCATTGTTATATCGACGAACTTCGCAATATCTATCTCATCCTGACCGACCCCAAGGGTCTCCACCAGAATCACATCAAAGCCGAAGGCCTTATAGAGGTAAAGGACATACTTGGTCGCTTCCGATAAACCGCCTAAAGCTTTACGACTGGCGAGACTCCGGATAAAAACGCCGGAATCCGCGTTGTGTTCCTGCATCCGAACCCGATCGCCGAGAACGGCCCCGCCGGAAAAAGGAGACGTCGGGTCCACGGCCAGAACGCCGACCGTTTTTCCGTCTTTGCGGTAACTCCGAATCACCGCATTGATTAACGTGCTTTTTCCTGCACCCGGAGGGCCCGTAAAGCCGACCGTCAGACAATGATTCCGTTCCTTTTTGAAAGAATCATTCAAGAGGGTCTTCCACCCCTCCCGAGCGTTTTCAACAATGGAAATCGCTCTCGTCAGTCCTCTGATATCTCTTTTCTCCATCAGGCGGATAATGTCGTCCACCTGGAATGATCCTGTTGCGCTACTCAAAATATCCTCTTTCGTACCAGCATTGCTTGACGATTCACCGGCGCTTGCTCCGGTGAATCTCTGATTCCCAAGGAAGGTGTTCAATCCTGATTCACTCGATCCCCCTGCGGTAAAGCGCCGGAAGGACGATCGCTGGAGAATTCAAGACAAGACCCCCCTGCCGATTTTATCGCACCTTGCTTAACGAGCGACGCTGCGAATATGGGCAAGGATCGTTTCCATCGGCGTACCCGGACCGTAATTGCCGGTCACGCCCATCTTTTCCAGTTCCTTGATGTCACTCGGCGTGAGCAAGCCCCCGGCAATAATGGGCACCTCCGCCACCCCGAGTTTCTTTAACTCGGCCATGACCGCTTCAGCGATGATCGGAAGACTGCCCGTATGATCGCTCAGGGCTATCACATCAACATCTTCCGATACGGCTGCATTGGCTACGCCTTTGGGCGTCTGATAGCGGCCCGTATAAATGGCTTCCATTCCCTCGTCCCGAAAAGTTGTCAACAGCGTCAGGGCCCCTCTCTCATGAATATCGCATCCAACCTTGGCGATTAATATCCGAATCTTTTTTTCTTTGCTCATCTTGTCTACTCCTTCACGATCTCACGGATAAATTCCGGAGCTTCTATTTCTTTAAGCGGATCGTAATTGACACCGAATCCCATTCGAATGAGACCAACACATTCCCCGAGTGTCATGCCCACTTTAGCTGCATCGATCACGGCACGCTGGGTATTGCGACCCTCTTTTGTCGCCCTGTATACGTCCTTCATGAGCGGCGCCAGCCTTTTCATGTCGCGGCTCGCCCTGAATGCCTTCACTTCGGCCACCATGGCTTCCCGGGCCGCGACGGACGGCGATTTGTAGGCTACATCTCGGATGGCTCTGTTGATCGGACCTTCCGGCCCTTCTTCGCGGAATGCGTTGACGCCGACGATCAGACGCTTCTTGTCCGTCTTCTCGCGCTGCACATTCAGACGGCCGGCCTCCATGACTTCATTGAGCCAGCCCGATTCCAGGCAGGCGAAAATGCCGCCGCGGGCTTCGATTTCCTTCAGGTAGTCGTTGACCTCTTTCTCCATGCGGCTCGTCAGCCACTCCAGATAATAGGACCCTCCCAGAGGATCGGCCACAAGCGGCACATTGGCCTCGTGGGTAACGATGTGCTGGGTATCCAGGTTGAAGATCCGGGCTTCCAGGGAAGGCAAGCCAATGGCTTCGTCGACACTGGAGGCATCGAGCGAATTCACGCCGCCCAAAACGCAGCTTAAGATCTGAAGGGTGACGCGCGCCGCATTGTTCAGGGGCTTCTGGCTGGTCAATGACAATCCCGATGTACGGATGCCGATCTTCAGCTGCATCGCCCGGTTGGTCTTGGCGCCGAACTTCTCTTTGGCGATTTTTGCCCACATCTTCCGGGCGAGGCGGAATTTGGCGATTGTCTCGAAGAAATCCGACTCGGCATCGAGGGCCATCACCATGGCGCCGTAATCGTCGATCGAAATACCCCGTTCCGCCAGATCCGTCATGACCTGCGTCGCCACGGCCAGACAGCCTCCCAACTCACGGATAGCATCCATGCCGCCCTGACAGGGATCAACGCCGTTCGGTGCAATAGGCCGCCAGTTCGGCGTGTTGCGCACGGAGTACTCAATGTGATCCAGGCAGATACGCCGGTCGAGTGCTGTGGGAAAGTCTGGACAGCCGTAAACGAGTTTTGTCCGGATGGGATCGTTGATGCTGTTGCCCCGCAATTTTTTCATATCGATCCCTTTATTCTCCATGACAGCGACCAGCAGGGCGTAGAAATAGAGAAAACTCGACATGCCGGCGTGAGCGAACTCAAAGATTGCCTCACCAAGAGGCAGGCCATCCAGCATTCTCTCATAGACGGGGAGGCCGTAGGTGGCCACACCGCCGCACATCATGCTGTTCCACGCAGAAGGGTGATCGGGATCGATTCCCGCCTGTGTGGGCAGATCGCAGAGCAGTCGCAGGTCCGTCAGACCGTTGGCAATATAGTCTCTAAAGGCCTGGTTCGTTTCCTCTGCTGTTGCATAACTCACAATGAAAGATTTCAACCAGAGGCGGTCCCTGTACATTTCCGGGTAAAGGCCCCGCGTAAAGGGAAACGCACCCGGATCACCGATATCCTGCTCATAGGACAGGTGACTGATATCCTGACTATTGTAAAAAGGCTTCAACTCGATACCGCTCTGAGTCGCTGTCCTTACCATGTGGCCGGCTTTCCGATCGACCTTTGCCGTGACGTCTGCCATTTGCTCATCTCCTCTCAATATTATGCCTAATGTGTTTTTACTTTATATTGTGTATTGTGTCTTCACGAAGTGCAACAAAAACCATCAATACCTTTCTGCTCAATAACACGCGCTTTGTGTGCAGCACGTCGTTTGACACATACTATCAAGCAAAAGCTGCGCCAAATCGTGTAGAAGATTTTATGAAATACACCAAACGGATAGTTTCCGATTCAATCTATAAGGATATTGTTTAATATTTTCAAATTACAGGAGAATATGGCCAGGCATTTGAACCAAACCATCCAAACGTTTCACTGCCGTCTGTGTTCAATCGGATTGCAAGCTGGACCGCCTATAAAATAGTGATATATCGTCGTCAATGGCGATATATCACTATAGAGAATTGACTTCTATTTCGCACAATGTTATGAAATATGAAGATGAACATTGGAGATTCAGCGGAACAAGTGCCGGTAAATCTCCGACCCATAACAAATACATTTTGCTTTGATTCGCTCGCCTACCCCGCGCAAGCTAGTGGGCGCTCGCGAAAAGATTCAGAAGGACATTGATGAGAGAAACCACTCCCCCTTTCGAACCGAGATTGCCCTATTATTTAGGCATTTCAGCTTTGTTTCATTCAGATTTTTCCATCGATTGGCTTCAGGCCTTAACGGGATCCAAAGCATCGGCGATTCTGGCAGCTCTGGACGCAGGCGTTAAGGACAGGATCCTGATTGGCAAGGAAAACGGATTTTTCTGCTTTACCGACCCCGCGAAGAAAAAAGAATATCTTGATGTTCTGGATATCGAGGAAAAGAAACACCTTCACAGGAAGGCGGCAGATATTCTTCTCGGCGATATTTCATATGAAGACAAGAACCAGATCTTGTCTCTGTCCCATCATCTCCTTGAAATAGAAAACAGCACAGAGACCTGCCGTTTGCTGGTTCAGGCGGGAGATATCTATGCATCGGCATTCCTGGCAGAAGAGGCCTTTCGCTGCTATGAAAAAGCTCTTTCCGACCTGGCCCGCGCGGACAGAACGGAATCGTATCGACTTTTTGTAGAAACGGCCTTCAAGTATTCCAAGACCTCATCGGTCTATTGCGATACAACGCAGATCCTGTCAGTTCTTAAGCAAGCCTCGGCCATGGCCGAAGCAGAACATATGACGCATTATCAGCCGCTGCTCCTCATGCATCTGGCCAAAACAGAGTGGCTCCGTTCCAATTACACGATGGCGCTCAGGGTTTTTGAGCAGGGACAGCATCTCGCAGAAAAAATCAATGATCCAAAACTGAGGCGGCAGGCCAAAGTATTCGGGGCTTTTTTTCTGTACTGGCAGGGGAAATATCGGGAGGCCGTTATTTCGTATGAACAATCCCTCGCCGATATCGATCAATTTCCCGAAGGTTCCTTCCCGCTCCTGGCCACCATTACCGTCGGTTACTGTTATACACAGATCGGCCAGACCTCACAGGGGCTTGGAATGCTGCATTCGATACACCGGCATTGTCTGGAAAAAGGAAACGACTACCTGGCGTCTGTTGCAAGTTACAGCATCGGGGCAGCCTTATTGAATCTGAACCAGGTCGATGAAGCCTTGAGGTATTTTAAGGATTCTTTTAAGGAAGCACGAAAGAAGCGTAACGAATACAGCTTAATGCTCGGTTCTGTCTGCCTGGCGTATATTTATTACCTGAAAAATAATAAAAAAAGATCAGCCTTTTATCTCCGCAAATTTCTCGACCACAGCGAACGGCGTCAGGCGATGGTGTTGCGCGATAATCTCTATTTGATGGAATTATCCCGTGCCATTGCAAAAGGAGGATACCCCACGATCGGCGGCTTGAGTCTGGCCGGCGAGATCAAGCGGGCCCTCCAGGATAAAAATGTTTTTATCAAAGGGGTGGCCTACCGTTATCTGGCTGAATTTCAGATAAGCAATCAAGCGGACGCCCGGGTTATCTTTGACTCCTTCAAGAAATCTTTGCGTTGGCTGAATCAGTCCGGACAGCAGATTGAATTGGCAAAAACTCGCATTTCGCTGGCACGTCATTATTTAAAAACCGGCAAGTTTAGTAAAGCCAAGGAACAAATAAAATCAGCTGTAGAAAATGGTACGCCGGAGTTGCAGTCTCTGG
This sequence comes from Syntrophales bacterium, assembly GCA_963665615.2. GTDB lineage: Bacteria > Desulfobacterota > Syntrophia > Syntrophales > UBA4778 > UBA4778. The sequence goes on from CAXXQE010000006.1 coordinate 383,641, forward strand.
TTCCGGACGAGTTCAGGCCCCTTCTCAGAAACCAGGACCCCGGAGAGTATCTGCTCGAAACTATTTATAATCTTGGGCAGGAAATTGTGGCCATAACGGAAAGCAATGACCTGTTTCAGCATATTATTGCAACCGTCAATCGCATTACCGGCGCTGAAAGAGGCGCGCTATTTGTGTGCGATCAAGATACTGCCTTTCCGCAGTTTCGGTTGCGCGCCTCAAAAAATATTACGGCTGAAGAAATCGATCATCCCGATTTTCGTTCATCTCTGGATATGATCAGCAACGCTGCGGCAACGCGAAAGGGGCTCTTCCTCGGTCCGGTTTCTGATTCGGGCGAGAACCACTTTGAGAAAATATATTCCCGAATGTGCGTCCCGTTGATTCTAAAAAATGAATTGATCGGCGTTCTTTATCACGACAATCGCCTTCTGAATCATGCATTCGAGGAATCCGATTTGAAACTGCTCGCCCATTTCGGCGCATTTGCCGCATTCGCCATCGCCAATTCGGAATGGACCGAGCAGCACAATCGCATTCATCGAAAACTCCTGGCCGAGAAATTATACTTTGAAGACCAGGATCTCCGGAATGTCCGTTACGAAAATATCATCGGGGAAAGCCCGGCCATGAAAAGAGTATTTTCTTTAATTGATCAAGTTGCCGGTACCAGCACGACGGTCCTGATTGAAGGCGAAACCGGGGTTGGCAAGGAATTGATCGCCCGGGCAATATATCGCCAGAGTCCGCGCATGAACAAGTCCTTCGTCCGCGTCCACTGCAATGCCTTGCCGGAGAGCCTGATTCCGAGCGAACTCTTCGGGCATGAGAAGGGCGCCTTTACCGGGGCCGTTGCGCGGCGTATCGGACGTTTTGAACTGGCCGATGAAGGAACGCTCTTTCTGGACGAAATCGGTGAGCTGCCTCAGGATATTCAGGTTCGACTGCTCCGGGTCTTGCAAACCCGGGAGTTTGAGCGGGTCGGAGGAAGCGAAACGATTCGTTCCGATTTCCGTCTCATTGTGGCGACGAACCGGAATCTCAAGGAAGAAGTTGCGGCCGGAAGATTCCGTGCAGATTTGTATTACCGGTTGAATGTGTTTCCGATTTCGGTACCGCCGTTACGGGACAGGAAAGAGGATCTACAACAGCTTATACGCCATTTCGTGAACATATTTGCCTCACAGCGGGGAAAGTCTTTCGAAGGAATTTCCGAGTCGACGATGAGCCGACTCATGCAATACAACTGGCCTGGAAATGTTCGAGAACTGGAGAATATTATCGAGCGGGCGGTCATCCTGAGCAAAGGACCGTTTATCGATATTCCCGAACTGGAGGGCGCCCGTTCCGACGAGCTGCCACATTTTACGGCGCGCAGGCCCACCCTCAAAGACAACGAACGGGGTCATATCCTGTGGGCGCTTCAGAAAACCGGATGGAAGATTCACGGTCCGGGAGGTGCCGCCGAACTGCTGGATATCCATCCTTCTACATTAAATTCCAGGATGAAAAAACTGAAAATCACCCGGTCTAAAACGTCCTTGCATCCCGGGAAATCGATTTAAAGGAACAAGAAGGCAGGCACCGTCAAAGACGGATGTGATAAACCGGATGTACGCTCTATTGAAAATAACGGGGCATGCCTATTTGGACGGACATGTTGTGATGGCCTCGTAAAAAGTCAAGACTTGAAGCATGAAAAGAGGATGGCGGCACGGTTCTCTGCCGCCAGAAATCTTTTTCCGGCGCGTTCGAGCCCCATCCCGTCAGCCTCTTGCTTCATGATTGACGCGTGATTTGACTTTTTGCGGAACCATCAATAGTAACAGGAAAACAACCGGAAAGGAGAAGGATTATGAAGAAGGTTATGGTTTGTGCGTTGGGGCTGAGTTTTCTGTTTTGTTCGATGGCGCTGGCCGTTGATAAGGCGGCCGTGCCGGCAACGGACCAGCTCAAGGGAGCTGCAGTAAAAGAAGCCGACAGCACCAAGGCTGACGCCCAGAAGATGGCGGCTGATAAGAAAGAGTCCGGCGAGAAAAAAATAGCAAGCAAGAAAGCGGTTGCTGAAAAGAAAGTCGCGGACAAGAAAGCGGCTTCTGAAAAAAAGTGCGCTGAGAAAAAAGCTGTTGCTGAAAACAAGGCGACGGAGAAGAAGGATGCGGCCCAAAAAGCTGTCGATGAAAAGACCGCACCCCTTACAGTTCCCGCAGTGAAATAACCGCACCAGAATTCGTGTAAAGCAACGAGCAGGATCGACTATCCGTTGAAGACTCACCGGAGCAAGCTCCGGCGAATCTCCGATTCCCAGGGAAGATGTTTAGTCCTGATTCGCTCGCTTACCCCGCCGCAAGCAGCGGGGAATGCGCTCGCGGAAGAATTCAAAAAGAGAAAGGCAGAGTCATGACGGACTCTGCCTTTCTTTGATTAATAAATTTTTAAAGTGCGCTTTACCTTTCTGTCTATTTTGCCAGCTTTCTTGCCTTGGCCATCTGCTGCACCTGTTCTACGATTGTAGGCGGGATATCCGGCTGATCGGCTTTGAGCATCAGATGGATGGCTCCGGGAGCGCATCTGCGCACGCACAGACCGCAACCGATGCAGCGATCAAGGTTAATTTCCGCGATGTCGTCTTTCATGGTAATCGCGTGCATATGGCAAATATCCACACAGGCTTGGCAGCCAATGCATTCACTGGCCTCCACGGAGGCCTGATAATTCGACGTGACATGAGCCGCCGGTTTATCGGAGAGCTTCAAGGCCCTCAGAACCATGCAACTGTCACCGCTGCAACTGCAAAGCGCGATTGGATTTTGGGCGGCAGCCGATTGGGTCACCAGGCCCGCCTTTTCGGCATTGGTCAGGATGCTGACGGCTTCGTCCGCAGTAACCTGGCGCCCCAGCTTCGTGTCAATATAATATTTCGCCATTGGTCCAAACATGAAGCAGGTCTCCATAGGCTGGCCAGTGTCCTTGCCCAGCGCAGCCTGCTCTTTACGGCAGTAACAATCGGCGACCGCGATCAGGTTCTGCGAGCGCAGATACTGTACCGCATCATTAAAGGTGGCAATCGTCTGCTTGGCATCCAGAGCTTCCTGCACGGGAATTGTCCGCATAAAGTTAGGCGTGGAAAAGAGAACGGCATTGCCAAAAGCTTCGGCAAAATAAGCCTCATACATCTCGGCCAGTTCCTTGCCTATGGTATGGATCTGAAATTCGAGAACGCCATGAACAAACTGGAAGGCACTGTATCGGGTTACGCCCCCCTTTTCCATGCTGAATAGCAGCCCTCTGTCGCGCATGTCTTTCAGTTGAGCCGCTGTCTGAGCCGCATCGCGGCCGAGACGAGCCGCAATATCCTCCGCCGTTTCCAGCTTCTGTGACAGGGACAACGTAAGTTCCGCATCCGCTTCGGAAAATAAGGCCTTCAGAATTTTCAACTCAATGCCGGATTCAGTCGGAGGGAACCCGACAGAGAGCGTATCGAGATATTGTTGTAGTTTTCTGTACAATTCGTCTGACATTTTTAACCTCTTATTTTATATGTTTATTAATCGTCTCATAATTGGTTTCACTTTGTCATTCCCGAGAAGGCGGGAAACCAGTGATTGCTGGATGCCGTATCAAGTCCGGCATGCCAATACTATTCTGAGACAGTTAATATATCCTGGCAAAATTTTTTTCGATTAGCCCTTCTGCTTCTTCAATCTATTAATTTCATCGTAGGTATCGAAAATAGACGGCAGAGGCGTATAGATTTTATCATCGTCTTTTTTCAGAAGGATGTTGGCCTTCGCCTCACAGGTCGAAACGCAAAGTCCGCAGCCGATGCACAACTCCGGCTTATAGATCATCTTGCCGTCCTCCATGCGTCGCGCCCGGGGTGGACAGCGTTTTACACAAACCCCGCTATTCGTGCACCGGGAGGCGTCGTGCTTGCAGACGTAATTGCTGACAAACCGGCGGCCGGTGTCCGTTGTCTTCCTTAACAGCGACAGGATGATGCAATGACAGGGGCAGCAGGAACACATGATCTCGACATCCTGGGAGTTCATGACCTCGATGACCGCTCCGTTGGCTTCGTTTTTCTTGATGATCTCGATAGCTTCTTCCTTGGTGATGTAACGGGCAATTCCATTGCCGACAAAGAAATCGGCCCATGTATCGCACTGAAGGCAGGTTTCCATGGGCTGGGTGCACTCAGACCCCATTATTTTCCCTGTTTGACGACAGATGCAGTTGGCAACGGAAATGCGATCCTTGCTTTTTAGAATCGCAATCGCATCGTCGATCGGAAGAATCCGGTTTTCAGCGACCACCTCTTCCGAAACAGGCACATACCGCAGCATGGGCAGTTCTTTGATGATGCCCGTGTTTCTCAAACCAGCCATTAAATATTCGCCGGCATTCTTGAGGTACTCCTTGCTGAGATGATCCACCTGGATATCCATGATGCCGATCAAAAACGGAAGCACCCGATATTTATTAGGTGCGCCTCCCTCGCCGCGAATACGGAAAAGAAGACCTTTTTGAGACATCCACAACATCCGTGCGCCTACGGTGGGCTCATCCTCTCCCAAGGCCTTCGCCACCTCCGAGGGGAACTGGTATCCATCGCCCATAGCCAGATACGTTTTGGCCTCATCTTCGGTAAAGAGCTGCTTCAGCAACCGAATCTCTGACTTTCCTTCCGTAGCAGGAAAACCCACTGTCATCTCGTCCAGCCGTGCCCTCAACTTCTCATAAATATCCATTTTAAACCTCTTATTTTCTTTTTTGTTTGAAGATTCTCAAGGTAGATAAGTTGTCCTTTAGCGCTCTTATGCCCCGCGGCAAGCAGCGGGGCATAAGAGTGCTAAAGAATTAAATACTTCGCTGTAGTCTCTTTTTGATGAAACGCCTCACCGGTTGCGTTACTCTAGTTTCTACTGATCTTACTGTCAACCAGAAACTATAAACGACAACCCGCATCATCAACTGAGGTCAACCAGTTCGTCTATATCCTGAATGGCCTTATCCACGTAGCCCGGATCGGTAAAGGTAACCTTGATGGCGCCCGTCGGACAAGCCAGGGCACAGCGACCGCATCCACGGCAGATCTCTTGATCGATGACCGCATGATCATCAACCATGCTGATGGCTCTCACAAAACAATGGTCATTGACGCATTCACCGCAACCCGTGCACGCCTCCACATCGACGGTCACGGCAACACCCGGCACACCGCTGATCTTGCTGCTGATCCTGTCCGGAATATCCGGCAGGATTTTCCATAGACAGCAGCATTCGCAGCAATTGCATACCGTCACGAATTTCTCGGGCGGATTGACATCCCATATCACTGCATCCAGTCTGTTGCGGCCGATCATATGGATCAGGCCGGCCTCGCGACATTTCCGCGCATGCTCCAGGGCTTCATCAACCGTCACGACACGCCCTATCTCCGGACCGACATTCAACGCCGCCTCCCCGAGGAAAAGGCATCCCAGGTCGTGAGGGTACTTCTTGCAATCGCATCCATCCCGGCAGATACACCGGTTCATGATATAGTGGTGCTTTGCCTTCCGGATGAAATGATCCAGGATATCGGAAGGAACCACCGTACTGCCGGGGCTTTCCACAGACACCTCGATCGTAACCACTTCATTGCGGGGAAGATAATATACTTTGTCACCTTGGAACAATAGCGCCTCGATCTCCTCGATCTTGGTTGGCGTATTGAGGTCTGTGACTAATTGTTTTACATTCTCGGTGTTTGCCGCCACCATCGCTTTGTATTCTTCTAATTTTCTCATTGCCTGTCCCCTTTTTCTCGGCTCCAAACAGTCTTCTCTTTTATTTCCTTACCGGCTCACTCGGTTCCATGATAAACAGTCATCTCGGAACCTCAGCAAATAAGCATTATGCAATCGGAACCACAAAGAGATATTTTAGCTGAAATGGCTGGAAGACCGTCATCTATTCTGCAACATCAGAAGCCGGCTCCTCCGTATTGGCGGCATTACATACACTTCAGCACTGGCTAGTGCAGTGTCCCATTAATACCTTTATTAAATGCCATTTCGCTTGTCCCGAGGCCGTTGTCGGCGAGCGAAGCGAGAAATCTTAATTCATTGAAGACTCACCAGAGCAAGCTCCGTCGAGTCTCCGAGCGAAAAGAGATATCTCCCTTCGGTCGATATGACAACTTATTTTTGAGACACTACACTAGATCTCACTTACAAAGACCGTATGAGGTATGGAGCCGGACAACCGATATTTCTCCCACAGATGTCAGGGAAACAGAAAATCGAGAATCTTATCAATTTCTTTGGCAGCTGTTCGCTTCTCTATCGGCCGACCCTCAAGGCATGACTCAAAGATCTCGCCGTCCATTGGGATCGTTCCAATCACCTTGAGACCAAGCGGCGTTAACCTGGCCGTCAAACGGTCGGCGATGTTTTGGGAGGGGATCTTGTTCAACACGACCCAGACATCGGCAATCCGGATCTGGTCCGCCATTGCACTGATGCGTTCGGCGAGCTGCACCGAGTCTATCGAGGGATCGACAACAACGATCACGCAATCAACACCGGTCTCTACCCCGCGCCCAAAATGCTCGACCCCCGCCTCGAGATCCACAATGGCCACTTCATCCGGCTCCAGTTGCAGCATGTTCAGGAAGGAGCGACTAACAATGCCCATCGGACAGCCGCAGCCTTCAAGAGACATCAATATCTTGCCGACCTCCACCAGCCTGACACCGTTGACCTCAAAAATGTACTCCGGTGGAATATCCTTGGTTGCGATAGCACTTTTCAGCAACTGAACCGATTCCTCCGATACGCCGGCGGAAATAAGTTCAGTCAGTTCCGATTCTATTTTTTCTTTTCCTCCAAAAAGATCGAGGAGCGGTCTGGGGGGATGATCAAGTCCCAGCATGCGTGACAACCCCGTATTGGATTCATCGGCATCCACAATAAGCGCTCGGCGCCCGCGGGCACTCAGTCCATCGGCCAGCAACCGTGACGTTACGCTCTTCCCACATCCACCTTTACCGCAAATCGCTATTTTCTGCATTCTGTTTCTCCCGTTCTCTTCTTAATCTTCCGCGCCGCGAAATGGGAACTTCCCTCTTTTTACTTCCTTTAGGAACAAACCAGTTTTTGATTCGTTTCGGGTTGCGCCGGGCCGGCGGCAACGGGCCGTCCATCGCGAAAGCCCTGTATATGCCGGTCAGCATGTCATCGATTCCGTTCACCAGGCCTATGACGGCCAGACCTGCCGTATCATTTACAAACGCCTCATAGGTCTCGTAGAGATCCCAATAACCGACCTTGTACGCATGCAGGAAGACCTCGTCAGGGGCATAATCTTCCATGATCTGCTGCATGATGTCCCGCTTCAATTCCTCCGGGAGCGCGGATAGCAAGAGATAGTGGGAGTAAATCCGCTTCTCCGGCAATTGGTCCTCATAAAGAAAAGCGACGACAATCTCTTCGAAGGCCTCGTCGCCCCCTTTTTCGGCACCGATCACCAGCATCTCAGTGATCCGCTCGATGAATTTTTCCAGATTAGGGAATTGCGCGGTGTATTGCCGATTGTAGATATTTTCCAGTGTACTCTCTGAGCGCAATGCAGAGGCGATGATGGCGGGAAGTCGGTCTTGCACAATGGCCTTGTAACCGTCAGGCCACAGCTTTTCCTCATAGCCCTCATCTTCGGGCATAAAATGCATATAAATCCACCTTAAACAATGCTGGCGTCGGCTGTATCATTTTTAAAAACCAGTTATCGATTTACCAGCGCCGTTCGCGTATGGGATCTGACGCTTTTTCCATTCGTCACCCGTTACCTGATACTTGTCACTGCGGCATTAGCCGCTGTCATGGTCCGCCCTTGACGTAAATAATCTGCCCCGAAACGAAGCTCGCTTCATCCGAAGCCAGGAAAAGGACGACATTGGCCACTTCATCCGGCGTCCCCATTCTTCTCAAGGGCACTTGGGCGATCGTAAACTTCTCCACATCACTCAAATACAGTCCCTTGCGCTTGGCAAGTTCCCGCGTCATCATTGTATCGACAAAATCGGGCGCCACACAGTTGACATTAATATTATGACGTCCCAACTCCAGTGCGAGGGCCTGAGTAAATCCCCACATGGCGGAACTCGCCGTAGCATACCCCGATTGACCGCGATCCCCCAGATTGGCGGGAACCGGCGCCGAGAAATTAACGATCTTACCGTAGTTCTGCCGAATCATGTACTTCTGAGCGGCCCGCGTGCAGTTGAAACTGCCCTTGGTCTGAACTAACAGGGCCTGGTCCCATTGATCTTCCGTCAATAAATGGATCGGAATATCTTTCCTGGAAGCGGCATTATTGACCAGGATGTGAACCTCGCCGAATCGCTCGGCCACCTGCTCGAACATGGGTTCGACCTGGTTCCAGTCGGTTACGTTTACGCCGATGGCGATGGCCTCGCCACCGGCGTCCGTAATTCTCTCCACAACGGTTTGGGCAAAGGTGGGTTCGATGTCGCTCACGACAACCCTGGCGCCTTCTTCAGCCAATCGCATCGCAATGGCCCGACCGATCCCCCGTCCCGCACCCGTAACAACAGCAACCTTGTTTTCTAATCTCATGCGCCTTCCGTATAAACACTATTTTTGCGGACGCGGGATGCTTGGTTTAAAGCCCGGAATATTATCCGGCACTTTCGCACGTCCTCCCAGGGGGGGAACATGCGCGCCGGCCTTCTCGGCAAGCTCCATCTTGATGGCGCCCTCGACCTTGCAGCCGATGACGCACTGGCCGCATCCCACGCACTTGTCGGGATCGATATACGCCTTGACCTTGCCCGTGGACGGATCCTTCTTCCCTTCGATAACCTTGAAGGTGCAACGCGGGAAACAATCCTGGGTACAGCCTTCGCAAGCGCTCTGATTCACCACGGCGCGATAAGGTGACGGATGCACGCCTTCCCACGGCTGGCTGCTGTACAGGTGCAACGGGACCAGCCAGTTGCAGCAGTCGCGGCAGCAATTGCAGGCCACAACCCATGAATCACCCATATGCACCATCATCTGGTCCTGCTCGCCGCGGATCATCACTTCCAGCCATTCCTCACCGGCATACTTGTAGAGCTGACCCCGCTTGTCCTTCACCTCGGTGTTGACATCCCGGCCGGGCATGCCGTCAAACAGGGCGCCGCAGGTCCAGAGCGGGAAATCGCAGCCACGGGCCCGGGTCCGGCATGTACAGACTCGGGAATAGATGCCGTTCTGCCCCTTCTTGGCAATCTCTCGCATATCCCAGTCAGGGAGAATTTCCGTTCCCTGCACCTCGCTTTTTTCCAACGCCGTGATCGCAGGCATGATGCCGAATGAACGGGCCAAACCGCCCGGCCCGCCCAGCTGTTCCATCGTACGATGCACCAGTTCGTTGGGGCGCTGCCATCGATACCACTCTTCGTAAAAGAACTTATTCCAGAGCTCACAGAGCTCTTCGCTGTTCTTGTCAAACCGCCCCCATAAATCCTGGGCAGTGGCTTTCGACGTCTTGGGGGCATACTTCCCTCCCATCGTCCACAGCATCTGGTCGCTGGCGCTCTCTACGCTCCAGACCGGCGCAGGTTGGATGTACGTAACCGTCCCGTCCTCGTTGGGGATCTCCATCATCAGACCCACATCATACATCCTGTCGAGCTGGTCCTTTACGATCTTGGGGTCGCGATTCACCGCCTTGGCCAGCGACTCAACCGTTCCCGGCATCGCCAGCAGGAGCTCGGCTTCCTCCGCGCTCATCGCGAGCTGCATGATTTTGCGAAGGGTCTCGGACGCAGGATAATCGAGTCTGCGCAACAAGGCATCATAAGGATCTCTGACGGGAAGTGGATTCAACCATATACTTGTCATAGTTTTTCTCCTGGGTACGCCTTCCCGGAAATATTCCGAGTGGGCTTGATTATGCTTTCAGGCACTTTTGCCCTGCCGTCCATGACAGGCACACGGGCCCCGGCCTTTTCCGCCAACTCCAATTTAATCGCGCCTTGAACCTTACAGCCAATAACACACTGGCCGCATCCGACGCACTTGTTGGGATCGACATACGCCTTTGTTTTACCGGTAGAAGGATCTTTGACCGCCTCCATCACCTTGAAAGCGCAGCGGGGGAAACAGTCCTGAGTACACCCTTCGCATACCTCCTTGTTGACCACGGCGCGGTATGGCGATGCCCCGACCCCTTCCCAGGGCTCGGCCGAATACATCCGAAGAGGCGCCAGCCAGTTGCAGCAGTCACGGCAGCAGTTACAGGCAACGAGCCACGATGCGCCCATATGAACGATCATATGGTCTTCTTCACCGCGAATCATGACCTCCAGCCACTCCTCGCCGGAATATTTGTAGAGTTGCTGACGCCTGTCATCCAGATTGATAATGGCCTCTCTGCCCGGCATTTCGTCCCAAAAAGCGCCGCAGGTCCAGAGCGGGTAATCACACCCCCGGTGTCGGGTACGGCAAGAGCAGTTTCGGCTATACATGCCCTTTTCTCCCCGTTTAGCAAATTCCCGAATGTCGTGATCAAGGAGAATCTCCGTTCCCAAGGCCTCGCTTTTTTCCAGGGCCCTGGCGGCAGGCAACATCCCGAGCGACCGGGCCAAGCCTTCTGAACCGCCGAGCATATCCACATTGCGGTGCACCAACTCGTTGGGGCGTTGCCACCGGTACCACTCTTCATAGAAAAACTTGTTCCAGAGTTCGCAGAGTTTTTCCGTCTTCTCATCAAACCGACCCCAGAGTTCCTGTCCCGTGAGGGTGACCGATTTCTGAATATGCGTGCCGCCCAGCGCCCACAGCATCTGGTCGCTGGTGGTTTCGATACTCCAGAACGGCGTGGGTTGGGTATACATCACCGTGCCGTCCGGATTCGGATATTCCATAACCAGACCGGTGTAGTACATCCTGTCAAGTTGATCCTTGACGAGTTTCGGGTCCCGATTCAGCTTGGCGGCAAGCTGATCAGGCGTGCCGGGCATCGCCAGCAAAAGCTCGGCCTCTTCCACGCTCATCATAAGCTCCAGAATCTGACGAAGCGTCGCCGAACTGGGGAAACGCAGCTTACGCGTTATAGCGTCATAGGCATCTCTAACCGGCAGGGGTGTTAACCAATTACCCATATTTTCTTCCTCCTTTTTTATCGTCTGTTGTATTAGCGATTCATCGTTTCATTCAAGCCAAGGGTGAACACATCATACCCCATGCCCGGAAATGCAGCCACTAAAAAATCTTACTCTGAGCTATGTCAAGACCTGTCTATAAAATTGCGCTCTTCCCATTTATTTTATGGCGCCTGTGATTTGCGATACCGCTACTTCGACGGCGCGGATATCAGCATGTGAACGATAAGGTGGTCAGTGCGCAAATACCCTTCTTATTTTGAACCTCTTTTCATGCAACCATGGAGCATGTTTACAGTAAGGCAGTTTTTGTTTTATCCGAATTCTGAAGAGACTCGCCGCGCCTCCAGGAGAGCCGAAAGGTCGGCTGCGATGTTCATTTGATTGCTCATCGACATTGTGACGCCGTTGCGTAACACGATTGCCGCTGCGTGCCACGTACGTCCGCTACAGCGGGAGTTGAGCACTGGCTCAACTCCCGCTGTAAGATGGACTTTAATTCATGGATGTATTCTCAATTTTCATTCAGTGGCTTTTTCCGCCGCCGAAACATTGGCCTTCTTATTTCTTATCTATGCCAACGAGATATACATCACCCGTTTCATCAGCACGGCCCAGAATAAACCGCGACAGCGCCGGAATGAAAACGAGCGCACCAAACATGTTGTAAAGGAACATAAACGACAGCAGGATGCCCATATCGGCCTGGAATTTGATGGGCGACCAGGCCCAAGTGACAACCGCTCCCGAAAGGGTGATGCCGACCAGAAAGACGACCTTCCCGGTAAACTGAATGGCGCGTTTGTATGCCTCTCTCAATGAGAGCCCCGCCCGCATGTGCCCCAGCTGAACGCTCAAAAGATAAAGAGCATAGTCAACGCCGACGCCGACGCCCAGCGCAATCACGGGGAGGGTGGCTACCTTTACGCCAATGCCCAGAATAACCATCAGCGCTTCGCAAAGAATAGAGGTCAGCACAAGAGGAATCACCGCGACAACCACGGCGCGCCAACTGCGGAAGGTAATGAAGCACAGCAGGATAACGGACAGATAGACATAAAACATCATCGTGCGGTTTGTCTGCTTGACGACGATGTTGGTGGCCGCATCGATTCCGGCGCTCCCCGCCGCTAACAGAAACTGTCTGTCTTTATTGTTGTGCTTATCGCCAAATTCTGCAGCTGCATTTACAACACGGTCCAGCGTTTCCGCTTTATGATCGGCCAAGTACGCGATCATGGGCATGACGGTTGCCGTATCATTGTAAACGCCCGGCTTCATATTCAATGCCTGCGATACAGCCCAATTCAGCGACCCCGGATTACGCGGCAGATAGAACCATTTAGAACTGCCTTCGGAGAAATTACTGTTGATAGCGCGAACGATATCAACGAGGGTTTGTACGGTCTTAACCCCTTCGACATCTCCCAGCACGCGCGCAAGCCGATCCGCCTCGATGAGCGTCTGGTAAGACGTGCAGCCTTCCTGCGGGGTTTTCACAATAATAGCGAACTGGTCGCTGGAAAGCCCGAAATTGGCATTGATGAAGGCATTATCCAGATTATAGCGTGAATTGGGACGCAATTCCGGCGCCCCGGGATCCAGATCGCCGATCTTGGCATGACTGCCGATGACGCCGCCGATAATCCCAAGGATAACAATCGCGACCAAGGCCCCTATGGCCCAACTCCGCCTCTCCGCAAACCGGTTGAGGAAGTCCCACAAAATCCCGAGGCCCTTTCCGCTTTCTTGCTCAGATTCCTCGAGCAGACTCCTCTTGGCTGCCACAGGGCTGACGCCCACAAAGGAAAGGCAGACCGGCAACAGGATAAGGTTGGTAAATATGAGGACGCCGACTCCGATGCTTGCCATCATGGCCAGGTCCTGAATAACAGGAATCTGGATCAGCATCAACACTGCAAAGGCCACAACGTTGGCCGAAAGCGCCGTCACACCGGGAAGGAAGAGACGGCGGAAGGTATAGCGCGCGGCAACCAGTTTGTGTGTTCCGCGACCGACGTCCTGCATGATGCCGTTCATTTTCTGCGCACCATGAGACACGCCGATTGCAAAAATGAGGAAGGGCACCAGGATCGAGTACGGATCCAACTCAAAGCCGAGCGTGGTAATAAGGCCCAACATCCACATAACCGCGACAACCGAACAGCACAGCAACAGAATCGTGCTGCGCACGCAGCGGGTGTATAGATAAATAACAGTGGCTGCAATGATAATGGCAAAAAGAAAGAAGTAAATGATCTTCGTCAGACCTTCAATGAGATCGCCGACGATCTTCGCGAAACCCGTTATATGAATCTTGATCAGCCCCTTGCTCTCGGCCGTATACTTCTCTCTAATTTTTTCGATATCTCTTGAAAACTTTTTGTAGTCGAGACGCTTGCCCGTTTCCTGATCCTTATCGAGCAGGGAAACCACGATCAGATTCGATTTCAGATTTGGCGAAACAAGGGTGCCGACCGCATCCGAAAAGCCGATATTGCGCCGCAGTTCGTCTATCTTAGCCTGCGATCCATCGAACCTGTCCGGCATCACCTGACCGCCTAAAAAGCCTTCTTCCGTGATCATGTTCCAGCGCACGGCCGCCATCCAGATCGATTTCTGCCAGGCGCGTTCCACGCCGTAGCTCAGGTACACCGCATCATTGACATTCTTCAGCAGGTCTAGATACTTGGGATTGTACATATCCCCCTGGCCGGTATATTCGACCGCGATACGGATCGCATTGCCGAGCCCCCCCAGCTGGCTTTTATTCTCCAGATAGTTCTTGATATAGGGGTGCTTCTGGGGAAGCATTTTATCAAAACTCGCGTTCAATTCCAGTTTCGACGCCTTGTACCCCAGCAGCAGGGTTGCCAAGATGCAGAGGATGATGACGAGAAACCTGTTATTGAAAATAAGACGTTCAAGAACATTGCCTGATGACGCGTCAAAATCTTTAATATCGCGTACAACAGGCATTCGGTCAATTTCTTCTTCAGTTTTTATTTTGGTAACCATTTTCTATCTCCATTTTATTTCAACTTCAGGACTCTCATACCGCCAAAGCCGGCAACAACAATTGTATCGCTATCCAGCATTTCCACTGAAGTCCCTGAAATTTTGCCGTCAACTTTGACCTGATTGAATGCCGTGCCATCCTCGTTGCTCAACAGGATATTGCCGCCGTTGGTGAGTAGTATGATCTGTCCCTTTGCGGTCACCATTCCACCGGTAAAGGTAGCAGTCAAACCCGTTTCAATTTTTTTCCAGGTGGCGCCGTTGTTGCCGCTGCGGTACAGGTTGCCGCGCATTCCGTAGGCAACCATGACGCCGCGCTTCCCTAAAACGCCGAAATACGTGCCCGGATAGGGCATATCGATTTTACGGAAACGCGATGTCTTGCGATCGAGCTTCATAAGGAGGCCTTGCTCCCCGGAAATGAAGAGATCGCCATCGATCGCTTTTATCGAGTACAGGTGAAACCCGGATGGATTCTCCGTACGGTCGCACCACGGCGTCCAATTTTTCCCGCCATCTTCGGTGCGGAAGATCAGATTAAAAGCGCCAACGATGAATCCGCTTTTCTCGTTTTCAAAATAAACATCCAGCAGCGGTTTATCCGATCCCTCAGAGGCGATCCTCTCAATATCCGTCTTAAGCTTCTGATCTGCCAGCGGATGTTCTTTGTAGTATTTGGACAGCAGCTGGCAGGCAATTTTGCCGTCAAACTGTTTGCTCCACTTAAGGCCCCCATCCTCAGAATGTAAAACGACATGGTCTTCACCGACCGCCCACCCTTTTTGGGGCGTGGGGAAAACGACTGCTGTCAAGTTGGCGCTCACCGGAACCTCGGCCTGAATCCATTTCTTTCCTTGATCATCCGAATACAGGATCGTTCCGTACTGCCCCACGCTGACAAGGCGATTCCCCGCCTTTGCAATTCCGTTATACAAATAACTGTCCACCAGTTTTGTTTTCATTGCCGGCGTATCCAGGATATCCTGAAAGACGCTTGTGGCAGCTTGAGCGCCCCCCGCCATTGCAATGAGTGCAATCACTGCTACTATGATCATTATTTTTCGGCACATTATTTCATCTCCCGATTTTGTACCCTTCATTTCTTTTTCCCTATATTTTAGAATGTTCCTTCAAATCCTGAAGACCCCTCCAAATCCAACCAAGGACAACATCAGCTCCCGACATCACACTATTTACACTTACACGTACTGAATGGTAGTGAGGCAAGCGCCCCTCGAACCAACCGAGAAGCGCTTGCCTCTATGAACAACCTACACCGTTAAATCATCATTAGCGAATATTCGCTGTCATCAGCTGATCCGGTGCCCACTCCGATTCCGGTCTCTTCACATCGTGGATATGATATCCGCCGTTGCTCTTGAAGGCCGGATAGCCGAAAAGGCATGCGCCATTATTCAAATTGTAGACAATAAACGCCTCGGCAAAGAAGGCGCCCAGATCGCCCGTCTCATAATTCTGACAGGTCACGTTGTAATCGACTTTGTAGAGCTTGTCGGCATTGTCATAGATATCCTGCCAGATAGCGGTCCAGCTGTCCTCGTCGATATAGAACACGCGCTTTTTGTAAATATGCCGTGCGCCTGGCTTCAGCGTGGCTTCCACGATCCATACCCTGTGCAATTCGAAGCGCAGCATGTCCGGGTTGACATGGTTTTTCGTGAAAATGCCCTTATCGTCGATCGGATAGGCCAGCTTGTAGCAATTATAAGGAACATACATTTCTTTTTTCCCGATGAGCTTCCAATCATAGCGCTCCAGGGATCCGTTGAACATCCACGTCTCGTCATAGGTCCAGTTGCCGTTACCATCGGAACTCGGCGTATCGAATGCCACTTGGGGGGCCAGCTTTATACGGCGCTGTCCGGGAAGGTACAAATAGGCCTTGCGCTCCTGTTCGCCGATGTTTATTGGGTCTATTGCCTCTCCGGCTTCTCCTGCTTTCCGGGCTGGAGATTTGAAGAGCCACTTACACATCCAGTACATGTTGTAATAAGGACTTGATGCAGGACGATCTTCCTGCCAATAGGGCTCCTGCTCCCAGAAATCAATTTGAGAAACCGCATAGGCGCTGCCTGCGGCATCTACGAGATCTGTGTAGATTCTTGAAAATCTGGCCTTTCCCTGATAATGCGTCAGATGATTCCACATGACCTCATGCCCATTCTTAGGAATCGGGAAGGGAATGCAGGCCCTGGCATCTTTGAGACCTTCGCCACCAGCGAGTGACTTGCGATTTTGTGGCATTTTTTACCGTGTTCTGCAGTACCCAATCAGGGTACGCACAAGTCCTGTGAGTTTTATAGATATCTAGCCGGTAAGAGCTTCGGCCATTTTTTCAACAGATATTTTACGCCATCTGTCAATTTATCGGCATACTGGCCCATGTTATTGGCGGTAATAGAAAACAGGGGTCTTTCATCTACATACGGGTCTGGTCGGAAACCTGAACCCGGATTATAGTTTGCGGGCGGGGTCTTCAAGCCGCCGGTGTAAGCCGGAATGGAGCCATCCTTATTGCCCGCTGCCTCGGCGCCGAAGAGCGTCAAGTTCTTACCCAACTGAGCCGCCTCTTCCGGAGTGGCCGCAGCAAATGCAAACACGGCCCATGCCAGCACCATCATGGCGGCAAGCACTGATATTTTCAATTTGTTCATCATCATTTACTCTCCTCCCTGAACTAAATCTGGAATTTAAAGGTAAAGGCGATCCAGTCGCGGTCGCTGAGCGTTGCGAACGATCCTCTGTTGGCTGAGAGCGCCCCCGTCGCCGGGTTCGTATCGTAATTCCCGAAATAATGGTTATAAACCAGCGACAGATCATATTTTCCGTAAATCTGCACACCCACACCCGCGGACATGCTGCCCGCATTATAGGTATCGGAGAACAGCAATGCCGAGGTTCCCGCGATGCCTCTGGAATACGTCAACGGCACATTCAGATCCCAGCCGGGCAATACCTGATACCAGTACTGGGTGAAATTGATTGAAATACCGACGGCGTTTTTGGTGACGCGATCGATGGCGTCGTAACCGTCACGTCCCAGGAACACATTATACGGATCGGACGTAATCTTGTCCCATTGACACCAGTTGGTTTCAAAGATGAAGTTGGCGCTTTCCCACCACAGGGCCTTGGGAACCAGAGACCAGATATTAAGCACGGCGTTCTGTGTATCGCCGCGGGCACCCCAGGTATCGCCGTCCGTGGGCAACCCAGGAGCCATAACCAAGCTGCTCTGCAGCGGCATGTTGTGCCGTCTGGAGTACTCTGCGCCGACGGCAAAGGGGCCAACCCGTTTGCCGAAGCTGATGCCGTAAATCTCGACGCCATCCGCATAGGCAGACGCGAACTGAAAGGTGTTAGTATCTAAGTGCAACTGGAAGAACATATCAGACGTCTTGCGGTAGTAGAAACCGAACGTGGCATCATCTAAAAATTCGGGGGTCCATTTCATTCCGATACCCCAGTTCTTGGTGGCCTGGGGCAGGGAGTCGTTGCCATGGGTCGCGGCAAACCCCGGAGCCAACACGAGTCCTATCGATCCCTTGTCGAGCATATCCGCGTTATTGAGGTAGCTGCCCGATTCCGGGAACCGATAGCCTTCAAACTGGAAGAACCATTGACCGAAAATGCTCAGTTGGGGATTGATCGACAGGATGGCATCGACATTGCCCAAGGGCCGGAAGAGTTCTTTGATCTCCGATCCCGGCGATCCGAACGCCTTGGCCAGGTCGATCGGCAACTGACCGTAAGACAGACCGTTGATGGCGCCGCCGAACAGGAACGCCTCGCCCCAGTAAACCGTATGACGGCCGACTTTCACCGACAGGGGCATGTCGCCCGGAAGCATGACCTTGCCGAAGACAAAGGCATCCAGGATCTCTACGTCAGGCCCGCCGGAATATTTCTTGGCTTTATCGCCAAATCCCAGCACCTGATTGCCATTGTTATCCAAGGTATTCGAACTCAAAACATTGGTGTTCTTCACGCCGTTATAATAAGCCTGGTCGTACCAGAAGGCGCCGGACACCCGGAATCCGTAATCTTTCTTGTAACGAAAATCGAACTCGGACAGAATGTCGAGTCGATTGGTTACCTCGCCCTTATCGAAATTTCGATCGCCATCATCGATATTTAAATTATTAATGATAGCTGCGTCGGGATGTTTCAGACGGATACCGTAATTGTATCGGAAAGAGTTATCCCAACGTAAATCATAATCTTCGGTTCCGGTCGGAATGGTAAAGGCATCCGCCACGCTGTAAAGCCCGATCAGAAACATCACAATAAAGATCGCACTCAGCCCCAAACTCTTGCAGCCTAACAGGCATATTTGTTTCTTCTTCATTTTCCCTCCACCTGTGAATGATGTTGAAAACCCGGGTCCCTTGGAAGATCTTCCCAACTAACCCAAAAGCATTTTGCCTACATCCTTGACTTGGTTATACTTAGCTCTGTAACTTTTCCTCCTTTCCTTTTTTTACCAAATGGCTTTGGCCCGAACGAAAAGCCTCTCAACTTGGCCGCTGCCTTGAGCTCAGATCAAATCGGAGCTCAAGGCAGTATTATCAATGAGGTTCAATTAAAACCTCAGTTAATCACGGCTTCAATATAACCTTGACCGATTTGAGAAATAGGGTTGCGATTGCATTATAGTTATGTTAAAAAGTAATCGTTTATGAAATAAGCACAATACATGCCACTACAATAATAATTATATTATCAATACATTACAAATATTATACGCATTAAATGCGAGATTAAAAATTAACAATATGGTAAGTAGTTGCCATATTTCTTGATTAGCAGATTTTCTTGTAAGAACTGCGAGAAAAGGAGCATAGCGGCCACAGCAAAAGAGATGACCCATGCCAAAAGTACAAAACAGGTTGATGTGTTTGGCATTAATCAGACCAGATGCTTTCCGTTCAGGATCAAAAATCGGAGCGCTATTAACTTTTGAAGTATCTTTCGTTAATAATGAAAAAAACTCAGAGACCGACAAATCATCACGAGATGTTGCGTGCCATATTGAAACAAAAATATATGCTCCTGGGCGTTAAACCAAAGACAAGTCACAATGATGTTGAGTTTTTTCAGAAAAGGACATCATGATCAGCATGAGCCGGAAGGTAAATCCCGACAATGATTCCACGGTCAAGAATCATTGCAAAATCGACACCGAAGACTCACTGGAGCAAGCACCAGCTAATCTCCGATTCCTAAGGAAGAGGTTGGGACATGATACGTTCACTACTGGACTCAAGCAAAACCATAGAGAGCAATAAATGAAGCTGGTTGATGCCACTAAATTCCTATCAGACCTCAACGATGAGGAAAAACAAATAACTTACTCGCTCATCAGTTATTCTGATCAGTTTTCAGTAGATTGGTTCTCCGAATTTCCTTACTCTAAACTGTATGCCATGATCAACAAGATTGAAAATCAGGGCTGGATCTCTCCTGCACAAGACAATTACGGCTATTATGCTTGGTCTTCTGAGTTCCCTCGACTGGAAGTCATAGAGCAGATCCCCTCCGAAGAAATGGCAAAGTACTACCGTCTTTCCGAAGAGAGGCTTTTGAAACTGTTTCCCACTGACGAAGAAGTGTCTCTGGCACTTGGGCGCCAACGTCTTCTGATAGGACTTCGAGAGGAGGACCTGAACGTCATTGCGTCTGCGGCACTCATTGAGGAAAAACGCAACAGAATAGCTCCTGCCATACATTTCTACGAAACCATATTGAACTTCGTAGAAAAATTGATTGCAAGCAACGAACATTTAGCGGAAACAACGTGGGATATTTTCATCTATGCGATCGAACGCCGGGCGTGCCTCTCACTTTTTTATCCGGAGCTGAAAGATGTCGAACGGTTCCTGGATATTGCCCTTACACATGCTCTAAAGCTCGGAAACTTGAAAACCCAGGCCCATCTCGAGCTACTCATCGGACAAAATCATTGGATGTTTTTTCAACATCGGAAAGCCATTGAGCATTTCAACCGTGGTTTGGAAATCATCAGCACGATAGATGATTCCGAATTACATAAAAAAGGATTAAAAATTCGAGGATTAATTCACGCTTCCAGCGGTCGCTTCCTCGACGCAATCACGAGCTACGAAAGATCTCTTGGAGAATTGGAGACGGTAGACAACAATGATTTCTTTCTCGTGGCAGCGCTCGGCCTCGCCCATTGCTATACCCAAGTCGGAATGCCACAGAGGGGTCTCGGTATTACCGAATCAATTCAGAAATACAGTCAAAAAAATGAAAACTCACCTTTACTGACTTTCGCTCTGATCACGGCGGCAATGATTCTGCTTGATATCGGAAACCTCAGTGAAAGTCGAATGTACTTTGAAAAAGCTTCAATACTTGCCAGCAACGAAAACCTCCCCATGTTGGAGCTTCTATCTGGAATGGGACTTGCGGCTATCAGTTGCAAAGAGGGGGATTATAGCCGCGCCAAACAACATTACACCCCCCGATTGAAGGTAAAAAGATCCAACTGGTATGTCGTTCTGAATTTCTTTCCTCTTTTCGAAACCCCATATTTAATATATGCAAAAGGTTATTTCGACGAAATAGAGCATTTTTTCGATTTCCTTCGCAATATCCAACCAAGTGACGTGAATCCCTTCGGCTATGCAATAATCCAACGCTCTCAATTTCTATTGCCGCTGAACAAGTCGTCAAACACAGAAAAAATTCAAACCCTACGGTCATTAGAAGAGGCTGTTGAAAAAATGGGAGCCTCATTCGAAGTTGCATTGATCAGGATAGACCTGGCAAGACTCTTCTCGCAGGAAAACGATCTGCAGAAAGCAAAGGATTATGCAACAAAAGCATGGAGTTTTCTCCAGCCCATCGCCAAGAATCGCTTTCCATCCGACTTGCAGTACTTAATTTCAGAAGATAAATTGCTCAAAGAAAACGATATAGCAAATCTGATCATTGAAATGAGCGAAGCGCTCGTTACTCAGGAAAATATTGAGACCTTGCTCACAAATGCAATCAGTTCCATTGACCGACTATTAGGTTCTGAAAGGACCGCCATTTTTATTAAAGACGAAAAATCATCAGACCTAAAAATCGTTGCATCAAGAAATCTCTTCGTGGATAACATTCAAGATGAAAAATTTCGTCAGTGTCTGGAGCTCCTAAAATCTGCCGTTGATTCTAAAGATAGCAAAATTACACGTTACGAACTCTACTTCAATGATTCCTTGGATAAACGCCAGGCAATCGTCATGCCTCTCAAATTGTCAAACAGGGCCATTGGTGTACTTTATACCGAGGGTCGCAATTTAAATATCGATTTGGAATCGCATGACGATAATATCAAGTATTTAAATGTTGTTGCATCGCAAATTGCTCTATCGATCGACCGCGCTCTGGCCTATGACGAAGTAGTTCGATTGAACAGAAAACTTCTGTTAGAAAATTCTTATTACATTGAGTCATTGGAAGAAATCAGGCCTTTTGCCGGCATTGTCGGCACAAGTAAAACGATCATGGAAGTACAAGCCCTTATCCGGAAAGTAGCTCCAGCACAATCTACCGTCTTAATATATGGTGAAACCGGAGTGGGTAAAGAGCTCGTGGCTCGAGCGATTCATCGTGAGAGTCTGAGAAATAATGGCCCCTTCATCCGTGTGAACTGTGCTGCCCTGCCGGATACCCTGATTGACAGCGAGCTGTTCGGCCATGAGAAAGGGGCCTTTACAGGTGCGACACAGGCCAAGCAAGGACGATTCGAACTCGCTAATAATGGCACCATCTTTCTGGATGAGATTTCAGAACTACCACCCTCTACCCAAAGCAGATTGCTCAGGATCCTCCAAGAAAAAGAATTCCAGCGTGTCGGAGGGACAAAAACACTGCACTCCAATTTTAGGCTGATCGTGGCAACCAACAAATACTTGGATGTAGAGGTCGCCGGCGGCAGATTCAGGAATGATCTCTTCTATCGGTTGAATGTTTTTCCAATCTATGTCCCTCCTCTCAGGGAAAGAACAGAGGATATTCCTCTGCTAGCGACTCACTTTTTCAAGTTTTACTGCAACCAGAACTCGAAAAAGTTCACCGGTATTTCTGAGGCGGAGATGGAAAAACTGAAGAACTATTCTTGGCCTGGCAACATTCGTGAACTTTCGAACATGGTCGAACTGGCCGTCATCATGGGAGAATCAAAGATCAGGTTCCCAAAGTTGAATGAGAAAGCACCTATCATACATAAGGGGCCCAGCTGCTTAAATGTAAGTCTCAAAAATCAAGAAAAAGAACTGATTATTGATGCTCTCGAAAAATGTGGTGGAAAGATCAGCGGCCCCAGCGGTGCGGCGGCGCTCTTGGGAATGAATCGATCAACTCTTAGGTATCACATAAAAAAGCTCAGGATTAAAACCTCTTACATGTATGATTAATATTAAGCTGCCGTCCCGACTGTGAGCAGAGCCCTCCAGTTCAAAGAACGGCAGCACCCGGTCGTTGAGCAAATCCGCTTCCGTAACAGGAATCTTCGCCGTCTATAATTTAGCGAATGCCTCGGATGAATAGGTGTCAATGACAGTCTGTAGTGCAGCTTCGGCTAATTTGCTTCCTTCGCCTTAACGGTTTCCCCGCAACAGCGTTAATTCCGTATGATTTCATCAACCCTACAAGGTCTTTGATATTCTCCTCTCGGATACTCCGTTCGGGGGGAGGCGTCAGGTAATCCATAGGATAAGCGCAGCCCAAGGATCGATATTTTTCAACACCCATCGGTTGTCTATCGGATAATCCATAAGAGGTCGCTATAGCCAGAGCTGGCGTAGTCATTGGATGTTTGTCAAGAGGAACGGGTTTTGGTACTCTGATGGCAGGCGTGTTCATTCCTCAAGAGAGACAGAAAACGTCGTCAAAAGCCTGACGTCTTTGTACTGCAATCGCGTAAATTAATTATGGGGATTGGAACACATTGTCAAGGGGAATCTTTGAGTTGACATACTAAATGAACAGTTTTTTGGATTGGCCGTTGTCAATCCGGCGGTGAGCTCATTTATCGCAGCTTTCCCGTCTGCGCGCGATCACACACAGGCAGGCCGCCGGGTAAGCGAGCGAATCATGTCTAAACTTTTCCTCAGGGATCGGAGATTCACCAGAGCTTGCTCCGGCGAGTCTTCAATGACGATTCAAGAGCTATGATGCCGCCACTCAAAGCATATCAAAATCATGATGTTCGTGATTTGCCTGCGGTAGAGCTATTTCTTTCGTTGGATATTGAAATCAGCCACCAATGCGCCAAAGTCTGTCGTAAAGGGAATGGCAATGCTTGGTCCCCCCAAGACATGACTGATTTCGTGATTTTCTCCGGACAAAATAGAGGGAATGCCGGCCTTTATTATGAACCCTCTGCCTTGCAGACGCTTTCTGGCATCGCCTGAAATCATGTTTGTCAGTTCACCCGCGGCGTCCATGGTCAAGTGATCGATTTTAATTTTCTCTTCTTTCAGCATGTTGGATGCAATTTTTAAAATGCAGTCTGATGAAAAACTGAGTGCAAACGACCCCGTCATATCCCCTGAGAAGGTGATGATTCCGGAGACATCACCGTTTGCGAGTCTGTCCTTTTTTAAATAGGGTTTCCCGGCTGTTGCCTCCACGGATGCCATGGTTCTCAATACATGAATAGAGCTTTCCAAAAAAGCATTAATAACATCGACATTCATAATAGATTATTCCTGAAATGTTCAAGTTGATGGCCGAATAACGCGAGCAATACTGGCGGCAAGCTCGCTATGCGTAAAGGGTTTGGAAACAAAATCGTTGGCGCCTCTTTTAAAAGCTTCATCCATGCTGACATCGAGACTTTCAACGGATAGCATGATAAATGGCGTCTTTGCAATATTTTGATCTGCCCGAATTTCCGTTAGAAGTTCAATCCCTGTCATGCCAACCATGTTCCAGTCGGAAATAACGAGATCAATCTTTTGAGCCTTTAAAATTTTCAAGGCTGAACAACCGTCTTCCAGCTCGACAATATCTCGAAAACCTTCTTCTTCCAGGATGTGCCGGGTGAGAATCCTCATGATCTCACAATCATCAACTATCATGACGGTATATCCTTCATTCATGGCTATGCCCCTTCTATTTGCGTTGAGTAGACCAATTTCTCCAGATACCATCGGCAATTCATTTTTTAATCTTTATAGGTAAAAAAACTGAACATTTTGTCAGCGGTCTACAAGCCCTCTACCGTGCTTCTTCCGGCTCTTGGTTCAGAAGGTCTGATAGGTTTGAAAAGCTCGTGACCTGCGACCTGTTATTTCTGCGTCAACAGCCGAGCCTCTTAATCTCGTTTAACACCCTGAACGACTTCAACTCCTTTCCCAGCAGGTGGTGAATGAAGCGTACGAGGAGCATCCGGCTTTCCGTCTCCGCTTGACCGGTCAGGATGAGGCGGCTGAGTTTGGGCAGGTCCATCTCGCGGCCCATCAAAAGGGTGCGGCAGGTGCCGCAGGAAGCCGCCAGCGTCTCCGGCTTCCCGAAGCCGCAGCTCTCGCAATAGATCCCGCCTTCGCGGATACTGAAGACCGGCGTGGTGATTTTTTGGACTTCAACGTGACAGGCAAGACACCGGTCCAGAACGGGCTCGTACCCTGCGTGCCGGAGCAAGCGCAATTCGAAAATCCGGATCAGGGTTTCGGTACTTTTGCCGGAGGCGACCAGGCCGAGAAAATCCTGAAGCTCCTGATAGAGGGCGGAATCCTTCTTTCCCTCGGGGGAAAACTGATCGACCAGATCGACGAAGTAGGTCGCGATCAGCGTTCGTTCCAGGTCTTCGCGGATGCCGGCATAGTGGTCACGGACATCGCATGAATCGATGAAGGCGAGGCCCTCCGTGCTCTTGCGGGAAAAGACGATATCGGAACGGGAAAAGAGATCGAGGGCGTTGACGAAGCGCTTCTTGCTGCGCCTGGCCCCCTTGGCGATTCCCTTGAGCTTGCCGAAGCCCTCGGTGAGGAAGGTCATGATGAGATCGGACTCCCCGTAGGCCAGGGACCTCAGGACAATGCCGTCTGTCTTGTAGATCTGTCGAGACATAATAAAAGGGTTCGAGGGTAAACAACTCGATGCTTATTTGGGTTTGTTTACCTTCGGGTTGAGCGTTCCCATCAGCAGGGCCTGATTGCGATTCTCCATCTTGATGGCATCTTCCATGCTAATGCCATTCAGGGCCGAATTGAAGGCCTCCTTGGTGAGATAGAGCGCCGACGGGCTCTTGGAGGCCATGACCTCCGCCATTTCAAGCGCCTTATCCATCAGAGCATCCGCGGGATAGACATGATTGATGAGGCCAATGCGGTAGGCTTCCTCCGCCCCGACCCTGCAGCCGGTCAGACCCATTTCGATTGCCTTGCCCCAGCCGACGAGACGCCAAAGAAAGTAGCTCGATCCCATATCCGCTCCGCCCAGACCGATATTGATATACTGCGCGCAGAACCAGGCTCGCTCGCAGGCCAGACGGATATCCGCGGCGAGGGCGAGAGACAGCCCACCGCCCAAGGCCGGACCATTGACCGCGGCGATGATCGGCTGCGGCGCTTCCCGCATCAAGCGATAGAGAGAAGCAAAACGGGACTGATTGAAGAAGAAGGCGTCGATGGAAATCTGCTCCTGCTGCTGTTGCCCGGCTTCTCTCAAATCGGCGCCGGAGGAAAACCCCTTGTCGCCGGCGCCCGTCGTAACGATCACCCGCGTCTTGGGATCGGCTTTCCGGGCCTCCCAGAACTGGATCAGTTCCTCCACCATCGTGCTGTTCATGGCATTGGCGCACTCCGGCCGGTTGTATGTCAAGATGCCGATGTCGCCTCTTGTTTCGTATAAGAGCGTCTGGTAGTTCATTGGATCTCCTTGTATTACGGGCCCTAACAGGTTGTTGAAAAACTATTTTTCGCGTCATTGCGCTTGTCCCGAGGTAGTCGTCGGGGAGCAAAGCGAAGCAATCCCCCTATTCACGCAATCAATAGGTTAGAGATTGCCACGTCGCTGACGCTCCTCCCCGCTACAGCATCGGGACAGGCGCAATGACACAACATTGAAGACTTTTTCAACAGCCTGCTAAAGCCCTCTAAAAGTGATTGTCTCGCGAAGAATCAAATTTCCTTACTTCTTTGAGCACTGCATCTGGCCTGCAACCGGATGCTTTTCGCCTGTTACTCGTTACTTGTTCCCTGTCACTGCTGCATCAGCCGCTCGGTACTTGATTCGTCCTCCCACAATCGTCGCAACGGCCTTGCCCTTGAGGGTCCAGCCGTGGAAGGGGGAATTGTGACTCTTCGACCGAAAGGCGTGCGTATCAACCTGCCAGTTTTTTTCAAGATCGATGATGGTGACGTCCGCGTCTGCGCCAAGGCTTAGCGTGCCCTTCCGAATCCTGAGAATCCCCGCCGGATTCACGCTCATCTTCCGGATGATCTGTTCAAGGGTCAATATCCCCTCTTCCACGAGTTTCAGGGACAGCCCGAGGGAGGTCTCCAACCCTACAATTCCGTTGGCGGCGTATTCGAATTCAACATCTTTTTCGATGGTCGAGTGGGGCGCATGATCGCTGGCGATGGCGTCGATCGTTCCGTCGCGAAGGCCCTCTTTGATCGCCGCAACATCGCTTGCACCGCGCAAGGGCGGATTCATCTTGAGATTGGTGTCGTACTGTGTCAGGCACTCGTCGGTCAGGGTGAAGTAGTGCGGGGCCGTTTCGGCCGTCACTCGCAAGCCGCGCGCCTTGCCCTCCCGGATCAGCCGGACCGATCCGGCGGTGCTCACGTGGGCGATATGAACTGCCGTGCCTGTGTAGCCCGCAATCTCGATATCGCGTGCCACCATCACTTCCTCGGCGATAGGGGGGATCCCCCGCAAACCGAGCACCGTTGCGACGATCCCCTCGTTCATCAGGCCGTCCGCCGCCAGCGCCATATCTTCACAGTGGGAAATCACCGGCATATTGAAAGAGGCCGCATACTCCAGGGCGCTGCGCATCAGCCCGCTGTTCGAAACGGGCTTGCCGTCATCGGAAAAGGCGACGGCACCGGCTTCCTTCAATTCGCCAAACTCCGCGAGGATCTTGCCCTCTTGACCTTTGCTGATACAGGCGACGGGAAAGACATGGGCGTAACCGGCCAGGGCGGCCTGACGCAGGATGAACTCCGTCACCGACCGATTGTCGTTGACGGGACTCGTATTCGGCATGGCGGCAATCGAGGTAAATCCGCCACAAACCGCCGCCAGCGTTCCGGACCGGACGGTCTCCTTATACTCCTGGCCTGGTTCTCGCAAATGGGTGTGCATATCGATGAGGCCGGGCACGACCAGATTTCCGGCCGCCTCCAGAATCTCGACATCCGCACCGCCCGCGGCCAGCGCATCGCCGATTTCGGCGATCTTGCCGTCTTCAATCAGCACATCTGCCGTCTTGTCGATATTCTGGAGGGGATCGATCACCCGTCCCCCTTTGATCAAGAGTTTCATGATTGACCTCCCGCCAGCATATATAAGAGCGCCATCCGGACGGCCACCCCGTTGGAGACCTGATCCAAAATCACCGAGAAAGGACCGTCGGCAATCTCCGAAGATATTTCGACGCCGCGGTTGATCGGTCCGGGGTGCATGACCAGAACATCCGCGCATGCGCCCTTGAGCTTTTCACGATCCAACCCGTAGAATTTGGCATACTCCCGGATCGACGGAAAGACGCTGGCGGCTTTGCGCTCCATCTGAATGCGAAGCATCATGACGATATCGGCGTCCCGGACGGCGTCCTCGACGCGGCAGTGCACCGCAACCCCGAGTTGCCCGATGTCCCGCGGCATCATGATCGCCGGTCCGCAGACGGCAACGCTGGCGCCCATCGTTCGGAGCCCGTAGATGTTGGACCGGGCGACGCGGCTGTGGGCGATATCCCCGATGATCGCCACCTTGAGGCCCTCGATGCGGCCCTTCTTCTGCCGGATGGTCATCATATCGAGCAGGGCCTGTGTCGGATGTTCGTGGGCGCCGTCGCCGGCGTTGATGATCGACTGCCGGACCATCCGGGCAAGCAGATGTGGAGCGCCCGAGGCACTGTGACGGATGACAATGATATCAGGGCTCATCGCCTCGAGATTCTTGGCCGTATCGATCAGCGTCTCCCCTTTCACCACGCTGCTGGTGGACGCGGAAATATTCACAGCGTCCGCACTCAGCCGCTTGGCGGCAATTTCAAAGGACGTGCGGGTCCGTGTGCTGGCTTCGTAGAAAAGGTTGATAACCGTCTTGCCCCTCAGGGTCGGCACCTTTTTGATCTCCCGTTCGGAAACCTCCCGGAACGACTCGGCGGTATCCAGAATAAGATTGATCTCGTCGGCGCTCAGGTCCTTGATTCCCAGTAGGTCTTTTCTCGTGAACTGCATGCATCCACCCTCGCTATTCCCGTTCGACCACGACCTCGTCGACCCCCACGGTCTCCGTCAAGCGAACGCTGACGGCTTCCCAGAGAGACGACGGAAGATTCTTCCCGACAAAGTCCGCGCGGATGGGAAGTTCACGGTGCCCTCGATCCACCAGCACCGCCAACTGCACGCGCTTGGGACGCCCGAAGTCGATCAGGCCGTCCAACGCCGCGCGCACGGTCCTGCCCGTAAAGAGGACATCATCGACCAACACCACTTTCTTGTCGTCAAGTGAAAAGGGGATATCGGTGATGCCCAGCAGGGGCTTCTCTCTCGTCTTGCCCAGATCGTCGCGGTAAAGCGTGATATCCAGGATTCCCACCGGCACCGGCTTCCCCTCGATCTTTTCGATTTTTTCGCAGAGCCGTTTCGCCAGGAAAACCCCTCCGGTCCGGATACCAATCAGAACAGTGTTTTCGCTCCCCTTGTTCTTTTCCAGAATCTCGTATGCAATCCGGGTCAGCGCCCGATCCATCCCTTCCGCGTCGATCACGACTTTTTCATTTTGCATAACGGCTCTCCACCTAAAACCTAAACAGGCAAAAAAAAAGGCCTTCCCTATGGGAAGACCTTATCGACTATTTCATGCTGAACACTGTCATGTTTTCGGCCCTTTCAATCTCTCCGGATTACATTAAAGGGTTCTTCGGCACACACATCCGCCCGAAGCGTGTGCCAGATAAAAACACTTCCACTTTCAGATGTCAAGAAAAAAACCTTATTTCAGGAGGTGTCCCAGCCTGTTCCAGCGAATGGTCGAGTTCTCGCCGTCCCAGGACAGATAAATAATAACGGCCTTGCCCTGAACGTCCTTCAGATCGACGAATCCCCAGAAGCGACTGTCGAAGCTGTAGTCGCGGTTATCCCCCATGACAAAGACGTGACCCTTCGGAACGGTAACCGGGCCGAAATTGTCCCGCGGTTGATCCGTCGCCGGATAGATGACGCTGTCCGAGTAAACCCCGTAGGAGTCCTTGTAGGGTTGGCCGTTGAGGAAGAGCTTTTTGTTCTTCATCTCGATGGTGTCTCCCGCAACCCCGATCACCCGCTTGATGAAGTCCTTGGAGCGATCCTTCGGAAAGATGAAAACGACCATATCCTCCCGCTTCGGCTCGCTCACCGGAATCAAGGTGTTGCGAAAGAGGGGGAGCTTGATTCCGTAAATGAATTTATTGACGAGGATATGATCTCCGATCTGAAGCGTCGGCTTCATGGAACCGGAGGGGATCTTGAAGGCCTGAATGACGAACGTCCGGATGAAAAGGGCGATTACGACGGCGACAACAATGGCCTCAACGTATTCCCTGGTTTTCGATTTCTGCACAACCTGTTTGCTCATGATTCATCCTTACTAACGAAATATATGGCCGATTCGACTCCAGCGAACGGCGTGCCGGTCGGTATCCCAGGAAAAAAAGATCCCAACTGCCTTTCCCATCAGCGCCTCGACCTCAATACAGCCCCAGAAGCGACTGTCGATACTGTAATCCCGATTATCCCCCATCACGAAGACCATGCCTGACGGCACCTTTACCGGACCAAAATTATCCCGAGGTTGAATGGCGCCGGGAATCATTAAGGGATCGATGTGGAAACCGTTTGGATCGGAAAAAACGGCCCCGTTGAGATATAGCCGTTTGTTGCGAATCTCTATGACGTCCCCTGGCAGTCCGATCACCCGCTTGACATAATCCTTATCCGGATCCTTGGGAGAGGCAAACACGACAATATCGCTTCTAGCGGGTTTGCCAATCGGCACCAGGGTCTTCATCACAAAGGGCAGCTTGATCCCGTAACAGAACTTGCTGACCACGATCTGGTCCCCGACCTGCAACGTCGGAAGCATCGAGCCGGAGGGAATTTTGAAGGCCTGGAAGACAAAGGCCCGCAGGACAACCGCCAGCAGCAGGGCTGCGATCACGATCTCCAAGTATCCCCTTGCCCGGACTGCCCCGTGTCGTTTCAAAGAGAGTCCCCCACGCGCCCCGTTATGAATAAATGGACGACAGGATCATGACTACCATAACCAGTGTCAGGCTACCCTTGGCGAGAATCCCTGCAATGCCGTAAAGCATCGCCCGAGTATTCGGACGAGCAACCGGCTTGATCCGGCCTTCCCAGAAGACCGCGACAACGATCAGTCCGACAAGGCTGCCGAATAGCATGCCGATCAGCACGCCGAGGCCTTTCATCAGCGGCGTCATCAGAAAAACGCCCGCGAATCCGCCAACAACGGCGCCAACCGCGCTTTTGTGCGTCAGCGTGAACTTCCAGGCGCCAATCATCCCCATGAAAAATTCAAGTGTCTCCGCCAGAACCGACAACACGACCAATCCCAGGAGCACCTTGAGGCCGATGGTATGAAATCCGTTGACGCAGGCATACACCAGTGTCGCCACCACAATCACCACCGTCCCGGGAAAACCGAACAGCGTGGAATAGAGTCCCAGGAAAAGCACCAACATGAAGGCGGTTAATCCCACCACTTCAAATGGGGGCAAGGACCTCTCCTTATCTTGCGGTTGATTTTGCCTTTTTCTTCCCGGCTTCCCGGTATGTTTCCCAAACGAGCACCAGCGGACTTGCAATAAAGACCGATGAGTAGGTTCCGAAGACTACACCGATCAGAAGCGTCACGGTAAAGTCGTGTAGCACCTCGCCGCCGAAAAAGAAGAGCGCAATCAGAACCAGCAGCACTGTGAGAGACGTCAGGATGGTCCGGCTCAGGGTCTGATTGATACTTGCATTCATAATCTCGCCGAGACTCTTCTTGCCGCCCTTGCGGACATTCTCCCGGATCCGGTCGAAGATAACGACCGTGTCGTTGATCGAGAAACCGATGATCGTCAGAAGCGCCGCAATAACCGTCAGGGTAAACTCCCGACCCATCAGGGTGAAAACACCCACGGTCACAATAACGTCGTGAATCAATGCGATAATACCCCCGAGCGCATAACGGAATTCATAGCGCACCGTGATATAGATAAGCATCCCGACAAATGAAAAGCACACAGCCAGCAGGCCCTTGCGGCTCAGGTCTTTGCCGGCCTTCGGACCGACCACCTCTGCCTTGCGCACATCGAAGCTGTCCTTGCCGTAAGTCGCCGTCAACGTCTGATCGATCTTTTCTGTGAATGCTTTCAGGTCGTGGTTGGTCACCTGCATGCGGACGAGAAACTCATTTTTTTCCTTGGCGCCGACCTGCTGAATCACGCTCTCTCCCAATTTAATGGCGTCGAGTGACGATCTGATCTTGTCCACCGTGGTCGGCTGCTTGAACTGAATCTGCAGCGAGGTGCCACCCGCAAAGTCGATCCCCAGATTCGGTCCGCCTCTCAGAATGAGGAACAGAATGCTGGCAATCGTTAATGTAATGGAGAAATAGAAAAACTGTCTCATCCTCCCGACGAAGTTGATATTGATGCCTGGTTTGATCAATTCCATGAATACGTCCCCTTATATGCTGATTGCCTTGATTTTCTTGTTCCAGATGAAATAATCGAAAA
The DNA here is from genome assembly GCA_963665615.2 of Syntrophales bacterium. GTDB lineage: Bacteria > Desulfobacterota > Syntrophia > Syntrophales > UBA4778 > UBA4778. Next base: position 415,812 of record CAXXQE010000006.1, read on the forward strand.
TGATCCTCGTGACAAAGACCGCCGTAAAGATGCTGAAGACCAATCCGATCGTCAGCGTCACGGCAAAGCCCTTCACCGGCCCTGTGCCGAATTGGAACAGAAACAAGGCCGCAATCAGGGTTGTCACATGGGTATCGAGAATCGTCAGGAAGGCGCGTCCATAGCCGGCTTCGACAGCAGCGCGCGGCGTCTTGCCCCCTCTGATCTCCTCACGGGTTCTTTCAAAGATCAGAACGTTGGCATCGACGGCCATACCGATCGTCAGCACGATACCGGCAAGACCGGGCAGCGTCAGGGTCGCTTTGAACAAGGCCAGCGTCCCGAGCGTCAGGATGACATTGAGAAACAACGCCATGTTCGCCACCAGCCCGGACCACTTGTAATAGACAACCATGAAGAGGACAACGAAGGTAAATCCGATAAGCACGGACAGAATCCCCTTTTCGATGGAGTCCTGACCGAGCGATGGTCCGATGGTCACTTGTTCCAGAATCTTGACGGGCGCAGGCAGCGCACCAGCTCTCAGCACAATCGCCAGATCCCGTGCCTCTTCATCCGTGAATCGTCCGGTGATCTGAGCACTGCCGCCGGAAATCCGATCCTTAATGACCGGCGCCGAATAAACGGAATCATCGAGGACGATGGCCAGTTTCTTACCGATGTTGTCTCCGGTAATGCGATCGAAATCCTTCGCGCCCTGCGAATTGAGGGTAATGGAGACATGGGGCTGACCGTAACGGTCGCCGATCTGGACCTCGGCTTTCTGAATGGCGGCGCCCGTCAAGAGGGTCTTGGCCTTCAGCAGATACGGCGCCTTGACCCGCTCTGCGCCCTCGGACGCACCCGGCCCGGCAGAACCATACAGAACGACATCACCCGGGGGCACATTGCCCTTCAGGGCTTCTTCGAGGCTGTTGTCGTCATCGACAAGCTTGAACTCCAGGAGGGCCGTCCGGCCGATCAGATTCACTGCTCTGCGGGGATCTTTAATACCGGGCAACTGGATCATGATGCGATCGTCACCCTGAGGAATGATCTCGGGTTCCGACACGCCATACTGGTCGATCCGGTTGCGGATCGTCTCGAGACTCTGCTCGACGGCTGCCTTCTTCATATGGGCGGCAACCTTGTCTTTGATCTTCAGAACGACCTTCGTACGCTCGTCATTGACTTCCGAAGGCTTCTCCTCAAAATCCGGATAACTGTCGTGGACCAGCTTCTCGAAGGCATCGACCGATTCCTTGTTCGCCAGCTCCAGAGAGATCGTTGCATCCTTTGTCTTTTCCAGATCCCTGAAGCGTATCTTCGCGGCAATCATGGCCTCCTTGAGGTCATTGAGCGTCCGTTCAGCAACGCCGTCCAGGGCCTTGTCCGTTTCGACCTCCAGCACAAGATTCATCCCGCCCTGAAGATCGAGCCCCAGCTTGATCTTTTCCTTGGGTAAAAATGCCTTTAATTCCTCCGGAATTTCAGGGAGGAGGGTCGGCAATAAAAACAGGAGGCAGACGCCGACAATGACGGCTGTGATCAAAGTTCGAAATTTGAGATCCTTAAACATTAAGTGCCCCTTTCAATCTTTACGAATTCTAAAATATGACGCCAGACTGCCATCTGTTATCGCAGGCCGGCTTGACGGTTATTCCGGTTTTGACGATACGGCGGCAATATGACCGCGCGATACCTTGATGTTGACCTTGTCGGCAATCTCAAGGGTCGCCACGGTATCGGTTAATCCCACGACCTTGCCATACAGGCCGCCGCTGGTCACCACGGTATCGCCGTGTTTGATATTCGCGAGCATCTCTTTGAGCTCTTTTTGCTTCTTCTGCTGGGGACGGATCAGGAGAAAATAAAAGATCACAAAAACAATCCCCATCATGATCAGGAAGTTCCAATCACCGCCTCCCTGCTGTGCCTTACCACCCGCCTGTCCCATTGCATATGCCAAATCCATCTAGTCTCCCTCCTCTTGCGAACGGGTCCCGCCGTTTTGGCATGTCCGCTCTTCATAATCTCTCTTCAATGCGCTAAAACGATCTTCCCGAATAGCGGTCCTGATTCGCTCCATCAGCATCATGTAGTGACGGATGTTGTGGATGGTGTTCAACACCATCGCGAGAATCTCTTTTGCAACGTACAGATGGCGAAGATACGCCCTCGAATAGTGTCGACAGGTGTAGCAGTCGCAATCGGGATCGAGCGGACGGTCATCCTCACGATAAATGGCGTTTTTTATAACAATCTTTCCAGCATTTGTAAATAATAATCCGTTTCTTGCGCATCTCGTCGGGATGACGCAATCGAACATATCAACGCCCCTTTCGACACAGTTGAGCAAGTCCTGGGGCGTTCCCACCCCCATCAGGTAGCGGGGCGACTGCTCGGGCAAAAGCGGCGCATGCTCCGCGACAATGTCCAGCATCTTTTCGATTGGTTCGCCGACACTGAGACCGCCCAAGGCATAACCGTCGAAGCCGATCTTGACGAGTTCTTCGATCGACCTTTTCCGGAGATCGGGATACACACCACCCTGCACAATCCCGAACAGAGCCTGGCCGTTGTCCTTTTTCGCCGCTTTCGAGCGCTCGGCCCAGCGCAGCGTCAGTGCAAGCGACTGTTCGGCATAGTCATAATCCGCCGGAAAGGGCGTGCACTCGTCGAAACACATAACGATATCCGAACCGAGCGCTTCCTGAATCGCAATGGATGACTCTGGCGTAAGCAGGTGGCGCGACCCGTCAATGTGCGACTGAAACGCCACGCCCTCCTCCGTGATCTTTCGCAGGGCGCCAAGACTAAAGACCTGGAAGCCGCCGCTGTCGGTCAGGATGGGCCCGTCCCAGTTCATGAAGCGGTGCAGCCCCCCTAAGCGCCGGATCAACTCGTGACCGGGACGAAGATAGAGGTGATAGGTGTTGCCGAGGATAATCTGAGCCCCCAGTTCCCGGACCGTCTCCGGCATGAGCCCCTTGACCGTTCCCTGTGTGCCGACGGGCATAAAGGCCGGCGTGCAGATCTCGCCGTGCAGGGTCGAAATCACGCCCAGCCGGGCCTGGCTCTGCAAATCTTTCTTGATGAGTTTGAACATGAATTATCCTCAGGGTTCAAAGGCGTTAAGGCGCTTGAAGACTCGGTTATGCCTTTTTTAAGAAACCCCATTTTTTCAGTTGTTCTTCCAGAGGACAGGCCGCCCCAAAAAGGTTCAGATGCAAGGCGCCGCACTTGTCCCGAGGTAGTAATCGGGGAGGACCGGGGAGCGGAGCACAATCCCCACCTGCGCGAGGACAGGCGCAGCAGGTGGGCCTTTGGGGGTGGCTTACAAGATGAGCATACAATCCCCATAGCTATAAAACCGATACCGCTCTGTCATCGCCTTTGCGTAAGCATCCCGTATGCATGTCTGACCCGCAAAAGCCGACACCAGGAGCAGCAGCGACGACTTGGGGAGATGAAAATTCGTAATGAGGCCGCCGACCCGCTTAAACCGGTATCCCGGATAGATATAGAGCCCGGTATAGGCTGAGGCGGGCTGGATCCTGCCCCGCTCGTCGGCCGCACTTTCAATCGTCCGGGTCGAGGTCGTCCCGACGGCGATCACACGTGACGCCGAGTTGATGGCTTCCGCAGCCTCCGCTCCGATCTCGAAGTATTCTTCATGCATGCGATGGTCTTCAACCATCTCCGTTTCAATCGGCAGAAAGGTGCCAAGCCCCACATGCAGCGTCACGCGCACGCATGGAATGCCCGCGGCTATGAGCGAAGAGAGAATTTCGTCGGAAAAGTGAAGCCCCGCCGTCGGCGCAGCGATCGACCCGGGGGTCTTGGCATAGACCGTCTGATACCTCGCCAAATCCTCCACCCGATTCTCATCCTGTGCGCGGCGCTTGATGTAAGGGGGAAGCGGCGGTCGGCCGTAGCGATCCAGGAAAGCTGTAAAATCGCCCTCCGTGCGGAAATGCAGCAGCCACTTCTTGTCCGTAACCCGCTCTAAGACCTCCGCCTCCGAGCCGTCCTCGAAGAAAATGGTGGTTCCGACGCGCACACGTTTCCCCGGCCTGAGAAGGGCCTCCCACTGTGCACTTCCGCGATCGGAAAGCAACAGGATCTCCAGGAGACTGCCGGACGCCTTGCGTCCGTATAATCTCGCGGGTACTACCCGGGAATCATTGATAACAACCACATCGCCTTTTTTCAGCAGGCGTGGCAGCTCATAAAAAAATTCGTTTTTCAAATCCCCCGTGGCGCGATCCACGCGCAGCATCCGCGCGTGATCCCGCCGATCGCAAGGATGCTGGGCAATCAGCGCCGGATCCAGATCGTAGTCAAACTCTTCCAACAACATACTTGTTACTCGTCACCTGTTACTCGTTACCCTTTTCTTTTCTCTTCGCCTCTTCCCACAGGCGGTCCATTTCTTCCAGGCTCGTGGACTCCACCGATCTGCCTTCCGCCTTCAGTCGCTCTTCCACAAAAGAGAAGCGCCGAATGAATTTTTCATTGCAGCCTCTCAGGGCCTCTTCGGCCTGGACGCCAGCCAATCGCGACAGGTTCACGACAGAGAACAACAGGTCGCCAATCTCTTCGCGGATCTGCACCTTTTCTCCCCGTTGCAATGCTTCCTTGAGTTCACTGATTTCCTCTTCGAGCTTGACAATGACACCAGCCGCCTCGGACCAATCGAATCCCACGCCAGCCGCCTTGCTGCCGATCTTCTGCGCCCGCATCAACGCCGGCAGTGAGCGCGCAATACTGGTGAAACGCCCTTCAGACGGTTTTTTCTGCTCAACCTCCCGTTTGATGCGCTCCCAGTTGTCCTTGACCTCGCCGACGGTTCGAACCTTCTCGCCGGCAAAGACATGCGGGTGGCGCCGGATCATTTTTTCAGCAATCCCTGTCAGAACATCGGAAAGCGTAAACTCCTCCTTCTCCTCTGCAATGCGGACCAGAAATAGAATCTGGAAAAGCAGGTCCCCCAGCTCTTCCTGCTGATGCGCCGGATCCTCGCGATCGATCGACTCGACGAGCTCGTAGGCCTCCTCAATGATATACCGGCACAGATCCTTTTTCTCCTGCCGGATATCCCAGGGACAACCCTCTTGCGGATCGCGCAATCTGCGGAGGATCTCTACCAGCCGCATCAAGTTGCCGTTCGTATTATTGCCGGCATGCGCCGGTTCACATGTTACACGTTCCATTGCGACTCTTTTCCCATAAAATATAAATCCCCGACAGAATCGGGGATTGCATAAAAGGTTCTTCGTATCACGTCCCGAAAAACCTCCGGTTCCTGGGACAGACGTTCAGCGGCCCCGCCAGCGGCGGCGTAACGGCGAACACAGCATGAGATGCTCACGCGCCAGTGACTTCTTCCGCATCCGGTTCCGCTTCCCGGGTCGAGGGCTGTTCCTTTTCCTTCAACACCGACAGGAAAATCCCGACGCCCTTTGTGACGGCCTTGATCGTCCTAAAAATCTTGAGGCCCGGCGTATCGATACTCGGCTTCAAGACATCGACAAAACGAATCAACCCCTGAATTTTCTCCAGGGCTGCCGTCAACTCCTCAACCCGACCACGCAGCACGACTGATATGTAACGAAGATTTTTAATAATCTCATGCAAGTCGGCGAGAATATCCGGAAGACGGCCATTCACTGTCTGCAACGTCGATTCAACGCTCTTAGCCGTTCGGATAATCTGCATCAGTGTCAGGACAATCATCGCGGCCAACACGAGAAAAGAAAAACTGATGATGGCCAAGCTTATTTCCCAGTTCATGCGTCATCCCCTTTGGCACGGTTCGCAGGAATGCTACTTTTCTTTTTCCTCTTTATAGGCATCGATCCCCGCTTCCACAGCCTTCATCAAACGCCCCTTGCCTTCTTCCAGCTTCTCTTTACCGGATGCCACCTTGCCTTGAAGCTCTTCCCGACACTCCTTGACGCTCGCCATCATGGATTCATATGCGTCCTTGCTTTTTTCAAGGCCGCGTTCGATCTCGTCCTTGGCCTTGGAGAAAAATTCTCCAGATTTCTGGGCGATCTTTTCACGCGTCTCCTTGCCGCTTTTGGGCGCAAAGAGAATCCCAAGCGCTGCACCGATTAGCCCGCCTACCAGGATACCCTTTAGAAAGCCGATGTTTTCTTCTCGAGACATGTTGCACCTCCGTTTTGATTCGATCATATCAAGCTGCGGCCTTGAAGGACTATGCGCCTGCCTCATGTTCTTACGAATAAAGCCACACGGAGCGTCAAACCGCTTGACAGGGAAAATGATCGGGGCCGAAACCCGCAAAACATAAGTATTTTATAAATCGGTCTATCGGGTTTGTCAAGGTTGAAGATGGTCTCATGAAGAGAAAATATTCATGAAATCATTTAGTTGTAATGGTTTTAGCGGTCAGTGCGCGACATGTCCGGCCCCCTGAAGATTTCTGGTTTCGTTCGTTGCGAAAGACCGGCGCGTTGCCAGACAAATACCGCTATGGTGGCGGTGGAGGTCTTAGGGCAGACGGCCCTCGGCGCGAAGCCGGCCGATTTTCGTCAGCAATTCCGGCAGTGCGGTGGTCGCCGCCCTCTCGCCTTCAAGAATCGCTTCGTGTTTTTTGGAAAAGTCCCCCGATGCAATTCCCTTGGTGTTCGGACGGATGACCATATCCGCCTTGCTGATCTGAACACCGGCAATGATGGCGTACATGATATCGATGGATTGAAGAATCGTGTCGATCGTGCCGGCAGGCGGCGCATCCTCCATGGGGGCTGAAATATCTACGGCAATCACAAAATCGGCACCCTGTTTCAGCGCCGCATTGACTGCCACGGGACTGACCACGCCGCCATCGACATAGAGACGGTTGGCAATCCGCGCCGGCTGAAATACCCCCGGCACCGAACAACTCGCGCGAACCGCAGCCCCTGCATTGCCCGAACCGAAAACAACTTCCTCTCCCTTCTGGAGATCTGTCGCCACGGCAAAGAAAGGCGTTTTCAGTTTTTCAATCGGTGTATTGCGAAGCACGCGATTGACGAAGCGCTCGAGGCGTTCGCCCTTTACAAACCCGTTGTCCGGCAGGGCCAGATCCACAACGTCCCCTTTTTCGATCCCGAAAGCGAGTTGCTGAAGTTGATAGGCGTTCAGACCGTAAGCATAAAGGCTTCCAATAAAGCTTCCAACACTTGTTCCGACTACCATGTGAACGGGGATGTGATTCGCTTCGAGAACCTTAAGAACACCGATATGTGCAAAGCCTTTGGCTGCGCCCGCTCCAAGAACGACGGCCACTTTGACCGGCCGTGGCGCCGGGATCGGCTCTGAAATCTGGATTTCCTTGGGAGCACAAGCAGTAAGGGAAAGAAAAAATAGAACGACAAATAACGTTATGGCAGGAATCCGGTAGCGAGCGCATTCCCCACAGCTTGCTGCAAAACAAGCGAGCGCCCCCTGTTGTCCGTACGTCTTTCTTAAGGGTAAGGATCGGAGATTCTCCGGAAGTTGCTCCGGGGAATCTGCAATTTTTGCTCTGATCATCAGCGTTGAATTCTTCAGCGAGCGCATTTCCCGTGGCGTGCCGCGGGGTAAGCGAGCGAATCAGGACTAAACATCTTCCTAGGGAATCGGAGATTCGCCGGAGCTTGATCCGGTGAGTCTTCAACGGCATGCCAAAAAACAACCGAGCATCCTAGCGAAGGATGCTCGGTTGTTTATGACGTCATGATTTCTTACAGTGTTCTTACTTAGCCGGAGCTGCAGGAGCCTCAGGGGCCGGAGCCGGAGCTGCAGGAGCTTCAGGGGCCGGGGCCGGAGCCGGGGCCGGAGCCGGGGCCGGAGCCGCTTCAGGGGCCGGAGCCGGAGCTTCCTTTTTGCATCCCACCACTGCGAACGTGAACGCCACTACGAGCACCAGGGAAAGAACCAAAGCCAATACCTTCTTCATTTCGAACTCACCTCCTTTTTAGAAATGCGTGCTAAATTGAGGCGAAACTAAAATATATTTATACGCTTGTCAAGAACTATTTTTCTGTTTTTTCGCTACAAGTATCTAACAACTATTGGAAAAACCGCAAAATTTTTAGATCGTAAAGCCGATCGGACAGACACCACCGGAAACGCTTCATACCTGTTTTCTGGCGGTACAGTATTTCATGAATAGATTTGAAATGAATCGGAAATACTGATATGAATCCGGTAGCGAGTGCATGTCTCGCAGCTTGCTGCGGGGCAAAACGAGCGCATTATGTTTAAACTTTTTCCTTAGGGATCGGAGATTAGCCGGCGCTTGCGCCGGGAAATCTTCAATCCGGTAGCGAGCGTATGACTCGCAGCTTGCTGCGGGGCAAAGCGAGCGCATCATGTTGAACACTTTGATATTCGGGTATCGGAGATTCTCCGAAGCTTTCTCTGAGGGATCTTCAATACCCGAATGAACGAATTCAAGAGCGCCTCACAAAGGCCGGAGCATGGAACCATGTCATCACAAGACGAAGCCTTTCTCAGGGCCTATCAGCAGAAAGTCGAACAGAAACTCAGAGAAAACGAGATTGCCGTGATCGATCATTGGCGGGAACGTCTGGATCGATTGATTGTGCTCAAACCGGACGGTATCGCGTCACTGCAACTCGAGATGAAAAAATTGTCGGATATGATGAAAAACAGAGTCTCCGCCCTCAAACGCTCATCGGACGGATAGCCATGGAAAACCTCGTCAACTTTATCTTCGAGGTCGGGATGCTGCAAAAGACACCCCGCACCGGCTTTCAGTTTCTCGGCTCTGGCTGCGAATCTGTTGCAGAGCATATTCTGCGGACGATTTTCATCGGCTATACCCTCTGCAAGCTGGAGAAGGACGTGGATGAATCCCGCGTTCTCAAGATGTGCCTCGTCCATGATCTGCCTGAAGCGCGAACGGGAGACATGAATTACGTCAACAAAAAATACGTCACGGTGGATGAGGCCAAGGCTGTCGAAGAACTGACCGCCACCCTCTTTTTTGGTGACGATATTCGCGGCGCCATCGATGAGTTCAACGAGAAGAAGACCCGCGAGGCGCTGATCGCGCATGACGCCGATCAGCTCGCACTGATCTTCCAGTTGAAGGAATACGGCGATCTGGGGAATAAGTATAGTCAGGAGTGGATCGGATTCGCCAAACAGCGGCTCTCCACGGAGACTGCCAAGGCCATGGTAGAAACCGTTCTAAAAACCGATTCCTCGCAGTGGTGGTTTAAAGACAAAGGGGACTGGTGGATCAATGGCAGCAGAAAAAAGAAGTAGCCTTTTCCTGCAGCAGTTGTCAAACCCGACAGCCTTGACCAAGGGCGTCACGCTGTTCGCCGCATGGGTCCTGGTGTGCCTGTCGCTTGGCGGTTGCGGCGACCCGAAGGTATCCGGCGTCCATCTCAATGCAGGCCTCGCCTATATGGAAACAAAACAATACCCCCTCGCCATGCAGGAACTCATGAAGGCCGAGAAGCTCAATCCCTCGGATCCGAGCGTTCATTACTACATGGGCGTCATCTATCACGCCAGGGGGATGACCAAAGAGGCGATGGGCGAGATGGAGCGGGCCATCGCGCTCAAGGCGGATTACGCAGACGCATACAACTACCTCGGTCTGATCTATGACAACGGCGGCCAATACGAAAAGGCTGTCGCCTGTTTTAAAAAGGCGGCAACAAACGTCCTGTACGAAACCCCTTCCTATGCCTGGAACAACCTCGGGGGAACCTATTACAAAATGGGAAACTACGATGCCTCAGCGGCCGCTTATGCCGAAGCCGCCCGGCTGGACATCAATGTCGTCAACCGCGCGACTTTTGAAATTAACGCGGGGCGCGCCCTGATGACCAAGGGTGACGCTGACAAGGCGATCCCCTATTTCAGGGATGTGCAGAAAATCATGCCCGACGCCTTTGAGGCCCACTATTGGCTGGGGAAGGCCTATCAACTCAAAAACAACCGCGAAGAGGCTCTCAAGGCGTTCCGTACCGTGGTTGAAAAGGCGCCCAACACCCCGCTGCAGGCGAAGGCTCAAGAGGCCATCGATCAGATCAATCGGGAAACGCCGAAAACCGTCGAGCCGAAAATTATTGAGCCGAAGAAACCTGCCACTTCTGCAGTGGACACTGCCACGCCGGCGCCGGTTGAGATCATCAAGAAGGAAAAAGAGACGACCGACGATCAGAGCGCTGTTGCGAAAAAGAAGCACAAGAAAAAGAAGAAAAAAATAAAGACCACGACGATCCAATCACTGATAGACGAAGACTAACGGGGCTCAACGATTATGGCGACAAAGAAAAAGACGAGGGCCTCTGAATCCAAGGTCAAGAAGCGAAAAAAGAAGGTGCGCCTGTTTTGGCTGTTCCTAATGGGAGCGATCGGCCTGGCCTCTTTTCTTTTCCTGTTTTCAACGATCTCCGACTTTCTGAACTCCCCCGGGCCAGACCGGGAAGGCCACCTCGGTAAAATTCAAAGCCATCAGGTGACGTTATTCTTTTCCGATACCAATGAACGCTTCCTGATGCCTGAAAAGCGGCTCATTCCAAAACCGGCGGGTATCAAGCTGCAGGCTGCGGAAATCGTGAAGGCCCTGATTGACGGTCCGCAGTCCGAACTGATCCGGACCCTGCCTGAAAACGCCCGACTGCTTAACGTGCAGGTCGATCATGGAACCGCTTTTGTCGATTTTAACGCCGACCTGATCAGTAGGCATCCCGGAGGCAGCGCCAGCGAAATAGCGACCATCTATTCGCTCACCAACAGCCTGACGACCAACCTGCCTGCCATCCAACGGGTCAAGATCCTCGTTCAGGGGAAAGACCGCGAGACATTGAAAGGCCACATGGATCTGACCAAGGCCTTCACCTTCAACAAAGAAATCGTCCGGAAACCCTCCGGTCAATAAGCACTGATACGGGTTTGAACTCATAATGGCTCCGAAGACAAAACTATCCAAAACACGCAATATCGGCATTGTCGCGCATATCGATGCCGGCAAAACAACCGTTTCTGAAAGAATCCTTTATTATACTGGCAAGACCCATCGGATGGGCGAGGTGCACGACGGCGCGGCCGTTATGGACTGGATGCCGCAGGAACAGGAGCGGGGCATCACGATCACCTCGGCGGTCACGACGTGCAGCTGGAAGAATCACGAGATCAACATCATCGACACGCCCGGCCACGTCGATTTCACCATCGAAGTCGAGCGTAGTCTGCGCGTGCTCGACGGCGCGGTGGTCGTCTTCAGCGCCGTCGAAGGCGTCGAACCCCAATCAGAAACAGTTTGGCATCAGGCCGATAAGTACGGCGTCCCCAAGATCGCCTTCATCAACAAGATGGACCGTATCGGAGCCGATTTCGCAGGGGCCGTTGCTATGATGAAGGAACGCTTCAATTCCCTACCGCTGCCCGTTCAGATCCCTTGGGGACAGGCGGACGGTTTCAGGGGCGTGATCGATCTCATCGGCCGGAAACTAATCACTTGGGATGAAAAAACGCTGGGTGTCTCTTTCACCGAAGACACGGTCCCGCAGGAGATGCAGACGGAGACGGAAGAGGCACGCGATCACTTGATCGCCTCGTTGGCCGATCTCGACGATGCCATTGCGGACCCCTACCTGAACGGTACAGAGATTCCGGCAAGCGACCTCCATGCGGCGATCCGCAAGCTGACCGTTTCGCTTCAGATCGTTCCCGTGCTGTGCGGTTCGGCCCTTCGCAACAAAGGGGTTCAGCCAATTCTCGATGCCGTGGTCAATTACCTGCCAGCACCGGATGATCTGCCTCCTGTTGCAGGCGTCCATCCGCAGACCGGCGCAGAGGTACACCGCGAGAGCACCGATAAGGATCCACTCAGTGCTCTCGCCTTTAAGGTTATGATGGACGAGGGCAGAAAAATAACCTATGTGCGGATCTATTCGGGCCAGCTCAAGGTGGGAGATGAGGTATACAACCCCGGCAAGAAGAAACCGGAAAAGATCTCGCGCCTCCTGAAAATGCACGCCAACAAACGGGAGCGCATCGAACAAACCGGCGCGGGCTCCATTGTCGCCGTGATGGGATTCAAGGAGACCGCGACAGGCGATACAATCTGCGCTGAGGGAAACCCGATTCTCCTGGAGGCGATCGAGTTCAAAGACCCCGTGATTACGCAAGCCATCGAGGCCAAGACCCCTGCCGATCAGGAAAAGCTCACCGATGCCCTTGCCAAGCTCATGGAGGAAGACCCGACGGTCAAGGTCAAATATGAAGACGAGACGGCTCAGACGGTCATCTCCGGCATGGGGGAACTCCATCTGGACATCCTGATCGACCGGTTGATTCGCGAATTCAACGTCCACGTCAACGTCGGCAAGCCTCGGGTCGTCTATCGTGAAACCATCGCCAAGGCTGTGGATATCGAGAAGCGTTTCGAGAAAGAACTCGGCGAGAAGAAGCACTTCGGCCAGGTCCGGCTGCGCCTGGAACCACGACCGAGAGGCGAAGGCATCGAGATTGTCGATCGCATTCCGACCGATGCCCTTCCGGAAAGTTTCCGAACCGCAATTACCGAAGGCGTTCGCGAGGCCACCCTGAGCGGACCGTTGTCCGGCTATCCCGTCGAGGATGTCCGGATCATCCTCTTAGAAGCACCGCTGCGCGAGGGCGAGTCGTCCGACCTGGGCTACAAGATCGCCGCCTCAACTACCTTCCGAGAGGGCTGCTCCCAGGCCGATCCAATCCTTCTGGAACCCATCATGAAGGTGGACATCATCGCCCCCAGCGAGTTTACCGGCGAGGTCATCGGCGACATCAACGCCAGGCGTGGAGAGATCCTGAACATCGCCAACAAGGGGCACATCTGCGAGGTCCGCGCCAAGGTGCCCCTGGAGCGGATGTTCGGCTACTCGACCGATCTGCGATCCGCCACGCAGGGACGCGCGACGTTTTCGATGCAGTTCCTGGAGTACAACAGCAGGGTCTAGACGTTCGGGGTTCGGGGTTGAAAAACCTCCCGACAATATGCCGAAGGAATTGATTGAAAATTTCACCGTTGTCCTGATATATAGGGTTTTCGCATCGGGTAACGACGCTTAAGCATCGATTGCTGTCCCGAAGACCGCTGGCTAAATAAATAACAAGACAAATAACCTTATATCATTAATCAAATAAGCAAGGAGGGTAATCTGATGAGTGCTGAAGTAACTGCTCTTATGCCGGGAACCGTATCCGAAATCCTGGTGAAAGTGGGAGACGAGGTAAAGATGGACGATGAGTTGTTGATCCTGGAAGCTATGAAGATGGAAAATCCGATCTGTGCCCCCGCGGATGGAAAGGTTGCCGAAATCAAGGTTGCCGAAGGGGACAAGGTGGATGCCAACCAGGTTTTGATTATCCTCGAGTAAGCCCCCCTTGCCCCAGCCTCTCAAAAGCAGGTTGGGGCTGATATCATCGTTTCTTTTTGTTATGAGGGCCGCGGCGGAATTCCCGCTGCGGCCCTCATCTCTTAATGAGCGCTCGAAACAGCCTCGACGTTATTGACTTCAACGGGAACCGGATTCATGACCATCAAAGCCATCGCCCTTTTCTCCGGCGGACTCGACAGCACGCTTGCGGTCAAGGTCGTTCAACAGCAGGGGATCGATGTCATCGGAATGACCTTCGTCACCCCCTTCTTCGGACCCGAAAAGGCCATAACCGCTGCGCATCAAACAGGCGTTCATCTGGAGGTGGTTGACATCACAGAAGCGCACCTGACGATGCTCAGGGCGCCGCGCTACGGGTTCGGTCGCAATATGAACCCCTGCATCGACTGTCACGCCCTTATGCTCCGGATCGCGGGCGGGAAGATGCCGGAACTCGACGCCTCTTTTCTAATCACCGGCGAGGTTCTCGGTCAACGTCCCATGTCGCAGACGAGACAATCTCTGCAAGTGGTCGGCAAGTACTCCGGTTACGGCGATGTGATCGTCAGGCCGCTCAGCGCCAGACTGCTTCCGGAGACCACCCCTGAAAGGGACGGACTGATCGACCGTAGCCGGCTGCTCGACATTCAGGGGCGGGGTCGAAAGAGACAGATGGAACTTGCAGAGTCGTTCGGCATCACCGAATACAGCAACCCCGCAGGAGGGTGCCTGCTCACCGACCCGATGTTTTCCAAGCGCCTTAAAGATCTCTTCAAATTCAAGCCTGATTATCGGGTGAAGGATATCGAACTGCTCAAGGCGGGACGCCATTTTCGCTTGAATGAACGAACGAAGGTAATCGTCGGGAAAAACGAGAAAGACAACACAACGCTCCAGGGACTCATCTCGACGGACGACATCGTCCTGCACGCCAAGGATCGACCCGGTCCGATCGTCGTGATGCCAGCGGGAAGCGATCCCGCCGACCTCCGGACGGCGGCCGCCATCTGCGCCCGTTATACCGGCGGTGCAAAGGGGGGAAAGATCCTGATCGAGTACACCCTGGGGGAAAATACGGACCGCCTAGAGATCGAGCCCGCCGAACCGGATTGGGTCGCCTCGTTCATGATCTGATTTTTTACGAAACCATCATGAGTAGTGAACTGCCAGCCAGATCGTAGGGCGGTCCGGATCGGTCCAGACAACCCGATGCCGGGTATGCGCCGGGATGGCGAGATAATCCCCCTTGGCGAGATGAGCCGACTCGCCGTCTTCGAAGAGGATCGTGCCCGCCCCTTCCAATACGACCACCCACTCGTTTTCCTCTTGGTCGTACCATCCGTCCGCCGGCGAGGTATGTCCCTTCGATATAATCCGCTCGATCCGCAACTGGCCGTGATGCACCAATTCCTCGAAGGTCTCTAGCCCGAAGTCCTCCGGCAATGCTGATAAGATGTTGCCCATAGATTCATGCACGTTCGTTATTGCTCCGGCGACTCAATATGCGCCGACGGGACCGCTGTGATCTATTTAATCGCCGAGGCGAGAGGGTCCGAATGCAATTCCCCCTTGTCGCATCAAAGTGATTCCGCCTGGTGTTGTTGTCTCAGCAGATCGCGGATGGTTTTGACCGGATTGAAGGTTTCGACGGGAACCTCTACAAAGACTGAATTCCAGAGCGCCATAGCCCCGTTCCAGAGACCGGGATGCTCAAGCGCCTTCAATGCGCGGCCACTCTGCGACTTTTCAGAGATCAGACAGGTGCGACAATCGACGAACCGGGACAGATCGAAGGCCTCGCCGCGATAATCCCGGACCGCGCAAACCAGATCGACCGGATTGAAGTAGCCGGCCTCCTGCCAGATACGCCTCTGCGTCTCGAATCCGAAATCAACCTGAGCCGATTCCACGATCTGCATGGACTGCGTGCCATCATTTTCTTCTACCCAGAAGGGACCGCCGCCCGGTTCCCCTTCATTTTTCACAACGCCGCAAACCCTCAGCGGCCGGTTGAGCCGATCAATGAGGATTCGTCTCTTTTCATAGAGGTCTCCGGAACGGAAGGCCAAGGGGAAAACGACGTGCAGTTCATTTTCGCAAAACCGCACCACTTCTTCGACAAGCTGCGGCGAAACGCTTCGTTTCTCCATAAAGGCCAGGAAATCGAAGATCCGCTCCTGCAATTTCAAGAGATAGCCGCCGAGAATTTTTTTATAGAGAACCGTTATCGCTTTCAAGTGGTCGGGAACCACATTGTCGATATTCTTTATGAGGATGATATCGCCCTTTAATGCATTGAGATTGGCAATCAAGGCGCCGTGTCCCCCGGGGCGGAAAACGAGCGCACCCGACTCGTCTCGAAAGAGCTGGTTGGCCGATCCCATGGCTATCGTATCGGTGCAGGACATCTGCGTGGAAAGACCGATTTCATAAGTCATGCCGAACTGCTTTTCATATTTCCCTTTGACCGTATCGATAAAATTCGCGGTCAGCAGCTGATGCTCCCCTGATACCGTGAAGTGAATCCGGGCAACACGCGCGCGATCTCGAACGTAGAGGGCCGCCTCCACGAGGTGTTCCTCCAATGAGGTTCGGTGCCGATCGGAATAGCGGTGAAATTTCAGCAGGGCCTTGGGAAGGTTGGCATAGTTGAGGCCGCGGGGGGTCAGGATGAATTCCAGGATGCTCCGTAGATCCCTTCGCTCAATCAGTTCCAGCAGCGATAACCCGTTGCGAAGTACGATTTCGTCGAGGTCTTTATAGAAGGCATAGCGGTGAATGCTATTGAACAGTTCTTCCTCCGAGGCCTCGGAACATCCTTCGCAATAGGCAATATGCCAATCCTGGAACATGCGGCTGGCCGCGCCCGATGCCGGAACAAACTTCAGCATGCGCCCTTTTTGCTCCTCCCGCTCGTAACGGGCGATCAGGTCCGTCTTGTCACTTTCTGCAATGGAAACGATCCCGTCCCGAATGGCGCCGGGACGATTGAGCCTGTAATGGAAAGATCCCTTGCCCAACAGTTCGAGCTGCTGAGCCACCTGATCGGGTGTCAGACCATGCGCTTCGATTTCCCGCCTGTCACGATCGCAAAAGTTATAAGACATGGGCTCCTCAGAGATAGGATCATTATTTAATAAAAAACATTATAAATCAGTATAGGATCGTTTGACTAGATCTTTTTAGAAAGACGGGAGTAGGAAATGCAGGACCGGAAGACAGTTATGCCAATCACCCCTGATAGTAGGCATTGATACGGGCCACGTAATTGATCGTTTCGCGCGGCATTCTGCCGGGGCTGCGCTCGACGTTGCCCATGCCCCAGTTATAGGCGGCCAGAGCCAGATTCACGTCGCCGTCGTACCGGTCGAGCAGTCCCTTGAGGTAGCGCGTTCCGGCCATGATATTCTCCTCCGGATCATGCGGATTCTTCACGCCGAGGTCCCGCGCCGTGGCCGGCATCAGCTGCATCAGGCCCCGGGCGCCTTTAGGCGAAACCGCCTCCGGATTAAAATTGCTTTCGGTCTTGATGACCGCCGTGATGAGATCCGCATCGACCTGATAGGTCTTGGCGGCCCGCCCGATAATGTCGTCAAACCCGCCCGCCGCTCTTCGCCAGGGCGAGTTTTTGACAGAAGTCGTCGCTATAGAGGGAGCCGCAACCGGTTCTGGTTGGTTTTTTGACGGCCCATCCGGGTTCTTCAACGGCGCGGCAGGCAAATTAAGCGCGTTCGATCTGAAAAGGTCCGTCCCGAAATCAACCTGACCCTCCTCCGTTGTCATGACAGAATGGATAAGACGCTGGTTCATCTGAAGCTGCAGCAGCCGGATCATCACCTGGAGTTTGTCCTTGTCAGGAGGCAACGCCTCGTTTACATTACCATTTTCCGCATGACCTCCCGAAGCGCTCTTCAGCATCTCCAAAAAGGCGCTGGCACCTGATGGCCGGCCTTTGTCTGCCATCCGGGCCAATTCCGATCGCAATGTACCCTGTCGGTCAGGCGTTAGAACCTTCATATTCTATACCTCTCAACTTTAACTGAACTGAAACTATTCAAGTTACATGCCATGCGGTTTTAAAATGGGCGACGAGTAACGAGTGACGGCCTCGTAAAAAGTCGAATAACGTATCAATCATAAAACAAGAGGATGACGGGATGGGTTTCGAACGCGAATTAAAGATTTTTCCAGCCCGAAGGCATTGGCAATCGGGCGCCGAACATGACGGAAAAAGATTTCTGAGCGGCAGAAAGCCACCCCGTCATCCTTATTCCCTTTGACTTTTTACAGGACCATCACGAGTGACAGTGACTCGTAAAAAGTCGAAAAATGCGTTATTGCGAGGAACGCAGTGACAAAGCAATCTCATAAATCCAGTTGGTTAGATTGCTTCGCTTCACTCCCCGACCACTACCTCGGGACAAGCGCAATGACAGGAAAATATACTTTTTGAGAGGCCATCACTCGTCACTTAAACAGGCAAGTATTTGACAAATCAGGACCACTACAGTAAAGATTACAAGGACGTAGCAGCATATTGCGAGCCCAACTCATGCAGGCTGTTCAAAAGGGTTCAAAGAGACAGGCAGGTTATGAGCCCTTTTCCACAGCCTGCCAATCGAAAGGTAAACGCCATGTCAGGCACCGACACCTTCTTCAATCTGTATCGTCACGGTTTTATCCGAACCGCCGTCTGCATCCCGGAGCTCCGGGTAGCCGACCCGGGCTTCAATGCGGAAAAGACGATTCTCCTGGCCCGCGCCGCGGCCGACCACCAGGCGGCGCTGGTCCTCTTCCCTGAACTGGGGCTTGCCGCCTACACCAATGAAGACCTCTTTCATCAGGACGCCCTGCTGGATGCCGTAGAAAAGGCCCTCTCGCATATCCTGGACCGCACGAGCGACCTCCATGCGCTGGTGATCGTCGGCGCACCGCTACGGATCGATGCCATGCTCTTCAACTGCGCCGTGGTACTGCTGCGCGGAAAAATCGTCGGCGTCGCCGTCAAGTCCTATCTGCCCAATTACCGGGAATATTACGAGGGCCGGCAGTTCCACCCTGCGGAGGACGCCCTCTCAGACCATATCGCGCTGTGCGGGCAGAAAGACATCCCCTTCGGCTCAAATCTGATCTTCGACGCGGCCAATATGCCCGGCTTCAAATGCTTCATCGAGATCTGCGAGGACCTCTGGACGCCGATTCCGCCGTCGAGCTTCGCCGCCATGGCAGGCGCTACGGTGCTGTGCAACCTGTCGGCCTCCAACATCACCATCGGCAAATCCGACTACCGCCACAGCCTGGCCGCCAACCAGTCGGCGCGCTGCCTCGCCGCCTATCTCTACTCGGCGGCCGGCCCCGGCGAATCCACAACCGATCTGGCGTGGGACGGCCAGGCCATGATCTACGAAAACGGCAATCTGCTCGGGGAATCGGAGCGCTTTGCGAAGGACTCCCAGATCATCTACGGCGAAATCGACCTGGATCGGCTCGTTCAAGACCGGATGCGGATGACGAGCTTCGGTCAGAATGCCCGCACACACCGGGATCACGTGAAGGCTTTCCGGCGGATTGCCATAGACCTCCCGATTCCGAATGGCAGGATCCTCCCGGGGAGGGCCTTTCCGCGCTTCCCCTACGTCCCGTCCGACCCCACACGGCGTGATCAGCGCTGCTACGAGGCCTACAACATCCAGGTGGCGGGACTCGCCAAGCGATTGCAATCCACGGGGCTTCAGCATGTCGTGATCGGCGTATCGGGCGGCCTCGATTCGACGCATGCCCTGATCGTCTGCGCCAGGACGATGGACCTGCTGGGCTACCCGCGCGATCACGTCAAGGCCTATACCATGCCCGGATTTGCCACGACCGATAAGACCCGCGCCAACGCGCTCGCATTGATGACCGCACTCGGCGTCGAGGTCAACGAGATCGACATTCGCCCGGCGTGCCTGCAGATGTTCAAGGACATCGGTCATCCCTTCGCCGAAGGCCAGGCGACCTACGATATCACCTTCGAAAATGTTCAGGCGGGAGAACGGACGTCTCATCTGTTCCGCATCGCCAATCTGCGCAACGGTATCGTCGTCGGCACCGGCGACCTGAGCGAACTGGCGCTCGGCTGGAGTACCTACGGCGTGGGCGATCACATGTCGCACTACAATGTCAATGTGAGCGTTCCCAAGACCCTGATTCAGTACCTGATCCGCTGGGTCGCGGACAAGGCGCTCTTCAGCGCGGAGACGAGCGCGATCCTGCGCGACATCCTTGATACCGAGATCAGCCCGGAACTGGTACCGCACGAGGGCGGCGCCCTGCAGCGCACCGAGTCCGCCGTCGGCCCTTACGAGCTCCAGGACTTCAACACCTTCTACACGACGCGATTCGGCTATCTGCCCACCAAGGTGGCCTTCATGGCCTGGTGCGCCTGGCGCGACAAGACCGTCGGCGACTGGCCCGACGTGCCGGAGGACAAGCGCAACCAATACACCATCGGAGAGATCAAACACTGGCTCGACGTATTCCTTTACCGCTTCTTCAAGACCAGCCAGTTCAAACGCTCGGCCATTCCCAACGGACCGAAGATCGGCTCCGGCGGTTCGCTGTCGCCGCGTGGCGACTACCGCGCACCGTCCGACAGCGAACCTGATATCTGGCTGGAGAATGCGGGGTTGATACCGGGGAAAGAAGAGTGAATAGTAAATAGCAAAAAGTGACGAGTGACAAGTCACAGGTGACGGGCGAAAAAGCAGACGTTAAGAAGCTGAGGGGTTGAGAAGTCGGGGGTATTGAGAGCTTACTCAGATTTTTATCACGAGACGAAGTTTTCTTAACAGTTGGTAAAAAGACAATCGCAAGGCGATCGCTTCCTGAAAGCGACTGACTTGATTTTTTTGGAGCATGCACTGTTTCAATAGGGATTATGATGAACGCATTGCCAAATCACACCTGCCCTTTATGCGGCCAGCCAAATGATTGCGCAGCAGCAAAATATGGAAGACTGGATGTCGATTGCTGGTGCAGCACTGCGACTTTCAATCCGGCATCGCTTGCACTCGTCCCCCCGGAATTGCGCAATAAAGCTTGCTTGTGCAAGCAATGCGCAGCAGCACCACCTCCCAACATTGGCAGCGCTGATTAACGTCTTTTACGATTATTAACCGTAGCATTTTTATTTGTTTGGTAGGGTGATCGTGCTTGCTCCTGTGATTAATATGTTTGATGACTTCTTATAGCCTGTCACTTGGCACTCGTTACTCGTCACTGCTGATTGCCGGCGGAGCCGGCAATCAGCTATTTTTTCTGCTTCATCGCCTCCGCCAGCTTCGCCCCCAGACTGCCGAGGCCACTGGCTTGAGGCTTCTTATCGGCATAAACCACGGTGCTTTCCTTGCCGCTGCCCTGCGTGCTATCCATATAATCCCCGAGCAGTTCACGGCTGTGAACGTCCTCATGGCAATAGGCGCAGAGGTTTTCCCAGTTGCTGCCGTCAGGCGGGTTGTTGTCGTGGTTGCCGTCCTTATGATGAACGGTCAGCAGGTGCCGATTGGTATGATCGAACTCCCGCGCGCATCTCGCGCAGATGAGGCCGTGAATGGCGAGCGACCGCTCCCGATACGCCTCGTCGGCGACTGTCCGCGTATTCGCCTTCATCTCGCGAACCACGTCCTCGATCGATCGCGCCGGCGTATCGGTCTTGTTATCCTTGACCACTGTCGATTTAACGCGCCCGCCTTTGCTGCCGAATGTGACTCTGCCCACTGCCACTGCTCCTTTCATCCAAGATTATATCTTCTCCATTACCGAAGACGAAAAGAAAAATCAAGCACAGGAACAGAACCCCGCCCAACGTCTCAACCTCTCAGCTTCTCAACTTCCCGGTCCGCAACATTGCGGACCTTCGGCGGGAGGCGGCGGGAAAGACATTGTATTTTCCCGTCCGATCCTCTATGGTGTCTTATCAAATCCAATCATGGAGCGCTTTGCGTATGATTCGAAAAGCCCTGAAGTGTCTTGTCGCGGTTGCCGTCCTGCTGGCCTGGACCGGTTCAGCCGCCGCAGTTTCACCCGAGGCGTCGTTCAAGAAAGACCACCCCAATATCTCCTGCAAGAGCCTGCGTCGCTCAGCTATTGCAGGCCTGTATGAAGTGGAGTTGTCGGATGGTCGCGTCATCTACTACGCGCCAGCTACAGGGCACGTTTTAGTAGGCAACATGATAACCAAAAGCGGCCAAAATCTGACCCGCCAGCGGGAAGAAGCCATCGTTGTCCAAAAGGTCAAGGCCATCCCTCTGGATCGGGGTCTGAAATTGGGAATGGGCCCCCATACGGTCATTGAATTCACAGATCCGGATTGCCCCTTCTGCCGTCAGGCATCAAAGTTTCTGGCGAGCCGGACGGACATAACCCGCTATGTGTTTTTCGTGCCTCTCCCCATGCATCCGAATGCCCCGGCGAAGATCCGCTATATTCACTGTTCGTCGGATAAAGCCAAGGCTTACGAGGAGGCGATGACGGGAAAGCTCGATGAAATGAAATTCGAAGCCTGTAAAGGCCCGGCTGTGGACAAAGCCATAAAGGATCAGGAGGAGGTCGTAACCAAGACGGGCATCTCCTCAACCCCGATCTTTTTTATTGATGGGACGCTCGTACAAGGCGCCGATATTCAGAAAATGCAGGCCTTGCTGACGCCGCCCCCTGACGCGCCCGCGGCGCCGAAGAATCTGAATGTAAAATAGGGAACGGTAGATACGACTAAATCATGGGCGCGATCTATCGATCCGCCCCTTTCTCTCATTAGCCCGGCTTTTTAGCATTTCCGACACCTGATATCGGATCGGGGGAAATTGTTTTGCTCCGTTTTTCACCTCTCACTCGTGCCGGTTCGGTAAAAAGTAAAATCACGACGCCATCATAAAGCAAGAGGATGGCGGGATGGGTCTCGAACGCGAATCCGGTAGCGAGCGCATTCCCCCGCAGCTTGCGGCGGGGGAAGCGAGCGAATCATGTCCGAATTTTTTCCTTGGGGATCGGAGATTCGCCGGAGCTTGCTCCGGTGAGTCTTCAATCAAAGATTTTTCCGGCCCGACGGTATAGGCAATCCGGCGCCGAACATGACGGAAAAAGATTTCTGAGCGGCAGAGATCCGTGCCGCCATCCGCTTCTCATACTTCAAGTCGTGACTTTTTACGAGGCTATCACTCGCTACCCGTCACTGAAACGCCAGCCGCCTACAGCTGATCGACCCGCAACCCTTTGTCTCGAAGCAACTTCAGAACGCTCTTTTCTCCGACCAGATGGGCCGCGCCGATAATGACGAAGCAGTCTTCTTGGGTCTTCATGATTTGTTCAATTCGATCCGCCATGACGCGGTTGCGATCATAGAGGATTTTGACGGCAACCGTTTCGAGATCAGGAACACTCTTGAAGCCCTTTGTCGTGATCGCTTCCAAGGCCGCTGTGTCACCGGTTTTCCAGGCATCCACAAGGGCGTCGGCCTCCTTGACGGCAACCTCCAGATCGTTGAGCGTATAGCGCAGGAGGGCCTCCTGCTGAAGCGCCGTCAACTCCGCCAGCATCTTCATCTGTGCGTCGAAACTCTCGAGTTCGATGACCCGCTTGCGATTTGCAGCTGTCGTCAGAAAGTGCAGATCGATCCCGTAACGGGGATCGTACCCTGCCTTAATCAGCGCAATCGACGGCAACGAAGCCGCCAGAAACCAGGGTTTCTGGCGTTTGATCCAGTCGATGCCCAATCCCAGGCCCTGCGCGCCTTTGGCCACCTGTTCCATCGTCTGAACAGAGATGTGTTTATCCAGCGCATCCCCTTCCGGATAGAAGGCTTCCGCCATCAGCTTTTGAAGCCCCTCCGGCGTAACGCCATTCAGATCGACCTCGACCGCAACGGCCGCTGACTGCTCGAAGGCGTTTTCGATCATCCGGCTCAAGGGATAGTGCTCCGGCTTCATCAGATGGATGGAGCCGAGGACAAAACAGGAGGCGGTCTTTGATTGAACGCGCCAGAGAAAATGCCGGTCCTGCGCAAAGGCAGCGGCGGTCTGGATCAGCATGACACAGACCAGCAGCGCGATCAGGACGGGGAATCGTTTGGTCCTGATTCGCTCGCTTGCGCCGCGGCAAGCGACGAGCAATGCGCTCGCTGAAGAATTCAATCGAATCATAGCACCTCCCCCTAAAACTCCGGCAGCATGGTGTGAACGTTATGGCTTTGCGATTAAAGCTATCAAAGATCCTATGATACAGATGTGGCCGGGATCACTTTTAAATTTTTAATCGCCGGAGCAATACTCCGGCAAACAGGACTGTGCAAACGATATAAAATCACTTTTTATCAGGCCCACGCCACGCCGTCCCGCCAGCACCTTGGCAAGACGACCGGCCTCAAAAAACAAAACGGTCGGCACGACATCGATATTGTAATGATCCGACATCGTTTCCCCGTCGTCGCGGACCATCAGAAAATGCCGCGGACCACGTTGCGCTTCCGCCTCGAAGACCGGCAGAAACGCTCGACAAAACGGACACCAGCTTGCATAAAACAGGGCGAGCACTTTTTCGCCTGTCTTTATTGTCTGATCGAGATCCCCCAGGGTCGCGACCTCTCGACAGAACGCTTTTGCCGACGACACCATGGCCCCTCCGCTACAGCTGTTATTCAGGTGAAAACTCGCTTTTGGCCGCGCCACAAACCGGGCAGACCCAATCCTCAGGCAAATCGGCAAAAGGCGTCCCCGGGGCGATTCCGCCATCGCTATCACCCGCAGTCGGATCGTAAACATACCCGCAGATATCGCACACGTATTTTTCCATGACTCGCTCCTCCTTATTTTATTCTCTCAACGTCTTAGCTTCTGAACGTCCGTCTTTTACCTGTCACTTCAGACGCTCGAGCAGCCGGGCCGCAACAGCGCACCCTAAATCGTGACATTTCTCCAGCACCGTCTCGTCGGGAACGTGTTTGCAGGAAACTGTCTCGGATGCAATCTCGACCTTCATGTCCTTGAGGATCGCCTCGAGATCCCGGACCGATTCGCCGCTCCAGCCGTACGATCCAAAGGCGGCGCCTACCAGATTCGCCGGTTTGAGCCCCTTCAGATAGGTCATGACATCCGCCATTTGCGGCAGAAGATTGTTATTCAGGGTCGGCGATCCCACGACGAGCGCGCCCGCTTCCAAGATCTCATAGGCGACTTCGCTGCGGTGCGACTCATTCATCGATATCAGTTTGACGCGAAGCCCCGCCTGCGCCATTGCCTCGGCAATCGCACGCGCCATCTTCTCTGTGGAGTGCCACATCGTAGCGTAAACGACCACGGCCTTTGGCTCCGGTTTCTGAAGCGCCCATTTCTGATAGTAACCCAGGATCACGCCGAGATCCTTCCGCCAGACCGGACCGTGATCGGGCGCGATCGTCTTGATACTCAAGCCCAACGCCAGAACCCGGTCGAGAGCCTTCAGAACGATCGGAGAATAGGGCAGCACGATATTGCCATAGTATGTGGCCGCTTCATAGGCCAGAATATCGGCCGGAATCTCGTCTGCAAAACGTTCCTGCGTTGCCAGGTGCATGCCGAAGGCATCCTGCGAAAAGAGCAATTCGTCCTGTTTCAGGTAACTGAACATCGAATCGGGCCAGTGGATCATCCGCGTTTCGAGGAAGATCAGATCCAGATTGCCGAGGCTCAACGTCTCGCCATCCTTCACAGGGGTTATCTCGAGAGACTCGGGATACAGGCCCAACTCTCTGAGCGTCTTGGCGCCGATCGCTGATGCAAAGACCTTCTCGGGTTTGACTAATGTCACCACGTCGCGCAACGCGCCGGAGTGATCCAACTCCGAGTGGTTGGATACGACATAGTCGATCCTGGAAGGGTCAATCAGCGACCGAATGCGCTGAAGCATCTCTTCACGGTACGGCGCCTTGACCACGTCAATCAAAGTGATCTTATCGGCCAGGATCAAGAAGGCATTATAGGTGCTGCCACGCGGGGTGGTGTATCCGTGAAAATCCCGGATATTCCAATCGATCGCCCCCACCCAGTAAACATGCTCACTAACTCTTACTGCTGAAAAGATATTTTTCATTCTGTTCACCCTGCATCCTCATGCGAAAATTTTCGTATCATTCTCTCGGGATTCACAATCTGTCCGGATGCGAGTATTTAACTTGGAAAGAAAGTTCCTGTCAAATCCCTTTCTCAAGGGCCGATCGGAGGTAGAATCTCCCCTGGTCGCGTCTGAAAACCGACTACGGCATCGGGTGTCAAGATCATGTGCCCTGCTTGATTGCCTACTCGACGTCCTTTCCGGGCCTGTTCCTCCGCTTGCGCAACCGGTGACTCTTAAAGAGAAGCACACCGCCCATCCAGATCAGGAAAAGGGACATGGGATAGACGAGGATATGGGGTTGGAAAACAAACAGCGCCGCCAATAGCAGGAAGCAGCCCCCTGCTGCGGCCATCAGGCGGCCCTCCATCGGTTCCAAAATGCGCCGATCGGTAAAGGCAGCTCCAACCGCGTAACCGATCCGAACGGCGCCGGCCGCGGCGCGCCCGACCTGCCCTGCGCTGCCGATCATCGTCCGCCGTACACCACGCCGGGGCTGGCTGGGCGCTCGAACCTTTTGTTTCGCGTCCAGCACGAGTTCCGTCGCGTTCGTCAGATCCTCCAGGAACATGTCCTCCACGGATTGTGCAAAGGCCTCATCCTCCACAACGATATCCAGTTCGCAGTTTCCCAGCCAGCTGGCGATGTTGAGGTTCGTCGAACCGACACG
Source organism: Syntrophales bacterium (assembly GCA_963665615.2). Classification (GTDB taxonomy): domain Bacteria; phylum Desulfobacterota; class Syntrophia; order Syntrophales; family UBA4778; genus UBA4778. Next base: position 441,984 of record CAXXQE010000006.1, read on the forward strand.
CGCCCATAGACCGTCGGCAACGGCGGTTTTGGCGTGCAGCATCGTCCCGTTCCACTCGAAGATGCGCACCCCTGCTTCCAGCAGCGGCCGGTATCCAGTCCTTGACAGGGGGCGAAGCATCGGGATATCCGTTCCGTTCGGCACCAACAGGCGTACATCGACGCCATCCCTGGCCGCCGCCCGGAGCGCCTGCACATAGGCAGCCGTCCCGCCGTAATATGCGTCGGTCAGCCACAGTCGCTTCCGGGCCATCGCGGTGATGAGCTGATCCAAACGATACATCCCTGCCATCGCCGGAACGCTTGCAACGACGCGCAGGTTCACCTCCCCTGCCGGAGGTGCGCCGTTTCTCCGTTTCAACGGTTCCTCGGGGATCGCCTCTCCGAGCATTGCCCAGACCTGGGCAAAGGCCTGTTCAATCTCAAAAACCGCATCCCCCCTCACTTCGACACCCGTATCGCGCCAAGGCTCCAGATTGCGGCGGCCGCCACCTTCCCACTGGCGACCAATACAGAGCCCCATCACAAAACCGACCTCGCCGTCGACCGCCAGCATTTTACGATGATCGCGAGACAGCCAGCCGATGGGACTATCCAGCCGCGGCGGGTTATAGCACCGCACCTCTACGCCCCCCGGCACGCAGATGATTCCAAAAACGACGCGGCGCCCTGCCCCATGCGCCCAGCCAGTCATAGATCAGGCGGACGCGCACCCCTTCCTGCGCCTTGGCGATCAACGCGTCTGCGAACCGTCGCCCTGTCTCGTCGTCGTAAATAATGTAACTCTCGAAGTGAATGTGATGTCGCGCAGCCGCAATCGCATCCAGCCAGGCCGGATAGTTTTCCCGGGCGTCGCGAAGCAGCCGGATCCGGTTGCCGCCGATGAGCGGCGCGCCCGCTGCCCGAGAAAAGGCCCTGTCGGCCATGATGCGTATCTCATCCGACACGCGTCGCTCGGTGTGGTTCATACCCAGGGCGAAGTACTTCGTCGTTTTTTTCTTTCGATTTTTAAGTTTGCTTAAAGAGGCGCGCAGGTATCGTTTCATGCCGTCACACTTGTGGGGATGCTGATGCGAAAACACAAAGGGGAAATGTGAGCACTATACCTGACTCCTCGACAGGGTCAAGGCGTTTTTCCACCCATAACCGTTCCCGTTGAGAACCGAGATCGAATCTACTGAACACGCGGACGCCGTTGATCGGATGGAGGACTATGAATACCTTTGTGACTTGCTACTTGTTTTGCGGGCTGTTGAAAAATACTCAGATGCAAGGCGACGTGCGGACCCGAGCAGCGGAGCATATATGGTAATGCGTAAGCACCGAAGGGCTGTGCGCGATCTCCGCCTGCGCGAGGACAGGCACAGCAGATGAGCGTTTTTGAACAGCCCGCTAGGCCGGCGATAGAAACCAGAAGGTCCGTGCCGCATAGGCCCGGTATTCCGGGAAGACGCGCCCGAGTTTCTGCTCTTCCCAACGCGCGCGTAAAATTTGGATCACGACAAAAAGACAGAAAAGAACGGCATTACGCAGGGAGAACCGCCATAGCATCACGGCAGCGGCAGTCAAGATCTCCCCGAAATAGAGGGGGTGTCTGATCCAGCGGTAAGGGCCGCGCATCACAAGACGGCGGGCCTCCACGGTAACGCTGAAAGACCCGCGCAGGGTCCAGAGCCCCCAGAGCGTAAAGGACGTTGCAAGGACCATGAAATAAAAGAGCGCCTTGACTATCAGCGGATGTTCAATAATCCAGGGGGCCGGAGTGGAAAAGAGCAGACCAAAGGGAAGGATCGCACCCAGCGGCGGAAGGGCGACCTCACGAATGCCCCGAGACCGTTCGACCGGATCGACCCTTACGACATAGCTTACGATGAAGATCATGAAGATCAGGGTCTCAACAACCCAGAGGGGTTTGACGAGATAGTTGCCGAACTCCTGGAGACGGCAGATCAGAAAGACGATCAGAATCGCAATCGTCACGAAACGGATCCGCCGGTGAAGCAACTTCTCCGGAATCCATCGCTCCATGAAACCGAACGGATCAAACACCTTTCTGGCCTTTTTCATCGACCTCGGCATTCCAATGTTCTGGCGATTAAACAGCGGCCAGCGCCGCAGTGACGAGTGACAGCAATGGGTGACCGGCTGACGATCTTTTTTAGCCCGTCACTTGTTACTCGTGATGGTCCCGCAAGAAGTTAAATCACGCGTCGATCATAAAGCAAGAGGATGGCGGGATGGGTCTCGAACGCGAATCAAAGATTTTTCCGACCCGACGGGATAGGCAATCCGGCGCCGATCATGACGGAAAAAGATTTCTGAGCGGCAGAGAACCGTGCGCCATCCTCTTCTCATGCTTCAAGTCGTGACTTTTTTCTATCGTACATATCCGACGATTCCGTCAAAGACGTACCCTTTTTTATTCAATCCGCCACCATGGCCGTCCAGCGTATAGGCATGCAGGCCCGTTTTGGCATTGAACCAGCGATAGAGTTCCCGCGTCCCTGGCAGTCTGGAACTGGCAATGTTGCCGATGCTCCCCTCGGCAATGTAACCGATCACGGATTTGGCATTGGGATCGCCTTCGGCGGTATAGTAGTGATCCCCTTTGCCGGCGTGATACCATCTCAACAACCGTCGCGTCCCGGGAGTCCCGTCGCGAAAGAGTCTGAAGGCGATTCCCTGCCTCTGATAATAGGCCAGGATCGTCTGATTTTCACGCTCCGGCGCCGTGGTCAGCAGATAATCCATACCGCGAAGGTATTGATAAACAGGCAGAATTTTAGTTGTACTCGAAGTCGACACCCTGACCCACAGATCGACCGGGACATCGCCTCCGTCGGAGGAGACCAGAAGGGTCGCCGCATAATTTCCCGGCTCCAGCCGGTCGGTCAGCACCGAAACGTTGGCGAAATCCACCTCGCTCATCGTATCGCCGATATCGGGGAAAATCTTGATCCAGCCGGAGGGACCCGAGAGGATATCCTTGGCGCGAATTCTCAGGCCTGCCAAGACGACCTCTCCCGCCGATGCCGACAAACGCAGGATATGCACCCCTTCGAGCAGGGGCCCGCCGACGGGATATTCGGCGGTCTCGGCTTTCTCGGACCGGCAGTCGATCTGCCCCGCGGGCATATCGTCGAGCGCAACCGTCAGGATGCCCCCCTCCGGCCCCTTCCGCACCGCAACCGCTACGGCATTTCCGGAAAATCCCAGCGTCAGGATTCTTTCAGGATCGCTGCTCGCCGGCAGCCCGTCGCGTTCCTCCCACGCGCCGGATATCTGGAAATCCCTGTTCAACGGAGCGGGTAGAAGATATCCGCCGCTGCCCCGGACGTCATTATTCCTGAGCGAGATCAAGCGACCCCGGTTCTGCAGCGGAGCGGGGATGCTTACCTTCCAGTGAAGCAATTTTATGCCTTTGTTGGTTATTTTCAACTGAGTGGTCGGATTGCGACCCGAGTCGACAAGACCGAAATCCAGCTCCGACGGTTCGACATTGAGGAGAGGTTCTTCCTGCTCCAAAACCTCGTACCGGACAACCACCTGCTGAAGTCCCTGCTCTGATCGAAAGGGCAGTAAGATTCTACCGCTACCGAGATGCCCCGGAAGGATATAGAGGACATTTTCATCGCCTCGCAAGATCATCAACTGAAGGGTTTTATCCGAAAGAGACCCGCCGTCTGTTGCCACGTTCTGAGGCGTCTTGCCGTACTTTATCGCGACAACAATCTCCTGAGCGCTTGCCTGCATGCGCCCTTGCAGGCGTCGCGGGGCCAGCCTGAGGCCAGCCGCAGGGTCCTCCATTTCCCACACAAGGTCTCCATCGCCCACCTTCGTGAGGATGACAGATGCGTGCGAAACCTTATCAGGCCGTATAATGCCAAGATCAATCTCGGAGGGTGTTATCGCCAAAAGAGGGACGGGGCCAGCCCACAGAGGGGAACCCCAGAACAAGAGGAAAGCGGCCAACACGACGAACTTCTTCATAAACAGACTTCTCCGTATTGTTAAAGACTTACCGGGGCAAGCTGCGAGGAATGCGCTCGCTGCCGGCTTCAAACCGAGCGGTTACAGGTGCTGATAGCATAAAATTGACTTGACTCTGCCATGCCATTCGTTATAATTCCGCACCTTATATCCGCTTGGTGGAAATTTTTCAACTGTATTAACTAGATAGTGACCATCCCCGCGTTCGGCGGATGTAAAACCCTGCTATTTTTATCATGAACATAGTGTGGGAAAGCGCAGCCATTGCCTTTGACACTGTCGGATGCCTCATCCCCCTCGGGATCGCGTTTATTTTGAAGACTCACCGGTGCAGGCTCAGGAGAGTCTTCGATTCCCAAGGAAGGTGTTTTGTTCCGATACGCTCGCTGAAGAATTCAGGTTATCCTATCCTGCTCGCAACTCGGACATCACGCGGAGCGCGACGATGGATCTTGAACATGTGCGGCATACTCTAGCCCTCAAATCGATCGAGGGGATCGGCCCCGTGGCCTTCGAGCGCCTGACGCGTCAATTCGGCGGGGCCCAGGGCGTTTTTCGTCAGGATCGCCCCATTCTGGCCTCGGTCGGCGGCATCGGACTAAAAACAGCACAGCGGATCACCGCCTTCAGGGAATGGGACGCCGTCGATCGGGAAATCGATACGGCGCGGCGACGCGGCATCCAGTTGATCACCGTGGAAGATCCGGACTATCCGGCGCTGTTGCGACATATTCACGATCGTCCCGCCCTGCTCTATGTGAGAGGAACCTTGGTCGTCGAGGAGGCCTGTCTGGCGATCGTCGGCTCCCGTGGGGCCGGCGCTTATGGAAAATACACGGCGGAAAGACTTGCACGCGAATTAGCCTTTCATGGCGTCACAATCGTCAGCGGTCTGGCGCGCGGCATCGATAGCGCGGCGCACCAAGGCGCCCTTTCAGTCGGAGGTCGAACGATCGCCGTCCTGGGGTGCGGACTGGACATTGTCTATCCGCCTGAAAATGATAAGGTTTATGAACGGATCGCGGCCTCTGGGGCCGTCATTTCCGAGTACCCATTCGGAACCAGGCCGCTGGCCGAAAATTTTCCGATCCGAAACCGGATCATCAGCGGGATGTCCCTCGGCGCCCTCGTCATCGAGGCGAAAGAGAAAAGCGGTTCGCTCATCACCGCCGAGTGCGCCCTGGAACAGGGGCGAGAGGTCTTCGCCGTGCCGGGTCCGATTGATTATCCTGGGTCCCGCGGCGTGCATGAACTCATCAAGCAGGGCGCAAAACTCGTCGAGACCGTTGAGGACATCCTCGAGGAACTGGTTCCGCACTGGACCCGACAAGCCGTTGTCCAACCCCCGCCGGTTGAGGCAACCTTTAAAGAAAAGGCGGCCATGCCGCCCGAACCGGTTTTGAACAAGTGCGAAACGCGGATTTTGGAGGTACTCGCCGACGCAGCCCTCCAGGTCGACACCCTGATCGAATCGACCGGGCTGGCGAGTCCCGTTGTTTTGAACACCCTGCTCAGGATGGAGCTCAAGGGGGTCGTCCGGCAGCTTCCCGGGAAAGTCTTCAGAAAAGCAGACCGGATGACGATAGAGTAAACTGACTTTCAACCAAAGGAGATTACGTTTTTAATGGCCAATTCGCTTATCATCGTTGAGTCGCCTACCAAGGTGAGAACAATCAAAAAATACCTCGGTTCCGATTTCCTGGTGGAGGCATCGGTCGGCCATGTCAAGGACCTCCCCAAGAGCAAGCTGGGGATAGACATCGATAACAATTTCGAACCGACCTACAGCGTCCTCGATGCAAAGAAAAACGTGATCGCCGATCTCAAGAAAGCCGCCAGAAAGGTTGACAATATCTTCCTGGCCCCTGACCCGGACCGCGAGGGAGAGGCCATCGCCTGGCACATCTTCCAGGAACTCGACACGAAAAACAAAAACGTCTATCGAGTCCTCTTCAACGATCTGACGAAGCACACGATGCTTGCCGCCCTGGAACACCCGCAGCAACTCGATTTCAATAAATACGAGGCCCAGCAGACCCGACGCATCCTCGACCGACTGGTCGGCTACCAGATCAGTCCGATCCTCTGGGACAAGGTCAAGCGGGGCCTGAGCGCCGGGCGCGTGCAGTCGGTGGCTGTGCGCCTCATCTGCGACCGCGAGGCAGAGATCAAGGCATTCGTTCCAGAGGAGTACTGGAATCTTACGGCCGCTCTGAACGCCCAGAATCCGCCCCCATTCGAGGCGAAACTGCTCCGAATCGACAACAAGAAGGCCAAGGTGTCCAACGGCGAACAGGCCGCCGAACTGAGAACGATCTTGGAGAAGGCCGACTTCGTCGTCTCCGAACTAGAGAAGAAGGAATCGAAACGCCAGCCCTTGCCTCCCTTCACGACAAGCAAGCTTCAGCAGGAGGCCTCGCGCAAGCTGCGGTTTTCGGCCAAGAAAACCATGAGCGTCGCACAGAAACTCTATGAGGGCATTGAACTCGGCGCAGAAGGCCCCGTCGGACTCATCACTTACATGCGAACGGACTCAGTCCGCATCGCTCCGGAGGCCCTGGATGAGGTTCGCGCCTTCATCTCCGAGAAATACGGCGCCAGTGCCATGCCCGCCAAGGCAAGGACTTTCAAAACCACCGGAAAGATCCAGGACGCCCATGAGGCAATCCGGCCGGCCTCGATGGCCTATCATCCAAACGACATCAAAAAGTCCGCGACTCCAGACCAGTTCCGGCTCTATCAACTCATCTGGAACCGCTTCGTCGCCAGCCAGATGAATCCGGCGATCTACGACCAGACGACGATTGATATCGCCGCGGCCAACTGCATCCTGCGCGCGCAGGGCGCAGTTCTGAAAGAGCCCGGCTTTACGATCCTCTACATGGAGGGCAAGGACGACAACGGTGCGGAAAACGGCCAGGCGGAAGAAACCCTGCCGGTCGTCGCTGTCGGCGAAAAACTCGCTTTGGAATCCCTGAAAACGGAGCAGAAGTTCACAGAACCGCCGCCGCGCTTCTCTGAAGCCACGCTGGTCAAGGAACTGGAGGAAAATGGGATCGGCCGACCCAGCACCTATGCCACGATTCTGAGCACTATCCAGGACCGGGACTATGTCAAACTAGACGGAGGTCGCTTCTTCCCCACCGAACTCGGAACTATCGTCACCGAGTTGCTTGTCAAGAATTTTCCGCAGGTCCTCGATGTCGAATTTACCGCCTCGCTGGAAACAAAACTGGATATGATCGAAGAGGGAAAGCTCGAGCGCCTCGGCACCTTGAAGGAGTTTTATGGTTCCTTCGAGGGCAATCTCAATCAGGCCAAGGAACAGATGCGCAACGTCAAGCGGGAGGAGACCCCCACCGATATCGCGTGCGAAAAGTGCGGAAGTCCCATGGTGATTAAGTGGGGACGCAATGGCAAGTTCATCGCCTGCTCCAATTATCCTACCTGCAAGAACACCAAGAACTTCGTTCAGGACGAAACGGGCAAGATCAACCAGGTGGAGACCGAAGTCACGGATATCGTCTGCGAAAAGTGCGGCAAGAACATGGTCGTCAAGCATGGACGCTTCGGCAATTTCCTCGGATGCTCCGGCTATCCCGCCTGCAAGAACACCATGACGATCAGCATTGGCGTTACCTGCCCGGAGGAAGGATGCGGCGGCCAACTCGCCGAGAAACGCACCAAGAAAGGAAAGGTCTTCTACGGCTGCTCGAACTATCCCAAATGCACCTTCGCCCTCTGGGACCGCCCGATTTCCGAGCCCTGCCCCCAGTGCCATGCGCCCTTCATGCTCAACAAGTACTCGAAAGCCAAAGGCAACTACAACGTCTGTTTCAGCAAGGAATGCGGGTACAAGGAAAAGTGAATTGCGGCTGACGCCGCGGTAACAAGTAACGGGTAACGAGTGACGAGTACGGAAACGCAATACGGCACACTGGCCGGGGATTCTTTGCAGCACCAGCCGGTGATTGTCATCGGCGGCGGGCTGGCCGGCTGCGAAGCGGCCTGGCAACTCCTGGCTCGCGGCATCCCCGTTACCCTCCACGAAATGAAACCCGTGCGTTTCTCTGCCGCGCACAGTTCGCCGCATCTGGCGGAACTCGTCTGCAGCAATTCGCTGCGCTCCAACGATCCCACAAGCGCCGTGGGACTTCTCAAATCGGAATTACGTCTCCTGGGTTCCCTCATCATGGAGGCAGCCGACGCAACTGCCGTACCCGCAGGAAAGGCCCTGGCCGTTGATCGTGTTTTGTTTTCCGAATACATCGAGGCTAAACTCGCGGCGGCAAAAGGCTTCGAGCTAATCCGTCAAGAGGTCAGCGCGATTCCGGAGAACCGGATCGTCATCCTCGCCAGCGGCCCGCTGACCTCCGATGCGCTGGCCGAGAAGCTCGCAACACGGACCGGCGCCGCCTATCTGTCGTTTTACGATGCCATCTCGCCGATCGTCCACACTGAATCGATCGATTTCGGAAAGGTCTTCCGGGGCTCACGCTACGACGACGGCGAGGGAGATTATCTCAACTGCCCAATGACGCAGGCGGAATTCGAGCGCTTTTACGATGCCATTCAAAAGGGTCCAGCAGGTTTCCCTGCACGACTTTGAGGACGTCCGGTATTTCGAGGGCTGCCTGCCCATCGAGGTCATGGCCGCGCGCGGCCTCCAGACCCTCCTCTTCGGCCCCATGAAACCCGTCGGCCTGACCGATCCCCGGACGGGAGAGCAGCCCTATGCCGTCGTGCAACTGCGCAAGGAAAATCATGCAGAGACCCTCTACAACCTGGTCGGCTTTCAGACCAAACTCACCTGGCCGGAACAGCAGCGCATCTTCCGGATGATTCCCGGTCTGGAACAGGCCGAGTTCGCCCGCTTCGGCAGTATTCACCGCAATACGTTCATCAACGCCCCGGCCCTTTTAGAACCGACCCTTCAGCTCAAGGGCTCCCCCGACCTTTTCCTGGCCGGCCAAATCACAGGCGTCGAGGGCTATGCCGAGTCCACTGCGATGGGCCTCCTCGCAGGCATCCAGGTCGCCCATTACCACGCAGGTCGGCCCCTGATCCCGCCACCCGCTACGATGGCACTCGGGGCGCTTGTCCATCACCTGACCGATGCCGACCAAAAGACTTTTCAGCCGATGAACGTCAACTTCGGTCTCTTCCCGCCGTTGGGCCTGAAAATCAAAAAACGTGATCGGGGACAGAAATACGCGGAGAGGGCAATGGCGACGATGGGGGAATGGAAAAAGACGGTAACTAGTGAACAGTAAACAGTAAATAGTTACAGATAACCAACCGAAAAGATTCTTTTTTGCTCGTTACCTTGTCACTCGTCACCCGTCACCTCTTCGTATTCACCATTTACTATTCACTATTCACTATTTACTGTTTACTATTCGCTACCAGCAGCCGATATAGTACATGTTAACCATCTTTAACACGGTGCGGAGCCCCAGATGCTGATCGTTCCCCTAACCGGAAAAATCAATAAAAACAACCTGCCCTATGCAACGATCTTCCTGATCCTGCTTAACTGCGTTGTTTTTTTCTTTTTTCAGGCCGACGACTGGGCCGACCAGAAGGCGGCCTACACCTTCTACGAAACGTCGGGACTTGCGGAAATCGAGCTGACCCGCTACCGGGCCTACGACCAGAACCTGCTTTCCTATACTGGATCGGTCTGGGATAATGAAGAGGCGCAGCTGACCCAGCGGCGCAAGGCTCTATTGGCGATGTACGGCGACGAGACCTTCCAGCGTAAACTCGCCAGGGGAGAGATCGTCAAACCGACGGAGCCGCTCTACCCGCAGTGGAAAAAAACTCCGCGGGGAATTCGACCGGCTCCTGCAGCAATCCTTCAGTTACCGCTACGGTCTGATCCCGGCGCATCAGCAGCCCTTGAATCTGCTGACGCATCTGTTCGCCCACAGCGGACTGATGCACCTCTTCGGCAATATGGTCTTCCTGTGGCTGGTCGGATGCGCCGTCGAACTGGGTTGCGGCGCGCCGTTTTACCTGGTGCTCTATCTCATTGGCGGCGTGGCGGCCAGCGAGGCCTTCGCCCTCAGTCATCCGTTCAGCACGATGCCGCTCGTGGGCGCCTCCGGGGCCATTTCCGCGCTCATGGGAGCCTTCACCGTCATCTACGCCAAACGCCGGATCAAGGTGCTCTACTCGCTGATCTTCTACTTCAATTACGCCGAGGTCCCTGCTCTCATTCTCCTGCCCCTGTGGATCGGTTTTGAAGGGATCAAGCTCCTTGTGACCGGCAGCGGCAACGTGGCCTACATGGCGCATATCGGCGGGCTGGCGGTGGGCGCTGGAATCGGCGAACTTCATCGGCGGTTGATCGGAAGCGTCAGAGAGGAAGTTTTCAGGGAGGATCCCAGAGACCGGATCCCCATGCTCATGGACAAGGCCCTGCATCATATCGAAAATCTCGAGATGAAACAGGCACGGACGCTCCTGGAAGCCATCCTTACGATCGATCCGGAAAACCGCAAGGCCATGACGCACCTCTTCCACATCGAGAAGCTGACCCCGGCTGATCTGCGCTTTCACCGTACGGCCGCGGCCTTCCTGATGCAATTGAGCAAGGAGACAGACCCCGGTGAGGTCTTTTTAAAATTCTGGGAAGACTATGAGAAGGCGCCGGTTTCAGCAGAGGGCTTTCCGCCGGAGACGATTCACGCAATCTGCATGAACCTCTTGAATCGCGGGCAAGTGAAGACCTCAGAGGACGTGCTGCTCTACCTCTTCAAGAATTATCCGCGCCACAAGAGTCTGCCCGGAACCCTCATGGCACTGTCACTCGCCTGGGACAAGCGGGGGAATTTCGATAAAGGCCAACATTATCTGAAGCTGTTGCGGGATCGTTACCCAAACTCCCTGGAAAGCCGCAGTCTCCAACCCGTCGCAAAGACCGCAGTCAGCCCCTTTGAATAACCTCCAGATACTGACGCACCATGTTGGTGTTTTCATGGAAAGGATAGCGCTCCAGAAGCTCTTTTAACCGTATGGCCGCCTCCGGCGTCGCGCCCAACCGCTCGTTCTGCAGCTTGGCCGAAAAGAAAAGGGCGTTGGGAACCAGTGGACTCGCGGGATTCTCACGAATGAGGGTCTCGTAGGCGTCAAGGGCCGCCTGCGCCTCACCCGCATCTGCCAGCGCCTTCGCTACGGTGAAGAGAACGCCCGCCTCGAGTTTGAAACCGGCCTCCGCAGCCAGACAAACAAGATAGACCTCGCCGAGTAAATCCTTTCGCCCCGCCTTAGCCAGCAGTTCCAGATAGCGCCGGCCCTGTTCGAGCATCTCCGGCACAAGCCGCTTCAGTTTGAGCAGATTGAAGTAGCGCCCCGCCAGCGTCAGGTCGATATCTTTCAACTCCGAGGCGCGTAGGATCTCCAAGGCTTCGTCGAGGTTGCCTTCTTTGATGAGGATGCTCACCTCCTGTAAGGTCTCGCCGCCAGCGGCGCGGGCGACCGGGGCCTCAGCCGATACAGCGCCGTCCTTCTCTTCATAGTTGACCGCATAGCCGACCTCTTCATGATACTGGAACATCACATACCCCATCAGGTGGTAACACACGATAGCGTAATAGTTGCTCATAAGCGCGTAGATCAGCATTTTGACCTGCAGCGGAAAGTCAGGGAGGATCAGAAATCGCAACATATAAGGCGCGCCGCCCAGAAGCGCCAGAAAAAAAACCATGAGCAGATAGCCCCAGCCGATCCGGAACATCAACCGGACAAAGACCCACGGGTTCAACGCCCCGACGAGGCTGTTTGAAACCGCCAACACAATGAGAATCGCGGGCAGGGACAGTGCAAGAAACCCGGCCGTCAGAAAGGCCCATGTTTGACCTGCCACGACCAGAACCTTGTAGATCACGAAGCCGCAGGTGGCAAGGATCAGGATCTGCTTGAGCAACAGACCGATCCCCCCCACGAAAACATCTACGTCCAAAGGCGGCGGCTTGAGACTTCCGTGAGAACTCCGCGCGAGAACTGAAAAGGCATACCGAAGCATGATGCCCGCCAGCACGAACTGGGCCGCGGCGTTTAGAAGGTTTAGATGGACAAAGAAACTCGACAGCGCAGAGACCACGACGATGAAGAGCAGCGTCCGCAAATGAAGCGGGTAGAGGAAAAACTGGTGCAGCCTCTTCCAGAAAGGCTCGATCGCATTGCTGATCGCGATCGGATCGACATAAATATTGCACTTGGGACAGAGCGCCACCTCTTTGACCGCGCCGTATTCGAAGGCGCGGCTTTTCCGGACGCAGTGCTGGCAAAGGTTTGCGCCGCATTTTTGGCAATCCCATCTGGCAGGCCGCATCGGGTGATAGCTGCAGTAGACCTTCATGCCTCGTCCCTTCCATTTCGGAAATCCGTCGGGAAGTTACACCATGATCTCATAACGATTGTCAAAAGTTTTTTCGGGGGGCAAGGTGACGAGGAGCAAAGATTCAAGGCGAGAGACGTTTATCACCCCTAAACGCGAGACTCGCAACACCAAATGCCTTGTCCGACACTCGTGGCCGTCACTGTTCACTATTCACTATTTACTGTTCACTCGCTGCAGCCGCAGCCTCAGCGAATTGCCAACCACCGACACCGAACTCAGCGCCATGGCCGCCGCCGCATAAACGGGGTTCAGAAGGACGCCCCAGACGGGATACAGGATGCCCGCGGCAATGGGAATGCCGACGGTGTTGTAGATAAAGGCCCAGAAGAGATTCTGCCGGATGGCCCGAACGGTCTTGCAGGACAGCCGGATTGCTGCGGGCACGCCCTGCAGATCGTCTCGGATCAGCGTGATGTCGCCCGTCTCGATGGCAACGTCGGTTCCGGTCCCCAGCGCCATGCCGACATCAGCGGCGGCAAGCGCCGGGGCGTCATTGATGCCGTCCCCTACCATTGCTACGACCTGGCCTCCTGCCTGGAGGCCCCGGATCGCGGCTGCCTTGTCGCCGGGAAGGACCTCTGCCAGGACCACTTCGATGCCGATTGCGTGCGCGATGGCCTCGGCCGTTCGCCGGTTGTCACCGGTGATCATCAGGACCTTCAGTCCCATCGAGCGCAGATCGGCAACGGTCTTCGAGGCCGTGTTCTTCGCCTCGTCACGCAAGGCCAGGCAACCCTGAAGCACACCATTTCTCGCCAGCAGGACAACCGTCTTGCCCTCATCGGTCAGACGTTCAACGGCCTCCTGCAGGCCATTCATCGCAATGCCGCTCGCCATGAGCATCCGGGCATTACCGACCAGGCACTCGCCCCCGTTGACAAACGCCCTCGCGCCAGACCCGGCAACGGCCTCGAAGCGCTCGACGGGCAAGGCTGCCATCCCCTCCATCTCAGACTTCTTGACAATCGCCCGCGCCAGGGGGTGTTCTGAAACTCTCTCGATCGAGGCCGCTGTCTGAAGAACCTGCGCTCGATCGCTGTCATTGACCGATAGGACATCGGTCACCTCAGGCTCGCCCCGCGTCAGCGTCCCCGTCTTGTCGAAAACGATCGTTGTCAGGCGACAGGTCTTTTCAAGGATCTCGCCTCCCTTGATAAGGATACCCTTCTCCGCCCCCAGGCCGGTACCGACCATCACGGCCGTCGGCGTCGCGAGCCCCATAGCGCAGGGACAGGCGATGATCAGGACAGACACAAAGTTGAGGAGCGCCCGAGGAAAATCGTGACCGGGCACGACAGCATACCAGATCGCAAGGGTGAGGAACGCAATCCCAATGACCGTGGGAACAAAAACGGCGGCAACCCGGTCGGCAATCCGTTGGATGGGGGCTTTTGACCCCTGCGCCTCTTCGACCATGCGGATGATTCGCGCCAGCGCCGTATCCGCACCGACCCGTGTAGCCCGGACGGTAAGGCTGCCGCTCACGTTGATCGTTGCGCCAAAGACCTCACTGTCCTTTTCCTTGGCAACCGGGACACTTTCTCCGGTGAGCATCGATTCGTCCACGACCGAGGAACCGGATTCGACGACACCGTCGGTCGCGACCGCTTCGCCCGGACGGACGAGAATCAGATCGCCGGGGATGACCTCCTCAATGGCGACCGCCACTTGGCCGCCGTTACGCAAAAGCAGTGCGGTCTTCGGTTTCAAACCAATCAGGCGTTTGATGGCGCGCGAGGTGTGTCCCTTGGCGCGGGCCTCGAGCAGTCTCCCCAGCAGAATGAAGGTGATGATGACCGCCGCGCTGTCGTAATAAACATGGGGTGCGTGGCCGTGAGTCCCGGCAAAAAAGGACGGAAAGAAACTGACGGCCGCCGAGTAGCCGTAAGCGGAGAAAACCCCGACGGCCACCAGGGTGTTCATGTCTGAAGTGCGTTGTTTGAAGGCCTTCCAGGCGCCCGTATAAAAACGGCTTCCCGCCCAGAAAACGATCGGCGTGGTCAGAATGAAGAGCGCGTAACGCATCGGCTGCAGCGCAATGGCGGCGAGAAAAGGAAACCACTCCTGCATGGTGCCCATGAAGATGATGACACTCAGCACTGCGCCGACAACGAACTTGATCGTGAGGTCGCGGATCTCGCGGGTGCGCAACCTTTCGACAGGATCGTCCAGTATCGCCCTTGCCGTCCAGTCCACTGCGCCGAGATAGGCATAGCCTGTGTCTTCAATGACGCGACGAAGCCCCTCTTCGCCGCCCCAGGCCTCGGCATGCGTGACGGCAGCCCGGCCAGTCGCCAGATTGACCGCCACATCGGTAACGCCGGGAACCTCCCTGAGCGCCATTTCCACCCGACGCACACAGGCGGCACAGGTCATCCCGCCGATCGAGACGGTCGTCTTCCCCGGAGCCGTTTTCCCGGTAACGCCACTCTTTTTATCCAACGTCATACCCCGCCTTTTTCACGGCCTGCCGGATTGTCTCCTCGGAAACCATCCCATCGTTCTCAAAGCTGGCCTCGCCCAATTGGAGATCGACCTTAATGTTTTTGAGGCCCCCGATCCCACTGAGGGCCTTCGTCACCGCCATCACGCAGTGCTGGCAAGACATGCCTTTGATCTTGATCGTTGCCATGATTGAGTTCCTCCCGTAAAGGCCGTTGCGTATTTCGCTGCTGTTATTTTATTGGTACCATATTTGCCTCTCAAGTCAAGCCGGTGAAAACCCTTTTCAGACTTCCGCCTGGCATCTGCCTTCAAAGATCGGTATGATATTATTCTGATGATTAACGAGGTCAAAAAAAGAAATTGGATCTTGTTAATTGCCCGAGCGATCATTAAGGGCAACAGAGGAGCCTCACATATGCCTGTAAACAGACCGCATCACTTGAAAATCGGGGCGAGATCGATACCGCAGGCTGCCGGCCTCAAGCTCGTCGCTCTCTTCGAGGGGGGCAAGGGACTTCTAGTACTTGCAGCTGGTTGCGGACTGTTGCTGTTCATCCATCGGGATCTTCATCAGGTGGCCGCAGAACTGACCGGTTTCATGCACCTCAATCCGGCCAACCGATATCCCCGAATCTTTCTGGATCTTGCAGATCGCATCCACGACGCGAATCTTTGGACCATGGCCGGTGCAGCAGCCCTGTATGCGGCAGCACGACTTGTCGAGGGGATCGGTCTTTGGCTCGGCCGGCGCTGGGCGGAGTGGTTTGGTTTTTTGAGCGGCGCGATGTACCTGCCCCTGGAGGTATATGAGTTGAGCAAGGGGCTCTCCAGACCGAAGGTTATCCTCTTTGCGCTGAATCTCCTGATCGTCGGATATCTGCTGAATGTGCTGCTGCACCGCCGGACGACCTACCGCTTCGAAGGGGAATAACATATAGTTCGAATGAAGGTGCAACGTCAGGCAACCTGCAACTTGACGTTCCTGGATCAGCCCAGGAAGAGCATTCTAACGCCAATCGCGATGAGGACAGCGCCGAAGATTCGGGTCAGCATCACCGTCGGCAGGCGAAGCGCCAGATCGGCGCCAAATATGCTGCCCACTAGAAAGCCGATACAGATCAGCGCGGCAGTCTTAATATCGACAAACCCCTGACGATAGTAGGCCCAGACGGCCAGCGCTCCCAACGGCGGGAGCAGAAGCGCCAGGGTCGTCCCCTGGGCGAGTTGCTGGGAAAACCCGAAAAAGAGCACGAGGACCGGAACGATAATGATCCCGCCGCCGATCCCGATCAGTCCGCTCAGTACGCCGGCCAATACGCCAAGGCCGATCAGGGCCAAGATAGGTGCCATCGCTATTGCCTTTTCTCCGGGTTCTATTTTGACTTTTTTCTGTTCTATTCAGTTTTTCAGGCGGCGTCAAACAATATTCCTAAGGAAAGGGTTCATTATGATCCGCTCGCGCTCCCTTGCAACAAGTTGCAAGGGTTACACTCGCTGCCGAATTGAAGACACCCCGCGATATCGCGGAGCGTCTCCGATTCCCAGGGAAAAAGCTCATCATGATCCGCTCGCGCTCCCTTGCAACAAGTTGCAAGGGTTACACTCGCTGCCGAATTCAGTTGACGATGCGGAAAATTTATCATAATTTTAGTACCTCCGGCACGGCAGCTAAATCGT
Source organism: Syntrophales bacterium (assembly GCA_963665615.2). GTDB lineage: Bacteria > Desulfobacterota > Syntrophia > Syntrophales > UBA4778 > UBA4778. The sequence goes on from CAXXQE010000006.1 coordinate 458,502, forward strand.
CCCTTGGTCGATAACGGCCGCTCGGCAAGTTGAAGCGCCCGTCGGGATTGCCTCACGCTCCATTGCAGGCGGCCTCTTTGCCCCGTTTAACATTATGATTCAAAGAAGGAGGAAACCATGAGTACGCAAGCTTTTTACAATCTGCCCCCCCTCCCGTACGGCAACAAGGACCTGGAACCCTTCATCTCTGAAGAGCAATTGACGCTCCATCACGACAAACACCATCAAGCCTATGTCACGGGCGCCAATGCCATTCTGGAGAACTTAGACAAGGCGCGCAAGGAAGGGGGCGATCTCGACATGAAGGCCACACTCAAGGAGTTGTCCTTCCATATCGGCGGACACCTCCTCCACTCGCTTTTCTGGAAGAACCTGGCCCCCCAGGGAAAGGGCGGCGGCGCCCCCACCGGCATTCTGGCCAATGCGATCGACAGGGAGTTCGGCAACTTCGAGCGCTTCCAGAAGGAGTTCACTCAGGCGGCCGTCAGCGTCGAAGGCTCCGGATGGGCGGTGCTCAGTTTCTGCATGCAGACCAACAGGCCGATCATCATGCAAATCGAAAAGCACAACACCAACGTGTACCCGATGTTCCGTATCCTGATGGTCCTCGATCTCTGGGAGCACGCCTATTATCTCGATTACAAGAATCTACGCCCAAAATTCATAGAGGCTTTCTGGAATATCGTCAACTGGGAAGAGATCAATAGCCGTCTCGTCGCCCTGTTGAAATAGATCCATTCGTTGATCCGGGGATGAGCGCTGCCATCGGCGTTCATCCCCGGTCCCTGACAAACCGCTTCAGACCAAAGGAAACCGATGACCATGCTGCTAGCCGCGGATATTGGCGCAACGAAGACAGTCCTTGCCTTGTTCACCCCTGAAAATGGTCCCCGTCACCCGATTATCGAAAGGGAATTGGCGACCGCAGACTATCTCCACGTCGATGACCTGGTGCAAACCTTCCTGCGGGAAGTCCACGGACCGATCGACGGCGCCGTCCTGGGCATCGCCGCACCCGTCAAGGGAGGGCGCGCCACCATGATCAACCTGCCCTGGGTCGCCTCGGAAGGACATCTTAAAGATCTTCTCAAAATCGATCAGGTACGTCTTCTGAACGACCTCGAGGCGGTAACTCACGCAATTCCCCTTTTGAATAGCGAGGATATACATACCCTGCACCGCGGCGATCCGGAGGCCGACGGCGCCATCGCGGTCATCGCGCCCGGCACCGGTCTCGGGGAGGCCTTTCTCCTCAGGGATGGAGAGCGCTATCTGTGCTATCCATCTGAAGGGGGGCACGCAGATTTTGCGCCGGTGGGCCTCGTGGAGCTGGAATTGTTGCGCCACCTCGGCGAGAAGTACGACCATGTTAGCTGGGAACGGGTCTGCTCCGGCCCCGGATTGTTCAATATCTACACCTTCCTTAAAAATAACGGCCTGGCCATTGAGCCTCTCTGGCTGACCCAGCAACTCGCCGATTCCAAGGATCCCTTGCCCATCATTGTAAAGGCCGGAATTGATCCGATCGCAGGTTGCCGGATCTGTGAAATGACGCTGGATATCTTTATGTCTATCCTGGGAGCGGAGGCGGGAAACCTGGCGCTGAAGATTCTGGCAACGGGCGGCATTTACCTGGCAGGCGGCATCCCCCCCCGGATTGTCGATGCGCTGAAGAAAGGGCCGTTTCTAAAACGTCTTCAGGGCAAGGGACGTGAAAGTTTCGTCGTCTCGGATTTTCCAGTGCACGTTATTCTCAATACCCGAGCCGCCCTGATCGGCGCAGCCGCTTACGGATTAAAGCACTTTGCGTTATAAGTTCCGGGTGTTGAGTTTAAAAGTCACGGGTGACAAATAAAGAGTAGCCAATATCAGAAAGGATGCTTATGAGCCCTGAAGCAACCATCATCCCCGCGACACAACGCATCAGCTTTAACCTGGGAATCTATGACAGCGTTGTTACGGCTATTCTGGCCAGGATGACAGACGACAACATTGCCGCCCGACTCTGGGCAAAGGACTTCACCCTCTGGAAACCGGAACCGAAGGAGATCGTCAATCGGCTCGGATGGCTGACTATCGCCGAAACCATGACGGACTGCGTTTCGCGGATGACCGCCGTTGCCGAAAGCGTCTGTGCAGATGGATTCAACCGCATCGTCCTTCTCGGCATGGGCGGATCGAGCCTCGCCCCGGAGGTGCTCGCCGGGCTCTTTGGCGGCCGCGAGCCCTATCCCCTTCTGACCGTCCTGGACAGCACCGACCCGGCGGTCGTCGCAACCTGCACGGCCTCTGGCGATCTGCTGCGGACTCTCTTCATCGTCTCCAGTAAATCGGGCGATACCGTCGAGACGGCTTCCCTGTTCCGCTATTTCTATCGACTGCTCTGCAAAGAGGTCGGCCCGGAGCGTGCCGCGAAAAACTTTATTGCGATCACCGATCACGGCAGCCAGCTCGAGGCCAACGCCCGTCGGCTCGGCTTCCGAGATATCTTCCTGAACGATCCTGATATCGGAGGCCGCTACTCGGCCTTGTCTTATTTCGGCCTCCTGCCGGCGACCCTGGTGGGCGTGGATGTCATGGCGCTGCTGGATCGGACGATGGATGCCATGCACGACTGCGACCCCGAACGTCCCGTTGCCGAGAATCCTGCGAGCCGACTGGGCGCCGCCCTGGGCGCACTGGCCCTGGCCGGTCGGGACAAGCTCACGCTCCTGTCCCACAGTGCCCTGACCGGGTTCGGCGATTGGCTCGAACAACTCGTGGCGGAAAGCACAGGCAAGGAGGGCATCGGCATCCTGCCCGTGGTCGGTGAAGCTGTCGCCGCACCGGAAGACTACAGCCCGGATCGCGTTTTCCTCCACCTGCGATTGCCGCAAGACAACGGCCACGAACCACTCATCGCACAACTGGCTGCGGCGGGGCATCCCGTCATCGAGATCGCTTGCCGCGATTTCTACGACATCGGGTATCTCTTCTTCCTGTGGGAAATGGCGACGGCAGTGGCCGGCATCCCACTCAAGATCAATCCCTTTGACCAGCCCAATGTCGAGTCGGCCAAGGTTCTCGCGCGAACGATGGTAGAGGCTTTTTTGAGGAGCCGCACGCTGGCATCCGATCAACCCGTCGCCGCTGAGGGCAACCTCGCTGCTTACGGGATGGTGGGAGGCGCGACGCCGGAGGGCGTCCTATCGGCCTTCCTGGCCGAGGCCAAGCCGGGCGATTATGTCGCCATTCAGGCCTTCTTGCCCTTTTCGCAAGATACTGATGAACGGCTCCGTCGTCTGCGCACCGGGCTGCGCGACCGTTACCGGATCGTTGTCACCAGCGGATACGGACCCCGCTATCTTCACTCCACCGGACAACTCCACAAGGGGGACCGGGGCAACGGCCTATTCATCCAGTTGACAGCGGATTCCGCCAACGACGTCCCCATCCCCGACGATCCCGACAAAGAAGGCTCCTCCATTACCTTCGGGATTCTCAAAAACGCCCAGGCCATCGGGGATCGCCAGGCGCTCGTCAATGCCGGACGGCGCGTCGTTCGCTTCCACCTGGGAAACGACATCGCGGGAGGATTGGACACGCTGATAAAGGCAGTTTAAAGCGGCTGACGCCGCAGTGACGAGTGACAAGCGACAAGAGAAAAACATATTTGCAGCGCAACGTTGCCACTGCATGCACACGGTGTCCGAAGACAGTTGCATGGACTGCACAGACTTGTTACTCGTTACTTGTGACTTGTCACTATAAAAAACAATGAACCGACTGAAAGACGAAAAGAGTCCCTATCTCCTTCAACACGTCGACAATCCCGTTGACTGGTATCCCTGGTGCGATGCGGCCTTCGACGCCGCCCGGGAACTGGACCGTCCGGTCTTTCTGTCTGTCGGCTATGCCACCTGCCACTGGTGCCATGTCATGGCGCGCGAGTCCTTCCGCGATCCGGAGGTGGCCGCCTTACTGAACGACGCCTTCATCTGCATCAAGGTCGATCGGGAGGAGCGCCCCGACATCGACAACGTCTATATGTCCGTCTGCCGGATCGTGACAGGCGGGGGCGGCTGGCCCCTCACAATCCTCATGACCCCGGAACGCAAACCCTTCTTCGCGGGGACATACATCCCCAAGTACGGACGCTTCGGCCATCACGGCATGATGGAACTGATCCCTGCGGTTGTTAAGCTGTGGCAGAGCCGACGCGCGGAACTCTTCGAAAACGCCGAGCAGATTCTTCAAACCGTCTCATCGCTCGATCGCGTTATGGCGGCGGAGGGAAATCGCCGCGTCGATCACGCCGCGCTCATCGAAGGCGCCTTCGAAGAGCTGCAAAGCCGATTCGACACCCAGGAAGGCGGCTTCGGCGGTGCGCCGAAATTTCCGATGCCGCACACCCTGAGCTTCCTGCTGCGCTGCTGGAAGCACGCCGGATCGGCGCAAGCTCTGGCGATGGTCGAAACGACCCTGCAAAAAATGCGACAGGGCGGCATCTTCGATCAGGCGGGGCTCGGATTCCACCGCTATGCAACCGACCGGGCATGGCGCGTCCCGCACTTTGAAAAGATGCTCTACGATCAGGCGCTCCTCGCCATCGCTTATACCGAGGCCTTTCAGGCCACGGGCCGCAAGGAATACGCCCAAACGGTCCGCGAGATCCTGAGCTATGTCACACGCCGCCTGACCGCGCCAGAGGGCGGCTTCTTTTGCGCGGAGGACGCGGAGAGCGAGGGGGAAGAGGGCAAGTTCTATCTCTGGACCGAAGCCGCCGTCCGGGCGACACTCCCCCCTGACGCCGCCAATCTGATTATTCGCGTTTTCAATGTGGAGCCTCACGGCAATTTCTCCGCAGAAACAGCGGAAACCACGACGGACGAAAACATCCTCTATCGCACCCGCGCGATTGAAGAACTGGCAGTCGCCGAAAAAACGACACCGGAGCGTTTCACCAAGCGACTCGACGCCGCATTGCGCCTCCTCGAAAAGGCCCGCGATCTCAGAATCCGCCCGCAGTGCGACGACAAGATCCTGACCGATTGGAACGGCCTCATGATTGCCGCATTCGCCCAAGCGGCGCGGGTTTTCAACGAGCCCGCCTGGCTCGATGCCGCCACGCGCGCCGCCAAGTTCATCCTGGCAGCCATGCGGACAAACGACGGCCGCCTGCTGCATCGCTACCGGCTCGACGAGGCAGCCATTGCCGCCTTTCTCGACGACTACGCCTTTTTCGTCTGGGGGCTTATTGAAGTCTATGAGGCAGGCTTTGACGCCGCACACCTGAAAATGGCTCTGGACTTAACCGACCGGATGATCCCGCTTTTTCAGGATCCCGACCAGGGCGGATTTTTCTTCTCTGCCGCGGATGCGACCGATATCCCCCTGCGCAAGAAGGAGATCTACGACGGGGCCATTCCCTCCGGCAACGCCGTCGCCATGATGAACCTCCTCCGACTCGCACGCCTGACCGGCCGCACCGACCTGGAAGACGAGGCAGCAGCCCTTGCCCGCAGCGTCACCGGCGAGATTGCCCATATGCCCTCGGCCTACTGCAGCCTGCTCATGGGCCTGGATCTGGCCGCAGCCTCTTCGCAAGAGATCGTCATCGTCGGCCCCAGACAGGCGCCTGACACGCAGCAATTGCTAGCCGCTCTCACAAACCGTTTTCTACCGTTCAGCGTCGTCCTTCTCAAACCGACCGACACGTCGGACGACGTCGCCGCCCTGGCCCCCTTCACCGAGGCCATGATGCCCTTGAACGGCCGCGCCACCGCCTACATCTGCACCGCCAAAAGCTGCAAACAACCCGTAACAACGGTTGAGGAACTGATAAAGAATCTTGACGTTGCGTGATTGCCATATCCACGATAAATTCATGTAAATAAATATAGTTACATTCTTCCCGCCTTCCTTTGACCTCAACCCTCCGAGGTACCGACATGCCTCTCCAGCTGGTCATCAATTCCAGATATGGAAAAAATGCCGAACATATTATTGCTTTTTTATGTAAGTAAATATATGTAAGTTTTCGACAAGAAATATTGTTTTAAAAATAAGATTAAGAGACGTATTCACCAAAGAAAGGTGGCATACAATAATGAGTGGAATTTATTTCTTTCCCAGACGTTCATGGACCTGTTTTTTACTCTTGTGTCTATATCTATCGGTGCTTGCCTGCGGCGGCGGGGGAGGAGGAGGTAGCAGCGACGGTGCTGGTACGAACAATCCCTCTTATGGCGGCTCGACGTCCCAAGCTTCTCTCAGCAGTTCGAACGCCCAAGAATTTTATGCCATCTTATGGGGTAGCTCCTCAGGGGGTTCTTCTATACAGTCAGTTGCCTCTGCAAACGCCTCTTCAAATTTCTCGAAGTCAAGAAGTCTTACCAATATGCTGGAACGGTTGAAGTGCCGTTCCTTGTCCGATTATAGCGGTTTCGCAGTCAGATCCATGAGCATGGCAAGAACACAGGCAGCCGTAAATCGGACGTATACTGGCAGTGTCAGCGGTACGTTAACGATTTCCGGCACGGTCGACACCGACACCATGACCGGCAATTTGACCATGAGTTATGCCAACTTCAACAATGGCGACGGGATCACTTACGATGGAACCCTGACCGTAAGGGTTGACGGGTTCGACATAACAAATGACCTGATCACAGACGGAACCGCAAGCTTTACCTCATGGAGAATGGCAGGAGGAAACAGTAACTTTACGCTTAGCGGTTCCATGAGGATTCAGCAGAGCGCGTCGAGTAACAGTGAGACCCTCACTTACAATATCGACGGGTGGGACAACACCGCCAATCGGGCTTTCCGCTTCCAGAATCTCGTCACAACAGTCACCTATGACAATATTTTAAACCCCACTTCGAGAACCGAAACCGTAACCGGACGGGTCTACGTTGATTCATACGGATATGTTGACGTCAATATGACATCACCGCTCGTCTATGCGTCGATCTCGCAGATCAGCCCGAGCAGCGGCGGTCCCATTATCCTGAGCGGCGCCGGCAACTCCAGAGCCGCCCTCACGCCGTATTCAACGAGTTATATGAGGATCAGCGTGGATGCCAATGGAGACGGCACCAATGAATCGGGACATGTCTATGCATGGAGCAACATGACCGGCTCCCCCGTAGCGGTCAATCCTGTCGCCAGCGCAGGATCTGATCAGACCGTTGTCGCCACAACGCTTGTAACACTGGACGGCACAGGGAGCGTGGATTTGAATGGCCATGCCTTGACCTATACCTGGACGATTACCTCGAAACCAAACGGGAGCAGCGCAGTCCTTTCCAACGCCTCCTCGGCAGCGCCATCGTTTACGACGGATGTTGCAGGAAGTTATGTTATCAGCCTCGTGGTCACTAACGGAACGTACAACAGCAATCCCGACACGGTAACCGTGACGGCGACGTTCAATGTGACACAGCCGTCGCCCACGCCGCCTCTCAGCCAGTCGGTGGCTTATCAGATGGACTACGCGCATTCGGGCAGAGTGGTCTTTGCAGATCCCGTATCGTTCCCCGACAGCCCGGCCTGGTCGGCGACTCTCAATGGAGCAATTTCATATCCACTGATTGCGGGCGGAAGGGTGTTCGTGACAACCGCAAATCCGGGGATAGATACAGGTACATCGCTATACGCACTGAATGAACAGACCGGAAGCATTATTTGGGGTCCCATAAATGTTCCCGGAACCTCCCATCGGTCCGGCCTTGCTTATGATAATGGCACGGTCTTTGTAGTCAACTATGATGGACTCTTAAAAGCATTTAACGCAGGAACGGGTCAGCTTCTCTGGAGCAGCCAAATGCCTTATCAATATTCATTCGATTCACCGCCGACTGCTGTCAACGGCATCGTCTATGTAAGCGGTACAGGAACAGGTGGGACGCTATACGCGGTCGATGGGTCAAATGGAAACGTGCTGTGGACCACTGGTAACATCAATGTTTTCAATCCCCCCTCTGTATCCAGCGACGGTGTTTTCATTATCGGTCCCGGCGAAGCTTACAAATTCCACCTCATTACCGGAGCCACCCTCTGGCATTATTCAGGAACGGGAGGAGACTATGGCAGTACAGCAGCCTATGCGAACGGCAGGCTGTATATGAGATACAGTGAAGTTTCACAAGTAACAATAACGATACTAAACGCATCAACAGGTATCTCTGTTGGAAATTTTGCGCTTTCGACTTACACGGTAATGCCGATCCCTGCATTCACAACATCAACCGGCTTTTTTCTCAATGCGCTGGGGACGCTCAAAGGCATTGATCTCAATACAAACAGTGTCCTTTGGAGTTTTGCCGGCGATAGTAATCTCGTATCGGCGCCGATCGTCATTAACGACGTTGTTGTTGTAGGTTCGAGCTCCGGAAACGTTTACGCCGTCAATGCAAACACCGGTGTCCAGATATGGAGCGGCAACGCCGGGGCTTCGATAGCAGGACCACAAGAACTAGGCGTCTCACAACCGCTGACCGGTCTCGGGGCCGGTGAAGGCTATCTGGTCGTTCCCGCAGGAAACGTCTTGACGGCATGGCATATTTCCGGCCCTTAATATCGCAGCAGTGAATTCACTTTTGATGGCAGGTCTTGGTTATTGCAGCAGGCAAGACCTGCCATCATTGTATCAACACCCCATCTGATCTTTTCCGCTCCGTTCGCACACATCGCACACACAACCCGCGGCTGTGATATCCCTGAATGACTGCGACGCCTGTGTCCTTCCCCTTTGACATATTTATTCGATGGAGCAATACTGTTATCCGTTATCCGTCACTCGTGACCCGTTATGTTTTTGTTTTAACCGGAAACAAGGAAACCATGCAGAAGCAGTATTCGAATGTCATCGGGTTTGACGATGCCCCTTTCCCGACCGATCACCGGGGAAAGGTCAAGGTCGTCGGGACTGTTTATGCCAGATTGCAGCTAAATGGCGTCATTATCGGCGAGGTCAAACGGGACGGACGAGATGCGGCCAAAAATCTGGTAACACTGATTTCACAATCGAAGTTCGCTGAATCCCTGCAACTGATTATGCTGCAAGGCATTGCATTGGCGGGGTTCAACGTCGTCGATGTCTTCTATATGCATGAGCAGCTGAAACTGCCCGTTTTGGTCGTCTCGCGCAGACTTCCCAAGATGCCTGCCATCAAAGAAGCGCTGCTGAAGATGCGCGGGGGACAGCGAAAATGGGCTCTGATCGAGCGACTCGGCCCGATGGAAGCCATAGCGCAGGTTTATGTTCAGCGGGTTGGGCTCACCCCGGGCCAGGCCACAAACGTCCTGGAACGTTTTACTCAAACCGGCCATATCCCCGAACCGTTGCGCGCCGCGCATCTGATAGCAGGAGCCATCAGAAAAGGACAAAGCGGCGGCCGAGTGTGAGATGAATTGCAGCGGGGCATTATTGCGGTGCAGCTTCGGCCATGCCCTCGTCGGCCTGCATCTCGCCGGGCATGAGTTTCTCCAGAAGGAAGAGGAAGTTTTTGGTCAGGATAGGGTTGAGCGACGTACCGGACATCGACGCCATCATGGCGGCAATCTCTTTCGTATTCATCGAATCGCGATAGGCGCGTTTCGTGCGCAGCGAGTCGAACACGTCTGCGATGGTGATCATCTGGCTGCAAATATTCTGGCGTCGTCGGGATGACACCTCCGGATAGCCCGAGAAATCATACTGCATGTGATGTTCATAAGCCGCGATAATGGCCAGAGACGGAATGCCGGGTTTATCCATCAGATACTTGGCCCCACAGACGGGGTGCTGCTTGATGATCGACCACTCTTCGTCGGTCAGCTTTCCCTTTTTGTTCAGAATTTCCTCGGACACGAAGATCTTGCCGATATCGTGCAGCATCGCGGCAACGCCGATATCGTGCAGCTGATCGTCGCTCATTTTCATGGCCATCCCCTGGGCCAGGGCCAGAATGCAAACATTGGTCGAATGCGTGAACGTATATTCATCGAGGATTCGCAGAGGAGAGAAGGTCAGCAGCAGCGAGGACTCTTCCTTGATGGCCGACATGATATCCGTGACGACCTGCTTGATCTCTAGATCCGGCAGTTTATAGCCCCGCCTGGCGCCGTCGACGATATCCGACATGAGTCCGACCTCGCTGCGACAGATACGCTCGAAATAACATATGTGTTCGGGACTGGGCGAAACCGCCTTGCCATCCGCAGTTTGCGAATGCTCTCGCAGAGACTCTTCCTGCGTGTCCTTATAGCTGATGCCGACCTTGCCGAATTGGATATGTTCAAAGCCCTTGCGGTCGGACTGGTGGGTTGCCTTGTCAAAGTGGGTCACGGCTTCTGTGAAGGCCCGCAACTCGTCAAGCGTGACGCCCGACGCAATCCGGATGTTATCGATCTCCCGACTGTTGAAGAAGAGGATGAAACGGCTTGTATAGACCGAATCCTCCAGCGATTCTTTGTCCACAACCGCCCGGTCATCGATCATCATGATCTCGAAAGATCCGTCCTCTAGCACCGAAAGCAGTCTCGAATAGGCCTCTTCAAGGGTCGCCCTCGTCAGTTTGTGAGCAACGGTGTATTGTCTCGCCTGCGTCAGTGCTGGGAGAAAAGCGCGGATAAAGGATTGAATACGGTTCTTTCTGAGGACGTTCATGATGCCGTCTCCCGATGCGCCTTGTAATGGTAGTCTGCCTGTTGCGGTTGCGATGCGATTTTAATCCAGTTCTTCCCGAGTTTTTTGAAAATAGGGGCCGTCGCGTCCTCCGGATATCGATGCAGCGTTGCCGCAATTTCTATCTTTAGTTGCTTTCCCCTGCCGCCCGAAAATAGAAAAATGGATTTCATGATTCTGAGAAGCACCGGCAGGACTGAGACATCGCCGATCTCCGCCAGAGCCTGTACCGCAGCCTTTTTCAACTCCAGATCAGACGGCAGCATCCCACTGGCCTTCACGATTCCGATTAGCTCCTGATGAATAGACGCGTCTTTTGACTTTCCCGTCATCCTGACGGCTGTCAGGCGTCTTTCCATATCGCTGGAACGCATTTCCTGCAAGAGGATGTCATCCGCTTTCGGGTCGCCAAACATGACGAGAATGCGCAGTAACTCCTGGCGAACCCTGGGATGCTCGTGATGGAGCAGCTTGTATACGGACTCAAGAACGCTCGGATCGTCCATGCTGCATAATACGAAAAGAAGATTACGCACATAATACCAGCGCGTGTCGCCAAGTCGTTTCATGACGGCGTCTTTAACCGCCGCGCCCATTTCCTTGAGCGTATCGATATAAAACATGCGAATCGTCTTGTTTTGCTCTTCGGCAAGGTTATCCAGCATGGGATCTATAAAAGGGGTCCCAATCCGCTTGATGACCCGAGACACATAGAATTTCCTGTCTTTAATCCATCTGAGGCTGTCATTCAGCGCCCCGGAGGCGAATTCACGGTTGCAGAGGATCGATTCAGCGAGAAGCAATGGCCGGTTACTATCTCCCTCAACGGCTTCCCGGATGCGGTTAATAGCATCCATCATGAGCAGGAGCTGCTGAAAATCGCCGGCGCCAAACATCTTTGCAGCGCATTCTCTCAGCCGTTTCGCCATTGCCGCGAATGTGCCCGGATCATGTTCCGCGGCAATGAGCTCTGAGGCAATCCACGCAAGACCCGTATTCTGGTTCTGCTCGGAAAGTGTCTGCTCCAATTGCTCGATTTCCGAGATTTCCGGCGCGGATAGGTGATCCGTGAGCACGATATTGCGCAGGACCTGCTGATAATCGACTGGCATGAACCGGTCCTGCTCATCTTCCTTGAAAATCGTGCGCATATTTTCCAGCAGATCGTCACGGCTGAAGGCGTTGATGAATTCTTCAACGGTCCCGTCGTCCTTCCCCTGCGACAGCTTCGAGAGCTTTCTGACGAGGTCGAGCACGTATGGCGGAACATAGAGTTCTTGACGTGCATGCTTGTCTAGCGCCTCGAGAATCAGTTCGTCCGGAAGCCCCGAAAGGGCTTTTTCGGCCGCAATGTCGTTCGCGGGGATGGAATGGAGGTATTGCTCCAGGAAATGCCGCCGCAGATCGCTGTTAAGCGATTGCACGAATTGGAGCACCCGTATGGTCGATTCGTCAACCTCGGCGAAATCCGTTACGGCCAAAGAATCAAGATAGGATACAAGCGCGCGATCCATGGTCTCGATGGCCTCTTCCTTTGCAACCACGTATCGGTCGGAAAGCATCACACCGAGCTGATGCGGATCGATCGCCAATAACCCACAAGCTGGGCCGTCACCGAGAATCCCCTGGAAAAAGCCATGAACAAAACGAGCCCAGAAAGAAGAGTCCTGTAGATCGTCCATGGGGTTGATGTCAGACGCCTCGATCGCATGGAAGAGCCCGTAATCGACCAGCGCCACCTCGATGTATCGTATCCCAGACTCATGGATTAACTGCTCAAGACCACCTTGATGGATGATGTCATTTCTTGACTGCGCAATCAGGCGATTAAACCTGATGAGTTCTGTCGAATCAAGCCCCTTTACAAGGGTGATTCCAACAATGCCGTGCCTGAAGAGGCTCTCGGCAAACTTTTGAAACAATTGATTACCCGGTTCCAGAACGGTTTTCCCCAGGACAAGGGTATTTTTGGCGATGCCGAGCTTCAACTGGTTTTGAAAACGAAAAAGACCGTCCAAAGCCTCTTCAACCTGCTGCATGGCCTCTTTCACGAGCGGATGACCTTCCGGATAGGCGCTGGCCTTCCCGACAGCGATGTTCATCGTTTGGATAAGCCGCGAGATGACGACCATGTCCGAATCAAAAGCCGTCCGCTGTTGATTTTCACGCGTTATCGGCGTTTTTTCAGTCTCTGACATCATGGAATCGCACACGTTTTATTGACTGCCAGTTTTTACCCACTTTTTTTATCTTCCGCCTTCCTTCATTATTCGGACATTTCGCCAAATATCTTTAAAAAACGAACCGAAAGGGGGCAATCGCGCTTTTGTAAAGGACTGGCATCAGGCGTACCTGAGGCAAGATAAAATGAGTGGAGTCTTGCTATCCGTTATGCGTCACTCGTGACCCGTTGCTTTTCTTATTCAATTCTGCCCCCGATACTGAACCCAAAACTTCACACAAAGTAGGCAGGTTCCCCTTGTTTTTTATCAGTGGGGGACTGAAAGGACACTGTAGTAATTTATCTTGACTTCCAGACGCATGAGTTTAAAAGTGCTTCAAAGAAGAAAGAAACTTTCGGAGGTGATATCTTGGAAAAAACACTTCAGGATCCAGTCAGCCTCTCACCAACGCAGAACAAGAAGCGTGTTCGTTTCTGGCAATTTGTCATCATTCTGGCGATGCTGGGACTCATCACTGTTCTGAATACGTTGCTCAAAGATATCATCCAACCGTCCTCGCTGGTCTTTATCTATCTTCTCCCAACCATTGCAGGGGCAATTTATATCGGAATCTGGGCGGCGGTCTTTTCGTTCATTTGCGGTTTTCTGATATTTGACTTTCTTTTTGTCCAACCACAATACTCCCTCTATATTTCTATGCCCCAGGACATCTATAATGTCATCGCGTACTTTGCGATCGCCCTCCTCATCACCTATCTCATCAACCTGACCCTGCGACAAAATGCCCAATTGAAAGACCGGCTCGACCGGGTCTCCTTCATTGAGGATATGAGCCGAGACTTTCTGCTTCTGACGCCCCTGGATCGGCCATACAAGTTCACGGAAACCCTGCAGACGGAGGTGCTGAGTCAATTAGGGCAACTCACACTAAGGTATGCCAAACAGATCCTGGATGTATCGTCCTTTGTCTTTTTTCGGGATGCGAGTGAAGGTCTCAAGCTCTATGCCGTAAGCGATTCCAATATGGAGATCAAACCGGATGATCGAGTTGCCGCAAACTGGACTTTGGATAATGGCGAGGTCTGTGGGGCCGGTACGCACACCCATTCGACTGCGCCCTACTTTTTTATTCCGATTACTTCTCACGTAGAGGTGATCGGCGTGCTTGGAATCTTATACAATTCCAAGGAACTTTTCCCTGAACAGCGCCGTCTTCTCGGCGCCGTCTCCAACCTCACAACGATTGTCGCGACAAGTTGGATGCGCCTCAAAGTGGAACGAACGTGATGGTCCCATCCTCGTTGGAATGTGTGTATCGACTATGCTCCAGCAAGCTGCAAGCATGCGCTCGCTGCCTGAGTGAAGATCCATCCGTCTCAAGGCCCCTCTTGATTTTTCGCGGCGGAGCGTGATAACAAAATAGCAGCGATTTTGAACAAACAATTGACACGGAGGACAGACAACCATGTTCGATACCCATCAGAGCCTTCTGCTGCTAGTGGATTTGCAGACAAAACTCTTCAACGCCATGCCGGACAAAGAGGCGCTCACCAAGAATCTGATCACACTGACCAAAGGCGCCGCGCTTCTGAATATCCCGATTCTTGTCACCGAACAGTATCCTACGGGTCTCGGAAGCACGATTCCGGAACTGGCCGAGGTCATCAAGGCGCATCCGCTTCAGAACGGCCAGGTCAATGCGATCGACAAGCTCTCCTTCAGCTGCTGGGGTGAACAGCGCTTCCGTCTGGCTCTCGACAACGCGGGCAAAAAACAGATCCTTCTGGCCGGCATCGAGGCCCACGTCTGTGTCTATCAAACCGCCATCGATCTGTTGGGGGCAGGATACCGTGTTCAGGTCGTCGCGGACGCCGTCTCCTCACGCTCTGCACGCAATCGAGACATCGGGCTCCAGAAAATGCACGACGCTGGCGCTCCCACGACAAGTATCGAGATGGCCCTTTTCGAACTACTCAAAACCGCACAGTCGCCGGTTTTTAAAGAAATCTCGAAACTGGTGAAGTAAAAAAACAGTGACGAGTAACAGGTTACAAGTGACAAGCGAAAAAGAAAGAAGAAGCTGAGCGGCCGGGACGTTTAGAGGTTGAGAAAAAACGTTTATCTTCTCAGCATCTCAACGTCCCAACTTCCCGGCCTGTCCCTGTCACGCGTGACCCGTCACTATTTTTACTGTTTCCTGTTCACTATTCACTGCTAACAGCATCCCAACAGCCGGAGGGATTCACCGCGATGGACAAGTTCTGGTTGGCCTTCCTCCCCATTTTTATGGCAGTCAATGCCATCAGCCTATTGCCTTTCTTCATCAGTTTCACAGCGGAGTTGGAGAGGGGCCGGGTCAGGCGTACCATCGTTCAGTCGGTCATTACCGCAACGATCGTTGCCGTCCTCTTCCTTCTGGCGGGATCGGCGCTCCTCAATGTCTTGGGGATTACCGTTGCGGACTTCCTGATCGCCGGCGGGGCGCTCTTATTCGTCATTGCCCTGGACGAGTTGCTCGCTTCGGAAAAAAAGGTGCGCCTGGTGGATACGGAGAGCCTTGGCGCCGTGCCGCTGGGGGTTCCGCTGATCGTCGGTCCCGCCGTCCTGACGACCACCTTGATGCTCGAACCGCAGTACGGCTTTACGACCACCGTCACGGCCATCGTTTGCAACATCCTCATTGCCGGAGGCATGTTCTGGCTGTCCACGCCGATCATCCGTTTTCTCGGCACCTCCGGGGTCAAGACAATTTCCAAGATTGGAGACATTCTCCTGGCCGCTATTGCCGTTATGATGGTCCGGAAGGGCATTGTCCTCGTCATCGCCCAATACGCAGCGCGGTGACGCGCACGACGCTTCGCTCAGGAGCAGGAAGTTAAGAAGCTTAGAGGCTGAGACGTTGAGGCTGAAAGAACCAAAACGCTGAACGCAGGGCTTCAAACTTAGCCCTACAAACCCGTCTGAACTTCTTAACGTCTCAACCTCTCAACGTCTTGTCTTTCCATACCCGTTACTCGTCACTTTATTAATAATGTCGAATAAGACTTGCAGAGTCCTCCTCGGAGTTGTACACTCCCCCCGATTCTATGGCGAAGGGAATCTGTCCAGCGTGAGCGACTATGTGTGGGTTGACACAGACCTGAAACTACAGGCGGCCGAGAGGGATATCGGAAGGTCCAGCCGGATCGGCATCGATACTGAATACGACTCGTTCCGCTATTTCCGCGACAAGCTGTGTCTGATCCAGATCCGGACGGACACAACGACGTACCTGTTCGATCCTCTGAACGCACTCGATCTGTCCTTTCTGAGAACCTGTTTTTCCAACCCGGCCGTCCCGAAGATCCTGCACGCCGGCGACAACGACATCCGTCTGCTCAACCGGGACTACGCGTTTGTGTTTCATGCCATTTTCGACACCCAGAAGGCGGCTTCGTTATTGGGGCACAAGCATCTGTCGCTTACCACTGTCCTTCAGGAAGTTATCGGCGTCGAGTTGACTAAGACCAAGCGAATCCAGCGCTCCCAGTGGGATATTCGGCCTCTGACGGAAGAGCAGGAGCAGTATGCCGTTCAGGACATTGCCTATCTCTTCCCGCTGTATGATCAGTTGAAGCGGGATCTCGAAGACAGGGGCATGCTGCACAAGGCCGAAGAAGCTTTTCGGGAAATCGCGACGGTGCGCTGGAGTGAGCGGATTTACGATCCGTACGGCTATTGCCGGATCAACGGCTACCGAGACTTGAAGAGACGCCAGAAGGAGCGTATCCGGCATCTTTACGAATGGCGATTCAAGAAGGCCAAGGCCATGAACATCGCCGTCTTCATGGTCCTGTCCGATCAAAACCTGATAGACTTAGCTTACGCCAAGGTTAACTCCCTGGCCGATCTACAGAAAAGCGGCCACATCTCTGAAGGTCGCATCCGCAAATACGGCACCGAAATCATCGCCCTGCTCAAAGCCTCTCCCGACCACGACACCAACGCGCACGGATAGAGCAGGCCTGACGCGTCAAGCAAATTGCGTCCGAGCAGTGTTTCTAAGCATCCAAACTTCTTTTCTTGACTCTCGTCACTTGTCGCCTGTGACTCGCCACTTTCTTTTATCAAACAATAAACGCATAGCCCACCCATGGAAAATCGTGACTCAGACTCAGATCGACGGCAAGCCGCTGTCCGCGACAGTATGCGACCGGCGGATTAACCGCATCGGCGCCTTCCCGCCGGATCTCCACATCTTCCGGCGCCAGATGGAGGATGGCGGCAATCGCCTCGCGGGCGGCTTGACGCGCCGCCCACGACTCATAGGCCTGATTGTCCTTGCGGCTGCCCCGATCTTCCAGGCGGGAGATGCCGGCATGAATCCGATCAAGCACCGACGCCTCATCGGCGCAGAGACAATGGATAAAATCGCATCCCAGTGCGAATCGAACGAAGACAGGCAAGACCGGCGTATCCACCCGGCCCGACAGAAGGGACTGCTTCAAAAAGGAATGATCGAAGAGGGGACAAAAGACATATCGCCGGGGCGCGGAACTGACGGGTCCAGCCAGCTTGCTTGCGACTTTATAGGCCGCCTCTTTAGCCGACCACAGCGACCACAGGAGACGCTCCGGATTCCCGGCGCCGGCGATCAGCGCCTGCTCGGAATCGGTGAAGACGCGGTTGAGAAAGCGGCGATCCATGCTCTTCCGGCGATTGGCCGGGTCGCCGAGGTTGACGATATCATTGCCGACGGCCGGCAAAGTAATCCTCCTCCATGCGGGCCAGTCTTTGAATGATCTGTTCCGCATAGAACCGCTGGGCGCGGACGCCTTCATCCGTCGTTCTTTCAGGGGTGAAGGTTTCGATCATCAACGTAAAGCAGTCGCCCTTGGTGGGATAGAAACTGTAATTGTCCTGGCGATCCCCCCGGAGATAGAGACACATGATCCGGCAGTCGGGCATGTCGCGCACAAAACGCCCCACGCCATAGGAAAAACCCTCCGTGTCCACGCGGCCGGTACGGGATCGCCCGCCTTCCGGAAACACCATGATGCTGTGTCCCCGGCTCAACTGAAAGAGACAACGGTCAAGGGTCGCCTTCACCTCGTTTCGGTCGCCGCCACGGCTCACCGGGATGCACTTGGCGAGGTAACACATCACCGCGACGAGTTTGTTCTTCGAATAGAAATTGGCCCGTTCCGGCAGATTCCAGGGGAGATGCTTATAGCGGATGAAATGGCCAAAAAAAGACTCCAACCCGTAAGTCAGCAGAAGGGAGTCGATCATCGTCAGGTGATTGGCGCAAACGAGCCACGGTCCGGAATGCTCGGAATGCGCCTTCCGGTAAGCGGCCCTCGCCTGCTTCAGATCGCGGATTCTGTACCCCGACAGGCGAAGCCAGAGAAAATAGGTCGGGGCGACAACTGGAAGCAGGAGCCACCCCAACGCTATTTGTAGAAATAAGAAAAATCGATCCTTGATCGTCAAAGCGCTTACGCCAGTTTCTTCTGGATGATGGCTACGGCATCGCCGATCGTGCCAATCTTGTCCGCTTCGTCGTCGTCGATCGTCACGCCGAAGACGTCTTC
This sequence comes from Syntrophales bacterium, assembly GCA_963665615.2. Classification (GTDB taxonomy): domain Bacteria; phylum Desulfobacterota; class Syntrophia; order Syntrophales; family UBA4778; genus UBA4778. The sequence goes on from CAXXQE010000006.1 coordinate 476,909, forward strand.
GCACTTGATGATGACGTCCACCAGACGGGCCGAGTTGACCTTCAGGTCGTTCAGGATATGCGTATCCTTGGTCGCCTTGTCAAGCAGGGCGGGATCCTTCGTGTAGGGTTTCAGAATGTTAAGCATGTCCTGAAAGATTTTTGCTTCGTCCATTTGTTTTTCTCCTTCCTCAATTTTAGCTTTTAGTTATTAGTTTCAAATGTTCTTCTTTTTCTTTGATTCAGTGGCTTTTAGCTAACAGCTAAATACGAATAGCTAAAAGCTGTTTTTTTACTCCCACTTTTTGAAAATCAGACAGCCGTTGACATCACCGAACCCGAAGCTCGCCTTGGCCAACACTTTCATGTCCGGGAAATCGATGCAGGTCTGCGGAATCCGGTGCGCAAAGGCTTCAATTTCCGGATGCGGATCTTCGCTATTGAGCGACGGATGCAGGAAGCCTTTGGATACCTGAAGCACGCAGGCGACGGCCTCAATGGCGCCTGCCCCGCCCAGACAGTGTCCGACCATCGATTTTGTCGAACTGATGTACGGGAAGTTCTCCGGGCCGCGCTCCAGCGCCAGCGACCAGTTCTTCACCTCCAGCGGATCGGCAAAGGTCGCCGTCAGATGACCGTTAATGGCATCGATTTCCATCGGGGAAATCCCGGCATCCTGAATCGTCGACTGAATGCAGCGCTTCACGCCCTCAGGGCTCGGCGCCGTCATGGAACCGCCGTTGCGGTGTCCGCCGCAGTTGACCATTCCCCCGAGAATCTCCGCATAGATCCGCGCACCGCGGGCCAGGGCGGTTTCCAGTTCTTCCAGAACCAGCACGCCGCCGCCCGCGCCGGGCACAAAGCCGTTGGCGCTGGCGCTCATCGGCCGCGAGGCCTTCTCCGGGGTATCGTTGTATTTCCGGGCAATGACCTTCATGGCGTCGAAGCCGCCCCAGATAAAGGGACCGGGGCCTTCCACCCCGCCGACCAGCATCCGCTTGGCCAGTCCGGACCGGACCCGCCAAAGCCCTTCGACCACGGCCTCCGTTCCTGTGCTGCACGCCGACGAATTGGAGGTCACCTGGTTGCCCAAGGCCAACAACCCCGCGATGCGCGCACTCGTACCGCTCGCCATCACCATCTCAACAATCCGGCTGCCCATCCGCTTGACGTTACCGGCGCTCACCATCGGAACGACCTTGTCGGCGATGGTGTCCATCCCGCCGATGCCGCAACCCAAAATAATCCCGGTATCCCAATCTACTGCATCGCCCTGCGGCTGCGGCAGCCCCGCATCGTTCCAGGCATCTATCGCGGAAACCCCCGCATAGCCGATGGTATGGTTGACCGACATAACGGTTTCCGGGTCGAAATAGCGATCCCGCACCACCTCGAAATTCTGCGGCACCCCGGCGACCTGACACGCAAAGTTCAACTCCTTCAATTCAGGAATGAAACGGATGCCGGAACGGCCCTCGCGAAGAGCCGCCTCGAAGTCCGTCAGACCGATCGCGTTGGGCGCGACGATCCCCATCCCGGTTATTACTACTCTCTTCTTCACTCGCATTAACCTCCTGATGTCACGGAAGACACCGCAACCGTTTCTATTCGTGTCGTTCTGCGCCGGTCAATATCGCGCTGCAAATCGGACTGCCGTCCTCGCCTTCCGCCGATACCCTGGCCTTGAAAATGCCTCGGCGGTAGTGAATTTTCTCGCCATGAACGATGACCCGTTCACCCGGCAGCACCGGCCGTAAGAATTCGACCTGATCGGCGTAACTGAACAGCGTCAGAACTTTGCCGACATCGTCGACGCCGATATGCTTCTGAAGCATGATATTGTATATGCCCAACGCTACGATCCCGGACTGCGCCATCATCTCAATCAGAATGACGCCCGGCGTGATCGGATTGCCCGGAAAATGTCCGGCATAGAAAAACTCGTCATCCTTGAACCGGTATGCGCCCGTGACCCGATTCTCGTCCATTTCGATAATCTCATCGATAAACCGGAACGGAGGCTGCTGGGGAACCTTCTTCAGAATCGCTTCGCGAAGTGCCGCATCAACCGCCATAGAGCCCTCCATTAACGTGAATGACCGTGCCCGTAATATAGTTTGCTCTCGTCGCCAGGAAATCCACCACATCGGCGATATCCTCCGGCGTGCCCATTCGGCCGAGCGTCACGGCGGAAAGCATCCGGTCGCGCACTTCCTGCGGCAGTTCGCCCGTCATCGGAGACTCAATGAAGCCGGGGGCCACGGAGTTGACTGTGATGTTGCGTCCTGCCAGTTCCTTGGACAGCGACTTGGAAAAGGCGTCGAGCGCAGCCTTTTCCATCGTATAAGGAATCTGCCCCGGGTTGCCCATGTGTCCGACGACGCTGGAGATATTGATGATCCGGCCGAAATTCTTGCGGAGCATGAACAGGCGTACGACCCGTTTGGTCAGATACCAGGTGCCACGCAGCATGGCCCGCTGCGCGTCGAACTGCTCGATCTTCATGCTGTTGATGTCCGCATTGATCGAAATGCCGGCGCAGTTGACCAGAACATCGACCGACCCTTCTGTCTCCTTGATGTCGTTGACCATCTTCTCGACCTGATCGATATCGGTCAGATCCGCATCGATCAGAAAGCCGTTGCCGCCTATCTCTTCGAGAAGCGCCCTGGACTCCTCCATGGTCTTCCACCACGTCTGAATCCCGATCCGAAAACCCGACTTCGCCAATGCGCGACAGCAGGCCGCTCCAATTCCCGTCCCGGCGCCGGTGACCAACGCCACCCCTCTGCTCTGTGTATTCGTCTCCATCGTTACCCCCTCATGATTCCACCGCGAGAATGCTGCGATCTCAACGGGTAGTCTTTGTAAGCAATGTTTTTGAAAATGCCGACCCGGGCCTCCTTGATCTCCATGATCAATTCATCGTCCACAAACACCTGGCCGTCGCCGATAATGATGCTCGCGCCCGAATCTTTCAGCTCCGAGAAGCGGCGGATCTTCACGTCATAGCGAACGATCTTGTCGAAGGGCCGGACCTGGCCGTTGAAGACGACCTCGCCGCACCCGAGCGCCCGTCCCGTTCCCAGCGCGCCGCGCCGGACACCATAGAAGCCCATGAGCTGCCAGATGGCGTCCACGCAGAGACATCCCGGCTGAACCGGGTCTCCCGGCATGTGGCACTGAAAGAACCAGGAATCCAAACGCACATCCTGCTCTGCGACGATCAAACCCTGCCGGCCGTTGTCCTCAATTTTGGTAATCCGGTCCAACATGAGAAACGGGGGGGCCGGCAGATGCGCATCGAAAGCATCCGGAGGATCCGTTACCAACGTCCCGTACACAAAGGCCAGAATCTCCTCCTGGCTGAAACACCGACTGTCTTTGAATTCCTGATAGTTCATAATCTCCTTACTTGTCGCCGAAATTTTTTATCAGCATATGGGTCCATGTCAACCCGGCGCCGACGATCGAGATCCCGATATCGGTTCCGGGTCTCAATGCATCCCACTGCTGACTGATAACGAAGGGCACACCGGCGCTCGCTGTATTACCATAAACATCTACATTATACCAATGATTCTCTTCCGGGATGTTGCACCGTTCGCAGATGGTTTTGAGCATGCCGAGGTTGCCTTGATGGCCGACATAAATGAAATTCTCGCGACCCACATCGGACAGGGACTGTGCGATCTGCAGGATCTCGGTGGATTTGCGGATGGCAAATCCCTGCACGGCGTGACCGTCCTGATAGAAGTGACCGAACCTGGAAGCGCAAACCTTCGACCACTGTGCCGGGTTCGAAAACGCTTCGGCATGTGTAAAGGCCATTCGCGACGGATGCTGAAAGGAAACGACCGTAGCCGTGGCCGCATCCCCGAAGAGACAGGCCATGGCGCGGTCTGAATAATCGACCGCCCGCGTGAAACTCTCCGGATTGACGAGCAGAATATAGGGTGGCGTTGACTCCGCGCTCATCTTGTAGACGAGATTGACCTGTGTCCCGTAGCCGGTACAGCCGGAAACGACGCCGAAGCAGTACGCATCGATCCCGAGCTCCGCTGCGACCAGAGAAGCTTCGCCCGGCGCCGACCATTCCGGGAAAGCCGAAGCGGAAATGACCATGCCTATATCGGATGCCTTGATCCCGGCCCGTTCGATCGCCATCCTGGCCGCTGCAGCACCTATCTGGGCATTTGTATATCGACTCGCTTCGAGAGACGCACGAGGATCCTTGTTCTTGGTCGTCTTGATATAGTCCAGTTCCATGACGGTCCTGCGGGTCTTAATGCCGACCCGTTCCAGAATCCACTCGGTGCTGCTGCCGATATCCAGGTCTTCCAGAAACTGATTGTCGATGACATTCTCCGGAACGAAATGTCCCATCCCGTGTATATAAAGCATAAAAGTAGACCTCTCTTGCTCTTTTCCTTGTATTTAAGCGAGATCGAGTCCCGAACTCGAAACTCGGGACTCGAAACTCGAAACTGTTTACACCAGTTCGCGCCCCATAATCATAGTCTGCACTTCGCGCGTTCCTTCGTAGATGTCGATGATGTGCGCGTCGCGGACGAGCTTGGAGATTTCATATTCGTTGGTGAAGCCGTAGCCGCCGTGCAGATGCAGACCCTCGTTGGAGCAGAACAGCGCCGCTTCCGCCGCCGCGTTCTTGGCCAGCGAGGCATAAAGCCCACGGTCCTCGGCGCCGTCCTGGCACTTGATCGCCGCCTTCATCAGGGCCAGCTCGGCCAGTTCCACCTTCGCCCACATCTTCACCAGCATCTCGCGGGCCACCGGCATATCGCAGATGCGCTGACCGAACTGTTTGCGGTCCTTGGTGTACTGAAGCGTCACGTCATAGGCGCGTTTGGCAAGCCCCAGACCGATCGCTGCGACCATCGGGCGCGCGTAATCGAGCACGTCCACCAGATACTTGAAGCCCAGGCGGCGGTCGCCGATGATCTGCTCTTCCTTGATGAATACATCTTCAAAGGTCACCGTGGCGGTGTTCGACAAGCGCTGTCCCAGTTTGTCCTCGGGATTGCCGAGCAGGACCTTGCCGCCGTTGACCGCTTCCAACTCCGTATTGCCTTCTTCGCTCACCCCCTTGACGGGAACGACGACGCAGGCGATGAACTGGGACGTGGGCTTGCCGACCTTGCAGAAAACCGTGTACTGCGAGGCATAGGAGGCGTTGGTGATGAAGCACTTGTTGCCGTTCAGGATATAGCCGCCGTCGACTTTCTGCATATAGGTCGTCATCGACATGTTATCCGATCCGGCGCCGGGCTCGGTCAGACAGAAAGAAGCGAGAATCGGCTTCTCCGCAAAGGGGCCGAGGTAGGCCTGCTGCTGTTCCGGACTGCCGTGCTGGGCGATGACGACGTTGGCCAGGTCGTTGCACATGGCCGAGGTGGAAATCCCCGTGTCGCCATAAGACAACTCGCGAATGATGAGGGCGCCGGAGACCGGGTCGGTTGCATAGCCCTTGACCGACTCCGGAACGCTCAGGTTCAGGATGCCCAACTCCCACGCCTTCTTGATGATGTCCCACGGAAACGCATGGGCCTTGTCGAGATGCAGAATATAGGGCGTGATCCATCCTTTGACAAAACGCCGAACTGTCTCCACATACATTTTTTGATTGTCGTCTAAGTTAAAATCCATTTCTCTCCCGTCCTGTTTTTGTTGTAGCCGCACCGGCTGTAAAGCGCTGCGGTTTGATCCGGCAATCTCCCGGATGGATATACTGTTTTACTTGGCTTCAAAGGCGCTACGCGCCGAGGTGAAAGTGGTGATGGAGGTGCAGGTCACCCCGAGCGACTTGAAGAATTCCCTCAGGGGCCGACCCGGACCTACCTCATAGACGGCCGTTGACCGGCCGGAAAGCTGTTCCATATTTTTGCGCCACTGTACGGCATTGCTCAACTGGGCTACGAGGTTGTCGTGGAGGACGGCGCGATCGCTGGCGTGGAATCCGCCGGTAAAGTTCGACGTCACACGCGGTGCGGTCTTCGCGTTCATCGTACCATTCAGGGACTCCAGTATTGCCCGGAAAGGCTGCTCAATCACCGCCATGAAGCGACTATGGAAGGGGGCGCTCACATTCAGCTTAACGTAGCGAAAGCCGCTGTAGCCTGCAAAGGTTGCGTTAAGCTTCTCTTGGACCGCATCGAGATCCGTAAGGGCGCCGCCGATGACGACCTGATTGGCCGAGTTGATGTTGCACAGATCGAGCTCGAAGCCGGATAAGGCGCCCTTCAAGGCATCGCTATCGAGGTTTTCGGCAATGACCGCGGCCATGCCGCCTACGCCGACCGGCACCGCCTTCTGCATGAGACGGCCTCTGGCGTTGACGATCCGGACCGCATCGGCCAGCGGCAGGCATCCCGCAGCCACTAGCGCTGTGAACTCCCCGAGGCTGTGACCGCCGAAAAACGCCGGCGAAAAACCGAAGCGCTCCTTCAAGGCGCGCATCATGGCGATCTCTGTCGTCAGGATACAGGGCTGGGTAAACTCCGTCAGGTTGAGACGTTCGTCCTCGCCGAAGCACAACGCCGCCACATCCCAGCCGAGCGCGTCGGACGCCTCCACGTAGACATCGCGGCTCTCCCGCACCTGGTCATAGAAATCCTTGCCCATACCGGGCCGCTGCGACCCTTGACCGGGGAATACGACCGCTATATCATTCAAACCCATGCTGTATAGCCTTTCCTTTGTCGGTTGTGAATCTCTGGGGGAAATACATCTGGAAACTTCAGCTGCTCTTTGACAAATGCCAAACTACTAGCAGGAACCGTGCCGTTTCGCACCCGGCAAAGCACTATGTTGCAACATCACGGTTTTATGAAATAAAATGAAATAACGGCCCAGTAACGGAGATCATCGAGATGCGAAAAAAGGAACAAAAGTGTATAAAGCCCTTTCCGGACGCGTAAGGTGTTACGCACTTTGAGCAGCTGGCGCCGCAGCGGATAGTAACAAGTAACGAGTAACAAGAAAAAAGCAAAACGACGGAGTAAACGAGAACACCATTCTTGTTCTACCCGCATGCGGACATCCAGGTCTTTGATAACTACCCGGCGACCGCTGTGCGATACTCGAATCGGTGCCACCTTAAGAAGCTGCTGCTTGCGACTTATTATTTGTCACTCGTCACTCGTTACTCGTCACCCGTTGTGAATTGGAAAGACGGCGAAGATGAAGGCACTCCACAGCGAATGCGAGACGATGACCATCGCCAGATCGCGACGCCAGAGATAGAGGCCGCCCCAGAAAAGCCCCGCCACCAAGGCCGCTCCGATCAGCATGACATTGCCGGAAAAGGCATGCACCCCGGCATAAACGGCGCTGCCGACGAGAAATCCCTTTGCCCCGCCGAGGCGCGCCATCAGCCGCTCCTGCAGAAAGCCGCGCCAGAAGATCTCCTCCCCCGGGCCTGTTACGCAAAGCAGCAGCAGAAAGGTCAGGAAGCGCGACGTACCTGTGCCCAGATCGTAAATCCCGGAAACCTGGCTGGGCGCCCCCGGCACCACATAAGGCCCGAGCGCATTGCCGAGATAAAAGATCCCGTAGAGCACGATGGCAGACAGCGCGCCGATCGCCATGGACGAAGCGCGCCAACGGATCTTCGGACGCTGCTGATATAGCGCGAAGACCGCCAGCACAACGACCGACGCACCGATCTTCGCCCAGAAGTTTCCCAGGGCGATTCCGAAGGTGATAAACCAGCCGACAACCGCCACCGCTATGGAGACGTAAACCGCTGTCACAGGATCAAGCCCGAGCCAAGCAAAAGCGCAACGAGGAGCAGGAGACCGAAGATCGTGTCGAGTTGCGCCGCCTGCGCGTCCGCCGCATCCGGGATCTCGCGCTTGAACTGACGGATCAACGCCACCGCCTTGGGCAGCGACAGGAAAACCAGGAGACCCCACAGGCTTACGATCCGGCAGGCTACCAATGCCGCCATGCAAAGGTAGGCTAGAGCGATCAACCCGGTGAAGAACTGGAAGCTGCCCTTATCGCCCAGCCGCACACAGATCGTCGCGATCCCGCAGCGCTCGTCGTAGGCGCGGTCGCGCATGTTGTTCGCCAGAATGACCAGCGCCACCAAAAGGCCGAAGGGAATCGAGACATAGAGCGCCTTGAGCGACAGAACCTGGCGCTGCACCGCATAAGCCCCCTCCACCATGAGCGGACCCCACATCAGAAAGACGGCCCCCTCGCCTAGTCCGCGGTATTTGAACTTTACCGGCCCCGCCGTATAGAAATAGCTCGTCAGCGCCCCGATAATACCGATCCAGAGGACATGAGAAGAACGTTGAAAGGCGATCAGCATACCGAGCGCCACCGTTATCACCAGAAGCCACAGGGCCTCCAGGAGAACCTGCCGCGAGGTCATCAACCCCGAGACAATCGGCTGTGGACGATACTTCGCCGTGGGCGAATCCGCCTGATCGACCTCGTAGCGGGCATCGAAGAAGTCGTTGAAGAGATTGGCCGAGGCGTGAAAGCAGACGATCCCGACCAGCGTGACCGCAAACCACAACCACGACACCGGCCCCGCCTCCGCAGCCAGCAGGGTGCCCACGGCCACCGAAATCACCGACATGATGAACGACCACGGACGGGTCGCCAGCACATACGCGATCAAATGTTTCAGCATATAAGGGTCCTCGATAAATGATGTGGGGGTATCTAATCAGATTATGGGAATAAGTAAATAGTAAATAGTGAACAGTAAACAGGGACGGGATAAAGACAGTGACGGGTGACGAGTAACGAGTGACAAGAAAAGAGGCATAGCCAAAAGGTGAATCATGTCTGCCCCGATCCGGCATCCGGTCTTTTCCTAATTGCTTGCCGGTCGTGTGATCCCCAGCGTTCAAAGTTCGGAATTAGAAAAATAGCAAAGATGCCTTTCCTTCAATGCATAAAATCCCTGCGAAATTGACAGCGAAAATATTTGACAATTTTCACAAAAACTGAATAGAAACTAGGGACTATTCTTACATTTCCGAGTTTTAATAACTCAATTATTGATTCTTCCGGAAACAAATTAATAACCATGAAGATTAGGGACATCTCGAAATACATTATTATAATACTTCTTTTTGCCGCTTCGGCCTCTGCTGGCGAGATTGTTTTGGCAGACAAGGTATTGGTAGAAAAAAAGGCAAGACAACTTACGCTCCTGTCAAAAGGACGAGAGCTGAAAGTCTACAAAATCGCATTAGGGGGCAACCCTATAGGCGCTAAAGAAAAGGAAGGAGATGGAAAAACCCCGGAGGGACTCTACATCATAGACTCACGCAATAAAAATAGCGGATACCATCTTTCGCTTCATGTCACCTATCCAAATGAGAAGGATCGGGCGCGCGCCAAAGAACTAGACGTTTCTCCTGGTGGCAATATTATGATCCACGGCATTAAGAACGGTTTCGGGTGGGTAGGCCGTTTTCATACCCGGTTTGACTGGACCAAAGGCTGCATTGCTGTTACCGACATGGAGATTGAAGACATAGACAAGCTGGTACCCGATGGCACGCCCATCGAAATACGACCATAAAAGAGAGCAGAACAAGCCAGCGCATCTGTCTTGGAAGGATGTCGAACTCAAAATCTATAGAAACAACATGCGAATCCAATGCGCTCATGCCCCATGATCTCTTCCAGACAACTTCAGTTAGAGAGTAAGAATCACAACAAAGGAGATGCGTACAATGATCAAACGGCAATCTCAATTTAATGAAAACGACAACAACCCCGGAGGAAGAGCAGGAAAAGTCCTCCTGCATATCGCTTTCGCAATTTTTATTTCAGCCTGCTCAACGCATCCGATCAGTCAGCAGATGTTGTCAGACCAGGCCGTTTCGTCAGAGAAGCTTGAGCAAACAAGCCTTCCAAGCCTCCTTTTCTTTTTACCTATTGGGCCTGGGACAGTACTGACAATACCGATCGGACCATACAACTCCAATAAAATGCGGGAAGTGATCTGTTACAATAAAACTGGGCAAAAAGTTAAACTCAGCGTCGATCGCAACACCCAACTCATCATTAAAGATAAAAAAGGCGAAACGCATCAGTTTTATTTTGATACGGTTTATGTCGAGAATAAGATCCTATATGGTTTGAGATCAAGAATATTGAAGCTGAAGAGGGAAGTACCTGTCGATGATATTGAGTCTGCTGAGATTTATAGCGAATTTGCCAAAGAAACCTCAATAGAGTAACGCCGTAAGACAACGACGAGCATGCAGCCTAATAACTTAACAAGCTATAAGCTATGCGCTTCACGCTGTGAAGTACGACGTCCTATCCGTCCGGCGAGTTTTTTCTTATATTGACAATTTTACGGTGCGACGTATGTTTTGTCCGGAATGCAAAGCCGAGTATGTTGTCGGCATCTCAAGATGCCCTGATTGCGATGTTGCGCTGGTCGATGAATCGCCCGATGCGGAAGGATCTGTTCCGGAATTCGTCGATTACCGGGAAGTGTTTTCAACCTACAATCCGGCGGATGTCGCATTTCTGAAGTCCTATTTCGATAATGCCGGCATCCAGTATTTCTTCAAGGGTGATCATTTCATGTATATGTTGTCTTGGGCCGACCCGGTAAGACTTATGGTTCGAGTCGATCAGATTGAGGAGGCCCGAGCACTTCTGAAGGATATGAACGTTACTTTCTTAGGCGTCTCTCCCGCAAGAGACGATAATGACAACGAATCATAATGCAACGAAGCTATCGAACAGTCCCGCCATCGGTAAAAACGCTGCGGCGTTGCACCCACTTCCCGATCGAGTCCTCCGGCATTGACAGACAACGCGTCTCATCGTAAACTCATTTGCCTGTTGCAATCGGCCTTTGCTTTCAGCGATGAACAAATCAACCGGATGGAAATTAGAGATTAATGGAGATAAATGTAGATTCACCCGAAGAACTTGAAAACTGTCTCAAACCAACCCGTTTCATCGATCATGACGCACCCGCGATCATTGCATTTGCAAAACAAGTTATCGGCGACGCAAGCAATGACAGTGACAAAGCGATCCGCCTTTTTTATGCCGTGAGGGATGAAATACAGTACGATCCCTATCGCGTCGATTTGACCCCAAACGGATTCAAGGCCAGCGTTGTTCTTGCCCGGAAAAGAGGGTACTGTGTTGCCAAGGCGATTCTCCTTGCGGCACTGGCAAGGGCTGTATCGATTCCGTCGCGCATCGGCCTGGCGGATGTCCGGAATCATCTGGTGACGGAGCGCCTCAAGAGCCTGATGAAAACGGATATCTTCTATTACCACGGCTTCACGGAACTCTTTCTCGACGGCCGATGGGTCAAGGCGACGCCGACCTTCAATCTTTCCCTTTGCCAACGTTTCGGAATCAAACCCATGGATTTCGATGGCCATCATGATGCCCTGTTCCACGAATTCGATCGTGACGGCAATCTCCACATGGAGTATGTCAACTATCACGGTTCCTTCGTCGATGTCCCTTTTGATCTCATCCTGCATGCCTTCGAAACGTATTACCCGACCTTCACCAATGACTGCGCGTCACTCGCAACGGGTAACTTCGAAAAAGAAGCAGAGGAAGACATCAAAAGGACATCCATGAAGTAACGCCGGGAGAGACGACGGCAGGCGCAATCTGGCCCCCTTTTATGGCTCCCGTTCAGGCGTTGACTTTTGTTGTTTCCCCTTTTATCGTAATGCCCAGAGGGTGATATGAATCTCAAACCATTATTCGAACCTAAGGCAATGGCGGTTATCGGCGTATCATTGAGCAATGAACGTCATCCTGCCACGGTCGTGTATTCCAAGAATCATCTGCGGGGGCCGGTCGAGGTTTACGCCGTTAATCCGAAAGGCGGAAAACTGCATGGCGAGACGATTTATCCGAGCGTGAAGGATATCCCCCGGAAAATCGATCTCGCAGCAATCGTGACCAGGGCCGATCTGACGCCGAACGTGATGATTGATTGCATCGAGGCGGGCGTCAAATCGGCCATCGTGATTTCCGGCGGCTTCACCGAAAGGGGCCGCGAGGATTTGCAGAATCGCCTGGTCGATATTGCGCGCGAAGCGCAATTTCCCTTTATCGGCCCCAACTGCCTTGGAATCTATGTCCCGTCCCGTGTCGATACCTTTTCCGCTCCTATTGAAAGAATGGTACAGCCGCGAGCCGGCGGCGTGGCGTTTGTGAGCCAAAGCGGCGGTATCGCGATCGATCAAATGATCAAATTTGTGAGCCACGGGGTCGGCGTTTCTAAAATGGTCAGCATCGGAAACAAGGCGCTTATCCGTGAAAAGGAAATGCTGGACTACCTGATTAAAGATCCGACCACAAAAGTGATCGCTTACTATGTAGAAGGCTTTTCCCCTGGCGAAGGACGTGAATTCGTGCTGGCGGCCAAACATTCCCCTAAGCCTGTCATTATGTTGAAAGCCGGAAAAACCGAGGCGGGGAACCGCGCCGTAACCAGTCACACCGCATCCCTGGCCGGCGACTACGCCAGTTTTTCCTCGGTGATGGCGCAACATCATATCCTGGAGGCCGCCAGTGAAAACGAACTGGCATCCTTTTGTGCAGCCTTGAATTCCTATAAAACTGCGATAGCAGGGAACATCGGAATCATTACGTGCAGCGGCGGCCACGGCGCCATTGCGGTAGACGGCTGTACGCTGGCCGGGTTGAATGTTCCGGAGCTGTCGGAACAGAGCATGGCGGAGATGAGAGACAATCTGACGGAAAGCGTACGGTACATCGCCTCACTCAACAATCCCGCCGACCTCACCGGCAGTGCGGTCGATGACGATGTTGTCGCCTGCGCAAAGGTCATGGCTGCGACACCCGAGCTTGACTGCGTGATCGTTCTCATGCTGCCCTACACGCCGGGCATCAGTCTGGATATCGGCGCAAAATTGAGTTCTCTGAGCAAGAAATTCGGCAAACCGTTCATTGCCTATGTCCCGCACATGGAAAGATACGATATGCTCATCGAGGGCTTTCAAATGAACGGCATCCCGGTGTCACCGTCCATTGAGGGCGTCGTCCTTATGGCAAAAGCATTAGCAAGGAAGAAACCATGCTGAACAAAGAAATCCACGCCATCCTCTCGAGGTCTAAAGAATGGGGCTGGGTGATGGAGCCGGATGCGCAAAAGATCTTTTCCCTCTACGGGTTCAAAACGCCGAAATACGGCGTTGCGACAAATGCTGCACACGCATTGAAAATCGCACATCAAATCGGCTATCCGGTGGTCGCGAAGGTCGTGTCTCCGGCCATTCTTCACAAGTCGGATGTCAAAGGCGTCGTCGTCGGCGTCAAAGACGACAAAACGCTCGTTGCCACGTTTGAAAGGTTTGAGAAGCTCGATGGCTTCAGCGGCATGCTTGTTTCCGAGATGGTCAGGGGCATCGAGCTGATTATCGGTGCAAAGAACGATCATCAATTCGGTCCGATCATCCTGCTGGGCATGGGCGGGGTCGGTGTCGAGATTTACAAGGACGTCGCCTTGCGCATGGCGCCGTTGCAACCCAAAGATGTGGACGGCATGGTCTGTGAGTTGGACGCCCGTCAATTCCTCACCGGCTATCGCGGCTCGGACGGCATTAACATGAACGCCCTCAAAAAACTGCTCGTCAACTTTTCCCGATTGATGATGGATTTGCAGGGCGTCGTGGAATCGGTCGATATGAACCCCGTTATCTGTACACCCAAAACATGCCTGGCCGTCGATGCACGGATCATCCTGAAAAAATAGTCATGCAGTTCCTTTCCGGCGACTGCAATCAGATCGTCAGGATTGCAAGAACGGCCATACTCGCCATGATCAAACGGCCATTTAAGGAAATCCAATGAACCGAGTGGTAATCTGGGGAACGGGGCAAGGCGGCAGGATGATGTTGAATCTGCTGCGCGCCGACAGGCACGTTGTCGCATTCTGTGACAACAACAAAACGTTGCACGGCACCGCAATCGACGGCATTCCTGTCGTTGCTGAACGTGAGCTTTTAGAGATAAACCCGGATTGCATCTACATTGCGATTCTCAATAGTGACGCCTGCGTCCAGGTCAGGACGCAGATCGAGAAACTGGGAATCCCCGCCCGCATTCTCCCTGTGACGGAACTCCGCAACCAGTTTGACATCCGGCTGGCTACGTTAAGACTGATCGCGAAAGAGATCGAGGACCGCAGTATTCCGGGCGCCGTTGCCGAATTGGGGGTCTATCAAGGCGAGTTCGCCGCGGAAATAAACCGATTGTTTCCCGAACGTCATATTTACCTGTTTGATACATTTGAAGGCTTTGATGAACGAGATCTCCGATTCGAAAGAGAAAAACAGTATGCGCGCCTGGACCAGGACAACTTTAACCATACCAGCGTGGATACGGTTTATCAGCGGTTGCCTTATCCGGATCGGGCGATATTCAGGAAGGGCTATTTCCCGGACACTGCCTGCGGCGTGGATGAGACATTTGCGCTCGTCAGTCTGGACGCCGATTTGTATCGGCCGATGTACGAAGGTCTGAAATTCTTTTATCCGAAGATGACCCGGGGCGGATATATCATCCTGCATGATTACAACAGCTCGCAGTTTCGCGGGGCCGGTGAAGCAGTGAGACGGTTCTGTCGGGAGCATGAATTTTTCGTTGTTCCGCTTAGTGATCTGCACGGCAGTGCCGTGATAGTGAAAACATGAGAGGAATATCCCTGAGCCCGAAAGAATTCGACCGTATCGTCAAGCAGGCGATTCAGAAGATCCCGGCGGAGATGCGCGATCACCTGGAAAATGTTCTGATTTCAGTCCGCCCCAAACCATCGCCTGAACTCCTTGCCGATATGGGCCTTCCCCCAGACTACCCGCTGCTCGGCGTTTATCATGGGGCTCCCCTCATGGAGCGCTCGGCTGTGGTGCCACCCCTCTTCCCCGATACGATCTTTATTTTTCAGGAGCCGTTGGAGGCAATGTGCCGGACGATAGAGGAACTTGAAGATGAGATCGAAATCACCGTTGTCCACGAGATTGCGCATTACATCGGCTTGACCGAGGAAGAGCTGGCAGACCTCGGCTATGCGTGACGGCGCGCCATCGCTTCACAATAATGTTACTTCAAAAAGAGGCTTCTTTGTCGCTACCCCTCCTATGGTGCGTGGTACCGGGAGCGCTGTTTTCAAACTGTCTGCTTGACAGGAATGCTCACGGATGCTTATGATTCCGCACAAATCATAAACTTAGTCTAATGATAGGAGTTAACATGCTTGAGATCAAAAATTCTGTTGCGGTCATAACCGGAGGCGGAGGCGGAATAGGGTTTGAAAACTTGCAAAATATTGGGTGCAAAACGGATTCCCGGCAAAGTTGTGATTGCCGATATTATCCCGCATATGTTGGACAGTGCTGAAAAGCAGTTGCAGGAAATCGGGGGGGGACGTCTTAAAAGTGCTCTGTGACAGCACAGATGAAAATGCTTGCGGGAAATTGGCCGATGCAGCCATTGAGCGGTTTGGCAGTATTAACCTGGTGGCGCCTTTCGCAGGCATTATCAAAGACGGGATGATGGTTTCTACAGATAAGCAGACCGGAAAAGTGAATCGAAAAATGTCTCTTGAACAGTTCAAGGCCGTTATCGATATCAATCTGACTGGCGTCTTCTTAACCGTTCGCGAATGCGCCGAACGGATGATCGATAATGAATGCAAGGGCCTTATCTGCCTTATTTCATCTACCGGATCACTTGGAACGGCAGGACAATTAAACTACTCATCCTCAAAGGCAGCCATGTCCATTTTTCCAAAAGTCATTACGGCTGAATTTTTCAGACGAGGCATTGCCGACAGGATCAGGTGCTGTGCGGTGGCGCCCGGCTATGTGGGAACTGCCATGGTCAAGGGTATGGATCAGAAAGCTCTGGAGTCCATTTTAACGGATGTTCCCATCAATCGATTAATTGATCCAGCGGAAATCGCCTCCCTAGTCGGGGAATTATACAGAAATGAAGCGATGGCCGGCGAGGTCTACTTTATCCACGGCGGCCTTCGATTGGGGTCACGAGGATAATCGAGAACAGGTTTCGAAAGGGCCACGCCTGTCTGGTCTTTCCATACCCGCGATCCATCCGGAGCAAGGCCGTTGGCGAAGCAGTCGGGGTTCAACGGCCTCTTCCGTTTTTATAGACCGGGAAGCATACCCTGTTCAATCGGTGCTTGCAGCACCATGTAGTTGTTAACTGCTCCTCAACAGCCTACCCGATAATGTGAAGCCGGTGGCGAGCGCATTCCTCGCAATTTGCTGTGGGCTAAGCGAGCGTATCATGTCCGAACCTTTTCCTTAGGAATCGGCGATTCCTCGGAACTTGTCTGTCTGCGTGCGGTTACGCACAGGCAAGCTCCGGCGAGGGTTCAATTATAGATCTCAATAAGGGAGACAGCATCACGATGATTTTAAAAAGTTTGCTTTCACCTGTTCAGATAGGAACGGTCGAGTTTAAAAACCGCGTCGTCATGCCGGCGATGCATACGGGGCTCGCCAACGAAGATGGCACGGTGTCGGAGGCTTATCTCGCCTACCTTAAGAGACGCGCGGAAAGCGGCGCAGGCCTTTATGTGATTGAGATAGCGGAAGTGCACCCCTGGGGAGCACTAGGACCCCGCTGTTTCGGCATATGGGATGACAGCTTCGTTCCGGGATTGAAGAAGATAGCCGAGGTTATCCATAATCAGGGCTCGAAAGTAGCCCTTCAGATACACCACGTCGGACGAGAAAGCGCCTATCCGATGATGAATAACGCAGCCGTCGCACCCTCCGCAGTGCCGAGTTATGTCTTTGGGGCTATGGGAACACCTCGCGAGATGAGCCTGGAGGACATCAAGGAGACCATCGCATCATTCGGCCAGGCCGCAAGACGCGTCAAAGAAGCAGGATTCGACATGGTTGAACTCCATGGGGCGCATGGTTACCTCCTCATGCAATTCCTTTCAGCGCATTCAAATAAGAGAACCGATCGCTATGGCGGAGATTTCAGAGCGCGCTCCAGGTTCATGCTTGAATGCATCGAAGAAGCAAGAAAACAAGTCGGACCATTCTATCCCATATCCATCCGGATCTCCGGAGAAGAGCAGATAAAAGATGGTTATACGATAGACGACATGGTGACCATTGTTCCCGATTTGGTGAAGGCGGGCGCGAGCGTCATCGATGTGTCCTTCAGTACCTATGGTTGTGCCGACCTATTTATAGATACGCCGAGCGGCGTGGCACCCGTTGAGTATGACCAGGGCTTCAAAGCCAATCTTGCGCGCAGGATCAAAGAAGTAACCGATGTCCCCGTTATTTCCGTTGGCCGTTATACGGATCCCATACAGATGGATGACGTCATCGCCAGGGGCGATGCCGATCTCATTGCCGTGGGGCGTCAGCACCTCGCAGATCCAGTTTTTCTGAAAAACGCCATGGCGTGTCATTCCGAAGATACCGTGACTTGTATCGCATGCAATCAGGGATGCATCGAGCGCCTTGCCCTGGAGGAAAAAGCCATCCGATGTGCCATCAATCCTGAAACAGGTCAGGAACTGATTTATCCGCAGCGCATAACGAATCAAAAGAAAAAAATATGGGTTGTCGGAGGCGGCCCATCGGGATTGACAGCTGCCTATGAAGCGCGCAGGATCGGCCATGAGGTGGCTCTGTTTGAAAAGGAAAAAGAAGTTGGGGGGCACGTGAGATATGCCGCCATGTCTCCTCATAAGGAAGTCTACCAGAAATGGATTGACGGGCTTTTGAGGCGATGCGAAAGGTCGGGCGTGGTTATCAAAAGGGAGACAAGGGTTACGGATGAACTGATAGCACAATCCAGACCGGACGTTGTCATTCTGGCATCAGGGTCTGATCGGTCGAGCTGTCCGGTGGAAGGCATCGGGAAGTCAATCGTATGCGATGCGTGGCAGACCCTCAGCGGCGAAGTCAAATCAAAAGACAATGCTGTCATCATTGGCGCCGGTCTGGTAGGCTTGGAAACGGCCGATACCCTTTGTCAACGAGGCATAAAGCATATAACGGTGGTCGAAGCACTGGTCGATCCGCCTGTACCTAATGTTACAGCGCACGGCTATATGCTTTACAAGCGATTGCAGGAAGGCGGCGTGACCATGATGTTTAATACGTTGGTTAAAAGCATTGAGGATGATGCAGTCATCGTTACAACGAATGGAGAAGAACGAAAGATAGGACCGGTCGATCAGGTCATCGTTGCCGTCGGGGTCAAGCCGAGACAGGAACTGAAAGAAACGTTACGGCAGTTGGATATTCGGCATTTCATCGTGGGCGATGCGAAAGGAGCCAGACGCATCATGGAAGCAACGGAAGAAGGCGCTCAAGCTGCATGGAGTATATGACCGCAACTAACAAAGGAGACAATAGATGAAAGCAGTCATTCGTTGGAGCATCGTCGTATTGTTTTTTGTCGGCAGCATGGCCTATGCGGAAATGCCAAGGGGCGCATACCTGGAAGGGAGTTCGAAGGTAGGCGTCATCCTAGCGCACGGACAAGGCCTGGATCCCGATTCCAACGTTGTCGGGCCGTTGCGCAAAGCGATTAACAAGGAACTCGGTTTTTATACCCTGTCCCTTCAGATGCCTGTTCTGCTAGGACGAAAATCGGCGGACAAATTTCTGGAATACGTCCATACGTTCCCCGATGCCTACGACAGCATTCAGGCGGGGATCGACTTTCTCAAAAAAGAAAAAGGCGTCGAACACATCTATCTCATGGGCTACAGCATGGGCGGCAGAATGACCACCGGATTTCTTGCAGAACACCCCGATAGCGGGATTGTCGGCTATATCGGGGTGGGATTGCTGGCGGGCGGGTCGGAACCGCTCAATAGCAATCTGAACCTTAAAAAAATCAAGTTGCCCGTAATAGACATTCATGCCGATAGCGGCCCTGACGCCAAGAGCGCAGAGTTCAGGAAACCCTTCGTGTCCAACCGCTATAAGCAGGTTGTCCTGGCTGGGGCAACCCACGATTATAGCGGCTACGAAGATCAGATTACCAGGGCGGTTATCGATTGGCTGAGGCTTCAAGAAGCAACCAGGTGAAACACGACCCTCGAAGAGGACTCAGCGCATCAACGAATGCGCCGCTTCTTCAGCCTGTTGCAGGATGCCTTCCGGAACCGCGACACCGGGGACCAGGCCACAGGCACGGATCAGTCGTATATCGTTGAATCCCAGCATCGTTAAAAACATTTTATTGCGTTGAAAGACGTCGGCAAAAATTTTTTCATCCGGATTCCCCTGCGTGAGGATAAAAACGAGTTTTTTCGGCTCAAGGCGGCTTGGGCTCGAATTGGTTAAAAAATCAGGTTTGAAATACGAGAAGGTGCGATCCAAGTACGTTTTGTATTGTCCGGTGACATCTCCGAAATAAACGGGAGTTGCCAGCACGACGGCATCTGCCGTTCGTACCGCGTCCAACACCTCGGTCAGGTCGTCTTTTAACACGCAGTGGTCGAGAGTGGTCTTACAGGCGTGACATCCCTGACAGCCGCGGTAGGAAAGCTGGTTCAATTCATAGATTGCAGTCTCGGCGCCAAGGTCCTTAGCGGTGTCCGCTAACTGCCTTGCAATCGTGGCGCTGTTTCCTTTCGAACGCGGACTTCCGAGTATCGTTACAATTTTCATGTCATGTTCCTTTCTGATGAATTTTTCCGTTCGCTTATCCCGCGACACGTCGCGGGGTAAGCAAGTGAATCACGACAAAACATTTTCCTTTAAAATCAGGGATTCACCAGGGTTTGCTCTGAGGAGTCCCTGATTTCATGAAACAAGTTGCGGAACAATATAGCGGCACATGGGATGATTTGCAAGAATACGCCTGTCTTTGATTATAAACAAAGAAGGAGGCATGAAGATATTTCTTGCCCCCTTCTTGTAAAATATATTTTTGAGAATTTTGGGACTGTCGGATAATTTATCCGCAGTGCGTACTCGAAGAACTTGCGGCTAAAGAATAATCCCTCGATACCTGCAAACGTCAGCCGCACAAACGGCTCTCCTCTGCTTCAAGAGCACGGCAAATGTCTTCGCGCGTTTAAAGCGTTGCGGGCAGCATCGTCTCATCTTCGGAAGAACCCTCCTCAAACGCCACTGCGTCATCAGTAGCGCGACGATCCGATGCATCGAGATGCTCATCCGCCTGACTGCCGCCAATAACGTCGATCAATTCATCTACAAAATGTTTCATCTGCTGAGCCTGGGCTGTCATTTCTTCCGAAGCCGCAGCCGATTCCTCGGCATTGGCAACGTTTTGCTGGACAATTTTGTCTATTTCCATCACCGCCTTGTTAATCTGCTCAATGCCCCTCGCCTGCTCATTGGAAGATGACGTAATTTCTTCAACCAAGTCGGCCACTTCCTTGGAACCCTCTGAGACAAGCTTGAAGGCTTCGTTTGTCTTGTTGACTAACAACAAACCGCTTTTGGTCTGCTTGATGGTGTTTTCAATGATAACTGCTGTGTTCCTGGCGGCATCCGCTGCGCGGATCGCCAGGCTCCGAACTTCATCCGCCACCACGGCAAATCCGGCTCCTGCAGAACCTGCTCTGGCAGCCTCTACAGCGGCGTTAAGGGCAAGCAGATTGGTCTGAAACGCAATCTCATCGATCGTTTTAACAATCCGTCCGGTTTCTTCGCTGGCCTTTGTAATGTCTTTAATAAAGACATTCAACTCAGTTATTGCCTGACCGGTTTCTTCGACGACTTTGCTGTTGCCTTGGATTAACGCATTGGCCTGATTAGCATTATCGGCATTCCTTCGCGTCATGGTGGCCATCTCTTCCATAGAAGACGAGGTCTCCTCGAGGCTGGCCGCCTGATCGGTCGCATCATGGGCAAGCGCCTGACTCGACGAAGACACCTCTCCCGCCGCCGCAGCCACTTGATCGGCCGCATCGGTAAGACCGGCGGCGACGCGGTTAATGGGTTTCACGATCCCCTTGGAAAGAAAATATGCAATGGTAACGCCCAAAATAAGGCCAATGCTTCCAAACAAGAGCATCCAGAAGCTGCCGAGCAGCATATTTTCGCGTTTTGCATCGGCAATCGTTTTCTCCATCTCTTTTTCCTGTAATTTAACGAGCCGTTGAGTGTCGTCAATAATGCCCGCCATGTGATCATCGATCATTGACAAAGTGCCCCGCGCCTCTTCCATCGCATTCTCGTCGATCGCAGCGGCTATTCTCTGAACATAGGGCCCCATAGAATTCAGATTCATTCCAATACCGGCCAAGATCGTCTTGGCTTGGGGGGTAAAATTGTACTTGGATAACATGCGCTGATTCTCCGCAGATCCCGCCAAAGCCTTCTCTAGATTTTCCTTTACGACCTGCCGATCTTCTGCATTTACAATGACCAGGTTGCGCAATAATAGAGAAATCTCCTTGGTTTGATCTATTACGCGATTGACGATCTGAATTTTCTGTGTCTCCGTCCGGTAGATCGCCGTTATACCATTGCTCAGGCTATTCATCCTGATAATAGCGATACCCGTAATCAGGATCATCAACGTCAATATGACGGCAAAGCCCAAGCCAATGCGTATGCCCAACCTCATTTTTGCTATCTGCATATAAGCCCCCTTTGTCGAAACAGAGTATGATTCTCGATTAAACCGTATTGAGATGCTAATCTTTCCACAGCTGTTTATAATTTTTAAACGGATTCAGAATCTCGTCTGTTTCCAGATGGAATTTTGCAAATCTTAATTCTTGGCATATTCGGCGCATGTAGGAATACCCCGATACTTGAGCGCTCTATTTTTCCTATTATTTTTTTCGATTGACTAGATGTTGCCCTTATTATCGGTTCTGAAATCAGATTCTTTAGCCATAAGACAACATATTGATTTTTTTAAAGAAGCTTTCTATTAAATTACAATCAATGAACTTGAGGCAGACGGAGGGAGGATAGGAGACACAAAGGATAGTTATTTATTCCACAGCACGTTGACGCTGTCCCATAGGGCGGCCATTGGAAGCGTTTTCGGAGACTCGCCGGAGCTTGCTCCAGTGAGTCTCCAACGCCTAAGGAAAAGATTTGTATATGATTCAATCGCTTATCCCGCCACTAGCTGCGAGGGAGGTGCTCACTGCCGGGTTCCCCTAATAAGATATTGGCGGGAACGATGTGATCGTGCCGATAGTTCCGACGCTTTACCATTTTACGAGCGTTTCCATTGCAGACTCTTACACACTGAGCACAACCGAAACACTTTTTGTAGTTGACGACAATCTTCTCATCCTGAACGGTGTTCGCCCCGAAAAAGCAAGCCGATACACACTGACCACACTGCTCAGCCCCCAGGCACTGTTCCGGGGCCTGTAAAACGATCTGTGGACCTGAATAGGCCATCTGGCCCGACGCCAGGTACAGACGTATCAGCACGCAGATTTCCTTGTCACAGTTACAGATAACAAAGTACCACTGTCCGGACTGCATACAGAAATCAAGCGTCTGAACCAAGCCGGCGTCTCGACACTGTTCAACGATTGTAATCGCTTCTTCAGGTTCAATAATCCGATATCCCAGATTCAAACTGAGGTAAATCTCAGCGCCATAAAGAACGACAATATCCTTGCAAGACGGTTCCTGCCATCGATCCAAGGATTTTTGACAGACACAGGGCCCTACGGCCAGCTTTGGAGAGTTTTCCTGAGATTGCATGCCGCCGATAAAGCGGATGACCTGGATCGCCTGATCGGCCGTAACCACGATACTGTGAGGCAAATAACGACCCAATGTCGCACAGACGAGCGTAAGATACCGACGGCCGATGACGTTGTTAGAAAAGAATTTTTTCCGCAGATGCCAGTCCACTATTCTCAAGATCGTCGGTTCGTATTTACCGTAGATCCAATGCAAGAAATAGTGGAACTTGCCGATCGGCGCCGCAACCCCGGTGCGATCGAAGGCAATATGACCAATCACCATCAGCCAGAGCGGCGCCGAGGAAAGATGGTTAAATGTAGCCGTATTGAAAAATATGTCAGCTGCCATACAATCCCCTCTCCCCCAAAAAGACAACGGCCGATTCCCATGGTTTCAAGAGAATCGGCCGCATCTCTCGACTGTTATCGCAGAATCTGGTTGGCGATAATGATCCGCTGAATCTGGTTTGTCCCTTCGTATATCTGCGTGATCTTCGCATCGCGCATCATGCGCTCAACCGGATACTCCCGACTGTAACCGTAACCCCCGAACACCTGTACCGCATCGGTCGTCACCTTCATCGCCACGTCGGAGGCGTACCACTTCGCCATCGACGACAGCTTCGGAATCTCCAGCGAATCCGGCTCGTTGTCTATCGTCGAGGCCGCACGGTAAACCATCGATCGCGCCGTCTCCACCTGAAGCGCCATCTCAGCCAGCATCCACTGCATCCCCTGGAACGACGACAGCGCTTTGCCGAACTGGACTCGCTCCTTGGCGTAGGCGATCGCCGCATTCATCGCCCCTTCGGCAATACCCAGTGCCTGCGCCCCGACCGCCGGACGCGTGTAGTTGAATGTCTCCATCAGGGTCTTGAATCCGGTGCCCTCTGCCCCGATCAGGCGGTTCTCGGGAACAAACATGTCCTCAAAGACCAACTCCCGCGTATCCGAACCGTGAAGACCCAGCTTGTGTTCCTTCTTGCCGATCGTCAAGCCCTTCTCGCCCTTCTCTATGATCAGGAGGCTGATGCCCTTGTTGCCCTTGCTCTTGTCCGTGTAGCACACCACCGTGATGATCTCGGACTCGCCACCGTCGGTAATGAAAATCTTGGAACCGTTGAGAATGTATCCGCCGTCAACCTTCGTCGCCGTCGTCTTCATCCCCGCCACGTCGGAACCCGCGCCCGGCTCGGTAATCCCGCAGGCACCCAGGCATTCGCCGGAAGCCAGTCGGTAAAGGTAATTCTGCTTGATCTCATCGCTGCCCGCCAGCAACATCGGATCAGACGCCAGCGCCTGGGTCGTCAAAATAACCCCCGTCGAGCAGCAGACCTTGGCGACCTCTTCCTCTACGAGACACAAACCCACCGTACCCGCGCCCACACCACCGTATTCTTCCGGAATATTGACCCCAGAAGGCCGTTCTCCGTGAGCACCTTGACAGACTCGCTCGGAAAACGCTCCTGTTCATCGACTTCCGCTGCGATGGGGGCAAAATAGCGCCCCGCAATCCGCGCTACCGTATCTTTAAGCATTCGCTGTTCTTCACTCAATATAAAATCCATTTATTTTCCTCCCTTATCCAATTTGTAAATCACATATCACTATCTCTCCACGAGGATCGTATGCAGGCAAGAAGGAATGAAATACTTCTCGCCCGCACACATCATCGAGGAGTTGCCATCAAATACAGCACCATCCTTACTACAACGGCCCTTTGCCAATCGGGCTATATGACCTTCGACTCCCTGAGGCGTTTCAAGTCATCATCGCTCATGCCCAGGCCTTTCAGGACCTCCTCATTGTGCTCTCCCAGCATCGGACCGGGCTTGTCCACCTTGCCGGGCGTCCTGGAAAACTTCACCGTGGGACCGACGACTTTCATGGTTCCCGCAACGGCATGCTCCACATCCACCAACATGCCCCGTTGCGTATAGTGGGGATCGTTGACCGCTTCGTCGATGGTATAGATCGGTCCGATCGGAACGTCTTTCTTGTCAAACTGTTCGATAAGCTCCGCTTTTGTATACTGAGATACATACGCGTTGATCGCCGCATCTACCCATGCGCCGTTCTGCGTCCTCGTCTGGTTCGAGGCAAACCGCGGATCGTCCTTCATATCGCTGCGACCAATGGCATCCGCCAGCCGATGCGCCACACTGTTGCTCGCTGTCGCCAAGGCCACCCAGCCGTCTTTTGCATGATAGAAATTGTAGGGCGCCAAGGTGGGATGACAATTGCCGATCCGGCCGCCAACCTGACCGCTGGCCGTGTATCGAAGAATCGCATGCTCGAGAATGGAGAAGATCCCATCGGCCATGGCCACATCGACATGCTGACCCTTGCCCGATACCGACCGCTCGTAGAGGGCCCCGCAAACGCCGATGGCGCACCAAAGCGCCGCCGCCAGATCGCCCAGGGGAACCCCGACTTTCGTGGGGGGGCCGTCCGGGTACCCGTTGATGGACGCGATACCGCCCATGCCCTGCGCGATGGGGTCATAGGCCACTTTCGTTACATAGGGGCTGTCCTTCTGTCCGAATCCGGAG
This sequence comes from Syntrophales bacterium, assembly GCA_963665615.2. Classification (GTDB taxonomy): domain Bacteria; phylum Desulfobacterota; class Syntrophia; order Syntrophales; family UBA4778; genus UBA4778. Next base: position 502,150 of record CAXXQE010000006.1, read on the forward strand.
ATGGACGCCATGATGATGCGGGGATTGAGTTTGGAGAGGGTTTCATAATCCACGCCGAATTCTTTCATCGTTCCCGGCGTGAAATTCTCTATGACGACATCGGCGGTTTTCGCCAATTCTCTAAAAATCTTTTGTCCTTCTGGTTTCTTGAGACTGAGGGTAATGCCTTTCTTGTTGCGGTTGATCGCATGGAAATACGTGCTCTCCCCTTTGATAAAGGGCGCGCCTGTCCGGCTCTCATCGCCAACGTCCGGCATTTCTATCTTGATGACCTCTGCGCCTAAATCCGCCAAAATCGACGCACAGAAGGGACCCGACAGCACTCTCGTTATATCCAGTACCTTGATCTTATTTAACGCTCCTGTTTCCATTATTCTGTTTTCTCTCCTTTACATGTGACGTAAGCATCCGCATCTTTCAGGTGCGGCTTCGTTTTAGCCCCCTAAGGGGCAGACCCTACCTCAAAAGGAGGCAGGTCATTTTGTTGTACCGCAAATCTTTATTTTAGCAATCAAAGCTGCTCCAACCGCCTTCCTTGCCTCTCCCGGGTGACGAGAGATCCGTCCATGCGACAAGAAATACAATGATCGCAACTATGGATTTTGTTTGATAACATTACATATTAGTCATGTCAATTAATTTGTGGGAATGACCTTTCGGGCTTGGTTAGATGCCGCACCTCGCAAAGACCTCTTCTGATTTCTTGCAAATTTTGAAAAACTTCGGGTAAAATTCCATTTCATGAAAGTCTGTTGGCTTTCATAGGGGTGTTACCTCTTTTTGATCTTCTCGTCGCACCAAAAGGATTAACATCCCATGATTTCTCCACAATTTATTTTACAACACGCACATCGGATTACAACTTCCGATTGAAACCGATTTGACATGAAGATCTTAATCATGGGCGCCGGTGCCATTGGCTGTGTCTTTGGGGGGTTTCTTTCCAAGCATGGAAACGATGTCACGCTCATCGGCCGCGAACGACACATTGAGGCCATTCAAAACAAGGGCATAAGAATCAGCGGGATCTGGGGGGATCATCTTATCCGGAACATCGTGGGCGTAACGCGGGTTCAAGATATCGTTGAAAAGGATTTCGACGTTATTCTGCTTGCGGCGAAGTCCTTCGATACGGAGGAAGCCGTAAACCAGATCCTTCCCTTTGTGGAGCCGAAAACCCTGATAGTCTCCCTGCAGAACGGGCTCGGCAATATCGAAACGATTGCGCATCTCGCGGGTGAAGCGCATACCATTGGCGCCCGCGTCATCTTCGGCGTCGAACTCATCGAACCGCACCACTTCAAGGTAACGGCCATTGCCGACAAGGTAATGATCGGCGCCATATCGCCGACCGTATCTGCCGAACGCGTCTCAGAACTCGCCGAAAAAATCAACGAATCCGGCATCCCCACTGCGGCTACCGATCAAATCGAACGCTACATCTGGTCCAAGGTACTCTACAACTGCTGTCTGAACGCCACCGCAGCTCTTCTCGACACTTGTTACGGCAAGCTCGGCGAATCCGAGGCAACACGTGCCATCATCCACGCGATCGTTGCCGAGGTGTTGGCGGTAGCGAAAAACCGGGGGGTCGATTTGGGATATGCGGATGCCGCCGCCTACGAAAAGATTCTCTACGAGACGCTGCTTCCGGTGACCTACCCGCACCACCCTTCCACGCTTCAAGATCTCAGGGCAGGAAAGAGAACAGAAATCGAGGCCCTCAACGGCGCCATCGTCCGGTTCGGTGCCGAGAAGGGCATTTCGACCCCTGTCAACTGGGTCCTGACCCAGCTCATCCACGGCAAAGAGGCCCTCAGATAAGACACGATCTGCCGGATTTAAGCGTGCATTGCAAGCTTTTAGCTGCCGCATTTTCTGCTTGACTCGTCTACTGCTTCACACCTTAGCCTCACGTCTGTCATGGCCATGGCAAAATCATGTGAACGAAAGGAGACGAAAATGAAGCACACAGTCACAGTCGATGAATGGGTCAGGCGTTTCCGGGCGATCGGTCTGGATGATGCAGCGATGAAAAAATGGCACCGCCTGTTCGAGGAAGAAAATCCCGAAGGACACCAGAGTTTTCTGGAGTGGTTGGGGTTACCCGCCGACAAGATCAGCGGCATTCGTAACATCTGAGTTTAACGGGTGAGCGCACTCGCTAATGAGAGCGCTCACCCGTTTTCCCGAAACGAGGATCAAGATGTTTATATCTGAACTTGCAAAAAAATTCGGCCTCTCTCGCAGCACCCTGCTGTATTACGACCGCATTGGGTTCCTGACGCCCTCAGGCCGCAGCGATGCCGGCTATCGACATTATTCGCAACAGGACATCGAACGGCTGGCTAAAATTACCAGCTTCCGGCAGGCAGGACTGACCATCGAGAATATCAAACACATCCTGTCCCCAGAAGATCCGGAGGGCGAGGTCTTGCAGCGTCGTCTACGCGAGCTTAGCGAGGAAATTCGAATCTTGCAGAGCCAGCAGCGATTACTCGGACAGATGCTCCAGGTCCGGGCTCTCGGGCAGATACCGGCAACCGTCGATAAGCAGGCATGGATAGACATGTTACGAGCGGCGGGGATGGACGAAGCCGGCATGAAACGGTGGCACGCCGAATTTGAACGTCGAACCCCGGAAGCGCACCATCAGTTTTTACGCGCCCTCGGTGTTTCAGAAGAAGAGGCGCTAGTGATCCGTGAGCAGTCTAAAAAACAGACAGGCCCTAATGTGGCGGACTGCATCAAAACGCCAGGCTGAAACACATTCCTGAACCGCAACCTGCAAAAAGATGTCTACGAACAGACCGGTTCCAGAAACTTTTCCCGGAGTTTTTCCGTATCCGCCTTAAGGGCATCGACGACAAACGCGTCGAGACTGCCATAGGTCTCGTTGATTTCTGTCAGGGCCGCGTCGAGATAGGTCCGCTTGACCTCAAGCAGGGGTCTGATGATCTCGCCGTTTCGCCCCTGGGCATTGAGTTTGGCTATAAAGCTTTCATTCAAGGCGGCATTGCGTTGGCTGCTGGCGATATAATCATCATAAATGGCATCAAAATCGACGCCGAGGGCCGTCAGGAGGAATACGACCGCCAGTCCCGTTCGATCTTTCCCCGCGGCACAGTGAAAAACCACCGGCAGTTGCACGCCGTCTGCCAGCGCGCCGAGAAACCGTTGGTAGGCGCCATGGTTTTCGCGGACAATCCTGCGGTAATCGTTTATCAGCAAGTTCTCCAGTCCGGCGGCGTCATTGGCTTCCAGATACGCTGCGACCTGATCTCTAGCGGGGTCATCGATGGCGATACTTTTGATTTCGCGGACGGTTGCAACCGGCCGATTCGGTCGATAGCGCCGCTCCCTTTCCGATCGAAAATCGATGATCGTGGCCAGGCTGAGATGTTCGAGCAGGGCGATGTCCTGATCGGTAATCGCACTCAGGTCGCCGCTACGGAACAGGACGCCGGTCCTGATCACAGAGCCCTTTGCCGCCGGCAGGCCGCCGAGATCGCGAAAATTATGCTGCCCCTCCAGGATCGGCGTATAGGTCTTAGAAGATTTCATAGTCACATTTAAGGATTAATAAATATTATATTGCCTTGCGAATGCTTTTGGCAAAGGCTTCGACCTTTTTCAACAATTCCTTTTTCCCGCCGTATTGCTCGATGAGACGCACAAAGGCGCTGCCGATGACAACACCGTCGGCGTGCGGTGCGATTTGGGCCGCGTCCTCGGGCGACGTAATGCCGAACCCCACAGCGATCGGCAGTTGCGTCAGTTTCCTGAGTCTCTTGACGTCGCTTCGGATGCTCCCAACAACGGGTTTGGCCGTGCCGGTCACACCGGTCACGGAGATGTAGTATAAGAAACCCGTCGCATTCCTGCAAATGGCGGCGGCACGTTTTGAGTCGGTCGTCGGCGCAATCAGGGAGATAAAGTCGATGCCGAGGGGATCGGTAAAGCGCCGCAACTCCCCGGCCTCTTCCGGCGGCAGATCCACCACCAGCACAGCGTCCACGCCGGCGGCCTTCGCATCCGCGGCAAAACGCTCACAGCCGTAATGAAAGACGGGATTGAAATAGCCAAAGAGCACGATGGGGATCTGCGACGCGGTACGCAAATCTTTGATCAGCGCCAGGATGCCGGCAAGGGTCGTTCCGCTTTTGAGCGCACGCTGCGAGGCCACCTGAATAGCCGGTCCGTCTGCCGTGGGATCGGAAAAAGGCACGCCGACCTCCAGGATATCGACTCCCGACTTTTCCAACATCGGGATCAATGCCGCCGTGGTTTTGAGGTCGGGATCCCCCGCCGTGAGATAGGCGATCAGGGCCTTCGCGCCCTTACGGCGCAGAGCGGCAAATTTGTCTTCAATTCGTCCCATGATTACATCTCCATTTGGCGTGCGATGACGGCCGCATCCTTATCCCCCCTGCCGGAGAGATTGACCACGATGATCTTGTTCTTTGCGAGCTTCGGCGCCACCTTCATGGCAAAGGCTACGGCGTGCGCGCTTTCCATCGCCGGAATGATCCCCTCGTAACGACATAGCACCTTAAAGGCCTCCGTCGCCTCGGCATCGTCCACCGAGACGTATGCCGCCCGTCCGATCGAATGGAGGTAGCCGTGTTCCGGGCCGACGCCAGGATAATCGAGTCCCGCTGCAATCGAATAGGCATCGCGAACCTGGCCGTTGTCATCCTGAAGGAGATAGGTCTTGTTGCCATGCAGCACGCCGATGCTCCCCGCGGTGATGCTGGCCGAGTGCAGGCCGGTCGCGAGCCCCTTCCCCGCCGCCTCGACCCCGACGAGTTTGACGCCCTCGTCCTTCCGGAAGGGATAGAACATCCCGAGGGCATTGCTGCCGCCGCCGACGCAGGCGATGAGGAGGTCGGGTAGTCGATTTTCCGCCTTGCGGATCTGCTTTTTCGTCTCCTCGCCGATCACGCACTGAAAATCACGGACCATCATCGGATAGGGGTGCGGTCCTGCCGTGGTTCCGATGATGTAAAAGGTGTCGCATACCCGAGAGACCCAGTGGCGCATCGCTTCGTTCATGGCGTCTTTGAGCGTCGCCGTCCCAGCGTGCACAGGCACCACCTCCGCGCCGAGCACCTTCATTCGAAAGACGTTGGGCGCCTGACGCTCGATATCCTCCGCCCCCATGAAGATGCAACATTCCATCCCGAAGAGGGCCGCCACCGTCGCCGTGGCTACGCCGTGCTGCCCCGCGCCGGTCTCGGCGATGACCCGCTTCTTTCCCATCCGGCGGGCAAGCAGGGCCTGTCCCAAGGTATTGTTAACCTTGTGCGAACCGGTGTGGTTCAGGTCCTCGCGCTTGAGGTAGATCTTTGCGCCGCCGAGGTAATGCGTCAGGCGCTCGGCGAAGAACAGCGGCGTCTCCCGTCCCGAATAGTCCCGAAGGTATCGTGCCAACTCGCCACGATAGACGGAATCGCGGCGCGCCGCCTGATAGGCCGCCTCCAGTTCAATCAGGGCCGGCATCAGGGTTTCCGCTGCATAGCGTCCTCCGAAGATGCCAAAGTGCCCCATCCTGTCCGGCTTGGGGGGCATCGTAATTCTTTTGACGGATGCTTTCATGACTCGAGCCTCGTAAATATTTTTTCTTTTGTCACAGCCTTTTCCGAATCGATCCGGCGCACAAGCTCGATGACTCGACGGATTTTCTCCAGATCTTTGTGACGCGGAGAGATCTCGACGCCGCTGTTGAAATCCAGGGCGTCGGGTTCGACCGCGGCGATCGCCTCTGCCACATTGTCCGCCTTGAGCCCCCCGGCCAGGATCAGGCGGTGACGCGCCTTGAGCGCCTTTGCCATCTCCCAGTTTGCAAGCCGTCCCGTGCCGCCGTACTGCGGGTCGCCCGCCTCGCCGTCGCGCACCAGGCGGGGCGCATCGACCAGGATGGCCCGGGTCTCATACACGTCCGCAGCCTCGATATCCGCCAGCGTATGGGGAGACAGGCTCTTGATCACGCGCGCCGCGGGGAAGAGGCGGCAGAACTCGGCGGACTCGCTGCCGTGGAGCTGGATCAGGTCCAACCCGCAATAATCAACGATGTCCTGGAGGTTCGCCTGATCGGTGTTGACGAAGACGCCTACCTTGCAGACTTCGAGAGGGAGGCTCCGGATGATTTTGAGCGCTTGCTCCGGAAGAATGTAACGGGGACTCTGCGGAAAAAAGATAAACCCCACGGCATCGGCTCCGGCCTCACAGGCCGCCAGCGCGTCCGCCTTATTCGTCATGCCGCATATCTTGACTTCAATCATAGGCCCATCAATCCCTTCATCGTTTCTTCCACCCCACCTGAACGCATCAGGGTCTCACCGATCAGGAAGGCCCGAACGCCGTTGGCGGTCAGTGTTTCAATATCCCGTCGCGTCCGGATGCCGCTTTCACTGACTACGACCCGGCCCGCCGGAATGAAAGGCAGCAGGTCCAAGGTCGTCCCCAGATCGGTCACGAAGGTCTTCAGATTGCGATTGTTGATACCGACGATTTCAGCCCCCGCGGCCAGGGCCTTGTCCAGGTCGGCGCGATCATGCACCTCGACGAGTTGGGCCAGCCCCATGCCGGAAGCGATTCCGATATAGTCGCGCAACTGAACCTCGTCAAGCAAGGACGCAATCAGCAACACGGCATCCGCGCCAATGGTCCGCGCCTCAAAGATCTGATAAGGGTCGATGATGAAATCCTTCCTCAGAACGGGAACCCCGACGGCCGCCCGGATCTCGGTGAGATAGCGGTCATTCCCCTCGAAAAAGTGCCGCTCGGTCAGGACCGAGATCGCCGCGGCGCCGCCCCGCTCATACTGAAACGCCTGATCCACCGGCCGGAAGTCCTCAATCAGCCTGCCCTTGGAGGGCGAGCTACGCTTGACCTCGGCGATGATCGCGCAGGAAGCCGATTCAAGCGCTGCCCTGAAATCACGCGTCGGCGGCATCTCCGGAATCCGCCGCTGCAACGCAACGAGCGGCACAGCGACCCTCAGCGCCTCCACCTCCTCGCGCTTCTTTTCAACAATACGTTTTAAAATATCCGTCATTCTTATGCTCGCTGGATTCCCGCCGGAGTTTATCCTCGCGAAGGCGAGGGCGTGAATGTCAGATAAATTGCGTCCCGCTTCACGCCATCCCCCTTGGATCTGCTTTTGCCTGTCACTCGTCACTCGCTACTATTTACTAGTTACCATTCACTGCCGTGTCATTTCCACCAGCGCGTCGAGCTTCTTCAGCGCCGCACCGCTGTCGATGCACGCTGCGGCAACGGCGAGTCCCTCTTTCAGACTCGCGGCCTTGTCGCCGGCCATGATGGCGAGAGCGGCGTTGAGCAGCACGATCCTCCTCGGCGCGCCATCGCTGCCGCTCAGAACGGCGCGGGTGATGCCGGCATTGACCTGGGCATCGCCACCCTTGATCTCATCCAGCGAACAGACATCACCGAAGAATTCCACCGGATCGATATCGTAAGTCGTAATCAGGCCGTTCTTCAGCTCGGAAACACGCGTGGCACCCGTGACGGTCGCCTCGTCGAGACCGTCGGAACCGTGAACGATGAAGGCCCGTTTGGTGCCGAGATTGCGGAGCACGCCGGCAAACATCTCCGTCAGCCTGGGATCGTAAACCCCGATCAACTGCGCCGTGGCGCCTGCCGGATTGGTCAGCGGACCGAGCATGTTGAAGACGGTGCGGATGCCGATCTCGCGGCGCGGCCCGATGGCGTGTTTCATGGCCCCGTGGAGTTTTGCGGCGAAGAGAAAACCGATGCCGATTTGCTGAACGCACTCCTCGACCAGTTCGGGACCGATCTCGATATTAACCCCGAGAGCCTCCAGAACATCGGCGCTGCCGCAACTGCTCGACACCGCGCGGTTGCCGTGTTTCGCCACGGTGAGTCCGGCGGCGGCGACCAAGAAGGCCGCGGTCGTGGAGATATTGAACGTGTTCATGCCGTCCCCGCCCGTCCCGCAGGTATCGACGATGACAGAAGAGCACGCATCGATGCGGGTGGCCTTTCGTCGCATGATCCTGGAGGCCCCGGTCACCTCGTCCACCGTTTCCCCCTTGATTCGCAGGGCTGTAATGAAGGCGGCAATCTGGGCAGGCGTCGCCTCCCCTTCCATGATTTCGGTCATGACGGTCATCATCTCCGCCTCGGTCAGGTCCTTGCCGCCAACAGTCTTGGCAATCATCTCCTTAATCATTGCGGTGCCCCTCCCTCTCTTTGAGATTTGGCCTTCACCATATCCAGAAAATTCTTCAGAATCCGTTTGCCGTTCGGCGTCAGAATAGATTCGGGGTGAAATTGAATCCCTTCCACCATGTATGTCTTATGACGGAGCCCCATGATCTCCTTCTCTTCGGTCTCGGCGCTGACTTCGAGAAAATCGGGCAGCGTGGCCCGATCAACGATCAGCGAGTGATAGCGCCCAGCCACAAAGGGATTGGGAATCCCCTTGAAGATCGTCCGGCCGTCGCTGGTCACATTGGAGGTCTTGCCGTGCATGAGGCGTCCTGCCCGAACGACATCGGCGCCGAAGGCGTATCCAATCGCCTGATGACCGAGACAGACGCCCATAATGGGCTTCTCTTTGTGAAAGGTCTTAACGACATCGACGGTAATCCCTGCCTCGCGCGGACTGCACGGCCCGGGCGACAGGAAGATCGCTTCCGGGTCCATTTCACGGATCTGGTCCAGCGTGATCTCGTCGTTGCGATAGACCCGAACATCCGCTCCCAACTGCCCCAGATATTGGACGAGATTGTATGTAAAAGAATCGTAATTATCAATCATCAGTATCATAATTTCCTCCGCCCCGCTTTTCAAAGTTCTGGGTTCCGGGTTCTGTGTTCAGAGTTTCGAACTTAATTATTCTTGTCAACCGTAAACCGGATACCGTCGCGTCAGCCAGTCGTTTTAAAAGGTTTAGATGCAAGGCATCGCGCAGTTCCGAGGAGCGCAGCGTATATGTTAATACGTGAGCACCGCAGGGACAAGGCAACACAGCAGATGGGCCTTTTCAACAGCCGGGCCTTAGCCCATGATTTCGAAGCCGTTAGCCGCCAACCGCACCGCCCGGACCATGCCCTCGGCCTTGTTGACGGTCTCCTGATATTCCTTTGCAGGATCGGAGTCGGCCACGATCCCCGCCCCAGCCTGAACGTATGTCCTGCCATTCTGAATCATGAGGGTCCGGATGGTGATGCAGAAATCCATGTTTCCCGTATAGCTGAAATAGCCGACTGCACCGCCATAGGGACCACGCCGCGTGGGCTCCATCTCCTCGATGATCTCCATGGCGCGAATCTTCGGCGCTCCGGAGAGTGTCCCGGCAGGCAGTGTCGCCTTGAGGACATCGAAGGCTGTCTTGTCAGGCAGCAGGTGTGCCTGGACATTGGAAACCAGGTGCATGACATGCGAATAGCGTTCGACCGTCATGAGCTGATTGACCTGCACGCTGCCTATCTCCGCAATCCGCCCCAGGTCGTTGCGCCCAAGATCGACCAACATGACGTGTTCCGCCCTTTCTTTCGGGTCTTGAAGCAGCTCGTCGGCGAGATGCCGATCCTCTTGCTCGTCACGGCCGCGCGGCCGCGTACCTGCGATGGGCCGGACCTCCACCACGCCCTCTTCGAGGCGCACCATGACCTCGGGAGAGGAGCCGATCAGATAGAAATCATTCATTTTGAGGAAGAAGAGATAGGGCGAAGGATTGACGTAGCGCAGCGCCCGATAGAGGTCGATAGGCCCAAGGGTATTCTCCAGTTCGAAACGCTGCGATAGCACAACCTGGATGATGTCGCCTGCAACGATATACTCCTTGGCCTTTTCCACCATGGTCATGAAATCACCCTTGCTCATATTCGATTTGAGCGCAATGCCGTTTTTCGGAGTTGCCGTCTCCGGCAGGCCCGTCCGCATGATTCGGAAGAGCTCGTCGATCTTGGCGGTGCAGGCGCTGTATGCCTCCCGGAGTATCTCCTCGCGCTGTTCCCCCTCGGCGATTTCGGCGCAGGCCACGGCCTTGAGGGTATGGCGAACATTGTCGAAGACGCAGAAAGTATCGGTCATGAGAAAGACAGCGTCCGCCGCGCCCAAGCTTTCGCGACCATAATCGGGAAGCCTCTCAAAATAGCGCACCATATCGTAGCCGAGGAAACCAACGGCCCCGCCGTAAAAACGCGGCAGTCCCGCGACATGGGCAGGTTTGTAGCCGTCCATCAATTCCTGGAGATATCGCAGCGGATCGCCGTGATGCGGAAAACGCCTGGATGCGCCATTCTGCGCGACTACCACCTCGCCCCCAACCACCTGGAAGACAGTCCGCGGGTCGGCGCCGATAAAGCTATAGCGCGCCCACTTCTCACCGCCCTCAACGCTTTCGAAGAGAAAGGCGTAGGGCCGGTTGCTCAGTTTGGTCAGAACGGACAGGGGCGTTTCCATGTCGGCCAGAACCTCCCGGTAAACCGGGATCAGGTTGCCGATCTGCGCCAGCTCTTTAAAAGTTTCAAAATCGGGGTAGTACATCGTCTAGCTCCTCAATCGGTTGTCAGTTACCAGTTAACGGTTTTCAGCAAGCGGCCGCCATTTATCTTTCAACCGAGCACCGGGGACCGCCTATAGAAATCTGCTTTAATAAAAAAAGCCGTGAACTTGCTTAGTCACGGCTTCTTCAAAAATAAAAAAAGCCGTGGTAACCGGAAAAGGTTGCCACGGCCTCATTAAGTCATTAATCGGTCAGCAGTGGACAAACCCCTCCCCGGCGCTTCGCCACCACCACCAGTTCGTATTTGTCGCTGCCTGAATTAACATTGTTTTCTCTTTGATTAACGTTGTTCACCTTTTAGCAGGCCCAGCCAGCCCTGTCAACAGCTAATTGCCGGGAAGGTCGCTCCGCAATTTCCCATAGCCTGATTCCGCTTTACATATTATACTGAAAAAAATTATATCATTTGATATATGAGCGGTTTCCATGAGCAAAACGACAACGTATATCATCGGAGCGATTTGCTTCGTCATCCTTGTCGCCGCCTATCTCTATGCAGCGGTCAAGTATACCAGGCCCTGCGCGGAATGCGACAAAAGGGGCACAGCAGCCCAGACATCGCCGGCTCCGGTGATCACGCTACCGGCGACGAAGTAAAAACCGATTAAACCACTTTAATATGCCCCTTGCCATTGTTGCCAGCGCCATCACGATCATCAATCTCCCTTTCGGTTACTGGAGAGCGCAAACGAAACGGTTTTCAGCGGTTTGGTTTCTCGCCGTCCACCTGCCGATTCCGTTGATTGTCATTGTTCGAACCCTTGGAGACATCGGTTGGCATCTGCAAACGTTCCCCCTTTTGGCGGGCGCATATCTTCTGGGGCAATATCTGGGCGACCGGCTTTATCAACGATACGGGGGAAAACGTCAATGAAATGGAACGCGCCGAAAGGAAACGACGCTTCACCTGCTAAATAACACCCCCAAGACCCCGTCGATCTCCGAAAGCGCCGCGAGAAGGCAAGCGGCCTCCGCCGGCTTGAGGTTTCGCGAGACCGCCTCTGAAAGGCCTTCCAACAGCGCATCGCAGGCCGCCTTCACGTTGAGGTCCTGATCCATCTTTCTGGTAAAGGCCTTTCTCAGGCGCGCGCCGCCCGAAAAACCGGATGCTTCCAGACGCTTGCCAGATCGGGCAATCCTGCCAAGGGTCTGAACAAATGCTTTGAGGGCGGTCAGTCGCTCCGCAGCATACCGCATCGTTTTTTCCGAATAGTTGAGCCGCTGCCGGTAGTGATTGTCGATCAAGAAGAAGCGGATCTCGGCGGGTCTGAACCCGCGTGCCATCAGATTGTCGGTATAGAGAACGTTGCCCTTGCTCTTGGACATCTTCTGCCCCCGGACGACCAGGTGCTCGCAGTGCAGCCAGTAACGGGCCATGGGATAGGGGCGCACCGATTCGAGAATGGCGCGCGAATAGTCGTGATGACGCACGAGGTTGTCTATTCCGCCGCAATAGATCGACAGGGTTTCCTCAAAATGACGGCTGACGAGGACGGCGTCCTGTACGTTCCACGCAGGACGTCCGATACCGAGCCTCGTCTTCCAATGGGTCTCCTCGTGCTCCGTACAGCCGTGCCACAAAATGAAATCGCCGAGGTTCCAGCGCATGCCGGGATAGGTGTCCTTTCCATAGCGCCTCCGGGTCTTCGGCCACCGAGACATGTCAAGCCCGTAGAGCTGACCGAAACCCGGGAAGGTCAGCGGATCGAAATAGATGTCGCAGTCATGACGGTAGGCGGCCCCCTTGTCCATGAGCGCTTCGATCAGGCGAACGGTTTCGGGAATGGCGCGCGAGGCACGCGGCAGGTAGTCGGGCTTGAGCATGCCGAGTAGCTTCATTTCCTTGAGAAAGCCTTGGATATTGCGCGTCGTCAGCTTCCCGACGGACAGCCGCGCCTTCTGCGCCTCGGTAACGGCCTTGTCCTCGATGTCGGTAAAGTTCATGCCGCGCTGGACCTGGTAGCCCGAGAAACGCAGGTATCGAACCAGGATGTCCTCAAAGAGGAAGGTCCGAAAATTACCGATGTGAGCCCGCTGATAGATGGACGGGCCGCAGGTGAAAATGGTGACACATCCCGGCGTGACTGGCTGGAAGGGTTGCAGGTGTTTACCCAGTGAATTGTAGAGATGCAGCATAGCGCTCCTTTGCAGATACCTTGCCTCTCGATGGAAGATTAAGGCTACCCTATTTCGAAGACGAGAAAAAGCAAAACCTGCACAGTTCCTACCCGTGAAGGCGAATCCCTTTCCAACGCCCTCTTTTAAACTGCCAGGCCATGATCACCCCCTGGCAACTCATGGAGATCACCATGGCCGTCCAGACGCCGAGGACGCCGAGGCCCACCCCGAGCGCCAAAAACGCCGCCAGTGGCACGCGGATCAGCCACATCGAGGCGACGATGACGCGCATGGTCGTGCGCGTGTCTCCCGCCCCCTGGAGCCCGCCCCCCAATACGGAACTCAGAGCCATGAAGGGTTCCGAGAGCATGTTGAACCGCAGGTAGCGTGCCGTCTCGGCAAGGACCGCCGGATCCGTCGTCAGCAGGGAGGCCAATCGCGCCGCCGTGAGAAAGATCGGCAAAGACAGGGCGCCGGTCACGGCTACCCCGACAGCGGCAATCGACCATCCCATTTTCTCTGCGCGCCTCGGTTGTCCCGCCCCGAGATTCTGTCCAACAACCACAGACGCCGCCATATTCAGGGCAAAAACCGGCAGGAAGATGATGGCCTCTATCCGCATGCCGTTGGCGAGCGCCGCCAGAGCCGCCAGACTCCCTTCGCGAAGTCGGCTCAGGATATGGTACAGGGCAAGGCCCGATATGTTCCACGCAACTTGGAGAAAGGCGGCGGGCCAGCCGATGGCGGCGATCTGACGCATGGTTCGCCAGGAATAACCACCCGCGATGGAAAAGACCCCGCGCCAACGGGGGCTCGTTCGAAGGAAGGCCAGATTCATCCCGGTTCCCATAAGGGTTGCAATGGCCGTGGCCGCAGCAATGCCGGGCGCACCCCATTTTGGGAAAGGGCCGAGACCGAATACGAGAAGAAATTCCAGACCGATATTGACGATGCTCAAGACAAGCATGGTCGTCAGGGGTTTTTTGACCTCGGCACCGGCCCTGAAGACCGCGCCGGATATAATGAGAAGATAGTTCGGACCCAGGGCGAAGGCAAAGATCCGAAAGAACGTTTCAGCCAGATCGCGGAGAGGCGCGGGGAACCCGGCAATCTGTATGACAGGACGGCAAAACAGCAGACCCAGCCCCGTGGCCGCTACCGACAGCACCAGCCCCAGCAAGAGCGATTGCCTCGCCACCTCGACGGCCCGCCGGTCGTCTCCGGCACCGATCGCTCGGGAGATCAGGGCAAGGGTTCCGATGCTGATACCGTTAGCGATGATAATCACGAGGAAATAGAGTTGCGCGACAAACCCCACTGCCGCCTGGACAGTCGGACCGATCAGCCCGGCAACATAGACATCGGTGAACCCGACCAGGAAATTGAAAATCATCATGAGCAACATCGGCCAGGACAGCTGCCAGATGCCGCGCCAAACGCCACCGTCGGTTATGTTGATCGTTTTATCCTGTAAGGGGGCCATTGGCGCCTTTGAGCGGGGGTTGAAGATTGAAGCGATGGGACAGAATCGCCGGAGACGCCGGGGACTCGGCATTCAGTCCGAGCCCCCGGTTATTTAAAGCGCACGCCAATCAGACTAATACCGGAGGAGTGCGGCTAACTTCGCCTTTCCAGGCATCTCCTGCTGGGATAACTCATAGACGATCCCCTTGTTCAGGAAGGTGTAGATGGCAGATAGATCACAGAGATCTTCGCTGTCCTGCTCCTCCTGATCATGGAGGACAACATTGTTGTTGTCGGGATCGTAATGTCCCCACTGCCGCTGGTTGGCGGCGGTGAACAGCACGCCTGTCCTGCCGTGGTAACAGGCGGGGACAACGTCCTTCATCCCCGTCGCGCTTATGGGTGTTCCGGCCGACTGTCGAAACTGCTCGATCGCCTCCTGGCGAATTTGCCCATAGTGGTCCTGAACGATCCGCCAGGCCGCCTGCGCCAATTCATCCGCGCGCAAGGCATCGGGGTTGCCGATTACGGCATCGGTCAGCAGATGCCCATAGGCGTTGATCTCCCGGTATGCGGCAAAGAGATAGTCCACCCCGGCAAAGACCATCGGCGCCTGTTCGTCCTTCAAGTAGGCCTGAACGCTCCGCTCGATATCGTTGAGGAAACGCGCGACCTGTTCCTTGCTCTCATCCTGCCACCCGCCGTGGCCGTGGAAGAGCCCAGTTCCGCCGCCCCGCGTGCCCGGCAGATTGCGATGCTGGCGCTCCGTGACATCGTACTTCGTCGTATCCTCCAATTTTCTGGGAAGCTGTTTCGGCTCTACCTCGATGAGGCAGTCTCCCAGCCCCTGATAGAAATGCACGGCCTTTTTGCTGACACTCAGGACATAGTAGCGGTTGTTGCGATTGAACAGTGGCAACAGCGGCTGCAGCAGGAAGCGCTCTTTCACGTAAAGCGATTCGGCAAAGGCCAGGGGCAGCCTGTAGGAGCGGAAGACATTCCGACTGATGAAAACAGCCAATCCATCGTTGAGTTGTTTCCAATAGGGGGTGTTTTTTTGCAAAGCCGCCGCAGGGGCCAGTATCTCCTCGATCTCCTGCGGACGCATGCCATAGCCGCCAAGCCGTTCGGCCGCGTGTCGCATCAGGTTTTTAAATCGGATCTGATTCTGCTGCATGTCCGCGCCGACCCATGCCGTCGGCAGATACGCCGATACGCATGGCTGGCCGGACCGCTCGGCTAAAAGGATTAATTCATCTCGGGTCATCGCATCTTGCCTGGTTAACGCATCCGTCATAAGTGACACCTCCCAATGACATTCATACATAAAAACCCTGAAAAAATACGACACCATTTGTTACCAAGAACTGGATACAAGCGAAGTGATCTACAGGATGGACTGCGGAGAAGAAAGATAAGACGTGGAACCTTCACGGAAGATCTCCTCAAGTTCGAACCCCTTCACGTCGAAGTTGATTTTATTGTAATGAAAGGCTGCGTGGATGTCAATTTCTATCGAGTCAGAAAAGGAATGTGATGCGGCGGGGTCGCTTCTTTCAGGTTTCAGGAGAGTTTCTTTTCAGCCCGGGCCAGCTCTTCGAGAGCATGCCGGTCGGTAATCCGGATCGCATTTCTGTCCATTTTGATCAACCCCTGACGCATCATTTTAGTCATGATGCGCGACAACGTCTCGGGGATCGTCCCGATCAGCGCCGCCAACTGCCCCTTGGTAATCTCCAACTGAACGTCGGCTGCACCTTTTTGGCAATCGCTCAGGTAAAGCAGGTGGGCCGCCAGACGACTGGGCACCTCCCGGAGGGACAGATCCTCAATGAGACCCGAAAACTTATGGAGCCGCCAGGAGAGCGTTGCCAGCATATTGAGGGCCAGGGACGGATCACGCTTGATCAAACCGATAAAGGCATCCCTGGGGAAGAAAAGCGCTTCTGCCTTCGTCTGGGCCTCGGCATTGGCAGGATAGCCGCAGCCGGTAAAGACAGCGACCTCTCCGAAGACATCTCCGGGCCCGAAGAAGTGAAAGATCTGTTCCTTGCCTTCGGGAGAGATTTTGAAGACTTTGATCCGGCCGGACACCACGGTAAAAAAACCATCGCCTGGATCCCCGTCGGAGAAGACCACCTGGTCCTTTCGGTAGTGCCGATCGACGGCAATCCGAGCCAGTTCGTCCCGCTGAACAGGAGACAGCCCTTCGAAGAGCGGCGTTTCGGCAATGACCTTAGCAATATCCATAGCGTCCTACTTACCATTCGGGAAGTGAACAGTAAATAGTAAATAGTGCAGAGAATTGACTTAGATCAAGGAACTCTCTCACTAATGGCGTTATAAAGAAATCAAACAGAGGGGAGGAGGGAGACCATGAAAACCACGCGAAAAATTATCCGGATCGATGAAGATAAATGCAACGGCTGCGGCCTATGCGTCCCCAGCTGCGCGGAGGGCGCCATCCAGATCGTCGACGGCAAGGCACGGTTGGTCGCCGACCGCTATTGCGACGGTCTCGGCGCCTGCCTGGGGCAGTGCCCCCTGGACGCGCTGACGGTTGTCGATGACGAGGCAGAGCCCTTTGACGAAGCGGCTGTCCATGAGCATCTGAAGGTTCTGAAAGAAAAGAAGGAAGCCCCGCCTGCGTTCGACCGTCCCGGATTCGTCCCCAAGCCGGAAGAAGCCGCGCCGGAGCCTGAAAGGCTGGCCTGCGGCTGTCCGTCGGCGATGGTCCGGAGTTTCGAACCCGCGACGCCGACACCCTGTAGCGACGGCGAAACAACACCAAAAACGCCACTGGCGTCGGAACTCCGGCATTGGCCGGTTCAGATCAGCCTCGTGCCGCCTACGGCGTCTTTTCTGAAGGGCGCGAATCTGCTGGTCGCGGCGGATTGTACGCCGGTCGCCTATCCGGCCTTTCACCGCGACCTGCTCAAGGGGAAGGTCGTCTTGATGGGTTGTCCCAAGCTGGACAACACCGAGGCCTATCTCCAGAAATTCGTCGCCATCTTTGAGCAGGCCGATATCAAAAGCATCACGGCAGTCGTCATGGAAGTCCCGTGCTGCCGGGGGCTTCCGATGATCCTCCAGCGCGCTATGGCCCTGACAGGCAAAGAAATCCCCATGGAAACAGTCGTCATTTCGACGGACGGTCGCATGCTGGATCGCTGAGAATAAGATAAAACGTTTCCCCATGCAGGCTGTCGGATCGATTTCCGTGAAACGGGGAGGATCCGCAGCCTGCCCTTTCCATGAAGGGCAATGTGCTTGCCCACATTTGATGGATCTCTTCGTTGCGGTCACGACCGACGGGGATGAGGATGAACCTGTGTCGACTCATCAATATCCACACGTTGTTATTGTCGGGGCTGGTTTTAGCGGACGGTGGGCCGCTTCCCCTCAGGAGGCATCGCAAAAAAAAGGCAGCGCCAGTTCCTCCGGCGCTGCCTTTGCCTGCAACAAAAATCGTGTCTAGGCTTTCAGCTTCCTTCGAACGCCCGCCAGGCCAAGCAGTCCCAGCCCCAGAAGCCACATCGAGGCAGGCTCAGGCACTTGATGGTAGAGTTGATTCTGGATATCGCACCGGCCTGAGACGATATGGAGAACCTGGGTGTCCCATGCATGCTGCAGTGCGGGCGTATTCTTAAAGGATTCCCAGTCCGTGTCCCACAGATAGGTTCCCAGGTTCTTGTAAGATCCTTCTCCCTGCAGATACCACAGCAGATACTGCAGATCAGCCTGGGCCGTCTTGGAGGTCAATTGCGAGGCGTAGGCTCCCGTTGCATAGCGGTAGAAGAGGTAATCAACGGCCAGATTCAGCGGCCCTGTTCCGGGCAGCGATTTGTTGTAATAGCCGACGGATGGGGATATGTCGGCAATCAGATACCATTGGTTTGCATAAATATAGACATTTTCCTGGATGCAAAAGGTCTCGTAATAGCCCTTAACCTTGCCGCCTTGCGTGTCTGATACCGCAAAGGTCATCAGGCCGGCGCTATCGACGCTGTTGTAGGAAACGAGCTTGACCCAGTCGCCGCTTTCAATCATTGTCGTCGCCATGGCCGATGGCACCGTCAACAGACATAAAACCATTATTCCAAAAAGGACTATCGCTATTTTCTTCATTGAAAAACCCCCTGTCGATGCATTACAGTCTTTACTTGGATCTAGCAAGACTGGTGCCACAATGTAATACACTACGATCTCTTTCCAAGAGCCATGCTTAATATATTATAATTAAACAATATATTTATATTTCATAGCGATATGAAATGCATACTCAACTTAACTAGTAATTAATGAATGTAATACATTGTAAATCATTCCGACAGATTTGACTTCAACCAAAGGATCCACACCGCTTTTTTTGAAAATTCTAATTTATTTTAATGTGTTACGAAATATATTGATTTTGTAAAACAGATCGACACTGCAATAGGGCAGACGGCTGGGAAAAAGAATGGATAGGGAACCATGAAAGGAATACAGCTCTGGAGGATACTACATCAAATAAGCCTGAAGCGCCTGATAGGACTTGAAATCGGCATCTTCAAAGCAAGCGCCGACGTGAACCCGATCCCCCGACTCGACAATCCGTTTTGACTGACAGGTCATATGGATCAGCTTATTCTCCGCGGGCAAGGTAAAGATGAGCTCGAATCTGGTGCCTTCCGATCCAATAGGAACCGGATACTTCTCGTCCTTGGCGATGTCAACGCCAACCCCGCCCAAAGAGATCTCACCAATCGAGCCAACGGCCATCCTGCCGAATTCCTCCTGGTTAATGACGACGGGAACGGAGAGCGTCTTTCTTGGATAACGGCGCCTATTCGCGTCAGTGCCGTAAAACGCCTTCCTTTCCTTAAGGTAACCGGTCAGGGCCATATCAATCAGGGATGAAATGGATCGCTTCTCTTCCTTGGCCACCTTCGCGAGGGCGGTATACAATTCCTTGTTCGCCCGGAAAGAAATCGTACTATCTTTCGTCATGTGAACGCCTCGCCCTTGGATTTGATGCCTGCACTTTTTTTAATTTTAAAAATAAAAGCATAAAATGTGCCCGTCCGCTCGTTTGCCCAAAACGCAACCGCCATCTCATTATATTTACTCGTCATTCCACTGACCTTCCAAACAATGACGAACATAACAGGCGTTTTCTTTATACAATGCCTGCATCGAGTTGTAAAGAATTCCGATACTGGCTCCTCCGACGCCTTGCCCAGACCGGTTCGTTTGACCGCCATCGTGATCGAAGAGAAGGGACATGCCGGTGAGCCGCAATCCATGATGCCATTTTTTCGACGTTGTGATATGGGTAACATGCATCGGCTGCTGGAAGTCCGTTGCAGACAAAACAACCTTCGCCGGCAAAGGAATCAAACATGAAGAAACTCGTATTGCTACGCCACGGAGAAAGCCTGTGGAATATGGAGAACCGATTTACCGGATGGGTCGACGTTGGCCTGAGCGAAAAGGGGATCCATGAGGCACAGGCCGCAGCACAGATTTTGAGAGAAGAAGGTTTCACTTTTGACGTAGCCTATACCTCCCTTCTGAAACGGGCGATCAAGACCCTCTGGATCGTCCTGGAGGGAATGGATCTCATGTGGATCCCTGTCCATCGGACTTGGCGACTCAACGAACGCCACTACGGCGCCTTGCAGGGCCTCAACAAGGCTGAGACGGCCGCACGACACGGCGCCGATCAGGTTCAACTCTGGCGCCGCAGCTACGATGTGCCGCCGCCCGCCCTTGGACTGAACGATCCGATGTACCCGGGAAAGGACCCTCGCTATGCCGCGCTAAAACCGGAGGAACTCCCCAGGACAGAATGTCTCAAGGATACGGTCGGACGCGTCCTTCCGTTCTGGGACGACACCATCGCCCCAATGATTCGTTCGGGGCAGCGGGTTCTGATCGCCGCGCACGGCAACAGCCTCAGGGCTCTCGTCAAGCACCTCGACGGCATCTCCGACGAGGCCATTGCAGAGTTGAACATTCCCACGGGGATTCCGCTGGTCTATGAACTGGAGGACGGCCTGCGCCCGATCCGCAGTTACTACCTCGGCGACCCGGATGCAATCGCAAAGGCCACCCAGGCCGTCGCGGATCAATTGAAGAAAAAGGACTAACCATACAAACAAGGAGGCTTCGCCTGTGACACACGCACTCGCCGGAAAGCCGGTTCCTCGGAATATGTTGGCCAATATTCCCCGGGTCGTTGCCGCCTACTACGCCCTGGCCCCTGATCCCGCAGACCCCGACCAGCGGGTCGTCTTCGGGACGTCCGGGCACCGGGGCTCATCGCTCAAGGGGAGTTTCAACGAACGTCACATCCTTGCGGTCAGTCAGGCGGTGTGCGACTTTCGCAAGGCAAAGGGCATTTCCGGCCCGCTCTTTATGGGCATGGATACCCATGCCCTGTCCGAATCCGCCTTTATCAGCGCCCTGGAGGTCCTCGCCGCCAACGGTGTCACTGTAATGATCCAGGAAGGACTCGGCTACACGCCGACCCCCGTCATCTCCCACGCGATTCTTTCCTATAACAGGGGGCGAACGGATGGTCTCGCCGACGGCATCGTCATCACCCCGTCGCACAACCCGCCCGAGGACGGCGGCTTCAAATACAATCCGCCTCAAGGCGGTCCCGCGGAGCCTGCCGTCACGAACGCCATTGAAACCAGAGCCAATCAACTGATCGCCGAGGGTTGCACAGGCGTCAAACGGATGCCTTACAGCCAGGCTCTCAAGGCAGCGACAACCAAACACTACGACTACATCGCGCCCTACGTGGCGGAGCTGGACAACGTTGTCGACATGGAGGCCATCGCCCACTCGGGGCTCCGGATCGGCGTCGACCCCCTTGGCGGCTCCGCATTGCCCTTCTGGGACCCCATCGCCGAACGTTTCAACGTGAACCTCACCGTCGTCAACCGCACCGTGGACCCGGCCTTCACCTTCATGACCCTCGACAAGGACGGCAAGATCCGGATGGACTGTTCCTCTCCGTACGCGATGACCGGCCTCGTCGCGCTCAAGGATACCTACGATGTGGCCTTCGGCAACGACACCGACGCTGATCGTCACGGGATCGTCACCCGGTCGGCGGGGCTCCTCAACCCCAACCACTACCTGGCCGTCGCTATCTGGTACCTCTTTCAGAACCGGCCCGGATGGCGTGCCGACGCTGCCGTCGGCAAGACCCTGGTGTCGAGCGCCATGATCGATCGCGTGACCGCCTCGCTCGGCCGCAGGCTCTGCGAGGTCCCTGTGGGCTTCAAGTGGTTCGTCGACGGGCTTCTCGACGGCTCCTATGGATTCGGCGGCGAGGAGAGCGCCGGCGCGAGTTTTCTGAGGCGCGACGGCAGCGTCTGGAGCACTGACAAAGACGGACTCATCATGGGACTCCTGGCCTGCGAGATCACCGCCCGGATGGGCAAAGACCCTGGCGAGATCTACCGGGACCTGACCAAAAAATTCGGCAATCCCGTCTATGAGCGGATCGATGCCGTTGCCACCCATGCGCAGAAGAAGATCCTGCAGAATCTATCGCCCGACAGCATTGCCGTCGACCGTCTCGTAGGTGAACCCATCACCGCGCGTCTGACCCATGCGCCGGGAAACGGCGCCGCCATCGGCGGCCTCAAGATCACCGCCGAAAACGGCTGGTTCGCCGCGCGCCCCTCCGGCACCGAAGAAATCTACAAGATCTACGCCGAGAGTTTCAAGGGGCCTGCGCATCTCGAACAGATCAAGGCCGAGGCGCAAGACATTGTCAGCGCCGCGTTTAAAAAGGCTGCGCTGCTGACGCCGCAGTAACGGGTGACATATCAAATGCAGTTTTGCTTTATATCGTCTCCGGAACGATAATGCCGGATGGATACGAGCTGTAAAAGACAAGGAGGTCAATATGGACTTGGCATTCAGAGACCGCTTCATGCTTTTATGGGACAGGTTTTTTACCGGAGCGGAACTGCCGATCACTTTCGCGTACACAGATGAAGAACCTGATGTGAACGGTTCTGCGAAAACCCGTTCGGAACACCGCTGTCTGATGGCCGATTTAAACCGCGTCCGGCGCGGAGTACCGCTCCGCTTGAATGCCAACGCCATCGGCTGCTTCGGGGGAAAACGTTATGCGGGGTTCAATATGGAACTCATGCCGAACTTCGAATACTTTCTCTCCTGCGGCATCCCCGGAAAACTGGAGGGAGAGCGCTACAAAAAATCCCCGGAACTGGTAAAGGCCTTCATGGCGGACATGCCGGACTTCAGGGCGCCGAAAAAAGCGATGGTGTTCAAACGCTGGGACACGCTGGAGGCCCCGGATCAACCGGAAGTGGTGATCTTCTTTGCCACGCCGGATGTTCTGTCTGGGCTCTTTACGTTGTGCGGTTTCGATGAACCGGATCGACACGCCGTGCTCGCGCCGTTTGGGGCGGGGTGCGCCACCATCATCACGTACCCCTATCTCGAGATCGGCATGGACAGGCCAAAGGGCATTCTGGGAATGTTCGACGTCTCGGCCCGTCCCTTTGTCCCGGAAAATACGCTGAGCTTTGCCTTACCGATCGCCAAATTCGCCGGTATGGTTGAAAACATGGAGGAGAGCTTTCTGACAACAGGCTCCTGGGAACGGGTTCTAAAAAGGATGCGGCGCACGGAATAGCGTCGTGCCGTCCGTATCCGACCTGCTCGACTCATGGCATGAGAGACAATCAAGTCCATCTGAAATTTATCCTTCGGGCGTTGCACCATCGGAACTACCGACTCTTCTTCGGCGGCCAGAGCATCTCGCTGATCGGGACGTGGATGCAGCAGGTTGCAATGAGCTGGCTGGTTTATCGAATCACCCACTCGGCGCTGCTGCTTGGCTTCGTCGGGTTTGCCAGCCAGATCCCTGTTTTTCTCTTCGCCTCCCTTGCCGGCGTCTATGTGGACCGATGGAACCGCCATCGGATTCTAGTAACGACCCAGATCCTTTCTCTGTTTCAGGCCCTCGTCGTGGCGATGCTCACCCTCACGGGGGCCGTACATGTCTGGCACCTCATCGTCTTGAGCCTCTTGATCGGCCTGATTAACGCCTTCGACATGCCCGCCCGCCAGGCCATTGTCGCCGAACTCATTGAAGACCCGGCGGATCTCGGCAATGCAATCGCTCTCAACTCCTTGATGTTCAACAGCGCGCGGCTGATCGGGCCCGCCTTGGCCGGCCTGCTGATCGGTTTGGTGGGCGAGGGCCCCTGCTTTGCCATCAACGGCATCAGCTTCCTCGCTATCATCGTCGCGCTGCTGGCCATGCGAATACCGTCCCCGACGAGGACAAGCAGCCCCTCGCGCGTCTGGCAGGATTTCAAAGCGGGCTACGCCTATGCCCTCGGATTTGCGCCGATCCGCGCCATCTTGCTTCAGCTGAGCCTGATGAGTTTCATGGGCATGTCCTATGCGGTCCTCATGCCCGTCTTCGCCAAGGACATTCTCCACGGAGGCCCGCATACCCTGGGTTTCCTCATGAGCGCCACCGGAGTCGGCGCCGTGGCAGGGGCGCTCTATCTGGCCTCACGCCGGAGCATTCTGGGCTTGGGACGCCTGATCGTTTACGCCTCTATTCTTTTCGGTTTCGGCGTGATCGCGTTTTCCCTCTCAAGGATGCTTTTGCTTTCGATGGCCTTGATGCTGATCGCCGGGTTCGGCATGATGGTTCAGATGGCCGCCTGCAATACTATCCTGCAGAGCATCGTCGAGGAAGACAAGCGGGGACGCATCATGAGCATTTATGCCACGGCCTTTATCGGCATGGCGCCGCTCGGGAACCTCTTTGCGGGAGGCCTGGCAACGTGGATCGGCGCCCCCAATGCCCTGATTCTAAGCGGCGCGGTCTGTATCGCTGGGGCGCTCGTATTTGCCGCCCATCTGCCGAGGATCGGCAAAGAGGTTCGTATGATCTATATCGAGAAAGGGATCATCACCGGAAGCGAAGCACACAGCGTGCTGAGAGAGGAATAGACCTAGGCATCAACAGCCAAACAAGGAGAAAAAGAATAGATTAAACCAAAAAAAGGCGGGGTAATTTTTACTCCTGCAACGTCCCTATGTAGACATGGGTGAACCCGGAGATCAAACACCGGACACCAGCGGGCTATGCTGCGGAACGGGCCAAGCCTCTCCAAATGATGGTGCTGCTTCAATTTCAATGCGGACTTCCCCGTACAGTTACAATTTTCATTGTTTCTCTTCATTATTTTGAAATCCCGTCTTATAGAACGCGTGTGAAAACGGTCTGGATATTATGGGGCCGGAGGTGTAGTGTACCGCGCATCGTTTGACGAAATTGCGGGGATAAATTCAGGAATATCGCCACAATCGTCGGCTTTAGTATACGACTCAAAGATCGCGACAGGCTGATCTTGACCTTTAAGACGATCTGCTGTTGAAAGGGGAAAAGACCAATGAAGATATGGAAGTTATCAATGATGATCGTGATGGCTCTTACCATGATCTCGGTGTCATTGAGTTTCGGAGCCATCAGCTCCGAAGAGGCTGCAAAGCTCGGCGCCACGCTTAACGGCGTAGGAGCGGAAATGAGGGGGAATCCGGAAGGAACGATCCCGCCTTACACCGGCGGACTGACCAAGCCGCCCGCTAATTTTATGCCGGGGTCCGGTGTACGTCCCGACCCGTTCGCGGATGAAAAGCCCCTCTTTTCCATCAACGCGCAGAACATGAACCGCTACGCTGATAAGCTCACGCCCGGCACGAAGGCTCTGCTGAATAGATTTCAAAGTTTCCGCATTGACGTCTACAAAACCCATCGTACGGTGGCGTATCCCGAGAGCGTGTTGAAAAGCACGGCAAAAAACGCCGTGAAGGCAACGACCTTCAATGGCGGTCTGTCCCTGAAGGGCGCCCATGGCGGCTATCCTTTTCCCATTCCGAAGGACGGTTATGAGGCCATGTGGAACCACCAGGTACGCTTCCTGGGTCGGACCGCCGAGGCAAAGTATACGAGTTGGTTGATAGACTACAGCGGTGCCTTGTTGCTGTTGGAGCAAGTCTCTCGATGGCATGAGTGGCCGTATTACGATGAAGATCGGAAAAATTCTGATTCCAGTCTCTATGATAAGGTCAGGACTCTGACGATGGCTCCAGGTTCAAAAGCCGGACAAATAGCTGCACAGATCAACCCGCTCAACCTATCTGAGAAGGACCCAGTTTCCTATTCGTACCTGCCCGGGCAGCGTCGTGTCAAGCGTGAACCGAATATCGCCTTTGATAGCAAGCCGGACGGTAATTACAGCAATTATTGTGTAGACGAAGCCTCGATATTCAATGGGTCCATGAAGCGCTACAATTGGAAACTCATTGGGAAGAAGGAGATTTACGTCCCGTATAATGCCTACAGGGCAGTTTATACGTCCAAAAGGGAAAATCTATACGGGGCAAGGCATTTAAATCCGGATGTGGTTCGTTGGGAGTTGCACAGGATGTGGGTGGTGGAAGCCACTCTGAGAACGGGCCAGCGACATATTTATCCCCGACGGACATTTTATATTGATGAAGATAGTTGGACGGTGCTGACGGGCGAAAATTACGATGCCCAAGGTAACATCTATATCGTTCATTTTGCATATCAGGCGCCCAATTACGACGTGCCGGCACCCAATGCGAGTTTTACAACCGCCTATAATTTCAATAACGGCAGCTATAGCGGAAGTGAATGGTTGGGAGAGGGCGGCTATCTGCGCGAGGGTAAAGTGGCACCAGAAAGCGATTGGACGCCGGAAGGAATCGTTTCGATCGGCAATCGATCTGGACAGACAACCTTCATGCCGGATAACGGACTCAACCGAGCGGCAAAAGCATTAAAAACGGAAGAGGAGACCCCCTCCTGGCTGGAATCCAAAGCCGGGCTGATTAAGCCGGTCTTCATTTTTGGTATCATCTGTCTCATCGGGATAGGCGTCCGACGGCATTACTGGAAAAGAGGACCCAGGAGATTCTGACGAGACCCAAGCCAACCTCACTTTACAAAGAGCATAACAAATCTCTCGAAGAGCTCTCTCTCAAAGTGATTGATCATCTCGTCGCGCATCACCTGGAGGGCTTGAAGCGGCGGGAGCTTTTGCTTGTAAGAACGTTCGGACGTCAGTGCATCATAAACATCGGCAATAGCGCAGATCCGGGCATAGGTGTGTATTTCCTTGCCTTTTAATTGATGCGGATAGCCGGACCCGTCCGTTCTTTCGTGATGCTGCATCACGATAATTTCGGCTTCCTTGCTCAGCTGCTTTGTCTTTGCCAGTATCTTTGCGCCTTCAACGGGATGTCGGCGCATCGCCTGCATCTCCTCGTCGGTGAGACGCCCCGGTTTGTTGATAATGGCCGAATCGATGTTTACCTTGCCCAGATCATGCAGGAAGAAACCGGCGCCTAACTCCCGCATATTGTGACTTAGATTCCCCTTGAAGAGATTCTTCGCCAGTAGCACAGCCAGGAAGCCGACGTTAACCGAATGGGTATAGGTGTAAAGGTCGTGGCTGGTGATGTTCAGGAGACACTGAGACGTTTCATCATCGGATATGATGCAGTCCACCATCTCAATAATGCCCTGTTTGGCTGCCTTGATGTTCTGAGCGGACGGATCCTCCATCAGACGGCCCATGAGGGCCATGGAGGCCTTTTTAACGACAGCCGCTTTGTTCTGAGGGGAAATCGTTTTGCTCCGGACTGCCGCTGTCAACTCGGGGGGGACAATGTCTTCCGGTTTCCATTTCTTAGGTGGATTGATCTGTTCCTTGTCCGGTAGGACGACCTCAGGATGCGCCTGTTCGCTTTTGGCTGTGTCGATCCGGACCGTTTTAAATCCGGCATCCCGGAGTTTTTCGATTTCCGTTACTGACGTCAGCTTGAACTGGTTCTTTAAAAAGGGGTGTTTGAACCAACTCAAAGGAAGCAAGACGAACATGCCCACCTTAAGGTCGTCAATGCTAACCTCTTGTATTGATTTTTCTGAATTTTGAGCCATTCCCATTTCAACCGAGTCAATAAATTATGTCATCCGAAAGGATCGGCTATTTTTTGAAAGACTTTACAGAATTAAATCAAATTGACACCTCACTATTTTTCATATACACAAGATCGTCAAAAAATATTTGTTAACTTTTGTTATTTCAAAGTCTTACACATTTCCAGAAACATTTAGACGGACTCCATGTACAAAAGAAGATGGGCCATTGCAATCAAACAGCGGATGGCGCCCTGGGCGCTTGAGCTCGCCACGGCGATTCGCGACTGCCTTCTGGTACTCGACCACTCTGTCATGATAGTGATGGATGGCGATCCCAAAGGGCTCGACGCGGACATCCTTCTGCTGCCGGTTGTCCTCGGGGATTATCCGATGTATTGTAGCGCACTTAGACGGGGTGGTTCCGAGCGCCCAACAACCCTCTTGTGGTTAATGGATCCCCTGCCGCCGAAAGGCATGCTGCCGGAAGCAGAATCAATCGGTTTAAAGGCATGCCGCTGGCGAGACAGGTTCGGCCTGCGTTATCCAGGCGATCTGCCACGTTGGAAGAAACTATTGTCACTGCTTCGCCTGCGCGTCTGGGCCTACAAAAAGTGCTCAGCGCCCGGTTTTCGCAACGTCTGCCGCCTCATCCGCCATACACATGGCTGTGAAGATGACTGGCCCCAAATCCGCGGTGTCATGGAGAATTGGCAGGACATTTTGGACAGCCACGATGAGGGGTGGATAGACCACCTGATTGTCAGTACAGACCAACGGCGGCGTTTTCTGTTGAATCGAGGCATCCCCGCATATTTCATTCCGATCGGCGCCCATGATTCGATGGGGCGCAATCTGGGTTGGAAGCGAGATATTCCTGTAGCCTTTCTCGGATCCAGAAAATACGGCCGGCGGGCCATCCTCCTGAATGCCCTAGGCGCCCGCCTAAAGGAAAAGGGCATTCCGTTTATTCAGGTGGAGCGTGGATTGGATGGCGTTCAGCGTTGCGAATGGTTCAATCGCATTCGCATCCTCGTCAACTTGCACAACTTCTCCTGGAATCCCGCCTGGCTCAGGTTTCTGATGGCGGCCAGGTGCGGAACGCTCGTCGTCAGCGAACCGGTCGACGACAACCATCCAATGACCGCGGGGGTCCACTACGTGGCCGCCAAACTGGAAGAGATGCCGGATGTTATCGGCAGGCTGTTGGAAGACCATAGTGAAATCGACCGAATGACCGCTGCAGCGGACATCCTGTGTAAAAGCGAACTGACGCTCCTCCATGCCGTGGAAAAACTAACCCATCTTGTTGATAAGAGACGAACATGACAACGAAAAAACTCATCCTCTACGGTGCAACCTTTGTGGATGCCATCCGGCTCGTCCATGCGATCAACGCAAAGGAACCGACATGGGAGCTCATCGGCCTCATTGACGACAGACCGGATCTCATCGGCGTCCAGAAGTGTGGCCATCCCGTTCTCGGCAACCATGAGTATCTCAGGGACTATCTCTCACGTCACCCCGACGTGTTCGTATTCAACAATGTGAATCCTTCCATTGCGGTTCATAAACTAATCGGAGAACGTCTGGATGCGTTGCACGCTCAGGCGCCTTCCCTGATCCATCCGGCCATCGACATTGAGTTCGCCACAATCGGTAAAGGCGTCTTCCTCCCCCATGGCTGCATCGTCGGATGCAACACGGTCATTGGCGATCATGTCACGTTCCGCTACGGTGTGATCATCAGTCACGATGTCACCATCGGCGATTATGCATTTTTCGGCCCTGGCTCAGTGTGCACGAGCCAGGCGATCATCGAACCGGAAGCATCCCTCGGTGCCGGCTGCACCGTTATCAATGGCGCGACGATCGGACGAGGCAGCACGGTCGGCGCCGCCACCTTGATCACGAGAGACGTTCGCCCCGGCGCAACGGTTGTCGGAATACCGGCGCGCGAGATTGGAAAGGAAAAGATAGCGTGACGCAAGATTTGATTATCAGCTTGGCGCCGACCGGTTTGATCCCGACCCGCGCTATGACACCACATGTCCCGTTAAACGCCGCCGAAATTACTGACGACGTTTTAAGGTGCCGGACGTTAGGGGTCACAACGGTGCACCTGCATATCCGTGATGCAAACGGAGAGCCGACCTACAGGAAAAGTCTGTATACAGAACTCATCAAAAGCATCCGGACGGTGGATAAAGACATCGTCATCTGCGTTTCAACCAGCGGCCGTGCTTATAATGAATTTGAAAAAAGGGCTGAGGTTTTGGATTTGGAAGGGGAGCTGAAACCCGACATGGCCTCCTTGACGCTGAGTTCCCTCAATTTCAACAAGACGGCCAGCATCAATACCCCAGACATGATCCAGGCCCTCGCAGCCAAAATGCTTAAAAGAAACATCAAGCCTGAGCTGGAGGTTTTCGACGTCGGCATGATCAACTATGCCAAGTACCTGATTAAAAAAGGACTGCTGAAGCCTCCTTATTATTTTACCCTGCTGCTTGGCAATATCGCCTGTGCGCAAGCCAATCTGATGCACTTGGGCTATATGATCCAGGAACTTCCGCCGGACGCCCTTTATTCCGTTGGCGGTATCGGCGACGACCAGCTGACCATGAATGCCGTTTCGATTGCGTATGGCGGGGGAGTCAGAACAGGGCTTGAAGACAACATCTGGTTTGATCAGGAACGAACCCGACTCGCAACCAACTATGAGCTGCTTCAGCGCGTCGTCGCGCTGGCCGATGCGAGGGGCCGCCAAGTCATGACACCAAAAAAATTTCGGAGGCTTCTGAAGCTGTCGGACATACCAGAAAACGCCTCCGTTGCCGCAATCCGCAAGACCACCTGAGGTGCTCCGGAGCAAGTTCGGAAATATCGAGACCGTTCTGCTTCTTCAGCATGAACACGAAACAAACCATACGCCCCGCTTTGTGGATTTCCTCATTCTGCCATACGTATCGCTTTGAGAATCCTTAAACATTCCGTACCAGGTGCCTTGCCAGTAAAGCGCCCCACGGCGATGGACAGAAAGCAAAAAAGAAGATATGGTACAATTGAAACATATGGGAGATATCTCTTTTCATGCGCATCATCTATTTGGCTGATATCCATGGCGGATTTGAACGCGTCAAGGTGCTGCTGACCGAAACACTGGCCGATGTCTATATCGTCGCAGGGGATCTCGTCGACATCCCCTTTTACAGTATGAACTCGGCCATCGCCTACCACGATCTTCAGTTATTTTTTCACGGACTCCGGCTGCGGATGAACAAGGAAAAGATGACGATCGAAGATTTCGTCGATGAATTGCTCGATCAGCCAGAGCTGTCTCCGGATATCGAAGAAAAGGGATCGGCCTACCAACAATACACGATCCGCGCGCGGCGCGTGCTGCAGCAGAAGTACAAGGTGCTCGAAAATTCCCTCGCGATCAAGCAGATCGCCCGTATCTTCGCCCTGCCGGGCAATTATGACATGGATCTAAAATACACTGCTTTGCATGAGCGAGACCTGCACTTGCACTGGCACGACATCCACGGTCTAAAAATCGCGGGATACGGCGGCGCGAATATCTGGACGCCCGGGGTTCCGGAGCGTTATGTCGTGCAATATGGAGACGACACGGTGATGGAGGGATGGCGCAACGAGATGCATCGTTTTTTCAAAGCTGTCAAGCCGGATATCATTGTCAGCCATCGGCCGGCCCACGGCATCCACGACCGCGTTTACCAGTTCGGCAACTCGGGCTCTCCGGCACTGCGCGATTACTGCGACAACAACCCCGTCCGGCTGTGCCTGACCGGCCATGTCCACATGGATTGGGGATTCCAGGTCAGCGAAGGCACTATCTATCTGAACCCATCGAACTTCGGCGAGGTAACGACCCTGCGCGGAACGGTGGCGGAGGGCGGTTTTTTCTATGCCATCGAGATGACCGACGAAGGAGCGGTCGAAAAGATCATCTTCAAAAAACTCGTCGAGGACCGTATCCACGATATCGCCGATCACTTCCCTGATGCGAATGGCGAGTGGGTTACGAAAATCATCGATAAGGAACGCTACGACGCACTCAAACGGGGTGAAAACTTCGACGACAAGACCCAGAAGTACTCCCACATCCCGGAGGTGCAGCTCTATAACGAGATCAAGCAGTTTTACCGACGCTTTCAGACCAAGGAGGCGGAGGATCGGCTGGAGAAGCTCGAAGAGATCACGCGTCTTATGGAGGGACGGCTTCACGGCGATATCGCGATGGACGTCATGGGCTCCATCAACATGGGGGTCTGCGAGGATAGTTCCGATATCGATTTCGTGCTCTACGTCCGCTGTGCTTCCTGCGATCAACCGCAATGCGCCATCAAAGGGGATATGACCACCTGCCCGCATCTGGTCGAGGCCAAAGAGATCATCGACGCCGCGCTGGTACCGGAGTACTCTTATCAGATCATGGATTGCGTGAACCTCAACGCCGTGGAAAAGGCCATTCAGGAAAAAGACTATGAATCAGAGGAGGCACAGCGATTCGTTGCCTACCGCGCCGTCTGCCGACCGATCAATTACCGGTTTATTGCCCCGGTCGAGGATTTACTCAACCAGGACGCGGAATTCCGCTCTGAAATGGAGGGGAGCCTGCGGTCTTACTATCGCATCTTCATCAATACCTCCCAGCACACCCGGTCTTTCCATAAATACGAAAGCCGGATCCGAGAGATCGGCATCCGGCTTCCGGAGTCCATCCGGCAGAAGATCCAGCACTACTTCGGCCAGAACGCCGAGAAGGACAATTCTTCCACGAAATACTGATACGCATTTTATTGCATTTTATTGCATTTTATTGTAGATGCCATCAAACGTTTAAAAGTTCATCATTAAACGTTTTTCGATTGACGCCAACCTCCCCCCTCCTATACTCTCCCCGAAAAAAGTCAGTCATCATCCAAAACGGTATTTAAAGGTCCACTATGAAAATATTTCAAAATCGTTTCAGCACACTGGCTCTGGTCGGGGTTGTTTTCCTGGCTATTTCGCTTGTTACGCGTATCGGACTGACTTTCACCGCAGGACGCCTGTGCGAACCAACCTTCGGAAAGATCGCCCTGATCTTCCTCGTCGGCCTTTGCTACGACGTGATCACGTTTTCCTATTTTGCGCTGCCTTTGGCACTGGTGCTTCTCGTGCTGCCCGATCGCTGGACGCTTTCACGATGGACGCGCCTACCCGTCACCGTCCTCTACTTCATCGCGCTGTGCCTGCTGATCTTCAGTGCCTGCGCTGAGTGGTTCTTCTGGCAGGAATTCGGAACCCGTTTCAACTTCGTCGCCGTCGACTATTTAATCTATACGACAGAGGTGCTCAATAACATCCGCGAATCCTACCCGCTGACGACGATCTTGATCGCGGTTGCAGCCGTTGCAGCAGCGGTATTCGCAACCACGCTGCGGCCTTTGCTGCGAGCATTCTCCAGCCCGACCCGCCGAAGGGCCAGGCTGCTGCCCTTTTTCGTCGTCGTTCTTGTCGCGGCAGCAGCGTTCATCTTCGTCGATGACGATGACATCAAACCGTTTGACAACTATTATGCCGACGAGCTGTCTCACAACGGGATTTACAGTCTGGCGGATGCCTTTGAGGACAACACCCTGGACTATAATCAGTATTACCTCACACGGGACCTGGCCGCCGTCTTCAGCCGCGTCAGACCGCTGGTGAAGGATGCCAATGCCAGCTTCACCGGTCCAGATGCACTGAACATCCGACGACATATCACGGCGCAGGGACCGGAACGTCGTCTCAATGTCGTCATGATCGTCGTGGAGAGCCTCAGCGCCGAGTTCCTCGGCGTCTTCGGGAACACAGCCCATCTGACGCCGAACCTGGATGCGCTGGCATCGCAGAGCCTCTTCTTCGACCGTCTTTATGCCACCGGAACGCGCACAGATCGGGGCCTGGAAGCGACAACCCTTTCCGTGCCTCCGACACCGGGACGATCCGTTATCAAACGACCCCATAACGGCAATATGTTCACCCTGATGAGTCAGTTTCAAAAGAGGGGATATGACACAAAATTCCTTTACGGGGGATTCGGCTATTTCGACAACATGAACGCGTATTTCTCCGGCAACGGCGCTGAAATCGTGGATCGCGCCGTGCTGGCCAGCAACGAGGTTACCTTTGCCAATGCTTGGGGCGTATGCGATGAAGACCTCTATCGACGCGCCGTCAAGGAGTCAGACCGTTCATTTAAAAACGGACGACCTTTTTTCTCGCTTCTGATGACGACTTCCAATCACCGGCCCTTTACTTACCCGCAGACCATCGACATGCCATCAGGGACCGGACGCGACGGTGCTGTCAAATATACCGATTATGCAATCGGACAGTTTTTGAAGGCGGCAAAATCCCGACCGTGGTTCGACTCAACCATCTTCGTGATCGTGGCCGATCATTGCGCAGGCAGCGCAGGCGAGGCGGAACTCAACTACGCCAAATACCACATCCCGCTTTTCATTTATGCGCCCCGGTGGATCAAACCGCAACGGATCAGTTCGCTCGCCAGCCAGATTGATGTCGCGCCAACTCTGCTGGGACGCCTGAACTTCTCATATGACAGCCTCTTCTTCGGTCGCGATTTGTTGCAGTCCTCACCGGACAGGGTGATGGTCGGCAATTATCAGAAACTCGGCTATTCCGACGGCAGGCATCTGATGGTTCTCCTGCCCCAGAAAAAAACGATTGCTTACCGCATTGAGGATGGGAAAAATCAGCAGAAGACAGGAACGGACAAGAAACTGCTGGAGGAGGCCATTGCCTATTACCAGACCGCCCATTACCTGCTCAGCCGCGATCTGTACCGTCGGTAGTTTTCTCAGGCAAATGCGCTAAGCAGCGTCATCACGGCGCCTGCGGCAACCGGAATCGCCAGGTTGTCGTTCAGAAACCGGGGGAGAAATAATTCGACTCCCGCGGCGGCAACAGCCCCCGCAGCCAGCACACTAAACGGAATCTGAAACCCCGCCAAGTTCAAACCCGACCCAACTGCGAGGGACACAATAATAAAGGCCAGGGTTCCCTCCAGGCTCTTTTCACGGAAGATCTTTGTCCGACCGAAGCGTTCTCCAACGGTCGTGGCCGAAACATCACCGCATGCGAGAAATAATATGGCAGTCGTGGCAACGTCGGTTCGATACAGAAAAAACGACAGACCGACGCCGATCACATAAGGAGAAATGCCTGTGATCTTGTCGGCTTCACCGACACGGATGAAGCTGCTGCAGTGGCTTTGAATGAAATGGTTGAGTCGGCCAATCTTGAGACGGGCCATGTCGAAGACGAGCACCGCCAGGGCTATGAGGCCATAAGCCAGCAACGCACCGTGTCGTCCCAAAAGATAGTAAAGCGAAAGCAGTCCAAGACCGCCCAAGAGATGAAAGATCTTGCGTCCAATATGCTTCACAGGCACACCCGTCGAAACAATGGCGGTTACCGAAATGACCAGGCTATCGGTACCAGCGATAATCGATCCCGTACTTCTTGGCCTTGTAGGCGATTTGGCGCTCGGTGATTCCGAGCATGTAGGCGGACTTGGCCATGTTGCCCCGCGTCGTTTTCAGGGCATCGACGATACGGTCGCGCTCCAGATTCTCGACAGCCTCGTCGAGTGTCGCCCCAGGCGCGGACTGGTAATGGTTGACCGTCTGAAGAGAGGGCGGCAGGTGATAGGTCTGAATGACGTTCTCCTCGCACAGCAGCACAGCGCGCTCGATACAGTTCTCAAGTTCCCGGACATTGCCCGGCCAGTGATACTGCATCAGCATGTCTATCGTCGTGCGGGAGAAACTTCGGATGTCCTTGTGATTCTCCGCTGCGTATTTCTCGAGGAAAAAATCGGAGAGTAGCAGGATGTCCGTCTTTCTTTCCCGCAGCGGCGGGATATAGATCGGAAAGACATTCAGCCGATAATAGAGGTCTTCACGAAACTCTCCCGCCTTGACGGCCTCTTCAAGGTTTTTGTTGGTGGCCGCCAGAATCCGAACATCCGTTTTGATGACCTGGCTGCCGCCGACCCGTTCGAACTCCTTCTCCTGCAAGGCACGCAGCAGCTTGGCCTGAACCTCCAGGCTGATCGTCCCGATTTCATCGAGAAAGATCGTGCCCCGGTGGGCCAACTCGAACTTCCCGATCTTCTGTCTGAGCGCCCCGGTAAAGGACCCCTTTTCATGACCGAAGAGTTCGCTTTCGATCAAAGTCGAAGGCATGGCGGCGCAGTTGACCTTGATGAAAGGGTTGCGCGCCCGGGCGCTGGCGTAATGGATGGCGCTGGCGACCAATTCCTTGCCCGTTCCACTCTCGCCGCGGATGAGGACCGTGGCGTTGCTGCGCGACACCTGGGAGATCATCTGGAAGACTTCCTTGATCTTGCCGGAGTTTCCGATGATATTGGTAATCCGGTACTTTCGCGCCAATTCGTCACGAAGCTTCTGGTTTTCCTGACGGAGTTGTTCCTTCTCAAGATAAACCGTTTCCAGGTTGATGACATGCTGAGCGATCATGGTTGCCACGATGGACAGAAGTCGCTCGCCGTCTTCCAGCGAGTAGGCGGGGTCGTAGAGCCGATCGACGCTCAGGGCGCCGACGACCTGATTCCCCTTCTTGACAGGAACGCAGATAAAGGAGAGCTCTTGATCGGAAACGGTTCGACGGGTGGCCGTCCGGTTCAGAAAGAGCGGTTCCTTGCTGATTTGCGGAATGACGTAAGGTTGACCGGTCTGGATGACGCGCCCGGTGATGCCCTCGCCGACCTTGTATTTGCCGCGCTCGATCGCACCACGGGACAGGCCATGCGCCACCTCGATGCTGATCTCGTCCCTGAGGGGATTGAGGATGGTGACGGTTCCGCGCATCATGCCGATCGAGCTTTCGAGCAGATTCAGAACCTGGTAGAGCGAATCTTTCAGGTCCAGGCTCTCGTTCAGAACGCGCCCGATCTCATAGAGGAGCTTAAGTTCTTCCAGGTTTTTCATCATACCAACGACCGTCTCGCAGGAAGTCACAATTCCCGTCATTCCCGCGGAAGCGGGAATCCAGGTCTTTGAACCTGACCGGCTCCCCGCTTCCGCGGGGATGACAGTGACGGCACTTTATGCTCGTCACCCGTTACTTGTAACTCGTCACTATTTTTGCAACTTTAAACTCTAAACTTCTAACTATTATTCCAGACACCCCTTCGAAAACTCGCCCTCCGGCTTAATCGGATAATTGCCGTTAAAGCAGGCCAGACAGAATTGTTCCCTCGAAATGCCCGTCGCATCGATCATCCCCTCAAGACTCAGGTAGCAGAGGCTGTCCACGCCGATATACTGTTCGATATCCTTCGGCGTATGGTCATGGGCGATCAACTCTCCGCGGGTGGAAAAATCGATCCCGTAGTAACACGGGTGGCGATGCGGCGGACAACTCACGGCCATGTGGACCTCTTTGGCGCCCGCCTGCCGCAGCGTCTTGATCCGCATCCGGCTGGTGGTGCCCCGGATGATGGAGTCCTCGATAATGACAACGCGCTTGCCCTCCATCAAGCCACGAACGGGATTGAGCTTCACCTTCACGCCGAAGTCCCGCATCGACTGGGTCGGCTCGATGAAGGTCCTGCCGACATAGTGGTTCCGGATCATCCCCATTTCCAGCGGAATGCCGGAGGCTTGACAGAATCCTATGGCGGCGTAGTTTCCCGAATCGGGGAAGGGCATCGCG
Source organism: Syntrophales bacterium (assembly GCA_963665615.2). GTDB lineage: Bacteria > Desulfobacterota > Syntrophia > Syntrophales > UBA4778 > UBA4778. The sequence goes on from CAXXQE010000006.1 coordinate 539,055, forward strand.
AAATCGACATCCAGCGGGTATTCCTTGGCCAGGTTTTCGCCGAGTTTCTTGCGCACGGCGTAAACATTTCGTCCGAAAATGTTGCTGTCGGGCCTGGCGAAGTAGATGAATTCGAAGATGCAAAAAGTCTTGGGCCGTTCCGCAAAAGGCTTGAGCGACTTCAGGCCATGTTCGTCGATGATGAGAATCTCGCCCGGCTCAATATCGCGAACATAAGTGGCATCAATCAGATCAAGGGCGCAGGTTTCAGAGGAAACGACGTAGGAGTCATTGAGCTTGCCCAAACACAGCGGTCGCCAGCCGTTAGGGTCGCGGAAGGCGATCAGTTTGTCCTCCGTCATGAGGATGCACGAGTAGGCCCCCTGAATGGCCATGGCCATCTCGACGAGCGCCTGTTCCAGCCCCTGATGAATGCTGCGGGCCAGGAGGTGCACAATGACCTCGCTGTCCATGGTGGTCTGGAAGATAGAGCCCCTGCCCTCCAGGGCGGTCCGCAGGACGCGGGAATTGGTGAGATTGCCGTTGTGCGCGATCGCCAGGGTCTTGCCGCCGTGGTTGACAACGAAGGGTTGAACGTTTTTGAGAATGGAAGAACCGGTAGTGGAGTAACGAACATGACCGGAGGCCATATGACCGCGCAGGTTGTTCAGGATGTCCTGATTGAAGATCTCGGTGACCAGCCCCATGTGACGGTGCTCATAGACCATCTTGCCGGTCGACGAAATGATGCCGGCGCTTTCCTGGCCGCGATGCTGAAGCGCATAGAGTCCGAAGTAGGTCAGCTTCGCCGCCTCCGGATGGCCGTAGATCCCGAAGACGCCGCAGGACTCCTTCGGACCGTCGTCAGCGATACAATGCATGCATGGTTTGTCAATGCTCATTTTTCTCTTTTCCCTTGGCTCCTTCAACCCTATTCAAGCAACCAGCGAGCCTTTGCGTTATTCTCTGCCGTGATATGCCTGAACCGACTTCACCCCGAGCGTCTCCTGGCTCAGGGACTCGATGGCCGATACCATCGCCAGCGCGCCCGACATCGTCGTCGAATACGGCACGCCGTATCGCAGCACCGTGCGACGAATCTCGCGGGATGCCGCACCCGTGCCCGACGATGTGTTGATCGCCAGCTGGACCGCGTTGTTCTTGATGTGATCCAGAACATGCGGACGGCCTTCGGCAATTTTCTTCACCACCTGATTGACAATTCCGACCTCCGTCAGATACTTCGAGGTTCCGGCCGTCGCCAGGATCTGGAAGCCCAGTTTGGCCAGTTTCTGCACAATAGGAACCAGCTTGGCCTTGTCCTCGTCTCGCACGCTGACAAAGACAGCGCCCTTGACCGGCAATTTCTGATTGGCCGCAAGCTGCGACTTGGCGAAGGCCCGGCCGAAATCGCTGTCGACGCCCATGACTTCACCCGTCGATTTCATCTCCGGCCCGAGCAGGACATCCACATTCGGGAAACGGTCGAAGGGGAAGACGGCCTCTTTGACAGAAATATGCCTGGGAATGATCTCGCTCGTGAAGCCAAGCGCTTCAAGCGTCTTACCCAGCATGACCTTGGTGGCCAGCTTGGCCAGCGACACACCGGTCGCCTTGCTGACGAAGGGAACGGTCCGCGACGCGCGCGGATTGACTTCCAGGATGTAGATTTCATCCCCCTTTACGGCGAACTGGATATTGAGCAGACCGATTACCTTGAGTTCCGTCGCCAGGGCCCTGGTCTGTTCCTTGATGCGTTCGATCAGGGATGGCGACAGGGTATGGGGCGGCAGCACGCAGGCGCTGTCACCGGAGTGAACGCCGGCTTCCTCAATATGCTCCATGATCCCGGCCACGATGGTAATCCGGCCGTCGGAAAGGCCGTCCACATCGACCTCAATGGCATCTTCCAGGAACTTGTCGATCAGGATGGGATGGTCCGGCGAAGCCGCCTTGGCGATGTGCGTGAACTCTATCAGCGATTCCTGATCGTAGGCGATCTTCATGGCGCGGCCGCCCAGCACGTAAGAGGGGCGCACCATCACGGGATAACCGATTGTCTCTGCCACGGCGATCGCCTCTTCAACGGTCATGGCGGTGCCGCTTTCCGGCTGTTTCAACCCGAGCTTCTGCAGCACGGCACGGAAGAGCTCGCGGTCCTCGGCGATGGCGATGCTCTGCTGCGAGGTCCCGATGATCGGGGCGCCCGCCTTCGCCAGGGCCTCCGCCAGATTGAGCGGCGTCTGACCGCCGAATTGCACGATGATGCCCGATGGCTTTTCCGTCTCGATGATGTTGAGGACATCTTCTTTCGTCAGCGGCTCGAAGTAGAGCTTGTCGGAGGTATCGTAATCGGTCGAAACCGTCTCGGGGTTGCTGTTGACCATGATGCTCTCGACCCCTTCCTCTTCCAGAGCGAAGGAGGCCTGAACGCAGCAGTAGTCGAACTCGATCCCCTGGCCGATACGGTTCGGACCGCCGCCCAGAATAATGACCTTCCTGCGGCCGGAGACGCGCACCTCGTTCTCGGTTTCATACGAGGAATAATAGTAGGGCGTGTGGGCCTCGAATTCCGCGGCGCAGGTATCGACGAGTTTGTAGACCGGTTCGATCTTCAGGCGCTTGCGTTCAGCGCGGATTTGATCATCCGTCGTCTTGGCCAGATACGCCAACTGCACATCGGAGAAGCCCATCTCCTTGGCCTGCCGCAGAAGCTCCGCATCGGGAATCCCCTGAACCGCCGCCAGCCGGTCTTCCATGGCGATAATCTGGGCAAGCTGGTTGAGGAACCAGGGATCAATGCCTGTCAACTTGTAGATGGTGTCGATCTCGATACCCGACTTGATGGCATAGCGCAGATAGAAGACGCGCTGGGAGTTCGGCACCGAGAGGTTCTGCTTGATCTCTTCGACCGACGGCATCTTCCCCGTCAGTTCCAGGCCGCGGCCGTCTGCGCCCAGACCGAAGCGCCCGATCTCGAGGGAGCGCATGCCTTTCTGGAAGGCCTCCTTGAAGGTCCGGCCGATCGCCATGGTCTCGCCGACCGACTTCATCGATACGGTGAGATAATCCTCGGTGGTCGGGAATTTCTCAAAGGTCCAGCGCGGGATCTTGACGACGCAGTAGTCGATGGTGGGTTCGAAGGAGGCCACGGTTTCTTTGGTGATATCGTTCGGCAATTCGTCGAGGGAATAGCCCACGGCCAGCTTGGCCGCGATCTTCGCAATGGGGAAGCCCGTCGCCTTCGAGGCCAGGGCGGAACTGCGCGACACACGCGGATTCATCTCGATGACGATCATGTCCCCGTTTACGGGATTGACCGCAAACTGGACGTTGGAGCCGCCGGTATCGACGCCGATCTCGCGCATGATCGCAATCGCGGCATCGCGCATTACCTGATATTCCCTGTCGGTAAGGGTCTGCGCCGGGGCGACCGTGATGCTGTCACCGGTATGGATCCCCATCGGATCGAAGTTTTCAATGGAGCAGATGATGACGACGTTGTCCTTGCTGTCGCGCATGACCTCCAGCTCGTATTCCTTCCAGCCGAGCACCGACTCTTCCAGAAGCACTTCATGGATAAGGCTCGCATCGAGCCCCCATGCGCAGAGGGTTTCCAGTCCCTCGCGGTTGTACGCCACGCCGCCGCCCGTGCCGCCCAGGGTGAAGCTGGGACGAACGATGATCGGATAACCGATCTCTTCGGCCGCCTTGCGCGCCGACTCCATGTCGCGCACGATCTGGCTTATCGGAACGCGCAGACCGATCTTCTGCATCGCCTCCCGGAAGAGATGCCGGTCCTCCGCCTTACGGATCACAGGAATCGACGCCCCGATCAGTTCGACGTTGAACTTCTCCAGCACGCCCATCTCGGCCACCTGAACGGCCGTGTTCAGACCCGTCTGACCGCCGAGGGTCGGCAGGAGCGCATCGGGCCGCTCTTTTTCGATGATCCGCGCGACAAACTCCGGCGTAATCGGTTCAATATAGGTATGATCCGCCGTCTCCGGATCGGTCATGATCGTGGCGGGGTTCGAATTAACCAGAACCACCTCGTAGCCTTCTTCCTTCAATGCCTTGCAGGCCTGGGTTCCGGAGTAATCGAACTCGCAGGCCTGGCCGATAATGATCGGCCCGGAACCGATGATCATGATTTTCTTTATGTCTGTTCGTTTGGGCATAGTGTTGAGGGTCCTGGGGTTCAAGGGGTCGAGGGTCTCAACCCATTTATTTTCATTTAGGGGACAGTCACTTCTCCTGCTTTTTCTTTTTCATGTCCGCGATGAACTGATCGAAGAGATACGATGCGTCATGCGGTCCCGGCGCGGCCTCCGGATGATACTGCACGGAAAAGACCGGCAGGTGCCTGTGGCGTATCCCTTCCAGTGTCTGGTCGTTGAGATTGATATGCGTCACATCGATTTCCTGGTTCTGAATGGAATCGATGTCCACACAGAACCCGTGGTTTTGCGAGGTGATCTCAACCTTGCCGGTCACCAGGTGCTTGACCGGATGGTTGGCCCCGCGGTGGCCGAACTTCAGTTTGAACGTCCTGCCGCCGAAGGCGAGCCCCAGAAGCTGCTGACCGAGACAGATGCCGAAGATCGGGTATTCCTCCACGAGCGCGCGGATGGTCTTGACCGCATAGGTCACGGGTTCCGGGTCCCCCGGCCCGTTGGAAAGCAGAATGCCGTCCGGGTTGAGTTTGCGGACCTCGTCGGCCGTTGTCGTTGCCGGAACAACCGTGATGCGGCAGCCGACACGCGCCGCACAGTCGAGGATATTGTATTTGACGCCGAAATCGAAGGCCACCACGTGGAAAGCCTCATGCGCCGGGGATTTCCACGGATACACCGCCGCGCAGGTCACCCCCTGAACCAGATCGCGCCCCACCAGACTCGGCGAAGCCTTGGCCTTCGCCACGAGCGACGCCGGATCGAGATCCTCGGTGGAGATGATCCCCTTCATGGCACCCGCTACGCGGATGTGGCGGGTCAGCGCCCGCGTATCGATCCCTTCGAGACCGATCACGCCCTGCTCGCCCAGATACGCGGCGAGGGATTTCTGCGAACGCCAGTTGCTCGGAACCGGCTCGCACTCTTTGACGATCAGGGCGCCTGCCTGGATCCGGCTCGACTCGACGTCTTCCTCGTTGACCCCGTAGTTGCCGATCAGAGGATAGGTCATTGTCACCAGCTGTCCGCAGTACGAGGGATCGGTAAGGATCTCCTGATACCCCGTCATGCCTGTGTTGAACACGACCTCCCCGAGCACCTCGCCCTTGCCCGCAAAGGCGCGTCCGGTGAATACGGTTCCATCTTCAAGTGCGAGAATAGCCTTCATTTAGTTTAAAGTTCCGAGTTGAAAGTTTAAAGTTGTCAAAGCGCCCTTTTTAGAGGGCTGTTCAAAAGCGTTCGGATGCGAGGCGCGCGCCTGTCCCGAAGTCGTTGTCGGGGAGGACCGGGAAGCGCAGCATATACGTAATATGTGAGCATTCACGGGTCGAAGCGCAACAAAGCAGACGGATGCTTTTCAACAGCCCTCACCAATTCAGGCGAACTTTTACCCCGCGCCGATTTAACTCTTCCTTGATCTGACGCACGGTATAGGTTCCGTAGTGCGTGATCGAGGCAACGAGCGCCGCGTCGGCCTTCCCGATCGTCAGCACATCGTAAATGTGATCGATTGTGCCCGCTCCGCCGGAGGCGATCACGGGGATCTGGACGCTCTCGACCACCAGACGGGTCAGATTCAGTTCATAGCCGTTCTGCGTACCGTCTGCGTCAATGGAATTCAGGCAGATCTCGCCCGCCCCCAGACGTTCGGCCTCTTGGGCCCACCAGATGGCATCGATTCCCATATAGGTCCGTCCGCCGTCAATGACGATCTCGTAACCGGATGGAATCTTCTCGGACGGTTCCACGCGCTTGACGTCCATGCCGAGTACCACGCACTGGCTGCCGAAGGCTGCCGCCCCCTCCGAGATGATCGTCGGGTTCTTGACCGCAGCGCTGTTCACGCTCACCTTCTCCGCACCGGCCAGCAGCACGCGCCGCATGTCTTCCAGCGTGCGGAGGCCGCCGCCCACAGAGAAGGGGATAAAGATCTCCTCGGCCACGTGGCTGACAACATCGATCATGATATCGCGTTTGTCGCTCGATGCGGTAATGTCGTAGAAGACCAGTTCGTCGGCGCCTTCTTCGTAGTAGAATCGGGCCATATCGACGGGATCGCCGATATCGACGTTCTCTTTGAACTTGATGCCCTTGGTCGTCTTGCCGTCCCTGACATCCAGACAGGGGATGATCCGTTTACTCAGCATGGCCATCCCACCTGCAGAAGTTTTCCAGGATCTTGAGTCCCGCTGCGCCGCTCTTCTCCGGATGGAACTGCATGGCAATCAGGTTGCGCGTTCCGATGACGGAGGGAAACCGAATCCCGTAGACCGTCTCCCCGACGATCTCGGCTTCTCTCTTCGGGGAAGGGTAAAAGGAGTGGACGAAGTAGAACTCATCATCCGGCCGGATCCCAGCGAACACCGGGTGCTGTCTTTTCAGCGCAATCCGGTTCCATCCCATGTGCGGGATCTTCAGACGGCTGCCGTCCGTATCAACCCCCTGCGGCAGACGCTTGACCTCTCCCCGCAGAAGCCCCAGGCAGTCGGTGTCATTTTCTTCACTCTTTTCAAGAATGATCTGGGTCCCCAGACAGATACCGATCAGTGGCGTGCCCTTCGAAAAGGCCATGCGAAGGGCTTCATCGAGACCCAGGGCTTTCAGATCGGCCATGGCGCTGCCCGCAGCGCCGACACCGGGGAAAATAATCCGTTCGGCTGCTGCAATCTCTTGCCGATCGCCGGTAATGCGGCAGGGCGCACCCAACTTTTTGAGGGCTCTTTCCACGCTCCGGAGGTTGCCGGCTTTGTAGTCAACAATCGCTATCATAATCGGTACCGGCAGACTTCTGAAAGGGATAAAAAACGTTGCAGATACGTCAGGTAACGTGCCGTTTCTTTCGGGTTCCCCATATAGCACAGAACCGTATTTTTTGCCCGCCTTTTTCCATTCTCTTGCGACTTGGTTCCGGAATATTTTCTGTTATCTTCTGACCAACTTGCCAATTTGATTACAGTTAGACTATTGTGACACTGCATCTGGTGTGCGAGCTAATGCTTTTCCGCCTGTCACTTGTTACTCGTCACCCGTTACTGCGGCGTAAACCGCCTAGTAAGCGTACATGTTGCCGTAGGGCCGATGGGTGTAAGGTGCAATCCGATAAAACTTTTCAGCCAGAATAGGCTCGATTTCCTTATCGAATTCCCGGCAGTAGGCCTCGACGTACTTAATCAGCGTTCCGTATTCCTCATCGCTGAGCAATTCCGCCTTCAATCCCTTGCCGAGTTGATGATTCGGAATCTTGCCACGCACGTAGATCACCCCGCCGTGCATACCGGTTCCCAGAAAATGACCGGCAATAGGACGATCCGGATGGAGATTCTGGCCGAACATGCCGAGCAGAACGATGATGCCCCCGGCCATGTATTCGCCGAGGAAATCGCCTGCCCTGCCACCGATGACGATAACGGGGATCTTCTCCCTATAGGCCTTCATGTGGATACCGACGCGATACCCGACATCCCCCTGAATGATAATCTGGCCGCCGCGCATGGCATATCCGACGATATCCCCCGCCATGCCGTGGACAACGATCTTGCCGTCGTCCATCGTGTTGCCGAGACCGTCCTGGGCGTTGCCGTAAATCTGGAGTTCCGGTCCTCTCATGAAGGCCGCCGTGTCCTGACCGGGCGTCCCGTAGATATCCACCATGATCCGCTCTTCGATTCCGGTGGCGATATAGCGCTGACCGTTAATATTTTTGAGAACAAAGGAACGCTCGCCATCCTCAACAGCGCGGCGGATCGTCGAGTTCAAGTCCCTGTAGTAAATTCCTGTTGCATCGATTTCCATGTATTTATCTCCTTCAGGCCCGCTAGATCTCAACACCGGGATTGACTTCGATCATAACGGGCTCCCCGGCTTCGGGCGCCCAGATCCGTTCCGGACTGGGGCAGATCTCGCGGATCGCCGATTCTTCACTGGACAGATAAACGGTCTCCCCCTTGGTGGCCGCAACGAGGGGCCGAAGCTTAATCCGGTCGTTCAGGCCGACCAGACCGCCGTTATAGGCGAAGAGAATGGCGAACGGACCGTTGAGCAGCGCGCTGCCGTAGACCATGCGGATGGCGTCGTGCAGTTTCTTTTTCTCCGGATCCATCCGGTCGATCTCCTCCCAGAAGGGGGGCGCCAGTGCCAGACATGCCATCTCGATGGAGAGGTGGTGTCGGCGGATCAACAGGTCGAGCAGATAGGCGACGACCTCGGTATCGGTCAACAGCGTGCAGTGATACCCGAACATCTCCAGGTAACGCTTGTTGATTCCGTAAGATGAAATCTCGCCATTGTGGACGATCGACCAGTCGAGGATCGTGAAGGGGTGTGCGCCACCCCACCATCCCGGGGTATTGGTCGGGAAACGGTTGTGGGCTGTCCAGATGTAGCCGTGATACTCCTCCAACCTGAAGAAATCAGCCACGTCTTCCGGATAGCCGACACCCTTGAAGGCCCCCATGTTTTTTCCGCTGGAGAAGACATACGCGCCGTCGATGTCCCGGTTGATCTTCATGATGAGCCGGACAATGAAGTCGTCCTCGCTGATCCCCTTGTCGAAGATCGTTCCGTCCACCTCGGGACGGGGCTTGACGAAATAGCGCATCAGAAACGGTACGTTCGTGATCTTCTTGTTGGGTCGGGTCGGAATCTTTTCCTGTTCAACGATATAGACGCTTTCCTTGAGGAAGCCCTCTACGACCTCCAGCGCCTCTTTCGTATCGCTCATGATGTGAAGGGCGTAATACTCCTTGAAGTCCGGGTAGATGCCGTAGGCTGCAAAACCGCCGCCCAGACCGTTACCGCGATCGTGTTGTGTTGCGATCGAGCGGATAATGGCCTCCCCGCTGACCCGTTTTCCATCTTTATTGATGAGGCCTGAGAGCCCGCATCCCGATATGTCTTTCTGATAATCCCAGGATCCCACTTTATTCCCTCTGCTCTTTCTGTATTTTGATTTGCCAAATGCAGAATTTATTTTTTAACTTAAAACTTGTCCTTTGACTGCTGACCGAATTACCAATTTGGTCCCTGTTAAATTGCTGTGGCACTGCGCTTGGCATGCAACCTGATTTATTTCTGCCTGTCACTCGTTACCAGTCACTGCGGCGCAGCCGTTTTTACATCCGTCCGGCGAGCATTTCCGTCCGGATCTCCTGCGGCAGATGCACCAGTCCAAAGTCGTCCTTGAGCAGTGCATCCTTGAAATCCGCCACATTGACCTTGCCCTGAATGAAACCGGTGAGGATCCCCGCGCGATCAATGTTACCGACCAGTACGGCGCCGACTAAAATGCCGTCCTTGAGGACGAGCTTCTTATAGGTGTTCGCGGCAGTATTGAGCTTTGTCAGCACGTCGTATCCCTTTTCAGGGGGATTGGACAGGCCCATCGACACCGTCGGGATGCCGTAGAACTCGATGGCGTTCATGGCGCATCCGCCCGGATAGCGCCTGGACGCTCCGGCCATATTGAGCCCAGCGTATTTCCCCTGAAGATAGGCGTTCGGCCAGATCGGCGTGACACGCCGCTCGCCGAGCACCAGGTCATACGCTTCGGCTACATCCCCCGCGGCAAAAACACCGGGGATATTCGTTTCCATGTATTCATCGGTCAGAATGCCGCGGTTGGCCTTGAGACCGGAATCGGCCACCAGCGCCAGATTGGGAACGACACCGACCGCAATCACAACAGCATCGCAATCGATGGTTCGCTTATCCTGGAGCACCACGTTCTTCACACGCCCGTTTTTCCGAGCGATCTGTTTTATCGAATTGCCGAGGGCCATATCGATGCCGACCTCGCCCAAACGCTTCGCGATGATCGCACCGGCCGTCTGATCAAAGGCCGAACTCAAAATCCGGTCGGCCAGTTCCACGACGGTCACATGAATACCGCGGTCATGCAGGCCTTCCGCGGCCTTGAGTCCGATCAATCCGCCGCCCAGTACCACGATCTTCTTGACCTTGCCGACCAGCGCTTCCAGCTTGTGGGCATCCTCCAGGGTCGTGAAGGTATAGATATCCTTGCCTTCCTGACCCTTGATAGGCGGGAAGAAGGGAACCCCGCCGGTGGCCACGAGCAGCTTGTCGAATGCGATCGTCTTCTTGGTGTCGAGGCTGATCTTGTGTTTCTTGGCATCGATCTTCGTGACGGTTTTATCGAGCAGCAGATCCACCCGGTTCGTCTCGTAATAATCCTCGGGACGGCAGTAAATGGCCGACTCGACAATTTCTCCCCTCAACAGGTTGGAGATCAGAGGCCGCCCATAAACTTCATAAGGTTCCGAGGAGATGACGGTGATGGCCCCGTCGGCATCGATCTCTCTGATTCCGTCCACGGCGCCGGCCGCCGCCACACCATTTCCAATAATGACATATTTCATATGCTTATTTCTCCTCGTAAACCAGCGCCCGGTTCGGACAGGCCGCCACGCAGGCGGGGGTATCCCGATCGGGACAGAGATCGCACTTCATGACTTTGTTCTCGCCCGGCTTTTTACGGATCAGGCCCAGCGGACAGGCCATGACACAGGACCAACAGCCGACGCACTTGGCATCATCGTGTTTGACGATCCCCGTTTCCTTGTCCTTCGTCAAAGCGCCCGAGATACAGATCTGGACGCAAGCCGGTTCGTCGCAGTGGCGGCAGTTCACCGACACGCTCACCGGGCCGACCTCGTCGACCTTGTTGCGAGACTCGGGTCGGACATTACCTTCCTTGAAGGCCTTGACGGCGTTCTTCGATTTCGAGTGCTCAACGGCGCACCCGACCTCGCACAACCGGCAGCCAATACAGACTTCCTCTTTCTGATAAACTCGTTTCATCATTCAATCCCATCACAAGGTGTATTGCGTGTGTTTATTATCGTTAACCGACCGCCGGAATCGTTAATTCCCCGCGTGCTTGATTCCAAGAATCTTCAGTTCCGTCTCGTTCAGCCCCACGCCCCGCAGCTTCTCACGGTTGCCGCGGAGGCTTTCCAGCGCGTTCAAGCCCATGCCGCCCAGCATTTCCTGGATCTCGTGGCCCCAGGCGCGGATCAGATTGGCCAGTTTCTCGTGCGCCATATCCGGATTCACGCGCTTGGCCAGATAGGGATCGTTCGTGGCAAGACCCCACGGACACTTTCCGGTATAGCAGCGCTGGCAGACCGTGCACCCCAACGCGATCAGCGCGGAGGTGCCGACATAGACCGCATCCGCGCCAAGGGCAATAGCCTTGACCGCATCGGCGCTGCAGCGGATGCTGCCGGCGACCAGCAGAGACGCGCGGTTCCGGATGCCTTCCTGGCGCAGGCGCTCGTCGACCGCTGCCAGGGCCAGCTCAATAGGAATGCCGACGTTGTCGCGAATCATCGTGGGGGCTGCGCCCGTTCCGCCGCGGAAACCGTCGAGGGCGATGACGTCTGCGCCCGCACGGACCATGCCGCTGGCGATGGCCGCTGCGTTATGCACGGCCGCGATCTTGACGAAGACCAGCTTCTTGTAATCGGTCGCCTCTTTCAGGGCGTAGATGAGCTGCCGCAGATCCTCAATGGAGTAAATGTCGTGATGCGGCGCCGGAGAAATCGCATCAGAACCCTGCGGGATCATTCGCGTCATGGAGACTTCCGGCCCGATCTTTTCTCCCGGCAGATGTCCGCCGATGCCGGGCTTGGCGCCCTGGCCGACCTTGATTTCGATGGCAACGCCCGCATTCAGGTAGCGGCTGTGAACGCCGAAACGGCCGGAGGCGCACTGAACGATCGTATTCTTGCCATAAGCATAGAGAGAGGGATGCAGACCGCCTTCTCCGGTATTGTAGAGCGTGCCCATTTCCTCCGCCGCACGGGCCAGTCCCTTATGGATATTCAGGTTGATCGAACCATACGACATGGCCGAGAAGATGATCGGATACTCGATCGGAATCTGCGGTGTAAAGGTTGTCTTGAGTTGATGCTTGCCGCCGGCGCTGTCGATCTCCAGCGCGTCGGGCCGGGCGCCCAGATAGGTGCGCAGTTCCATCGGTTCCCGGAGCGGATCGATCGACGGGTTCGTCACCTGGCTGGCGTCCAGCAACATGCGATCCCAGTAGACCGGGTACGGCGCCGCATTGCCCATGCCGGTCAGGAGCACGCCACCGGTGTTGGCCTGTTTATAGATGTTCTTGATGAACGCAGGGGCCCAGTTCGCGTTTTCTCGGAATTCCGAATTGTTGCGCCGGATCGTCAGGGCGCCGGTCGGGCACAGGGCCTCGCAGCGGTGACAGCCGACGCACTTAGAATCATCGCCACGGACTTTTCCGTCAGCTGCATCATAGAGGTGGGCGTCATAAGAGCACTGCCGGACGCAGACCTGACAGTCGATGCACTTGTCCGGGTCCCGTTCGATGATAAAATCGTAATAATTTTTATGGGGTTCGCAGTAAAGCACGCTTCCATTCCTTTCGTTCAAAATAGCCCTCAAACCTGATGGCGTAGGACTCGTGGTGGTGTTGCCTTTCCAACCTCATAATCTAGCAATAATTAAGCCAGAAAAATATAAATACTAATTCCAGAGATTTAGGCACAAAGGTGTGTTTTCGCTGCATCAAAAAACGACAATTTTGTATGGTGAAGGGATGCGTTTAAACAATTTTGTTTGGCAAAAACCGTCGCCGGCACCCTGAACGCCCGACCGGCCCTGCGAACCGGAAAACAGGATATATCATGATATCATTTTGATATAGTTATCAAAAAGCACCTCGAACTTGCAAGCAATCTGCCCCTCCAGTTCTCGTGCCCTGTTCAACAGTGCGTCCGTATTAATGTCTTTCGAGTCGAGAAATTCGTTATCCCCCGCCACCCAATCCGCAAGATCGGCGGCATTCACATGGTTATCGAACTGAAGCCCGACCAGATGAGGACGCCCCTCGACCGACATGGCCTCGACCTCACATACTTTCGAGGTCACCAAGACATCGACGTCTTTGGGCATCGGGGGCAGGACGGCTTGCGTATGCCACTTGCACAGCGGCAGCGACAGGGGCATGTTCCCGAAGATCGGATGTTCGCGTCCCTCCTTGGTCAGCCGCCCCTCGACGAAACCGATGCTCGTGCAGAAATTGGGACCGACATGCGCCCCCAAGGCATCTCCCAAAAGTTGATGCCCCAGACAGAACCCCAAATATCCTTTATTCAAATCGATCGCGCGACGGATCGCCTTTTTCTCCGCCCTTAAAAAAGGATATTGGGCCTCCTGATCGACATTCGGCGAACCACCAAGCACAATCAGGCCGTCATAGGGGTCTATATCGGGGATCGGCTCACGCCAGACCTCGACCACATTGAGCCGAGCCTTGTGACGTTTGGCCGCCTTGAGCAGTGTGCTCCCCGGCTTTTCCCAGGGCATATGTTGAAAGACCAAAAAACGCAACATTGTCTTCCTCCTGCCTTTTTGCCTATTTCTTGAGCAAATGTCAGGCCAACGCCAGAACCTATCGATTTGAAAAGCAGTTGGCGTTTCATTCCTTTTTGCTCACTCCGAAAAAGTTACATATTTGTAGCAACAATCAAAAGAAGTGCGCTTTTTTGTTGCTCCTTGATACTTTTTCCGACAATACGAAACACGCGCAGAGGCGGATATTTTTAAAAAGTACTCTATTATCAGATACATAAACAACACAACGATGTTATCGCCCTTTCTGGCACGCCAATTGCTCTTGACTCATTACAGATGAAGCTATATGCAATGAACCGCCAAAAGGGTTTTCGCTAACACTTGGGAAGGAAATCCGGTATAAGGTAAGGTTGATTGGATACCCCGAAAGGGCTTCGGAGAAAAAAACACCATAAAGGAGAAGGTCATGGATCTCACCGAATTATTTGGTTCCAATGTGTTCAACGATCAGGTCATGAAGGAAAGACTGCCCAAGGAAACGTACAAGGCCCTGAAGGAAACCATCGAGAAAAATATCCCCTTGAAGCCCGACGTGGCAGATGTCGTCGCCAACGCCATGAAGGACTGGGCGATTGAAAGGGGCGCCACCCACTACACGCACTGGTTTCAGCCGTTGACGGGAATGACCGCCGAAAAGCACGATTCTTTTATCTCGCCCGCTCAAGACGGCAGCATCATTATGGAGTTTTCCGGAAAACAGCTCATCCAGGGTGAACCTGACGCCTCCTCCTTCCCGAGCGGCGGACTGCGGGCCACCTTTGAAGCCAGAGGCTACACTGCCTGGGATTGCACCTCTCCGGCCTTTCTGAAAGAAGACGAAAGCGGCAATCCGACCCTGACGATCCCGACGGCGTTTTACTCCTATCACGGCGAGGCACTGGACAAGAAGACCCCGCTGCTGCGATCCATGACAGCTGTCTCTAAACAGGCCTTACGCGTTCTGAAGGCCCTGGGCAATACAACCTCGACAAGCGTCACTTCCACCGTCGGTCCCGAGCAGGAATACTTCCTCGTAGATAAAGAGTTCTACCTGGATCGCATTGACCTGATGCTGGCCGGTCGGACCCTCTTCGGCGCGCCGGCCCCAAAGGGACAGGAACTGGAAGATCAGTACTTCGGCGCTATCAAGGATCGCGTCTCCGATTACATGCACGACCTCAATGTCGAATTGTGGAAGCTCGGCATCACCTCGAAAACCCAGCACAACGAAGTGGCCCCGGCCCAGTACGAAATGGCGCCGATCTTCGCCACCACCAATATCGCCACCGACCATAACCAGCTCGTCATGGAGACGATGCAGAAGGTCGCCTTCCGTCATGACCTGGTCTGCCTGCTGCATGAAAAACCCTATGCGGGCATCAACGGTTCCGGCAAGCACAACAACTGGTCCCTGTCCACCGATGACGGCATCAACCTGCTCGAACCCGGTCATACGCCCGGTGAAAACGTTCAGTTCCTGCTCTTCGTCAGCGCCCTGATCAAGGCTGTTGATACCCATGCGGACATCCTGCGCGCCACCTGCGCCAGCGCCGGCAACGACCATCGGCTCGGCGCCAACGAGGCGCCCCCGGCCATCATCTCCATGTTCATGGGCGAAGAGCTCACCGAGATTCTGGCCAGCATCGCCGCCGGCAAGAAAGTCTCCGCCAAAGGCAAGGAATTCCTCAAGGTCGGTGTCGACACCCTGCCCGTCATTCCGAAGGACAACACGGACCGTAACCGGACCTCGCCCTTCGCCTTCACCGGCAACAAGTTCGAGTTCAGAATGGTCGGCTCCTCCCAGTCCATCGCCGGCCCGAACGTCGCGCTCAACACCATAACGGCAGAAGCCCTTGATGAGATCGCCAACCGCATGGAAAAGGCCAAGGACAAAAATGCCGAAGCGGCCGCCATCATCAAGGAGATCTTCCAGAAGCACAACCGGATTATCTTCAACGGCAACAACTACTCCGAAGAGTGGGTCAAGGAGGCTAAGAAGCGCGGCCTGCCCAATGTGGGGAATTCCGTGGACGCCCTCAAAGCCTATCTGAAACCAAAGGCCTTGAATCTGTTTGAGAAGTATGAGGTTCTGACCCCCAAGGAACTCCACTCCCGCTTCGAGATCTATGTGGAGCATTACGCCAAGCAGGTCAATATCGAGGCCATGGCCGCCATCGACATGGCCAAGAAGCAGTTCATCCCGGCCGCCCTTGAGTATGCGACCTTCCTGGCAGAATCCGCCAGCAAGCTCAAAACGCTGAAGATCCCTGCAACGGTCCATACAGACCTGCTCAAAACGCTCTCAGCCCAAACCGTGGCAGCTTATAAGGGCCTCGCAAAGCTCGAAGCCGCTACAGCCAAGGCGCAAGCCGTATCCGAGACAGTCAAGAAGGCTGAACTATACCGCGATCAGGTTTTCCCCGCCATGCAGGCCCTGCGCGCCGATGTCGATGCGCTGGAAATGATCGTACCGCGGGATATGTGGCCGGTACCCAGTTACGTGGATCTGCTCTTCAAGCTGTAATCAACCATTATTGCGAACTTGCATCAGCGGTCGGACCATCGATATCGATCCGGCCGTTGATGGCAGGAATGCCAAAAAGGAGACCCCGTCGGGTCTCCTTTTTTTATTTTTATCCAGAGCAAACTGTTAAAGGGGAAGCGTTTTAATGGATATTTAAGACAAAATAGTATAAGAATGATCGGATCATCTTTAATTTATTGTGACGCGCTGCTGGCGGCACGCGCATAGAAGGAGGCAAGACACATGGAACAATACGGCACCTTTACGGTCAGATCCGGCCTGGCGGAGATGCTCAAGGGCGGAGCGATCATGGATGTGACCAACGCCGATCAAGCCAAGATTGCGGAAGACGCGGGAGCCGTCTCTGTTATGGCGCTGGAGCGCGTTCCGTCCGATATCCGAGCGCAGGGGGGGGTCGCCCGGATGACCGATCCGGCCATTATCGAAGAGATCATGAAGGCGGTCACCATCCCGGTCATGGCCAAGGTCCGCATTGGACACTTCGTAGAGGCCCAGATTCTGGAGGCGATCGGCATCGACTTCATCGATGAAAGCGAGGTCCTGACACCGGCCGACGAAAAATACCACGTCAACAAGTGGAAATTCAAAGTTCCCTTTGTTTGCGGCGCGACCAACCTGGGAGAGGTCCTGAGGCGTATCGGCGAGGGCGCGGCTATGATCCGGACCAAGGGTGAAGCCGGTACAGGCAACGTCGTCGAAGCCGTTCGTCATATGCGAACGATCAATGACGAGGTCGCCAGACTCGCGGCCCTGCCGGAGGAGGAGCTCATGACCGAAGCCAAAAATATGGGCGCGCCTTACGAACTGGTCAAGATGACCGCGATGAGCAAAAAGCTCCCTGTCGTCAACTTCTCGGCGGGTGGCATTGCCACCCCGGCAGATGCGGCGCTGATGATGCAGCTCGGCGCAGACGGCGTCTTTGTCGGCTCGGGGATCTTCAAATCGGAGAATCCGGCCAAAACCGCGCATGCCATCGTTCAGGCGGTTACTCATTTCAACAACCCAGAGCTCCTTCTGAAGGTATCGAAGTCCCTTGGCGCAGCCATGCCAGGTCTGGAAATTTCCAAGATCGGGGAAGACAACTTATTGCAGTTCAGAGGGAATTAACCAATAGTTTAACGTTTGAAGTTTAAAGTTGATGGTTCGGGGCCAAAAGGAAGTGACAGGTCACGAGTGACGGGTGACTGGCAAAAAGAGACTAACGCAATCCCCTGTCATCTCCGCGAAGGCGGGGTTCCAGGAAAACAGGCTGCCCGTTTACGGGCATAACCGCTGTGTTCCGCTTTCACGAGAACATCAATCATCATATATTTTTCACGAGGCGATAAAATGGATATCTGTATCACTAACATTGCGCCGGACAAAAGGAAACCCAAGCCGACCGATGAATCTCAACTGGGTTTCGGCAAATTGTTTACAGACCACATGTTCACGATGAGGTATCACGAGGGGAAAGGCTGGCATGACGCCGCGATTGAACCATACGCTCCGATTCCCTTCGATCTGGCATCCATGTGTTTTCACTATGCCCAGGAAATCTTCGAAGGCTTAAAGGCCTATCGCGGCAAGGATAATACCATTTACCTCTTCCGTCCGGAAGACAACATCAGACGGATGAATGCATCCGCTGAAAAGCTCTGCATGCCGGCGCTCGATGTGCCGCTCGTCATGGAAGGGCTGAAAGAACTCGTCCGGATCGACAAAGACTGGATTCCCAGAAGCGAGGGTGCGTCCCTCTACATCCGGCCGACCATGATTGCAACAGAGGCCGCCCTTGGCGTGCACGCCGCTAATGAATACCTCTTTTTCATCATCGTTGGACCGGTCGGCGCCTATTATCCGCAGGGCTTCAGTCCCACCAAGATCTTCGTCAGCAAGGACTACGTCCGTTCCATCAAGGGCGGAATCGGTTCCGTCAAGGCAGCCGCCAACTATGCGGCCAGCCTCTACGCGAGCAAGATCGCCAAGGAGATGGGTTACACGCAGGTGTTGTGGCTGGACGCCGTTGAGCGAAAGTACGTCGAGGAGGTGGGCACCAGCAACATCTTCTTCGTGATCGGCGACGAACTGATCACCCCGCCGCTAGGCGGCACGATCCTCCCCGGCATCACCCGGGACTCGGTCATCAAGATGGCCAAATACCGGGGCGTGAAGGTTTCCGAACGCCCGCTCTCGATGGATGAAATTATCGACGCGCAGAAGAGCGGTACCTTACGTGAGTCCTTCGCATCGGGAACGGCCGCCGTGGTCTCCCCTGTCGGTCATATCTATTACGAAGGTCAGGAGTACCTGATCAACCAGGGCAAGGCGGGTGAACTGGCGGAAAAGCTCTACAAAGAAATCCTCCAGATCCAGTATGGGGAGGCGGAAGACCCCTTCGGTTGGCGGATCAAGTTGGATTGACAGGTCTTTTCGGCGAGGAGAGCTGTGCTCCCCGCCGAAATCCACAGACATGTGGATAAAGCTGTGGATAACCATGTTGACAAATTTCATAAGTGCCCTATTGATGCGATCTTATACCCTTTTGCATAGCCTTTAAGCACTAACAAATTATAATAAATTCAATAAATTACAAAAACACATTATTTTTGACTGCAATTCGGGTCAATTTTCGGTCCTAAAATCACTCTGCGAAAAATATACCACATTTGTCTTGGATCATCAGACCGAACGGGGCCTTGAATCCCCCTTTCAAAGAAGCGCCATGAAAACAGTTTATTGCACCCTTACAGTTATATTATTTTTATTTTTTGTAGGATTTCCCGCACACGGACAGATGCCCGTTTGTGCACTCGTCGATAAAATTCAAGAGCAATATGAAAAGGCGAACGATCTTCAGGCCAGATTCATTCAGGACACAACCCTGAAATCCACGCGCCGCACCGAACGCGAAGAAGGAACAGTTTACTTTAAAAAGTCAAAAAAAATGCTCTGGAATTATACGAAGCCGCAGTCCAAAAAACTCATCCTCAATCCCAAAACGGCCTGGCTCTATGTCGCGGAAGACAATATCGTCTATGTGCAGGACAGCGAGAAACTCTTTACCTCAGGACAGGCTATCCGCTTTCTCGCCGGCATTGGACATCTCAAAGATGAGTTTACTATCTCCTACGCCAACCCTGCAAAGGATCGAAACGGAAACTACCTGCTGGAACTGATTCCCAAGGGTGAAGCCGGGTTGCGGAAACTGCTGGTGACAATCGAAAAGGACACCTTTGCGATTGCGCGATGCACCTTCAACGATGCGCTGGGCAACACGACGGATCTGAGTTTTCAGGACATGAAGATCAACAACGCCCTGTCCGATTCGCTCTTTACCTTCAAGATCCCGGCAGGGGTGACGGTTCAAAAGATAGAGTGAATAGTGAATAGTAAACAGTGAACAGTAAATAGCGACGAGGGGGCCTTCTCGTAACTAATTGCAATACGTGTCATTCCCGCGCAGGCGGGAATCCAGTCAGTTATAAAAAGACCTGGATGCCCGCTCCCGCGGGAATGACAAGAAAACGAAGGTTATTTGATGTCTGACTTTGGAAAGATGCTGATTCTGCTGGGCGCGGTCGTGGCCCTGGCGGGGCTGGTTCTGGTCTATGCCGGAAAGATCCCGTGGCTGGGCCGGCTCCCCGGCGATATCCTCTACAAAGGCAAAAATGTCACCTTCTTTTTCCCCATCACCACCAGCATTCTGATCAGTCTTGTAATCAGCATGATCCTCTACTTCCTCCCCAAAAAGTAGTCAAACAGCGCGTCATTGCGAGCGAAGCGAAGCAATCTGACTCATGGGATTATGAGATTGCTTTGCCCCCGACAAGTACTTCGGGGCAAGCGCAATGACAAAGATATGGCTTTGGGGGAACGTCACTCATTGAACCGGAAGGGCCTGCCTTTACTGAAGTCGGGCGTCAAGGCGACCTCATCAACCTCTTGAGCGAATATCGTTTCAAAACCAAGGTCAAGCGCATAGTCAATCACAGCGTCGTATTCCTCTTTGCTTACCCGCTTATTCAGCAATGGATGGTTTCGCACGGCCTCCGTCGGCGTATATTGCGACATGATGCTGACCGGCACGTTCACGGAAATTTCGTCACGGATGAGTCTCAGGGCCTCGAAGCTGCACTGGATGCATCCCGGCAAAACCAGATGACGGATGATGACCCCGCGAACGGCGATATCATCCGGTGCAACGAGATCTTCGCCGCACTGCCGGATCATCTCCCGGATCGACGCAACTGCATGGGGCGCGTAATCGCGTACGCCCGAGAATTCATCGGCGGCGGCGTCATTGCCATACTTGAAGTCCGGCAGATAGATATCGACGATTCCGTCCAGCGCCCGAACGATTTCCGCACTTTCGTAGCCGCCGCAGTTGTAGACAATCGGCAGATCGAGCCCCTGCCCGAAGGCCAGCGACAGCGCCTCCAGAAAAAAGGGGAGTTGCGGCGTCGGCGTCACGGCTTCGATGTTGTGGCAGCCTTGCGCTTGCAGCTTCAGCATCTCCTCGGCCAGTTCGCGGGACTTAAGCGCCCTGCCCTGCATGTCGTGACTGATCTGGTAATTCTGGCAGAAGACACAGCGGAGATTGCAGGAAGAAAAGAAAATCGTCCCGGCCCCGCGCTCGCCAGAGATGGACGGCTCTTCGCCGAAATGGGGAAGGACGTGACTCACGACAAGCCGGTCGCCCAGTCCGCAGACACCGATCTCGCCTCGGAGGCGGTTGATTCCGCATCTTCGAGGACACAGGACGCACGCCGCCATCCCGCGCATCAGCTTATCCGCCCGCGATGCGCAAAGCCTCGCGAGGGCCTGAGGATCGCGTGTGTTGAACATTGTTGGCGTTTGTAATTCTGTCATGGTTATCAGACCGGGTTACTCCGCCGATCGTATGTTCGCTTCTTGCCTACAGCGCAAAACATCTCGGAACATTTCACTTTTGAGAAGTTAAAACTCGTGATATTTTTACACACTGAAAGGAATGAATACTTTGGAACCTAAAGCAGGTGAACGCATAACAACTGTGTACTTTACCGACGACACCATCAGCGTTGATCTTTTTGACGGCCGAACAATTACGGTTCCATTAACCTGATACCCGCGCCTGCTGCATGCAACCAAGGAACAAAGAGCAAACTGGGAAATTGGATGAGCCTTTTTCAACAGCCTGCTCAGAGCGGTCGAACAACCTCGGGCAGGCGGCCGCTTTCGACTACGTCGAGGAACTGTTCGCCAAAGGAGGCGCAGTCTGCCACGGTCTGCCGCCACGCGGCCATGCGCTCCGCAGGCTGGTCCAGGAAGGTTACGAAATCCTCACGGTCCGGCACCCTGCCGTTTGGCAGTCCCTTGACGAAGGCCTTCGTCGGATAGACCATCAGGAGATTGTCCAGCATCTCGCCTGTGATCCTGCGCGACTTGAACCGCTTATCGAGCCAGCCGGGGATGATCTTTCCCTGGTGATGGAACATCAGGGTCACATCGTCGTCCTTGCCCGCATACTCGTGATTCAGATGGTAATCGAAGATTCCGCCATCGCGATAGATGCCGTTCGGACCGCCGAAGATGTCCCTGACCCCGGAAACAAGCAGGGGGATCGCCCCGGAGGCGATCACGGCGTCCTTGAAATTCGCCGCATTCAAGCGGATGGCCTTTCCACGAAAATCGCTGCGCAGGCAGAACTTAGGCGGCAGCGGCGCGCAGTAAAACACCACTCGTTCAAAAAAACGATGAAGAAGCGCCGGGCTCATGGCATTGGCCACAAAAGCGCCCGCAAGGCCCAGCTTCTGGATGACATACGATCCGGATGCCGCCAGATGGCGGGCGCGCGCCGTCGTAATCGCCAAGCGGTATTTCTTGTTGGCGAGTGCAAACGGCAGGGCATCGCTATCGATGTAGGCGTCGACCGCCTGTCCGATTGCCTGCAAAATCTGAGCGGGGGTATCCTTGCGACCATAGGAAAGTTCAATATAGGCATCGATCAGGCGGCGATAGCTCTTCTCCGGCTCCGGCTGCAACCACGCCGCAAAACGCCAGGCCCCTGCCGACACGCCCGCCAGAAGAACCGGCTTGGTTTTGCCGAGCACGCCACGTTCCATAAGGGTCAGATCGAAGCCGCTGGCGATGAGCCACCGCGGACCGACCGCCGGGCCTACATACGTTGAAATCCGATCGAAATTGAATTTTCCGTCCTTGATCATCTCGAGGACTTTTTTGCCGGCCCTGATGCGCAGATCCATAGTCGTCCGTGTGAATTGGGATAGATTATTTAATCTAACAAACCTGTTCCCACAGGGCAACAGAAACCTTCCTTTTCCTTGACACCTAACGGCACCTTTTGTAAATTGGGTAACCGGCTGTTTTAAAAGGCTCATATGCGGCGTTACACTCAGGATTTCCCCGATGATCGCCTCGGGGCAAACGCTTTTTGGCTCTAAACCTTTTAAAGCAACCTGCCCCAATTGGGCATATCCTCATTAACAAGGGATAATTATGAATATCAAAACCCACATTATTCAGATGGCGCAAGATGCCAAGCAGGCATCGAATCTTCTGGCGAAAACGCCCACGACTGTCAAAGACGCCGTGCTGCGCGACATGGCCGAGGCAATTCTGGCCAACGCGGAGACGCTGATCGCGGAAAACAAGAAGGACGTCGAGCTGGCCAAAACACAGGGGCTGTCCGGGGCCATGATCGACCGGCTGACGCTCAAGGAGGCCACGATTAAATCCATGGCCAACAGCCTGCTGGAGGTGGCCGCACTGCCCGATCCGGTCGGGAGAGTGACGTCTATGTGGCGCCGTCCTAACGGCCTTCAGGTGGGCAAGATGCGCATTCCGCTCGGCGTCATCGGGTTCATCTATGAATCGCGGCCCAACGTGACCACCGATGCCGCTGGGCTATGCCTCAAATCCGGAAACGCCGTCATTCTGCGTGGCGGTTCGGAGGCCATCCACTCCAACCGCGCCATTGCAGGACTCCTTCAGGCGTGTTTGAAGAAGGCCAATCTTGCCGAGGCCGCCATTCAACTCGTTCCCTTTACCGACCGCGAAGCCGTGTCCGTCCTGCTGGAGCAGGAGGAATCCATCGACCTGATTATCCCCCGGGGCGGCGAGGAACTCATCCGCGCCGTGGTCCGTCAGTCGCGCATCCCCGTCATCAAGCACTACAAGGGCGTCTGTCACGTCTTTGTCGATTCAAGTGCGGACGTGGACATGGCGGTCGAAATCGCCGTCAATGCCAAGGTTCAGCGCCCTGGTGTCTGCAACGCCATGGAGACCCTGCTTATCCACAAGGACATCGCGGCGGCCTTCCTGCCCCGCATCGCCGAAGCGTATCAGGAGGCCGGCGTTACGATGAAGGGTTGCGCAAAAACCTGCGCCATCCTTCCCGGCATTGCAGCTGCCGAGGAAGAGGACTGGGGCTGGGAATACCTGGATCTCATTCTGTCTGTCCGGGTTGTCAACGATCTTGACGAGGCGATCGCTCACATCGAACGTTACGGTTCACTCCACACCGAAGCGATCGTCACGAGGGATTACGCCAATTCGCAACGTTTTCTGAACGAGGTTAATTCTTCAACCGTCCTCGTCAACGCCTCCACGCGCTTCAGCGACGGTTTTGAACTGGGGCTGGGCGCCGAAATCGGCATCAGCACGACGAAGTTGCACGCCTTCGGCCCCATGGGTCTGGAGGAGCTGACAACGACCAAATTCATCATTTACGGAAACGGACAAATCAGGAAATGAAATACGGCTTGTTCGGAGGCGCCTTCGATCCGGTGCATTTCGGCCATCTGCGCTGCGCGCAGGACATCCTGGAGATGCTCCGGCTTGACCGGATCTGCTTCATGCCCGCCGCCCGTCCGCCCCTCAAACAGAGCGCCGATATGGTCTCTTTTGAAGACCGCTTTCGGATGGTCGAACTCGCCATCGCCGGCAACGACGCCTTCGAAGCCAGCGACCTGGAAAATCGCCGCCCAGGCCTTTCCTACACCATCGATACGGTCAGGGAACTTCTGCAGGAAAAAGGACCGAATCTGTATAACATCATCGGCCAGGACGCCTTCGCCGACATCCGGAAATGGAAGCATTGGGACATACTGTTAGCGAGTTGCCACTTTGTCGTCATGACCCGCCCCGGATACAACGCGGGGGCGCTGGAACCGGCGCTGCCTTCCGGTTTCGCAGGGCGATATCGCTACGACGCGTCTGAAGACGCCTTCCTCGGCCCGGAAGGAAAGGCCATCCTCTTCCGCGACGTGACCTTCCTGGACATCTCCTCAACCGATATTCGCAACCGCCTCCGCAACGGGCAGTCTGTGCGCTATCTTCTCCCCGACGCGGTTAGAACGTATATCGCCGAAGCAAAACTCTACGCCCCGAAGACTGATCCGTCCTAAAAATTGGAAGAAAAAACCGGGCAGACCAAGTAGAGGATCTAACCGGTCGACCTCAATGCCTCTCGCAGATAGCGCCCCGTGAGCGATTCCTCGTTAGCGGCGATCTCTTCAGGCGTTCCCGAGGCGACGATGCGGCCGCCGCCGTCGCCCCCTTCCGGTCCCATGTCGATGACGTAATCAGCACTCTTGATAACATCGAGGTTATGCTCGATCACCACGACGGTGTTGCCCTTCTCGACGAGCTGCGCGAGCACATCCGTCAGATTGTGGATATCGGCGAAGTGAAGACCGATCGTCGGTTCATCGAGAATGTAGAGGGTATCCCCCCGGCCCTGCTTGCCCAGCTCACGCGCCAGCTTGATTCGCTGGGCCTCGCCGCCGGAAAGGGTCGTCGCAGACTGGCCGAGCTTGATATAGCCGAGCCCGACATCGTAGAGAAGCTGAAGGCGCGCCTTGATCATCGGCACGCTGTCGAAAAAGGGCAGCGCCTGGTTGACGGTCATGTCCAGCACGTCCGCAATGCTCTTGCCCTTGTACTGAACCTCCAGAGTGTCACGATTGAACCGCTGGCCATGGCAGGTGTCGCAGGTGATATAGACGTCGGGCAGAAAGTGCATTTCGATTTTGATGAGTCCGTCGCCCTTGCACGCCTCGCAGCGGCCGCCCTTGACGTTGAAGCTGAAACGCCCCGACTTGTAGCCACGAACACGCGATTCAGGAAGCTGTGTAAAGAGATCGCGAATGAAGTTGAAGATCCCTGTATAAGTGACGGGATTTGAGCGGGGTGTGCGGCCGATCGGCTGCTGGTCCATGACGATGACCCGCTCAATGCCGCCCAGATCGCGGATCTGACGGACCTTCCCAGCCCGCCCCTTGTAGCGGTAGAGTCTTCGGGCAAAGACCTTGTAAAGGGTTTCGATCACCAGCGTGCTCTTCCCGGAACCGGAAACGCCTGTAACGCAGGTGAAGAGTCCCAAAGGAATCCGCAAATCAACGTCTTTCAAATTATTCTCGCTCGCCCCCTCGAAAACGATGAAGCGATCAGGAAGCGGCCGCCTTTTTTCTGGAACCGGAATCGCGAGCCGTCCCGACAGGTAACCGCCTGTCAGTGACGCGCTGTCCTTGAGAATCTCGGCTGGCGTCCCCTGAAAGACAATCTCGCCGCCTTTGACCCCCGCGCCGGGGCCCATATCGATGATGTGATCAGAGGCGAGCATCATGTCCGTGTCGTGTTCAACGACCAGGACAGTATTGCCCATGTCGCGCAGCCGGTTGAGTGTGGCGATCAGCCGGTTGCCGTCGCGCTGATGGAGCCCCACGGTGGGCTCGTCGAGTACATACAGCACGCCGACCAGCCCGGAGCCGATCTGGGTGGCCAGCCGGATGCGCTGCCACTCTCCGCCGGAAAGGGTGCTCGATGAACGGTCTAGGCTCAGGTAGTCCATGCCGACATCGAGCAGAAACCCGAGACGCTGCCGAATCTCCTTGCGGATGCCCTGTGAAATCAGTCCTTCCTGAGGCGTCAGCGCAAGGGCGTTGAAGTAATCCATGCACTCGCGAATCGACATCCTGCACAAGTCATGAATCGTCCTGCCGTGAATTCGCACGGAAAGGCTCTCGCGCTTGAGCCGGGCGCCGCCACAGGTGGGGCATTCCCGGACGTTCATGTAGCGGCTCAGCTCCGAACGGATGTCGTTTGACGTCGTTTCCTTGTATCGCCGGTCCAGTGAGTTCAAAACCCCCTCAAAGTCCTTGCTGAAGAAGTGCCGACGGCCATCCTTGTCGAAGTAAAACTTGATTTCTTCGCCGTTGGAGCCGTAAAGCAAGACCTGGCGAATCTCCGGCGCAAGCTGATTGAAGGGCACGTTGATATTGAAACCGTAATGGGCCGAAAGGGATTCGAGCATCTGGTGGAAGTGCACGGACGTTCGCTTCTCCCACGGAACGATTGCCCCCTCACGGATCGACAGAGAGGGATCGGGTACGACGAGATCCTCATCGAAATAGATCCGCGTCCCCAGGCCGCTGCAATCCGGACACGCGCCATAGGGACTGTTGAAGGAAAACATCCGGGGGGAAAGCTCGGGAATACTGATGTTGCAGACGGGGCAGGCGTAACGTTCACTGAAAACCGTCTCCGCACCGTCTGCCATCGCAACCTTGACAAGACCTTCGGAAAGCCCCAGGGCGATCTCGAGGGAATCGCGAAGGCGCTTGCGCACGCCCTCCTTCATGACGATCCGGTCAACGATCACGTCGATCGAGTGCTTCTTTTTTTTGTCCAGGACGATCTCTTCGCCGAGGTCTAAAACCTCACCGTCGATTCTTGCACGGACAAAGCCCCCTTTACGGAGTTTCTTCAGTTCCTTGGAAAACTCGCCCTTTTTCCCGGAGACGATCGGCGCCAAAATCGCAATGCGAGTGTTCTCCGGCAGAAAGAGGAGTTGATCGAGCATGCCGTCGATTGTCTGGGCCTTGATCTCGCGACTGCAGCGCCAGCAGTGGGGAATCCCGATCCTTGCGAAAAACAAGCGCAAGTAATCGTAAATTTCCGTGACTGTTCCAACCGTGGAGCGCGGGTTCTGATTCACCCCTCGCTGTTCGATGGCAATGGCGGGTGAGAGGCCTTCGATCGACTCGACATCCGGCTTGTCCATCTGGCCGATAAACTGACGGGCGTAGGTTGAAAGGGACTCTACATAACGCCGCTGTCCCTCGGCAAAGATCGTATCGAAGGCCAAAGAGGATTTCCCGGAGCCGCTCACACCGGTAATGACGACAAGCCGTTCCCGAGGGATATCGACATCAATATTTTTCAGATTGTGATGAGATGCGCCTCTGACGCGGATATAATCCATAGGGTTACTTCATCTTGATATCGATATAGGCCTTCTTCCGCAACTCGGCAACCCACTCCTCCATCTTCTCATTGGTCTTTGCTCTGAAAATCTCTTCTCTAATTTCATCACGGACCGCCGTCAGAGGTTTGAGCCCTGCCCCGCGCTTGTCGAGCACCTGGATGATGTGATAGCCAGCGCTCGTGGCGATCACGTCGCTAATCTCATCCACTTTGAGAGAAAAGGCGACCTGATCGACTTCCGGCATCATCACGCCTTTTTCGATGTATCCAGTGTCGTCGCCCGCCGAGCTCTGCGCGCCTCGCGCAACGGCTTCCTTCAGCACCTCTTCAAAGGGTGCCCCTCCCTTCCACTTGGCGGCGGCTGCCTCTGCCGACGCCAGCAGCGTCTGCCTCACCTCCGGCTTGGCCTCCCCCGGCAGCGCAAAGAGGATCTGGCGCATCCGCACGGCCTCCCTGCCCTCATAAGTATCGCGGTGCTTGGCGTAATACTCGCCAACCTCGTCATCACTGATCGAGATCTTGGCATTGATCTCCCGCGCCGCAACACGCATCTTCATCATATGTTCTCTAACATTCTTCTTATACGTCTCGTAATCCCCCCCTTCCTGGAGCAGCACTTCCTTAAACCGATCCAAGGTCAGGTTTTCTCTCTTCAGCAACGCCTGGACACTGGCATTGACTTCCTCCTCCTGCACGACAATGCCTAACCGGGCAGCCTCCTGCACCAGAAGGGATTCATTGATCAATCTGTTGACCACCCCCTCCCTGGCCTCGCGGATCGCATTGGCTTTTTCTTCGTCACTGATCGTCTTGGGTAGACCCGCGATATACGCATCGAGCATCTGATTCACTTCGTAGTAGGTCACCACCTCACCATTGACGACTGCCGCAATCCCATCGACCATCGCCGCCCCCGCGGATGCAACAGGTCCCAGCACGCCTATCAAACATAGGACGATCCCTGCATAAAGCTTCATAATTTTTCTCCCAAATCCCGTATTATTTTCTCTGCCCGGCATTTTCTAGAACGTCCCGGTTGATAACGATGGAGGTTTTCGCCCTCAAAGCGATCAACCAGCATTCATAGGCCGCCGCTTCCTTCTCCCGCCTGATCTGAGCCTTGATCTTTTCTCTCACAGCCTCAAAGGTTTCCATCTTGTTTCGGATTCGCGCCGTCACCTTGAAGATATGGTAGCCATAGGGTGTCTCAACGACCTCACTGACTTCACCCGGTTTCAGTGAGAACAGGACACGATCGAACTGCTCCGGCAGAACCCCCCTGGCGAAGGAACCGAGATCCCCGCCCCGTGCCCCCTCGGGGCCGGTCGAGGTTTGTCGGGCCAATGCGGCGAAATCCTCACCGTTTTTCAGCCGCTTATAAACGGCCGCGGCTGCCTGCCGATCCGCCAAAACGATCTGACTGACCCGGACGCTATCCTCGGGCTGGGCGGGACGGTTCCTGAAGCAGACACGTGCCTCGTCGTCGTTCACCGCTATGCCCGCATTGACCTCCGCGACTATCAGTTTCTCCAGAACGAGCCTGCGGCGCAACTGCTCGCGCCAATTCCGGTAGGCTTCCTTATCCTTGAAGAGTTCTGGAAAGGCCCTGCCCCGATAGTCTCTCCCGATTTCGTCGATCTTCTTCTGAAGGTCCGCATCACTTACCCGAATTCCGGCATCCGCGGCGCGACGCAGCATGATCTTTTCGTCGATCAGCTCGTCCAGAAACTCTTTTTTCAGTTTAACAACCTGCGCCGCATCCAGGGCCGCATTCTTTTTCATCAAGGCCAGTCTGGACTGAAAAAGGCCATTGAATTCATCGAGATAAATCCTTTCGCCATTGACAATCGCAACGCTCTCACGCCCACAGCCGACCAACCCCAAAACGATCATCACCCCGATGCCGAGCCAGAGACGCTTCGTTATTTTTTTGTACGACAATTCTTTTCGCATACCCGCGTTTTAATGTCTAGTTAGTCAATTCGGCCAATACGGCCTTAATCTCCGCAAAAACGGCGCTCCCCGTCAGTTCGGGCGCCGGGACATACAATTTCAGGTCAGGCGTAAATCTCGCACGCCGAATTTTTTTCGTCAACCGGATGATCTTGTCGGGATCGATCGTGCTTCCGGAATGGAAGGCGATTAAAAGGGTCTGGCCGTCATAATCCAATTTCTTGACCCGAATCGGCCTTAGCATATTGCGAATGCCGATGACCTGCAACAGGTTTTCCGTCTGGGCCGCAACAAAACCGCAAGTGTCCTCGATCTCTCCCCGAATGGCCGTCAGGTCCTCGTCCGTCGCGGCGAGCGAGATACGTTTATAGAGCGTTAATCGGCGGTTCATGTCCGGAACGAAGGACTCCGGGATAAAGGCGGGCAGGCCCAGATGGATCTCGGGATGCGCCTCTTCCTCGACCACGGGCGCACCGCCCCGGAGTTCCCTTATCGTACTCTCCAGAATCTGGATGTAGAGTTCATAACCCACTGCCGCGATATGACCCGACTGCGACGACCCCAGGAGATTGCCGGCGCCGCGGATCTCGAGATCCTGAGCGGCAATCCTGAATCCTGATCCAGGCTCGGTAAAGTCCTTGATCACCTGGAGGCGCTTGCGGGCATCCGCCGCCAGCACAGCCCCCCTGGGAATCATCAGGTATGCAAAGGCCGCCTCCTTCGAACGCCCGACCCGTCCGCGCAACTGGTAGAGTTGCGAAAGCCCGAAGCGATCGGCGCGATTGATGACAATTGTGTTGGCCGAGGCGATGTCGATCCCCGATCCGATGATCGTCGTGGCGATCAAAACATCATACTCCCCACGAATAAACTTGATCATCACATCTTCAATTTCCTTCGGATGCATCTGACCGTGGACAACCGCCACGCGCGCCTCGGGGACGAGTTCCTTCAGCAGACGTTCCATGCTCCTGATCGAACGGACCCGGTCATGGAGGAAAAAGACCTGCCCCCCACGGGCCATCTCGTGACGGATCGACCTGGTGATCGTCTCCCGATCGAACTCCAGGACATAGGTCCTGACCGCCTGACGGTCGACCGGCGGGGTGCTGATGATCGACAGATCGCGAATTCCGACCAGGGACAGTTCGAGCGTTCTCGGAATGGGGGTCGCTGACAGCGTCAACACATCCACCATGGTGCGGAGCTTTTTTAGTTTCTCCTTGTGCTGAACCCCGAAGCGCTGTTCCTCGTCCACAATGACGAGCCCGAGGTTCTTGAAAGCGATATCATCCTGCAGAATCCGGTGGGTGCCGATGACGATGTCCACCTGGCCGTGGCCGATGTCCGCAGCAATCTGCGTCTGCTCCTTGCGGGTCTTGAATCGGTTCATCGCCTCAATTCGTATGGGGTAGTTCTTCAGGCGCCTGCGGAAGTTCTGGTTGTGCTGTTCCGCCAGGATCGTCGTGGGCACGAGCACCGCTACCTGCCTGCCGTCTGTCACCGCACGGAAGGCGGCACGGATCGCAATCTCGGTCTTTCCGAAGCCGGCATCCCCGCAGATCAGGCGGTCCATGGGCTTGGCCGCATCCATGTCGTCAAGGATGTCCCCGATTGCCTTGGCCTGGTCGGGCGTTTCCTCGTATTCAAAGGACGAGGCGAATTCTTCGTAGTAATCGTCGACCGCCTGGAAGGGCTTTCGCTCCATGACTTCGCGGGCGGCATAGACGGCCACTAGATCTTTAGCGATTTCCTCGGCCGCGCGGTGGGCCTTTTTCTTGGCGCTCTCCCAGGCGGAGCCGCCCAGCTTGTCCACTCGCGCCCCCTGGCCTTCGGCGCCGATGTAGCGCTGGATCTGATCCATGCGGTCCACGGGGATAAAGAGCTTGTCTCCCCCCAGGTATTCGATCCAGAGATAATCGTTTTCGATCCCGCTGACCTGCATCTTCATGAGCCCACGATAGATTCCGACCCCATGCTCCGTATGTACCACCGGGTCTCCCTCACGAAGTTCGCCGAAGGATTTGAGGAAGTAGCCCTCCGCGGCGGACTTCGGTTTTCTGCGGCGGATCTTCTTCCCGAAGACCTCCTCGTCGCTGACGGCAATGAACCGCAGGGCCGGAAAGTGAAAACCGCCGGAGAGGTGACCGTCGCGCAGGATAAGCGTGCCCTGCGTTCCCCGCGTTTTCGTAAGTTCGGTGAGCAGCGGCCGGTCCGAGCGGCTCATCGGGAGGGCGTACTTTTCGAGGAGGTGCGTCATACGGTGCACTTCTTCCTCGCCGGCGCAAAGAAAAGCAACCAGATGGCCCTGTTCGATCCACCCCTTCATCCGGGCTACCAGGGGCGCCATCGCGCTCTCTTCGCGGATATTCGATACGTCACGTCGCAGACCGACATGGGCCTCTGTGCGGAAGCGAATCGCGTGGGCATCGGCATCATTGTCCACCCCGATCTCCAGATCCCTCAACGCCACCCTCGGCAGGTGGGCAATTTCCCCCAACAGGTTCTCCTTGCCCGCCAAAAAGGTCTCCCGCTCCAGATAGAAACGGCCCTCCGTTTTCGCCCGCTCGAACATCCGGTCGAGTTCGGCCTGGATTCGATCTTCAGCCGCTGCGAGCGCAGAGGCGTCTTCCGTCACGACGAGCGTCTCCACGGAAAACAGCGCGCCGAGATGGCACAGACCGCCGGTCCCATTCTCTGCATAAAAGAGGGACAGCCAAAGCGGATTGATCGACGCGTCGAGACCGCTTGTGATTGCATCGGCAAGGCGATCCTTGACGGTTCGCGGCAGATCCAGGGCATTGGCCCGATTCTTCATGTTGCGGAGGGCTCGCTGACGAATTTCATCCGTGGCAATCAGTTCGCGGGCAGGCGGCAACACGAAATCCACCAATTCACCATCTTCCGCCAGGGTCCGTTGCGAGTCGGCATCGAAGCGTTTGATTGATTCGATCTCGTCGCCGATAAAAAGGAGGCGGACCGGATGATCCGCTATCGGTGTGAAGATATCGATGACCTGCCCGCGGATGGCATAATCGCCCGGCTCTTCTACAATGGCGGCGCGCGCGTACCCCCCAGCATCGAGGCGGGTGCACAGTTCGTCCCGATCCATGGCGTCGCCGATGGCGATGGTTTGCGCATAGTCTTCAAAAACCTGTTTGGGTGGAACTTTCTGAAGCGCAGCAGCCAAGGGTAGGACATAGATCAGCCGCTCTCCGCGGCTCAAGCTGAAAAGCGCCCGGATCCGCTTCAGCTCGACATCGCGCTGACCCGAAAGGGCATCTGGCGACAGGATGTCCCAAGGGGGCAGCAAGACCGTTTGAACTGGATCGAGAAACTGGGAGAGGTCCTGGCACAGGCGCTTGGCGTCTTCGAGTTCCGGGCAGATCACCACGACAGGACGGTTCAGCGTGTGAAACACAAACGCCAGCAGCAGCGCCTTGGATGCGCCGTGCAGGCCGGTTACCGGCGCCACGCCCGCATCCCGACCGATTCTTTCGAATAAGGCGCTGAACGCGGGATCGGTGGAAATCGGCATTACGTTTTGGATAGGCATGAATTTTCTTTTACGGGAGATCCCCTGACGCAAGCTCCCGAGGCTCTCCAATTGACGGACACTGTTTAAGCATGATTCGCTCGCTGACCCCGCAGGGCGGACGGGGCTGCGCTCGCCCCAGAATTCAAAAATCGCTTAGAATTTGAAATCTTACCTGATTGCAACGGGTTATTCAAGGCCAAATGCGGAAACGGAAATTGTCTGGAGACAAGACAGGAATAATTTGTGATAATATTTTTTAAGATCTTCAGCCAGACCCGTTCGCCCCTGGAATCGTGCCATGAATAAACGCCTTAAACAGCACCGCCATCTCCTCGAGGATCACCGAATCCTGCAAGGCCTCCTGCACAGTTTCGCCATCCCCACCTATATCATCGACAAACAGCATCGGGTCATACACTGGAACCGCGCCATGGAGGCGCTTACGGGCATCGCCGCGGCAAAGATTCTGGATAAAACGGACCACTGGCGCGCCTTCTATCGGACCCACCATCCCTGCCTCATCGACCTCCTCGTCGACGGCAAACTCGTTGAAATCGAAACATTGTATGGCCCCGGCGGGACAATGCCAGAGGTTCTCGAAGACGCCCACGAATTCGTCGGTTATTATCCGGGTCTCGGCGACGAGGGGAAGTGGTTGCGGGTCACGGCTTCCGTTTTGCGTGACGATCAAGGACAAGTCATCGGGGCCGTGGAAACCATGGAGGATATTACAGAACACAAGCGGGCCGACGAAGAGCGCGAAAGCCTCGTGGTCGAACTGCAAAACGCCCTGGCAAAGATCAAGACATTGAAGGGGCTGCTGCCGATCTGCGCGTCCTGCAAGAAGATACGAAACGACAAGGGCTACTGGGAACAGATTGAAAACTATCTCCATGACCATTCTGAAGCGGAATTCAGCCACGGGATCTGCCCCGAGTGCGCCAAAAAACTCTACCCGAAATATTACCGATCGAAAAAATAGCAGGCAGATCTGTTTCCTTTAAAAATACGGACGAACAATTGAAGACTCACCGGAGCAAGCTCCGGTGAGTCTTCAATTCCCAAGGTAGATGATTTGTCCTTATGCGCTCGCTAAAGAATTCAAGACAAGATTTTTACCCGCACCCCGAATCAACCGCGCGGAATGTGCTCGCCACCTATTTCACCGATTGAAATTTCCTCGCCCCGCACCGAATGGCGACAAACCTCGATAGTCACGTGCGCCAGAGCGGGCAGCAAACTCAGACGTTTCTTGTAATCCTCCATGGTATGGGCGGCCGTCGTAACAACCGAAACGATACAGGCATATTTGCGATCCCCGACCCGCCATAAATGCAAATCGCTTACCCTGGAGTGGCCATCCGCTTCAATCTGTTCAATCACTTGATCGGCCAGAGGCGATTTCACCTCATGGTCGAGGAGGATGGCGGCTGTGTCCCGGAGCAAATGTACCGACCAGTGGAGGATCAGGGCGGCCCCCACCAACCCCATAACCGGGTCCAGCCAGAGGAGTTGGAGGTACTTCGCGCCAAGCAGGGCAGCGACGGCCAAGACAGACGTGATTGCATCCGCGACGATATGCAAATAGGCCGATTTCAGGTTAAGATCATGATGCACATGATGATCGTGCGCCTCGTCGGCATGCGGATCGAACGCGAGGATGACGGCGCAGATGAGATTGACAGCCAGACCGATGACGGCGACCGTCAGGGCCTCATTGAAATGAATGTGTAGCGGATGGATCAAACGCGCCGCGGATGAATAAACGATGGCGATTCCCGCTAACGCCAGAACGATCGCGCTGGAGTAGGCCCCTAATATCTCGATCTTCCAGGTCCCGAAGCTGAACCGGCGATCGTGCGCGTAGCGGCGTGCCAGGACATAGGCGACGAGCGAAATGCCGAGGGCAAAGGCGTGCGTGCCCATGTGCCACCCGTCCGCCAACAGGGCCATGGAATTGGAAAGCCACCCGAAGAGGATTTCGAGGATCATCGTGACAAGGGTGATCAGCACGACAAAGAGCGTCCGTTTCTCAACATGCCTCTTTTCGACATTGAAGATGTGATGGTGCCGCCAGGGCTCGATGTCGGTGTCGTGCATAAACACAGTCCGCGATCAGAAAGGCTTTTAGTTTCTATATACCATACATAATATTGCTCCTGTGATTAAATTGATCGAAGCCAGTGACGCCGGAGGAACCGATGAGCTCTTTAAAGTTTAAAATTTATTAGCCGATAAAGAATTTAAAGGTTAAACCTATGAGTACGCTGTCTGCCATCAACAATAACGCCATTGGAACGCTTCTGGCCGATGCCCTTCAATCGAAGTCGGCATCCTCTACCGGCAGCACCTCAACGACCTCCGCCTCGGCCAGTTCTGCCAATCTATCTGATTCAATTACACTTTTACTGGCACAAAGCGAGTTGTCACTCAATACCACCCTTCTCAACGCCATGTCGTCCTCTTCCTCGACATCCAGTTCGTATTCGGATCTGATCGCGGCATCATCGAACTATAATATCCTATATAATTCCGGCATGTTTCAGACAAATTCGGATACGATCGCCTCTCTCCTGGGAACGAATGCCTCAACGCAATCGCTGAGCTCCATCCTGAACGGAACAGATCAAAACCAAAGTGCATCCTCGCTGATTCAGTCCTTTATGAACTCCCTGTCTTCAGATGCAACCAACTCATCATCCGGTTCCCTGCTCAACTTGCTTGCCTGATTCCCATCTCTTTCATCAAAAAGAAACGCGCTTGACAACTATGAGAGGGGCGATTATATTTTCTTCCGTAAAGGGGAGTAGTTATCGGTCGGAAAAAGGCCGACCCGGATCTCGTCAAGACGGCCTTATGGCCCGGGACCGGGGCAGGAACCTGTCAACAAGACCTTTATCCCGGCAATGGTGTCGCGGGTAAGGGTTTTTTTTTACCCGTGACGATAGCCCTGATTATTGGAGGAAAACAATAATGAACAGACTCAAAACGACCCTTCTTCTCGCCCTGCTGACCGTTCTTCTGGTGTTTATGGGCGGCGCGATCGGCGGACGAACCGGCATGATCTTCGCCTTCTTCATGGCGGCAGCTATGAACTTCTTCTCATACTGGTTCTCGGACAAAATCGTTCTGTCCATGTACGGCGCCCGCGAGGTCACGGAGGCCGAGCAACCGGCCTTTTATGCCATGGTGCGACGCCTGACGGTTCAGGCGGGCCTTCCGATGCCGAGGGTCTATATCATTCCGTCGGATAGCCCCAATGCCTTCGCCACCGGCCGAAATCCGGAGCACGCGGCCGTCGCAGCGACCGAGGGCATTCTTCGGATTCTCTCCATGGAGGAACTCGAAGGGGTCATGGCCCATGAACTGGCGCACGTCAAAAACCGCGACATCCTGATCGGTTCGATCGCGGCTACCATCGCTGGCGCCATCTCCATGCTCGGCAACATGCTTCAGTGGGCGGCGATTTTCGGCGGCGGCCGCAGTGACGATGAAGAAGGCGGAGGCGGTCTGATCGGCGCCCTGGTCATGGCCATCATTGCGCCGATTGCCGCGATGATGATCCAGATGGCCGTTTCTCGATCCCGTGAATATCTCGCGGATGAATCGGGCGCACGGATCAGCGGAAAGCCCCTGGCCCTGGCGAACGCCCTGAGGAAGCTCCATATGAGCAGTCAGGCGATCCCCATGGAGGACGCCAAACCAGCTACAGCCCACATGTTCATCGTCAACCCCCTCACCGGCGGCTCTTTCCTGAGACTCTTTTCTACCCATCCCCCGATGGAGGAACGGATCGCCCGGCTGGAGGCCATGGCGTACAATCGGGGCGGTATGTAAATGAGCTGGCTGGCTGATCCGTCCGTCTGGCTGGCCCTGGGAACCCTGACAGCCCTGGAGATTGTCCTGGGCATCGACAATATCATCTTCATCTCCATCCTGTCGGGGAAGCTCCCCGTCCACCAGCGGGAAAAGGCGCGTGTGGTCGGTCTTGCCCTGGCGATGTTCATCCGTATCGCCCTGCTCTTTTCGCTGTCGTGGATGATGGGCCTCACGACGCCGCTCTTCACCGCCATGGGAAACGCCATTTCGGGCAGGGACCTGATTCTCATCTCTGGCGGCCTCTTCCTGCTCTGGAAGAGCACAATGGAGATTCATGAAAAGCTGGAAGACCACGACGGGGGCCAGCTGCACGTCAGGGTGGCGACCCGGTTCAATATCGTCATCGTCCAGATCCTGATGTTCGATATCATCTTTTCGTTGGATTCGATCATCACGGCCATCGGCATGGCCAGCCAGTTAGCGGTCATGAGCGCGGCGGTCGTCGCGGCTGTGGGCTTCATGATCCTATTTTCCGGCAAGATCAGTCTCTTCATCGAAAACCACCCAACGATCAAGATCCTGGCCCTGAGTTTTCTGATTCTCATCGGGGTCGCCCTTATCGGCGACGGTCTCGACATGCACATCCCCAAGGGCTACATCTACTTCGCCATGGCTTTCTCAGTGGGCGTGGAGATGTTGAACCTGAGACTGCGCGAGCGGTCTAAAACCGCTGCCGAACGAGATTAATACGACTATTCGCTTCCAGGTCGTTGCACGCCCTTACAAGAACACGCCGCCTGAACCTGTCAGCAGACGTAATAGAAAAGGCCGGAGCGATCCGGCCTTTTCTGTCGATGTGACTTGTCGCCGTCCGCTTTGCCCGGCAGACAGGCGACGTGGCAGTCATTTAGAACTTCCAGGAGAGGGCCATGTCCAACGAATTGACCTTCATCTTGTTGTCGATCGTGATGTTCTGGCCCGCCAGATCCGTACCGTCTTCATGATAGCTGGAACCGAATTCATGCACAAAACCGATATTGAACTCGAGGGTCTTGGAAAGCTGAACCCCTAAACCGATGGTAACGTGATGCTCGAGGAAAGCCGGGATCCCGATGAATCTCAGCGTTTCATAGTAGTAAGTCGGAACGGCGATGCCTTGGATATTTGTCCTCGCCAGCAATCCGGCGCCTTCGAAGGCGTGGTGCTCCTTGACGGGTGTCTTGCTGTAGTTGTAACCCGCGCGCAGGGCCAGTTTGGGAAAGATATAATACTGGACGCCGATGCCGTAAGCCCACTCGTTCTCCCAATCGAGTTCCTTCCAGGCCTCAGCGTCCGCCCAGTTGATCCATCTGACATCCGCCTCCACGAGGAGTTTGTTTTTCAGGATCTCGAAGCTCGCGCCGAATGCGACCTGCTGCGGCACTGCGATCTCAAGGTCTTCACGTGCCCCGTCGCCATTCAGATCGGCGAGACGATTGAGCGTGGTCTTCTGCTTGGAGATATAGGTCAGTCCCGTGGTGATATCATCCGTCACCTTGCAGGCGAGTCCCAACTGGAAGCCCCAGGCCCAACCGCTTGAACTGCCCGCGCCGACATCCAGCGTAATCTGGTCGACATGAAGGGCCAGCCCCGCTGCCAGGTTGTCCGTGATCTTCGTGGAAATGGCCGGCGTGACCTTCGCGACGCCCAGCTGGGTATAATAACCGGACATCAATGGTAAAAAGGGCACGGCGGGAATGCCTGTCGGGAAGTAGGCCGGCTGGTCGAAGGTCGTGCCCGAGTAATCCATCCCCAGACCGGTGACGCCGGCGACGCCGAGGCCGAATTGCCACGAACGCCCCGCCATGTCAACGGGCGAGGAGGCGCCGATAGCCGGTGCCAGATAGATCTTGTTGCCGACCTCGGCATTGATAACGTTCGCGCCGTTTTGCGTCAAGGTTGCCGAATTGTTATCCGGCTGAATGAGGGTTGCCCCGATGTCGAACCGGTTTTTCCCGCTGAAGGCGGCAAAACTCATCGTCGCGGGATTGGAAAAGATCGCGCCGAGGGTATCCTGGGGCGCAGCAACCCCCACGCCAGCCATCGATCTCGATACGGGACCGATGCCGATAAAATCAACACCGTTGACCGCCAAGGCCTGACCCGCGGTAAGAAGCCATAAAAAGACAACCTGAAAAAAAATGAAACTCTTGATGGTGAACGTAGTAGATCTCGGAAAGTTTCTCCCGAAAGCGCCTTTGCTCTTCTCCATTTCTTTTTCCCCTTGATAAGCATGGCGTTGACAATCTTGAACATGAGCGGATACTTGAGGCGCTTGTCATGCGCTTCGCAGATGCTCAGAATCATCTTCAGATAATGTGGGACGGCGCCGGCGCAACTCGCCGCGGCCTTCAAAAGGAAAGAGGCCGGATCGCTCCGGCCTCTTTTTATCGTTTCAATCTGCTTCTGTCCGGCTTACTTGGTGGCCAGGTACTCGTGAATCGCCCTGGCGGCCTGACGGCCGGCGCCCATGGCGAGAATGACTGTCGCGGCGCCGGTGACGATGTCGCCACCCGCGTAAACGCCCTTGATGCTCGTCTCTCCGGACTCGCCCTTGGTCACGATGTTGCCCCACTTGTTGGTCTCCAAACCGGGAGTGGTCCTCGGAATGACAGGGTTGGCGTTCGTTCCGATCGCAACGACAACGGTATCGACCTCAATCTCGAACTCGGAGCCCTTGATAACCACGGGACGACGTCGGCCCGATTCATCAGGCTCGCCCAGTTCCATCTGATTGCAGACCATCTTTTTGACCCAGCCCTTCTCGTCTCCGATGTATTCAATCGGGTTGGTCAGCAGCTTGAACTGCACACCCTCTTCCTCGGCATGATGGATCTCTTCCTTTCTGGCGGGAAGCTCTACCATGCTGCGTCGGTAGATGATGTAGGCATTGTCGGCACCCAGGCGCAAGGCGGTCCGCACGGAATCCATCGCGACGTTGCCGCCGCCGATGACCGCGACATTCTTACCCTTGGCGATCGGGGTGTCGAATTCAGGGAACCGATAGGCCTTCATCAGGTTTGACCGGGTCAGATACTCGTTGGCGGAATAGATGCCGCAGAGGTTCTCGCCCGGAATGTTCATGAAAACCGGGGCCCCCGCGCCGACGCCGAGGAAGACCGCATCGAAGCCTTCGGCGAACAGATCACTGATCGTTTTCCAGCGGCCGATGGCGGCATTGAAGACGATCTTGACGCCGAGTTTCTTGAGATAATCGACTTCGGCATCCACAATGGCCTTCGGCAGACGGAACTCGGGAATCCCGTAGATGAGAACGCCGCCCGCCTTGTGAAGGGCTTCAAAAATTGTAATGTCATGACCGAGTTTGACAAGATCCCCTGCGATGGTAAGACCCGCAGGGCCAGCACCGACAACGGCCACCTTCTTGCCCGTCGGGGGTGCAATCTGCGGAATCTTGATCTCTCCTTTGGCCCTTTCGAAATCAGCCGCAAAACGCTCCAGTCGGCCGACCGCCACCGGTTCGCCCTTCTTGCCGAGGATGCAGAGTTTTTCGCACTGATCCTCCTGCGGACAGACGCGGCCGCAGACAGCGGGCAGGGCGTTGGTCTCTTTCAGTTTGAGCGCCGCACCGATGAAATCGCCATCGGCAATCAATTTAATGAAACCGGGGATATCGACATCAACCGGACATCCCGCCACACATGCGGGCTTCTTGCACTGAATGCAGCGCTTGGCCTCGGTGATAGCCGTCTCGGGCGGATAGCCGTAAGGCACCTCATCGAAATTCCTGCTGCGAACTTTCGGATCCTGTTCAGGCATCGGCTGCCTGGGGACTTTTTCTTTTTTCTCTTTGATCTCATCCATGGCATCCACACCTGCAACTTTCCATTGATTGTTTTTCCTGCTCGCAATACATCCGCAAGCGGCTCGTTAATAAGGCGAAATCCACCTGATGGCCATCGAACTCGGGGCCATCGACACAGGTAAACTTGGTCTCTCCGCCGACGGAAACACGACAGGCGCCGCACATGCCGGTGCCATCCACCATGATCGGATTCAGGCTGACGATGGTCGGAATGTTGTAGGGCCGCGTCACCTCGCAGACAACGCGCATCATCGGCACGGGACCGATCGTAAAGACGCGATCGATCTTCACGCCGGAGTCGATCAGGTTCTGCAACACGCC
The DNA here is from genome assembly GCA_963665615.2 of Syntrophales bacterium. Classification (GTDB taxonomy): domain Bacteria; phylum Desulfobacterota; class Syntrophia; order Syntrophales; family UBA4778; genus UBA4778. Next base: position 579,887 of record CAXXQE010000006.1, read on the forward strand.
GCTGACGAAACCATGGAATCCGTAACTGCCGTCATCGGTAGCCACCAGCAGCTCGTCGCTCACTTTTCTCATTTCATCTTCCAGGATCAAGAGATCCTTCGTGCGGGCGCCGATGATCGAGATCACCTTGCAACCGGTTTTTTTCAGCGCCGCTGCAATTGGATAAACAACGCCCACGCCGACACCCCCGCCGACACAGACAGCCGTTCCAAAGTTTTCAATTTCCGTCGCGTGTCCCAGCGGCCCCAGCACATGCGGCATAGACTCCCCGGCATTCATCTTTGCCATGTCCGCCGTTGTCTTGCCGACAACCTGGAAAATGATGGTTATGGTTCCCTTCTCCGAATCGGAATCCACGATCGTGAGGGGAATCCGTTCTCCCTTCTCTTCGGTCATCAGGATAACGAACTGGCCGGCCTTCCGCTTTTTGGCGATTTCCGGCGCTTCGATAACCATCTTGACCACGATTTCCTGCAAAAACGTTTTCTCGATGATCTTAAACAAAGCTTCCTCCTTGCAAAAACTTTTTCGGGGCCCACAATATTAGCAGACCCGTCTCTCCCGACTTACGGCCCATTAAACCAGATGAGCCACTTCTCCCGTACAGCTGCGACTAGCCCAAAAAAGAACTCTCTACTAAAAGCTAAAGACGGCCAAACAACAGTTTTCTAAAATTCTCTCGGCAAGGCATCCAGATCGGCCAGCGAAAAGACCGGACCATCCTTGCACACATACTTGCTTCCCACATTGCAGCGGCCACACTTGCCGATCCCGCACTTCATGCGCATCTCCAGCGATGTCAAAATATTTTCCTTCCTGAAGTCGAGATCGAAAAAGACCGGCAAGGTAAAACGAATCATGATCGGCGGACCGCAGATGACGGCTACGGCATTGTCCGGACTCGGCGCCACCTCTTTACAGACGGTCGGCACGAAGCCCTCGCGCCCTGTCCAGCCCGCATCGCCCTTGTCCACGGTAATCACCGTATTGATGTCTTTTCTCGCCGCCCAGGCCTTGAGCTCCTCCTTGTAGAGCAGCAGTCCCGGGGTGCGCGCGCCATAGATCACTGTGATCTCGCCGAAGCGCGACCGGTTGTCCTTATGAAGCGTGTAGTTGATCAGGGAACGCAGGGTGGTGAAGGCAAAGCCGCCGCCCACCACAATGATGTTCTTGCCCTCCAAAAATTCGATCGGCCACGGATGTCCGAGCGGACCCCGGATGCCCATGATCGCACCTTCCTCGATATCGTGCAGGGCGCTCGTCACAAGGCCCGCTCTTTGCACCGTGAAGTCAACTGTTGCCGGCTCCGTCGGCGACGAGGCAATCCCGATGGGACTCTCACCCTTGCCGAAGATGGACAGTTCGGCGAACTGACCGGGCAGATACTGGAAACGTTCTTCGTCCTCTTTATTGATGAAGGCCAGTTTGAACGTCTTGATGTCGTTGGTATCGACTTCCGTGATGACCTTGGTCACCTTGACGGGAATGGGAATATAGGGATTCTGCATTTTCATTCTCTCTCTTATTTTTTCGCCCCTTCGACCATCGAGAAAATATCGATATTCACCGGACAGGATCGGGTACAGCGGCCGCAACCGACACAGAGGGTCTTTCCGAATTTGGAAACGTAATAGGAGAACTTGTGGGTGACCTTCTGGCGCAGACGTTGAAAGATTTTGGTTCGCGGATTGTGTCCGCTCGTCTCGAGGGTGAAATTGGTGAACATGCACGCATCCCACGTCCTGGACCGGGCTCCCTCGCGGAAAAGCGTTTCATCGCAGATATCGAAACAGTGGCACGTCGGGCAGACAAAGGTGCAGGTTCCGCAGCTGATGCAGGCCTCAGCCGTCTTCGGCCAGAAGGACCCCTCGAACACATCGAGGAGTTTCTGTTCCACGCCTTCCAGTTCGAGGCTGCGGGTCTTCAGGGCCGTCGCCCCGGCGATCGCCTCGTCGTAGCTTGCCGCGTCGGCATCCGTCCCATCTTCCAGGCCGGATAGCCCGGCCAGCAGCGCCTCGCCCTTTTCTGTGATCCCCTTGAGATACAGCGTCCCGTCCTTCCGGACCATGAAGACATCGCTGCCTTCGGAATCGGCTGCGCCGATGCCGAAGGCGTTGTAAAAATCGACGGGGTCAACGGTGTCAAAGGCGTAGCCGATGATCGTCGTCTGCTTCCGACGCGCGACCCAGTATGGATCAAGAAGACCGCCATCCTCGAACAGCAGGTCCATGATCTCAAAACTCCGGACGTCGCAGGGGCGAACGCCCAGCAGGATCTGACTGGCGCTCTCGACGGGCAATACCTCCGATTCCGTTTTATCCTTCTCGATCCTGTAGCGGATCATCCGCTCGGTCTGCGGGAAGAAGAGCGACTTGGGACTCAGGACCGTGTTGTAAAAGTCAAGCGTCGCATCGCCGGCGTTTGTTATCTCTTCAAAATTGGCGCCTCCCTTGCCCGACACCGGCGCAAAGACCTTGCCCTTCTCCATCAGCGCGGCGACAAGCTGGCCCAATTTGTCTGCTGCAATCTTCTTTAACAATGTTTGTCCCTCCGGGAATCGCTACTCTATGAGCGTATCCGAATCTTCAGATTTGAAATCCACCATGACCGGTTTGTCCTGGATATCCATGCCGGCCTTCTGGTTGAACATCTCTTCGCACTCCCGCGCCATGTATTTGTGGAACAGGTTGAGAGGGATGTTCACCGGGCAGGCACGGGAGCACTCGCCGCAATCGACGCAGCGCCCGGCCAGATGGTAAAAGCGGGTCAGGTGATACATGAGATTGCCGTCGAAGGACGGCGTTTTGTCCCCCCAGGACGGCTGCGTCTGATCCATGAAACAGGGATCACAATAGCACATCGGGCAGGCCTTGCGGCAGGCATAGCACCGGATGCAACGCGAAAATTCGCTATTCCAGAAGGCCCATCGATCGCCAGCGCTCATGGCATCAAGCTCGGCCAGAACATCGTAGGGGTTTGCGCCTTGCTCCGGGAGAAGGTCGCCCAGCAGAATGTCATAGAGCACGGGATTGGCGAGGCCGCATGTCAACTTGACGCCGACTGCCTCGTCCGTCTGCTGTTCCTTCATGCCGGTTGCGGGAATGCCCAGGAGCACCAGGTCTTCACGCTTGACCTTCCCTTCCTGGATCAGGACCACCACGGCCCGGCTGTCATAGCCCTTTACCGCAACGGCGATCTTTGTTCCCGCCGGATATTCGGTCAGGTAGCGCGCCATGTTGGCGGTGCAGTATTCGTTAAAGACGATCTGCTCGGCTTCGGCCGCCGTCTTGGCCGCGAAGGGCATCGGATGACGCGCGTCATATCCCGGACCATAGGCCAGGACGACCGATACCTCGCCGCTTTCCAGAAGCCGCCTGGACTCGTCTTTCAATTTCGTTTCGATCTCTTTCAATGCAGTCATACGATCCTCTTCCGTCAATAATCTAAACGGGGTTCGTTGCCGGACGGTCGAGCCGGTCCATCCTGAACTTCGTCTGGGGCCCCAGGGCCTTGATCTGGTTTGTAAACTCCGCAACCACTTCCGCGAATTTGTTTCCTTCCGATGCGGAGATCCACTCAACGCGAAAACGACCGGGCTCCATCCCTGCAAACTCCAGTACCTTCTTGGTGGCCGCGAGTTTCCGGCGCGCATAGAGATTTCCGGTTCCGTAATGGCAATCGCCCGGATGGCACCCGCCGACCAGCACGCCGTCAGCGCCAAGCTGGAAGGCCCGGAAAATAAAAGAGGGATTGATGCGACTCGAACACATCACCCGCACCAGTCTCAGATTCTGAGGATATTTCAACCGGGTCGTCCCCGCCAGGTCGGCGCCGGTATAGGTACACCAGTTACAGGCGATCCCTAGTATTCGTGGTTCAAATTCCATTTGTCACCTCATTCTAAAACGCTGTCAACAATCGTTAGACAATATTGTCAACTGATCCACTTTTTGCAGGCCATTCCAAAGTGTCCAGATGCGAGGCGCGCGAGGACCGGGAAGCGGAGCGTATACATAATACGTGAGCATTCCCGCCCGCAGCGCAACAAAGCAGATGGGCGCTTTCGAACGGCCTGCGTTAAAATTCCATCAGACCTTCCATCTCCGCCATAATCTGCTGATTGGCGAAGTGCCGGGCCAGGATGGCCGACGTCGGGCAGGAGGCAGCGCACAGACCGCATCCCTTGCACAGGGCCTCGTTGACTTCGGAGACGCCCTTGTCCGCCTTGTAGAAGGGCGCACCGTAGGGGCAGACCTTCACGCAGTTCTGGCAACCGCAGCAGATATTGGCGTTGACAAAGGCGGTCGCCGCTTCCAGCTCCATCTTCTCCTTCACGACAATCGTCAATGCTTCGGCCGCGGCGCCTGTTCCCTGGGACACCGTATCGGGGATGTCCTTCGGTCCCTGACAGGTTCCGGCGATGAAGACCCCTTCGGTCATCGTGGAGAGCGGCGCCAGCTTGGGATGGCGCTCCATGAAAAAGCCGTGTTTGTCCGTGCTGAGATTGAACATGCGGGCGACATCCTTGGCATCGCTCCTGGGCTTCATGGCTGGCGACAACACGACCATATCGACCGGCACGCGCAGGAAGGAACTCGTCAGGGTGTCTTCCACCTCGACGATCAGCTTGCCGGGTTCTTCCGCATCGTTGGTCTTGTCAGTTACGCGTGCCGCCTTGCCGCGGATAAACTTCACGTCCTCTTCCAGCAGGCGGTTGTAGAACTCTTCGTAGCCCTTCCCCGGCGAACGCATATCGATATACATCTGGTAGACATCGGCGCCGGTTTTCTCTTTGAGCAGATGCGCGAACTTCAGCGAATACATGCAGCAGACACGACTGCAATACTCGCAGTTGTTCTTGTCACGGCTGCCGATGCAGTGCAGGATAGCCACGCTCTTCGGTTCTTTGCCGTCGCGCATGATGACCTTGCCGCCAGTCGGGCCGGCGGAGTTGAAGAGGCGCTCGATCTCCAGCGCATGATAGACGCCGGGAAGCGCACCGTAGCCGTACTGAACCAGCGGCGCCGTATCCATGAGGTCGTAGCCGGTGGCCAGAATGACCGCGCCGACGTTGATGTGCAGGAGTTCATCGGCCTGCTCGTAGTCGATTGCCCCCTGTTCGCACACCTTTTCACAGAGTCGACACTTGCCTTTGAGGAAATAGGTACAGGAATCGCGGTCAATGCGTGGCTTCTGCGGAACCGACTGTGGGAAGGGGATGTAGATCGCCTTGCGCTTCGCGAGCCCTTCGTCGAATTCGGAAACGCCCTTGCCAGGGCACTTCTCGACGCAGGCCAGACAGGCGTTGCACTTGTTGTGATCCACATAGCGGGCCTTCTGCCTGACCGTAATCTCGAAATTACCGACGTACCCCTTGACCTCAGCCACTTCGGCGTAGGTCAGCATGACGATCCGCGGATTCTGCAAAACGGCGTCCATCTTGGGCGTCAGGATACAGGCTGAACAATCGAGGGTCGGGAAGGTCTTGTCGAACTGGGCCATGTGACCACCAATGGTCTGACTCTTCTCGACGAGATAAACCGTTTTACCCGTTTCCGCGAGTTCCAGGGCCGCCTGGATACCGGCGATCCCGCCACCAACCACCATGACATTCGGATTCACATCGATAAAGCGGGAGGTCAGGGGTGCCAGAAGCCGGGCGCGGTAAACCGCGCCATTGATGAGGGCCTTGGCCTTCTCGGTGGCAACGTCCTGATCGTCCGTGACCCAGGAGGTCTGTTCCCGGATATTGACGATGGTGACCAGATACTGGTTGAGCCCCGCGCTTTCGGCGACCTTGCGGAAGGTCTTTTCATGCATGAGGGGCGAACACGCGGCAATGATGATCCGATCCAGATTATATTTTTTAATATCACTCTGAATCAGTTCCTGCCCCGGCGTGGAGCACATGAATTTGTATTCTTCGGCAACCACGACGTCTGGCAGTGTCCGGGCGAATTCGACCACCTCGGTCACCCGCACGGTCTTGGCTATATTCAATCCGCAGTGGCAGACAAAAACGCCGATTCTGCTCATAAGGAACTCCTTGTTATCCGATTAAGCCAAACTCTCCAGAACGAGTTCGGCAACGTCTTTCACCTTGATGCTTTCGTCCGCATTCATCGTCCGGACGCTGTCTTCGAGCATCGCAATGCAATACGGGCAGGCGGTCGAGAGCACAGACGCCTCCTTGCCCATGGCCTCTTCGACGCGGGTGTCGCTCAAGCGCTCGCCCTTGGCGCGCTCCATCCAGAGGCCACCACCACCACCGCCGCAGCACACGCTTTGCTGGCGGGTCCGATCCATTTCAACAAATTCCACCCCCGGAATGGCCTTCAAAATCTCGCGCGGCGCATCGTAGATGCCGCTGTGCCGGCCGAGGTAGCAGGGATCGTGGAAGGTCACCTTCAGCCCCCCCAGATCTTTGGCGGGCAGGAGTTTCCCCTCTTTGATCCACTGAGAGAGAAGTTCGGAGAAGTGAATGACGTTATAGCCGTCACCGTACTCCTGCACAAAGGTACTGTAACAGTGCGGCGAGATCACAACGACGTTCTTGACGCCAAGTGCTTTGAAAATGGCGCGGTTGTTTTCCTTTAGGCGCTGGTAGAGATCCTCGTCGCCGACCTTGCGGGCACTCTCACCGCAGCAGTTGACGTTCGTCCCGGGCAGGCCCCAGCTCACACCCGCACGGTTCATGAGGTCGGCCGTCGCTTTGGCCACCCGCATGTTGCGCGGATCGTAGGAAACCGTACAGCAGGTGAAGTAGAGATAATCCATGCCGGGCTCATAAAGGGGATATTTGCCCTGGGCCCAGTCGTTGCGCTTCTCGACATCCCCGGCCCAGGGGTTGCCGCGCGCTGAAAGGCTTCCCACAAACGCCTTCAGGCTGGACGGCAAAATGCCGCCGCTGGCAAACACGCTCCGGATCGCCTTGACGATATCGATAATTTCAACGCCTCGGGGACAGCGGTCCACACAGAACTTACAGGTGGAACAACCCCACATATGCTCCTCGATCCCCTCGAAACCGAACTGCCCCATGCGGATCATCTTACGGATATTGAATTCCGTCAGGGGTCTCCAGGGGCAGGTGCCCGAACAGGTACCACACTGGTAACACTTCTTTAAAGCCTCACCGCCAGCCTCGACGATGACCTGGGCCATTTCGAGATAGGGAACAACAATATGTGACATTTTATCGCTCCTCAACAGATTGACCGCAATAGCATGGATCATTCTGTATGATAGGGATTAAATTATTATAATACACTTCGATCGCCTTACAGACCACCCCGCGCGGGACTGACTTCTATGGCCTCCTGCCGGTCATGCGCAATGTATCGTGCGACTGGATGCCTGCGGCGACTTGTCGCAAAACAGAAAATATCTAGGGGGATTTTCAGATATGCGGCAAGATCGAAAACGAATGCAGCGCGCCTGTGACACCAACCACTGAAAAGGCAGCTGATTATGCTCTATATTCTATATATAGACGATAACTATTGCACAAGAATTTAATGCGTGTCAAGGTGAATTTTTGGCAATACACCCAATATTTTTAGCCGCTTTCGCAACATGCTGTTTTCCTGCTGGACGCTGTCTGAGCACAGAACGAACCATTGATCCAACACATGAAAACACAGCAAACAGACAAAAATGTAGTGGGAAGAACGACTACATGATGCCGCGATACCAGCCGCCGTCAATCTGGATGGCCGCCCCCGTGATGTATCCGGCGCCTTCCGAGGCAAGATAGGCGACAAGAGAGGCGAATTCCTCAGGAGTTCCAAGGCGTTGCATGGGGATTTCCGACTCCCATCCCCCGATCACCGCCTCGGGCGTCGTTCCTTCTTTGGCCGCAATGACCTTGGCAAGATTGGTCACGCGATCGGTCATGGTGTATCCGGGACAAACGCTGTTGACGGTGATGTTATAAGGCGCCAGCTCCGTGGAGAGGGTCTTTGCAAACCCGATCACGCCGGAGCGCACGGTGTTCGAAAGGATCAGGCCGTCGATCGGCTGTTTGACCGAAATGGATGTCATATTGATGATCCGACCCCATTTCTTTTCCTTCATGACAGGAACGGCCTCGCGGGTCATGGCGATCGTGCTCATCAGATTGAGTTGAACTCCTTTGAGCCACAACTCATCCGGGATTTCGAGAAACTTGGCAGAGGGAGGCCCGCCGGCATTGTTGACAAGGATGTCGATCGTACCGAAATGGGCGATGGCGGCCTGCATAAAGGAACTGGCCTGATCGAGATCTGAAACGTCCGCCGGCATGGCGAAGACCTCTGCGCCGGTTTCCTTGCGAATCAACGCCGCGGCCTCGGGCAGGCTCGGATCGTCCAGTGCCGTGATGGCTACCTTGGCCCCTTCCATCGCCAGCTGAAGCGCCACGGCACGCCCCAATCCCATACTTGCCCCGGAAATGACTGCCACTCGGCCTTTCAGTTTCAGATCCATACACCGTCTCCTTTTTCTTTCCAATCATCCGAATGTACGAGCATGTAACAAATCCCCCCGCGCGAGTCAACAAATTGCTCTTGCCCCACGGGACGATTGAGGCACTTTGCAAAGCGTCTCCATCGCGAGATTAAGTTCTTCGACTTTTCCAGAGGCGCAGTAAAAAGCGCCGCGAGGAGGATATGGCGAAAGATGCTTTCAATTGACTCGCAAGCGAATAATGACAAACGCGATATTGCCACCCGTCAGGAAGGGTTTTAGAAGCGGGCGAGGTTTGACGCATCACAAATAGGGTATCCGACTCTATGATTTATTCTTTGAGCTGAACCCATTCGGCATATTGAATCCGCCGACTTTCGAATCAAGTCGGTCCAGCAAACTATTCACCGCATAATCCAGATCTTTTACGTCCAGCTTGATTGCATCACGCATACACAAAGAAGCGCATCGACCGCATATCTTGCAAATCGAATAATCGATATTTGCCTTTCCATCTTTTATTGTGATGGCACCGGTCAGGCATTTATCAGCACAAGAACCGCACCCGATGCAGTTCTCTTTATTCAGGGTGACACGGACCCCTTTAAGAGCTGCCCAGGAATCCCTTTCATCAAGCGGTTTTAACTTGATCGTATTCATCATAATGCAGCAGCATTGGCAACAAAAACATACCGTGATAAATTTTTTATTTGGGGCGACACCCCAAATCTCGTTATCTCCTTCAGCCCGTCCGATAAATGGAACAAGCCCCAGGGAAACAGCTTTATGCACATGCATGATTGCCGTTTCAACAGATACACTGGTGGCGACAGTCGGGGGCTCGTCCTCCGTTGCCTGCCCGATATGCAGGCACCCGATGTTTTTGTCATAGGCCCTGCAATCCCAGGCCTCTCTGCATGTGCAAGTTTTTGTAATGACGCGATAGGAGGAATGGCGGATGACTTCCTCCAGGATAAGCACTGGAAGCGGCACGTCGGCTGTTTTGACTTCGGCATTAATCGGAATATAAGTAATATCCGTGACAAGCTCCGGAGAAAAGACCTTTGCAGGATCCAGCAGGGAAGCATCTTCGGTGGACTGTTCCTGTGGATTTCTCCCGATCGGCGTATACCATTGCTTCCAATATTTAGCTAATTTCCCCAGGAAATGCTGATCTCTCAGATTTTCAGGCATTTTCTTATCCCCTAAAATATTATTTCAAATCGTATTGGAAATTACTTTTTCGACCATTCCCGCCACAATTTTCAGGGCCGTGTTGTCCGGCGTCAAATGCAGAAGGCTCTCACCCATCAGATTCAGTGATGCGATCTCCTGATCCTGGGGAACCAGTCCCAACACGTCAAAGCCTATCTCCTGCGCCATCGTCTCGAACATTTCCTTCTGATCCGCGCCATATCTGCAACCAACGAGGTACTGATGGGTGTATGGAAGAGACAGCTCGGTCACCATGGATTTTATTCTCCTGGCCGTATCAAAGCTGAGTCGGGATGGATCACAGGTCACAATCAGGGTATCGGTGGGGCTGCCTGACTTTCTGCTGAAATGCTCAAGACCGGCGTCATGATCAATAATGACAATATCGTACATCTTGATCGTCTCAATCAAAATCGACGTCAGGACAGAGTTTATTGCACAGTAGCAGCCTTCCCCCCTGGAACGCCCCATGACCAACAGATCGAATCCCTCGCCATGGGAGATGCTGTCCCAGACAGAAAACCGGAGTTTGGGCCCCTGTTCCCGCTCATCCAGTTCGTACTTTCTCTTGTCCATCAACTGGCCTACCGTCTTCTCAACGGTTACATCGAGTGTTTTTGACAGATTGGCATCCGGGTCCGCATCAATAATAAGCAGCCTGTCCTTCCGGTTCATTCTTAACAAGACAGATAAAAACATAGAGGCGGTGGTTGTCTTTCCCGATCCGCCTTTTCCTGAAAAGGATATCACTCTGACATTTTTATTCATGTTGAACTCTTCGTCCTGACACTAAATGATTTCGTCTTTTTTGCTAAAGACATTCAGAAACAATATATTTTCGGCAATGAGCGCAAAGCGTCTCTTGTCTTCGATTTCAAATAGCTCCGGCGGGATCAATTCGGTAAAGGTCCCCAGCTCTTCAACGTATTTCATCACGCCGCCCCCTACCGACACAATGACTTCCGTAGATTCGGGTGAAATAAAATAAGGAAACACAAAGTAGCATTTATTGAAGCAGCCCTGGAGCGTGTGCAGCAGATCGAGTTTCTTTTTAATATCCTGGGTCCCGATGAATGTCAGGACACACTCTTTGGCCGGGATGACATAATTGAGATTGCGGCACGCCGCCATGCCATCAAGAAACCCGATCTCGACCCACCCGTTATCCCTCGATTCTTCCAGGACCGTCCCGATAAAATCCAGCGGATAGCCGGTCTTTTCAACCAGCTCATTCAACGTCATCCAGTCATTGCCGATCAGATACTGCATGATGCCGGCCGGCGCAAAGCCCCTCTTCAGGCGAGGCTTCAGCTCTTTCAATATCGGCTGGATTGACACGACATCCGCAACGATTTCCGTTCCCGGGATCGTATAATCAGAATGGGAATAGTATCCCAGGCCAGAATAATAAGCCGTCGCAGCCGCACGCATAAGCCGGTCAAATGCCATGAATCCTCTCTCTTTTATATAAAAGCTATGTGGAAGGAAGAGGGCCTCCATCCCCATAGCCTGTTTGATGTCATAACGACAGAATACGCTATTGTTCGCTACCCCTGACGATCCCTCATCCTTCAAAATCAGGGGTGACCTTGGTCCCGTCTTTCAGGGTCGCGCACATGACCAGATCAGGCGCCTGATGAACCACGGCGCGAGGAACAGGCCGCTGTGCCTTCACCAGCCGGATGGCCTTCTTGGGACAGACTTCCACGCACTTGCCGCAGGCATTGCACCGCACCATGTACCAGGAGAAGACCCGGTGGGGGATGTCCCACAATTCCTTCGGCGCATCCGGCCCTGTCGTCTTCGGCGTCTCCTTGGCAACATAACCGATACAGTTGCTCCCGTTTTTGATGCAGGCATCCACGCACTTCAGGCAGCCATTGGCATTCGGACAAGCCTCATAATCAAAATAAATCCGATGTCTCGGCGTAACATAACCAGACATGTTAGACCTCCTCTTAGATGATTATATGATCAATAAATCTGTTGTCTACCATTCATCAGCCAGCGCCGGATAAGACAGCCGGTCAACAAGGCTGAGCGCCCCATTGGGACAGGCACGCCGGCACAGACCACAGCCGAAACATCTCATGATATTGACATTGACAACATTGCCCAGCACATCATAGGTCAGGCCGCCGAAGTTGCAACGCTTCATGCACGGGGCCGTCTTGCAACCCTGGCATTTGTCTCTGTCCACCTTGGCAACGTATTCACCTTTTCGATAGGTATTGCCGCCATAATACACCCGAACCTTTGCGCCCTCGCACGTCGATTCATTACAATGGCATAACGTCAAGGGCGCCGCGCCTTTTTCACTCACGCCAACGTGGAAGATGGAATGAACCAGGCCCATCTTATCCACTTCCTTCTCGTAGTCGATGGCCTCCTGCTTGGTCAGGATCTTGCTGTCTTTTTCCCATGGTCTCTCTTCCAGCGTCTTGTCCATGGCCGTATCAAAGAACATGCAGCCGAGAAAATCAGTGTGCCCGATATACCGGCGGCAGCCGCAGTGCTGAAGAAACATTCTCTCCCCCGGAGCGATTTCGATGATTTTAATGGCATCTTCCAGCGGAATGACTTGGCCCGCGTGCTGATGCACCGCTTCAAAATGAGGGTTTAACGAAGGCCCCATCACCTTGATATCCGTCAGCATATCATCCAGCTGATCGCAACCGCCCCACTCATAGATATTTCGGTTGACCCCCATGAGGCCTTCAAAGCCTTCTTTGTGGCCCGGCTCAGCTAAAAGTTCCTTTCTGTAGTTATCCGGATTGAGGTACCATTTGGTACCGTTTCCGTATTCTACACAGTATCGACACATAACGACCTCCTTCATAAGGAACAGAGAGGCACATACGTTTCCGCAGCGCCTCTCTGTTATAATGAAACAAACTTTATGATTCCCGACCAAGATTGGAAGAAAATCTCATATCACGCTAGACTCTTCCTCAACTGTTTTTCACCGGCAGTTCCGAAACCCCTTTGATCCATTTAACAAGCTGCTGATACAAAACTTCTTCATCAACAATGTTCATCGTAACGGCTTTATTCGGGCAGACCTCTACACATTTTCCGCAACCGGAGCACGAGGGCCCATGCTTGGCCTTTCCGTCCACGACGGAAATGTTTCCAAGGAAGCACGCCTCCACGCATGTACCACAACCGACGCATTTCTCCTCATCCATGACGATCGATAAACCGGGAAGTTTCTGATAAACCCCTTCCAGGGCTGGCCCCCGTACTTTCAGATCCGCTCGATATCCGCATTCATTATCGCAAAGGCAGATGAACATGAGATCTTTGAATCGTGTGCCGAACATAAGCGGATCAATCCAGGCGTGAGCGAAGCAAGCAACCAGTCCTGCCTCCGCTGCACGATCCAAATGCTTCAATGCCTCCTCAGTCGTGACAAACCGCCCATGAGACGGATGGAGACGCTTGGCAGCCGGACCCAAGCAAAAGCATCCGATATCCTGATACTTATCATTCCTGCCTTCTCTGCATAAGCATTTATCAAAAACGAATTTATCATCCAGTTCAGTTAAAAGCCTTTTAATGATCCTTCGGGGCATGGCTGACTTGCCTTGGGATTCAACCTCAATATTGAGGGGGATATTACTGAGTTCCGTGTATGGCCTCATAAATATAGGATAAAATAACCATTTCCATACCGGGTGCTTATTGTATTTTTTTACGAATGGAATGACCCATGAAAAGAACATTAAAAACTTAACTAATGTCGGTTTCGACCAGCCATATTGTCCCATAACTTTCCTCCATGACATCTCTTTATAATGGATATAGAAATGTTAATTTATTATATCCCTTGTTTTCAACATCAGCAATGTACAAAAGAAGCTATAAAATCCTGCGGTCCGTCGCATTGCGTGTTCCGTCATGATGTTGTAACCATCGCCCCGACGGGTGTCGCTTGATTTCGGCACCAATTGGAATGACAGCCTGAATCATATTAGCACTACAACGGTGTTGACTTTCAACGCCCACCCATTATGGGCTGGCTGGCCTGGCCAGCTTTCATCATTTGTTTTGTTATATATTTTATTTACGTCGTTAATACTTTCCCCAGAGAAAAGCGGTTCCTTTTGATGCGCCAACCCTTCTCAGTCTTGACGTAATCGATATTTTCATTTCCATAGGTCAAAACAACCTTATCGTTTACGACGTGCCCGACCAACATCAGCCATTCCACATAGGCGGTATTGCCACTCACATTGATCACCGGCGTCATAAACGCATGCATATAGAAATCTCCCATCTTGCATGCTTCATCGAGTATGCCTGCAATCTGGTCATGCCCCCTGGCTATCATGCCGGCAGCTTCGAATTCCCAGGTGCCATCTTCTACGTAAAATTCAGCAGCCTTTCGAGAATGCATTACTCTCCCGGCATATCCCCTATCTAGATAACTGGCGTAAATACTCTGTAGCTTTATGATTTCATTGATATCTTCTAATTTTTGTACTCGCGCCTCAAGTGTTTCAGTCATATTCTTTATCCTCGCTTTAATTGATGAACTAGAATTGATCTTATATTCTGGTCCGCATTAAAATATGCGTTTTCAGCTCACACGACAGCCAAACATAGTCTAGTTAGATATTTTTATATTCGTAAAATCTTCACTTCTTTACATAAGCGGCATTAAGGCAAACAAGCCAAATCCCTTAAAGATGGAGATCAATGTAACCCCTAGTGCAATGGCAAGCGCCGGTGGATCGATATGCGTATCAGCATGGACCAAAAAAACACCTGCCAGGAACTGACCCAGAAAAGCCGTAATGACACCAAAAAGGCCTCCCCAGAGCGCGCTCCCGCTGCCAATAGCGGCCAACGCCGCTACCAAGGTTATATGGTGGGTAACCGGAATCATGAGTCCGAACTGCAGGAAGACGAGGCTTACCAGCGAAAATCCGAAGCCGATAAATGCGCCGCCCCCCTTGGCCCCCATCATCATCGCAATGTAGCTTGAGACAAATCCGGCGGCGATGCCGATAAGCAGAAGTTCAAAAAAGCCTTGCTGCCAGGGGACCCAAACGCGATCATCTTTAAAGCTAAAGCGGCTCATTCCTTCAGGCACTTTCCCGAAAAGACCCGTCTTCCCGAAAACCCATCGAGCAATAAACGTGGTAATCGTTAACGCCATGGCCATATTATCTGTCCACGGCAGGCCCTTGATCTTGAACGGGATAAATGTCGCGAAGACCCACAGAATAGTCGCTGCCAGGACGCCAAAAAGGCCGCCAACGAGCAAGACATCCGGGCGCTTCAATCCCATTAGCGGTGTCGTGAGGTCGCGTCCTGACGCAATGTAACCCCTTCTGCCGGCATAAGCGGCCGCCGCGCAGGCGCCACCGTATATCATAAAGCCAGACCCATAACTGAGGCCTACATTGAACAGATATGCCGGGCTTCCCCCGGCAGCCATCGTTGCCGCGCCGGCGAACATAACGACGCCGACAACAGCAAAGACCGGAATGACTCCGAATGCAGTAGCAAACATACCACCCGCAAAGGCGAGTAAAATATGGTGAATACTCATACCTCCAAGAGCTATCGACAGTTCATTGGCCATAAGATGCAACTCCTTAGTATTTCCCACTATTATCTCGCTGATAATAGCGGGTTCTCTAAATTATTGAAGATAGATGCTGCCACTCCATAATAGTCAGTTGCTGATTCAATCGGCGTCGCTATTATGGCTAAATGACTACCTTAGAGAATAATAGCTATCTTGTTATCCCTCTAAGATAAACCTCGCCCGTTTTCTTGTCGGTCTTGCCCATGATAAAGCGGGACAGGGCAGGAATGAAAACGAGCGCTCCAATCATGTTATAGAAGAACATAAACGAAAGCAGAACGCCCATGTCGGCCTGGAATTTAATTGGCGACCATGCCCAGGTGACAACGGCACTGGCCAGTGTGATTCCGACCAAGGCAACGACTTTCCCTGTAAAACGAAGGGACCGCTTGTAGGATTCCCCAAGCGGGAGGCCGTTTCTCATATGCATCAACATAACGCTAAGCAGATACAAAGCGTAATCGACACCGATCCCGACGCCCAGTGCAATAACCGGAAGGGTAGCCACCTTGACGCCGATCCCTAATACCACCATGAGCGCCTCGCACAGGATCGAGGTAAGAACCAGCGGAATAATTGCTACCAGTACTGCTCGCCAGTTGCGGAATGTAATGAAGCACAATGCAATAACTGCTAAATACACATAACCCATCATGATGCGGTTTTCCCGCTTGACCACGATGTTGGTGGCCGCATCAATTCCCGCAGTCCCCGCTGCAAGCAGAAACTGTCTGTCCGGCACAGAGTGCTTCTGTGCAAAGGCAGCGGACGTCTCCACCACGCTTGTCAGCGTATCTGCTTTATGATCCGTCAAATAACAAATAACCGGCAGGACAGTCGCCTGGTTGTTGTAGAGGTCCGTATTGTTGGTGCGCGCCAGTTGCACACCATAGTTCAGTTCGTTCTGATTACGGGTGAGGGAGAACATTTTCGGATTCCCTTCATAGGATGCGGAAATCAGCACACGAGCAGCATCCGGCAGGGCGCTGACAACTTGAACCCCCGGCAGCTTTCGGAGTTCATGCACAAGGCGATCAACCTCTATAAGTGAATCGTACTTTACGCATCCCTCTCTCGGTGTTTTCACGATAACGGCAAACTGGTCGCTTGAGAGTCCATAGTTGGCATTGACAAAAGCGTTATCCTTATTGTAGCGAGAATTGGGTCGAAGCTCGGGCGCCCCTGGATCCAGATCGCCGATTTTGACATGCTCGCCAATGATCGAGCCGATCACGGCGAGGGCAACCAAGGCCACCAGTGCGCTTACGGCCCAACTCTTTTTTTCGGCAAAATGATTGAGAATATTCCAGACCGCGCCCGCCTTTTTACCTTCACTCTCTTCACTCTCCTGCCGTAAGCTCCTCTTGGCCGCTACAGGGCTTACGCCGACATAGGACAGAAGCACCGGCAAAAGAATCAGGTTCGTAAAGATGACGACGAAAACACCGACGCTGGCCGTCAATGCAAGATCCCGGATGACCGGAATCTCGATCCGCATGAGCACGGCAAATCCAACTGCCGCCGCAGAAAGCGCGGTCAGACCGGGGAGAAAAAGCCTGCGAAAAGTATATCGTGCCGCTACCAGTTTGTGTGTGCCGCGACCGACATCCTGCATGATACCGTTCATCTTCTGAGTGCCGTGTGATACGGCAATGGCAAAAACGAGGAACGGCACCAGGATGGAGTAGGGATCCAGCTCAAAACCTAACATGGTAATGATCCCGAGCTGCCAGAGCACCGCGAGTGCGGAACAGCAGATCAACAGAACCGTACTGCGCAGACACCGCGTGAAAATAAAAATGATGATGCCGGCAATGAGGATCGCGAACAGAAAGAAGGTCATCACCTGCTTCAATCCCGCAATCAGATCGCCAACGATTTTAGCAAATCCGGTGATGTGTATTTTGATGGCGCCTTTCGACTGAAGTTCATATTTATCGCGGATCTTGTCGAGCGTGTTAGAAAGTTTGCTGTAATCAAGCCGTTTTCCAGTTGTAAAATCTGTGTCCAGCAGGGACACCAGCACCATGCTCGATTTGGCATTATCAGCAACAATACTGCCGATGATCGATGCACGGGCGACATTTAATTTAACCTGCTGCAAGCTCTCCGGGGAACCATTGTAGCCGTCGCCTATGACAGGGCCGGCTTTAAAGCCTTCCTCGGTAACGATATTCCATCGTACACAGGGCGTCCAGAGCGACTTCATCCACGAGCGATCAACGCCGGGAAGCAGAAATATCTCATCACTGACATGCTTGAGTGTCTCCAGGTAGGCGGTATCATAAATATCGCCTTTCGTGGTCTCCACCGCTATACGCACGGTGTTGCCGAGGCCGCGCAATTCACTCTGGTTTGCAAGATAATTTTTGATGTAGGGGCTGCTTTGCGGAAGCATCTTCTCGAAGCTTGCATTCAGTGTGAGCTTCGTAGCTTGATATCCGAGAAAGAGCGTGACAAGCAGACATACGATGATCATAATGTGGCGATTATTAAATATTATTCGCTCAAGCAGAACACCGGATGACGTGTCAAAATCTTTCACGTCCTTGACAACGGGCATTTGATCGATTTCTTCTTTTTTTGTAATAGCCATTTTTCTCTCCGTTATTTCAACTTCTTAACTATATGACCCCCAAAGCCCGCAATGACGATAGTATTCCGGTCTGGTGAAGCAACTGCCGCTGCTCCGAACGGTTTGTCCATTTTAACTTTGTCAAATGCAGCGCCATTCTCTGAACTCAGGAGAACATCTCCACCCTGGCTCACCACAATGATCCTGCCGTCTTCTGTAACGGCCGCACCTACTAGCCCTGAGTCGACACTGGTATCGATTTTTTTCCAGCTTGCGCCCTTATTTGTGCTTCTGTATACATTACCGCGCATGCCGTATGCGGCCATGGCGCCGCCCTTCCCGGCGATCCCGAAGAAGGTCCCCTCGTAAGGCGTTTTAATCGGTCTGAACGTCGATGTCTTGCGATCCAGACGCATGAGCAGTCCACGTTCACCGGTAATATAAATATCGCCATCAATGGATCGTACGGAATACATGTGCGGATGCTGCAATGGATCACTCACATGGTCAAGCCATGGCTCCCATGTCTTTCCGCCATCGGTTGTACGGAAAATAATTCCAAACGTTCCGACCAAAAAGCCGGCTTTTTCATTCTCAAAATAAACATCCAAAAACTCCTTGATCGGCGATACGTCCATCGGCAGACCAAAAGCAGACATATCCGCGTTAAATTGATCAAGGTTCGCCGGTCCTGACACATTCATCGGCTTGTGCTCTTTATAGAATTTGGTGATCAGCTCGCCGACATTGCGAAAATCAAGCTGCTTCACCCACGTTGCACCGGCATCAGTGCTGTGGAGAACGACACCATCATGTCCTACGGCCCAACCTTTCTGCGGCGTTGGAAAATGGACAGCCACGAGGTCGGCGCTGACCGGCACGGTGGCGCTGATCCAGGTCTTGCCCTTGTCGTCAGAATATAGAATGGTCCCATACTGGCCCACGCTGATCAGACGCTTCCCGGCCATTACAATGCCGTTAAACAAAAGCTTTGTTGAAAGAATATCTTTATTAGCAGGAACATAAAGAACGTCAGTCTTGCCTAGTTCCGTGGTTTTCAAATTGCTGACGGGCGGTGGCGGGGTATTAAGATCTCCCTGGCCGTCGGCTGCCAAAGCGCTCTGCAAAGCGAAGCAAAGCAACATCAACAGCGCACTCAATATTTTTTTGCACATCTGTCTTCTCCCGATTTAAGCTCCCATTTTAGAAATATCATTTTTCCGGTAAAACATTATCATGCGGCAATTTAATGATAGAAGGCAGGCACTTCCATTTTTGGCAAGCGAGCCAACGAATGAAAGTGCCTGCACCTCTTTTTCTTGTACTCTTCTTATACTTCTAACAACTCTTTAACGCAGGCCTTTACCCGCCAAGTTATCCGGGGACCAGAAGGCATCCGACTGCTCCGGCATCGCCTTGACATAGGCGCCTTTGAAGCAGTTGTTGTAAGCATGTGCCAACACCTGGCTCGGCAAATTGTGGACGAAGAATGTATACGAATACGGGGTCAGGATGTCATAGCACTGGAAGAAGTTCATGAAGTTCGCATGGAACATCTTCCCCTGGGCATCGTAGTTATCATTAGACAAAATGGACCAGGAATCTTCGTCAACATAGAATGTTCTTCGCGGATAGATGTGCCGTTTGCCCGGTCTCAGTCTGGCTTCAACGATCCAGACTCTGTGCAGCTCCCAACGATAGAGATCCGGATTCGCATAACCTTTATGCTGGTACATATTGGCTTTCTTGTCACCCAGGTAGAAGCTCATCCTGTAGGTGCTATAAGGAACGTACATTTCTTTTTTGCCGAGAAGATGGAAGGTGTGGCGTATTCTGTCGCCATTGAACCCGAACGTCTCGTCGTAAGTCATGTTCCCGTCGCCGTCCGTGTTGGGGGTGTCAAATGCGACTTCCGGCGCCAGTTTGACACGCCGCTGACCGGGCAGATACAGCCAGTTCGTCGGACCAGTGATGCCCTCGCGAATGGTGTGTTTCCATCCATGCCGCCTTCGCCGGCCTTGCGGACCGGGCCGTCAAAGCGCCACTGGATGAGCCAATGAATGCCTTGCTTGGGGGCGGTCTTGTTTTGATCCTTGTAATACCATGGCAGTTTCGTTCCAGATTCTGATCGGATCCGATGTGGCATAAACACCACCGTTGGAATCCACGATTTTCTGTCATAGTTTTTTGTTGAATCGCAACACCCCGATAGCGAATCACGTGATTCCACATGACTTCGTCGCCACTCTTCGGAATCGGAAATGGAATGCCGCCCGCTTCACCCTTAATGGCCATTGCCGTCAGAGTAAGTCTCCACCGACGTGGCGGTTTTCTTCGTAGCTTCCAGCACATAATCAGGATAAGCGACGGTTCGGTGTGTCGGATAAACATCCATCCGGAAAACCAGGGTATTGTTTAAACAGGGCCTTGGCGCCGTCTGTCAGTTTATCGGCGTACTGGGCCATGTTTCTGGCGGGTTAATAGAAAACAAAGGCTTCTCATTTTTAAAGGGATCGGTATAGAAACCGGAACCCGGGACATAGTCGGCAGGCGCCTTGGGTGAGGGCCGCCTGTATAGGGCGGGATCGTTCCCTCTTTATGTTCCGGCTGCCTCTGCACCAAACAGGGTTAGATTTTTCCCCAACTGCGCCGCTTCTTCAGGACTTACCTTGGCAAGCACCAGCCCTGAGAAGCAGGTCATCATGGATGACTGCGGACAGCGCGATAATTTTCATGAATTTTGACATTATATTTCTACCTCCTTCCTACTAAAAGTTCGTTTTAAAGGTGAAACTGACCCAGTCGCGGTCATAGAGGTATGCATTCAGTCCACCTCTTGCGGCTGATATGCCGCCCGACGCATCCGTATCGTGATCGCCATAATAAGTATTGTACGACAGCGTAAAATAATACTTCTGCCTGACTTCCGCGCTCACGCCAATGCTTGCGCTCCCATTGCCTTCGGCATCGCCGCCGTTGAGCGCCGAGTTGCCGAACAGGCCGCGGCTAAAGCTCACGGGCATTGGACAAATTCACGGCCGGCCAGACATTGAACCAGGTCGGTGTAAATGAAATGGCGATCCCCCATGGCATCTACGTGTCGTCTTGTTAATGCGCCATGGGCCCGCGTCGTTACCCTGGTAATAGGCCTCTCCATCGCTTACGCGCTGTACATGGGCATGACGTGAATTCCAGAATGCCCGTTGACGATTCCCAGAGAGTGCGGTGGGCCCGCCAATCTGGAAGAAGTTGAGGGTCGCCGTGTGAATGTCACCACGGGTACCCGCGGTCTCTCCCTTACCGGGACGGGTTCCTGGGAACGACTATAAGATCACAATTAAAAGGCTGGTTAGAACGGTAAGCGTATTCCAATCCGATACTGATGCCGCCAAGAGCAAAAGCCGGCGCTTACGCCATAGAGCTTGATATCGTCAGGATAAACAAAAAAGTATTGAAGGTTGGTCGTGTCAAGATAGATCTGGGGCAGTTGATCGGTGAAGTTACGGTAATAGAATCCCAACTTACCCGATATCGAGTCCAGAAACTCCGGTCTCCAGTTAAGTGCGAAACCATAGTCATGCGTTCCATCCGGTTCAATATCACTCTCATGTCTAAAAATAGCGCCCGCCAGCAAAGACTCGCCACCCTTGTGAAAAAAGTCAAGGCCTCCCATGTAGCTGCCGCCGTCAGGAACCCGGGCCGGCTGGAACTGGAGAAATTGCTGAAACTGAATACCTACACTGTTGCTAAGGGTTGCCTGCAAGGACAAAGCGGCTCGCGGCATGAAAAGTTCCTTGACTTCCGACCCAGGTATGGACAACGCCTTGGCGATATCGACGGGGAACTGCCCATAAGACGATAGCGTTAATGAATCCTAAAAAGGACTCACCCCAGTACTGCGTGTGGCGCCCCAATTTAAAGTTCACCGGTACCGAGCCGATATCAACGGATCCGAATACAAACGCGTCAAGAATTTCTCCATAAGCCCCCCGCTCATAATTCTTAACACGCTGGCTAAGGCCAAGATCCTGTGTGCCTTGGTCAGTAAGGTGGTTCGAAGTCGCCAGGGAGGTGTTATCCATCGGATCCCGATAGCGTGCATCATACCAGCCCGAAGCACTGATCCTGAATCCCTGCTTTTCTTTGTAGACAAGATCGAACTCCGACAGGATGTCCAGTCGGTTCGTGACAATGCCCATACTGCGGCCAAAATTACGATCGCCGTCATCGTAATTCGGGCTCTTCAAGAGTGCGTCATCGGGACTGGCAACACGAATACCCAAATTGTACTTTAGTGTGTTGTCCCAGCGCATTTTAATATTTTCGTTATCCGTTTTAAGTTCCATTGCCTGAGCCACGTTGCATATCCCGACAAGGAATACAAGCGCCGTCGCAATGAAGCCGAAGCACCACATTCTACGCTTTCTCATCGCATTTTCCATGTGCCCTCCAAATTTGATTTTGCAGAGATCTTTATTCGCATATCGCATTTAAACCTAGTGTGCTCTCTTGCATTTTCTTAATGTGTAAACTGAAGTAACGCCAAACGAGCAAGAGAATTGTTCCCGGCTCTTGTTCTGTTCAGCCCGCGCTGTTTTGTTTCGATCACAAAACAAACCCCTTGAAGATTAACCCCATGTTTAATCTTCAAAAATTATTACGACCCTCCTTTCTAACTAAATTTATTAGTTCCCCCGATTCAGTGAACCGTCGATGCCCCCGGCCAGGTAAAGTCAGCGTTCCGTGTTGCGGACATCGGTCATATCGCCGTCATAAACCGCGCCGGGCTCTTCAAGATGACAGTGCCTATCCAACAAGTTAGGGGAATGTGCTTCAAGTCACTGGCACCTTGAAGCGCAGGTTATCTTTGCGCATCAGGTACGACATACGGTTTTTGCCTCAGATGTCGGCCTGTTGTTTGAGCTCCGGCTACATATGAGGCCGCCATTACTCTCATCGCTGTCGTGAAGAATGATATGGATCTTCGCCTGCAGGTCTGCATTGCCTTGCATATGTCAAGATACTGGCCTTTTCTGACAGGCATAATAACCGCGCTGCGAGAAACCGAAAACACCCCACATAACCAAAATAGCAAATGCCGTTTCCTGCTCCTGAGGAAACGGAAAAATCATCTTGGGTCGGTCATTGAGCCATAATGTCGATGTACATTATTGCGGGCACCCCACCCGCATGGTCAGCCCTTAGATTTTGGGCGTTAGATTTTATGACGATTTTAGATAAGCACGTTGTATGCCATATGAAATATTTAATATTTTCATGATGTTATATAAAAACCACTGTTTAAAATTTTGGTATGACAGTTGACAGGTGTCAATATATTTACCGTTATTAACACAATATTAAGCCCCCAAAAACTTAAGACACCAAATGCCAAAATATATTTTGTTGTTATTTCAGTATATTAGAAAAATAAATAAACTGGATGCGCTCTTTTGTTTTTAAAAATGAGGATCAATACAGCTCTCCCATGGATAGTTATGATGCACAACATATTATAAATATTATATAAATTATTTAATAAACGACTCAGGACAACTTTGAAGAGCACGACAAATCGCCACACTGACACATGTTAATATATTTACGCATGTTGACACGGCATCTCATATTTGCTAGATTTCAAAAAAATATGAGCTGGAGCTAAAGACAATGGCGACTATCCGCGAATTTTTATCAACCTTTTCAGATGATGAAAAATCGATTTTTTTCAGCTTCCGAGGCTTTCCAAATTATTTTTCAGTGGATTGGTTTTCAGAATTCCCTATTTCGACATTGATTGCTGTCATATCCGAAATTGAAAAACAGCAATGGCTTTCGCCTCAGCCAGGGAAGCGGGGGCACTATTTATGGACTTCAAAATTCCCCCAGCAAGAATGGAGCGCACAAATATCGCCGGAGGAAATGTCTAGACTGCATCGCAACTCAGTCGACAGACTTTCGAAAATTCTTCCGAAAGATGATGATATTCGTTTGGCTTTAGCCAAACAATGTATTCTGGCGGGATTACAGGAAGACGATTTGGCTATTATCACGGATGCGGCCCTTATTGAGGAAAACAAGAATAGAATATCAGACGCTATCCATCTTTATGACACCATCCTGTCTTTTATAGAACAATTAGTCATCCGTGACGATGATTTATCGGAGACGACATGGAATATTTTTATTGATTCGATTGAACGTCGGGCGTCTCTCTCACTTTTGCACCCCACGCTGAGAAAAGCGAAACACTTTCTGAAGATCGCGCTGGAGCATGCCTGCAAGCGCAACAATCAAAAGACCCGCGCCTATATCGAGTTGTTAATCGGACAAAATTATTGGATGCATTTTCAGCACAATCGGGCCATTGAGCATTTCAACCGCGGCTTGGAGATCATCAACACCCTTGATGACCGTGAACTTTACAAAAGAGCGCTTAAGATTCAGGGATTGATTCTCGCCGCCAAGGGCCACTACTTTGAAGCAATTAAGAGGTACGAAAACTCGCTGGGCGAATTGGAATCGCCTGAGAACAATGATTTTTTTCTCGTTGCGGCCCTAAATTTGTCTCTCTGCTACACGGAGGTCGGAATGCCTCAGAGGGGCCTCGGGATTTCAGAATCAATTCAAAAAAAATGTTCTAGAAATGACAACCTGCCCTTTATTAGCCTTCGCGCACACGACAGCAGGAATTATTTTTCTACATATTAGAAATCTCAAAGAAAGCAGATCAAATTTTGAAAAGGCCGCTGAACTTGCCAAATCCGCGCAACTCCCCATGATGGAAGGCCCTGGCGGGGATCGGCCTTGCCAATGTATGCTACTTTGAAGATGATAAGGACCGTGCCGCCGAGCATTTCAAATCTCTCTGGAAGATCTCAGAATCCGACTGGTATTGTTTTCTGAATTTCAGTCCTCTTTTAGAGGTGTTCTTTGCATTAAGACCTAAATTTATCAATGATGGCATAGAGCATTTTTTTGATGTGCTTCGCACCATCAACCCCGAGGAAGTAGATCCTTTTGTTTATTCGGCCACTCAGCGCCTTTTACTTTTATCATCAGAAAATGAAAGCCCGCTCCAAGACAAAATTAATACCTTGTTAGCGTTAGAAGAAATGATAGAGGCGATGGGCGAGAGCATAGAAGCGTCCTTAATCAGGGCAGAACTGGCCAGACTATTCATGGTGGAGCGCGATATGCCGAAGGCGCAAGAATATGCATTAAAATCCTGGAAATTTCTCAACTACAAAGCCAAGGCTTGTTTTCCTCTCGATTTGTTTCATTTGCTTCCTAAAGACTGCAAGGAATCCGAAAACACGATACTTGAACTGGTCATGACCATGGGTCGAGCGCTCGGTTATCAGGAAAATCCCGAAGAGACGCTTGTAAATATGATTTCTTTGATCGCCCAAATCGGCGGGGCAGAAAAAACGGGGCTTTTTGTAAAAGAAAAGAATTCATCAAATCTCAGACTGATTGCCTCCAGAAATCTTTTTCAGGAGGATGTAGAGGATGAGAGTTTTCATGAGAGCATGGAACTGATAAAATCTGCGGCCAATAACGCCGACAGCCTCCAATTTCTGCATTATGAGTTCGTCGGGAAAAAACGGATACTCCTTTCACCCATTATGCTGTCGCGAAAAATTATTGGCGTACTTTATAAGGAGGGTCGTTTTCTCAACGTGGATATTGACATGGAAGACGATAACGAAAAATATATACCCATTCTCAACTCTCAAATTGCGCTCTCGATACAGCACCTTTTAGCGACTGCCGAAATCATGCAGTTGAACAAGAAATTACTTTCCGAAAATTTATACTATCTGGAGACGATGGACGAAATTCGCCCGTTCCGGGATATCGTCGGGACCAGCAAAGGGATTATGGAGGTACAGGCGCTTATCCGAAAAGTCGCCCCGACCCAATCAACGGTTTTAGTGCATGGAGAAACAGGGGTCGGAAAGGAGCTTGTTGCTCGAGCGATCCACCGAGAGAGTCCGAGAAAGGATGGGCCTTTCATTCGTGTTAATTGCGCCGCCCTTCCGGATACATTAATCGACAGTGAGCTCTTCGGACATGAAAAAGGGGCATTTACAGGCGCCACGCACACCAAGGCAGGTCGCTTTGAGCTCGCGAATAATGGAACGATTTTTCTTGATGAGATTTCCGAACTTCCTCCCTCAACGCAAGCAAGATTGCTTAGGATTCTGCAAGAAAAGGAATTCCAGCGAGTAGGCGGCACCAAAACCCTGAGTTCGAATTTCCGGTTAGTCGCAGCGACGAACAAGGATTTATCCGATGCAGTCGAAAAGGGAAATTTTAGGGCGGATCTCTATTATCGATTGAATGTCTTTCCGATCAATGTTCCACCTCTCAGAGAGAGAATAGCGGATATCCCTCTACTCGTAGATCACTTTGTCAAATTCCATTGTACCCAAAATTCGAAAGAGTATCTCGGTATCTCCAATGCAGATATGGAAAATTTCAAGGCCTATTCCTGGCCGGGCAATATTCGTGAACTTTCGAATACAATCGAACTTGCCGTCATTATGGGAGGGGCAAAGCTTACGTTCCCTAAATTTAAACAGTATGATGATCGTGTTAAGCCAAGTCTCAACGAAAAATTTAATCTCAAAGATGGTGAACGAGCGCGAATTTTGGAGGCTCTTGAAAAAAGTGGCGGAAAAATAGGCGGCAATGATGGGGCGGCTGCACTTGTAGGCCTAAATCGAACAACCCTCATCCATCGCATGAAAAAGCTGGGAATCAAAATCGAAAATCGGCAGACAATCTCCATTCAGAAGAGTGCCTAAGGCATCCTTAATCCAAGCCTCTCTTTGCAAGAAGATGGGCTTGATTGTCAGTTGGATAAAAAAGGCGTGTCAACAAAGGCCCTTCGAGATTATGTGAAGAACACGGTACGGGCATCGATTCGAATTACAACAGGCCCTCCTATCTATTTGGTTTACGAAACAACTTTTTTTACCGAGATATTGTGCCTTTTAATACGAGACGCGAGCGTTGTTCGATTTAGGCCCAAAAGCGAAGCGGCACCGCTCGGTCCGCCAATTGTGCCATTCGTCAGCCTTAATGCCTTTAATATTTGTGCCTTCTCAAATTCCTTGGAATCCATAAACTCATTATGGATGTTGTCGACTTTTTTTCTGTTTACAATATCACTAAATGAAATTTTGTCTTTTCCAAGAATTACGGATCGTTCGATAATGTTGGAAAGCTCCCGAATATTGCCCGGCCAGTTATAGTTGACAAGCTTATCCATCTCAGACTCTGGAATACCATCGAAGTGCTTGTTGAATTGAGAGCAATGTTGATGAAAGAAATGAATTGCAAGCGGGGGAATGTCTTCTTTTCTCTCTCGCAAAGGCGGAACGAATATTGGGAAAATGTTAAGTCTGTAGAAAAGATCCGCCCTGAATTTTCCTTTCGCAACTTCTCTTTCCAGATCCTTGTTTGTTGCTGCAATCAGCCGGAAATCAGAAGAGAGGGTTTTGGTGCCGCCTACTCGCTGGAATTCCTTTTCTTGCAGAATCCTAAGCAATCTTGCTTGCGTTGAGGGAGGAAGTTCGGAAATCTCATCAAGAAAAATCGTTCCATTATTCGCGAGTTCAAAGCGACCTGCCTTTGTTTTTATTGCGCCGGTAAAAGCGCCCTTTTCATGACCAAACAATTCACTATCAATCAGGGTATCGGGCAATGCAGCACAATTTACTCGGATAAAGGGCTTGTCGCATCTTGGACTGTTATTGTGAATGGCTCTGGCAATGAGTTCTTTCCCAACCCCTGTTTCTCCATGGATTAGAACAGTAGACTGTGTCGAAGCAACTTTTTGAATAAGCACTTGAACCTGTAAGATTGCACCGCTGATTCCGATAATGTTGCCGAAGGGGCGTAATTCCTTCTGTTCATCTTGGTAATACTGATTTTCTCGAATCAAATTTTTATTCAACTGCAGGATTTCATCATATGCCTGCGCCCGATCAACGGAAACGGCGATTTGTGTTCCCAATGCAGACAAAAGTTTATGCTTTTGAGTGATGTTGTCAAAGGGAAGAAAACGGCTATCCAGATAAAGAACCCCCGTAACTCTTTTATTGAGAACGAGCGGCGTAATGCAAATATGAAGGGCATCATCGGAATCGTTAAACGAAATTTTCTTTTCGATTACACAACTATCTCGGCTTTCAGCAGTTAATTTTATTTTTTCTGAAACAGCCTTAAACCATCGTTCATTCATATGTTCATACGTAAAGTTCCTGGAGGCTGTAATCTGCAATTCGGAAGAAAATTTATCCTTGATAAAAAGAGCTGTACGTTCAGCGCCCATCATTCTTGATATTGACGTAATAATACTGCAAAGAAGCTGCTCCAGGTTTTCCTGATTCGATAGTGCTTCTCCAATTTCGATGATGAGTTCAGATAACTTGTTTTCATCCGTATTTTCCTCCTCATGAATAAAGTGTCTGAGATTGTTTGGAAAAAGATTTTTACAGATGGGCTTTAAAAACTTCCAAGCTGATTGCGCATACAACTCCGCCGCTTCCCAATCATTTACTTGCAATGACATTGAAGCAATATCAGTTCTAAGTTTTGCCAATTCTATCGTTTCACCAATTTGACAAATGGAGGTTTCGATAGCCTTGAATTCTTCCAGCTTATCCTTGACCTGCAGATTCGGTTCTAAATATTTCAGGTGTTGCAACTTAATGAGGCCATGCAAAAAAGGATTCAGCTGTTCTGCTCGAAGTCGATCCACATGATTGAGAAATAACTCGAGTTCTTTTGTATAAACATTTTGCGCATACAAAATATATCCAACATCAAAAACAGGATATAGATTAAAAAAATGCAACCACTTTGATTTATGGATTTTGGCGAGGATTCTAAAGTGGTCGGCGGCGGCGGTATAATTTCCCTTCAAGCATTCGATTTTGGCCAGCCCAAGACTTGCAATCACCTCCTGCCTAGGAAGTCTTTCTTGAACCGAAAGGTTTAGTCCCTTTTCGAAATAGGTGCGGCTATTCTCCAGTTGCATGATTTCAAGGAGAATGCTTCCCATGGTCACCAGGGCATAGCTGGCCATAGGCCAATGTTTTTGTTTCTCTGTCTTGCTTAATATCGTTTCTGCTATTCCCAAACCACGTTGCGGCATCCCGATCTCAGCATATGATTGGGCAAGGTGAAGAGCCGTCACATAGGTGAGATCATCAGCTTCGAAATCCTCCGTTTTACCCAGAGATTCTTCATAGATTCGAATGGATTCATGAACCTGCCCTTTGAGCCAGAGTGAAAGACCTTGCAGTTGAAACCCCTTTCGATAGAGCACCTGATCGTTAATCGTCTGGATCATTGCCCAGCCCCCATCGAAGTGGTCTGTTGAGGCTTTGTATTCGAGCTCCGTCCAGTAGTAAAGCCCCATGCAAAGATGGAGAAACGCCTCATGTGCCTTCTCTTCGAGTTCCGCCGCAATAACCAGTCCTTTTGACAGCCAACGATAAATTTTTTCTTTATTAGGATCAAAAATGGTCGAATACGTTACGACCCGGGCTAATGCTTTTAAAAAAGTATAGAGCATTTCTTTGGGCGGTTTTGTCTCGGTTGTCTCCAGATAATTGTCAATAAACGATAAGAGCGTATGAAGCAGGTTAATTGCCGATGAAATCCTATGCTGTTTTCTTTCAGTAACAGCCGCTCGGTAAATAATATTGATGTGAGATGGTTCCAGGCCGGCGGACAGACATTGGTGAGCGATGCTGAGAATCCCTTGATCATTCATGGGCAGATGTTCTTGAAGCATAGATACGGAATTTCGATAATAGGGCATCATTATTTCTGGAGGAATTGCTTTCAAAAATGCGGAACGAGGAAAGTCTTTTGCCCATCGATAAAAACCGGGGTCATCCGAAATAGATGCGACCCATTTCTTTTGACTGAGAGCGCTAACCATCGTAAACAATTGTGACAAGAGAAAATTTGGATTACCGGAAAACCAATCAATTGAAAAATATTCTTTGAAAGCCAGGAGACTTAAAAAGACTTCTTTATCATGTTCACTTATGCCTGAAAAAAAATCCTCAACGGCATTCATTTGAGTCCTTTCTTCATTTTCCTTTTACCATACTTTGCCAATGGCTAGATGTCAACGAAAGTTGATAATTCGTCACACGCCGAGTTATCGGCACACATGAAGAGCCGCAATGCGCCTTGTGGCAATATAAGTAATTGTTTTATTTAGTATTATTATAAATTACGCATGGCATAAGATATGCAGACTCATAGGCACGAGTTTATCCTGTTAGAGATTCACGGACAAATCCAGGCCAGTGCGATGCCAAAGTTGATGGTTGGTTGGGCGACCATAGGCCAATGTCTGGTCGTCAGGAAATGGCGTTCGTAGCTAATACGGATTGCATCGATAGTGCTATCTGCATCGGCATACCCGGACGAAGAAGTCGCAATGCTTCTCAGAAGGGCAAACGATCCCGGATGATGATTAAACAAGCATGAATAGAGCGCGATTAGCTTTTGAATGGCCTCTCAATTTGAGAGGCCATTCAAAAGAATAAAGATGCTCTTGGAGAGGAGAAGTCGAAGTGCAAAACAAATCCAGATTGGAAGCGCTTAAAGAACTCACATATCCAGCAAAAACCCTCTTTAATTCCCATTTAGAGGACTGGAGAAACAAAGGGGGGAAGGTTGTAGGATATTTTTGTTCCTTTGTGCCGCCGGAAATCATTTCCGCCGCCGGTCTTCTTCCCGTGAGAATGAGAGCTACCGGGAATAAAGGAACAGAACTATCGGATGCATATATGGGAAGCATAAGTTGTAGTTTTTCGAGAAACTGTCTCAATATGGCCCTGAAAGGAGACTATGACTTTTTAGATGGGATTATTTTTGGCAACACCTGTGATCAAGTCCGGCGGCTATATGACATCTGGGAACGAAAGATGAGGCCGTGTATTAAAATATTGAGTATCCCTCGAAAGACGGGCAACGACCAAATCCAATGGTATCGTGACGAACTGGCTTCTTTAAGACTAGCACTCGGCAATCATTTCGGCGTTGAGATTAGCGATAAGTGCCTAAGAAAACAAATATGGATATATAATGAGACACGTCATCTGCAAAAGATGATTTTCCATCTTCTGAAAGCTAAGACCCCGCCCCTTAAAGGATCCGAAGTCTTATCTATTTTGGTTGCAGGAACGGCTATGCCAATTGAGCGTTACAATATTCTTTTGAAGAACTATCTTGATACCGTTACCAACGTCGAGGACACGGCCGATGCCAGACCGAGATTGATGATTATAGGTAGTATTTTAGATGATCCAGATTATGTGAAAGTCATTGAGGATGTTGGTGCTCATGTCGTTGCTGGATATCATTGCTTCGCAAAGGCCGCCTGGAAAGATGCCATTGATGGTTCCGGAGACCCTTTGCAGGCTCTTGCGCATAGCTATATTGCGGATCTGCCATACTGCCCGCGGATGTTTGGCGTCTTTCCGAAGACGGCCGAGTATCTAAAAACAATGATCAAAGAATTTAAAGTGGACGGTGTAATAGGCGAACGCATGCAATTCTGTGATTCGTCCGGTTTTCAAATGACCATGCTTGAGGATGAATTTAAGAAAGAGAATATCCCCTTTTTGGTTTTGGACAGGGAATACGTATTGGGCGGTATCGGTCAAATGAAGACGAGGGTGCAGGCGTTTCTTGAGACGTTGGAAGGAGGTAATTAGTGGTGTTACAAAGCGCTAAAACGATGGAACATCTGAACGGGTTTCTTAAGGAGTATACCGCTATGGCCAGACACATGGCGAAGAGTTCAGACGAGGAACTTCAGTTGCAGGTCCCCATGCTCCAGCTTCTTATAGATGAGACTGAATTGCTCATTCAGTGTGCTGAAAAAGAGAAACCAATCGTAATGAGCTGGTACAATCTCGCACCAGAGATATTTTCCGCCATGGATATCGTCTGGTATGATTTATCTCAGCTCATCGCGCCAACGTCACGATCAGTCGTAAAGAAATGGGCCGATGCCGATCAACTCTCACTCCCAAAAGACATTTGCAGTTTACATCGGTTAATGATGTCTGTGATTAAAAATGAGGAAGTTCCGGTTCCAACGGCAATGATAGCCCTGCTCTATCCCTGCGACGGCGTTTCACCCTTTCACGATGCCGTGCTTCAGCGATGGCGCAATGTGCCTTATTTCGCCATAGATCCCCCCTATGAGGATGACGAGCGCTCAATCGCCTATGCCGCTGGAGAATTCAGGCATATGATCTCATTTCTCGAAGAACAAACAGGAATAAAAATGGATTTCCGCAGATTGAAACAAGCCGTGGAGGAATCCAATGCTCAATATCGGTTATTTATGGAGTACAACGAACTGAAACGGGCAATTCCCTGTCCCCATCAGTCTTTCTTCGGTACGGTATTAGGCCCAATAACCCAATGTTTTTATCTGTCAGCCGGAAAGCCGCGGGGCACGGCGCTTTTGAAAAGTTTTGTTGAGCACGCAGAAAAGCGCGTAAAAGAGAAAAAAGGGTCTTCATTCAAAGAAAGAATCCGGGTTTATTGGGCTGACTTGCCGCCCAATGCCATCATGGGAGAACTGAGACCCTGGCTGCAGGAAGAATGGGGCGCAAACGTGGTCATGGACTATGTGAGTGATTGTCCATATGAACTCATTGATACATCGAGTGAAGAAACCATTCTGCATGGACTGGCGGATAGATCTCTGAATCATTCCTGGATGATCAGACAGGCGCGGGGGCGTATAGATACGATCATTGATGACTATATACGGATCGTTAATGATTACAAAATCGACTGTGTCTTCATTCCAGGTCACATGGGGCACAAAGATGGATCAGCTGCGCTGGGGCTTCTCAAAGAAGTATGTCGTGAGTTGGGGGTCCCGTCCCTGTATATTGGCATGGACCTTTGGGATCCGAGATATACCCCTATAGACGAAATGAAGGACAAGATTTCGACATTCTTCTCTACAATGGAATTGGGATAAGGTTTATTTGGGTTAGAGAAGACTTGATATAAGAATAAGGAGCTATCGCATGAATGTCAGCATGAATGGTTATTATTTTGGAGGCTGTGATGTAGGATCCACTACAGGGAAAGCTGTGATTATGAAAGATGGAAATATTATCTCCCATTCAATTGTCAGATCCACCACGAAACCAGAGTTGACGGCACACATAGCGACGGATGATGCAATCACGAAGGCGGGGTTAGGTTCGATAGATGATCTGACGTTCATTGTTGGGACAGGATATGGTCGCCTCAAGATCCCTTTTGCTAATGAGAATATTTCCGAGATAACGTGTCACGCCCGGGGTGCGAAGTGGCTGTCCCCTTCCGTTGGCACTGTGATCGATATCGGGGGGCAAGATTGTAAAGTCATGTCATTGGACGAGAAGGGCAAGGTTAAGGAATTTCTCATGAATGATAAGTGCGCTTCTGGAACCGGGCGCTTCTTCGAAGCTATGACACGGGTTCTTTCTTGCGATCTGGATGCGTTCTCATTACTCTCGCTCAATTCAAAAAAACCGGCAACCATTACTTCTCAGTGCAGTGTGTTTGCTGAGTCTGAAGTCATAACCCTGATTAACGAAGGGGTCGATTTAGGTGAAATCTGTGCAGGCATTAATGAATCAATTGCGATTAGGTTAATTGCGATGGTGAGAAGAATAGGTTTCAATGGAGATTTAACTGTAACGGGCGGTTGCGCAAAGAATGCGGGATTGATAGATGCGCTGGAGAAGCGGTTTGAAATAAGCATAAAAAGACTATCAGTGGATACCCAAATAGTTGGGGCAATAGGCGCATCGTTGATCGCCGCGGAAAAATGGCAAAAGAACAACAGCTGAGTAAGATTTGACAAAAAGAGTTTACTTGAGGAATAGCACATGGCTGTCTTTGATGTGTATGTGGCAAAGCTAACTCAGTATATCGAGAATATGCGGGAGTGCGGCAGGCAAGTTCGAGAAATCAATTGTCCTTCCACAAGCACTGAACTGCTGGAGGACCTTCCTGTTCGAATAGGCGAGCAACCTTGCCATGGGATCATCACTCGAGAAGATACTTATGTTGAAATGGGGAGCCAAGATGCAGGCTCCTGTTCTTTTCTTTTGTGGACGAAAAATCCATCTTTAATTTCTGGCGGGAAAATTACCGTAATTGGTCCAGATATCCTGGATTCACCGGGAGCCTGTTTGCCGTTTGGTCAGATTCTGATGATAGGGGGAGGAGACCTTTGCAATGAGGATCATGGTGTTCTAGAGCGAAAACAGTATATTTCAGACCAGATCGAAGGATATATGGCCAAGATCTTATCTCATCGTATCTGGGCCAGGGTGAGCAAGGATGCCGCATCAAAGGGTTTTAGCTTTGAAACCTTGGGAAGAGGGTTGATGGCCCTGTATAAATCAGGGCTCCCCAAGGTCGAGGATGTGGAGATTGTTTTTGTCACCTCAAGTAGAGATGATTTGAGACCCTTGCAGAGAATGTCAAAAGAAGTTCGCAAAATAACAAAAAAGATCATGCGAGAAAACTGGAGTGCCAAAGGCTTTGACATAGAGTGCATTCTGGATTGCAGCCGCTGCCAAAATGCAACTGTATGCGATGAAATTAGAGAAGTCGTCTCAATCAGCAAACAACAAAGCGATGTTGTTATTAAGCAGTCCATAATAGAAAGGACGGGATGATGTCCGACTTTGTAAATATTCAACGACGGCTTAAAGGCTGTATATACGGTTGGAAGGAGAATTTCCATGTCCGAACCTGAAGGGAAATTAATAGCCATATGCGGTAAGGGAGGTACAGGAAAGACTGCTTTAGCCGCTATGATGGCCAAAGTTATTCTGGACAGTGGTCAGAGGAGAAAACTATTGCTCATTGATGCCGATCCAGCCACTGGTCTGGCTATTGCTCTTGGAGTAAAAATTAAACGCACCGTCGGGCAGATTCGAGAAAAAATTATCAGAACTGCTAAAGCAGGAGACAAAGGAGAAAAAAATCGGATAGCGGATAGCCTCGATTATATGGTCTTTGAGGCACTTAACGAGGTAAACGGCTTTACCCTTCTGGCCATGGGACGTACCGAAACACTCGGTTGCTTTTGTCCTGTCAACGAGCTGTTGAGAGATATCTTGGGAAAGCTCTCCAGAAGTTTCGATATAATTATTATTGATTGTGAAGCCGGTCTGGAACAAATTAACAGACAAGTTGTGCATGCTGTGCATACACTTATTGTCGTCAGCGATCCTTCAATGAGAGGTTTGCAGACCGTATCCCTGATAAAGAATATGGTGGAAACAGACAAAGTGATACGCTGCGAGAAAATGGGTTTGGTTTTCAATAGGCTGCAAGGCGAGGAGAATCAAATGAAACATTTCTCAGGGATGGAAATACTTGGATATGTTCCTCAAGACGAAAACATTATATATCACGATTCATCTGGAAAACCTTTATTGACGCTCCCAGATTCTTCACCTGCCCTCATTGAGGTTCGCAAAATTACAGAAAAGTGTTTGAACTGATTGCCGCGATGAATGTTCTTCCCAGAAAAGTGGGGGCACCATTAGGCTGCCATATCTGACATCGGACTTTTGAATACAAGAGGCGGCAAATAAACCAGTGGGACAGTAAGCCGCCCTGTCAAGTGGACCGTTAAAAAAATAGAGTCCCTGGCATAGTGTTCTAAAACGTCATTCGGCCGCATGTCTCACTTGGACATACGGCCGAATTTCATTTTAAAATGGCTGTAACGTTAAACGTTCTGAACCGACGAGCGCCACACAAACTGTCACTTGCAAAATCTACCGCCCATTTTTTTAATATAGCACCATTGTCTATTATTTATATTATTATAGTGCTGGCTTGGATTTTCGGCGTAATGTCTGTAAAATTCGGAATATCTGACGCGATCTCTTTGGCACACTTAACTGCTGAATAAATCAATGAATCAGCCGACTCGAACTGCAGGGATACAATCGCCAGATAGGGCGAAGGGTAAAACTCCTGCGTTCCTTCTTCCACGGACATTCCTTTACATGCATCCCCGAAAAGCCTTTTAATCAGGACAACGTGTTTGTTGCAAAAATAGTCCATATCGAATTTATTGCCGGGGATATTGGGATATAAAATGCTCACCTTAATCATGTCTCAGTTCCCTTTCGTTTCTCTCACTACGGACCAGGCCCTATTTTGTTTTTTTGTCAAAGTTATATTCTTCAATCGTCGGTAGACCGCCAACACGCGATGTCAGGCTCTTCAGAAAATCATCCACTGCTTCTTTGAGATTTTCGATCCGCATTGTTCTCGCCCCGACCGGGCACTCTCGAACGCAGACACCGCAGCCACTGCACTGTTCCTGATTGGTTTTGGATTTCCCATCCTCGATGGTGATGCAGGACCCAAAACAGTCGGGAATACACTGACCGCATCCGATACACTTTTCCTCATCAACAAATACCTGGAGCCCCTTGAGTCGATGGAAAATCTGCCTGTCCGGGCCCTTCGGCATCTGCCTTCTGAGCTTGATGGTACCGCAGCAGCACGTGCAGCACAGACAAACCGTGAAGAACGGCTGGGAAATGTCCCAAATCTGAAGATCGGCTTCGAAGTGACCGACCATCGGGATTAAGCCAGCATCAACGCATTTGCGCACGTGAGCGATGGTTTCTTCCACTGTGGCATGCTTGACATTGTCGTCGTTATGCTCAGCGGTGGAGGTGCCGATATGGATACAACCATATTCATTGTAAGGGTATTTCTTGCACTTCTTGCCTTCCCGGCAGTTGCAGACATTGCAGATCACTCTGTGGGGCGACCGTCTGATAATTTCTTCCAGGATGACCAATGGCAAGGGAGTGCTGACAGAATTAATCTCGACATTCATTGGAATATGATACAGGCTGAAAAGATCAGGCTGGGCCAGCGCCTCCGCCCGTTCTTTCGCTGCTTCACCCAACACGGGCACATCGAGGTCATCAAACAACTTCCAGGATACGGCCATCAGTTCAAGTTCCTTCGGCGTTCTTTTACTTTTTCTTTTCGGTTCATCCATCTTTCCTGTTCTCCTTATTCATTGCTAATCGCCTATGCAGATTGAAAAGAAACTCTTCCAAGTCTTGTGCCAAACAGCGGCGCTTTTTTTGTTCTGTTAACACCTGTTCACAAGAAACATGCGCCGATTTGCTACCATGCTTCTCACATAGTTGTCTCTTCGCAGGTAACTATACGGTGGGGCCTTATATGCGTGAAACAGAAACCATCTTAGCAATAGTCCAGCACCACTTTGATGGCATTCGTTTTCCCCTTTGAGTGAACACACCGTACTGCATCCTGATATTGCTCAATCGGAAAGGCATGCGTGACCAGGCCCGCAAAGGCTGACGGGTCCTGCGCCATGACTTCGAGCGCAAAAGCAAAGGGCTCCGGCGTCCGTCCCGCCAAAGGAATTTTCCCGGAAAAGACAGCGCCAGACACTGTGATCTCTTTCCAGACCACCAGCGACCAGTCCACTTTTTTCGTCACTTCGAAGGCCAAGCCGACAATCACGACCCGGCCATTACTCCTGACCAGCCGGAGACAGTCATCCAGCGAATCTTCCGAACCAACTGTATCATAAATGACGTCAGGACCTTTGTTGCCATAAAGCACCCGCTTGCTCATAATCGG
Organism: Syntrophales bacterium; assembly: GCA_963665615.2. GTDB lineage: Bacteria > Desulfobacterota > Syntrophia > Syntrophales > UBA4778 > UBA4778. The sequence continues at coordinate 617,443 of CAXXQE010000006.1, forward strand.
GCTGAAAAGCGGACCGCCGGTCAAGTCAGCAACCTTGTCATACAGCTTCTCGCTATCGCGTTCCACAATGACGTCGTTGGAACCAAGCTGGGAAGCCTTTTCCGCCTGCGATGGGTAACGCGCCAGGGTGATGATCCGACACTTCGAACCAAGTGCCCGCAGCGCCTTGATCGTCATCAGACCAATGATCCCGGCCCCGACAACAACGACCGTGTCGCTGTCCTTCGGCATATTCCGCGCCACAGCATGCAGCCCGATGGTGAAGGGTTCGGAAAGGACCGCCACATTATCCGCCACATTATCCGGCACCAGGTGGAATTGCTGCTCGAAACCAATCAGCTTCTCGCTGAACCCGCCGCCACCGAACCCGCCGAACCCGCCGCGGCCGCCATACGCCTGTTCCTTGTCCGTTCCGTCACCGACGCCAACCATACAGAAGCACTCCTCATAATTGCCGTTCTCGCAACAGTTGCAGGGTTTGAATCCATAGAAGCTGCAGCGGGCCAGGGGATTGAGCACGACCCGGTCTCCCGGTCGCAGACTGCTGACAGCCGGTCCGACGTCCTCAACGGTGCCAACAACTTCATGCCCCAGCGGCGATGGATTCATGGGCAAAGCCAGCATAGTGGTATAGAGAGACCACGCCGCATCTATCGAATGCAGATCGGAGGCGCAGATGCCCCCCAATCGCGTCTTGACGACAACCTGGTTAGGATGAAGAATCTTCGGATCGGGCCAATCGTCACGATACTCGATTAAAATGAACTCGCCACCCTGACCTTTTTGCTTCTGTTCGAGTCTTTCGGGACTGCAATTAAACATTGCTGCTTTCATAAATGCCTCCAAAATAACAATCTGATCGCAATAAAATGGAATTCAGGGGGATGGTTCATCTATCTAATTGTTAAATTACACATATCCATCCATAACTGATGCACACTACATGCCATCATCAAAACATCATAAAGACAAAGAACTTATGTCAATTTTAGTCTCTATATATAGAATCTTGTTTGACAGGTGTTGAATGAATGACATTTTTTGACAATTTTAAAAGGCGAACTTCTCTTTAAAATTATTATTGGAAATCAATTGATGGGCATAGTGTGAGACACCTTGGTAAAAAAGTTTGAAAATATTTATGAATGGAAATAAAAGTGCCCCGACTGAACTTAGAGTTTACAATTAGTTGATTTTTGCATTTGGAAGCCGATGGGAGGTGTAGTTTTTGCATATATAAATGTCTCTTTAACTCGAAGAAATCGACGTAAGATATTTTTAGTAAATTTCGATGTATCGAGAATTGCGCACAATCTCGTAAGAGTTTCTTTGATTCAAAACATAATTGACAGAAAAAAACGTGGGAATGTATAATATAAAAATAGGGGAAGTCATGCTGACGCCTACAGCGTGCGACTTCCAAACCAGAGGGTTGCGGGATTACAACACTTAAAAGTATAAAGGTTCATTGACATACTAGCCCATATAACAAGGAGAAGGAGAAATGAAGTCTGACAACATTTTTAGAAGAGTATTTTTAGTAGTAACCTTGGGTTTGCTCTTTTCCTGTGCATCTATCATAACAGGCATAATGAAACTCTTTTGCAAGCAGCAGGCAGCCCCGAATTAACAGTTGCTCACCGAGGTGTGTCAAATTACTTTGTCTTAAATTACGCCAATAATCATAAGAGAGGCATTATTATCTCCTATCTGAGATATGGTGTCTTTCCAAGCATGTCTGTCGGATATAATTGGAGCTAATGCGTTATATCAAATCAAAATTAAATCTCCCGAACAAGCTTTGATATCCTATTTATGACAAAGAGGCACGCACGATTCCGTGGTGCCTCTTTGTCATAATGAAACTACCTCTGTGGTTCCTGCCCCAAGATAGTTAAAAAATCATCCATCCTGATAGACGCGTCCGCAGCTGTCTCTTACAGGCAGTGCCGATACCCCTTTGATCCATTGGACGAGTTGCCGGCATAAAGCTTCCTCATTCTCAATATTCATGATAGCAGCCTGATTCGGACATGCCCCATACATTACATTGAGCACATCCAGAACATGGTCGCCCGTGAGTTGCTTTCCCGTTTACAATCGTATCAACGACGCCCTATCACGATGGTGAGACGTAATTCACGTCACGAGCAAATCTATTTTCCTAAATCCTTCAGGATCAAGTCCGCGCACTTCATGCCGCTCAATGCAGCGCCGTTGATCGCCAACCCGCGCCCCAGATAGGTGTCCCCTGCAAAGAACAGATTCGGAATACCCGGCGCCTGCAGGGCCGGCTTGAAATTGCCCACCAGACCCGGCTGACGCGCCAGACCGTCGCAACCGTCTACGTAATACGGCAATCGCCACTCCAGCTTCTCCTCCAGACCCGGGAACATCTCTTTCAAGTCTTCCCACATCAGCTTCAGCAGACGCTCTCTTTCAAACTTGTCAGACGCCTCCGCATGCTCCACAACGATGTCCGTGTGGAACAGCTGCTTGCCCGCCGGCGCCACCGCATCGGTAAAGTTCGATACGGGGCAACCCTGGAAGGGAAAGCCGCTGTGCTTCAACTTCAACGCACTGTAAAAAACCTTCTTGTTCGGATCCACCAACGGTTCTTTCGTACCGAACAGGAATCCGATCAGACCGGTGACTTCATGCTGGATGTCCTCTATGCGCTTGATCCACCACCTGGGCAGCGGACTCGTCTTCGGATTGAAATCAAGAACCTTGGAAAGTTTGTAGATGGGAAGGGCGCAAACCACGCGATCTGCGGCGATGAACTCTGTCTCGTAAATGCGGTATTCTTCCTGGTAGATGTGCTTGGCCGAGGGCACGCGAACGCCGATGGCTCTTTTGTCCTGAACGACGACTTCCTGAACGTCGCAGTTGAGGCGGATCTCGCCGCCGTTTTCCTTGATGACTTCGACTAAACCGCGGGTCAAGCCTTCCATCCCGTCAATCGGGTAGCTGGCCGCCAACGCCTGACGGATCTTGAGAAGATTGTGCTTCGCGATCCACAACACCTCCCCCGCCGCCATGTCGATGGCATTGGGTATGGTCGTCATGATCATCCCCAGATCGGTCAAAAGCTCCCGCACCGCCTGCTGCGGAACATTCTCAACCATCCACTCTTCCAGCGACCGGTTGTCCCACTTCTCGATCTCGGCGTCGCTCAACGTCGCGATCGCCTGCAGCAGATCCCGGAAGGCGATCTTGTCGTCCTTGGTCATGGGAACCAGTTCCGCGATGTTGATGAACTGCTCCCCCGTCCATATGTCCACCGTCTCGCTAAACGGACCCCACGCTACCTGCTTCCCAACACGCTCGTTCAACTCCGTACACGAGGCCTTGTCCCCCAGCTCCACCACATGCAAACCGATATCCGCTCGCCAGCCCGGACCCGGATAACCTTCATAACTCATCGTCCGGCCACCAATCTTCGGAAACCGGTCTAACACCAATACCTTCTGCTTCCCCTCTTTCGCTAATATCGCCCCGACACCCAACCCCGCTATCCCTGCACCAACAATAATCACATCGTATCTATCTTCCACGAGTCGTCCTTCCTTCTTTTTTAATTTTACAGACAATTATCTAAAATGTTTTAAGAAAAGCAAAACATGTACCACTGCTAATTTTTACATAATATCGATACAATACGGGGGTTCCTCTATCGTCAACCCACACCGGAATATTAGCAACTGTTAATATATCAGCAAATATTGACACATCATTTGAACAGGATCACATTTTAACAAGGCCCACGGTTTTCAATGCCCAAGGCATGCATGGCTGCTAAAATGAATATGTCAATCAGCGGCCGGCGTCTGATTCGAATCCTTACTGCGCAGTGAACAGGTTTGGGTGAACCAAACCAGAACGCCTGCCCTGCGCGTTTTAGACGAACGTATCGAAATGTCCTTATCGCTTCGCTACGATCAGCATCCATTCCTGCAAGAGGTTTAATCGGCGCGTTTGAACTTCTTCCAACAATTCGTCCAATTTGACCAGCCTCTCCGAAGGTGAATATTTGGGGAAGAGACCTGCCAGCAGTGCCGGTATCGCATAGATGTCTCTGAGTGTCTCCTCCGGCAGAGAAATCTGGATAAGGGTGTTAGCAACGCCAAAAAATAACCCCTCCAAGTAGTTCCGCAGCTTATCGTTATGAACAATTCCCGGAAGCCCCGACAAGGTGAGAATGGGCGTGTTGTCGCTGTCCCGAACCCCGAGAATCATGCTGGCTGCGACAACGCCACCTCCCTTTAACACCATCTGCGCCTGCCCCAAAGCCTGTTCCTGCCTTGGCAGGAGGAATAGGGACGCTGGATAAATGACCAGATCAAAGTGCTCCCGTGGGAAATACTCCGCCAGTCGCTCCGCGTCCCCGCAAACAAACTCAACCTCCGGGCACTGCACCCGGGCGGCCTCCAGCATGTTCCGGGATAAATCAAGACCCGTCAGGACTGCTTGCTTAAACCTTCTTTGAAGACGCTTTGTTGAATTGCCAATGCCGCAGCCGACATCCAGAATCTTAAGCGGCTGTTGCTCCCAGCCAGGCGGAACCGAAGCTGCTTCAAAAATATAATCCATCAGATGATCGGTTAACTTGCCGTAAAAATCGTGCTTCTCTTCAAACTGCACATACTGCTCTTTACTGACGTCGAAATTGGACCGGACCTGGTCCTTGAACCGGTTAGCAAAATCTGTCATCCGCACACCTCCAATCACTCCTAGCGCTTCTAGACCTACCATATTCAATCCGACTTGCATACACCAAAACACCCCGCCAGACCGCTTGCCTCCGGGCATATTCGGTGCTAAAGAAGGCCATCAAGGCAATCCATTTCTCGGGAGAAAAGGAGCGGTGATCTTCCATGAAATATTCTCAAGCAAAGCAGGGCAGGATCTTTATCATTCGCCTCGAAGATGGCGAAATCATCCATGAGGTCATTGAATCCTTTGCCCGCCAACAGAATATACGGGCAGCGGCCCTGATCGCCCTGGGCGGGGCGGATCGGGAAAGCCATCTCGTCGTAGGCCCTAAGGAAGACCGTGCCCTGCCGGTTGAACCGATGACTCATATCCTGAACAACGCTCACGAAATCGCCGGGACGGGCACCCTCTTTCCGGATGAAAAGGGCAATCCCATCCTGCATATGCATGCGGCCTTCGGCCGCGGGGACCGAACCGTTACGGGCTGCATCCGCGCCGGCGTAAAGGTCTGGCGCGTCGTCGAAGTCATCCTGATGGAACTGGTGGATACGAAAGCGGTCCGCAGGGTTGAGCCACCAACCAACTTCAGCCTCCTGCAACCGGAATAAGTCTGAGCAGACGGCGTCATCTTTCCTTCCGCGGGTTTCTCGGGCTTGTCATTTCACGGATTTTGCCGCAGCAGATGCTTTGCCCCCTCCGCCGCCGAAAAGACGCGACCACGCCCTTCCTCCCTGTCAAAAGATCCTCCATCGCTTCACAATTTTGATTGACACCAAACAGGTCTGGCGACAGAATAAGTCGTTCAATCGGGCGATACTGAATAAGGCAAATCATTTCATCGACGTTTTGCGTCTCGCGATTACCAGCGCCGGTCTTTCCCGATAACATAAACCGTTTAACAGGTTCACCCATGTCGAATCGCTACATCCTCCTGCTCGTTTTTTTTCTTCTGTTCTGTTTCATGCCGCTCCGCGCGTCGGCCTTTACTCACGCTACGCCTGAATTTACCGCCTTCGCATCGGAGCTCAAACAACACTTCGCCAAACTGGGATGGACCGATCTGCACCCGGAGCGCGTTGCCTGGTCTTATTACAGAAAAACGCAGCTCAAGCGGCCCCTCATCTTCTCCACCTTCGGGGAGGACGACAAAGACATCATCCTGCTGCTGGCAGGTGTGCACGGCGACGAAAGCCCTTCAGTTTACGTTATGTTCCGACTGGCCGAGTTTTTGAAAGACCATCCGGAGTTGTACCGAAACAAGAAGATCATCCTGGCCCCCCTGGTCAATCCAGACGGCTTTTTCAAGCCGACACAGACAAGAACCAATGCATCCGGGGTCGATATCAACCGTAACTTCCCGACCCGGGACTGGCACCCGGGGAAACGAAACCGCTACTACCCGGGCCCCACGGCTAGCAGCGAAAACGAGACCAAATTTCAGATCGCCCTGCTCAACCACTACCGGCCATCGCGGATCATCAGCGTTCATTCGCCGCTGGGATGTTACGACTACGACGGTCCCTGTTCGAACATCGACGCCATGATGGTCTGGCTTAAAAAAATGAGCAAGGACAGCGGCCTGCCCCTAAGGCGCTACAAGGTCTTCCCGGGGTCTCTCGGAAATTATGCTGGAATGGAACGCAAGATCCATACCCTGACGATTGAATTGCCGTCGTCGGCGCCCAATCAGGGACAGATCTCTTTCGATCGTCTGCGTAAAACGTTTATCAGCATGACGGAGTTGGCCTTCTTATCAAAATGAAAAAATCGGATCCGAAAAGAATCGACGCCCCCCCGCCAACACCAGCAATGCAAGGCCGAACTACCAAGGGCACAGCTCGTCCTTCGGCGACGCTGGCAACGCGTTATCGGCTCATCATGGACCATGCCCGCGATATCATCCTCTTCGTCCGCAGACGCGACGGAGGGATCTTGGAGGCCAATGCAGCCGCCCTCAAGACCTACGGTTACACGCGCGATGAAATCCTGCGTCTGACCATTTTCGACCTTCGGATCCCCAAAGAACGCCGGCAGGTCAGCGTCCAGATGGAAAAGGCGGATATAGCCCCCAGCGGCATCCTCTTCGAAACCGTGCATATCCGCAAGGACGGAACTACTTTCCCGGTTGAGGTCAGTTCCCGAAGCATCCATATCGGCAGCGAGGCGATCCTGTTGAGCATCGTTCGCGATATTGCCGACCGGAAAAAGACGGAAGAGAAGATGCGCTCCAGCGAAGAAACCCTGCGTGCCCTGGTAAACGCAACTGCAGAGGCCTTTTTTCTCATGAACACCAACGGCGTCCTACTGCAAGTCAATGAAGCCATGACCAGATGGTTGGGCTTTGAACACCCGGAAGAAATCATCGGGAAGAACCATTACGATCTGGTTCCCGCAATATACGCCGCACAGAGCCGGGCACAGGTTGACAAGGTCCTTCAGACCGGCAAGCCCCTGCGATTCGAAGACAGGCGCGGAGGACGCCATATCAATCACGTTCTCTACCCACTTTTCGACGATGCCGGTCGGGTGGACCGCATCGCAGCGTTCGGGTCGGACATCACAGAATACCGACGGCTGGAAGAGAAGCTGCACCTGCAGGCCCTGACCGATCAGTTGACGGGCCTGTACAACCGGCGGGGATTTTACTTTCTTGCCGAACAGCAGCTGAAGGTCGCCAAACGCACGGGCGGCAAGATCGTCCTGTTTTATATCGATCTGGACGGCATGAAGGAGATCAACGATACCCTCGGTCATGCCGAAGGAGACAAAGCACTGATCGCAGCAGCCCGCATCCTCCGAGAGACCTTCCGGGAAGCCGACACCATCGCCCGACTGGGAGGGGACGAATTCGCCGTGCTGGCGGTGAATATCAAGGCCGAATTCCGCCGGACGTTGATTGATCGTCTCTATGCCCGTATCAACACCTATAACGCGGCGAGGACTAGACGTAAGTTTAAACTGTCGATGAGCCTCGGCATTGCTGAATTCCAGAAAGGCAACGCCGCCTCGCTTCAGGACCTCATCTCCAGGGCAGACAAGTTAATGTATTTACAGAAGAAGAAAAAGAAGGGATAGAACTCGCCGAAACAGTTTCAATCTCCAGCTTCTTTATGAAAGAATTGTCAGCTTTCTTTACAAAAATTTACAAAACCGATCGGAATTCCTACTATTCTGTTATTATTAAGTTTTAGTAAATTGATGCGTTTATTTTTTTACCTTCTCTTTGTAATGACCCGCAAATGCTTTACACATTTTACCCTTTTTCCCAATGGCATCTCATAAAAACAATACAAATACAGATAGATAGAAGCATGGCATGGCATATGCTGCGTTTTAAGAAATAAAGGGAACGCACGTTACGTTTTCTTCTTCTTTCTCGACGCAAAGCTTCTGAAGACACTACCACAACGATCTCCTCTTACTCCGATTATTGAAAAGCGAACCTGACATTGATCATTGAGCTCACCAGCGTTTCTAATATGGTTTAGTTTGCTGCCCGTTTTGAAGTGAAGAAAGGGGGGATGGAATCAGGCACGCAATCTTGGGATAGTATTTTATTGGAAAGCATCTGAACAATAATCGAGAAAGGAGGGTCCCCGGATGAAAAAATTTAGAGAATTCATTACGCTGAGTCTGTTTTTCTTTGCCGCGTTCACCTACCTGGCAACACCAACCTGGGCCGCAACAGAGGCGCAAAAACAGACAGCAATTGATGGGGGGCTTGCCTACCTGGCAAGCATTCAAAACGCCGACGGCTCATGGAATTATGCCTATGACGGCTCACGAGCATCGGCTACCGGCGCGGCCCTTTTGGCTTTTACAGAACAGAAGTACAAGCCGCTTGGCTGGAATGGAGCCGACTACTCGTCCGTGGTCACCAAAGCAACTCAGTACCTGCTGAACAACGCTCACGCTTACGATATCAGCGGGGGAGCGTGGTTCGGGAACTCCAGCAAGGACGGGAGCAATCAAGGGCTGAGTTTTGGGTACGGAACCGGGGAGGAAACGTATATTACCGGTATCGTACTTCCGGCCCTTTCACGGCTGACCGCGGGAATCGTTACCCCTGGCACAGTCATTTCCAGCCCTAATGCAGCGGTCAACGGCCTGACCTACGGCCAGGTGATCCAGCGTACCGTTGACATGTTTGCCTGGGGGCAAAATGGCGGCACCAATCAGTGGTATGACGGCGGCTGGCGATATACGCCGAAGCAGGCCTCCGCAGATGGGTCGACCACCCAATGGCCTGCCATAGGCACGCTCTTTGCTCAAGCCGCTGGAGCGACCGCCTGGTCGCAGACAAAAACAGAACTGGTTAAATGGATGAAGTACGACCAGTACGCTGCTGCAGGATTTTACAATGGCGCCTCAGGCTATGATCAGCCCGGCTATATCCCGAACGCATCAAAGACCGGCGGCTTCCTGGTGGAGGTTGCCTTTACGGGACATGACACGGCACTGGATGGCATGCCCGGCAAGGCCGGCGCTCTCGCTTTTCTGAATCGCGACTGGCAGGAGGGGGCCAATGGCACCTGGGATGGCAATTTCGGTCACCCCTATGCGATGTGGTCTGTGTACAAAGGACTTGCCTCGACGATCGGTCTCAGCGACGATACGTTCATCACCAATCTCCACGCGCCCGGTGTGATGGATCCCGGTGATGAGTGGAACTGGTGGGAAGATTATTGTGAATACCTCGTGGATACGCAGAGCGGCAATGGCTCCTGGGACGGCTATTCATACTGGTATGGTCCTATGGCAACCGCCTGGTACATCAATATTCTGAACGCCACGGAGATCCCCAACAACAATGTTCCCGAGCCGACTACCCTGCTCTTGCTCGGCCTGGGCCTCGTCGGACTCACGGGACTGAAGCGAACATTCCACAGCTGATAACATCCATCAGTATATTCCAACGAGAAGGGGAGCCCCAAGGGCTCCCCTTCTCGTCATAGACCATCCCATCCGACATTAAGCGACTCCTTCGCTGAATATCGAGCATTGACACCGCCCTGCGTTCCTCATATATTTGCCGAACCGATCCGAACCCAAGTCGCTATATGAACAGGAGGATGACGATGTGTCCCCATCCACATTACCGATCCCAAAAAACGGGGTTGGCACCCGGCAGCCTGGTGCATGTCGGCAGGCAATTTTCAGAAGAGACCGCCATCACACTGATCCGGTATGATGAGACCGGCATCATCGAAAAGCCCATTGCGTCCATAGCAGATCTCAAGACAGAGAAGGATCTACCTGGCGTCAGTTGGGTCAATATCGACGGCCTCAAAAATATCGCAATGCTTGGAGAGCTTGGCGAGATTTTCTGTCTGCATCCTCTTATCCTCGAAGACATTCTCAATACGGAGCAACGCCCGAAGATAGAGGACATGACGGATTACCTCTACGTCGTCCTGCGAAACTTTCACAATCATACGGGCGACACCGTGCTTTCGGAACAGGTCAGTCTGGTCCTCGGGAAGCATTTTGTCCTGTCCTTTCAGGAAAAGCCGAGTACCCTCTTCGACTCGGTCCGCGAAAGGTTGCGCACCGCCAAGGGCAGGCTCCGCAAGGCGGGCAGCGACTATCTGTTGCATGCCCTTATCGACAACGTCGTCGACAACTACTTCATCCTGCTCGAAGACATCGAAGACCGGATCGAGCAGATCGAAGACGGCCTGGTGCGCCGTCCGACCCCCCAGAAACTTCAGGCGCTCCACCGTCTAAAACGGGAGTTGATCCTCCTTCGAAAGGCCATCTGGCCCCTGAGGGAAACGGTCAGTTCGCTGCAACGAGCCGACTCGCCGCTGATCGAGGGATCCAACGCCCTCTACTTCAAGGACATCTTCGACCACATCATCGCCATCATCGATACCGTGGACACCTTCCGCGACATGCTCTCCGGCATGCTCGACCTTTACCTCTCCACGATCAGCATCCGCCTCAACGAGGTCATGAAGGTCCTGACCATCATCGCGACGATCTTTATGCCACTGAGCTTCATCGTCGGAATCTACGGCATGAATTTCGAATTCATCCCGGAACTGAAATGGCACTGGGGCTATTTCGCCGTGTGGGGAGTGATGCTAGGGGTGGTTGGGGGAATGATGATATACTTCAAAAGAAAGAAATGGATCTAGGGCAGGCTATTGAAAAAGGCTCATATGCTGAGTCTGTCCTCGCGCAGACGGGGATTGCGCCTCAAATTTCGCACGCTCACATACGCCAACTGTATGCTCCGCCGCTCAATTCCCCCCGATAACAAACTCGGGACAAGCGCACCGTCTTGTCTCTGAACCTTCTTGCACGCCTGAAAAAATATGAGCTATCGCAGCAACTCTGAAAATTCTCAGTTCTCTAATCGTTACCGAATACTGACACCCTTTGGAATTGTACTTGATACTGCGTGACGTTCATCAGATCTGATAAAAATTCGATAGCACTTGCCAATGTTTGAAATAAAAATAGAACAGCAGTTTACCGATTACCATTTGAATGAGAATGTCAGAACTCAGCCACGCGGAATCGGAGTTGGTTGTAACAACTGATTTGGCATCTCTTTTCCATGTGTTACCAGCGCAACAACTCCTCAGAGTCTGGTTGGTCCTTATAACCGGCGATCAGTTCCCATTGTCTCTGGAACTCGGCCGCCTGTACCTGTCTCTCGCGAAGTGCCTTCAGCGTCTCTCGCCTGATCAGAACATCGGCAACGCCGACAACATTTCGGGCGCTTGGGGGCATCCGCCCGAAGTCGCAGAACAGACGCACTTCAGTAAAATCCCACTGAATGCTGATTTCGTCCTTTGCGAGAGCTGCAAACATCCGCGCAGCGAGACTTTGTTCCAAATCGAGGTTCCGTACGTAATCACTTGGAGGGCGTGCCACCCACACTTCGACATCTAAGCCATGCCCATATCCAGGACTCCAGTGGGTGTAGGCTCGTATCTTCTGAACCTGAAAGTCGATCTGCGCCACACGAAGTGTCGCTTCGACCTTGGGACTCATGAAATTCGGATTCGAAGAGCATCCCTCTATAAGCGCTCCAATGATCAATGCAAAGCAAAGAACTCGTCTCATCTTTGTTTCCCTAACAATGTTTATATGAATCTCAAATATGAACCTAAACATCGCAATAATTGCGGTATAACACCCCTTGACGGCACTTTATTTTTAATCGATTTCAAACAGTGCTCCTCTTGTTTAATTGAATCACTAAGGAAGATTTGTGTGAAGCTTCGGGAAAACAGCTGATTCTTTTGCCGGCTCTTAGGTATCAATCCGATATACTTTAAGCGAGTGTGTTGTTATCACTTTTTCGAATTCTACCGTATCCTACAACGTTGGCATGTAGACTATTTCAGAAAGTAACACCATTGAATATATCCCCAACTCGATATAACAGATATACACGGAACCGCCTTTTATACCGATATGGCGGCGCCTATTGTGGATCCTGGATTCCAGCCTGAGTGACGAACGTGACGACGTTTTTTCTCTAACCCCATCACCTGTCACTCCTTACCCGTCACTATCTGTTGTTTCTTCCCCGTATGATCCTTCCCCAGATAATAGTTCTGCCAGGAGGAGGTTTGATAGAGATCCCAGTTACAGGGGGAGACTGAACTCGCTTCGAGTTGTGACTCCTGGCCGCGCGCTTTCAACCTGGCATAGGCTCTGACATAGATACAGCGCCGCTTCCCGGGGTGGACTTCGCACCAGCCTTGGAAGCTCCCGCCGCAGGCGCCGTTGCGCTGGTTTTTTGGGCACTGCGACATGGGGCAGAGATAGGCCGTATCGATGAGCGCGCAGTCCCCGCAGTCCTTGCAGTCAAAGAGAACGACCTTGGTGAGATGTTCGAGTTTGTGGAAGGGCCGATCCAGCTTTGTTCCGGCGACGCGGCGATAGAATCCCCGCATGAGATTGTAGAAGCGCTTGCCCGGTTCAAACATCAGCCAGTGAAGAAAAAGCGACAAACTGTAATTGATTCCGATAGGCACATCGGGAACGCTTGACGACCGCTTTGTCGGAATATCCTGGTTGAGCCCCGTTTCGGGATCGCACTCGTAGTAATAGAATCCACCGGAGATCGGATCGTCGAAATAACGCACCAGTTCGCGCCACCGAGGAATCAACGCCTCGCCCTGTTCGATGATCTCCAACACCTGTTCGTAGCGGACGTTGTGACCGCCGATGTGGACGCCGTCGTAGCCCATGCCCTTGAGGATCGCATAGAGACGGGCGGCGCGCAGAATTCGAGCCGCCACACCTTTATCCGGCGCCGTTCGTTCCCGGTCGATTTCTGCGAGGAGTTTGTCCGTTACGACGGAGCCGGGCAGTTCGTTGCGGTTCATCATCTGCGCTGCGCCGTAGGGCAGGATGTAGATGTTGCCGACGAGCGGCACGTTCAAATCGTTCTGTTTCATGAAAAGCAGCACTTCATGAAACTTCCGGGCGTCGTAGCCCAACTGCGTCACAATGAACTGCGCGCCGGCGGCGATCTTCTTTTTGAGCTTGTAGTACTGCGCCAGTTGCTCGGCCTCGGTCGCCTTGAAAGACGATACGGCCGCTCCTGCGAAGAAGTCGCTCGGCAGGTGCCGCACGGTTCCCTTGCCTGCCGCATACTCCAGCCCGCGGTTCATGTCCGTGATGAGTTGTAAAGTGTGGATGGGATCGAGATCGAAGACGGGCGCTGGACGGCCCTGATAGCCGCCGACGGGGTAATCGCCGGTCATGACGAGGAGGTTTCGTACACCGGCGCGATCCAGCGCGTAGAGCTGACTTTCGATCTGGCTGCGGTTCTTGTCCTTGCCGGTGAAATGAACGAGCGGCTCGATGCCGAGCTTCAGAATCTCGCCGCCCATGAAGTCGGCGGACATAGCGGGACTGCCGCCGGGATTGTCCGTTACCGTCAGCGCGGCAATCCGACCGCCAGCCGCAGCCTGCCCCGCCAGCGTCAGAGCCTTTTCCTGCGCCTCTTCCCGCGCGCCACGCCCAGGTACGAGTTCCCACGTCACAGGGAATCGGTTCGGATCGAGCAGAGCCTCTTTAAATCGGTTCTCAGTCACGTTTCCCCGCGCTTCACGCCAACCCCGCGGCCCGCTTCGCCGCCTTCAGAGTATTGACCATCAGCATCGTGATCGTCATCGGGCCGACGCCGCCGGGCACCGGGGTGATCATGGACGCCTTCTGGCTGACCGTCTCGAAATCCACATCGCCGCAGAGCTTCGCCTTTCCCTCCGGTGTCACGCCGATCCGGTTGACGCCGACATCGATCACGACGGCGCCGGCTTTTACCATATCCGCCGTAATAGCCTTGGGACGCCCCGCCGCAACAATCAAAATATCCGCCTCGCGGGTGTGACGGGCCATGTCCTTCGTTCCCGTGTGACAGATCGTGACCGTCGCATTGGCGCCGGCCTTCTTCTGCAAGAGGATGTTGGCAATGGGTTTTCCGACAATGTTAGAACGGCCAACCACGACCACCTCGGCACCGCTGGTCTCAGCGCCGGAGCGCTTCAGGAGCTCCTGGATGCCCGCTGGCGTGCACGGCAGAAAGCACTCCTCGCCGATCACCATCTTGCCGACGTTGACCGGATGGAAGCCGTCAACATCCTTGCCGGGGTCGATGGCGTAGAGGACCTTGGTCTCGTCGATGTGCTTGGGCAGGGGAAGCTGCACGAGGATGCCGTGGATCTGCGGATCGCGGTTGTACTTGTCGATCAACGCCAGCAGGTCCGCCTCCAAGATCGTCGCCGGCAGGGTATCCTGAATGGAATGAAACCCAAGGGTCTTGGCGGTCTTTTGTTTGCCCGTCACATAACTCATCGAGGCCGGGTCCTCCCCGACCAGAATCGTCACCAGACCGGGGACAACGCCGTGTTGTTCTTTCAATCTCGCCGTCTCCATCCTTAACTCCTCCCGAATGGTTTGGGCGATCTCATTGCCGCTGATCAGCTTGGCCGTCATCATCTTCCTCCAGAGCATATTTCCGAGTCATTGCGGGTGAAGGAAGCAATCTCGTCCACTTTCTTCCTGAGATTGCTTCGTCACTACGTTCCTCGCAATGACAGGTTCACACATATTTTAATGGCCCGTCGCTCAGCGACTGCGACGTCAGCCGCTGCCTGTCTTATCACAAATTGTCGATTTTCAGAAGAGGCCGCTGATCTTTCCGTCATCGTCAACATCGATCAGCTCGGCGGCGGGAATCCGGGGCATCCCCGGCATGATCATGATGTCGCCGCAATAGACGATGAGATACTCCGCGCCGGTTGCTACCTGGATGTCGCGGATCTGGAGGTTAAAGTGTTTCGGCCGTCCCAACAGGTGCGGATCGGTCGAAAAGGAGTACTGTGTCTTGGCCATGCAGATGGGCAGGTGACCCAGCCCCTGATCCTGAAGGGCTCTGAACTTCGCCCGGACATTTTTATCCGCTTCGAGTTCGCTGGCGCCGTAAATCTCCTGTGCAATCCGTTCCGTCTTGTCCCAAAGCGGGAGGCTGTCGTCGTATAGCAGATTGAAGGCACTTGGCACCCGGTCAATGGTCTCGACGACAGCTCGCGCCAGGTCCAGGCCGCCTTCACCGCCTTGCGCCCAAACGCGGGTATCGACGATCGGCACATTGAGATGGGCGCAGCGATCCTGGATCAGTCCGAGTTCCGCCGCCGTATCCCTTTGGAAGTGGTTGACAGCCACGACAACCGGCACGCCGAAACTGTGCATATTCTCGATGTGTTTCTTGAGATTTCCCAATCCTTTCTCCAAGGCGCCGAGATTCTCCGAATGCAGTTCCTCGCGGGCCACACCGCCATGCATCTTGAGCGCCCGGACCGAGGCCACGATCACCACACAGTCGGGGCGGAAGCCCGCCTTGCGACAGACGATATTCATGAACTTTTCGCCGCCGAGATCGGAGCCGAAACCCGCCTCGGTTACCACGTAATCCGCGAGCTTCAGCGCGCAGCGGGTGGCAATGACGGAGTTGGTGCCGTGGGCGATATTGGCGAAGGGGCCGCCGTGAACGAAGGCCGGGGTGTGTTCGATGGTCTGAACCAGGTTGGGACGAATGGCCTCTTTCAGCAGGGCCGCCATGGTGCCGTGAACCTTGAGATCGCGGACGTAAACGGGTTTTTTGTCGAAGGTATAGGCGCACAAAATATTACCCAGCCGCCGCTTCAGATCAGCCAGGTCTGTCGCCAGGCAAAAGATCGCCATGACCTCCGAGGCCACGGTGATCTGGAATCCACCCTCCCGGGGCATGCCGTTTACCGAACCGCCCAGTCCGATTACGACATCGCGCAGGGCTCGATCGTTCATATCCAGAACGCGCCTCCAGGCAATGCGTCTGGAATCGATGTTGAGGGCGTTGCCCTGATGGATGTGGTTGTCGATGACGGCTGACAGGAGGTTGTTGGCCAGCCCGATGGCGTGGATGTCGCCGGTAAAGTGAAGATTGATGTCCTCCATAGGCAGGACCTGCGCATAACCGCCCCCGGCGGCACCCCCTTTGAGACCGAAGCAGGGCCCCATAGACGGCTCCCTGAGACAGAGCATGGATGTCTTTCCAATGCGTCTGAGTGCATCGGCCAAGCCGATGGAGGCCGTCGTCTTCCCTTCGCCTGCCGGGGTCGGCGTAATGGCGCTTACCAGAACGAGTTTGCCGTCAGGCCGGCCATTCGTGATCAGGTCCCGGACTTTCTCGCGCGTCAGTTTCGCGATGTATCGCCCGTAATAGTCGAAGTCCTCCTCGTCGATACCGATGGAAGAGGCGATGTCCCGAATGGGGCGAAGTGCCGTCGCTTGGGCGATTTCGATGTCGCTCGGCATATGGCCATGTCCATTGTCTTCCGTCATAAAATACTCCCGAATGATTTTATACGCCCCGCCGACCAGTGGCCGGCGCCCTTGCGCGTCACGAGTGCGCGATGGGATCGGGTTCGCCCGCTTGCTACACGAGCAAAGAGCCGATTTATTAAAGCATCCCCTGTCACACCTTGTCAAAGGGATTTGCGCCAAAGGTTGTTGACCGAGACACCGCCCGATCGGCAGGACCTCAGGCTGAGGCACAGTCGGCCGACGTGTCGTTTAATTGTCTTGACATAAACCCTTGTCTATCGGATAGACTGATATCTAATACGCTTGAACACAAGGCCATAAGGATTCTATGAAACGGCAGATCATTTTTTACCTCCTCCTGGTTGCTGCCACGGCGGGGGCTTTTCATATCTCCACAACCGCTGTGGCGTCCCAGTTGCACCCCGACCTTCTCAAAGGCTACCTCCGGTCCGGCGTTGCCGCCTCCTTTAACATGGAATACCAGAAGGCGCACAGCTTGATCCAGAAGGCCATCGAACTGGATGCGGATAACCCGATCGGCTATGCCTATATGACGATGGTTCATCTCATGGCCTATGAGGGGACCTTCGATGAAAAGGGACGCCAGGCCCAGCAGCAGAGCGTCCTGTCCTATGCGGATGGGGCCGTTTCCAGGGGAAAGCAGCGGCTTGCCGCACTGCCGAAGGACGCCCAGTCTTATATGGCTATTGCCATGGCAAGGCTCGCCAAGGCGCGCTGCGCCCTGTATGAAAAAAAGTACCTTGATATGTTCAGCGAAACCGCCGGCGCGTGGGATTATATAAAAAAATCGGAAGAATTCGATCCTCAGAATTACGACTGCTATTTCCTGATGGGGCTCTTCCGATATCACATCGACCATCTGCCCGGTCCGACCCGCTTTCTGTCCTTCTGTTTCATCACAGGCGGCGACCGGCGTCTGGGATTGGAGGAACTGGAGACCGCTGCCAACAAGGGAGACCTGCTCAAGGCCGCGGCCCTGGCAGAGTTGTCCAACGATTATCTCCAGTTTGAGCAGCAGGCGGACAAGGCTCTGCCGATCATTCAGGAACTGAAAAGAACCTTCCCGGGCAACTTCAATTTCTCGTTTGCGCTGGGACACACCCTTGCCGAAGTTCGCCATTTTGACGAGGCTTATGCCGTGGCTGGAGAAATCGAAAGGTGCATCCGCTCGGCAACGCCACCCTATTCGTCATTGTTGCAGTCGAGATACGACTACCTGATGGGAAACATCCTGTTTGCGCAGGGAGACTATGCCCGTTCGAAGGATTACCTCCAGAGGGTTCTGACGGACACCTCACCCGCCAGCGGACGGGTGCGCGCGGCTGCCCTCGTGCGAATGGGCATGATCAGCGATATCTATCAGGAGCGGAAACAGGCCTGTCAATACTATACGGCGTCCCTCGAGATCGGCGGTGACGGGGCGGCGCAAGTCCATGCAAAAAAATATCTGGATACCCCCTATACCCCACCTGACGGACAACGGATCTTTTAAAACGGTAAGTGTATGGATATGACATCCCTGACCGGCTCGCTCGGTGTGGCCTTGTTGTTGCTGGCCTTCTTTCTCAACCTGTTCAATTTCCTTTCCCGGGAAGGCGCCCTTTACAAGGTGATCAACCTGGTCGGTGCGGGACTGGCGGGCTATGCTTCATGGTTGTTGCATTTCATGCCGTTCGTCATTCTGGAGGCCATCTGGTTTATCGTGACGGCGCTGTCGCTGTGGCCGAATCTGAAAAAGAAAATGAACGCCTAGCGCCTTTAATCTGTAGACAACCGTCTCGATAGGATATTTCATTCACAACTCCCACGCGAAATATGGCTACAAAATATCCGCCGCTCCGGGGCCGAAGAGACGGATCAGTTAAATCATTAATTATGATAAACAGATACGTTTCAGGCACGACCATTGCTTTCTAACGAGTAAAAACTCATTCGGGCGATAGAAGGAGGACGGGATATGAAACATATCATGTCGCACAGAATCTCCGGGGCGTTATTGAGCCTCGCACTGCTGCTCGTCCCCGTAATGGTTGCGGCGCAAAGCTCTCAGACCCCGCCGCCGATCCTCAAAAAGAGCGAACCGCCTCCGAAACCAGATCGGCCGGGAGGGACACGGAAGCCGCAGGTCGACATGCCATCGACCAACGGCTCCTCCAGACATTCGGACGCATCTACCATCAAAAAGGACAGCAGGCAGGAAAGAACTGAAACCGCAAACCAGGCGCCAACCAGTGCAGGCGAACGGCATCGTATCGAGATTCATCAGCCGGTGGCTCTGCCCCCAGCTCCGCTCAAACCGGTTACGCCCCCCGCAATATCGCCCTCCAGGGAGCGTGATGCACATCCGGAATCGCAAACGGACCAAGGACGCGGGCGCACGCTAGCCCCTTCTTCTTCCAATCCTCAGCCCTTGGGGCTGAAACCGGCAACGGGATCTGACACAAAACCAATAGTCGTAACGGACGGATTGCAAAGGGAACCAGCTAAAAAAGAGCAGGAGCCAAAGGCGAAAAACACTGATGGCCCCACTGATCGACGCAAGCCGTAGGAACTGGGTGGGGTATAAGCAGCGCGGCAATGGGACGATTTTGTCTGACGAGATGTAAATATTTCTACATTTGTGTAGCTGTCTTCCTTGTCAAGAAACAATATTGTTGTTTTATTTTTATCTCGATCGAGGACCAAATAAATTATCCCCGTAAAAACAAAAGGTTGCAAACACAACGGAATCACTCCTGGCGGAACATTTTTTGCACAAATATCTAAAGTCTTCTACATCATTCACAACAACAAGCACAAGCAAGGGAACCAACATGACCGTGAAAAAAGCCTTGGGTAGAGCCAGCACCGGTTTTAACGGCCTGGACGATGTCATTGACGGGCTGCGGATCGGCGACAACGTCATCTGGCAGGTTGATGCCATCGATGTCTATACGCAATTCGTCACCGCCTTTGTCGAACGGGCACTTTCCGAAAATCGCAGGATCATCTACATCCGGTTTGCCAAACACGAACCGCTGCTGAAACCGGATCCACGAATCACGATTTACAAGCTCGACGCACGCAGCGGTTTTGAATCCTTTACGACTCAGGTTCACAAGATCGCGACGCTCGCCGGAGAGGGCGTCTATTACGTTTTTGATTGCCTCTCCTATCTGCTGTCCGCGTGGGCCACCGACCTCATGATCGGCAACTTTTTTCTGGTCACCTGTCCTTATCTCTTCCAGCTCAACACGATCGCCTACTTCTCCATCCTGCGCGACAGCCATTCCTTCAAAACCGTGGCACGGATTCGCGAAACGACTCAGGTTCTCATCGATGTCTACAACCCCGACAATACGCTCTACATCCACCCCCTGAAGGTGTGGCACCGCTATTCTTCAACGATGTTTCTGCCGCACATGCGGGTCGAGGACCGCTTTGCCCCCTGCACCAGCAGCATCGATGCAACCCGGTTCTTTACTTACCTGTCCGGCAAGGAAACTGAATTGGCCAAACGAAATCTGGATTTCTGGGACAGGCTTTTTCTGGAGGCGGATGAACTGGTGAAAAACAACGCAGCCGCCGCCAGAAAGACAAAGATGATCGACCGGCTCTGTCAGATCATGATCGGCCGGGAAGACCGCATCCTCGATTTGGCCAAAAAGGCCTTTACGCTCGAGGATCTTCTGGAAATCAAATCCAGACTGATCGGGACCGGCTATATCGGCGGGAAATCCGCCGGCATGCTGATATCGCGAAAACTTTTGTGCCAGGACGCCTCCAGAAACTGGAATGATCTGCTGGAGCCGCACGACTCTTTCTACATCGGTTCGGATGTCTTCTACACCTATCTCGTCGAAAACGGGTGGTGGAAGCTACGTATGGAGCAGAGAACCAAGGAAGGCTTTTTCGAGGCGGGACGGATCCTCTCGGACGAAATGCTCCACGGGGAGTTTCCGGACGAAATCAAGGAGCAGCTCTGGCGCATCATCGAATATTTCGGTCAGTCGCCGATCATCATCCGCTCCAGCAGTTTTCTGGAAGATGCCTTCGGAAATGCCTTTGCCGGAAAATACGAGAGCCTCTTCTGTGTCAATCAGGGTTCGCCTGAGGAACGTTTTCAACGTTTTGTCGAATATGTCCGTCGCGTTTACGCCAGCACGATGAATGAGGACGCCCTGGCCTATCGTCTTCAGAGAGGCCTGGATCAGCAGGATGAACAGATGTCCCTGCTCGTTCAGCGCGTTTCGGGCTCCTATCGCAAACACTTCTTCTTCCCCGATTTGGCAGGAGTCGGCTTCTCCTTCAATACCTTCGTCTGGAAAAACAATCTCGACCCCAAGGCCGGCATGGTGCGGCTGGTTCTCGGATTAGGAACGCGGGCCGTCAACCGGTTAGAAAATGATTACCCCAGGGTCGTCGCCCTTGACGCGCCCCTTCTGCGACCTCAAGCCGGGATTGCGGAGGTCCGGCGGTTTTCCCAGCATGAAGTCGATCTGCTCAACACCGAATCCAACCAGTTGGAAGCCATGTCCCTGGAAGAACTGCTTGCTCAGGATATCGGTATCGATATGGAGGTACTCGGAAGCTGGGATGTGGAAACCGCCGAAAAGCAGCGGGAGCGGGGCATTTCATCCGAACCGCACTGGGTTCTGACCTTCGACCGTTTCCTCTCTGAAGGTCCCTTTACCCACGATATGAACGCCATCCTGAAGGTGCTCGAAGAGAAATATCACTACCCGGTCGATATCGAATTCACTCTGAACTTCACCGGGGACAGCGCATACCGGATCAATCTCGTTCAGTGCCGCCCGCTCCAAACCAAGGGGCAGCAGCAGGATGTGACGCTGCCGACCCATGTGGCCAAGAAGAACATTCTATTCAAATCAGAAGGAAACTTCATGGGCGGTAGCATCTCGCAGCCAATCAAGCGAATCATTTATGTGAATCCCAAACGCTACAACGAACTGAATCTATATGAAAAGCATGATATCGCACGGCTCATCGGAAAATTGAACCGCCAGATTCTGGACCGAAACGAACTGCCGACCCTCCTTGTTGGCCCCGGCCGCTGGGGAACGACAACGCCGTCGCTTGGCGTGCCGGTCCGGTTCTCCGAAATCAATCAGGTGACGGCCATGGTCGAACTGGAATACCAGAGCGGCAGCCTGCTGCCGGAGTTGTCCTTCGGTACCCACTTTTTCCAGGATCTCGTCGAAACAGACATCTTCTACGTCGCCATCTTTTCAATACAGGGCAAGGCGCTGTTCAACAGTGAATGGTTTGCCGCACATCCCAACAAATTGTGGGATCTAATCCCGGAAGACGGTCGTTATGAGGATTGTGTTCAGGTCTGCGATCTGGAGGGAGAAGAGGTCTATCTGAAATCGGATATCCTGTCTCAGCAGGTCATCTGCTATCAGGAAGGGAAAAAGTGACGATTCACGAGTGACAAGAAGTACCTTGAACTCCGAACTTTAAACTCAGAACTCAAAACGATCGGTGGAGAGCAGATCGTTACCGATCCCACTCTCCACCGATTCAAAACTTACACCACACCGTAAGCCAGCATGGACTTCGCCACTTTGAGGAAGCCGGCGATGTTGGCGCCCATCACATAGTCGCCCTTTCGACCGTTCGCCTCGGAGGCCTCTACGCAGGACTTGTGGATGCTCTTCATGATGAGAAGCAGCCTCTGATCCACTTCTTCGCGGGTCCACGACAGCCGCATGCTGTTCTGCGTCATCTCCAGACCGGAGGTTGCAACGCCACCCGCGTTGGCGGCCTTGCCGGGACCATAGAGGAACTTGTTCTCCTGGTAGACCTTGACGGCGTCTGGCGTTGACGGCATGTTGGCGCCTTCGGCCACGCAGTAACACCCGGCCTCGACCAGTGCCTTGGCATGCGCGCCGTTGATCTCATTTTCCGTGGCGCAGGGCAGGGCGATATCCACCTTCAGGCCCTTTTCCTTGATGACGTCCCAGACACTCTTGCTGGGGAAGCAGGCGCAACTATACTTGTCCGCATACTCGGCGATCCGGCCTCTGCGAACATTCTTCAGATCCATGACGTAGTCCAGTTTATGGGCAGAGATACCTTCCTCATCAACGATCGTTCCACTTGAATCGCACAGCGTAATGACCTTGCCACCCAACTGGAGCACCTTTTCAACGGCATACTGGGCCACATTGCCCGAACCGCTGATGGCAACCACCTTGTTTTTGAAATCCTGATTACGGGTGGCCAGCATCTCGGCCACGAAATAGACCAGACCGTAGCCGGTCGCTTCCGGACGAATCAGGCTGCCGCCGAAATCCAGACCCTTACCCGTGAGTACGCCGGTATGCTCGTTGCGGATCTTCTTGTAGTAACCATACATGTAACCGATCTCGCGACCGCCCACGCCGATATCACCGGCCGGGACATCCACATCGGCGCCGATATGGCGAAAGAGTTCGCGCATGAACGACTGGCAGAATTTCATGACTTCGTTGTCCGACTTTCCCTTGGGATCGAAATCGGAGCCGCCCTTGCCCCCGCCCATCGGCAACGTGGTGAGAGCGTTTTTGAAGATCTGCTCAAACCCTAGAAACTTCAGAATGCTCAGATTGACTGAGGGATGGAAGCGCAGACCGCCCTTATAGGGACCGATGGCGTTGTTGAACTGTACGCGGAACCCGCGGTTGACCTGGATTTCACCCTTGTCATCCAGCCAGGGCACGCGGAACATGATGACGCGATCGGGTTCGACGACGCGTTCGTAAATCTTCGCCTTGGCGAGTTCCGGATAGCGTTTGACGGTGGGCTCCAGGGTCTCGAGCACCTCGACAACCGCCTGCTGAAATTCCGGTTGATCCGCATCCTGTCTTTTTACTTTGGCAATGACTTCTTTGATGACTGACATAACTGAACTCCTTTCGTTATTTTTCTCTGACGTCTGTTTTTTTCTTCGCTCCGCCACCGGAACGTTTTCCGACTTTGACGATTTTTCGGATACTCGTTAATGCGGCATAGTCCATCATGGTGGACATCGCATAATTGATCGATTCAATTCCGGCCTCCTGGGCGCAAACGACCGGATTCAACCCGTCGGTCATGACCATGCCGAGCTTGTTCATCTCCACGGGAATCTCACAAACGGCCTCGCCCGCCTTGCCGAGGCACAAAACGCCACCAATGCCGGCGCCGGAAAGAGCCGTTAAAACCTCCTCCGCCAAACCGCGGCAGATGGCGGGAATGACCCGGAAGTTAGCCAGGATCTTGCCTTGCCCCCGTGCAATGACCTCCTTTACTGACGTCATCTTCGCACGCACAAAGGCCTCGGAGGGGTTCAGGGAAGACCCCGAATAGTAGATCAGTTCCGAGAAGCGCAAGGGCGCTTCATTTTTGATTTGCAGAATCCCACCGAACCTGGGATCTACCGGAATGCCGAACTTTAGAAGCGCCCCGTTAATGACGATGCTGCAAACCGTCGCCAATCCTATTTTACCCGAAGGCACATGGACGTCTCCTAGACGTTCTCCCTCGGGTGCAACGGCGACAAGTTCACTGACGCACAGACCGTGATCGAAGGCCGGCATCATGGCATCGAGAAAGGCAGGAAAGTCCTCCTTCGGACACATGGACACATTGACGGGTAGCGCCCCTATGCAGGATTGGGGATCGAAATCGGTCCGAAACGCGAGTGTCTCGATCCGCGTGATCGCGAAAGCAATCTTGTCGTGGACGCGGGCATCTTCGATTTCGTTGGCCCCTAGATCGGTTATGACCCGACCGTCACGGCGACCAATCAGAGTGGTCAACCGCCTTTCATCCATCAACCGAAGATGGTAGCGAACGGTTCGCTCGCTCATGGCGACACCCTGTTCCTGCATGCGTCTGGCTATGAGACGAGCACCGATCGGCTCCCGGCTGTCGTTCAGTATTTTCAGGATGAGCAGGGTCTTTCTTTCTATGTCCTCGTTGGAGATGGCGTTTCGGTTCATATCGGCTCGGCAAACGGCAATGTATTGCCGATTGTGCTACCACCCGGCCGCCGCCAAGTCAATACAATTTTGTCATTTAACATCACTATTTTAATACAATTTTGTTGTTTCATTGATTTTACTGCATTTGCGGCCAACTCAACATAACGCCTATGCCTGCAGACAGGGTGTTGAGAACCCTCATTATGCAGGGTGTTGAAAAAGGCTCAGAGACAAGGCGCTCCGAGCCTTTTTCAACAGCCTGCTAAAGACATCTGTCAGAATTGCCGATAGACGAAAGGTGCAACGAATGCACTGTGTTAAAACGCCTCCAAAGCATCATCAGACAGGGATCTTGATCTTGCGGCCTTCTCCGTGCTAAAGAGACAAATCCCTGCAAGAAGTCAACTTATACAAAGGAGATCCGCAATATGAGTCGTACGTCTGCCAAGAGTCTTTCAACCGCCTCCCAAAAGAAAGCGCGAAAAGCCGCCAAGAAATCCCTTCCCCTGCTGGAAAAGATTACCGCCAAGAAAGCCGCCATCGGTGTCGTGGGGTTGGGCTACGTCGGCCTGCCGCTTGTTTTGGCCTTTTGCAAGGCAGGCTTCAAAGTGATGGGTTTCGACATCGACAAAAACAAGATCGATGCCCTGAACAAAGGAAAGAGCTATATCCGGCACATCGATGTCGCTGCACTCCACGGCAATCCAAACTTTGCGGCAACCTATGATTTCAGCAAGCTCAAGGCGATGGACTGCGTCATCATTGCGGTGCCGACGCCGCTTAACAAATACCGCGAACCCGATATGACCTACGTCTTCGAGACGGCGAAGACAATCGCAAAATATCTGGGCAAGGGGCAGCTTATCATCCTGGAATCGACAACCTATCCGGGCACTACGGACGGCGACGTGAGGGAAATTCTGGAAGCCGGCGGACTCAAGGCGGGAAAGGATTTCCAGCTGGCGTTCTCCCCGGAGCGGGAAGACCCGAACAATAGGGATTTCAGCATCCGCACCATCCCGAAGATCGTAGGAGGCTATACAAAAGATTGCCTGGCGGCGGCCAAGGCATTGTACGAGAATATCGTGGATCGCACGGTTCCCGTCTCTTCCACGCGTGTAGCCGAGTCCGCCAAGCTTCTGGAGAATATTTATCGGGCCATCAATATCGCCATGGTCAACGAACTGAAGATGCTCTTCGATAAGATGAACATCGACATTTGGGAGGTCATCGCAGCGGCCAACACGAAGCCCTTCGGTTTCCAGGCCTTCTATCCGGGACCGGGACTCGGGGGACATTGCATCCCCATCGATCCCTTCTATCTGACGTGGAAGGCGCGTGAATACGAATTCAGCACAAAGTTCATCGAACTGGCAGGTGAGATCAATACCAGCATGCCGGACTACGTGGTCATGAAGGTTATGACGGCCTTAAACGACTGCGGCAAGCAGGTCAAGGGTGCAAAAATCCTGATGCTCGGCCTGGCCTATAAGGCCAACGTGGACGACTGCCGAGAATCGCCATCCTATCGCCTTCTTGAGAAACTAGAAGCGCTCGGGGCCAAGGTGTCCTATAATGACCCCTATTTGCCGGAGATCCCATTTTCGCGTGAGTTTCCTCATTTTGCGGGCCGAAAATCTGCAGCGGTCTCCGGAAAATACGACCTCTTCCTCATCGCGACCGCACACGACACTTACAAGGCGATGGATCTGACCTCGTACAAGGTCCCGATCGTCGATACGCGCAACCTGATCTCAAAGCCCTGCAAGTGGCTGTATAAGGCTTAACGACAGTAAATAGTGAACGGTTAACAGTCAACAGTAAAAGATTAAAAAAAGGCACTGGATATTCAATCGCAGTGCCTTTCTTGTCTTTCACCATTTACTGTTTACTATTTACTGTTCACCCTCTTATTGTATGCGCCAGGTCGTCCCCTGCGGGGAATCCATCAGAATGACCCGTTTTTCGGCCAACTCTACACGAATCTGATCCGCCCGTTGCCAATTCTTTTCAGTCCTTGCCCGCACGCGCTCGCCGATGAGCGCTTCGATAGCGCGGACATCCAGACCCAGCTTCATCGCTTCGCGGTCGCGATCCTTGAGGAAGTACTGCTCGGGGTCTTCATGAAAGAGACCTAGTACCCGGCCCGTTTCCAGAAGGGCCTTGCGGGCGGCTTCCAGCGTGACCATCAGGGTCGGCGTCACCTTGCCCCCCTCTTCACCTACAAGCCCGTTGATCATGCGGACGACATCGAAGAGATAGCCCAGCACGCGGGCGGTGTTGAAATCGTCGTCCATGGACTCGGTGAACTTCGCCGGAAGTTCGGCCACCTTCTGCGCGAGTTCCTGCTCCTTCGGCGCCGGTGCCTTGTCCGGCGCGGGTTTTACGGATTTCAGCGCGTCGATGCGGCGCAGGGTCGAATAACACCGCTCCATCCCGGCTCTTGCCTCGGAGAGGGATTCGTCGGAGAAATCCAGCGCGCTGCGATAGTGACCCTGCAGGAAGAAGAAGCGAACAACCTCCGGATGGTACTGTTTCAGGATATCGCGAATGGTAAAGACATTGCCGAGCGACTTCGACATCTTCTCGCTGTTGATCTTGATGAAACCGTTATGCAGCCAGTATTTGGCCAGGGGCTTGCCGTTGGCGCCCTCCGACTGCGCGATCTCGTTTTCGTGATGCGGAAAGACCAAGTCCTCGCCGCCGCCGTGAATATCGAAGGTATCGCCGAGGAGCTTCTGGCTCATCACGGAGCACTCGATATGCCATCCCGGGCGTCCCTGACCCCACGGGCTTTCCCACCAAGGTTCCCCTTCCTTGCTCGCCTTCCACAATGCGAAATCAAAGGGGTTGCGCTTTCGGTCATCGACGTCCACGCGCGCCCCGGCGGACATGTCCGTCAGGTTTCTCCCGGAAAGCTTGCCGTATGAAGGGAAGGCCTCGACGGCATAGTACACATCGCCGTCCACCACATAGGCCAGCCCCTTATTCAAAAGGGTTTCGATGAGAGCGATCATCTCCGGGATATAGTCGGTGGCCTTCGGCGTGTGCGTCGGCCGCTCGATGCACAGATCATCCATATCTTGGTTGTGCTCGGCGATATACCGTTCCGAGATTTCGCGAATTGTCGTCTTTTCCGCATTGGCTCGCGCGATGATCTTGTCATCGACATCGGTAAAATTCTTGACCAGTTCGACGGTGTATCCCCTGTACTTGAGATAGCGAACGATCACGTCGAAGACAACGGCGGAGCGGGCATGACCGACATGGCACATATCGTAGGCCGTCACGCCGCAGACATACATTCCGACCTTGCCTTCCTGAACCGGGACAAAGACTTCCTTGCGCCTCGTCAGGGTATTGTGGATTTTCAGGGTCATAGGTGTGCTCGCTGATTACGGAAAGGCAGCAATCATCTCCAGGCCGGTCGTTTCTTTCAGGCCCGTCATGATGTTCATGTTCTGAACCGCCTGCCCGGCCGCGCCCTTCACCAGATTGTCAATAGCTGAAACGATTACAATCCGCTTCGTGTTCTTGTCGGCCATCAGGCCAATGTCGCAGTAATTGGTTCCCCTCACTGAAGAAATACTCGGATAGTTGCCTTCGCGATAGACGCGGACAAAGGGCTCGTCGCGATAAAACTCCTGATAGATGTCGATCAAATCAGGCGTTGATATATCCGTTTGCAGCGTCGCATACATGGTAGTCAGGATGCCACGATTCACAGGTAGAAGGTGCGGCACGAAGGAAATACGAATCTCCGAGCCGGCAATCCCGGAAAGCTCCTGCTCCATCTCGGGACTATGGCGATGCTTCAGAACGTTATACGCTTTGAAGCCCTCATTGGCCTCGCAAAAGAGCGAGCCCGTCTTTGGCTCGCGTCCCGCGCCGCTTACACCAGACTTGGAATCGATGATAATGGAGGCCTCGTCAAGCAGCGCTGCCTTGAGGGCCGGGGCCAGTCCCAGAATAGCGCTCGTCGGATAGCAGCCCGGATTGGCGACCAAGACCGCCGATTTGATTTCAGTACGGTGAATCTCTGGAAGTCCATAAACCGCCTGTTTCAGGAGTTCCGGCGAGGTGTGCTTGTTGTAGGTTCGCTCGTAGCGGCTGAGATCACGCAAACGGTAATCAGCGCTCAAATCGATCACCCGCTGCCCCGCCTTGATAAACTCCGGAATGACCGACATCGCATCCCCGTGAGGCAGACAGGAAAAAACGATATCGACCTTGCCGACAAGCTCTTCGGGCGCGGCATCAGTGAATGCCAGATCGGTCAAACCTTCAAGAGCCGGATAGATCTGGGAAACCGGCGTCCCCTTGTAGCGCCTTGACGTGGTGACCAGAACCTTCGCTTCAGGATGTCTGAGCAGAAGCCGCAGGAGTTCCTGGCCTGTGTAACCGCTACCGCCGTAAATACCTACCTTCAGCATGTCTTCCTCCAGACATAAAAAAGGAGGCCAAAGCCCCCTTTTAAGCCCAGTATGGTTAACGTTTCGAGAACTGGAATCTCTTCCTCGCTCCGGGCTGACCGTATTTCTTTCTTTCCTTGATGCGTGAATCGCGGGTTAAAAAACCCGCCTTTTTCAAGACCGGTCTCAGATCAAGATCGAATTCGACCAGGGCCTTTGAAATGCCCTGTTTGACGGCCCCCGCCTGGCCGGTAATACCGCCGCCCTGGACATTGATATAGAGATCGAATTTTCCTTTTTTCCCGGTGATCTCCAGGGGCTGATTGATAAGCCGCTTGAGGCTCTCTCTACAGAAATAGTCTTCGACACTCTTTTTGTTGACCTGGACCTGACCGCTACCCTCTTTCATCCAGACCCTCGCAATAGAGGTTTTCCTCTTTCCCGTCGCGTAAAATTTCTTTTCCGTCATTGTCTTTTCTGCCGTTGTCATCGACCGTTATTCAATCCTTTCTTGCCGGATAGGTGAAACGTTCTGTATTAAATGTCCAGCGTCTTGGGAACCTGGGCCTCGTGAGGATGACCGTTGCCCTTGTAGATCTTCAATTTTTTCAACATGGCCCGACCGAGTGTGTTCTTCGGGAGCATTCCCTTGACCGCTGTCCGCAACAGATCCTCCGGTTTCGTCTGGAGCAATTTCCCCGCCGTTATCGATTTGATTCCACCCGGATAACCTGAATGGTGATGATAAAGCTTGTCCGACAATTTCTTGCCCGTAAGCGATATCTTGTCCGCATTGACGACCACAATGAAATCGCCGGTATCGGTATACGGCGTATAAACGGGTTTGTGTTTGCCGCGCAGCCGCCGCGCAATCTCGCTCGCCAGCCTACCGAGCACCTTGCCTTCAGCGTCAACGACAAACCAATCTCTTTCGACTTCTTCCTTTTTTGCAATGAACGTCTTCATCGTGCCACCTTACCCTTGAGTTAAAGGGGTAAATTACGTAATCCGTCTTTTTTTGTCAAGAGAAAAAATTCTTCCAGTACCTTCAAATGTCCAGGATGCTTAGTTCGACTCATTTCCACTTCTGCCAAAAACACTCGCGGGCTTCGCCTCTACCTGGCCGATCTTGCCGATACCCAGTAGTGTAAAGGTTACCATGATCCTGCGATCATTGTCGAGTTCCGAATAGCTCAACAGCGCCGACCAGCATTGCTGTTTGTAATCCAGGCCGAAGGCCTGCTCTAGGGTTTTATCCTCATAGAGGTTTTTACGCAGGAGATAGAGGAGATCTATCTTCCGGCTGACCCGTGTCTTGAGATTCAAATTCAAGGACTTGAGCTGATCTTGGGTATAGCGGTATCCGATAGACGCCGAATCGCCGCGATCGTCTTTGAGGCTGATGTCATGATTGAAACGCTTCCACGCTCCGTTATTAGGATCATAGGTCATCTCAGAACGTAGCGAGACGTACTGGCCGGGCAGGACATCAGCCTCGACATCGACGCCACTGAAGCGTCTCCGATCTTTTTGCGGATCCGGATCGCGAACCTCGGTTATGTTATAGGTCTGAGAAACCTTGAATCTCAGGAATTCGATGTAGCGGTAGTCGCCTCCTTGCTTTATCTTGGCGGTCAGGTAGTTGGACAAGGCATAGGTCAAGGCATTCATCTCCGAGAGCACCGGCACAAAGTCCGGAACGTTCTGCGTGACATTGGGCCGGTAGGCATAGGTGATTTCCGGTCTAATGGCATGTTTGATCTTCTCAATCGAGCCGATTCGAACTGGGAAGATCCGCTCAACTTCCGTAGCAGTATAGAGTCCCAAGGTATAGAGAGACCGGCCGTGATTGTTGTCTTCACCGCCACCCTTGGCTTCCCAGGCGGTTTCCGTAAAGCCGACGGATGGCGTCAATTGCAGATAGTCCCCAAAGCTGACCGGCAGTGACAGGGTCGGGGCCACCTCAACAACATGCCCCTTTTGCCCCTCGTTGCGATAGGCATACAAATAGGAGGAGGCCAGGTCAAAGTTCAATGGGGTCCCGAAGAGAGGTTGGCGAATACCCGTGAAGGTGATCTGCGGGTAATACTGAAGGGTTGCATCGTTAGAGGCTGTGGAGAGATTGTCGGTATAGCGCGTTAGAATCGTTAGATTGTACAGCGACCAGTCCTTGACGATCCGGGCGGTGGAGTCCAGCGCAGCAAGGGATTGATCCCCCAAAAAGGAGACGTGCTGGAACTTCATCGATTCATCTTTGGAATAATTCTGGAGATAATAATTATTGTTCGAGAAATCCCTGAAATACCAGTGATCGGAGACCTTCGCCAGATCCATCCGGAGATAAAAGCCGGAGCTGAAGGTTGTCTGGTGGTTCCCGAAATAGGACCATCGGTTGTGGGTTCCCGTCCAATCTCGATAAAGCCCATCCTCGGCGCCGGTGACTTCTTTGCCATCGCTGAGAAAATCTCCATACCATGTGCCGAAGGTGTCCCTGGAGGGGTAATAGCGGAATTCAACTCCTTCCTTCCATCCCCGCTTGCTCATAACCCGCTGATAAAAGGTGGCGTCCATATCCTCTGAAATGGCCCAGAAGAAAGGAACCTCCATATCAAAACCATTCGTATCGGAGTATGAGACCCCGGTCGGCGGCAAGAGGCCCGTCTGCCTCTTTGTCTTCGCGGGAAAGACCATGTACGGGGCATAGACAATAGGCCAGTCGTTTACCTGAAAGGTGCCCCCCTTGAGGGTTCCGTATCCCTCGACAGTAACGTCCAATTCACGCGCCGTAAACTTCCACGGGGACTTATGGCTGTCACAGGTGGTAACGGTCGCATCCTTTAAGAAATAGGTCTGCGGCCCCTTTTTCTCGATCGTCGCGCCCGTGAGATAAACGTGGTTTTCGGCAAGGAAGGCCTTCCCGTTCAAGGTCAAGCCCGTCTTCGTATTGAGATTGAATCGAACCTTGTCTCCTTCCAAAGTATCCCCCTGGTCGCTGATATAGACGTGACCAGAGGCCTCCGTATCGCCAGTTGTCTTGTTGACAACGACATTTTCAGCAAACAGGAAACCATCCGTAAAATTGATGACCACGTTTCCCGAAGCGTAGTAGGTGTCCTTTTCATGGTCGTACTCCAATCGATCCGCCTTGATATCGATGGGACCCTGAATCTGCCTGTCTGCGAGAGGCGTGTTTTTTGTTTTGACTGCGTCGTCATCTTCCTTAATGAGGCTATCGGCACCCCAGCTGACGCAGGCGAATGTCATCAGAAGACACCCCAAAACGACGGCCAGGCAAAAATAATGTTTGACAGAAGATTTCATCAAGGGCATCTCTTTACAGGGAAATTTCTTCAAAACCGCAGAGAACATAGCAGGAATCGACGCGATGCGGCAACAGTTAATTTAACGAACCTTACCATCCCGCATCCCTTGTTCACGTTATCTTTTTCTGTGTCTTAATCGCAAAATCCTAAACGTAGCGCTGATACGCCTGCGGTTTTGCCCAACCGATCCTGAAAAAATTAGGCGCGATCTCAGGTAATGTTATTTGCGAACAAGCTCTTGGCGTCTCTTTGCTGAATTATTTTTTTAACTTCTCCAACCAGAAACAACGAGCCTGCTGCGCAAATGAGGTCTTCAGAACCTGCCTCCGTCAGGGCATACGCCAAGGCCGCCTCCGTCTTTTTTTTAACAACTATGCGTTGTGCGTAAGGTCGGGCTGCGGCGGCAAGGATTTCCGGATCTTGACTCCGTTGCGTCTCAAGCCCCGTAAGGATCAGCAGAGACGCCAACGGCGCCAACCTTCGGAGCATCGTACCAACGGCCTTGTCTTTCAGAATCCCGACAATCAGAATTAACCGGCGGTAAGAATAATCATGACGCAGGGCATCCGCTAAAACGGCTGTTCCGGCGGGATTATGGGCGCCGTCCACTATCAGGCGGGGCTGTTCCAACAGCTGCTCCAAGCGGCCCGCCCACTGCGTCTTTGCCAGGCCGCGTCTGAGAACCTCTTCATCGAGGGGAAGTCCTCTTTGAGACAAAACCTCTGCGGCGAGCAAGGCCGTCGCGGCATTCCGGAGCTGATGTCTGCCTCTAAGTGGAAGGGCCAGCCCGGACAGGCGATGCATCAATCCCGAATAGGTAAAGGTGCCTTCCGGGAGGTTCCGCAAAGCCCTTATCTTGCCACCAACGCGCAAAAGGGTTGCATGGCGTTCTTCGCAAATGTCCCGCAGAGTCGCTAGTACCTTTGAATGGCCGGAGGCGGTTATGCAAACGCCGTCTTCCCGAATGATACCAGCTTTCTCACGGGTGATAGCCGCCAGCGTATGCCCCAGGTACTGCCCGTGTTCTAGAGAAATATTGGTGATAATGGATACGTCCGGATTGACCACATTGGTTGCATCCAGCCGTCCTCCCATGCCCACCTCCAATACGGCAACATCCACGCGTCGCCGCCGAAAAAGGAGGAAGGCGGCAATCGTCGCGAATTCGAAGTAGGTTGTTGCGTCATCGAGACATGGCATTGCCTCATCGAGAAGATCGCGCAGTTCGTCCCATGTAACCATCTCTCCGTTGATCCGGATGCGTTCCCTGAAGTCGATCAGATGGGGGGAGGTATAGAGCCCGACGCGGAGACCGGCTTCCGAGAGGATCGAGGCAAGCATCGCCGCCGTCGATCCCTTGCCATTGGTACCCGCCACAAGAACGGACCGTATCATCCGATGCGGATCACCGAGACGCTTCAAAATGAGGCGCAGCGGCTCAAGATCCAGTCGCATACCCCGCGTCTCGATCGAGGCCAGGAACGACGATACCGCGTGGGCTGATGATGCATTGGGGCGCCTGGTCATCGTCATCATTATTGCTCCGGCGATTTAGTCACATGTAGAGACGCACAGACGGAATGACTGTTTAGCCCGACCTGGCGGAAAGGCGCTGCGCCTCACCGAATGCGCATTAAAAAAGCCGGGCACTCAACCTGAAGTACCCGGCCATTTTTCTCAATCCAGCGGCCAATCAATAGCGGTTGTGAAAAGAAGTGACGCTACTCCTTTTCCTGTTCGGCCGCTTTCTTCACCGGCGCCTTCTTGGCGGCCTTGTCCTTGGTGGCCTTCGGCTTCTTGTCCTCTGCCTTGACAACCAGTTCGATCATCGAAATGGCCGCACTGTCTCCAACCCGATTACCCACCTTCACGATACGGGTATAACCACCGTTGCGATCTGCAAATCGCGGAGCAATCTCGTCAAAGAGCTTCTTCGTGGTATCCTTCACCCGGATATAGGACTCAGCCTGCCGTCTGGCATGCAGTGTACCGGCTTTGCCGAGGGTGATCATCTTATCAGCCACACCACGCAACTCCTTGGCCTTG
Organism: Syntrophales bacterium; assembly: GCA_963665615.2. Classification (GTDB taxonomy): domain Bacteria; phylum Desulfobacterota; class Syntrophia; order Syntrophales; family UBA4778; genus UBA4778. The sequence goes on from CAXXQE010000006.1 coordinate 651,745, forward strand.
GCATCGGTCGTAATAATCTTTTCTTCTTTCAAAAAGGAAGTCACCATATTTCTCAACATCGCCTTTTTATGGTCAGATGTCTTTCCCAGCTTCCTTCCGGAATTTCTATGACGCATGTATATTAAACCTTCCTTTCAGACAAGCAATTCAATGTCGTTTGATTAAGCGTCTTCCCTGGATTTCGTTTTCTCGCCCTTGGTCCACGGTGGTCCCTCGATTTTCATGCCGAGACCGAGACCCATTTCGGAGAGAATCTCTTTAATCTCATTGAGAGACTTTCGGCCAAAATTCTTGGTTTTCAGCATCTCGGCCTCAGATTTTTGAACCAGTTCCCCGATGAGATTGATGCCTGCATTCTTCAGACAGTTGGCCGAACGAACCGAAAGTTCCAATTCATCGACACTTCTAAGCAGGTTCTCGTTGATCTTGCCCTTCTCCTCAATCTCGCCATGCTTTTCCTCTTCCAGGATTTCCTCGAAATTGATGAAGACATCCAACTGCTCTTTCAGAATTTTAGCGGCGTAGGCAATCACATCTTCAGGCGTAACGCTGCCATCCGTCCAGACTTCAAGGATCAAACGATCATAATCGGTAATCTGTCCGACACGCGCATGGGTAACGGTATAGGTTACCTTCTTGATGGGAGAAAAAATCGCATCGATGTTGATGGTGCCTTCCGGCTGATCGGGATCCCGCTCCATCTTCGCTGGCGAATAGCCCTTCCCCATCTTAACCATCAAATCGGCCTTAAGATGGGCCTTGGAAGAAACGGTCGCAATATAATGATCCGGATTCATAATTTCAATGTTTCCATCTGTTTGAATATCCCCTGCGGTAACGACGCCGGGTTTGGAAACATCGAGGTGAATCATCTTCGGGGCATCCTGGTGTAGCTTGACCCTCACCCCCTTCAGATTGAGGATGATATCCGTTACGTCATCTTTTACACCGGGGATTGTAGAAAATTCATGCAGCACGCCATCGAACTTCACCGAAACAATGGCGGCGCCCCGGATAGAGGATAACAGCACCCTCCGGAGCGAATTGCCAAGCGTTATGCCAAATCCCTTTTCAAGGGGCTGAATGGTAAATTCCCCATAAGCGCGACTATGGGTTTTTTCATCAACCTCTATCTTCTTCGGTCTGATCAGGCTTCGCCAATTTTTTTGCATGTTCCTTCCTTATCTGCGGTAATTAATTCTACTTAGAATAAAGCTCGACGACCAGCTGTTCGTGAATCGGCATGGTCAACTCTTCTCGGGTCGGCAGTGCTTTCAGCACGCCACGGAAGTTATCCTTGTCCAATTCAAGCCACTGAGGAAGACCCCGCCGCGTTACGGTATCGAGCGCTTCAAGGATACGGGTCATTTTTCTGCTCTTCTCTCTGACCTCTATCACGCTACCCGCCTCGACCAAGTAGGAAGGGATATTGACCTTTTTACCATTAACCGCAAAGTGGCTGTGCATGACCAATTGTCTGGCTTCAGCGCGAGAACTGGCAAAACCCATTCTAAATACCACGTTGTCGAGTCGTCTCTCCAGGAGGATCAGAAGATTGGTTCCTGTGACGCCTTTTTGGCGATCCGCTTTCTCAAAATAGAGTTTAAACTGCCGTTCCAGCAAACCAAACATTCTTTTGAGTTTCTGTTTTTCTCTCAGCTGAACACCGTAATCGGAATTCTTCCGACGACTCTGACCGTGCTCTCCGGGGGCGTAGCCCCGACGTTCGAATGCGCACTTCTCTGTGTAGCAGCGATCACCCTTGGCGAATAGCTTTATCCCTTCACTGCGGCACAACCTGCACAATGACTCTCGATACCTTGCCAATTTAATTCCTCCAGATATTAAAAACTATGAAATCCCGTCCACCCTGGCGCAGCCGTCACGATAGCGCCATTCTGAACGGCTATACCCTTCTTCGTTTCGGGGGACGGCAGCCGTTATGGGGAACGGGCGTCACATCTCGAATGACACTGATCGTGAGCCCCGCGGATTGCAACGACCGCAGCGCGGACTCGCGACCGGACCCCGGCCCTTTAACGTAAACTTGGACATTACGCATCCCGTGCTCAAGCGCCTTTTTAACGGCCCCTTCAGCCGCCATCTGCGCCGCAAAGGGCGTGCCTTTTCTAGATCCCTTGAATCCCTGAGAGCCAGACGACGACCACGACACGACATTGCCAGTCATATCCGTGATTGTCACAATCGTATTATTGAAAGTGGACTGAATGTGGGCAACACCTTCAGTGATGTGCTTCTTTTCCCTCTTTTTTCCCTTTTTACCTTTCGGCATTGCCATGGAACATGACCCTCCGTAAACTCATTTCTGATTACTTGCGCTTCCCTGCAATCGCTCTCCGTGGACCTTTTCTCGTTCTCGAATTGGTGCGCGTCCGCTGACCTCTGACGGGCAATCCTTTGCGGTGTCGGAGGCCCCGATAGGTTCCAACGTCCATTAGTCGCTTGATGGACATGGACAGTTCACGCCTCAAATCCCCCTCAACTTTATGATCCCGGTCAATGATTGTTCTAATCGCATTGAGCTCCGAATCCAACAGATCATCCGTCTTCTTTGCGAAATCCACGCCGGCTTCTCTGAGAATCTCTTGCGCCTTCGACCGACCGATGCCGTAGATATAGGTCATGGCGATTTCCATTCTCTTATTTTTCGCTAAATCAACACCCGCAATTCTTGCCACTGAAAACCTCCTGTGGAATAAACGATCTCTTATCCCTGACGCTGTTTATGCTTCGGATTATCGCATATAACCCGCACGACGCCACGTCTCTTAATGATCTTGCATTTATCGCATATCTTTTTGATTGAAGACCTAACTTTCACGATCCCACTCCCTGTCTTACTTTGACCTGTAAATGATTCGCCCTCGCGAGAGATCATAAGGAGACAATTCCACGGTCACCTTGTCACCCGGAAGAATCTTAATGAAATGCATTCTCATCTTTCCCGATATATGCGCGAGCACCCGGTGCCCGTTTTCGAGCTCCACTCTGAACATGGCATTGGGAAGGGTTTCAATCACCGCCCCCTCGACCTCTATGGAATCCTCTTTCGCCATATATCCCTTTCTAAATCTCCCCCAAACGAACCGGCCCTCACATCGTTTGCGTCAGGATGATGGGTGCACCGTCCGTTATCGCGACTGTATGCTCAAAATGAGCCGACAGCTTGCCGTCTGCGGTAACGACTGTCCACCCGTCGGACAGAACCTTTACATCGTAGGTCCCCTCGTTTACCATCGGCTCTATAGCGAGAACCATCCCCGCTTTCAAGGCAATGCCGCGGCCCGACAGGCCGAAATTCGGAATCTGCGGGTCTTCATGGAGGCTCTTACCGATGCCGTGGCCGACATAGTCCCGAACAATCGAAAACCCCTGCGTCTCACAAAACGTTTGAACCGCAGCCGAGATATCGCCCAATCTGCCGCCGACCATCGCCCGGTCAATCGCCTGATAAAGCGATCCTTCCGTAACCTCCAGCAAGCGCTGGGCCGTCTGAGACACACACCCCACGGCAACGGTGATAGCGGCGTCGGCGTAATAACCTTTGTAAAGAACGCCGAAATCGATACTCAGGATATCGCCCTCTTCCGCCACTCGATTGGACGGAATGCCGTGAACGACCTCGCTGTTCAACGAGGTGCAAAGGGATGCCGGGTATCCCCTGTATCCTTTGAAGGCCGGTTTGGCACCTCTTTTCCGCGTCAGATCTTCAGCGCGGCGATCCAATTCGATCGTCTTGATCCCCGGTCGGATCATCTCTTTCATTTCGGTGAGAACCTCAGAGACAATGCGCCCGCTTTTCTTCATCTCTTCAATCTCATGAGGAGATTTCAAGATGATCATAACACACAGTCCCCCAAGGACGAGATACGACAACCTTTAACGTCGTTTGACAATCCGCCCTTTTTTGAGAAATCCTTCGTACTGCCTCGTTAACAGGTGTGCCTCAATCTGACCGGCTGTGTCCAAGGCAACGCCCACCATAATCAAGAGAGACGTCCCACCGAAATAGAAGGGGACATTAAAAGAGCTAATCAAAATACTCGGCAGCACACAAACTGCCGAAACGTAGAGCGCGCCACCAAAGGTCAATCGGGTCAAGACACTGTCGATAAATTCCGCTGTTTTCTTTCCAGGACGAATGCCGGGAACAAAACCGCCGTTCTTTTTCATGTTCTCAGCAACGTCAGTCGGATTGAAGCTGACGGCCGTATAAAAATAACAGAAGAAGATGATGAACGCCACGAAGAGCAGTTCATACACCACACCGCCCGGGTGCAGGAATCCCGACACCGTCTTCATCCAGGGATGGGGAATGAAGTTGGCGATCGTCGCCGGAAACATAATAATGGACGACGCGAAAATCGGGGGAATCACGCCCGCCGAGTTGATCTTCAGCGGCAGGTGCGTCGTCTGACCGCCGTACATCTTGCGCCCGACAACACGTTTGGCATACTGCACCGGAATTCTCCGTTGACCGCTCTCCATGAAGACGATGACTCCAACGACCGCAAACATCAAGGCAACGATAAAGATAGCAATGACGATGCCCATTTCACCGGCGGCTAAAAGCCGGAAGGTATTGAACACCGCCTGAGGGCCTCTGGCGACAATACCCGCAAAAATGATCAGCGAGATCCCGTTGCCGATGCCGCGCTCAGTGATCTGCTCTCCGAGCCACATGATGAAGGCCGTTCCCGCCGTCAGGGTGATAACCGTCATTAACCTGAACCCCCAGCCGGGCGCCAAAACAATCGAGGCCCCCATCGGGCTTGTCATGCTCTCCAGACCGACCGAGATGCCGAACCCCTGCACAACGCTCAACAGCACCGTGCCGTAGCGCGTGTACTGCGTGATCTTCCGCCGACCGCTTTCACCCTCCTTCGACAGCCGCTCCAGGTGCGGCCAAACGACCGTCAAAAGCTGGAGAATGATGGAAGCGCTGATATACGGCATGATGCCCAGGGCAAAGACGGATAACTGGTTCAAGGCGCCCCCCGACATCAGGTCAGCAAAACCGAGCAGCGATCCCTGCGCCTGCTTGAAGAAGGCGCCGAGGGCGACTGTGTCAATGCCCGGCGTCGGGACATGGGTTCCGACCCGGTAAACGGCGAGCAGCAGCAGGCTCATCAGGATGCGCTTCTGAAGCTCGGGAATCTTCGCAATGTTTTTAAACCCGCCGATCAATGCATATACCCCTTATAGGACCTCGATCGTTCCTCCCGCCGCCTCGATCTTCTCCTTGGCGGACTGGCTGATCATATCGACCTTGAGTGTAAGAGCCCCTTTGACAAACCCCTGTCCGAGCACCTTGAGGGCTTCTCCCGTTTTCTTTACGATGCCGCGATCCACCAGAGCGGCCAGATCCACAACGGAACCTTCAGCAAAAGCGTTCAACTGATCCAGATTGACGATCACGACGTCTTTCTTGAAGATATTTCGGAAGCCTCTCTTGGGAAGTCTTCGCGACAGTGGCATCTGCCCACCTTCATAGCCGCGCCGAACCTTGCCGCCGGAGCGGGCCTTCTGGCCCTTGTGCCCCTTGCAAGACGTGCCGCCATGACCGGAGCCATCGCCGCGTCCAACCCGCTTTCTCTTTTTCGTCGCACCCGCAGATGGTTTTAACTGACTTAAATCCATGCCATTATCCTCATACTTCCTGAACGGAGACCAGGTGAATCACCTTCTGGATCATCCCCCGGATCTCGGGTGTATCGTTTAGCAAAACGCTACGATTCGTTTTTTTCAAGCCCATGCCCATCAGGATCTGCCTCTGATTCTCGGGCCTTCCGATTTTGCTCTTGACCAGCGTGATTTTTAACTGTTTCGACACGGCGTATCCCCTTAAATTTCTGTAACCTCTTTCCCTCTCATCGCGGCAATGGCGTCTGGCGCGCGAAGCTTTCGGAGACCGTCGAGGGTAGCCTTTACGAGGTTATGCGGATTATGCGATCCAAGACATTTCGTCAAAACGTTTCGCACCCCGGCGACCTCGAGAATGGCGCGCACGGCTCCGCCCGCGATCAGCCCGGTTCCTTCCGAGGCCGGCTTCAGCAAGACCTTCCCCGCCCCATAGTGGCCGATGATCTCATGAGGGATCGTACCGTCGGCGATCATGATATTCTTCAAATCCTTCTTCGCCTTTTCGGTGCCCTTTCGGATCGCTTCGGGAACCTCGTTGGCCTTGCCCAAACCGGCCCCCACGGATCCCTTGCCGTTTCCAACCACGACAACGGCGCTGAAACGGAAGCGTCTGCCGCCCTTGACGACCTTCGCTGTTCTGTTTATCGTGATCACACGATCGAGAAGCTCACTCTCTTCCATGTCTCTTCTGTCTCTATCCAATGGTCTTCCCTCGGAAAATATTTTTCTGATGATTGATGGTTCTCAACGACCTGCCGTGCCAGCGGACTTAGAACTTCAGTCCCGCTTCCCTGGCACCGTCCGCAAGGGCCTTTACCCGGCCATGATAGAGGAACCGGCCGCGATCAAAAACCACTTCCGAAATGCCCTTCTCCAGCAGCCGTTTCGCAACCAGTCCGCCGACCTTCTTGGCAGCCTCGCCCTTCTTGACATCGGCCAGTTCGTTTTTCAACTCCTCGCTCAAGGTGGAAGCGGCGATGAGCGTCTTGCCCAGATCGTCCGCAATGGCCTGGACATAAATATGTCTCGCAGTCCGAAAGACCGACAACCGGGGCCTGGATTCCGTTCCGGAAATCTTTCCTCTGACCCTGCGTTCTCTCTGAGTCCGTACCTTGTCAATTTTCTTTTTGATCGATAACACGTCAAACCTCGCTCAATTTTGCCTTGCCATATCTTTCAAGTGCCGCCGTCCACCGACGGCCCCGGTCGTCCGGCTACTTGGAACCAGCCGACTTGCCGACCTTCCGTTTGATCCTCTCGCCCAGGTACTTAATACCTTTTCCTTTGTAAGGTTCCGGCTTTCGGAGAGCCCTGATCTGCGATGCGACACTGCCAACGAATTCCTTATCGATCCCCGCCAGCTGAATCGTGACCTGCTTCTCAATACTCACCGAAATGCCCTTCGGGATCTCATACTCCTTCGGTTTCGAAAATCCGAGATAGAGTTTCAGGATATTGCCCGCCGTCTCCGCACGATATCCAACACCTGATATCTCGAGCGTTTTCTGGAAGCCCGCGCTAACGCCAGTGACCATATTGGCAATCAACGTCCTGGTCAGACCATGCAGCGACCGGCTCTTGCGGTCTTCTCCCTGTCTCGACACGATGATCGCATCCTTTTCGACTGTCACGGCGATATCGGACGGCACGGCCAACGAAAGAGCGCCCTTGGGCCCTTCCGCCTTTATCTTTTCATTGTCCCGACTGATCTTGACTCCCGCCGGAATAACAATTGGTTTCTTACCGATTCTTGACATGAATTGATCTCCGATTCCCTCTATCTGATCGTCCTACCAGACCTTGCAGAGAAGCTCTCCCCCGACGTTCATCTCCCGGGCTTCCTTATCGGTCACAATACCCTTCGAGGTCGAAACAATGGCAACCCCATACCCGTTGAGCACCTTCGGAATTTTCTCACTTTTGACGTAAACCCGCCGACCCGGTCGGCTTACCCTCTCAATGCCGGTTATTGCGCTTTCCTTTGCATCCGTAAATTTCAGGTAGATCCGCAGGATTCCCTTTTGATTATTATCGCGCTTAACATTGAACCCACTGATATAACCGGCTTTTTTCAAAACCTTGGCAATATTGAAATTGACCTGGGACAGCAGGATATCCACGCTCTTCATGTTTATCCGGCTTGCGTTCCTGATTCTGGTCAGCATATCAGCAATTGGATCGGTCATCCCCATCTTTTATTTCTCCTTAAAACTCATCTACCAGCTTGCTTTAATGACACCGGGGAGCTCTCCTATCAAAGAGCGCTTCCTCAGGCAAATTCTGCACATATCGAACTTACGGAAATACGCGCGCGGCCGGCCACATATCGGACAACGATTATACTCTCTGACCGCGAATTTCTTTTTCCTTTTGGCCTTTGCAATTAAGGATTTCTTTGCCAATCTCCCATCCTCCAGATCTTTGTCCCAACTTAACTTCTAAAAGGCATGCCCATCAGTTTCAAAAGCGCCCTGGCCTCTTCGTCCGTCTTGGACGAAGTGACGATGGTAATATTCATTCCCGTCACTTTCTCGACTTTGTCGTAGTCGATCTCGGGAAAAATAAACTGCTCCTTCAGGCCCATCGAAAAATTGCCCCTGCCGTCAAAGGATTTTGAGGGGATCCCCCGAAAGTCCCTAATTCGGGGAAGCGCTACGTTGACCAGCCGATCAAAAAATTCGTACATGCGTTCCCGCCGCAACGTGACCATGACGCCAATCGGCATCCCCTTGCGGAGCTTGAACGTCGCTATCGATTTGCGCGCCTTAGTAATAACAGGCTTCTGACCGGCGATCTTGGAGAGCTCCAGTGCGGCCGCATCCAGGATCTTCACATTCTGGATCGCGTCTCCGAGTCCGAAATTCACAACGATCTTCTTCATCGCCGGAACCTGCATCTTGTTGCCGTATCCGAATTCCTTGACGAGTTCGGGAACAACCTTCGTGTTGTAAAACTCTTTCAGTCTAGCCATCAATCAAACCCTCGATGAGCCTGGCACCATCAGTCCGCCTGCGCTTTGGAAATCCTTCAGGGCCATCCCGTTTAAATGTGATTCTCTATAGAACAGCGTCCCGCTATTCGTCCAAGACCTCACTGCACTTTCGGCAGGTCCGCACCTTCTTGCCGTCCTCCAGGATCTTGAAGCCGATCCGGGCCGCCGACTTGCACTTTTCGCAAATCCGCATGACATTGGACATAGCGATGGCACCTTCCTTCTCGACGATGCCGCCCTTGCCCTTGGCGTCGGGTCTGGAATGTTTTTTAATAAAATTAACCTTCTCAACGACAACACGGTTTTCGTCTCCGACGACCTTCATCACCCTGCCGGTCTTGCCTTTTTCCTTTCCGGCAATGACTTCCACCGTGTCACCCTTTTTAATACGCCTTGCCTGCATGACCAGGTTTCCTCTCCTTAATGAGCTTATTTCTCTTCCGTTGAACAGTCCTGCCTCGGCTAAATAACTTCCGGCGCCAAAGACACAATTCTCATGAATTGCTTCGCCCTCAATTCGCGGGCAACCGGGCCAAAGATTCTCGTTCCCACCGGTTCCATCTGATTGTTGATCAGCACGGCAGAGTTATCGTCGAACTTCAAATAGGACCCATCCGCCCGCCTCACCTCTTTGACCGTCCGAACGACAACGGCTTTCATCACATCGCCCTTCTTGACCTTGGTATTAGGCAGGGCCTCCCTGACGGACACGATGATGATATCGCCAACCGTGGCATATTTCTTTTTTGAACCGCCAATGACCTTGATGCAAAAAACTTTTTTCGCACCTGAATTATCGGCCACATTCAAAACGGTTTGCATCTGAATCATAAATCACCCCGAACACCATGACGCGGAACACCGCCGCCTTGAGTTATTTTGCTTTCTTCAGAATCTCGCTGACCCGCCATCGCTTGTCTTTACTAAGCGGGCGCGATTCAACAATTTTAACCTCATCACCCAGACCGCAGGCATTGGCCTCGTCATGGGCTTTGTATCGGACATGGCGCTTGATGTACTTGTGGAAGGTCGCGTCCTTCACGAGACGCTCTACCCGCACAACCACGGTCTTTTCCATTTTGTTGCCGACAATAATGCCCTGAAGAGTTCTTTTATTACTGCTTTCTGCCGCCATGCTATGCACGAGCCTCCTTCTCCCTGAGCACTGTTTTCACCCGTGCGATGTCCTTTTTAACCTTATCTTTTGCAGCCGGCGAATCCAGTTGTCCCGTTGCCTGCCTCATGCGAAGTTTAAAAAGCTCGTCGGACAAGTCGCCAATCTTCTTCTTTAACTCGTCTAGGCCGAGATCTCTGATTTCCTTAATCTTCATCAAACATCTCCCTCGTCGTAAACTTAGTTGCAATCGGCAGCTTGTGGGACGCCAGCCGAAACGCCTCTTTGGCCACTTCCTTGGATACGCCGTCCATCTCGTAGAGAACGGTGCCCGGCTTGATTACGGCCACCCATCCCTCTGGTGCGCCTTTTCCCTTACCCATACGGGTTTCAGCAGGTTTGCGCGTATAAGACTTGTGAGGGAAAATCCTGATCCAAATCTGACCCCCTCTTTTGACGTAACGCGTCATGGCGATACGCGCCGCTTCGATCTGGCGGGAAGTCAACCAGCCGCATTCCATCGCTTGAAGTCCATATTCCCCAAAGCTGATGTCTGCGCCGCGTGTGGCAACGCCAGCCCTTCTGCCTTTATGCAGCTTCCTGTATTTTACCCTTTTCGGCATTAACATAGTCTAAACCCCAATCACGTAAGCAGGCAGTTCCTACCCGCTGTTTACTCGATACGTTTATGACTGTTTCAGTGGCGCCGCAACGGCCGCCTCTTTCTTCGCCGGAAGAACCTCTCCGTGAAAGACCAAAACCTTGATACCAATCAATCCATAAGTGGTATGCGCCTCGGCAAAGCCGTAATCGATATCCGCCCGCAGTGTGTGAAGCGGAACCCGCCCCTCACGATACCATTCCATGCGCGACATTTCCGCGCCGCCGAGTCTGCCCGAACAGTTGATCCGAATTCCCTTACATCCGAATTTCAGGGCCGACGTCACGCACTTCTTCATGGCGCGTCTGAAGGAGATTCTTCTCTCGAGCTGAAGCGCGACATTCTCCGCCACCAGTTGCGCATCCGTCTCGGGTTTGCGCACTTCGAGGATATTGATAATCGCCTCGCCCGTCATCATTGCCTCGAGCTCTTTTTTCAGTTTTTCTATCTCGGCGCCCTTTTTGCCGATAATTACGCCTGGCCGTGCCACATGGATATTGATCTTTGCCTTGTCTGCCGCACGCTCGATATCGATCTTGGAAATCCCGGCATGATAGAATTTCTTTTTAAGATACCCTCTGAGTTTGATATCCTCATGGAGAAGCTCACTGTAATTCTTCTCTGCGAACCACTGCGATTTCCATGTCTTTATAACGGCTAATCTGAATCCGATGGGATTGACTTTCTGACCCAAGCTCTGTCCTCCTCTAAAACTTTTCGTCCAATACCAGCGTGATATGGCTCATTCTCTTTTTGATGGCCGCTGCGCGCCCTTGCGCTCGGGCCCGGTGCCTCTTCAAAGACGGCCCCTGATCCACATAAATCGACTTCACATACAGAATTTTTTCGTCAATGTTTGGATTCTGCGTTGCATTGGCGACGGCCGATTTAAGCACCTTCGTGATGAGCACGCCTGCATACTTTCGGGTAAACGTCAATATCGCTTGCGCCTCACCAACCTTTTTCCCTCTGATAAGATCCGCTACGAGACGTGCCTTCTGCGGTGAAATTCTGATATACTTTGCTACGGCTTTTGCTTCCATTCACTCTATCCTCATTCAACGCCCCGAGGAACGCCCCAGCTATTGGGTACCGCCTCGTTTGCATCGCACTGTAATCGACCTACTTCCGCAGTTTTGCTTTCCGATCCCCGGAGTGGCTGTAAAACGTTCGCGTCGGGGCAAACTCGCCAAGCTTATGACCGACCATGTTCTCCGTGACAAAAACCGGAATGAATTTCTTGCCATTGTGAACGGCAAAGGTAAATCCAAGCAACTCCGGTGTCACCGTTGAACGACGCGACCACGTCTTGATGACGCCTTTATCTCCGGAAGCTTGAGCCCGTGCAACCTTCTCAAGCAGGCTTGCTTCTACGTAAGGACCTTTTTTGATTGAACGTGCCACCCTTTAATCCCTCTTCTTAACGATGTATTTATCAGTGCTCTTATTTTTTCTCGTCTTGTATCCCTTGGTGGGAACGCCCCAAGGCGTCACAGGGTGTCTTCCGCCGGATGTCTTGCCTTCACCACCGCCATGTGGATGATCGACCGGGTTCATGACAACACCGCGCACCTTCGGCCGCTTACCGCTCCATCGCGTACGCCCCGCCTTCCCGATGCTGACGTTCTCGTGGTCGATATTCCCGACCTGGCCAACCGTCGCGCGGCACTCGATGAGAACCTTTCTGACTTCGCCCGACGGCAATCTCACCTGCGCATAGCTGCCTTCCTTCGCCATCAACTGACCGTAAGCGCCGGCGCTGCGAATGATCTGTCCACCCTTTCCGACCTTCAGCTCCACATTGTGAATGAACGAGCCCAGCGGGATGTTCTTGAGCGGAATAGCGTTGCCCGGTTTGATGTCTGCCTTCTCGCTGCTGACTACCGTATCGCCGAGGTTAAGACCCAGCGGTGCAAGGATATAGCGTTTCTCGCCATCCGCGTAATTCAGCAGTGCGATTCTCGCCGAACGGTTCGGATCATATTCGATCGTGGCCACCTTCGCCGGAATATCCAGTTTTTCCCTCTTGAAATCGATAATCCGGAATTTTCTCTTGTGCCCGCCACCAATGTGACGACTGGTAATGCGACCATAGCTGTTTCGCCCGCCGGTCTTCTTGAGCGGCCTCAGAAGGCTCTTTTCCGGAGTCGATGTCGTAATCTCCTCAAAGGTCGGAACGGTCTGAAATCGTCTTCCGGGAGATGTCGGTTTATACGTTTTAATCGCCATGACTGATTAACCTTTATGCGTTTTCAAATATCTCAATGCTAGAACCGGCTGCGACCGTTACAATCGCCTTTTTCCAGTCACTCTTCTGTCCCAAAACACGCCCAACACGCTTCTTCTTACCGGCCACCGTTACCGTCCGAACGTCCAACACCTTCACTTTGAAGAGTTTTTCGATCGCCGCGCCGATCTCTACCTTATTCGCCCTGCGATCGACTTCAAACGTATACTTGTTGCCCTCGCGCGCCATCGTGCTTTTCTCGGTAACAAGCGGCCTCTTGATAATATTATACAGTTCCATTATGCCAACAATGCCCCTTCAATCATCTTAACGGATGGCTCCAGCATAACCACGTAGTCATATTTGAGAAGATCATAAACGTTGAGGCCTTCGGCTCTCATCATTTTAATATTCCGAATATTCCGCGATGATTTTTCTAGAATGGTATTTGACTTGTCCAACACAAACAAGGCGTTCGGCGTTCCCAACGCATTGAGCACACCCTGGAATATGCTTGTCCTGATGCTCTCCATGGGGAAATCGTTAAGGACCAATACCTTGTTGTCGCGCACCTTCAAGGTCAATGCGGACTTGAGCGCAAGACGACGAACCTTCTTCGGGATGGAGAACGCATAACTCCGGGGTTGCGGCCCGAATACGGTTCCACCTTTGCGCCACAGCGGTGAACGGCTTGTTCCGGCTCTCGCCCGCCCCGTTCCCTTCTGACGCCACGGCTTTTTGCCGCCGCCCGACACATCGCTTCTACCCTTCGTCGCGGCGGTTCCGGCTCGCTTTGCAGCCAGCTGCATTCTGATAACGTCATGAATGACATCCGTATTGACATCGACATCGAAGACCGCACTGTCCAACGCTATCTCAGAAACCTTCTTTTTTGTTATATCGTATACATCCAGGACTGGCATGGCTTACTCCGGCTTATTCTTGGATTTGATGGAATTCTTAATCAGAACGATACCGTTGGTGCAGCCCGGTATGGCGCCCTTTACAAGCAACAGATTCATTTCCGGCCTGATGCTGCAGATCTGAAGATTTTGAATCGTTATTCTCTTGTTGCCCATCTGCCCCGGCAGCTTCTTGCCCTTGAATACGCGGGAGGGATCTGCACTGGCGCCGATCGAACCGGGAGCGCGATGGAACATGGAGCCGTGAGTTTTGCGACCGCCTCCGAAGCCGTGGCGCTTGACAGCGCCCGCAAAACCGCGCCCCTTGCTGATACCGACGATATCCACATAGTCGCCCACCTGGAACATACCAACCGTGAGTTCGGTGCCGACTTCATAGCCTTCGTCTGAGTCAATCCGGAGCTCTTTCAAGACGCTGAACAATCCGCGATCGGCCTTCTTATAATGCCCCTGGAGCGGCTTCGTAACGTTCTTTGCCTTCTTACGCCCAAAGCCAAGCTGAAGCGCATCGTAACCGTCACTTGCTTTATTTTTCTTCTGGATGACTGTGCAGGGGCCAGCCTCGATCGCCGTAACGGGAATGGCGCCATCAATCGAAAACACCTGCGTCATGCCTAATTTTCTTCCAATGAGTCCCTTGTTCATGATTCCCACTATCTCATTCAATCTTTGCATGGGTTGACCCTGCGCGGCTGTTGAGCTCTGCCCGCCAGGTCAGCCTTAGAGTTTGATTTCAACATCAACGCCGGCTGAAAGATCCAATTTCATAAGCGCATCCACTGTGGACTGCGTCGGTTCAATGATGTCGATCAGGCGTTTATGCGTCCTGATCTCGAACTGCTCTCTCGATTTCTTATCAACATGCGGCGAACGGTTGACCGTATACCGGTTGATCATCGTCGGAAGCGGAATCGGTCCGGCAACACGTGCGCCGGTCCGCCTGGCCGTTTCGACAATATCCTCCGTAGATCGGTCCAGCAATTTATAATCGTACGCCTTAAGCCTTATGCGAATCTTCTGATTTTCCATACCCCTCTAACTCTGATCTTTCTTTGGCTTGTGTCTATAAAAAATGCCCGGACGGAAGCACTCTCCCGTCCGGACCAGATCGGGTTACTCGATAATCTTGCTGACGACGCCGGAACCGACCGTTCGACCGCCCTCGCGGATAGCGAAGCGAAGCTTGTCTTCCATGGCGATCGGTGTGATCAGGGTGACTTCCATTTCGACGTTGTCACCAGGCATAATCATCTCGATGCCTTCCGGCAGGGTCGCAACACCGGTCACGTCCGTTGTTCTGAAGTAGAACTGCGGACGATAGCCACTGAAGAAAGGTGTATGACGACCGCCTTCTTCTTTCGTCAAAACGTAAACCTGGGCCTTGAATTTCGTGTGCGGCGTAATGGATCCCGGTTTGGCGACCACCTGGCCTCTTTCCACGTCCTCTCTCTTGGTTCCGCGCAGCAGCAAGCCGACGTCGTCACCGGCCTGGCCTTCATCGAGCGTCTTCCTGAACATCTCGACACCGGTGCAAACCGTCTTGGTCGTCGCACGGATGCCGATGATCTCCACTTCGTCACCCGTGTGGACAATGCCGCGATCAATTCTTCCGGTCACGACCGTTCCGCGCCCGGAGATGCTGAACACATCGCCAACCGGCATCAGGAAGGGCTTGTCCAGATCGCGGGTGGGCTCGGGAATGTACGCATCAACGGCGTCCATCAGGTCCTGAATGCACTTCGATTCAGGCGAATTCGGATCGTCACTTTCAAGGGCCTTTAAAGCGGATCCTCTGATAATGGGAAGGTCGTCACCGGGGAATTCGTAAGCGGAAAGCATTTCTCTCAACTCGAGTTCGACCAGGTCGAGCAACTCGGGGTCGTCAACGAGATCAACTTTGTTGAGGAAAACAACGATATAGGGAACCTGCACCTGGCGGGCCAAGAGGATGTGCTCCCTTGTCTGCGGCATCGGTCCGTCGGAGGCAGCGACAACGAGGATCGCGCCGTCCATGTGCGCTGCACCGGAGATCATGTTCTTGATATAGTCGGAATGCCCCGGGCAGTCCACGTGCGCATAATGACGTTTGGCCGTCTCATATTCGACGTGGGCGATGTTGATCGTAACGCCGCGCTCTTTTTCTTCAGGGGCATTGTCGATCTGATCAAATGCCATGAACTGGGCCCATCCCTTCTTGGCCAAGTGCTTGGTGATCGCGGCCGTCAAAGTGGTCTTGCCATGATCGACGTGACCGATGGTGCCGATATTTACGTGCGGCTTAGTCCTCTCATATTTCTTTTTCGCCATTTCCCTTACCTCCTTACATGACCCTATTTTCGGTTAATCTTAATCAAAGTCTTTTCCAAACTCTCCAAACTTCATTTGGCCTCATTCACAATTCGTTACCAGCGCCTCCATTTGAACGGCCGCCTATACAGCGGCATCAAATAGCGCCTTAAAACCGATAGTGGGCGAATGCCCGATTGGCCTCGGCCATCTTGTGAACATCTTCCCTTTTCTTGACGGAAGCACCGCGGTTATTGGCGGCATCGATCAGTTCAGCTGCCAGCTTTTCCCTCATGGTCTTCTCCGCGCGCTTTCTGGAATTACCGATGATCCACTTGATCCCAAGCGCAAGTCTACGATCGGGAAGAATCTCCGTGGGCACCTGATAGGTCGATCCCCCTACGCGCCGGGACTTGACCTCGATGACGGGTTTGACATTGTCGATGGCCTTCTCAAAAAGCTGAGCCGGATTTTCTTTGGTCTTTTTTCCAATGATCTCAAACGCACCATAGAGGATGGACTCTGCCGTACTCTTTTTGCCTTTCAGCAATAGGTTATTGATAAATTTTGCCACCAGCTTGCTGTTATAGACCGGATCCGGATCGACGACCCTCTTTTGAATATCTCTTCTTCTCGGCATTTCTGCTATCTCCGCCTATTTAATCATCACGAACGTATCGCTACGATACCTATTTGAAAAGTTAATTCGCCTTTTTGGAGCCGTACTTGGACCGACCCTGCTTTCGGTTCTGAACGCCGACCGTATCCAGCGTCCCTCTGACAATATGATAACGCACACCGGGGAGGTCCTTGACTCTGCCGCCTCTGACCAGCACGACGGAGTGCTCCTGAAGGTTATGCCCGATACCCGGAATGTAAGCAGTCACTTCATAGCCGCTCGTCAACCTGACTCTGGCCACCTTTCGGAGGGCTGAATTGGGCTTTTTCGGAGTCGTGGTGTAAACACGGACACAAACGCCCCGCCGCTGTGGAGAATTTCCGAGAGCGGGCGTCGAAGATTTTTTCTGGATATCCGCTCTTCCCTTTCTGATCAACTGATTTATCGTCGGCATGCAACCTCCCGCACCGTCTTTTCGTCCAATTTTATACCCGTTTTTCCATAGGGGTTAAAGTAGCATGAAGTATCAGTTTACACCTTGTATGTCAAGATCTTTCTCATTTGTTTTATCGTTCGCGGGCAGCGCTTCAAGGGTATTGTCGTCGCTGTCGCCCTCGACAGCGATACCGAGCTTTTTATACATGGTCAATCCCGTCCCCGCGGGAATCAACCGCCCCATGATGACATTCTCTTTCAGCCCCCTCAAATGGTCTATCTTCCCGGAAATACTGGCCTCCGTGAGAACACGGGTGGTTTCCTGGAAAGAGGCGGCTGAAATAAAGCTCTGGGTGCTCAGCGACGCCTTGGTGATGCCGAGCAGCACGGGGTCTCCCGTTGCGGGCTTGCCGCCCCTGGCAACGACGCGATCATTTTCCTCTTGGAAGATATTGCGCTCAACCTGCTCGTCAGCCAGGAAGGATGTATCTCCAGGATTGACGATCTTGACACGTCGAAGCATCTGGCGCACGATAATTTCAATGTGCTTGTCGTTGATCTTGACACCCTGGAGTCGATAGACCTCCTGGACCTCATCGACGAGATAACGGGCCAATTCCTTCTCGCCCTTGATATTCAGGATATCGTGGGGATTGCTGGCCCCGTCCATCAGGGACTGCCCGGCCATAACGCGGTCTCCCTCTTGAACGCTTACATGCTTGCCCTTGGGGATGAGGTATTCCTTCTCATCTCCCACCTCGGGGGTCACGAGGATCTTGCGTTTTCCCTTCACGTCCTTGCCGTATGAGACAATACCTTCAATTTCTGCAATCACCGCAAACTCTTTAGGTTTTCTTGCCTCAAAAAGCTCGGCGACGCGGGGAAGACCTCCCGTGATGTCCTTGGTCTTGGTCGTTTCCCTTGGAATCTTCGCAATAATATCACCCGCTCGAACCTCGTCACCTTCCGACATGACGATGTTAGTGCCGACGGACAGCAGATATCGGGCCATCGCGTTGGTGCTGGGCGCGCGCAGGGTTTTTCCTTCCTTGCTTTTGATCGACACACGGGGCCTCAGATCGGGATCGGTCGATTCGATGATGACTTTTCTCGAAAGACCGGTCACTTCATCGACCTGCTCTTGCATCGTCTTGCTTTCGACCACATCTCCGAACTTGATGATCCCGTCGACTTCGGAGAGAATCGGAATCGAGAACGGATCCCATTCGGCGATCAGATCGCCCTTGGTAACGCGGGCCCCTTCTCCCATTTTGATGTGGGCACCATAAGGAATAGGGTATTTTCCGCGGCTTCGCTTTTCATCATCCAGAATGTGAATCTCGCCCGTCCGGTTCATGACAACCAACTCTTTATCGCGCCCCTTGACGTAGTTGAGGTTCACAAACTTAAGTTTCCCATCGTGACGGGACTCCAAAGTGGAGTGTTCTTCGAACTTTGCCGTTCCACCGATGTGAAATGTCCTCATCGTCAGCTGCGTACCCGGCTCACCGATCGACTGCGCCGCGATGATGCCTACGGCCTCGCCGATATTGGCCAGATGTCCGTGGGCAAGGTCGCGCCCATAGCACCGAGAGCAGATACCGACTCTCGACCGACAGGTCAGCACTGATCGGATGCGCACCCTTTCGATACCGGCCTTGTCGAGCTTTTCGACAATTGCTTCGTCGATCTCTTCGTTGGCCTTGACAAGAAGCTCGCCGGTAAAGGGATCTTCCACGTCTTCAAGCGCCACCCTTCCCAGAACACGCTCACCGGCCGTTTCAATGATTTCTCCCCCCTCCATCAGAGCGGAGACATAAATGCCGTCCAGCGTTCCGCAGTCTTCCTCGGTAATGATACAATCCTGCGCCACATCAACCAGACGTCGTGTCAGATAGCCGGAATTGGCCGTCTTGAGCGCCGTATCCGCCAGACCCTTACGGGCGCCGTGGGTCGAAATGAAGTACTGCAAAACGGTCAATCCTTCGCGGAAGTTCGCCGTGATCGGCGTCTCGATAATTTCGCCGGACGGTTTGGCCATGAGCCCGCGCATACCGGCAAGCTGACGGATCTGGGCGGCGCTTCCACGGGCCCCCGAGTCGGCCATCATGAAGATGGGGTTGAAACTCTCAGTCCGGCGCTCACTGCCGGCTGTCGGTATCTCCTCTTCGGCGCTGATGTCCTTCATCATCTCGCTGGCCACCTTTTCCGTCGCATGGGCCCAGATGTCGATCACCTTGTTGTAACGTTCCCCGTCGGTAATCAAACCGTCCATGTACTGTCTCTGGATTTCCAGAACATCCACATCGGCCTGGCCCACGATTTCCTTCTTGGTCTCGGGAATGATCATGTCCTTGATGGCGATAGATATACCGGCACGGGTCGCCATTTTGAAGCCAAGATCCTTCAAGCGGTCGGACAGGATGACCGTCGTCTTGTCACCGCAGGTGCGGTAGCAGTAATCAACCAGGTTCGCCAATTCCTTCTTGTTCATAACCCTGTTGATGAGGTCAAAGGGAATCTCCTTCGGCATGATTTCGGAGAGCATCATCCGGCCGGCGGTTGTTTCCTTCCGTTCACCATCAACTCGCACCTTGATTTTAGCATGCAGATCCAGAATGCCGGCATCGCAAGCGCATCGGACCTCTTCTAGACCGGAAAAGGCCATCCCTTCGCCTTTCACGTTGGATTTCGCCCGTGTCAGATAATAGATTCCCAAAACGATGTCCTGGCTGGGAACGATGATCGGTTTTCCGTGCGCGGGCGACAAGATGTTGTTCGTCGACATCATGAGCACCCGGCATTCAATCTGCGCCTCGATCGATAGCGGCACATGGACGGCCATCTGATCCCCGTCGAAGTCCGCATTGAAGGCGGTGCAAACGAGCGGATGGAGTTGAATGGCCTTCCCCTCCACCAGGACCGGCTCAAAAGCCTGGATGCCGAGGCGGTGCAGCGTCGGAGCGCGGTTCAGCATAACGGGGTATTCGCGGACGACCTCGTCGAGCGCATCCCATACTTCCGGCGATTCGCGTTCCACCATCTTTTTGGCGCTCTTGACTGTCGTCACGTAGCCCTTCTCTTCGAGCCGATTATAGATAAAGGGTTTGAAGAGCTCCAGGGCCATCTTCTTGGGAAGGCCGCACTGATGCAACCTCAGATCGGGACCGACCGTAATAACCGAACGGCCGGAGTAATCGACACGCTTCCCAAGGAGGTTCTGTCTGAAACGACCCTGCTTGCCCTTGAGCATGTCAGAAAGCGATCTGAGCGGACGTTTGTTGGAACCGGTAATGGCCTTGCCGCGTCGTCCGTTATCGAACAGGACATCGACCGCTTCCTGGAGCATTCTCTTTTCGTTCCGGATGATGATCTCCGGCGCGTTGAGTTCCTGCAGACGTTTCAGGCGGTTGTTCCGGTTAATCACACGACGGTAGAGATCGTTGAGATCCGAGGTTGCGAAACGGCCGCCGTCCAGCGGAACCAGCGGTCTCAAATCCGGCGGGATGACCGGCAGAACCGTCAGAATCATCCACTCCGGACGGTTGTTCGATTTCTTCAGTGCCTCGACGACCTTCAGACGTTTGATGAGTTTTTTCTTCTTGGTATCGGAGTTAACCCTGCCCAGTTCCTCGCGAACCTCGACAATGACCTTCTCCAGATCGATCTCTTCGAGCAGCGTGCGGACAGACTCCGCGCCGATGCCGGCTTCAAAGCCTTCCATTCCGTACATTTCCCGTAGTTCGATGTAGCGCTCTTCGGACAGGAGCTCCATTTTCTTCAGGGGCGTATCCTTCGGGTCCAGCACGATCCAGGACTCGAAATAGAGGACCTTCTCCACCTCCTTGAGGGTCAGGTCCAGCAGGCTCCCGATGCGGCTCGGCAGGCTCTTGAGGAACCAGATATGCGCCACCGGCGCGGCCAGAGCGATGTGCCCGAGTCTCTCCCGGCGTACCTTGGACTGGATCACTTCGACGCCGCACTTCTCGCAGACAACGCCGCGGTGTTTCATTCTCTTGTAACGTCCGCACAGGCACTCGTAATCCTTGACGGGGCCGAATATCTTGGCGCAAAAGAGTCCGTCTCTTTCAGGTTTGAACGTTCGATAGTTGATGGTCTCCGGTTTTTTCACCTCCCCATGCGACCACGACAGGATCTTCTCCGGCGAAGAGATTGAAATCCTGATGGCATTGAAGCGGATGGGGTCTTTCGGCTTCTCGAAAAAACTGAATATATCTTCCACGATAATCTCCTTATTCTTTCAAAAGCAAAGCGCGCAGAGTCGCATCGACTCTCCGTCGTTTGCTTTTCAACCTTTCCCTATTCTTTCTCTACCAATTCAACGTCAAGTCCCAGACTCTGGAGTTCTTTAACGAGAACGTTAAACGATTCCGGAAGGCCCGGCTCGAGTGTGTGCTCGCCCTTGACGATTGCCTCGTAGATGCGCGTGCGACCCGCCACGTCATCCGACTTGACTGTGAGAAATTCCTGCAGCGAATAGGCGGCGCCGTAAGCCTCCATCGCCCAGACTTCCATCTCTCCGAGTCTCTGACCGCCGAACTGCGCCTTTCCACCGAGCGGCTGCTGGGTGACGAGTGAATAGGGACCGATCGACCGGGCATGGATCTTATTGTCAACCAGGTGATGGAGTTTCAGCATATAGATCATGCCGACGGTAATTTCGCGATCGAAAGGCTCGCCCGTTCGTCCGTCAAAGAGCAGCGATTGACCGGTCTGGGGCAGATCCGCTATTTTCAACATGTCCCTGATTTCGGGTTCATGCGCACCATCGAAAACGGGAGTCGCAAGCGGAATGCCGAATTTAAGGCGTTTGAGCAGGCGCTTGATATCCTCATCCGACGCCGTGTCCAGATATCCCTCAAAATCTTTCGAGGCATAGATCTTCTTTAACTCCTTCTTTATAGCATCCATGCTGCTGCGGCTTTCATAGATCGCGCCGATCTTCTGCCCCAGCCCCTTGGCCGCCCAGCCCAGGTGGGTTTCCAGGATCTGACCGACGTTCATGCGGGAGGGAACGCCCAGGGGGTTCAGGATGATATCGACCGGTGTGCCGTCCTTAAAGAAAGGCATGTCTTCTTCCGGCAGGATTCTGGACAGCACGCCCTTGTTTCCATGACGCCCCGCCATCTTGTCACCGACCGAGAGTTTCCGTTTGATAGCAATATAGACCTTGACCAGCTTGATCACGCCGGGGGGCAACTCGTCGCCCGCCTTCATCCGTTCAATCTTCTCGGCAAAATAGGACTCGATGAGATTGATCTTCTTTTCAAGGTTGATGAAGATCGTCTTGATCGTGTCTTCTTTCGCCTCGTTATTCTCGAGGGAAATACTGTCCCAAGTATTGAAGGGAAGCTGCTCCAGGGCCTCGTGCGTAATCGGTTCCCCCTTCTTCAGAACGAGTTTCTTTTTCTTCGGATCCGTCACCTTAGAGGCCGAAAGCTCCCCAATGAGCAGATCGGCAATCTTCTTCTGCACGCTCTCGCGAATGATACGGATTTCGTCGTCCTTGTCCTTGAGCAGCGCCTCGATCTCTTCACTTTCGATAACCTGCGAACGGCGGTCTTTCTCCGCGCCCTTGCGGGTGAATATCTTGGCATCAATGATGACGCCCTCGACCCCCGGTGGTACGCGCAGCGAGGTATCTCGAACATCGCCGGCTTTTTCGCCGAAAATGGCCCGCAGGAGTTTTTCTTCCGGAGACAACTGCGTCTCACCCTTCGGCGTAATCTTGCCGACCAGGATATCGCCCGGCTTGACGGCAACGCCCATGCGGACGATACCGCTTTCATCGAGATTCTTCAGGGCTTCGTCGCCGACGTTGGGGATATCCCGAGTGATCTCCTCCTTACCCAACTTGGTGTCCCGCGCCATCGTCTCAAACTCTTCGATGTGCACCGAGGTATAGATATCGTCTTTGACAACGCGCTCACTGACGAGAATGGAATCTTCATAGTTGAAACCGCCCCAAGACATAAAGGCAACCATCACGTTTCGACCCAACGCCAACTCGCCGTTATCCGTCGCCGGACCGTCCGCGATAACCTGTCCCTTGTAGACCCGGTCTCCGGCCATTACGATCGGCTTGTGGTTGAAGCAGGTATCCTGGTTGGACCGCTGATACTTGGTCAGGCTGTAGATATCCACGCCCGTATCGAACCCGTCCCCCTTGATGCCGCTGTCGCACTTGACGATGATTCGCGCCGCATCGACATTTTCAACGACACCGGGGCGCTTGGCGACGATCACCGCTCCGGAGTCGCGCGCCACCACGGCCTCCATGCCGGTACCAACCAGCGGCGCCTCCGGTCTCAGCAGCGGAACAGCCTGACGCTGCATGTTGGACCCCATGAGAGCGCGGTTAGCGTCGTCGTGCTCAAGAAAGGGGATCAGCCCCGCGGCCACACTGACGAGCTGGTTCGGCGAAACGTCCATCAGATCGACCTCAGTCGGAACAACCGCGACGAAGTCGCCTCCCTTGCGCGACGAGACCAGCGCTTCCGTGAACTTGCCCTTGGGATCGATCGGCGCATTGGCCTGCGCGATGATATACTTTTCTTCTTCAATGGCCGTCAAATAACGGATCTCGTTGGTCACCCGGCCGTTTTCGACTACCCGGTACGGTGTTTCGATGAAACCGAACTCGTTGACCCGGGCATAGGTGCTGAGCGAAACAATCAGACCGATATTCGGCCCTTCCGGCGTTTCAACCGGACAGATGCGTCCATAGTGCGTCGGATGAACGTCTCGGACTTCAAAACCCGCGCGTTCGCGCGTCAAACCGCCGGGCCCCAGTGCCGATAGACGCCTCTTGTGTGTCACTTCGGACAGCGGGTTGGTCTGATCCATGAACTGCGACAACTGGCTAGAACCGAAGAATTCGTTGACGACGGCCGAGACGGGCTTCGCGTTGACCAGGTCGTGCGGCATCATCGTTTCGACATCCTGGATGTTCATCTTTTCCTTGATCGCCCGTTCCATGCGGACCAATCCAACACGATACTGGTTTTCGATCAGTTCACCAACCGATCGGACACGACGGTTGCCGAGATGGTCGATATCGTCAATGCTGCAATCCGGCGCGCCGTTTTTCAGATCGATCAGGTACTTGACCGCCGCCAGGACATCCTCATTGCGCAAAATCGTCACACTGGTGTCTACATCCAAGCGCAGCTTGTAATTCATCTTGACGCGACCCACATCAGACAGGTCGTAACTCTCGGCATCGAAAAAGAGGCTTTCGAAAAAGCGACGGGCCGTTTCCGGCGTCGGCGGATTGCTCGGTCGCAATCTCCGGTAAATTTCCATCACCGCTTCGTCTTCGCTCTGAACGCCGTCAATCGGGAGGGTCTCCCGGATAGAGTTATTGGCCCCATCCTCCTCGATATGGATAAATCGGAGCTCCTTAATGTCCTTCTGACGAAGCGTTTCGAACGCCTCTAGAGACAGCTCCGTGTTGCACCGGTACAGTACTTCACCGGTCTGCGGATCGGTAACATCTTTGGCCAGGATCTTGCCGGAAACGTAATCTGCATCGACGTGAATGCGAGCGATTTTACACTCGGCCATCCGCTTGAGCGCTGCCTTTGTGATCTTGCGCCCCTTCTTCACCAGCAGTTCGCCGGAGGACGGGTCTTTAATGTCCTCGGGCGCTTTTTCGCCGTTGAGAGCGTTGTTGGCAGCAACGTAAATCTTGTCTCCCTCCAGCGTAACCTCCTCCAGATCGTAGAAATACCGGAGCAGTTGCTCGGGGGAATTGCCCATAGCCTTGAGCAGGATGGTGACCGGCATTTTTCGGCGGCGGTCGATGCGGGCATAGATGAGATCCTTTGGATCAAATTCCAGGTCTAACCAGGATCCCCGGATCGGGATGATGCGCGCCGAATAGATCAGGCGACCACCGGCATGTGTCTTGCCTTTGTCATGGTCAAAGAAGATTCCAGGCGACCGGTGCAACTGGCTGACGATCACGCGCTCGGTGCCGTTGACGACAAAGGTTCCGCTTTCCGTCATGAGGGGAATTTCGCCGAAATAGATTTCCTGTTCCTTGATGTCCCGTATCGCCTTCGGCTCGCTGCCACGTTCGGTGTCGAATACCACTAAACGGACGACGATCTTCAGCGGGGCGGCGAAGGTTAGCCCCTTCTGGATACATTCCTTGACATCATACTTAACCTCTCCGATCTTGTAGCTGACGAACTCCAGCGAACACTTGCCGCTGAAGTCCTTGATCGGGAAAACCGTTTGAAAGGCACCCTGCAGACCGATATTCACCCGCTGATCGGGCGGGACGTCCATCTGCAGGAACTTTTCGTAGGAATGACTCTGGATCTCTATAAGATTCGGTATATCGACGATTTTTTTGATGCGCCCAAAATCTTTTCTGAATTCTACCATGATTACCTCAAATGAGTTATACGCTGATGTATGACACTCACTTATAAACGGACAAAGGCCGAGGAGCAAAAGCAAGAGGTCCCGTAGAACCCGTTGCCTTTGTTCTCAGCCGCTTACCGCAATACGCTATATGAATGATGTTTAATAGTTATTTAACCTCGACGGTTGCTCCGACTTCTTCCAGCTTCTTCTTCATGTCTTCCGCTTCAGCCTTGGACGCCCCCTCTTTTACGGGTTTCGGAACACCTTCGACAAGTTCTTTCGCTTCTTTGAGGCCGAGCCCCGTCAGAGCACGAACGACCTTAATGACCTGAATCTTCTCCGCACCGAATCCGGTCAGGATGACGTCAAACTCCGTCTTTTCCTCTTCCGGCGCCGCAGCCGCGGCCGGACCGGCAACACCTGCCGCCATCATAGCAACCGGAGCTGCAGCCGACACGCCGAACTTCGTTTCCAGTTCTTTGACCAATTCCGACAACTCCAGAACGGTCATGGACTCGATAAAGCTGATTACATCTTCTTTCGTAATTTGTGCCATTTTTCTTTCCTTCCTGTCATTTCATTAAAATTGCGCATTAAGCGACACAGGCCTCCCAGCCTGTTGCCGCCGTGTTATTGTTGTTCGAGCTTCGTCTTATAGGCGTTGAGCACCTGAACAAAGCTGCGGGGAACACCACTGAGGACATTGACCAGACCGGTCTGGGCGCTAACCAGCACAGACAGAAGCTGGCCAATAAGAACCTCTTTGCTGGGCAGCTCGGCCAGCGCATCGATCTGCGCCTTGGCAAGATACCTTCCCTGAAGAAACCCGAACACGATTTCCAGTTCGGCGTTCTTCTTGGCAAACTCGACAAGAACCTTGCTCGGTGCCACCACATCGCCCGAATTGATGGCGATGGCGAGGGGACCTTTGAGATGTTCTTGCATGCCGCTGTACGGGGTATCTTGCGATGCGATCCGAAGCAGGGTGTTCTTCACCACTTTGAACTCCGTTCCGGATTTCCTCAAATCGTTTCTGAGCGCGGTAATTTTGGCCACACTCATGCCGCTGTAATTGGTCAGAACGGCCAATTTAGCGTCTTTGAGTTTTCCGTGGAGTTCGGCAACGACTTCTTTCTTTGTATCCCGATTCAACCTCTAACCTCCTTTCATCTGAAGTACAAACAATGAAAGTCAGCGCATACAGAAAGAAATGACTTGATTTTCTGTACCGTCTCGGCAGGCCGATTGTGATCGTTTAAACTGACCCCGTACCTGCTGTCTCTGACTCGTTTGTTTACTTTACAGTGTTTCTGATATCGATGGTATCAACCTTGACCCCGGGGCCCATCGTCGTCGAAAGGGAGATGGTCTTCAAATACGTCCCCTTGCTGGTGGCCGGTTTCAGTTTGATGATGGTTTCTATCAGCGCCATGAGATTCTCTTGCAGCTTTTCCGCGCCGAAGGAGGCCTTTCCGATCGGGCTGTGAACAATCCCGGCTTTCTCAACCCTGAATTCGACACGACCGGCTTTGAGTTCAGTGACCGCCTTGCCGACTTCAAAAGTGACCGTGCCCACCTTGGGGTTCGGCATCAGACCGCGCGGCCCCAGCACCTTTCCCAGCTTTCCGACAGTGCCCATCATATCGGGGGTCGCAATCACACGATCGAAATCAAGCCAACCCTCTTTGATTTTTTCAACGAGCTCATCGGCCCCGGCATAATCGGCGCCAGCGTCAAGGGCCTCTTTTTCCTTCTCGCCCTTGGCAAAAACGAGTACCTTGATTGTTTTTCCAAGGCCGTTGGGAAGCGCGACACTTCCACGAACCATCTGATCTGCATGCTTGGGATTGACCCCCAGACGGATGGCCGCATCGACCGTTTCGTCGAATTTCGCTCTGGCCGTTGCCACGACCAGATCAAGGGCGTCTTTGATCGGATAACGCTTGCCCTCTTCGATCTTGCTCTTTAACGCTATGTAGCTTTTACCGCTTCTTGACATGAGTAAACCCCTACGTTACTAGCCTTGAATTTCAATGCCCATCGACCGCGCAGTGCCCTCAATGATCCGGATTGCGCCGGTCAAATCCACGGCGTTGAGATCATTGAACTTCAGTTCGGCAATTTCCTGAACCTGTTTGGCGGTTACCGTTCCGACCTTCTCCCTCAGTGGGCTTCCCGAGCCCTTGGCAATCTTTGCCGCCTGTTTAAGCAGAACGGATGCCGGGGGTGTCTTGGTAATGAAGGTGAAGGACCGGTCCGCATAAACCGTAATCACAACGGGAATGACCATGCCTTCCTGTCCCTGAGTCATGGCATTGTATGCCTTGCAAAACTCCATGATATTGACACCGTGCTGTCCCAATGCCGGACCGATCGGAGGAGATGGCGTCGCTTTGCCTGCATTGATCTGAAGCTTGATACTCGCAATAACTTTCTTTGCCATTATGATTACCCTCTAATGATTAATACGTGGCGGCACCCGCTATCAGCTGTGCACCACCTGAATAAAATCCAGCTCCACGGGCGTCGAGCGTCCGAAGATGCTGACGATGACACGCAGTTTACCCTTCTCGGGTTTCACCTCATCGACAATCCCGTCAAAATTCGTAAACGGACCATCAATGATCCGGACGTGATCGCCATTCTCATATTTGAACTTCGGCTTCGGCTTGAGCGTTCCCTCGTCGATCCGCGTCCGGAGATTGGCCACCTCGTGATCCGGAATCGGCGACGGCTTGTCCTTGCTGCCGATAAAACCGGTTACCTTAGGCGTATCCTTGACAATATGCCAGGTTTCATCATCCATCTCCATTCTAACGAGAATGTAGCCCGGGAAAAATTTCCTTTTGGAGGTCTTCTTTTCCCCTTTGACCAGTTCGACAATATCCTCTTCCGGGATCAAGATGTCGGAGAATTTCTCCTTCATTCCGGAGGTTTCAATGCGCTCATGGAGCGAACGTTTCACCCTGTTCTCGAAACCGGAATACGTATGAACGATGTACCACTTAAAGGCCATATGCGTTAACCCAGAACCAGCTTGATGACACTGTTTAGCCCGACGTCCACGATGCCGAGATACAAAGAGACGACAACCACAACCACGAGCACAACAGCCGTCGAACCAACCGTTGTCTTCCACGACGGCCAGGTAACCTTACGCAGCTCTCCCCTGACCTCTCTCAAGAATTGAGCTGCCTTTGCGCTGTACAACTTTATTCGATCCATAGACATGCTCCAAGCAAGCATCCTTCTCAAAAAATGGCAGGCCAGGAGGGATTCGAACCCCCAGCATCCGGATTTGGAGTCCGGCGCTCTATCCGTTAGAGCTACTGGCCTGTTGTCCCTTGAAACGGTGCAAGCGCCTTTCCACCGCCTACTTTGTTTCCCGGTGCGGCGTGTGTTTATGACAGAACCGGCAGTATTTCTTCAGTTCAAGTCGATCCTGCATGGTTTTCTTGTTCTTTGTCGTCGAATAGTTCCGTTGCTTACACTCTGTACATGCCAATGTAATGATGTTTCTCATCTCGGTTAACCTACTTTCGCTGAAATGGAGCCCACGACCAGGATTGAACTGGTGACCTCATCCTTACCAAGGATGTGCTCTACCGACTGAGCTACGTGGGCCTATTCCCCTAAATTCCGGCGCCTGCAAAAGCACCACCCTTAGCGGCGCGCTCACTCCCTATTCTGTTGGTCGCCAGCTTTGTATCGAGCACGGATCTTGTCCGAACCGCTGCCGATCTGAAATAACTGGAGCGGGAAACGGGATTCGAACCCGCGACCCTCAGCTTGGAAGGCTGACGCTCTAGCCCCTGAGCTACTCCCGCTCAAATCCAACCTTTCGCTGTTCGCGTCCAGCCTTTAGCCCGATTGAATTTCAAAGTCAAAACGAACCGCTAACTACTGGCAGCCGAAAGCTCTCTATTTATTAATGGTGGAGGGGGGAGGGTTCGAACCTCCGTAGGCTGAGCCGGCAGATTTACAGTCTGCTCCCTTTGGCCACTCGGGAACCCCTCCTGCATACGTGAGACTATCTGGAGCTGGCGATGGGACTCGAACCCGCAACCTGCTGATTACAAATCAGCTGCTCTACCGATTGAGCTACGCCAGCCTTTCAATCCCTATCGCCTGAAATCAAACGAGATTATCAGGTCTTCCAACCAATAAATAAGTGTGGAAACAGAAATAGGGAATCTATTTTTATTATTCAATTTTGTCAAGATCTTTTTTGGATAATAATTTGCATCCCCTTGGGTCGGAGACCCGGATCAGGAACCATTGGCGCGACGACCTTTGCAATTGTCACGAACTGAAAATGTCCGCTGTAAAAATGAAGATTTTTGTGCCCTGGGTTCTCCAGGCGTTAGATGGCAAGCCTGCCTTATGGCACGTTGCCTCGAGAAAGGTTTCCCGGTCCCATTTATGTTCAACGGCGACTTGAGGAAGCAAAAGCCCCCGGTAATAACCATTCACAATGTACAGACCGTGAACGCCGACCTCAATTTCATCTTCGTGCCGAACCTCCTGCAGGGGAGAAAGTACCGAAACCTCAATATCCAGACCGCTGAGTTCATCCGAGTCGAGCGGCGGGAATCGAGGATCATCAAAAGCCGCAGCACAGGCCATCTCATGAACCGTCATGCTAAGCGGCTGATTGGACTCGATGCAACCGATACATCCCCGCAGATGACCGTTTTTGTGAAGACTCACAAAAACACCCCGCTTCGCCGTCAGTGAACCGGTGTCACACTGGGGGGGGTAGATGGGTAACATTCTCAACCGCATCTCTATCCCTGTTCTGGCGATCTCTAGGAGGCGGGTTCTCTCTTCCTGGGTCAGGTATCGATCCCTGCGAACCTCTTCTGCCATAATTATTGCTCCTTCCCGGTAAAACAGGCCGCGGCCGCATAGCCGACAACGCCACTTTTATCTCCCGTGACATCTCCTGAGTTCAAATACTTGAGAACGACGGTCTCCCTGGCCCCCAAATGACACGCCACCATCAGCGCCACGGTCATAGGACCCGCGCCGCAGGCCTCAGCCTCGCCCTGCTGCACGGCCTGCAGTAGACCCTCGGAATCGCCTCTCTCAACGTATTTCAATATCGCCGAATCCATCCTGACGGCCTCTCCATAGGGATGGTAATGGGACAAATCAGAACTGGCCACCAACAGAACTTGCTTCCCTGTCGAGGCCTGAACAATGGCATGGACCAGAGCCTCGCAGGTACTGCGATCCTGCTGCCCCATGAGAATCGGAACGATTTGTAATCCTTCCAAGGAGATCTGCAAAAAAGGCAATTGGATCTCTATTGCGTGTTCCCTGTCATGGCAATCGGATGGTGAGACCTCACACCGACTCTTCTCCCGAATCCGATCCGTTAGAAGCGTATCAACGGTAACAAGACCCAATGGGGTTTCATAGGCTTCGCCATCATAAAAGGAGATCCCTCGAAAGGCAGCACGATGACTCGGCGCCACGACAATAACGGCATCATAATGTCGGTTCCGAACAACCTGATAGGCATAAGCGGCAACCTGACCGGAGTACATATAACCGGCGTGGGGGGAGATCAAAGAAACAATGGTTCCAGAGATATCCCGGCAAGAGACATTTCGCATGAACCCTTCGATCGTGTCACGCAAGACCTTCCTGTCTCCCGGATACCATGTCCCTGCAAGGATAGATTTCCTGATTCGCCTTTCGAACAAGCCGACTACCTCCCGGACGGTCTAACAGGGGGAGAATGAGGAACATCATAAAACTATTCAAAAATTTTAATCTTAGCACTGCCTTCTTGTCAAGCATAAAAACGACGCACCTGACCGATAGAGATGCTCAAAATGAAAAAACGGTTGACTATCAAAAAAGAGATAGGCTATCATTCCGCGTTTTTGAAGGAAGACTTCAATATCTTAAAGAAAGATCTTCGAGACCCCAAATAACTAATAAAATATTTAGGAGTTGAGCATGAGTGTCAGGGTTGCCATCAATGGGTTCGGAAGGGTCGGCCGCTATCTTATCCGGGCGGCATACACCAGTGAGGTGGATATCGTCGCTGTCAATTCGCGCGCCAAGGTCAGTATCCTGGCCCACATCCTGAAATACGATTCCGTTCATGGAAAGGCGAAGATGGACATCGCCACCGACGGCCAGAACCTCATCGTAGGCGGCAAGAAGATCGTGGTGACCAACACAACCGGCAATCTCTCAGATCTCCCTTGGAAAGAGATGGGGGTCGATGTTGTCATTGAGTCGACCGGCAAGTTCAGAAAGAAGGACGAGGTCGCCGGACATCTGGCCGCAGGCGCCAAGAAAGTTATCATTGCCGCACCCGGAAAGGGAGTCGATGGCACCTTCTGCATGGGTGTCAATGAAGACCAATACGACCCGGAAAAACACCACATCATCTCCAACGCCTCCTGTACGACAAACTGTCTGGCCCCGGTTGCGAAGGTGCTGCACGAGCAATTCGTAATCAAACGAGGCCTCATGACGACCGTTCACTCCTATACCATGGACCAGCGACTCCTCGACGGCTCGCATAAGGATCTACGCCGAGCAAGGGCGGCCGCCCTGTCGATTGTTCCCACCTCGACCGGTGCGGCATCGGCGGTTGCCGAAGTCATCCCCGCGCTCAAGGGCAAGCTCGACGGTCTGGCGCTGCGGGTACCGACACCGAACGTTTCCATGGTCGATTTTGTAGCCGAACTTGAACGCACCGTGACCGCGGAAGAAGTTAACGGCGCGCTCAAGGTGGCGGCAGATGGGCCCTTGAAGGGCATCATGGCCTACAGCGAGGAAGAACTGGTCTCCATCGATTTTACGAGCAGCCCCTACTCCGCGATCGTGGATGCCCCTCTGACCAAGGTCATTGACAACAACATGGTCAAGATCTTTGCCTGGTACGACAACGAGAGCGGCTACTCCTGCCGCCTCAGAGATCTGGCCCTTTACATCGGCAAAAGGATTTCTCATTGAGCAAAAGGCCCTTCATCGCCGCCAATTGGAAGATGAACAAGACCGTCCGGGAAACGACGGATTTTATCAGGGCTCTGTCGCAAACCGCCCGTACGGTCATGGACCGGGACATTATCGTCGCCCCGCCCTTTACGGCCCTTTATGCCGCCTGCGATGCGGCCAGAGGAACCTCAATCCGTGTAGCGGCTCAGAATCTTCACTGGCAAGACAATGGCGCCTATACCGGAGAGATATCCGCCGCCATGCTGACGGACGTCGGCTGCGATTATGTCATTATCGGTCATTCGGAACGGCGCCGACTCTTTGCGGAAAGCGATATCGACATCAACCGCAAACTCGCCAAGGCGCTGGCAGTGGGGCTCAAGCCGATCTTCTGCATCGGAGAAACGCTGGAAGAACGCGAGGCAGGTCAAACCCTTACCGTCATCGGACGGCAGATAAAGGAAGGATTGAATAAACTCAGCAGGGGTGATATAGAGAGCCTCGTCGTTGCGTATGAACCGGTCTGGGCCATCGGAACCGGTAAGACCGCCAGCCTGGCGCAGGCTGGAGACGCGCACCGCGCGATCCGCCGTGAGATAGAGGTGCTGTATGATGCCGATGCCGCTGCGGCGCTCGTGATCCTCTATGGCGGCAGCGTCAACCCTGAAAATATTGGTGCCCTGATGGCAGAGCCCGATATCGACGGCGTCCTGGTCGGTGGCGCAAGTCTCGATCTTGCGTCGTTTATAAAAATCATTCATTTTGACAAGACATAGAGCTTGTTCGCAATACGAACAAGCTCTTAATTCAGAACGGGGGTAAACGACTTTGCACATCGCCGTTATCATTTTACACGTTATCGTTTGCACAATGTTAGTACTGATTGTCCTGCTGCAGCGGGGCAGAGGCGCCGACATGGGCGCCGCCTTCGGCGGCTCCAGCTCCACCCTCTTCGGCAGCAGCGGACCCGGAACCTTCCTGGGAAAAATCACCACGGTCGTCGCCATGGTCTTCATGCTGACGTCGCTTTATCTTGCCTATTTCGCTTCCAGCAAAAGTCACTCCGTCGTCGATAAGGCACCCAAAGCGACAACCCAGCAGCCGGTTCGTCAACCCGCTGCGCCGGTCGTTCCGCCCGCGCCGACTCCGGCGCCTGCTGCGCCATCCAAGTAACATACCCTTGAGGTTTTTGTGGCAAAAGCAGCGGAAAAGTGATATTGGCCGTTTACGTTTATGCTGACTGGTTCGTGCCGAAGTGGTGGAATCTGGTAGACACGCTATCTTGAGGGGGTAGTGAGGCAACTCGTCCGGGTTCAAGTCCCGGCTTCGGCACCATACATTGAAAGGGAATCGGGTCTCCGGTTCCCTTTTTTTCTGTCCCTGGAAGCAACCCGTTTTTTTCATTTGAAATGTAATCCTGATATGTTACAAGTAACCGGTCGTTATTGACCGAATGGAAAGGAATCGTCTTCATGAGCATATCCGATGCGACGAAATGCGGCGTAGATCTGCGAAGACACATGTGGATGGCGGGTGTCGAAACAGAGTTGAGACGCCTGATCTGGCAGATCGCCGTTACGGGGAAATACATCTCTGCTAAAATACACGAATCGAACAGAAAGTTTGCTGGCGTTCAGAACATGTTCGGCGAGGAGCAACTGGCGCTCGACCGGACATCCGACGACATCCTGAAGGCCCAGCTGCAATTTTCCGGCTTCGTCCGCGATTACGCTTCCGAGGAACAGGACTCTATCGTCCGCATCGGCAAGGGAGACGAAACCTACTTCATTACTGCCGATCCGCTGGACGGCTCCTCGCTCATCGACACCAACCTGTCCATCGGCACCATCATCGGCATTCACAACGGGCCGATCTGGGGTGGTGGTCGCAAGACCCTCGTCGCGGCCATGTACATCACCTACGGGCCCCTGATCACGATGGTCTATTCGGCCGGCAAGGGAACGCACGAATTCGTCCTGAACCGCGAGGGCGAGTACGTCCTGTCCCAGGACAACATCCGACTCAAAGAAAAGGGCTCCATTTACAGCCTGGGCGGACTCCGCAAGGACTGGACGCCGCCCCATCGCGCCTACGTCGAGGACCTGGAGGCCCTCGGCTACAAACTCCGCTATAGCGGCGGCTTCGTGCCCGACATCAATCAAATCCTCATCAAGAAGGGCGGC
Source organism: Syntrophales bacterium (assembly GCA_963665615.2). Classification (GTDB taxonomy): domain Bacteria; phylum Desulfobacterota; class Syntrophia; order Syntrophales; family UBA4778; genus UBA4778. The sequence goes on from CAXXQE010000006.1 coordinate 686,209, forward strand.
GTTTTCTCCTATCCGGCACTCAAAGACGCGCCCACCGGGAAACTCCGCCTGATCTTCGAGCTTCAGCCGATGGCCTACATCTTCGAGCAGGCCGGCGGTAAGGCGACGGACGGCCTCACCGACATCCTGGAGATTAAACCGGAGAGTCTCGAGCACCGCTCTCCGATTTACATCGGCAGCGCCCAGGAAGTCGAAAAGGCCCGGATGTACCTGTCTTCCAAATCCATCCGGCTGGAGAAAAGCGCCAACGCCTGAGATACGGCGCGTCTCACTCGACACATACATGATTGACCGACCTATCCTTTTTTCTTCGAGGTGAACCATGACGACTATCTATTCGACTATCGATCAGTTAAAAAGCGGTATTAACGGAACACTCACCATTTCCGGCCATAACGTCAGCGTGAACGATCCTGCAAAACTTCGCGCGGCGATCATCGACGACCTTATCTTCACGGCCGTCTTCAGCGCCGATCCTAAAGCCCAGTCCTATGCCCGCTGGCTGATCCGCCGCACCGGCGCCGCCCTGGGCATTCTGTCCTCCTCCATTCATGACCTTTATATGCTCATGGGCAAAGAGAAGATCGGCGGTTTCACCGTCCCCGCCATTAACATCCGCGGTATCACCTACGTAAGCGCTCAAGCCGTTTTCCGCGCCGCCCTCAAGGGCAACGTCGGCCCCTTCATCTTCGAAATAGCACGCTCCGAGATGGGATACACTGAGCAACGCCCGGAGGAATATACCGCCGCTATTACCGCCGCTGCCATTAAAGCCGGCTACACGGGACCGATCTTCATCCAGGGCGACCACTTCCAGATCAGCGCCAAGAAATTCGCGGAAGACCCGAAGAAAGAAGTGGACACGGTACGTACCCTGATCCATGAAGCGGTTCAGGGCGGCTTCTACAACATCGACATCGATTCCTCGACCGTCGTCGATCTGAACAAGGCCACGATCGAAGAACAGCAGCACAACAATTACACGATCGCCGCAGAGCTGACCGCGGAGATCCGAAAGATCGAACCCAAGGGCATCACCATCTCCGTCGGCGGTGAGATCGGCGAAGTCGGCAAACAAAACAGCACCCCCGAAGAACTGCGCGGCTTCATGACCGGCTACCTGAAGGCCCTTGCGCAGCAGGATAGCGACCTGGCCGGAATCAGCAAGATCAGTATTCAGACCGGGACCACCCACGGCGGTGTGCCGCTGCCCGACGGAAGCATCGCCGAGGTCAAGCTGGACTTCAACACCCTGGAAAAGCTCTCCAAGATCGCCCGCGCCGAGTTCGGTCTGTCCGGCGCCGTTCAGCATGGCGCCTCCACCCTGCCCGACGAGGCCTTCGACAAATTCCCGAAGACCGGCACCGCTGAAGTCCATCTGGCCACGGGATTCCAGAACATGATCTACGACAGCGCCGCCTTTCCCGTCGACTTCCGCAAGCGGATCGTCGATTACGTGCATGAAAAACTCGCGGACGAAAAGGGCGCGAAGGACACCGACGAACAGTTCGTTTACAAGGCCCGCAAGAAGGCATTCGGGCCCTTCAAAAAAGACATGTGGCATCTGCCCGCCGACGTTCTCCAGAAAATCGGCGGAGAGTTAGAAGACAAGTTCAGCTTCCTCTTCGGCAAACTCGATGTCCTCAACACTCGCGACATCCTCATCCAGAGCATCAAACCGGTCGATGTCCCCCTCGCGCCGCCCGCAGCCGACGCCGCTATCGCATCGCACGAAGGCGAGGATTATGGGGAAGGAGAATAGCGCGGCATTGCCGCGCAGTGACAGTGACAGGTAACGAGTGACGGTCTCGTAAAAAGTCAAAGGGAATGAGGATGACGGGATGGCTCTCTGCCGCTCAGAAATCTTTTTCCGTCATGTCCGGCGCCGGATTGTCAATGCCGTCGGGCTGGAAAAATCTTTGATTCGCGTTTGAAACCCATCCCGTCATCCTCTTGTTTTAGGATTGATACATTATCTGATTTTTTGCGAGACCATCACGAGTGACAGCAATAGATAAGACGTGCTGCATTAAAATGGGCTGTCCCGTTCTGCATGACCACTACGGTGGGAATGATAGAGTAAAAAAAGAAACCCCGCTGCTTTTCATAAGTCGCGGGGTTTTTGATTAAATGAGGCGATGCGAGTAGCAGGGGGAAATGTGAATCCCTCCTGGCGGAATAGACAACGAGAATGTCCGTTGACTATTTCTTCTTTTTTTTCGTCTTGCATTCCGGCTTAGGCGCGGGAGACTTCTCGAAGGCAGGCACCGGATCACCTCTCCTCACATCCAGCAGTTCCACTTCATAGACGAGCGCTGTACCACCCGGGATGTAAGGCATTTTACCTTCGTCACCGTAGGCGAGATCGGAATGACAAATCAGCTTCGCCTTGCCGCCTACTTTCATTTTGGTAATGCCCTCCGTCCAACAGGGAATGACCTTCTCCAGCATGAATTCCGACGGCTCACCCTTCACCAAGGTAGTGGTGAAGACCTCGCCATCAATGAATGCGCCTGTATAGTGAACCGTAACGGTGTCCGAGGCCTTGGGCTGAGCGCCCGCTCCCGCCTTGATTTCTTTATAAAGCAGGCCGGATGCTGTCTTCTCAACGCCTTTTTCCTTGGCGGCATTCTCCAAGAAAGGTTTCGCCTGGTCCTTTTGTTTTTGCACCAAAGCCTGCATACGCGTCCCATAGAGGGCATCTATTTTACTCTCATAGTCTTTCGGGTGCGCAATGAGTGTCTTACCGGCTAAGGCATCGGACATGCCCTGCATGACAAATTCTCTCTCCTCGGCGGATGGGGTAAAGCCGGACAACTGTTTCGCTACGTCAACGCCCAGCGCATAAAAGGTTTTTTGATCGTCCGTCTGAGGCTCTGCAGCCCATAGGGGAACGGCGACTAATAAAGCGGCAACAATGATTAGTTTACGCATGGGACTCCTTTTTTGAACGATAATATTTTTCAAACGCTTAACTGCACTATGCAGACAAGGCACATCATCCCCCCGTCTTGCAACCAGTCATTCCAGTCCAGAAACGTGCGTCGTCTTGAAATAGCGGGAACTTTTAATAAGTTACCGCTTTCTCGCTTCTGAAATATCAAAGGCCTTCCTTGTGTATAGCAACTAAATATAATAATCAAGTGCTTTCTGGTTGAGATTGGCGGTTCACTGGAACACGTTCCGGCTAATCTCCAACTCATAAGGTACGATTTAAAAATGAGCAAAATAAGCATGGAGGCGTCTTTTCAGGTTATTCGATTTCAATTTGACATTTGTTAAGAAGCTTAATAGATTCTCGCATACATCTTTTAGACGACATTTTCACTCCAAATACTGAATTAAATTTCCCAAAAGGGAATTTCGCTCTGGAGAGATACATGATTCTGCCTCGTCGGTTCTGCCCGCTCATTATTCTATTAATTCTGTTTCTGACGTTTAGCTGCGCAATATGTGCCTATGGAGATGCCACGGTTGACGTCCCCGAGCAGAGTCCTGCCGCGGCGAACGTCTCCGCGCCAAGTCCTGCAGACACGCCCGCTGTGGAGAAGGAACCCCAAAAAACGCCGGACAATCCCTCCGTCGTTACGACACCTCCAGCATCAACGCCCACGGCAAAGAAAATCAGGGTCCTGATCATGCCGGATATAAAGCTATACGAACGGGGCGTTCAGACGAATGAGTTACGGGACGATTGGGTCAAGGTTGCGCAGGAACACATCTTGGGCGGGATATCTGAAAAACTGAAAAGCCGGGGCATGGAACTCGTTGAATTCAAGCCCATTCCCGATATCGAAACGGAGGTAGACGAGGTTAAGGCCTTATACGGTCGTCTCAGCTTCATCTATTATAAAAAGAGCCAGGGGGCAAATTTCGGGGCAAAGGGGCCCGTAGATTACAATGTCGGTCCGATTGAGAGTATCATCAACCGCGCCGGCGGCGATTACCTTCTTCTCGTAACCGGCTTCGACGTTATGGCGACGACCGGCAGGAATATTTCCAAAATCCTGCTGAGAACACTTGCCGCCGCCTTGGGCACCATTATCACGTCTTTCGGAGACGTGACCTATCTGAATGTCGCGCTGGTGGAACCATCCGGCAAAGTCGCCTGGCAGCAAGCGCGCGTCCACGAAATCGGCTACGATCTAAGGGACGCCGAAAAAACGGGGGAAACTCATCAGTGAGATTTTCTCCTCTTTCCCGGACAACTTAAAATGAAAAAAATCATCTGCATTCTCTTTGGCCTGCTGTTCATCCTCGGGTGTCCCGGGCCCCAGCGCAATGCGCTCGCGCCTTTCGACACAACCTCCATGGCCACCAGCCTCGAAGACGATGAGCAGCGGCTCTGGAACCGAGCCGATGAATCGCAGAAACTGATTGCCAAAAGCGGAATCATTCTGGACGATCCCGCTCTGGAAACATATCTCAATAGTGTGGCCAGAGCGCTTCAGCCGCCTGAAATCATGGCCCGCGTTCCTTTTACCGTAAAGGTCATCAAGGAGCGGACATTCAACGCCTTCGCCCTGCCGAACGGGGCGATCTTTCTGCATACCGGCATCCTGGCCAGGATGGACAACGAAGCCCAACTGGCCCTGCTGCTCGGACATGAAATGACGCATACGACCAATCGTCATATGGCCAATCAAGTGCGGGGAATGAAGAACTTCGACGTTCTTCTGTTGGGAAATCTCGCAGCCGCAGGGTATTCCAGGGAGCTCGAAACAGAGGCGGATGCAAGCGGCTTTAAACTCCTCGTCAATGCAGGCTACGACCCGCGGGCTGGCCGTTCCTTTCTTTCATAGCCTGAAGGAATATGCGCTGGAAGAAAAAGAGCATGAGAAATTTTTCTTCGGCACTCATCCCAAAATCCAAGGAGCGCATCGATAACTTCGAAAAAATATCTCGCCTCATGCCCTGCCAGCGGAGGCAAGAAAAACGAAACCGAATTTTTAAAGAACATTAGAAACGCCCTGCTGGTCAACGCAACCTTGAATATGGAGCAAGGGAAGTACAATCAGGCCTCAGAAGGAACTGGAAAAATCGCTTGTGGCAACGCCTCAGGATGCTGTGGCCTATACGATGCTTGGAAACTTGGCGCTGAAAAAGGGCGAGGAGGGCGCGCAGAGAAAAAGCACTGGAATCTTTCGACAAGGCCATTGCCATCGACGCCAAATACGCCGACGCCTATAAGAACAAAGGGGTCGTGCTCCTCAAAAAGGGCGACAAGCAACCGGCAAAGGCCGCCCTGCAGCAATATCTCGCCTTGTCGCCGGACGCCCTACGATCGAAAATTTGTCGAATCCTATATCAAGCAATTGCTCTGAGGATGAGAAAAAATGAAACGGTTTCCCTTGATCCTGTTGGCTTTCATCGCGTTCCTCGTTTGCTCTGCGATCGATAGACCGGCGCTGGCGGAAAAAAAGTAAACTTGCCAAATTATTTTCAACGCCTCAGTGGGAAGAGGTTAACGGAACCTATAAGTCGGAAATCTGGAAGTTGGAGGCCGATTTTCCGCAAGGTTGGCTCTGGGACCAGAAAGATGGATTCGTTTATACGTGCGAGGGCACTTTGCTGCAGATGGTCCGGTTCGGAAAATATCCTATCGATAAAGACGTTCCCCCCAGTAAAAAGCAATTTAAAAAAGACATGCTCCCCCAGGAAGCCGTTGAGTTGATGATTGAACTTCGCAAGATGAGATACGACGCCACAGACTTCAAACTCCTGGAGATCAGCCCCGCCAGCATTTCCGGAATCGCCGGCTGCAAGGCGGTCTATACCATGCGGAGCGTCAATGAGCCGAAGCTGAAAGCAGTCACGTATGGATTTTGTATCGATGAGGATTGTTATGATCTGTCGTACGTCGCGCCCTTCCGATACTATTTCGACAAGCATGCCGCCGAGTTTGAAAAAATCATCAGCACCTTCAAGTTAATCAAACCGTGAACGCCGCGAGATCAAGGGCCATGGGAAGCGGTCAGCCCTTTGATCGGTTCAAGGCTCTTTGCTGTTTTCCAATATACACGTTCGCTCTGTATGCTGTTGACAATGAAGTCGTATGGTAGTCTGTGCCGAGGGACAACAGGGCAAAACAGGGAAGACTTATTCCCTCCTCCTTATTGCAGATAAAAAATGAAGTACGCGCAGGCGCCGCTTATGAAGCTATCGAAACGATCCAGCACTCCCCCATGACCAGGCAGAATCTTTCCAAAATCTTTAACCCCGTTCAGCCGTTTATAGTATGAGGCAGTAATATCTCCGGCAAGACCGGAAAAAGCCAGAACGAGCCCCGCCGAAATTGAATGGGTGAGGGTAAAGTCAAAATAACGGCCCAACACAATTGCCATAGCGGCTGCCGAAAGAATACCTCCTATGGCCCCCTCAAGCGTTTTACCCGGACTGATATTAGGCAGAAAATGATGTTTGCCTGCAATCTGACCCGCAATTTGACTGAATCCGTCGAACATGCAGATGATCATGAAAACAAATACTTTTTCTTTAGCGCTCGACTTTATGGAAAAAGCAATAAGTCCCGCGGCAAGAATAATGTAAACAAGAAAAGTGCAAACCAAAACCGCGGTTTCTTTATTCTCTTGATTCCCTTTTGCCCGGACAGAGATAATCTCGGAACCACCTTTCAATACTATAACGCCCATAAGGACCATAAACGCAGATAGTCCTGCCCACGCGCATGCGAATGTTACATGAACGATAAGGTAATAGACCCAGAATTTTTTCCATCTGGCCTTTTTCGTCGGTTGATCGAGTCCGCGATTGGAAATAAAGGTCCCTAGGATGCCGATGGAGAAAAGAACATTAACGAGGACCAGTATAAATGTGATCAATGTTTTCCCTTTTCGTTCACAAAACAGCTTATCTTGGCATCGGACAACTTGATTTCGACGTTTAGGACATCCTCCACAATTTCGCCGTCCACCATGAGGTCAAATGGCGAATCGCCGGTTACGGAAAGTGAGCGCGCTCTCCGGGTTATTCCAGGTTCATAGAAATATTTTTCGGACAGCACCGAGAGATTGTGCAGGCTTTGGCGGAAGAAGCCCGCGTTGAGTTCCATAACGTCGAACATCGAGTCGCACGGTGAAGCGTCTTTGAAGGCGCAAAAATTTCCTGCGTGCCTGGTATTGTTAATCAACATCCCGGACAGGATTCTTGTTCGCGCGTTTTCCTGATCGTATTGAACGAGATAATTGAATTTGCGCTGGTAAAAAGCCAGCGCACAGGCAGCCACCGGATAGCTTAGCGTCCGCAATCGTTTCAGGGGCCCCTTGCCGAACTTTACGGTATCCGCGCAATAACCAATGCCCAACGTTGTAACGGCAATGTAAGTCTTGCTCATCCCGCTTTTGTGACGGGTCTTCACCTCGAGAAGATCGATAGGCATACATATTCCGCGCTTAAGCGCATCCAGGGCATCGTCGAATCTGCGAATCCCCAAGTCTCTCCCCAGCGAATTGCCCGTGCCGAGGGGAAATACGGCCAGAGACTGGCGTTGCACATCCATGCCGGCAACCGTTTCAAAAATAGTACCGTCACCGCCGCACGCGACGATCGTGTCATAAGAAGAAGATTGTTTCGCCAATATCGTTGCATGTCCGTAATATTCGGTTACCTTGCATTCATCCACGATAGTGTAAAGCCGGCGCAAAACGTTTTCCAGCCTCCTTCTACCTCGGATGCTCCCGCCTTGAGAATTTATGATTGCTACGGCATTCATGTCTTTTGTCTCCGCACCTTGAGAACGAAATACAGGCTATGGATGTTCGGCTGCCATTCTTTGAGCAGAGCAATCATGACAACTTCCTCGAGATAGGCCAAAAGACTGAGCGCGATCAAAGGATAGAATATCCAGCCGTTATACCCGAACAGGAAAAGAGACATAATAAATATTCCCTGTGCATAGGCATTAATGCGATTTAGCAACGTATGGAAGCTGCTAATTCTACCATAGCGGATCAGGGCTACCAAGACTTCAAAGAGGTATGCACCCAAGACAACAACGATCGCTACCCAATGCGCGTGCAAAAACGGTCTCTGAAATATAAAAAAACCGATAATCGCAACGACAAATGTGGCCATATCAGCGGTTGAGTCGAGGAATGCGCCGAACTCCGTTTTCATGTTGAATATCCGAGCGATCAGCCCGTCGAGGATATCACTGATGAGGCTGGCCAGTAAAAACCATGTAAATAATTCAATCTTCCCGGAAATGCAGAAATAGAGCAACAGCGGCACCGCCATGATTCTATAAAGGGATATGATGTTGGGGAGATTCCAGGTCATTTAGTCCTCTCTTATACAAGCGAAAGATCGCGCTCAGTTTGCTTTTCCGTAAAAACAATTTTCTTAAGAAATAATAAACTCAAGGTGGCGGTGATGCCAAGGCAGATGACCCATGCCAAGTGGTGGTTCACATGGAAGACCTCTGTCAATATATAATTTGCAATCCCCCCGCCCATCGCAGCTGCAGAATAAAACACGTATGCTTTCCCCAGCCCCCTCCAGTATGCAGTTTTCTCCGTGAAGGTCAGCCAGCGGTGCAGCCCATGCTGCCGTGCTACACCGATCGTAAAATGGAGCAGCCAGCTTGAGGTGGCGCGGCCCTTCGTCACAGGGTTAATGAGGTAGATTAACTCATAGGTCAACCAGCCGATGCCCGCCCCGCCAATGGCGACAAGTACCATGCGCAATCTTTCGGGAACGCGCAAGAAAATTTTTCTCACTATGAAACATCCCTTATGACTGTCTTTTCCCATTAATTTGGATGAACCTCAGTTATCAAATATATGATGCCAGGAAGATCAAGGCGGATCGTCATAAGCCGAAGAGTTTTTTGTACTGTTCGACAAAAGGGCTGCCTTCGCGCCACCCATGGCAGGTATTCGTGAGTGTCTTAATGGCTCGAGTGGCGCGTTCCTGCGTAAGCGCCCGGGGCTGTCTGGAGGTGGCCGTGATGATCCCCTGGCGAATGGCCGGGGCCATTGCAACCAGCAGTTCCAGGATATGCGTGCAGCTTTTCGCCCCACCCACCAACTTCTTGAGTTTTTGCGTGAATCCTTTGGTAACGCTCAGCCCTTTGATCGGTTCCAGGCTCTTCGATGTTTCCCAGCAGACGTCCAGCGGAACGTATTTCAGATCGACCTCGACATCCTCGATGACGGACGTTGAAAAATTGACCAGCATATAAACGGATATATGATGAATGGCCCCGATTGGAATGACCGTATGGGGAAGAATATACGTCTCATGGAAACGATCGTCTTTGAGAGTGCCTTCAACAACAATTCTGTGGTCATCACCGTCATAGATGGTCACGTCGATGCTGCGTGTATGAACTTTTCCTTTTTTCAAATCCGAAATAGATCCCACCTTGATTGATCCTCCTGAATTCTTCATTGCTAGCTGACCCCGGGCCTTGTCTGTGAGTCTTCAATCTCGGGTCTGACCGGAGCTCACTGCCTGGGGATTCCGCACACCCTAAATCGGTATTTCAATCTGACTTGAGCTATATCATAGTCCGATTTATCAACCAAGGAGGATCGAGAGATAGGAAAAGGAGCGGACAAATCCCCTTAACGAACCAGAGCAGGTGTGATAAGATAACTTAATATAAACAGGAGGGCGGTCGATGGAAGAAATATCATTAGGCGGTTTCCGCGACAGCGACGATGCGCTGCATCCATACAGCAACGACAGCTATTATGAGTGGTGGTACTTCGACGCCAAGTTCGATAACGGATATTCCTGCGTGGCCACGTTCCACTGGGCCAACGCCTTCATCAAACCGCATATTCCCACGGTCCAGCTTTTAATTTATGCACCGGACGGCGGGAAGTATGTCGGCATGGCCGCTATAGATAAAAAAGAATGCTTCAGCGCGGAGGATCGGTGCGATGTGAAAATGGGCCGCAACGTTGTTCGTTATGCGGAGGAAACCTACGTTATTTCGATGCACGCGCAAAAGGTCGGGGCGGAACTGATCTACCGCAGAAGGATCCCCGGCTGGAAGCCAAATGGCACAGGGTATCTTTATGACGACGGCGAAAAAAAACAGGGATGGGTGATTGCGGCGCCGATATCTGACGTCGAAGGAACGCTTTATATCGATGGCGCTGCCGTGCCGGTTAAAGGAAACGGGTATCATGACAAGAACTGGGGCAACTCGAACATCTACGATTGTTTCAGGGGTTGGTACTGGGGGCGAATGCATGGTCCTAAATTTTCATTGATCTACTACTGGCTTTTCCCGGTTGATCAAAATGCGCCGATCATCTCCCGCTTGCTCCTGGCGCAGGAAAACAAACCGATATTGGTCACCAACGATTTCGACTTAAAAGTTGAAAAAGAGGAAATCTGTGAAAAATTCGGCAAGAAAATACCGATGAAAATTGTCGTGCAAAGCAATCGGGACAGCGAAGTGCAATTTCGAGGTGAGTTGCTTGTCACTGAGATCAAGGAGCGAGACAAGCTGCCGAAAATAGCGCAGTGGGATCAATACCACTGGCGTTTTCTCGGGGAGCACAAGCTACAAGTAACAATTGGAGGAAAAACCATCGAAAGCGCCGGTCAGGCTGTGCAGGATCACCTGCTATTCCGATAGGGTGAGCACATCTATAATTCCAGCTGCAGCACTGATCGTTTCAAACAAAAGGCGGGCGATGGCCCGCCTCTTTGCTTTCTTCTCAACACACTCGTCCGTTATTTGTGATGGTTCCGTAAAAAGTCAAAACACGCGTTGATCATAAAGCAAACAGAAAAAGATTTCTGAGCGGCAGAAACCCGTGCCGTCATCCTCTTCTCATGCTTCAAGGCGTGACTTTTTACGAGGCCATCATTTGCCACTTGCCACTCGCCTCTATTTTTCAGCTTAGGCGTTCTGAGGAGCGGGGGCGGCTATTTCTTCTTTTTCTGTGCCTTTTGCTTCGGCGCAGGCGCCGTAGGCGTATTGATCACCATCGCTGCGGCGCTCCTCACGCCCAGTAGTTCCACTTCATAGACCAGCGTCGCACCACCGGGAATGAAAGGCGGGTTACCTTCGTCACCGTAGGCGAGGTCGGATTTACAAATCAGCTTCGCCTTGCCGCCTACTTTCATCTTGGCAATGCCTTCCGTCCAACAGGGAAGGACTTTTTCCAGCATGAATTCAGCGGGCTGCCCGTTCTCTATGGAGCTGTTAAAAACCTTGCCATCAACGAAAGCGCCCGTATAGTGTACTGTGATGATGTCCGAGTTTGTTGGCTTAGCACCCGAGCCCGCTTTAATTTCCTGGTAAATCAGGCCGGACGCTGTCGTCTCGGCGCCTTTTTCCTTGGCGGCGTTCTCCAAAAAAGGTTTTGCCAGGTCCTTTTGTTTTTGTACGACGACCTGCGTACGCGTCCCATAGAGGGCATCTATTTTATTCTCATAGTCTTTCGGGTTCACAACCAGTGTCTTGCCGGCAAAGGCATCCCCCATCCCCTGCATGACAAATTCATGCTCCTCGGCGGACAGGGTAAAGCCGGACAACTGCCTCGCCACATCAACGCCCAGCGCATAGAGGGTTTTCTGGTCTTCCGTCTGAGGCTCTGCAGCCCATAGGGGAACGGCGACTAATAAAGCGGCAACAACGATTAGTTTACGCATGGGACTCCTCTTTAAATTGAAAACTGTTCCTTCAACTCGAAACCCGGAACTACTTTATTCCTCCTCCCGGTTCCGCATCCCTGTCAAACCCCAGCAGGGTCAAGCCCTCCTTCCCGCTCGTCGCCAAAAGCATCCCGCGGGATTCGACACCCATGAGCTTGGCAGGTTTGAGGTTGACGACAACAACGATACTCTTGCCAACGAGGTCTTCGGGGGCATAGTCCTTGCCGATCCCGGCCACGATGGTCCGTTCCTCGCCGACATCGACCTTCAGCTTGATCAGCTTGTCGGACTTGGGCACCCGCTCGGCTTCTAAAATCCGTGCAGCGCGCAAGTCGATCTTCTGAAAGTCCTCGTAGGTGATCTCCGGTTTTGTCTCCAGCTTCTTCGGTGCGGGAGGCGCTTCCTTCTTGAATTCCACGCGAGGGAAGAGGGCGTCGCCCTTTTCGATAACGCTGCCCGGCTTGAGGCCGCCCCAGGCGCGGATGGTGTCGTAGCCCTGGCCTGCCCCGGCGATGCCGATGCGCTTCTGGATCGTCGCGGCGGTGCCTGGCATGAAGGGCTCGATGAGCGCGGCGATCACGCGTAGAGCCTCGAGGAGGTTGTAGACAACGGTCTTCAGCCGATCTGCGTTGGCCGGCTCCTTCGCCAGCGTCCAGGGTTCAGTGGCCACGATATACTTGTTGGCGATGTTGATGAAATCCCAGATGGCCATCAAAGCCTTGTGAAAGGCCAGCTCTTCAAAGGCCGCCTCGACCTCGGGAAGCACAGTCGCGGCGCGCTCTTTAAGCACGACGTCTTCGGACGTATCGGCAACAGAGGCCGCCGGCGTCTTCCCATCGAAGTACTTCTCCACCATGGTGAGTACGCGGCTGACCAGATTGCCCAGGTCATTGGCCAGATCGGCGTTCAGGCGCTGCACCAGGCTCTCCTCGCTGAAGCTCGAATCGAGGCCGAAGACCATGTCGCGCAGCAGGAAGTAACGGAAGGCATCGAGGCCATACTTGTCCTTCAGATCCAGCGGACGCACGACATTGCCCAGGCTCTTGGACATCTTGCTTTCCTCGATGTTCCAGTAGCCGTGCACGTTGAGATGCGCATAGGGCTCGATGCCCGCGGCCTTCAGCATGGTCGGCCAATAGATGCCGTGGGGTTTCACGATGTCCTTGGCGATCAGGTGATTGGACTGTGGCCAGAAGGTCTGAAAGTTCTCGCTGTCCGGATAGCCGATGCCGGTGATGTAGTTGATCAGCGCGTCGAACCAGACGTAGGTCACGTAGTTCTCGTCGAAGGGCAGCGTGATGCCCCAGGTGAGACGCGACTTGGGCCGGGAGATGCACAGATCGCCCAGCGGCTCGCGCAGGAAGGCCAGAACCTCGTTTCGATAGCGCTCGGGGCGGATGAAATCGGGATTGGCCTTGATGTGCTCGATCAGCCAGGTCTGATACTTGCTCATCTTGAAGAAGTAGTTGCTCTCCTGACGGAACTCGGGCACAGTCTGATGGTCCGGGCATTTGCCGTCCACCAGTTCGGTTTCCGTGTAGAAGCGTTCGCAGCCCACGCAGTAATGACCGCCGTACTGGCCGAAGTAGATATCGCCGGCGTCGTAAACCTTCTGAAGAATGAGCTGGACAGTCCGGACGTGGTTCCCGTCGGTCGTGCGGATGAAGGAATCATTGGTGATAGACAGTTCCGGCCAGAGGGCGCGGAACTGGGCGCTGACCCCATCGGCATATTCCTTCGGGGTGATGTTCGCCTTGCGGGCCGCCTCGGCGATCTTGTCGCCGTGTTCGTCGGTTCCTGTCAGAAAAAAGGTCTTGTAGCCACGGTCGCGGTAAAAGCGGGCCAGGACGTCGGCCACGATCGTCGTATAGGCGTGACCGATATGAGGCGAGGCGTTCACATAATAGATCGGTGTCGTCACATAGAAAATCTTGTCAGTCATCGTGCTTGTCCTTCACTTTACCGGTCGGTTCGGCATCGTCGTCTTCTTGAGTCTCTTTAGACGGCTCTTTGTTGGGTTCGGATGGCTTGATCGACAGTTCGACCTCGCGGCCGTCTTCCATGTGTACGGTAAACAGTCCCTTTAATATATTCTGCCGGACAACTTTCCCCCGGCCGATGGGCGTATCCGTCATCTTCCCCAGCTTCGGCATGTTGCGTTTCAGATCGCGATAGACTTCGTATTCATAGCCCAGACAACACATAAGGCGGCCGCACAAACCCGAAATTTTTTCGGGATTGAGAAGCATGTTCTGTTCCTTGGCCATTTTGACCGAAACGGCGTCGAGATTCTGTAGGAAGGTGGAACAGCACAACTCCCGGCCGCAGATGGCGAGGCCGCCGCAGATCTTGGCCTCCTGCCGCACGCCGATCTGGCGCAATTCGATGCGGGTTTTGAAGCGCTGGACAAGGTCCTTTACGAGTTCGCGGAAGTCAACGCGACTATCGGCGGTGAAATAAAAGGTGAGTTTGCTGCGGTCGAAGAGATAATCGACCGAAACGAGTTTCATTTCCAGGTTGCGGGTGGCAATGCGCTCCGTGCAAAAGGCGAAAGCCTCCTGCTGCGTTTTGCGGTTTTCCTCGTCTGTCTTGAGATCGTGGGGTTTTGCAATGCGGACAATCGACTTGAGATTGGCCGGCAGTTGGTCCTCGCGAACGACTCTAACCGGGGTCGCCACAACGGCGATCGTCAAGCCGTTTTCCGTCTCCACCATGACCCTGTCGTTGATATTGAGGGACAACTCGCCGCACTCAAAGGTATACGCCTTCCCCTGTTTTTTAAACTTGATGCCGACGACATTCTTGGTCGGCACCTCTTCGGTCGTCAGGATGTCTTCCATATATCACCTCACCGGCAGGACGTCGCATTACGACATTGCCAATGACCCTCTCCATGTTTTTCGTCGATCATTCCGGAAAAACCTAAAGATCAGACACTCAAGGGCCAGTTGCCTGTTGGCGTTCTGCGCCAGGGCCCTCCGGGTTTGCCGAATTGCCCGAATGTTGGCCAGAATATCCTCGGCGGTGAGTCTTCGACAATCCTCGCTCAGACGATCCAGCCGATCGCGATGAATCAGATACGCCCCTTCGCCAGCCTCCCGGTACGCCAGAAGGTCCCGGTGCCAGGTCAGCAGAATGTCGAGACGCAGGATGGCCCCGTCTCTGTCGGACCCAAAATCCGATAAAAAAGGAAAAAAATCAAGCGGATCTTTCAGGCCGCTCAAGCGGTCGATGATCGCGTTTTTGATGGCCACATAGGATCCATCGCCCATTTCCAGCGCCCGGCCGATGCTACCTGTCGAAGAGGCCGCAAGAATCGAAGCCTCCGCAGAGGCGATCCCCTCTTGTTCAACCAGAAAGGCCGTTACGATCTCTGTCGGCAGCGGATCGAAGCGAAGACGCTGGCAGCGAGACAGAATCGTTGCGGGCAGGGCGTGGGGTCTGGCGGACAGCAGGATCAGCACATTTCGCGCCGTAGGTTCCTCCAGGGTTTTCAGGAGCGCATTGGCGGCCGCGCTATTCATTCGGTCGGCCTCGTGCAGAATGAAAACCCGGTATCTGCCCTCCAGCGGGCTGAAACGCATCTGATTTTGAATCTCCCGGATCTCCTTGATCCGAATAAACTGACCGTCAGGCTGCACGCCGATGACATCGGGATGGTTGCCGCGATCGCTTTTCAGGCAGGCGATGCAGGCGTCGCAGGCATCCGCGCCCTCTTCCAGGCAATTCAAAACCTTGGCGAACTGACGGGCGATCAAGGCTTTGCCGACGCCCTCGATCCCGCTGAACAGATAGGCGTGTGCGACGCGCCTGCCGGTGACGGCACGCTGTAGAATCGCAATCGCCTTTTCATGGCCGTATATCTGAGTAAAGGACATTACTCGTCCCTTTTCAGGAAGGCTTCCACTTCCCTTAGCACCGCACGGTGTGTATTGTCGATATCCCCTGAGGCGTCGATAATCCGGAAACGCTCCGGTTCGCGTGCGGCCAGAAAAAGATACCCTTCGCGGACCCGTCGATGAAAATCGATCTTTTCTAATTCAAAACGGTCCTCGCGCTGAGAGGCCTCTTTCCCGGCGATCCGCGCCATGGCACGCCCGATCCCCGTTTCAACCGGCACATCGAAAAGGAGTGTCAGATCCGGCGTGATGTCGCCGCAGGCGAAGCGGTTTAAGGACTCGATCATCCCCCGGTCGAGACCACGTCCGAAGCCTTGATAGGCGATCGTTGCATCGGCAAACCGGTCGCAGAGCACGATCTGTCCCGCCGGGGCCGGCGCAATCACCTCCCGGACATGCTGCGCGCGATCAGCCATGAACAAAAACAACTCCGCCTCTGCCGAGATCCGCATCTCCGACTGATTGAGAAGGACATTGCGGATCGCCTTGCCGATGCCGCTGCCGCCGGGCTCTTCCGTCAGGAGGACAGAAAACCCCCTTTCGGTCAAAACCCCTTTGAGTTTTCGAATTTGAGTGGACTTGCCACTCCCCTCCGGTCCCTCAAATGTGATAAATCTGCGCTTCATGTCTCGTTAATAAACCGCTTCCCTTAACCGGTCCGATCATCGGACGGAACCGGAAATTGAAAATTCGCCGGAGCAAGCTCCGGCGAATTTCCGATTCTCAAGGAAAATGTATCGTCCTGATTCGCTTGCTTACCCCGCGGCACGCAGCGGGAGATACGCTCGCTACAGAATTCAAATGCCGGAATTGTAACATTCCGGCATTCATTGCTTCTCATCTCTGCTGGTACCGATTAGGCGGGGACAATGGCCTCAACCGGACAGCATTCGGCGCAGGCGCCGCAATCGGTGCAGAGTTTCTCATCGATTACAAATTTCTCTTCACCCTCGCTGATCGCATCCACCGGGCACTCGCCCTCGCAGCTGCCGCATGAGATGCATTCATCTGTAATTGTGTACGACATGGTTCGTTTCATCCTCCATCTTCTTTTTTTGTTTAAACCGATATTACTTCCTTCACCTGGGGAACCATCTTCTTCAGATATTTTTCGATTCCCATCTTCAAGGTCATCTGAGACATTGGACAGCTGTGGCAGGCGCCGGTCAGCTGCACTTTGACAACGCCATCGTCCGTGACATCTACAAGGACAACGTCTCCGCCATCCGCCTGAAGATTCGGACGAATATCGTTAAGCGCCTTGGTTATTTCCTCTTTCATTGGATTACCTCTCTTCGCTATCGGCGAGGCACGACTCTTTCATGACGCCGATTCTCTATTGTTTTTTTAGTATGTTTTACCTTATTTTACCAAGAATCACACACACTTTTTTGGGGGCCCTTTTTAGTGGGGCATTCTGTCGATCATTTCGTCAGCCAGGTTCTCGGCCATACCAAGCAATCCCGGTTTGAGGAGCATATATTCCTCAACCTTGCTGTGGTTTACGCGCCAGAGGATCTTCCCCGTGTCGGTATTGACGAGTTTCAACTCGAAAGCGACCGTCGCTTGTTTCTTGTCGCCCACTTCGGCGTAATGCCACAGTTCGACCTGTCCAACCATGAAAGTCTGAATCCCCAGGGCATCGCCGATCCGCTTGCTGATATCCGGATCAGAAAAGCTGACGGTCCGAAGTTTTTCGAGATAATCTGCGATATCCTTTTTCAACGCCGGGTCTTTTTCCACCGCAGCGGCCAGTTGCTCAGGCTGGATCACCTTTTTTAACCACTTTTTCTTTGCAAGTGCACGCGCGAGAATGCCCTCTACCTTGCCCTGAGCCTCCGGGAAAGCCCCCGCAGAAACCGAAAGAACTGCAATGCTCTCGGGGTGGAACTCAGCCGCATCCGGAGAAACCTGCGAATAGCGAAGCGGCCCGCCACATCCCAACGCAAGCGATAGCGCTAGAAAAACCAAAATGATTCGGTAAGTTTTTTGCCGCATGACCTGTCCATCCGATCTTAAAAGGGTGGGAACTTTTATCATAATGTATCGGACAATGCCAAAAGAAAAAGTCGCAGTCTCTCTCAGCAACGGGAACGTCCCTGCCCCGCCGTCAAGGCAGCCACGATCTGCTCGATAATCCAGGTCGGGGTCGAGGCACCGGCCGAAATTCCGATCTTACGATAGGGGGCCAGTTGAATTGTCCGAAGATCATCCGCCGTTTCAATATGAAAGGTCGGCGTACCCTGTTCCTCGGAGATCTTCGCCAGTCTCTGCGTGTTGGCGCTGTTATGCCCCCCCACGATAAAGACTGCCTCCATTTCCGCCGCCAGTTGCTTGACTTCCGCCTGCCGTTTTTCCGTGGAGTCGCAGATAGTATCGAAAACCAGAGCCCCCGGAAATTTTTCGCTGATGCGCCGGCTGATTTCCTGGTATTCATCAGTGCTCTGCGTCGTCTGCGCCACGACGCAAGCCCGCTCCAGACTCGCCAGCTTGTCGAGGTCCTGCACCTGACCAATGACGATTCCCTTGCCAGAAGCGTGCCCCAGAAGCCCCTCCACCTCGGGATGATGGCGGTCGCCGACGATCACGATACTGTAGCCCAAGGCCGCATGCTTGCTGATGATGGACTGAACGTGAACCACTTTGGGACAGGTCGCATCAATGACCCGAATTCCTTTTTCCGTAATCTTCTTCTTTTCCAGAGGGGAAATCCCGTGCGCTCTTATGATAATCATGCCTTCCTTGATCTCGTCGGCATTATCAATCGCATGGATCCCCTGCTTCTCAAGTTGGGCAACGGTTTGAGGGTTGTGGATCAGCGGACCGTAAGTGTAGATCTTTTCGGCGCCCTTCTTCTTGGCAATTTTCAGCGCCATGTTGACGGCCCGGCTGACGCCCATACAGAATCCCGCAGTTTTGGCTAATATGATTTCCATAAAAACACTTTAACGTTCCGAGGTTAAAAGTTTAAAGCTGATGGTCACCGACCTTCTTCGCGTAGATAAAAAACTCCTTGTTCCCCGCGGGCCCCAAAAGAGGCGAGGCGCATGTCCCGGCAACCTCCAATCCCAGTTCTCGACAGAGTCCCTCGATATCCTCCACGACGCGGCGGTGAACCGTTTCGTCCTTGACGACGCCCTTTTTACCGACGTCGCCTCGTCCAGCTTCAAACTGGGGTTTGATGAGGGCGATGACGGTGCCGCCCGCCTTGAGGAATTTTAGGGCAGCCGGCAGGACCAGCCTCAGCGAGATAAAGGAGGCATCGATGACAATCAGATCGATGGGATTAGAGATATGCGCCCCGTCGTAATACCGGATATTCGTCCGTTCGATACTGACCACTCGGTCGTCGTTTCGCAACTTCCAGGCCAGCTGGCCGTAGCCGACATCGAGGGCGTAGACCCGGGCCGCGCCTTCCTGCAGCAGACAGTCGGTAAACCCGCCTGTCGAAGCCCCGACATCCAACGCCGTCAGACCTTCGGCAGCCACACCGAAATGGCAGAGCGCCCCCTTGAGCTTGAGACCGCCGCGGCTGACGTAGGGGTTGTCCTCCCCCTGCAGGATAATCTCGGCGTCCGAGTCGACCAGGACACCGGCCTTGTCCATCCGGTTGCCCTTGAGAAAGACAATCCCCGAGAGGATCAGCGCCTGCGCCCGTTCCCGTGTCGGCGCCAGCCCCCGGTCGGTCAGGAGTTTATCCAGCCTGACTTTTTGTTTCTTCTGCATCATTTTGTTCGATAGGTCTTTCGGAAGTCCCGGAGGCGATGAGGCCGCGTACAGCCTCGGCAATGCCCGATGCATCGATTCCGTAACGGCTTCGCAGGGCCTGCTGGGTTGCATGCGGAACGAATTCATCGCCAATGCCGAGACGCTTGATCTGAAGGGGTCTCAGCGCGCGGGCTTCGAATAATTCAAGGACGGCGCTGCCGAAGCCGCCCATGAGGACATTCTCCTCAACGGTGACGATCCGCTTGGCCGAGCGGGCCACGGTGCACAGAAGCGCCTCGTCAAGGGGCTTGACGAAACGGCAGTTGACGACCGTGGTCTCGATCCCCTCCCGATGGAGTGTCTCCGCCGCCTCGATCGCGGGGTAAACGGTCGATCCGATCGCGAAGATGGCCGTCTCACCGCCCTCGCGTAAAACCTCAGCCTGTCCCACGGGGATGGTTTCGATCGTCCCGTCGATCGCCACGCCGACACCCTTGCCCCGCGGATAGCGGAGTGCGGCAGGACGGCCGCAGGTCAAGGCGGTCTTCAACATCGCCCGGAGCTCACGTTCATCCTTTGGCGCCATGACCACGATGTTGGGGACGTGCCGCAGATAGGAGAAATCAAAGAGGCCATGATGGGTGGGGCCGTCGTCCCCGACGAAGCCGCCCCGGTCCAGCGCAAAGACAACGGGTAGGTTTTGCAGGCAGACATCATGAAGGATCTGGTCGTAGCCGCGTTGCAGAAAGGTCGAGTAAATCGCCACCACGGGCAGCAGTCCTTCTATCGCCAGCCCCGCGGCAAAAGTCACTCCGTGCTGTTCTGCAATACCGACATCGTAGAAGCGGCCCGGCAATTTCTTTGAGAAGGCCTCCAGTCCGGTCCCCTGGCACATGGCGGCGGTGACCGCAACGATGCGGAGGTCCTGACCCGCCAGCTCCAGAAGCGTCTTGCCGAAGACGTCCGTGTAGCTGGAAATGCCGCTGCCATCGCTGTGGGACACGCCTGTTTGCCGATCGAAGGGCCCGATACCGTGGAACCTCGAGGGCTCCTTTTCGGCATAAGAATACCCCTTGCCCTTCTTGGTCACCACATGAACGAGCAGCGGTCCTTTCAGGTCCTTGATGTTTCGGAAGTTCTTGATCAGATGATCGAGGTGATGCCCGTCCAACGGACCGATATAGTCAAAGCCGAGCTCTTCGAAGAGCACCCCGGGACCGATCAGTCCTTTGAGGGCTTCTTCAGCATGCTGCGTAAAATTGACGACTTGCTCGCCGATACCCGGAATGGTCTTCAGAAAGGTCTTGACCTCGTGTCTGAGACGCATCACACGCTGCTCAGTCATAATGCGGCTCAGATACGACGACAGCGCCCCCACATTGGGCGAGATGGACATCTCATTGTCGTTGAGAACGATAATGAGATCCTTTTTACGGTCTCCCGCCCAGTTCAGGCCCTCAAAGGCCATCCCGGCCGTCATCGATCCGTCCCCGATGACGGAAATGACCTTAAACGCCTCTCCTTTCAGGCAGCGTGCCTCGGCAATCCCGGCTGCCGCCGAAACGGAAGTGCTGCTATGCCCGACGGTCAGCACATCGTAACAACTCTCCTCCCTTTTCGGAAATCCACAGAGCCCGCCCTCCTGGCGCAGCGTCCCGAAGCGATCGCGTCGCCCGGTCAGGATCTTATGGGCATAGGCCTGATGACCGACGTCCCAAATGATTCGGTCCTTCGGGGCATCGAAGACATAATGAAGCGCCAGCGCCAACTCCACGGCGCCCAACGAAGAGGCGAGATGGCCACCCGTAACGGAAACGGTGTCGATCATCAGTTCCCGGATTTCCCCGGCCAGCTGGCCCAGGGCGTCAACGCTGAGATGCTTGATATCCGCGGGCGATTCGATGCCGGGCAAAAGTCGTCTTGAAGTTTTATCTATCATGGCGTCCCACAATCCATCTCTGTCAAAGACGGCTTCATTTTGACGGGTTCAAGGGCAAAACATATTAAGTCCATTTTTCTTTTTCCTTGAACCCTTCTTATAGCTGCCGCTCGATAACATACAACGCGATCTTTCGCAACGGGTCGGCACGTTGGTCCAGAGGCGCAAGCGCGGCAATCGCGTCTTTGACGAGCGTAATCCCCTGTTGTTTGGCCTTGTCTATACCCATCGTTGACGGATAAGTGACCTTGTGCATGTTTTCATCGGCGCCGGTCGTCTTGCCCATGAGATCCTTGTCACCGACGATGTCGAGGATGTCATCCGTAATCTGGAAGGCCAGCCCGATATTCTTCCCGTACTCATTGAGACAGTCTCGGCACAGCGTATCCGCCCCGCCCAAAATAGCCCCGGCACGCACCGAAGCCAGGATCATGGCCCCCGTCTTGTGGGTATGGATATAGTAAAGGGTATCGTGATCGACGGTCTTTCCCTGAGACTGGAGATCGACCACCTGACCGCCGATCATTCCGAAGAATCCTGCAGCCTTGGCGATCTCGTGGATAACCTCCAGGCGCGCCTCCGCCTTGAAACGCTCCCCGCGCTCCTTTTTTGTCATGAGGTAAAAGGCCTCCGTCAAGAGCGCATCGCCCGCCAGGATCGCCATGCCTTCTCCAAACACCTTGTGGCTCGTCGGTCGTCCTCGGCGGAAATCGTCATTGTCCATCGCCGGCAGATCATCGTGGATCAGAGAGTAGGTGTGGACGAGTTCCAGGGCACAGGCAAAAGGCAGCACCTCTTCCGCATTTCCTCCCACCGCTTCAGCGGCGGCTATGCACAGGATCGGGCGGATGCGCTTGCCGCCGGCCAGCGTACTGTAACGGACGGCCTGGAAAATGACCTCGGGAAAGCTCTGTTCCCTGGGCAGATACCGCTCCAGGGCCTCATCAACCATCTTCTTACGACTCTGCAAATATTCTTCGAGCCCCGTCCGACTCTTAACCGTCATCGGATTCGCCTCCTTCGAACGGCTTTGCCGCCCATCCTTTTTCCTCTTTCAGCAGGATCTCGACACGCCGCTCAGCCTCGTCGAGTTTACGGCTGCACAAGTTGGACAGACGAACGCCCTCTTCAAAGGCCTTCAGCGACTCCTCTAACGTCAGATCACCGCCTTCCATTTTCCGGACAATCTCTTCCAGCTTACCCAGAGCCTCTTCAAATTTTTTTTCTACCATATGCGTTCCTACCTCTGAAGAATATCTTTTACCTCGGCCCTCACAGAACCCGCCGCCAATCGGATATCCAGCATCCTGCCGACACGAAGCGACTCCGCATCTCTCACAACGTGCCCCTCTGGATATGTCTGTACAATGCTGTAGCCACGCCCCAGCACCTTCAAGGGGCTCAGGTTGTCCAGCAAAGCAGAGGCTGCTGCCAATCTGTTTTTTGCCTCCGCCACCCGCATACGAAAGAAGTGAGTAAAGTTCTCCTCTGCCAGGATGAGGGCGGCCCGGCGGTTCTTAATACGCTCTCCCGGATGAACATACCGTAGAGACGCTCGACGGGCCTGCAGTCCATCTCTCAAAAGTTTTATTCTTTTGAAGACTGCCGTCCGGAGGGACTCGCCCATCTCATCAAGGTAAATTCTCAGATCTAAAATCTGCCTGCCGGGATGTTTCAACCGCTGCCGCAGTGATTCGACTTCGCCGTCAGACGCCGTGATCATCCGCCGACAACCCTGCTCCAACCGAAGCCTCATCATTTGCACCGATTTCAGCAGTTCCCCGCGAAGGGGCGCCACCAGCTCTGCGGCCGCCGAAGGAGTCGGCGCCCTCAAATCGGCCACAAAATCTGCTATCGTAAAATCAACCTCATGGCCTACCGCCGAAACGATCGGCACCTGTGATCTGAAAATGGCCCGCGCAACCCTTTCGTCATTGAAGGGGGACAGATCCTCGAGAGAGCCCCCGCCCCGGGCCAGAATAGCCACATCCACATCGGTCTGTTCACTAAGCCGGTCCAGAGCTGCCACGATCTCGGCCGCCGACTCCTCCCCCTGAACCCGGACCGGAAAAATCAGAATATCGATCGAGGGAAAGCGTCTGGCCGTGACTGTCAGGATGTCACGAATCACTGCGCCGGATGGAGAGGTAATCACACCGATACGTCTGGGAAGAAAGGGAATGGGTTTTTTGTGAACCGAGTCAAATAGTCCTTCAGCTTGAAGACGCGCCTTGAGCTGCTCGAAAGCGATCTGAAGCGCTCCGATTCCGCGCGGCTCAACCGTATCAATGACGAGCTGATACTCCCCTCGCTGCTCATAGACATTGACCGTCGCCCGGCAGACGATCTGCATGCCGTCCTCCAGAGCAAAGGTCATATTCCGCAACGCCTGTCGGAATACGACGGCCCGGATCTGGCTTTTTTCGTCCTTCAGGGTAAAATAAACATGCCCTGACGCGGGGCGGCGCAGATTGGATATCTCTCCTTCAATCCAGACAAGGCCGAAGTGCGATTCAAGTAAGAGCTGAATACGTCTGGTCAGTTCGCTGACCGTCAAAAGATGTTTCATGCCGCCAAAAAATATTATGAATCGAAGGGCTATGCAAGCGTTTTATTTCTTTTCGATTCCATTGACTTTTTGAGGATCATGGTTTAGAAATCGGGAAGCGGTGGATGGCCGATTGATGCTATGCAAAAGTTTTGCGATGGAGACCCAGGAGGTCTCCGCTCTCTGGCGTAAACGTTTTGATAGACTCCGCTCATGATCCCCGCAGCAGGTCGCGAGGATTGCTCTCGCAGCCAGTCCCCAATGGCAATTTTCTGGCCTTGAATGCAAAATCCCATAAATGTTGAAGAGGACTTGTCGTTACAATGAGAAAAAAGAAAGATTTTCTAAAAAGAGTCGTAGAACACGTTGATATCGCGAAGATCAATTCGACGGATATCATCCAGGCCATGCGGGGCATGTCCTTCACCGCCCGCGATCTCGCCGTTGGCGCCGAGATCTACAATCGGATGCTGGCCGATAAAAACTGCACGATCATTCTGACCATTGCGGGAAGCACCAGCGCGGCCGGCTGCATGCAGGTCTATGCGGATCTGGTGAAATACAATATGGTCGACGCTATCGTC
Organism: Syntrophales bacterium; assembly: GCA_963665615.2. Classification (GTDB taxonomy): domain Bacteria; phylum Desulfobacterota; class Syntrophia; order Syntrophales; family UBA4778; genus UBA4778. The sequence continues at coordinate 710,527 of CAXXQE010000006.1, forward strand.
GCCACCGGCGCCACCATTGTGGACATGGACTTCTTTGAGGCCCTCGGATTCAAGCATTACCAGGGCAGCCCGCATGTCAACGACCATGAGCTGCGCGACCTGTACATCGATCGCATTTACGATACCTTCATCGACGAGGAGCAGCTCCAGAACTGTGACGCAACCGTCAAGATTGTCGCAGACGGACTTGAACCCCGACCATACTCCTCACGCGAGTTCATCCGGGAGATGGGGAGATATCTCACGAAAAAGTCAAAAAAGAAGGAGTCTCTCGTTCAACTGGCTTACGAACACGACGTGCCTATCTTCTGCCCTGCCTTCTCCGACTCCAGCGCGGGCTTCGGCCTCGTGATGCACCAGCATGAAAACCCCAAGAACCATGTTTCGATCGACAGCGTTAAAGACTTCCGCGAACTGACCCAGATCAAGATGAAAGCCAAGACGAGCGGCCTGTTGATGATCGGCGGCGGCGTGCCTAAGAACTTCGCTCAGGATACCGTGATCTGCGCGGAGCTTCTCGGCAAGAACGTCCCCATGCACAAGTACGCCATCCAGATCACCGTGGCTGATGTCCGGGATGGCGCCTGTTCCAGTTCCACGCTGAAAGAGGCCTCCTCCTGGGGCAAGGTAGATACGACTTACGAACAGATGATCTACGCCGAGGCGACGTCTGTCCTGCCGCTGCTGGCGAGCTACGCCTACCATGCCGGCAGCTGGAAAACCCGCGCCAAGCGCCAGATGGCCAAGATCTTCAAAGATTAGCACGAATCAAGAAACACACATGACCGTGGTTGCGTCCCGTCCCTTACGGGGCGCAATCACGGCTGGAAGCAACAATAGGCGAGAGAAAAGATAAGATCGTTTTATTCAGCGCCCACCGAAGACAGGCATCCCCTTCCGTCAACCGAACGCATTAGCCATCGGCCTTGTTCTCCTCAGCGACAAACACCCTTTCAATGCCCGACGGTTACGACCCATACTGTTATTCTCATTTCCTCTTTTGTTTTCATATATTCAACGCAACAAGGGAATCAGTCGGGCATAGCGATCGGGTGGATTGCTTTTGTTAGAAATTATTTTTCTTTTTACGCCATGATTCAAGCACAAACAAAACAACAGTATGGGCCGAATGAATTGCCAGACGCGCATGACGCGGTTCTAGCTTGTAAATCTTTTTACCTGCCCCATGTGCCGAACTGGCGTGGGTCCTTAGCGCACCAATGCCCTCAGTTATTGAAATGAGTCCTGATAAAATTTGTTGCAGATCTTGGTCTTCAACTATACTTGGATCAAAGCCGAGACGTTTGCGTACAACCGTCCATACGTGTTTCAAGTCTTGCTTAGCTGGTGCTTCTAACCCTTCTTCAGATATATATATTTTACAAACAGATTCGAGAATGTTGCTTGCCGCTGAAATAGCCTCACGCTGATTTACTTCAACATTGGATAGCGCGCGGTTAAATTCCATGTCTATAGAAACTAAATCACGATCCTTTATAAACTCCTCAAGAGTCCTAGAGGGTGCTCCAAGTGCCCCAACTATTTTCCCCCCATTTATATATTGAAGTTCACACCGTGCTAATACGTTTGCAATTTGCCCACGTTCTTTTAAGCTTTCTGCATCCCATGTATTTTGAGGGTCGAGCGGTGACTCCATATAATTCTCAATAATGCGTCCAAGCACATCAAGAGGATTAACATTCTCATCCTTATTAGTAATGCGTAACCAATCTAGTGCCTTAGCCGCTTTGCTTCCAGGAGGTGGATCACCAGGTGCACCTGCATATACAAAGAGGCTATCTAGCGTTGCATGAGTTTCACGCCGTGACACGATGTCAGCACATACAGATAAAACGGGAGCAGGAATTATAACACGCATAATATTTTATACTTTCTAACGAAAAAATCAGCCGGAGCGTTAGCGATCGGCTGGATTGACGGGTTATGAGGACTTTTTCGTTCTATCATTTGTTCCGATCCATTTTGCGTTATTAAGATCGACCAGCGTGTTCCCACATTTGCAAGTACTTTTCCCATCCTGCTCAATGCTTTCGTCGCAGTTTAGACAGACGAGCGTTTTTGATCGGGATTTGCGTTCGGTTACCTTGGTCTCACGGTAACATATGAGAAATACTATAAGAGAAATTCCCAAGATCCAAGGGAGTTGAAGAACTAAACCCGCCCAAGAGATGGGATCAATGGTACCTCGCCATTTATTGTAGCCAATTTTTACAGTCAGCGCTACTACCACAAAAACGAAGGCCGACATGAATAGCCCGAAACCTAAGGCAGAGCGTCTTATATCCCTTTCGTTTTCTTCCGGCGATTTAAGAACCCACATTATTCTTTTCTCTCATAACAGTGTTTATATAGATCTGTATAAAAACCCTAACACCGCAATGATTGCGGCATAACACCCCTTGAACTCATTTTACATTTTAAGCTTAACAACCTTTTTTCTGAAGTTAATCGTCTTATTGTCTACACCTTTAGTCGGGATGTTATACAGATCCATATAACATCCCCACCGAATCGCTAGAGATTATCTGCGGGGCTTCTCAGCACTGCCGGACATTTGTTCAATGCGTGCGTATAGAGCTCCTTGTCGTTTTAACATCTTTATGACCAGGAAGTTCCTGTACTGTTGGAATGCCATAGCCATCCTCAAGCAGGTGCGCGGCAAAGGAATGCCGAAAGGTACGGCTTGGAGCAGTCGATACCCTTCATAAAAATAACACCTTTCGTAGTCCTGAAACCACGTCTATGTCATACAAACGAGAATTTAACTATGGAGGTTGGGGGGTTTTGTCAACAAATATTTATCTGTTGGGCTTTTATGGCCCAATATCTTAGGCGTAGTTTCTCTTGTGGTTTTTTAGTTTTTGCCATACGATCTGTCAGCCGAAACCTACGAAATAAAAAAGGCCCTCTTTTGAAGGGCCTTTGATATCCACCGGACGGATCCGGGCTATTTTTGGTGGAGATGAGGGGGCTCGAACCCCTGACCTCGGCATTGCGAACGCCGCGCTCTCCCAGTTGAGCTACATCCCCGCATAATCGAGTTTGGACTCTATAAATGGAGTTGGGCCTTTATTTATATGAATCGCGGGCATCGTGTCAAGAAAAGATGCAGGGCTCGCTCCTTATTTTTGCAGCGACTCTCCATCATTTCACTAACCGACAGTTTCTAACCTGTTTTTTCACAATCGATTCAAGCTGCCGCGCAACAGTGCCGAATAATAGAAAGACAATGCGTTTTCATTCGACCTTAATCAATTAGCGGGAGAACATCATGGCGAAAATTGACGCGCTCTTCGAATATGCCCACGCGGAAGGGGCCTCTGACCTCCACCTCTTTTCCGGAGCCAAGCCGACCCTGAGAGTAAGAGGCGACATGGAACGTTTCGGAGATAAACCTCTGGAGCAGGAAAGCCTCAAAGAAATGCTCTTCGAGATCCTGCCGGAAGACCGGCATCAAATCTTCGAGGAAACGGGGGACATCGACTTCGGCTACGAAATCGCCAACATCGCCCGCTACCGTTGCAACTACTTCCGCCAGAAGAACGGCATCGGCGCGGTTTTTCGCGAAATTCCCAGTCAGATCATGACGCTGGAGCAGTTGGGCATCCCCCCGATTCTCAAGGACCTCGCGCTGCTTCCCCGAGGATTGGTTCTGGTTACGGGACCTACCGGAAGCGGAAAGTCAACAACGCTGGCCGCCATTATCGATTATGCCAATGAGAAGCGAAAGAGTCATATTATTACCATCGAAGACCCGATCGAATTCGTGCATACCGAAAGAAACTGCTCTATCAACCACCGCGAGGTCGGCACCCACACCAAATCGTTCTCCACAGCCCTGAGGGCCGCACTGCGCGAGGATCCCGACATCATCCTCGTTGGCGAAATGCGGGATCTGGAAACCACCGCCCTGGCGATTGAGGCGGCCAATACGGGGCATCTGGTCTTCGCGACCCTCCACACGATGGGAGCCACCCGAACGGTGGACAGGGTCATCGACCAGTTCCCCTCCGACCAGCAGCAACAGGTCCGCATGTCGCTGTCGGAATCCCTGAAAGCCATTATTTCGCAATCTCTCTTTAAGCGGATTGACCGCAAGGGGCGCGTCGCAGCCCTCGAGATCCTGTTCTGCAATGTGGCGGCGGCCAATTTGATACGCGAAGAAAAGACCTACCAGTTGATGTCTGTTATCCAGACGTCGAAGAAGATGGGAATGGTTTCAATGGACGATTCCATCATGGATCTGCTCCAGAGGAAGTGGATCAGCGTCGACGAGGCCTACGAAAAGTCGGTGGACAAGAAGCGATTTGCGCCGCTGCTCAAATCGCCCCCTCCGGAATGGTAGTGCGGGCTGCTTGCAACGGCTCATCTGCTGTGCCTGTCCTCGCGCAGGCGGGGATTGCCCCCCGGTCCTCCCCGAGCATAATCCCAGGAAGAGCGCGCCGTTGCATCTGAACCCTTGCAAACAGCCTGCGAAAATTTCAGAGGCTAACCGGTGCCGTTTGTCAGGCCGGCAGCAGCGAGCGCCCGGTCGAGATGAACTTGCAGCAGGGCATTGTCCGGTTCCATCCTAACGGCCCGACGAAAGGCCCGAACGGCGTCGGCAGGGCGTCCGACGGCCATCAACGCATGACCGAAGCGATTATAGAATGAAGCGTAATCGTTTGGACTGACCCGACACGCCTCTTCATAGGCCGACTCCGCCTGCGCAATGAGCCCCAGTTTCAGACAAACATCCCCGGCACTGCAGTAATACAGCGCACAACCGGGGTTCTCGTCAATGGCGCGCTCGAAGGCCTTGCCGGCGCCATCGTAATCTCCGGCTTGAAGCATTGCCTGACCCAGCCGGAAGTGGTACCCGTCGGCACCCGCCGGATCTGTCGCGATTGCCCGTTCGTATGCCTCCAGCGCGCGATCGTGGGCCCCCGAGGCGATGAGCGCATCGCCCAGCGACAGCCAATAGAGCGTTGCATCCGGTTCCAACCGGCAAAGCCGTTCGAAAACCCCGATCGCCTCCGAAGAACGACGTGCCCTGAGATAGGCCCGTCCCAGCGTCACAGCAAGACTCAAATCGTCCGGCTGAGCCTTGACCACTTTTTCGCAAACCGCTACAAGAGTGCTGAAATCGCCCTGCGCCGTATGAATCCTGACCAGCTCATCGAAGGCAAATCCACTAAAAACGTTTCTGGACAACTCGGTTTCAAGCAGTTGTTCAAACAAGACAATGGCCTCGCTCGTTCGACCCGAGTCACGATAGGCCCAGGCCAATGCCAGTCGCAGCGAGTCTTCGTCCGGCCGTTCCCGGAGCAACGCCTGAAAGAGGGCGATCGCCTCGTCATAACGTTGCTGACGGACGTATTCACAGGCCAGGTCGTAAAAGGTGTCTTTATCCGCCATGGTTTCTCCACCCAACGGGCTTTCTAACGGTTGCGAATCATAACGACCCGCCCGTCGAATGTCAATACGGCCAAGACGCTAAAAACGATACCACAAACTACGCGTATATCTTCGTATCAACGTGTACGGACTGTGAAACGTAACGCTCCAAATGGGCCTTCCGGGCAAGTTGATAATTCTCTTGACAGTCTCGGCTTTCTCAGATAGAAGATAGCGCTTGTTAACATGAACAATGGAGGGTTATTTTGGCTAATCACGAATCCGCAGAAAAAAGAAACAGACAGAACATCCGGAGAAAAGCGAGAAACACTTCGATCAAGTCGAGAGTCAAGACCGGCGCCAAGCGGGTGCTGGAGGCGATTGCCACGAAGGACAAGGACGCCTCTGCCGCCACACTGCAGAAAGCGATCTCCCTGCTCGACAAGGCGGCCTCTAAAGGAACACTGCACAGGAATACCGCTTCCCGTAAGATCTCCAGACTGACGAAAAAAGTAAACGCCCTGGACGCCTAGACACCGCGCTGCCCCCAGCGAATCGCGTCCTGTGAATAAGCGAAAGCCCTTGCGCGCTGTTGCGCGAAGGGCTTTATTTGTTTTATACGGCTTCTAGACGGCATCAATGGATTTATGGTGCGCCGCGGGTAATGCGTTCGCTCAAGGATTCAACCATTGACCATGTAGAGAAAGGCCTGAAGACATTCGGGACAGAGTTGCGTCCCTTTGGCCTGTTCCATAATTTGTATCGCTTTCTCCTCCGGAAAGGCCTGACGATAGGGACGATCGCTGGTCAAGGCGTCATAGGTATCGGCAACTGCAAGAATCCTGGCAATCAACGGGATCTTGACCCCGACCAGGCCCTGAGGATACCCTTTGCCATCCATCCGCTCATGATGACTCAAAATCGCCGGTATGATTTCAGTCATGCTCTCGATCGGCGAAAGAATGGAGGCCCCGATGCTGGGATGCACCTGAATGGCCTTGTATTCCTCATCTGTCAGTGGTCCCTCTTTCAGCAAGATCTCGTCGCGCACCCCGATCTTTCCGAGATCGTGCAGGGAACCCGCCGTCTTGATCTTGTCGAGCTCGTCCTCGCAAAATCCCATTCGATCGGCAATGGCGACTGAGATCTGCGCCACGGAATCCGAGTGCCCCCGGGTATAACGATCCCGGGCCTCCAGGGCCAGGACCAGACTGGTGATGCTGCCGAGAATCAATCCCCGTTCAGAATCCAGCCGCTGCCTTTCCTGGAGGAGGTATTTAAAGTGGTCCGACAGGAGCCGCTCGGCTGTAATCAACAGGTGGTCGATACTAAAGGGTTTGATCAGAAAGGCGGAGGCCCCGTTCTGGAGCATGCGTCGCATCATGCCCCTGTCCGTGGAAGAGCTCATGATGATCAGCGGAATCGTCGAATAGAGAGGATCGGCGTGGAGCGCATTCAAAAAAGCAAAACCGTTCTCCCGGGAAATTTCCAAATCGCACAGAATCAGATCCGGCTTGAGTTCTCCAAGCGTTCGCTTGGCCCCTCCGGCGTCCGATGCCATTCCGACACCGAACCCCGCCGCAGTCAATCCGTCTGCGATCAACTTGCGAACATAGAGGGATCGATCAGCCACCAGGACGGTTCTCCCCCGAATCAGGGAACTTCTCTCGAGCAGACCGCTTACACAGTCCTGGAGCTCATCACGAGCATTGGATTTAGTAATATAGGCGGCAGCACCCGCCTTAAACCCCTTCTCGATATCAGTTTCGGAGTCGCGCGCGCTTAAGATCACCACAGGCGTGGACTGCGTTTTTGAAAAGCTCTTAAGCCGGCTACACACTTCAAAACCATCGATACCCGGCATATCGACGTCGGTGATGATGAGGTCGAATCCCCCCTCCTCGGCCGCTTCCAGTCCTTTTATTCCGTCAGATGCCTCGGCCACACGGAGGCCCATCTTCTTAAGCTCTCCAGTCAACGCGGAGCGCATGGTCATACTGTCATCGATGACGAGAATTTTCGGAATATCGACACCGTTCATAACTTTATTCCGCTTCAAAAGATAGGTTTCTAAATAAAAGGCTCGTCAGCCTGTAGGGCTATGACTTGTTTTAGATCGGATTTAAAGCAAAAAAACTTAATTAGATTTTACTTAGTTCAAAGTTTTATTTTGTTAATTGTATGGACTGTGATAGAACCCCAACAGGCTGGCAACAGCCTCTTAATAATGTAACGTACCCAGTCATTGAAGACTCACCGGAGCAAGCTCCGGTGAGTCTTCAATGACTGAGGAAGATGTTTTATTATGATTCGCTCGCTTACCCCGCAGCACGTTGCGAGGCATGCGCCCGCTGACGGATTCACAAAAGAGAGGAGAGACAACATGCGTATAAAAACAGCAGGTTCGAGGAGGATAGAAAAAAAAGAGATTGTATTATGGATACCCGTCTTAATAGGCCTGCTGATCCTGACAGTGGCGTCGGGCAATTGCCTTGGCGCGAAACAGGACAAACAGGACAAAAAAAATGTTATCGCCAAGTGGGGAACAAAAACCCTCACACAACAGGATTTGGAGATGCGGCTCAAGAGCTTGCCAGCGGAAGCGAAAGGACAGTTCGACAGTCCGGAACAGAAAAAGCGCTTGCTTGAAACCCTCGTTCAGCTCCAGATGGTCGCCGCAGAGGCAAAGACCCAAAAGCTGGACAAGAAGCCTGATGTCGCTACCATGATCGAGGACATGACGGATTCTGCACTGTATCAGACGTACCTCAAGCAACTCCTCAACAAGGTTCAGAAGCCGACGGATGGCGATATCGAAAACTACTTCAAGGCCCACGCATCGGAATTCGTCGTTCCAAAGCAGGTCAAAGCCCAGCACATTCTCTTGATGTTCAAACCCGACGCGAAACCCGAAGACAATGCGGCCGTGGAAGCCAAGGCAGAGGGGGTTTACAAGGAGATTACAGAGGGCGGCGACTTCTCCAAGCTCGCCATGCAGTACTCCGACGATACCGAAACGAAGGGCAATGGCGGGGACCTGGGATTTTTCTCGAAGGATCAGATGATTCCCGCCTTTTCGGACGTCGCCTTTGCCCTCAAAAAGGACGAGGTCAGCCGGCCGATCAAAACGGAATACGGCGTCCATATTATCAAGCTCAACGACGTCACGCCTGAAAAGAAGCTGGATTTGAAGGAAGCCTCCGCGTCGATTCTCGCCAAGATCGAGGAGCAACGCCGCAAGGAAGTGGTTACGAAAGAGTTAGAGAGACTGAAAAAGAAATACAACGTTCAGATTATGGACGTGAAGTAAAAGCCCATCGCATTACCCACCTGCTCGTTGAGGGCCTTCCGGACGGATCGTCCGGAGGGGTTCTCGGCGGTCATCGATTTCGATTGCTTCTGAAATTCTTCCGACTAACGCACAGTGCGCGGACGACGAGGTCTCAAAGACGCTACATTGGAGAAGGGTCGCGAGGCTCCCCCCGAAACGCCCAGACCCGGAAATGCATCCGACAGGCTGCGTCGCGTCCGACTGGGAGCGGCTCCGCCGGAGCGGCGACTACCGGACGCTGAATCCCTGGCAGCCTCCGAGTGGCCTGAGGGCGCCGGAACAGTATAGTCGAAATCCTGCAGAATGCGGGAATCAAGCTTTTCCCCGAGCACCCGCTCGATCTCCCAGACAAACCCCCTGTCTTCGATCGTAACAAAGCTGAAGGCGTCTCCGGTTCTGGCCGCACGCCCCGTACGCCCGATGCGATGGGTATAAGCATCGACTGTATCTGGCATATCGTAATTAATGACATGCGAAATCAGGGAAATATCGATCCCGCGGGCCGCGATATCGGTGGCCACCAAAATGCGATATTTGCCCGCCCGGAATCCGTCCATGGCCGCCCGCCGCTTTCCTTGGGGCAGATCGCCGTGGAGGGCGACAACCTCATAGCCTGCCTTCTTCATTTGAGCAGCCAGCCGGCTGGTTCGTTCCTTCGTCCGCGTGAAGACGAGGACCGATCCCGTGTCGATACTGTCGAGCAGCTTCATCAGCAGTTTGGCCTTGAGATGGGGCTGGACAGGATAGATCGAATGGCTGACCGTTGAAACGGGCGCCATCTCGCCGGCCGTAACCGTAACAGGATTTACAAGAATATCGTCGGCCAGTCGCTTGATATCGTCGGGCATGGTGGCAGAAAAGAGCAGGGTCTGGGTCCCGGTAGGGATGCGGCCGATGATCGTGCGAATGTCGGGAAGGAATCCCATATCGAACATCCTGTCCGCCTCGTCGATGACAAGAACCTCAAGTTGCGACAGATCGAACACCCCTTGATCCATCAAGTCGATGAGGCGCCCCGGACAGGCCGTCATGATCTCTACGCCCTTTTTGATTTTGGCAATCTGCGGCGCCTTGCCCACGCCGCCGTAAATGGCGACCGCCTTAATCTTCGCATGCCGTGCGAGCCCTAAAATAAACTCATGGGTCTGCGCCGCCAACTCACGCGTTGGTGAGACAATCAGGGCTCGGATGTGTTTCCGTGGACCTGGCATCAGCCGCTGTAAGATCGGAAGAACAAAAGCGGCAGTCTTACCGGTTCCCGTCTGCGCCAACCCGATCAGGTCTCTTCCCTGGAAAATCTCCGGAATGGCCTGTGTCTGAATCGGCGTCGGCGCCGCATACCCCAGTGACTGAATACCCTTTTCTATTTCTGGACAAAAACCAAACGATGAAAAACTCATGTAACTCCTTGACGGCCCATCCGTTGAAAAAAACCCCAGAAGCCTTCTTAAGGCCCTGGGGGCAATGCGCGTACAATGCTGATGGACCAACGTTTCTTTGGCAGTCTACCCAAGCAGCGCACGTAAGTCAAGGTAAATGTTACATAAGTTATAGATTCGATGGCAAGCCGACAATGACCGGAGATTCCTCAGAGCCCCAATCCGCGCTACAATGCGCCGAATCGGTTTAAATCCGACACTGTCGATCATACCTGAAAAAACCGGACCTCATCGATCAGATAACGACATTTTTCTGAAAACCAAGGAGGCATTCATGCCGGCAAAACCGAAAGTATTGAGCATTCCCGTTTTGAGCCCAGTACAGGTGTCCTTTCCATATCCACAGTTGATCAGGGCATCGATCTCCGGATCCTTCTCGAACAGATGTGGATTGACGGGCAATGTTCCACTATCGAGAATCAGCTTGGCGTGGATGAGGTTATTGATCCCCTGCGCCCCATGGGTATTGCCGCACAAGGCTTTGGCGGAGTACACGGGTGTCGTCCTTCCGAAAACCACCTGAATCGCACGTGCCTCTTCCAGATCTCCCTGACGTGATCCGTTGGCATTGGCGTGAATAAAGTCAATGCCCTCCGGTGTCATCTCTGCGGTCTCCAAAGCATCCCGCATGCATCGCACCATTTCTTTTTCCGATACGGCAAAGAGGTTATCCGCACCGCAATTGGCGTTCACTCCGAGGAGCTCCAGCAAGCCGTTTTCCGCCTTCCTGCGCAAAATCACACATGCCGCTCCCTCCGCATAGACAAAACCTCGACGCGTGTTGCAGAAGGGCCTGGCCGCTGTTTCGATCGGTTCGATCCTGGAAAGCACCCGCGCGGACATCCAGGTATCGAGTAATCCTTTGGCCAGAGCGGAATCCACCCCGACAACGACCGCCTCATCGATGAGCTCCAGCGCCAGATCCCGCATGGCGAAGCTCAGACATTGGAGTCCCGAGGCGCACGACGATGTCACAGTGACGCACATGTCGCGCAGATCAAACTGCCGCGACAACCTAGCCGTCAGGTAGTAGTTCGCACATTCCACGATCGCGCTGGCCGTATTGCGCTTGCCAGAAAAGATCAGTTCGTAGCTGTGCGCCACGCTGTCATGGGAGGTCAGACTGCTGCCGACATACAGACCCCTTTTAACACCGGCAGGTAGTGCCGGGGCTTTTTGAAGGGCCTGATCGACCACATACAGAGCCAGCAGCACATTGCGCTGCTCATTGACGGCAAACGCTATCTGTTGATCGGAGAGATAGGCCTTCACCCGTTCGATATCGCAGCAGCCGACTGGAAGCCCCGCCCCGCGGTATTCATAACCCTCCAGCAGTTTAATACCCGACTTGCCTTCTAGGATAGACCGACGGCTCTCCTCTTCGGAGAGACCCGTTGCCGTTGCAATCCCACTACTGACGACGACTGCCGACAATTTTCTCATAGCAACTCCTCTTTGTAAGGCGGCATTTGTCCTGTTCGACCGATTTGCTCTGGTCGCTTGCCGGAATTTCCCTGTTTCCGCCTTCAGGGCCTACATACCAAAACCGTCCGCAAACGGCAAGGGCCATCCACAGTTCCGAGGAGGCACAACGCGAAAGGTCACCCTAAAACGACGAAAGCCCCACAGCTTTTCCGGGGGCTTTCGTCGTGAAGTGCATCTGTCCAGCGCGAGTTGCGCTAGTGCGTATCTTTGAGGGGGCTCTTAACCGACCAGCCCGCGAATGGTCTCTACAACTGGAGTGGTAAATAGAGCGATCAGCACAGTATAGAGGGCAAAGGCGCCCATGGCTTCCGTCATATAGAGTTTGCTGAACCTGACGCGCAGAGAGACGATAATCAACCCGCCAATGATGAGGGCGCCAAAGTGGAAATACGGAAAGTTCCCGTTGCCCGTCGCAGTATATTCGGCGACCGCAAAGGTCGCTGTCAACAATGTCACAAACCCAGCCAGCCCCATGATGGTGAGTGTCTTCTTCATAATCCCGAGAACCCTCCTTTTTATTGCCTAGGCACTGATTTTCATCCAGTGTCTTTTTTCCAATGAAAAATACATGCCAACATGAAACGGACGTCGCCCATTGCATATAACAGGATGATATCAAAAGAATATTTTAAAGTGTGCGCTATCCCCATGTAATACGCAACTGTTCCATGAAGCCGTTTTCTGAACAAAACGTCTAACGGGAATTGAACGAAGCATTGAATATTCAACGGAACGATTCTGGAAGATTTCCGATTTTTAAGAGGCGAGTTGAGATCGCAGCAGCTTACTACTCCCGGAGAATTCAAGACCGGCGCGATAAGTGCCGATGATAAAATAAAGACTTCAACAGAGTACTTCGCGAGGGAAAGGACCATGGCTGGGAAGATTATTTTGTTCCTATTTATTTTCTTTGTTATTTTCATCTATGCCCATATCGTGACCATCTAGGCGTCAACTATAACGGCGGCAACACGATCGTCTTATTTCGGACAGTCTGTTGCCGATATGCAAGACCTCATCGGCTTTCTCGATCAGGGTCTTTGAGGCGTTCCCGACTCCCATTGAACGTGCCCCATGCCGACCGTTATCTTCAGATGATAGATCCTTTCACAAGCACGATCCCACTATATGGTTACGGCCCGAATTCGTTCTGCGAGAAGCTTTTCCACCTCCAATCAGGTTACCGGCAGCACGCAACAGATTGTCTCGCTCCCGTAACGGACCCCATCATCAATGTTTCCCACCATCGACGCTATCTCGCTTGCGACGGATTTCAAAACCTGATTTCAAGATTGATGACCATGGGCATCATTGCCCCCTTTGAAGAGATCAACGTTGAACATTTCCCTAGGCCAGACAATATTTGTCCGGCTGCCAATGATCACCCGTGTCGGAAAAGCCCTTGACAGGTGAGACAATCCTTCGATAAACCACAGGCGATTGGAAATTCCCCCTCCCAGCACGCGGGGAGAATACGCTTGCGACTGGATTCAGACGTCTTCCAGAAGTGCCCCGAAGAGGCCAACCCTTTTAGGAAGGGATAAAATCATTCATGACTGTCCGACATATGTCCAACGATCTTCGTTATCCTGCCGCGCTGCCCATTACCGCAAGACGCGGGGAGATTGTGGCGTCCATTCGGCGCCACCAGGTCCTTATTGTTTCGGGACTGACGGGGTCGGGAAAATCGACTCAGATTCCCAAGATGTGCCTGGAGGCAGGGCGGGGACGACGAGGAATTATCGGTCAGACTCAACCGCGGCGTATCGCTGCCATGACGATTGCGCGACGCATTTCAGAAGAGTTGGGAGAAGCGATCGGCGCCACCGTGGGCTACAAGATCCGTTTCGAGAGAAAAAACAGGTAAAAATACTCTGATTCGGGTCATGACCGACGGTATCCTTTTGACCGAGCTTCAACGAGACCCGCTCCTCAGGGCCTATGATACGATCATTATCGACGAAGCGCACGAGCGCAGCCTCAACATCGACTTTCTTCTCGGGATTCTCCGAACCCTCCTGAAACGTCGCCAGGACCTCAAACTGATCATCACATCGGCCACCCTGGATACGAAGAAATTCTCCGAGGCCTTTAGCCAT
>CAXXQE010000007.1:0-381986 GCA_963665615.2 Syntrophales bacterium
CTCGCGACGCAACATCCTGACTGTCAATAGCCGGCAGAGTTCATGATTGAATGGATGGTCCAGGCTGGCATGACGAAAGCGTTCACGAATTTGTTCCTCTGCTTCTTTGAGCTGACCAGGGTCAAAGCGTGATGCGCTCAGTGCAGCGGCCTCCTCTGTTCCGACATCCTTGATGTCGGCATCTGTCAGCCCCCACATTTGAATATTTTCAGGTGCTTTTCTGTTAAAGTGGTTCCTGCTCCAGCAGGATACGCCCATTTCTGTCCTTGGCGTCACTCGCCAGTACCATTTCCGGACGGATATCTTCGAGGTTGATACGTGCCATCATTCCTCCGAGTTGAGAATATATAAAAATACACTGATGCTATTTCTTATCGCCCGTTTTGTCATTTTCTTTAATCCGGCAAGCAACTTACCTTACACTGCCTGCAAAAAAAACAGGCCAGTGAATCAAGGATTCGCCTCCGGAGTTCAACTGCCTCTTGTTGACGTTATGGTTTTATAATGGCGTAAAGTTGAATCCGACAGCGAGCATATTGTTCTCAGCTTGCTGCGGGTAAGTGAGCGAATAATGCAAAACCTCTTCCTTGAGAATTAGAAATTGTTCCGGCGAATCTTCAAAATATTCTCTTGACAATAGAACGATAGTTCTATTATGATTAATTTATGAAAACAAAACGAACCATTCAATGGGTTGAAGAACAGATCGGGGTGTTTCTCAGGGCCAACAGGCGGATGCCGACCTATTCGGAGATGATGGATTTGCTCAGTGTCCGTTCGAAGAGCGTAGTCGATTTCTGGATCAAGAAGCTGATTGCAAAAGGAGTTCTTGAAAAAGATGATCGGGGATTCTTGCGCGCCGCTCGTCGCTCTTTCGGACTGCCCATGGTGGGGCATATCCAGGCGGGTTTTCCATCTCCGGCCGAAGAGGAACTACAGGACGTCGTCTCTCTTGACGAATTTCTCATCAACCGTCCGGGGGCTTCGTTTCTGTTGCGTGTCAGCGGTGATTCCATGATTGACGAGGGGATCAAAGAGGGCGATCTTGGTGATCATCGAAAAGGGACGTGAGCCTCGCAATGGCGATATTGTAATCGCCGAGGTGGATGGCGACTGGACTCTGAAGTATTTCCGGAGAGAAGGTGGGGAGGTCGTGCTCGAAGCAGCCAATTCGAAATATCCGCTGATCCGTGCAAGGCAGGAATTGCGAATTGGAGGGGTTGTGTCGGCAGTGGTGAGAAAGTACCATAAATGAGGAGTTTATGGTTCTGGGGCCAGAGTCGCAAAGAAAAATATATGAATGTGTTATTTTTTTAAGTAATTCAACTTGATGAGTATTATTCCTAAAATAGATTCTAAGATTTGTGTGACGCTTTTATTATTCGGGTATGCCAGAGTTTCTCTTGATTGTATGGGAACAGCGACGGCTAAAATGACGGGGTAGGATTATGGGAATAGACGTTTTAGGAATTGATAGGTTTGGGCGGACAGAATCGCTGCCAGCGTTTAAGTCTCAGGCGCGCTTCAGATCGGTGTGGCTGGACAGAGTTCGAGCATGGGTCGAATATGGCGATTGGGAGGAGCGGGTTCTTAGAACAGAACATAAGATAAACTGCTTTTGTATGGCTCTTGTATCATTTTTTATTATATGTATGTTATCTATTATTATTAAAGCAATCCTTTAAGCTTCGTAAGGGGCCGTCTATGAGAGCGATGGTGATCCGTACCCTTGGCACCGTTGAAGCTGCACGTTCTCCCCTCGATTTGGTTGAACTGCCTGTTCCCGAACCGGGTGAAGGAGAGTTGCTGATTAAAGTGTCAGCCTGCGGGGTGTGTCATACCGAGCTCGATGAGATTGAAGGAAGAACGCCGCCGCCCACTCTTCCGGTTATTCCGGGACATCAAGTGATTGGCACTGTTATAAGGCATGGGGGTGTCCCCATCTCGCTTCAACATAGGGCAGCGTGTCGGGGTAGCATGGATTTTTTCGGCCTGCGGGATCTGTTCATTTTGCCTCAATGGCTGTGAAAATTTATGTCCCAATTTTAGAGCGACCGGTAGGGATGCCAACGGCGGTTACGCCGAGTATATAGTTGCGAAGGAGTCCTTTGTCTATCCGATTCCCGATCTGTTTTCAGACGGCGAAGCTGCCCCGCTTCTCTGCGCGGGGGCCGTTGGCTACCGCTCGTTGAAACTTGCCTGTCTTCAAGACGGACAGACGATCGGCCTTACTGGCTTTGGGGCGTCCGGTCATCTGGTGCTGAAGATGATCCTTTTCAAGTATCCAAATTCCAGGGTTTTTATCTTTGCCAGAAGTGCGGCTGAGCGGGCTTTTGCGCTTGAATTGGGGGCCCATTGGGCCGGCGACAGTGATGCGTCGCCTCCAGAATTTCTTGACGCCGTCATTGATACGACCCCGGTCTGGCGGCCGGCTTTGTCGGCGCTCAGGCATCTGTATCCGGGCGGGCGTCTTGTGATTAATGCCATCCGCAAGGAAGGGGGCGATCAGGGAGCGCTTTTGGCACTTGATTATGCTCGAGATCTATGGATGGAAAAAGAAGTAAAAAGTGTAGCAAATGTTTCCCGTCAGGATGTTGAAGAGCTTTTGAAACTGGCATCGATGATTCCTATCCGTCCAGAGATCCAATCCTATCATCTTGAAGATGCAGGTACTGCTTTGGTCGAGTTAAAGGAACGAAAGATACGGGGTGCCAAGGTCCTGCTACTGTAAACGGGTTGTTAAAAAAGCAAAAAAGAACCCCCGAACGGCCTAAACCGTCGGGGGTTCTTTTTACAAGGTTGGGGAGGGATTGCATAGCACCGCTTCTTCTCATTCGAAGCGGCATGTATACACGGAAGGGTTTGACCCCTTCCGTGGTTGAGAAAGGCAGGAGTTCAAAGACTCGCCTCATTCAAATGGGGATGCTGTCTATCTACAATCATAAAGACGAGTTATTCCGGTTTGTCTTTATGATCTAACAATGGAAAACAACTTGGATCAACCCAGATACCACCTACTTTTACCGGACGTCTATCGACCTTTTTTTTCGCCTTTGTTTTAGTCTTCTGTTTGTCTGGCTTTTCCCGCATCTGAGATTGTCCTGTTGACTGTTGGAAGGAACTATGAACCTTTCTAAAGGTTACATCAATCGGGGTGAATCTGAATATTCATTAAGAGTGGGAAAAATATCGTCTTAGGAAAAAAATATATCGAGTATCGGCGTTTGTCCTATGCTGACAGGGCGTGTCGCTTTGTCTCACCGGGATGCGGTATATAACATACTGTATTTAATGAGATAGAGGCGAATATGAGAAGGCGGTCGTCAGTTATGTGAGGTGAGAATTGAACGGAGGAATTTATACTCATGTCTTGATCATGCTTGATTTTATTTTTGATTCATGAGAAAAATCCCATAATCGGAAGCTTTATGACGATATGCGTCATGTCATCGAGCGTATAGAGGTTAAGCGTTTGGATTTCCGGTCGACAATGAGGATACGCACAGATATTGAAGAGAGTTGCCCGGTAGCATTTTTTTTAGGCGGTTCTTTATTTGATAATCGTTTATCCGATGAGATGTTTCCAATATGGTATCAACGTACGACCATCCAGGATCCGATAGATAATGACTTGCATGTGATTAAAGTGCTCAACTGACAGAAAAAAGGGGATGGATAATGGATAGCGTAAAAAAAACGGATTTTAAAATCATTGACCTTAAGTTTATTACGATTGAGATGGAAGCCAGTGAAATTCTGGAAAGCGCTAAAGAATATGCTGATTCGGAAATCGGTCTTTTTTGCCTGGAGGCGCGTGTCAGAAAACTAACCGATGGGGAGATGGTAAACTTCAAGGTGGATGCTCACCATGCGATGGTTGAACTCTCGGTTGTCGTCTGGGAAGGATATGCCGATGATGACCTCGCCGACATTAAAGATTGGATCGAAAATCAGGATGAATCGTCCGCTATGATATTGGTTGAACTTCAAGCCAGAGGGATGCAGGATGACGAGTTTGAGGCTTTTCAGGCATGCGCCCCAGAGTATTTTGAAGAAGAATAATTTGTGTCGCTAGGAAAGCCCCACCTATAGAAAATCAGCCACACTCAGGCCGTCGAAGCTCATGACTTCGACGGCCTGAGTTGTTTGTGCCTTTTTCTCAACGTAAAATTTTCTCGATAAGATGCAGAGGGAAGCAGATAGGCATTGTCATAGCCACCTGCATCGGGCATGCGTCTCTCTTTTGGTTAACTACAGTAAAGAAGTGTAAATAGAATTTAATCAATTTGTAATAGTTTAAGTACGACTAGGAAAAAATATCCCGGGCCATGTGTCACCTTTTTTCCTGTTTACAAAAGCCTGGATTGGTAATTCATAAAACATACCTGCCAACAAATCACGAAAAAAAATTATTTTCCCCCCATCAATAAGTTACGCGTTACTCCTCATATGGCAATGAATTTACTGTCTGCTAGGGATGGCTGTCCGTTCTCTCTTCAATTGCCATGTCTTTGGCAAAACGGTCTGTCGAGACATTGCATCTCATCTATTGGGTCTCGGTAAAACAATCGTCGTATCGACTATAATTCTAAAATATAATTTTTGAATATAATATTTTCTTCCGGTCAGAGATCAGTGTTGAAGACTGAAGGGCGCATAGAGAGGAGAGTAGGAAAATGGACTGGCTAAAGAGCGCTCGATGGTTCTGGATCACTCTGGCTGACATCCACTGAATGCCCCGAGTTGCGTAACTTATCGGTGCATGCTTGCGAGGCATAGTGAGCGTATGGCATGCATAGCTGGCATTTGGGTTGCTCTGGACAATGTCATCGCGAGCTTTCAGTTCAGCCGTTGGTCACGCGCCGATGCATGACCGTCAAAGGCCTCGCGCATGAATCCATTGCAAGGAGGGGTGCCCTATGACCACGACCATCTCATCGCTGAGCTCGACTAGCTCAACAACCAGCTCCAGCGACCTTACCAGTGCCTATTCGTCACTGACTGCCTCAGATTTCATAAAACTGTTGCTGACGGAATTGACGAATCAGGATCCGACCAATCCTGTTGACACAAAGGATATGGTCAACTCGTTCAGCAGCCTGACGCAAATGACGCAGACGGCCAAAATGACGCAATACCTTTCGGAAATGGCGGAGTACTCCTCCATGAGTGCTGTCAATTACATCGGTAAGACCATCACGTATTCCGCCGATTCGATCACCGTATCCGATTCCAGTGCCTCCTCGGCGACCTTTACGCTCTCCAGTGACGCAAAGGACGTAACTGCGACGATCTATGATTCGGACGGCAATAAGGTAAAGTCGCTGGATCTTGGGAAAA
Source organism: Syntrophales bacterium (assembly GCA_963665615.2). Taxonomy (GTDB): domain Bacteria; phylum Desulfobacterota; class Syntrophia; order Syntrophales; family UBA4778; genus UBA4778. The sequence goes on from CAXXQE010000007.1 coordinate 5,341, forward strand.
CGTCCGCAGGTACGTATACCATCAAATGGGATGGGACAGACAGCAGCGGAGACACGGTGGATGACGGCACCTACACTATCAAATATTCTGCAACCGATTCGTCGGGAAACAGTATCAGTGTATCTACCGGCGGTACAGCAACAGTCACGGGTGTCACCTATATAGATGGGGTAGCATATTTTGAGACAGCGGATGGAGAGATACCGATGACATCTGTGACAGGTGTTTCATCGTCCTCGTGATACAGCCGTCATCAGATTGATTGTAACCTGTAAAAGAAGAAGGAGGGAGGAATCGATATGTCATTCTATACAACACTGAGCGGTATTCATGCCTTTACGGAACAGCTTTCGACAATCAGCAACAACATCTCGAATGCCGAAACGACAGGATATAAGTCCTCGAATATCTCTTTTGCCGACGTACTGGCCAATACAACGACGACGAGTTCCACCGCCAATGTCGGAATTGGGACGGCGGTCAAGAACATTTCGTCAAACTGGGATCAGGGGACGATCGCCACAACCGGAACGACAACGGATATGGCAATCAGCGGCTCCGGCTTCTTTGTCGTGAGAGACGGGAGCGGTTCGACTTACTACACCCGTGACGGGTCGTTTTCTTTCAATGAGTCACAGGCGTTGGTTAATGACGAAGGCTATGATGTGGAGGGGTATGCCATCAACGATGATGGCACATTGGGGACGGTTGGCTCGATCACCATTCCCAAGAGCATCTCGGCAACATCGACATCGGAAATTTCATTGACGGCGAACCTCAATGCGTCGTCATCGGTGGGCAATACTTTTTCCGGTTCTGTCGTCTGTTATGATTCTCTTGGTGACGAGGTTCCTGTCACAGTGACCTTCACCAAGACGGCAGACAACACGTGGAGTTGGTCGGCCAGTATCGATTCTGACCAGGGTACGGCAACCGGAACAGGCACCCTCAGCTTCGATAGTTCAGGCGTGCTTACAACCGGCACGGATCCGACGATTACGCTGTCATTGACTAACGGTGCAACGATCACCCAAACCCTGACATGGGATCTTTACAGTAGTTCCGGCGTATCAGACGGTAGTCTCACACAGTATTCTTCAACATCGACTTTAACCGATACGTCGCAGAACGGAACGGCAGCAGGGCAATTAGAGAGTGTCGCAACGAGTGACAGCGGCGTGGTGTCCGCCACGTATTCCAATGGCGTCACAAAAGACCTGTACCAGGTTGTCCTTGCCGATTTTTCAGACTATAGCGGCTTGCAGAGTGTTGGAAACAATCTCTATAAGGAAACAACGGCATCGGGAACAGCAGTGCTCGGAGTGGCGGGGGCAAACCAGTTTGGAACGATTGCATCGGGTTCCCTCGAACAGTCAAATGTTGATCTGGCAACGGAAATGTCCAACATGATCATCGCCCAGCGCGCCTATGAATCCTGCGCCAAGATGTTTACGACGGAAAGCGAGATTCTTCAGACAACCGTCAATATGGTGAAATAGAAAGACAGGTAGATCATGGCCACGATATCATCTGTTTATAACTCGGCACTGAGCGGTTTGACCTCTTACACGGCTGCCATCAGTGTAGCCAGCAAGAATATCTCCAATGCGAGCGTGTCGAGCTATTCCAGGGAAACGCTTACTCTGCAAACCAATGCGACTGGCAGTGTGGAAACTTCGGCTACAAAACGGGTCTATGATTCTTTTACCGTGGCGCGGCTTCGGACCGCCAATGAAGATAAGGGCAAGTGGGATGCAGAGAATACCACACTGTCGTCCATTGAGAGCATTTTTTCGGATTCCGGCAGCTATGGTCTGAGTTCCGCCCTGAGTGCCTTCTGGTCGTCATGGAGCGATCTGGAGGACGATCCGTCAAGTTCGTCCGCACGCTCCACGCTGACTTCCAATGCGGAGAATCTTGCCAGCACGTTCAATACCCTTTCTTCAGAGTTGGACAGCACCGGCAGCGATATAGATACCAGTATCTCCGACGCAGTTTCGGAGATTAACGATCTGAGCTCGCAGATTGCGGATTATAATAAACAAATCAGAATGTCCACGAACGCCGGACAGGACACGAGCGATTTAAAGGACAGTCGAGACGCGGCCCTGCAGAAGTTGGCCGGGCTGATCAACATCGATACCTATTCAAATTCAGAGGGAGATATCTGTGTCCAGATCGGAAGCGGAGGAACACTGGTTGAAGGCATTTCCTCGGCGACGGTTTCTTCTGTCAGTAACGCAACAACAGGTCTTCAGGAGATTGATCTGTCAAGCAGTACAGGAGAGCAGGATATTACGTCGGATGTTACAGGCGGATCATTGGGAGGTTATCTTGAAGTTCGCAATGACGTTATTCCGTCGTATGAGAAACAGCTTGATAACCTGGCTTCTACACTTATTTCTGCTGTCAATTCACTCCATACGAGCGGTTATGACTTAAATGGAGATTCCGGGTTGAGTTTTTTTACCGGGACCGATGCCGGAACCATTACGGTCAATTCGAAGATTACTGACGATCCGAGTCTTGTTGCCGCTTCGTCAACATCGGGATCGACCTCCAATGGAACCGTCGCATCATCCATTGCCGCTCTTCAGGACAGCCTGGAAATGAACAACGGAACGCAGACCTTTTCAGACTATTACAATTCACTGGTTAGCAAGCTTGGAACTGCTGTCAGCACAGCCAGCTCGAAGTATTCTCAGGCGTCAGACACCCTGACGTCATGCCAGACATTGCGCGATTCGGTCTCGGCGGTATCGACTGATGAAGAACTTTCCAACCTGACGCTCTATCAGGATGCTTATGCTGCCTGCGCAAAAGTGATGACTGCGCTGGATGAATTGCTGAAGACCTTAATTGATATGTAAAGAAATATGAATTTTGTTGTAACTGCTTTGTAGACGTCAAGTCAACGCCGCATTGAAGAAGTGCAAGGAGGGACTATGCGAGTCACACGCAATATGATGGTAGAAAGCATGGCTTACTGGAACGCCAAGCAACTGGAGACGCTAGACAATCTTTCGACGATTGTTTCCAGCGGCAATCGTGTCAATACCGCCTCCGATGATCCATCGGATTATGGAAGAATTCTGAAGGATCGAGCGACAATCTCCCAGTATGCACAGTACGAATCGAATATCAGTCTAGCCCAGACCTGGGTGGATACAAATAATACTACTTTAGAATCCATTTACTCTCTATTGGGCGAGGCAGAGGATGTGCTTACAACCGCATCGGAAACCTCAACAGATAATGCCAATGAATTAAGCAGCATTTATGATCAGTTGCTCGATTATGTGAATTCGACAGACAGTTCCGGCAATTACATATACGGGGGCACCAATTCATCATCTGCCCCCTATAGCGATACTGTCAAGGTGTCAGGAGGTTCGTCCGGCTCGGTCGTTTTTGATCTTGCCGGAGCAGTCTCTTCCGTCACGATCACAATTACCGATAGTTCGGGCAATGCCGTAAGAACTTTGACGGAAAAGAACGGCACGGCGGGAACCAATACGGTTGCCTGGGACGGCAAGGATGACAGCGGCAACACCGTTGACGACGGCACGTACAACTATACTGTCAGTGCGACCGATTCAAACGGTGACGCTGTCGCAGCGTACCAGACATACCGGGGTAATAGTGAAGGTAAAAGCGTCACAATCGGTAAAGACAGCACGGTTACCTTTAATACCGATGGAAGCTCCATATTTGGATCCGCTATCAAAGTATTGAGTCAGGCCATTACGGCACTGCAAAGTTCCGATTACAGTACATCAGACCAGGAAAGTCTTTTGAGCTCCCTAAAAACGGCTATGAGTGAAGTAGAGAAGGAAATTGTCAGTCTTTCTAATAAAAATTCCCAGTTCACAAATGCCGATGACCGTTTGACGACGCTGTCCACTACCCTTTCAAGTCAGTTGTCCGATCTTCAACTGGCCAATAGCAGTGAGGCATCGGCCGAATTGAATATGCAGCAGACAAATTATGAAGAATCGACGGCAGCCCTTTCAAAAATGCTGGATATGAAAAATCTGACGGACTACTTATAGCAGCAAAATGACATTTGCAAAATAATAGTTAGGATTGGCACAATGGATCAATACTTGAAAGCCTATACGAATGTGAAACGAGTGACTGCCTCGCCGAGAGAGGTGGAAGCGGACGCGCTGACGAGAGGCGCAGAGATGTTGAACAGATGCTGCGATGCCTGGGAGTCCGATGAGAGAAAACTACTGCTTAAAGATGCCCTGAAGTACAACCAGAAGCTCTGGACGATATTTCAGGCGTCTGTGGCGGATAAAGCCAATCCGCTGCCTCGGGAGCTGAAGATGAACATAATGAACTTATGTATTTTTATTGATAATCAGATTTTTTCGATTATCGCCCAGCCGACCCAGGAGAAGGTCAGATCGATCATCAATGTCAATTTGAACCTGGCCAAAGGACTCTCGGTCAAGATTCCATATAAATCTGAGGCTCCAGATACTATTGCATAATGGAGAAAACGAATGGGCCAAAACCCGCTACGGGGAACGGTTCGGATGACATCTTCACGGTAAGTAAAAAAATAAATCGGAATTGAAAGTGAACTCGAATACGACTTGGCCGTCAGCCATCAAAGCTGAAGCCGTCCCCAATTTCACGTCTGTCATTATCGTGACCAGTGATCGTCTGGATTATACGAGAAAATGCTTCAACAGCATTCTCCGGCATACGCCGGAAGCGCATGAAATTATTTTCGTCGATAACGGCTCCAAAGACGGGACCGTGAAATGGATCAAAAAGCAGATTGACGAGCATCCGGAATACCGGCTTATTGAAAACGGCGAAGATGTCGGTTTTGCAAAAGGGTGGAACCAAGGGGTAGACGCTGCCAGGGGCGAGTATGTCCTGCTGCTGAGAAACGATGTGGTTGTGACCAGTGGTTGGCTTGCTGGCATGATGGAGCATCTGCATCGATCGCCTAACACAGGGATTATTGGACCGATGACTAACAATATCAACGGTCCGCAACAAGTTCCGGATGTCGATTACCGCTCCTCTGATGTCGGGATGGATTCATATGCGTCCGCTTTTCGTAAAAGGAACCGGCATCGCAGGATTACCAGGCGTCGGCTTGCGGGGTTTTGTATGCTTTTCAGGAAATCCTTGACGGAGAAAGTCGGCGCGTTTGACGAGCGATTCAGCTCCGGTGATGCCGAGGATGACGATTTCTGTTTGCGTTCCGTTCTTGCCGGCTACGTCAATTATATCGCCGGAGACGTTTTTGTTCATTGTTATGGCAGGCCAGCACATGCTGCCACTGTCGGCGGCGATCGCCAGAGCTTTGTCTCCAAGTGGAACGGTATCCCGCTTAATACGCCCCAGGGGGGCAATCTCTTCACACTGAAGGTCGTTGAGGATGCCCAGAATTATCTAGCGCAGGGAGACGCTCGCAAAGCTATGGAGATATTGCATTACGGCATCAAAGTGATGCCGTCGTCACGGTATCTTCGGCTTGTTTTTGCGGAGACGCTGTTCAAGCTGGAACGATTTCAGGAGGCACTCGACTTTTTACAGCAAACACAGACGGCTCAGTTCGACGGCATGGCATTACTTTTGATCGGGCATGCTCTTGAAGAGCTGGGACGGTTTACTGAGGCGGACGCTGTTGCGGATAAGGCTTTGCTTGCCGATCCGGCATCAGCCTCGGCCATGAATCTCAAGGGAAAGGTTGCTCACAAACGCGGCGATGGCACTGGCGCGATCCAGTGTTATCAGAAGGCCATTGCGAGCGATCCTGGTTTCGGCGAGCCATATGTCAACTATGGAATTCTGGAATGGGCAAACGGTCGTCAAACCGGGGCGCTGCCCTTGATCGAGAGGGGATTTATCCTGTCACCCGGTGACAACAGATTTGCAACAGCCTATCATTCCGCGATTGCGGCGCAGAAAGACTGGGAACATGGTGAAAGAGTTTTTCGCGCGGCGCGCGCCATTTACCCACAGAATCAAAAGCTTGCCTATCTTCTGATTGACGTCCTGCTGCATAAAGGCGAAGAGGCGACAGCCATGGAGATGATCAACGAGGCCATGCTGACGTTCGGAATGGACGGGCTGTTGAAGGTGGCCCTGGAGGTTCGAAAAAAGGTCGGTCCTCTCAATAGGACGCCCAACGGGAAGCATAACGGCATCTCGGTCTGCATGATCGTCAAGAATGAGGAGAAGAATCTTCCGAAGTCGCTGATGTGCTTCAGTCAGTTGGCTCAAGAGATCGTTGTTGTCGATACTGGTTCTACAGACCGCACCCGTGAGGTTGCGGCGTCCTTCGGCGCCAGGGTATTCGAACAGCCGTGGGAGAATGATTTTTCCAAAGCCCGTAACGACTCTCTTGATCAGGCTCATGCGGATTGGATCCTTGTCATGGATGCCGACGAGATCATCGCACCGCAGGATTTTTCTGAGATTAAAAAAATCGTGGCGAAAAAAAACAGTCGAAAAACTGCATGGTCGTTGGTTTCACGCAATTATCTTGTTTCGAGCAATGCATTCGGCTGGATTGCCAATGACGGCAGCTATCCTCTGGAAGAATCCGGAAGTGGTTGGGTTTGCAGTTACAAGATCCGGCTTTTCCCCAATGACCGTCGTATCCGTTTTGAAAACCGCGTTCATGAACTGGTAGAACCATCGATCCGCAAGTTGAATATGTCTGCATCGGTATGTCCTGTTCCTGTTCATCATTATGGTGGTCTCGATCAGGCCCACACGGTTTTCAAGGGGGAGATCTACTATGAACTCGGAAAGAAAAAGCTGGAAGAACGGGGAGAAAATACGGACGCGCTTCGTGAACTGGCCATGCAGGCTCATCTCCTTAAGAGATTTGATGAAGCCAAATATTACTGGGAGCGCTATCTTCTGATCGATCCGAAATTTATCAATGCTTATCTGGGACTGACCGCTGCTTTCCAGGAGATGCACCGTTTCCCCGAGGCGCTGGAGGCCGCATCCAATGGAATGGCATTGCCCGAAGGACCACTGAACAGGGATCTTGTCTTCAACTATGCCCTCTGCCACCTGTATCACGGGCATGCTGAACGGGCGATGTCGATTCTCCAGGAACTTGTAGAAAAGGAACCGGAGTTTCCTACAGCGAGTAATATATTGTCAATCGCGCAGATTCTGCGCAAAGGGCGATGTCGCAGCGCTGGAGCCGCTGAGGCCACATTTTTATAGGGCTAGTGGCGACATAGATGAGTCGGTGCGGAAGTTCGTTGGTAATCTCGAAGCGGCCGGCCAGGATCATTATGCAGCGGCCCTGATGAAAGAGGCTGAAAACTGGAAGGGGACGGTAAACAAACTGGGAGAAGATGCCGCATGAGACAGTGTTATTCTGAGAGTAACGTCCTGGATTTATATCAGCAGGCGCAGTCATGTCATCAGGCCGGGGATATTACTCAGGAAAAAATTATTTATCGACAATTACTCGAACTCCAGCCAGAGAACCCCGATGTACTTTGTTTACTCGGGATTGCCGAATGTCAAACGGGCAATATCGAAGCTGGCCTTTGCTCCATAGAGAAGTCACTGGAGATATTTCCCAATCAACCCGAGGCGCATTATATTCGGGGTAATGCTCAACAAATGTTCGGCAATCTGGAAGCAGCCGTTGAGAGCTATGATCGGGCTGTTGCGCTTAAGTCGGACTATGTTGAAGCCCATTCGAATCGAGGCGTCGCGCTTCAGGGACTCAGGCGCTTCGAAGAGGCAGTCGGAAGTTATGAGCGGGCGATTGCAATCAATCCAGGATATCCGTTTATTCATTCCAACCGCGGCGTGGCGCTTCAGGAGCTTGGACAATTCAATGCGGCCCTCGAGAGTTACAATAAAGCCCTGGCCATTAAACCGGATTATGCGGAGGCCTATTCCAATCGGGGCAATGTGCTTCGTGAACTTGGCGCGTTTGACGCTGCAATTGAGAGTTTTGATCGCGCGATAGCAATTGAGCCGACTTGCGCCGAGGCACATTACAACCGGGGTCTCTCACTGGCGAATTCAGATCGATTGGAAGAGGCATTGTCGAGCTATGAGCGGGCCATCGCGATAATGCCGGATTATGCGGAGGTCTATTCGAATCGGGGTAATGTCCTCCGTCAACTCGGAAAGCTCGGTGCAGCCCTCGAGAGTTACAATCGAGCCCTTGCGATTAAACCGGATTATGCGGAGGCTTATTCCAATCGGGGCGTGGCGCTTCAGGAGACAATGAGATTCGAAGAGGCCCTCGGCAGTTATGACCGGGCGATTGAAATCAGGCCGGATTATGCCGAAGCTTACTACAATCGAGGCCAAACGCTCCAGGCGTTAAAAAAGCCGGATGAAGCGCTGGCAAGTTTCAATCGGGCCATGGCCTTGAAACCCGATATACATTTTTTGTATGGGGATCTTCTACATACTAAAATGCGTTTATGTCTCTGGGATGACATGAACGTATTCAGAAATGACATCATGGAAAAGGTAATGAACCATGAAAACGTATCGCATGCATTTATTATGCATACTTTATCTGACTCACCGGCCGTTCTGAAAAAATGCGCTCAATCTTATTCAGAAACGGCTTGTCCGCATCAGGCAATGGTTAATTTGAAATACAGGCGCCACGACAAAATAAGAGTTGGATATTTTTCATCGGATTTCGGTGATCATCCTGTGACGCATCATCTGGCCGGTATGTTTGAGGAACACGACAGATCGAAATGCGATGTAATCGGCTTTTCATTTATTCACCGAACAGGTCAATGGACGGATCGTGTCGCCAGGGCGTTTGATCAATTTGTCGAAGTTCAGAATATGAGCGACAAAGAGGTTGCTATGTTGGCGAGGTCTATGGAGATAGATATTGCTGTAGACCTCAACGGATATACGCAAGGCGGCAGACCTTGTATTTTTGCGCAACGGGCCGCTCCCATACAAATCAGTTACATTGGCTTTCTCGGAACGATGGGAGCATCTTTTATGGATTATCTTATAGCGGATAAAACGATTATTCCGGAAGAAAATAAAAAATATTATACAGAAAAAATTATTTATTTACCCAGTTATCAATGTAATGACAAATTTTCATTTTCAAACAAGGAATTTTCCCGTCACGAGATGGGCTTGCCGGAAGACGGCTTCGTTTTTTGCTCATTTAATGATAACTACAAGATCATGCCTGACGTTTTTGATTCCTGGATACGGATATTAAAACGAGTTCCTGAAGGTGTTCTCTGGTTGTTTGCTTCTAATGAGACTGCGGTCCGCAATTTCAGAAAAGAATCAGAAAAGCGTGGTTTGGACAGTGATCGCCTTGTTTTTGCAAAGCGCATGACTTTGGAAGATCATCTTGCCAGGCAGCGATTAGCTGATTTATTTCTTGATACTTTTCCTTATAATGCCGGTGCAACGGCGAGCAATGCTTTAAGGGTTGGGTTGCCGGTTCTTACCAGAGCTGGTAGATCGTTCGCCAGCAGGATTGCATCGAGTCTTCTCCAATCCCTTGGCCTACCCGAACTTATTACGACCACGCCTGAAGAATACGAAAGCCTGGCAATTCAACTGGCTTCAAATCAACAACGATATAGGGCGCTCAAACAGAAGCTGGTCGAAAATCTGAAAGCCAGCCTTCTTTTTAATGCACAACAGTTTGCACGAAGTCTTGAGGCAGCCTTTATTGCGGTGTATGATGAGCATCAGAAAGGTTTAGACGCCGAAGCCCAGCCATAATAGAAGGGGCCTTGATCAGTAGGAAGAGGGGGAGCCGAAGATTTGCCAATCTTTAATTTAATAATACACCCGGATTTGGGGCGGCCCAAAATGGCAATTCGCTTCAAAAGGTATCGGACTTACGTTTTTTGTATTTTTGAGAGAATGATTTGTTCGTGTTCGATGAGTTTTCTGGCGGTCTTTAGGGCCTCGTAATATTTGTCACCAAGGATCTGCATGCTCATGCCATTGATCAGATTCAAGGCGCTTGGCGCGGCCTTCAGATAATCCCCGACCAGTTTCCAGTAGATCTTGTGATGCTCTGCCATTCCGTCCGGATCGATGTACATCACCTGCACAATGAAATAGATCCGCCTGGCCGGGGAATTGGCGTCAGCCTGTTTCATGATATTCCGCTCCCTGAGAATAGGGACCTTGTTGCCAATGATCAGGGTTGCAGCGGTGCCGCCATTGGTGATAGCGGCACCGGCAACGATCAGTTTTTCATTGGGTTTGAGCTTAACTTTTAGAGCCATAGCCCTTTCTCTCTGATAAGTCGACTCGTCTGCGTCAATAAGGATTCGGGAGGATCTCTCCCCCCGAATCCTTCACCCCAAATATAGCCCGGGCTTATTGGAAAAGCTGTAATATGGACTTATGAGCCGTGTTCGAAATACTCATCGAATTAATGGCAAAAGACTGCTGGGTTTGCAAAGAAGTCAGTTCAGCGCTTTCCGTGTTGGTATCCGCTGTGACAAGATTCGAAGCACCTTCATTCAGCGTTGTCATCATATTTTTCGTATATGTCTGTCGTGTCGTAATGGTGTTTACCTGGGAAGAAAGGGTCTTGTTATCGGTTCTGATTGTGCTCTTTGCCTTATCCAGCGCCGTAATGGCTGCGTTGATAGCAGTCGTTCCAGTGGTGCCGAGCGCCCAGGCGCCCGTTGCCTGCGTCGTTAACCCAAGACCCGTCGAGGCAGAGGCATCAACACCGGTGAGGGTAAGCTGCGATGAACCCGTAGCGTCGAAGTTGACAACGAGTGTTTGCGAGCTTCCGCCGAGCAGGTTAACGGACTGGTAACCTGAGTCATTCGCCATATCGTCAATCTGGCTCAGAATCGCATTGTATTGATCCATGTAACTCGCACGGGTATCCGCATCATCGGAAGCCAGGGCCGACTGCGCCAGGGACTTTGCCGACGAAATCAGGTCGGTTATCGAGGTGAGTCCGTTGGTAGCGGCATTGATTGTCTCGATGGCTTCACCCATGGCATCCTTCAGGGTCTGGAGGTCAGAGGACTGCTGGGTGTTATTTTGCGCCAGAAAGTAGGCGTTCGGATCGTCAACAGCGCTGTTGACTTTTTTCCCGGTCGAGAGGATCTGTGTTTTCTCGTCCATTGTGGACACAGTGTTGTTCAAGTACTGCAGGTTTTTATACATCGAGGAATAAAGGGTTACGGATGTAGACATGGTTATTCTCCTATTCTAGGTTTTTGTTCCGGCTTTCTGCCGGATGCGTTTGGTTGAATGATTTTTCAAGTACATGCAGTGCATTGTCCGGACGCCTGCTACGATTCTATTATCGGAGTAACGACTTTGAGTCTGAATCAGATTAACATTATTTAACATAACGGTGAGAGATCGAGCGCTCTTGTTGCACAAGGCAAATAGGATTGCTCCGATCATGGATTGTAAAGAGTAATATTGGGGGGTGAAGAAAAGAACCGTGGAATGCTTCTGATAGTTGCAGATATCTCGCTGCAGGTTTATGAAGCTGCTTATCGCAACTGCCCATACGGAGAAAGATCTTCAGTGTCACGAATCCGGAAGAGAAATTAGACTGATCTGTCGTCGAGTTGCCTTCGATTCACACGTCTGTCATCAAGGACAAGGCTGGCGTGTTTCAGGAGTTGACACTTCCAATTTTTGATTTGATTCGGATGGACATTATATTTGTTAGCGATGCTCGTCAGATTTGACTTGTCATCGATATATTCGATAACGATAGCTGCTTTAAAGCTTCCGTCGTATGTTTTTCGCTTCTCCATGCGAGCCGTCATATTCCATGAAGGGACAGATATTTTGGCTGAAGATTTTTCCGATACAGGCTTCGTTTATCTCGTATCATATTGGAGAAGACTAGCGGATCTGAATGCGAATGGAAAATAAAGTATGGTAAAGAAAAGTTGCAGACAGTTAAGATTGTAAAGTTGTTTCAAGGCGGGAGGGCTTCATACCCTGAAAGGATGTCGGCCAATAAAAAATCAGGCCCGACTTACAACAAGTCAGGCCTGATTCGGGAATACCTGGAGAAATTCTAACGAATGCCTCCTAGTGTTTTCTCTTCAGCACGCCGAGTCCTGCCAGACCGAGGCCCAGAAGCAGCATCGTGGCGGGTTCAGGAACGTTGTTGGGTGGAACATACTGGCCAGCCCAGAATTCATTCTCCCGGAAGATGTAACGAGTATTAGAGGGATCGTTTGCGCCCCATTCCATCGTCATCATGCTGGCGCGAACCTCACCCGCGCCCCAGGCGTAATCAATGTAGCAGGGCGTAGAAGGATCATTGACAGCGACAACAACTTTAGTGCCCGCAACCAGATTTGTGAAGTAGCCGTGTGTGGAGTAGTTCCAGGCCTGCAGCGAAGCTTCGGTAACCGTGCCGTACAGTCCTTTGACCGGCGCAGCATTTGGATCGATAACCTTAACTTGATTGGAATAATCCTGAACATGGCCTACGCCGCCCGGCAGGAAGGATCCGTTTTCCCAAACACCATTGCCATACCAGCCCCAGTTGGCGGAGTGGGCGATGAGGATACCGCCGTTTTTCACGTAGGTGTCCACCAGGCTGAGGTTCGCCTTGACATTGTCATAGAATGACTGGTTCTGGACCGATGTGAAAACCATGAACTGATACTGGCTCAGATCGGTTGTTGCCAACTTGTCGGATGTGATCTGATCGTAGGCGATTCCGATGGCATTCAACGTTGTCGGGTTGGAATCAAGATTCCACGCGATCATGTCCTGAACCAGCAACGCTTTTGCATGAACTGTCGCAACCGGACTGCAGAAAACGGTCAGGGCAACCAGCGCGCATGCAAGGAAAGCAAATTTTAACCCTTTCATATCTTCCTCCTTTTTTTAATAATCCATATTAATTTCTTTGCATTTATTAATTATCAAGAAGTGTGCCACGGAAGAATAAAGGGACAGATTGCATTGTAACTATATGTAATAAAAAGGAATAATATGACAGCAGCATTCTGGATTGGCGTGAAATAATTTTAAGAAATGTAAAGGTAATCGACAGTGATTTATCTGTCGATTACCTTAAAGCGGCTTTATTCGGGTTCATTTTCAAGTGGTTGACTGGCTCTCTTCCTGATTTCTTATCGTCATTGTTAGACAACGTATTGATATTATATAATATAAATAATGAAATTGGCTGACACTTCCGTTACCGGCTTAGGTGCGATAATAGAAAAATAAGGAAAAAAAGATATGTAAAAGCAGCCGACAGTGTTTCGTAATTGGATGGTCGGATTCCATCCTTGGATATGTTGAATAAATCATTCGCTCAGCACTATGAGTAGAACTGAACGCAGTGCGCTTGGGGACGCGTGTGCCGGCCCCCTTACCCAGATCCAGAGGAACTTCTATGGTCGAGTCCGAACTGAACTAATGGGCATGACATATAAAAGAGGGAGAGGTTTCTTGTGTGGCGTTCTTAACCGGTTTAGATTTGGATACAGGTGGGGGGCTTATCGGATAGAGCCCTCCTCATAAGCAGGAGGGCTCTAAGGAAACAGTCTCTATTTCTTGGTGATATCAAGAAGTTCTATCTCGAAAACCAGAGTGGCGCCGCCTGGGATGACCGGTGGACGCCCCATATCGCCGTAGGCAATGTTGGAGGGACAAACGAGTTTGCTCTTGCCACCGACCTTCATTTGGCCAACCCCTTCAGTCCAGCAGGGAATGACGTTGTTCAGAGGGAATTCTGCCGGCTCACCGCGTTTCACGGAGCTATCGAAGACTTTACCATCGATAAAAGTGCCGGTGTAGTGCACCTTGACCGTGTCTGTTGATTTGGGCTGCGCTCCTTTTCCTTCCTTTATAGCGGTCATGATAAGACCTGAGGGGAACTTCTTTGCCCCCTTTTCCTTGGCCGCTTTCTCGAGATAGGCAGCGGACTTTTGCTTTTGTACTTCAGCAGCGGCCTTCATGCGGGTTTGGGCCAGTTGGTTGATCTTATCCTGATAACTGTCCGGCTCCACAGTCAATTTCCTGTTTAGCGCGCTGTCGGTAAAACCCTGCTGAACGTACTTCAGCTCTTCTGCAGAAAGGTTGAACAGGGAAATATTGCCGGCCGTCGCCATATAGGCCCCAAGGGCATAGAGGGTCTTTTGCTCTTCAGGTTTCAAGGGCTGGGCCGAGAAGACGGTCGTAGCGATGGTCAGGATGAGTAAGGCAGTTAACAAAGCTGATACGATGGATTGACGCATGATATTCCTCCAGGGAGATGATTGCAAAGAGCGAATTTATATAGTGTTAAAGAGTGGGAAGTCAACCAAAACTTCGGAAAAGTCAGGGTGGCAATCAGAGAAACGGGCGCGAGGATAGACAAAAAACACTAAAACTGTTATTATAAATAAATTCGTCATAATGCCAAAACATCAAAAAGAAAGAACGGACGTTACTTTTAACGTACATTTAACCGCAGGAGAATTATCATGAAAGATGTAGTATGGGATCGATACAGAGAAAAACTGATGACGGCGGGTGAGGTCGTCAAACAGATCAAATCCGGCGACAAGGTCTTTATCGGCGAGTTCGCTATTCGTCCGGAAAGACTTGATGAGGCGTTGGCCGGCCGTGTTCATGAACTCAGGGACGTTATTGTGGAAGGAATCAGTGTTCTGAAAGCGCCCAAGTTTGTCGAAGCCGATCCGGAGAGAAAGGCGTTCATTTATAACGACTGGCATTTTTCGGCCTCTGCCCGGAAGCTCTACCAGGCAGGCCTGTGCAGCTACATTCCCTTTGCCTATTCCCAGGGGCCGAGGATCATCCGCAAGTACAACGACTATGATTTCCTCTTCATCAGCGCGCGACCGATGGACGATCAGGGGTACTTCAACTTCGGGATCGCCAACTCCATCACGTCTTCCATCATCGACAAGGCGACCAAGGTGGTTATCGAAGTCAATTCCAATATTCCGCGCTGCATGGGAGGCAATCAGGAATCCGTTCACATTTCCCGCGTAGATTATGTTGTCGAAGGGCCGAACCTGCAGCTCCTGCAGCTTCCGCCCGCATCCCCTTCGGAGACGGATTATCAGATCGCCGGGCATATCATTAAGGAGATCCATGACGGCGCCTGTCTGCAACTCGGTATCGGCGGTCTTCCGAACGTCATCGGCGCCATGCTGGCAGAAAGTGACATCAAGGATCTCGGCGTTCACACGGAGATGCTTGTCGATTCAATGGTGGACCTCTACAATGTCGGTAAAATCACGGGCAGCCAGAAAACGATTGACCGATTCAAGATGGTTTACACCTTTGCGATGGGAACCAATAAACTCTATCAGTTCCTTCACAACAATTCGGCATGTGCGTCCTATCCGGCCAGCTACACCAACGATCCGTGGACGGTGGCCCTCAATAACAAGGTGGTGGCGATCAACAGTGCGATCGAAGTGGATCTCTTCAGTCAGGTCTGCTCGGAGTCGGCCGGCACGGCTCAGATTTCCGGAACCGGCGGCCAGTTGGACTTTATCCAGGGGGCTTTCCGGTCAAGAGGCGGCAAGGGCATCATCGCCATCAGTTCGACCTTCCGCGACAAAAACGGGAACTTGAAATCCCGCATCGTTCCGACGCTCCAGCCCGGGGCGATTGTAACGTTGCCGCGTTCGATGGTCCAGTATGTCGCGACCGAGTTCGGGATTGTCCAGCTCAAGGGCAAGTCAACCTGGGAGCGGGCCGAGGCCCTGATCAGCATCGCGCATCCGATGTTTCAGGACGAACTGATCAAGCAGGCTGAGGAGATGAAAATCTGGTTGAAGAGAAACAAGTAGCGTCAAGACGCTACGCGGGAGGCGATTGCGAGACGCCCTGCGGGCTTGTGCCCACAGGGCGTTGCCGTGCGCCGGCGGCTGTCGCGCAAATAGAAAAATGGGCAACATCCATCGAGACATCAAATGGCCTTGGGCGGCCGTCTGGGGCAGGGGGCTTGCGCCTGTCGTCTTGTTTGCGCTTTCTATTGAGATTACGCGGGAAGTAATCTCTGGGGATGGCCCCGCGATCGCCCTCGACCAATGGGTTCTCTCGCATGTGTCCTGGTTTCACTGCGCCTTCCTCACCGCCGCGATGGCGTTTATTACCAACCTGGGGAGTCGCATTGTCGTATGGGCTACGACGGGAATTCTTGCAATCGTACTTCTCTTCAAGAAAAAATACGCATCCGCTGTCTTTCTCATGGCAGTCGTAACCGGCGCATGGTTTCTGGAGGGATTTCTCAAAGATGCTATCCAGCGCCAGAGACCGTTCATACTCGGAGTAACGGCGATGGGACATGCGCGCGGCTGGAGCTATCCGAGTGCGCATGCGACATTGTCCGTCGCGCTCTATGGCGCCATGGCCTATCTGGGGGCGGGTTTCCTGGCAAGTCGTGCTTGGAAGAAGGCTCTGTGGGGCTGCGCCCTGGGATTGGCCGTCTTGATTGCGCTGAGCCGCGTGTATCTGCAGGTGCATCATCCGAGCGATGTTGTGGCCGGATTGGCGATCGGACTGCTGTGGTTGATGCTCTGTATTGCCGTTGCCGGGCATGTTGCCAAACGATGGTCGGTCAAGAGGTGAGCCGTGCTGCGCCCCCGGGAAGATAACCCTTATCCGCCGCTTTCTCAGGCTAAGCTGAAGTACTGGACAAGGCTTGCCGATACGAAGTTCCGCAAAGATCAGGGTGTGTTTCTTGCCGAGGGGGTCAAAGTCGTTGAGGAACTCCTGAAGAGCCCGTGGGACATTGAGGGCATCGCTGTATTGCCGGAAAAGCGGCAATATTGGCAGAATCTTCTGGGGACGGTTGCCGGCGAATTTCCCGTTTATCGCGTTGACCGCGGGCAATGGCAAAAAATCACCCAAGACCGGGAGCCGGAGGGCATTCTGGCCGTTGTGAAGAGGCGTGAGGAGGCTGCTCTGGCTGACTATCTATCCGCTTCGATGGGTGACATCCTGATTCTCTGTGAGGTCATGAACCCCAACAACCTCGGAGCGCTGCTCCGGAGCGCGCGCTGGTTCGGCTTTGAGTGTGTGGCGACGACCATCGGTTCGGTCGATTATACTCATCCCAAAGCGGTGCGCGCATCGATGGGGAGCCTCTTTCACTTGGAGATGCTTTCGAACATCGATCCGGTGGCTACCCTGGGGGCTATCAAAAAGACCCATCATCTGATCGGCACCGATGTCCAGGACGGCCAAGTCCCGCATCCGGTCGAGGGTCGGGCGGCGCTCATTCTCGGCAGCGAAAGCCACGGCCTGTCGGAGGAGATTCTGGATGCGATGCATGAGCGGTGGCACATTCGCGGGGCGCAAGGGGCCGACTCGCTGAGCCTGCCGCAGGCCGGAGCGATCCTGATGTACGAATGTACGAAAAATAAAGCGTTGACTTAATCACATTATCCTGTATAGTGCATTTCACCTGTCGAGCGATACGAGACGGGGTCATAAGAAAGTTGGACAGACATTTTGAAGTGCAAAGGATTTACCGCCTTTCTCTTTGGGAGTTTGGCGGTTTTTTGTTTCTGTCATGCTGTAACCGACTTTTGAAATATGTGAAAGGAGGATAACGATCATGGCAGAAGGCAAAGTAAAGTGGTTCAATGAGAAAAAGGGCTTCGGCTTCATCGAGAATGAAGACGGAACAGACATTTTTGTTCACTACAGCGCCATTCAGATGGGCAGCTTCAGGACGCTCTTCGAAGGTCAGCGCGTCAGCTTCGATGTCGAGCAGGGCAAAAAGGGCCTGGCGGCAGCTAATGTGAGACCGCTGTAATCAATATTGGCAAACCGATAAAAAGCGCTCCCTCTTATGAGGGAGCGCTTTTTGCGTTTCTTCAGCCTTGAGATCCTTGTTCCCGTCAAATTATTGCTGGAAATCACCGTTTCATCTGCTATGATCTTCCAGAATCCGATATGGCAGGGAGGGCAAACATGATTGTAACCGGGATGGCGATCACTGAAGACTTACAGACGTGCGTGGACTTTCACGGCCACCTCTGTCCGGGCCTGGTCTACGGCTATCTCGTGGCGAAGGAGGCCATGCGGCTTCTGGGTATCAAACAGCGGGCCGTCGATGAAGAAGTGGTCGCCATCTGTGAATCCGATACCTGCGCGGTCGATGCGCTTCAGGCCTTGCTAGGGACGACGGCGGGCAAGGGCAATCTTATTATCCACAATTACGGCAAAAACGCCTTTACGATTTTGAGCCGTTCCGCTAGCTGTTCTTACCGTTTCATGAAGCGCGACCCCTATGAATACCGCGGCGAGGACAATGCGCGCTATGAGCGTCTGGATGCGGCCCTCATGGCTGACACAGCTTCGGAGGAAGAACGCAGCGAAGCGCGGCAGATGAAGATTGCGGATCTCTTAACGCGCCCTTTCGAGAGTGTCTTCATGACAACGCCGGTTCCTTTCGACCCGCCCGCCTATGCGCCGATGGGGCCATCCGACCCCTGTGCAAACTGCGGCGAGATGACTATGAGGCTCCGAATGGTCGAAATGCCCGACGGCCGACGACTGTGCGTCCCCTGTGCCGGGCGGGTTTGAGCGGCAGTTCAACCCGTCAAATGTATACTTGCATCTGAAAGACGCCTGATTTCTCCTTGATTTTATCTTTTTTAGTATCTATCGTTAGCCATCGACTATAAGTGACTCTATGGGAGGGAGCGATATGAGCCGCTACAAAAAGATCGGCCTGGTGATTCTCATTGTTGCTGTCCTTGTTTCGGTGATCGGTTTTTTTGTCGTGCCGCCGGTACTGAAATCGATTCTCACCGACAAGCTCTCCGTGGCCTTGTCACGAGCAGTTACCATCGAAAAAATTAACTTTAATCCCTGGAACCTGACACTCACGATCTCCGGTGTCACGATTCGGGAAAAGTCGCAGCCGAAGCCCTTTGTCTCTTTTCAATCGCTCTATCTCAATGTCGAGGGGTTCGTTTCGATTGCAAAACGCGCCGTCGTGGTCAAAGAGATCACCCTAACCAAACCTTACATACACATCGCCAGATATCCGGACGGCGGATATAATTTTACCGACTTGATTCCGAAGGAGAAAAAAGAGGAAAAGGCGCCGGAAAGCAAGAAACCCTTTCCGTTCACTGTTCATAATATCCAAATTATCGGCGGTAGCATCGATTTCGACGATGGTCCGAAGAAAACGACGCACACGGTCCGCGACCTGAACTTCTCCGTACCCTTTATTTCCGATTTGGACCCCAATATCGATCATTACGTGGAACCGCGGTTTTTCGCGCGCATCAACGGCACCCCTTATGAACTCAAGGGAAAAACGAAGCCCTTTGCCGCATCGCGTGTGACGACCTTCCGCCTGGATATCGGCGATATCGACATTCCCTATTATCTTAACTATGTCCCGATCAAACTCAACAGCAAGTTGAAATCCGCCCTGCTCGATCTAAAGTTGGATGTTCACTTTATCATGGCTGCCGATAACAAGCCCTCGGTGAACCTTTCGGGGAATGTGGCGCTGAAGAAGATCGCACTGGACGATGTGAAGGGAGAGAAAGTTCTGCGTCTGCCGCTCTTGTCGGTGGATATTGCGCCTTCTGAGCCACTGGCATCGAAAATCCATATTGCCAAGGTTTCCGTGCAATCCCCGGAAGTGGTCGTCGTCCGCGGTAAGGCGGGCGAGGTGAACCTTCTCAATCTGATTACGCCGGAAAAGAAGCCTGTGACGGGGAAAAAGAAAGAGGCGCCAACAGAAAAGGAAGCCGATAAATCTTCAGGGTCTAAATCGACAATGAAGGTGCTGGTGGACGAGGTGAGGATGACCGGTGCCGATATCCGCTACAATGACCTTCAACCTGCTGACCCGGTCAGGATTGCACTTGCCCCAATCGATTTAACCGTGAAGCACCTTTCGACGGCAAAAAATGAGGACGCCACTCTCGATCTGAGTCTTGTCGTCAACGACAAGGGGAAGATTGCGGTGAACGGGCCGTTCAAGGTGGATCCCTTTTCGGCGGACCTGACGATCAAACTCAGCGATATCGTCATCAGAACCTTTCAGCCCTATTTTACGGATGCCGTCAAAATCGACGTGACGAGGGGAGCTGTTGGCATTTCCGGACGGCTGAAGGTGGATCGGGACAAGCAGGACAAGTTGCGCCTGACATATAACGGACAGGCTTCGGTATCGAATCTTGCAACCATCGACAAGGCCTTCGCAAACGATTTCGTCAAGTGGAAGCAACTCTACTTTGACGGGATCAAGGTCGGTTTGAATCCGCTCTTTATTACGATCAATGGCATTGCGCTGTCGGACTTCTATGCGCGGATTCTCATCAATTCGGACGGGACGGCGAACCTCCAGCACATCTTCAGCGGTTCCGCAAAGACAGGGCAGGGGACGGAGGCGGCCAAACCCGCGGCGCCCGTCGATACGGCGAAGACCGAGGAGAAGAAGGGCGACGACCTCAAGAATATCAAGATCGGGCGGGTGACCCTTCAGGGCGGAACCATCGATTTTAGCGATCATCTCATCAATCCAAACTACTCCGTCCAGATGCACGATATCGGCGGCAGCATCACGGGCTTGTCATCTGAGGAGATCAGCCGGGCGACGATCGACCTGAAGGGTGACATCGGACGCGGATCGCCCGTCGAGATTGGCGGGAGGATCAATCCGCTCGTCAAGGATCTCTATGCTGATATCAAGATGCGCTTCAAGGATATTGAGCTGAGCCAGGCAACCCCCTATGCCATTCGCTACCTCGGTTATCCCATCGTGAAGGGAAAACTCACTTTCGACGTGTCTTATCTCATCGACAAGCGAAAGCTCGACGCCAAGAACACGATTTTCTTCGATCAGCTGACATTTGGCGACAAGGTGGACAGCCCTCAGGCCATCAAGGCGCCCGTTCCCCTCGCGGTTGCCCTCCTGACGGATCGCAAGGGGCAGATCAACCTCGATATTCCCATATCGGGCAGTCTCGATGATCCCAAGTTCAAGGTGTGGCCGATTATTTGGAAGATTCTCGGAAATCTCATCACCAAGGCGGTGACGGCGCCCTTCACGCTATTGGCGCATCTCTTCGGTGGCGGTGGCGAGGAGATGAGTTACGTCGAATTCGATTATGGCAGCGCACTCCTCTCCGACGCCGGGCAGCAGAAGATCAACAATCTCGCCAAAGCCCTGCTCGATCGGCCGAATCTCAAACTCGAGGTGGCGGGGTATGCCGACCCGGAAATGGACAAGGCAGGATTGAAAACAGCTGCTTTCAATCGCCAGATCAAGACGCAAAAATTCAAGACAGAGCTGAAGAAAAAGGGCGGAGAGGGATTGACGGTTGATGCGATCCAGATACAACCCCAAGAGTACGAGACCTATTTGACACTGGCCTATAAAGCTGCTGCCTTCCCGAAGCCGCGGAATGCCATCGGGCTGCTTAAGGATCTTCCCGCCTCGGAAATGGAAAAACTCATGCTGAGCCATATCGATGTGACTGATTCCGATATTCGCAAACTTGCTCAGAACCGCGCAGAAAAGGTAAAAGAAACGATCCTGGGCGCCGGGCAGATCGATGCGGGTCGCGTTTTTGTCGTGATGCCGACTTCGGTAACGCCGGAGAAAAAAGAAAAGGCCAAGCCGAGTCGGGTGGAGTTCAAGGTAAAATAATATTGATGATCATAAAAAAGTGGCTCTTTTATCCGTTGCGGTTAAAAGAGCCACTTTGCTTTTTCTGACCTATTGAATTAATGTCTTAAGAGATAAACTTCTTATAAACTCTTGAAACGTTAGCAAGAGACTTTCGCATGAATAATCTGACTCAATTCGTCACAGCAAGCATCAAATATAGCTCTTCCATGATCGTTGACGCGGACGTTCGTCGCGCTCTTCTGACATTTCGGACAAGTAATTCCCATAATTTCGTCGATAATTTTCTGATTTCTTTCATTTACTGTCTTATCAAATTTGGCAATACGCATTTCTTCCTCTCTTAAAATGGGTTATTTCTTTTACTACATAATGCTTTTTTATACACCCGCAGGCGGGATGGCGCAATGATTTTTACCATGATGGTATTCGCAGGCATCTATCGGTGGATGAGGGAATATAGATAACTATTTGTAAAACAAGATATTATTGGTAAAACTGTTGTCGTTCGAACCTTGGGCACCCACCAGTCCCGCCACGGCGCGATAGAAGTTCCAGTATGTCTCCAGTGTGTGGGGCCTACAGCCCCTTGTAACCCGATCGTTAGCAGCAAGGGCATCAACTGAGGCGCAAGAGTTCAGGGACTTATCGTTGACATGGGCTGACGAGTGCGTGGGAAGTTAAAGGGCATATGGCTTTGCCCGGGAATAGAGCCAACGCTCTCTATTTTCATATGAAGCCCTGAAAGCGATGCGACGTTGAATTCAAATTCAGGAGCCTTTTAAACGGCAATCGTGATAAAGAAAAATCAGTTAAGACATAGCTGATCGCTCGTATGTGTATACAAGGAGGCAGGATGATGGGGAATTATAATCTCCTATTCAGTCCAATTAAAATAGGCGATATGGTTCTGAAAAACAGGATCGCTCTTACACCGATGTCGACACGCTTCGGAGACAAAGACGGAAAAGCAACAGAAGAATTGATTCAGTATTATCTCAATTATGCCAAAGGCGGTGTCGGCTTTATAACCATGGAAGCCCTGGACATTGACAATACCCACATGTACGGCATGGGCATATTGAGAATAACGGATGATAGCTTTATCGAGGGCTTTAAAAAAATGACAGATGCCTGTCATGGCTACGGTGCAAAGGTCGCTGCCCAATTGATTCAGGGCGGGCCTTTTGCCAGCTCAAAGATAACCGGCTTAAGGCCACTGAGTGCTTCTCCAATTCCACATGTCTGGAATCGTGCGGATACGCCCAGAGAAATGACCCATGCAGATATTGCAGACTATACGGCCAAATACGTCGCCGCCGCCCTTAGAATCAAAGACGCCGGTTTTGATGCTATCGAAATTCATGCTGCACATGCGCATGCTCTGCTGGGGGCCTTTCTCTCCCCGTTGACCAATAGAAGAACCGACGAATATGGCGGGGACGTTCATGGAAGAGCGAGGTTCTTAATTGAGATAATCCAGGCCTTCAAGAATGAATTGGGCAGTGATTTTCCGCTTGGCGTCAGGTTATCCGCTGGTGACGCGGAGCAGGGTGGTCAAACCGTTATCGAGACCGCTTATCTGGCACAGCTGCTCGAACAAGCCGGTGTAAACTATATCCACCTTTCATATGGCACCGTGAGGAAGAGCGCGCGCGTTTTCCCCTCCGCAGGCACTGACCGGGCTCTGAACATGCCATACTCCAAATTGATCAAAGAGTCTGTAGGCATCCCTGTGGGGTTGGTCGGACGAATTAAAGAGCCGTGGATAGCTGAGACGCTGCTTAGGCAAGGATATGCCGATTATGTTTACATGGGAAGGCAATTAATCTGCGATCCAGATTTCCCCAATAAGTGTCAAAGCGGCAGTTTTGAGCATGTTCGTCCTTGCATCGGTTGTCTGGCTTGCTTAGACCTGCAAGGCAAAATGTATTGTACGTTGAATCCGGGTGTAGGCAATTACAAAGCGTATGAAATTGAAGAAGCGTCTGAGAAGAAGAAAGTCCTTGTTGTCGGCGGAGGCCCCGGCGGAATTGAGGCGGCAGCTACTGCGGCCAAGAGAGGTCATGACGTTTCGCTGCTTGAGAAATCTGAGAAGCTCGGCGGCCAGTTTATTATTGCGGGTTATCCGGAATATAAGCAGGACATGGCATGCGCTCTGAAATATTTAATTAATGAACTGAAGAAGGCAAACGCCAAGATAGTCCTGAATAAAGAAGCTGGTGTTGAAACCATTAAGGAAATCAAACCTGATGAAGTGATCGTCGCAACAGGCGGAGAGCCGATTATGCCAAAATGGTTGGAGGAAAGTGGTCACCCGAATATCATGACAGCCTGGGATGCGTTGAAGAATTGCAAGCCAATTGGGAGAAACATTTTGGTTATCGGCGGCGGCGCAATCGGCTGTGAGACAGCAGATTTTCTTGCTGAACATTATAAGAACCGCCCCCTCTACGGTAGAAAAATTACCATTATTGAAATGCTGGATAACATCGACACGGAAGAACTAACATCAAATAGGGATTTTCTTATCGAGAGACTGGCTAGAAAAGACATCGACATTATTACTGGTGCAAAAGTAGAAAGAGTCACTGCCGAAGAAGTATACTATTCTAAAGATGGAGGACAAGGTTGTCTTAAGGGTTTTGATACCATTATTGCTGCCATGGGGACTCGTCCGGATAATGCGCTTGCAGAAGAGTTGAAAGAGTTAAATATGACGCTTCATGTCATCGGAGATGCCAAGCAGGCACGCAAAATCAGAAATGCCATTACAGAAGCGAGAGAGATCGGCAGGACCATCTAATCCCTGACGCATATTCGAGCGGATCATGGGAGATGCGCGCACGGCGTCCGTGTGCTTATGCATGACTTAACAGCGGCGAGCCGTCAGAAAACAGAGGCGCGCAGGAAAAGGTTTTTATCTGCGTGAATCAGTGGTATATAATATACTAAAAGCTGTAAGATTGAATGGCAGATCCCTTCTTGGGTCGAGTGGACCTGTCAGGGGATGAACGTTGGGGTAGTTACTATTTAAACAAACGATGTTTAATTTTGAAGAAAGGAGAGATCAGAGATGGAAACGAGTATCTACAAATTCATCGAGGTTGGTGGAACGAGTAAGACTTCCTGGGAAGAGGCCGCCCGAAATGCCGTAGAAACTGCCGCTAAACACCTTGAAGATTTAAGGGTGGCCGAGGTGGTCAAGTTAGATATGACTCTCGACAACAACAAAGTCGCTCTCTTCCGTGCCAGGGTCAGCCTTTCTTTCAAATACCGAGGGGATGAATAGGTTTCTGCTTGGTCTTTGCAACAGGCAGGGATGAGGAGCAAAATGTAGAACGAACCCTTATTCAGGGGCTATATCAAAAAAGCAGGGTGATGCTGCCCCTGCTTTTTTTATTTCAGCAATAACGCTTATGGATTGCAATCTCGTGGAAACGGACCGGCTCGTCATATTTCTGAGCCGCGCTAAAACAGAATCCTACTTCGTCAGTTTTGTAAATTTTGAACCTTCAATCGATGCTCCGACCATGAGTCCTTTCTGGCCAAAGACGAACCCGACAATGGGTTCTTTGAGTTTTGTGTCTATGGAACCCTCGGCTCCGATCTTTATCATGGCTACCGTTCCATCGACACCGGCTTTCCAGCCAGCACTGTTGCGAAATTTCTTCAGCGCCTTTTCGTCCATAAAAACTAGAAGGATATCCTTTTGCTGCCCCCCTATCTGGTAGCCAAAGGAGGCTGCGACGATATTGTAGTAAGCGACCGTTTTGCCGCTCATCCTTAAAGCACCCTCTCCGTATTCACCACCGACGATAAACCCGGCATTGATAACTTTGGGCAGGATAAGGACCCCTTTGGCTGCGTCGAGAAATTCCTTTGCCCCTTTTACCTCTTTGACAAAGCGCTTAAGGGCTACGTCGGCGCTGACATCAATCTCCCTGGCCGTAGCGGCCCAGGAAGGGCTAACCTGGAAAAAGCCAAGGATCAATATCAAGAAAATGGTTGGCATGACATTGGTAAAGATCTTCCATTTCATATTACTTCCTCCTTTTCCTGAATTCTTCAGCGAGCGTATTGCCCGCGGTATCTCGCGGGTAGGTGAGCGAATCAGGACTTAATATCTCCCTGGGATCGAAGACCCGCCGGCGTTTACCCTGTCGTGTCTCCCGTTATCATAATAAATTTGATCCAGGGTTGCATCGAAAATATCTAGTGCTCACATAAACGTAATTCTTTCATAAGAACCTCCTGGCATGGGATTTTGCCAGAGGACTCTACTTTTAACATGCCTTATTTTAGGGTAAACTTACAAAAAACAGAAATCCGAAATCTGCCAAGGAAGGAGACGTTGTTATGATACTAATAGAAAAAAATTCATTGCTCATTTCGTGCTTATTATTATCTTAACCGTTCTTCTTATCCCTGCTGTTTTTGCGGCGGAGCATACGAAGAATGAGGTTCCTCATTTGGCCTCTCCTGAAAAGCGAAGATCAGGAAGTCGTGAACAGTAAGAAAAATGCGGTTTTTCAGGCGACCGGTCACAAATTGGTCACAAGCGGAAAACGGAGAATCGCAATTGTATGATAAAAATAGGATCTTGAAAATTGCCTAAACTACCCGAGGATGTATGACCACTCCCGAAATGGCTGCCAGTCTCAGCGTTGGGATTACGATTCAACATTGCGTGAATATCAGTCAGCCATGGATGCGGTCTCAAGTGAATTGGGCGCTGTGAACGGCCGTATCAAATCTGTGTCCCCGATCTCCTATCTCTCAGCAGAGTGGGCCGACCGGTTTTGATACTCAATATCGATTTTTATATTGCCGGAGCAATAGGTTAGGGAGATTCCAACAAAAAATGAAGGCCGAACTCATTCTTAAAAATTTTCAGACCATGGATGTTGCGTCCGGCGCTGCGGCGGTGGATATCATTGCAACCAGGGAGGCCAAAATCATCTATGCCGGCTCCGACAATGAGATCGAGAGCCTGATCGACAGAAATACAAAAATATTCGATTGTGGTGGCGCGCTTGTTTTGCCAGGATTTAACGATGCGCACTGCCATCCATTTGCTTTTGCCGTTAATCTTCTTCAGGCGGATTGCAGTGAAGCCGCTGATATTGCACAGATGAAGTCTTGCATTGCGAAGCATCTTGACGATCATGATTTGAAGGCAAAAAAGGCATGGGCACGGGCGGTCAATTGCGATTTCGATAATCTTGCAGGCTGTTGTCTGCCGGAGAAAAAGCATCTCGATGAAATTTCATCATCGATACCGATCATACTCATTGACCGATCTGGCCAGCGCTGTGTTTTAAATTCGCGTGCCCTCACATTATGCGGACTTGACAATAGCTCATCCGATACCGGGTCAAGCAGGCTGCAGCGTGACAGTGCTTCAAACGAACTCACAGGGCTGATTGAGGGCAAAGATGTGCGAATCGGGCGTGCTCTTCCCGCAATCGCTGATGAGGAATTGCGATGGGCCGTCAAGAAGATGAGCGCCCATTTCCTGTCATTCGGCATTACGTCTGTGCAGGATACGAGCTGGAATAATCATGTATTTCACTGGACGCGAGCAAGGGCACTGATCGCTGACGGCAGCTTTGTGCCGCGGCTTTCGTTTATGCCGGGCTATGATGACGTAGATGCGTTTTTCGAGGCGGGGCTTTTGACCGGATATGGCGAAGACCAATATAGAATCGGCGCGGTCAAGATCGCCCTGGATGAGAGTTTGGGGAATCCGAGACCGCCGAAGGAGCTTCTATGTGACGCGGCGCTCAGGGTGCACAAACTGGGCTTTCAGCTCGCATTTCATGTGCCGGACATTTATCTTTTGGATGCCTCCATGGAGGCGCTGCGGTATATCCGGGCGTCCTGTCCGGCGCCTCCTGCTGTTCGCCCTCGATTTGAACACTGTCCGTTCTGTCCTGCTGATCTCATCCCCGAGGTGGCACGTTCCGGTGCGACCCTGGTGCTGCAACCTAATTTTCTATACGAAATGGGCGAACGATATCTGAATGAGCTCGATGAAAAGAGATGGAACTGGATCTATCCCGTCCATACTTTTTTGACGAATGGCATCAAGCTCGCAATGGGTTCCGATTCGCCGATGGCGCCCTGCGATCCTCTTCAGGCGATTGCGGCGCTGGTGACACGGAGGGGGAAGGGCGGCAGGCGCCTTGTGCCTGAGGAGGGACTATCCGTTGCGCAAGCGATAAGGGCGTACACCTGCGGAAGCGCCTACGCTGCACGGGATGAGGGGGTCAAGGGTTCGATAGTGCCTGGAATGCTCGCGGATATGATTCTCGTTCATAACGTTGAGTCACTTCTTGAACCGGACTCCGCGCAGGACGCGAAGGTTACCGCAACATTCTTAGGCGGTAAACTGGTTTGGGAGGAGGCGCGGTGATAATGGATTCATCCCAATTAACCAGAAGATTATTGATTGTTGTCGTCGTTGATATCATTTGCTAACTGTCTAAATGTTTGCGGACAGCCAAGCCGATATTTTCCAGGACATAGGGTTTCTTCACGAATGGCCCGGCGCCAAGTTCCTGAGCCTGCGTCACACGGTCTGTCTCGGCATAGCCGCTAACGATGATGGCTTTCTGGCCGGGGTTTACGTCGACGATTTTTTTGTAGGTATCCAACCCGTCCATGCCGGGCTCCATAATCATGTCCAGAACGATCAGGTCAACAGGGTGTTGCTTCACGAATGCGATGGCATCTTCGCCGCCGGGAACACTTGAGACGATGTAATTCAGCATTCCGAGCATGCTGACCGCCAGATCGCGCTGCTCTTTTACATCATCCACGACCAGAATGGATTCGCCGTTGCCCATATATTCGGAAATGGCCCTAATCGTAGCTGGAGCGTCGATCTCTTGTCTCGTGATCGGAAAATAAAGCGTAAAAGTCGTTCCTTTGCCTTCTTCACTCTGGATATCAATATACCCCTGATGATCTTTCACCGTCCCCCAAACCACGGACAGTCCCAAACCCGTTCCACTTCGCCCCATGACTTTTTTGGTATAAAAGGGCTCGAAGATGTGTTTCAAATCGGCCGCAAGAATGCCTTCTCCCGTATCGGAGACGGAAAGAACCACATAGTCGCCTTCCCGGACCTCGTCATATCCCTTAATGGGCTTGTCCAGATACTGATTGGCGGTCTTGATGGTCAGAATTCCGCCCTGGGGCATGGCCTCACTGGCATTTGAGACCAGGTTGAACAGTGATTTGCTCAGATGGATCGAAGAGCCGGAGATATTCAAGGGGGGCTGCGCCAGATCGGTTTTGATTTCCACGCGAGGATGATGCTCGCAGAGTTTCCCTAACTCCGGTGATTGCTGCAGGTCGGAAATAATCTTGTTCAGGTTGAGAACCTGCCTGCTGGCAACCCCCCTTCTGGCCAGCGTCAGAAGATCTTCCACGATCGCCGCCGCCCTTTGGCCGCCCCGCTTAATATTCTCGAGCTGCGGTTTGACCGAGCTTGGCTCAATGTTGGTTCGCAGGAGCAGTTCCGAAAATCCGACGACGATGCCCAGAACGTTGTTGAGATCGTGCGCCACACCGCCTGCCAGCATCCCCAGCGCCTCCATTTTCTCTGACCGCAGCAAACGCTCCTCCAGCTTTTTAAGCTCGGTAATGTCCTGATTCACGCCATACGTTTTGACCGTTCGTCCGTGAGCATCTTTGACGACGAAATGACGGATAACGATGTGGCCGACCGTTCCGTCTGCATAGAGCATACGGTGTTCAATCTGTCGGGTGAAATAAGGATCCGTTGTTTCCATGGCTTCCCGGATTTCTTCCGCCAGCATGGCCATATCGTCGGGATGTATAAACCGAAGGGCATATTCGGCGGACCGCATCGTATACCCACCGACATTCTCGACCGTGGTATGAAATATTTTATAAAACTGGTCATTAAACGTGAAGAGATCAGAGACAACATCATACTCCCAGTGTCCGAGATGCGCTATTTCCAGGGCATTGGAAAGCTGTCTCCTATTAGCCTTCAGTTCCTCTTCTGCCTGCAGGAGCGCCAACGATGATTGTTCCAGTTCCCTGACTCTCTGCTTTAAAATGGATATCTCTTCGGTCAGTTCCAAATTTGTCTTTTTCCGGCACTTCATTTGATGACCCCATAACATCGAAATATAAACGAGCTTAGCGGGGTATTATTAAAAGTTTATTCTTGCGAAAGCAAGTGAATACCCATTGGGATGTCAACAAGAATATGGTTCTCCTGCAATTTAGCGGTAAGTTAAGAGGTGAAGGGCATCAATAGGGTAGCAATGCTAAAAAAGAGTTGTGGGGTATTTATGATAACGTATTGAAAGTATTGGTACCCCCGCCGCGATTCGAACGCGGGACACCCAGATTAGGAATCTGTTTTTATAACTTTCACGTAGTTTCACAAATTTTAATAATTACATTGACTATCAATAACTTATCTATTATTATACTTCAGTGGCTATCATTCAAAAACATCCAGTATCACCTAAAAAGTGGGGACAGAGTGGGGACTGAGAGGCGCACAGACTCAATAAAGGGTGTCTAATCATGACAGTAAAATGGAATAAAACGAAATATAAAGGCGTCCGTTATCGTGAACACCCAACGAGAAAGCACGGAGTCAAAAAGGACCGCTATTATGCCATCCGCTACCAGAGAGATGGGGTGAGGATCGAAGAGGGTCTAGGCTGGGCAAGCGAAATTGATCCGAAAGATCGTAAGCACTGGACAGCCGAAAAAGCAGCCCTTGTCCTTGCTGAATTGAGAGAAGCCGGAAAGGGGCTCAAGGAAGGTCCTTCCCGCCTATCGGAACGCCGTGACATTGAAGACAAGCGACGAGCCGAGGAACAAGCTCAGCATGAACAGGCTGAAAGGGACGCCATAACCTTCGATAAGTTTTTTACAGAAACCTATTTGCCACAGGCAAGATCGGATAAAGGCAAGAAAACCGTTGTCCATGAAGAGGAGATCTTCAGAAACCGGATATCCCTTGAATTGGCGGACAAGTGTTTAAAAGACATAGCGCCATTCCATCTTGAGAGACTGAAGAAGACACTTGCAGATAAAGGCCTGTCCATACGTTCCATTGAGTACACCCTCGCGGTTGTGCGACAGGTTTTTAATTCAGCTAAACGATTGGGTGCTTTTAATGGTGAAAATCCTACGGCGAAGGTGAAATTTCCGAAGCCAGACAATAGCCGGATGCGATTTCTTACCCACGATGAAGCCAAGGCCCTTCTGGTGTCCCTAAAGGCCAAGTCACAGGATGTACATGACATGACATTGCTTTCCCTCCATGCTGGTTTACGTTTTGGTGAAATCGCTTCTCTTACTTGTCAGGACGTTGACCTTGAAAGAGGAGTGATGACAATCCGTGACGCCAAGACCGGGAGCCGCTATGCGTTTATCACTCCTCAAGTTGGTGCAATGCTCAAAGAGAGAACACAAGGAAGACCGACCGACTACGTCTTTCAGAGAAACCGAAAAGATGGTGGGAGATTGACGAAAATTTCACACACTTTTTTTAGGGTTGTGGACGAATTGAAATTGAATGAGGGCATAGACGATCCTCGCTTACAGGTCTGCTTTCACACTTGCCGGCACACCTATGCGTCATGGTTGATCGAAGAGGGGGCCGACCTCTATACCGTTCAGAAGCTATTGGGGCATAAGACAAACGTCATGACGCAGAGATATGCGCACCTATCAGAAAACAAGCTCAGGGATGCTGTGAAGGCCCTAGGGCAGGCTTTTCAGCGAGAGAAGGAGACAACCACTGCTGGCACCATTGTCGAACTGCCGGGGAAGTAACCAGGAGAAATCGAAACAAGGGGGATAGGCTGACGGGCCGAAAACGGGAATCCTCACCCGCTGCCCCCTTTCAAAACAGCGAGTAAGCTTTAAGAAGGATTAGGACAATGATGAAAAAAGAAAAAGCCTTTGATAAAATATTGCAAAGAGTTATCAGCAATATTTTGAAGAGGAGTGCTGTTCTTGAAGTTCCGGAATATCAGAAAGACCTCCATATTTATTTTGATAAGATATCTAAGAAAATAGATCCCGTGATCCTTTCTGTACTTGTTAAGTTAAAAGAGGGGGAAGAATTAAAAATAGACAAAAATAATATTTTAAAACTTTGTCCGTTCTTTACCACAGATAGAGAAAAGATGAGAAAAAAGTATGGATTGCCTTTTGTATTTACTGGTCACCCCGAAGTACTGCGCATTCAGGTTGCGTTTTATCAATTTTTTGCATCATCAGACAGAACTTTTTTTGATGTTCCAGAGACTGGAGTTATTATTTCTGGTTCTGGTAAAGTCGATGGGAGATATCTTAACTTACAGATCGACCTGACAAAAAACAAAACGGAAATAATAAATCATATAAAAAACTTGTATGATTATTTTGAATGTTCTATTCAAAAGCCCCCCAAAACGACTTCAAAAGAACCTGCCTTCTATGATCCACTTGTGATCTATAAAATGACAACAAAGGGGAAAACGTCAATTTATGGAATGGCAAAGATGATTAATGAGGACCAGGATAGTGGGAAATTTAAAGCAACTAAACAAATGCTTCAGCGTGCTTATATCAAAGCTGAAGAAATGATCCAAAAAGAGAAAGAGAGAATAAAGTTGTAGCGTATGAATAACATCCTGATATCTGATTAAGGATACTACTGCCCTTACATCTTATTAACCCTCCTAATAAATCCCTTCAGTAGCTACGAATTAAATTGAAAAAATACGTATCTAAACTCACGCCTTCATGAAGTTTAAATTATCTCCAGAAAGAAGCAAAAGGTTTCTTTTGAATACTCTGGAGGTAAAACAAATGTCACAGGAATCGAAACCCGATCTATCGGCAATACGCCGGGAACTCCCACCCTACCTGAGCAGGAAACACCCGCGCTTTCGAGAGTTGACGGGCTATAGCGCGCGAAGTATGGCAAACTTGGACTGCATCGGTCAAGGTCCGAAAGTCCGCATCATGCTCGGCGGCGCAGTCTGCTATGAACGTGATTCTCTCATCGCCTGGCTAGAAGAGCGCGCGCGTTTACTTCCGGAAAGAAAGGGGCCATGCCATGATTGAACCGGTTCCTGAAAACATCCCCGACGAACTGAGGCAATATCCGCAATGGGTGAATTGGCAAGCCGTCGAGCGCGACGGTAAAATCACCAAACCGCCCTATCAGTCTGACGGACAACCGGCAAAGAGCAATGACCCTGCAACTTGGAACAGTTTCCCTGTGGTACTGGCAGCAGCACACGGCTTTGACGGTGTCGGCTTTGTCCTAACACAGGATGACCCTTTCGTCGGTCTGGACTTCGATCATTGCCGATGCCGTGCCTTCGATAACCTTGATTCTGAGATTGCTGTTGGTCTGATTCAGCCGGAGATTGCCGCACATATCAAGAAACTGGACAGCTACACAGAGATTTCACCAAGCGGGCGCGGCATCAGGGTTTTGCTCAAGGGCAAACTTTCTGTGAATGGAAAACGGAAGGGTCCAATAGAAGCCTACCAGTCGGGCCGCTACGTCACTATCACCGGACACACCCTTGAAGGGTTCCCGAAGACCATAGAGTACAGGCAGAAAGAGCTTGACGCTTTTTATGGCACCGTATTCGGTGAGCATCCAGAACCGACCAGCGCGCCGACAGTTAATCGAACAATGACAGCGGACTGGCGCGAAGGTCTGGAAAAGGCTTTTAACTCCAAGAGCGGCGCGGACATCAGAAGGCTTTGGGACGGCGATTATTCCGACTATCCGTCACAATCTGAAGCTGACCTAGCCTTGTGTTCTCATCTTGCTTGCTGGCTTAGCGGTGACGTTGGCTCAATTGATTCGGCTTTCCGTGAATCGGGCCTCTTTAGGGACAAGTGGGACAAGAAACACCATAGCGACGGACGCACCTATGGACAAGCGACGATTCAGGAAGCGTTGAAACACTATCAGGAGAAGTCACAGGGAGAGGGACCAGCAGAGACGGAGATCCGCGAAGATTGGCCAACGCTCGCAAACGATGCCTTGCCGGGATGGATAGGGGATTTTGTTCGTCTTGCTTGTGAACATTCCGAGGCTGATCCCGCTGCGGTACTTATCACGCTTTTAACGCGCTTTGCAGCCGAGATTGGAAGCGGGCCTTATATCAACATCGGAGATGCAAAACACAGATGCAGGACGTATGTCGTTATTGTGGGGGCGTCATCAAAAAGCAGAAAGGGCACTTCATCACATCCCGTGGCACGCCTCTTTGCCGAAATCCCTTCCGGGTGCCGTTGCTCATCGGGGCCACTGAGTAGTGGCGAAGGTCTTATCTATGCCGTGCGCGATGAAGTGAAGGAATGGGACAAGAAAAAACAAGAATACGAAATCTCAGACCCCGGAGTTACAGATAAACGTCTTTTCGTGCTTGATGAAGAG
Organism: Syntrophales bacterium; assembly: GCA_963665615.2. Taxonomy (GTDB): domain Bacteria; phylum Desulfobacterota; class Syntrophia; order Syntrophales; family UBA4778; genus UBA4778. The sequence continues at coordinate 39,405 of CAXXQE010000007.1, forward strand.
ATGGCGGCAGCACTTCATTGCACAAAACGGGAAGGGAATACGTTATCAGCCATCATCCGTGGACTCTATGATGATGGAAACGCTGAACCCTTAACGAAATCGTCCCGAATTAAAGCAACAGGGGCACATGTTGTCATCGTCACACATATCACAGAGGGAGAACTCATTTTCCTATTTAGTCAGGTTCAGATGAGCAACGGCTTCGCTAATCGCTTTTTGTGGATCTTATCGAGACGCCAACGGTTGATGCCACTTCCTTCGCCGATGCCTGACAGCGAACTTTATCCTATCCGTGAGACCGTCACCCAAAGAATCAATGAAGCACGCTCCCTTTCGGAAATCAGATTCAGTCACGACGCTTCCGAACTGTGGGCAGAGGCCTATCCGGTTTTAACGATGGACTACGCCGGGGTCACAGGGTCAATCGTGAACAGGCTCGAAGCGCACACCGTGAGGCTTTCCCTTATGTATGCGCTGGCAGCTGGACACAGAGAGATTAAGATTGATGACCTACGGGCCGCTCTCTCTCTTGTGGACTATGCGCGACGATCAGCTTTTAAGATTTTCGGCGGCGCAATTGGTGATCGAAAAAAGCAAAGAATCCTCGAAGCACTTCAGAAGGCGGAAGGCAAGCAGATGACTTTATCGGACATCCGCGACATCGTGTTTAGCCGTCACATACAATCGGAAGAACTTCATCGAATTGTCCAGGAACTCAAAGAATCGTCTCTTGTCGATATCGATAAAATCAGCACCGGCGGTGCCCCAAAGACTATCGTAAAACTTTTTTCGTATTGCGAGAAAAGCGAGAAAAGGGACAATCATGCACACCTTATCGCGCTTAACACGCTTAACGCGCATAAGCAAAAAGAAATTTCAATCCTTCGTGACGACTTATTGGAGATCACGCTATGAGACCCCGACTTTTAACCGAAATTGTAAACGTCGGTTATGAAATCTTTCTGGAAGGGAATCATCTCAGGTTGAGCTACAGGAAGCCAGGCAATCCCCCAGAGACGGTTAAACCTCTTATCGACGAATTACGAGCTTGTAAGGATGAGGCCCTTGCTCTGTTGAAGGCAAATCACGTATCGCCTGAACCTTTCGAAGCTTGGCGCAACACGGAAGCATTCGACCCGGTTACTTGGTTCTTAAACGCCGAACTTCCTCAAGAGCCGTTTTCACTTTCACTCTGGGAGTTTATTTGCAATCCGAAAAAGTATTACGACTTTTTAAAACTGGATATTGCCTTCGGGCCAGAAGGTCCACGAGCACGCACAGGAGCCTTACAGAATGATCTGAAACGTTTAAAAATTTTTACGAATACTTATCAAAAAATGACAGGAGGACATGATTATGGAAACAAACCAAAATGACGACCTGAACTTTGAGGATCTGCACATTCTGGAATTACCCGAACGGCTCAGTTATGACCAGCGGGAGCGCCTGAAAAGGAAGGGATGGGATCTCTACCGTAACGGACCTTCCATTTTTGATAAACTCCGTGGTGCCGTTATGATTGGTGTAGCGCACTTTCATCGGTCTAAAGAATCCATTGAGGGTCAAGGACTAGAGCATCCAAGCTTTGATGAATATGCCCGTCATTGGCTATGGGCTAACGGTGACGATTTCTTTGCAGGGGAACCCCTTCGAATATTGAATCAGATGTTCCGCAAACCCCTCAAGCCCCATATGACCAAAAACTCGACCTATTGGGACCAGTAGCGCGATTTTTTGTATGACACTTTATTTTACCCTATAAGGCATATCATGACAGAACTGGAAGAAACATATCTGGAGAAACGAACCAGAGAAAGAAAGCAGGCGAGGGGGCTCCTTGACAATATGAAACGCCTTGGCCTTATCCTTGAGTTGCTAGGCCCCTTCCTTGGAGTCGTGACCCAGATGGACGCACGGGAAAAGCGAGAGTATATCCGGGCATATATGCAGGGATGGCGCAAAAGGCACCCTAGCGAGCGGTACCGTACACCAGAAAGTCACCGTGAGTACATGCGGGCATGGTATAGTGGAAACCGCGACAAGATGAAAAATAACTGGCACAGATATTACGAAAAGTTGCGCTCCGATCCCGTCAGGTGGCAAGCATACAAGAACCGCAAGAAAAGGGAAGGAAGGCGGACGGCGAGCGAGTCGAAGGGCAAATGATCTTTAACCTTTTTTCGGAAGAATTGGAGGTAAGCCATTATTTTATTGACTCCGATATGTTATCGGAGTATTCAACTCAGTAATTTCCATATCTAAGCATCATCCTTCATCCATTCACAATTAACATGAGTAGCCCCTGGCTCTGCCGGAAGTATATAGATTGAAATCAATATACCTGGAGGTGATCATGTCTAAGCAAATTTTATTTTTAATGTCACTGGCCATTACTCTTTGTAGTTCCATTCCGGTTCTTGCTGCAACTGATTATAAGTGCATGGCTGATTGCACGGGGAAGGGATACCAATATCAGTACTGTCAAGAAGCCTGCTCTTATAATCCAATACAGCCACAAACACCCAAGACTCCTCAAACTGATTATAAGTGCATGGCTGATTGCACGGGGAAGGGATACCAATATCAGTACTGTAAAGAACAGTGCTCTTACTAAGGTTAATTTAATTTTGTTAAATGAACATAGAAAGAGAGCGCTTGGGAGATGAAATATGGATCTTTTATAATATTCTTTTTTCTAATTGTAATATTGACTGTACCTCCGGTATTTGCAGGTGGCGATAATGCTGTGGCCAGCAATAAGAATCAAGGATTAACCAGTGAACAAACTGAAATGTTAATAAATATGATGCAAAACGTGAACAGCACGCCGTGAGATGCAGAGCTTGAAGCAATTAGGATGGAGGCAGCCTCAAGACTTCCGCGGAGCGTATACGAACAAGAAATAGGAAATATAATTAAAGGATATATCGCCGCAAAAAAATAGGTATTTTGTCTCACGATCCTTACGAATTAATGGAATTTGGTAAACACGAAATCAGTAAATAGATTGCTTTAAGGTGATGAACTTGTTCAACTAAAATAGGTGAACTTCGGTCATGTCAAACTTGTCAGGAGTGCCATCTAATGTATTTTACATCATTCTAAAAAGTCTAGTTGTCATGGTGATTATTATACGGTTGTGCTCATCGAAGACAGAGTTTTGGGCAGGTACACCAAAATTCATAAAATTGATTCCCGGCATAATCGGAGCTGTATGGTTATTTTCCATCTGGAATTCACCTCAATATGATGATGAACCAGATCGTATGTCTGCTGTATTTCCTATCTTACTGATTTTGTTTTCCTACATCTTGTATAAAGACTCCTAATAGATTTTTTCAAAAAGTGAGTGGGGAGTGGTGGGGCTTTTGGGTAAACAGTGCTAAAAAGAACAAATTGAATAATGATTATAAGTCTTGTAATTCTGACCGCTCAATTTGCAATTTTATGACATTGCAATGCCGTAATGCAGGTGGACTTGTGATACTCAGTTTTCGATAAAGGCAAGAATTTGAGCGAGCATTAAGTGAAGGGGGCCCTGCGCCCCCTTCTTTTTATCTTCTTCTCAGCCATGCAAGGCATGGCAGGCCTATGAACAGCAAGAGAAGGCAGGATGGTTCGGGCAGGTTGCTAAAGGGGATATCTGCGTAGGCGAAGTTTTCTCCTCCGCCCCATCCCCATTCTGGCTCAGTAAATGAGACCATGCTAGCAACTAGAGTCAACCTGTAAATATGCGACGAATCCCATGCATCATACGAAAGAAACATACCTTCTGGCGACGCATACGCTAAAGTTATCCCAGCCGTAATGTCCTCTATGTATGCTTCCGCAGACCCATCAGCCCAAGGCAACCCGGCCTCCAGGTAAATTTCGGGGCCAAGCCCCTTGAAATTTGGACGGAATAATATAATTTCTTTGGCATCTGCGTAAGCGTATGCATTTTCTACGTTCCCGTTTTTGACATTATCAAAATAAAGATCAGACGACACCCAAGTCTCAACGGATAGAAGGCCAATGGACGCATCGCTTAACGCCGAGCCCCATGCATCGCTGATTGATCCGTGCGTCGTTCCCGTATAATCTGCGGTCTGTATCGGGTCGATAAGGCCTCCATCAACTGAGCAGGTCATGCTAATCAATGAAAATGTTCCTGCCCCTGCCACCCCACTAAACGCAAAAAAGCACACCACCGCCAAAAGTGCAATCCTTCGCATATACCCCCCCATGAGATGTCTATATAAAAAATCTAATGATATCGCTTTGTTTTTTAAAGGGGCCCTGCGCCCCCTTCTTTTTATCTTCTTCTCAGCCATGCAAGGCACGGCAGGCCAATGCCAAGCAAGAGAAGACAGGATGGTTCGGGCAGGTTGCTAAAGGGGATATCTGCGTAGGCGAAGTTTTCTCCTCCGCCCCATCCCCATTCTGGCTCAGTAAATGAGACCATGCTAGCAACTAGAGTCAACCTGTAAATATGCGACGAATCCCATGCATCATACGAAAGAAACATACCTTCTGGCGACGCATACGCTAAAGTTATCCCAGCCGTAATGTCCTCTATGTATGCTTCCGCAGACCCATCAGCCCAAGGCAACCCGGCCTCCAGGTAAATTTCGGGGCCAAGCCCCTTGAAATTTGGACGGAATAATATAATTTCTTTGGCATCTGCGTAAGCGTATGCATTTTCTACGTTCCCGTTTTTGACATTATCAAAATAAAGATCAGACGACACCCAAGTCTCAACGGATAGAAGGCCAATGGACGCATCGCTTAACGCCGAGCCCCATGCATCGCTGATTGATCCGTGCGTCGTTCCCGTATAATCTGCGGTCTGTATCGGGTCGATAAGGCCTCCATCAACTGAGCAGGTCATGCTAATCAATGAAAATGTTCCTGCCCCTGCCACCCCACTAAACGCAAAAAAGCACACCACCGCCAAAAGTGCAATCCTTCGCATATACCCCCCCATGAGATGTCTATATAAAAAATCTAATGATATCGCTTTGTTTTTTAAAGGGGCCCTGCGCCCCCTTCTTTTTATCTTCTTCTCAGCCATGCAAGGCACGGCAGGCCAATGCCAAGCAAGAGAAGGCAGGATGGTTCGGGTACCGGCGATATGTCCGCGCTGATATAGGAAATTGCGGCGGGGCAATCTTCCATTGAGTAACCGTCTGCCAACATCGTCAGTTCATAATTGTGCGACGGGTCAAGAATGAATTTGCAAATGCTATTATCAGAGATTGAGTCCATAATCATGAGCCCGAATATGAGAACGTCACCATTCGTCAAATCTTTCAGCGTCATCTTTTCGCCTGGCCACCCGTAAAACTTCCAAGTAGACATCATGTATGGTCTAAAAACTAGGTCGATATAGGCTTTGTTTTTGATATATCCACTTTGAGGGCTGAAAAAACCAGTCCACATAGAGGCGCTAAAAATTGATCCATCAAAATTAGAATTAAGTGATGCGAGGGCTATGTCGTCACCGCCGCTTATCATGTCGAACATATTTACCGGCGACGACATGCTTTCGTGAAAGAAGCTTTTAGAATAAGGGGTGTAAATATCTTCCCCCGTTTCTTCGTCAAAACCAACATATTCACGGCCGCCAAGTTCGCCAGAAATGCTCTGGTATAGCGTTTTGATCTCGTATAGATCGGCCCCCGCCACCCCGCCAAACGCAAAAAAGCACACCACCGCCAAAAGTGCAATCCTTCGCATATACCCCCCCATGAGATGTCTATATAAAAAATCTAATGATATCGCTTTGTTTTTTAAAGGGGCCCTGCGCCCCCTTCTTTTTATCTTCTTCTCAGCCATGCAAGGCACGGCAGGCCAATGCCAAGCAAGAGAAGACAGGATGGTTCGGGTATAGTTGCATAACTCCCGGCGTAGAGGCGTAATCTTAAAAATTCGTTATTATGCACTTGGATTTGTTTGGTGTATAATTTTGTAACAACACTTTCCCCTGGTACCAATATGTCAAAAGAATCGATAGGATAAAAATCCCCAAATCCTAGGGCGATAAATGCACGTGCCTCCGGTCTTGGTTCGATTTTGTTATTAATAATATCAGTTACTTTTGCTTCTAAAGTATATTCGCATGACAAGACAATGTATCCATCTCCAGACACCTTGTAATCCTGCGTAATTCTAGCATACGAATTTTCGTTTCTATAATAAGGTGCTAGGCCTGCTATGGCAGATGTCGAGAAGGTATAATGGTCATTGTCTTCTGCTGTCACGGAAGCATTGTATCCTTCAGTATACAGCCAATGATAGCCCATTTTATGCATTGTCACCCCCGCCCCCGCAATTATCTGCAAGTCATTCGAGAATGAAGCAGCCGACATGGGGTCGCCATACGATCTACCGGGATATAGAAGGACAATTAAAAGTAATGAAATAAAAAAAGACACCAATGCTCGATAATGAGCCCCCACCGCCCACAACGCGACCCGTTTCATTTCGCACCCCCGCCAAGGAATTATGTAGTAGGACAGCGAGGGAAGTGCAATATTTGCGCCAGGCGTGTAAGTATTTATGAATATTAACGTGCTTGAAAATTGGTGAAGGAAAACTTCTAAAAAACTGTAAGGCATACCTTACGTCGAGTCGGTGAAGTTTACAACGCATTCGTTGGCGATTAGCAGGGAAGGGTATATTTAAAAATCTTTTGCGTTTCCTTGGCGCCGCTTTGTAAGTGCCTTATATTAGTGCGCTACGGTTGGTTCGATTCCCACCTCTGTCAATATTGTCTCTCGCTACCGGTCGTCAAGACTAAGTGGATCTACAATACCCACTTAGTGATTTCTAAAATTTCCCCGCGCGATGTCCGATGATGAGTTGTTAGGGCCGGGTGCTGGGGCTTTTCAGAGAACACAAATTGAACGGAAAACTAAAAAGTGGGGACAGCGCGGGGACAAAATAAAGAAATGAGAAAGGCGAGAGAGTTGCTATACGATGTAACGTATTGAAAATATTGGTACCCCCGCCGCGATTCGAACGCGGGACACCCAGATTAGGAATCTGGTGCTCTATCCTGCTGAGCTACGGGGGCATTTATTGAGCAAATCGAAGCCTCTAGCAAACGGAGGATTTAAAAAGCAAGAATGGCGACTTAACACGATTTACAGGGCCTGTCAATCGATGTGTTGCAATAGTATTCAATGACCCGATGGGGACCGAAGTCGGCGATCTTGAGATCTTTAGCTGCCGCATCCCGGTAGGCCGCCTCCGGGATCAGCCCGATCAGTTCCGACTCGAGAATTTTTACGCCGTGTTGTTTGGCTTTCTTGCGGACCGTTTCGTACACCACGCTCATCGGTGTTACTCGATAGTCCAGCAGGTTCATGGAAACCTGCACGATTCTGCGACTTTTGAGAAAGAGACCGAGGGCCCGAACGCGGGGGAGGCCGCCGTGCGCGGCCTCTCGGATTTCGCTGGCGATTTGACGTGCTATATGAACGTCGTCGGTCGTTAGATTGATATTGAAGGCGATCAGAGGGAACCTGGCGCCCACGGCCGCGGCGCCGCGATTGGGATCAAACGTGCAGGGGCCCGCATCGGGCGCCCAGGCGGGATCCTCCAGTTTCATCTGAAGCCCTTCGTAACCGCCGCGGCGAATATCAGGCAATTCCCTTCTATTTTTATTAAGCGCCGCCTCGCCGTAAAAATAGACAGGGATCTGATTGTGTTGAGCGAAGGCGCGTCCGAAGCGGTGCGCCGTTTCAGCCGCCTCGGCCATGGTGCTTTCGCCTAGTGGAATGAAGGGCACGACATCGACCGCGCCAATTCGCGGGTGAACGCCCTCATGGCGTGACAGATCGATCAGCGTGATGGCCATGTTGCACAGCGCCAGGGCCGCAGCTACGATCGTCTCTGGATCGGCAATGAAGGTAAAAACGGTGCGGTTGTGATCGGGATCGGCGGAGACGTTCAGGAGTTGGCCGTTGCGCGTCCCGGCAACGGCTTCGGCCATCAGTTCGATTTTCCCCCGGTCTCGTCCTTCACTGATATTGGCAACGCATTCGATGATCTTCATGGCACCTGATAAAATTTGATCGCGGGAAGTTCAAGACAAGTAAGTTTCCCGCGGTAAACAGCGGCCGTGTCGATGCCGATTTTATATGGGTCGATATAGGGTTCACCGTGCTGAGGGGTATGACCGAAGATGACGCGCTTGCCGAAATTGTAGTCCGAGGCGATGAAATCATCGCGTATCCATATCATGTCGTTGAGCGTCTGTTCAGCGATCGGCACCCCCGGCTTCAACCCTGCGTGAACGAAAATGTATTCCTCCGTTTCGTAATAGGGCAACAGGGAACGGAAGAAGATCAGGTGTTCCTGGGGAATGTCGATCCGTCTTCCCTTTGGCGTCTCTATGAGTCCATAGGCATCGATGGTTTGGATCCCGCCATTGGCCAGCCATGTATCCCGGTTGATGCCGTGGTCATAGAAATCCAGGAGAAGGCGTTCGTGGTTGCCGATCAGACAGACGACACGATGGGTCTGTCTCAGCGCGAGGATAAAATCGACGACACCCTTCGGGGCGGGACCGCGATCGATGTAATCTCCCATGAAAACGATCCGATCCTTTTCGGGATCGACCGGCAACCGGGTCATCAGGTCTTGAAGCAGCGACAGGCATCCGTGGATGTCGCCGATAGCGAAAATTTTTTCCATGGCGCAACTCTAACAGGAGGGGCAGTGAATAGTAAATAGGGAAAAAAGTGACGCGTCACAAGTCACGGGGGTCTTTTTTCGCTTGTCACTTGTTACCCGTTGCTTTACTTTTTTTTGACTCGTCACTTGTAACCTGTCACTGCCTCTAAAACAGCGCGTTGACGAAAGCTTCCGCATCGAAGGGTCTCAAATCGTCTATCCCTTCGCCGACGCCGATATAGCGGATCGGAACGTTCAGTTCCTTAGCGATTCTGACCACGATACCCCCTTTGGCGGTGCCATCGAGCTTGGTCAGCACGATGCCGGTAATGCCCGCGCCTTCACTGAAGATCTTGGCCTGATTGATGGCGTTTTGCCCGGTTGTGGCATCCAGGACGAGAAGCACCTCATCGGGCGCTCCCGGGATTTCGCGTTCGAGGATGCGCCGCATTTTTTTAAGTTCCTCCATCAGGTTGACTTTCGTGTGGAGACGTCCCGCTGTGTCAATGATCACGAGGTTTGTCTTTTGGGACATTGCGGCGCGGATGGCATCGAAAACGACTGCGGAGGGATCAGCACCCATCTTCTGGCTGATCATAGGAACGTCGGCGCGCTTGCTCCAGACATCGAGCTGTTCGATGGCCGCGGCGCGGAAGGTGTCGGCTGCAACGATCATCACGGATCGGTCATCCTGTTTGAAATAACGGGCCAACTTGCCAATCGTCGTAGTCTTACCGGCGCCGTTAACACCTACCACCATAACGGCGTAAAGACGGTCCCTGGGAATATCGGGGCTCGCTGCGGTGGTTTGAAGAATGCGCAACATGTAATCGCGCATGAGGCCGCGAAGCAGTTGTGCATTGCCGAGATCCTTGCGTTTAACCTGATCTTTCATTTCATCGATGAGGTCCTGCGTGAATACCGGCCCCATGTCTGCGGAAATCAGGGCCTCTTCAAGCTCATCGAAGAGTTCGTCGTCTATCTTGCGTTCTCCCAAGATGATCTGTTCGACATTTTTCAGAAAGCCTTCCTTGGTTTTGGTCAGGCCCCGCTTGAGTCTCTCGAAAAAACCACCTTCGTCCGCTTCCTTGTTAACCATGCCTTATGCCTCGATTCCGACTGTTATGGGTTTGGTGACAGGCGAGGGGGCCGTTCACCGAGTGCGTCATCAATTATCATTGTTTGGGTTTGATGAGAAGGGAAAAGAAACTGCTGTTAGTGCAGGTTCACCGAGACCATTGTGGAGATCCCCTTCTTCTCCATCGTGACGCCGAAGAGGTTGTCCGTGACCTCCATGGTGCGTTTATTGTGGGTAATCAGAATGATCTGAGAGGATTTCGCAATATCGTGAATCAGCTGGTTGAAAAGGCCGACGTTGGTATCGTCGAGAGCCGCATCCACCTCGTCGAGAATCAGGAACGGCGTCGGACGATAGAGAATGATGGCAAAGATCAGGGCCACAGCAACCATCGACTTCTCGCCGCCGGACAGCAGTGTGAGGTTTTGCATTTTTTTGCCGGGGATCTGAACAATGACCTCGACCCCCGCCTCCAGCACATCCTCTGCTTCCGTCAAACGAAGCTCCCCCTTGCCGCCGGGAAAGAGCTTGGGGAACGCCTGCTTGAAACACTGGTTGACCGCCTCGAAGGTTTCGGCGAAACGCTGACGAGAGATCCGGTTGATCCTGGAGATCGTTCGCTGAAGCGCTTCCAGAGAGGCGTTCAGATCGGCGAGCTGCGCGGTCAGGAAGTCGAATCGCTGCTGAAGACTGGCGTGTTCTTCAATAGCCAAAAGATTGACCTCGCCGAACGCTTCGACCGCCTTGCGGTTGATTTCGAGTTGCTTCACCAGTTCTTCCCGCTGTACGTCGTCGAGCCGTGTAAAATCGGGCAACAGAGTGGCCAGATCGATGAAGTACTTATCCTGGATGTCCTTGCGCAGGGTTTCGATTTGGAGTGTCGTTTTGTGCGACGCCATCTGCAGGTCGTTCATCCGTCTCAAGAGCTCTTCGAGGGTTGTCTTGACCGCGCGGGACTCGGCCTCCATCTCGGCGATGACGGCTTCTTTCTCAGTCTTGAAGGCGCGTTCACGAGTCAGATCCGCTTCGACCTGTTCGTAGGTCGCGTAGCCGGCGCGGACGGCCTCCTCATCGCCGGCAATGCGAGCACCGAGCTCCGCCGTTTCCCTGTCGCAAGCCGCTGAGTCTTCGAGTCGCGCGTCGATTTCGGAGGCGATATTTTCGCGATCCGCCAAAAGCCGGGTCAAGGTTTTCGAGTCGGAATTACTTTTTTCCTCCAGCGAAGCCAGGTTGATCCTCTGCTCGGTGAGATTTCTTTCGAGTTCTTGTAAACGATTTCGCGAGCCCTCCCAAAAGTTTACCAGTTCCGAAATTTCGGAGGTGAAGGTTTGGTTGTTCGCCTCGTTGACGGCTAACTGCTCGCGCACTGACGCAATCTTGTTCACGGCATCCTGTTGTTCGTGCGCCAGATTCTGATGATTGAACTGCAAAACGCTCAGGCGCTGCTCGATCCACTTCATCTCGTTTTCGTAGCGCTCGATATCCTTCTTCTTGGAATTCGTGCCGATTTCGAGATCGCGCAAGGTAGAACGAATTTCCTGGAGTTCGTCTTCCCAATCGCCGATATTGGCTTCGATCCGGTTCCGCGCAGTCGTTTCTGCGTCAAGCCCTTTGCTGCGTTCCTCGATCTGCTGCTGCAGCTCGGCCATCTCTCGCTTGTTCTTGAGCATACCTGTGGCGGCGCCTTGACTGGTATTGCCGCCCGTCAGTACGCCCTGCGGGCTGATGAGATCTCCTTCGGGGGTGACCATGGTGCCGGAAAAACCGTTGCGACGCCACAGTGAGATGCCGTGGGAGAGGTTCTGGATCAACAGGACGTCGCCGAGGAGATAATCGGCGATGCTTTTGAAATCCTCATGGACATTGATCACGTCGATAAGTTTAACGACATTGTCTTGCTGGCCAACGGATTCGATGCCCTTGACGTTGTTGCGAACTTCCAGAGGCACGAAGCTGCCACGACCGGCAGCGGTGGTCTTGAGATAATCAATGGCCTTGGCACCGTCCTCCGCCTCCTTGACGACAAGGTACTGGAGCTTGTCTCCCAGGACGGCTTCGACCGCCGTTTCGTATTGTTGCGGGACGTTGATGTGATCAGCAACCAGACCATAGACGCCCGCACAGGTGAGTTGCGCCTCTTTGCTGGCCTTTAAAATGGATCGGGCACCCTCGTTGCACCACTCCAGGCCGTCGTGGAATTCTTTGAGCGAAAGCAGACGGGCCGATTTTTTTCCCAGATCGTCCCGGAGCGCTGCGATCCGTTCGTCGGCCGCTTTGAGCTGCGCCCGTGCACTGTCCAGGTCATTGCGAACCACACGCTGGCGTTCCTCTGCCATTTCGAGGTTGTCGAATTCCTCTTGGAGTTCGGCATTCAACGCCTCGAGACGATCTTCAACGGACTGGCGCTTGGCATTGTTTTCGCCGATTTCGCGGTTATCGTGCTCAGCGCGCCTCTTGAAGTCTTCGATGCTTCGCTCCAGGCCGGACAGGGTGTTGTTCAGCCGTGCGTGCTCTGCTGCGAGGGAGACCTGGCTCGCCTTTTTCTCGTCGAGATGGCGTTGGCTATCCCGTTCGCGGGCGCGCTCTTCATCCGCCACGGTCTGCAAGGCGGCGATCTGCTGCCGGAGGTTTTCCACGGCGCCCGCCGATTCGGCAACGAGCCGCTCCAGGACATCGATTTCTTCGAAGACCGTCGTCTGGCGTTCGCGCAGCAGTTTCGCTTCGGTCTGGCTTTTCTGCGATTGCGCCGCCAGCTCCTCCAGCTTTTTTTTGGAAAAGGCTATGGCCTGTTCTCTAATGCCGATGTCGTTTTTGAGGTGATAGAGTTGTTCCTGGAGGCGGTTCTCTTCATGGTCATGAAGACCGGCACGGGCCTGTTCGATGTCGTTTTCGATTTGGCGAATTCTGGCGCGCGATGCGACCTCTTCGGCATTTAATTGTTCAAGGCTACCGCGGGAGGCTTCGAGATCGTCTATCAAGGCCGAGAGGGCTTCAAGTGCCAGGGCCGTCTCAGCGTCCTTGATGTCCTTCTTCATGATCTTATATTTTTCGGCCCGTTTGGCCTGGCGAGAGACACTGTTTAGCTGGGACTTTACCTCGCGCAGGATATCGTTCAGACGGAGGACATTCTGCTTGGTGGACTCCATTTTCCGAACGGCGGCTTCTTTGCGGCTTTTATATTTCGTGATACCGGCCGCCTCTTCAATGTACTGGCGCCGTTCTTCCGGCTTCGCCTCGGCGTAGCTGGTCACGCTGTTTTGCTCGACCAGAGAATAGGTTCTGGCGCCGACACCGGTGTCCATGAAGAATTCCCGGATATCCAGCAGGCGGCAGGGCACTTTGTTGATAAAGTATTCGCTCTCCCCTTCGCGATAGACGCGTCGGGAGATCATGACTTCGTTGAATTCGGCGTAATCGGTTGGAAAGTTGATACCGTCGTTGGCGAGTATCATCGTCACCTCGGCCATGTTGACCGCCGCCGCCTCTTCGCTGCCGGAGAAGATAACGTCCTCCATCTTTTTCCCACGCAGCAGGCGCGCGTTCTGCTCCCCCATGATCCAGCGCAGGGCATCCACAACGTTGCTCTTGCCGCAGCCGTTCGGGCCGACGATACCGCTGACACCGTTGGAAAAATCAAAGCTGACTTTGTCCTTGAAAGATTTGAAACCGAGAATTTCAAGTTTTTTTAGCTTCATTACGGAGATGTTTCCTCGTTGTTGACTCTCCCGACGCTGCTTTTGAGAGTCTAGGATTCCCAAGGCAATCGTTTTGACGGGATCCGCGCGATATCCCTTCCGCAGGCCAAATCACTACGCCGGTGATCTGACTTGGAATAACTGCGAATATACGGCGATTTTTAACAGAACAACATGGCTTTGTAAAGTGAAAATACCATAAAATGTGTAACTAGAAAAGGAAACCACAATATATGGTATTAGGTCCGGGATTGCCAAAATGGATTTTTTCTCCCATTTTGTATTGGAAGAGATTGAAACTGCTCCTTAAATGTCTCTGGTATGCGATAGCGTCCGCTGAGGACGATATTTCTTGACACACAATATCTATCCTCATAAACTAAACTATAGATAATTCATACACTATTTTCTCTTTTCTGACTTACAGTGTCTAGGGATTATATATATATTAACTTTTCAGTATCCATAGTATCCGATCACCCATAAGGAGGGACCGGTGAGAATTTTGTACGTGGAAGATAATCCCGGGGATGCGGTTCTTTTGCGCCATGAGTTTTCTGATATGGCGCCTCATATACAGATTGAATGGGCAGCAACCTGTTCCGAAGCCATCGACAAACTGTCGGTCTGTGTAAACGAGACCCCCATCTACGATCTAGTGCTTACTGACATGCAACTTCCAGATGGTAGAGGGGTATCGCTCTTGCCTTATCTCCAGGAACATGGCCTGAATATTCCGTTAGTCGTTATCACGGGTTTTCAGGATCAGTTTTCTGCCGTCAGCTCCATCAAGGCCGGCGCCATTGATTATGTCGTCAAAAAAGAGGGTTATCTAAAAGACCTTCCCCGAACGCTCGATGCCGCGCTGATGCGCTACCGGACGGAAACAGCGCGCAAGGCAAATCGCATTAACGTTCTATACGCTTCAGCTAATCGGACAGAGATCGACGCCACGTTGAGACATTTCAATCTGTATGCGCCTTTTATCAGACTGAATAGTGTTTCCACTGCTAGCGCTGTGCTTAATCGTCTTGAGAAACTTTCCTCCGGGAGACCTGGTACCAAGAACGATTCGATAGATGTGGTTCTGATAGATGAGTCGGTGGATATGCTGATCCTTGATCTGCTTAAGGAAATTCGCATTATTCGCCGGATTCAGATTCCGATTGTACTGATGTCAGATGAAAGCCAGTATGAGCTCGCCATGCAAGCCTTGCGCATCGGGGCTGATGATTATCTTGTAAAATCATCCGGCTATCTCTATTCGCTGCCCATTTCCATTGAAAATGCTTTTAATCGGGCAAGGGTCGAAGCGGAGAAACAGGCCCTTCAGAAAAGCCAGGAATATTACCGCATGCTTCTCGAAAATGTTTCCGACATGATCGTGGTCAGTAATGCATCCGGCATTGTGACTTACTGCAGTCCATCGGTGCAGCGAACCCTGGGTTATATGTCCGATCAATCATTGGGCGCCAACGTATTGGAAAAGATTTATCCAGGCGACCGCTCTAGCGTTTTCGATCAATATCATTCTTGTTTCCAGAATCTGGGGATGATCGTCGGTCCCCTTGAGTTTCGATACCGTCATGCAGATGGAACATGGCGCTGGATAGAAGCGCTGGGCATGGCAACGTTTGAACCGTCTGGAGAACCATTGGTCGTGAGTGTGGCGAGAGATATCACACAACGCATCGCTGCCCAAGAGGCTCTGTATAACAGTGAAGCCCGTCTCTCGGAAGCTGTAAAGATGGCTCGGATCGCTTACTGGGAGCTGGACCCGCTGGCTCGGCGTTTTATCTTTAATGATGCCTTCTATGATTTTTTCGGTACGACCGTCGAGATGGAGGGGGGGTATCAAATGACGATTGACCAGTACAGGGATAGATATGTTTCCTCTGATGACTGGCAACGGTTCAATCAGGTCACGGCTGAAATATTGGCTGATCCATGCACGTTCAGGCAGTTTGAACACCGTATTATACGCCGCGATGGCGAGATTCGTCATTTATTGACCCGAGTCCAGTGCGGCCAAAATGCGTCGGGTGATCTTGTCAGGGCATTCGGAACAAGTCAGGATATCACCGATCGTATAAAGATGGGGGCGGCATTACAGCAGTCGGAGAGCCAATACAGAAGCCTTGTGGAGAACCCAGTTATCGGCATATTCATTGCTCAGGATCAAATCATTCGCTATGCAAATAAAAGATGTTGTGAACTGCTCGGATTTGATGCGGAAGAGATCATCGATACGCTGAACTTCATGCAACTGCTGGACCCGGAGGACAGAAATCACTTTAAAGAGGCGGCTCGTGTTTTTAACGAAAAGCAGACACCCATTGAGGAAGAGGTCCGGATTACGAGAAAGGACGGAAAGGTTATTGTCGCAAAAGTTTTTGCCAACGCCATTACGTATCAAGGAAAATTGGCGGCAGCTGGCATTCTGATTGATAAAACACTGGAAACGTCTTTGGAGAATCAGTTGCGACAATCCCAAAAAATGGAGGCTATCGGTACGCTCGCTGGAGGCATTGCTCACGATTTTAACAATATCCTGACGGCCCTTACAGGATACGGCTCTCTGCTCAAGATGGAGATGGAAAGTGGAAGGCCCGCCAGGATGGCCTATGTGGAGGCGATCCTGTCATCCTCGTTGAAGGCATCCAACCTGACGCAGGGGCTTCTGGCCTTTGCCAGACAGCAGGTAACGACGCTGAAGCCGATTGAGCTCAATGAGTGCGTGTCCGGCATCAAGAAAATGCTTGGACGCCTTCTCACGGAAGATATTACGCTGAGGCTCGATTTATGTCAGGAAAACACCGTCGTGATGGCTGACGTCGGCCAGATTGATCAAATTATTATCAATCTGGCGGTCAATGCACGCGATGCCATGACGAACGGCGGTTGCCTGTCCATTGAAACGCGCTCTGTCAATCTTAGCCGAACGGACGCGGACATATACGGTCTGGAAGGGGCGGGTCGTTTCATCGAGCTATCTGTTTCAGATACGGGCATGGGAATGGAGGAAGCGATTAAGGAACGCATTTTTGAGCCCTTCTACACAACAAAGGAACCGGGAAAAGGAACAGGTTTGGGACTCGCGACGGTGTACGGCATCGTAAAAAAACACAATGGAGGCATTTCCGTTTACTCAGAGAAAGGGCAGGGAACAATTTTTCGTATCTATCTGCCGGCTATCGATGCTTTGACAGAAGAACAGCCTAACAGCATGGCGTCGATGATAGGTGGAACGGAGACAATCTTGCTTGCCGAGGATGATGAAAGTGTCAGGGAAAGCATTGCGGCTTTACTTGAACGCTTTGGTTACACTGTTCTTCAGGCGGTAGATGGTGCGAACGCCCTGGAATTGTTCAAGGAGAATGTCTCACAGATCGACATTCTACTTTTCGATTCCGTGATGCCGAAAAAAAACGGCAGACAGGCCTATGATGAAATTCATCAGATTGAGCCGGACATTAAGGTCATTTTTATGAGCGGCTATACCCGTGATGTGGTTCTTGACAAGGGAGTCGAAGAAAAACGTTTTGATTTTCTTTCTAAGCCTGTGTCCCATGACGTGCTGC
Source organism: Syntrophales bacterium (assembly GCA_963665615.2). Taxonomy (GTDB): domain Bacteria; phylum Desulfobacterota; class Syntrophia; order Syntrophales; family UBA4778; genus UBA4778. The sequence continues at coordinate 56,420 of CAXXQE010000007.1, forward strand.
TTGGAAAATTAAGAGAGGTTCTGAACAGATAAGACGGGCGAATGCGATGGAGTCGGTGTTGGGTTGAGGATCAATTTTACACTTTACTATACCCTTCAAGGAGGACGTCATGGTGAAATGCGCCACCAAGAGGCCAGTGGAAATTTTGCTGGTCGAGGATAATCCGGGGGATGTGAGACTGACCGTCGAATGTTTTAAAGAGGGAAAGATCTTCAATCATATTTCGGTTGTCAATGACGGTGAAGCGGCGATGGCGTACCTGAAAAATGAAGGCGACTACGCCGGTGCAATACGGCCGGATCTTATTCTGCTTGACCTGAATCTGCCCAAGAAAGACGGCCGTCAGGTGCTCAAAGAGATCAAAGATGACCCTGACTTGAAGACGATACCGGTTATTGTGCTGACGACATCCAAGGCGGAGCAGGATATTCTGAGCAGTTACCGCCTTCATGCAAATTGTTACTTGGAGAAGCCGGTGAAACTCGATGATTTTCTCCGTCTTATTCAAATGATCGAGGAATTTTGGCTTTGCGTTGTTCGATTGCCGATGAACCAAAGTGACTGTTGATGGTCGGTGACTATTTCCCCCGCCGGGCATCGTCGTTTCGGCGGTGCTCGTCTTTCGCTTCCATATTCGTCCGGTTCCTGGCACACGGACCGTTTTTTTCTCTCACCCTGGTGCATCCCACCATTGTAGAAAATCGTGTATTGCGCCAGCGGTATATGGAACCGGGGCCCCTTGCCGTTCACTCCGGTTTCTTGCGGGCGTGGGCCGCGCATGGCTGGAGAGAGGGAGCCGTTTGAGCGTCACGGTAAAGTTAAAACGAGCCGGCTGACGGTTTTTAAGAAACGACCAGGCGAAAGCGGCAGAAAAAAGGATAAATTATTTACATTTAAGAAAACTCATGATAAGAAAATCCGTCTTTTTAAAAGTTATTTCGATAGGCGTTTGCAGTCTAACAACGGTGTTGTCATGCGGCTCCGCCTCATCATCATAGCGATTATTAGCGAGGAGACAGGTGTGATACTTTCCGATATCAAGGAAATACTTCAGGCAGAAGTCGTTGTTGGGGCGGATCAGCTAAATAAAGAAGTAACCGCCGCGTTTGCCGCGGATTTGATGAGCGATGTTCTGGCCTTCGCCAAGCCGGGTAGTCTTTTACTGACGGGACTGACGAATCCGCAAGTTGTTCGCACCTCCGATATCCTGGACATAGCTGCCATTATTATCGTACGGGGGAAAATACCGCCGTCACAGACTATCCAGCTAGCCGAAGAACTCAAAATCCCAATTCTCTCAACAAAATTTATCCTTTTTGAGGCCTCTGGAAAACTCTACGAACGGGGTATTGTGGGGTGCATCGATCAAACGATAGGTGTAGCACCGATATTGGCTTGATGTAATTTTACAAACCGTTTCAGCAAATGGCTTCATGTTCGGTTGGCGCGTGAACATTCATGTGTTTCATCAATAGGTGTTAACATGAGGAAAGGGATTTGCGATGGAACTCCTGGAAATAGTCAAAGCCTTGAATCTTATAGCGAGGTGTTGTGAAGACGCGCTGGATGGCGAGGTTTGCAGGGGGTACGTTGGCGACCTTTTAAGTGACGTGATGGCCAACAGTCGCAAAGATGATGTCTGGATCACGCGTCAGATTCATCCAAACATTATTGCGGTTGCTGCGCTGAAGGAACACGCCGGAATCATCCTCATTCAGGGTGCAAAGGCGATGGACGAGACCATCGAAAAAGCAAAACAGGAAAATGTGCCGATTCTGGAAACGGATCTGTCGGCTTATGAAATTGCCGGACGACTTTACAGGCTTTTAAATGTATAACGGTTCCATATGATCTGCAGCCCTGATGGGCTGTAAGGGATATTATTTTTTTGATAAAAAGAGGCTTAGGAAAGCCGGCCACAGGTCCTCGGAAGACACCATGTTGAAGAAATTCCGCTGTGATCTTCATATACATACGTGCCTGTCTCCCTGTGCTGCTCTTGATATCTATCCCAGTGCCCTGGTCAAGCGGAGTATGGCAGTCGGCCTGGATGTCATTGCCGTCAGCGATCACAATGCCTCCGAAAATGTGCCTTATGTTATTGAGGCTGCAAAGGGAACACGGCTGATTGTTCTTCCGGGTATGGAAATTACGAGCCGTGAAGAAGTCCATACCCTGGCGATCTTTGATAATCTTGAAGGGTTGTATAGCGTGCAACGGATTGTGTACGCTGCTTTAGGCGGATTGAACGATCCAGTGAGGTTTGGCGATCAGGCGATTGTCAATCAGCTTGATGAGGTCGAGGGATTCAATGAGAGGCTCCTCATCGGCGCAACCGATCTGACGCTTGAAGAGGTGGTGCTGAACGTTCGCGATGCGGGAGGGCTCGCCATCGCGTCTCACATTGATCGTGAAAGTTTCAGTGTCTTAAGTCAACTCGGGTTCATCCCGATGGATATCCGGTTCGATGCTCTCGAGATTTCGGCAAGGATGGGAAGACCCCGGGCGCGACAGTTTTACCCGGAATATGCCGACTATGCCTTGATCGAAAATTCGGATGCCCATTGTCTGCGCGATGTCGGTTCGGCATTTACCGATTTTTTACTGGAAGCGCCGACCGTTGCGGAGTTTAAACGCGCTTTCACTGAAATGAGGGACCCAAGGGACTAGGACATGATCCAACTGGCCCTTCATATTTTGGATATTGTTGAGAATTCGACGCGCGCAGGCGCTAAACTCGTTACTGTGGACATTGCAGAAGATCTGCAACAGGACCTTTTGCGGATCGATATTGAAGACGATGGCTGCGGCATGAGTGACGAAGAGCTCAATCGTGTACTCGATCCGTTTTATACAACCAAGGAGGTCAGACGGGTCGGTTTAGGCCTGCCCCTGTTGTGTCAAGCGGCTCAGCAGTGTGGCGGGCGGTTCGATATCGTTTCAAAAGCGGGCAGCGGAACGAAGGTTCACGCCGAATTTCGACACGGACACCTTGACCGCCAGCCCATGGGCGATATGGCTGGTGCAATAACGGCCCTGATAGCGGGCAATGCGGCTGTCGATTTTGTTTATCGTCATCACAACGGGGATCAGGTTGCGTTGATCGACACGCGGGAGATAAAAAAGGAGATTGAAGGCGTACCGATCAACCACCCAGAGGTATTAAATTTTATTCGAGAGAAGATTGTGGAGAGTCTTGAAGACATTGGCATCAAGAATCAGTAATTGAGCAAGGAGAAACGCATGAAGAACAAGAATGAGGAATTGTTGAAGGAGTTCAGCCCGGAACAGATCGCGAAACTCGATGCAATTATCGAAAAATATAAGTCGAAACCGGGAGGTCTGATTCCTGTTCTGGAAGAGGCGCAGGTGGCGTTGGAGTATCTGCCCCTGTCCGCTCAGAAGAGGATCGCAGAAGGATTGAACCTGCCGCTGGCCCAGGTTTACGGTGTTGTTACGTTCTATTCCTTTTTTACCATGAAGCCGCGCGGGCGTCATACCGTTCGAGTTTGCCTCGGAACGGCTTGCTATGTGCGCGGCGGCAAAGGGCTTGCCGAACAGCTTGAAAAGACGTTCGGCGTGGCGGACGGCGATACCACGGAAGACAGACGATTTACATACGAGTCGGTACGCTGTCTGGGAGCCTGCGGTCTAGGGCCCGTCGTAGTGATCGACGACCATGTACACGGCCGGCTTAAACCGACCAAACTCAAAGAAATTCTCAATCAATATCCATGATCATAGTGAGGGGATGAAAATGGCTAAACTAACAATCGATGATTTGAAAAAAATTAAGGAAAAAGTCCTGACGGAGATGTCCTTGAGGGAAGGGCAGCATACCGTGAAGGTCACTGTCCACATGGGGACTTGCGGGATTGCCTCGGGCGCCAAAGAGGTTCTGGATGCTCTGCTCAGCGAGATTCAGGAAAGCGGCAGGACCGATGTTGCGGTTACCACTTCTGGATGCATGGGACTATGCAGTCGGGAACCGCTGGTGACGGTTGAAATGATGGGACAGGATCCGATCAAGTACGAGTATATGAATCCGAACAAGATGCGCCAGGTCTATAAAAAGCACATTCTTGAAGGTGAGATCCAGACCCCGTTCGTTCTGGCCAAAGGCTCCGAAACCATAAAGTAGATTTGAAGGAGGATCACGATTCACATGAAAGTATTTCGTTCACACTTGCTGCTTTGCGGTGGTACGGGATGCCAGGCCTCAGGCAGCAGCGAGGTCAAAAAGGCGCTTCTCACCGAATTGGATAAAAATAAACTGACAGAAGAAATCAAAGTCGTCGAAACCGGCTGTAATGGCTTCTGCGCAATGGGCCCCATTCTGGTCGTTTATCCCGAAGGGGTGATTTACATGAACCTCAAGGCGGATGACATGGCCGAACTGGTTCAGGAACACCTTGTCAAGGGGCGTGTTGTCGAAAGGCTTCTCTACAAGGAGCCGACGACCGAGGCCATCATTCCGACCATGCAGGACATTCCGTTCTTTGCGCTTCAGGAGCTGCGTGTGCTGAAAAACCGCGGTCTCATCGATCCGGAAAAGATCGAAGAGTATATTGCGCGTGACGGGTATGCCGGTATGGCCAAGGCTTTGACCGAAATGACGCCAGAACAGATCGTTAAAGAGGTTCTGGATTCCGGGCTTAGAGGGCGCGGCGGTGCAGGATTCCCCACGGGTCTCAAATGGCAGTTTGCCTCCAAGTCGGTCAGCGATGTCAAATACGTGCTGTGTAATGCCGACGAAGGCGACCCGGGGGCCTTCATGGACCGAAGCGTTTTGGAGGCCGACCCCCATGCCGTTTTGGAGGGCATGATCATCGCCGCCAAGGCGATCGGAGCGCATCACGGTTATATATACTGCCGCGCGGAATATCCGCTGGCCATCCACCGTCTGAATGTCGCGATTGCGCAGGCGAAAGAAGCGGGTCTGCTCGGCAAGGATATCCTGGGAACGGGATTCGACTTTGATCTCGAAATCTATCAAGGCGCAGGCGCATTCGTTTGCGGCGAGGAAACGGCCCTGATGACTTCTATCGAAGGCAAGCGCGGTATGCCGCGGCCCAGACCGCCTTTCCCGGCGGTATCGGGTCTGTGGAAAAAGCCGTCGGTTTTGAATAACGTCGAAACACTGGCCAACATCGGTCAGATCATTCTCAGGGGCGGCGCTTGGTACGCTGGTGTCGGCACGGAGCGGAGCAAGGGAACGAAGGTTTTCGCATTGACCGGCGATGTCAATAACGTCGGTCTTGTTGAAGTGCCGATGGGGACCACCTTGGGGACCATTGTTTATGACATCGGCGGTGGTATCCCGAAGGGTAAGAAATTCAAGGCGGCGCAACTGGGTGGACCCTCCGGCGGTTGTATCCCCGTTCAGCATCTCAATGCCCCCATCGATTACGAAAAGGTGACAGAGCTGGGCGCCATCATGGGGTCCGGCGGTCTCATTGTCATGAACGAGGATATGTGTGCCGTCGATATGGCGAAGTTCTTCATGGACTTCTGCCAGGATGAGTCCTGCGGCAAGTGTACGCCCTGTCGAGAGGGAACGAAGCGGATGCTCGAAATCCTCGACAACATCAGTAAAGGCAAGGGCAAGGAAGGCGACATCGAGCTGCTTGAAGAGATGGCCGGCGTGATCAAGGACGCGGCCCTGTGCGGATTAGGACAAACCGCGCCGAATCCCATCCTCAGTACGATTCGCTATTTCCGCGATGAGTATGAGGCCCATATCCGTGACAAGCGTTGTCCGGCGGCCGTTTGTTCGGACCTCTTCAAGTCGCCCTGTCAGAATACCTGTCCGATCGAGATGGATATCCCGTCGTACATCGCGCTGATTCGAGCCGAACGGTTTGAAGACGCATACAAGATCCTGCTTCAGACCAACCCGTTCCCGTCAGTCTGCGGTCGTGTCTGCGATCACAAGTGCCAATCCAAGTGCCGCCGCGGCAATATGGACGAATCGATTGCAATCAAGTTCCTGAAGCGGTTCATCACGGATAACGCAGCAAGGCCTGTCGTCGGTCCGGCACCGCTAACGCGGAAGGAAACGATCGCGGTCGTCGGCGCAGGGCCTGCGGGCCTGACCGCTGCACGCGATCTGGCGCTCCGTGGCTACAAAGTGACCGTCTTCGAGGAACTGCCGGAGGCGGGCGGGATGTTACGCTGGGCCATCCCGGCTTATCGTCTGCCGCGCAATATCCTGGCGCAGGAAATCGGCTATATTACCGCACTTGGCGTTGATATTAAGTTGAACACCCGCGTGGGCAAGGACATTTCCTACGAGCAGCTCAAGAGCCAGTTTGACTATATCTACATGGCGCCCGGCGCCCACAAAAGCCAAAAGATGGACGTCGAGGGCGAGGAATTGCAGGGTGTTTACGGCAGCGTGGAGTTCCTGCGCGACTTCAATCGGAATGAAGACGCCTGGACCAAGGGCAAGAAATCCGTCGGCGCCCGTGTGGCTGTCATTGGAGGCGGCAACTCAGCGATTGATGCTGCTCGCGTGTCCATGAGACTTGGGGCGGACGTCACGATTCTGTATCGTCGTGAAAGGAAGGATATGCCTGCGGCGATCGAGGAGATTATTGCAGCTGAGGAAGAGGGGCTCAAGTTTGAGTTCCTCGTTGCTCCGGTCAAGATCGAAGGGAAGAGTGGCAAGGTGTCCGGCATTGTCTGCGACCGGATGAAACTGGGCAATTTTGATAACAGCGGCCGTAAAAAACCAGTGACCATTTCGGGCTCCAGATTTACGTTGGATGTGGATTGCGTCATTTCCGCAATCAGCCAGGTTCCGGATTTGTCCTTTGTACCGAAGGACAGCGGCGTCTCCGTCAATAAATGGAGCGCCTTCGATCTGGCCAGGGGCAGCAAGTCAAAAACGACTTCCGATAAGGTCTATGCCGGCGGTGATGCCGTGACCGGTCCAGCTACAGTAATCGAGGCGATAGCTGCCGGTCATCAGGCAGCTGACGATATTGATGCGGCCATACGTGCGGCCAATGGCGAACCTGCTTACGTCCAGCCCGAATCCGAGAAGATCGACGTTCCGCTGATTCTTGACGAAGAGACCTTTGAGGCGCCTCAGTGCAAGATGCCTGAGCTCCACGGAACCGGACGCAAGACCGGGTTTACTGAGGTGGAACTGGGCTTCGGCAGAGAGGAGGCCATTAAAGAGGCCTGCCGGTGTCTGCGTTGTGATGCAGAACTGTAGTAGGACCATCCACGTTATTTGAAGTATGATGTTCATCTGACCAGGGGTGTTGTGAGGCGGCCTGCCTTGCAACACCCCTGATGTTATCGGCGGGATGCAGCACACCTTTTGGCTTCTTGCCATGTACACGCGATGTTATTTGAATCCGGCCGCAAGCGCATTCCCGGGCGCTTGCCCCGGGGAATCTCCGATGTGTCCGATTCGATCTATGAGATCTTTTAACCAACCGTCTGATATGAAGCGTCTATTTGTTCAGATCTCGGTGATTATTGTGGCGATGGGCGTCTTGTCGGGCTGCTACGTCTCAAAGATTCCCGCGCCGGCACGCCTGCCGAATGTCGAGGAAGCCTATCTGTCGTCAGAGTTCTGGATCAGCCGTTTTCCGTCCGCGCAGCGCGTTTTGATGGAACGAGCCGAAATTCAGCAGATTAACCGTATGGCGTTGAATGATGAGACGAAGCTCTCCGATCTCTTCAAGGAAGGGACGGACGACGTCCATCAAGTTAAACAGACGTACGCCTCGATTCGTCAGCAATTTCAGCGCGGGACTTATTACGATCATACGGCGCTCCAGATTTCACAGGATTTTTTCGACAGGCTTTTCGAACGCATGGATCTGGAGCGAATGCCGGAAGATAGCGAGCCTGTCTTTTCGCTCATTACGCGTGAAACCGATCTTCGCGAATTGCCGACCGAAGAGGTGATAACGAAATGGCCGGGTGATATGGCATTCGATGCTATCCAGTATGCACGGCTCGAATGTGGCACGGTTGCTTTGGTCCTGCACCATACGGCCGACCGAAAATGGTGTCTGATCAAAACGTCCTTTGCCACGGGGTGGATCCGGAGTCTGGATCTGGCCGTGACATCCCGCCCAGAGGCGGCGCGATTTGTCGGGCTGCCGCCGCTGGTGATCACCGGGGCGCAAGCCCATGTCTATCTCGATCCGAGTTTCAATCTGTATGGGACCAGCCTTCCCATGGGGGCAGTGCTGCCCTTCGTGGTTCGCGATGGCGGCTTTCAGGTACTCATTCCCACGCGCGACGGCGAAGGCCGCATGAAGCTCCGTACCGGCTACTTGCGCGATACAGAGGACGTACATATCGGTTATCTGCCCTATACGATGGAAAATGTCATCCGTCAGGCCTTTAAGTTGTATGGTGTCCGTTACGGTTGGGGCGGAACATACGGCGGTCGTGATTGCTCGCGTTTCATTCGCGATGTTTTCAGGACGTTCGGCTTCAATATGCCTGAGAACAGTTACAGACAGTCGAATATCATCTTCACGCAGCGGATTGACGTTGCCGGCAAAAGGTCAAGGGAGAAAATGAAAATCCTCAGGAACTGTGAGGGGAAGCCGGCCCTGCTGTATATGAAGGGGCATATCGTTCTGTATCTGGGGTTCGTCAATGACCGTCCCTACGCGATGCACAGTACCTGGGGATATCGTGAACGGGGGGGCTGGGGACAGCCGCGAAAAAGGCAAGTGGGACGTGTTGTCGTATCGGATCTCTTTCTCGGAGAAGAGGGTGACATCGGCTCCCTCTTAGAACGGCTTCAGGTGATTGCTCCGCTCGACTGATAAAGATGGAAATTGAGACGTGAAGAGGCTGGTAAAAAAAGAAGTTGATCGGTTCAGAAGTTAAGAAAAAGAAAAGAGCTACGCAGAAATGGGAGGGTGATGTGGCTCATCCTCTGCTCAACTTCTCATCTTCTCAACCACCCGCCCCTGAATGGGGCCGGCCGTCAACGCGTCATCCAGGAGCGAGAACGAACCGTGAAAACAGCGTAGGGGAAAATCCAGAAGAGCCCGAAAAAGGAAAAGTAAGCATATAGGATGCCGTAGACGAAATCCCAGGAGGCTTCCGAACGCAGGTAGTAGAACATGTGAAAGCATGAAACCAGGCCCATGGTCAACAGAAGCCTCAGTAGGGTTATCGGATCCTGATAGATAAAGAAACCCAGCAGGCCGATCGTCGCGTATCCTACGGGAAAACGAAGATTCGTAATCAATTTGTCGAAAACGGCGACGAGGCACGGCACCAAGGGGCGTCTCCAGACGATCTTGCGAGCGAAGAGAATCTCTTCGCGAACATAACTTCTATTCCAGCGCAGATACATCTTGCAGAGCTTTTCGTAAGTCCAGGGCACGACCGTATGGACCACAGCGGTGCGTTGATAGACCGCATCGTAGCCTTGTGCCAGGATCAGGTTGGTCAGGGCCCTGTCTTCCCCGTAGGTGCAATTCCTGCCCAGAAAACGTTGGCTCATCCATTGCCCCAGGATGCGCCGGACGACGGAAACGCGATAGGCTGATAGGGCCCCCGGGCAGCAATAGACGGTGCCGAACGCCGATTGGACGGCCCGTAAAAAATCGAACGACAAGATGTAGCGGACGTGAAGCATCCGGGGGATCAATCCCTGGTATCGATTATAAACTGCGACTTTTCCCGCCACAGCCGCGACTTTGCGGTTTCTGAAGGGGCCGCAGATTGCCAGCAGGGTGCCCGTTTCGATCACGCTGTCCGAATCGATCGTCACGACGATCTCTCCGCGCGCGTAACGGAATCCCGTTTCCAGTGCAGCCCGTTTGCCCCTGTTGACAGGGAATCGGATGGCTGTCAGCCGCTTGCCGTAATGCATTGAGGCGGCATGAATATGTTCCCACGTATCGTCCCGACTGCCGTCGTCAATCACGAGAATTTCGAGTTTATGACGTGGATAGTTGTCCGAGGCAACTGAATCGATCGCCTTGCGCACCATTGCCCCTTCATTGTATGCGGGAATGATAACAGTTAGACTCAGGGCAGCGTCCTGTGTAGCGGAAGGAAAGGGTTTATAGAAGAACCAAAGAATTGTTCTGAATGACAGCAGCAAAAAGCCCATTAAGAGCCACAAGATGCAAGGACGAACCAGAACGGTGCTCCATTGTGTCTGTTTAACAGCCAGGAATACAGGATCAAAGAAGTTACAGGTAACCGTGCCGTAGGCGATCATGATCAGGCCGGCAAGGATGACGGGCTGAATCAGTCGATTGGTTGTCTCTTTTGAACGCTCGGGAAATGTGGAAGGAAACGCGTTCTCCTCATCAAGGTCTTGCAGAGGTTTTTTTAATGCATACGACATATGCTTGGTCCGCGAAAACACCTTCAAATTGTTGTGAGTAACAACTCATCAAAGCAAGCTGCGGGAGTGCGCTCCCCATTGAATTCAAAATCAAGAATCCGCATGGCGATCGAAACCCTTTAATCGCGAGATATAATCGACATCCCTTTACAAGCGATTTGCAACCGTATCCTTATTTAATCAGCTCCGCCAATGTCCGGATGAGGCAGTCCGTCTGCTCATCGGTACCGATCGATATGCGTAGTTTATCGTCGAGCTTCGGCTGATTGAAATAGCGAACCAAAATACCCCGTTCCTTCAAGGCCAGATAGAGCTCTTCTGCATTACCTTGCGGGGGGCGTACCAAAATAAAGTTGGCCTGGGAGGGCCAGACGCGAAATCCCATGATCGTTAGCGCTTCTGAGAGTCGCATGCGCGTTGCTACGATTTTATGCGCATTGATGGTTTTGTATGATTGATCCTCGATGGCGGCGGCACCAGCCAGACAACTGGCCGCATTGACGTTGTAGCTGTCCTTTACCTTGAAAAAACCGTTGAGCAGATCCGGATGTGCCATCGCGAAACCGAGCCGCAGGCCCGCTAAGGAGTATCCCTTTGAAAGGGTTCTCAGGATGACCAGGTTCGGATATTGAGCGAGCAACCCCAGGGCGCTTTCTTCGGCGAAGTCGACATAGGCCTCGTCAACCACCAGAAGGCCCTCCAGTTGGCCGGCCAGTTGGGCTAGCACAGAAGCGGACCCAACGGAGCCCGAAGGGCTGTTCGGAGAGGCAATCAGGGTGACCGCACCCCGAGCTGCGACGAGATCCGTTACGGGGATGGTGTATGCGTCGTCGAAGGGGATTTCCCGGCAGGGTGTATCCTGCATCTCCGCGAGGGTACGATAGAGCACGTAGGTTGGCATGGGATAAACGACGCATCGGCTTTCCCCGCAGCAACTTCGAATGATGATCGACAACAATTCATCGCTGCCGTTGCCGACCATGATCCAATCCTTGGGGACATCAAACGTTCTGTGCACCGCTTCCACTACGCGCCGGGAATACGGATCGGGATAGCGGCGCAGGAGCTCCGGGTCAAAGCGGCGCAGCACCTCGACGGCCGCCGGCGATGGCGGGTAGGGATTTTCGTTGGTATTGAGTTTGATAACGTTCGAGCCGGGCAAGGGTTGTTCACCCGGGACATAGCCCTGCATTCGGTCAATCGTGGTTCGGAAATAGCTCATAATTGCTTTTGGTCGCTCCTGCAGCGGGTGAAAGGATCTTCACGACGCGCTAAAAATTCCAGAAAACGATGAAATAGTCAACTCCTTTGTTCCCCGGCATCGATGTTTTTCTCCGAGGGGGGATCGTGTGCCTGCGGGGCTTCAAACATCGTCCACAGCGACAGCAAAACAGACGCGATGACCGGTCCGATAATGAAACCGGAAAAACCGAAGACGACCAAACCGCCCATCGTAGACAGAAAAATGAGCAGGGGATGAAGCTGCGTTTCTCGACCCACGAGAAGCGGGCGCAGAAGGTTGTCGATGATCCCGACGACGAAAGTTCCCACCAGGAGGATCGTTAGCCCCTGCCACGTGCGCCCTAAAAAGAGCATGATGATCCCCGCTGGCGCCCAGATGATGGTGCTGCCGATGGGGAGGACGGAGGTCAGCATCATCAAAACGCCCCACATGATCGGCGCCTCGATCCCGGTCAGCCAGAAGAGCGCCCCTCCGGCGATTCCCTGCAGTCCGCCCAGAATCAATGTGCTTCTCAAGGAGGCCTTGGTGATGGTGAGAAATTGGTCCATGATGATCCTGGAGCGCTTTTCATTAAGCGGGAAGAGTCTGAAACAGGCCTTGAGAATTCTGTCGCCGTCCCGGAGTAGATAATAGAGCGTGTAGATCATAACAGCAAACATCACCAGAAAGACAATGAGATTCTGAGTCAGATTGCCGAGCGAATTGAAAATAAACTTGCTGGCGTCGGCCGCCAATTCGGATAATTTGGCGGTAAGCATCTGTGAATCGATGTTGAAATGCTGCATCAGGCGAGTATTCTGGAGTGCCTCCAGGGTCTTTTCAACTTGGTCGCTGAAGGTTCCCTGTTCGATGGTGTCATAGAGGCGCACCGATTCGTCGATCAGCATCGTTCCGATCAGCGTCAAAGGCAGCAGGAGGACGACAAGCAGCAGGAAGATGGTCGCCAGCGCATTGAGATTGGGTAAATGCTTCTTACGATTCAAAAGGTCGTAAAAGGGTCTGGCGAGGGCGGCAATGATGGCGGCCCAAAAAACCGGAAAGAAAAACGGGCTCAAGATATATAAAAATAAGAGAGTCACGCCAACAAGAACAACGAGGGAAGAAACTTTGGAAAGTCTTTCTTTCATGTCAGGATCCTCGACAGTGCATGGAGATTCACCGGTACAAGCTTCGCGAATCTCCGCTCCCTAAGGGGGACGCTCGGTTCTGATCTCTTCGCTTACCCCGCGGTCGCCCGCAGGGAGCGTGCTTGCTGCCGGATTCAAATGACGCACCAATCTAAAAGCAATGTTCTTGAAATGCAAGCATAATAAGGGGACAGTGATGGTCGCTTGGGGGCTGCGCTGCGATTGAGAATCGGAGTTACACCTTATCGGACTTATCCGGGATTTTCACCTTGCGACCGACGAAGAGGGGGTCCTTTAAGCGCATGCCGTTTGCCTTGAGGAGCGTATCGAGCGGGATATCGTATTTTTGCGCAATCTTGGCGAGGGAATCCCCCTGTTTAACGACATGCAGCTTCTTTCGCGGCGGCGTTTTCTTTTCTTCGTGCGGCGCGACAGTTTCCTCGGACACTCGATCAGCCTCCGCAACAGGAATGGTCAGCATCCTGCCGACATAGAGAGATGCGCTTGCTTTGATCTTGTTGGCTTGGCAAATTGCCTGAACAGAGCAATGGTGATGCGCTGCAATTTTTGCCAGATTGTCGCCCCGCTGGACGAGGTGCCGGATAGGTTTATCGGAAACCGGTGCAGCGGTTTTATCCCGTCCGGCTTTCTCGGGCCGATCGTCGAATTCTGCGAGCCTGATTTTCTGTCCGATCAGCAGCGGCGCATTCGCGTCGAGCTTGTTGATGGCGCACAGGGCGTTCACCGTCAGGTCGCATTGCTCGGCGATTTTGGCCAACGTATCCCCTTTTTTGACGATGTAAGGCGCTGGCTGCTTCTGGGGCGCGAACGCGGATTTTGAGACGGCCTTTTTCTCGTCTGCCGCGTCGTTGCAAGGGATGGCGAGTTTCTTTCCGACAAAGAGCGGGGCCGCAGGATCTATTGCATTGATGCGGCACAGCAGCTGCGTCGTCGTATCGAACCGCTCGGCAATTTTGGCCAGGGTGTCTCCATTTTTAACGACATAGGGTTCAGTTTTTTCAGGAGTGGGTTTACCGGCGCTCTTGCCTTTTTCCGGCGGGAGATCCGATTTTTTCACAATCGAACGTTCGCCGCGTTTCGAAGGTTCTTTTTCAGTGAGATAGACTTTCAGGTAGTGCTTCGTCAGAGGTTTGTCCGCGCCCAGGTGGTTCAGTTTGATCAACTCATCGACGGATAGGTCGAATTTATCGGCGATACCCTGGATCGTCTCCCCTTTTTTGACCGTGTAAATAATCATTTTTGGCAGCGGTTTGGAGCCGGACACCTGGCGCGGTGGTGCTTTGGCGGCCTTATCTTCATTTTTGCCGTCGCTATCGTCCGCCTCGTCGCCATCCTTAGCCTCGTTCAGGGCGATATGAAAGGCGTCGTCATCCGGTTCCGGATCGCGCAGGAAATATTGAATGGCATTGCTCAGGGCCAGCGAAACGCGATTCTGATGCCGGTTGCTGGTCAGGCGTTTTTCCTCTCTCAGGTTGGTGATATAACCCGTCTCCACCAGGATCGAGGGGATGTGGGGGAGCTTCAAGACGATAAAGGGCGCCTCCTGGACATTGGCAAATTTGATGGGATTGAAACGGCCAACGCGATCCAGAACCATCCGCCCGAAGGATTTGGACATATTGATGGTTTCGGTCTGAAGCATGTTCAGGGTAATCGGATCGGATTCATCGCTGCCTGTACCCCCGTTAGAGCCGCCGACGATGTCTGCGAGGTTTTCCTGGCGGGCAAGGAGTCGCGCGGCGGCATTACTGGCGCCGTTGGTGGATAGGACATAGACAGAGGTTCCCTGAGGTGCTCGGCTGCGGGCTGCATCGGCATGAATGCTGATAAAGAGATCAGCCCCGTATTCTCTTGCAATCTGGAGACGCTTTTTGAAAGAGGGATAGTAGTCGTCGTCACGCGTCAGGAAGGCACGATAGCCCTTGCGGTGGTTGAGCAGCCACTGGAGTTTTTTTGCGATTGCCAGGACGACATCCTTTTCCATCGTCTTCGAGGGCCCAATCGCGCCGGGATCTTCGCCGCCGTGTCCAGGATCGATAACGATGATTTTGTCCTTTTGCGCGGCCTTAAACTGCTGTCGCTCTTCACTGGCCTTCTTTTCGAGTTCCGGGAAACTCAGATCGATGACGACTCGGAAAGGTTTGTCGGAGATCTCTCTGAGTCTAAAGACCGAAGCAACTGCGCCGTCCTTGAGCTCCAGGCGAACCTGTATGGTTTGAGGCGCTTGATCGGAGACGAGGATTTTCTGAAGGCCATGGACATTGAGCGGCATCTCGCGCTCTAGATCCTCCGGGAAGGTCGCATCGCGAAAGACGATGCTCAGTCCTTGGGAATCCTTGGCAATCTTGATGTCGGCCTCGTCGCTGGTATCGATAACGATCCGCGTATGTTCCGGTGCCGCCCAGTGACGGATATTGAGAATGGCGGTTTCGCAGAAGACCGGCGTGGCTATAAGAACAATCAGCAGAACGACCGGCAACGCAATTGCGTATTTTGAACACATGGCATAACCCTCTGAGCGCGATTTGTAACAGATTTGAAGGGTGAATACAACAGAGGATGCTGCGACGGTCAGACGGGACCTTTATCGAGCGGGGCGCCTTTGGTCTGTCGTTTGACATGTCCCGGGCTTTCTGGTATGTCTGCTCATCCTTCTTATCCTTGGACAATTTTCTGAAAGGATCGGGGATTCGGTGAGGCTTTGCGCGCCGAATAACAATCATGACGCTGTGAGGGTTACGTGGGCAAGAAGAGAATTCTGAGTGGTATGCGGCCGACGGGGAAACTGCATCTGGGCAACCTTCTGGGTGCCCTCGGCAACTGGATCGATCTCCAGAACGGAGGCGATTACGATTGTTTTTATTTTGTCGCCGACTGGCACGCTCTGACGAGCGATTACGGCAGCACGGAGAACATCCGTGCCAACGTCGCCGACATGGTGATCGACTGGTTGAGTTGTGGTCTGGATCCGGCGAAGAGCACTCTCTTCGTGCAGTCGAACGTGAAGGAGCATGCCGAGCTCTTCCTTTTCTTCTCCATGATTACGCCGCTGCCCTGGCTGGAGCGCAATCCGACCTATAAGGAGATGAAGGCCGAGCTGATCGAGAAGGATCTCTCCACCTTCGGGTTCTTGGGCTATCCGGTGCTTCAGGCGGCCGATATCCTCATCTACAAGGCCAATGCCGTGCCGGTCGGAATGGATCAACTGCCGCACATCGAACTGACCCGTGAGATCGCCCGGCGGTTCAATTACCTCTATGGCGAACTCTTCCCCGTTCCGGACCCGATTCTGGCAGAGGTTCCGAAGCTGCTGGGCATCGATGGACGAAAGATGAGCAAGTCCTACGATAACGCCATCTATCTGAGCGATCGCGGCGACGATCTTAAGAAGAAGGTCGAATCGATGTTCACAGATCCACAGCGGCTGCGGCGCAAGGATCCGGGTCGTCCCGAGATCTGCAATGTATTTACCTTCCACAAGATCTACAGCTCCGATACCGACGTGGCCGCTATTCAGCGTGATTGCCCGCTGGCGCAGATCGGATGCGTGGAGTGCAAAAAACGACTTCTCGAACGTCTCAACGAACAACTTCAGCCGATCCACGAGCGTCAGGATTACTACCGTGCGAATCGCTCCGAGGTCGAGGCCGTTATCGAGGACGGTAATCGGCGCGCTCGTCAGATCGCTGCGGAAACGATGGCGGCCGCCAGGGATGCGGTAAGAATATAAGTGGCCGGTTGACGGTTGCCGGTTATCGGATGGCTTCTTGATTTACTGTTTATCTGGAAACCGGCAATTGAGGACTGAAAACCGAATATATGACTTACGAAATCAAACTCGACATCTTCGAAGGCCCACTTGATCTGCTGCTAACGCTGATCAAGAAGAACGATATCGATATCTACAATATCCCGATTGCCGTCATTACGGAGCAATATCTTCAGCACGTCGAGGCCATGAAGGCGCTGAATCTGGATATCGCAGGAGAATACCTGGTGATGGCCTCGACGTTGATCCTCATCAAGTCGAAGATGCTGCTGCCCGTGGACGAAAGCGAGGCGGCCGATCAGGAGGCGGAAGACCCGCGCGCCGAACTGGTCCGGCAGTTGCTGGAATATCAGGCCTTCAAGGAGGCGGCTGCAACGCTTGAGACACGGCCCATCCTGGGACGGGATGTTTTCAAACGCGACTATCCGGTCGAGGAATCGGAATCTGCCGACGACGAGGAGGGGGTTGTCGAACTCGATCTATTCGATCTGATCCAGGCATTCCGCAAGGTGCTGTCCGGGATGAAGAAGGAGGAGATGATCGAGTTCGATCTGGAACGGATATCGCTTTCCGACCGGATCAGCGAAATCATGGACCGTTTGAACGCCGTGAAGGATCTGACATTTGACGATCTGCTGGAAGGGAATACCGGGCGCAGGCAGATTGTTTATACGTTTTTGGCCATCCTCGAACTGATGAAGTTGAAAGCGATCCGTGTCTTTCAGGTCGATCCGTTCGGGACAATCCGGGTCTTCCCGGCTGTCGATGCATCGCCTTCCGAGGATCTCTCTTTTGAGGAGGCGTCTGGAGAAGCCACAGCGGACACAACGTCAGAGGGGGCTACGGCGCACGATGGAGATGGAGAAACATCGGGGGCATAATACGATTTGGAGCAAACGGGAACCAACGGCATGGAAAACTTGAAAGCCATCATAGAAACATTGATCTTCGCCTCGGATGCGCCGCTTCCTGTTGCACGAATCCGGGAAATCATAGAGGATTGCGAACGGGAACTCATTACGGAGGCGCTCTCGGAACTGGTGAAAGAGTACGAGGATCGTCAGGGGGGGCTTTTGCTGCAAGAGGTTGCCGGCGGATATCAGTTCCGGACGAATCCGCACTGGAGCGCCTGGGTGAAGAAGATGAAGGGTGGCAAGCCCGCCGCCCTTTCGCAACCCGCCCTTGAAACCCTCGCGATCATCGCCTATCGCCAGCCGGTCGTCAAAACTGATATCGAACGGATCCGCGGCGTCGATGTGAGCGGGCCGCTCAGGGGGCTCCTGGACAAGAAACTCGTGCGCATGGTCGGGCGCAAGGACGTACCCGGCAAGCCGATGCTCTACGGAACAACGAAGCGGTTCCTGGAGGTCTTCAATTTGCCAGATCTTTCGGAACTGCCCACCCTGCGCGAATTGAAGGAACTCCAGGAAGCCTATGAGGCGGAGGAAAAACTGAAGCGGCAGGATGCATCGGATTCGGAGGAACTGCCCTTCGATGAGCCCTCAGAACCGTCAAGGGTTGATGAGGAGGAAAACAGTTCTTTGACGGAAGCGGCAGAAGAGGAGACGACGGTTGAGTGAACGGCTCCAGAAGTTGATTGCCAGTGCCGGGGTTGCCTCGCGGCGCGCTGCCGAGGAAATGATCCGGCAGGGGCGCGTCTCGGTCAACGGCGTCGTCGTGCGCGAGCTTGGCACGAAGGCATCGGCCGCCGATGAAATCCGAATCGACGGCAAGCTTGTTTTGACGGAGGTTTCCCGCATTTATCTGATACTCAACAAGCCGTCAGGCTATGTTACGACACTGAGTGATCCTGAGGGACGCCCCATTATCACCGATCTCACTCGTGACGTTGCTGAGCGGATTTTTCCAGTCGGTCGCCTGGATTACGATTCAGAGGGGCTGATCTTTCTGACCAATGACGGCGATTTTGCGCAAAAACTCCAGCATCCGCGGTACCGGATTCCGAAGACTTATCTCGTCAAGGTAAAGGGAAATCCGACAAGGACGGAGCTTCACAGCATGCACCAGGGCGTCGTTTTGGAAGATGGGCATTTCAAACCGACGTCCCTGGATGTCGAGAAGGTCAATGATAAAAGCTGCTGGTTGCGCGTGACGATTCATGAGGGGCGCAACCGAATTCTGCGGCGCTATTTTGAGGCGCTTCGTCATCCGGTTGTCAGGCTGATACGGATTGCTTTTGGGAATATGGACTTGGGGAAATTGCAGGAAGGTGAATACCGATATCTGAAACCGAACGAAATCAGAAGATTGCTTTCCATGACGGATTGAAAACCATACAAAATTATCTTGACAATCCCATTGGATTGCAACTATAGTTTGTTGCCTGTGTGTATCTAGCTGGATGTTCACGGTATTTTGACTCTAAGGGGGATCTATGAACAAGTCTGAGTTAATCGAGGCTTTGAGTAAAAAAGAGAATATGACCGAAAAGAGATCGATGGATGTGATCAACCTGGTTTTTGATGGCTTTGTCGATGAGCTCAAAGAGGGCGGCAGGATCGAAATCAGGGGTTTCGGTAGCTTCGTTGTTAGGGAGTATGAGTCTTATACCGGCAGAAATCCCAAGACGGGAAGTAATATCCAGGTCGCCCCCAAGAAGCTTCCTTTCTTCAAGGTTGGCAAAGAGTTGAAAGAGGCAATTAACAAGAGATAATCTGATCAGTTTCTCACTATCGTTCTTTGGGGAGCGTGCTGCGGCATGCTCCCTCTTTTTTAAATCCGTCCAATCCGTATTTTTCTGCGCAGCCATAGAATGCCCTTGACGAATCCCAGGATGATGCCACCAATCAGGATAATGGCGGGCCCTGATGGAAACTCGACGGTGTAAGAAACGAAAAGACCTGCGAGACACATCCCTATTCCTGTCAGAATAGAAATCAGGATAACCTGAGCAAAGCGCTGGGACAGTTCGTTGCCGACCGCTACGGGGATGGTCAGGAGCGCAATGACAAGGATGATTCCGACGACTTGAATCAGCATGACGATAGACAGGGCCACCAGGATCATCAGGCCGGTATACAGGGCGCGTACGGGGAGGCGCCGCGTGATAGCGAACTCCTCGTCCAGGGTGATAGCGATGAATCCCCTGAAGAAGACCGTGACCGTTCCCAGGACAATCAGTACCAGCGCAAAAAAGATATGGATGCTGGATCGTGACACCGTCAGAATGTTGCCGAACAAAAAAGTCATCAGATCGGGGGCGAAGCCGGGTGTCAGGTAGATAAAAGTGAGTCCAACCGCCATGCCAACTGCCCAGACGATTCCAATCAGAAGGTCATTCTGGTAGAGCTTCTTTTCCTCAAGAAATCCTATGGCGACGGCAGCTGCAACGGCGAAACCAAATGCCCCGTAGAGCGGGTTCAATCCAAGCCAATAGGCCAATCCGAGACCGCCGAATGCCGTGTGGCATAAACCGTCACTAATAAACACCATCCGTTTCGCCACGATAAACGGGCCGATGACACCACAGACGATACTGGCAAAAACCCCCGCCAACAGTGCATTCTGCATGAATTCGTAATTTAGAAAATCCATTCGATAAACGACTTTCTTGTGCCTGTCATTGCGAGCGAAACGAGGCAATCTAACTCTCTTGATTTATGAGATTGCTTCACTTCGTTCGCAATGACGCCTTTTTTAGATTTTTGCGAGTTGTCACTCTTTACGTCTCACTTTGTCGCGGCGGTGTCGTACGCTGTTTGCTGTTCACTATTCGCTATCAACTGCGGCGCCAGCCGCTATTCATGATCATGAAGAACAACATGCGGTATCCCATGCCCAAGCAGTTCAACAGGACAGCCGTAAACCTGTTCGAGCGAGTTTACATCCAGATTGCCGCGATCATGGTAGAAGAGCGTACGATTGACGCAGGCCACATGGCGATACGATTTGACAAAAGGCGTCGGATCGTGGGTAATGACCACAATAGCGGTGGTTTGATTCAGTTCCCCGATGAATTCGAGCAGGTTGAGTTGCGATACCGCATCTATGGATGTTGTAGGTTCATCGAGAAAGAGCACGACTGGTTCCGATACAAGCGCACGGGCGATGAGCAGCCGCTGACGTTGACCTCCGGAGAGGTCATTGATATTGTGATGTCGAACTCCCGCAAGTGCCAACCGCTCTATGACCGCTTCTGCCTTCAGGAGATGTTCCCGCTGGCGCGGTTTGAAAAAATTTCCGGAATAAATGAAGCCGGTCATCACCATGTCCAGAACAGTGATAGGAAAGTTCCTGTTGAACTCGGCATACTGAGGCACATAGCCAAGGCGGTTCCTGTTCCCGTTATGGCATTGAATGTTTCCACTCCAAGGGTGGAGGATTCCCATGATCAGCTTCAGAAGGGTAGACTTGCCCCCGCCGTTCGGACCGATAATGAGGAGGTTGTCGCGTTCGTAGATGTCGAGATTGACATCCAACAAGACCGGTTGCGATGCGTAGCCGAAGGTAAGATTTTGCACCTCGATGATTTTTCTCACTGTCCCAGCGCCTCTTTCGTTTTTTGGGCCATCTGCCAGGTATTGGTCAGCCAGTCTTTTTCCAACGGGTCGATTTCGATCAAACGGGAACCTGCTTCCGTGGCGACTGCACTGGCGCTTTTGTGATCGAATCCTTTCTGAACCAGGATCGCCGGGATCTTTCGCTCTTTTGCTTGGTGGATCAGATTGCGCAGATACTGCGCGCTAGGCGATTTTCCTTCTTTTTCAATGACGATCTGCTTAAGGCGATAACGCTCGGCAAGGTAGCCGAGGGCGGGATGAAAAATCATGAAGGCGGCGCCTTTTCGATCCTCAAAGAGAGTGCCGAGTTTTACATCAAGCGCTTCAATGTCATTCAGGAAGGCATCCAAATTTTTTTTGAAGCATGGCACGTCGGAGGGATACCTTTCGGCAAGCGCTTGATAGATGTTCATTGCGGATATTCTAACGGTATGGGGCGCGATCCAAATGTGCGGATCGTCGGGCAGCGGTGCAATGCCCTTCGACATGTCGATTATTGTGAGTCCCGGGTGTTTGCGAATCAGTGGATCCACGTATTTTGACTCAAAATAGAAATGAGGCAGCCCGATCTTAACATAGACATCGGCCTGGGAAATGGCGATAAGCTGTTTGGGCGTCGGATCGAAGGTATCGTGGTCCGCATACTTGGGCATGACGGCCTGCACCGATACCCTATCGCCCCCGATTCGCTCAACGAAGTAGGCCTGTGGCAGAATGCTGACGATGACCTTAATTTTGCCGCCCGCAGCAAATGACAAGGTCGCGGCGCCTAGCAAGATAAACAAAAGAATAAAAAGCGTAAAGGCAGTTTTCAGTTGTGGGTATGACATTTGGCGCAGACTCCCGATAAGTGAATAGAGATGGTGTCAATGGCCATAGAGGCGCTGGCAACTCTTTTTAGAAAACGCGTCGTCGCTATAGACGGAAGACAAGCCGTGGTCTGGCATTTGACGCAAAAGAAGTGAGGATGTATGGGATTGTGCCGGCAGGCTACTTCGTACAGCTTGGGGCCATTTGCAGGCGTGATTTCCCGGATGATTCCAGCATCTTTAAAGGTCGTTAACATTCGATAAAGCGTAACGCGGTTGATCGTACTGCATTTCCTCAACCGATCTGCGATCTGTGCTGAACTCATGAGTTTCATGGTCCCAACCAGGATTGACAGGACTTGAAGTCGGTGTGCGGTCACGCTAAGCCGCGATTTCATCAAGATGTCAGCTGCGTTACAATGCGTTTCCATAGGAGAAGCATAGAAGAAATGCAACCAAGATGCAAATATTTTTCCGCGCTTTCTCATGAAAAGAGAGACACGGCCGTTCAAATTGATGCGTGGCTTCAGCGCTTGAACTAACAAACAAACCCTTGCAACAAAAGAGTTGAGAGATTATAGTGCGCCCATGATTGAAGGTTTGAGCGCTCAATTGGAAGTTCTTGTGCGTGGTCCATTTCCACTTGCTTGCGGAGGTGCTTATCTTGCCGGGTTACTGGTTGGGCTGACGCCGTGTGTTTATCCGGTGATACCGATTATCATAGGGTTCTTCGGCAGTAGAAAGCCTCAGTCCGGTCTGAAGGTCTTTGGGTTATCTGTTGTTTACGTTGTGGGTATGGCCTTGGTCTATGCTGCCTTAGGGGCTTTTACGGCGCTGACCGGAAAATTGTTCGGCCGAGTTCAGTCAAGTCCCTGGACGTTTTTTGTTATAGGCAATGTTTGTTTTCTGATGGGCCTTTCGATGATGGGCCTCTTTAAAATCAACATTCACCTTCCGCCCTCCATCGTTCGATTCCAGTCAACACGCTCGAGCGGTTTCATGAGCAGTTTCATTATGGGAGCAACTTCTGGTCTGCTCATAGGCCCCTGCACGACGCCCGTTCTATTCGTTTTGTTGACGCTGGTCGCAACAGGTCAGAGTGTCCTCGGTGGGATGCTCCTTCTATTCATTTTTGCCTTCGGCATGGGGACGCTTCTCATTGTTCCAGGTGTTTTTTCGGCAATGCTCAGACGTATGCCGAAAAGCGGGCGCTGGGTGGTTTACGTTGAAAAGGGGTTTGGCTTGTTGCTCGCAGCAGTGGGAGAGTACTACCTCATCAAGATGGGAGAAGCACTTATCTAAATCTGTCATATTTTGAAGGGGGCTGAGAAGCTCGTTATGAAAAGAAGAGCCGTCTATAGTTTGATCTTTCTTGTATTCATGCTTGGAATTTCGGATGTCGCTTGGGGCCTCCAGGCGGGAGAGGTTGCACCGGATTTTGCGCTCAAAGATCTCACAGGGAAATATGTTTCGCTATCGGGCTATAAAGGCAAAGTGGTCTATTTGCTTTTCGGGGCAACGTGGTGTCCTTATTGTGTGGCGGAAATTCCCAAGATAACGGAGATTCACGCAAAATACTCTCAAAAGGGGCTTGTTTTACTCAATATAGACATTTTGGAGTCCAGGGAAAAAGTACTGGCCTTTGCGAATAGAAAGAAACTCGTCTTTCCGGTATTGTTGGACGATGACGGCGAGATCGCCCAGCGTTACGGTGTCATCGGTGTTCCAACAAAGGTCCTGATTGACCGGACTGGTAAGGTCGTCTGTATCAACTGCCCGTCGATTGAGGAAAAATTGGCGCAGCTTCTGCCGTAATGGTGTCGGTGTGTTGTCGCCCCCCCTTTCTTCGTGGTTTGAACATTCGTTTTAGTGCCGTAGCTTGCTAATATCTAAAGAGATTTATGACGGGAAGCCTTTATGGAAGCTTAATTTAAGTTGACAGGCCTCGGAAAAAATGGCAAAGACAATGCACTTTGAAACGAGGGCGTGTCCGGGCTTCGGGAAGACGATTCCAAGATTGCAACCAAGCGTTCTCACGGTATCTTGCCACACAAAGGGCGATTAGCTCAGTGGATAGAGCACTGGCCTCCGAAGCCAGGTGTCCCGGGTTCAAATCCCGGATCGCCCTCCATATTTGCCTTCCTACCCCGCTTTGAACTCTTCAGTACCGTTGAGTAATTCCCATTGCATGTAAAAAAAAATCTGGTTAAAGTCGGTCAAGAGATAAACCGATACATGTGATTGGTATCTTAAATACGGGTGGGTCGTCCCATCGATTCGGATAGCCAATCAAAATAATGTCTTCAGCGTTATACGGGAGATGATCATGCCAAAAGTGTCTGCAGATAAATTGCAGCCTGGAATGATTTTAATGAAGCCGGTTTTGAACAAGGCAGGAATCGTTCTGCTCGGCGAAGGGACCGAGTTAACGGAAACCTGGGTCCGGCGTATCCAGGACATGGAGTTGACGGGGATCTGGATCGATGGTCCCGAGCTTCCGCAAATCCCCAAGGAACAACTTCTTGCGGAGCTTGATGAGCGTTTCGAACAGTCTCAGGATAAACCCTATATGGCAGATCTGAAACGCATCATCCGGCAGCACATTGAGGGACTGTATGAGTAACATTAATGCGGAGATCCTCCGCAACCGCGTCGAAAATATCAGCGCCCTGCCGACGATCCCCGGCGTTCTCAGGCGCCTTTCCGTCATTATCGAAAATCCTCAGGTTTCCCTGAATGAAATAACGGCCTTTGTCTCCAAAGATCCGGCGTTGACCAGTAAGATTCTCAAGATGGTCAATTCGGCGATTTACGGTTTTCCGGGGCGCATTTCCTCGGTTTCACATGCGATTATGCTTCTGGGGCTCAATGTCGTTAAGGGGTTGCTTCTTGGGGTCTCCGTCTTTGAGGTCATGCAGAAGGCTATGGGCGGTCTGCGGGAACACTCACTGGCCTGTGCGGTTGCCGCACGAGTCATGGCGCAGCGTAAGGGGCTCAAGGAGCCTGAAGAAGTTTCTGTGGCGGCCCTTTTGCACGACATCGGGAAGGTTATACTGGCTCTTGAATTTCCAAAAGAATACGAGGTCGCTCAGAATCATGCTGAACAGGAGGGGATCAGCATCTATGAGGCTGAAAAACGCTTGTTTTCCGAATCACACGCAACAGTCGGCTACTGGCTTGCGGAGAAGTGGCGTTTTCCCCGTAACCTGACGGAGGTTATTGAACATCATCATAGCCCCAAGCTATCGCAATTTGCTCCCGTGGAGACGGCGATCGTGCATATGGCGGACGTGTTGGTTCGGGGTCGGGGAATCGGTTTTGCGGGGGGAAAGCTGGTGCCGTCCGTTCACCCCGAAGCATACGAGTTGCTGGCTTTTTCGGATGACGATTATTTGGACATCCTGAAAGCCATCGAAGAGGCTCATACGGAAACAATAAACGATACGGAAGAGGCGTAAGCCGAGGGATGAAGACGATCATCATTGTCTCGCGGGACATCGTCCTGACGAACCTGATTGAGGGGCCCTTGCGGCACGCCTTCAAAACCTTCCATTTCAGCGCCATGCAGCATGCGCTTGATGTGATCTACAATTCGATCCCCAATCTGATCGTGCTCGAACTGCATCCGGACGACGCCGTCACGGCCGGACTCCTGCGAGACCTCAAGGAGGAGCCGATCTTCAGCCAACTGCCGATTCTCGCGATCTGGCCGGCTAAGGCCCCTGAGGACTGGAGCAACCTGCCGGTGGATGATTATATCCGGGTGGAGGAGGTCGAAGGAGAGATCCTTTCTCGCGTCAATCTCTGCATGCTTCGTTCCGAACGTATGGTGGAAATCAATCCATTAACCCGTTTGCCGGGAAATATCTCCATCAACCGACAGATCCAGGAGCGCCTGGATCGCGCCGAGCCCTTTGCCTTCGGCTACGCGGATCTGGATTACTTCAAGCCCTTCAATGATAAATACGGTTTTAGCCGGGGCGATGAGGTTATCAAGATCACCGGACGCCTGATCCTGAACATCGTACGCAGCCGTCAGTCCCAAAACAGTTTTGTCGGGCATATCGGTGGCGACGACTTTGTGTTTATCTCGGACATCGAACCCGCCGAGGCGATTGCTGTGGACATTGTGACGGCTTTCGACCGGATTATTCCGTCTATCTACGATCCAGAGGACCGGGACCAGGGATGCATTCAGTCTGTTGACCGTCAGGGAATCTCTCGGACCTTTCCGATCATGACCCTCTCCATCGGTGTCACCGATACGCGCCTGAAAACGATCAGCCATTATGGAGAGATAACAGAAGCCGCTTCCGAAATGAAGAAGTACGCCAAGCAGTATAAGGGAAGTTGCTTCAAATATAACCGTCGCCGGGATTGATCCGGCAGTCGGTTATGGGTTGTGAAAGCCTACCTTGAAATCCTTATCTGATCGCAACCACCGGAAGAATCTGTTTGAGACGAGCCCGCATATCTTCTAATTCTTCTCCTGAATACGCCATCCGTGCACCAAATGATGGATTCAGAGATTTGTTGGGAACGAAGTTCTGGACGACGAAGCGTTTGATCGGCGATACAGCCTTGTTTGTGATTTCGTGAGCGATTTCTACAAGGTCATCGGCGTCAACGAATTCCTTTAAGACGGTTGTCCTGAATTCATAGTCGATGCCGCTGTCGCGGATGATGCGAATGCTTTGAAAAATAGCGTCGAGGTCAACCAGGACACCGGAAACACTGGCGTACTTGGCCATAGGCGCCTTAACGTCCATGGCGATATAGTCAACAAGGTTCCGCCGGATCAGGGCTTCGATACGCTCCGGCCGAGAGCCATTCGTATCCAGCTTGACGGCGTAACCCAGCGCTTTGACCCTTTCAATGAACTCCGGCAGAATCTCGTGTAACGTAGGCTCACCGCCGGTGATGGAAATAGCGTCGAGTTTGCCACGGCGCTTTTCGAGAAAGTCGAGCACGTCCGACTCTGTAAGGCCTTTGGGATAGTCCTCCGGAACGACGAGTTCGGGGTTGTGGCAGTAAGGGCAGCGAAAATTGCAGCCCAGGGTGAAGACGATCGCGCACACCCTGCCCGGATAATCAATCAGGGAGAACTTCTGTAGCGCGCCGATCATCATTCTTGCTCCGGTAAATCAATAAATCCAGATTCTGAGCGCTGATGCAGGAGAAAGAGTCGTTTCACCCGCCGTTCACCTTGTTGAAAGACTACCAGATTCGCAGGCTGTTCAAAAATGCACAGATGCACGGCGTCGCAAAAACCGAATCGCGAGGCGTATATTGAAATACGTTGAGCGATGAGGTATGCAGCGCAACACAGCAGATGGGGGGGTAACAGCCTGCTAAACGGCAAAGACCCGTCTCATCTTAAACTCCGCCTGTTTGCCTTTGTTCCACTGCTTGACGGGCCGCAGATAGCCCACCACGCGCGAGTAGACCTCGCAATCCGTTTCACAGGTCGGACACTCCGGCTGTTCACCCGCAATATAGCCGTGAGACGGACAGACGCTGAAGGTCGGTGTAAAGGTAAAATAGGGCAGGGTGTAGTTATCGCAGACCTTTTTCGTGAAAGCCTTCACGGATCTGGGATCGTCGATCTTCTCCCCGGCAAAGGTGTGGAACACCGTGCCACCCGTATATTGACTCTGAATCCTGTCTTGCAGATCGAGGGCCTCGAAGATGTCGTCCGTAAAGTTGACTGGCAGTTGCGTTGAATTGGTATAGAAGACCTCGCCGAGTTCTCCGCCGCATTCCTTGTCGTTGGCGCAGACGATCTCCGGATACATCTTTTTGTCGATCTGGGCCAGCCGGTAGGAGGTTCCCTCGGCCGGGGTTGCTTCCAGATTGTAGTTGTTGCCCGTTTCTTCCTGGAATTCGACGAGCTTTTTCTTCATGAAGTCCAGTACGCGGATCGTAAAATCGCGTCCCTCCGGATCGCCCACCGTCTTGCCCATGAAGTTCAGACAGGCCTCGTTCATGCCCACCAGGCCGATCGTCGAGAAGTGGTTCTTCCAGTAGGAGCCGAAGCGAGCCTTCACGTCTCGCAGGTAGTAGCGCGTATAGGGATAGAGGTTGCCGTCGGTGAAATTTTCGAGAACCTTCCGCTTGATCTCCAGGCTCTCTTTGGCGACCAGCATCATGTCTTCCAGGCGCTGCATGAATTCCACTTCCGACTTCGAGAGATAGCCGATCCGCGGCAGGTTGATTGTAACAACGCCGACCGAGCCTGTCAGCGGATTGGAGCCGAAGAGGCCGCCGCCGCGTTTTTCCAGCTCGCGGTTGTCGATCCGCAGCCGGCAGCACATGCTGCGCGCATCCTCCGGACTCATATCCGAATTGACGAAGTTCGAGAAATACGGAACGCCGTATTTCGAGGTCATCTCCCAGAGATATTCGAGATTCTTGTTGTCCCAGTCGAAGTCCCTGGTGATGTTGTACGTAGGAATCGGAAAGGTGAAGACCCGCCCCTTGGCGTCGCCCTCGGCCATGACCTCCAGGAAGGCCAGGTTGAAGAGATCCATCTCCTGCTGGAATTCCTTGTACGTCTCAGGTTTGAGTTCGCCGCCGATCGTGACGTTCTGGTCAGCGAAGTACTTGGGCACCGTGACATCGAGCGTGACATTCGTAAAGGGCGTCTGAAAGCCGACCCGCGTAGGCACGTTGATATTGAAGATGAATTCCTGGAGCGCCTGTCGGACCTCCTTGAAGGTGAGGCCATCGTATTTGATGAACGGCGCCAGCAGCGTATCGAAGTTGGAGAAGGCCTGAGCGCCCGCTGCCTCGCCCTGGAGGGTGTAGAAGAAGTTGACGATCTGCCCCAGCGCACTGCGAAGATGCTTGGCAGGACGGCTTTCTACCTTGCCGGATGCTCCCTTGAACCCCTCGCGCAAAAGGTCCTGGAGATCCCAGCCCACGCAGTAAACAGACAGCAGGCTCAGGTCATGGATATGAAAATCCCCATCGGAATGGGCCTTCTTGACCGCGGGAGGATAGATTTCATTGAGCCAGTAGACCTTGCTGACCTCAGAGGAGATGTAGTTGTTCAACCCCTGAAGCGAGTAGTCCATATTGCTGTTTTCGTTTATCTTCCAGTCCGTTTTCTTCAGGTACTGATCGACCATGTCGATCTCGAGGTTGTTGGCGAGATCGCGCAGACGGGCATGCTGATCGCGGTAGATGATATAGGCCTTGGCTGTTTTACGGTAGGGGGAAGACAGCAGGACCTCTTCGACGATGTCCTGAAACTCTTCGACCGAAGGAACGCTGTCCCCGAAAAGGGTTTCACCCAGGGAAAGAACCTTGATGGTGAGCTTCCGGGCAACGGCCATGTCGAATTCGCCGGTAGCGCCTCCGGCCTTGGCGATGGCGCTGGTGATCTTTTCAGCATTAAATGGCACTAACCTGCCGTCACGCTTCTTGATTCTCTCGTACATGCTTATGCTCCCCTCCGTGCACTACATATAGTGTGAGCATAATAGCGATGGCACAAGATATTGCAAGGAGTTTTTGCTGAAAAATCGAAAAATCTTCTTTGAGAGCATGTCCGTAAATAACCTCGCTATCCCGCATCCCATCTTCACGCCATCTTTCGCGTATTCAATCGTAAAATCCTCAACGCAGCTTTCCTAGCACTCTGGTTTTGTTCAATAGAGCAAGAAAAATCTGACGCAAACCCCGGCGCTATCTTGCACAACGTTATTTATGGACATGCTCAAAATTGCGGGAAAGCTTTTGCCAGACCAAAGTGACCCGGAAAAACGAAGCTGAGTAGAGACTGAGAAGAGATTCTTGTAGGATATAATAGATTTTAAACTAAAAAAGTGATAACAGCTACTCGGTAAAAAATGAACATGATTTTAAAAGAAAAACGACAAAATAATGCGCTATTTATTTCTATCCTTACGGTGGCTATCCTCTTGGGCGCTATAGGTATTTCACCCTATGCTTATATGCGTGGACACTCACTCCGACTGATCGGCACTAACAATGGGGGTAGGTCCGCGTCAGTCTAACAACTCTTATCAAATCTTAAGGAAGGAGATCAATTAATGAACATCGCTCGAATGACTTTTAAGGGGGCACTTGCCTTATTTGCTGTGGGTATTTTGGCTAGTTGTGCTACAGCACCGGCACCAGTAAACTATGCGCCTAGTTCGGTTCTTTCCGCGACCGGATCGGTTTGTGTTGGAGACTTTCGCTACCTCCCGTGTGACAATGGCGCAGTGGCAAAGAATCAGATCAAAAATACTGCACTTGGGAAGATAGAAATCGACCGAGATGTCAAGGACTTCTTTCGAGATGCACTTTTTGCAGAACTTCGTTTTGTCGGAGTAAAACTCGATAACAAAAACCGTTTGCTGCTTGGTGACATTTCAGAGTTCCTAATCGACGACTTGGGATTCAATGTTGACTGGTCTCTCAAAGTACGCTACGCGGTTAAAGATATGGCAGAAAATAAGGTGCTCTTTGAGTCAGAAAAGGTCGTCCAACGCAGAACCGCGAAGTTTGTAAACCCATTTGGCGCTCTCAACGAGACTATCAAACTAAATGTTGAGCAATTGCTGAGAGATCCGGAGTTCATGAAAGCGGTTCAATAGCCGAAAGCGCAACGTGTGAAAAGATAAAGCTGAATGTCTCGGGACTTTCTTGACCACATGAGCTGGAAAAACTGTTATTCACCGTCAGCATAAAACAGAACATCAGACGTGTGAGGGGATCGTAAGTTCACAAAGGCAACAACGTCCCTGGATCTGGATATTGGAGTGACCTTTATCGTGGGAAGTCGATTCATGAGATTCATGACCAAATTACTTATTGTTCTAATTGTTCCATGGATACTTCTTGCTTGTGGCGGAGGTGGCAATGGTACGACCGCACAATCCGTACCGCAGCCGACAGTCGAGAATTGGACCATCGTGTCGTCGCTGCCGTTCAGCTCCACGCCAACGGGCCTTGCTCTAAGTAACAAGATCGGCTATATCGCCGATGGCGATTTATCCATCGTGGACATAAACAACCCTGTTTCCCCGGTTGTTGTTCAAACCTTTGCCGCGAACACAGGTACCTTGGGCAGCATATACAGAGTGGCGGTCTCCGGCAACCGGATGCTGTTAGCAGCAACGCCACTTTGCAATGGCTGGTGTCAGTATGTTCCAGGTGCAGGTGCCGTTGGATT
The DNA here is from genome assembly GCA_963665615.2 of Syntrophales bacterium. GTDB lineage: Bacteria > Desulfobacterota > Syntrophia > Syntrophales > UBA4778 > UBA4778. The sequence goes on from CAXXQE010000007.1 coordinate 87,441, forward strand.
CTACAATACATCGGATCCATCGAATCCGCTCAAGATTTCGGAACTATCAATGGAGGCCAGTGATGTATTACTGGAGGGCAATATCGCTTACATCTCCAAGGACAATCTCCAGCCTCAACTGCATATAATCGATATGTCTGTCCAACCTGTTGCAAGCATTTTGGGTACCGCGAATATTGCAACGGGTGGAAGATTAGCCAAGGCGGGAAACGATGTATTTCTATCCTACAACAACTCATCGAGTTTTGAAGGACTGCAAACGATCGATGTGACAACGCCGACAAGTCCGATTGTACTGAATGCCGCCAATAACGCCTGGTCCCTTGTGGATCATGCGCGTATCGCTATCTCGGGAAGTACCGCGTACATCGCTGACAAAACCCAGGGGCTAAGGGTTTTGGATGTCAGCAACCCCGTCAGTCCTTCTGTTACACAGACAATACCCGCCCAGACCAGTGTTACAGACGTAGCGGTTTATGACAGTTACCTATACGCTGCCGATGGCACCGGCGTGAGGGTCTTTGACATATCAAATCCAGGCAATCCTGTCTTCACACGAACCATCGCGACGAGCTATACAGCGAAGTTGGTTGCCGTTAATGATGGCGTTGGTGTTGTTGTGATGGAGCAAACATACGGTACGCAATATCATCTCGGTATTTTTGTGCCAGCCCCACATTGATGAGAGCCGGCGAAAGGGGACGTTGTTGGCTCACGTTAGCGTATTGTTACGGAGTTGAAATTGATTGGTGAGCATATAGGTCAAAGGAGAAGTAATTTCGAATAACTATTTTCAGGAGGTCCCTTCATGCTGGAGTTTATTTTCTGGATTCTGTCTTTCTGGCCCTACATTCTGACTGCTGCCGTTGTCTTTCTTGTATGGAAGTCTGTTGTCCTTGTTGGGGGGACTGAACTTGCTGTCATCGAGCGCAAGTATCTCGGCAAGGGCATGCCACAGGGGCGCGTGATCGCGCAGGCTGATGAAGTCGGTATTCAGGCGCGGACGCTCGGGCCGGGGCTGCACTTCCTCATTCCCTTTCTGTACAAACCAAAGAAATACCCCTTCACGACAATCGCTGAAAAAGAGGTTGGTATCATAGAGTCGATCGACGGCGATCCTGTGCCTCCAGGAAGAATCTTCGCGCGGGTGGTCGAAGGACACAATTCTTTTCAGGATGGTAGCACCTTTCTAAAAAGCGGTGGTCAGAAGGGACCGCAGATCGAAATCCTCCCGCCTGGTACCTATCGAATCAATCCGGTCCTCTTTCTGGTTAGAAAAGAATCAGCCCAGATTATTGAAACGGGCAAGATCGGCATCGTCACGTCCATGGATGGAAATGCCATTCCTGCCGGTCGTCTGCTAGGAAAAAAGGTCGAAGGGCATTTCAGTTTTGAAAATGGCGAGGTCTTTCTGGCCAATGGTGGTCAGAAAGGGCCCCAGATCGATATCCTGTTGCCGGGGACGTATCGTATCAATACCGATCTTTTTCACACGGAAGTGCGCGAGGCCACGGTTGTGCCTGCTACCAAAGTCGGTCTCATCACCGCTTTGGATGGTGAACCGCTGCCGGACAGCGAATATGTTGCCAAGCCGGTAACCGGTCATAACGATTTTCAGGATGCCTCCAAGTTCTTGATTGCCGGCGGCCAGCGCGGGCCACAATTCGATGTCCTGAGGCCGGGGACGTACTACATCAATCCCCTGATCTTCGAGATCGAACTCGATGATGTCGCTGTTGTTGAGAGGGGGCAGGTTGCCGTCGTTGTTTCGAACGTGGGGGAAGAGCCGGTTCAAGTACGCCGCGCGATCGAGGAGATGGCGAAGCATGAAGGCGCAGTGCCGGGAAGCGACGCTTATAGCGAAATTGAAAAGCGATACGAAACAGGAATCGAGCGCTACGTCGTACCGAAGGGATTTCGGGGCATCCAGCAAGAAGTTGCTGGGCCGGGCGTCTATTATCTGAATCGCCGGGCTTATCTGGCTTATATTGTCGATACGACCAACATCACCATCGATTGGGACGACTCTAAGGAAACGCGTTTTGATCCCCTTAAGGTCATCTCCAGGGACGGTTTTGCCATCAGCGTTTCCGTCAAGGTCGTCATCCGGGTGCGTCCCGATCAGGCGCCCTACATGGTCGCCAAGATCGGTTCAATCGAAAACCTGATCCTGCACGTCATTCATCCCATGATCGACTCCAGTTTCCGCAATCAGGCGTCATCCACGTCGGCCATGAACTTCATGCAGGATCGCCAGGAAGAGCAGCGCAAGGCTGAAGAGCGGGCCAAAGCGGAACTTGAAAAATACCATGTTGAGTGCGTCTCCGTCCTCATCTGCCAGATCAATCTGCCTCAGGAACTCATGGACACGCAGACGAAAAAGATCATCGCTCAACAGCAGCAGGCGATGTACGAGGAACAGCAGCGCGCTGAGCAGACCCGAATTGCCACGGAAAAGACGCGTTCCGAGGCGGATCAGCAGAAGAACCTCGTCGAGGCTGAGATCGGCGTCAAGATCGCAGAGCAGAACAAGCAGAAGACGATTCGCTTTGCCGAAGGCGAGGCCGAGAGCATCCGCTTGCGGGCTGAAGGCGAGGCGCGCGGCATCAAGGCGAAGGGCGATGCGGAGGGGTCGCGGATTCTCGCTATCGGAGAATCTACAGCCAAGGCCTACGAGCTCCAGAACAAGGCTGTCGGTCAGCAGGGGGTGACCGCGATCGAGATTGCCAAGCAGATCGCCGCCGGAAACGTGAAAGTCACGCCTGATTTCCTGGTGCAAGGAAGCGACAATATAGGCGGTCTGCTCTCAGCCTTTTTGACGAAAATTGTTGCGGTCCCGTCTCAAGGCACGGCAATATCGGAGAAAGACGTTGCGACGTAAAGAGATCGGGGCGCATTGCGGGATCAAGGAGTCAGGCGTCTCGCAATCCGTTCGCCGGGTCGAGGCGCAGCTAACGGCAACGGCGGATAAAGTGATGCGTCGGCAGGTAGGGGGGGAAAATGGATAAAACTGTGAAGCGGGTAGGCCTGCCCTCTTTCATTCCTTTTTGCATCGTTATTACCTCATTATTGATTACGTCGTGCGTTTCATACCAGAAATTGCCGCAAGATTGGGCATTAGCGAGATCGTCTTCTGGCAATACATGCCCTCAGATTGCTGGAGAGTATAATAATATAGGGGAAGATGCGCATAAGGCTGAAAGGCGACTGGTGTGGTATTTTTTTCATGAAGAAGCTTCCAAAGATCTAGAATTATCCAGGGTACTTTTCTATAGAACTACCCATGTCTCATTTCAACAGAATGACCAGGATTCCTTGCAAATAACTGCCTGGCGAGACAAGTCAATTCTGGCGCAAAAAACACTTTCGACAAAAGCCGGCGATTTCAAATGTGAAGATGGATGGCTGATATATACTCCACCCAAAAGAACTGATATGGGTGGACTAGTATTGACGGAGAGTTGGCAGACGATAAAGTTATCAAAGTCTGGCGACGATTTGCTGATTCAATTTAAGGAGCTGGCTGCAGGCACTTTTATGGTAGTTCCCATAGCGGGAGCGGATACAGACTGGATGAAATTCTCGGCTATTAAAGGTGAAGGAGTGCGGGATTTACAACCGAAAATCCATTTTGAAAACGAAAATAATGAATTCCGGACGCCGCAATTCTCCCCTGATGGAGGGGAAATTATTTTTACTATCTACAATCGAAGTTTCAGCAAGATATATAAAGTCGATGTGAATGGAGCAAAACTTACTATCTTAAGCAAGCCTGGAGACTATGATACTGATCCCGTTTATTCTCCGGATGGAAAAACGGTGGCTTTCACGTCCTTGCAAGATAATCCTTCGCGGGGAAGCCTGTGTATAATGAAATCAGACGGTTCCAGCAAAGTCTGTTTAACATCAGGCCATCAGCATGACTTTAGTCCTGCATTTTCACATGACGGATCAAAGATATATTTCATCAGAGCATTGTCTTATGATGATAAAAAGTACTTTTTGGCGAGGGAGCGGTGGGAAAAGCGGGATATATATTCTATCAATCTCGACGGCACCGGGTTAACCCAAGTGACTCACAGAAATTATCCTCTATTAACTGATCTAAGTCTTTATCCCGATGGTAAAAGGCTCTTGGTGCGGCACATGACTTCAGAAATTCACTCAAAATTCTCTCACTATTCACTTGAGATAATTCCTCTTAATAATCCAGAAAATACAGAGTCTGCAGAAAATATGTTTGATCAATGCGAAACCGATATTAGTCCTATTTTCGGACTTGCAGCGCCCATATCGTGTGATCACCCTGAAGATATCAAACCAATATTTTCACCGGATGGGAGCGCTTTACTTTTTAAGTGGAAAGGAAATGCGTTTGTCATGGATCTAAAAACACGAAAGGCGCGAAAAATACCTAATAGCACAGAGCGCCAATACGGGGGGTTAATAGACCTGTCTTTTTCGCATGACGGCAGCAAAATTGTTTTAAGTACTCATGAATATGGTGGTAACCTGCTATACACATATGACACTCCAAATTTATTTATCGTAAATAGGGACGGTTCCAATATGCGCGCCATTAAATTCCAGGAATGAAAATGGAAGATCAGGGCCTGGCCCCGGGGATCGTCGTTATGTCAAAAGGAGTATGAAATGAGCAAGCTAATTATGATTGTATCGCTGCTTTTCGTGCCTACTCTCATGTCTGGCTGTGCAAATCCTCTCAACCAAGTTACGTCTATCAGGTACGGAGATCAGTGTGCTGAAGCTGAACGTGCTGGAAGGCTGGATATCGCAGAGGAAGCTTGTTATCGGGCTTTAGTAAATGTGCATATTGGCAACCTGGGAGATGAACAAAAATCAATAAGGCTGTATGACCTCGGAAGAATAAAGCGTCAACTAGGCAAGTTTGATGAGGCAGAGTCTCTTTTCAAAGAGTCATTGGCTATAGAGGATAAACAAGCCAACCCGTCACACGAAAAGATTGGTCGTCGCCTTGCAGAGCTTGCCGCTGTTTACGGGCAGAAGGAACAGTATCAGGCAGGTACGCCTTACGTTGAAAGGCTCTATTCTTTACCTCATTCATATGAGGGTAATGAGAAGATATCCGTAGCTATAGTTTTCTGGGCATATGCTCAAGAATTGCAAAAACAACCTTCAGATCTTGGGAAGAAACTGGAACGCAGGGCTCTTGAGATGGGATTTGATCCAAAGACGTTTGGAAAATGACATAACGAATCGATACAGCCGATCTCAACGCTCTGGCTGATTTCGTCGTTAGCATAGAGGAATTATTGATGCGCCAACAACAAAGAACATTTCTACAGGCATTTGCCACGGTTCTCATTCTGTTGCTTGTTAGCTGTGCGACGCCACTTCCAGTATATCGAGCAGATACGAGCCAAAATAGTTCTCAGCGCATAGACAATGTCCCGATGTATGGTCAGCCAGAAGTACCTCGCCCGGATTTCCTTAAAAAAGCCGATGAAGATTTTATCAAGCAAGCCACAGCAGGTTTTGGTAGTCGCGAGGCTGCAAGCAAGGCATGGCATGCACAGGCAGAAAAATTCATGCGAGAAGGCAACCTGGACTATGCCATGCGACGATATAATCAATCCTGGTTGCTCAATCCTGACAACTATCAGCCTTACTGGGGATTTGGTCGGGTAGTGGCCGAACAAAATAAACTTGATGATGCCATTGTATATCTGGAGAAATCGAAGACTCTATGTGACGACGATTATCAGAGAGTGGCTCTCCTTGCTGATATTGGGACAATCTATTCCTACAAAGCGGATAGCATACCTGAAGAACGACGTGATGAGCGTGTCCGTTATTTTACGCTTGCAAACCAGAATTTCATCGAGAGTACCAATCTCGACCAACACTATTCGACTTCTTGGCTTCATTGGTCTGAGTCTCTATTCCGGGAAGGAAAGTATGCCGAAGCATGGGAAAAACTGAAGAGGGCTCGATCTCTTGGTGAAAAGGAAAATGCAACATACCTGAAGAATCTCGAACAGAAGATGCCTGATCCAAATAAGTAAAAAGGCAAGCTGAGGGACGTTGATTCACAACGTTAACTTGCTTTGATACCCCGTTCCATTTGAATTTCCGGCGGTTGGAGATTTTTTCTTCAACCGCCGTTTTTTTATGACGATTCGGCTATTTGTTAAGGATCTCAATAATCCTGGCTGTCGTTTCCGTTATCTTTTCCTTTTTGAGGTGCCTGATTTTATAGGGGATGATTTTAGCATCGGCTGTGAAGATCCATTGGGCCTGATGTTGCTCTTCTTGTTCAACCTGCCGGATTCAAAATCATCATCGCCGAGCGACACGGCACAAGCATCCGGCACAGTTGGCAACTTATCCATAGATGGAGCCGCTCATTTTGGGGGGAATAAAATCCTGCGGCCTCGCTTCGATCATTTTTATCGCAGCAGCAGGGCATTTAGCTTGGCATAATCCGCACCCCACACACTTTTCCTTATTAATGACGGCGATGCTTCCCTCTCCGGATTTCCATTCAACGGCGCCGAAGTGGCATCGGTCAAAGCAGACACCGCAGCCGCTGCAACGGTCGGCATCAACTTCAGCGCTGAACCGGGATGGGTCGTGACTGGCTTGCCCCTCCAGCATCTGGTGGATACCCATACAGCAGCAGGGACAACAATTGCAGATGAGCGGTCCGGGATCGTCTTGGGCGTTTGCACCTGTCAGATGCACGAGGCCCGCATCCTCACATTGTTTGAAGATTTCCAGTGCCTCATCCACACTGATTTTTCTTCCCGTTCCTCTCTCGATATTATAATCGGCGGACTTGTTCAAAACGATGCAGGCTTCCACAGGGTTATTGCATTTTCTCTCTTTCAGGCGGCAACTGCAGGGCATGACGGCAATGCTTTTTGCTTGTTTGACGATCTCGCTGATGCTGTCAAAATGCAGGACTTCCGATTTCGGTGGCTCCAGCCAGATATTGGCGGCAATAATCCGCTGCAGCGGCTTCTGTCCTTTCCTTTGTTTATTAAATTTTCTCGTCATTTCAAGAAATTCCGTCTCCACCCACTGCTGCCAGAGATCGAGAAATCCCTCGGGGGCTTTTTTCCACTGGACGCTCGTATCGTGGAGATGCAGAACTTCCTTTACTGTCCGATAAATGGGATTGGCCTTTTTAGAGAAAAACACTGCCCCCCTCAGGTAAAGTTCATGAAGCCGCGCACCGAGCTCCTCGGCTGAAAGATGCAGCTTATCCTGAAGCGTTGGAATGTCGGCGGGCAGGGCGAGGAGGATCTGTATGTCCGTCTCATCTGCGAGTATTTTTAGTATGTTGGGCACTAGCTTGGAACCTGGCGCATGCAGCCGTTCTGCCATTTCTTCGTAAAGTGATGTCATGTGTTTCCTACCTTAAAGGGGTTATTTTGCATTTGTATCCCAACGCAACAAAGGCTCTAATATCAGAGCAGCAGGCGAAGGGAGACGTTGTTGATTTCGGGAACTAGCGGATATGAAAACGTTTCGATCCATATCGTCACGAAAGATCTTGCCTCGTTCGATTCCTCTGGCAATGACATATTGGAACGCTCCAAGTGCATCTATTCTCGCTTGTCTTGGCATGCATTTGCCATATCATATCTCTCCAAGAGTGTGAATATGAATATGTAGAGGATCTGCCCTTCTTTTGCCTGAAAACGTCAAATATGGTGTCGACGTCATATATTGCGCCAAATCGGCACAACATAATCAATATAGAGATGGAGAACATCCATAACTATTCAATTTAACAGGCAAGTTAGAATTGGCACAAATGTTTCATTATTATATTTAAAAAAAGTTATTTTGAGGAGGCTGGTATGTCAGTAAAAAACATAAAAGAATCAATCATCAGCAATGTATGTCTGGTTCTTATATTAGCGCTCGTCGCTTGGTATGCTATCATAAAGATCTTTTATTAACATGTCTGACGTTGAGAGCTTTGCAGGCTCAAAAAATGATCCGGCATAGCTTCATTGAGCTTGATGTGCCATCACTTATCACAATCAATCTGCCGGGAAGAAAGTTACAATCCCGGCAAATTGATGGGTAGAGATCGTGCTTTTTTAGCCTTCTGTAAATTTCCACAAGATATTTATGAATGTCATAATTTAAACCTGATACCGAGCTTCTTAATTTTTGCCCTGAGTGTTGACGGATGCATGCCAAGAATTTCGGCAGCGCTGCCTTTACCAGCTATTTTCCCGTGCGATTCAACGAGACATCTCAGAATATGCTTCTTTATCATTTCATCCAGCGTCAGCAATGCTTGCTTCTCAACCTGCGAATCTGTCAATTCCTTCTCAAAACTCGGATTCAGGTCTGGAAACGATATTGCGGTCCCCTTGTATAAAATCAAAGCCCTTTCAATCACATTCGTGAGTTCTCTGACATTTCCCGGCCAATCATAACTCTGAAGCTGCGCTATGGCACACTCAGCAAAAACAGGTTTATCCTTCAGACCCATTTCGACGTATTTTTGACTGGAAATATACGATAGCAAAGCAGGCACGTCCTCCAACCTCTCACGAAGGGGGGGCACATGAATGGGGAATATGCTGATTCGATACCATAAATCTGACCTAAATTCTTTATTCCGGATCATTTCCGGGATATTTCTGTTTGTAGCAGCTATGAGCCGTACATTGACTGAAATATTCTTGTTTCCCCCTATCCGCTTGATTTCCATGGTCTGAAGCACGCGCAACAGCTTAGTCTGTGCAGACAGGGAAAGTTCTCCTATTTCATCCAGAAAAACGGTGCCGCCGTTGGCATTTTCAAAATAGCCCACTTTTATGTCTGATGCTCCGGTGAAGGCGCCTTTCTCGTAACCGAATAATTCACTTTCGATCAGTGTATCGGGTATGGCAGCGCAATTAATGCTGCTCATATATCTATCAGATCTACTTGATTTTAGATGAATGGCCTGAGCAATAAGTTCTTTACCTACGCCTGTTTCCCCCGTAATTAATACGGGGATATTCAACGGCGCAACATCCTTGACCATACGCATGACATTCTTGAGGCCAGATTCTGAGCCTATAATTTGACGATCGGCCAAATTTTTTGCTAAACTGATAAAATATTTTCTTTCAGAATCCAGCAGTTGTTTAGGAAAGAATTCCTTTTTATAGAGTCCCGAGATTTTTTTCCCAAGGTCTGTAATTTGAACATAGTTTTTTTTCAGGAAGGCCAGGTGATCGTCCGAGTAACAATTTGCACCTATTGAAAGACAATTTACTAAAGAGAATATTTGTTCACTCAACTCTGAAGCAACGGCAATCACACTAAGAGGATCGGGAAGTTTGGAAACCAAGTTAGATCTTGAAACAATATTGGAATTGATAGAGTCCGGAAAATACAAAATCTTTTCTTGTTTCAGAGATTCATTTAATTCATTTTTTACTTCTCTCTCCCACGTAAATTGTTGATGGGGGAACATGACTCTCTCTGGAGATATATACGCAAAAAGCAGCGCGTCTCCATTTGTTGAATTGTAAATTGCCAGATTAACCAAATCAACTGGCAGACCTTGTCTTATAACATTGAACAGACAATTACATAATTCAACCGAAGTTTTTTTCGCCTCCTGAAATAAATCTGTTATGTCTCCTCTTGTATTCACTAAAGATCGAAACCATCCTAAAATCAGCTGAGTCATTCTAAAATCATGCTTGAATTTGTCAACAACTAATTCTAAGACCGAATTGCGACCTCCCCGGTTTCATAGGCAGGGAGGTAAGCTGCAAGTTTAAAGTAAGCCGTCTTATAATCAGCGGGGGTCTTGTAGCCCGGAGTCGCATGCGGGCGACGACGATCATAGAAGCGCCCCGATGTAATTAAAGATGATTTGTCCTTATGCGCTCGCCGAAAAATTCAAAAGAGTGAGGGCCGAAAGAAATTCTTTGTTCGTGTTCAATTTTTTCATTTATGTGGTATATAGTAAGATTATTTAAGGGCTGGTCAGCGCTATGTGGATTCAGGAGGCAAAAGCCGGTGCAAAATATGGTTGCGGTGCGGGTACGCCATAGCCCTACCCAAGGAAGAAGTAAAAAAACAGGGAAAATCGGTTTGACAACTACTTGATGACATTATGCAGTTTTAAATATTTTGGAAAACAAATGAGACCACTCCATTTTTATATCCATACATTCGGGTGCCAGATGAATGTTCACGACTCTGAGCAGATGGCCGAGTATCTGACGCGGGAAGGGTATCTACCCGTCGATTCACCGGAGCTGGCGGACATCATCCTCGTCAATACGTGCAGCATCCGGCATAAGGCGGAGACAAAGGCATACAGCCAGATCGGGCGGTTTCGCAAGTACAAGGACAATCAGCCGGGCCTGATCCTCGGGGTGGTCGGCTGCCTGGCGCAGCATCGCGGCAAGGACTTCATGCGGCATGCGCCCTATGTGGATCTCGTCGTAGGAACGCATAATCTTCATCTCATTGCCGAGTTGATCCGTTCTGCAGAGGAGCGTCGGACGCCGGTTGTCGAAACGTGTTTCCGGGATCATGTCGCGTCTATCGATGTGTTTACGAAACCGCCCGAAGGGGCAGTGAGCGCCTTCGTTACGGTGATGCAGGGGTGCAACAATTTCTGCGCGTACTGTGTTGTGCCCTATCTTCGCGGGCGAGAAGAGAGCCGACGCCAGGACCGCATTCTGGAGGAAATCAGGCAACTCGCGGGGTATGGCATCAAGGAGGTGACCCTTCTGGGTCAGAACGTCAATTCGTACGGCAAGACACTCACGGGCGGGGAGTCCTTTGCGGGGCTCGTCAGGGCTGTTGGAGAGATCGAAGGAATCGAGCGGATCCGTTTTACGACCTCCCATCCTAAGGATCTGACGGACGATATCATCTCGGCGTTCGGGGACGTTGCCACACTGTGCGAGCATATCCATTTGCCCGTCCAGTCCGGATCGGATCGCATTCTGGATAAGATGAACCGGCGCTACACGGCGGTGGATTATCTGAAAAAAGTGGATAAATTGCGGAAAGTATGCTCGAATATTAGCATTACGACGGACATTATCGTCGGATTTCCGGGCGAAACCGAAGAGGATTTTAGCGAAACAATCAGCCTCATGAAGGAGGTTCGCTTCGATACCCTTTTTTCATTTAATTATTCAGATCGAGAGGGTACTGCAGCGACGTCATTTGCCGACAAAATCGATGATGCCGCCAAACGCCAGCGTATAATGATCGTCCAGGATCTCCAAAAGGAACACACAATGGAAAAGCACCGAGCCTTGATGGGCAGTATTCAGGAGGTGCTGGTTGAAGGCCGCAGTAAAAACTCTGAAAAGGATATGACAGGCAGAACGCGAACCAACAAGATCGTCAATTTCGAAGCCACAACGGATATGATCGGTGAGCTGGTTTCTGTTCATATCGATCGGGCGTTTCTTCATTCATTGAGGGGAACGCAGCCGTCCGGAAAGGAGGTGGCCTCATGGTGACCCAGATGAAAGTCGCCGGTCTGACCATTGATCCGATGACGAACACGCCGATTGTCATTTTGAAAGACCTTGATGAACGAACGGCCCTGCCGATCTGGATCGGTTTGTTCGAGGCCAGTGCAATCGCTACGGAACTGGAAAAAATCACCTTTGCCAGGCCCATGACGCACGATCTCATCTACAATGTGATTCAAGCCGTTGAGGCGAGTGTCCTGATGATCGAAATCAATGATCTGAAGGACAACACATTTTATGCGACGATACATCTCGTTATCCGCGAAAACAAAATCGCTGTGGATTGCCGCCCGAGTGATGCCATTGCCGTAGCGCTGCGCGCCAATGCGCCCATCTTTGTCGACGATCGGGTCATCGAACAATCGAGGCACATGGATTTCGGCAAGAAAATGGCCAGCCTTGAGAACATCAACGAGGAAAAACTCCGGGAGTTTCTGGAGAACCTTTCTCCGGACGATTTCGGTAAATACAAGATGTAGGCGAGGTGCGCAGATGGACGAGGCAGTCCGTCGACTCTATTTAAAGGCAGGCGACCACGTCATTCATCTGCAATTTCCGGAGTGGGGCGAGGGGGTCGTCAGCGAGGAACGCAATTCCATGCTTTCTGGCGGCATGTCCTTCGTGAGGATTGTTTTTCGGGACGGGCAAACAAGGGTCTTTGATAATAATTTCGATAACGCCTGCTGCTGTTACTATTCCGGTATTCGCAAGTGCCGGGATCTTTAAGCGGATAGACACGCGCTGATTGCGGCATCTCTTTGTCGCAGCGAAGTCCCCATGGAAAAAGCGATCAGAGAATTCGAGCGTTACATTGAGTTGAAGGATTATTCAGCCCACACTCGGAGAAATTACATCTCCGATTTGATGCAGTTCAGCGCCTTTTTGGAAAGCCATCGCATTTCCGTCGGGACGGATCAGGGAACGATTCATATCGATCCGGATGTCGTCCGCACCTTTCTGGAAGTCCTTTACAGCCAGCGGGTCACGAAGGCGACGATCATGCGGAAAATGGCGGCGTTGAGAAGTCTCTTCAAGTACCTGGTCCGGGAAGGACGGATGGACTTCAATCCCGCAGAGATGGTTCAGACGCCCAAGATCGAAAAGCATATCCCCGTGGTGTTGCCGATTGAGGAAATGACGGCGTTGCTCGATGTCCCCTTTGCCGATGATGTCTACGGCCGGCGGGATCGTGCGATGATCGAACTGCTATATTCATCCGGCATTCGCGTCAACGAGCTTGCCGGTCTGGATGTGGACGATATCGATGTCCGTCAGGGTCTGATCAAGGTTCGGGGAAAGGGAAAGAAGGAGCGCATCGTTCCTGTCGGAGAGCCGGCGCTCGCCGCGTTTGCCGCATACATGAACAAACGTGCTGTGTTACTGACAAAGGCGTTAACCCGGTCGGACGGCTATCCGGTTTTTCTGGGGCATACCGGTGGACGCCTGACGACGCGCAGTATCGGGCGGATCATCGACAAGTACATCCGGATCGCCGGTGTGCGCAAAAAGATCAGTCCTCATACGCTGCGCCACACTTTTGCGACGCATCTGATGGAGGGTGGCGCAGACCTCCGGGTGATTCAGGAGCTGCTGGGACACGAAAGCCTGTCCACAACGCAGCGCTATACGTCGATCAGCGCTCAAAGGCTCATGGACGTTTACGATCAGGCGCATCCGAAGGCCAAACTGAAAAAAGGATGAGACGACATGAAAATCAGAAGCACTACCATTCTGGCGGTTCGACGCAACGGCCAAGTCGCCGTAGCGGGAGACGGTCAGGTGACTCTCGATACCACGATTATGAAGCAGGGGGCGCGCAAAGTCCGCCGATTGTATCACAACAATGTGATCGTCGGTTTTGCGGGTGCCACTGCGGATGCTTTTACTCTTTTTGAGCGCTTCGATCAGAAGCTCGAACAGTATGCGGGCAATCTGCTGCGTGCCGCCGTTGAATTGACGAAGGACTGGCGAACCGATCGGGTCTTGCGGCATCTGGAAGCCCTGATGATTGCCGTCAGTCTGGATTACGCCCTCATTATCTCCGGAAACGGCGATATTATCGAGTCCGACGACGAGGTGATGGCCATCGGCTCCGGCGGCCCTTACGCGCTCGCCGCGGCTCGCGCCATGATAAAATATTCAGACCTCACGGCGGTCCAGATCGCCGAGGAGGCCCTGAAGATTGCGTCCGGAATTTGCATTTACACCAACGACAACATCACGCTGGAGGAGCTTGACGAATCGCAGGAAGCCCCAGGTCCGAAGACGCGCAAAACCGGTGCGAAAAAAGACAGAGGTCAGCAGGCATGACAAAGGATAATCTGACGCCCAAGGAAATTGTGGCGGAGCTGGACAAATACATTGTCGGGCAGGCAGAGGCGAAGCGGGCTGTAGCCATCGCCCTCAGGAACCGGTGGCGACGGCAAAACGTCTCCGAAGAGATGATGGAAGAAATCGCGCCGAAGAACATCATCATGATGGGTCCGACCGGCGTGGGAAAGACAGAGATTGCCCGGAGACTTGCCAAGATCGATAAATCGCCCTTTCTGAAAGTCGAGGCTTCCAAGTTCACCGAAGTCGGCTATGTCGGACGTGACGTTGAATCGATGATCCGCGATCTGGTGGATCTGGCAGTTAACATGGCCCGAACCGAAGAGCAGGAAAACGTCTTGGCCAAGGCAAAGGAAAATGCCGAAGAGCGGATCCTTGACATCCTCTATCCCATTAAACACGCTGATAGTGAAGAGGAGCAGCGATACAGCGATCGGCCTGACTTTCAGGAGGAACCGGGATCGCAGTCGGCGACCAGGGAGAAGATGCGGAAACTCCTCCGTGAGGGAAAGCTCGATGAACGTCTTGTGGAGATCGATGTTTCCGATACCAGCGCTCCGCCCATGCCGATGATCGAGGTCTTCAGTTCCTCGGGCGTTGAAGATATGGGGACCAACCTCAAGGAGATGTTGAGCAACATTTTCCCGCAGAAGAAAAAGAGGAAGAAGGTCAAGGTGCCGGAGGCCATGGAGTATCTGATTCAGGAAGAGGCCCATCGCCTGGTCGATATGGAAAAGGTAACGCGCACTGCTCTCGAACGTGTCGAACAGTCCGGGATCATCTTTCTCGACGAGATCGACAAGATTGTCGGCAGCGATACGCCTCACGGACCGGATGTGTCGCGCGAAGGCGTACAGCGCGATCTGCTACCGATCGTTGAGGGCTCGACGGTGAACAGCAAGTACGGCATGGTTGCGACCGACCATATCCTCTTCATCGCCGCCGGCGCCTTTAGCACGACAAAACCTGCGGACCTCATTCCCGAGTTGCAGGGACGCTTTCCCATCCGCGTAGAACTGGATTCTCTCGAAAAAGAGGACTTTATCCGAATCCTGACCGAGCCATTCAACGCCTTGACCAAGCAATACGTTGAGATGCTGGCAACCGAAGGCGTCCGGCTGGTGCTGACAGAGGACGCGATTGCCGAGATTGCCGAAGTGGCTGCCGTTGTCAACGAGCGGACGGAAAATATCGGTGCACGCCGACTCTATACGATCATGGAAACACTGTTGGATGATATTTCCTTTGAAGCCCCCGATATGGACGGCCAGGAAGTTACTATCGATGCGGCCTACGTCAAGGAGAAGCTCGGTGATATCATCGAAGACGAGGATCTGACGCGGTATATCCTGTAGCCGACAGGAAAATCTTTAAGTATAAAGGCAGAGCGCCGAAGGGTTCTCTGCCTTTATAAATCCATTCTTCTTGACAGTCCGCGCTTTTCCCATATACTCCCATCGCAATAAATGTTTCATTATATAAAAGACGATCCAGGTTAGCGGACTCATGAAATCACTCATCCGATTTTTTGAAGAGAGCGTCGAGAAATACGGCGACAATGTTTATCTCTGGGAGATGCCGGAGGATCACTATGTGGGGACTACGTACCGTGAAGCGCGGCAGCAGGTCCGCGACTTCGCCGCCGGATTGATGGCGCTCGGCATTGAAAAAGGAGACCGGATCGGCCTCATATCGGAAGGGCGCAACAGCTGGGTGATCGGCGAAATGGGCATTCTGCATGCTGGAGCGATCAGCGTTCCGTTATCGACAAAGCTGCATGCGGAGGAGGTCAAGTTCAGGATCAACCATTCCGAATCCCGGATGATCATCGTTTCATCATTGCAGGCCGCTAAAGTTAAAGAGGTTCTAAAGGATTGCCCGGCGCTTGAAAAAATCATTTATCTCGATTCTCAAAAAACATATTTGCCCAATGAAATTTATTTTGACGATGTCAAGCAGTTGGGAAGACGTTGGCTGGAGAATCCCGCCAACGGTATAGCATTCGACGCGATCAGCCAAGGCGTTTTGCCTTCCGATCCGGCCAATATCTGTTATACATCCGGAACCTCGGCCGATCCCAAGGGGATTGTTCTCTCTCACGGCAATTATGTGACCAATGTCTACCAGGCTTTGAGTTTGATGGATATTCCGCAGGCTTATAAAACGCTCTTGATTCTGCCTTGGGATCACTCCTTCGGACATACATGCGGCATTTACACCTTTATGGCAGCGGGGGCCAGCCTGGCCTCAGTCAAGACGGGGAAGACCTCGGTGGCGACCCTCCGGAATTTGTCCGTCTGCATGAAAGCGATCAAGCCGAACCTGATCATGAGCGTTCCGGCAATTGCCAAGAATTTCAGAAAAAATATTGAAAAGGGCATCAAGGACAGGGGCGGGTTGACAGAGCGTCTCTTCAATCATGCCCTGAAGATCGCATACGCTTACAACAAGGAAGGGTGGAACAAGGGACGGGGCCTGACAAAACTCTATAAGCCCTTGCTGCTCCTCTACGACAGGCTTTTCTTTGCGAAGGTCCGTGAGGCCTATGGCGGCGAGCTTGACTGTTTCATTGGCGGCGGCGCCCTGCTCGATATCGAGTTGCAGCGATTCTTCTATGCACTGGGCATTCCCATGTTTCAGGGGTATGGACTGAGCGAAGCCGCGCCTGTTATATCCTCTAATTCGATGGATAGACACCGTTTGGGATCGTCCGGGGTGCTCGTCAGCAATCTGGCATTGAAAATCTGCGACGGCGAGGGCAATGAACTGCAGCCGGGAGAGAAAGGCGAAATCGTGATTCGGGGCGGGAACATCATGCTCGGCTACTGGAAAAACGAGGCGGCTACGAGAGAGGCGATTCGAGACGGTTGGCTCCACACCGGGGATATGGGTTACATCACGGACGACGGCTATCTATATGTTCTGGGACGCTTCAAGAGTCTCTTGATTGCTGACGACGGTGAAAAATTCAGTCCCGAAGGCATCGAAGAGGCGATAACCGAACAGTCACCGTTTATTGATCAGCTCATGCTGTACAACAACCAGAAACCGTATACAGTGGCGCTGCTCGTCCCCAATCGGCCCGCGCTTAAAGCGTATCTCAGGGAAAAAAATCTGACGGGCGATGCGGACGCGGCAAGCAAGGCCGTTCTTGAACTGATTGAACGTGAATTGGCGGAATACGGCGCCGGCGGCAGGTTCGGGAATATATTCCCACCGCGTTGGCTGCCTTCGGCCGTTGCTATTCTTGAGGACGGTTTTACAGAAGAAAACGGTTTGATGAACTCCACGCTAAAGATTGTCCGGGGGAAAATCATCGATCGATACCAGAAACTGATCGACGATCTGTATACCCCTGAGGCGAAGAATTTTGCCAACAAGAGAAACAGACTCGCCATAGACCGGTTACTGCATCCAGCCTAAATCCCTGATTCGCACCATATCGGCATGCTGCTGACCGGTTGGGTCCATTGTCCTGGCGATCTTGATTCCCGCTCATGCATTCAATCCTTGCAGGCGGCGTCTGCTCAGGCTATGGCCGCGGCGCTACCACAAAATAATCTAAAAAGTCAATACGTTATTGACAATATTGGCCTCCGCTTTTCAATAAAAAAACTTTGCGTCACCGCTGACTTTGCGTTAATACAAAACAGCTTGATCGGCTTGAAAGTGATGCCATGAAGACAGCCATTGAAGATTTCCTGAGATTTATGGCCTTAGAAAAGGGGGCTTCGCCCCATACGCTGGAGGCCTACCGGCGAGATCTGACCAAATATGCTCAGTTTATGACCAACCGGGGCATTGAGCAACTGAAGGGGATCGGTACGGGGGAAATCCTCGCTTTTTTTTGGGAAATCAAGCAGGACGGGCTTAAGGCGACGTCCTCGAACCGCCAGCTGGCCACGTTACGTAGCTTCTACAAGTATCTTCTGCAGCGAAAGCTGCTGACGGATAATCCGGTGGCCCGGATCGATCCCGTCAAAGTCTGGATGCAGATCCCGGATACGCTGAGCAGGCAGGAGATGGAAGATCTTCTGAAGCAGCCCGATACACGGCAGCCGAGCGGCGTTCGCGACCGGACGATGTTGGAGCTCATGTATGCCACGGGCATTCGGGTGTCCGAGTTGATTGCACTGACTGTCAACGATATCAACTGGCAAGTCGGCTATCTCATTGCGATGGGCAAAGGGCGTAAAGAGCGCATCGTGCCGATTGGCCAGGTGGCCTTACGATACCTGACTGAGTATATGGATGCCGTTCGACCCGGTTTGGCAAAAAGTGCACCGGTCCAAACCGTCTTTCTGAATCGTTTTGGGAAAGGTCTGACACGTCAAGGTTTCTGGAAGATTGTCAAGGGATATGCCGAGCGGGCAGGGATAGCGAACAAGGTGCATCCGCATACCTTCCGACATTCGTTTGCGACGCATCTGCTCGAAGGTGGAGCGGATCTGCGGGCGGTCCAGGCGATGTTGGGCCATGCCGATATCGCCACAACCCAGGTCTATACCCATGTGACCCGGAAGCGACTGAAGGAGATCCACAAGAAATATCATCCCAGGGGATAAGGTTCCATGGATTACTATAAATCGCGCGAAACGCTTCATGGCGAGGTTGAACGTCGAAGGCGTTTGCGACGCACGATGCTTGTTACGGGAATTTCCCTCTTTATTCTGATCGTTGTGATTGCGTCGGTACATTTCTGGTACCAGTCTCAGGAAGACGTGGTAATGGAACCGAAAACAGAGGGACGTTCGGTGTCCGCGGTCACGCATGCCGAACGCGGCACCCCCAATCTCTTCCAGCGGCTGGCGGTTTCGCTCAGTGGCCGGACGCCGCAGGTTTACTCTGTCCTTGTCGAGAAGAATGGCGGCGACGTGATTCTGAAGCCGGACGAACCCTTCGAGGTGACATACCGGGATGAGTTTGTCGTCAAGCAGATCGTGACGGATGCATTTTTCACGAGCGGCATTTCGGCCCGGATCGAAGGAGACGGGACGCCGATCAGCGGCCGCATGATCGTAAAGGGAGTCGATCTCGTGAATCGATTGATGAAGGCGCAATCCGAGGGAGGGAAACACCCGCAAGGCCCTGACTATCGCCTCATCATCCGTTATGATGAAAAAACGATCGCTGTTTATCCCTTTCGCGTTGTTATTTCCGGTCAAGACTGGCTGCGGGCGGCACAAGCCGATCCGTCCGGCTCGTCCGAGCAGATTGTCTCTCTCAAAAGGGCCCTTGCATCAAACCCGCAGGACGTTGAAGTACGGCGCCTCCTGGCAGCGGCCTATGTCAAAAAAGGACAAACGGAGCAGGCCATCGGCGAGTACCAACTCATTTTGAGGTCGAGGCCAGACGACATGCGTTCTCTGGTCGCGCTGGCCTCGCTGCTTATGGAGGCGAAGCGCTATGGCGAGGCTTTGCCGCTGTATCAGAAAATCATTTCCCGCGATTCAAGGGACAGCGCGGCTTACGCCAATGCGGGACTTGCCGCTTCTCGGCTCGAGCGGTGGAAGGAGGCGGCGGCCTATTACAAGGAATCGCTGAGGATCAAGCCGGATAACGCCGCCGTTGTGCTTCGGCTTGCGGAGGCGCAACGGCGGGCCGGCAATTCCGGTCAGGCTGCAGCTCACTACGAGGCGTATCTCAAGAAGCATCCGAACGATTTAGATACGCTTGCTGCGCTCGGCGACATTTACATGAAACAGAAGCGCTATGGAGAAGCCGTGGAGATCTTTAAAAAGGCAGTCTCCGTCAAAGGGGGCGATCCCGTGCTTCACTATAATCTGGCGTGGGCATTGTCTTCAGCAAAGCAAAATGAAGAGGCCATTACTGAGTACGGAAAGGTGCTGAAGTTGGCTCCCGCTGATCGCGACGCCCGCATCGACCTGGCGCAGCTCTACGTTCAGGAAAAGCATTATGACAAGGCGACCGAGCAGTTCCAGAAAGTCCTCAAAGATGCTCGGGGTCTCTCCAGGGAAAAAATGGCGATCGTCCATGCCGGACTTGGGTATGCCTACGGAGAACTCAAGGACTACTCAAAATCGACCCTGCATTACGAGAAAGCCGTTGCTCTGGGTCTAAAAGATCCGACTGTTCTCAAGAATCTCAAGGCGGTGCGGGCAAAATCCGGAGATAAATCTCTCGATGTCGAGCACACAGAGAACGTGAGCGTTAAGGATAAGCGTGTTCAGAAACTGGTCCGATCGGCCGAGGACTATATTCGCCAGAAAAAATATGATAAGGCGTTGGTCGTCTATCGGAAGATAACGCAGTTGAGCACCGGAAGAGCAGAGGGGTACGTGGGGATGGGACGGGCATACGGTCTCCAGGGCAATGTGGAGAAGGAAATCGACAATTACCGAATTGCCCTGACGGTAGGGGGTGACAAGGACGACCGGGTGTATCTTCTGCTGGGCGAGGCCTATGAACGCAGAGGGCGTTACGCCTTGGCCTTGGAGGCATACAAGGCGGCGTATGAGAAAAATGCCGATTCACCGGCAGCCGGTAAAATTCCCGCGCTGAAAATCAAGATGATTCAACAAAAGTATGATAGAAACGCCGCAAAGAACTGAATACAGAAAAAACGATGATGGAGAGGACAATGCATCAGATTGGATTGAGGGATTTTGTGATCGGCGGCAATGCACCCATGGTGCTGATCGCCGGTCCCTGTGTGATTGAAAGTCGGGAGATGGCGATTGAAACGGCATTTGCTTTAAAGGAGACGGCCCGGGAAATCGGCGTGCCCTATATTTTCAAGGCATCCTATGACAAGGCCAATCGCTCGTCCGTCAAGTCATTCCGGGGACCGGGGCTGAAAGACGGTCTGGCGATCCTGGGGGAGGTGCGCCAGAGATGTGATGTGCCGGTGCTTTCGGACGTGCATCGCTTCGAAGAAATCGACGATGCTGCTGCTACGCTTGATATCCTGCAGATCCCCGCTTTTCTCTGTCGACAGACGGATTTTTTGACGGCCGTTGCCCGTAAGGCAAAAATCATTAATATCAAAAAGGGGCAGTTTATGGCCCCTTGGGACATGGTAAACGTCATCGAAAAGGCGCGCTCGACCGGAAACGAAAATATCATCATGACTGAGCGAGGAGCGAGCTTCGGCTACAATAATCTGGTGACGGATATTCGGGCGCTGCCCATCATGCGTGCCATGGGGTATCCGGTCGTCTTCGATGCGACGCATAGCGTCCAACTTCCAGGCGGAGCGGGCTGCGCCTCCTCCGGGGACCGGGCGATGATCCCGTATCTGTCGCGGGCCGCCGTAGCGGCTGGGGTTGACGGCATTTTCTTCGAGGTTCATCCTGACCCGGATCGGGCGAAATGCGATGGGCCCAATTCTATCGCCCTGAAGGATTTCCCGGCGCTGCTCAGGGTGTTAACCGAGATTGACGCACTAGTCAAAAAATAGGACATGGACAACCGATATGATTGATCTGCCTGATACACTGAAGGAAAAAATAAAGAGGATTACGCATCTCATTCTGGATGTCGATGGCGTCCTCACGGACGGACGCATTATCTTCGACGACCAGGGGAGGGAACTTAAATTCTACGACGTCAAAGATGGACACGGCATCAAGATCCTGATGCGGGCGGGAATCGAGGTGATTCTTCTGACCGGCCGGAGTTCAAACGTCGTAGACCGGCGAGCCCGCGACCTGCAGATCACCGAGGTCTATAAGGGCGCAAAAAACAAGATCGAGATTTACGAATCGATTCTTGCCGCCAAACAACTGCGCGATGATCAGATCGCCTGCATGGGGGACGATATCGTCGATATCATGATCCTGCGGCGGTCGGGTTTTTCAGCCGCCCCCTCGGACGCATCAGATCACGTCAAGTTGATCGTGGATCTGGTGACTGAGAAGCCAGCCGGTCGGGGAGCGGTTCGGGAACTCTGCGAATTGATTCTTCAAGTGCAGGGAAAGTGGGAGGAGGTCGTCGAGCGCTACGCCATGGATGCCCACGGGTAACGAAGCGGCGAGGAGATGCGAGCGGAATTCGGAAATGAGCAGTGCTCTTTAATCGCGCGCGCTATGCTTTAAAATATATAACACATTTAAATCATTTATTAATTAAGAATTTTATTTCCAGCCATTGGTCTTTACATGAATCGTGCCAAGTGATATATAGAAGTTGCAAGCCGCATAAACGTGTGATGAGTTGAGTAATTGTCCTTGAACGATCTGCTGAAAAAAATAGCTCGGAGGAAAGTCGTTTTAGGGGTGGGGCTGCTGGCGGCGGCAGCCGTCGCGGTCACGGCGCTCCTTTATCAAGGGCACGCTCCCACTGTCAGCCGGGCGCCGTTGAAGATCATCCCGGAAAATGTGGACCTTCAGATCAATCATTTCCACTTTACCGAGGTAGGAGACCCCAACTGGAAATGGGAAATTTCGGCGAATACGGCACGATATTTAAAAAAAATGAATATAGCGCATTTTGATCACGTCGAGATCAAAATCCTTCGTGCCGATGGCAAGAAAGTCGTCATTACCGGCAACAAGGGCGTTTTTCACACGGATACAAAGGACGCGATCGTTTCCGACGATGTCCAGGTCCGGATCGACGAAGAGAGTCTGGTTCGAACCGAACATCTGGAGTACTCTGACAGTGAAAAGACGGTCCGGACGGGAGACGCGGTTTCCTTGACTAATCCGAGGTTGCGCATCGAGGCCAGGGGGATGATGTTTGACTTGCAGCAGCGGAAATTATCCCTTGAAAAGAACGTCAAGGCAATCTACTCGAGATAGGATGAATCATGCGATCGGTTAAATGGATGGTAATTCTTTGCCTGATGGGCCTGATGACGGTTGTTTCTGCCGAGGCAAAAGACAGTTTAAAGGATTTGAAGGGGAAGAAAACCGGCCCCATCGAAATCCAGGCCGATCGGCTGGAGGCATATAATGATCAGAAGCTGGTGGTCTTTTCCGGCAATGTGGTGGCAACGGAGACCGACCGGGTGATGAAATCGGATGTGATGCATCTCTATTACAAGAAAGACGCCGACAAGACCGGCAAGAGTCCGAAAGGCCAGCGACAGACGGGAGATATCGACCGCATCGAGGTCAAGGGAAATGTGAGGATTACCCAGGGCACGAAGCTCGTGACCGGGGAAAAGGCCGTCTATCTCAATGATGATCAGAAGATCATCGTCACCGGCAACGCCGTCATGAAGGATGGCGACAATGTCATTAAAGGGGACCGCGTGATTGTTGATCTGGAAAAAGATCGCGGCACCGTTGAAAGCAAACCGGGCGGACGGGTATCGGCGAAGATTTATCCCGATGAAAAAGACAAAAGGACGAGAGAGTGAAGGCGCGCTGATCGCATGGCGTCGGCTGCAAGGGGTACGTGATCGGACCGCATGGGAAGATTAGAGACAAAAGGGTTGGCTAAACGATATGGACGCCGCTGGGTTGTCAACGGCATCAACCTGCAGGTCAATCCGGGCGAAGTGGTGGGGCTGCTGGGGCCCAACGGTGCGGGAAAGACAACAACGTTTTACATGGTTGTCGGACTCATCAAACCCGACGGCGGAGAAATCTGTCTGGACGGGTCGGATGTAACGAAAGTCCCCATGTACAAGCGGGCACGTCAGGGCATTAACTATCTGCCTCAGGAACCCTCTGTTTTTCGTAAGCTCTCTGTCCGAGACAACATTATGGCCATCCTCGAGACGCTTGATCTGAGTGCGTCGGAGCGGGAGGCTCGTCTTCAGGAACTCCTGGCTGAGCTGGACCTCACAGGGCTTGCGCGGAACATGGCCTATTCGCTCTCCGGTGGTGAGCGGCGGCGCGTCGAGATTACCAGGGCGCTGGTCACCTCTCCGAAATTTATCCTGTTGGATGAACCCTTTGCAGGTATTGATCCGCTTGCTGTTGCAGATATTCAAAAAATAATCTATAAATTAAAGAAAAAGGGCATCGGTATTTTAATTTCCGATCACAATGTGCGCGAAACCCTGGCCGTATGCGATCGCGCATATATCGTCAATGAGGGGACGGTACTCGTAGAGGGAGATCCGGATTTTATTTCATCCAGTGAAATGGCCAGGAAATTTTACCTGGGAGAAGATTTCAGTTTTTAAACGTGTCAGACGACTATTAGGGTATGGCCTTCGAACTCAAACAAAATCTTAAACTCTCGCAGCAGCTGATTATGACGCCTCAATTGCAGCAGGCGATCAAGCTGTTACAGCTGTCACGCTTGGAGCTGGTCGACGTGATCCAGCAGGAAATGGAGGAAAACCCGCTGCTCGAAGACGCTGGCGGCGAGGAAGACGTTGAACTGGAGAGCAAGCCCGAGACGGAAGCGGAGTTGCTCAAGCCGCAAGGTCCGTCTGATGAGTTGACCGGGGAAGGCGACGGGAAAGAAGAATTCGACTGGAACAGCTATCTCGAAGACTACGGCCCCATGGGCGTCACCTATGCCCGTGAGGACATCGAAGGCCCGACCTGGGAAAACGTCCTGACGAAAGCAGGGTCTCTGGCGGATCATCTTCTCTGGCAACTCCATCTGTCCCCGGTTCACAGATCTTGAAATGTGCATCGGCGAGCAGATCATCGGCAACCTGGATAACAACGGCTATTTGGCGGCAACCTTCGAGGAATTGGCTGTTGAGGGGGTAGAGCATGACGTGATCGAGTCGGTCTTGAAAAAGATCCAGCAGTTCGATCCCCCCGGCGTAGCAGCGAGAGATCTGAAGGAGTGTCTCCTGATTCAACTCGGCCTTCACGGGCCGGTCAACCCGATTGCAGCGGCAATCATCTCAGATCACCTGAAGGATCTGGAGACCAAGAACTTCCACCAGATCTCTAAAAAGCTGAAGGCGTCCCTCGAAACGGTTCTCGAAGCCGTTACGCTTATCAGCAGCCTGGATCCGAAACCTGGCCGAATGTACAACGAGGAAAAGGATCAATACATTGTTCCAGATGTTTATGTCTTCAAGGTCGGTGACGAATACAAGATCATCATCAACGAGGAGGGGCTCCCCAGGCTTCGTATCAGCAATTTTTACAAGGAGATTCTTGGCGGGGTCAACGGCAGTGAAAATGCCGATCAGTGCAAGGACTATATCAAAGAGCGAATACACTCTGCTACCTGGCTGATCAAGAGCATTCAACAGAGGCAGCGAACGATCTACCGCGTCGCCGAGAGCATCGTGAATTTCCAACGCGACTTTTTTGAGTATGGCATTAACTATCTGAAACCGATGGTGCTTCGCGATGTCGCCGACAATGTCGAGATGCACGAATCGACCATCAGCCGTGTGACGACGAATAAGTATATGCATACGCCGCGCGGCATTTTCGAACTGAAGTACTTCTTTAATAGCGGCATCAGCAAAACCTCCGGTGATGCCATTGCTTCAAAGAGTGTACAGGAGGAGATAAAAAAGATCGTACAATCGGAAGACAAACAACAACCTTATAGTGACAATGAGATTGTTGATATCCTCAAGCGTTCGGGAATCGCCATCGCTCGCAGGACCGTGGCAAAATATCGCGAGATGTTAGGTATTCTGCCTTCGTCGAGACGAAAGACCTTTTTTGCATCCCCTAAAAACGGCTGATTGACTTCCGTTAAAGGGCTGTGAAAGAGGCCGATGCCGAACACCGGTTTAGTTGGCGAGAGGGACGATTCTGAATCTTATAAACATGGAGGACATTTATGCAGGTTTCCGTGACATTCAGAAATACTGAAGCTGAGGACTGGTTCAAGGATTATGTCAATGACCGGTTGAGCAAAACGCGGAAGTACCTTGATAAGCCCTTGGAGGCAAGGGTTATCATGACCGTTGAAAAGTTCAGGAATGTCGCTGAGGTCAATCTGATCGCCAAGGGAATTAACATCAACGGCAAGGAAGAGGCCAAGGAGATGCAGTTGGCCTTTGACAGCGTCATGGATAAAATCGAAAAGCAGATCAAGAAGCATAAGGAAAAGACCCAGAACCACAAGGAAGGCGCCGCCAAGAAGAAAGGGGAGGAGGCGATTGAGTCGGCAGTTGAATTCGATGAAGAGGACGCAGTTTCGAAAATTGTTGAAACGAGAAAAATCGCATTGACGCCGATGTCTGTTGATGAAGCCATCCTTGAGATGGAGGGTAACGGCAACCGATTCATCGTATTCCGGGACGCCGGTTCAGAGAGGGTCAACGTGCTGTACCGCAAGGAAGACGGGCGCTATGGTCTTATTATTACTGCCGGCTGATTGCTCGACTTCTCTGCAGAATTGACAAATAAATGAAAATCGCCCCTGCCACGGCAGGGGTGATTTTTTTGATGGATATCGAAAACATGCATGTTGAGGACCTGCTGAAAATAGAGTACATTGTAGAGGCGCTCATGTCTCCAGACAAGGCGTCGGTATTGAGGGAGTTGGCGGAGGTGCTCAGCCGTCACCAGAATGACATTGACGCGGAGGCGATGACGCGCGTCCTGCTGGGGCGTGAGTCTCTCGGCAGCACTGGCATCGGAGATGGCATTGCTATCCCGCACGGCAAAATGCCTACATTAAAGGAACCGTTGATCGCCTTTGGCAGGAGCCGAGCTGGCATTCCCTTTGATTCGCTGGATGGCAAACCGGCCCATCTTTTTTTTGTTGTCATGGCGCCGGAAAAGACCACAGGGATTCATCTAAAGCTGCTGGCAAGGCTCTCGAGAATGCTGAAGGATAAAGGGTTCAGAGATGAGTTGTTTAACGCCCAGACGGCGGAAGAGCTCTTAGATGCCATTGTTCGGAAGGAAAAATCGCTGAAAACGTGAATGACCTATGGGCGCCTTCATCATCGGAGATCTCCTGAGACAGAAAAAAAACCGTCTTCACCTGCACTTGCTCGCCGGCAAGGCGGGTCTTGCTAAAAGAATATACCAATCCAATGTAGATATCTATTTGTCCGAGAAGACTGACCTGCATCATATCAGAAAGGGATCAATCCTCATCGTTGGTCACGATGCATGGATGCACCTTGCCTCGCCTTCTGACTGCTGTGAAAACGCCTTTTCTGATGCGCTTTTGAAA
Organism: Syntrophales bacterium; assembly: GCA_963665615.2. Classification (GTDB taxonomy): domain Bacteria; phylum Desulfobacterota; class Syntrophia; order Syntrophales; family UBA4778; genus UBA4778. The sequence continues at coordinate 114,314 of CAXXQE010000007.1, forward strand.
TCGAGCATTTCAGCAGTAATCTTTTCCCAGGTCAATGTTCTCCCGAATTGTCTGATTGACCTTTCCGACTCCCATAAAATTCCGTTTTTTTCCTCCGCCTATGATGAGTATCTCTTGTGCAGTCGAATTCAGGGTGTCCTTCGTGAGAGCATCGAACACATTGCGACGGTGCAAGGCGTTTTCGTTCGCGTCTTCGGCGTTGGCATCATCATCAAAGGAGAAAGCGGTCTGGGAAAAAGCGAATGCGCGTTGGAGTTAATCGCGCGCGGTCATCAAGTCATTGCCGACGATTTGATCGAGGTACAGAAAGAGGACGATTGCACTATCAGCGGCAGAAGTCCGGAGAATTCGAGGAACCTTTTATATATCAAGGGGCTCGGCATCATCAACGTGAAGGAGCTGTATGGTGCAAACGCGGTTTTGGACAGAGCGCGCGTTGACATGATCGTCGAGTTTGTGGAGTGTGATAAGGATCTTGTCATAGGACAGGACATGATCTTTGAAACGGTTATGGATGTTAATATTCCTGCGGCGAGCATTCCAGTAAGACCGAATCAAATGACAACGATCATTGAGGTCATCGCGAAACGCTTCCTTTTCGAAGGAGCAACGGCTAATGGCGGTAAGCCGCAACGGGCGGAGGCTTAACCTATGGAAATGAAAAATCTCAGAATCGTTATCCTTACGGGACTCTCAGGATCCGGAAAAAGCACGGCACTCAAGGCTCTGGAGGATATCGGCTTTTACTGCGTCGACAACCTTCCGATCATGCTGCTTCCGAAATTTCTCGAAGTGCAGGAAGATTCGTCGAGCGAGATCTCAAAAATCGGTTTGGTCATGGATCTTCGAGAAAAAATCTTCCCGGAGAAGTCGGCTGCGATTTTTTCAGATCTGAAACAGCGCGGCTATGCCATCGAGATCATTTTTCTGGAGTCGAAGGATGACGCGCTGGTGTCGCGCTTCAAGGAAACCCGACGAACACACCCGCTTTCCGAGAAGGGCAACGTCATGGAGGGCATTCTCAAGGAACGTGAGAAACTCGCAGAGGTGCGATCGATTGCGGACAAGGTCATTGATACGTCCTCCTATAATGTCCACCAACTTAAGGAGACCATTCAGAGATATTTCATGCTGTCTTCTACGCAGAAAAAACTCCTCATCAATCTGGTTTCTTTTGGATACCGTTACGGTCTGCCGATGGATGCCGATATCGTTCTTGACGTGCGATTTTTGCCGAACCCCTATTTTGTCGAGGGTTTGAGGCAGCTGGACGGAACGGACAAGCGGGTCGAAGAATACGTCATGAGTATGGAGGCGAGCAACACATTTCTGAAGGAGCTTTTCAGTCTGATGACCTTTCTGATTCCCAACTATGAAAAGGAGGGAAAGGCTTATCTCAATATCGCCCTGGGGTGTACGGGCGGCAAGCATCGCTCCGTCGTGATGCTGGATAAGCTTGCTGCACGACTTGCCGAGATGGGCTATATCACCAATGTCAATCACCGGGATATTAAGCGGTGAGTAAAACAAAACGGCCCGCGGGCCGTTTTGCGTTTCGGGTTATTGGATCGCGATGTCTGTCGGTCGCGATCGTGCTTATCGATGGCCTTTCTTCTTGGCCGCCTTTTTGTGGCCCTTGGTCTTAGAGGGCGCGCGCTTTTCTGCCGTTGGGGCGGCTGCCGTCGATGCTTCGCTTGTAAAGTCGCCGGCGATTTTCTTATTCACATTATCCTTGATCCAGTGTGGATCCCACCACTCAATAGGATTGACGAACGTGTGGCCAACGACCATGCCGTAGTGGAGATGGTCTCCTCCGGCCAGCCCCGACATGCCGCTTTTTCCTATGGCATCTCCCTTGGCCACTTTTTGCCCCACTTTGACCGATATGGCGCTCATGTGGGAATAATGCGAGAAGATGCCGACACCATGATCGATGATGACAGTGTAGCCGTAGATTCCCAGATAACCGGTAAAGACGACGATGCCGTTATTGGCGGCCTCTATCGTAGCGTTCTGGGTTTGATGCGAGATCGACGCCCATGTGCGTGCTGGTTCCAATGGCCTTGCCCTGGTAAACGTACGTTCGCTTGTCACCGAACTGCGCCATGGGTGCGGCGTTCTTCATGCGCAGAAAGATGCCCTCCCACAACGGCTGGGGATTGGTCGACTTGCAGATTGCCTGAATCGTCTTGAAGTTTTCGTCTCGGAGTTTCTCGTTAACGGCAACGAAGGTATCGATGGGCGTCTTGCCGCGGAGACCGGGGATCTGCTGTTGAAATTCCGGAGCCTTGTTGGCAAGGAAGCTGTCCGGCAGATTCACGGAGTCGGTTCGAAAAGACTTGACATTCCGGATATAGAACGGCACGGCCATCGAGAATTTGTTACCGCCCTTGTCTTCCGCAAAAACGCTGATATGAGTTGATGTGGAAACATCCATAGGAATGGCAAAATAGGTGATGAAGCAGGGTTTCCCATTGATCGTTGACGGATAGGCCTGGTAGGTCTCGTTATCGACCTGGACACCGGTGGAAGCAACAGGCTTTGAGAGGCTGTAAACGGCCAGACAACTCCCGCCGGGATTGATGTTGTGAGAGGTGCTCATCAGAGAAATCTGGGGTGGTATCTGGTCGATCGTTACTCTCAAGGAAACGGTTCGTGTGTTATGGAGCCAGGACCGGTCTGTGGCCGAGAACTCGACGATGGCTGGGCCGTCATGCAATTTCAGGACACCGGGATTGATTTCGGATTGAATGGTCTGCTGCGCTGTTGGCCGGCCGGCGAAACCATAAGCAAAAAGTGGGTATCGGTGATTGTCCTGCGAGATGCTCGCCGAGATCCGGTCAAGCCCTCTACCGTCATCGGAAAAATGGACGCTGAAGGTTTTTTGAACGCCGATCGTATCGAATGGTGTGGGAAGCTTAATATTTGGCTTCTTCCATTCGAGCACCGTCATCGATGCCCAGATGATGAGCGCTGCAAGGATAACGAGCAAGGTGATAATATAGGGTGTCGCCTTAAATTGTTTCATATGGAAAACCTCGAGAGTTTACGTGTCTCATCGTAAGCAGGCAATACTCGATCCTGTTCGATGCCCGTTAACACCTACTAAAATGAAAACCGGATTTCAAGCAAATAATATCGGAGCAAAGTCCTTGACCGGATTCGGTCATATTGTTATATTGCCGAAAAATAAAGGGAAATAGATCCTTGGAGAGTCTGACGGCTATATTCTTTTCTTCTTTCGTCATTGCGATTTCAGGCGCACTGATGCCCGGACCGGTCCTGACCGTTACGATCAGTGAAAGCGCCAAACGGGGCTTTTGGGCTGGCCCCCTTATTATCCTGGGACACGCGATTCTTGAAATCATTCTGCTGTTCCTGCTTGTGCTGGGGTTGGCGCAATATATCGCTCGGCCGGAAGTCATCGGGGTGATCGGGATGGCAGGTGGGGCGATTCTATTCTGGTTTTCTTTTCTCATGTTGAAGGATATTCGAATGCTATCGATGAACTGGGAGGTCTCGGAGCGGCCTAGTAGCGGCCCCGTGCGTTCCGGCATTTTTATGAGTCTGTCGAATCCCTATTGGACCATTTGGTGGGCGACGATCGGCCTCGGGTATGTCGTCATGTCCATGAAATTCGGCTGGCTCGGCCTTGTCGTTTTCTTTTGCGGTCATATTCTGGCGGATCTTCTGTGGTACAGTTCCATAGCCCTCGTGGTATCAAGAGGCAGGCGTTTCATCAGCGATGCCGTTTACCGTTGGATCGTTGCCGTCTGCGCGGCGTTCCTTTTTTGCTTTGGCCTGTATTTCAGTTATTCTGGACTTCAGAAGTTCATCTAGCGAGGGACGGTTATGTTGAAGGATAAAAAAATCCTATTGGGGATCACTGGCGGCATCGCTGCCTACAAGGCGGCAGAACTGACCCGTTTGCTCATCAAGCAAGGGGCGGCGGTCAAGGTAGTGATGACGGAGCACGCCACCGAATTTATCACCCCGCTAACGATGCAGACGTTATCCGGCAATCCGGTCTATAAGGACATGTTCACGTTGATCGAGTGGTCTGAGATCGGCCATATCAGCCTTGCGGATTATCCCGATCTCATTGTTATCGCCCCGGCAACGGCGAATATCATTGCTAAGGTTGCAGCGGGCCTGGCCGACGATCTGCTTTCGACGACGGTCATGGCGAGCAGGGCGCCTGTCTTGTTCTGTCCGGCCATGAATACGATGATGTTCACCAATCCGATCGTTCAAAACAATATTGAGAAGTTGACGGAACACGGCTACCGGTTTCTCGAACCGTCTTCCGGACAACTTGCCTGCAAGGTAGAGGGGCAGGGGCGCCTGCCCGATCCGCCGGAGATTCTTGACGCGATCGAGACACTGCTGGCGCCGAAGGATCTGGTCGGAGAAACCGTTCTCGTGACGGCAGGGCCTACACGAGAACCCTTTGATCCTGTCCGCTTCATCACGAATTATTCGTCTGGCAAAATGGGGTATGCCATTGCTCAGGCGGCCAGGCGGCGTGGGGCCGATGTGATCCTGGTGTCCGGCCCGACGGCCCTCAATCCCCCTACTGGCGTGGAATACATCGCTGTTGCCAGCGCAAGCGAGATGCGCGATGCGGTGATGGCACGGCTCGATCGGGCGACGGTGGTGGTCAAGTCCGCCGCGGTGGCTGACTATCGCCCGTCTGTCTTGGCGGATTCGAAGATCAAAAAAGGCGCAGACGAGATCGTCATGAAACTGGAACGCAATCCGGATATCATTGCGGAGATCGGCCGCAACAAGGGGGATCGTGTCCTGATCGGATTTGCGATGGAGACTGAGGATCTCGTCGCCAATGCGACCAAAAAACTCCTGGAAAAAAACATGGACATGATTGTTGCCAACGATCTCAAGACCCAGGGTGCGGGGTTTCAGGGCGATACCAATGTCGTTAAGCTGATCCGTTCGGGCGGCCGCATCGATGCATTACCGCTCATGGACAAGTCCGAGGTGGCGGATCGGATTCTGGACCGGATTGGAGATCTCAAGGCGGAACGCAATGATGGACGCAGCTAAGTCATCCGATGTACCGATCGAGATCGGACGCGAATTATACGCGATGGTCAGATCCCTGAAGGCCTATTTGCAAGCGGAAAGGTGTTCGGACGAAAACAGGGGATGTTGCATGGCGGAAGTTACGAAACAAAAGGCCCCTGTGCCTGGGGATGCAAAAACACAGGCAGCTGCTGCAGCGACGACGGAAGGAAGGGGGGCATCCCTTGAAGACATCAAGCGCGACCTCAAAGGATGCCGTCGTTGCGCCCTGGCGGAAGGGCGAAACACGATTGTCTTCGGCGAAGGAAACGCCGCCGCGGCGCTTCTCTTTGTCGGCGAAGGGCCGGGGGAGGAGGAAGACAAGCAGGCCCGCCCCTTTGTCGGCGCCGCCGGCCAGCTCCTTGACCGGATCATTGTGGCCATGGGCATGAAGCGAGCAGATACCTATATCGCCAATGTCGTCAAATGCCGTCCACCGAAAAACAGGGCCCCGCGCCCCGAGGAAGTGGCGGCCTGTGCGCCCTTTTTGGCGCGTCAGATTGAAGCCATCCGTCCCAAGGTCATTTGTGCACTGGGCGCGTCGGCCGCCCAGCATCTGCTGAAGACAGACGTACCCGTATCGGCCCTGCGCGGGCATTTTCATGATTACAACGGGATTCCCGTTATGGTAACCTACCATCCGGCCTATCTTCTGCGGAATCCCGCGGCAAAAAAACAGGTTTGGGAAGACGTGCAAAAAATTATGCCACTTCTGTGAGGCGGATCATGACGCGATCGACACGAATGTCTGTAACGCTTGCCACCACTTTATTTGCCGTTTCGCTTTTACTCGTTTTTCCGTTGTCGGGGCAAGCGGCCCCGGTGATTGATGTAATTACGGTGGATGCCGTTATTACCCCGCCTATTGCTTCCTATATTGAGAGCAGCATCAGCGAGGCAAAGGCCTCGAATGCTGCAGCGCTCGTCATTCTCCTGGATACGCCAGGAGGACTCGATCTGGCGATGCGCGACATCGTCAAGGCCATCATGGCATCGCCGGTGCCGGTGGTCGTGTATGTCTCGCCGTCGGGGGCGCGCGCGGCGTCGGCGGGCGCTGTTATTTCGATTGCGGCTCACGTGGCGGCGATGGCGCCAGGAACGAATATCGGAGCGGCTCATCCCGTTTCCATCGGAGCGGGCAAGCCCGACGAAACGATGAGCCGGAAGGTCGAAAACGATGCGGCGGCATACGGCATCAGTATTGCGAGGCAGACAGGTCGCAATGCGCAGTGGATCGAACGCGCTATCCGCAAGAGCGAATCGATTCCCGCGGATGAAGCGCTCAAGGTGGGGGCGATCGACTACGTCGCCGATGATCTCGAAAGTCTGCTGGCGCAAATCGACGGCAAGCACCTCAAACTCTCGAAGGGCGAGATCGTTCTCCATACAAAAAATGCGACAATCAACTACAAAAAAATGGGAGCGCGGGCGAGGGTGCTCAAGACCATCACCGATCCCAACATTGCCTATATCTTGCTGCTGGTCGGGTTGGCTGGGCTGTACTTTGAGTTTTCGACGCCAGGCGTGATAATTCCCGGCGTGGTGGGAGGGATTTCGCTGATTCTGGCCTTCTTTGCCTTACAAACGCTTTCGGTCAACTTCGCCGGGGTGCTCTTGATCTTTCTTGCAGTGATCTTCTTTGTAGCCGAAGTACTGGTGGTCAGTCACGGAGCCCTGACGATCGGCGGGATTATCTCGCTGGTTCTGGGTTCGCTGATGCTTTATGACTATCCGGACGCCTCGATCCGTATATCTCTTTCCGTCCTGATTCCGACCGTTACAGTCATTTCCATTTTCTTTGTGACCATTATCTTTCTTGCCGTCAAGGCGCAGCGACGTAAACCCAGGACGGGATCGGAAGGGATGATTGGGATGACCGGTATTGCGTTGACTGCCATTGCCAAGACCGGCCGAGTGCTGATTCAAGGCGAATACTGGAACGCGGAAAGTGCGCTGCCGATTGAGGAAGGAAAACCTGTACGGGTCGTTGCCCTCCGGGGGCTCGTCCTGACAGTCGAAGAAATCAACGAATAGGAGAGGGAGCCATGGGATTTTTCGTGATTGTTGTTCTTGTGCTTGTCGGCATGTTTCTGGCAGCCGCCATACGGATTTTGAATGAATACGAGCGGGGTGTCATCTTTCGTTTCGGGCGGATCATCAACACCAAGGGACCGGGCCTGATCATTCTGATCCCGGTCGTCGATCGCATGGTCAAGGTAGACCTGAGGACCATCGCCATGGAGGTTCCGTCTCAGGACGTCATCACCCGGGACAACGTGTCCATCAAGGTGAGCGCCGTCATCTACTTCCGGGTCATCGACTCGAACCGGGCTGTCACGGAAGTGGAAAACTATCTCTACGCGACGTCGCAGCTATCCCAGACAACGCTGCGAAGCGTCTGCGGTCAGGTGGAACTCGACGAGATTCTCTCGGAACGGGAGAAAATCAACGTCAACATTCAGAGCATCTTGGATCGGGGAACGGAGCCCTGGGGCATCAAGGTAACCCTGGTTGAGGTGAAGAACATCGATCTGCCCGAAGAGATGAAGCGCGCCATCGCCAGGCAGGCGGAGGCTGAGCGCGAGCGGCGTGCCAAGGTCATCACCGCGGAGGGCGAATTCCAGGCGGCGCAGAAGCTTGCGGATGCCGCGACGATTATCGCTGAGCAGCCGATTGCGCTGCAGCTTCGCTATCTCCAGACGCTTACGGTCATCGCCTCAGAGAATAACTCCACGACCGTCTTTCCGATACCAATCGACCTGTTCAAGCCTTTTTTGCAGAAGATCAATCAATAGTGAAAGGAGAGCGTCGTGCCATCCAAAGAAAAGATTCGAATTCTGACCGGCAGCCTCATTCTGATCACCCTGGGCGTTCTGATTCTGCTTAACAACCTCAACCTCTATGGGTTCGGCAGGTCTTGGCCCTTTTTGCTGCTTGCAATCGGCGCAGGTACGATGATTCAGAACTGGCACGATAAAACGGGTTGGTTCATCGCCTTTGTTGGCTTGCTCTTTCTGATCAAAGAGAATTACTACGGCCAGCTTGCCGCATTTACCAACTATCTGGCGCCGCTCATCCTGATTGCGATTGGCGCATTTGTTCTGCTTCGGGGCGGAAAGAAATAAGTTCGCATTGTATGAAAAACGGATCCGATTGTGGCACGAAACCCAGCGTGGCCGTTCTCTGTGACTTCGACGGCACGGCCAGCGCCATCGACGTCGGGCACCACCTCTTGAAGGCGTTATCGGGTGATCAATGGGAAGCTATTGACGCCGATTACTGTAATGGCGTGATCGGTTCGATGGCTGCCTATCAAAAGATCGCCGAGGCGATTACGGCAACGCCAGAAGCATTCTACGAGGCCCTTCAATCGTTGATCCGGTTGGATCCAGGCTTCCCCGATTTTTTTGAGTTCTGCAAGGACAGAGGGTATGCGCTAAAGATCGTCTCGGACGGCCTTGATTATTATATCGGTAAGATTCTTGAGCGGTATCGTCTGAGCGATATCCCGTTTTATGCAAATCGACTCCTCTTTGCAGAGGACGGGACGATTGCAATCGATTTCCCGATGAGCAACCCTTCCTGCCGCCGCTGCGGAACCTGCAAGCGCTCTATCCTGGAAGCCTGTCGCGTGCAATTTGACCGCATTGTCTATATTGGAGACGGACACTCCGACATCTGTCCGTCGCGCTTTGCAGATCTGGTTTTTGCCAAACAGATCCTCTATCGGCATAGCTGCGAAAAGGGCTTGCCATGTATTCATTTTAGTGATTTCAGCGAAATCCATAAGTACATGGAGAATGGCTGCCATGAAGCACTCGGAGCACTGTCCTATCAAAGAATGGGTTGTCGAGGAAAGACCCCGTGAAATGCTGATGGAGCGAGGGGCGGCGGCCATGCCGACCTCGAAATTGCTCGCCATCGTTCTGGGAACAGGACGCCGGGGTGTCGATGCCGAAGCGCTCGCACGACGGATCTATAACGGCTTCGGATCGCTCCGAGCCATTGACGGGGCCTCGGTTCAAGAACTCTGTCGCATCGAGGGGATTGGACCCGCCAAGGCGTCGCAGATAATGGCCGCGCTTGAACTGGGCAAGCGTCTCATTAAGGAGCGGTCGCAGAAAACACCCCCTCGCATCCGGTGCGCCGATGACGCCCTCCAGTATGTCTATGAACGCTACGGGCCTTATCTTCGGGATGTCAAAAAAGAATTTTTTCATCTCGTCTTTTTGAATATTAAAAACAGACCCATCCATCACCTGGAGGTCAGCAAAGGAAGCATTAACGCCAGCATTGTCGATGTGCGTGAAATCGTCCGAGAGGCAACGCTCAAGATGGCATCGGCCATGATTCTGCTTCACAACCACCCTTCCGGAGAAACCGAACCTTCCGAAGAGGATATCCGTTTGACGAAAAGCATCGTAGATTCCTGCTCCCTCATCGGCGTCAAGGTGCTGGATCACATCATCATCGGTCAGGAGGTGGACCACTACTTTAGCTTCTCTAAGGCCGGCCTTATTTAAGCGGAGCAGGTGTTTTTTAAAACGATCGCCAAAACTGGATAATATTTTTCCACTAAAAATCACCATTCGGACAATAAATATCCAGCTGCGGCATTTTTAATTATGCAAAATGGGAATGCTTTCTTTAACAAGTTGTTTTTATGAAGGATAATATCGAATGATAAGAACAGGGCTGTCATGGCATATCCCTTGCTCTAAAGAAAGTGTAGCGTCAATTCGGAAAGGATGACATCGAAAGGATAAGGGAACATGCAAACATCTGATATCAAGCTGTGGAAGACGGAACATACACGGGGCTGCCTTTTCAAGGGAATCCTGATCTCCCTGTCTGTGCTCGTGCTGCTGGGGCTGACGGACTGCTGCCGCTATGCGATGGCTCATGATCCTTACCGTCCTGCATCCGATCAGGAGACGGCTTCAAAACCGATCGTATCCACTCAGATTTTTTTCTACCCCATTAATGGGCAAACGGCCGAGCAACAAGATCGGGATCGCTATGAGTGTTTTAATTGGGCTGTCAAGGAATCCGGCTTCGACCCTAGTCTGGAGACGGTCCCTCCAGAATACCGGGTAACGGTTGTACCGAACCCTCCTCCTGGCCATGATACGGCTGTTGGCGCCGTAGCGGGAGCCGTCATTGGGGCCATTGCGGCGGGTCCAAGGCACTCGGGGGAGGGGGCCTTGGTCGGTGCGGGCGTTGGCGCCTTGGCTGGAGTCGCATCGGATGCGTCACGGCAGGAGACGGCCCGGAGAATTGAGGACGCAAAAAACGATCAGCAGCAAGAGCGCTATAGGCAGTATGAGCAAGGGGCCTCGGCTTACAGACGGGCCATGACGGCCTGCCTGGAGGCGCGCGGTTATAATGTCAAGTAGCGCATCATGAAAGAGAGGAACGTCATGAAAAGAAATATTTTTAAAATAGCTGGTTCCGGAACAGCAACAGGTTTGTTGATCGCGCTGGCGCTGATAGTTGCAATGCTCACAACGCCGGTGGCTGCCTGGGCCGACCGGGATAAAGGACATCCGGGAGGCGGACCTCATGGGGGTCGCGAATTCGGGCCGTCTCAGCCTTATCCTCCTCGTGGTGCATACGTGGATACCGTCCCACACGGTCATCACGTATATGTTCACAGAGGCGACCGTTTCTTCTTTTATGAAGGGATCTGGTATCGACCGTTCGGTCCCCGTTTCGTCGTGATAGCGCCTCCAATTGGTATTATCGTGCCGTTTCTTCCGCCCTTTTATGGAACGATTTGGCTTGGTGGTATTCCCTATTATTATGCCAATGATGTGTATTATAAATCCGTACCGGAAGGGTATATGGTGGTCGAACCGCCGAAAGAAAACACAGAACAGACCAATACGCTAGCTGAAAAAATCTTTATCTACCCCAGGAATCATCAGAGCGAACAACAGCAGGCCAAAGACAGATATGAGTGTCATCGTTGGGCGGTTGGACAGACAAACTATGATCCGACTCAATCGACTGCGGAGAAGGGGCCAGATAAGATGAAGCGCAGTGATTATCAGCGTGCGATGAACGCATGTCTCGACGGGAGGGGCTATACTGTTAAATAAGATCGGCTCGGCATCGTCTTTATAGTAGAAAGGGGAGGGGAGGAATGGCCACTTCCCTTTCTTTATTAAAAACAGGCGTTACGCCGATTCTTGCGGCTCAGGCAAGGTACTGTTGCATAGCCGTATAGGTGCAATAATCAGGGTTGATTAGGGAAGCGCCGATCTGCACCTCTTTATCGGTTTCAAAAATGCGCTGGGGCGTAATTTGAACGTTCAGCGGCCAGCTGTAATCAGGCAATCTAAAAATAATAATATATTTATCGATTTCTTTACCGTTGATGATTTGAAGACTCGCTGTTTTCGGGAGCGAGAAACGAACACCGTTGATAGACAGATCAAGAATTTCTATTTCCTGAAAATCGCGCCGCTGCCAATTAGAATCTCCGAGATAAGCGGAAAGAGAAACGGTTTTACGCGGTGTTCGGCGGCGGTCTAATGCATGGTCTTCAAATCGCTTATTCTCAATGAGATGTTTTTGAAGAATGGCGTCTATAAGGCATGAGACACTCATCTGCTTTTCCTCAGCAATCGCCTCGAGCGCTTTGCTGACGGCCAGCGTCGTCTGAAAAGAGATCATGACTTCTTTATCCATGATATCGTACCGTAATGTCATATAGACCTAGCGATCTACGTCAATATTAATTATGGCAAATAGAGTGCCAAGAACTCCTCTTGAGAGGACATGAATGAAAATAATTAAAATAGACTTTAAGTATTAATATGTTACGCATATAGAACGAAACGAATTGCTGTGTTAAACGCGATTAAGCAAAGGAGTTCCTTATTCAATTTGTAAAAAAAACCGACACATATGGGGATTGGTTCCTGGCTTTTAAGATTTATCAAAAAAAACTCAATAAATATAATGGGAAGCGTGACCAGAAGTCTGCCGCGCACCGTAAGATTATCTTACAAAAATTAATCGCAACGACATAAAAAATAAAAACAATTTGATGGTGATTGTCAAGAAATTTACTTTATGTTTAAGTTTTTCTGGAGAGATATCAAAATGGTCTGTAGCTTGAGAAACAAGTGCTATTTTCTATCTCTATACTGAATAAAGAGGTTTTTCATCAGAATCTGCAATGATCTTTTCAATGCGCAACGCAAGTGCATCGGAAAGAGCGAAACCCTTAAGTGAAGGTATCACGTAATTGTCATTGATGGACACCAGACCCTCACGACAAAGTTGGCGAATTTCTTCAATGGTTTTTGGGGAGGCTTTCCCATCTTCAAGCATCAGATTGAATACCGATAAATCAAGGCCGGCTGCTGTTCTCAATCTCAATGCAATAGTTTCCAGGCGAAGCTCGTCGGAGGATAAGCTCTCCGAGTTCTCGATGGGGCTGTGGCTTTTGCCAAGGGCAGCTATGTAGCGGTCTACCGAACGGACATTCCACCAGCGGCGGCCTTCCCGAAACGAATGTGCGGCAGGTCCCAGTCCCAAGTACGGGAAGTGGTTCCAGTACTTCATGTTATGTCGGGAGCAGTTAGCCTCACCGTCGGCGAAGTTGGATATTTCGTAGTGGAGGTACCCCTGTCCTTGGAGGGTTTCCGAAGTCTGTTCGAAGAATTCCACCTCGACGTCTTCAGTAGCCTTCTGAAACACACCTCTGTGATGATCTTTATAGAGGGGCGTTCCAGGTTCAATTGAAAGCTGATAGCAGGATAGGTGTTCCGGATGGTAGGCTGCAATTTCATTAAGGTGATGGATGAAGGAGTGTATAGATTGCCCCGGAATGCAATAGATAATATCGATCCCTATGTTATTGAAACCAGCCAGGCGTGCTTGCTCAAGCGTATCGAAGACGTCGCGTCTGGTGTGCCGGCGACCAAGCCATTGAAGAAGGCTGTCATCAAGTGATTGTGCACCGATTGTGATCCGGTTGAGACCGATTTCAAAAAGTGCCTTTAAATAGGATACGTTCAGATCACCCGGATTAGCCTCAATGCTCCATTCTGTACCGGGGAGGATGGTAAAGTGCCGACGAGCCGCGGCGATGATCTTTTCGATATGTTCAGGTCGCAAAAGTGTGGGAGTGCCACCGCCGATATAAACCGTGTCGAAGGCTGGGAAGTCTCTATAGAGGGTCATCTCCTGCAGAAGTGCGCTAATAAATTGAGGTACAGCATGATCCAGGTCCGCACTGTCGATGGAATAAAAGGAACAGTAGCGGCATTTGCTGAGACAAAAGGGAACATGGATGTAAAGGCCCGCCGGCTTCATTTCTGGTAAATCTTTATTCCTGATCAGACTTGAGGACGGCAAGAAATGCGCTTTGCGGAATGGAGACGGAGCCAACCATCTTCATGCGTTTCTTGCCTTTTTTCTGCTTCTCCAGGAGTTTTCGCTTTCTGGTAATGTCGCCGCCGTAGCACTTGGCCGTTACATCCTTTCGGAAGGCGGATATCGTCTCGCGGGCAATGATGTTGCCGCCAATGGCGCCTTGAATGGCAATCTTGAACATGTGCCTTGGAATTTCTTCCTTGAGCCCCTCACACGCGACCAGGGCGCGCTCACGGGCACGCTCGCGATGCACAATCTGCGACAGGGCGTCCACCTTTTCGCCGTTGACAAGGATGTCCAGAAGCGCCAGATCCCCTTCACGGTACTCGATCAGATCGTAGTCGAAGGAGCCATAGCCCTGCGTGACGGTCTTGAAGCGGTCGTAAAAGTCGTAGATGACTTCAGCCAGGGGCATTTCGTAGATCAACTCGACGCGACCGGGACTTGTGTAGTTCATCGTCGAATTCACCCCGCGCTTTTCCATGCAGAGCTTCATAACGGCGCCAAGGTAGCGCTCCGGCATCATCATCATGGCGCGGATGTAAGGTTCTTCGGCCTTTTCGATTGACATCGGATCGGGGTATTGGGCCGGGTTGTCGATTTCCAGAACTGTCCCATTTTTCAGTGTGAACCGGTACTGGACGCTGGGCACCGAGAGAATGATCGACAGATCGTATTCTCGCTCCAGACGTTCCTGGACGATATCGAGATGCAGAAGCCCGAGAAATCCGCAGCGGAAACCCTGACCGAGCGCTACGGAGGAGTCCTTCTGGTAGACAAAGGAGGCGTCATTGAGCTTGTATTTCTCAAGCGAGTCCGCCAGATCCTCGTAGTCATCTGATGCAATGGGGTAGATGGAGGAGAAGACAACGGGCTTGACCTCCTTGAAGCCGGGAAGAGGCGCCTCGCAGGGATTTGCCTCCAACGTGATGGTATCCCCGATGCGGACATCCGCCACGGTCTTGATACCTGCGATAATATAACCGACCTCGCCTGCAGTCAGCGTATCCTGCTTCCGCCGCGTAAGCTCGAAGCGGCCCACCTCTTCAACCTTGTAGGTGGACTTGTTATACATGAAGCGGATGACATCGCCCGGCTTGACGGTACCATCGAAGACGCGACAGTGTACGATTGTCCCGCGATAGGAGTCGTAGTGGGCGTCGAAGGTGAGCGCCGCCAGAGGCTTGTTCGCATCCCCTTTTGGGGCAGGAATTTTTTCGACAACGGCCTCCAGGATCTCCTCTATGCCGATTCCCTCCTTGGCAGAGCATTTGATGTGGTTGAAGGGATCGAGCCCCAGTTCGGAATCAATCTCTTCAATGACCCGCTCCACATCGGCGGAGGGCAGATCGATCTTGTTAATCACCGGAATGATCTCCAGGTCATTTTCCATCGCCAGGTAGAGATTGGCCAGCGTCTGCGCCTGAACCCCTTGTGCGGCGTCAATTAGAAGGAGCACCCCCTCACAGGAGGCCAGGGATCGGGACACTTCATAGGAAAAATCGACGTGGCCGGGCGTGTCAATCAGATTCAGGGTATATTGCTGGCCGTCCCTGGCGCGATAGGGCAGGGTGATCGCCTGACTTTTGATCGTAATGCCCCGCTCCCGTTCAATGTCCATGTTGTCGAGGATCTGATCCTGAAAATTACGGTCTTCTACCATGCCGGTGTACTGAATCAGTCGGTCGGCGAGGGTAGACTTCCCGTGATCGATATGGGCGATGATACTGAAATTGCGAATATTTTCCATGTTACCTTCTAGTCGATACCAGAAAAGCCCTCCAGAATGCCAGAGGGCTTTTCACTCCGGAGCTCTTTGTTACTTCAGTTTAGAAAGAAGGTCTTCTGAGACTTCCTTCACACCGGGTTTTCCGTCAATCTCAATAATTGAAACGCGGGATTTAAAATAATTGACCCCGGCCAGAGTTCCCGTCTGCGTATTGTAGTAGATTGAATGGCGCTTATCAATAGCTGCTTCATCCTGATCGTCGGCCCGCACCGATAAGCTGCCGCCGCATACCCTGCAGGCATATTGACCGTCTTTCTCCGCCGGCTTGATCGCATCGATATAAATGTTATTGGGATGATTATTGTCGTTGGCGCAGAGGCGTCTTCCCATGATGCGCTGTTTAGAGGTCTCCCGATCCAGGAGAATCTCGATGACGATGTCCAGTTTGATGTTTTCCTCGCTCAATGCATTGTAGAGGGCCTCGGCTTGGGCGAGGTT
Organism: Syntrophales bacterium; assembly: GCA_963665615.2. Lineage (GTDB taxonomy): Bacteria > Desulfobacterota > Syntrophia > Syntrophales > UBA4778 > UBA4778. The sequence continues at coordinate 130,011 of CAXXQE010000007.1, forward strand.
CCGGGGAAATCCATCCAGGAGCCAGCCGGTTTTGCAATCATCCTGTTTGAGGCGATTGAGAATCATGGGAACAGTGATCTCGTCTGGGACCAGATCGCCCCGATCGATATAGGCCTTGGCCTTCATGCCCAGCTCCGTTCCACCCTTGATATTTTCCCGGAAGATAAGGCCTGTTTCAATGTGCGACACGCCGTACTTTTTCTGAACGATGGCGCCCTGTGTTCCCTTGCCGCTGCCGTTTGGACCGAAAATCAATATGTTCATGTATCCCCTTCTCCTTGTATGTATTTAATATGCCATAGTGGCATGTAGCGGCGCGTTCAGCGATCCGACAAAAAAGGATGTGACGTAGGGTTTACTTACAAGATGCGCAGGACGATGAGGTGCAACCAGAGCAGGAGGAAGCCTTTCCACCAATCGATGACGACGATCCTTCGACCTTGCCACTGAAAAGGGAGGGCACTTTGTCCGCTTTCTTACACTTGCAGTCGGGACAAGACAGCGCCGAATCATCGGTTCGTCCAAGGATGAGCACCTCAAAAACCTTTCCGCACCGTCTGCATTTATACTCAAATATCGGCATGCCTAACCTCCGTTCTGCGTTTGGTGGCTGAGTCTAAAAGATACGCACATTTATGTCAAGAATCATTCGGCTTAAGCTCTCTATGGGCGGTCATGGTTCGTTTGAGAATCAACGAGGTTGACGCTCTGCGGTCAATATGTTATTCCCGATCGGAAGAAGCGTCAGGACAACTGTTGCATCTGCTATAGAGTGAATTTTTGATTGCAGCTTGGGACAGCAAACGAACTTAATCGATCGGAGTTTTTTCAAAAGTTTGTTTAGGCACGTCTTAAATAGAAAGGTCTTATTGTGAGCATCGCAAAAAAAATTGAAGAGTCGATTGCGAAATCGTCGTGGATTCGGCGCATGTTTGAGGATGGGATCCGTCTCAAGGAACAGTATGGTTCTGAAAATGTCTTTGACTTCACCCTTGGCAATCCTTTCCCGGAGCCGCCGGAAAAGCTGCACGTTTTGATACAGAAGGAGATTATCGATAATAAACCCGGAATGCATGGGTATATGCCCAACGCCGGATACGTTGAAACACGTCAGGCACTGGCGGCGCATCTGTCCGACGTTTATGGCGTGCCCCTTACCAGCAGCCATATCGTCATGACCTGCGGCGCAGGCGGGGCGCTGAATGTCATTCTCAAAACACTCCTTGACCCGCAAGACGAGGTCATTGCGCCGGTGCCTTTTTTTGTGGAGTACCAGGCCTACACTGAGAATCACGGCGGGGTCTTTAAATCGGTTGCCAGCGAGTCACATTTTGCGCTCAATCTCCCGGCGCTTGAGCAGGCGATCACACCAAAAACCAAGGCGGTCTTGATCAACTCGCCGAACAATCCGTCCGGAAAAGTCTATGAACGGGAGACCATTGACGCATTGGCAACGCTCTTAAAGGCTAGGAGCACGGCGTACGGTCGTCCAATTTATTTAATTTCCGATGAGCCATATCGGGATATCGTTTATGACGGGACAGAGGTTCCCAGCATTCTTGCCGCCTATCCAGACAGTTTAGTGGCGACCTCCTTTTCCAAGACGCTATCGATTCCTGGCGAACGGATCGGTTATATCGCTGCAAGCCCGGGACTGGCTGATGGAACCATTGCGCTAGAGGGTCTGGTCCTGAGCAACCGCATTCTGGGGTATGTCAACGCGCCCGCCCTCATGCAGAGAATCATTCCGGCGCTGCTCGGCGTCACCGTTGATATCGATATCTACAAGAGAAAGCGAGATCTGCTGTGTGACGGTCTGGCGGCCATAGGATACGAATTCACAAAACCGATGGGGGCGTTTTATCTCTTCCCTGAAAGTCCCCTTGAAGACGAGGTCGCATTCGTCAGGGCGCTTCAGGCGAAGAATATCCTGACGGTTCCCGGTCGGGGATTCGGTGCACCGGGCTTCTTCCGGATTGCTTACTGTGTTGCGGACGAGACGATCATGAATGCCATGCCGGGGTTTGAAGAGGTGTTTAAAAAGGCCAAAGCGGGGCGGTTGTAACTCGCCATTCATATTGGCAATAAAGAGCTAGTAACGTATCTGGAACCCTCTGGAGCAGCACTCACTATCCTGCCAGTTAACGGCGATATCATCGACCCGGGCCTGAGGTGGTCCCTTGCGACACCACCTCAGAATGGACTGCAGCGCCTCATCTGACCCTTCGAAAACAGCCTCAACGCGCCCGTCAGCCAGGTTTCTTACCCAACCGTTAACAGACAGAGCGTCTGCCGTCCGCTTGGTTTCGGCACGAAAAAAAACTCCCTGAACACGACCAGAAATAACAACACGGAGACGTTTCATAAGCCTTGTTTTTTTGCATTGAAAATGAGGCCCTTCGGGAACTATCTAATCATCCTATGCTACAATTCTTCCCCCGTCAACCTGTTCGACGCAGGTCGATTATTGGCGCCTTATTCGCTAAGGTTTAGGACTTTGTGTGCCGATTACTCCAAGACAACAGAATCCATTTCTTAAGGAGACGTGCAGGGGTGTGCGGTGATGTGTAAGTGTAAAATAGGCTTCGTGCTCCTTCCAATCATTTTTGGTTTGGCCTTCACGGCCCATGCAGACAGCCAGTCGGATCGCAACGATGCCGACATTGCGCAGATGAGCGTGCAAGAACTCATGTCGATCGATATTCCGACGGTGAACGGTGCCTGTAAATTCGAGCAACGGGTAACCGATGCCCCATCGTCCGTTACGGTCATCAACGCAGCTGAAATCAAGAAATACGGCTACAGAACACTTGCCGATATTCTGAAGGCCGTTCGCGGTTTCTATGTCAGCTATGATCGCAATTATCAATATCTCGGGGTAAGAGGCTTCAGCCGGCCGGGGGATTTGAACAGCCGGGTACTGCTCTTGATTGACGGTCACCGCATCAATGACAATATCTATAATACCGCTCCCATTGGAACGGAGTTGCCACTGGATATCGCTTTGATCGAACGAGTTGAAATCATTCGGGGACCGAGTTCATCGCTGTATGGCACCAGTGCATTTTTTGCTGTTATCAATATCCTGACCCGCGAGGGGAAAAACCTGAAAGGTTCAGAAGCCGAGGTCTCATTCGCTACAGAGAATACCTATAGCGCGCGCCTTACAAACGGAACAAAGCTTTCAAATGGCCTGGAATACCTGGTGAGCGGGTCACGCTATCAAAGCAGCGGTCAGAAGGGCCTTTACTACAGCGCCTATGATAATCCTGCGACGAATTTCGGCGTAGCGGATCACGGCGATGATGATCAAAACTATGGGGTTTATTCGAAATTCTCTTTCAAGAACTGGACAGCGACAGGGGCCTACCTGTCGCGCGAAAAGCTGATTCCGACAGGATCTTACAGCGTTGTTTTCAATAATGACCAGAACAAGAGCGTCGATGCGCATGGCTACCTGGATGTCAAATACGAGCACAAACTCGATGTGTCGTCAACGCTCGCCGTTAAAGCCTCCTACGATGATTATCTCTATCGGGGAGAGTACATTTACCATGTAGCCCCCGGGGATTTGCTGGGACGCAACAAGGATAGCGCCAAGGGGCAATGGGTCGGCGTTGAAATGACCTATACGGGGCGGCTCTTTGAGCAGCACATGCTCTGCCTGGGGGGGGAGGAGCAATACAATATCCGCCAACAACAGAGAAATTATAATGAGACGCCCTATCTTGTTGCGCTTGACGACGACCATACCTCCAACCGGTATGCCGTATATATGCAGGATGAGTACAGCGTCCTTTCCAATCTCCTTTTAACAGCCGGGATTCGATATGACCGGTACAGTTTAGTCGGAGGGTCCGTCAATCCTCGTCTGGCATTGATTTATAAACCTGTTGAGAAATCGATTTTCAAAGTGCTCTACGGCAGCGCCTTTCGGGCTCCCAATGTCTATGAGATGTACTATGCCGACGGTGCCACGACCAAAGGCAATCCGGATTTAAAGCCCGAAAAGATTAAAACGGCTGAACTTGTCTATGAACAATATATCGGAGAATATTGGCGGACAAGCATCGGGGGATTTCTGAGCCGCATTGATGATCTCATTACTCAAAAGACAGATATCGATGGTTATCTTGTATTTACGAATGCCGATCATGTCGAGTCGAGAGGATTGGAGGCGGAACTCGAGGGAAAATGGCCAAGCGGTTTCCAAGGGCGATTGAGCTATACGCTCCAAAGGGCGGTTGATCGCGAAACAAATGAAGTCTTGTCAAACATGCCGCCGCATTTAATGAAGTTAAACTTTCTCGTGCCATTGTACCATAAGGATCTATTTGCTGGTCTGGATGTCCAATATACGGGGCCGCGAAAGACGTTGTCAGGGGGGAGTGCTGGCGGCTATACGACGGTGAACCTCTCGCTGTTCTCTCAAAATATTTTCTCGGGCGCGGAGCTTACCGCCACGATCTCCAATATCTTTAATAACGAATATGACGATCCCGGCGCCGGGGAACACCTCCAGGATGTTATCCGGCAAGATGGTAGACGGGCCGGGGTTCGATTTTTATACCGATTCTGATATAGCCGGGAAGGCTTATTCATTTATAAGTGGACGGCATAAGACAGGCATCATGAACAAAGGACGGCAGGGCATATCGTATAGGGGGCCGGGTGGAATCATTCTCGTGATTCTGCTTGGGCTTGCTTTTTTACAGCCGATAAATGCCACTGCTTCAGAGATGTCGCCGGTGGCTCAGGAATACAAGGTCAAGGCGATGTTCCTCTATAATTTTTCATTGTTTGTCGAGTGGCCGGCAGAGAGTAGAACGGCCGGAACGCCTTTCCGAATCTGCATCTTGGGCAAAAGCCCTTTTGGCGACTTCCTTAATCGCTTTGAGAACCAAGAGGTCAAGGGGAAGAAACTCAAGGTGCAGTATGTTTCGAGCATCCAGGATATCGGTAGCTGTCAGATTCTCTTTGTATGCGCATCGGAACAGGCGAGATTGCGGGAAATCATGGAGGCTCTCCGGGAACGTCGCGGCATTCTGAGCATCAGCGACATACCGGGTTTTACCGAGGCTGGCGGTGTCATTAATATTGTCAAAGTCGATGAACGGCTGAAATTCGATATTAATATGAGCGCGTCCAAATTTAATGGCTTGTCGATCAATCATCAACTTCTGAACATGGCGCACGACATCACGCACTGAATTTGTGTATCAGCAAACCATCGTCCATCACGTTTATCTTTCCGCTTGTTTTTTTCACCTGGATTGGCAATAATTTAATTGAGACAATAAATCGTTTCTCATGCAGCCGCCAATAGGACGGCAAGCGATGTTCCACGATGTCTTCTTCATGATCGTGATGGCCATAAGGAACCCGAAAGGGTTTTGACGCTGGACCGTAGGTTATCATATCAACTGAAAATGGGAGGACGCCATGAAACTGGAACTGACAGGTGAGGAATTGGAGTTGCTGACGATGATGCTCGGAAAGGCAGAAGTGGATACGCGTATCGAGATACACCATGCCACGCGTTCCTTCGAGTATCGGGATTACCTCAAAGAACGGCAGAAGACGATAGCCGACTTTCTTGAGAAGGTAAAGTCGCTGAAGACTTGTTGCTGTGAATGACCTTGCATGGTTGCCCGAGAAACGGCTCGGGTAAAGGTTTTGGGGGGAGAATTAAAAATCGGACTCGATTGCGGCATTCGAGGCCAGGCGCATGAAATCCTCTTCGTTTAGGATGGGGATGTTAAGCGACTTGGCCTTTTCCAGTTTTGAGCCTGCCTCTTCACCCGCAACGACGTAATCCACTTTTTTCGAAACCGATTTGGATGTATTGCCGCCAAGCGCATGGACGGTTCCTTCTGCCTCTTCACGGGTATGATGCTGGAGTCGTCCCGTGAACACAAACGTTTTCCCGGTGAGTGCGGAATGTCTGATAGAGTCTTCTTTGGGCACAACGCCTGCGGCTTTCAATTTTTTCAAGAGTCCCATTGTCCGGGATTCGCGAAAATATGTGGCGATGTTTCTCGCAATGACGGGGCCGATTCCATCGATCATCCCGACGTCTTCCTCAGAGGCGGAGGCAATGCCCTCTAGGGTTCGAAACTGCCGGACAAGCAAGCGGGCAACGTGTTCTCCGACGTTTGGGATGCCAAGGGCCAGAATGAACTTCTCCAGGGGAGGGTGCTTCGATGCGACAATCGCATCAATAACCTTATCTGTCGATTTGTCCGCCATGCGGTCCATGGCCAAGAGCTTTTCTCGATCAAGGGTATAGAGGTCCGAGGGGTCACGAATCTCTCCGGCATCAAAGAGCTGGGCAATAAGCTTTTCTCCCAGGCCATCGATATCCATTGCCCCCCTGGAAGCGAAATAGATAATCTGCGCCTTGCGTCGGGCCGGACAGTCTGAATTCATACAACGATGGGCCACTTCACCTTCGGCACGGGAAACAGAGGCAGCGCAGACAGGGCAGCGCGTCGGCATTTTAAAGGGTTGCTCCGTCCCGGATCGTTTAGAGGCGACGACCATGACGAGTTCCGGGATGACGTCACCTGCGCGTTGGATGACAGCCGTGTCGCCGATCCGTACATCTTTTCGGTCGATCTCGTCTTGATTGTGCAGACTGATCCGGCTGACCGTTACGCCCCCCACCTGAACGGGCTTGACCAGCGCAACGGGCGTCAACACGCCCGTACGGCCGACATTGACTTCGATGTCTTCAATAATCGTTGTCTCCTGCATCGGCGGAAATTTGCAGGCAATCGCCCATTTTGGGGTCCTGGCGGCGCTGCCTAACTCGTCTTGCAGGATAAGGGAATCCACTTTAATGACTACCCCGTCGATCTCGTAAGGAAGGTGTTCCCTCATGTCCAGGGTATTTCGATAATATTGGACGCATGCTTCGATCGTATCAGCCCTGCGGACATGCTCATTAACCGGGAGACCCCATTGCTGCAGCGTTTGCAGAACTTCCCAGTGCGTCGCAAAGTCATAGCCCGCGACCTCGCCGCCGATAGCGTAGCAAAATATGCTGAGCGGACGTTGCGCCGTAATCCTTGAATCGAGTTGCCGGAGAGACCCCGCGGCGGCGTTGCGGGGATTTGCAAAAAGGGGTTCGCCGGCAATCTCACGGCGTTCGTTCAGCTTATTGAACCCGTCGATCGTCATGTAAATCTCGCCGCGAATCTCGACGCGCTCCGGCACCGGTTTGCCGGAAATGGTCTGGAGACGCAAGGGAACCGTCCGGACAGTCTTGAGATTCAACGTAACTTCCTCGCCGTATTGGCCGTCGCCTCGGGTTGCGCCCGCCTTAAAGACTCCTTTCTCGTAGAGGAGATTGACCGCAATGCCATCTATTTTCGGCTCTGCGACATAGGCAATAAGCCCCGTGGGTTTTAGGCTTCGCCCGATGCGCCCCTGAAAATCTCGGATGTCATCCTCTGTGAAGGCATTGGCGAGACTGAGCATGGGGGGAGAATGTTTAAAGGTTGGAAACTTGTCCAGCGGGGGGGCGCCAACGCGCTGGGTTGGAGACTCATCCAGGCTGATGTAAGAGGCCCACTGGTCCTCCAGACGAATCAGTTCGTTCAAAAGACGGTCATATTCGGCATCTGAAATTTCCGGTTGGTCTTGCTGGTAGTAGAGTCGGTTGTGACGATTGATCTCGCTTCTCAGGAAGTGAATCCGGGCAAGGGCGCTTGTTTGATCCATTACTTTATCAGTTTCAGATTCGGTTTTGACTTGCTTTCTTTCTTCTCAGGGGCATGGCGACCGTGACGCTTCATGATGCGTTCGTTGAAGAGTTGATTTTTGACCCGTACGGCGTTGATAATAAAAAAAATAATGACAGATTTCTCCCAATCGCGGGTTGGTTCAAACTGATCCATGCCCTCTTTGTATTTATCGTAAAGGGTTGTCAGTGAGGCTTCATCAAGTCTCAATATCTGATCTGCCAATCGGTCAAGTGTTTTTTCAAGCATTAGCGTGCTCCCAATAAGTGTCCAGAAGCGCCAAATGACTTAATTCGTCTCCCGAGGCCCTCAGAGAATGAATTACCTGTCGTTAGTCTTCTTGGATCAAACCTTCCTATATCGTGTTGTTAAATAGTAATTTTTTGAAAATAAAAAGTCAATCAGCCAAATAAGGACTTGAGTTTTCACAAGCCTCGTTATAATTTTTTCTAAAATTTAATGAGAGATGTTGACATGAAAATAGGGGTCATTTCAGATACTCACCTGAACGGATATGATGAGGAATTACAGCAGATCATCAATCGCCACTTTAGGGAAGTCGATCTGGTCATACATGCGGGCGATATTACAGCACTAAGTGTTCTCGATATGTTCGGGGACAAGGAAGTCATGGCTGTTTGCGGAAATATGGATGCCGACCTGCAGGGCTATCTGCCTCCCCGTCTTGAATGGACCTTGGGCGGTTATCGATTCGGCCTGATTCACGGTTGGGGCGATCCGCGTGGACTGCGGCAGGTTCTCAGAGCTCAGTTCGCGGAGATCGACTGCCTTGTTTACGGACACACGCACCAGCCTTTCAACGAAATGGTGGACGGTGTCCTTTATTTCAACCCGGGCTCTACCTCGGAAAACCGTATGTACTCATCCAAAACCATCGGCATCATTGAAGTCAGTGGTGGCCTGACCGGAAAAATCATAGCGGTGTAACAGGCGTCTTTATGGACAATATCATTGCGCCGGAGAGAATGAACTTTATCAGAAGCAAAAAGGACCAGGGGTGCGTTTTCTGCAAACAATCCGTTCGTGACGAGAACCTGGTGCTATACGATGATGGCGTCATTACGTATATGATGAACAAGTACCCTTATAACCCCGGCCACGTGTTGATCGTCCCGAATCGGCATGTCGCTAGCCTGGACGAATTGACGACTGACGAGCGTCTTAAAATCATAAACGGAATGGACGTGGCTGTCCGCGTGATCAAGGAAGGCATGAATCCACACGCATTCAATCTCGGCCTCAATCTGGGGTTGGCGGCGGGTGCAGGAATTATCGACCATTTGCACGTCCATGTCGTTCCGAGGTGGACCGGCGATACGAATTTCATGACCTGTCTGGCCGAAACGCGCGTCACGCCCCAGGACGTGAGGGTGACGTGCAACGAACTCAAGCCTCTATTTGAAAAACTGCTCAAGGAGAGAGCCGCATGAAGATGATGACCCTTGTTCTGCTGGCGGTGCTGATCGTTTTCGGCTTTACCTTCTCCAGCCAAAACGCAGCGCAGGTCAAACTGACGTATTATGGACTATTGGATTTCCAGGTGCCCTTGTACGTGCTCGTTTTCGCATCGCTCATCATCGGTTTTGTTTGCGCTGGTTTCATCGGTCTAATCGAACGCATGAAACTTTCCCGACAACTCTCAAGGCTAAGAAAAGAGATCAAGGCGCTCGAATCTGAGATCTATGATATTCGCAAGATGCAAATCCAAAATGCCGGCCCTCCCCCTATCAAGAAGGAATACCTTTCTTGACACCCAGTTGCCGGTTATCCGTTGTATGTTAACGGCAAAAAACGCGATCTGACTGCGCAGGCTTACCGGTAATAATCATTCGAATAACACTTCGCTCTGTAAACCGGAAATTGTTAACTGCGAACCGACGACTGCTTAAGCCGTCGCACAGTCGGAAGGATCGCCCTTGATTTTTTCAACGGCGTGGCGAAGGGAAGGCAGGACAACTAACAGGTTTTCTCGCACGGATTTTGGGCTGCCGGGAAGATTGATGATGAGACTCCGCCCGCGGATGCCACAGACGGCCCGCGAGATCATGGCGTGAGGGGTTTTCTTCAGACTTTCGGCGCGCATCGCCTCGGCCATGCCGGGGATCTCCCGGTCGATCACTTTCAGAGTGGCATCCGGGGTAACATCCCGCGGGCTTACCCCGGTGCCGCCTGTGGTAATCACTAAATCGAGTCCTGCATTGTCCGAAAAATCGATGAGCTCTTTGCTAATTATATCCTGTTCGTCCGGGATGATCACGTAACGGATCACTTCGACCCCGATGGAAACCAGGAGCTTTCTGATCTCAAGGCTGCTGGTGTCCTCCCGCTCACCGACGGCGCCCTTGTCGCTGACGGTAATAATACCGGCCTTGATGTCAGCCGCATGATGCACGCGTTATTCCTCGACGTCTTTCTTGTTGGCCGCGATGATCTTCTCTGCAAGCGCCGGGGGAACTTCTTCATAGTGCGAGTGCACATACGTGAAACCGCCGCGCCCGCTCGTAATCGATCTCAGATCGGGGGCATAGGTCAGCACCTCGGCCAGAGGAACCTGGCCCTTGATGATCTGGTTCGTTCCCTTTGTTTCCATGCCGAGCACACGTCCCCGTCGGCTATTCAGATCGCCGATGACGTCCCCCATGTATTCTTCCGGAATCTCAATGTCGATGTTCACAATCGGCTCGAGCAGCGTGGGCTTGCACTCGAGAACGCCCTTCTTGAAACCCATCGAACCGGCGATTTTGAAGGCCATTTCCGATGAATCGACCGTGTGATAAGAACCGAAGACGAGGGAGACGCGCACGTCCACGACGGGAAAACCGGCCACAACGCCTTCGGCCATGGCCTCGACGATGCCTTTTTCAACGGCCGGGATGTACTGACGCGGCACGACACCGCCGACGATCTTGTCGACGAATTCGAAGCCACTGCCTCTCGGAAGAGGCTCGATCTCTAGCGTAGTATCGCCGAACTGACCGCGTCCGCCGGACTGTTTCTTGTATTTGCCCTGAATTTTGGTCTTGCCTTTGATCGTTTCCTTGTAAGGCACCTTCGGTATGCTCAAAGTGACCTCTACGCCGAACTTGCGTTTGAGTCTTTCAACAGCCACTTCGATGTGTACCTGTCCCATGCCGGCCAGAATGATCTCCTTGGTCTCCTCATTGCGGCTGACCGTGATGGAGGGATCTTCCTCGATCAGGCGGTGGAGAGAGGTCATGATCTTTTCTTCGTCGCCTTTGGTCTTGGGATGGACGGAAAAGGCCATGATCGGCGGGATCGCCGGAACCTTCTCAAAGAGGATCTGAGCCTTCTCATCGCAGATCGTATCGCCGGTGGTGGTTTCCTTCAACTTGGCGACTGCCGCGATATCCCCGGCGATCACAGAGTCTGTCGGCTTCTGGGTCTTGCCTTCGAGAAAGAAGAGGTTGCCGAGACGTTCCGTTGTTTTGTGGTTTGGATTGTAGAAATTGAAATCCGATGTAGCCGTGCCGGAATAGACCCGGAAGAGGGTCAACTTGCCTGCATAGGGATCAGCAAAGGTCTTGAAAACAAAGGCGGCGAAAGGTTCGGCGACGTCGGGTTTACGTTCGACCTTGTCCCCTTTTACCGGAAGGGCGCCCACGGCATTGCCGCGATCAACCGGCGAGGGCAGGGCGGCGACAATCAGGTCCATAAAAGGCCGGATCCCGATCATCTTCACGGCGGAGCCGCAGATCACAGGAATCAGCCCGCCGGAGATGACCGCGCGGCGGATGCCATCCTTGAGTTCCTCGGGGCTGAGATCGCCCGTATCGAGGTATTTATCCATCAAAGCCTCATCGTCCTCAGCGATGTCCTCGACCATGGCATCCCTGTATGTCTTGGCTTCATCGGCCATGTCGGCCGGTATCTCGGTGATTTTGAAAGCGCCCTTGGCACCCTCGAAAAGCAGGGCCTTCATATTCAGCAAGTCGATCAGTCCACGGAAGGATTCCTCCGAGCCAACCGGCAGGAAAAACGGCGTAGCCTTCTTGCCGAGTTTCTTCTTGACGCTGTCCACGGCAGCGATGAAATCGGCCCGTTCGCGGTCCATCTTGTTGACATAAATGATTCGGGGCAGACTGTATTGATCGGCGTATTCCCAAACTTTCTGGGTCTGGAATTCGATTCCGCCGACCGCATCGACGACGATCAGCGCCGCATCGGCCACACGCAAGACGTTCATCGTATCAGTGGCAAAGTTGCCGTCGCCCGGGGTATCCAGAATGTTAACTTTGTGTTTTTCCCAATCAAAGAAAGAGACTGCCGCACTGATGGAAATGCGTCTTTTTTGTTCTTCAGGTTCAAAATCGAGAGAGGAGGTGGCGTCATCAACACGTCCAAGGCGGTCGGTTTTTCCGGAAACATGCAAAAAGGCCTCACAAAGCGATGTCTTGCCGGTTGAACCGTGACCGACAACTGCGACGTTTCTAAGCGAGGAAGGATCATACTTAGCCATAGGAACCCCTTTCATCCCTCATTAGGGAAATCTTGAATTTAAAAAAGGTACCAACCGGAAATTCTGAACACCGCATGCCTGTAACGAATCGATCGCCGAGAAAGAAACCGGTAGCCGGTTTCCTGATGGCCGGCCAATGTCAAACGATTAAAGGAGGGGTCATAATCGGTTGTTTTTAACTGAGTTATACTCCTTGCAATGTTTAAGTGTCTTAATGAATCGACCTATCGTTGTCAAGACAAATTTAGGTTTTAATTTGTTCCGCTTGGCAATATCTGTTAGAAGAAGTCGAGGCTTGTTTTTCTCATCCATCGTGGTCAAATTTTCTCGGAGGAATCCTTGAAATCACAGGAGCTTACGCAAAAAATACAAGACGCGCTCGTCTTTGCGTCGCGCGAGGATTACCGTCACCTGCCCATGATCAGGGGGCTTGGAGCGATGATCCGTGTACAGCTGGCTTCTCTGAAGCAAGCGAGCGGTACCGGGTCGGAAATCTGTGTGAACCTGGAGGCGCTTTTTAAGGGATTTGATGACTGCGAACTCGCACAGAAAAAAGACCTGATCGATCAGGCCCTTCGGATATTGACTCGGGAAGCGACGCCTCAGAAAAAATCACAAAAACCGCCAGTTGCAAAGGCGGTTTTATGGGAGGCCCGTGCAGCGCTGACACAGGCGCATGCCGTCCTGGCGGCGCCGGTCACAGCTGTGAAGGGCATTGGCCCTCGCACCCAGAAACTTCTGGAAATCAAGGGCATCCGGTGTATCCGCGATCTCCTGTTCTTCGTTCCCCGGCGCTATGAAGATCGCCGCACGATTACAAGAATTGCTGACACCGTGCCTGGTCAAGTCTATATCATGATCGGTAGCATTATAAATTTCGGTGTCAAGTGGTACGGTCGCAAAAAACTCTTCGAAGCCTCCATTCAGGATGGCAGCGGCGTTCTGCTCGCCAAGTGGTTCAAGGGCAACGAACGCTATTTAAGATCGCAGCTGGTGAAAGGGAAAGAGATGCTGCTCATGGCAGAGGTACGCGGCTGGGGTGGTGCCCGTGAGGTCATCCATCCTGAGTTTGAGATATTCGATCCCGAAGAGGAAAGAAACCAGGGCGAACAATTGCACTTCGGCCGGATCGTTCCGATCTATTCGGAAACCGAAGGGCTTCATCAGAAGATTATCCGGAAGATCATCCGGGAGGCGGTCAATAAAAACCTCCATGCGATCGTCGATACCCTGCCCGAAGAGATTCGCCGGAGGCAGGGACTCAGCACACTGGGTGACGCCGTTAGGGAGATCCATTTTCCTGAAGAGACGGATTGTTTTACTGAAGACGGCAAGGTTTGTTCTAACGCTTTGAGAACGCTTGTATTTGATGAGTTCTTCTATTTCCAGCTTGCCATGGCCCTCCGGGCCAGAGGCACGCTGAAGGAGCAGGGGATTGCGTTCGATACGACCGGTAACTTGATGTCACGTTTTCACGAGAATCTCTCCTTTAGTTTGACCGGTGCGCAACGCCGCGTCATCGAGACGATCCTGCAAGACATGCGACAGCCTCATCCGATGAACAGGCTTGTGCATGGAGATGTCGGATGCGGAAAAACCGTCGTAGCGATGAGCGCCATGGTGACTGCCTGTGAAAACGGCTGGCAGTGCGTCATGATGGCGCCGACGGAGATTCTCGCGGAACAGCATTTTCGCCAGGTCGGCCGGTGGGCAGAGGCGCTGGGACTCAAAGCTGCCCTTCTTACGGGTAAGCTAAAATCTGCAGAGCGCGCGCGTGTCAACCGCGATATCCGAGAGGGGAGCATCGACATTGTCGTGGGAACCCAGGCACTGATTCAGGACGGCGTCGCCTTCAGGAGGCTGGGCCTTGCCGTCATCGACGAGCAGCACCGTTTCGGCGTCATGCAACGGGCGACCCTTCGGCAAAAAGGTCTTAATCCGGATATTCTCTTCATGACGGCTACGCCGATTCCACGGACCCTGGCAATGACAGTCTATGGAGACCTGGAGGTCTCCATGATCGACGAGATGCCTCCTGGAAAGAAAGAGATCCTCTCAAAGATCTTTCGGGAACGGCAGCGTAGCACCGTTTACGAGGTGATACGTAATGAGATCGGAAAAGGCCATCAGATCTATGTCGTCTATCCCCTCGTGGAGGCATCGGAAAAGCTCGACCTCAGGGACGCAACACGAATGGGGGAAACCCTGAAGCGGGAGGTCTTTCCGCAATGCCGGGTGGAGGTGCTGCACGGTCAGATGAGGCCGGAGGTTAAGGACCAGATTATGAATGACTTTGCGGCAGGCGTGATCCAGATCCTTGTCTCGACCACGGTCGTTGAGGTCGGAATCGACGTGCCGAACGCAACCCTTATGGTCGTTGAACATGCTGAGCGCTTTGGGCTATCTCAGTTGCACCAGTTACGCGGACGCGTGGGACGGAGCGATATCCAGTCTTACTTTATCCTTATGACGGGCAATAGCCAAACGGATGTTGCCACAAGGCGTCTTCGGGTAATCGAGAAAACCAGCGACGGATTCCTGATCGCGGAGGAGGATCTGGCGATTCGCGGCGCCGGAGAATTTCTCGGGGTAAAACAGTCCGGCTTGCCGGAATTTCTGGTAGGAAACATTGTGCGCGATCAGGAGATTCTGAATGATGCGCGGACAGAGGCCTTTGCATTGGTCGATGAGGACCCCGACATGATTCGTCCAGACCATGCGATTTTGTTAGATATTCTTCGAGAACGATGGGGAGATCGCCTCAAATTTCTGGAGGCGGGGTGAGGTGTATGAAGGCAAATTTCTCTCACGGTTCTGCGATCTCAGAATAGAAAACTAGGCTCGCCCTCATCCGTTAAATTGGCTTGGTTTTATTAAATCACCGGAGCAACGTGCGGTCCCAGGGGCGAATTCGGGCAAGAGTCCGTTGACAAATAGCGGTATCTGTACTAGAAACATTCGTTCATTTGTTAAGTGAAAGCAGCGGATTGCTTGCCATCTTCAACAGAAACTGCCGCGGCCGTTAAAAGAGCTCCGGCGTTCAGCGCGAAGGGTAAACATAATGGAAAAAATCGGTCTTGGTCTCATCGGGTTTGGCAATATCGGAAGCGGCGTCGTCAAATTGTTGGAAGACAACCGGGAGTTGATAAAAAAGCGTCTCGGCGCCTTGCTCGAAATAAGAAAAATCGCGGATCTCGACATCACCACCCCACGTCCTGTCTCTGTGCGCAAAGGAATTCTGACGACCGATGCGAAGGAAATTCTCAACGATCCGGACATTCATATTGTCATCGAACTGATGGGGGGCTACGAGCCCGCCAAGACCTTTGTTATGGAGGCAATGCGACGCAAGAAGCACGTCGTGACCGCTAACAAGGCGTTGCTTGCGGCTTACGGCAACGATGTTTTTGCGGTTGCCGAAAAAGAAGGCGTCGATATCGGCTTCGAAGCGAGTGTCGGCGGAACGATCCCGATTATCAAAACCCTTAAAGAGGCGCTGGTCGCCAATTCGATCGACTCGATTGTAGGCATTATGAATGGCACCTCCAACTACATCCTGACCCGCATGACCGACGAGGGTAAGGATTTTGCCGAGGTTTTGAAGGAGGCGCAACGATTGGGTTTCGCCGAGGCGGACCCGACCTCCGATATAGAGGGTATCGATACGGCAAATAAGCTCGCGATCCTCATCGCTCTGTCTTATAGCAAAAAAGTTGATCTGAACGAAATCTACCGCGAAGGCATTTCCGGCGTTGATCGCATGGATATCGAGTTTGCCAGAGAATTGGGCTATCGGATCAAGCTGTTGGCCATCGCAATCAAGCGCATGGGCGAGGGCAAGACAGCCGGACAGGAACGCATCGAGGCGCGTATTCATCCCACCATGATCCCGCAGGATCATCTGCTGGCCGGCGTTAACGGCAACTTCAACGCTTTTCACGTTGTCGGCGATGCAGCGGATACGATCTTCCTGTTCGGTCAGGGGGCGGGCATGATGCCGACGGCAAGTGCTGTGGTCAGCGATATCGTGGATATAGCTCGCAACATTCTCACGAATTCATACCGAAGGGTCCCGTCACGCGCCCTGCGCGAGAAGACGCTGGAGGCGGTCCGGCTCTTCCCTATGGATGACATTAAAACAAATTACTATTTCCGGTTCTCGGCGGTGGATTCCCCCGGTGTGCTGTCCAAGATTTCCGGGGTTCTCGGTGAAAACAACATCAGCATCGAAACGGTGATCCAGAAAGGCCGTCAACGCGAGGGGGCCGTGCCGCTGGTTATGATGACACATCTGTCCCGTGAAGCAGATGTACGCAAGGCGCTCAGGAAGATTGACCGTCTAGATATCGTCCGTGGCAAAACCGTTTTGATTCGCGTCGAAGACGAGAGATTGAGATGAAATATCTGGTCCTGCTAGGGGACGGCATGGCCGACTACCCACTTGATGCGCTCGGCGGCAAGACCCCTCTAGAAGTCGCAAGTACGCCCAACATGGATGAGATCGCCCTCAAAGGCACATTGGGACTGATCGATACCGTTCCCGCCGGTTTTCTGCCCGGAAGTGATGTCGCCAATCTGTCGGTTCTTGGTTACGATCCTGAAATCTACTTTACGGGACGCGGTCCTCTTGAGGCGGCAAACATGGGGGTTCAATTGGGACCCGACGATGTTGCCTTCCGTTGCAACCTGGTCACACTCAACGCCGGCAATACCGTTATGGACGACTATTCGGCGGGTCATATCACCACCGAAGATGCGATTCCCTTTGTCCATCTGCTCAACGAGGCGATCGGTTCCGAACAGTTTATCTTTTATCCCGGCATCAGTTACCGGCACCTGATGGTCTGGAAGGGCGGATACGATGTCATGCAGACCACGCCACCGCATGATATCGTTGATCAGCCGATCATGAGCTATTTCCCTGAGGGCGAAGGATCAGATGAGATCAAAGGGCTGATGACGCGCTCGATGGCGGTACTGAAGACGTGTCGCGAAAATCAGGAAAGAGTCGCACGGGGCATGAAGCCGGTGAGTTCCATCTGGCTGTGGGGACAGGGCAGGGCGCCCAGGATGACCCCGATTACAAAGAAGTTTTCTATTCGCGGCGGCATTATCTCCGCTGTGAATTTACTGAACGGCATCGGCCATTACGCCGGCCTGGAGATCTTGTCGGTACCGGGAGCGACAGGTTACATTGATACGAATTACGTCGGCAAGGCGGAAAAGG
Organism: Syntrophales bacterium; assembly: GCA_963665615.2. GTDB lineage: Bacteria > Desulfobacterota > Syntrophia > Syntrophales > UBA4778 > UBA4778. Next base: position 147,481 of record CAXXQE010000007.1, read on the forward strand.
CGTTAGAAGCGCTCCAAACAATGGACTTCGTCTTTGTGCATGTCGAAGCGCCGGACGAGATGGGACACGAGGGAAACCTTGCAGGTAAAATCAGGGCGATCGAACTCTTTGACGAGAAGGTTGTGGGGACGGTTCTGAAGGCCTTTCCGAGTCTTGGGGATGCTCGACTTGCAGTGCTGAGCGATCACCCGACCCCCATAACCCTCAAGACGCATGTTTCTGATCCCAGCCCGTTTGCGGTGCTTTCGAATGATCCTGCCGAAAACCTCAGGAATGCGGCGCAGTATTCGGAACGGAACGCTGAAGGGACCGGTCTGGTCTTTTCGCCGGGACATTTGATGCTGGAGGCGTTCATCAACAACTGGAGACGGGCGATTGCAAAAGAACATCACTAAGATCCGCGTGATTTATGCGGACACCGATGCGATGGGCATCGTATATCACACCAACTACATCAAGTGGTTCGAGGTGGGACGCAACGAGTTCATGCGGGGAAACGATTTGAGGTACGCGGAAATCGAGCGGGCCGGCTTCTTTCTTCCGGCCACGGAAGTCGTTTGCCGCTTCCTGGCTTCTGCCAAATACGACGATGTCGTTCGAATCGAAACCTCGCTCGGTCATTTCCGACGTGCGAATATCAGGTTCGAATACGAGATCTGGGACGAGAGCAGAAACACGCTTCTGTCCGAGGGGCATACCCTGCACAGCTTCGTCAAGGACGGCAAAATCACCCGTCCGCCCGAGCAATTTGCTGCTAAACTCGCGGCGTTGATGGAATAAAAAATGAAGATTAGCCGGAGCAAGCTGCGGCAATCTCCGTTTCTTAGGCAGATTTTTAAACAGGGTGCGCTCGCTTCTCCCGCAGCAAGCTGCGAAGAATGCGCTCGCTACCGAATATAATCATGGTGTTCAGGAGAGACGATATGTCAACATTATCCAAGAAGGAAGTCGAACAGCCGGACCGCTTTATGCTGATGATGACAACGTGCATGGACTACATACGGACGCACGAAAAAAAGATCTTGATCGCCCTGGCGGTCGCGCTTGCCCTGATCGCCGTGGCGGTGGCGTGGTATCTGTACGACAAGAAACAGGAGACCGATGCCATGAAGCAGTACAACGCGGCCTTTATGAAGGCGACCAACCTTGGAGAGGCAAATGCTTCCAAACCGGAGGATATCGTCAAGGCCTTTGAACTGATTGCCGAGAACCATCGGGGAACCAGGGCGGCATGGCTGGCGCTTTATCAGCTCGCCACCGTGAATTTGAGAATGGGTAATACCGACAAGGCCATCGATTTATACAACCGTTTTATAGATGCATCGAGCAGACAAAGTGAACTCGTCGGGTATGCATACGGGAGCCTCGGTTATTGTTATGCCTCCAAGAAGAATTATGAAAAGGCCCTGGAGATGTTCCGCAAGGCCGTACAGGACAATGCCAAGAGCGCTTTCTCCGCCAATATTTATTATGAAATGGGCGGGGTTTGCGAGCTCCAAGGGAAAAAATCCGATGCCGTTAAGCACTATCAAAAAGCCCTGGAACAGAACCCACCACCGACGTTGACGGCACTGATCAAAAGAAAGATCGTCGAGCTGAGTTAGAGGAAAGGTTACAGACAACGCATGAAAGATATTATGTCAGGCAATGAAGCCATTGCCAGGGGTGCCTTCGAGTCCGGCGTCAAGTTCGGCGCGGCCTATCCCGGGACACCCAGCACGGAGATTCTGGAGAATTTTGCGACCTACGAGGGCGTTTACGCCGAATGGTCTCCCAACGAAAAGGTCGCGCTGGAAGTTGCCATCGGGGCGGCTCTGGCGGGCGAGCGATCGATCGCGGTAATGAAGCACGTCGGGGTCAATGTGGCGGCCGATCCGCTCTTTACGGTGAGCTATACAGGAACCAATGGCGCGTTGATTATCGTCACGGCCGACGACCCGTCGATGCACAGCTCCCAGAATGAGCAGGACAACCGTAACTACGCACGGTTTGCCAAGGTGCCGATGCTGGAGCCATCGGATAGTCAGGAAGCGAAGGAATTTGTCGGCCTGGCAGTGGAAATCAGCGAGTCTTTCGCAACCCCTGTTTTTTTAAGGACAACGACGCGGCTGTCCCATTCAAAGTCGATCGTCGATATTGGCGATTCCGCTCCGGACGAAGACCGCACACGAATTGAATTCAACGCAAAGCGATTTGTGATGACCCCGATCAATGCCAGGATCCGGCGGGTCGAGGTTGAAAAACGAATGGATCTTCTGAAGGATTACGCTGAGACCTGTGCGGTCAATCGCATCGAGATGAATGATCCGGAGGTCGGCATTGTCGCGGCGGGCATGACATATAGCTATGCGAAAGAGGCCTTTCCGAACTACTCGTACCTGAAACTGGGCCTTGTCCACCCCCTGCCGGAGCGGATGATCCGCGACTTTGCCTCACGCGTGAAAAAACTCTACGTGGTTGAAGAGCTTGATCCCGTCATTGAAATGCAGGTTCGCGCTATGGGAATCGAGGTATCCGGCAAGGATGTTTTTCCGCTGATGAACGAATTCGACCCCGGCATCGTCCAGGCCGGAATAACGGGAGCGCCCGCCACGGGGTTGAACGCGCCCGCCATAGAACTCCCCCAGCGTCCGCCGAATCTCTGCCCGGGCTGTCCGCACCGCGGTCTGTTCTATGTTCTGAACAAGCTCAAGGTCTTCGTGACGGGTGACATCGGCTGCTACACGCTGTCCTATATGGAACCGCTGGCGGGTATACATTCCTGTATCTGCATGGGCGCCAGTATCGGCATGGCACATGGGATGAGCAAGGCCCTGAAGCAGAAAGGGCAGGGGAAGGTGGTCGGTGTCATTGGTGACTCGACCTTTGTTCACTCCGGCATCACGGGGCTGCTGAATATGGCCTATAATAAAAGCGATGCGGTCATCGTGATCTGCGACAATCGCACGACAGCTATGACGGGGATGCAGGAGCATCCAGGCACCGGGCGTACGCTTCAGGGAGAGTCCACAACGCAGCTCGACTTCGAAAAACTGGCTGTGGCCCTTGGCATTGGAAGCGTGCGGGTGGTTAATCCGAACAACATGAAAGAAGTCAGAATGGTTATGAAAGAGGAGCTGTCCAGAAGCGGGCCGTCACTCGTCATTTCCAGGGCCCCCTGCGTTCTGCTCAAGACGAAAAAGGCGGAGGCGAAGCCTGCCTTGATGGTCGATCAAAATAAGTGTACAGGCTGTCGCGCGTGTCTCGGTCTGGGGTGCCCTGCGATTTCCTGGAGAAAATGTCCGGCAGACGCAGGCGCCGCCGAGAAAAAAAGAGAAGGGGTTGCCAGCATTGATCCGGTATTGTGCGCGGGCTGCACGCTTTGCGCTCAACTGTGCGGCGTCAAGGCGATCCGAGAGAAGGAGAATTAAATGTCGCCAGGCGTCAAAAGTATACTCCTTGCGGGGGTCGGCGGTCAGGGCGTTATCCGGGCAAGCGATATCATATCGAAGGCTCTGATGGCTTCCGGACTCGATGTCAAAAAGAGCGAAGTCCACGGCATGGCCCAACGTGGCGGTTGCGTCACCAGTCACGTGCGGTACGGCCGAAAGGTCTATTCACCGATCTCCAGCATTGGCAGCTTCGACATTCTGTTGTCTTTTGAGAAAATGGAGGCCCTGCGATATCTGAATCAACTCCGCCCGGATGCCGCTGTTATCATCAATAACGAAGAGATCTATCCGCCGTCTGTTAACCTGGGGACACAGGACTACCCTGAAGATGTGGAGGAAACCTTTAAGAAGTACTATCGCCGCGTCTTGTTAATCGACGGCCCCAGTCTGGCGGCAAAGGCTGGAAACAGAAAGGCCGTCAACAGCGTCATGATCGGCGCTTTATCCAGATACATGGATGAGGTGGACCTGACCATCTGGGAAAAAGTGATCCGCGAAGATTTTCCCGAGAAACTCTCCAAGGTGAATCTGGAGGCCTTCCATCTAGGACGAATCAGCGGTTGACAAACCGGAAAGAGAAAATAAAATAAGCAGAAATATTGTAGCGGGTGATGAATGTCCGAAGATTATTATAAAGAGCTTGGTGTCGAAAAGAATGCGAGTGCCGACGATATTAAAAAGGCCTATCGCAAGCTGGCGCTTAAGTATCACCCGGATCGAAATCCTGCCGATCGAAAAAAGGCCGAGGAACGTTTCAAGAAGATCAGCGAGGCATATGCTGTTCTGAGCGATCCGGAAAAACGCCAACAATACGACAACTTCGGTTCAGAATCTTTCAGCCGTCAGTATTCTCAGGAAGACATTTTCCGCGGTTTTGATCTGAATGAAATTCTTCGCGAAATGGGGTTCGGAGGCGGAGGCTTCAGGACAACAGGCGGATTCGGAGGCAGGGGAGGGGCACGGCGGCGGACCTATTCCCAGCAGGGTGGTTCATTCGGCGATATATTTGGATCCCAGTATGGCGAGCCGATGTCGCAGCGAGGCGAGGATCTTCAGTACAAGCTCTCTATTCCTCTTGAAGATGTGCTGGAGGGTGCGGAGAAAAAGATCACCTTTAAGGTTGACGGCAAGAACGAAGAGGTCAAGGTGCGAATCCCTGCGGGCATTGCCTCGGGACAGAAGCTGCGGCTTGCAGGAAAAGGGCTGCCTGGTGCGCATGGAGGTCCGAACGGGGATATCTATTTGGAGGTTCAGATTCTGCAGCACGACCTCTTTACGCGCGACGGCGATGATCTGACGATTGAGAAGACGATTTCTTTCTCGGGAGCCGCACTCGGTACGAGCATGGAAGTGCCGACACTGGATGGCGCGACAAAAAAAATAAAGATCCCCGCGGGTACCCAGGATCACACAAAGATTCGTATGAAGGGCTTCGGCATGCCCGTTTTCAAGGGATCCGGCCGGGGCGACCAGTACGTCCGCATCAACATTCAGGTCCCCAAAAAGTTGACCTCCAAACAGGAAGACCTTCTTAAAAAACTCTCGGCAGAAGGGTTATAATCGCTCTCTATTCGTAACGGCGTGCGATATCGTCCCCCCTCAATATCTTTAGAACAGCCGCTGCAATAACGAGTGCCTCCTGCTCCGGGTAGCATTTTACGGGAGCGATAAAGCTGCAGCGCTCTTCAATCCATTTGATGGCATGCGGCGATTCAAGAATTTTTCCGGTCAGCACAATAGCATCAAGTTTTCCTTTAAGAACAGTTGACATTGAGCCGATATCTTTTGCTATTTGATAGCACATTGCCTCAAGATAGAAGCGCGCCTTCTCATCTCCGTCCAAAATCCTCCTTTCGACTTCCCCAATCCGATTGCAACCAAGATAAGCCACCATGCCGCCCTGGCCTCGTAGCATTTTGAGAATCTGTTCACGCCCATACCTGGCAGAGAAGCACAGCTCAACGAGCGCTACCACGGGAACGGAACCGCTCCGCTCCGTTGTAAAAGGACCTTCCTCGAAAGCGCTGGTCACATCTACAAGCTGCCCGCCGTTAATCGCCGCAATAGACATCCCGCCTTCGAGGTGCGCAATAATGAGATTGACCTCATCGACGGACTTTTCAAGATCTTGCGCCGCAAGTAGCTTTATGCCTTCAATATTCTCCACATGATAAACCGGATAACGTTCTATGTATGGAATGCCGGATATCCGAGCCATCGGTCCCAGCACGGCCGAGCGGTTATATGAAATAAAGGCCGGTATACTGAAGTCATCCGCAATGTCCTTGGCCAACATGCAACCAAGTCCTGAGGCATGCTCGACCTTCGCCATCATCGCCTCGACATCATCAATCATTTTTTGACTAACGATATACGCACCGCTCTCTAACCCAATTTGATTAAGCGAAACCGGACTTCTGGCAACAACCGCGGAAAGGCTTCCTTTACGAATACGCCACTTTCTTAACTGCTCTTTTATTAAGGCACGCCGATAGGGGAGCTGGTCAACGATTCGCTGATATTTAGTTAACTCAGCAAAAGCGTGAATCATGCGGGTGCCTTGCACCTCGGCGCCATCCTCAAAAATTGCCAACTCGCTGCTGGTAGATCCCGGGTTAATCAATAATATTCGAATCATATTTAATCTCGATTGCTTGTGGCGGATAGGGGCTATTGTGTGTATCGGTTCGAATGGGCCCCCTCGCATCATTACTATAACGTCTGATAAGATATGTTATGTAAACTTGAAACAAGGAAAAAGTTCTCAGCAAAAATCTATAGCGCCCCCCGCGGCTATTTTCCCCCCAAGAATCGCAACCACGCCCAAGATATCGTCCGTAAGATCCATTCCGAATAAAACAGCATCGCGAAGATCTCTTTCCGTTTTGATTCTATTCCCGATCGCAGTTGCGGCCGCATCAGCCAGAATTGCAGACTTCGATTTTACACAAACGGCATCGGCCTTCCCCAAGCTGAGCGAGTGACCTATTGTACCCGAAGACGTACAGATGCCCATTGGCATCTCTTCTTTTTTGATTCTGATGTTTACTTTATTGCTCAGCCGCGAGCTCCCCGCATATAGACCAACAATAAGATCATCGAAAGTTTTCAAATAGTTATCTCCGCCATTTTCAACAATTACCTGACTTGTCAATTGCAGTAGTTCATTAGCCACATATTGGGAGATGGCGCCGGCTATGGCGGCCATTGGACCGACACCGACCAGTCTTGAGGACTCTATCATTTCTCGAATGATGCGTGGCGCAAACGGATCCTGACTGATTGGTGTCAATGAATCTTTAAATTCATTACGATGTAATATATATTCATTAAATAAATATCTATACTTATTTAATATAGTTAATGTTACAGATGAATAATCTTTGTCGGCGAGGATGAAGAGATCCGTTTCTTGTAGAACAACATTAAAAGAAATAAACCCTTCTTTTTTTATTTGGCTTCTGTAGGTTCGGGGTTCGTGCCACATAGATCTTGAGATACGGCAGTTTCAAAATAAATATTCCAGGAGGCGCAGATGTACTCTTCCGGAGTGTTTGCTAGATGAACCGGGTGGCTCCTCTCCCTAGTATCTGATCGGCGCCCGTTCGCAGTGCATCGGTAATTTGAAGCTTGGTATCCTTCCCGAGATAGATGACCGTTTCGCTGCTTCCCTCGTGGATCAAGTGAATGTAGCCGTCATATTTTCCCGGATAGACTGCAAGAAGCTCCTTTAACTCGTCGAGGCATTCAGATGTCGCATGGCCGTTTTTCAGGTAGAAGTGAACGGAAGAGTATGGATTGTCAAGGGCATCCTTTAAGGAAGCAACCTCCAGCACCCTGATTTTATGGTCTTCTTCACTGTCACTGGATGCATCGACAGTGCCCTTTATTAATAACGGATCATCGCTATGAAAGAGAGCATGGGACTTTTTGTATGCCTCCGGAAAAGCGATCGCGGTGACAGAACCTTTCAGATCTTCCATGGTCACGTAGGCCATGAGATCATTGCGTTGTTTCGTCCTGATCTCACGAATGCTGCTGACTATTCCGGCGAAGGTGATCGTAGCGCCCTCCTTGCGACTCGACAGGGTTTCAGAATCGGTATCGGCCAGCAGCTTAAGCTTTTCCGTAAAACCGTTCAACGGATGGCTGGAAATGTAGAAACCGAGAACCTCCTTTTCGAAGGCCAGAAGTACGCTGGCATCCCATTCCGGCATGGATGGTGCCTCCTGAGCGGCATCAGAGAGGGGCGCTGCCCCCCTCGAGTCAAGCACAATCCCCGCAAAATCAAAAAGGCCGGTCTGTGCGGCGTCTCCGTTTTTAGACTTCTTCTGGGTTCTGTCGACGATGCCTTCAAAGTTTTCAATCAAATGGTGTCGCGACTGCTCGAACGCGTCGAAGGCGCCGCACTTGATCAGACTTTCAATGACGCGCTTGTTGATCTTCCTGAGATCTGCCCGTTCACAGAAATCCGAAAAACTCTTGAAAGGACCGTCGGCGTCGCGAACCTCGATAATGGATTCGATGGCGCCAACGCCGACATTCTTGACCGCGGCCAGTCCGAAGCGGATATGTCCTGCTGTGACCGAAAAGTCGATCATCGACTCATTGATATCCGGCGGGAGCACCTTGATTCCCATATCCCGGCAGCAACTGATGTACATGATGATCTTGTCGCGATTGCTCTTTTCACTGGAGAGCAGAGCCGCCATAAACTCCACCGGGTAGTGGGCCTTCAAATAGGCCGTCTGGTAGGAAATCATGGCATAGGCGGCGCTGTGGGACTTGTTGAAACCATAGCCGGCGAAAGTTTCCATCTGCTCAAAAATCTTGCGCGCGATGGGCTCAGGAATATTGTTCTTGGTCGCGCCGCCGACGAATTTCGGTCGCTCCTTCTCCATCTCGGAGACTTTCTTCTTGCTCATCGCCTTGCGGAAGGTGTCGGCCTCGCCCATTGTGTAATTTCCCAGGGCGCTGGCGATTTGCATGACCTGCTCCTGGTACAGGATGACGCCGTAAGTCTCCTTCAGGATTGGTTCTAGTTCCGGTGTTTCATAGACGATCTTGGTCTTTCCATTCTTTCTGGCAATGAATTCGGGAACCATCTGCATGGGGCCCGGTCGATAAAGGGCGATCAGGGCCATGACGTCTTCAATGCAGTCTGGCTTGAGGCCGATCAGGATATCTTTCATCCCGGAGCTTTCAAGCTGGAAAACGCCGTCAGTCTCCCCCTTGGAAAGCAGCTGATAGGTCGGGCGATCATCCAAGGGAATACGGTTAATGTCGAGGTCGATCCCCTGCCCTTTCTTGATAAAATTGAGGGCGTCACGTATCACCGTGAGGGTTTTCAGGCCGAGGAAGTCGAATTTGATGAGTCCGGCCGCCTCTACATCGTTCTTCGAGAATTGCGTGAGGATTTCATCCCGCTGCGTCTTATAGAGCGGCACGCGTTCCATAAGGGGCTTGTCGGAGATCACAACCCCGGCCGCATGCATCGTCGAATGTCGGCTAAGGCCCTCGAGTTTTCGGGAAAGGTTCAGAAGCCTGCTTATCCGCTCGTCCTTTTTCCCTTCTTTTTCCAGTTCCGGCTCCGTTTTCAGGGCCTCGTCGAGCGTCATGCCGAGTACAGCGGGCACGAGCTTGGCGATCCGGTCCACTTCACCGTAGGGCATGTTCAGGGCGCGCCCTACATCCCGGATCACGCCGCGGGCCTGCATCGTTCCGAACGCGATGATCTGCGCGACCTTGTCGGTGCCATATTTCTCGTTGACATAACGAATGATGTCGTTTCGGCCTTCGATGCAGAAGTCAATGTCGATATCCGGCATGCTCTTTCGATCCGGATTGAGAAAGCGCTCGAAGAAAAGACCGTAACGGATGGGATCGATGTTGGTAATTCCGAGAATGCAGGCAACCAGACTGCCGGCAACCGAACCGCGTCCGGGACCGACAGGGATATTGCGCCCTTTGGCGTAATTGACGAAGTCCGAGACAATCAAAAAATAGCCCGCAAATCCCATGGACTTGATGATGTTCAACTCCATTTCGATGCGATCCACGTAAGTCTTTAACAGTTCCCGGTTTTGAAGATCGAGGAGCTCCGGCTTGAGTTTTTCCCACCGAGCCAGGGTCATTTCCTTCAAATATTCATCGAGCGTTTGGTTCTCCTCGATTTCGAAATGCGGTAGATAAAACTGATCCAGCGGCAGTTCCAGGTTGCAACGCTCTGCCACTTTCATTGTATTTTCTATGGCCTCTGGACAATAGTGAAAGAGAGACTTCATCTCGTCCGGGGAGCGGAAGTAAAACTGATCCGTTCCGAGCCTCATGCGATCGCTATCCTCGATAGTCTTTCCCGTCTGAATGCAGAGCAGAATGTCATGCGCCTCGGCGTCTTCGCGGTCGAGGTAGTGGCAATCGTTGGTGGCCACAAGCGGAATGCCCATTTCCTGCGCCAGTTCGATCAGCCTCTCATTGGCGATCTTCTGCTCCGGTAGGCCGTTCTCCATGATCTCGATATAGAAATTGCCCTCACCGAAGATCTTCAGGTATTCATTGGCAGCCTCGCGAGCCTCCTGCTTTTTCCCCCGCAAGAGGTTCGATGCAATCTCTCCATGCAGACAGGCGCTCATCCCGATAAGCCCCCCGCTGTATTGGGCGAGGATCTCCTTGTCTACCCGGGGCCGGTAGTAATAACCCTCCAGAAAGCTCAATGAGGAAAGCCGGATGAGATTGCGGTATCCGTCTAAGTCTTTGGCAAGAACCACGAGATGGCGATTGGACTCACCGATTCCGTAAGATTCCCTATCGAAACGGCTCTTCGGGGCAACATAGAGTTCGCTGCCGATAATGGGTTTAAGACCTGCTTTCTTGGCCCGTTGATAGAAATCGATCGTTCCAAAGAGATTGCCGTGATCGGTCATACTGACAGCCGGCATCGAAAAGGCTTTTGCCTTGTCGAAGAGACGATCCAGGCGGATGGCACCGTCTAGCAGACTGTACTGCGTATGCACATGGAGGTGAATGAAATCGGAGTTGCTCATATAACCAGGCAGATTCAAAGGGCGGAGGCCCTACAAATTTAAAATATTCAAAATGAAATGAAGGCCGCAATGGCAACGGCCCTCTTCCGTATTGATTCCGTATTGACTGGAAGCTAGGAACTGAAAACTGATGACTGTCTGACTAATCCAGCCGGTAGTTGGGCGCCTCTTTCGTGATGATCACATCGTGGACATGACTCTCGCGGAGACCGGCCGACGTGATACGGACGAATCGTGCCTTTTCTCGAAGCGCTTCGATCGTAAGGGCTCCGGCATAACCCATTCCGGCTCTGAGGCCGCCGATCAGCTGGTAGATGCTGTCGGACAGAGCCCCTTTGAAGGCCACACGCCCCTCAATGCCTTCGGGAACCAGCTTGAGCGAACTTTCAATATCGTCCTGCATGTAGCGGTCTCGGCACGTCCCCATTTTCATGGCGTCCAGCGAACCCATGCCGCGATAGACCTTGTAGCTGCGCCCCTGGAAGAGAACCGTATCGCCAGGCGCCTCTTCGGTACCGGCAAAAAGTCCGCCGATCATAACGGCATAAGCACCTGCACCCAGGGCCTTGACGACGTCTCCCGAGAACTTGATCCCCCCATCGGCAACGACGGGAATGCCATAACGTTTTGCGGCCTTGTAGCTGTCGCGGATTGCGCTCATCTGCGGAACGCCGACACCGGCAACAATACGCGTCGTGCAGATCGATCCGGGGCCGACACCGACCTTAATCCCGTCGGCACCGGCCTTGATGAGAGCCTCGGCCCCCTCTTCCGTTGCGACGTTTCCCGCAATGATCTGACATTTCGGGAAGTTGGCCTTCGTACTGCGAATAGCATCCAGCACGCCCCTGGAGTGACCATGCGAGGTATCAATGACGATGACATCCACCCCGGCTTTTAAAAGGGCATCCACGCGCGCCTCGCGGTCTATAATGCCCGCGGCAGCGCCAACTCTCAACCGCCCCAGGTCGTCCTTGCAGGCATTCGGGAATTTTTCGATCTTTTCGATATCTTTGATTGTGATCAGTCCCTTGAGATGGAACTCGTCATCGACCACCAGCAGCTTTTCAATGCGATGCTGGTGAAGGAGCTTTTTAGAGGCCTCCAGGCTGATATTTGTGGTAACGGTGACAAGATTGTCCTTGGTCATCACATTCGATACAGGCTGATCAATATTATCTTCAAAACGAAGATCACGATTTGTCAGGATGCCGACGAGCTTCTTATTCTTCACGACAGGAACACCGGAAATCTTGTAACGGGCCATGAGCTCCAGGGCTTCTTTGACAGACCTTTCCGGTTCGATCGTGATCGGGTTGATGATCATGCCACTTTCAGACTTTTTGACTCGATCGACCTCGATGACTTGTTGTTCGATGCTCATATTGCGATGAATGATACCGATGCCGCCCTCGCGGGCCATGGTGATGGCCGTTCTCGATTCGGTGACGGTATCCATCGCGGCACTGACAAGCGGCATATTCAGTTTGATCGTATTGGTCAGAAGAGTCGATGTATCGACGTCTTTCGGCAGGATATAGGACTCCGCAGGAACAAGCAGCAGATCGTCAAACGTAAGACACTCCCTGACTTGATCTTCCAACATGAAAACCTCCATTTGATGGGATGACTGGGGAATCTATCAAAAAGAACGGAAAATTGCACGCGCAAATGACTGTTTTCCCGTAAAATTGAAGACTCACAGGAGAAAGCTCAGGATACGCTCCGATTCTTAAAGAAACTGTCTCAACATGACACGCTCGCTGCCTGATCACGTTGCTTCGTGACACTCGCGTCAACTCTGCACTGGAAGAAAAAACTTTCCACATTTAGACACAATATAAAAGCTGCCCGTTTCCTCATCACATTCAATGAATTCGGCTAACTGATAATAAGCTGATCGTGAAAAACGTGCATCGAACCGACCGCCCTTGCAAGTGCAGTAGAAGATGTTGCTGTCATCGATCCAGAGCGATTGCAAATCCAGATCTTCAATCTCGTCGTTATTGAGTTGGATCTGAAAGATCCCCTCCGGATCTTCAGGCGTTTCCGTAAGGCTGAAACTCTTAACAACAAAAGGGGTATCTTCGACCACAATGTGACAGTAGTCCTTTGGCAGAGAGATGGCATAACGGCCCGATTGCTCACGAACCAGATGCTCGTAGAACAACTGCACGATTTCCTTGCGGAACATTTCGGCCCCGTTGTAGTACCAAACGCCCTCCTTGTCGATCCTGATTTCAAAGGACTGCTCGTTTTGATTCGTTGCGTCCGCCATTTTGTAACCTTATTGATCCAGTCGCCCTGCCCTCGAATCAATGAGAATGGTCACCGGCCCATTGTTCGTGCTTTCGATTTTCATCATCGCCTGAAATTTTCCGCCCGCCGTCGGTGCAGACTCCGACGCCTTTCGAATGAAATATTCATAAAGGGCATTGGCCTTAACAGGTTCTTCCGCGTCAGTAAAGGAGGGTCGGCGCCCCTTTCGACAATCGGCAAGAAGGGTAAATTGAGAGACTGTCAGTAATTCGCCTCTGACATCCTTGAGTGAGAGATTGAACTTTCCTGTTTCGTCCTCGAAGATGCGGAGATTGACGATCTTTTCGGCGAGATAATCGGCATCTGATTCCTGGTCGTTTCTTTCAACTCCGAGATAAACCAGCAAGCCACGTGCAATAGAGGAAATTTCTATAGAATCTACAGTGACGCGCGCAGCGTCCACCCGCTGAACAACTGCCTTCATAGAGCCTCTCCGATGCCGAGATATAACAATATTGAATAGGGGCGGCAAGTCTTTTCTAAGAAACGCCCTGCCATTTCTATGCAGCCCTTCCGCTTGGTGAACGTCTTGCAAGGATTGTCTATTGTATATTCCCATGTCGTATGCTACTGAAATTCCCTCGCAGTTTTCTCACATTCCTTTTATCAATCGAGGAGAACGATGCCGCGAATCAGAGGAAAAAGCAAAAAGGCTGAGATACTCTCGCTGGAAGAGGCAGTCAAAAAGTACATGCACGACGACATGGTCTGCGCATTCAGCGGCTTTACGGGCTTTAATCGCAATCCATTCGCCTTCGCCTGGGAGATTGTCAGACAGGGGGTCAAAGACCTTCACCTGCTCGATCGTCATGGGAGTCAATGTTCCTGGCTCCTGAATGCCGTGGGCGCCCTCAAAATCTTCGAGACGAACTGGATGGGTTGGGGGGAAATGGCCGGGAAGGTCGATATCAACCTGAACCGTCGATATAAGGCCGGCGAGATCATTCTCGAAGATTATTCACACGGCGCCATGGCCATGCGCTTTCTGGCCGGAGCGCTCGGAACGCCTTTCATCCCCTATTACGGTCCCCTCGGTTCCGATCTATACAATCCGGATTACGATGCCCTTGGACGGGCCGGCCTGCGAGACGGCTCGAATCCCAGGATTCCCAAAAAGAAATTCATCCAGATGGCGGATCCTTTTTACGGCGACGGCGAGGTCGTCCTTCTGCCGGCGGCGCGGCCGGAAATCGGCATCATCCATGTGAGTCAGGTCGGGGACAAGGGTACAGCCAAATGGCGCGGCATCAGCACGATCGACAAGGAGATGGCCTTTGCCTGCGACAAGGTCATCATCACCGCCGAAGAAATCGTTCCTGAAGCGGAAATCAGGAGAAACCCCGAAGCCAACCAGATCCCCTATTTTACGGTTGATTGCATTGTCGAGGTGCCCTGGGGGGCCTTCCCCAGCTCGGTTCCCTTCTATTACGATTACGATCCGCAGTTTATGCGCCAGATGGACAAAGCCTCACGTGATGAAAAACAGCTCGCCCAGTGGCTCGACGAATGGGTTTTCAGCCCGAAGGATTGGAAGACCTTTATCGAAAAACTCGGCCTTGAACGCCTCCTCGCTCTCAAGGCGGAGAGCACAACAGGCTACAGTTCGCGAATGCTGAGGGGGAAGAAAGCAGCGCCTCGGATGACCATGCCGCTATCGGTCGCAAAAAACGGTTTATAACAGGGAGACGAAAGATGCCGGACGCCACGAAATCCTTGATGGACCTGATCGAGCAGATCCCGGAAGACCCTGCTCAGGTCGGTGAATTTCTTCTCCCGGAGCTGATGGCTATTGCTGTGGCGCGCGAGGTCCGAAACGACGACGTTGTTTTTGCTGGAACTGGCCTTCCCATTCTCGGCATCATGACGGCGAATCTGACCAATGCGCCGGGCGCGGCGGTGATCTACGAGTCCGGAAGCTGCGATGCCAAGACGATGCACCTCCCTATGTCGGTTGGCGATCAGAGGGCGGCTTACTTAGGCTCGACGTTGGGAGGGCTTGTGGATACCTTCGGGTACTACCTTCAGCAGGGTTATATCACCCTCGGATTTCTCGGTGGCGCGTCCATAGACAAATATGGCGGGGTCAACGTGACCTCCATCGGAGACTATTACAAGCCCGCAGCCCGGTTCCCCGGCTCGGGCGGGAATTCGGACATCGGCACGATGGCCAAAAGAACGGCGTTTGTCATCGCACAGGAAAAAAGGCGCTTCATTGAACGAAATGATTACACGACAACGCCCGGGTGGTGGTGCTGGGATTTTAAAACCGGAGAATGGAAGCCGAAACGAGAGGTCTGGAAGGGAACGCCCTTTGCGGAATGCGGCCCTGATGCCGTAGTGACCAACATGGGCGTTTATCGATTTGACGAAGACGGAATCATCTACCTGGAAGCGTGTCACCCCGGCGTGACTGTGGAACAAATCAAGGAGAATTGCGGGTTTGAACTGAACGTTTCACGCCTGCAAGGTGAAACCGCAGCGCCAAGCTACCGGGAACTCTTTATCCTGCGAGAGTTTGTCGATCCCGAATTGATCTTCCTGCCGGAGAAAAAAGCGTATCCCGCTGCCATCGAAACAATGATCTCAGAAAATATTCGTCAAAACCTTTAATATAAATAAAGTACACCCTCCATAGCACCATTTGAAATGTAACATGCCTCAACTGTTTTCGTCTGGTCGAATCACGAAAAATCGTGTATAAATTTGGCCACATTACTCAACACGGGGTTTACGTCGAGATGGAACAGAGCAGTCTGATTATCCGGTGCCTTCGCTGCGGGCAAAAGAACCGCGTTGAATCGTCCCGGCTGGATGCCAATCCGGTCTGCGGCCGCTGCCGGTCTCCCCTCGACCACCTTATCATCCAATGCTTTTTCTGCGGCGCCAAAAACCGCGTCAGCGAAGATCGGCTCAACAGCCGCCCGATCTGCGGCCGATGCAGACTGCCACTTTATCCCAGCGCGGCTGCTATCGTAACGGAAAGCACTTTTCAGCAAGACGTCCTGGAGGCGGCAGGATATGTGATCGTCGGCTTTCTTGCCACGGAGACGGATGAGTACACACAGATGCTCAACTACTTCGCATCTAAATATGTGAGCGGCATCAAAACACTCAAGCTCCTGATGCCCGCCAATCCTGCACTTGCCCGGCAATACGATCTGCTCGACGCCCCTGCCCTGCTCGTCTTCAACGAGGGAAAGCTTGCCCGTCGGTTTGCCACGCCCCTGCACCGCGATGAAATTGAAGCCTATCTTATCCAACTCTTTAAATTTGTTCATGATGTTCCCAACGGCGAATAACGCCCCATATCTCTTTTTTTTGCAATCTTCTTCATACCATCTGTAAAGAAAACTTGACATCTCCCGCCTCCCCTGCAATATATTAATTAACAGCGTTAATTAAAGTAACGAGGTAAACCTATGGGAACCAGGGAACGTAAGGCCAGGCAGAAGGAATCTCTGCGTCAGGATATTCTAGATGCGGCGCGAGATATCTTACTTGAAGATGGCGCGCAAAAGCTCTCGATGCGTCGCATTGCAGAAAAGATCGAATACACGCCAACGACGATTTATCTTTACTTTCACGACAAGGACGACATTCTTTTTCACCTTTGCGAGGAGGTCTACGGAAAGGTGGCGGATGTCCTGAAAAAAGTCGGCCGACAGCAGAAGGACCCCGTTGAACGGGTGAGAAAGGTCATCGCAGCGTATATCAAGTTTGGTCTTTCCGATCCCGCCCGTTACCGGATCGCGTTCATGCACAATCTACCGCCGAATGTCCATCCCCAGGAGCTGTTGAAGCCGGGCACAAAGGCACAGAACGCCTATGAAATCTTGAGGCAAGATGTGGCTGAGGCACTTGAGGCCATTAAGGATAACCAAAGGAACGTCGAAGCAGTCGCGCAGGTGATGTGGGCAAGCACGCACGGCATCATTTCCATCGTCATCAGCCACCCAGATTTCCCCTGGGTGGAACGCAAGCAAATGATAGAGACGACAATCGATCTCCTGATGAATGGATTGACCCGGAAGACCGCATAACAAAGAAAAAGGACCTGCCATGAAACCCAAGACGACCTTGAAGACTCACTCAGGCATCGGGATCAAATGCCTGGAATGCAATAGAGCGGGAAAAAATGCGCGAATAGTCGGCGCCATGATCTTGCTGCTCGTTATTTGCCTGCCTACAGGATGTTCGAAGAACCAGAAAGATACATCTGTCGCCATGCCTGCCGTTCGCGTGGCGCCGGTGCGCCGCGTCGATGATTTTAAGTATGTGCAGGTCAGCGGATCGGTCGTATCCCCCTGTGCGCCGTCGATGATCTCCTTTCTGGTAAGCGGACGCGTGACACAGGTGCTCCCGCGCGAAGGTGATTACGTGAAGGCGGGACAGCTTCTCGCCGTCATCGATTCGGCGGATTACCGACTGTCCGTTCAGTCGGCGACTGCTCAGACCGTGCAGGCCAGGGTTGCCCTTCAGCGCGCCGAAAGTGAGTATGCGCGGATGAAATTTCTCTTCGACAGCAAGAGCCTTGCACCCAATGATTTTGAAAAATTCAGGGCAGCTTATGATGCCGCAAGGCAGCAACTCGATCAGGCAAACGCCAACGAACAACTCATGCGAAAGCATCTGATTGATACGGAACTCCGTGCACCGGTCAGCGGCTTTGTCGCGATGCGCGGCATTGAACCGGGCGACCTGGCGGCCCCCGGTCGTCCCGTTTTCAGCATTGTGGGCATCGACCCGGTGGAAATTCACGTCGGCGTACCGGAAACGGACGTCCGTTTGCTTCGCAAAGGCAGCAAGGTTACGATCACCGTCCCCGCCCTGCCCGGCAGGACTTTTCGGGGAACCGTCGGGCTGGTCAATGTAGCGGCCGATCCGACGAGCCGCACGTATATGACGCGAATCATCGTCGCCAATCCCGATCGCGTCCTACGGATCGGCATGATTGCAGAGGCAGGTATTCAGTCCCCCGAAAGGACGAAGGTGATGACACTGCCCGGCGACGCCGTTGTTCGCGATCCGCAGGGCGCAAAGATGGTCTACGTTTATTACCCTGATAAAAAACGCGTCCACGCCCGGCAGATAGAGACAGGCGCCCTCTATGACCGCGATGTTCAGATCAAAAGGGGATTGTCCGGCACTGAACTCGTCGTAATAGCGGGTCAGGACAAGCTTCGCGAAGGTGAGACGGTTGCACTGGCCGATTCTCTATCTCCCTCTTCTCCGGTGGCCGCCACAAACGCTGGAGGGGAATAGAGAGATGAATCCCATCAAGTTTTCTCTGCGCTATCCCGCCGTCACGCTCGTCATCACCGCCGTGTTTGTGGTGGTGGGACTCCATGCTTTCTTCAAGATGCCGCGTGCCGAAGACCCCACGATCACAATCCGCGTGGCGTTAGTACTGGCGCAGTATCCGGGAGCCACTTCTGAGCAGGTAGAGAAGCAGGTCACAAAGGTCCTGGAACGCCGTATCCTTCAATTTCCAGAGGTTAAACGGTCAAAGACTTTCTCCACCAGCCGTCCTGGCTTCGTCGTCGTCAACGTGGAGCTGGAAGACTATGTCAAGGACGCGGATCTCTTCTGGAGCAGGTTGCGACATGAAATGAACGAGGCGCGTCCGGAGCTGCCGCTCGGCGTGCGCGGTCCGATCGTCAATTCCAACTTCGGCGATACCGTCGCCCTGCTGCTGGCCGTTCATGGCGAGCGTTACAATTATCGGGAACTTCGGGAATACACCGAACGCATTCAGGATGCCTTGCGCGGCGTACGCGATGTCGGCAAGATGGAGCGCTATGGCGAACAGGGCGAAGAGATTCTGGTCACGACGAGCCTCGACCGCCTTGCCCAATACCACATCGATCCGGCCCGCGTAATGGCGGCGCTGCAGCAGCGCAATGTCATCGGCAGCTCCGGAAATTTAGATACGGAACGTGCCCGCATTCCGCTCCGGACCACGGGCCTGCTATCGACGGAGGATCAGATCGGGGATATCCTCATTGATGTCTCGCAGACAACCGGGCAAGCCGTCCATATAGGCGACTTCGCCAAGGTCGAGCGGCGCTATCAGGACCCGGTCTTTCTGGTGCGCCATGACGGCCAGCCGAGCGTGCTCCTGTCGGTCGAAATGCAGCGCGGCCGCAACATGGCGGAGCTCGGAGACCGGGTAGCCGGGGTCATGAAACGGATAGAAACGTTGTTGCCACCCGATGTGAAGATCGACTTCATCGCCAATCAACCGGCGATTGTCAAGGCGCGCCTCTCCTCTCTCAGCCGTGAATTTCTTCTTGCCATCGGATCAGTGCTGCTTGTCACGATGCTGCTTCTACCCTTGCGCGTCTCAATGATCGCGGCCCTCGCCATTCCCGTGACGCTGTGTACGACACTGGGCATCATGAACGCCGTCGGCATCGACCTCCAGCAGTGCTCGATCGGCGCCCTGATCGTCGTTCTCGGCATTCTGGTTGACGACGCCATCGTTATCACCGACAACTATCTGGAACTGCTCGATCATGGCGTCAAACGGGCCGAGGCCGGTTGGCGTTCCGCCACGGATGTGATTGTTCCCGTTTTGACCGCGACCATTACCATTATCTGCTCTTTTATGCCCCAGCTCATTCTTAAAGGCAGCGTGGGAGAGTTTCTCCAATCCATTCCCCTGACAGCGTCGATTGCACTGACGGTCTCTTTCGTCGTAGCTGTTATGTTGACGCCTATTCTCTGCAAGTTCTTCATCCGTAACGGACTCCACGAGAAGGCGCCTGCCAGGTCTTCCTTCAATCTTCTCGACCGCCTCCAAACGCTCTATCTTCGCGTGATCGTTTTCTTCATGAGGCACAAATCCCTGGCCATCGCGATCGGGGTCGGATCGATTTTCCTCGGCGCCATTCTCTTCCGCTTTATTCCACAGCAGTTCTTCCCGTCCGCGGAACGCAATCAATTCGTCATCGATGTCTGGAACCGGCAGGGCAGTCGCATCGAAGCGACCGACGCCGTCATGAAGCGGATCGAAAAGCACCTCGTTGCGACAAAGGGCGTAACGCATTATGCGAGCTTTGTCGGTCAGAGCGCGCCAAGATTCTATTACAACGTCAACCCCCAGCAACCCGATGCCGCCTATGGTCAGATGATCGTCAGCACTGAATCGGCAGACATGACGCCCCTGCTCGTAAGCCGATTGGGCAACGATCTGGCGAAGCAGGTTCCGGAGGCGCTGGTCCTCGTCAAGGAACTCCAGCAGGGCGATCTCCTTGAAGCGCCCGTGGAAGTCCGCATCTCAGGGGACGATCTGGGCGAGTTGCGGCGACTGGCAGCCGAAGTGCAGGGAATCATCGCAGGCGTTCCCTTCTCCCGCTATGTGCATCCGGACTGTTTCAATGACTCGTACCTTGTCGATGTCAATGTGGAACACGAAATGGCCGGACGACTGGGTCTGACGAGCGGAGCGATTTCTCAGGTACTGGCCACGGGCTTCGACGGTGCGCCGGTCAGCACTTTCTGGGAAGGAGACCGTGGCGTCACTCTCTTTTTCAGAATCGATCAGGCAGCGAGAACGAGCTTTTCCGATGTGGGCAACACGTATGTAACGTCCCCCCTTACCCGGACGAGTGTCCCGGTGCGCTCCTTCGCGAGCCTTTCACCCGACTGGCAGATGAGCCGCATCGTCCATCGCAACGGTGTCAGAACCTTGACCGTTCGCAGCTTCGTCGCATACGGTTACTATGCCTCCGAGCTGCAGACTGCCGTCGAATCGAAGATCAGAGCGCTTCCCCTGCCTCCGGGGTATGACATCCGGTTCGGCGGCGAGAGGGATAATCAAACGGAAAATCTGCCGGCCATGTCGGCGGCAATGGGCATCAGCGTACTTGCCATTTTCCTGGTCATGCTGATCCAGTTCCGAAATATAGCCGAGCCTCTGATGGTGATGTCCTCTATTCCGCTCATGTTTCTCGGGTCGGTTGTAGGGCTTATCGTCACCCGGAATGTCTTCGGCTTCATGGCCTTCATGGGCATGATCAGCCTTACAGGAATCGTGGTGCGAAACGGTATCATCCTGATCGATTTCATCAAAAGTTATATCGCCGAGGGCTACAGCATCGAAGATGCCGTAACCCAGGCAGGGCGTCGAAGACTCCGCCCGATCTTTCTGACAACAATGGCTGCCGCAGTGGGCGTCACTCCGATGATCCTCTCCGGATCGAGTCTCTGGAGTCCGCTCGCCAGCGTCATTGCCGTCGGACTCATCTTCTCGATGTTCTTTACACTGCTCGTGGTTCCCGTTCTCTACGTTATGGTCCGATCGAAGCCATCAGCTAAAACGGCGTCAACAGTTGTTGGCCTGATCGTTGCGTCCGCGCTTTTGCTGGGACCGTCGCCGTTTGGAGCCACTGCTGCTAACGCGGAAACACGGCAGATCACGCTTCAGGAAGCGATCGATTTGGCGCTCGCCAATAGCAGGGCCCTCAAGATCGCTCATGCCAGGGTTCAGGAAAATAGCGAAAGGATCGGGGAGAAGCGTTCGGATTATTTTCCTCATCTCACCAATGAAACGAGTTATTCCTCCCTTACAAACAATCAGCTTGTAACGATTCCAACGGGAGCTCTGGGAACTATTCCGGGGCTAGGTCCATACCCGACGCAAGATATGCATGTGGAGCAGGGATCGGACGCGCTCTTTGTCAGTTCGACAACACTGTCCCAACCGATCACGCAACTCCTCAAGGTGCATCAGGCTGAGCGTATCGCACAGACCGACAAAGGCGTCGCCGAGGCTGATTGGAACAGGGCGCGGGCAGAAACAGTCTATGCCGTGCGTCAACTCTATTATGGTCTGACGGTTGCGGAAAAGCAGAGAGCCGCCGCAGAGGCGGGCATCACCGCGGCGGAAGAAAATCTGAGAGAAATTCAGAAAGCCGTGGAAGCGGGCAATTTGCTCGACGTGGCCGTCACAGGAAGCCGTGTCGCCCTGCTTCAAGGCAAGCAGGCGCTAATAGCAGCCAAGATCAGACAGTCCGATCTCTCATCCGATTTGAACGACCTGATGGGGGTAGCGCTCGATACGGTCCTGGTTCCGGCCGAGGCCGTATCCGGATCTGTTTCCATTCGGACGCGCGAGGAATACCTGCGCGAGGCGCTGTCGCACAATCCGGAACTCGAAGCCGCTCGCCGGACCCTTGAGAAATCTGAAAGCGGCGTCCGGGCGGCTGCCTATGAGTATATTCCCGACATAGGCGTTTTCGGCCGTTACGTCTATCAGGACGGCGTGCCCTTTGTGGACCGCAATATCGGCATGGTAGGCGTTCAGATGTCCTGGGATATCTTTGACTGGGGGAAACGCAAGTCGGTGCTGGAGCAGCGCCGTCTTCAGCGCACTCAGGCAAGGGAGAACGTCAAACGGATTGAAAGCCGTGTGGCGGTTGATATCGACAAGACCTGGCGACGCCTGGATCAAGCGCGGCAGATCGTCGAGGTTGCATGTGAGGCCCTGGCGCTGGAGAAGGAACGGGCAAGGCTGAGCGGCAATGGACTTCAGGCAGGAACCGTCACGACCGCGAAGCACGCAGAAACCGTGGCCGCTCTGAAGAAAGCCGAAAGCGACGAACTCCTGGCCCTGGTCGGCGTCGAACTGGCCCTAGCCGAACTGGAGCGGCTTGCGGGAAGTTCAGGGTTTTGATTCCGGCGCTCCGCGTTCGGAGTCCTAAAGTGGAAGCGACGCCCAACAGGCGACGTTCCACTAAAGATAGACTCGTAAAAATTCGAAAAATCGTCATTACGACAAACGCGGCATCATGAAAGCATTAGCCGTCAGCCTTCTACACCGCTCTGAGCGCGTCCACGATCTTCAATCGCGCTGCACGAAAGGCCGGAAGCATGCCGCCAATGAAGCCCATGAAGAGACCGAAAAACAGCGCCTGGCCCGCAATCTCCGGGGTCAGCGTAAAGCGGAAGGCCACCTCCGAGAAGGTCTGGAAATTGAGTGTGGAAATGGTGATGAACTGCATGAAGGAGGCCAGCAGGAGTCCCACCATCCCCCCTATCAAGCCGAGCAAAAGCGCCTCCATCAGAAAAGCCGCCAGAATGCTAACCCGCTTGAACCCCAGTGCCCGCATGGTTCCGATCTCCACAGTGCGATTTGCTACAGCCGCGTACATGGTGATCATCGCGCCGATCATCGCACCGAGTGAAAAGATGATTGTCAGAGAAATCCCCAAGACACTGAGAAATTTCGACATCATCTCGGACTGCTCCTCATAATAGACTGTTTCGCG
This sequence comes from Syntrophales bacterium, assembly GCA_963665615.2. GTDB lineage: Bacteria > Desulfobacterota > Syntrophia > Syntrophales > UBA4778 > UBA4778. Next base: position 170,545 of record CAXXQE010000007.1, read on the forward strand.
CTTGGCGTCCAAGGCAAGGCGCGGGTCCTTCTCGATGATGTCGCGAACCTCGTCGCTAGCATCGTGAGAACGGAGCCTGAAGATTACCGAGGAATAGACCGGTCTGCGAAAAGCCTGCATCAACTGATCGGCATCTCCCCAGATCTCCGAGCTGAAGCCGGTGCTGCCGGCGTCGAAGATGCCGACGATTGTCCAATCGCGCATTCCGAAGCGCAACGTCTCGCCCAGCCCGCCGCCCCGGAAGCGTTTCGCGACACTCGCCCCCGCCATAATTTCAGAGGAACCCTTCACAGGGAGACGTCCGGCAACGATCCGGACCTGATTGCGCAGTGACAGGGATTCGTCGCCGATGCCGCGAATGGTTACGTTGGAATTCCCCTGCCCTCTTTCACGCTTCGGCAGTGTAATCAGGACAACGAGCTCCTTTGCAACGAGCCGTTGTCCCGTCGTGCCAAGAGCGATTTGAGGAAGGCTTTCGAGGAGACTTGCCTTGTCCCGCTCAATGGCGCTCTGAACTTCGGTATTGGAACCCTTCCGGATCACGACCATATTGTCCGGAGAACCGGTCGCCACGAGGGTTTCGCGAAGTCCCGCCGCCAGCATCAGAATCGATGCAAACACAAAGACCACGAGCGCCATGCCCGAGGCGGTCAAAAAGGTCGTCAGCTTCCGGGTCAGGAGATTGCGCAGGCTATACGATAGAAGAACCGGCATCAGGCAATCCTCCTCAGGCCGTCGGCGATCCGGATTCTGAGCGCGGATCGTATCGGCACAATAGAGGCGGCAACCGCCACGATGAGGGCGGCGATCAGATCGAACCAGAGGGTCCGCGTCTCAATAGCGAAAATCGGAAAGTACTGCTCCAGTGTGCTGGCAAAAATCCTGGCCGAGGGGAACAGCAGCACAATCCCCAGCAGGCATCCCATCAGTGTAATAATAACGGCCTCGCCGCCAATCAAGATCGCGATATGCCTGCCGCGGAATCCGAGGGCCTTGAGGATGGCATACTCTCCGATCCGCTCCCGAGTGGTCATGGACATGGTATTGGCGACAACAGCCATAATGATGATGATAATGATAAACGAAACAAGCTGAACGACAACGATAATCGCCTGAACCATGGCGAGAAAACCCTGCGTAAAGGCCTTTTCCGTCTCTGTCAGTGTCTCGGCCAGAGAGTTTTTGAACATGGCGTCGATCGCCGCAGCAACTTCAGGTCCCTGCTCAGGATTTCGGATGCCGATAACGAACCAGCCCACCTGATCGGCGTAGCCTGGCGCCTGCTTTTTTATGGTCTCGTTGAGATAATCCCACTGAAAGAAAAACTGCGTCTCGTCCGTGCTGCGGTACTTCCCGGTGTAGATCCCGCGCAGAACAAAATCCCAGTTGCCGGGGTAGATCGTTCCCTGAAGGGTTACCAGATCGCCGATCTTCCATCCGTATTTTCTCGCCAGCTTCTTCCCCGCAATGAATCCCTTGCGATCGCGCAGGAAGGCCTGTGCCTCCTCCGGCTCCAGCTGAAACTCCGGATAGAGCTTCTGAAAGGTTTTTGGGTCGATCGCCATATTGGCGAAAAAGTGCTTCTGGTCGATATAGATGCCGCCGAACCAGTTGCCGAAGCCTACCTCAGAAACCCCTCCAACCTGCAGGATCTTTTCGCGATAGGCGATCGGAAGCGGGAATGTCATCGAGACGGCATTGCGCGTGACCAGTCGGTAATCGGAGGACGCCTCGATGGCAAGATGCCAGGCATCCAGCACGGTCCGCAAAAGTCCGAATGCCAGGATGGCGATCGTGATGCCCAGGATTGTCAGGCCCGTGCGCAGCTTGTGGCGGAAGGCGTTTCTAAAGAGGATCTTGACAATGTACATCGGTAAGAACCCCTTTTTCGAGACAACGGATCGCATGGGCCCGCTGCGCCGCCTTGGGGTCATGCGTGACCATGATGATCGTTTTGCCTGATTCGCGGTTGAGGCGCTGCATCAAATCGAGGATGTCTTCTGCGGAGTGACGGTCGAGGTCACCCGTCGGCTCATCCGCAACCAGAAGCGTGGGGTCCGTGACGATGGCGCGGGCGATCGCAACGCGTTGCTGCTCGCCGCCGGAAAGCTGGCTCGGATAGTGATCCATTCGGTGCGAGAGGTTGACGACATTAAGGGCGGTCGCAACGTGTTCCCTTCGCTCTTTTTTGCTGAGCCCCGTTAAATGAAGCGGCAGATCGACATTTTCAAAGGCCGTCAGAACGGGGATGAGATTATAAAATTGGAAGATAAAGCCGATGTGCGTGGCTCGCCATTCAGCCAGCGACAGCTCAGGAAGAGCGGTGATGTCGAGGCCATCGATCTCGATGGTGCCGGTGTCGGCATGATCGATGCCCGCGAGGAGATTGAGCAGCGTGCTCTTTCCCGATCCCGAAGGCCCCATCAGGGCAAGAAACTCGCCGGCAGGGATATCGAAGGTGATATCTTCGAGTACGGGAATTCGCTGTGTGCCGCGTTGATAAGACTTGCTGACGGCGTTCAGGCGGACTATCGGGGAACCGTCACGCATAGGCCGCCTTACTTGTCCGCAGGCCGCACGCGGCTGCCGTTCATCAATTTCGCAGGCGGGTTGATCACCACCTTGTCGCCGATCTTTGCACCGTCGAGAATTTCAACCATTCCGCCGAAGGTCTTTCCGGTCCGAACGGATGCTTCCGCAACCGAGCCATTGCCAACGATAAAGAGGATCGTCTTGCCGCCGCGCTGCACGATGGCCCGCTCGGAGACGCCCGTCCGCGGCATCCGCTCATCGGGGGTAAGATCGCGCTTCAGAAACGCAACCTTGGCACTCATGTCGGGCAGGATTCTCGGACTCGTCTCCAAAAAGCGAACCTTGACCATGATGCTGGCCTTGTTGCGGTCCGCCGTGGGAACGATCATGTGAACGGTCCCGCGGAAACGTTTTTCGGGAATGGCGTCAAGCTGCACCTCGCAGGGCTGGCCGATTGAAACCTTTTCTACATTGGATTCGGAGACGTCCGCCTCGACCTGAAGCGAACCCATATCGGCGATGCTCACGACTGCGGATTTCGCGTTGGCGGCTGCCCCCAGAGGGGTAACGATATCTCCGACGTCGGCATTCTTCGTTAAAACAACCGCGTCGAAAGGCGCCCGGATCAGTGCGTATTCGACATTCGTCTGCGCCGCCTTCAGCGCCGCGGCATTGGCCTTCACGCCTGCATCGGCGGCGTCCACCGCGGCCTGCGCCTTCAGGTAGCGCGCTTGAGCGGCATCGTAATCGGAGCGGGAGATGTAGCCTTTTTTGATCAGTTCATCGGCACGATTGAAGTTGGCGCGAGAATCGACAAGTTCGGCGCGGGCCTGATCGAGATTGTGTTTCGAGACATTGAGATTGGCTGCTGCCTGATCGCAGGCCGCGCGCGCATCCTCCGCCTCAAGCCGGGCAATAACCTCGCCCTTCTTGATGCGGCTGCCCTCTTCGACCGAAAGTGATTCAAGTCGACCGGTGATCTTGGAGGCGACAGCGGCCTTGCGCTGGGCCACAACATAGCCGCTGGCATTGAGAACCGTAACCCCTTGAGCCGGATAAACTTTCGAAATCTCCGTCAGTTCGACCGGGGTTGCCGGCTTATAAAAGAAGAAACCAAAGGTGAGCGCTGCAATGACAATGACACACGTCACAGCTGTCTTTTTCCGGCCCGTCCATTTTGAGTGCTGCGTTGAACGGCGTGTGGCGGTCCTGTCGATTTTGAGCTGGGAGAGATCGTCCTGGGCCATTTTGCCATACCTGAAAATGTTATCGGAATATCGAAGTCGATACTGATTGCGCGTACTTAACCATAATTATTCCCCTCTGTCACCAATTATTTGCGCTATTTACGCAGTCATTTCCGTGGAGGAAAGCTGGATCATTCTCAATGCGCCTCTTGGTCGAACATTTCGACATTTGTTTCCGATCTTTTGCCATTGCCCCTTGATCTCGGTCCTCTAAATGATTAAAATAGCGAGCAGTCAGTGCAAGTTCATCGTCGGCATGACTTCTGCATGCGTAATGGCAACAATCGGATGTCGTCGAATAATGAGTTCTTAAGTTCACGATATCTGAAAATACAGGAGGGATGTATGAGGGTTTTCAGCAGCAAAAAAATTGTTTTCACACTGATTTTTGGCGTTTTGTTTGTTCTGTTCCTTCTGCCGGGATTCATAATGCCCGGACATGCCGGCTCGGCCGGAGAGGCTGCGGCGGCAACGGCGGCGCTTGCGCCCGCTTCGTTTGCGGATCTCGCGGAAAAGCTCATGCCGGCCGTCGTCAATATCCACACGACGCGCAAAGTCAAGGTCGGCGGGATGGGACCCTTCGGACAGCAAATGCCGAACGGCGGAGTCCCGGGTCGCGACGAGTTTTTTAAACGATTTTTTGGCAACATGCCGGAGCGCGAATATAAACAGAACAGCCTGGGATCCGGTTTTATCATTTCCCAGGACGGGTATATCTTTACCAATAATCACGTCATCGACAAGGTCGACAAGATCAGAGTCAAACTCTCCAGCGGCAAGGAGTATGACGCCAAGGTAATCGGCAGCGACGACAAAACGGATCTCGCCCTGATTAAGATCGATACACCGGACAAACTGCCCGCCGTAAAACTGGGCGATTCCGATCGACTTAGAATTGGTGATTGGGTCGTGGCCATCGGCAATCCCTTCGGCCTCGACGGTACGATCACCGCCGGTATCGTTAGCGCCAAGGGACGCGTGATCGGCGCAGGTCCCTATGACAATTTCATTCAGACCGACGCCTCGATCAATCCGGGCAACAGCGGCGGTCCCCTCTTCAACCTTTCCGGCGAGGTGGTGGGCATTAATACGGCTATCATTGCGCAAGGCCAGGGCATCGGGTTCGCCGTTCCCATCAATACCGCCAAAGGGATCTTCGATGATCTGAAAACGCGCGGTAAAGTCACGCGCGGATGGCTGGGCATCAGCGTGCAGGATCTCACACCCGATATCGCCAAGAACCTCGGCATCAAGGAAGAAAAAGGCGTGCTCGTCGGCGATGTCTTTTCCGGAGATCCTGCGGACAAGGCCGGCATCAAGACCGGGGATGTGATTGTCAATATCAACGGCAAACCGATTGAGACAAGCCATGACCTTATGGGCATCGTTGCGACATTGACCGTCGGCAAACCCGTCGAGGTCAAGGCGCTGCGGGACGGCGCCGTGAAAACCTTTATGGTTGTCATTGCGGAAAGGAAAGACACGAAGGAAACAGCGCAGGGCGAAAAACGCGAAGAAGGTCACTTTGGTCTGGCAGTCCAGGATATCACGCCGCAAATAGCGCAGAGCCTCGGCCTCAAGGATAAGTCCGGCGTCATCGTCAGCGACATCGAAGACGACAGCCCCGCCGCAGAGGCCGGGATTAAAACCGGCGATGTCATTACCCAGGTCAATAAAGTTCGCGTAAAGTCCGTCAAGGAATTCACTGCGGCCATGGCCGGTCTCAAAAAGTCCGACTCCGTCCTCCTGCTGATCAAGCGCGGAGACGGCAGTTTCTTCGTCACCCTGAAGAAGGATTAATCTCACTCGAAACAACGGCCTGGAGAAACAAAACGGGGGCGGTCAGTCAATGACCGTCCCCGTTCAAATATCATCGGACCCGTTCCCGCTCAGCGATTTTCCATCTGACTTCTTCCCAAAACACCCGCGTTAGCGATGAGCCGTAATCGCGACGCCTGCCACTCGGCCAGACACCGGATGCGTTCCTGGCGGGCATCAGCCATCGCCGATTGGACGCTCAGAATCTCCAGGATATCCAAGGCTCCTTTGTCATATTTGCGCCGGGTCGTCTCCAAGGCCGCCTTGGCTGTTTCGATCAATGCCTCCGAGGCCCTCAGATTTCCGAGCGACGATTTGGCATCGGCGAAGGCCTTGACTACCTCCATCAGAATATTATATTCGACATCCTGGAGTTCGGCCGTTCGTTGCTTTTTGAGCGCCTCGGCCCCACGAATCTTGTAGATATTTGAAAAGCCGCTGAAGAGTGGAACGGATAAAGACAAGCCCACAGTGTATGAATTGGTTTGCGTCGAGGAAATGGCCTGACCGGGATAGCCGTTGTGGAAGTAATTGGCTGTCAAATCAAACGTGGGCAGTCCCTCGGATCGGGCCGCGTCTATTTTCCTGTCTGCGGCTTCGAGTTGCGCGCGGGCCGCGAGGATCGCCGGGTGCTTCTTTTGCGCCTCAGTAAGCCAGGTGTCGAGGTCCTTTTCAATGGCAGTAGCCGTCCCAGCCAAATCGTCCGCCAGCGTTAGGTGCGTCTGCGTGGGAATGCCCATGGTGTAGATCAGAACGGAGATCGCCTTGTCGTAAGCGCCCTGCGCCCGATGCTTCTCCAGGACGGCGCGCGCGTGGGCCGTGGCGGCCTGAAGCACGTCACTTTGCGCGCTGACGCCCCTGCCCTCCCGACGCGTCGTCGCTTCAAGGGTTTCCCGGGCGATAGCTTCGGCCTGAGATCTGGCCCCAGCGTCCGCTTTGGCCGTCTGCGCATCAAAATAGGACTGGATGACGGCAGCCAGGGTCTTTTGCAGCGTCGCATCATGACCGGACATGGCTGCGCTCAGCAGGGCCTCAGCCGACTCTCGATTAGCCTTGCGCCCGCCGAAGTCGAAGAGCCGCCAGGCCGCCGAGCCGTAAATCGTTATACCGTCTGTCGTAGCATCGGAATAAGTGGATTCTGACCGGCTGTGCAGGCCGTTGACCGTTGCCGACAGGCTCGGCCAATAGGCCGCCTTAGCCTCGCCCAGGGCACTGGCCTGCACCTTGATAGCGGCCCAGGACGCCTTGAGTTGGGGATTGTTGCACAACGCCACATCCACTGCATCGCCTAAAGACAACGGCACAGCGAAATCGACCTTCGCCGGACAAACAATCGGAACTTGATCGCCCGGCAAGATTGCGCCCGTTGCTATTTCCGCCGGCATCGTCCTGAGCGGATCAGTGAAAGGCGCAACGATGTCAAAGGCCGCAGCATTAAATGATATACTTATTAAATTGAGTACAAAAAGAAGTTGCAGCAGATGTTTAATAAAGGGTGGAAGCTGTTCAAAAAGGTTTAGAGGCAAGGCGCGCGAGGACCGGGGCGCGGAGCGTATACATAATACGTGAGCACCACGGCCAAAGCGTAACGCCGCAGATGAATGTTTCTGAACAGCCTGCCTATCTCTCATTGAGGCTCTCACGCTTATGCTGCACAAGCGGACTCAGAACATATTCGATAATCCGCCTGTCACCGGTCTTGATCTCCACCTTGACCGACATCCCGGCGGATAACGGCATCGTGCGGCCGTTGACCACGATCACAGACTGGTCCAGTGCGACCTTTGTTGAATAGATCAACCCCTGCTTTTCATCCTGGATCGCATCGCGCGATACATGCACGACCTTCCCTGAAATCGTTCCGTATTTGGTATAATCGAAGGCATCGATCTTGACGGCTGCGGTCTGCCCTTCCTGCACAAAGCCCGCATCTTTATTTTCGATGAAGGCTTCTACCTCCACCTTGCCTTCTTTTGGAACAATCTGCATGAGGGGCTGGGCCGCCGGGACGACGCCGCCCACGGTGTGGACGGTCAACTGCTGGACGGTTCCGTCAACAGGCGCTGTCAGCTTCAAAAGCCGACTATGCGCGGCAGAGCGGATCGCATCCTGATGCGACGCATCGGCGGCCTTGCTCCCTTCGGTCAGGGAATCGTAGGCCATGCGCTTGGTCTCAGCGATCAGAGCAGTGCGCTGATTGCAAGCATCGGCCAGTTGGCCTTCCAGATCCACGCGGGCCTGCTCCTTCTCCAGCCAGGCATGCTGCGAGACATCGCGATGCACAAGCAGTTCCTTGTAATCGCTGGCGCGCTGCGTCGCCAGAGGCAACTCTTTGGAAAAGCGCGTAATGTCATCTTCGATGCGTTTCAGTTTGGCGATGTAGTCGTGGTACTGTCCTTCAAGGTGGCGTTGCTCGGATCGCCATTTGTCTGCCGGGGCTCCCGGAATCGTTGGCAGGCGTGGCGATGTCCCGTTGTCGATGGCAGCGATTAATGCCTTGGCGCGGGCCGCCTGCAATACCGCCATAAGCTTATCGCCCGTTGCCTTGTCGCGTTCGGCATCGGAGGCGCTTGTATCGAGTTCAACAAGGACTTTGCCTGCCCGGACCAACTCGCCCTCTTGGACGTGCAAGGCGACGACGCTTGCCGTATCGACTGAAGCGATGGTCTTGGTCCGCGAACTGGGAATCACCTTTCCTGAGGCATTGACGACGATGTCTATTTTCCCAATGATCGACCAGGCGATCAACACAACCACCAGGGCCATCATGACCCTGGCGACCAGACGCGACGCCGGAGAAACCGGCTTGGCCTGTAAAGAGAGCGCTGCCGGGAGAAATTCCGCTTCGGTCTCGTTCAGGAGTCTCCCGCCCAGTTGTTTGCGATTTTCCCAATGATGTAAAAAGACAGCCCTATACTGTCGCCAGAGATCCGCATAGGCTTTGAGACGAAATTTCATGCTCATTGAGAAACCGCCTCTTTCATCTGCGCCCCCATGCCCCGCTGCTCGCCGAGTTGCAGTTCATAGAGATGCCGGTAGATCCCCTTCGGTATTTTTAGAAGATCGTTATGGCTCCCATTCTCGACAATCTGCCCGCGCTCCAGGACGATGATACGGTTGGCGTCTCTCACGGCAGAGAGGCGATGCGCGATAATGAGCACGGTTCGGCCCGCGCAGATCCGGCGCATGTTCTCCTGGATGATCTTTTCGGATTCATAATCCAGGGCGCTGGTGGCCTCGTCAAAGATCAGGATGCGGGGATTGGTGATGAGCGCGCGGGCAATGGCGATCCGCTGACGCTGTCCGCCGGAGAGCCCCACGCCGTGTTCGCCCACTTTGGTATCGTAGCCCTCGGGCATTTCGCAGATGAACTCATGCGCCCCGGCCAGCCTGGCGGCTTCAATAATAGCCTCAATGGGCAGGGCCGGGTTGGTGAGCGCAATATTGTCGCGGATGGAACGGTTGAACAGGGTGTTTTCCTGAAGCACAACACCGATCTGGTGACGCAGTGATGCCGTATCGATGATGGCTATATCCTGACCGTCGATCAAAACACGGCCGCGATCCGGTACATAAAGTCGCTGCACCAGTTTGGTCAGGGTGCTCTTGCCGGACCCGGACTGCCCCACGATGCCGATCACCTCGCCCGGCGTCATTTTGAGGTTCACGTCCCGGATGACATCTGGCGCATCGGGACGATACCGGAAGGTGATCTTGTCGAATTCGATAGCGCCGGTCAGCTTGGGCAGACTCGTTTTCTGGCCTACGATTTCAGCGCGGGCGTTGAGGATATCCCCCAGGCGCTGCATGGAGATGCCCACCTGCTGGAAGTCGTTCCAGAGCTGCGCAAGACGCAGAATCGGCGAAGAAACCTGACCGGCCAGCATATTGAAGGCGACCAGTTGCCCCACCGTCATCTTGCCATCAACGACCAGCGTGGCACCCATCCACATGATGGCGGCAGTGACCAGTTTGCTCACCAGGTTGACGCCGCCACTTGCCAGCATGCCCACATTGGTAACGGAGAGTCCCGAGGTAACATAAGAGGCCAGTTGCTGCTCCCATTTCTGCACCCAGCGCGGCTCCACCGCCAGGGCCTTGACCGTGTCGATCCCGCTGATCGTCTCTACCAGAAAGGACTGGTTTTCCGCGCCCCTGTTGAACTTGTCATTCAGCCGCGCCCGGATGATCGGTGTGAAGATGAGCGATAGCAGTATATAGAGCGGCAGCGAGATGACAACGATCAGGGTCAGCCAGGCACTATACCAGAGCATGACCCCAAGAAAGACAAAGGAAAAAAGCAGATCCATAACCAGCGTCAGTGCATTTCCGGTCAGAAAGGAGCGAATGTTTTCGAGCTCCCGAATGCGGGCAACCGAATCCCCCACCCTTCTGGCTTCAAAATAAGCCAGGGGCAAAGACAGCAGATGCCGGAAGAGCCGCGCCCCCAATTCGACATCGATCTTACTGCTCGTATGCGCAAAGACGTATGTGCGGATGCCGGTCAGAACGGAGCTGAAGAGCGTTGCGCAGATGAGCCCGATGGCGATCACGTTCAGAGTCTTCATGGCGTGATTGACGAGGACCTTGTCCATGACGACCTGAAAAAAGAGCGGTGTGGCCAGGCCGATGATCTGCAAGACAAAGGAGATGAGGAGCACCTCGACCAGAAGCTTGCGGTACTTGACCACTGCCGGAATGAACCAGGAAAAATCGAACCGCGCAATCTCCCCGGCAAAGCTGGCCTTGGAGGTGAGAAAGATCAACCGACCTGACCACATTTCCATGAATGCGTTAAAATCCAGAACAGACGGACGCTCTCCCGGCAGCTTGATCAGAACCCGCGCGGAGGCTTGCGCAATTGCTTCACACTGTTGTGTTTCGGCACCATGAGAGGCGCCCGCCGCGCTCGTATCGAATTTGGCGAGAATGAAAAACCCGCCGCTCTTATCTAATGCAATGGCGGGCAAGGGTGCCCGGTCCAGCCGCTCAGGCAACTGATTCACGAGCCGCGCCTTCATGCCCAAAGACTTCACGGCCAGCAAGAGCTTCTCAACCGTAAACGTCTCCGCGCCGAACTCATGCCGCAGCTTCGCCTCATCTACCGCAATCCCATGCAGCCCCGCCATGACCAACAGAGCATCAAGTCCAGAATCCATTACCGCCTCCGTCGGAGTGACAAGTAACGGGTGACGAGTGACGAGCTTAAAAAAGGATAAACCTGATATCCATCAGTTGTCATTTTCATTTTTTAACCTGGAACTCCCGAATTCTTTATCACCATAAAATTTGAGGCGTCTGTTCAAGAAGGTTTAGATGCAAGGCGCGCTTCAGATCATATCGCCTTGCACCTGCCTTCTATCTGTTTGACTGTGAACCGTAAACTGTAAATCGGAAACTAAGATTTCTTTCACTATTTACCATTGACTGTTTACTATTCACTATTTACTGTTTTAAGAGTGCCAGGCACCCGCAACCATGCTCATCAAATCCGTACTCGCCTTCACATCGTTGACGCTGGAAAACGCCAGATTGTGAGCTGTGGCAAAGGTCGCCATATTCTGGATCAGTTGATTGATGTCGGTCGCCGTCATGTATTGCCCGTTATCGAGTTGAACCTTCTCGATGCCATAACTTGATGAAGTTTGACTCGTCACCGTGATCTTATCCGTATCACCATAGGCGATCGACAGATCCGATGTCCCCTGGAAGATGGTGATGCTCTCTTTGAGGACGTTGCTCTGGAACTTAATAAGATCCTGGGTTGACGAATCAGCGCCACTGTCGGTGACGATATCCGTACCACTGCCATTGGCAAAGAAATATGTGTCATTTCCAGAACCGCCCACCAGCGTGTCATGGCCGGCGCCGCCATTGAGTGTATCGTTTCCAGCATTGCCGTTCAGAATGTTATTTGCGTTGTTGCCGGTGATGATATTGTCAAGCGCATTGCCGGTACCGTTGATAATGCTTGTACCTCTCATTAAGGTCAGATTCTCAACATTAGCGCCCAAGGTATAGGTTACTGAGCTCATAACGGTGTCGGTTCCCTCATTGTATAATTCGATAACAGTGTCATAGACATTGTCGACATAGTACGTATCGTCCCCGGTGCAACCGAGCATGACATCCGCTCCTGCTCCACCATCGATCATATCGTTGCCGCCATCTCCGCATAAAAGGTCTATACCGTCACCTCCGTAAATTCTGTCATTGCCGCCTCCGGAATAAACGAAATCAATGCCGCCCAAAGCATAAATGAGATCATTATCGTTTCCGGTTATGATCATATCCGTTCCATTTGTACCGTAAGTGGTTTTTAGGTTTGTCTGTATAGTCAGTTTGAAGGAGTCTGATGTACTCGCCCCAGCACTGTCTGTGACTGCGACATTTAGGGAAAGGACACCGACATTGTCATTATTGGGCATACCGCTAAAGGTCATAGTCGCCGGATCGAAGGTCAACCATGACGGCAGATTTGTTCCGTCCGAAAGTGTTGCGCTATAGGTCAATGTGTCACCCGCATCCACATCGGTAAAGGTGCCGGCAGGAACTGTAAAGTTGAACGCTGCATCTGCCATTGTTGACAGGTCAGCTATCGGATTGGCTATGACCGGGGGATCGTTGACGTTGAGCACGGTCACATTGAAGACATCCGACACACTTGCTCCGGATGTATCGGTTGCAGTAACTTTCAACGCAAGAATGCCGACATCATCATTGCTCGACATACCGCTGAACGTCATGGTTGACGGATCGAAGGTCAACCATGATGGCAAGGCGGATCCGTCAGCCAGCGTCGCACTGCAGGTCAGGGTGTCGCCCTCGTCCGGATCGGCAAAGGTGGTGGCCGGTACCGTAAAGCTGAAAGTCTCATCTTCCATCGTGGACTGTTCTGCGAGCGGATTGGACACAACCGGCGCACGATTCAAAAAATCGGTGAGATTTGCCTGACTGCCATCGGCAAACTGCAATGTCCGGACAACGAGCGAACCGGCGATTTCGTCTTGATCGAAGTTCATCAGATTAATGGAATCGCCATTGTTTCCGTAGTTGATCGTTAACACGCTGCCGTTACGGACGAACGTCAGGCTCTCGGCCATGACGCCTTCGCCAAAGAGAATCTTGTTGCCTTCAACAGCGGTAGACACATCAATGATCGTATCAACCCCATCTCCGAGGTTGAATACATAGGTATCATTTCCGGAGCCGCCAATCAGCGAATCCGAACCCGTACCGCCGTTAATCACATCATCGCCATCTCCGGATGAAATCTGGTCGTCTCCGCCAAAAGACACTATTCTGTCAACTACATCGGTGCCTCGAAGAATATCGTTGCCCGACGATCCATCCAGATCGAATCCCCTGTCGATTAACTGATCGTATGTCAGGACTGTACCGTCAGAAAATTCAAAGAAATTAATGGTGCGTGGCCCCCGGGCATCATTTGGATCAAAATTCATCAAATGGATGGCGTCGCCATTGTCTCCCACCCGTATCAACAAACTGCCCAATTGCAATTTTAAGTCCGACGGTGTGATGCCATTTTTAAACCTAAGGATATTTCCATCGTTGATATTATAAATAATCACTTTGGTATCATTGTCGTATATGATATCTGTTCCGTCTCCAGGCCCATATACATAGATATCATGCCCGTCGCCGCCATCCAGGGTGTCGCATCCTCGTCCACCGTCGATTGTATCGTCTCCGGCGCCGCCATTGATGGTATCATTGCCGTCATAGCCGTTCAAAACGTCGTTGCCTTCGTAACCCTCCATGATGTTATCGAGACTGGTCCCTTCGAGAATGTCATCTCCGTCGGTCCCTCTAATGATCGGATTATTCCCAGCAATGAGATCTGCAAAAGTCATGACCTGGCCGTCGGCGAAACCGATGATATCGACAGCATGAGATGTCGGGAGAAGTGTTTCCGGATCGATGCCCGTCAAAGTAATTTCGTCGCCATCGCCGATTCTGATAATCGCTGCGCTATCCGTCACCTCTATCTTCCCCTGAATATCCTCATAATAGATATCACCGAAAAGAAGTGAATTCCCTTCAAGCGCAGTTGAAACATCCTGAATCGTATCGGCGCCGTCTCCACGATAATAGATATAATTATCATCACCGGCGCCACCGGCCATCAGATCGTTGCCTTTGCCGCTCATCATGATATCGTTATCGGCTTCACCATATAGGCTGTCCGCCCCAGGTCCACCGATAAATATGTCGCAACCAACTCCACCCGTGATTAAATCATCGCCTATGCCCCCGCTGAGATAATCATTCCCGGCGCTTGCAGAAATAGTGTCATTGCCTTCAAGCGCATAAATGTCATCATCGCCATCCGTATCTTGAAGCATATCGTCCATTGATGATCCGCGGATGCTCAAAGGATCGTCATACCACTCCCAGGACTCATCGCCCCAACCGTCAGGACGGTCCGACAGCGCAAGAATATCTTCAAGATTCAGCACAGAACCGTCATTAAAGACAAAGCGAGTCACACCGAAGTCCGTGATGTTGTCTGGATAACCCTGTGAAGGATAAGTTTCAGGCATGAAGTTGGTAATTCGTGCAACGTCTTGTTCTGAGCATGCAATATCGATCGAATACGCATGCCCCCCATAACGGACAGCGCTTGGCAGATTACTTCCTACGATTATATTATCAGGCGTTACCCATTCGCCAAACACCACCGTGTCTTTCCCAACAGGCAACTCGTTTTCCCTGTTATACAAAGGATGAGAGGCAATAGAATCAATGCCATATCCAAGGCCGAACACATATGTATTGCTGCCGCCGACGCCACTCAAGATGTCGTTACCGGAACCGCCATCAAAAAGATTATTGCCGTAATAATCGCGCAGAACGTCATTCCCATCACCACCATACAGTTCATCATTGCCTTCACCCCCCATCAGGTCGTCCCAACCGCCTCCGCCATACAGGATATCATCGCCCTCGTCGCCACTGAGATAGTCATTTCCTGCATACCCATACAAGGTATCGTCTCCTGCAAAACCATTCAGCGCATCATCGGCTTGAGTTCCATATACGATATCATCCATATTCCAGAACGCATCTGTATCGATTGTCGCGCCGTTCTCATCGGTAATGAGGTCGATGCTGTCGCGATCATACCACTTAGACAAGACAACAAAATCCTCGGTGCCGTTGATGTTCAGCTTCACGTCATTGTAAGATCGCTCTATAATTAAATCGTCAACACTGACGCCGGCTGTTAAAACAATTCTGTTAATCGTTCCCTCGCCCTCAGACATATCGATAATCTTGTCCTGCCCTGATCCCAATCCGAAATAATAGGTATCGCTCCCCATACCGCCGAGCATAATATCGTTTCCTGACTCGCCATTTAAGCAATCTGCACCTGCGCCGCCGTATATCGCATCGTCGCCGGCTCCGCTTACGATATTGTCATTGCCTGCTCCGGCAAATATCAGGTCGTCAGAGTTTTCTGGAACCGTGATCGCATCATCGCCATTTGTCCCCCAGATCGGATTGGATATCGAAATTTCAGAACCATCCGAGTATCGGAGCATGGAGACAGGCAGCTTGCCGTCTTCATCTCTTGCCAGCGTGATTTTGTCGCCATACCCATCGTAATGAATAATCAACGTGTTATTATCCGGAGCCGTTACCGTGAGTTCTTCGGGAAGGATTTCATCGCCAAAGCGAATGACGTTCTTATCAGCCCCTGTCTCGGAGTCCTGTATCGTATCGCTGCCTGCCCCGACGTTGAATATGTAAACATCATCGCCCGCCCCGCCGATAAGCACGTCAGAACCGCCTTGACCATTGAGGCTGTCAGCTCCGGCGCCGCCACTTATCGTATCGCTTCCGGCAGTGCCATTCACAGTAAACCCTATTTGCGCCAACTGATCGCTGTTTAATTCTGAACCATCGGCGAACACAAAGCGATCGACTCTTGACTCAGGGGACGAAAACCAGTTTGCCAGGCGTATTCCATCATCGCTTTCCCAAAAAGCAATACACAGGTCACCGGATTGCTTTATGAAAGACATTTTGTCGATCGAGATACCCTCGCCGAACTCAAGAACATCAGTCGT
Source organism: Syntrophales bacterium (assembly GCA_963665615.2). Lineage (GTDB taxonomy): Bacteria > Desulfobacterota > Syntrophia > Syntrophales > UBA4778 > UBA4778. Next base: position 186,236 of record CAXXQE010000007.1, read on the forward strand.
CTCAGCGTTATCAGAAGCAGCATTGTAAATACGGTCATAGCCATCACCGCTATCGAATCGATAAACGTCATTCCCGACGCCTCCATCCAAATAATCGTCGCCTGAACCCCCGAAAAGCGAGTCATCTCCGCCTCCGGCAAGAATCGAATCGTTCCCATCGTCGCCGCTTAGATAGTCGTTGCCACTGCTATTTACATCCCCCTGAAGATAATCATCACCGACACCGCCATATACCGTGTCGTTGCCGTTTCCTGCTATGATAATATCGTTGCCGGCGCCGCCGTCCAGATAACCGTCACCATCCGCCGTTTCAATCCGATCATCGCCATCTTCACCGAAAATAATGGAATTGCCGCCCTCGTCATACAAAACGTCATTCCCCGCGCCGGCATAAATCTCATCATCACCGGTACCGCCCCAGATCGAATCAGCGCCATCGCCGGCCAAGATAACGTCATTGCCCGCGCCACCGGTTATCGTATTATTGCCGTTTCCTCCGTCAATATAATCATTGCCGTCATCAGCCTGTATCTGATCGTTTCCTGAACCGGCATAAATCTCGTCGTCTCCAACTCCCGCAACAACGATATTGTTTCCTTCACCTGCATCAAAGTAGTTATTGCCATCCCCTCCGTAGAGTGTGTCGTTGCCATCCCCACCGATAAGCGTATCATTGCCTCCATAACCAAAAAGGATATCGTCTCCGGCTTCTCCGTCCAGATAGTCGTCTCCCTGATACGCCAGATCGATATCCGAGTCTCCGTAAAGCGCGTCGTTGCCGGCACCGCCATACAACGTATCACTTCCTCCATAGCCCCACAGCGTATCATCGCCGGCCTCACCGTCCAGATAATCATCGCCATGATCGATAACGAGAACATTATCTGCATCGCCGGCAAGCAAATCGTTTCCATCGCCGCCGAATATCTCATCAGAACCGCCAGCGCCAATAAGAATATCGTCACCATCCTCGCCATCAATATAGTCGTCGCCAAAATACACGCTTGAGTCACCAGTTCCATCCCCGTAAATCGTGTCGTTTCCTTCACCTCCGAAAAGGTCATCTGATCCGCCGTATCCCTCGATCTGATCGTTACCGGCACCTCCATCGATATAATCGTTGCCATGCTGCTCTATCGGCAGAGAAGTATATTGATTATCGCCTATAAGAATATCATCCCCATCGCCACCTTCGATGAAGTCATCTCCTGCCTCTCCAAAAATGGTATCAATTCCCGCGCCGCCATACACTTCATCATCACCCGCTCCTGCCAATACGAAATCATTGCCTGTGCCTGCATAGACGACATCATCAGCACCGTCGATATGGGGAGCAAAATAATTCGTTATCCCCGTAATTACCGGTGTATATGTTGTGCCCTCACCACCCGAAGCAACATTTATCGTATATCCCCATGTATACGTTTCCGCGGTACCGGCCGTCATGCCTGTCTCAGAATCACTCTCGATCAGATCGTCACCGCCGCCGCCTACTATTAAATCTTTTCCCCATCCGCCCAAAAGGATGTCATAGCCGTTTGAGCCGTAGATATAGTTTTCTGTCGCATTGGCTACGACAATAATATCCCCCTTCAGGCCGCTATCCTGAGCTGTTTCTCCATTGGCGATTAATGTTTCCATCTCGCCATAAGAATCACCGAACAATCGATTATTCCCTGCATTGCTTCCGAATATTATGTCGCTTCCTGAGCCGCCCTCAATCAGGCAATTAACGGATGAGTTAGCATCCAGGGCATCGTTGCCGTCGCCCCCCTGAATCCAGAGTATACCCGTATTGCTCGCTTGAACCAAATCATCGCCTGCTCCGCAGTCAATTTGGTCATTGCCGGGACCGCCAGACATGATTTCATCATCCCCGTTACCGCCCGATACTCGATCATCGCCACCGTGATTAACATAAATGATATCGTTCCCATCTCGGCCTTCTATTTGATCATTACCGGTTGTATCATGAAGGACATCGTACCAACCCGGATCAGGTTGCTCTGGATCCACGAGGAGAACATTTCCCCATTCATCGTAATGGGGCTGAATGCCTTCGGTGTCAGGATCAAAATCTATCGGGGTCAGATCGCCAACAATCGTATTTGTGATATCGGCGTAGGAATACTGTCTGGGATTCTCCGGAACATCAATCAGGTTGATGCTGAAATCGCCGGACTGGAAATCTTGGATTGAGATGGTGCTGCCATCACTAAGAGTAATTGTATTAGCTGAGAATTGAATGGTGCCAGTTGGATCGCTCCATGTGGTTCCAGAACCGAATAAATTTCCAAATATAATGGAATTGTATGGAAACAACGAATTTTGTACTACTATCCGGCCTTTCTTATCCTCGTCAACAATGACATCGTTGCCATCACCAGTCTGGTAAAAATAGGTATCGCATCCCGTTCCACCGTATAAGGTATCATTGCCTTTGCCGCCATTGAGTTTGTCATCACCGCCACCACCATATATTGTATCGCTTCCAGCACCGCCATATAAAACATCATTTCCGGCGGTTCCACCAGCATTGCCAGTTTTGTTCATGGCATTCGCATCGCCAATGATCTCCTGCGGCAGATCGCCGTAAATCTCGCTTCCGGCATCGCCAGCGTAGATCACATCGCTGCCATAGCCACCAACCAGAGTGCCGCTTTGAGCATTCCCATTATAATGACCGCTGTCATAATTCGCCTTGATGACCTCATTGGCTTTGCTGCCGATTATTGTCACAGGAGATTTGCTGTCAACATAGATACCTTCTGTTATGCTCTTTGTTGCATCGGATATCGAGTGAGTTGCTCCATTGATAAATACTTCTTTCCCGATATCGGTTCCAGTATCGGAGATCGCCGAAGCAGAATCTTTCGCAGAAATATTATAGACCTTATCCGCAATAATTGTTGTTCCTTTATTGGCAAGATAAGACTCGTAACGATTCCATTGCGCGTCTGTCCACTCTACCTCAATTCCAAAGCCGTCACTCATGACTACCTTGCCTGGAGTTGCTGCAGCGCCAACATAATAATATTTTCTGGCAAGATTCTTCGCACCTGGCGCATTGTACGTATAGACTTCATCGATATTCGAGCTATAAGCAGCTTTGGCCATTTGTGCCAGACAGCCGCCGAGCGAGTGACCTGTCACATCAAATTGGACTGTCGTAAGATTATATTGCTCAATAAACTGAACCATTGAACTGAACTGCTCTGCCGGTGCAGTACCTGCTGCGATTTCTCCATCTGCATAGAGATCATGGGGATCAACCTCAACGGGTAAAATCAATGCGGTCTTTAATTCAGTCCCACGATTTGCCAGGATGTACTTATTTGTTGTTGTGTCCAGAAAGATTGTGCCGGAATAACCGGTATCGTAATCTGTATATTGCGCTACGAAAAGATATCCTTTAACCCTTGATAATTGCTTCCAAATAGTAGTGTTATCATCGGGAATGCCATTCAAGCTCCAGTTAGCATAGGCCATTTCTGAAAGCATAGCATAGTCGTGCGCCTTCTCCGTTGTGAAGCTATTTTCAACATTGATCGTCATTGCTCATCCTCCTTGGCTTCTATTTTTGGCCTTAACACTGTATACTGAAAGTCATAAAAGCGACTCTTCCCCGGACAACTAAAGGCGATCTCCCTACCAAGCTCTGCTCTTCCGTCAAAAAACTTCCAATTGAAAAAAGGGAGAAAATTTCGAAGGGCCACCTCTCGATATTCCCCCATCAATTTGTCCGTCGATCGATTTCTGATCTTCATGAAGCGAAGCTCACAAATTCCAAAACGCATTCTTTTAATCATAACGAAGTAGTTGCTTTCTGCGGATTCAACAGGGGTACATCTAGTGGCAGGAATGAGAACGCGATACGATTGCGGATATTTTTTTATCACTGTACATCGATATACTTTCGGAGAGATTGGTGCACAACTCTGATAATAAGAAGAACATCTGGCAGTAATGAGTGATTCGATGTAACTGAATCCCCTGCCATCATCATGGAACGAACTACTTGTGAATACTTCTTTGCCAAAATCATCTGTGTAGATTGCATTCTTTACATTCCCTTCATAATAGATCCCATCTGTTATTGCTGTCTCATAAATGCCCCATTTAGGAACGATAAGGCATGCCGGGAAATAGACTACGCACCCCAAGACAACATCCCAAGTTGGCAGTAAAATAACGAAAGCTAGGGATAGCCAATGATAGAATCGGCTATAGGTTCTCGCTGAGACAAACTTGAGAAACTCCCGCGCCAGGAAGACATATAAAATCACACAAAAAAGTACGATCATCAATTCCATCGTTCGGCCTCCTTCTCGATGCCAACCTTATCAATAACATGAGCCTATGTCCGTCATTGCTGCGATTGCAGATCCAATAGAACGGCCATGTCTTGCCTATCACATACAAGTTTCGCACCTTGGCAAGTCAATTCATATAAGCGCCTGCTTGTTGGCGTCCCTCGCCGTTTCTGTTTATCCCACTTCACTTCTGTAAACAATGCATACTCTTTTCCGTCAATAGCAAGTAGCGTCAGATCAGCATCCTGAGCATTCCTGTATGATGGATAACCTGCGCATGTGACTTCTAAATGTATCGTACTCCCAATGATTGATTCCCGGACATTGTCCATCTTTCCATCTCTGTTTATATCGAATGTGAATTGAAATTTGGTCCCCTGATTGGGCTGGTACTTCTTCTGATGCGCATGATTCATCAATTCATAATTCGCCATCATTTCGATCAGACTGCCGCATACAGGTTTCTGATTATTTGTTATCGTAATTTTATCGCTAGTAGTATTCTTTGCGAGGAACTCTGGTTTAATAAACTTGCTACATTCGTTGTGCTTATTTTCACTTATGCGAGATCCAACATCCGTGAGCGCAATGGAATAGCCCATTTCCGACCTCTTTGTGGCCTGATCCTTTTTTTTGATAGTCCAGCCATTGAACCCCTTGTTCGAAGCAAAATAGTCCGCAACGCAGAATGTAAAAAAGAGCACATCATCGGGCTCAACTTCACTGAAGGGTTTAATCTGACGCGAGCTTTTGGTGCTTACATGATAGATGTTGTTTTTAACATTCGATATCTCGACAGTGACCCCAATATCTTTGATGCCTGGCTTCAACCACTGGCGGGAATGGACAACAAAGCTTGATGTATCGGAAGTGACAGCTAATGGGCGAGAGCCTACATTTTCTTTTGTCTCATCTTTCCGCAGAGGCTCATCATTACCAGCCTCATTACCTATGTGCGTCGCACCTTCTTCATCAGTCCAGTTATAATAGCTTTCGGCATTTACACTTATTGAGAAAACAAGGCTCGCACAGATTACGGCCGAAATGATGATCCCAATATTTTGACCATACACGACATCGCGTCTAACAGATTTCATAAATGGAGTTCCCTTCTCAATAAGTCTGATGCATTGTTTCTTTCACGGTCCGATAATCTGACATTGATATTTTCTCAATCCACCTTAGTTGCTTAGGCAGAGAGTCCATAGCGTCAATCCTACACTCTTGCCAGTCCAGCAAGATGGTAAGTCTGCGCCCATGATTCTTGCGTAGCAAGTTGCATATACTCCAAGTCCGTAGCCATAATTAATCCCTCCGTGAATTATATGTTTGGTTGATTTATTGGCCGCATACTTTTCGCTTCGGTCCAACTTGCCTAATCGACGGGCGGTATCCAAGATCTTCATTTTCTTTTTTTTTTGTCTCCAAGTTCACAAATTTAGGCATATCGATCCCATCTCGGAGATAAAGGTTCGTTTTCCGACTTTCAAACTCATCCGGAAGCTCCTCCTCAATCCAACTGCCGTTCTGATAAACATATTTGAGATAAATTTCGCAGACTGAATTAATAGGCAAAATCGTGTACACGACTGACTTTCCGTCCTCGATATCGAGAATCAATGGTATTTCGGGCCATGTTTGCTCGTCTTTTTTAGTTGATCGCCACTCTATCTGCTGGCCAGATCCGCCTGGATCAGCAAACCGAATCCGATACTCTTTCGGCTTCGTCCCGCTGGGATTAGCAACTATTTCGTCCCCGCCACCCTCCCTAATTGTCTCGCGTTCAACGACAATGACGCGCCCATCACTCAGCTGTACTTCTTCCTTCCATTTCTCAGTGCCGCCGAATCTCATACAGCCGGACAAATTCATGCTTGCCGCACCCAGAACTAGAATTGAAAACAGTAGAAGTAAATTTTTTCTCTTGTTCATGCTGCGTTCCTCCATTCGATAATCTGGTCGTCGCCATCGCCGGCTTCATAGTAATAGACATCATGCCCCAGGCCGCCGTTGAGAACATCATTACCGATTCCGCCGATTAACGTATCCGCTCCGGTGCCGCCGGATAGCGTGTCTGCTTCGGCGCCACCGTATAAAAGATCCGAATCTGTGCTCCCAATCAACGTGTCTCCGCTATTCCACCCAAGCATAAACGCCTTCTGTGTGCCGCCGACCGCCACCATCGCATCAGTGCCTGCCTGGATATACCAGTCGAGCAGGTTTGGAATCTGCTGTGTGATAATGCCGGTCCCGTTGCCAAGCAGTGTTCTCAAATATTTGTTGAAATAGAGATTGTAGCCCTTGGCATCATCCAGGCTTGCAGCCACATCGACACGATTGAAATGAATGCCACCCGTCAACTGCTCAAATAATTCTTTATCTGAGCCGCTGGCAGCAGGGTTGGCATAATACATCTGCATCGCAAAGGCGGTCAGCGCATCGGTCAACTTGCTGTTCGACATCGTCAAGCCACCGTCCTGAGCAATTTTCTGCAGGTCATTGGTGAAACGGGTGAGCATCAGATCGGCTTGAGCCACACCGGGCGCATTGCCGAACTCATGGCGGACAAGACGCTCAAGAAAATTCTCTTTGTCCTTATATGTTTCATTGTAATAAAGCCTTTTATCAAAAAGCATCCCGATTAAATCCGTCAATTGGTATGATGCAAGACGAAAATCGTCATTCGCCAGAAAAGCTGTAAGAAGAGATTGGGAGTGCAAATCTGTTCCTGAAATGTCCGGAGAACCATGCGTGAGCATCTGTTGATTTCCGATAACGGAATAACGGCACAATATCGGCCAGTGACTGAGAAATTCGCCATAAACATATTGCCCGCTTACATTGCTCTGGCGTGTGCTGAGATCGGCAGCAGTGCAATTGATAAGTCCCGGCGCGAGTGTCGTAATATCTTCAATGCTGTAATTTGCCGTTTCTACAAGGTAATAGAGAATGTCATCCCGTATTGACATTTTGAGGGAGGCTGCAAATGGCGCCTGATCAAAAGTAACGGCAGTTTTATTGAAGAATACGCCCATTAACGCTGCCAGACCGCCACCCAGTGAATGCCCGGTAAATGATATTGTGGCATTGGGATTTGCAGCTTTTACCTGCATGTAATATTCGGCAGCTTGTAGTAACTGCTTTGAGCCCCATCCCATAGCCAAGCCTATGTCGGCAGCTATATCGCCTGTGATATTCTTAGAGTCGGTGCCTGCAAAGGAGATGACAATCTGATTGCCGCTTTGGAAAGATACAGCTTCGAAGCCGCTGGATGTCGGATAATTGTCATTGGGTACATGAAAAAACTCAGTCCAACCATCTGGCACAGAAAACCAGTTTTCTCCGCTACGATTTGTTTGATACGCGCGTCCAGCCATAATTGCATAATCAATTTCAAATTGGGTAGCCATGTTATTCTCCTTTTTAACTTTCAGTCTCGAAACTATGAATGCTTATTTTCCTGTACCATTTGATTTCGGCAAAATTGGAAATGGCGCTTTGGGGCTAATATAGCGAGGTGAACCCCAATCCGGGCAGCTCACCCCCAATGATCCAGGCTTTAACGGCACTCGGATTATTTCTCGATACTGCTCATGATCGCGCAGCAGACTGCTGTTGAGTTCCTTCACTTTCTCTGCAGATACCAGCTTCTGACTGACGAGCTCTTCTTCATCACTACCTTGTGTCTCTATGACAAGATTGATTTTTTTAACTTCCTTCGGCAACTCGGATAATTCGATACGCTTCCATATAGAACCATCATACTTTAAAATGACATACGGAGGATTTGGCCGACCCCATTTATTATAAGACAAGCATAAACGTGGCGTTGTGATGATATATGGTGTGGAATTCAAAATATGTAGCGCCACAGCTATAAAATTTGATCTTCCTATCTCTTCACTATAATTGTCTTTCCAGGTAACAATTTTTTTTGTTCTTGGAATCGTGAAGGAGATGCTTTGGTCGCTGACGCCGGGCTCTTGTCCTATCTCATGCCGTCCGCCATGTTTCTGCCATCTTTCCACAACGATCTTGCTGCCGTCATGCAGAAGCACCTCTTCCTTCCATTTAGCCGTTTTCCCAAATCCCGGGAATGCAAATGCGTTCACGCTGGTCCCCCCAAAGGTCATAATTGTAAGGAATATAATGATTGCTCTTTTCATGCTGCGTTCCTCCAATCGATAATCTGGTCATCACCATCGCCGGCCTCATAATAGTAGACATCATGCCCCAAGCCGCCGTTGAGGACATCGTTGCCGATACCGCCGATTAACGTATCCGCACCGGAGCCGCCGGACAGCGTGTCCGCAGCAGGAGACTTCGGGGACGTTGCTCAACTTCGTCAACTTACTATCCCCCGTTTTACCATCTTGCTCACTCCCGCCTTTGTGACCCCTATCTTCCGAGCCGTTTCCACATAAGAAAAACCTAACTCATGGATCAGTTTCTCGGCAACGGCCACGCGAGTTCTTACAATGGCTTCTGTTCTGCTCTCCCCCTTTAGCATTGCGCTGTTTATCCCTGCTTTCTGGCACTGTGCTTCGATTATCCGATCGGCTGCTTCTATTCGCTGAGACTTTAGAATGATTTCCGGTTTGCGCTTGGCTGCCGCTCTTTCGATGATTGTCTTTACGAAATCGCCCGTGCCGAGTATCCGTTCATCGGTTAATACGCGATCAGCGCTCTTGAAGTCGGCGTTGTTTTTAATGTCTAATGACCGCATGAGCCCGCCACCGGCAAACTCCGATCGATGTCCCTGCGAAATCCCCTCCGCCACATAATTTCTGTATCTTCTTTTCGCGATCCGCTCTGCTTTCCCGAAATAGCTGAGCACTGCCTCCCGGTCCTGCCAGGCTATTGGTTTTGGGGAGATCAGGCTCTTGTGACCAGTCCATGGATAGCTGTCGAGTTCTTTCATCGTGTGAACAATGTCCGCCCTGATCGGATTCAAATGTATGTACCTTACCAGTTCTAACAGATACGAATCTTCATCGCAGATGATCGATTTGTAGCGGTTCTGGAACAAATGACCACAGCGCCTATGCCGCCTGTTGAATGTCACTGCATACCCCGTTAATAGGCGCCGCATAAACGTGGCAATACCGGAGGCACTGCTTCTGATGAGCAAATGAAAATGGTTAGCAATGAGCGCCCAAGCATAGACCTTTGTTCCTGTTGACTCCGCCTGCTTTTCCAATCTGCCCATAAACCGCTCTCGGTCCTTATCGTCTCGGAATATCGTGCAGCGCTCTATGCCTCTCACCATGACGTGATGCAAAGTACCTTCAACATCCAATCTCGGTCTGCGCGGCATGATATTCCTCTCTTTTTCTGTTTGCTCTTCCCGCTCCGCCCTTCATCGCAAGTAGATCGTTAATTGTCACAAGTTAACGAAGTCAACCAACGTCCCCGATCCGTCCCCTGCCATGAGTGATGCCAGACCGCCGCCGAGGGAATGACCGGTAAACGATATATTGTATCCGGAATAGGCAGTCTTGAATGACAAATAATAACTCACCGCCGCAAATATCTGCCCTACAGGCACTCCCGCTCCTGCGGTCCAACTTGCAATATCGATCGCCTGATTTGTCCCAGCATAGGCAATTACGATTTCATTGGTTCCATCTTTTTTATAGGCACCGGCAGAAAAGCCCCAGCCTTGGTCTGACACCCAGTCAAGCTGGCTCCATCCAGCCGGAAGATCAATTTGGTTTAGGTTGGAAGCCTTATAAACACGTGTCGCAAGCTGCATATACTCCAAGTCCGTAGCCATAATTAATCCCTCCGTGAATTATATGTTTGGTTGATTTATTGGCCGCACACTTTTCGCTTAGGTCCGACTTGTTTAAGTGATTCCCAATACCCCATATCCGCATTTCTTTCTCGTTTCTCTTTCAGATCAACAAGTTTCGGCATATTGATCCCGCTTCGCAAATAGAGATTCGTCATGCGCTTTTCAAATTCTCCTGGAAGTTTCGCCTCCTTCCAGACTCCATCTTGATATACATATTTATTGTATACTCCACAGGCCGGATTAATCGTCAGAATGGTAAACACCACCGGATGTCCATCTTCTATATCTAGGATCAATGGTATCTCAGGCCACGTTGCATCATCTATTTTTGTCGATCGCCACTCTATAGACTGTCCCGATCCATTGGGACTCGCAAATCGAATTCTGTGTTCCTTTGGCTTTACACCGCTCGGGTTGGTGACTATTTCCCCACCCCCCCCCTCCATGACAATCTCTCGCTCCACAACGAGGACACGCCCATCACTCAGTTGCACCTCCTCCTTCCACTTCTCAATACCGCCGAACCGCATGCACCCCAATATACTAGTACTTGCCGCACCCAGAACTAGAATTGAAAATGCTAGTATCAATGCTCTCCTCTTTTTCATGCGCCATCCTCCATTCGAATAGTATCCCCTGAAATTGCTTCTTCTTTGACTCCTGATCGAGAACCAAAGTCTAAATAAAGTCAATCCCATCCGGGCTGTTGCCAAAATCGTTTTTCCTCGATCAGTTCATAATGTGCAGCCCTAAGCAGTTCCACGGTCCGTTGGTGCGTTCTTTTCCATAATTGTGTTGATCCATTCAATCTGCTCAGGCAATACTTTTTTCAAATCATATTTCTCCAAAACCGTTTCCCGCGCTCGTTTCCGGATCTCTGCCATTTCATCTTTTTGCGCCAGCACATAACAGACCTTTTCCGCAATCTCCTGGGGCGAGAAGAAATTAAACAGCATCCCGTTCTCCCCATCTCGGATCACTTCTTTCACTGGAGGCGTATCGGATGCGAGCACAAGGCATTCCGCTGACATGGCTTCAAGCATGGACCACGACAGCACGAAGGGATACGTCAGATACACATGAGCGGATGAAACCCTGAGAATTTTGCGATGGGTTTCATAAGGGATATGGCCGGTGAAGCGAAGCCGTGACTGATCACCGGTGAATTTCTCAAGAGCGGCTTGTTTGTATGTCTTGCCGTTCGGCAGGTTGCCGCCATAAAAGACTTTGTCCTCGCCGACGATCACGATGTGGCAGTTCGGTCTTTTCTCCAGAATCAACTCGGCGGCTTCCATGAACTGCGGAAAGCCTCGGTAGGGTTCGAGTCCACGCGATACATAGGTGACGATTTCTTTGGCTTGCGACAGATCGAGATTTATCGCAGGCCAGACGGGTTTTGCGTCGGGATCGGGACTAAAATAGTCGGTGTCAATCCCTTCATGGATAATCTTGATCTTGTGCCGGGACTCCGGAGGGAATTGCTCGTATTGCCACTGCGTGGGACAGATGCCGTAATCGCAGGCATGGAGATCATTCAAGATGTGGGAGTTTTTGATACGGACGCGGGCCTCGGTATCGATGGTCAGGGACTTGCGGATATCGAAATCGACATCGGAACCGTGGGCGCGATAGAACCACTCGAAATGGCCGATGAGCGGCGTGTCAGGAAAGACATCTTTCATGAAGAGGTTCTGGCCCCAGCTGTGGCCGATGATGATGTCGGGGGTGAACCCCTGCTTCTTCAAATCGATTGCAGCCCTGGCAACAGCCTGACCGTGCAGGATCGCTTCTTCGTAGAATCGCAAATAGGCGTGTGTTTTTGATCGGTCACGTTCCGGTACCTTGTAAACCGCCTTCAAGACGCCGGGGATGGACCATTCTTTGCGCTCGGTGATAAAAACGACACGGTTCTGTGCATCCTGTGCAAAATGCTTTGCCAGATGAACGAACTGCCCAGGAAAATTGCGGTGGAGAAAAATAATACGCATAATGCCTACAATATTAAACAGATTTTAATTTGTTAACATTATGGAATTATTAAATATTTTATTTAGTAGCAGAAATAATAAAGGAAAACATAAGGTTTAATTAACGGAATATTGATATTAATATTTTCTTGTAAATATAGATCACTACCAGAATTATATGTCAATATTTATTTCATATATTACTTATTATTTTTTACATGTTATTATAAACGTTAAAGAGCATTTATCCTACAATAGATCAATTACTGCATAATGCTGCCGACTGTCTCCCCTTTCACACCGACCAGAAAAGATGGGCAGTTATGTAAAAAAGGCAACGGACCGGATCGTTTCTTCCCCGGTCACGACATTATCTTCCCGATATTACATTTGACAGTTTATTGGACATTGGATAACTTTCATTAACACTTAGCGAAGTTTTATAAACTTTCAGTTTTATCGTCCGGTCAGCATCGTTAGTTACGACAGGGGGCGCCACATGACCGTTTCGTCCAAAACAAAGCAAGAACTATTCGATGAGATTGCTGCCTTAAAAAAAAGAATCCGTGAATTGGAAAAATCGGAATTAAAGTCTAAAAAGGTAGAAGAGGCGCTGCGGCAAAGCGAGGCAATTCTCGGCAGCGTATTCAATGCAGCTCCCCTTGGTCTTTGCATTGTGAAAAACCGTGTTTTTCAAAATGTGAACAAACGTTATTTTGAAAAATTAGGCTATTCGAAACCTGATCTTATCGGACAGTCACCCCGTTTTTTATATGAAAATGATGAGGAATATGCCCGCGTAGGGAAAGAACTTTTTACGAATCTCCTGGAACGCGGTCGGGCATCTGTTCAAACAACTCATTTGAAGAAAAATGGCGACAAGTGCGACGTCATGCTGACGGCGGTGCCCCTTAAATATGGGGATATCCCCTTGGGAATGGACGTTGTCGTGTTCGAAGATATAACCGATCGCAAGCAAGCGGAGCAGGCTCTCCGGGATAGCGAAAGTCGGTGGGAATTTGCTTTAGAAGGGGCCGGCGACGGCGTTTGGGACTGGGATGCCATTACGAACCGTGTTCATTATTCCAGACAGTGGAAAAACATGCTCGGCTACTCCGAACAAGAGATAGGCGATGGCCTGGATGAATGGGATCTCCGTGTGCACCCCGATGATAAGGCAGGTGTTTACGTCAGGATCGAGCGGCATTTGCAGGGTGAAACCGAAAGCTACCAGAGCGAGCACCGGCTCCTGTGCAAAGACGGATCGTATAAATGGATTTTAGATCGAGGTAAAGTTATAGAATGGACTGAAGACGGCAAGCCACGTCGCGTGATCGGTACGCATACAGATATAACGAGGCGCAAGCAGATTGAAGAAGAGCTGACCACGCATCGAAACAGGCTTGAGGATCTGGTCAAAGAACGAACTCAGGAGCTGGAAAGGAAAACAGAAGACCTTCAGGAAATGAATGCGGCCTTGAAAGTGCTCTTGAAGCAGAGAGACGACGATAAAAAGGAGATGGCGGAGCGTTATGTTTCGAACATCAGGAATCTTATTTTCCCGTATATCGAAAAATTGGCAAAGACCCATCTCAATGAAAGGCAACTCTCTTATCTGGAAATGATACAGGAACATTTTAACGAGATCATGTCTCCGCTGATGAATAGCTTTCAGCTTTTTAATTTGACGCCTATGGAGATGCAAGTCGCATCACTGATAAAAAATGGCAAGTCCACCAAGGATATTGCCAAGCTCATGACGATATCAACTGCAACGGTCGATAATCATCGAAAGAGTATTAGAAAGAAGCTTGGACTGAACAAGATAAAAGCAAATCTTCAAACAAAACTCAGCTCGCTTATCGAATAGCTATTTTATATAGCCATTTCATGACGATTCATATCCTATCCGCAATTTCTTCTTTTTTGCCGATAACCCAATAGAAACAACATGAACCAGCATTATAGGCCATAGGGTACAATAGCAGGGGGAATTGTATGCGTATTATGAGATTGGATACGAAGTTGCTAGGCAGCTTTATCGTAATGTCCGTTATCATCCTGGCGGTTGGATTGGCGGGCTGGTATGGCTTATCAACTTTTCAAGCGCAGATGGCAGAGCGGAACTATCATGACGAGGTCCAAAATATCCTGCTCCAGCGTGAAATCGATCATCAGAACTGGGCCAGCAAGGTAGGCGCCTTTCAACGCGATGAGTCAATAACGACAATCGATGCCGAGAAAGATGATCACAATTGTCGCTTCGGAAAGTGGTATTACAGCGATGAAAGAAAAAAAGTTGAACGGGAGATGCCTGAGCTTGCGCCATTGCTGTCTCAGATTGAAGAACCCCATAGATTGTTGCATCAATCCGTTATTGAACTCGAAACGATCCTCGCTAAGGGCAAGGACGCACGGCCGGAGGCGTTTAAGCTTTTCGGCATGACAATTCGCGGTCAGCATTTGGTCAAGGTACAGAAGATCCTGGAAGACATGATCAAGATTAGCGAAAAGTATGCCCAGGACAGCGCGGCGAAGGGCGTCCAACAGGCAAAGGTATCTAAAATCATCACCATCGGTGGAATGCTCATCGGTACCATTGTGGCGGTGTTTCTTGGATTCATTCTGAGCAAATCCATTACCGCACCCATCCATCAAGTAATCGAGGGCCTCACAGATGCCTCCAGACAAATCGCCGGAGCGGCATCTCAGATCTCGGCGGCGAGCCAAAGTCTGGCCACGGGCACGACAGAACAGGCATCCTCGCTGGAGCAATCCTCATCATCTTTGGAAGAGCTTTCGTCAATGACGAAATGCAATGCCGACAATTCCGTTAAAGCCAGAAATATGGCCGGGGGTGCAAAGGAAGTTGCCGAGCGTGTCGGCGTGATGATGAACAAAATGAACGACTCAATGGGACTCATTTCTAGATCAAGCGAAGAGACGCGAAAGATCATCAAGACAATCGATGAAATCTCTTTTCAAACCAATCTCCTGGCTTTGAATGCTGCTGTGGAAGCGGCCCGGGCAGGAGCGGCCGGTGCAGGATTTGCCGTCGTAGCCGATGAAGTGAGAAATTTGGCAGTCAGGGCGGCAGATGCGGCCAAGAATACAACCGCTCTCATTGATGGAACAATCAGGGCCGTCAGTGAAGGGGCTGAACTGGCGAAACAGACACAAGATGCGTTTCAAGAAAGCTTGCAGATAGCTACCAATATTCAGGAGTTTGTTGATGAGATCGCTTCAGCATCGCAGGAGCAATCTCAGGGGGTCGAGCAGATCAACACGGCTATTGCCGAAATTGAAAAGGTCACCCAGCAGAATGCTGCCACATCGGAGGAGACGGCATCTATTTCGGAGCAAATGAGCGCTCAGGCGGAAAGCATGTTAGCCGATATGAAGGAGCTTGCTAACATGATTAAAGGCAATGACCAAAAAGGAGAACCGTCGGATTCGAGGCTGCTCACGTCATAAGCTCTCCTGAGCGGACCAGAGCAGGGCTGCATTTTAAATCAGATCCTTGAAAAGGGGGCGTTAAGCCCCCTTTTCCTTTGCAGCACTGGATTCTGCTCGATTTATGAGTCCACCAAAAATTTTTTTACCCGAGCGTCCCAACTTTGCTAAACGAATCAAGTTAACTTTTTAATAACGACTAATATGTTGACGGACGCAGTTTTCTTGACAGCAGATGTAAAAAAACTCTGGCTACAACGTCTTCCTGTAGTATGTCTTTTGACCTTCAGTCCTCAGTCAGCGGATTACAATCGGCAATCCCCAAGAAAAACAAAAGGCATGGTCAATGACCCCGCCCTCATCTCCATCTGGTCAGAAAAAGACTACTGCATGAATCGTCTCGCCGCCGCTAATCCAAGCATACTGAAGCCAATGATGATGAATCACAGGTGGGATGTCGAAGCCGCTTTTCTGAATGCTCAATCGGACAATTCATTTCGATTCGAAACCTGGCATGCTCAACACCTTCTCTTCAGTGAGAAGGCCCGTTTAACGACTTCCTGAACTTATTCAGTTGATTTGATTTAAAGAAAAATGCAAGATTACAATCGTTAGCAGTCGAGTCTTGTATATAATGATCAATCAAGGAGTTGATAGAGAAAGTCCGCCACCTTTTGAAAAAGCGTCCCTATCTATTTCCATTTTTTACTCCGCGGCAGGAGGAACAAATGCCCGTGCCTTATAAACCGACTTACGAAGACCTGGAAAAAAGAATCAAATCTCTTGAAGAAGAGATGATTAAAGTCAAGCAAGAGAAAGAAGATGAGCTTGCCTTGAAGGAGGCTTTTTTCGAAGCACAACTGGAAGCTAGTATTGATGGTATCATAGTGGTCAATGAAAAGCAGGAAGTAGTCCTGGCCAATAAACGTGCGTTTTGGATGGCAGGTGATATCCCATTTCCTGATGAGTTACATAATATTGACTCCGAAACATTCGTTCAACAGTTGGCGAGTAAAACAAAAAATCCAGAACAGTTCCTTAAGAAGACCAAATTTCTCATCGATCATCCGTCTGAGACGTGCCGGGATGAGGTCGAATTTATAAATGGTACTATCATTGATCGATACACATCCCCCATAACAGGTAAGAATGGCCAATGTCATGGCAGGATATGGATTTTAAAAGATATCACGAAACGAAAAAATGCGGAAAAGGCCTTGCGCAAAAGCGAGGCAACGCTCCGTAGCGTGTTCAAAGCCACTCCCGTAGGCCTTTGCATTATGAAAGATCGTGTTTTCTTGGATGTTAATAAGACCTGGCTGGAAAACCTGGGATACTCTGAGACTGAAATCATCGGACATACTCCTCGATTATTATATGAAAATGATGAGGAATATGCCCGCGTAGGGCGTGAGTTATTCACAAACCTTCTGGAATGCGGTCTGGCTTCGGTTCAAACGGTACACAGAAGAAAAAATGGAGAACTGCGTGATGCCATCTTAACGGCTGTACCACTTCAATCGGAAGATGGCTATTTAGGGATGGAAGTCGTTTCGGTTGAAGATATTACCGAACGTAAACGAGCAAGTGAGGAGTTGGAAAACAGCGAGCGGTTCCTCAGTAACATAGTTGAAAACATGCCGGATATGATTTTTGTTAAAGATGCCAGAGAACTTCGCTTTGTAAGATTCAATAGAGCAGGTGAAAAACTACTAGGGTATCCGAGAGATATGTTAATCGGGAAGAACGACTATGACTTCTTCCCGGAAAACGAAGCAGATTTCTTCACAACTAAAGACAGGGATGTTCTTAGCAGCAAACAGCCTATCGATATTCCGGAGGAAACAATCCAGACTGGGCATGAGGGTGAAAAAATCCTTCACACTAAAAAGATACCGATTTTGGATAAAGATGGAACCCCTCAATACCTCCTGGGCATCGCAGAAGACATCACTGAACGCAAGCGGGGGGAGAAAGAGCATATGCATCTGGTGATGGCCATCGAACAGGCTGCAGAAGCCGTATTTATATGCGAGCCTGATGGGACCATCCGGTATGTTAACCCAGTATGCAAGCGCATGACCGGTTATGAAAAGGACGAGATTATTGGTCAACCCTTGCAGATTCTTAAGAGCGATAAACATGACGAGGCTTTCTTCAGAAACATAGGGGACACCATTTCCAACGGTGAAGTATGGTCAGGACGGATCACCAATAAAAGGAAAGATGGAACGTTATACGAAGTGGAGGTTACCGTCTCACCCGTTCGGGACAACTCTGGCGCTATCACAAGCTATGTAAGCATCCACCGGGATATCACCAACGAAGTAGTCCTTGAAAAAAGCCTGCGTCAGGCGCAGAAGATGGAGGCGCTAGGTACCCTGGCAGGGGGGATTGCCCATGACTTTAATAACATTCTTTCCGCCATTATCGGCTATACGCAACTGTCACAATTCAAAGTCCCGGAAGGCAGCTTGGAGTCGTCGTACCTGGGGCAAGTACTCACCGCAGGTGCGCGGGCGAAAGACCTGGTTAGTCAGATCCTTACCTTCAGCCGTCAGCAGGAACTGGAACGTAAACCGATTCTTATTGCTCCCCTTATCAAGGAAGGAATCAAAATGCTGCGGTCTTCTATCCCGTCCACTATTCGAATCAAGCAGGTTGTTTCAGAAACACCCATGATGATTTTTGCAGACCCCACTCAGATCCATCAGGTGCTGATGAACCTCTGTACCAATGCCGCACATGCCATGCAGGAGAAGGGTGGGATATTGGACATTCAATTGGTGCCGGAAAGAGTTGTCCGGGACAAACCACTTCAACCACTTGTTCTCATGCCCGGCGACTATGCGAAGTTAACGGTCAGTGATACTGGGTGCGGAATTGACTCATCCGTTATGGATAAAATATTCGATCCATTTTTCACTACAAAGAGTGTCGGAGAAGGAACAGGTCTCGGTCTGTCCGTTGTCTATGGAATAGTCAGGGATCAGAACGGCGCTATTGATATAAGCAGTGAACCCGGAAAGGGGACAACTGTCACGGTATATTTCCCGCTGACTGAGACTGAAAAGATAATCCAGGAAGATATGCCTGAACGCATTTCTGGCGGCAACGAACGCATTCTCTTTGTCGACGATGAAGCCACTCTGGTTGAATTAGGAAACGCGATACTGACATCCCTTGGGTATCATGTCACAACGAGGACAAGCAGCATCGAGGCGCTGGAGGCATTTCGTTCCAGGCCGCATGATTTTGACCTGGTTATAACAGACATGACCATGCCCAACATGAGGGGGGATCATTTAGCCAAGGAGCTTTTGAAAATAAAACAGGATCTTCCGATTGTTCTCTGCACCGGCTTCAGTGAGATATTATCTGAAGCGAGGGCAAAAGATATTGGTATCCGTGGGTTTATCATGAAGCCCATTACTGTGAAGGATATTGCGAAAGCCGTTCGGGATGTCCTTGATAAGTAAGAAAGATCTGCTGTGTTTCAGTTGGTATTTACCGATAGAACGAATAATGTGTATTGTTGATTCGTAGGTAAAATCGTTGACTGGACAGGACTTGGTTTGACCGTGTCTATCAAGTCAAGTACAGGTCAGGACATCTAACAGCATCAGCCTTAAAGGATATTTCGTACCTATACGGGTAATCGTAATAAATTACAAAGGCCTGTTACAGAATTTTCATGAATGAACTTAGATTCGATAAAATTCTATTTATACCCGGTCTCAATAAAGGCAGATACCCGTATTGTAATTCGCTTTATATCGAAGATGAAGTCAAAGCAGTTATAGACCCTGCTTCGAATCGGGATCGGTTACTGAACATTAAAGAAACAACCGGCGTTGATGTCATCATCAACAGCCATTATCATGAGGATCATTTTGCTTTTAATTATCTTTTCCCCGATGCAGCGTTATGGGTTCCTGAAGCTGAAGCGCCATGCTTCAAGTCAATAAAGAGACTTTTTGAATATTGGGGGTCTGTCGGGCCATCCACAGAATCCAGATTCAGAGATTATCTTGAACCGTTCAATTACGAGGAGCGCACTCCCGCCCGCGAAATCTGCGATGGCGAGATCCTTGACTTCGGCAGCACAAAACTCGAGGTCATTCACACGCCCGGACACACGCCCGGTCATTCGTGTTTTTATTGCGAAGAACAGAAACTGCTTTTTACCGCCGATCTCGACATGAGCTCTTTCGGGCCCTGGTATGGCGACAAGTATTCCGATCTCATTCAGACCATTCAATCCATTCAGCGATTGTTAACGATCCCGGCCGATGTTTATATCACTTCACATGATGCGGGCGTCATAATGGGCAGTATCCATGAAAAAGCAGAAGCTTACCTCCATGTTATAAAAGAGAGGGAAAACAGAGTGCTGGAGTTTTTACAAAAAGAACGCACAATCCCCGAAATGCTCGCTCAGTGGCTAATCTATAAAAAACCTAAAGAACCTAAGGAAGTATATATCTGCTCGGAAGAAGTCATGCTCAGACATCATCTCGCCTATTCAATGCAGAAGGGGCAGATCCAAAAAAAGTCAGGCGATAGATATGTAGCAGTTTAATAAATCTATCAACCGGATGCATGACGGAATCGGAACAACAACCTTTCAGGGAATGCGTTCACCCCAATTACCTTCCCCAGAAACAAAACAAGGGATTGCAGCAAACGTGCAATCCCTTGAATTTACTGGTCGGGGCGCGGTGATTCGAACACCGGACATCTTGCTCCCAAAGCAAGCGCGCTACCAGGCTGCGCTACGCCCCGTTTCTATTTTCGAGTCGCGGATTATAAACGATCCCGAGTGATTTTTTCCATCAATTTTTGCAGTGCTTTCGCCCGGTGGCTGATCTTGTTTTTCTCATCGAGAGGAATCTCTGCGACAGTTCGTCCGAGCCCGGGGACCAGGAAAACAGGATCATAACCAAACCCATCGTCGCCTCGCCGCTCGGCGATAATCATGCCTTCCAGGGTCCCGTCGAAGGCCTCGTAACGCCCATCGGGATCATGGAGGACCAGGACACAACGAAAACGGGCGGTACGCTTGTCGTCAGGCACTGATTTGAGGTCACTCAGCAGTTTTTCGATGTTGGCCTCGTCGGTAGCTGATGGACCCGCATAGCGAGCTGAATAGATGCCGGGGGCGCCATTCAGCACATCGACCTCCAGACCGGAGTCATCCGCCAGCGTTGTCAAGCCCGTCTGTTCGGAAACGAAGCGCGCCTTTTTGAGGGCATTGGCGAGGAAGCTGTCGCCATCTTCTACAACCTCCGGCAAATCCGGAAAATCGCTCAGGCTCAGCACCTCCGCCCGTCCCTCGAGCAGCGCGGCAATCTCCCGGCGCTTTCCCTGATTGCGGGATGCAAAGACGATGCGCTTCAACGAAGCGCTCCGGAAATGTCCTTCTGCTTCTGAATGATCGTCGCGATGCCGCTTTCGGCGAGCTGCATCATGTCGAGGAGCATCTTGCGGTCGAAAGGTTCCCGCTCGGCGGTGCCCTGAACCTCGACGAACTTCCCCTGCCCTGTCATCACGAAGTTCATATCGACCTCGGCACTGGAATCTTCCTCGTAGTCAAGATCGAGCATGAGCCGTCCGTCGACGATGCCGACACTAACGGCGGCAACGTAATCGAAAATGGGAATCGTTTCGACGAGTCCCTTGTCCTTCAATGTGCGGAAGGCGTCAATCAGTGCGATGAGGCTTCCGGTGATGGACGCGGTACGCGTACCGCCGTCTGCCTGGATCACGTCGCAGTCGATATGCACCGTCCGTTCGCCGAAGGCGCTGAGATCGGTCACCGCGCGAAGCGAGCGTCCAATCAGGCGCTGGATCTCGTGGGTCCGGCCGGTAAGCTTCCCCTTGGCGCTCTCACGGGGGCTCCGCGTATGTGTGGCCGAGGGCAGCATGGCGTATTCGGCCGTCAGCCAGCTTCGTCCCGTGTTTTTCAGAAACGCGGGAACGCCCTCTTCCAGAGAGGCCGCACAGATCACGCGCGTCTGGCCCATTTCAATCAAGACGGATCCGGCGGGGTGTTTCAAAAAGTCTCTCGTAATCTTCAAATCTCTGATGGCCGTCAAGGCGCGGTCGTCTTTTCTCATGTCAACTACTTCGCTCCGCAGTATTGAATATTCAAAAGAAGATTGTTTAGTCCTGATTCGCTCGCTTATCCCGCGACAAGTCACGGGAAATGGGATCGCTGAAAAATTCCCGAATACCGGCTGCAATCGCAGCGGCCATTTCCTTGACGACATCGGCGTCGAGGAGGTTCTTCCTGTCGTCGCCGTTCGACGCAAATCCGATCTCCAGTAAAAGTACCGGCGTCGCTGCCTCCCTCAGGCGAATGGGCCCCTCGCGCAGATCCCGGTCTTTTCTCGGCAAAACCCGATCGAGATGCCTCTGAAGAATCTTGGCGAATCGGACGCTTTCGTTGAGAGCCTTGGTATGCACCATGTCGTTGACGATGGCGCCCGCGCCCCCCTTGCCATCCCCCGAGGCGGAGAAGCCGGGGAAGTACATTTCATAGCCCGTCGCCTTTTTCCCGAATCCCGCATTGACGTGGAGACTCAGGACAAAATCCGCGCTGCCGGCCTTCCCGACAGCGATCCGCTGTGCGAGTGATACATCGCGATCGTCTGAACGGGTCAGCACGACCTTAACGCCGCGAGCTCGTTCTACGTCGGCTTTAATGAGGAGCGCCAGTTTCAGGGTGAGGTCTTTTTCATACCGGCCCATCGCAACCTTGACGCCCTCGTCCCGACCGCCGTGAGCGGGATCGAGGACAATGCAGTTGCCATGCTGATCGCGCGCACTGGCGGCCGAGGAAGCCAGCGCAAGGGCCATCAAGACGGTAACAATGAGGATGATCGGTTTTTTCATGGCGACTGCTTTATCACGTTCTGCGGATTCTTTCTACAGAAAGCACGCTTCGGACCTTCTTGAGCGTCGATTTCAGTTGGTTGAATTGATTGAGATCGCGTACCTCGAGCTGAAAATCCAGCATGGCGTTCTGTTCAGGGCTCGTATTGACATTCGCGTGGGCGATGTTGATATCGAGCGATGCGATGGTGTTGCTGATCTCCGCCAGCAGGCCCTTTTTATCCTTGCAGATGACGCGGACCTGAACAGGATAGGTCTGCCGTTCCTTGATGTTCCACTGAACCTCTACGAGCCGCTCAGAATCCGTCCCCTTGAGCATCGCGCAGCTCGTCAGGTGGACGCTAAGCCCTCGTCCCCGGGAGATATAGCCAACCACGTCGTCGCCGGGCAATGGATCGCAGCAGCGGGCGAAACGCACCATCATGTCCTCCACGCCGGTAATGGACACGCCTGCGGAGTCTGTCTTTCTGAGTTTCTGCTTGATCTTCTCCAGGATCATCGCATCCGCTTTTTTCTCTCCCTCCGGCACAAGGCGGTTGACGATCGATTTGGCCGAGATCTTGCCATAGCCAATGAGGGCCATGAGATCGTCCACAGTGTTGAGAGACGATTCGTGCAGAATTTCCTGGAAGGTCTCCGATTTGAGCACCTGATTGACTTTTAGATGCTGTTTTTTGACCTCTTTTTCAAAGATATCCTTCCCGAGATCGATGCTTTTGCGGCTCTCCTCGGCCTTGAGCCAGTTCTTGATCTTGGAGATGGCCTTGCTCGTCACAGCATACTTCAGCCAGTCCTTGCCGGGATGGTGACCCGCCTGGGTAATGATCTCGACCGTGTCGCCGTTTTGAAGCTCGTATTTAAGGGGAACGATGCTGCGGTTGACCTTCGCCCCGATACAGGTATTGCCGACGTCGGTATGGATACTGTAAGCGAAGTCGATCGGGGTGGCGCCCTTCGGAAAGCTCTTCACGTCGCCGTTGGGCGTAAAGACATAGACCTCGTCCGGAAAGAGGGCCATCTTGATGTTCTTCATAAACTCGCGGGGATTCTTGAGGTCGTGCTGGACATCCAGGAGTTCCCGCAGATGTTTGATCTGTTCCTCGTCCTTGCCCCGGATGGGCGCCCCTTTCTCCTTATAACGCCAGTGCGCCGCGATCCCCTCCTCCGCCCACTCATGCATGGCCTTGGTGCGGATCTGGATCTCCACCCGTTCGCCGTAGGGACCGATCACTGTGGTGTGCAGCGAGCGATAGTTGTTGCCCTTCGGCATGGCGATGTAGTCCTTGAAGCGACCGGGAACGGGCTTCCAGAGCGAGTGGACGACGCTCAGCGCCTCGTAACACTCCTTGTCCCTATCGGAGTCCAGGACAATGCGAAAGGCGATGAGATCATAAACCTCGTCCAGATTGATGTGCTGATCCATCATCTTTTTATAGACGCCATAGAGGTGCTTGGCGCGGCCCTCGACGAATCCGGATAGACCGACGTCTTTGATCTCTTTATCGATGATGCTCTTGACCTCTTCGGTGTACTTGCTTCTCTCCGCGCTTTTGCCGGCGATGCGCCTGGCCAGGTCTTGATATTCCTCAGGGTGGAGATACTGGAAGGAGAGGTCTTCGAGTTCGGTCTTCATCCAATTGATACCGAGACGATTGGCCAGTGGCGCATAGAGCTCCATCGTCTCCTTGGCGATGAATTTCTGGCGTATCTGCGATTGGAACTGAAGGGTCCGCATGTTGTGAACGCGGTCGGCGAGTCGCACCAAAAGGATCCGGATATCCGCGGACATGGCGAGGATCATCTTGCGGAAATTCTCCGCCTGCCGCTCTTCCTGCGAACTCAAGGTGATCTTGCTGATCTTGGTGAGCCCCTCGACGAGAAAGGCGATCTCGTTTCCGAAGGCCTTGGCGATCTGGTCTTTGGTCGCCCACGTGTCTTCCACGGTATCATGAAGCAGACCCGTAACGATGGTGGACGTATCGAGCTTCATGTCCGACAGGATGCCCGCTACTTCCATGGGATGGGTCAGATAGGGTTCGCCTGACAAACGCACCTGCCCCTGATGAACGGCTGCGCTGAAGATATAGGCCTTCTCGATCATATCCTGATCTTCCTGGGACAGGTAATCGGAGACCTTGTCGAGTATGTCCGTTATTCTCAGCATGGGCATCCTGTTGCGCAATCCATGCGCGGCAAGGCGTCATCGCCCGATGCGCGCGGGCAAAAGGTTACGCTCGCTCCTGCGGGCCCGCTACGACGCCGTCCCGACAGCATCGGCTATGAAGGTCCGGATATAGCCGGGCGCATCGGCCAGAAGCACTTCATCGACGACGCCGGTTTTCCGGATCTTGATCTCGACCTTGCCTTCCGCCAACTTCTTGGGACCGACTGTCACGCGCAACGGAATGCCGATCAGATCGGCGTCATTGAACTTGACGCCCGCCCGTTCGTCGCGATCGTCGAGGAGCGCCTCCACCCCATCGGCAGTAAGCCGGTCGTAGAGATCTCGCGCGGTTTTCAGCAGGCTTTCCTCATTGACATTGACGGGTGTAATAATCACCTGGAACGGCGCGATCGGCACGGGCCAGGTGATCCCCTTGTCGTCGTAATTCTGTTCGATCGCAGCCGCCACCGTCCGACCAATACCGATCCCGTAACAGCCCATGATCATGACCTGTTCCTGACCGCTACGGTCTAGATACATGGCGTGCATGGCCTTGCTGTACTTGGTGCCGAGCTTGAAGACGTGTCCGACCTCGATCCCGCGAGCGAATCGAATCTCCGAACGGCAACGCGGACAGGCATCGCCCTCGGTGATGACGCGCAGATCGGCATAGTCGCTGATCTTGAAGTCCCGGCTGATATTGGCGTTGAGGATATGATAGTCCTGTTTGTTGGCGCCGACCACCATATTTTGCATCGGTTTGAGGGAATAATCGGCAACGACCTTGACCTTGATTCCGATCGGTCCCGCAAAGCCTCGCGGCGCGCCTGTCGCCTTGAGGATGACGTCGTCGGTGGCCAGTTCGAGCGTGTCCGCCTTGAGGTAGTTCCGAAGTTTTGCTTCGTTGATCTCCATATCGCCGCGTACCAGGACAGCAACCACCTCGGCGTCGCCCTGGTAGATCATCGTCTTGACGATCTGCTCGGGCGATACCTTCAGGAAGTCGCAGACCTCATGGATCGTCCGGACATTGGGAGTCTCCACCTCCGTCAAGGGCAGCGGCTCGACCGGCGTAGACATTGTTTCCGGCGCCAGCACCTCCGCCTTTTCAAGATTGGCGGCGTATTGACAGGCGGCGCAGAAGGCGACTGCATCCTCGCCGGAATCGGCGATGACCATGAACTCGTGAGAGGAACTCCCCCCGATATTGCCGGTGTCTGCTTCAACGGCCCTGAAAACGAGTCCGCAGCGGCTGAAGATCCGCATATAGGCGTCGTACATTTTCTGATAGCTAAGATCCGCGCCCGCCATATCCGCATCGAAGCTGTAAGCGTCCTTCATGCCAAACTCGCGGCAGCGCATGACGCCGAAGCGCGGTCGGATCTCGTCGCGGTACTTCGTCTGGATCTGATAGAGGTTCTTGGGAAGCTGGCGGTAGGTCTTGATGTCGTTCCGGACCAGATCAGTGATAACCTCTTCGTGCGTGGGGCCTAGACAGCTCTCCCGATTATGTCGGTCTTTGAAGCGGATCAGTTCTTTTCCATAAAAACTCCAGCGCCCCGACTCCTGCCAGAGCTCGGCCGGCTGAATAGCGGGCATCAGAACCTCTTGCGCGCCGGCGCGGTTCATCTCCTCGCGGACGATCTGTTCCACCTTCCTGATGACACGCAAGCCCAAAGGCAGATAAGAGTAAACACCGCTGGTCAGCTTTCGGATCATGCCGGCCCGCAGCATCAGCTGATGGCTGATGATTTCGGCGTCCGTCGGCACCTCACGAATGGTTGGTAAAAAGAGTTCAGAATACAGCATGCGGATCTCCTTGTATCAATGACAGTCTCGAAGAGACAGGTCATTGCGCTTGTCCCGAGGTCGTAATCGGGGAGCAAAGCGAAGCAATCTAACGCACTACCTTTACGCGATTGCTTCGTCACTCCTCGCAATGACAAACATAATTACTTATCATAAAGATCATCAGATCATCCGGGCGATCTCTTCCATCAGAATGGAGACAAAGTCCTTCTCGGCGATCTTTCGGACGATCTTGCCCTTCTTGAAGAGGAGGCCCGTGCCGCGTCCTCCGGCAATGCCGATATCCGCCTCGGCAGCTTCGCCGGGCCCATTGACCACGCAGCCCATGAGCGCCACCTTGATATCCGCCTGGACACCGGCAAGTCGCTTCTCAACGCTCCGCACGAGCTTTGGCAGATCGATCTCGCAACGCCCGCAGGTCGGGCAGGACACGATATCCGGGCCGATGCGGCGAATGTTCAACGCCCGCAAAATGCCGTAGGCGACAGGGATCTCTGATACCGGATCGCCGGTCACGGATACCCGGATCGTGTCGCCAATCCCCTCATGCAGCAGAATGCCGATCCCGACCGCCGATTTGATGCTCGCAGGCAAGAGCGTGCCGGCCTCGGTGACGCCGACGTGCAGGGGATAATCCGTGGCCTGCGAGAGGGTCCGATAGGCCTCGATCATCGTCGGCACATCAGAAGATTTCACAGAGAGCTTGATCTGCGACAGACCGTAGCCCTCAAAGAGGGCGATCGTTTCCAGGGCGCTTTCCGCCAGCGCCTCGGCCGTGGGTCCGCCGTATTTTGCGAGCAACCGCTTTTCGAGCGACCCGGCGTTGATGCCGATTCGGATGGCGGCCCGCTGATCGCGCGCCGCAGTGGCGATCTTTTTGAGATGCTCTTTCTTGATATTGCCCGGATTGATCCGGATACCGTCCACGCCGGCTTTCAGCGCGGTCAACGCCAGACGATAATCGAAGTGAATATCCGCAATGAGCGGTAGACTGATCCTCTCCTTGATCGTCCCGAGAGCGGAGGCGGCCTCGGCATCTGGAACGGCCACCCGCACGATCTCGCAACCGGCCTTTTGAAGCCGACGGATCTGCGCCACCGTTCGCGCCACGTCACGGGTGTCGGTATTGGTCATGGACTGGACAACCACGGGCGCATCGCCGCCGACCTGTATGGATCCCACGCTGATCGGTTTTGTCTTCTTTCGCTCTGCGCTTTTCCTCATGGTCAGGACAGGGCCAGCACGGCCTTGCGGATGCGTTCGATTCCCTCTTCGATATTCTTCATTGACGTGGCGTAGGACAGCCGGATGTGATCGTCGTTGCCGAAGGCGCTTCCCGGCACCACGGCAACATCGGCCTTGTCGAGCAGATACTCCGACAGGTCGTGAGAAGAAGCGATCGTCTTGCCAGCGTCTTGCCTGCCATACAGCGCGGACACGTTCGGAAAGACATAGAAGGCGCCTTCAGGCTTGAGGCAGGTGATCCCCGGAATCGCGTTGAGGCCGGAAACGATATAGTCGCGTCTCTTCCGGAAATCCTCCACCATGTGCGCGATAATCGCCTGATCCCCCCTCAGGGCCTCAACCGCAGCCTTCTGTGCGATGGACGTGGGATTCGAAGTGCTCTGGCTCTGCATCTCCGTGGCGGCCGAAATGACATGCGACGGTCCCGCGGCATAGCCGATCCGCCAACCGGTCATGGCGTAAGATTTCGACACTCCGTTGATGACGATGCTCTGGGGTTGCAACTCCGGACAGGCCGTGACGATGTTCGTGAATTTGAAGCCATCATAGACGATCTTTTCATAGATGTCGTCCGAGATCACGACGATCTCTTTGTCGAGGAGAACCACCGCCAGGGCCTTCAACTCGGCCTCGGTATAGGCGGAACCGGTCGGGTTGGAAGGACTGTTGATGAAAACAGCCTTCGTCTTCGGCGTGATCGCCCGGGCCAGATCGTCGGGCGTCACCTTGAATCCGCTTGCCTCGCGCGTCTGGACAATGACGGGTGTCGCGCCGGCCAGCAACACGATATCGGGATAGGAGACCCAATAAGGGGCCGGCACGAGCACTTCATCCCCACCGTCGAGGAGCACCTGGGCGATATTGAATATGGAATGTTTCGCCCCGCAGGAGACGAAGACCTCCGACCGCTTGTAGGTCAGGGCATTGTCCGCCTTGAGCTTTTCGATGATGCCGTCCTTGAGTTCATCGATGCCGCCGACGGCCGTGTATTTCGTGAAGCCGCTCTCAATGGCGGCGATAGCGGCCTGCTTGACATTGGCCGGGGTATCAAAATCGGGTTCTCCTGCCCCGAAGCCGATAATCTTGCGCCCTTGCGCCCGCAGGGCGTTGGCTCTTGCCGTAATGGCAAGTGTGGGCGACGGTTTGATGACTTTAGTCCGCGATGCCAGTTGAATCATGTCACTCCTGCTCCCCGTTCCTTGCCAGTTTGTCCTGAAGGCGGCGGTACACGGGATCCGGGACCAGGCCTTTGACGGACCCGCCGTGATTCGCCACTTCCTTGACGAGCGTGGAACTGGTAAAAAACCACTTGAAGCCTGTCATCAAAAAGACGCTTTCCACCTGCCGGTTGAGCCGCCGATTCATCAGCGCCATCTGGAATTCGAACTCGAAGTCTGAGACCGCCCTCAATCCTCGAAGGATCGCGTGCACGCCGGACTGGTTGAGATAGTCCACCAGAAGACCGTTCCAGCACTCGACCGTGATTTTTGGATCTTCACTGACGACCTCCCGGATCATCTCGATGCGCTCGTCAACGGTAAAAAACCCCGATTTAGACTGATTGTAGGCGACCAGTATGATCAGCTTGTCGAAAAAATTGATACCCCGCTTGATGATATCCAGGTGCCCATTGGTAATGGGATCAAATGAACCCGGATAAACAGCGATACGTTCCATAACCAAACGTCCTCACTCTTTACTCTTTAGATGCCGTCAAAAGGCCGTCGCCATTTGATGTCCGCTTGAAGATAGATAAGAGCGTGTCTCCGTACTTTCGCTGATCGACCCGTTCGAGCGCTTCCATACGCTGCGGCACCTCTTCCCTGGGAGAATGCTGGAGGACCATCACGCCATCTGTCTTCAGCAGCGCACCGTTTTCCAAGCGTCGCAGGATCGCTTTCATAAAACCAAGGTCATAGGGCGGATCGGCAAAAACGATATCGAAGCGCTCCCCCCGACGGGTCAGTTGATCGACGGCTCGATCAACGGGCATCCGCAATATCTCGCATCCGTCATCGAAACCGCACTTCTCAATATTGCGCCGAATCACATCGATCATCGCCGGATCGCTCTCAACGAAGCAGACACGGCGAGCCCCCCTGCTGAGGGCCTCCAGTCCCACATTGCCGGTTCCCGCATACAGGTCGATCAGCGAGCACCCCTCTGGATCGGGAAGCAGGTTGAAGAGCGCCTCTTTGACACGATCCGATGTCGGCCTGGCAGGCTTCTTACCTGGAACGGAATAAAGCCGATAGCCCTTGGCTCGACCAGAGATGATTCTGAGCATTACTTCAGGTAGTCCCGAATCAGGACCTCGGCAATCTGCACGGCATTGAGGGCAGCTCCCTTGCGCAGGTTATCCGAAACCACCCAGATGTTGATGCCGTTCGCAATCGATTCGTCCTCGCGAATTCTGCCCACAAAGGTCTCGTCCTTGCCGGCCGCGTTGATCGCGAGCGGATACTCCAGGGCAGCGGGGTTATCGACAACACAAATGCCGGGCGCCTTCGAAAGGAGACTCCGAACCTCTGCCGCCGAAATCTTCTTTTCCGTCTCGATGTTGACGGACTCCGAATGGGCGCGCAGCACCGGGACGCGTACGGTGGTGGCGGTGACCGCAATCGAGTCGTCTCCCATGATTTTCTTTGTCTCCCGGATCATCTTCATCTCTTCTTTCGTGTAGCCGTTTTCCATGAAGACATCGATTTGCGGCAGACAGTTGAAGGCGATCTGATGGGGATAGACCTTGATGGATGGCGCTTTGAAATTCAAGATCGCCGTCGTCTGCGCGATCAACTCGTCCATGGCCTTTTTGCCGGTTCCCGAAACAGACTGATAGGTGGAAACGACGATGCGTTTGATGCGGGCCGCATCATGGATCGGTTTGAGCGCAACAACCATCTGGATCGTAGAACAGTTGGGATTGGCGATAATGCCCTTTTTCGTGTACTGTGCGATCGCCTCGGGGTTGACCTCGGGTACGACGAGGGGAACATCGGGATCCATCCGGAAAGCGTTCGTATTGTCGATCACCACGCATCCCGCAGCCGCTGCGACCGGAGCGAACTTCTCGCTGGTGCTGCCACCCGCCGAGAACAGACCGATATCGATCCCCTTGAATGAGTCTTCATTCAGAACCTTGACCGGCTGCATCTTTCCCTTAAAGGGCAATTGTTTGCCTTCGGAGCGCTCCGACGCCAGATACGTTACTTCGCCGACCGGAAAATTCCGCTCTTCCAGAACCGCGATCATTTCATTTCCGACTGCGCCGGTGGCTCCGACAACGGCGACATGGTACTTTCTCATCTCTTCTCCCCTTTATCCCTTATATCAACCGATGTTCAATATGCTCGGCATGGGTCGTTCTTTGTCTGATATGCCTGACGGCAGCATAGATCGGCCCGGACATGGCGTAGCCAAAGGAAAAGGTAAAGGCCGTAATCTGCGGCTCCGCTGCCACGACAATCAATATCAGCACGATCGCGATAAAAGACATGAAAGGCTTTCGCAGGAAGTAATTCAGGTCTTTGAAACTATAGTACTTGATGCTGCTGACCATCAAGAGCGCAACGCCGGACACGCCGAACAAGACGCCCAGATGCTGAAACTTGCCCGCCCCGCCGAGAAACTGCCATAGAATAACCGATGTGGCAATGACGGCCGCGGCGGCCGGTATGGCCAGACCGTTGAAAACGCCCTTATCGATGACGTGAACTTGAACATTGAAACGCGCCAGACGCAGAGCGCCGCAGGCGACAAAGAAAAAGGCGGCAAACCAGCCCCATTTACCGAAGCCTGACAGAGACCACGTATAGGCCAGCATCGCCGGGGCCACCCCAAAAGCGACCAGATCGCACAGCGAGTCGTATTCCATACCAAATCGGCTGGTCGTATTGGTCATCCGGGCCATCCTGCCGTCCAGCCCATCGAGAACGAGGGAGATAATGATGGCGTAGGCGGCTGGGAGGAAACTCCCCTTCATCGCGGCCGTGACCGAATAAATCCCCGCAAAGAGGCTTGCCGTCGTAAAAAGGTTCGGCAGAACGTAGATCCCCTTCTTCATATGATCTTTTTTGAAATGCGCCTGAAAACGTCCTCTTCCTTTCATAAAAGCCATCCTATAATGGTGCTTCCGGATTTGACACGGTCACCGATCTTTACATCGATCCTTGCGTTCAAGGGCAAAAACAGATCGACGCGCGATCCGAAGCAAATCAGGCCGAATCGCTCACCACGCGCGACATCCATGCCGGGATTGAGCCAGCAAATTATACGTCGGGCAATCAATCCTGCGACTTGCACAAAGACAACCTTACGTCCCTGAGGCGTGACGAGACCGATCAGGTTCTTCTCATTGTGTTCCGACGCCCGGTCCAGATCCGCCGACAGAAAAGAGCCTTTTTGATAATGCAAGGCTTCGATCCGGCCGTCACAGGGAATGCGGTTGACATGAACATCGAAGACATTCATGAAAATAGAAACTTTAAGGCAGCGTTCTTGAAGATGGCGCTCTTCGGTGCTCTCCTCGATTCGAATGATTCGTCCATCCGCGGGAGAAACAATCGCCCCGGACAGATCACCCCCGGCAGCGACGGCTCGTTCGGGATTGCGAAAAAACCAGATACAGAAAAACAGCAGGAGGGCGATCAGCGAGGCGAGAAGATGCATCTGAAGGATCGCGGCCGCTATGGCTGCGACAAGGAGAGGAATGATAAAATAGAGCCCCTCCCTGATAATCGGTTCTTTTCTCTCCGGTAGCATGGTGTATATGATTCCATCCGCTTACGGGAGCATCCGGTCGGACGATGGATTCTCCCTTCTTATCACTTGCGTCGCGTGATCCCGACGCGTTGCACCCTATCGCAATCGGTCCCCAAAGCGCCGCGGGGTTCGAGACTGCATTTATATGAAAGACCGCATAAAGTCAATGATCCTGACAATATAAACACCGTTTTCACGAGAGACGGCCGCCGCGCTCCACCTCTGAAGCCCGGATATAGACGGGAACAAAGGTCAGGTTGTCAACCAACTCGCCACGGCGGCATTTTTCCAAGGCGATCAAACCGACGGACGAGGCGCGAATCAGCTGTTGATGCGGAGGAGCGACCGTGTAATGCCCTCCAAGGATTTCGTCAAGCAGTGGCGCGAACGTACGCGTGCCGTCCCCCATCAAAATGACTTTGTCGGACGCCAGGCGCGCGAGAACATTTCTGGGATCCTCCACCGTATCGTCCCTCAGTCGCTCAGGTGGACCACCGTCCAGCTCGGAGCGAAAGAGCGCCGTATAGACCTGGCCCCGTTTGGCATCAAGAAAGGGGCAAATCAGGTGCGGGCATCCGGAGAGATTCCAGGCAAGCGCCTCAAGGCTTGACACCGATACGACGGGTCTTTGCGTCGACAAGGCCAGCCCCTTCACCACGCTGATGCCGATCCGCAGGCCGGTAAAGGATCCGGGACCGGTTGTGACCGCAAAACAGTCGATTTCTGACCAATCGAGCGCGGAGTGCTTCATTGCTTCATTGAGCGCGGGCAGAAGGGTTTCCGAATGCGTCAGACCACTATTGACGACAGTTTCCCACAGCACGCTCGCATCGCTCAACAGCGCCACGCTGCCGGAAGTGGTCGAGGTATCAACGGCCAGGATCTTCATGTCATTTATTGATGATCCGCACGATATCGTTGTAAAAAACGAACAGCATCAGGATCACCAGGAGAAAGAGCCCGATCTGCTGCGCAATTTCCCGCCATTTCAAGTTCACTTCACGACCGATGATCAACTCGATCACGTTAAAGAAAAGATGGCCGCCGTCGAGCACAGGAATGGGAAGCAGATTCAGTATAGACAGGTTCACGCTCAGAAGTCCCATCAGAAACAGAAAGGATACGAGCCCCTGCTTGACCTGCGCGCCGGCCAGTTGGGCTATGAGAATAGGCCCTCCCAGTGTCTTGGGAGAGACGACTCCTTCGATCATCTTCACCACGCTCAAGACGGTCAATTCAATCACGTTCCATGTTTTTTTGACGCCTGAAACGAGCGCACGCGCGGGATTCTCGCTGCGGATGACGAACTGATCGGATTGGATAATGCCCATCTTGTATGCACGCGTCTTTTCGCCGAAGATGTTGGTGGCATTGGTAAGCTGCGGTATAACACGAATCGCTTTCTCCTCCGCGCCTCTTTTCACCGTGACCCTCAGCTCCCGACCGTTGCTGCCGGAAACGTTCTCAACGACATCCCCCCAATCGGCGATCTTCTGATCGTTGATCTGAACAATCACATCCTTGGCCTGAAGCCCGCTTGATTCGGCGACAGAGGCCTTCTGGATTTCGCCGATTTCCGCCGTTGGAACGGGAACCCCCAACATATAACCTGTCCAGAAGAATATGACCGCAAAGAGCAGATTGAAGATCGGTCCCGCCGCAACAATCGCAATTCGCTTGGATACTGTCTGTTTCAGAAAGGATCGCTTCTCATCCGCTTCAGAAACCTCTTCGCTCTCAGACTCTCCCAGGAGCTTGACATATCCGCCCAAAGGAACAGCGGAAACCAGGTATTCCGTTTCGCCGTATTTGCGTCCGAAGAGCTTCGGCCCAAACCCCAGGGAAAACTTCAGAACTCCGACGCCGGAGAGCTTTGCGACCAGAAAATGGCCCAGTTCATGGACAAAAATTAAAATCACCAGTAAAACGATTACGCCACCGATGCTGTATAGGAGATTGATATCGATCATTTTTTCATTCCTAGTATAAATTCGGCCGCCCGTTGCCTGGCCCACCGATCCACGTCCAGGATCGCCTGGATCGATGCGGGCGTCGGGCCTAAGCGTTGCGACATGGCCGCATATTCTGTCATTGTCCCTTGAATAAGTACAGTCATATCTACAAAAGAAATGGCGCCCTCGACAAAGGCCTCGACGGCCACCTCGTTGACGGCGTTGAGGACCGTCGGCGCCCCCCCTCCCCTTCGACCCGCTTCATAGGCCAGG
The DNA here is from genome assembly GCA_963665615.2 of Syntrophales bacterium. Classification (GTDB taxonomy): domain Bacteria; phylum Desulfobacterota; class Syntrophia; order Syntrophales; family UBA4778; genus UBA4778. Next base: position 220,867 of record CAXXQE010000007.1, read on the forward strand.
GCAAGGTTCGGAAAACGTTCAAGGTCGGGTGGAAGGAATTCCAACGGCTTGACGGAATGGAAATCCAACCGCATGTCATGGGGCATTGCCATCCTCTCGGGGTAACAAAGGGCATAGGAGATCGGAATCCTCATATCCGGTATGCCCAGTTGGGCAATCACGGAGCCGTCGGTGAATGCCACCATGGAGTGGATGATGCTCTGCGGATGGACACAGACCTCGATGCGCTCGAACGGGACATCGAAAAGCCATCGCGCCTCAATCACTTCCAACCCCTTGTTCATCATCGAGGCGGAATCCACCGTTATCTTCTTTCCCATCTTCCAGTTCGGGTGATGAAGCGCATCGGCAACTGTAATGGAAGCGAAGTCCTCCTTCGAGCGATGAAGAAACGGCCCCCCGGAAGCCGTCAGAATGATTCTTTCGACGTGCCGCTTGTTCTGACCCTCCAGGCACTGAAAGACGGCGCTGTGCTCACTGTCCACCGGAAACACCCGCACACCCCGGCGTCTGGCCTCCTCCATGACAATCTCACCGGCCATGACAAGGGTTTCCTTGTTGGCCAGCGCGATGGTCTTGCCGGCACGAATTGCCTCCCAAGTGGGCAGAAGGCCGGCTGCGCCGACCATGGCTGAAAGCACCAATTCCGCGTTTGAATCCGCCGCCAGCTCCCGGTAACCTTGCTCTCCCCAGAGAATCCGGGGACCACCGTTCGGGGGTAAAAGCTCCCGCAGTTGGTCGGCCTCGGCCTGGGAAAGCACAGCCACCACCGGCGGACGGAAATGTTCGATCTGCTCCCGCAGAAGTCGGACATTGCGGCCTGCCGCGAGACCCGATATCGTAAAGGCGCCCCCGCTTCTCGAGACCACATCCAGCGCGCTGACGCCGATAGAGCCCGTAGCGCCAAGAATCGTAATCCGTTTCGTCATCCGATCCAAATAACCTTGTAGTAATAGACAAAAGGCGCGGCGAAGAGAAAAGCGTCTACCCTGTCGAGAACCCCGCCGTGACCCGGCAGCAGCCTGCCCGAGTCCTTCGCCCCGCTCGATCGCTTCATTAGCGACTCACCGAGATCGCCGAGTTGCGCCAGCAGATTGGTTCCCGCCCCCACGAGCAGCAGATGCAACCAAGACACTTCCGGTAGAACGTAATGACCATACAGGCAGGCTACAATCACCCCAGCCGACAGGGACGCCATTGCCCCTTCCCAGGTCTTGGCGGGACTGACGGCCGGCATGAGCTTCCTTTTCCCAAACTTGGTACCAACGAAAAAAGCCGCGACATCCCCGGCGACAACGATCAAAAACATCATGAGAAGCCACCAGGCTCCTGCCCGGGTCTGTCGCAGCAGTGCGAGATGAGACAACAAAAGCGGCAGGACGCAATAGCCGAAGATTCTCTGACAGACCACGGCCATATCCGGACGCTCAGGCGTCCGCGCTATCTGGTATTGAATCATGTAGCGAATGACGATCCAGATGATCACCCCTGTTATCGCGCCGGATAAATGGTTCCCGCCCGCATTGTAGCAGGACGCCACCACGATGAAGGCCATCAGGCCCCCCTCGACTGTTTCCGGACGTGTCATGCGGCCGAAGGACATCTGGGCATATTCAAAAGAAGCCAGCAATGCAACGACGCCGACGAACGACAAGAAAACGATCCCGGGCGCCCAGACGATCAGGACGACAACTGACGGACCTGCAATCAGGGCCGTGATCCATCTTTTCAGAAGAGAACTCGTCATACGCAATCGTTAAATCCTTTGTAGCCTTATGCCTTAAGCTGCTCTCGCGTCAAACCGAAGCGGCGTTCTCTCTTCTGAAAGGCAGCAATCGCAGCGATCAAATGTTCTTTGTCGAAATCCGGCCAAAGCACATCTGTGAAATAAAATTCGGCGTAGGCTGCTTGCCAGATGAGAAAATTGCTCAGACGGTACTCGCCGCTGGTGCGAATAATCAGATCCGGATCGGGCATACCGGATGTATCGAGATAATGGGAAAACGCATCCACCGACAGGCTTGCCGTGCCGAGTTTCCCCGCCCGGAAATCTTCGGAGATGTGCTGAACTGCCCGAAGGATTTCATCCCGACCGCCATAGCTTAGGGCCAACGTCAACACCATCCCGTCATTGTTTCGTGTCTTCTCCATCGCACCTGCCAGCGTCCCACGGATCGCTTCCGGCAAGGACGCACGATTGCCGATCGTGTTGAAACGGATATTGTGCGCGACCATGGTTGAAAGCTCTTTCTTGATAAACTCATTGAGAAGACGCATCAGGGCGCCGACTTCTCCCTGCGGACGGAGCCAGTTCTCAACCGAGAAAGCATAAAGTGTCAGATAACGCAGGCCGAGCTCCCTTGAGGCTGTCACGACTCTTCGTACGGCCTCCGCGCCGGCCCGATGGCCTTTAATGCGGCTGAGGGCTTTTTTTTCGGCCCAGCGACCATTGCCATCCATGATGATGGCGACATGATCGGGAAGGCGGGAGGAATCAATTTTTTTCATGTGCTTTCCAGATGTTATATTAGCTGTACGTATCATACTCGCCGGCTTAATTCAAGAAAGACACTCCGAAATCTATTGATGACTCACCGGGGCAAGCTCCGGCGAATCTCCGATTCCCAAGGTAGCTGCTTTTTCCTGATTCGCTCACTTACCCCGCCGCAAGCAGCGGGAAATGCGCTCGCTGAAGAATCCAAAAAAAAGGGAGTCATCGTCGTGACTCCCCTTTTTCACAAAATATTGCACCACCGCTCGGCTGTCCCCCTAGATTTCCATGATTTCTTTTTCCTTGATCGCAAGAACCTCATCAATCCGCTTGATATAATCATCGGTAATCTTTTGGACCTCCGTCTGTTTCTTAAAGAGATCGTCTTCAGAAATTTCGCTGTTCTTTTTTGCGGTCTTCAGGGCCTCGTTTGCGTCGCGCCGGTCGTTTCGGATCTTGACCTTAGACTCCTCGGCCATCTTCTTGACGATTTTGACGAGTTCCTTGCGACGCTGCTCGGTTAATACGGGAATCGAGATCCTGACGAGCTTTCCGTCATTGGAAGGTGTCAGGCCGAGCTCTGATTTTTGAATGGCCTTTTCGATGGCCGGGATAATGCTGGACTCCCACGGCGAGATCTGAATGGTTCGGCTCTCCGGAATCGACAAAGAGGCCACCTGATTGAGGGGGGTCGGCGTTCCGTAATAGTCCACACGAATGCCGTCCAGCAGCGCCAAAGAGGCACGCCCTGTCCGCACCTTGCTAAGCGACTTCTCGAAAGCCTGGATGTTCTGCTCCATGGTCTCTTTCAACGTCTTGAATGACTGATTATCCACGTTGTTTATCCTCCACCACCCGTGTGCCGACTTTTTGGCCGGAAATGACCTTCTTGATATTTCCTTTTTTTTCCAGATTGAAAACGATGATCGGCAGTCCGTTATCGCGACATAGCGAAATCGCCGTTGAATCCATTACTTTAAGGTTCATAGACAACACGTCGATATAACTTATTGTTTTGTACATAATGGCATCGGAATGAAGAACCGGATCTTTATCGTAAACGCCATCGACCTTCGTTGCCTTCAAGATGGCGTCAGCCTGGATTTCCACCGCCCTCAAGGCTGCCGCCGTATCGGTCGTAAAGTACGGATTGCCTGTTCCGGCCGCAAAAATAACGATCCGCCCTTTTTCGAAATGTCTCAGGGCGCGCCTGTAGATGTAAGGCTCCGCAATCGCCTTCATCTCGATCGCCGAAAGGATCCTCGTCGGCAATCCAACGCTCTCCAGGACGTTCTGCAGGGCGAGGCTGTTGATCACCGTCGCCAGCATGCCCATATAGTCCGCAGAGGTGCGATCCATCGACTTGGCGTATGCCGCCTGGCCTCGAAAGATATTGCCCCCGCCAACCACGATACCGATCTGAACGCCGAGCCTTGAAACGTCCTTGAGCTCTCCCGCGATGTGTTGCAAAATTTCCAGATCGATATTCTGTTTGCTCTTGCCGGAAAGCGCTTCCCCGCTAAGCTTAAGAAGGATTCTCTTAAAGGCCGGTTTTTTCATTTGCTCCGCGCTCCGTACCATCGTTATTTCTTGAGATCTTCCCCGAGCTGGAATCTGGCAAAGCGGCGGATGATCACATTCTCTCCCGTTTTCGCAATCAGATTATTGACGAGGGTCGCAACCGTGATATTGGAATCCTTGATGAATTTCTGATCCATCAAACAGACATCTTCATAAAACTTCTTCAGCTTTCCCTCAACGATCTTGTCGACAACTTTCTCGGGCTTTCCTTCGGCCAGAACCTGTGCGCGGTAGATATCCTTCTCGCTGTCGAGAACAGACTCCGGAATATCCTCGGACCGTACGTAAGTCGGGTTGGAGGCGGCGATATGCATGGCGATGTCCTTGGCCAAATTTTTGAAATCATCCGTCTTGCCGACGAAATCAGTCTCGCAGTTGACCTCTACCAGAACGCCAATACGACCCTGCATGTGGATATAAGACGCAATGGCACCCTCCTTGGCGGCCTTGGAGGACCGTTTCGTGGCAGCCGAGAGTCCCTTCTTTCGCAAAAATTCGATGGCTTTGTCGAAATCACCATTCGACGCAGACAGGGCCTCCTTGCAATCCATCATGCCCGCACCGGTTTTATCACGAAGATCTTTGACCAGTTTTGCTGATATTTCCAATTTCCCTTCCTCCTTGTTGTCTTGATCGCCTGACTGCGCCCTTTGGCGAGCCGAACGCCTCAACGGACGAACGCCCTTACTGCCGTCAAGGCAGCATGCGGGCTATCCATTTTATTGTAGTGGATCTGATTTGAATCTGTCAGCGTGTATGCCCCGCAACCTGACCCTGTGCGGGGCATTTCCCGATCGTGTCAGGGAATGTCCTCCACGTCCTTTTCATCGACGCTGTCAGGCACATCCGTTTCCGTCACGCCCGCCGACCGTACCTCGACCTGGACAGAACTGACCTCTTTATCCGATTCCGATTGAATAGACTCCTCTTTCACCCGCTTGCCTTCCAATGCGGCGTCCGCCATCTTCAAGGCGAAGAGCTTGATCGCGCGGATGGCATCGTCATTGCCGGGAATCACGTAATCAATATCGTCGGGATTGCAGTTCGTATCGACAATACCGACAATCGGAATGCCCAGTTTGCGCGCCTCCCGAATGGCGATGCTTTCTTTTTTAGGATCAACGACGAACAGAGCGCCGGGCAGACCCCGCATATAGCGAATGCCACCAAGCACTTTTTCCATCTTCTCCTTCTCCTTGCGCAAACCGAGGATCTCTTTCTTGGGAAAGGCGTTGATCGAGTCGTCGGCAAACATCTTATCGAGGCTGTTCAGGCGATCGATGCTCTTCTTGATCGTGCTGAAATTGGTCAACATGCCGCCGAGCCAGCGGTGATTGACATAAGGCATCCCGGCCCGCTCGGCCTCCGTTTTAATGGATTCCTGGGCCTGCTTCTTGGTCCCCAGAAAGAGGATCTCCTTCCCTTCGGCGACGCGGTTGATGACGTATTGATAGGCGACATTGAAAAGCTCGACTGTCTGCTGAAGGTCGATGATGTAAATACCGTTCCGAGCCCCGAAGATATAGGGCTTCATTTTGGGGTTCCACTTGTTGGTCTGATGGCCGAAGTGGACGCCGGACTCGAGCAGCAACTTCATTGAAATGTTTGACATGGGTTCTTCTCCTCTAGTTTTTGATCCACCATCCCCGTCTTCTCCATCCGGCACTTTTTTCAAAGCAACGCCGGATCGATCGGGGGATGTGCGTAGTGGGCTGCCAATTAACACAAGTGCGCGTAATTATCAAGCAAAAAGTTAAGACCTCTCACGTGTGATAATCGGCATTGATATGGATATAGTCGTGCGACAAATCGCTGGCAAAGACGCGGAAAGAGGCGGCTCCCTGCCCCAGCCGAACGGTGACTCGGATTTCCTCCCTTTGCATCACTGCCATCAGTCGCTCACGGTCGTTGACAACACCCCCACCAGCCTTAAACACGGCCAGGTCATCGAGATACACTTCCATGCGTTCCGGGTCGATCTTGAGACCGATCGAACCGGCCGCAGAGATAATGCGCCCCCAGTTCGGGTCCTTTCCGAAAAAGGCCGTCTTGACGAGGTTGGACCTGGCAATTGCGTAAGCCGCCCCTCGAGCGGCGTCGCGTGTCGCCCCCTGCTCAACTACAATTTCCAAGACCTTTGTCGCCCCTTCGCCGTCGCGGACGATCGCCTTCGCCAGTTCGATCATGACAGCCAGCAGGGCCGACTTGAAGGCAGTATAAGCCGGCGTACTCTCGGCGATGATGTCATTGCCCGCCACCCCAGACGCCATGATGAGGGCCATGTCGTTGGTGCTCATGCAGCCATCCACTGAGATCGCATTGAAACTATCCGCAGCGCACTCGCGAAAGACCCTATCCAGAATCTCAGTGGAAATGGCCGCATCGGTCAGGATAAAGGTCAGCATGGTGGCCATGTTGGGTTCAATCATACCGGCCCCTTTAGCAAGGCCGCACAGCGTGACCGTCTTGCCGTTGATCGAAACCTGGCGGGATTCGATTTTGGGGAATTTGTCTGTGGTCATGATCGCCGCCTCGGCATCATCGAGACGATCCTTGGCCAATCCGGACACCAAGACCGGAACCGCCGCCACAATTTTATCAATCGGGAGACGATCTCCGATTTTTCCCGTCGATGCAACGAGCACTCGATCGGGATCGATGTCCAGTTCTTTCGCCAACGCCCCGGACATGGCGACCGCGTCACGATACCCCTCGTGTCCCGTCGCCGCATTGGCGTTGCCGCTATTGATCAGGACTGCTTGCACAAATCCCTTGCGGATCCTTTCCATGGACAACAAGACCGGAGGCGCCTTGAAGTCGTTCGTTGTAAACACAGCGGCCGCTGGAACCGGCTTATTCGCATAGATGAGAGCCAGGTCTTTTCGACCGCCGTCTTTAATCCCGACGTGAATGCCGTTCAGCAGAAAACCGGGAACGCTCCATTTATCGCTCATTATCTCAAACTCCTGACGCGCAAAGAAATTGCCGGGGTATTGCCTCGGCATTTAAAGATACCACCTATCGCTACGGCGGCCAGCCGCACGAAACTCCACGCGCAGCAGGTTCATTGACCGCAACATTTCTTGTATTTCTTGCCGCTGCCGCATGGACAGGGATCGTTTCTTCCCACCTTTTCGCCCTGCCGCACTCGCTGGGCAACGTGCCCCTCTTCACCCGCGCGGTTCATGACATAGTCTGTGGACTGTCTATGTACTTCCGGCAGCGCTTCTTCCCGCTGCACCTGAACAAGACACAATTTTTCCAGCGTATCCGCTTTCACCTGATACATCATCGCGGCGAAAGTCTCATACCCTTCCCGTTGATATTCCCGTTTCGGATCCTTTTGCGCATAGCCCCTCAATCCGATCCCCTCCTTGAGGTGATCCATTGCGAGGAGGTGATCCTTCCAATGCGCATCGATAGACTGAAGCAGGATGTACTTCATGAGGTAATCCATCAACGGCTTGCCGAATTCGGTCTCCTTGGCGCGCAAATGGGTCAGTGCTCCATTCCTGACACGGTCTTTCATCTCGTTAATACTGAGCGGTTCGGACACATTGGCAAAATTAAACCTCAACGAGAATTGTTTGGAGAGCAGATCGTCCAACCCCTTCAGATCCCAGTCCTCCCGATGGGCCCTTTCATCGATATTTTCGATAAACAGATCCTCGACCAGCTCATCGACCATCTCTTCGACGATACCCCACAGATCCTCGCCGGACAGGACATTGCGTCGCTGATCGTAAACGACCTGGCGCTGCATATTCATCACGTTGTCGTATTCGAGCAGATGCTTGCGAATATCGAAATTCTGTCCCTCAACGCGCTTCTGGGCATTTTCGATCGCCCGCGATATCAGCGCATGTTCAATCGGTTGTCCTTCTTCAAATCCGACACGATCCATGATGGAGGCGATGCGCTCCGCGCCGAAGATTCTCAACAGGTCGTCTTCAAGACACAGATAGAATCGTGAAGAGCCCTGATCCCCCTGGCGGCCGGAACGCCCTCTCAACTGATTGTCGATACGTCGACTCTCGTGACGCTCTGTCCCGAGAACGTGCAGCCCTCCCAGTTTGGCAACCCCCTCGCCCAATTTGATGTCGGTCCCACGGCCAGCCATATTGGTAGAAATGGTCACTGCCCCTCTTTGCCCGGCAGCCGCAATGATCTCGGCCTCTTTTTCATGATTCTTGGCATTGAGAACCTCATGTTTGATCCCCTCGCGCTGCAGAAACTTGCTCAGGAGTTCCGATTTTTCGATCGAAATCGTTCCCACCAGCACAGGCTGGCCGACCTGGTGCAATCGCTTGATCTCCTCAATGGCCGCCTTGAACTTTTCGCGCTCCGTCTTGTAGATGACGTCGGAGTTATCCACCCGGATCATCGGCATGTTTGTCGGGATCACGACCACCTCGAGCTTGTAAATTTCCCCGAACTCCGTCGCCTCCGTATCCGCCGTTCCCGTCATGCCGCCGAGCTTCTCATACATCCGGAAGTAATTCTGGAAGGTAATCGTGGCCAGCGTCTGGTTTTCCCGTTCCACCTTGACGCGTTCCTTGGCCTCCAGCGCCTGATGCAGGCCGTCGCTGTATCGCCGTCCTGGCATGATCCGCCCGGTAAACTCATCGACGATCACGACCTGGCCGTCTTTGACGACATAGTCCACATCGCGTTTGAAGAGTGCATGAGCCTTGAGCGCTTGATTGACATGGTGGAGTGTGTCGATATTTCGTGGATCATAAAGATTCTGGACCTTCAGGAGCTTTTCGACCCGCTGGACGCCTCCGTCCGTCAACGCGACTGTGCGGCTCTTCTCATCGACCGTATAATCGTCCTCCTTTTGGAGTCTGGGAATGATCTGATCGATGATCTGATATTTTTCCGTGGACTCTTCTGCGGGTCCGGAAATGATAAGCGGCGTTCTGGCCTCGTCGATGAGAATACTGTCAACCTCATCCACGATTGCGTAATGGAAGTCTCGCTGAACGTAGTCGTCCAGGCTGAACTTCATGTTGTCTCGGAGATAATCGAAGCCGAATTCATTGTTCGTCCCATACGTTATATCGGATTGATAGGCCTGTCGCCTTTCCGCATCATCCATGTTGTTAACGATCACACCGACAGACAATCCCAGAAAATTATAGATGGGGCTCATCCACATCGCATCGCGCTTAGCCAAATAATCATTGACTGTCACGACATGTACCCCTCTGCCGGTCAGCGCATTGAGATAAACGGGCAGGGTGGCGGCCAGCGTCTTGCCTTCCCCTGTTTTCATTTCGGCAATCTTCCCCTGGTGCAGCACCATCCCCCCGATCATCTGCACATCGAAGGGTCGCATGCTGAGCGTACGGCGTGACGCCTCACGCACAACGGCAAAGGCCTCGGGAAGAATATCGTCGAGCTCTGCTCCGTCGGCAAGTTTTTGTTTAAAATAGGGAGTTTTGGCTTGGAGTTGCGCATCGTCCAGTTCGCACAATGTCGGCTCGTAAGCGTTGATTTCATCGAGAACAACAGAAAGTCTCTTTAACTCCCGATCGTTTTTTGATCCGAATATCTTAGTTAGAAGTTTCAGCATGATTTTCTCTTCAGTTTGAACATAAAAAAAAAATAGCCGGCACACATGTTACCGGCACGACCCGTTCCTAATTTGATAGAGGGAGAACTTATCAGTTCAGGTATTTTCTGGGATTCACCAGAATCCCATTCAACGAAACGCTATAATGGAGATGCGGCCCCGTGCTGCGTCCTGAATTTCCCACATAACCGATCACGTCTCCCCGCTTCACCCGCTGTCCAGCCACTACGGCGGAACGTAGCAGGTGGGCATAACCTGTTGCAATCCCTTTGATATGATCGATGACGACATAATTGCCCATATCGGATCGGTTGACGACTTCGGAGACAATCCCATCCGCGGGGGCATGAACGACATTGCCCATACGGCACGCGATGTCAACGCCCTTATGAAACTCTTCATCGTCACCAAAAGGCGACGAGCGGGAACCAAACTCCGAAGTGACCCACCCCTGCACCGGCCAGATAGAAGGCGTCGCCGCAAGAATGGACTCTCTTTTTCTCAACAGATCAAGCAGTTGCGTGAAACTATGCTCCTGGGCCGACGCGTCGCGAATCAACCGGTCGAGGTTCTGTTCGAGATCGTTGACACCGACAACGACGCCCTTTTCCGTTTCAACGCCACCGATGCCAAGCATCTGGCTTTTATTTTCCGAGCGCTGCTTGCCGAAATTGGTCATCGACCGAATCTTCTCATCGAACTGCTTCAGATTCTCCATCTTCTTTTCAAAGGTCGTAACCTTGGTGGCCAAACTGTCAATCCGGGTTTTTTGGTAATTCGTCAGCTTCTTCAGATAGGAGAGTTCAAAATCCTTGCTCTTGGTCGTGGCATAGTCATAGAGGAAAAAAACAAGGCAGAGGACAAAGAGGATTCCAGCACCGGCAGCGCACTTTACGAGAGCGCTCGAAACGGAGATCTTCCTGACTGAGCTTTTCTTCCTGGGTACAATTAGAAATGTGTAATGGTTTTTCGCCATTCTCCCATCCGAACCAAATAAGAATCGTCTTGGCTGAAGAAAAAGTCGAAGGAACGCTATCACAAAGCGCGGGGTCGGTCAAGTAAAGAAACCGACCCACCTTTCGGTCCTATCATCCCAATTTCTCAGAGAATATCGCTGTGCGGCCCCGGAAACACGGAGATGCCGCACATCCTTTTTTTATCGGCACGACGGGTCATTTTCTGTACCGCCGTCCAAATAGCGAAAGGCCCGGTCTATATCCCGATGACTCGCTACGAGCAGCAGCGTATCCTGCTCCTGGATTTGAAAGTCGGCGCCGGGGCTTGTAATAGAGGCATCCCCGCGGACAACGGCAATGACTGTTGCGCCGGTACATCCGCGCAAATTTAGGGCGCCCAGCGTCCGACCGACCGGCCAGGTTCCCCTGCCGACGAAGTAGGTCTCCGCGGTTCCGGACGCGAGCAGATCGGAAATTCTGTCGGCAACAGGTCTCACGGTGCTCGTCGACCCCCTCATGAGACCGTAACACTCGCTCCTGAGGATCTTGACCTGCGCATCAATAATGTTGCGCGGGATATGATATCGCTCCAAAACCCTGGTAAAAATCTCGATAGAAGTTTCGAACTCCTCCGGGATGACATCCATCGCCTCGACCGCCAAAAAATCGTCTACATCCGCGGCATAACGCGTGCGCACGATAACGAAAAGATCCGGATTGAGCGCGCGGGACATACGGACGCCTCGCAGTGTCATCATCGGATCGGAGATCGCAAAAACTATACCTTTGGCCTTTTGAATACAAGCCTCTTGCAAAATCGTCGCGCTGGCAACGTCTCCATAAATGATGGGCTCATCCTGTGCCGAGGCCGTTCGAACCGTGACCGGATTGACCTCTAGAATGATATAAGGGATCCCTGCCTCCTTTAAAACATAGGCCAGATTGCGGCCGTTCAAACCGTAGCCAGCGATGATCACATGCCCCTCTATCTGTCGCCCCGCTTTTGAATGACTTTCCGGCATAGCGCGCCTGAAGCCAAAAAGTCGCTCCCACCCCTCGGCCAGAACGGGAGCGATTTGGATCAGTAGCGGGGTGGCCATGATCGTCAAGATCGACGAGGCGATAAAGGCCTGGAAGAGGTCGTTTGACAAAAGACCGTGCATGCGCCCGACCCGCGCCAGAACAAAGGAAAATTCTCCAATCTGTGCCAGGGACAGGCCAGCGAACAATGCAATTCGCGACCCGTAACCGAACGACAATACCAGCGCCGTGACCACGATCAATTTGATGACGACCACGCTACCGACAAGTGCCAGAACGACCATTCCCAACCTCCAGACCGCGCCGATATCCAGCAACATTCCCACGGAGATAAAGAAGAGGCTGTTAAAGACATCCTTAAACGGCAATATATCGGAAACGACCTGGTGACTGTAATCCGAATCGGCGAGCAGAACCCCGGCAAGAAAGGCCCCCAGCGCCAGCGACAATCCTAGAGATGAGGTGAGAAACGACATGCCCAGACAGATAAACAAGGTGGTAATGAGGAAGACTTCACGGATCCGGGTCTGAACGATACGGTGCAGAATGTGCGGCATCAGGTAGCGGGCGACGGCGAAAACGCCGCCAATGATCGCCAGACTCAACGTAAAGCGCAGCGCGATCGCACCCGCCGAGGCACTGCCGGTACTTGCCAGCACCGGAACGAGGGCCAGCATCGGAACGATGGCAATATCCTGAAAAATCAGGATGCCCAACGCAATTCGACCATGCGGGGCATCAAGCTCCCCGCGCTGCCCGAGTAGCGTCAACACAACGGCCGTGCTGCTGAGGGCCACTAAAAACCCGTAAAACAGCGACTGGCGAAATGGCATGGAGAACACCCCGATGAGGAGGGCGACACAGGCCATCGTTGTCAGACAAACTTGAACGCTGCCTCCGATCCAAAAATGCCGTTGAATCCGTTTGATCCTTTCGGGCGCAAAATCCAGCCCGATCGTAAAGAGCAGCATGACAACGCCGATTTCTGCCATGGCATCGATCGTCGTGAAATGTTTGACGAGGGACAGACCGCCCGGTCCGATGAGAACGCCGGTCAGCAGCAGACCGATCACCGACGGGAGGTGAATCTTGTTGGAGATATAGAGAATGGCGATGGAGGCAGCCAGAACGACGACAAATTCTCTAAGGACAAAGAGATCCATAGATACCGCTTTTACAGATAACTGCAGCAATAATCCGTAATGGTCTTGATCTTCAGTTTAAAGGAGGCATTACCCGGCACCTCAAAAGACTCCCCGCCCCTAACCCGTTTCCACTCGCTCTGGCCCGGAAGGAGGATTTCCAACTCACCCGAGAGGATCTCCATCAGTTCCGGCGCCGCGGTTCCAAACTCATAATCGCCCGGCAACATAATCCCTAGTGTCTTTTTAGTGCCGTCTTTAAAAATCAGGGTTCGGCTTGTAACTTTGCCGTCAAAATAGATATTCGCTTCCTTGACCGCCGTGACATTGACAAATTCAGACATAATCCAGCCTCTCTAGATGTATTTCGTTCATATGACTTGCTGCTGAACGCTCACTTCTGACAGCGCGGGCAGAAGAAACTGCCCCGGCCGTTTTGAAGGGTGCGCTCAATGGTCGCGCCACATCTCGGACACTCCAGCCCGTTGCGCTGATAAACCTGAAGGTGGTTTTGAAATTCCGCTTTCTCGGCAAAAAGATCTCTCCAGTCCGAAATAGAGGTTCCCCGGCACGACACGGCCCGTTCCAGAACAGCCGGAATCGCCTTGCCGATGCGGCACCACTCATCCAGCGACAAGGAGGCAGCGCGTCGTCGCGGATCAATGGCAGCGGTAAAGAGAATTTCACAGGCATAAATATTGCCAATACCGCAGAGGATCCGCTGATCCAGTAAAAACGTCTTGATGGCAACACGTTTGCTTCGCGCCCGAATCCGGAGGGCTTCTGGAGAAATGGCTCGCAACGCATCCGGCGCGTTTCGCAGTAATTCAGGATTCGTCCGTTGAAGGGTGACTGTCGCAAAGCGCCTCGGATCATCCAGCAACAGATAGCCTTCCCCAACCCCCAGGATTAATCGCGTATGTTTGGAATATCCTACGGGGTCCGATACGTAAAAAATCCGACCGGTCATTCGAAGGTGAAATTGAAGAAACAGGCGGCCGGACAAGCTCAGCGTCAGCCACTTGCCGTAGCGATCAATCCCGACGATCTTCTTCCCAATCGCCGCACCGATATCGGGCAATTTCCGATCCAGGACATCCGCGGAAACGATACGTCGCCCGACGATCCTTTCCCGGAGCTGACGGCACAGTGTTTCTACCTCTGGCAGTTCGGGCATATCACACGACGGATCGGAATCTTATGCGACACGGCACGATCAGGCCTCAAGATCGATCATGAGGAGCTTTTCGCCAATCTCAATGGGCGCACCCGCCGAGACCAGAACCTCCGAAATCTTTCCGCTGACCACCGATGTTACATTGGTCAGCATCTTCATGGCTTCGAGAACAATCAACGTCGTCCCCTCCTCGATCTCATCGCCTACGGCTACCGGGATCTGATTAACCACGCCCTTAATGGACGAACGGATATCCCCTGATCTGGCCAATGCTTCGATCTCTTTGGAGGAAAGCGTAACCTTGGTCTCCTTTCTGGGACCTCCCTCCTCCTCGATAATCGTGAGGACCGGTTCGAGATGGTGGTCCACGACCAGATGGGTAATATAATCCCCGTCTTTTGTACGACGCTGCGTCCCGATTTCGATGCCGTGTAGCTTGCCGTAAGCATCTACGATTTCGAACCGTTCGCCGATGTTGAAGCCGCCCTTTCTCAGCCAGACACTCGGCGGGAGCACCCATGTCTTGCCGAACTTTTCCTCGAACTTGAAGAAATTGACGGCATCATTAGGATGCTGGAGATACAGAACGAGCTCATCATTGGTCGCCGGTCGCCCCAGTCGATGCTCAAGAACGCGGGCCTCAATGTCGAGATCAATGTCCTCGATTTTCTGATAGCCGCCATCGTTCTTGACAATCTGCTTCCAGTTCTTACCGAACACTGCCTCATAAATCTCATCGGCCGGCTTGTAGAATGGCAGTTGCCCGTAACGTTCCAACATCAGATTTTTGAGGTCGTCGGTTGCATCCTTATAACGCGCCTTTTTCAGAACGTTATTGGCGGCCGTGGTCCATAGAATCTGAGATCCGGGCGTCACGCTCCACCAGTTGCCGAGTTCCTTCTGGACTCTAGGAAGCTCATTCTGAAGGATTTCCGGCATCTGCTGCAGGAAGCCGCCCTTTACGGCTTGCTCAAAGCTCGATCCGGTGGCACCGCCCGGCAGTTTGTGGATCTGTACGGTGGGATCGAATCCGAAAAACTGGGATTCGAACTCACTGTAATGCTTGCGCTCCGTCCGCAACTTATTGGAAGCATCGATGACGGCCTGCTTGTTCAAACCGATGGCGCTGTAACCGTATTCTTCCAGGGTGTCGACGACCGTAAGGATCGGCGGCGGACCGTAGAACCCGACCATCGCGTGATCGCTCGCATCGACGATCTTCGCCCCGTTTCGCACCGCCTCGACGATTCTGCCGATATCATTGCCGTCGGTATTATGGCCGTGATACTGAATGATCAGGTCCGGATACTTCTGCATGATCGAATGGACAAGATCACCGATCCGCTTCGGGGTTCCGAGACCGCCGTGGTTCTTGATGGCCAGGATGATATCCTGCCCCGTGACATCCAGGATCTCGCCCACCTTTTTGACATAGTATGCATCGGTATGCTCCGGCCCCGTCGAAAAACAAATCGAGGGTTGAAGAATACGCCCTGCCTTCTTGACCTCTTCGAACACGGAAATCATATTCGGAATATAGTTGAGGAAGTCAAAGACCCGCCAGACGTGGACCCGTTTGGCGAAGGCCTCGACCGTCAGGCGCACCACGTTATCCGGATAGGGTCGGTAGCCGAACAGGTTGATGCCGCGCACAAGCGTCTGGAAAAGCACATCCGGCATGTAGCTGCTCAGGATTTCGAGCTTTTCGAGCGGGTTGATCTGTTTGCGGAGCATATCGACATGGATCGAGGCCCCACCGGTGATTTCCAGCGAAAAGAAACCTGAGTCGTTCCGCTCTTCAGATACCAGAATCTGGGTGTGTGGCATGATCCGGTTCTTGAAATCAGACTGGGACAAATCTCTCTCGGTATTCGTCACATAATACCCCTTGGCATTCCTCATTTTATTGAGAATATGCTTGCTCCCTTCGCGCTCCAGCTCCTGCGGGGTAATTCTCTCTTCCAAACCTTGCGTATATTTTGTCATGGGGAAACTCTCCTCATCAGTTTCTGAGTTAAATAGCGTACGGATTCATTTTCTTCGAATGGATCTCGCCGATCAGCTTGGCCAACTTGGCGATTTCACGCTCTGAATCGAGGTACTCGAAGATCTCGGGATGCGTTTCGATATAATCCGTCGTGAAACGGCCCGCACGGAAATCCTTTTCGTCGCAGATCGACAGATAGAACGGAATCGTCGTCTTGGGACCCACAATCAGGAAGTCGTTCAAGGCGCGCTTGAGGCGTTGAATGGTCTGATCCCACTGGTAACCGCGTACCGTCAGCTTGACCAGAAGCGAATCATATTCCGTAGGAATCTTGTATCCCTGGTAAACGATGCCGTCCAGACGAATCTCGGGACCGCCGGGCGATTGATATACTTCCACGCGCTTGCCGCCCTCCGGCATGAAATTGTTTTTGGGGTCCTCGGCATTGATACGGACCTGAATGGCGCGACCAACGAGTTGTACGCGCTCCTTGGGGATTTCCAGCTTCTTGCCCTCGGCGATCATGATCTGCTGACGCACGATATCGATGCCCGTCAACATTTCCGTGACAGTATGCTCCACCTGCAGGCGCGTGTTGACCTCCATGAACCAGAAGGCATTCGTTTTGGGGTCGACCAGGAACTCGACTGTGCCGGCATTCACATAATTCGCCTCTTTTGCCGCCCGTATAGCTGTCTGGTGCATCGCCTCGAGCACATCGGCGGGCAGATCCGCCGGCGCGATCTCCAGGAGCTTCTGATGACGACGCTGAATCGAGCAGTCGCGCGTTCCCAGGTGCATCACGTTGCCGTAGTTATCGGCAAGAATCTGCACTTCGACGTGCCGAGGAGATTCGACACACTTCTCGATGTAGATGCTGTCGTCGTTAAAAGCCGACAGAGCCTCTGCGCGTGCCTGGGGGAGCTGCTGACGCAGATCCTCTTCGTTCATGACCTTGCGAATACCGCGTCCGCCGCCGCCTGCAGCGGCCTTCAGCATGATCGGGTATCCCTTCTCATTGCCGAACCGGATTGCCTCCTGAATCCCCTCTTCTCCCGGCTTGAGGTTTTCGGTGCCAGGAATAAAAGGAATATTCGCTTTTTCCATAATCTTCCGGGCAGTCACCTTGTTGCCTAAATCGCGAATCACGCTCGGCGGCGGACCAATGAATATAATACCCGCCTTCTCACATGCCGCTGAAAAATCGGCGTTCTCTGCCAGAAAACCGTAGCCGGGGTGAATGGCGTTCGCCTCCGATTTCTTCGCCGCCCAGATAATCCGATCGATATCGAGATAGTCCCTTCTGGGACCATCTCCGATCATGATGGACTGATCGGCAAATCTCAGAAAATAAGCCTCACAGTCGGGCTTTTCGTAAACGGCGACGCTATCTATGCCAAGTTCCTTAATCGTCCGGATGATGCGTAATGCGATTTCTCCGCGGTTAGCAACCAGTATTTTTTTGATCTTGTTCACAGTAACAATCCCTTTCTTAGCTATTGAAGACTCGCGGGAACAGGCGCCGGCGAATCTCAGTTCCTTAAGGAAGATGTATAACGCTGACGACGGGTCAGACAGACGCGCAAAACCTTTGGGAACGATTCAGACGGCGAAGCGCGTCCATGGTCCAAGCCCAAGCGGTAGAATATACTTTCAAGTTAATCATTTTGTCAAGATCCGCAAGGCATTTCATGCTTGTCTTGAATTTTACGAAGATATCTGATAGGAACGAGCACGCAAGAGCAGCTTATTTATTAAATGTCCGCTACGACAAATCGATTATGGATTGTATCATGAACAAAGATGAATCGCTACAGCGCGCTGAAGAGGTTCTAAAGGTGGAGGCCGAGAGCATATTGGGCCTCATCCCCAGACTGGATGAACGTTTTACAAAGGCCGTTGAAACGATTCATGCCGCAAAGGGTCGTGTAATTGTCTCGGGCATCGGCAAGTCCGGACTGATCGGCAAAAAAATCGTCGCTACGCTCACCAGCACGGGCACCCCCGCACTCTTTCTTCATCCGGTAGAGGGCATGCATGGAGACCTCGGCATCGTAACCAGGGAAGATGTCGTGTTGGCCATTTCCAATAGCGGAGAAACAAATGAGCTTAATCTGCTGATCTCCAATCTCCGCTCTCTGGGTGCCCCTCTTGTGGCCATGACGGG
This sequence comes from Syntrophales bacterium, assembly GCA_963665615.2. Taxonomy (GTDB): domain Bacteria; phylum Desulfobacterota; class Syntrophia; order Syntrophales; family UBA4778; genus UBA4778. Next base: position 238,987 of record CAXXQE010000007.1, read on the forward strand.
CAATCTCAAATCGACCTTGGCGCTATCCGCTGATATCGTGCTGGATATCGGCGTTACGCGCGAGGCATGCCCCTTCAATCTGACACCGACCTCCAGTACCACGGCGACGCTTGCCATGGGAGATGCCCTGGCCGTAGCCCTCATCGACCGACGCGGATTCAAACAGCACGATTTCTATAGATTCCATCCGGGCGGCACGTTGGGACTAAGACTCATGACCAAGGTGCGCGACGCCATGATCAGCGGCGAAAGCGTACCGCGCATTCTGTCCGGACAACCTGCCCTTGACGCCGTCGATGAAATTGACCGGAAAAATCTCGGGTTTGTTCTCATCACGGATGCTTCAGGGATCCTACGGGGGATCCTAACCGACGGCGACGTACGGCGATACGTACGAAAAGGCGCCGATTTTAAAAATCTGAAGGTCGATGACATTATGACTCGGTCCCCCAAAACGATCGACGAAAACCGATCTCTAGGGGAAACGATCGAAACAATGGAACAATATGAAATCACCGCCATGGTGGTCGTTAACGCTGAAAACAAACTTCAGGGTTATGTTCACCTGCATGACATCCTGGGCCGCGGCGGAACCCTGAAAATTTCCCTGAACGGACACACGGGGAAATAAAAGCGTCACTTTGGGCGAGACCGCCCTCGCAAGGAATTTCCCATGATGGCGAGGAATTTGAACCCGAATGGCGGGGCGGTCTGCATCCAATACATATCGGCCAATCGATAGCCCTCCACCATCGTATTTTCCAGTTGATGCAGATAATCGTCCGCGTCATCCCCATCCACATCGACATGACTCACATCTCTCGGATCGTCGAAGCGCAACAAAACCCGGCTGAACGGCTTCGGTACCATGAACCTGTCCCAACTGTTGAACATCATCGGCTTCTCATAGGAGACATAGACGGGAACAATGGAGGACCCGGCCTCCTTAGCCAAAGAGAGAAGCCCCGGTTTAATGACGTTTGCCGGTCCGGTCGGGCCATCGACGATGTGAACGACAAAGCGATTCAGTCTTGCCGCGAGAATCATTTCCTTGAGAGCTTCCCGACCGCGACGACTGCTGGATCCGCGAACGGGAGACCACCCGATATGTCGAACCACGTTGGCAACAAAATCACCATCGCGACTCTGACTGATCATGATGGGTATCTTCAGACCGAAAATTTTCGGCAGATAGAAACCGCCCAAAAAGCGCTGGTGCCAGGACGCCAGCACCAGTCGCCCACCAGCCCGAAAATCTGCTAGGACTGGCTCAGCATTTTCAATCCGGAACCGTAGTGTCATGCAATAAAGCGTCAAGACGACGTAGATTGGGAAGGGTAGCGCCTTGTTGATAAGAAAGTATTTAATTTTCTTACGGAAGTAAGAAAACATAAAGATCTCTCATTTGAAGCAGGTAGCAAGCGCAATCCTGGCAGCTTGCTGCATGGATTGCGAACGAATCATGTCTCAATATCTTCCTTAAGCAGCGGTCATTCGTTGGAGCTTGCTCCGGCGAATGACCAAATGCGTCCGTTTTTCACGCTCTTCATACCAGAGAGATCCGGATGTCGCAATCATTACCTGGCTGAAATAACAGGCGGATCATATCCGTTCGGAGGGAGATCAACGGGAACTGAAAACGAATCGAAACCGCCATCCCCAGCGTCCGCTTTCACCCTGAAGAGATCCACTTCACGGTCGATTCCCTTTAGAAACACAGGGGCCAGTTTTTCAAGTGCGACCTGTTGCATGATCTCTGCCGCTGTCTCGGTACAGATGATAATCTCCCCGCTTCTGGCAAAACGCTCAAGACGAGAGGCAAGATTGACGGGTGCGCCGAAAACGGTATATTCCTTTTTTCGAACAGAGCCGAATACGCCGACTACCGCCTCTCCCGTGCTGATCCCGATTCCGATTCGAAGGGCAATGCCCCTTTCCGCCAAGTCTCGATTGCCCTGTCGAATTTGATTCTGCATCCGGATGGCCGCGCAAACGGCTCGATATGCATTATTTTCATGAGACACCGGGGCGCCGAAGATGCCCATGATGCTGTCGCCTATATGCTTGTCCAGAGTTCCATCCTTTTCATAAATGATGTTGTCTAGCGGTGAAAAATAATACGCATTGAGAATCTCCGCCAATTCAGCGGGAGAAAACCGACGGGTCAGATTTGAAAAGCCCCTGATGTCGCAAAACAGAATGGCAACCCGTTGACTTCTCGGCCGCAGCGATGTCTTATCCTGTTGTATCGCCGTGAAGACCTGATCGGAGACGAACTGCTTCAGACGCCTTCTCAAGTGATACTCCCTGACCTTGGCCTTAAGCTCCCAATTGTCGAACGGCTTGGTCAGAAAACCGTCGATGCGGGCATTGACCGACTCGATGGCGCTTTCCATAGTCGCGTATCCAGTCAGGATGATGCGCGTGATTTCCGGATTAATCTTCTCGATCGCCTTGAGGGTTTCAAGCCCATCCATGCCCGGCATACGGAAATCGGAGATGACAACATCGATCAAGTGGCGCTCGACCTCGACCAGTCGCACCGCGTCCGCACCATTACAGGCCTGAAAAACGGCATACTCCTCCTTCTCGAAAACTTTTTTTAGAGATCTCCTGATTCCTTCTTCGTCATCGACAATTAGAAGCCCTGTCATCGTTTCTCCTCTCTTCCGTGTTGAGTCCTCCTACTGCTGATTCTCAACGTCCGCGGTTGAACTTTCAGCCCGTTCCGCCGTCAAGGCCGTAAGGCGCCTTATAAGGGGAAACTCGATGTCAACCCGTGTTCCCCCTTCGGGATCATTGTTGATATGAATTTCGCCATCGTGCTTTTTGACAATTTCATGGACAATGTACAATCCCAGCCCGGTTCCTTGCCCCGCCGGTTTCGTGGTAAAAAAAGGTTTAAAGATATCCTTCATCAAATGCGCCGGAATCCCGATACCGTCATCTTGCAGACGTACTTTCAGCATTTTTGACGGAACGTCGCATTCAGTTGAGATAGTGATGATACCTTTATGCTCGGGCAGCGCTTGAATGGCGTTCTTGATCAGGTTGATAAACAGCTGGCCAAGACTCGCAAAATTACCTTCCATCCTGGGGATCCCTACAGAAAAGACCTTGTTAAACTCTATACCGGCATGCTTGTACTGATTATAAAGAACGCGCAGAGCATCATCGATTACCGCATGGATATCGACCAATTCCATATAATTGCCGCCCTGCCTCGACAAGCTGAGCAGACTGTCGATAATCGCCTTGGTCCGGCTCAATTCTTTCAGGCTGAATTGCAGATCATCCAAAAGCTCTGCGTGGTCAGGATTTTTTTCCCTTGCAATAGAATCAATGCTCATCTGTATCAAGCTCGAAGCACTCGAAATCGGATTATTCATCTCATGGGCAGTTCCCGCCACGAGTTGCCCAATCGCCGCCAGACTCTCAGATCGGATCAGGCGATCGCGCGTATGATCCTTCTCTTCGAGCGCCTTCGCCAACTCCGCAGTGCGTTGTTTAATTCGGCGTTCCAAATCGCGATTCAGCTCCTCAATCTCCAAATAGTTCTTGGCGTTTTCAACGGCAACAGCCGCTTGATTGCCAATCGTGGTTAAAAGAGCGATGTCCTCCTGCAGAAATAGTTCACCGGATTGCTTTTCTCCCACGGTAATAAACCCTGCCAAATCGTTCATCGAAGGCAGGGGAATGATCACACTGCAATCGAATCGGTTAAAACTCTTCCCAATCGCTTCCCTCACATCCTGTTTCAATTTCCGAATCATGGCCAGCGTCAGCGGATGAAGGTTGCAGCGTAGATAGGCGATCAACGGATCGTCGATCATCAGAACCCGCTGTCCATCCTTACCCTGTTCTTTATACTCCCGATAGGGTTCGCCGATCCCGTCACGCACAAAGAAATGAATGCTTTCGATTCCCATCGTTGACGTAATGGCATGCCGTAAGGCATCGCCGATTTCATCCAGATGGCAATAAAAGGTCATTTTTCCGCTCAGATCCTGCAAAACCTGGCGATAATCGTATTTCCCCTTGAGGATAAAGCGGTCGATAAGACTTTGAATGCGTTTCCGCAACGGATCGAAAATCAACACAATAAGCGCCGCAAACACAAGGGGCTGTATGATGGTTGTTGTATGATTGGACTGAATAAACAAGATATGGACGGCGTAGATAAAAAAAATATATACACCAGCTAGAACAGCCGTCAGAGTAAGATACGTTACCCCTCTCCGAACAATGACGCCTGCATCGAGCAAATCGTATTTTAAAACACCGATGGCCAAAACCAATCCGGGGATAAAACTGATCCCGGTAAGCGGATAGATCATAATTCCGTTTGCCGGCAGATAATGTGTCAACAAAAAAACGGTAAAAACCCCCAGGCCTCCCAAAATGTATTTTATTCGGTTCCGATGTTGACTGCTCAATGAACACTGATGCGCGCGAATGAGGGCGATCATGCAATATAGCGCCGTAAACGACGATCCCAAGATGAACAGGTGATAAACCGGTCCTGGCACCTCTATCTGTCCAAAAGAATAAGGCTTAAGACTGGATACAAAAATATCAGACCACGTCAGCACGCTCAATGCAGAACTGAAAACCAGCACCATTCCTTCCAGCCAGCGTAAACCCTTCACCCCGAGGAAGTCATGAATGAACCGAATGTAGAGAGGCAGACTGAAAACGAAGATGCAGTAAAAGAGACGATCAATCGACAAAGCCAAAGGGGAACGATTGATGACACCGACCGCTATCTCACGGAGGCTGCTCAATGCCGCCATGAAACACAACGCTGCAAAGAGCACATTGATGCTTCGTCGACCGCCATGAAATAACGCCACGATGGCCAGCGCCGTGAAAACGATAAACCCCAGACAAGGTGGTAGGAGGTAGAGATAGAACTCCTTGAAAATCATTGGCATCATAGCCCCGAGAAGAAACCGAAGCTACAGCGGGTTCGAAAAGACCCGAGAACGCCTGCCGCCCGTTGGGCGGCAGGCTACCCATACACCTGTTTACAAGGAAAATTAGAGAATACTCAGATTAAAAAACAAAGACAGCAGCGGCGACAACCGTCGTGTAATCTGTGTTCTTGACGATCGTAGATTGGGTGACATTGCGTGTTGCGACGATCTTCCCGCTGATTTTGAAAATTTCTTTCTTTTCGTCCCAACTCTCATCGACATTGAAATCGATACCGAGTGTAGAGGCCAACATGGCGGCTGCCAGATCCTCAGCGTAATCGCCTGCCTGCTTTTCATTCTGGCCGAAGGAATGGTGTTCACTGATGTATCCGTAGGCTGATTTGTCTGCTGGGATCGCGCATCCCACCGATGCCGCCAAAAGCCGTTTCGGTTCATTGCTGCAACACCTGCTCAAGACACAGAAAGTAATTGAACCGGGAATAATCTCCTTTAGTCCTTGCGATCTGGATACCATCTTGCAGCCGGGAGGAAAAATACTGGAGACCTGCACGAGGTTGCACCGTTCAATCCCGGCGTCCCGAAGGGCCCGCTCAAAAGAATGGAGTTCGTCCTTATGCGTCCCGACCCCTTTTGTAAAAAAAATCTTTTTGGGAACAAAATCTCTCAAGTTCCGTCTCCTTTTTGTATTTTAAAAAACGTGCCTATAGCACATTCCATGAATCGTGTCCAAATTTTTTTCCCCAACGACCTCGCTAAGTTATTCCAAGGGGCTGCGCAAACCGTTCAACCGCAAGAGGGCTATAGAACTTGAGACTGGGCGTTCCATCTTCGTAGTTCAAGTAAGAAAAGTGAGCGACCCAATCCCCAAGCGACACAAAGACCTTTTCAGACTGATTCACTACAACTTTCTTGAGAACGGGTTTGTGGCAGTGCCCCAAAATCACGGCATCATACCCCGCCCGAAATTGATCCGTTGCAAAGCGTTCCATCTTTTGCACCATCTTGTCGCTTGCCTCTTCGTTAAAGCCCTTGCTGACATCTGAACTCAAGGAGGCAAGCCACCACCGAAGAGCAGCCGGGATGAGACGTTGGAAATGATAAAACGGTCTCGATCTGAGGATTCTCCTCAGAAATAGATAGCGGGTGTTTTGCCGATCCACCAGATCACCATGAGCTACAAACAGTCTTTTACCATCCAAAGCGAGCTCGGCCGCATCCTCAAAAACTTTCATGCCCAACGTGCCGCCGAAATAGGCGTTCATGTAAAAATCATGATTGCCTTCGCAGAGATGGATCGTCGTGCCACTCTGTTTTAAATCGATAAGACGGTCAATCACAGGTACATATTCAGGATAAATCCGTTTAGACGAAGAAAACCAGAAATCGAAAAAATCACCTACAAGAACGAGGTGTTCGCATTTCCCCTTGATTTCATTTAGAAAACTAAGAAGAATGCAATAACGTTCATCCTTTCTCGACCTGAGATGCACATCCGACAGAAAAATAGCTCTCATCGAAGCATGACTCTGGATAGAAGCGCTTCCGAGTTTGCGAACAAGGTGTCTATCTGTGCGTCCAATAACCCCGCGCCGGCCGCAACTCGCCTGGAAAACGATTGCGTTATCAGATCCTGAGGCGCGTGCGCATCGGTATTGAGCACCATGCTAGCCCCTGCGTGCGTTGCCAGGCGTGCCACATGACCATTGGCGAGACTATGCCCCTTGCGAGCCGTAATCTCAAGAAAGACATTGTGTTTCGCCGCCAGCGCGACCTCTTGTTCTGATATCAGCCCAGGGTGAGCCAGGATATCCGCGCCTCCTTGAATAGCCGCCAGATTGGTTCCCTCCGCCACCGGCTCGACCAGCGTTTCCCCATGCACCACGACGAGACGGGCCCCCATTTTACGGGCCTCCCGAATCAGTGAAGGGATAAGGGCCGGCGGAATATGCGTAAGTTCGATGCCGGGCACGACGGTAATACCCGATTGCTCAGAGAGCACAGCGCAAACTCCGACAATCCTGGGAACGATAAAATCCATATTCGATGGATCGGCATGGTCCGTGATGGCGAGCCCCCGATAGCCATTCGCTACGGCGCGTCGGGCCAGCTCAGAGGGAATCAGCTCGCCGTCACTGAAAATGGTATGGGTGTGCAAATCGATCATGGGCATCCTCTTCAAGGCGATTGAACCTAACCTATCAGATATGATTGGGAAATTCAAAGCACTTTTGTTCTTTGCCCTTAAACGGCCCTTTGTGCTATACAGCGCACATGACAAAGATCATCAACAGATACATTCTAAAGGAAATCGGTTTTCCTTTCCTCGCGACGTTGTTCATCTTCACCTTTGTCCTGTTGATCGGCAAAATTTTGCAGATCATCGAAATGGTCGTCAATAAAGGCGTCGGCATCATCGATATAGCGCAGTTGATCCTTTTCATCATGCCCTCCTTTCTAATGTTTACCTTGCCGATTTCATTTCTCATCGCCGTGCTCATCGGCCTGGGACGACTCTCTGGCGACAACGAAATCACCGTATTACGGGCATCGGGGATGAGCCTGCTTCAACTCTTTGCACCGATCGTCGCGGCCGGCGTGATGGTGTCACTGCTGACAGCAGCCATCTGTTTCGTGGCACCGTTGAGCAATCTGGCCAGCAAAGGTCTTCTGTTCCACATCCTGCAACAAAAGGCCAGCGTCGGCATCAAAGAGCGCGTCTTCAACGACGACTTCCATGGCCTGGTGCTATACGCCGATCACATCTCTGGCGATGGTGATTATATGGATGGGCTCCTGATCTCGGATCAGCGCCTGACCAAGGAAGCGACGACGATTATCGCCCGACGCGGCATCCTCGTATCTAATCCCCAAGCGATGACTCTGACCTTGAGGTTGATGGACGGGAGCATTCACGTGGTCGATCCGGGCCACTCGAAATACAAGAAGACCGACTTCAGCACCTACGATGTCAGGCTGGACATTAACGCCGGCACCAATAAAAGTGCTGAGACGACCACTGCAAGAAGCACCGATATGACATTCGACGAGCTTCTAGAAAATATTAAACGACGGGATCTAAACCCGAGCGACGTCAGAGACATGATTATCGAGTTACACAGAAAACTCACAATCCCCCTGTCTTGCATCGTGTTTGCCCTTCTTGGGCTCCCGTTCGGCATCGTCAACCAGCGATCGGGCAAGTCGAGGGGATTTACCGTCGGCCTGGCGATCGTCGTGGTTTATTATACCCTGCAACTGGCAGGCGACGCCCTTGGCGAGACGGGACGCATTTCCCCTGTCGTTGCCGTATGGGCCCCCAATGCCATCCTCGGCACCGTTGGTCTCTATTGTTTCATGATGGCAAGTCGGGAGAAGCCGATCGCGATCGTGAACCTGACCGTTTGGCTGGAAAACTTGTTCGCTCGCCTTAAGAGAACCTCACGATGACGATCCTGGACCGCCACATATTGAGACAATTCTTCCGTCTGCTTCTGTTGACGATGTTGTCCTTTACACTGCTCTATCTGATTGTAGATTTTTTCGGGCGCATCCGGATGTTCCTCAGCAATGACGCCACAGTCGAGCAGATCGCCTCCTATTTTCTGTACAGCATGCCCCAGACTGTTTCGCTGACCGTTCCGGTCGCCATGTTGCTGGCTACGTTGCTGTCCTTTTCGCTGCTTTCGAAAAACAACGAGATCGTCGCCATGAAGTCCAGCGGGGTCAGCATCTATCGGATCTCTTGTCCCCTGCTAATCGCCGCCGTCCTGATCGCTGTCTGCTCCTTCTTCTTCAATGAGTTTATAACGCCGGCCGCAAACGCAAAAGCGGAATACATCAAACTCGTCGAAGTCCAGAAGCAGCAAAAAGGCGTCTTTAAACGAGATCAGATCTGGTGCCGCACCGGCAATGCCATCTACAACTTCGCCTATTTTAACCCCTCCACCAACACGCTGAGCGGCATCTCTGTCAACTACTTCGACAACACCTTCCACCTGACAGCGCGCATTGATGCCCGCAGCGCCCGTTGGACGCCGAAGGGATGGGAGCTGCGGGACTTGCTGGTCACGTCCTTCCACCCAGGCGATTTCCCGGTGATTGAAAAAATGCCGTCTAAAATAGTGGACCTGCCCGAAAGTCCTTCCGAGTTGATGGCGGTTCAAAAGGAACCCGATGAGATGGGCTTTCTTGAACTGAAAGAATACGTCGATAAACTGAAGGCGCAGGGGTTCGATCCGGGACAGTTTGTGGCGGATATGCACGGCAAGATCGCATTCGTTGCGGTGAACATCATTTTGGCCTTGATCGGCGTCGCTTTTTCGCTCAGATCCGAACGGAGCGGCGGCGTGGCCCTTAGCATCGGCGCCGGCATTGTGATCGGTTTTTCCTACTGGATCGTCTTTGCCTTCTGCCTCTCGCTCGGACGTGCCATGACGATCCCACCGATCCTGGCGGCCTGGCTGGCCAACATCATTCTTGGCATTGCTGCGGTGGTCATGTATCTGAGGGTAAGGACGTAAAAAAGTGAAAGTCGGACTTAGACTTATTACAAGTCTATCAATAGTGATTAATAAATAATAAGCTGACAGGCACTCAAAATAAAGACAGGGCGGAAGGAAATGAGTCCGCCGCCCTGTCTTTTCTACGATCGCTGTTTACTATTCACTATTTACTGCCCTTAAGTCCCCATTTCCCATGAACTGAGATACTTCTTTTGCTCCGGCGTCAGTTTATCGATTTTGACCCCCATGGCGTCGAGTTTGAGCAAGGCGATCTGCGCATCGATCTTCTCCGGAACAGGATAGACCTTGTTCTCGAGCTTTTTGGCGTTCTTGACCATGTACTCCGCCGCAAGGGCCTGATTGGCAAAGCTCATGTCCATCACGCTGGAGGGATGTCCCTCCGCCGCAGCCAGGTTGACAAGGCGCCCTTCGCCGAGGATATGAATCTTCCTGCCGCTAGCCTTCAGGGTATATTCCTCAATGTAAGTACGAATCTGCCGTATAGAGGACGAGATCTCTTTCAGGCCGGGAATATCCAGCTCGACGTTGAAATGGCCGGAATTAGCGACAATAGCGCCGTCCTTCATCTTGAGGAAATGCTCTCTGCGGATGACGTTGATATTTCCGGTCAGCGTACAGAAGAAATCGCCGATTTCGGCCGCCTTGGCGATCGGCATGACCCGGAAACCGTCCATCACCGCCTCAAGGGCCGGCAGCGGATCCACTTCCGTCACAACCACGTTGGCGCCCATGCCACGCGCCCGCATGGCGAGCCCCTTGGCACACCAGCCGTAGCCGCAGACCACGAACACCGACCCTGCGATCAGGCGGTTGGTCGCCCGAACCATGCCGTCGATGGTGCTCTGTCCGGTGCCGTAACGGTTATCGAACATATACTTCGTGTGGGCATCGTTGACGGCAACAATGGGGAACTTCAAGACCCCCTTTTCTGCCATCGCCTTGAGTCGGATGACGCCTGTTGTCGTCTCCTCGGTGCCCCCGATAATCTGATCGAGCAACTCTGTTCTCTTCGAATGAATCATAGAGACGAGATCCGCCCCGTCATCCATCGTGACCATAGGCTTCGTATCCAGGACGGCCTGAATGTGATTGTAGTAGGTCTTGGTGTTCTCCCCCTTAATGGCAAACACGGGAATCTTGTGGTATTTGACCAGGTAAGCGGCCACGTAATCCTGAGTGCTCAGCGGATTGGAGGCGCATACGCTTAATTCGGCGCCGCCTGCCTTAAGGGTTTCCAGCAGACTCGCGGTTTCCGTCGTAACATGGAGACAGATGCCCATCCGCACCCCTTTGAGGGGCCGTTCCTTCTTGAACCGGTCCTTGATAATGTTGAGAACGGGCATGCTCCTGTTGGCCCATTCCACGCACAGCTTACCCTCTTCCGCCAGAGCGATAGACTTGATATCGTATTTCATCCTTTTCTCCTGTTCTGTAAAACCCAATTCTTCATGGATTCATCCGCCATCGGGGGACGGCTATGCCTTTGCTTCCCTTAAAAGCGCTTTTGTATAATCCGCTTTTTCCCACAGGTAATGATCCAGAAATAAGGTACGGGGCAGCTTTCTGAAAACGGAACCGTCCAACAGCTTGAATCGGTCAATCATGCCGCGCGGCGTCAGATCAAAGAGCTCCGCAATGATCGTTGCGAGCCGCTCGTCGGATATCTTTCCCGTTCCAAAGGTATTGACATAGATCGACATTGGTTTGGCGACCCCGATGGCGTAGGAGAGCTGGACGGAGCATTTGACGGCCAGACCGGCGGCGACCACATTCTTGGCGACGTGACGCGCGCCAAAGGCGGCCGAACAATCCACCTTTTCCGGCGTTTTGTTGACGACGGCGCCGCCACCCATCTGTGCGCCCGGATAACCGCCATAGAACTGTACGACGAGTTTTCGACCCGTCACGCCTGAGTCGGCGCTGCTGCATGAGTTGACGGCCTGCCACTCGCCAGTCGGATTGAAGAGAAACTCCGTCTTTTTATCGACCCACTGCCCCAGGCTGGCAAAGGCGATCTTTTTGGCTTCGCGCTCGATATCGCTTTTGTTCTTCGGCGCAAAGCGATAGTCGATCGCATTGGACATCAGAACCTTTGCAAGACGCACAGGCGCGCCCGTTTCCATATCGTACTGCACCGTCACCTGTCCTTTGCCGTCCGGTGCAAAATAGGAAATATCGCAGTCCTCAAAGGCATGCATCATGCGGCTGGCCAGGACATAGGGCAACGGCAACAACTCGGGGGTTTCATTGCACGCGAAACCATACATAATTCCCTGATCTCCCGCGCCCATTTCCTTGTGTTTGCCCAGTCCCGCCCTGGACCCGATGTTGATATCCGGAGACTGTGGAATGATCGCATTCAGAACGCCCATCGAGCAGCCGTTGAGCCCGACCGCACAATCGTTGTATCCGATACCGACAACGATATCTCGAACAATCTTCTCGATCTCTACATAACTGCGCGTCGTCACCTCGCCGCCGACTACGCAGAGGCCTTTCCCTAGAAACACTTCTATGCCGCAATGCGGCATGTTTTGGACGGTCAATCCCAGTTTCTTTTCTTCATCGAGAATGGCCGCGATGACACCTGCGGCAATCGAATCGGCCACGATATCGGGATGACCCACTTTCACAGACTCCGACGTAATCAGCATTCCCAGGCTCCTTCCATGTATATGATTTACACCAATGGTTGTCGATTGACGACTTTGAAGATTCACCGAGCAAGCTCCGGCGGATCTCCGATCCCTAAGGGAGATCTTCTGTTCTGGTTCGCTCGCTTACCTCGTGGCTTACTGCGGGGACTGCACTAGCTGAAGGATTTACGTTGCCCTTTGCAACGATGGGCCATTCCGGAACGACCAGTCCAAGCGAGACGACCATGCCGAATGCCTCTTCCACGCTCATATCCAGATTGATGACCTCGCTCTCGCGCACAATCACAAAGTAGCCGGAGGTCGGGTTTGGCGTGGTCGGCACATAAACTTGCAGGCAATGTTCCCCGATCTTGTCGCGACACTCCCCGCGCACATGACCGGTCACAAAGGCGATTGTATATAACCCTTGACGTGGAAATTCAAGAAGAACGACGCGATTGAAGTTCTTCATACCGCTTCCGAAAAGAGAATCCACAAGCTGCTTGGTAGGCTGGTAGATGTTCCGGACGACCGGAATCCTTTTGAGCAAAGCTTCCCCCCAATCGAGGATTCTTTTGCCGAAATAACTTCTTGTAATCAGACCGATGACAAGCGTAATGAGCAGGATCAGAATGACGCCGAGCCCGGGTATATGAAATCCGATCAATGTATCCGGATGCAACCTGGAAGGCATGACCGCCAGAATGCTGTCCATGAGCGAGATCAAAAAGAAAAAGATATAGACCGTCACGCCGATGGGAATCAGCACAGCAATTCCCGTCAGACAGACCTGCTTAACTTTGCGCATCAACATGGTTCTCCCCCGTATTGCGAACTAATCGGGAATAAAGACAAACCAGGCTGAACGGTTCCCATCGAGCCTGGTTTATCCAACGGTATTGGTTGTAAGGCGAGCGTATTGCCGCCAGCGCGATCCTCTGTCAATGAGAGATGCCGTGCTTCAATTCCTTTTTACGGTTCTGAGGATCGACATAAACGCACTTGGGTTTCCAGTCGCCAATGGCGCTGTCTTCAACATTAACGTAGGTCGCAATTATAATGATATCGCCGCGCGATGCCTTGCGTGCTGCTGCGCCGTTTAGGCAGATCACACCGGAGTCCTTCTCCCCCCTGATGGCGTAAGTTGAGAAACGCTCTCCGTTCGAAACATTGTAAATTTCAACCTTTTCATAAGGAAGAATGTCCGCATCGCTTAGCAGTCCGGAATCAATCGTAATGCTGCCCTCGTAATCTAGATTCGCTTCCGTCACAGTCACTCTGTGAATTTTCGATTTAAGCATGTATCTTTCCATCGATCTGTTCCCACCTAAAAAATTAAAGTTTAGAGTGTCGGCGTTCCGAACACGTAATTATCAATCAGTCTGGCAGTCCCCACCCGGACAGCCAGCGCTATCACGGCTTCCCCCTCGATCGTTTCGATATCCTTGAGGGTGGTGGTATCGCAAATTTGTATATAATCGATCAGCGTATGAGGTTGCTGGCGGATCATCTTGCGCACGGCATCGATAATCACGCCGGCATCGCGTTCCCCCTGCTCATAGAGTTCCTTGGCCTTCAAAAGCGAATGGTTCAGACTCAAGGCCGATTCCCTTTGGTCAGGCTTCAAATAGACGTTCCTGGAACTCATGGCCAGTCCATCTGCTTCGCGTATCGTCGGAGCCGATACAATCTCAAGATCCATGTTGAGGTCCCGAACCATGGTTTTGATAACCGCGACCTGCTGGAAATCCTTCTGACCAAAGACGGCCACATGCGGCTTCACCATATTAAAGAGCTTGGTGCAGACCGTTGCCACACCGCGAAAATGGCCAGGCCGGGACAGACCGCAGAGATTCCTTGAAACCTCCTCGACAGTCACATACGTCTGATAATGAAGGGGATACATCTCCTCATTTTGAGGACAGAAGATAACATTGACGCCTGCCTCTTTGCACAATGCGCTATCCCTTTCGAAATCACGCGGATATTTCTCGAGATCCTCGCCTGGACCAAACTGGGTCGGATTGACGTAAATGCTGACGACGACGCAATCAGCGTGTGTTTTGGCCTCATGCATCAGGGCGACATGACCCTGATGGAGATACCCCATTGTCGGCACAAAGGCGATTCGCTGGCCTTGCTGCCTGACCTTATCTGAATAATGCTGCATTTCCTGAACAGACTTAATGATCTCCATCTGATCCGTCCATTTCCCTTTCTTGGTTCCGGCCAAAAAAAAACCTACCGTCCGGGGACGATAGGTATGAATTCACTTCTGGCGCTTTACCTTCTCGTCCCAGTCCGAAGCCGGATCCAGGCGATGGTGTTCTTCTACACAATTTTATCGACGGCGTCAATCTTTTTCTTTAGCGCGTTCAAACATTGATTCGATTTTCCACCTTGTTGTCCGGAGAGACCGAATGGATTTTTGTCCCTGAATGCAAGCGCAGTTTACGCCTTTAAATCCATTTATATTCAAAAAATCCCCCGAAAGGGGGATGCAATCCCTTCAAGATTCGTGCATATTGTTGACCTGCTGAAAATAGTCTCTTGGGGAGGCAATATGGAGCACGTTCAAAATGAGTTAAAAACGAAAAAAAAGAGCCTCTGGGAGCGTTTCAAGGCTTGGATGGCATCCCGATTGATACGCCCCGCCCTGCCGTTTCAACTGTCCTTTGGGGCGATGCTCCTGTGCTCTCCGGCGCTCTTCGTCGGTCTTCAGTTTGACGATTACATACACCGGCTGATTATGATCGGGCTCGATCCGATCCATCAGGGCTTCTGGGGGAAGATCGATCTCTTCGGCCTCCATCATGGTTCTTCCATCACTGATTCACTGAGAAACATCGGCATCTTCCCGTGGTGGACCTCTGAACATTTCAAAATTTCTTTTCTCCGCCTCCTGAGCGGATTCACCATGTGGATCGACTATCAATTGTGGCCAAATCGACCCTTTCTGATGCACCTTCAAAGTCTCCTCTGGTACGGCGCCCTGGTCGCAGCCGCCGCCGTCTATTATCGACGGATAATGGGTCTCACGGTCATCGCGGGATTGGCGGCCCTTTTCTACGCCATTGACTTTTCTCATGCCTCTCCCACAGCCTGGCTCGCCAACCGCAACGCTCTCCAGGCAGTCCTTTTCGGCTTCCTGTGCCTTATCTTCTATGATCGGTATCAACGAGAGAGAAGGGAACGCCATCGCCTCGCCAGTGCAAGCGCCCTCGCACTGGCCCTCCTGTCCGGAGAGACGGGGGTGGGCACGCTGGCCTATCTCTTTTCATATGCGATTTTTCTCGACCGGGAACCATGGCGCAGACGCATCATGGCACTCTGGCCGCATGCCCTTGTCTTGATCGCGTGGGCCGGCGCCTATAGAATGTTCGGGTATGGATCGTTCGGCTCCGGCGCGTACATTGATCCGCTGGCAAGTCCTCTGCCCTTTATCACGGCCCTTGCCGCACGGATGCCGTTGCTGCTGATGGGACAGTGGTCGCATATTACGGCCGAAAGCCCTGGTATCCTTATGAGCATAAAGACGGCTTATCTCTTTGCAGCTGTTCTCATAGGGCTACTGGCTGCCGTCTTTATCCCCCTGGTGCGGAAGGACCGGACCGCCCGGTTTTGGCTTGCCGGGCTGGTCCTTGCCCTCATCCCCGTATGCGGTACAGAGCCGAACAATCGCTTGCTCCTCTTCAGTGATTTAGGGGCAATGGGCCTTGCAGCCCAGTTCATCATTCATCTAAAGGGAAGCCCGGGCGTTTTCCCCGCCTCCCGGATCTGGCG
Organism: Syntrophales bacterium; assembly: GCA_963665615.2. Lineage (GTDB taxonomy): Bacteria > Desulfobacterota > Syntrophia > Syntrophales > UBA4778 > UBA4778. The sequence goes on from CAXXQE010000007.1 coordinate 254,866, forward strand.
TGCCCCGGCGCTGCTGATCCTGTTCTACCTCATCGCCATTCGTTTGATTTTCTCTCCGCTGATCATGCCTCTCTATGCTTACCAATGGAAGATTATCGGGACACCCTTTGCAAACGCGGCCCGAAGTCTTCCCAACAATGACCATCAGAGCGGCCAAAGTCTGATTATTGTCAATCCGCCTGTCCTTCTGACAGGCATGCTGATCGCCAGTATGCAGATTGTGGAAACACGGACCAGCCCTGCTATCCGTGAATTATCCCGCGGCGACACAGACGTGAAGGTTTACAGAGTGGACGCTTGCACCCTGAGGGTGCGTATCGCAAACGGACTGCTCGGAGGAAACTTTGGCAAGCTGTTCCGCTCTGATGAAGAGCCAATAGCAGTTAACCAGGAGATCGATGTTTCAGGTATGGGGGCACGGATCGCACAGGTCGGGAAGAATGGCCCAGAGGAAATTCTGTATCGTTTTGCAGTTCCTCTGGAAGACCCGTCGCTCCGGTGGTTGCAGTGGAAGGGTCTAACCTACGTCCCCTTCACGCCTCCTGCAATCGGACAGGCAGTTTCGCTGCCTGCTTTCAAGTGGAAAGATTTGTCCCGAAATGACTCGGCAACCAAAAGTCCGGTCCAGACGAGCCCCAAACGATCAGGCGAATGAAAGAGAAGATAAAAGACAGCGTCCGTCTTCTGCGCTTTTCTCATTACGTGAAGAACGGTGTAATCTTCCTTCCCCTTTTCTTTGCTGGAGAAATCACGCGCCCGGCCTTGTTTCTCAAGACCCTCCTGGCCTGCATCGTCTTTTCTCTGGTGGCCAGCGTTGTCTATATTTTCAATGACCTCTGCGATCTTCAAGAGGACCGCAAACACCCGAATAAGATCTCACGGCCGCTCGCCCTGGGCAGGGTCTCCGTCAGCCAGGGTTGGATGGTCATAGCGGTGCTTTTGCTCAGCGGACTAACGCTTGCAGTGACCCTGCTTCCGTATGCATTTACGGGGTTGTGCCTTCTCTATCTGATGCTAAACGTGCTCTATTCGCTCAAGTTGAAGCAGATTGCGATCCTGGACATCACGATCGTTGCGGCGGGCTTTGTCATCCGACTTTTTCTGGGAGGCATTGTTGGAAATATCGCATTGACTGAGTGGATCATTCTGATGACGTTTCTTCTGGCGCTGTTGATCGCTCTTGGCAAGAGACGTGAGGATGTCTTGATGCGTGAAAAAACCGGCGGGGAGGTGCAGATCCGAAAGAGTCTGTACGGTTACAACTTAGAGTTTATCAACGGCGCGATGATTGTCATTGCGGGAATTCTGACCGTCTCCTACATCATGTACGCGGTCTCACCAGCGACGGTTGCCAGACTCGGCTCAGACAAGATTTACTTTTCTTCCTTGATTGTCATTCTCGGCGTCTTGCGTTACCTGCAAATCGTCTTTGTACAACGCAAGGGAGGTGCACCGACGGAGATTCTGTTCCAGGACCGGTTTCTGCAGGGGACAATAATACTCTGGCTGCTGTTTTTTGCGGTTCTTCTCTATTTCAGGCATTAGGACGTCCGATGCCCTATGTCCAGGCACATTCCGCAGGAACGGTTTGACGGTTATCGCCATCGTTCAGCGCGAAGAACCGATAGAAGGCAGCGATGACCAAGGCATGGGAAATCGAGCCGTTTTGAATCAGCGCCTTGACGTCATCGACCGGATACGTGACAACCTCGATATCCTCCGCGTCGTCTTGTTTCTGGACACCGGTGCGTACAACCCCTTTGGCCAGATAGGTGTGGCACCTGTTATTGTTGATCGCCGGATTCGGATAGACCCAGCCCAGATCAAGCATCTCGGCGGGCTCATAGCCCGTTTCCTCTCTCAACTCGCGAATCGCCGCCATCTCCGGTGAATCGCACCCTTCTACGACACCGCCGGGGATTTCAAGGGTCACTTCTCTGACACCGTGACGATACTGACGAACCAGTACGACACGATTGTCCGGCGTCAGTGGAATCACGTTCACCCAAGGCGTCGCCTCCATGATGAAAAAATCATGGACAGCGCCGGTTCTGGGCGACCGGGCACTATCGGTCCTGAGCTTGAAATAGTGAAACGCCTTTTCGATTTTGGAAGAAACGATGTTCCACGGTTTTGGAGGCATAAACGTCCATCATCACGATTTGACGTACAGGTATTTTTTGAATCGTTGGAGTTTCTTTTCACCAATGCCGCGGACCTGGATGAGATCTTCGACCTGGCGGAACCCGTTCAATTCCCGGCGTTTATCGAGAATCGCCGTGGCCGTTTTTTCACCGATCCCCGGCACCATCGTCAGTTCCTTCAAACCGACGGCGTTGACATCCATCGGCATACCGAGCACCCGCCGTTGGGCGTTGCCCATCGCTTCGCGGGCAATGGACGGCACAGGCCGGGCATCGTCCATTGCCGAAATTGATATAACGTCGCCGGGCTGTAACAAGCGGTTGAGCATCGCTTCTGACAGCTTCGTTACATCCACTTGAGGCAGCTGTACCAGCAGTGCTCTGAGGGGCGTCTTCGCCGGAACGAAATACACGCCTTCTATAATGGCAGGCCCTCTCAGTTGGACGGCGCAGTATCCACCCTTCTGTTCGGACATAAGTGGCAGCGAAACAGCGCGGCCGTCGCTCCAGACAGCCCTTGAAAGATAGAGGACATTCAAAAGCAGGACAACCAAGACGGTGCCGATAATCTGCCGCTCCATCGTCGTCTGCATGTTTCCTCCAGCCAGCCTTAACCATTAAGGCTTCAACGGATGAACAGGTTCATGTCCTTTTAACGATTTAATCGCTAGAGCAATCGCTTGACACTAGACCTTTTCGACTTCGCGACTCAAACCGAACGCATCGTGAAGAACCCGCACGGCCAATTCCGTGTACTTCGCCTCGACCACGCAGGAGATCTTGATCTCAGAGGTGCTGATCATCAGGATGTTGATCCCCTCCTTGGCGAGTGTGGAAAACATCTTCGCTGCCACCCCGGAGTGGCTCCGCATCCCGACCCCGATAATCGAGATCTTGGCGATATTCTCATCGAACTGCATGCCCTGCCCGCCTGTTTCCGCCATCACCTTGCTCAGGATTTCCTTGACCGTGGACAGCTCTTTCTTGGCCACGGTAAAGGTCATATCGGTAAAGCCGTCGATGCTGGCGTTCTGAATAATCATATCGACCATGATATTCCGGTCGGACAGAGGGGTGAAGAGTTTGGCGGCGAAACCCGGTTTATCCGGAACACGGTTAATCGTCACCTTCGCCTGATTCTTGTCATAGGACACCCCCGATACGACCTCTCGCTCCATTTCTTCATCCTCCTTTGTTACCAGTGTTCCTGAGTCATCGCTGAACGATGATTTTACGTAAACGGCTACCCCGTATTTCTTTGCCAGTTCCACTGACCTCGGATGCAGAACCTTTGCACCTGCACTGGCCATTTCCAGCATCTCCTCGTAGGAGACCTTGTCGAGCTTCCGCGCCTTGTCGTAGACATTCGGATCGGTCGTATAGACGCCGTCCACGTCCGTATAAATATCACAGACCTCGGCGTTCAGAGCGGCTGCGAGTGCAACGGCGCTCGTATCGGAGCCGCCCCGTCCCAGCGTCGTGATATTGCCTGCCTTATCGACACCTTGAAAGCCGGCCACGACCACGATGTATCCCTGATGGAGGGCATCCTGAATCAGAGTCGCCTCGATCTTGTGGATCCGCGCATTGGCGTGCGCGTCGTCGGTAACGATCCGGACCTGATGACCGAGGAAGGACTTGGCCTTGTAGCCCATATCCTCAAGAACCATCGCCAAAAGCGCGATCGTCACCTGCTCTCCCGTGGAAACCAGTACATCGTACTCCCTCTGGTTGATCCGGGTAGAGGCACTGCTGGCCAAGGCCACGAGTTTATCCGTTTCACCCGCCATCGCCGACAGGACAACCACCACATCCCGTCCGGCCTTTTTCTCCCGGATGACCTTTCCGGCCACGTTCCTGATTTTTTCGATGTTGGCGACCGATGTGCCGCCAAATTTCTGGACCACTAGCGACATGCTACTCAAATCCCCCTTCATGTAGTGCGTTGATGAATCTCTTGCATTTCTCCTGATGACCGGCGATCTCAATATCCCGGCAAAGCTCGTTCCTGTAAGTCATCGTGATATATATCGTCGTATCCGGCAAAAGCGACTTGATCTTCTCCGCCCATTCGATCACCATGACGTGATCGCTGAAGAAATAGTCTTCGTACCCCATCTCCTCCAGGTCGGCGGGGCCGCTCAGACGATAGGTATCCAGGTGAAAGAGTTTGATTCGTCCGCCGGGATACTCATTGATTAAAGTGAAGGTAGGGCTGGTCACCTGAAGATCGGGTGAAATGCCCAATCCCCTGGCGATGCCTTGGGTTAGACACGTTTTCCCGGCCCCCAGTTCCCCCGTCAGGGCGACAATATCCCCCGGCTCAAGCATCTCGCCGATCATCTCACCCATGCGCATGGTTTCTTCCGGGCTTCGCGTCATCATGGTACCGACTGTCATTCTCCCTTTACGAGCAACCGCCTTAACAAAGTCTATTATCTAATATCGCCTTCCCGTTGTGTCAATGGATCATTATTGCTCCGATTGAGATGCCTGCCGCAAGGCATACGCCATATCCGCCACGCTTCTCATTATCCGAACATCGTGTACCCGGACAATATCTGCGCCCTTGAGGATCGACACGGCAACGGTTGCCGCCGTTCCTCCGATCCGGCCGGCCGACGTTTCCTCCCCGGTGGCCAGACCGATGAAGCCTTTTCTGGACGGGCCGACTAGCACAGGGCGGTTCAGATCCTCGAGAGCCTTCAGAGACATCATGATCCGCATATTGTCTTCGGCCTTCTTACCGAAACCGATGCCCGGATCCACCATGATCCTGTCATGAGCAATCCCCCCTTGAATCGCCGCGGCGATACGATCCCTCAGAAAAGCAACGATCTCCCCCATCAGATCGGGATATTCCAGAAAACCCTGTTGCATCGTCTTGGGCGTTCCCCGCATGTGCATCAAGATGACGCCTGCTTTGGCGCGCGCTACGACATCCGCCATCCGATCGTCCCCGCGAAGCGCAGTAATGTCGTTGATGATCTCGGCGCCGAGAGCCAGAGTCGCTTCGGCGACCTCGGCCTTGGTCGTGTCGATGGAAATCGGCACATCGATTTTCGAACCGAGGAGCCGCATCACTGGCGTCAGCCGCTCCAGTTCGCTCGCGGCTGAAATTCCCTCCGAACCGGGTCTCGTAGACTCGGCGCCGATGTCGAGAAGATCGGCCCCCTCCTCGACCATGCGTTGGGCATGAGTCACGGCCTCCTCCGGACAGAGATAGCGATCGCCGTCGGAAAACGAATCAGGGGTCACGTTAAGAATGCCCATGATGAGCGGCCGTTTTCCGAACTCGATTTCGCGACGGGCCGTCCTGAAAATCATGCTGGGTCTCATGGCATCCACCTAAAAAAAATGGGTGAAGCGCTTTCACCCATTTCCATATCCCCATCCGCTAGACAGACGGACCGACGTCCATCTGCGGCTCAGATCCCTGCGCGATAATCTCGTCGAGTTCCTCTGCATTGATAACTTCTTTTTCCAGGAGTTCCTTGGCGATCCGATGCAGGGTTTCCAGATGATCCCGAAGGAGCCGCCTGGCCGTTTCGTAGTTGGCATAAACGATCTTCGACACCTCGGCATCAATCCTTTTGGCCGTTTCCTCGCTATAGTTCTTATGGGTTGCCAACTCGCGGCCCAGAAAGATCTGCTCATCCTGCTTTCCGTAGCTCAGCGGTCCCATTTCTTCGCTCATTCCCCACTCGCAGACCATCTTGTGGGCCAGATCCGTCGCTCGTTCGATATCATTGCCCGAGCCAGTCGTGAAATCCTCCATGACGATTTCTTCCGCGGCGCGACCACCAAGCAGGATGGCGATATTGTTGAGGAGATACTTTTTCGGATAGGTATGCATCTCGTTGATCGGCAGTTGCTGCGTCAGACCGAGCGCGCGTCCCCTCGGGATGATCGTGATCTTGTGGATCGGATCGGTACCTGGAAGCAGTTTCGCCACCAGGGCATGACCGGACTCGTGATAGGCGGTAACGCGCTTTTCGTTGTCGCTGATAACCATGCTCTTCCGCTCGGTTCCCATCAGCACCTTGTCCTTAGCGAACTCGAAATCGCCCATGCCGACCTTTTCTTTATCCGATCGCGCGGCAGTCAGGGCGGCCTCGTTGACGAGATTTTCGATATCGGCCCCAGAAAATCCCGGGGTTCCCCGCGCCAGAATCCCGAAATCCACGCCCTCATCCAAGGGCACTTTTTTGGCGTGGACATCGAAGATCTTCTCGCGCCCCTTGACATCGGGAAGTGGTACGACGACCTGACGGTCGAAGCGCCCCGGTCGAAGCAGTGCGGGATCGAGCACGTCGGGGCGGTTCGTCGCTGAAACGAGAATAACCCCCTCGTTTGATTCAAAACCGTCCATCTCCACCAGAAGTTGATTCAGCGTTTGCTCGCGTTCGTCATGACCGCCGCCGAGTCCGGCGCCGCGATGGCGCCCTACGGCGTCGATTTCATCGATAAAGATAATGCAGGGGGCGCTGCGCTTCCCCTGATTGAAGAGATCGCGAACCCGTGAAGCGCCGACCCCCACAAACATCTCAACGAAATCGGAGCCGCTGATGGTAAAGAAGGCGACATCGGCCTCTCCGGCAATTGCCCGTGCCAACAACGTTTTTCCAGTCCCCGGAGGCCCCACGAGCAAAACTCCCTTGGGAATCCGCCCGCCCAGTCTCGTAAACTTCTTGGGATCGCGCAGAAATTCGACGATCTCCTTCAGTTCAGTCTTCGCCTCGTCAATACCGGCCACATCGTCGAAGGTCACGCGTTTCGTTTTTTCGTTCATGAGACGCGCCCGGCTCTTTCCGAAGGCCATCGCCTTGCCACCGCCGGATTGCATTTGGCGCATAAAGAAGATCCACACGCCGATAAGGAGCAGTGTTGGGAACCAGGAAACCAGAACCGTCATGTACCAGGGCGATTCGTCTGTCGGCTTGGCGGCAATCCGGACACCCTTATCCCGCAGGCGCGATACGAGAGAATCATCTTTCGGCGCGAACGTCTTGAAGGTCTTCCCCCCCGTCATGGTTCCCATGATGCTCTCGCCCTGAATGGTCACCTCGGCAACCTGGCCCTTGTCTACCGCCTCGATAAAATCGCTGTACATCATTTCAACGCGTCCGGCATTCTGTTGATTGAACATGTGGTAAAGCAGAATAAAAATCAGGCTGATGACCAACCAGAGGGCTATGTTTTTCTGTAATGAACTCAACGCTTCCCGTCTCCTTATGCGATAACGTCTTGATACAATTAATAACTTTTCTTTTTACCCTATTACAGACCCGATTTCAAATGATTTCTGCTCTGATCGCCCGCCTTGACGCCGCACCGACGCGAACCTTCTCGCTCAAACGGACTCCTGCAATCCAGACGATGTCGTTTTGATCTGCGACGAGCGGTATCAGCCTCCGTTGTCCTTTGGGCACCTTCCGATCAATCAGCAGATCGCTGATTTTTTTCGTGCCGCCGTCCCGATACACCTGAATCCGGTCGCCTGCCTTGATGTTTCTGACTGTCAACGGAAGCTCGATCCGGTCATAGTCGATCAAAACGATGCCGGCGCGCGGCGGTAGCGCACTTTCCACCAGGTCAAACCGGAAACGGAGACCGACCTCTTTGACTGTCACGACCCCAGGTAGGGTAACCTCATAGCTGAAATCGGTCTCCTTAGGCGTCTTCAACTCACGGTTCAGCAATTCCAGCCTCCGGGAAACGATGAGCAAATCGTACTGTCGGCGTGCCTGAAGAAAGCCCCCCAGATCCAAGTGATCGCTTGGTCCGCCTAAACGCACCAGTTTCAGAACATCCAGAACGTGGCGATACTGCACGCCTCTGCCCTCCGGCGCCAGTTTTGCGAGCAGATGCTTCACGATCCTCTTTTGTATTGCCGGATGCTGCGCCATTAAACGGGAAATCTCGATACGTCCCTCCTCAGCCCGCTCATCAACGCTATCCCGGAGGACGCCTTCAACCACTCGTGTCATGAAGTCGTTTTCATCGCGGAGGATATCCGACAGATGGAGCATCCCCTCCCTGATCCGAGGGTTAAAGGCCGTCTCGATCAGAGGGATCAGTTCCCCGCGGATCCGATTCCTCAGAAAGACGCTCTCCCGGTTCGAGCTGTCTTCTACGAAGGCCAGCGAATGCGTATGAACGAAGGTCAGAATCTCCTGCCGGGAGACCTCAAAGAGCGGGCGGATGTAAATGCCATCCCGACAGGGCAGGAATCCCTTCAAGCCCGCCGCGCCGCTTCCGCGCAGAAGGTTGAGCCACATCGTCTCCACCTGGTCGTCGGCATGGTGACCCAACGCAACCTTATTGAACCCCCGCTGCTTCAGGACATCTTTCAAAAAGCCGTAACGTTCATCCCGGCAAACCTCCTCCAGGGATCGACCGTTTTTCGGCAGTGAGGCAATATCCAGGACGCGGCAATCGAACGGAATCCCCATCTTGCAGCACAAGTGCTCGACGAACAACTGGTCACGCATCGCTTCGTCACCGCGCAGACCATGATTCAGGTGGGCCACGGACAGTTCGAGCCCGTAAACCTCCGCCAGAAGCGTCAACACCTTCAACAGGCAAACGGAATCGGCGCCGCCGGAAACGGCCACGACCACTCTGTCTCCGGGTTGAATCAACCCAAAGCGTTGAATCGTCTGTTTGATTTTATTCAGCACACCGGCACTCAAGAAAAATAATTGACGATTTCCTCGATGTTCTCATAGGTAAAATCGGGTCCATGCGCCCGTAACAGGTCCGGGTCCGTCAGCCCAGCCAGATGAGCGCACGACCGGACCCCTGCTCCCTTTGCCATGATGAGGTCGGTTGTACCGTCTCCAATCATGGCGGCCCTGTCGGCAGAAACACCGTATTTTTCCAGGATTGATGTCAAAAGCCGGGGGTCCGGTTTGACATGGCGATGACTGTCGCGACCGAACACCTCGTTGAAATACGATAGAATGCCCAGTTGACGCGCGATCTTCACTGTAAAGGCATGGCGCTTGTTGGTCACGATCAGCTTTTTTTTGTCGGCGAAATGTTCAAGAACGTTCACAACACCTGGATAGAGTCGCGTCCGATCCAGCATGTGCGTTTCGTAGTATGGACTGAAGATTGCCATCGCCTCCGCATGGCGGTGCATCTGCTCGCCCCCAAGCGACCGTCCAATCAACGTATCTACGCCGTCACCGATAAAGCCCAGAATCTCCTTTTCAGGGCGTTCTGGCAGGCTCAATGCGCAAAGGGTATGATTAACGGCCGCCACCAGATCCTCACCGGAAGATACGAGCGTGCCATCAAAATCGAAGATCAGTATTTCAACCGGTACCATGGCGTGTGCTTAACACATAAGCCACAGGGAATAAAGAATTATTGACGCGAGCTGCATTGTCTGGTAAAAAATAAGCAAAACCGCTTGGATCCGGACCAGGACTGAGACGGGTAGATCGTGCGTATTCCGATATGAATTAAGTCAACCCTCCAGCTCATGGTCCGGAGGGTTTTTATTTTTCAGGACTATTGCCTATGACAGACGAGACATTCGCCATTGTCGGTGCCGGAAAGGCAGGAACGGCTATTGCCACGGTGATCAAAGGGGCCGGTCGAAAGATTGTGGCTGTCTCCGATCAAGACGAGCCGAAGGCCCAACGCGCCGCTCAAATCCTTCAATGTGAGACGTTCCATTCTCAGGCGGACGCGGTCCGCCAGGCCAACAGGATCATTATCGCCACGCCCGATGATGCCATCCAGTCAGTCTGCCGGACGATCGCAGAGGAAGGCGCCCTGCATGCCGGCATGATTGTCATCCATCTCAGCGGCGCAGGAGGCCTCGATCTTCTTGCAGCGGCGCAGGACTGCGGCGCGGGCATCGCCTGTATCCATCCCGTTCAAAGCTTTTCGGATATCCTCACGGCGGCGGATCGCATCTCCGGAAGCACTTTCGGGGTCACGACCACGGCGGATTTGCAACCATGGGCCTTCCAACTCGTACGGGATATCGGGGGAACGCCTTTCGCCGTATCGGAAAAAGATCGTCCGCTTTATCATGCCGCCGCCTGTGTCGCCTCAAATTACCTCGTCACCCTGATGCACTTGGCGCAGGAGATGTACATCACGCTCGGCCTGCCCGCCGACGAGGCCCGTCGCGCCTTCTGGCCCCTGGTGCAGGGAACGATTACGAACATGGAACAAAAGGGCATTCCGGACGCCCTTACAGGGCCGATTGCACGCGGCGACGTGGGAACCATCCACAAGCATCTGGAGACCCTGCGCGACACGATGCCGTCGGCACTTCCGGCTTACAAACTGTTAGGCGCAATGACGGCCGATCTCGCTCGACAGAAAGGCACACTAACGGAGTCCCTGAACAACGCAATCAAGACCATCCTTGGAGGTAACTGCCATGAGTAAAGAAGGTCGTGTCAACAAGATCAATACTGCGGTCATCCGCGACATGAAAAAAAAAGGCCAACGCATTACCATGCTCACGGCCTACGACTATCCGACAGCCGCCGTGATGGATGAGGCCGGCATCGATATGCTCCTCGTCGGAGATTCGCTCGGGATGGTTGTTCTCGGCTATGAGAGCACGATCCCGGTTACGATGGACGATATGATCCACCACACGAAGGCCGTCGTCCGCGGCGCGAAGCGCGCCATGGTCATTACGGATATGCCGTTTTTATCCTATCAATGCTCGGCCGACGAGGCCGTGTTGAATGCCGGGCGTTTATTGAAAGAAGGTGGTGCGCACGGCGTTAAACTGGAAGGCGGCGCGGAGATCGCCAACCTGGTCCGCCGGATCTGCATGGCTGGCATTCCCGTCCAGGCCCACATCGGACTGACCCCTCAGGCCGTTCACCAGCTTGGCGGATACAAGGTTCAGGGAAAAGAAGATGCCGCCGCCCGAAAGATCATCGACGATGCCATTGCGCTCCAGGAGGCTGGCGCTTTCTCGATCGTCATCGAATCAGTCCCTGCAAAACTCGCCGAGGAGATCACGGCAGTTCTGACCATCCCCACGATCGGCATCGGCGCGGGCGTCCACTGCGACGGCCAGGTGCTCGTCATCCACGACGTCCTGGGCATGTTTGAACGCTTCACCCCCAAGTTTGCCAAGCGCTATGCAGAGGTCAACAAGATCATGAAAGAGGCGGTCACGCAATACGCGGAAGAAGTCCGGTCGGGAACCTTCCCGGACAAGGAGCATTCATACTGATAATAATTATGAACAAGACAGACGAAGAAATCACCGAAATCATGCTCGGCATGGTCCATGAAAAGGCTGCCGAGATCTATTCAAAGAAAATCATCTCGCATGGCCTCCACCCGACCAATTACGGCATGATCGACAAGGCCGACGGTCACGGTTCAACGGTCAACGCCTGCGGCGAGACGATCGATATCTATCTGACCGTCCGCAATAACCGGATCGACAAGGCCACCTTTACCACCGACGGTTGTCTCTTTACGATTGCCAGTTGTTCCGCCGCTGCCTATCTGGCAACCGGCAAAACGATCGGCGAATGCATCCAGATCAACCAAAGCGCCATCATGGTGTATCTCGAAGGGCTTCCCCTGGACGAGGCTCACTGCGCCTACGATGCGGCTGTCGCGTTGCATAAGGCCATCCGCAGCTATGCGATGGCGGGAAAACGTTATAATCCCAATAAAGCCTACGTTTGAGAAGAAATGAGGCCATTGTGCATCGATGAACGAGCGGCGGAAGCGAAAAAGAAACCCGTATTTCCAACACCTCGGGGATCTTCTGGAGTCGGTACTCAAGAAACAGAAATTGACCATCCCCAAGAAAGACGTCCAGATCATGACGGCTTGGGGGAAGGCAGTGGGGCCGACGATCGCTGCCCAGACCGCGATAGAGCGTTTCGCGCATGGCACGTTGTACGTCAAGGTTGCCAATTCGGTCTGGATGCAGCAGCTTCAGTTCATGAAGGAAGACATCACAGAGCGGATCAACGGGGTACTCGGAGCCGAGCGCGTCAAGAACATTCTCTTCTCTATCGGCCACATTCAGCCGGCCGCAAGCAACACCCCTTCGCCCGTTGAAAATGCTGCGCCGTCCATCCCGCTTACCCAAAAAGAAATCAGAACGATCGACACCTGTACGGCGGGCATCCGGGATCCGGAACTGGGCGAAATCGTGCGGCGGGTCATGACGAAGGATCTTCAGCGGAAAAAAAATTGAGTTCGTCGAAGATCCTGAGCATCTCCGATGTATACGTTCCGTCATTCTCGTAGATCGTAAGCGGCGGCAGAACCTGCAACGCCACACCGCCTCCCTTGCAAGCCTCCACCAGAACGAGTTCCCCGTCCATGTCAGACCTCGAATGAATCAGCCTCATGCGCTTGGGTTCCAGGCCGCGGGTGCGCAATGCGGCCATGAGATCAATGAGACGCTGGGCTTTGTAAATGAAGTAAAGGCGTCCGAAAGGACGAAGCAGATAGGCGGCAGCCGACACGAAATCCGCCAGAGTTCCCTTGAGTTCGTGACGGGCAACGGCCTTCTGGGAATCGGGGTTGATGCGCCCCGAGCGAATTTTCCGGTAAGGCGGATTGCAGAGGACAACATCGAAGGCGGTCGGCCCGAAACGGCAGCTCACCTCGGCGATATTGCAGGTGATGATTTCAATGAGAGGGTCGAGGCCGTTCATCCGGACGCTGCGTCGGGCCATCTCTGCCAGATCATCTTGGATTTCGCAACCGACAATTTTGCTGGCGCGTCCTCGCGACGCAAGAATCAGGGGGATCACGCCGCTGCCCGTTCCGAGATCGGAAACCGTCTCCCCATCGGCGATATCAGCAAAGTGCGTCAACAGCAAGGCATCCAGAGAAAAGCGATACCCCTTCTTCTTCTGAAGGATCTTCAATCGGCCCTTCAGAAGATCGTCCACCGTTTCATCTTCTTTTTTAAAAGAGATGGACAAACAACCCGCTCCTCAACTTCGGCTCGAACCAGGTGGACTTGGGCGGCATAATGGCACCGGCATCCGCAACCTGCATCATTTGATCCAGCGTTGGCGGATACATCGAGAAGGCCACGGCATAGCCCCCCGAATCGACAACCTTTTCCAGTTCGTTCATGCCGCGAATGCCGCCGATGAACTTGATCCGTTTATCGACCCGCGGATCGCCGATCCCGAGGATCGGATGCAGGAGGTGATTCTGGAGGATGGAGACATCGAGTGCAGAGACGATATCGCCCTTCGCATCAGCGCCCTCTTCCGCAATCAGTCGATACCACTTGCCGTCGAGATACATGCCGAATTCGTGCAGTCTCTCGGGTGAGCGCTCCTTGAAATCAGGCACAATTTTGAAACGCTCGCCGACGGCTTTCAGGTACTCATCAACCGTCAGATTGTTGAGATCCTTGACTGCACGGTTGTAATCCATGATCCGCAACTGGTCATGGGGGAAGAGGACTGACAGGATATAGTTGTATTCCTCTTCGCCCGTATGGTGCCGATTCGCCTGACGCCTTCTTCTTGCAACCTCCGTGGCAGACGCCGCACGATGGTGCCCGTCGGCAATGTAGAGATAGGGAATCTGCGCAAATTCTCGAACGATGACGTTGATCTGATCGGTGCCGGGAATAGTCCAGACCGTGTGACGGATACCGTCGTCCGTGGTGAAGTCGTATTCGGGCTCATTCAAAACCACGCCGTCGATGATCGTCTGAACAACGGGATTGGCCCGGTATGTGAGGAAGATGGGACCCGTCTGGGCATTGAGGACATCGAAGTGCTTTGTCCGATCCGCCAGCTTCTCGGCGAGCGTCAGTTCGTGCTTCTTGACCCGCTCCTTTTCGTAGTCGGAGACGTGCACACCCACCACCAATCCATACTGTGTCCGCTTCCCCATGGTCTGAGCGTAAACGTAAAATATTGGACGCTCCTCCTGCACGAGAATGCCCCGGTTCAGGAACGCTTGGAGATTTGATTTCGCCTTTTCATAGACCTCAGGGGCATGGAAAGGGGTCCCCTCGGGCAGATCGATTTCCGCCTTGGAGATATGGAGAAAACTCGCCTCGTTTCCGATCGCCATGACGCGCGCCTCGTCCGAACTCATCACATCATATGGCAATGACGCCACGTTCTTGACATGCTGTTTAGCGGGTCTCACGGCCCTGAATGGAGATATTTTTGCCATATAAATTAATTATACCCTTCTCAACGTTTTCTTCTTAAGTCTGCATGGTAACAAAATTGACATGAAAAAACTATTGCCAGGCTATTTATGAGACAAGGCATCGCACTGGTCCCGCTGCAGCATCTGGGTCATCCGCAGCACAACGCCGTATATGAATCTTTTTGAATAGTCTGCGAGAGCTACCTAACACACGGTCCGAATTAAAATCAACAGCTGTTTTGACTGTAGAAACGCCAAGGACCGGTTGACATTGCCGTCCATCTTCCCTATACTTCGCTCCAACCTAACGTAAAGGGACACTCGTGAAACCCGTCAATCGCATCTTCATTCACGGTCTCGAAAGCAGCAGTCAGGGCAACAAGGGGCGCTATTTCAAGACCCACTATCCCGAGATGACCGTCGAAGACTTCGAGGGCCCCCTCGACAACAGGATGGAAAAACTCGAGCGGCTGCTGGCTGATCGCGACAATCTCATTCTGATCGGATCGAGCTTCGGCGGCCTCATGGCCGCCATCTATGCCTCTCGTCATCCGGGATCGGTCAACCGGCTCGTTCTCCTGGCCCCGGCGCTGGATCTAGAGGATTTCGCGCCTCACGCGGAACACAAGCTCGATATCCCCGTCACGATTTATCATGCCCGTCAGGACGATATCGTGCCGATGATGCCGGTCAGAACGATAGCGGAACGAATTTATGCAAACCTCAATTTCAATGTCGTCGATGACGACCACCCCCTGAGCGCAACCTTTCCGACGCTGCCCTGGGAGGCCTTACTTGCTGAGGACTGAATGAGCGACATGTACACAAAAAAGATCGTGATCCGCTATCCGGCCGACGCGGTCGCCCAACCGGTTGTCTACCGACTCGTAAAGGACTTCGATCTTCAGTTCAATATCCTCAAAGCCCGGATCGATCAGCGCCGAGAGGGACTTCTGGTGCTGGATCTTTGCGGCTCCAAAGAGAATTTCGATAAGGGAATCGCTTTCTTAAAGGAATGCGGCTTGAAGATTGAGGCGCTTTCGAAGAGTGTTACACGCAATTTGGATCGCTGCGTCCATTGCGGCGCCTGCATTGCATTTTGTCCCACTGCAGCGCTCCATTTCGACACGGATTCGCCCCAAATCGTCTTTGAGCCTGAAAAATGTAGCGGTTGTGAGATCTGTGTGAAGGCATGCCCGCCCAGGGCGATGGAAATCGATCTTCTGTAACAGACTGTTTTAAAAGGCTCATATGATTCGTTCAAGCGCGGCGCCTTGCCTCTAAGCCTTTTTAAACAGTCTGACTTAAACGTAACAACGCCTAGACTTTTTGGTCCTTTGTCTCCTCATGTTGCCTGTGCTCGTTGATCTTCTTCTTTCCCCAGTAGAGCCAGGCCTTGCCATGATCGATCCAGCCGCCGACCTGCCCCTTCGTTTCCAAAAGCGAGGTACGCAATCTCTGGTTGAAGTTGCCTTCCGCCCTGTAGTAATGGTAACCTGCTAAACCGAAGAAGATAACCAGGATCGCAATCACGACGATCCTGAAGAAGGTCTTGACGAGATAATACATCAAAACCAGAAGCAATAGACACAGAATGGCCAGCGTGGCCGGATGGAAAAGAAAGTTCAAGAAGGAATCCACCTCGACACCTCAAGGTTGTATTTTTTCAAGGCTGCATCCTACTAGAGTCATTGCCAAAAGGCGAGCATTTTGAAACCGAACGACAAGGCACCTCGTATCGCCATTACCACCCTCGGCTGCAAGGTCAATCAATACGAATCCGCCGGGATTTCGGCAGCCTTGGCGGCCCAAGGTGCAACATTGGTCCCCTTCGAAGAGCCGGCAGATATCTATGTGATTAACACCTGCACGGTCACCGAGAAGACGGACGCCCAGTCGCGCCAGTTGATCAGCCGGGCCAACCGGATGAATCCCAAGGCCGACATCGTCGTCACGGGCTGCTATGCCCAGATGGCCGCCGAGGTCATCTCCAGACTCCCGGGAGTTCAGATCGTCGTCGGAACCGACCAGAAAGAGAAGCTTCCGCACCGCATCCTGTCGCTCCTTGCCGAAAGACAGGATATCCAAGAACAGCCGCAAATACTGGTCACCCCGGACATGACAGGCGGATTCGATTACCGGAACGACACCTGCCTGACCGATCATACGCGCGCCTTCTTGAAAATTCAGGACGGCTGCGACGCCTTCTGCAGCTACTGTATCGTGCCTTATGCCCGCGGCCGCTCCCGCAGCCTCGATCCTGACTCTGTCCTGCGACGGTTGAAGGCCCTTGCCGCGAAGGGGTTTCGTGAGATCGTCCTGACGGGCGTCCATCTGGGAATGTATGGCCTGGATCTGGAATCCCCTGCGGATCTCCTGACGCTACTTCAGATGATCGAAGCGTCCGACATCGATCTGCCGAGATTGCGCCTCAGTTCGATAGAACCGACAGAGATCACCGACGCCCTGATCGCGCATATCGCTGCCTCCCGGATGATCTGTCCACATTTTCACATCCCCATGCAGAGTGGCAGCAATAAAATATTGACCGCCATGAAGCGATGCTATAATAATCAGGCATTTAAAAACATCGTTTTGAAAATACTTGAGATCATTCCAGATGCCGGCATCGGCATCGACGTCATGGCCGGTTTTCCCGGTGAGGATGATCGGGATTTTCAGGATACGGTCGATTTTATCATCAACCTGCACGTCGCCTATCTTCATGTCTTTCCCTATTCTCGGCGAAGCGGCACCGAGGCGGCGGATTATCCCGGCCAATTGAGAGAAACCGTTAAAAAAGAGCGTGCGCGTTTTTTAAGAAACCTCGGCAGGCAGAAGCGGCATACCTTTGAAGAGCGCTTCATCGGCAAGCGCCTCACCGTCTTGATCGAGAAGGAAAGAGACCGCGAAACGGGGCTGATGAAGGGCTTCTCCGGCAATTATATTCCCGTGCTGATTGCGAACAGCAACGATGAGCCGGTCCGGGAAAACCACCTCTCGCAGATCATCGGCATCGGCATTTGCGAAGACAAACTCCTTGGTAGGTTTTGCGATGAGTGACAGGATGGAACAACTTGAAAGGCTGGAGCAGATCCTGTCTTATACCTTCGCCAGACAGGACTTGCTTGACAATGCCCTGACCCATCGTTCCTTCATCAATGAGAATCAGGATCTCGACCTGAAAGACAACGAGCGCCTCGAATTCCTCGGAGACGCCGTTCTCGATCTGTGTATCAGCGACATGCTGATGCGCGTCTTTCCGGATCATACAGAAGGCCAGCTCTCAAAGATCCGGGCCTCCATTGTCAACGAGGCCACGCTGGCAGAGATGGCCCGGTCGTTCCAGCTGGGCGAATTCCTCCTCCTGGGAAAGGGCGAAGAAGGTTCCGGCGGTCGCAGCAAGCCTTCCATCCTCTCCGACGCCTTTGAGGCCGTGATTGCCGCGTTTTATATCGACGGCGGTTTCAACGGGACGCTCGAGTATATCAGCAACCTCTTCGAACCCTACCTCCTCAAATGGAGCAATGCGCCGATCTACAAAGATTACAAAACCACGCTTCAGGAGTTCTGCCAGAACCGCTTCAAGGTGGTGCCCAAATATCAGCTCATCTACGAAACCGGACCGGATCACGACAAGGTCTTCCACATTCAGTTGACCGTTTCCGACGTGCTGACGGCCACGGGGATCGGCAAAAGCAAGAAAGACGCCGAACAGCAGGCCGCCCGACAGGCGATCGAGGCCCTGAAGGAATCCGGTCAAATCAATCGGAACACGGTCCTCTGATGACCAGACAGATTATTCCCATTTTCCTGCCGAACCGCGGCTGCCCGCAACGCTGCATTTTCTGCAACGAGCGGATCACCGCCGGTACTCATCCTGAAGACATTTCGCGAGAAGACATGGCGAAGGCAATCGCGCTGTACGGCGGAAATATACTTCCAGAGCATTCGCGTGCGGAACACAGTCCGGAAAGGCAGATCGCATTTTACGGCAGTAATTTCACCGGCATGCCCGTGGAAGATCAGACCACCTTTCTGGAAATGGCGCAGTCTTTCATCCATGCAGGCGGCATCGACAGCATCCGCATCTCGACGCGGCCGGATTATATCGATGAGGATCGGATCGATCTCTTGAAGCGTTTCTACGTCCGGACCGTCGAGGTCGGCGTCCAGTCCCTCACCGATAAAGTCCTGATGGCATGTAAACGAGGACACACCGCAGCGGATTCGATCCGAGCCGTTCAATGCTTGAAGGCCCGCGGATTTGAGACCGGCGTCCATCTGATGGCGGGACTTCCCGGAGACAATCGGAAAGGCTTTGAAGCGACGGTCGAAAAAACGATTGACCTACGACCCGATACTGTGCGAATTCACCCCGTCCTGGTCTTCAGAAATACCGAACTCGCAGATATGCTCACACACGGCGACTACCGTCCGCTGGAACTGGACGAGGCGATCGATCTCTGCCGCTACGCTCTGCAACGCTTCCGCGCCAACGGCATCCAAGTCATTCGCCTCGGACTTCAGACAACAGATGCCATGCAGGAAGACGGCGCCATCGTGGCCGGTCCTTTCCACCCCGCCTTTCGATCGCTGGTGGAAGGAGCCATCTTTTACGATCTGGCCGCGCATCTCCTGCAAAAATCTGATATACAGAAGTCGCTGGAAACGAAATGCGCCTTCCGGGTCGCGCCTCAGGACCTCTCGGATTTTCGGGGAATTGGCAATAGAAACATGATGGCCCTGAGGGAGCGGTTCGGCGGGAACTTTGCTGTCCTTACCGATGACTCGCTCAGGCGTGGAGAGGTCGTTCTGGAGATGGGAAAGCGGATTCATACATTGCATCGCGATGTTTTGAACAGTGTTTCAGAAACCGGATTGGAGACTCACCGGATCAAGCTCCGGCGAATCTCCGATTCACAGGGAAGCTGTTTGTCCTGATTCGTCCGCTTATCCCGCGGCAAGCCACGGGAATGCGCTCGCTGAAGAATTCCCGCCTATGGGGGAATGATAATGAAGACCAGACTGCACCAATGCGAAGGAACAGAGTCGTAATTCTTGTTTGTCATTACGAGCCGCCTCTTAGGCGGCGTGGTAATCTCATGTTTGAGATGACTTCCGAGATTGCCGCGTCGCTGACGCTCCCCGCAATGACACAACATTGAAGAGTTTTTCAACAGCCTGCTAGGCAGATTGTTGCCGACTGTTTTAAAAGGCTTAGAGACAAGGTGTGCGAGGACCGGAAAGCGGAGCGTATTGATAATACGTGAGCATTTACGGCCCGAAGCGCAATCCCCGTCTGCGCGAGGACAGGCGCAGTATATAAGCCTTTTGTAAAGCCTTCGGCTTTTTCCGGCAAGGTACTAAAAATAACTAGACACGAGTGCGCCTCCTTTATGGGAATGCGCCCCCGGTTAACAGCCGGCCAAAGGAGTTTTCTTTGTTTAAATCAGGTTACACCGCCATCATCGGCCGGCCCAATGTCGGAAAGTCCACGCTGCTCAACGCGCTTGTCGGCGAGAGGCTGGCCATCGCGACCTATAAACCACAAACGACGCGCAACCGGATCGTCGGCATCGTCAATCACAAACAGGGACAGATGGTTTTTATCGACACGCCGGGCATCCATCGCGCGAAATCACCGCTGAACAAGTACATGGTCAATGTAGCCGTCGATACCCTCTCGTCCGTTGATCTGGTCATGCTCCTGGTGGAAGCGGGCGCAGAGGAACACCCCGATGATTCCTTCATTCTGGAGGCGGTGAAACGCTGCGGATTGCCTGCCATCCTGGTTATTAACAAGATCGACGCAATTAAGAAAGATGTTCTGCTGCCGCAGATAGACCGGCTCAGAACACTTCATGATTTTGACGCGATCATCCCGATTTCAGCCCGGAAGCGTGACGGCCTCGACATTCTAACTGAAAACATCCTGAAGCTGCTCCCGGAGGGAGATCCTGTCTTCCCCGAGGACCAGTTCACGGAGTCCTCCGAACGTTTCCTGGCAGCCGAAACCATTCGCGAGAAGATCATCCTCCTGACCGAGCAGGAGATTCCCTATTCAACAGCAGTCATTATCGACACCTTTAAAGAAGACGAGGCCAAAAACCTGATCAAAATCCAGGCCACGATCCAAGTCGAAAAGGAATCACAGAAAGGGATCATCATCGGCAAACGGGGCGCCATGCTCAAAGAGATCGGCACCAAGGCTCGTCTCGATATGGAACGCTTCTTTGCCTCGCGGATATATCTGGAGCTCTTCGTAAAGGTCAGAAGTAGATGGACGGAAAATCCCAGGGACCTTAGGGATCTGGGGTATGAATAAAAGAAAGTAAACAGTAAACAGTGAATAGTAGAAATCGATTTTTTATTACAGTTCCCGTTGACGGTCACGCGAAGACAAGTGGACGAGCGAAACGCGTTGATAGGATTGCGACTCCTGTTTTCTAACTGTTTACTATTTACTGTTCACTGTTTTCGAGGAGCAAATGAACCCAATCGTCGCTATCATCGGCCGACCAAACGTCGGCAAATCGACCCTTTTCAACCGGCTGTCTGAGCAGAAGAAGGCCATCGTCATCGACGAGCCCGGCGCCACGCGCGACCGCAACTACGCCGAGACCTCGTGGCTGGATCGACACTTTACGCTGATCGATACGGGGGGATTCGAGCCGGTCTCGACCGAAAAGATACTGACGCAGATGCGGGAGCAAACGAGTCTGGCCATCGAGGAAGCAGACGTCATTATCTTTCTTTTGGACGGAAAGGATGGCCTGACACCTGCGGACCGCGACATCACTGATCTGCTCCGGCGGACGGGCAAGCCCGTTTTCTTCGTCGTCAACAAGATTGACGGACCGAAGCACGAAAACCTCGCCATGGAGTTCTATGGCCTCGGGATTGAAAAGCTCTATACAATATCCGCGCAGCACGGCCTCGGCACGGGAGACCTGATGGACGACGTCATCAAGGAACTTCCTGCGACGGAACCGCCGCCCGAGGAAGAGGACAGCCGCATCCGCATCGCCGTGATCGGTCGCCCCAATGCGGGAAAATCATCGCTCGTCAACAAGATCCTCGGTTATGAACGGACGATCGTCAATCCCATGCCCGGCACCACGCGTGACGCGATCGACACCGACTTCGAGGTCGGCGAGCGCAAGTATACCCTGATCGACACCGCGGGCATCCGCCGCAAAAGCCGGATAAGCCTCACGCTTGAAAAATACACGATCATGGAAGCCCTGCGGACGCTGGACCGCTCCGACGTGGCACTCATCCTGATCGATGCCGAGCAGGGCATCGCTGAGCAGGACGCCAAGATCGCCGGCCTCGCCCTTGAGAAGGGTGTCATCTGTATTGTGGTCGTGAATAAATGGGATCTGATCGAAAAGGACAACAGCACCGTCGGAGAGTACGTCTTCAGGATCAAGGACGAGCTGAAGTTCCTGGACTTCGCCCCGATCGTCTTTATCTCGGCGTTGACCGGACAACGCGTTCATACGCTCTTCGATGTAATCGAAGACTGCTACGCCCAGTACACCAGACGGATACAGACCTCGGAGCTCAACCGTCAGATCCGCGCTTTCCTCGCGGAAAATCCGGCCCCGCGCCATCGCAACCGTCCGAACCCGATCAACTTCGCGACACAGGCGTCCGTCAAACCGCCGACCTTCGTCCTATTTGTGAAGGAGCCGAAGGCGATCCATTTTTCATATCGACGATATTTGATGAATAGAATCCGGGAAGCGTTTGGATTTGACAAGACGCCGGTGCGGATTTATTTCAGGAGCAAAAATCAGGAATCGGCATAAAAAAAGGGGGCTTTCTGGTAAAAGCCCCCTCTGCATTATGAAATAGTGTTAGCTTTCAGTAATGGCACCCGTATCGTTAAGCGTGTAGGTATGGATCCCCTGACCATGTTTAAACGCGGTGGTGCAAGCAATCGCACCTGTTGCTGCCGTGTAAGTAAAAGTTCCGCTCGTAACGGCAACGCCCTGGGACATAACAAACCCTGCAGGAAGGGTACCTGCACCAAAAGTTAGATCCGTCGTACCGGTTGCCGACGCCACGCATGCAGCATAGAACGATCTTGCATCGGAGCGGGCCGAGGCGTCAAACCCTCTCTGGCGATAGGCGTTGAACTGCGGAATGGCGATCGCCGCCAGAATACCGATAATCGCGATAACGATCATCAACTCGACAAGCGTGAAACCCTTTTCTCTTTTTCTGAATACCTTCATTGTCATGTCCTCCTTTTTGTCCTTGCT
This sequence comes from Syntrophales bacterium, assembly GCA_963665615.2. GTDB lineage: Bacteria > Desulfobacterota > Syntrophia > Syntrophales > UBA4778 > UBA4778. The sequence continues at coordinate 277,433 of CAXXQE010000007.1, forward strand.
TTTAAGTTTTCTATTTCGATCATCCTGTAAACCACGATGCTTATTGCTGCGTTTGTCTTTGTTAAAGCAAACTCAGTGCCATGAGATAAAAACAGGATGAATATTTTTATTTGTCTAATAAATACATCATATTAAAACAATGGTTCGTTTTTGCCCCTGCTGCTGGCGCCATAATTCCGTCTCTGCATGTGCGCATGACACCCAGATGTGTGTGAATTTGACGCATCTCCAGTGCCAGATTAATCCATCTTGAGGCGTTCGATCCGATAGTTCAGAGAGTCGCGGCTGATCTTCAGAAAAGCTGCGGCCTTTGTTTTAGAACCGCCTGACTTTTGCAGGGCTGCCTTGACCCACTGTCGTTCCGTTTCGGCCAACTCCTCATTTAAATCAACCCCGTCCGCCGGAAATGCCCTCATGCTGGTCTGAGCGCCATATGCCTGTCCCGACTCCTCCCCGGCGATAATGAGATTCTCCGGAAGGATGATATTGCCACCCTCCAGAGCAACGCTCCTTTCGATGATATTTTCCAGTTCCCGGATATTGCCCGGAAAAGGATAGCGGCTCAGAAGCTCCAGGGCATAAACGGAAATCTTGCGAACTTCCTTCCCGAATTCCCTTGCATATTTTTCCAGGAAATACTGCGCCAGGATGGGGATATCCTCTGTCCGCTCGCGGAGAGGCGGAATCCGGATGGGAATGACGTTTAGTCTATAGAACAGGTCCTCGCGAAAGGTTCCCTTCTTGACGCTTTCCGACAGATCTTTATTGGTGGCTGAAACGATCCGGACATCGACCTTGATATCCTCAGAACCACCGATTCGACGAAAGGTCTTTTCCTGTACGGCTCTTAAAAGCTTCACTTGAAGAACTTGTGGCAAGTCACCTATTTCATCAAGGAAAACTGTTCCTTTATGGGCCTGCTCCAGCAGTCCGGGACGATCGGCATAGGCCCCCGTAAAGGAGCCTTTCATATATCCAAAGAACTCGCTCTCTAACAGATTCTCCGGAATGCCGCCGCAATTGATCGTCAAAAAGGGTAGCGCACGCCGCGGGCTGTTTTCGTGAATGGCGCGCGCCACCAGCTCCTTGCCGGTTCCGCTTTCCCCCAGTATCAGTACATTGGCCGTCGTATTGGCCACCTTCCGGATCATAGCGTGAACCTTGAGCATTTCCCGGCTCTTTCCGATCATCCGTCCAAGGACGCCGGGATCGTCACCATTGGTCTTCGGGGTCACATCCACCGCCTCAATCCCCTTTTTCCTCAGGGCATCGCGAACAGTCGCCTTTAGATCCTCAACGTCGAAATCCTTCTCGATGTAATCGAAGGCCCCCTCCTGCATCGCGGCCACTGCCGTATCGCTGGAGGCATGCGCCGTAAGGAGAATGACAGCCGCATCCGGGTTGATTGCCTTGATTTCCTTGAGCAGATCAATGCCATCCATCTTCGGCATCTTGAGATCCGTGAGAATGAGGTCCGCATTCTTTGCCTTAAAAAGCGTCAAGGCCTCTTTCCCGGACTCTGCGCACGAGACAGCATAGCCCTCCCGCTCCAGCATAATCTGGAGAAACTCACGAACCCCACGGTCGTCATCCACGACAAGGATATTGGCCATCCCACTCATTCCTTCCTGTTTACATCACCCGACGGGAAGAGCAGCGTCATTGTCGTTCCTGCTCCCGGCCGGCTGTCAACCAGAACCTTTCCACCGTGACTATCCATAACACGGGCTACAATGGCGAGGCCAAGCCCCGTTCCCGTTTCTTTACTGGTGAAAAACGGCTCGAAAATTCGCCTCAGCGTCTCATCATCTATGCCGCAACCTGTATCCCGAACCGCAACGCCCAGCATCGAACCGCCATCATAGCGAACAACCTCTGTCTGAACATCCAGGGCGCCTCCATCCGGCATGGCCTGAACAGCATTGAGAATGATATTCATCAGCGCCTGACGGACCTCCGATCGGTTGCCGGAGATCATATTCATTTCACCAATACCGGGGGGACGAGTGACCTCAATGCGATCATTCCAGCCCTGACCATATCGAACCGTTTCAAGGACTTCTTCAATCAGGGCATCAATGTCAATCGGCTCGGTCCCTCCGCGAGCCGGCCGGGAAAGGAGAAGAAAGTCCCTAAGAAAAACCTCGAGTTGCTCCTTGCCCCTCAGGATGATCTGCATCAGTCGCTCGTCGCTGTCAGAAAGTGCAAGTCCCTGCCTCAGAAGCTGGATGGAACCGCCGATCGCTGCCAGGGGATTTCGCATTTCATGAGCGAGTCCGGCAGACATCTCTCCGATAAGCGCCATCTTCCGACTCTTCTCTATCTGTGTCTCCATCTCCTTAATCCGCGTAATGTCCTGAAAGATGACGATGTGGCCAATTCGCTCACCGCCATGGTTCAGCAAGGGAGAAAGGGAATAGCCAACCATAGCCTCAGCGCCTTGTCCCGTATGGACTGCCATCTCAAAACGTTCTCCTGCACTTGCTCGCAGTGCCCGGCAATCTGGCTGTATCTGAGAAAACCGGGGGAAAAGTTCCCATACCGCGCGCCCCACCGCTTCCTTTTCTCGCCATCCGCTAATCGCCTCAGCCGCATGGTTGAAACTCTTTATCTTCCCAGCCAAGTCGAGGGTAAAGATACCCGTGTCGATCGACTGGATGATGTTGCGGTGAAGCAGATCGAGATTACGGAACGCGTCCTCTTGTGCGTCCAGGCTCGCTCGCAGCCGCCTTTCCCGCGCTACGGCAAAACTCGTCAGCCCGGCGATGACGAAAAGAGACCCGCCTTGCGTTATCACCTTTGCAATAACTTGTCCGTAAGTCCCCTCAGCTTGACCTGCAATCAGCAAAATCGCATAGAGAGCGACTGCTGTTCCGGCAAAGAGATAACCGCAGCCGCTGCCTCCCAAAAGAGCTCCGTAAATTACGACCAGTGGGTAAATAATCGAATAGACACTGGTCATGCCTCCGGTCACCTGCACCAGCGTCGTCACCAATAAGAGATCGACAAGACCGATAATGGGGATGAGACGACGCCCCAGTTTGAAACGTCGATCCAAGAGCGCGGCCAGGATCGAAACGAGACAGGCCGAACCGAACAGATAATAGAGCGCCCGGTGCGTCGCACCGATCGGAGATTCGGCTCCTTTCAGTTCGATGAAGGCAACGACTGCCAACAGAAAGATCGCCACGGCTACTCGAATTAGCAGGAGCCATCCGATTTTCAACGTTGCCTGATGGTTAGTTGCTGTCATTCCTTTTTCTTTTGCGAATCGAGCTTTTCTTCTATATATTAATCTCAATTTATCTGTCAATTTTATTAGTTATTAGACCACATTTTTAAAGGGAAAATATGAGATATGCAAACCCCCTTCATCCCCATCGCTGCCTCTTTTATAATCGGAATTATTATCGGCAGTTCTCTGCAAATTCCTAATTCTCATCTATGGGGAGCTCTGATTGCGACGCTGATCCTGCTGACGGTCGCGATACTGAACAAATTCAAAACTGCGACGTTTTCCGCACTCTGCCTAAGTCTCATGCTTCTGGGGTCGCTCGCGATCAACCCCTATCTCTACATGCCCCCGGATCCGATTCACGTCGTCAATCTTCCCGAAACCCCGCCGATCGGCCTGGAAGGTGTCGTTATCGAAGTGCCCGAAAGAGGCGCCGAAAAAACAGATCTCGTAATACAGGCAACCCATGTCGTCCAAAATGGTGTCGGCGTTAAGGTCACGGGCAAGGTTCTCCTGAGTGTCAATGGCGTTGAGCCGATGCCCCGCTACGGCGATTTCATCCGCACACGCGTCAAGCTAAAGCAACCGCACAACTTCAATAATCCAGGACGATTCGACTACGAACGTTTTCTGAGGCTCAAAGGCATCCTCGTTCGCGGCTATATTGAGGACCCCGCTGAAATCATCGTCATACGACACCTTCACGCCAATCTGTTTGATATCACGATCGAGCGGTTTCGCGATCAACTGCGCTATCTCATCCGTCATAATGCCCCCCAAAGAGAAGCAGCCGTTCTCATCGCCATGGTCCTCGGAGAACAGCATGAAATCCAGAAAGATATTCAGACCTACTTCAACCGGACCGGCACGACGCACATCCTTGCCATTTCCGGATTCAATATCGGTATTGTCTATATGATCTTTATCGCGTTATGCACCTTTCTGCTGAAATTATCGAAAAAACTGCTCCTGCACGGAAACGCACTAAAATGTGCCGTCGTTCTATCGGCCTTTCCGGTTATCCTCTATGCCTTCATCGCCGGCATGGGCATGTCGGTCCTGCGTGCAACCCTGATGATCCTGATCCTGGCCGTTGCCGTTGTGTGGGGCCGAGACCGCGACCTTCCCAATACGCTCTGCCTCGCCGGCCTGGCGATTCTCGCAGGGTACCCCCCTGCCCTTTTCGACATATCGTTTCAGCTTTCGTTCGTGACCGTCGCGGCAATCATTTTCATTGTTCCAAAATTGACCTGGCCGATTTCTCCGTCGTCTCCAGTCGAGAAGCTTCACGGCATCTCCCGCAGCCGACGCGTCGCGCACACCTTCTACCTGTTTGTGCTGGTCACGACCGCCGCTACGCTCGGCGCCATTCCATTGACAACACGCTATTTCAACACCTTTTCCCTGACGGTCCTTGCAGGAAACCTGCTCCTGATCCCCCTCATGGGCTATATCGTAACGTTCCTGAGCATCGGTATTATTCTTTTTGCCCTGATTTCCACAGCACCGACCATCTGGGTGATCAAGCTGGCGGCGTTGTTAATCCGTATCAGCATTGCTATTGTCGAGCGTCTGTCTTCACTGAGCTTTGCCTCGATCTACGTTGCCACGCCGACCGTCTTGGAAATTGTTTTCTACGTTCTCCTCGTTATCGCCACCGTTCTGATCGGCGAACGCATAATCCGTCGTGATCCGACGACGCCGTTTTGGAAGTTCCGGATCGCCGTAGCAACGGCGCTGGCATCCACTCTTTTTTTTGTTGTTGACGGGATAACGATCCATGTCAGCACGCATCAGCAAAAAAAGCTGATCGTCACCTATCTCGACGTTGCACAGGGCAGCGCATCATTTGTCCGCCTCCCAGGCGGCAAGACGATCCTGATCGACGGCGGCGGTTTCTTCAACGGCCGTTTCGACATCGGCCGCAACGTTCTCGCCCCTTTTCTCTGGCATGAGAAAATAACCGCGATCGATACGGTCGTCCTGACCCACCCCCATCCGGACCACCTCTACGGTCTGATTTTCATTTTGCAGAACTTTGCCGTCCGAGAGGTCTTCTCCAATGGCCAGGTCATCGACGATGAACAATACGTGCTCTTCAGGCGGATCATGTCGGAGGAGAAAATTGCACACCGGGTTATGCACGCCGGACAAACAATCGCAATAGGACCGGCAATAATGAGCATCGATAACCCTCTGCCCAAGCGCCGGTCTGCTGCGTCATTGGACGCCGATGACGACCTGAACGACAACTCCCTCGTCGTCCGCCTTTCCTACGGTCGGGTTTCTTTTCTCTTTCCGGGGGATATATCGTCAGCCGTTGAAGCGCGACTGTTGAAGCAACACTGGAACATCCGCGCCGATATACTTCTGGCCCCTCACCACGGCAGCCGCTTTTCCAATTCACTGCCTTTTTTAAAAAGGGTTCACCCTCAAATTGCCGTCTTCAGCTGCGGCAGGGACAATGTCTTCGGACTTCCCCATCAGGAGATCCTGAAACGTTATGCGGCGCTTGGTATTGATATCCGGCGTACGGATCAGGAGGGGGCGATTACGATAGAAACAGACCGCAAAAGGATCACATCCGTCACCAGTTTTCTGTACCCTGACGCCGAAGCCAATAAACTCGCGCCCATAACGCCATAGCCTATTAAATCCTTACTATGGTATTGCGTTTCCCACCCCCATGTGTTAGGTTTCCTTGTCTCAAATCAACAACTTGGAGCGCATGATCCATATGGAAGCCATTACCGCCATCAAAGGCTTTAAAGACATCCTTCCGGGTGAGACCGAAAGGTGGCAATACATTGAAAGAATCGCTCGGGAGATCTTCACCGACTTCGGCTTTCGCGAGCTCAAGGTTCCCATCCTGGAAAAAACCGATCTGTTTGTCAGGGGAATCGGCGACGGTACAGATATCGTCGAAAAGGAGATGTATGCCTTCACGGACAGGGGAAATGAACGTCTTTCGCTCCGACCGGAGGCAACCGCCGGCGTCATTCGTGCCTATATCGAACATGCATTGCATACGGTAGAACCCCTGTCCAAACTCTTTACCATCGGGCCGATGTTCCGTCGCGAGCGGCCGCAGAAAGGCCGGTTCCGCCAGTTTCACCAAATCAACGTCGAAGTGCTCGGCCTGGACGATCCGTCCATCGACGCAGAACTGATCCTGATGCTGATCCACTTCCTCAAGAGCGTCGACCTGACCGCTATCGACCTGGAGATCAATTCGCTGGGATGTCCGGTATGTCGTCCGGCTTTTCGCGAAAAAATCACTGCTTATCTCTACGGCAGGGAGCATGATCTGTGCCCTGACTGCGTCCGGAGACTCCGGATCAATCCCCTGCGAATATTCGACTGCAAGGTGGAGGGCTGCAAGAAGGCCCTGCACGATTCGCCGACGCTCATGGAAAGTATCTGCCCTGAGTGCACAGTCCACTTCAATTCGGTTAGGGACTACCTCGACATCTTCGATGTACCCTTCAAAGTGAATCCCCGAATGGTTCGAGGGCTTGATTATTACACGCGCACTGCCTTTGAAGTGACGACAACCGCCTTGGGCGCACAGAACGCCGTTGCCGGAGGGGGACGCTATAACGGCCTGGTCAAGGAGCTCGGCGGTCCCGATAGCCCGGGTATCGGTTTTGCCGTTGGTCTTGAACGACTTGCGGCTCTTATCCCGATCACCGAGGCGGAACTCACACCCGGCCCGGCCCTGTACATCGCGCCGCTTGGAGAGGTGGCAAAGGCCTGGAGTTTCGCTCTCTGCAACTATTTCCGAATGCTCGGCATCCGTGCTGACATGGGTTACGGCGACAAGAGTTTGAAGAGCCAAATGAAGCGAGCCGACAAGTTGAAGGCTCGAACCGCCCTTATTCTGGGTGAAAATGAAATCAATGAAGGCACGGCGGAATTGAGAGACATGGTCTCAGGAACCCAGGAGAAAATCAGCCTGGACAACTTCGATCACCTGGCCGAAACCATTATGAATAAAGTGAAAGAGGGGTAAATACATTGTCGGCATTTATCACGGAACTGAAAAGAACCCATTACTGCGGCGATCTTCGCACTGAAGATGCAAACAAAGAGGTCATTCTGATGGGCTGGGCGCATCGTAGAAGAGACCACGGCGGCGTCATCTTTGTTGACCTTCGTGACCGCACCGGTCTCGTTCAGATTGTCTTCAATCCGGAAGGCGCTACCGAGGCTCATGCCGAGGCGCACCGCATCCGTAGCGAATTCGTTCTCGCCGTCAAGGGCATTGTCAATACCCGTCCGGCCGGCATGGAAAATCCCGAACTGCAGACAGGCGGCATCGAGGTGATTATCAATCAGCTGGAAATTCTGAGCGAGTCGAAGACGCCACCCTTCTTGCTCGAAGGTGGCGGTGACATCAACGAAAACATAAGGCTCAGATACCGCTACCTGGACCTGAGACGGCCTGCAATTCAAAAGAATCTGCTATTGAGAAGCGTCGTAGCCGCGGCTGCGCGCACGTATCTGTCCGATAGCGGCTTTATCGAGGTGGAAACGCCATTCCTCACAAAAAGCACGCCGGAAGGCGCGCGGGATTACCTCGTTCCGAGCCGCATTAACGAGGGGACGTTTTACGCCTTGCCGCAATCGCCGCAAATCTTCAAGCAGCTTCTGATGGTCTCCGGATTCGACCGTTATTTTCAAATCGTCAAGTGCTTCCGCGACGAGGACCTGCGCGCGGACCGTCAGCCGGAGTTTACCCAGATCGATATTGAAATGTCCTTTATCACCGAGGACGACATCATCCAGATCATGGAGGGGCTGATCGCCCACGTCTTCAAGGCAGGCATTGGCCTGGAATTGACGACGCCGTTCAAGCGAATCGCCTATCGCGATGCCATTGCACGCTTTGGCAAGGACAACCCTGACATGCGCTTCGGGCTGGAATTGCGCGATCTGACCAACGTGCTAAAAGCCTCCAGTTTCAAGGTCTTCCGCGAGGCCATTGACGGCGGCGGTTGCGTCAAGGCCATCAAGGTGGATAATGCCAGTGCACTTTCACGCAAGGATCTCGATGGACTGGCCGAATTTGTCGCGGGCTATGGGGCCAAGGGCCTTGCCTGGGCACGCCTGACCGCCGACGGCTGGACTTCGCCGATCTTCAAGTTCCTGACGGCTGAAGAAGTGACGGCCATCAACAGCCTCATGGAGGCCAAAGAGGGAGACATCATCCTCTTCGGCGCCGACGCCACCAAAATCGTCCATGACGCGCTGGGCAACCTGAGAGTGCACCTCGCCAAAAAACTGAATTTGATCGATCTATCGAACTTCTCATTCGTGTGGGTCACGGAATTCCCGCTCATGGAGTACAGCGAGTCCGAAAAACGTTATGTCTCGACGCATCATCCCTTTACCTCACCGATGATCGAGGACTTGCCTCACCTGGAGAGCGATCCCGGCAGGGTACGTGCCCGGGCCTATGACCTGGTGCTGAACGGCTCTGAAATCGGCGGTGGCAGCATCCGTATCCACCGGACGGACGTGCAGGCGACGGTCTTCAAGGCCCTCGGCCTTGACGACGAAACAGCCCGTTCGAAATTCGGCTTCCTGCTGGAGGCCCTTGAATTCGGCGCGCCGCCCCACGGCGGCATCGCCTTTGGGCTCGACCGCCTGATCATGATCATGGCCGGCGCCGAATCCATCCGAGACGTGATCGCGTTCCCGAAAACGCAGAAGGCATCTTGTCTCATGACAGACGCCCCGAGCAAAGTCAGTGTTGAACAACTTATGGAACTGTCACTTAAAATTGTAAGCTGAATTAGTGATGGAGAGATTGATGAACAAGCGCTTTGATAGAAACGTGTTGAAACACCAGCACTCAAAATTCTGGAGGCATGAGTTGGTCGATATCGACGAGCCTAATCTCCAAAAAGACGTCTTCCCCTATGACGAGGTGAGTCGGATCGATTTCGATTACAAGATGATCCCTATCAACCCGGCTGAAGACATCTTCATTACGGACACCACATTTCGCGACGGGCAACAGTCACGACCCCCCTATACGGTTCAACAGGTCGTGGAGCTCTTCAAAATGATCAGCCGACTGGGAGGCAAGACGGGCGTCATTCGTCAGAGCGAATTTTTCCTTTACAGCAACAGGGACCGGGAAGCTGTGGCAAAATGCCAGGAACTGGGACTACCCTTTCCACAGATTACCGGCTGGATTCGCTCCGCAAAGGAAGACGTGCCCCTCGTCAAGGCCGCCGGTCTTAAGGAAACAGGTATCCTGACCTCGGTATCGGATTACCATATTTTCCTCAAACTGAACCAGACGCGCAGACAGGTCATGGACAACTATCTGGGCATCGTCAAGTCGATCCTGGATGCGGGAATCATACCGAGATGCCATTTTGAGGATATCACACGTGCGGATATCTATGGCTTTTGCATTCCCTTCGCTATTGAGCTAATGAAACTCCGCGAAGAAAGCGGCATCGATATCAAGATCCGCCTCTGCGACACGCTTGGCTACGGTGTGCCCTATCCCGGCGCCGCCATGCCCCGAAGCGTTGACAAGGTGGTGCGCGCCTTCATCGACGACGCGGCCGTACCGGGCAACCTTCTGGAATGGCACGGCCATAACGATTTCCACAAGGCGGTCATCAACGCGACGACAGCCTGGCTTTATGGCTGTAGCGGCGCAAACGGCACCATGCTCGGCATCGGTGAACGAACGGGCAATGCCGCCATTGAAGCACTCATTATTGAATATATCGCTTTAAAGGGCGAACACTTCGACATCGATACGACGGCTATCACCGATATCGCGCATTACTTTGAAAACGAGATCGGCGTCAAGATTCCCGCCAACCTGCCATTTGTCGGTGCCGACTTCAATGTAACGCGCGCTGGCATCCACCTGGACGGCCTCATTAAAAATGAGGAGATTTATAACATCTTCGATACGACGAAAATTCTGAAACGCCCGATTACGCTCGATATTACCGACAAGTCCGGGAAAGCGGGCATTGCCCACTGGATCAATACCCACCTCGAACTGGAAGGAGACGACCAGGTAGATAAACGCCATCCGGGCATTTCCATGATCAGCAAGTTGATCATGAAGGCTTACGAAGACGGCCGCGTAACCAGCATCTCCCATGAAGAGATGGAAAAACTTGTCCGCAAATATCTCCCCGAACTCTTCATGTCCGATCTGGAAAAGATCAAGTACAAGGCCGCTCAGGTTGCGATTGCGGTTGTGGAGCAAGTGATCCAGAACCCCGATCTCATCTCGATGGATCCGGCCCGCCAGGAACCGATTATGCAGCAGGTCATCGACGAAAATCCCTCGATCCAGTTTGCTTACGTCGTCGATCTGAACGGCAAGAAGACGACGAAGAATATCACGGCCATTGCAGATCGGGCCAAATACGAGAATTTCGGTATCGGAACGGATTATTCGGATCGTGCTTGGTTCCTGGAGCCTCTCAAAACCGGGAAAATCCATGTTACTGATTTCTATATCTCCAAGATGACGGGCGCACTTTGCATCACGGTTTCGGCGCCCATTATAGACGAAAAGGACGAGATGGTTGGTATCTTTGGCCTCGATATCAAATTCGAGGATTTCGCGAAGCGCCTAGAAGATATTGCCGAGGCGACGCACATTGCTCTCAAGGCGGAATACGAAACGAAAAAGAAGGCAGAAAAAAAATAGAAAACCTTAAAAAATGGATTCCGGCATATTGAAGCCGCACATGTTATTCGCATGCTGCGGCTTCAATTATTGATGGTGGCATGTGAAAGCATGAAGACGTACCGCATGCTCTGCTCAGTCTTCAACAAAAGTATCCGACACCTGCCATTTCTCATAGGGACAGTCCAGGCGTTCGCCGCGCAAGGGGGCCAACTCCTGAATGAAACGGGACGGACTCAAAACCGTTGCGCCCTGTCCCCGTCCATAGTCCACGGCAGGATGACAAAAATAGAGTCGATCCTTCGCACGGGTCGTCGCGACATAGAAAAGGCGTCTTTCTTCTTCCAGTCCCCCCTCATCGCGCAGCGCCCTGGAGAGGGGCATCATACCTTCAGCACAGCCGATAATAAAAACCACTGACCATTCCAGCCCCTTGGCCTGATGCACGGTTGTCATCACGATTTTTTCATCGCTAACAGAGTCGTTCGTCGTCTCATTTTCAGCAATGTTCGCAAAAAGTGCCAGCTCGCTCAGAAACTCATGCAAGCTCTGGAACTTGGTCGCATAACCGGCAAGCTGATTCAGATCATCTTCCCTTGAAGCGTAATCCGAGTAGGACACCTGAAGATATCCACGATAACCGCCATCAAGAATGTAGCTGATCATACGTGCCGGAAATTCCTGATTCACCGGATCGCTCAGAATTTCCAGGAGCTTAACAAACCTTTCGAGACCGGGACGTGCCTTCTTGCTGCAGCGCTTCAGAAAAGCCTCGTCGGCCACCGCCCGCAACGGATCCATTTGCGAGGCAAGATAGGCCCAGAGTTTGTCGGCTGTAAGCTTTCCCACCCCTGGATAGAGACCGAACACCCTTTTCCAGGCCGTTTCATCCTGCGGATTGGCAATGATTCGCATATAAGCCGCCGCGTCCTTGATATGAGCCTGGTCAAAAAAACGAATTCCGGAACGAATCTCGAACGGAATGCCTCGACGGGTCAGTTCCATTTGAAGCTCCATCGAGTGATAATGGGCACGATACAACACAGCGATCTCACGAAACGGAACCCCCTGGCGAAGGTGTTCGATAATGCGCTGAGAGACAAAATTCGCCTGCTGATTCACACTGCCTAACGGCACGACAACGGGCCGCGGTCCCGACTGACGAATGGATCGGAGTTCCTTCTGGAACTGAAGCTCATTATACTGGATGCTGCGATTCGCAAGGTTGAGAATCTCCGGCGTACTGCGATAGTTTGTCTGCAGTTTGAAGACCTTTACGTCGGGATATCGATCCGGAAACCGAAGAATGTTTTCGAAATCCGCACCCCGGAAGGAATATATGCTCTGGGAATCATCGCCGACGGCCATCAAGCACCGATGATGCGATGCCAGCAGGTCGAGCAGCTCAGCCTGAATGAGATTTGTGTCCTGGTACTCATCGACCAGGATATGCCTGAATCTTTCCGCGTAACGCTGTCGCACGTCGTGATGTCCTCTGAGAAGATCGCGCCACTTGATCAGAAGATCGTCAAAATCCAACACATTGCTCTGACGCTTTCTTAGGGCGTAGTGGTTGGCAAGTTCGATGAAATGATCAGTCCAGTGGGCATGAGACGGATATTTTCGCCCGGTCACCAGGTCAATCGTATCGTTCGTGTTCAAGGCATAACTGATGATATCACGAACGACAGAGGGCTTCGGAAACCCATCCGCCTTCGGATCGATTTCCAGCTGCATGATGCAGGTATTGACGATCTGGTTGGCATCCTCTTCATCGATGATCGCAAAGTTCCTCTCAATACCGATCAGATGTCCCTCACGCCGGAGAATCACATTGGCGATATGATGAAATGTCCCTCCCCATAGACGAGTTACATCCACGCCGGTTAACTTGGCTACGCGCGAGAGCATCTCACGGGCGGACTTGTTCGTAAACGTGGCCAGAAAGATGCACTCAGGCGGAACACCGGATTCAATCAGGCGCGCAACACGATAAGTCAGCGTACGCGTCTTGCCGCTGCCGGCCCCGGCAATGACGAGAATCGGGCCATCATCTGCCATCACAGCTTGATACTGTTCATTATTTAACTCTTTTGCATAATCGATCATAATAAAAAGTTTAGCGTTTCCGGTTTCGGGTTTCGAGTTAAAAACACCTAAAAGGGGCGGCCCCGTAAAATTGCATCATCCTGCCTTTACGGGGCCGTCCTTCGTTAGTGTCCTAATGCTGCCTTAATGGCTTCAACGGTTTCGCTGCTGCTGACCGTCTTAAAGTTATTAAGTAAACCGGATGTTTCATAATACTGCGCCAAGGGGGCCGTCTTGGCGTTGTAGGTCTCCAGGCGATAGCTGATCGCCTCTTCTGTCTCATCGTCCCTCTGAATAACCGAACTACCGCACTTTAAACATTTGCCTTCCGGCGAGGCCGGTTTTGTCTTCACATTATAGATTTCCTGACAATCCGGATTCGAACAGGTTCGCCGCGTTGTCAATCGATCAAGAATGACCTCTTTCGGAACATCAAGGTTCACGACAAGGTCAAGCGCAATACCAAGTTTTTTCATCAAGTTGTCCAACGCCTCTGCCTGAGGAATCGTTCTGGGGAAGCCGTCAAGCAAAAATCCCTTCTCACAATCCTTTTCCTGAAGACGCGTCTCCATAATCCTCATAATCAACTCATCCGGCACGAGGTCCCCTCTGTCCATATACGACTTCGCCTCTTTACCGAGATCTGACCCTGCTCTGACAGCAGCCCGCAAGATATCTCCCGTGGAGATCTGAACCGAGCCGTCGTATTCCGTAAGCAGCTTCGCAATGGTGCCTTTGCCCGCTCCAGGCGCACCCAACAATATGATTTTCATGATACCCTCCGTTAACCTTGAATTGATAATCTGATCAAGATATCTTATTGAACCATATGAGCTTCGCATAGCACCCACAATATGAGCGGGTCAAGCATGATTTGATTTGGCAATTGAACCTCGGCGTTTCACAGCAAATCAGATTGCAATCGGAGGGCAAAAAAATGACAGAATGAAAGAAAAGATATTAGGGAGAGCAAGCAAGTGCTGCCGTTCAGACAAAAAGCATAACAAATTTTTCAAACAAATCCCGCTGAAAATGGCTCATCATTTGATCGCGCATGACCTTCAATGAATCGAATGGATTGAGCCTTTCTTTATAGGGACGTTCAGAATGAAGGGCATCATAGACGTCTGCGATGGAACAGATGCGTGCATAGAGGTGAATGGCATCACGTTTTAAACCATTTGGATAACCACTGCCGTCTGCCCTCTCATGATGCTCCATGACAATAATTTTACTTTCCTCATTCAGCTGTTTCGAATCAGCCAGAATCTTGGCTCCCTCTATCGGATGCCGACGCACGATCTCCATTTCGTTTTCCGTCAACTTCCCAGGTTTATTAATGATTGTCGAATTGACACGGACCTTGCCAAGATCATGGAGAAAAAAACCGGCGCCCAATTCACGAATATTGTGATCCTGAGAGCCATTGAATATCTTCTTGGCCAGGAGAAGAGACAGAAAACCGACATTAACAGAATGTGTGTAAGTGTATAAATCGTGATTTGTGATATTTAGCAAACAGTGGGAGGTATCGTCCTCGGAAATGATACAATCCACCACCTTAAATATTCCCTTTTTTGCCTCCCGAATATTCTGCGCGGATGGATCCTGCAGAAGCCTCTGCATGAGCACAAGGGACGTTTTCTTTACGACAGCGGCCTTCTTCTCAGGCGCAATGCTCTTGCTCGTCATGACCTGTATCAATTCATGAGGCACAATATCCTGCGGCTTCCACTTCTTGGGTGGTCGGCTCTCATTGATCTCATCGGTCTTCCGGTCAGGGGACTGAAAATGACTCTTGGAGAAATCCACCTGGACACTCGTAACGCCGCATTTGGAAAGCTTTTCGATTTCTTTTTCGGAAGATAGTCTGAATTGATTCTTTAAAAATGGGTGTTTAAACCAACTGGTCGGCAACACGATGTGCATGCCGATCCGGAGATCATTCACGGCTACATCCGATATATGCTCTGAATCTAGCGTTTCCACAAAAAATACCGTATGGTACTGTTACACCCGTCCCCAACAAATAGCCGTTAAGCAGTCCACCTTTTTTTTATTTACAAGACATTCTTGGATGCATGCCATGCATCAACAAAGATGACATCCCGCCAGAAAGCCGATTGCCAGCACACTCGGGTGCACTTGATCGGCGTCCTTCATTTTTTTACCTGAGCTATTTATGATGCAGAGGGCAAAGCCGCTAAATCTTCTGCATTCATGACTTTATCAATATCCAGAAGGATCTTGACGCCACCGCCTACCTTGGCCATTCCGAGAATAAAATTCGTGTTGACGTCAGTGCCAAAAGCGGGAGCGTTTTCGATCTCACCTCCTCGAATATTCAAAACCTCTGAAACGGTATCCACAACGATGCCGATTCGAACATCTCCTGATTCGGATTTTATCTCTACGACGATAATGCAGGTTCTGTCTGTGTACTCCATCGGCTCCATTCCGAACTTGAGCCTCAGGTCAATTACGGGAATAACCTTCCCACGGAGATTGATAACTCCCTTTACGAATGGCGGCGTCTGAGGGATATTGGTAATCGTCATCATGCCGATGATCTCTTTAATTTTCAGGATACCGATCCCGTATTCCTCACCTGCAAGAATGAACGTTAAGTACTTACCTTCCCTTTCGGACATTAACTTTACCGCTTGATCCATGGTTGTTATGGCATCAGACTCCGACATGAGGCCCCTCCTTTTTATGAAGTTGAAATGATAACGATAATACCCCTTCTAATGCATACCTAGCTAATCGGCATCATCAATAGATTTCTTGAATTCTTTAGCGAATCGGGAAAAAGCAGTTACCTTGGGAATCGGGGATCCGCCGGAGCTTGCTCCAAAGAGTCTTCAATTCTTCTGTGAGCCAAAGCCTCGGGCATTCTGCTGTTTTGTTTCACGCTGGGAACACCGAAACAGATTCTTTGGGTTGTATTTTATTAGGATCTAGCGTTGGGTATTTATCAGGCGGGCGAATAATCTTCATTAAAGATAGGCGTTTTCTGGAACTTGCTCCGGAACGCTTTGAATCCGTTATAAGTATTTTTAGGGAAAAATGAAAAATGACAACCAATAAACATGGTGCCTGGGGTGGGAATCGAACCCACACAATCGCAAGGATCGAGGGATTTTAAGTCCCTTGCGTCTACCAATTCCGCCACCCAGGCCAGTGATCGATCAGAAGGAGTTAAGAAGTATAGTATTTAAAAATTGCTGTCAAGATTTTATTGATAATTTGACGGTTTACAGATAATGCATTTAGAAAAGTCCTGCTAATCAAGCGTCTCGGCCTTATGCTGGCGCGGCCGTCTCATATCGGAGTCCGACACATGAAGCATGCAGATTTGATTATTGCCGGAGGGACCATCCTGCCGATGACCGTCTCATCAGAATCCATTATTGACGGCGCCATTGCCATTACTGCCGATCGGATCTGCGACATCGGAGATCGGACGACCCTGCTCAATACGTGGTCCGCTTCTGAAATCATTGATGCAACCGGTTGCGTCGTTATGCCCGGCCTGATCAACGGTCATACGCATGCCGCCATGACTTGCTTCAGAGGACTCGCAGACGATTTGGGGCTGGAGGACTGGCTCCATCATTACATTTTCCCGGCAGAAGCCCGTCACGTTACTTGCGAATTCGTTTATTGGGGCACTCTGCTGGCGTGTATCGAGATGATGCGGTCCGGAACCACCACTTTCTGCGACATGTATTTCTTTGAAGACGCCGCTGCGCAGGCAGCCACTACAGCCGGGATGCGATGTCTCCTGGGTGGCGTGCTTATCGACTTCCCCTCGCCGAACACCAAGACCCCCGCAGAAGGACTGGCCTACACCCAATCGCTCATCGAAAAATGGAACAACCATGACCTGGTTAACCTGGTTATTCAACCCCATTCTCTCTACACCTGCTCACCGGATCTGCTCATGAAAGGGAAAAAACTTGCAGATACTTACAATCTGCCCATGGGTGTTCACTACCTCGAAACGGCAGCCGAGTTCGCGCTGTTGCACACAAAATTTAAAGAAGGGCCGACGGCATTTCTGAAAGAGCGCGGCTTCTTGAGTGAACGATTCATCGCCTTTCATGGCGTTCATATGACGCCCCGCGATATCGAAATCTTCGCCGCCTCCGGCGCCTCGGTGATCCACAACCCCGAAAGCAATATGAAATTGGCGTCGGGCGTCGCTCCCGTTCCTGCCATGCTCAATGCGGGCATGAATGTGGGGATCGGTACGGATGGCTGCGCCAGCAACAACAACCTGGACATGCTGCAGGAAATTGACACCACTGCCAAACTCCACAAAGTACAACTCCGCGATCCGACCGTTATGAAAGCCCATACGGTTCTTGATATGGCCACGCGCATGGGCGCGCACGCCCTTTGTTTGAATGGCGTCACCGGAGAGCTCCGCGTCGGACTGAAGGCTGATCTGATCATGATCGACTTCAACAAACCCCATCTGACCCCCGTCTACAATGCCTTTTCTCACATCGTATATGCCGCCCAGGGAAGTGATGTCGATACCGTCATCATCAACGGTCGCGTGGTCATGCGAAACCGGCGTCTCTTGACCGTTGATGAGTACGAGGTAATGGCGAAAGTTAATGAACTCGCGGAAAAAATAAAGAAAAGCCTGAACCTTGGAATCGTGAAACACGAACAATGACGTATAATTTATGACCCCAAAAGAGATCCTCCATGAAAAAGTACGTCAGCCTTTCTGAACATTTCCCTTGCAATCCCACCCCCCATCGAATAATCTTCGACTTTCATTTCGGCTTGTCCCGGTTTGTCGCAAACGGTGCCTGTGATTGCTGGACTGCTTCATTGAGCCCGTGTTGAATACGCAGAAAAAATGAAATATCTTTTTGCAGGAGGATCATATGAATAAGTTCTGGGAAACTGTTGTGATTATCGTTATCTTTTTCATTATTGCCGCATTTTACTGGACCCGCTATCAGGTCGTAACCGCAAACTACGCCTATGCGCCGGCGTTCTACAAGATCGACAGGCTTACCGGTGAAACGACTCTGACCGTCGGCAAGGAATATGTCAATGTGGACCGGATCAACCCTAACAAGCTCGCCGAGACTGGCGGCAAAATAACTGCTGCTCCCAAACCGACGATACCTCAAGCCCAATCACCGGCACCCGAGAAATAATTTAACCGAAGCAAAAAGGGGGGCGCTGCCCCCCTTTTTGGTATTGTCCCTCACGCAGAATCTTACCTTGTGACCCCTCAAAATCGGAGACGGGAAAACTGCGGTTCCGCCGTTGACCGGCAACCACAGACCGATAGCCGGCATCCACTGTTACTTGCCGCAGATAGCCGATATCTCAATCGATGCATCCTTCGGCAGGCCGCTCACCTGCATCGTTTCACGCGCCGGCGGACGATCCGAAAAATACCGTCCGTAAACCTCGTTAAAACGGCCGAACAGTCCAAGATCCCTCAGGTAAACCGTCGTCTTGAGCACATGGCCAAGGGTCATACCGGCCGCCTCGACAATGGCCTTCAGATTGTCGAGAACCAGTGCGGTTTCAGATTCAATCGTGTCTTTAAGCAATTCACCCGTTTGTGGATTGATCGGGATGATACCCGATATAAACAGAAAGCCGCCGCACATCACAGCCTGCGAATAGGGGCCGATCGCCTTGGGAGCCAATGGCGTGCTGATTTGAATGATATTGGATACGTGCATAACCTCTTCCCTCTCTTGTCCAAAGCTGACATAAATTCGCTGATATTAAGATCTAATCGTTTCCCCAATAAGTCGCTAATGATTCGAGCCTCATTTTTCAGTAGGAATCTATGAGCTTCTTCAAATGAAGAGGCTCATAGGCAGCCTCCGCTTTTCTTTTTCAGATCAGCGGCCCTGTCTTCTATGCGCCATTCGACATGTCCTGATAAATCAACAGTGACCGGTTCTGCGTGCCACACGTCTCGACAATACTCTTTTATGGCACGGTCAGAAGAGAATTTCCCCATTCGAGCCGTGGTCAGGATAGACATACGCGACCAGTTTTCGGCGTTTTGATAGGCGTTCGTCACCTTGGCCTGGCAATCCATATATGATTGAAAATCGGCAAAGAGCATATACTCATCTCCCTCCATGAGGGTATCCAAAAGGGGCTTGAAAAGATGCCGGTCTTCAGGTGAAAAATAGCCTTCCCTTATAAGATCAACTGCACGCTTCAGTTCCGGACTGGACTCATAAATTGATGCAGACCGGTAACCGGATGCTTTTCTTGCAACCACCTCATCGGCATTGAGTCCGAAAAGGAAAAAATTCTCCGGTCCGACTTCCTCCAGAATTTCAATATTGGCGCCGTCAAGGGTGCCTATGGTCAGGGCGCCATTGAGAGCGAATTTCATATTGCCTGTTCCGGAGGCTTCCTTGCCGGCCGTCGAAATCTGCTCCGATATGTCCGCGGCAGGGTATATCTTCTGCGCATTTTTGACATTGAAATCAGGGTAAAAGACAACTTTTATCAGTCCGTGAACGTCGGGGTCGCTGTTTACGATATCAGCGACGGATGAAATGAGTTTTATCATTAGCTTGGCCATGAAATAGCCCGGTGCGGCCTTGCCGCCGAAAATAAACACTCTCGGCACGGCGACATCCGCATGATCGAATTTCATCCGGGCATAAAGGGCGATAATATGGAGAAGGTTCAAGTGCTGACGCTTGTACTCGTGAATGCGCTTGACCTGTATATCAAAAAGAGAATCGCAATTAAGAATGATCCCCGTTTTCTTGTGGATCTCTGCAGCCAGCCTCTCTTTGTTGCCGCGCTTCACACGCCGCCATTCGTCCTGGAACGCTTCATCGTCCGCAAAGGGTTCAAGCTTCTTTAATTCATAAAGATCGTTAAGCCATTCATCCCCGATTTTTTTTGTTATCAGATCGGTTAAATTCGGATTGCTCAAAGCCATCCAACGGCGCGGAGTAATGCCATTTGTCTTATTGCTGAATTTTTCGGGTGCGATTCTGTAAAAATCGCGCAAGACCGTACCCTTCAGGAGATCTGTGTGCAATCGCGCCACGCCGTTTATCGCATGGCTGCCGGCACAGGCGAGGTGGGCCATCCGGACAAAGCCCCCCTCTTTTTCATCGATGATGGAAAGCCGTCCTGCAAGCGCTTCATCCCCTGGATTTGCGGAGCTGACACCATCAAGGAAGCGTCGGTTGATTTCAATGATGATTTCCACGTGCCTTGGCAAAAGCGCCTGCATAAAACCCAATGGCCACTTCTCCAGAGCTTCCGGAAGCAGGGTGTGGTTTGTATAGGCAAATGCAGCCACTGTGATCTCCCAGGCCTTTTCCCAGTCCATCCGGTAGTCATCTACCAGCAGGTGCATCAGTTCGGCGATGGCGATGGAAGGGTGCGTATCATTTAATTGTATGGCATAGGCTTCGTAAAAAGTGTCCAGGGCTTTACCGCGTGCAAGATGGATGCGAATCATGTCTTGGAGAGAGCACGATACAAAGAAATACTGCTGCTCAAGCCGCAGTATTTTCCCCTGTAGCGGCTCGTCGTTGGGATACAGAACCTTTGTCACATTTTCGGATGTGATCTTCTCGTCAACTGCTTTGTAGTAGTCACCATGGCTGAAAGCCTGAAAGTCAAAAGACTCGATTGCTTCCGCTTTCCAGAGTCGAAGGGTATTACAGGTTCCAACTTTATAGCCGAGTACTGGCGTATCATAGGCGATCCCCTGGACAACGCGGTCAGGAATCCAGCGGACACAATATCTTCCGATTTCATCTGTGTAACTTTCCGTGCGTCCGCCGAACTTTACATTGAAGGCAATCTCAGGGCGGGGTAACTCCCAGGGATTACCGAACCGAAGCCATTTATCTGCGCGCTCCGCTTGATAGCCATTTATCAGCTCCTGCTTAAATATTCCGAATTCATATCTTATGCCATATCCAATAGCCGGAATTTGCAGCGAGGCCAGAGAATCCATATAGCAGGCGGCAAGCCGTCCGAGGCCACCGTTTCCAAGTCCGGGCTCTACCTCCTGTTCAAAAAAATCTTCCATATCCAGACCCAGCGAATCCAGCGCATTGCGAACCTCTTTGTAAATACCAAGATTGATGAGATTATTCCCGAGATGAGGCCCCATGAGAAATTCGGCTGAAAGATAACAAACGATCTTGAAGTCTTTTTTCTCATAAGTGTGAAGTGCATGTGCGGCTCTGTACATTATCCGATCGCGCACTGTATAGGCGAAAGCCATATACCGGTCATTAGGTGTCGCAATATCCGGCACACCTCTGCCCTGCACGCATATGAGATTGCTCATGTAGGCTCGCCATAAGGATTCCAGATCTAATCCGCACCGAATCGTATCGATCGCCTCTTGTTTTTTTTCAGGGCTATCATTGGTATCATTTTCAGTCATAATACCCCCTCGCGGAAAAGCTCAGATCAACCAAGGACGGTTCAGTGAGTGATTCTGTTGCGCACCTCCGGCTGACATGGTCAATGTTTCTTTAAAGTCGGAACGACACAAGGTAGCTGCTTTTTCTTGATTCGCTCGCTTATCCCGCCGCAAGCAGCGGAGAATGCGCTCGCTATAGAATTCAGAATTTTAAAACAGCTTAATTATACAATCTGGCAAGAAAAAGAATAGCTTTTTTAGTCCGAATTAACTCAGACACCTGAAAAAAGATTTGCATCAGATCAAGAAGATTGTTACTGTTTTTCTCGTTGGAGGTTTTCAAACAAGGAGGCCTGCCGATGGGATTTCAAGGTAGCAAAAAGCATCCGAGTTGCCCTTGGTTCCTTGCCGTCGCCTGTATTGCGATACTTGCCTTTTTTCATTCAGCCTGCAGTAAAGAAAAACAATCCACACTGCCTCCCAAACCTGAAGTGAATATCATAAAGGTGAGCCGAAAAGACGTACCGGTCGCTCCCGAATATGTCGCACAGACCCAGAGTTCGCGCCTTGTAAACATTCAGGCACGGGTCAGTGGATTCCTGGACCGGAGAATGTATGTTGAGGGTTCTATTGTGAAAGAGGGACAAGTTCTCTTTCAAATGGATTCCAAACCGTTCAAGGTTCAACTCGATCAGGCCCAGGCGGCTCTTGCCAAACAGGAGGCTGCTCTTGAAACAGCCCGCCTCAATCTGCAACGCGTCAAACCACTAACTGAACAAAACGCTCTCTCACAAAAGGATCTCGACGATGCGACCGGTCAATATCAGTCGGCTGCTGCTGCAACGGAGCAGGCAAGGGCTCAGGTGGAAACAGCCCGTTTGAACCTGTCCTATACAACCATTACCTCCCCGGTAACAGGGGTCAGCAGTTCCGCCCTTCAGGCCGAGGGGACGTATATCGGGCTGCAGAACAGCTTGCTGACCTCCGTTGCGGTCCTTTCGCCGATATGGGTGAATTTCAGCCTGTCAGAAAATGATTTTCAGAAATACAGGGAGCAGGTCTCCAGGGGGCTGCTGCGTGTTCCCAAGGCGAATAAGTTTGTCGTTGAGATCTTGCTTGAGGACGGCTCGGTCTACCTCCATACGGGTCAGATAACCTTTGCAGAGCCATCCTATAATCCGCAGACTGCCACCTTTCTCATCCGTACGAGCGTTGAGAATCCGGACGGCATGCTCCGTCCCAATCAATATGTCCGTGCACGCCTGAAGGGTGCTGTGCGCCCCAATGCGATTCTGATTCCCCAGACAGCCGTGCAACAAGGATCCAAAGGCCATTTTATATGGGTGGTTGGAAAAGAAAACAAGGTCGAACAACGACCTGTTAAAGTGGGTGAATGGCACGGAAGTGATTGGTTTATCTTTGAAGGGTTGACGAATGGCGAGCAGGTCGTCATCGGCAACATTCTCTCACTTCGTCCCGGCATGCAGGTCCATATCAAATCCATTCAGAACGGAGCCGTTGCGGATAAGAGTCGGCATTAATCGTTCACTTGAATTCGTTAGCGCTCGCACTCCCCGCTGCTTGCGGCGGGGAGTGCGAGCGAATCAGGAAATAGCCGCTACCTTGCTGAAAACACGAGAAGGAGACCAGCCCCGTGTTCTCCAACTTCTTCATCCATCGGCCGATCTTCGCCACAGTCATTTCGATCATTATCTGCATCGCAGGTCTGGTAGCCCTGACGGGACTTCCAGTCGAACAGTACCCCACCATTACGCCTGTCCAGGTCAATGTAACAGCGACCTATCCCGGCGCAGATTCGCAGACACTCGCCGATTCCGTTGCAGCGCCGATCGAGGCGCAGATCAACGGCGTCGATAAAATGCTCTACATGTCCTCGACGAGTTCATCAAACGGGCAATTGAATCTCACAGTTTATTTCGCCCTTGATGCCGATCCCGACGTTGCGCAAGTTCAGGTGCAAAACCGGGTCAATCTTGCTGTGCCCCAGTTGCCGGAAGCAGTGACGCAGTTGGGGGTTTCCGTTCAAAAGAAGGCCTCTTCGATCATGATGCTGGTCGGTATCTTTGCGAAGGGTGACCGTTATAGCAATGAATACATCGCCAATTACGCCAATCTCCAGGTGCTCGATGCCATCAAACGGGTTCCGGGCGCCGGGCAGGCCCAGATCATGGGGGTTCCAGATCAGGCGATGCGAGTCTGGATGAACCCCGATCGGATGGCCTCTCTCGGCATCACCACAACAGACATCCAGCAAGCCGTTGCCAGTCAGAATGCCCTTTATGGCGCCGGACAGATCGGACAGGAACCGACTCCCGCTCCCGTGCAATTGAACTTTCCAGTTGTCACCCAAAGACCCTACACCGATCCATCCCAATACGAGAACATCATTTTACGCGCAAGTCAGAATGGCAGTAGCATTGTGCGGTTGAAAGATGTAGCGCGTGCCGAAGTGGGCCTCAGGCAATATATCCTCGACAGCAAACTGAACGGCAATCCCGCCACCTTCATTGCAATTTATCAACAGCCCGGGGCAAACGGATTAGAGGTGTCAAAGGCCGTCCGTAAAACTCTGGAAGAAATGAAACCGCGATTTCCTGATGGACTCGATTACCGTATTTCCCTCGACACCAACGATTTCGTGCGCCTTTCGATTAAAGAGGTGATTCACACGCTCTTTGAAGCGATTGTGCTCGTTATATTGGTTGTGTATCTCTTTCTCCAGAGTTTCCGTACAACTGTCATTTGCGCTGTGGCGATTGTTGTTGCCCTGATCAGCACTTTCACCGGCATGCTGGCCCTCGGGTTTTCCATCAACCTGCTGACCCTCTTCGGGCTGGTGCTCGCCATCGGGATGGTCGTTGACGATGCCATCGTTGTCGTGGAAAATGTAGAGAGAAATATGGCCAGGTATCATCTTTCTCCGAAAGAGGCAACCATTCGGGCGATGGGTGAAATATCCGGATCCCTTGTTGCCGTTGTGCTGGTCATGGCCTCCGTTTTTCTTCCTGCTGCATTTCTGCCGGGCACAACCGGACAACTCTATAAACAATTCGCCATAACCATCGTCATCTCGGTTGCAGTTTCAGGGTTTGTAGCGCTCACCTTGACACCCGCCATGTGCGGCCTCCTTCTCAAGCACACACCCCCTCGGTCAAGAGGCTTTTTCGCCTGGTTCAACCGGGCTGTCGACAGCATCACCCGCGGCTTTGGCTATGCGGTGACATTTGTGATCAAAAGAATGATCATCGCGTTTATCCTTCTGGCGGTTTTCATTTCCCTGATCATTCATTTTTTCAAGGTGCTGCCGACGAGTTTTGTTCCCAATGAGGACCAGGGGTATGTCATGGCTTTGATCCTCATGCCGGATGCGGCAAGTCTCAACCGAACCAGAGATGTCGCGGCAAAGGTCGAAAGCATTCTTAAAGACATCCCGGGTGTTGAAGACCGGACGCAGCTCACAGGATACAGCCTGCTTGATAATAGCCTTAAAACCAACACCGGCACATTCTTTGTGACGCTGAAGCCTTTCGATGAACGGTATGAGTCCATCAAGAAGGCCCGTGCCGAAAATGCGCGCGCCATCCTGATGAAACTGAATGCCGATTCCAGAAAAATCGGGGAGGGACTTGTCATTCCGGTTCCGCCCCCCGCCATTCCCGGTATCGGGATGACGGGAGGCTTTGAATTCTGGATTCAGGACAGGGGGGCCGGTGATCCGGCCAGGCTGGACGAACTGACGCAATTGCTCATCGCCAAGGCCCGCCAGCGCCCTGAACTCGCCGGTTTGAGTACGACCTTCCGTGCGACCGCTCAGCAATTAAGCGCGGACGTGAATCGCGACAAGGCCAGCCTGCTGAGCGTACCTATTAAGGATGTCTACAGTACGATCCAGGCTCAGTTCGGATCGTTAACCGTAAGCCAATACAATGAGTTCAGCAGGGTCTGGTGGGTCGTGCTTCAGTCAGATCCGAAATACAGGCAGAACCCTGATGACTTAACGCGTCTTTATACGAGATCAAACAATGGAAGCATGGTTCCCCTTTCCTCGCTCGTTAAAACAAGATGGGTAGCCGGACCCGACTTGCTTCCCCATTTCAACGGCTTTCCGGCCGCAAAGGTCAACGGCTCCGCCGCTCCCGGCTTCAGCTCAGGACAGGCTATAGCGGCAATGGAAGAAGTTGCGCAAGAGGTTTTGCCGCAAGGCTATACGTACGCCTGGTCCGGACTTGCTTTTGAGGAAAAGAAATCAGGCGGTACATCCTCCATTGCGTTCATTTTCGGACTCATTATAGTCTTTCTCGTCCTTGCGGCCCAGTATGAGTCCTGGTCCCTGCCGGGTACAGTCATGATGGCGGTGCCGTTCGGTGTTCTTGGCGCCCTGACGGCAAACTGGCTGCGTGGCCTGCAAAACGATGTCTATTTCCAGATCGGTCTGCTGGTTCTGATCGGTCTGGGAGCAAAAAATGCGATCCTGCGCGTCTCCTTTGCAGTTGAATTACGCAAACAGGGCCGGTCGATTATGGAAGCCACCATTGAGGCCGGTGAACAGCGGTTGAGACCGATCATCATGACTTCGCTCGCTTTTGCAATCGGGGTTCTGCCCTTAGCCGTCGCGATGGGTGCAGGCGCAAATGCGCGGCATTCCATCGGCACAGGGATTATCGGCGGTATGATTGGGGAAACAACATTAGCGATGCTTTATGTTCCCTTGCTGTTTTATATTTTTGACCGGATGCGCAATCGAAAACAAAAACCGAGAAATGGCCCAGACGGAACAGAGTCGCAGTCCGACCAACAGGAGGTCGATTGAATGCGAAAATGGATTACGGTCATCATATCCGTCCTGATATCCGGTTGCATGATAGGACCGGATTATCTACGGCCCAAGACTGATGTCCCTCAGGCGTTCAGGAACAACGATGCAAATTTGCCAAAATCAAATAACGAAGCAGGCTGGTGGAAACAATTTCAGGATCCGGTCCTGGATGCTCTCATCCTTGAAGGCCTTGAAAAAAATAAATCAATCGGAATTGCGGCGGCCAATATCGAACAGGCTGCGGCAATATTGACCCAGACGCGCTCCCCGCTATTCCCTCAGGGAGGTTATAGCGGCGCAGCGGCGCGGCAGCGCAACTCTGAATCCGGCAACCCGCAGCTTTATCAGTTCATTCCAAATCCGCAAAGCTCATACCAGACGCTGGCGAGTGCGAGTTGGGAAATCGATCTCTGGGGTCGCATCCGCCGGTTATCCGAAGCCGCGCGGGCCGACCTCCTCGCTACGGAAGAAGCGAGAAGCGGGGTAGCCATCTCTCTGGTATCCTCTATTGCTACCAGTTACATCCAGTTGATTGCTCTTGACGAGCAGCTCAGTATTGCCCGAAGAACCCTAGCTACGTATAGAGAAGCCGTAAAGTTATTCGAGCTGCGCTTTAAATATGGGCAAGTTTCGCAAATGACGGTCGAGCAGGCCCGTTCACAGTATGAGACGGCCGCAGCTGCCGTTCCCCAGCTTGAATCGCAATTAGAGCAAACAGAAAACGGTCTCTCTCTTCTGCTTGGCCGTAATCCCGGGCCGGTACAAAGGGGAAAAAAGATAACGGAATTGCAGATTCCGTCATTGCCTGGCGGTGTGCCTTCGGATCTCCTTGCAAACCGTCCGGACATTCGCCAGGCTGAACAGAATTTAATCGCCGCCAATGCACGTCTCGGAGTTGCGCGAAGTCTCTACTTTCCGAGTATTTCCCTTACCGGCGCTTTTGGCTACGCGAGTTCGGACCTCTCCGACCTGTTTAAAGGCGCTTCCCGAACGTGGAGTTATGCCGGATCAGTGACGGGACCCATCTTTGCAGGGGGAGCGATTGCAGGACAGGTCAGGCAGGCTGAGGCCGCCAGAAAGGCTGCGCTCTTGAATTATGAAATGGTGATTCAGAGCTCTTTTGCAGATGTAGAAAACGCCCTTGTCTCGCGAATGAAACTGATCGATCAGGTCCATGCACAGGAAAAACTGGTAAGCGCAAACAGCGAATATGCGCGCCTTGCCCGACTACAGTATGAAGGCGGATATGTTCCTTATTCAACAGTTCTCCAGGCGGAACAGCAATTATTCCCCTCGGAACTGGACTTTTCACGGTCCAAAGCATCCCTTCTAATCTCTCTAGTAACGATCTATAAAGCTTTCGGAGGCGGCTGGCCTGTACAGGAACTTAAATCATCATCGGCGGGCATGAATCCCATTTGAATTCTTTAGCGAGTGCATTCCCCGCTGCTGCGGCGCGTAAGCGAACGAATCAGGAAAAAGCAGCTACCTCGGGAATCGGAGATTCGCTGGAGTTTACTCCGGCGAGTCTTCAGTATGGCACGGTAAAAGAAAGGAGTTGTGAAAACATGTCAAAAAAAATTCTGTTAACTGTCATCGCGTTTGCATTTTTATGCACAGCATCTTTAGCGGCGGATTATCAATTTTCCGGTTTTTTCGGCGACCCGGGAATCTATGATCGCCTGAAACCGGGCCCGGAAGGCGGCGTCAAATTACGCTGGCTGAAGGAGGGCATTGATCCCAAGAAATATGACAAATACATGGTGGACAGTGTCATTTTTTACCTAGCGGACAGCGCCGATTACAAAGGCATTGATCCTCAGGAGATGAAAGAACTGGCCGATCAGTTTAATAAAGAGATCGTAGCTGCTTTCAAAGATAAGTATCCGATTGTGTCTGAAGCCGGTCCAGACGTTGCCAGGATCCGTATAGCGATTACAAATATCAAACCGAGCAAGCCCGGTATCAGTGCGGTTACCTCAATTATTCCTATCGGGCTTGGCGTCAGCCTCATCAAAAAGGGCGCAAAGGGGGGCTGGTCCGGCGGCGGTGAAACGGGGATTGAAATGATGGCGCTCGACAGCATGACTAACGATATCATTGCCCTGGCAGTGGATCAGCAAAAAGCGGCTTTCGAGTCACGGTTTTCCAAATGGGGATCGGCCAATGATGCCTTCAAGTTCTGGGCAGAGCGAATTGTAGCTTTCATCGATAATGGCAAAGGCATCAAGAGGGAACCTGGGAAATAGAATTCCCCCATTCGAAGTCTCCTGGAAAATGCTCGATCATGCCGGCATTATCACCGCGATGGTCTATTCATATGTTCTGGAAAATATGAAAGAACGGGAAAGGGCAAAGCTGATTTTCAAGACACTTTGAAAAGTGGGTGCATTTTGTGTGCGAAAACAGTCAAAAACAGCCGGATTCAGCCAGAAAAGAAAAAAGGGCTTTCGGCTCAAGTACCGAAAACCCTTTATTTATCTGGTGGGCCGCCGGGGACTCGAACCCCGGACCAATTGATTAAGAGTCAACTGCTCTACCAACTGAGCTAGCGGCCCTGACAGGCATCCGGATTTTTATTCATTCGATGAAAGGGCAATCCGGCATTCCCAACAGAGAGAGAGCATTTATATTATATTTTTATGTTTTGCAAGCGTTTTCTAATCGCTATCAATAACACCCTACCCCTACTTAAAAAGGGCACAGATGCCTCTGCGCCCTGTACCTGGATACTGCAACTGGTACGCCCGGGAGGATTCGAACCTCCGACCAACAGATTCGAAGTCTGCGACTCTATCCAGCTGAGCTACGGGCGCTTATATCGATCCGGAAATCCGGTTTATTTTATGGGGTGAGCGAAGGGACTTGAACCCTCAACCTTCGGGGCCACAACCCGACACTCTAACCAGTTGAGCTACGCCCACCATATCATATCAATTGGCGCGCCTGCAGGGACTCGAACCCCGAACCCTCTGCTTAGAAGGCAGATGCTCTATCCAGCTGAGCTACAGGCGCTAAAATGAAGGAGATAGATAACCTCTTTCATTTTTTTTGTCAAGAACGATTGACGCGATGAGATCCGTTTTTTATAGAACCCAGTAGCGAGCCCATTCTTCGCAGCTTCCAGAGAGGCAAGCGAGCGAATCATGTCCAAACCGATCCCTCTCGTCTTTCCCAGATAACGTAGTTTTATAGGGAAGTTGACTCTTAATCAGTTGGTCCGGGGCTCGACTCAGCGGATAGACGTTTGCGCTTCCCCGGTCTGCGGCAAAGACGGCGCTGGAACTGAAACGGAAGCAGGCGTCTCGGCGGGACTCAGGCATCCGTGCTTGGCACAAGTCTTGATCGGCTCAGTGCCTTTGACGTAGAATTCCTCACGCCTGTCGGGGCATTGTGGCGTCGCCAACTCGTTAGTCGTTGGATCGATCAGGACGGATACGACGTCATCCGGCTTAATGAAATCGACGACGGGTTTTCCCGCCAGCGCCCCTCGCATGAAGCGTTCCCAAATCGGGGCACAGATCGCGCCTCCTGTAAATCCGGGGCCCACCGGTTTGGGTTTGTCATAGCCGACCCAGACGCCGGCGATTACTTGGGGTGTATAGCCGATAAACCAGGCGTCCCGATAATCATCGGTTGTTCCAGTCTTGCCGGCAGCCGGTCTTTTCAGAGCAAAATTCTTGAGCGTTTTAGCGGTGCCTTCTGTCATCACGTCTTTCATGATCCGGGTTGTCACAAAGGCAATGGATGGATTGAGAACCGGCGCAAGCTGAGAAGAAGGCGCTTCGAACAAAGTCTGGCGAGTGCGATCGCAGATGCGGAGAATCGTCCTGGACGGATTCCGAACGCCGCCATTGGACAGCGGCGCGTAAGCCGAAACGAGATCATGCAGTGTGATCTCATCAGACCCCAGCGCCAAAGACAGATCACCGGGGCTGCGCAGCGGCAGACCCAGTCGCGCAGCGAAATCGACAAAATAAGGAACCCCGATACTGTCGAGAAGTTTCACGGCGATAACGTTATTGGAATGGGCCAGGGCCTGTCGCAGACTGAGATTGCCATAGTGTTTCTTCTCGTAATTTTGCGGGATCCACATCTGACCGTTGCCGCGATCGTATGCGACGGGGGAGTCATTCCAAATCATGCCGGCGGTATCTCCTTTTTCAAGGGCCGCCGCATAGATCAGGGGTTTGATGGCGGATCCAGGTTGCCGCTTGGCGTAAAAGGCGCGGTCATAGGCATTCTGATTGGAATCGATGCCGCCCACGGCTGCCAGGATGTTGCCTGTATTCGGATCCAGGGCTATCAGGGCGCCTTGAAGATTGGGTGAAATGCGTCTGACGCTATCCTGCAGCGCCTTTTCAGCCAGCCGCTGCATCTGCAAATCCATCGCCGTAATGATGTCCAGCCCTCCCCGCTCGACGATGTCGGGTCCGAAACGCTCAATCAATTTTGCACGCACATGCGCAAGGTAAGATGGCGCTTCATTCGCCTTCATGACCCTCCCTCGAGACGCCCGCAGTTTTTTGGCCTGCCTGAGTGTGATCATTTTCAATTTGAGCATGCGCTTGATGACCAGGTTCTTTCGCATGCCGACCTGCCCGGAATTAGCGGCGGGGTTATAACGATTCGGCGCTTTAGGCACCGCAGCCAGCAGGATGCATTCGACCTCGTTCAAATCCTGCGGGGATTTGTCGAAATACAGGCGGGCCGCCTGGGCGATGCCCCAGGCGCCGTTTCCGAAATAAATTTCATTGAAATACATTTCCAGAATCTGCCGCTTCGTGTATTTCTGTTCATACTCGATAGCCAGAATGCCTTCACGGACCTTTCGCTCAATCGTCTTTTCTCCGTGGGAATACAGGTTCTTGACGAGCTGTTGGGTAATCGTCGAACCGCCTTCGGCCATGCGCCCTTTGATGACGTCCTTGACCAAGGCGCGTGCGGTCCCGCGGACATCGATCCCTCCATGCTTGTAGAATCGAGCGTCCTCAATCGCGATGAGGGCCTTTTGCAGAAAGACCGGAATCTGATCGATCCCGACAGCATACCGTTTGGCAGACAGGAGGCGGCCCACGAATTGCCCCTGGCTGTCGAAGACTCGAATGGAAGAATAGGCAGGCGGCAGAGACGGGTACGGAGAACGCTCCGCTTCGGCAAAAACTGATGAGGACAGTGCGATGATCAACAGCGCGAAGGCAGAAATCGCCAGTTTGAAATTAAACAAACGAGATGAATAGTAAAACAATATGTTCTTCAACTTCTTTATCTTGATCTGTTGTGCCTGTTGTCTCAATAATCCGAAAATGAGAATTCGGTATTGCATCTCAGGCACTTAAACTTCTTCAACGTCACGTTTGTCAGGATGACTTCATCCTTTTCCGTTTTGCACTTAGGACAAGAAGGCTTGCTCCCGTTAAAACGAACATCCTTTCGCTTCAAAATCAACTCATCAGACTCTTTCAATGAATAACTCCTTTCATGCGCCCGTTTTAATGACGGCATAATTAGAAATGAATTTTTTTCGCTGCAACAGGTAAAGCGACGGCGAATGAAAAAAATTAAAGGGGGTGGCCGTTGCGGCTAACCCTTAACCTGTTTAGTAAAGGAGGGAGGTTTTGAAACTCTCTCCTTTGGATTATGAACCGAGGACTTCCCTCACCTTGGCCGCCAGATCGTTCAAGAAAAACGGTTTGGAAATGAGTTGCACGCCCTCTTCCAGAATTCCCTGGCGGGCGATCACGTCTGCCGTATAGCCGGACATATACAGGCGTTTCAAACCCGGTTTGATCGACATGATTTTTTCCGAGAGTTCCTTCCCGTTCATATCCGGCATCACCACGTCGATGAGCAGGAGATCGATGGGGCCGCCATACGCTTTAACCAGTCGGAGCGCTTGTTCCGCGGCCTTGGCCGTCAATACCCGATAGCCAAGCGTTTCGAGCATGTCCTGACTGAGTTCCAGGACTGCCGCTTCATCCTCGACAATGAGCACTGTTTCCGTGCCGCCCTGGATTCTCTTCTGCATATTGTCGTCCGCAAGGATTTCTGAATCATTGCCCTCGCAACGCGGCACGTAAATCTTAAATGTCGTACCTTGTCCCGGTTCGCTATAGACGTTGATAAACCCACCATTCTGTTTAATAATACCATATACGGTCGATAGACCCAGCCCTGTCCCCCTGCCCTCTTTCTTGGTGGTGAAAAACGGCTCGAAGATATTGGTCAGCGTCTCCTTGTCCATCCCGCAGCCGTCGTCGCTCAGCGACAGCAGGACATATTCACCAGTAACGCATTCCGAGCGAGTTGAGCAATACGTTTCATCGCATACCACATTGGATGTTTCGATCACGATCTTTCCCGTTTTGCTGATGGCGTCACGGGCATTAACCGTCAGATTGGCCAGAAGCTGGTCAACCTGAGACGGGTCCATCTTGATCTGCCAGAGGCGTTTTCCCGGTATCCAAACCAGATCGATATTCTCACCGATTAGCCTCTGGAGCATCTTGAGCATTCCGGCGATCGTATCATTCAGGTCCAGTACCTTGGGTTTGATCGTTTGTTTGCGGGCAAAGGCCAGCAACTGTCTGGTCAGGTCCGCAGATCGCATGCCCGCATTCAGGATATCGTTCAGCGGCTTATAGAGCGGATCCGCCGGGTTCATTTTCATGATGACCAGTTGGGCACTGCCGATGATCACGCTAAGCATGTTGTTGAAGTCATGGGCTACGCCGCCAGCGAGCCGACCCACGGACTCCATCTTTTGAGACTGCGTCAGTTGAATCGCGAGGTTCTTTTTCTCTTCCTCGGCCTGCTTTAGCTCGGTGATATCCTGAGAGAATCCGAAAATACGAAGCGGCTTGTTTTTCGGGCTGTAGAAGACTTCCCTCTCTTCGTGCAGGTATTTTATCCGTCCGTCGGCGAAGAGCAGCCGGTAAGTAAACTTGGACGGTTGATGATTTTCCAGACACTGCCTATAAGCAGCGACGAGCGCCTCGCGATCTTCCGGATGGACAGTATCGAGGACAGTCTTGTATGTAGGGGTAAAGCACCCGGTGTCTTTCTCGAAAATCCGGAAGATCTCTTCGGACCAGGTGATCTTCTTCGTTAGAAGATCAACATCCCAGCTCCCAAGGTGGGCGAGCCGATGCGCTTCAATCAGCTGCTTCTGACTCTCCCGTAGCGTCTTCTCCGCCCGCTTGCGCTCGGTGATGTCATTCATCTGAAGTAAAAAATGTTTCTTCCCGGCAACATCGATAACCTCACCTGAGGCAAGACAGTCGCGCACATCGCCAGCTTTGGTCCCGAGCAATATCGGGTAATCCCTCAGACATCCGTTTCGCTCGAATATGCATCGCAAGGCGTCGCGGCCTTCAGGCGAAAGAATACCGAGTTCGACGGAGGTGCGGCCAATGACCTCCTCACGGGAGAATCCATGCATCTGCAAGAAACTTTCATTCACATCGAGAAAGCGTCCACCCGCCATCGTGGATATGGACGTAATAGCTGGATTGGCATAAAAGGCCTTAAAGAACTTCTCCTCACTGCTCCTGAGGGCCTCTTCGGCCAGCTTGCGATCCGTTATGTCGCCAAGAAAGTTCAGCGCAGCGGGTTTTCCCTCCCACTGCACCAATACAGAGTTTAACTCCACCCACCGCATCTCTCCCGACGGATGCATAAGCTTGAACTCGTATCTGGAAGGAGCTTCTTCTGCGTTCAGTCTTTTCGTGTATGTGTCCAGAACCAGCTCGCGGTCATCGGGGTGTATGAAATCGATGAAAGGCCTTGATTCCAGTTCTTCCTTGGGATAACCGAAGAGTTTTTCCGTCGCAGGGTTCGTAAACTTGAAACATCCATCCTGCACGATATAGACGGCTTCGCCAGCGTTCTCCACCAAAACACGGTACTTTTCCTCGCTCTCTCGCAATCTTTCTTCGGCCAGCTTGCGATCCGTGTTGTCTCTGGTATCAGTGAATATATGAGGAATTCCATCGATATCAATCACTGAAGCAGACATGCTCCCAGATATAATTCTTCCATCCTTCCTACGAAACTTCACATCAAAACTTTCTACTTTTCCGTCGCGGGCCAGTCCTTCTATCAACCGCGTCCAGTCTTCCGGATTCTCCCAGATACTAACATCAGAGGAGGTCCTGCCGATGAGCTCCGATTCAGTATATCCCGTACGTCTGGTGAATCTTTCATTAACCAGATAATACATGCCATCGGAAAGTCGATTGATAGCGATAGCGGCCTGTTTTGTTTGAAAGACCCTCCTGAATTTTTCTTCGCTCTCTCTTAGCTTCTCTTCCGCCAGCTTACGATCAGTAATATCCCGGGAAACGCCCACCATGGAGATAGAATTGCCATCCAGACCAATTACGGGTGTGCCTGTCGCAAGGTGCCAATGCCAGGTGCCGTCAGCATGCCTGACACGGTATTCCGGACTTTGTAATACTTCCTTGGAGGTAAGCACTCTTTTAAGATATTTGACGCATGCGGCTATATCATCCGGATGGACGAGCGGAACAAAAGACGTACCGATCAAAGATGATGGCTGAAAGCCTGTTACCCTTGCCCATGACACTGAGACATCACGAAACAGTCCGTCTGAATTCATGTCCCAGATGAGGTCTGGACAATGATCGACAAGTAACTTGTATCTGGCCTCAACCTGCGGCGTTGATTGATCTGTTCCTTGGTATTTCGTGACAAGATAGCCTATCTGGTTCATTTAATGTTCCCACAAAGAATGTTCATTGCAGTTCATGACGGACGTATAAAAAAAGAAAAGCGAAAGAATTCGACCGTCTCAATGAATTGATTTCATTACCATGATTGCCATTAAAATCTGCTCCGAATGAACTCGTTTTCACCTATCACTTTCAGACTGGAAATAACTATCGGTGAAATTCTTACCGCACCCCCAGATGGGCCTACACTGGGGAGTAGCTGTACCATAGGATCTTCCTTCAGATTTGTCAGCTGTAAATTTATCATATAATGTGGAATGGGTGCGGTCTGAATGAAGTTTTTCCGATCGCACTATAGCAACATAAAAAATAAAGGGGTTAACGAAGATCGCTAACCCCTTTATTTTATTGGTAGCGGGGAGAGGATTTGAACCTCTGACCTTTGGGTTATGAGCCCAACGAGCTACCAGGCTGCTCCACCCCGCGTCATGTCCCGTGATTCGTGCTGGACAATACTGATTTCCCGCCTATTTGTCAACCGCTTTTTCGGGTTCTCCTGAGTAAGTTCACTGCAGGGTTCGATGTTTCTGCGTTTTCCTGTCACTCGTCACTGCAGCGCCAGTCGCTTATCAGCAAATTCTCGGCACCAGTTCGCCCACCGGCAGATCGATCATTCTTTCTCCGCCGATGGCGGTTCTCAAAACCACACGTCCCGAGGCCATCCCTGGCTTTTCCCTTACCTCACCGATGATGACAGAATCGCATCCAAACGCATCCTGCCGCATGGACGCCAGAACGGCATCGGCATCGGCGGCCGGGCAGAAAACCACGAGCTTACCTTCGTTAGCCAGGAAAAGCGGATCGAAACCGAGGATCTCACAGACACCACGGACCGATTCGCACACAGGGATGTTGTCCTCCAACAGATACACCTCATAAGGCGTCGCTTTGGCCATTTCCGCAAGGATCGCCCCCAGACCGCCACGCGTCGCATCCCGCATGCAGTGGATATTGGGGCTTGCCTGAAGAATCCTCTCCACGAGTCCGTTGAGTGGGGCAGAGTCGGACAGAATCTCTGTGACGGAAACAACTGACTCTCTGGCATTCAGAATGGCAGCCCCATGATCCCCAACCGCGCCATTGACGATTACGACATCGCCGGAGCGAATGCTCTGAACGCTGAGCGGGGCCGCATAATCGACAACCCCGATGCCGCTGGTATTGATGTAGATCCCGCCTCCGGAGCCTCTGGGAACGACCTTCGTATCGCCGGTAACGATCTGAACCCCTGCCCTTCGGGCCGCCTCCGCCATGGATTGCGTGATCCTCTCCAGATCAGCATAGGAAAAGCCCTCCTCGATGATGAAGCCCGCACTGAGCGCTACCGGCCTTCCGCCACACACCGAGAGATCGTTAACCGTCCCGTGAACCGCAAGCGAGCCGATATCACCCCCCGGAAAGAAGATCGGACTGACAACGTAGGAGTCCGTGGTAAAGCAGAGCCTCGTCCCTTTGACATCCAGCAGCGCGCTGTCCTCCAGACGATTTAGAAAAGTGTTGGAAAAATATTTCACAAACAAACCCTGGATGAGCTCAGCTGTCAGAAGGCCGCCGTTGCCATGTTCCAGCAGAATTCTCTCGTATTTCATTTGTTCTCCTTATTCACGCTACGCACAGTGTGCTCGCCGCCACCACGGCCTGCCCCAGCGATATTCCCCCGTCGTTCGTCGGAACGAGTCGATGGGCATAAACTTCAAAACCTGCCCGCTGCAATTCAGAAACCGTCCCTTCCAGCAAAATCCGGTTCTGAAAACAGCCACCACTGAGGACGACCCGATTCAATCCGCATTCCTCGCGAATCCATCGCGACGCCTCTCCAAAAGCCTTATGGAGCGTACCATGAAAGCGGCTGGCCAATTCATGCTCCCTTCCCTCGCCTGCCGCAACGGATTTTGCCGTGTAGCGCACCGCCTCTCGAAAATCCACCAGAAACCCGTCGTCTTCGCGAGACAGCTCAAAGGGAAGCGGTTCAGTCTCCTGCCAATCGGCCGCGGCCTCCAGGGCCATTGCCGCCTGACCTTCAAAGGTCACATGCCGGCAAAGTCCCAAAAGCGCGCCCATTCCATCGAAAAGCCGACCGAGCCCCGATGAAAGCGGCATATTCGTTTTGCTGGCGAACATCTTGTTGAGCGTATCCACGATGGTTGAATTCGCGACCAGATTCAAATCCAGCGCCATCGATGGCCATGCATCACCCAGCGCATCCCTGAGAAGCCCTGCCGCTATCCGCCACGGCTCAAGGATCGCCCGCTCGCCGCCAGGTAGTGCCATATATCGGAGATGACCGACTCTTCGATACGACATTTCAGCGGCGATCATAAACTCACCGCCCCAGGCATTACCGTCCGGGCCATAGCCGGTACCGTCCATAGAAAGACCGATCACGTCGCCCGACAGCCCGTTTTCTGCCATACAGCTCACGATGTGGGCATGGTGATGCTGCACCCCGACAACGTCTTGCGAAAGCTCGGAGGCCAGTTGCGTTGTGTAATATCCGGGATGGAGATCGCAGGCTATCCGGCGCGGAGCCGATTCCGTAATGCGCTTAATCAGGGCGAGACTCTCATGAAAAAAGTCCCGTGCCTGTGGTGTTTCCATGTCGCCGATATGGGGGGTCAAAAAGGCATGACGCCCCTTCAACAGACATAGCGTTCCCTTCAGATGCGGTCCCAGGGCCAACACCTCGGGATAGGATCGATGAAGCGGTATCGGCATCGGCGCAAATCCGCGTGACCGCCTGATGAGTCTCTGCCGCCCTGCAGCTACGAAGGCGATGGAATCATCGCAGCGCACCAGGATATCGCGGTTGTGAATCAGAAAATAATCCGCAATCCCCTTCAGTCGCTCGACCGCCTCGCGATTGCCGATGCAGATCGGTTCATCCACCTGGTTGGCACTTGTCATGACGAGGAACGGCGGACCCTGCAAGAGCAGATGATGCAGCGGTGTGTAAGGCAACATGATCCCGAATTGCCCCACGCCCGGCGCGACGCCGTGTGCGATTGCGGCACCAGCCTTCTTTTTCACCAAGACAATCGGACGCTGCGAGGACAATAGAAGACGTTCTTCCTTGAATCCAATCTCGGCAATGGCGCGGGCTTCGTCTAGATCGCGCACCATGAGCGCCAGCGGCTTTTCCTCGCGATACTTCCGGGTTCGAAGCGCCTGCACCGCCGTCTCGCTGGTCGCATCCACGCAGAGATGGAACCCTCCCAGTCCCTTCACAGCCAAGATTTTACCGGCCTTGATGAAATCGATTGTCATCGAGACTGGATCAAGGGATTCGATTTTCAGGCCGTCACTATCCAGGAGCGTCAGCGACGGACCGCAGACCGGGCAGGCATTGGGTTCCGCATGAAATCGTCGATCCGTCGGATTTTTATATTCGGCATCGCACTGCGAACACATCGGGAAACAGGCCATGGACGTGTATTGACGATCGTAAGGAATATCCCGGATAATCGTCAGTCTCGGACCGCAATGGGTGCAATTGATGAAAGGATAGCGGTAACGGCGATCGGCCGGATCGGAAAATTCTTTCAGGCACGCCGGGCAAACGGCGGTGTCGGGGGGCAGATGGAGGGCATTGACGCCGTCGGTATCGCTGACAAGAATCTCAAATCCCGCTTCTCCGGAAGGCGCTATCTCCTCTTTGTCAATATCGACGATATCGGCTAGCGGCGGCAGATCTCTTCGAACGTGCTCAATAAAAAGATCGATTGCATCCTGCTGTCCTTCTACTTCAACAAGCACACCATCCGGACGATTCCGGACAAATCCGCTCAGGGCATATTGCACCGCCCGCCCGTAAACATAAGGCCGAAAGCCGACACCCTGAACCGTACCTGAGAACAGAAAACGATATCGTTTAACCACCGCGCTCCTGCTTTTTGGACATCTCAATCTGATCGGACAGCCAATCGTACCAGCCGTCAAGCCCCTCCTGAGATTTACACGACACTTCGAAAATGGTGATAGTCTGATTCAGGGAGCGAGCCGCCGCCTTCGCCTTGGCCAGATCAAAATCTACATAGGGCAGCAGATCGATCTTGTT
Source organism: Syntrophales bacterium (assembly GCA_963665615.2). Classification (GTDB taxonomy): domain Bacteria; phylum Desulfobacterota; class Syntrophia; order Syntrophales; family UBA4778; genus UBA4778. The sequence goes on from CAXXQE010000007.1 coordinate 316,491, forward strand.
GATCAACAGCACCGACGACTCCTGAAACATCAGCGGATACTTACCCGGCTTGTCCGCCCCCTCCGGGGTACTGAGGAGCATGACCTTGTGATTTTCACCAATCTTGAACTCTGCGGGGCAGACGAGGTTCCCCACATTCTCGACGATCATAAGATCCAATTCGTCGAGATTGAAGGCCGGAAGCGCTTCGCGGATCATATTGCCGTCGATGTGGCAGCCGCCGCCGGTGTTGATTTGAACGACAGGAATCCCGAGTGCCGCAACACGATCGGCATCGTAGGTATCCTGAATATCCCCCTCGATGACGCCAATGCGATAACGATTCCGCAGCGCCTGAATGGTTTTTTCAACCAGCGTGGTCTTCCCGGCCCCCGGCGAACTCATCAAATTAATCACGAAAAGTCCATGTCGATCAAACAGGGCCCTGTTGTCGGCAGCGATCCTGTCATTGGCATCCAGCACGTTCTTAACAACGGTAACCTTCATGAAACCTCTCAATGCGATTGAACTCGCGCGTCACGTTAATTGAATTTGAAATACGCTGCACACGTCCCCTCCGAAGACACCATGCAGGGGCCGATCGGATTGACGGGGGAACAGACCGTGCGAAACAGTGGACACTGTTCGGGAGTCTTCACGCCTTTCAGGATATCGCCACACCCGCATCCTGCAATGTCTTTCGATACGATATCCGGAACCGCGCAGCGGTTGAATACATCAAACTGCGAATAGTCGTCGCGAAGCGCCAGACCGCTTCCGGGGATCACGCCAATCCCGCGCCATTCGGCATCAACAGCATAAAAGACCCGATCCAGCATCTCCATCGCCCGGCGATTACCCCGAGGCTTGACCCCGCGTGTGTATTGAATCGCAACATCCATCTGCCCGCTTTCAATCTGCTGCAGGATCATGAGAATGCCCTGAAGAATATCGACCGGTTCGAAACCCGTAATCACCGCCGCCTTGCCGGCCTCGGGAATCATGCGATAGGCCTCGGATCCCGTCATGCTGCTGACATGGCCGGGACAGAGGAAACCGTCTATCTGCAGCTGCGGATCGGCAATCAGCGCCCTGAGCGCCGGCGGCACCGTTTTATGGGTCGAAAAGAGCGATATATTCCCTATCCCCTTCAGGCGGAAGGTCTCCAGCGCCGCGGCAATCGTGGGTGCGGTCGTCTCGAAACCGATCCCCATCAGGATGACCTCTTTGCCCGGAGCGCCCTTCGCTATGGCGCCACATTCCAGGGCGGACGAGATAATGCGAATGTCCGCACCCGCGGCCCGCTTCTTCTGGAGGCTCTCGCCGCCGGCTCCCGGCACGCGCAGCATATCACCGAAGGTGGCAAAGATCACATCCTCGCGTCCCGCCAGGTAGAGCGCCGTATCGACATCTTTCGCCGATGTCACACAGACGGGGCAGCCAGGCCCAGATATCAGCCGGATCGACTCCGGCAAAACCTTCCGGATGCCGAATCGACCGATCGCGTGCGTGTGGCTGCCGCAGATCTCCATCAGAGTGACAGGATGATCGATCCGCCCGGCTACTTTCCGGATGGCGGCAATGAGCCCGCGGGCCATCGCGGGATCGCGGTATTCGTCAATAAATTTCATTGTCGATCAGTTCCTGCAGACAGGCGAGTTTCTCCAGGGCATCGGCCTCGTCGATCCGGTGAATCGCATAGCCCGCGTGACAGAGCACGTAATCGCCAACGACGGCAGGCTCATCGACGATATCCAGACAAACCTCCCGACGCGTACCGCTGATGTCGATGACCGCATAGTTGTTCTCGTCGATCGAAATAATCTTTCCCGGAAAACCGATACACATAGTCCCTGCCTCAATCCACGTCCATTTCTTCGAGTTTCAATTCCTCCGTCCCAGCCGCCAGAATCACCTCCGATGAGTGGCAGCGCGGGCAAAGGATATCGAATACCTCTATTTCCGTATCTGCGTTGCAGGCAAAACAGTGGACCACCGCCGGAAGCGCCTTGAAGATCAGTTTTGCACCCTCTGCCCGTCCGCCGCGCGACTGCACACCGAATGCAAATTCAAAGGCCTGCGGTGAAACGCCATTCAGCCGGCCATATGAAAGCGTAATCTCGTTGACTTTATCGAAATGATGCTCGTCGGCGTATTGATCGACGATCTCCAGAACCGACATGACCAGGGACAGTTCATGCATCGGCGCACCGCTCCAGATGAACGCCCAGCCGGTTCAACTCCGCGATCAACAGCGCCTCCATCTTCGGAAACCGCGCTGTCATCACCGGTGTCATCTCCATTGCCATCTCGGAGATGTTCTCTGGAACGATGCACAGGAAGACGATTTCCGGCAATTCGTCCATGAGCTCGACCTTGAAGAGCAGATCTGAAAAGGACACATCATGCGCCGAGGTGGGAGGCGGCATGTGGATCGCCATTTCCTCCTTCGTGAAGCGATAGATGGAACCCGGTTGATCGTCCAGTTTCAAGACGTCAATGACAATCAGATTCCGGCAGCCGCTAATGACGTCGATCAGTCGGTAGCCCAGGGTTCCCCCGTCCACAAAGCGAACGTTGCCCGCCGGCGTATGGCGCTCAGAAAACCAGCGCAGAAAGTGGACCCCGAACCCCTCATCGCGAAGGATAATATTCCCGATCCCAAGAACCGTTACATCCGTCTTCTGCTGAACATCCTCCAAAAGCACTCTCCTGCCCCTCAATAAAAAGGGGGAGCATGATGCATCCCCCCTTCACATACTGCGCCTCTGTTTTGACTACCCGTTATTCCTTCGTCCGTTCAAACAGTCGGCCGCCGACCATGGAGGAGATCGTTCCCTTCTTCAGGACCGCATCGTACCAGAAGGCCATGTAAATGTGAACGACGATAAAGAGAATAAAGAACCACGTGAAGATATGATGGACGTATCGCACCACGGCGAGCCCGCCCATCCCGTTCTCGATCGGCTTCACAAACTTGTACACCAGAGCCGTCCAACCGCCATGGTACCCCGCCCCCATCAGGATGAGGCCGGTCACAACAATCATGAAGACCATGCCCAGCAGTCCGATATAGGCCAGCGACTGCATCGGCCCATAGAGGCCCTTGTGCTCCGGCGCTTCCTTCCGGATCAGCAGATAGAACTTGATCTGCTCGATCGTGGCGTCGATGTGGGCCCAGGCGAAAAAATCCTTCCAGTCTGCATGAAAACGCGAAAAGAAGGCGAGGTAGATCCGCCAGACAAAGAGAAACAGAAGAACCACCCCGAAGAAGATGTGCAGGTAGCGCACATCGCCCATGAAAGACTTCGTGGCCGTCTCGCCGGCATACATCGTTGCCGGCTCGGCAATGTAGAAACCCGAGGCAATCAGGATAAAAATGCTCAACGCCATGGTCCAGTGATTGATCCGCATCGGTACGGACCATTCTTTTTTGGCTACGATTTTTTCCATGGTCGCCCCCTTAAGCAATCTTGTACTGCCTGATCTCATTCGTCCTGGGATCGATGACGTGAACCGCGCAGGCCATGCAGGGATCGAACGAATGGATCGTGCGGATGATCTCCAGCGGCTGATCCGCCTTGGCGAGTTTCGTGCCGATCAGCGATTCCTCATAGGGGCCGCGTTTGCCGGCCTTGTCGCGGGGGGAACAGTTCCACGTCGAGGGTACGACGGCCTGGTAATTGGCGATCACGCCCTTGTCGATCCGGACCCAGTGCCCTAGGGCGCCGCGCGGCGGTTCGGTCATACCCCTGCCCTCGCAGGCCTTGCTCGGAATGTCGCACCGCGTCCAGGTTCGGGTATCGCCCTTCTTGACGTTGGCGATCAGATCGCCCACCCAGACTTCGGTCTGATCCGCCACGAGCTTTGTCTCCAGCGCGCGCGCCGCGGTTCTCCCCAGCGTCGAGAAGAGCACCGTCGCCGGCAGCCCGGTCTTCTTGAGCGTCGCATCGATCAGGTCCTTGATCGGCTTGTTGCCCTGGGCATAGCCGACGATCAATCGTGCGAGCGGCCCCACCTCGTAAGGTTCGCTGTCATATCGCGGGGCTTTGCACCAGGTATACTTCTCGTTGCCCTTGAGATGGCCGTTGGCGTCATAGCCGGTGTAGTCGGGGTCGGTCGTACCCTTGTAGGGATGCAGCGGCTCCGTCCCCTTTGTACCAGGCATGCGTCACTTCTTCTGTGATCTTCGCTTCATCGAGCTTGTCGCACTTTGACAGATTGCGGTCTTTGACCACGCCGCGCGGGAAGAGCAGGTTGCCCTCGTCGTCCTGCGCGAATCCGCCGTAGGCCAGGTAGTTCTTCACCCCGCCGCCGATGCCCTTCAGACCTTCGTCCTTGTAATAGGCGGCGGCCAGGAGCACGTCGGGGAGATACGCCGTCTCGATAAATTTCTGCATTTCCTTGAGACGGAAGAGGTACTGCCCGATGCGCTCGGCGCTCAGGACATCCTGCACGGACGTGATGCCGCCGACGACGAGCGTCTGCGGGTGGGGATTCTTCCCGCCGAAAATCGCCATCATCTGGGCGCAAGTTTTGGATACCGCCAGGGCGTCCAGATAATGCGACAGGATGACCAGGTTGGCTTCCGGCGGGAGCTTATAGGATTTGTTGCCCCAATAGGCATTGGCAAAGGGGCCGAGGCGACCGGACTTGACGAACTTGGACAGCCGGTCCTGAACGGCCTTGTAGTGCGTCGCCGAGCAGTTGTACGGATCAGGCGAGTAGGCCCTGGCCAGGTCGACGGCCTTCTTGGGATCTGCGGACAGGGCGCTCACCACGTCGATCCAGTCCATGCCGTGGAGATGGTAGAAATGCATGATGTGGTCATAGATGTACTGTGCGCCGTGGATCAGATTGCGCACGATCCGGGCGTTGGGCGGCACCTTTACGCCGATGGCATCTTCAACGGCCATGGTGCTCGCCTCGTAATGCGCATAGGTGCAGACGCCGCAGAACCGCTGCACGATCAGACCGGCATCGCGGGGATCGCGCCCCTTCAAAATGGTCTCGATGCCGCGCCACAGCGTAATGCTGCTCCAGGCATCCTTGATCACGTTCTTCTCATCGACTTCGACTTCTATTCTTAAATGACCTTCAATTCGGGTGATCGGGTCAACAATGATGCGCTTAGTCATGTTTCGCCTCCTGGTTCATCTGGTCGTTATCGTGTGAATGACCGGCCTCGTCGCAACAATCAGACGAACCGCAGCAGCGGTGCCTGAGACCGGTTGCCAGACCATGTGCGGCCACGCCGGCCACCGTGAGGCCCGTCAGAACAGCGCCGACCGTATCGACCGTGCGCTCTCCGCCGCCACCGGCGACGGCGACATCCCCATCGTGAATCGGCTTTTCCAGGGGCGCCATTTTGTCCCAGAATCCCGGCTCCGTACACCCGATGCAGCCATGTCCGCCCATGATCGGCCACGACACGCCGTCATTGAAGCGAACCCGGCCGCAATTGGCGTAGGTATAGGGCCCCTTGCAGCCGACCTTGTAGAGGCACCAGCCCTTCTTGGCCCCCTCGTCGCCCCACTCCTCGACGTACTCGGAGGCGTCATAGTGAGGACGCCTCTCGCAGACATCGTGAATGCGCTTGCCATAGGCCCACAGGGGTCTACCGAAGCCGTCCACCGGCGGCAGGGCGCCGAACATGATGTAGTGCAGAATCGACCCGACAAAGTTGATCGGGTTCGGAGGACATCCCGGAATATTGAGGGTCGAAATGCCGAAGGCGTCGTGAATGCCTTTGGCATCGGTCGGATTCGGATGCGCCGATACGATATTGCCGAAGGCCGAGCACGATCCGATGCAAATCACCGCCGCAGCCTTTGAACAGACCTCTTTGGAGATCTCGATGCCCGTCTTGCCCTTGGGGCCGAGCCGCATGTAATTGCCTTCGAGACCCATCGGCAACGCCCCTTCGATGACGCAGATAAACTTCTTGTGGAAATCTATAACCGCCTTCTCGAGGTTTTCTTCGGCCTGATAACCGGCGGCCGCCATCAGCGTCTCGTGATACTCGAGTGAAATGGTCTCCAGCAGAATGTCATCGACGTTGGGATAGGACGTGCGGAGGAATGCCTCGCTGCACCCGGTACATTCAGCATAATGGAGCCACACAACGGGAATGCGGCTGAAGTTTTCTGCGGCCCGAGCCACCAGCGGTTTGAACATCGGCGGCAACATCAGCGCTGCGGTCATGACGGAGGTCCACTTCAGAAAGTCCCGGCGGCTGACCCCCTTTTCCTTCAATACGTCCTGCAACGCTTCGCGAGGCGGAGGCATTTCCCTTTCCACCTTTTCGATGTTCTCCTCGCACATCGCCATTAATTCTTTATACTGCTTCTCTATTTTCTTTTGATATTCCTTATCGTGACTCGATGCCATAGCTCCCCCTTCTCAATGTAAACCCTCAAAAACAGTCACTTAGAAGTTAGATGGTAAGACAAATGACGCAGTAAACTTGGTATGCATACCATAAAAGACCGGCAGGTGTAAAAAGGATTTCGCACTTTGGGGCGCAGGAAATTTACATAGAAAAATCGAAGCCATCGAGATCTCCCTGAGATCGACTTACAATATTCTGTACTCGGCCCCATCACATGCGATGTCATGGTATTGCCCACGATGAAACAGAAAATGGATGGAATCCAGATCGTGGAAATCAAAGGCGCCTGTTCCGGCAGCCATGCGTATCGCTGCCGACAAACCAGTCATCGTCTCCGTCATGCATCCGATCATGAGTTTGAGGCCGTGGCGTCGTGCCTCTTTCAAAATCTGCTTGGATTCCGTAATGCCGCTTTTGGCCACCTTAATATTGACGCCGTCACAGGCGTCTTCGGAGATCGCACGTTGAAGATCCTCCGGCGATTGAACACCTTCATCGAGAATAATAGGAACCGAGGTCGCCTTTCTGATTTCGCGGTGCCCCGCATAGTCGTGCTTCGGCAAAGGCTGCTCCACCAGCTCGATCGGTAGCGCCTTTTTGTCACAGGCCGTCATAAATTTTATAAATGATTGGGGATTGTAACCCTGGTTTGCATCGATGCGGAACAAATAAGGCTGTCCCGATTCTTTCAGATAAGCATCTATCGTATTGATATGGCAAATATCCTGTTCGAGTTCTCCGCTTGTCTTGACCTTGAATTCGGAAAACCCTTCCCGAGCAATCACGGAGAGCCATCTCATCAACAAGTCCTGCCGACGGGTAAAGGGAATCGTGATATCGCTTCGACACGTTAAACACTCGCCGCCCCAGAACCGCCACTCATCCAGTCCCCGGCAGGCGAGCGAGGCGCGGAACAGGGCCACTTCCACGCCCGATAGTGTCATCCTCAAAGCCGGGAAACGCTCACGAAGCCCCCGGATCAGGTCCGGATAGTCCTCGACAGAAGTCCCCATGAGGGCGGCTTTAAAAATGGGAAATACGCCTCTGATCGCTTCGAGCGTCTCGCAAGGGTAGGCAAAACTCGTCGGAATCTCGCCCCATCCTTCCTCGCCGCCGTTGAGGCGAACGCGCACCATGATGCTGTCAATCGCCGTCTTACTTCCGAGCGCCGTTTCAAAGATCACACGAAGCGGTCGTCGAATATGCTTGAACGTTATCTGGCAGATATAGCCCATTTGCACTCAATCTTTCAGGACAATGCCGTAGTCGCGCACCAGTGTTTTTCTCAGTCGATCCATAAAAACCTGTCCGGGATCTTGCTTGTTCGTAAAGGCATAGGCAGGGTCGCATTCAAGCAGAAGCTGATAATGCGGTCGATCGCGATCCATGTATTCATGGTGCCCGATCAAGTACTCAATCGTCGGATGCCTTTTGAGCAAGACATCGATAAGATAGGCGTCCGCTGCTACCTGATGGCGCGTCAAATGCGCCTGATTGCGCCCGGCGTTTTCAAGAGACAGCGCCACATGATTGAAGCCGATGGTATGGCGCGCTATCACATGATCATCCATCAACTGGAAAATATCGCCATTGCGGTCTATGAGATAATGCGTGCCGACATTCAGCGTTCCGCCACTGGCAATATCTTCCCGAATCCCGGAAAGCTCATCGGGAAGCATAAATTCAAAAGCCTCCGCCAGCGTCTCGAATGCCGTATAATGAACGACGATCATTTTGGGCTCGAACAATTCCCAGCTGTTCCGGCCATAATGGATTCGGGCATATTCTTTTGTGAGCGACAACCGACGCTCGGATTGAATGGACCGGGTGCTGATGGGGTACTCTCGACAGGGCATGACCATAGCGCCTTTCATTTCTTTCATTGACATCAACGCATAGCGGATAAGCCGATCACATTCAACCGAAATGTGACCGGCACTACTGATAAAGTGAAAGAAAATTGACAAAATTCAAAAATTTATATATGAATATGGCAAGTTAGTCGTTATTCTCTTCAACTTTCCTCAGTAAGGGATGCGAAGATGGGAGACGTGGTCATCGAATCGGGACATGGGAGCACTTCCCTGGTCATTTCGGGAGCGCAGCGCAGCCCGATCGCGGAGCGTCAAGCCTACTTCGACAATACGCTTCAATCCGCCCCGCCCTCGACGGACACGCTAACCGGCGCCATCGAGGACACCATCAGCATCAGTGTGGCTGCCAGAGAACTGAACGCCTCCGTTAGCCCCGCCGGTGAGGCCTCATCAGCAACGTCTCTCAACCAGCCGAACGGAATCGGCAACTCCTTCTTAAGGGTCTATGCCCAGGCCCGTCAATTGCTGTCTTCGGATACAGATACGTTTGACGTACGCGAAAACTATTTGGATCATATCTCCCTGAGCTTCGAAGCCCTGTCCCTGTCGCGGGAATGATATCCGACGTCCCTTATCCACAGCGCCTCAGCCAAGCCGTAAACAGAGTCTTTACTATGTTTTATATTGACAGAGCTAAAATGGCTAAGATAAAGTTCTGCCATACTTTATAGGAGGACATCGATGATCTTCAACGAAGAATTCGAAACGCTACCCAGGGAAGTGCTTGAAGCCCTTCAACTCAAAAGATTACAACAAGTTGTCGATCGCGTCTATCATACCGTCGGCTTCTATCACAAGCTCTATGACGATGCCGGCATCAAGCCGGAAGATATCAAATCCCTCTCCGATCTGCAGAAGCTCCCCTTTACAACAAAAAATGATATCCGGGACAACTATCCCTTCGGTCTTTTTGCCGTCCCCATGAGCAATATCGTCCGGCTGCATGCCTCTTCCGGCACTACCGGTAAAGCGACCGTTGTCGGCTACACCAAGCGCGATATCGAGACCTGGTCGGATCTCGTCGCCCGGTGTTTTGTCTCGGCGGGACTGACGAAGAACGACATTATCCACAACGCATTCGGTTATGGCCTTTTCACCGGTGGACTCGGTATTCACTACGGCGCCGAAAAAATTGGCGCCAGCGTCATCCCGATGTCCGGCGGAAATACCAAGCGACAGATTTCCATCCTCCAGGATTTCGGACCGACAGCGCTTTGCTGCACCCCATCCTATGCGCTGACTCTAGCGGAAACAGGCGAGGAACTTGGCGTCGACATGAAGTCTCTCAGGCTCCGCGTCGGCATCTTTGGAGCTGAACCATGGAGCAACAACACTCGGGACAAAATTGAAGATAAGCTGAATCTGACGGCGCTTAACATTTACGGACTGTCGGAAGTCATCGGCCCCGGCGTATCTATGGAATGCCTGGAGGGCCGCAACGGTCTTCACATCTTTGAAGACCATTTCCTCGTCGAAACGATCAATCCGCAAAGCGGCGAGGTTTTGCCGCCGGGCGAACCCGGTGAACTCGTCTTTACGACACTGACCAAAGAAGCGTTCCCCTTGGTGCGATACCGAACGCGCGACCTGTCGCGTCTAATGCTGGAACCGTGCCGGTGCGGACGAACCTTCTTGAGGATGGAGCGCGTATCGGGCCGCAGCGACGACATGTTGATTATCCGCGGTGTCAACGTCTTTCCGTCTCAAATCGAGAGTATCCTAAACAGTATTGAAGGCCTGGAACCCCGCTACCAACTCATCGTCGATCGCACCGGAACCCTGGATACCCTGTCCATCCACGTGGAAGTGAGCGAACGCATCTTCTCCGATGAGATCAAAGTCATGCAAGGCATCGAGAAAAAGATCGCAAAGGACGTCAAGGACTATCTCGGCATCACGGCGGACATCAAGCTCGTCGAGCCGAAACAATTGCAGCCAGCGGACGGCGGAAAATTTCAGAGAGTCATCGATAAACGAAGCCTCTAAGGAGACATGCAATGAAAGTAGAACAATTATCCCTCTTTCTTGAAAACAAACCGGGAACGATGGTCAAGGCCACCAAGGTCCTGAGCGAAGCCAAGATCAACATACGCGCCCTCTTCCTTGCCGAAACGTCTGATTTCGGCATTCTGCGGCTGATCGTCAATGACGTTGATGCAGCCAAAGCCGTCCTTCAAAACCAGGGCTTCATTGTTAGAAAAACAGAGGTGTTGGCCGTCGAAGTGCCCGATACCCCCGGCGGCCTGAACAACATCCTGGAGACCCTGTCGGAAAAGGCGGTCAATGTTGAATACATGTATGCCTATGTCGAAAAAAGCGGTGAAAACGCCATTATCATCATTCGCTGCGACCCGATCGACGTCGGCATTGCTGCGCTTCAGAATAACGGCTTTACGGTTCTGCCGGGTGAAAAGGTCTACGGTATGTAGAGAATCAGTTTTCGTTTTGCAGTTGGCCGTCGTCAGTTGAAAAAAAATCGGCGCCCTCTTTTTCGGAAGGCGCCGATTTTTTTAACTCCGAACTCTAGACCCTGAACGCAAAACTATTGTTTACCCCCACAAAGCCAGTCCGAGTTCCTGCTTGCCGAAAAGACTCTTATTGAACGGAACGATTCGGATGCCATAGGAATACTGGCCGCTCTCCTCGACCTGATACTCGCACGACATTTTCAAAACCCCTCCATCCATGCTGCCGTCGACATGAAGCGGAATGATACTTGGAATTTTAATAAAATCATGGCCGTCGATCTTGCCGATGACCAGCTCCGCCTTGATCTCATCAGGTTCCATGCTGCCCGGATTGATGCGAACGTTCACAACGAAAGGTTCGCCGACCTGTATGGCGTCGCCGTGAATCCCCTCGAAAACGACATCGATCAGCTTAAGAGACGAAAAACGAACCGGCACTCTCAGCTTCCACTCCGATAGCCCCTTGGCAAGCGCATAGTCTTTAGACTCCAGCTCGGCTTTGCGCAGCGCCGTTGGAACATACATCCCGGCAAGGTACTGCCGAACCATTCTGTCTGCATTGAATTGAGGTATCAGTTTGGACATGGACTCTTTTACCATTCGGAGCCATTGTTTCGGAATTCCACTCGTATCCCGATCATAGAAGAGAGGTACAGCCGATTCCTCAATGAGTTCATACAGAGACTGCGCGTCGTGCTCATCTGCAACCGCGGTATCGTCAAATTCAGCCTGATTCTCAACTTCGTGACCAACCGTCCAGCCATTGGTCCCGTCATAGCCCTCCGGCCACCAACCATCCGAAACACTCATGTTGAGACCGCCGCTGATGACGATCTTTTGACCGCTGGTTCCACAAGCCTCATAAGGTCGGCGCGGCGTATTCAACCAGACATCCACACCTTGCAACAGATGCCGGGCGGTATGAAGATCGTAATCTTCGATAAAAAAGATGCGCCCAATAAACCGCTTGTCCTTACAGATATCGACGACGCGCTTGATCAGATCGATCCCCATCTTGTCGCTCGGATGCGATTTTCCGGCAAAGATGAAATGAACCGGGTGTCGCTCGCTGTTGACAATGCGATCGAGACGATCGAGATCAGAAAAGAGAAGGTAAGCTCGTTTATACGGTGCAAAGCGTCTTGCAAAACCGATCATCAGCGCCCCGGGGTTGATTTTGGCGATAATTTCCTCACGAAGGCTCCTGGAGTCGTATTTCACCCATTGCTTGGTTACGCTTTGAATCAGGAAGTTGATCAGATTGAACTTGAGACTGGTCTTGATGCGCCAGAGAATCGGGTCCGGAATATTGTGAATCCGTTTCCATTTTTCAGGATCCGACAGATTCTTCTCCCAATCCGGTCCGATATAACCGTTCAACATCTCCCGAACCTGAGGCGCAATATAGGACTGTAAATGAACGCCATTGGTGATATACCCGATCGGAACGTCTGAATAATGGAACCCCTTCCAGACGCCGGCCCACATCCTTCTGGCCACATCGCCATGCAATTTGCTGACGGCGTTACTGGCATTCGAGCATTTCAGTCCAAGAACCGTCATGTAAAACGGCTTATCCTCCCCCATCTCCTTTCGCCCCAGATCCCAGAATTGTTGGGGCGTGATTCCCCATCGTTTCATGAAACTGGAAAAGTAGTATTCGACGACATCCCGGCTAAAACGCTCATTGCCGGCATCGACCGGCGTGTGCGTCGTAAAGACAGTGCAACCCCGCGCCGCTTCTTTGGCCGCATCAAAAGAAAGTCCCTCATCCAGAATTAACTGGTTGATCAACTCGAAGATGAGGAACGCCGAGTGTCCCTCGTTGATGTGATAAACACTCGGTTTGATACCGAGCTTTTTCAGCAATTTGACGCCGCCCATGCCGAGTAAAATCTCCTGTTCGATGCGAACTCGAGGGTCGTCCGCATAGAGATGGGAGGTAATTTGGCGGTCCTGAACGGTGTTGCGCGGGACATCCGTATCCAGGAGATACAACGTCACCCGCCCGACTTTGACTTCCCAGATATTCGCAAAAAGCGTTCTACCGGGAAGCTCAATAGCCAGTTGCACATCGTTTCCACGGTCATCCTGAACGATCTGCACCGGCATGTTGGAGAAGTCGCTCTCAGGATACTCAGCAATCTGCCAGCCGTTTTTGTCGATTCTCTGGTGAAAGTAACCATGCTTATAAAGCAGGCCCACCCCGACCATGGGTAGCTTCAAATCACTGGCGGCCTTGAGCAGATCGCCTGCCAACACGCCTAGACCGCCGGAATAGATGGGAAGGCTTTCATGAATGCCGAATTCCGGCGAGAAATAGGCAACCGGCGAGGCCCACTTGATCGGGTCATACTCGTTTTTCGTACTGGTTCTCTCGCCCAGGTATTGATCGAACTCTTCGAATATCTTTCGATACAGGTTTCTGTAACCGTCATTTTCCGAGGCCTCTTTCAGACGGTCGGATGAAACGGCTTCGAGCATCTGAACAGGATTATGACCCGATTCGATCCACAAGCCCGGATCGAGATACATGAAGAGCTCCAAGGCTTGTGGATTCCATGTCCACCAGAAATTGTAGGCGAGCTCCCTGAGCCTGCTGATTTTTGGCGGCAGGTGCACAACGGCCGTAAAGGTGTGAAAACGCGGTTGAACCGAAGCTGATCCGGCAAACGTTCTTTTAACCCGGTCTCGGTACTCGGCCGTTGCCAACATGGACATCCGGCTCTGGGCCACCGTTAACGCCTTGTTATAGGCCTCAAGGTATTCCTTATAGAAGCCGCGCCACCCCGCGTCTTCAGCGACTTTTCGAGCACTGACACGACGCTTGATAAACTCTTCCTCGCTCCACGAAAACATATCCTTCATCATATCGCAGAGGGAGTCGGAAACGACCTGAGGAGAAAGTCCCTGCCGGTTCAGGATCAGGACGCCCCTGTTGTCTCCCTTACGAGCGAGAACCCATCTACCGAATCCGGCCAACTCCGTCGTAACGGTCGGAACGGCGTGAGCGGCACTCTCCAATGGTGTGTAGCCCCAGGGTTCATAGTAAGAGGGGAACACGCCCAGATCGCATCCGGACATCATCTCGCCGTAGGTCATATTGATTAAACCATCATGCCCGTTTAGATAAGCGGGCACGAAGATAACGCTGACTTTATTCTGGGGCAGATTGCGAAGGCCTAAGTTGTTACAGCTGCCCAAGATCGGATCAGTGAGCTCATTGCGCAGTCGATGCGTTGAGATGATCGGCGCCTGGTCCGGTTGTGCAGCGCCGGATAATGCAGCCGGGTTTATGGCCATGTGATCCGCCAGGACACAAATAAACGCCACCACCGTGTCGTCGGCGCCCATTTCTGATTCAAGGCGGCTGAGGGCCTGAAGGAAAATATCGATACCCTTGTTGCTAAATTCATAACGACCGGAGATCATCATGATCTTTGTCTGATCGTTAAATGACTTATGAAGAAACTTCGATGCAAACTCGATGAGTTGAATCCGCGCCCGAAGGGCCTCCTCACGTTTTTCCGATACATCAGGAATGGCATCCAGATCGAGACCGTTTAGTAAAACCGTATCAGGCGGCCGGCCAAGAAAATTTTTCGCCTCCGTTGCCGTCACCTCGCTGACCGTTGAAAAACAATCCGCCTCGCGCGTCGATGCCACTTCCATGGAGTGCTTCGCCGAAATATTGTATGCACTGGCCTCGCGTTGAGGTGAAATATGATCCAGGGCGGCATAGATGTCGACCCCCGCGCCTGCCATTGTTCGGCCTAAAATCGTCGCATGGGTCGTAAAGACGGTGCCGATCTCCGGCACACGTTTCTTGACGCAGAGGAGTCCCGACCCGCACATCCATTCGTGAAAATGGGCAACCGCTATGCCTTCCTGGGGACGGACGACCAGATTGTAAACCGTCTCGATGACCGTCCCGCAGGCATAGCTGAACATGATCGGCTCGATATAGTCCCAGCCGCCCGCAATCGAATCAACGCGGAAATCCTCCCACATCTCGAAGAAAAGCTGATCCTTGTTGAATTTCTTGCCTGGACTGACCAGGATCACTTTCGGATTGCCCGGAATCTTCCATCGACCGAATCGACAGGGGATCTCCTTGATCGCCGCACCTTCCCGGATTCTCGACCAGCAATCCTCATCCGTTTCCTCAAAATCCGGATTGTTTTTAAGATCCGGTCCCAGCAGGTAGTAATTTTCTCCGAATGTGCGGATGGCCTCGGTCACCTTGCTGCTGATGACTGTGTAGATTCCGCCGACCTTGTTGCAAACCTCCCAACTGACTTCAAAAAGATATTCTTGCTTTGCCATCCCCAATAGCCCCTCACATATTGATTAATATGACCGCAATGTGTAAAACGCCCTGTCGCCCGATGCCGCGTGGAACTCCCATACGCTATCTTTTCTCCGCCCGTCTCCTGCCCGTGACGCGATCAGCTTTTTTGCGCGTCGGCTTGGTTTGTGTCATGATCGTATCAAAAAAGTCTGAAATAATATTCATATAATTGATATAGGCATCGTAAGGTGACGGATAGGCGTTGAAATACCGGTGTACTTCGCCATCGGAAAAACTCTTCGTGCACATATAATAAAAATGATCGGAACTCTGAAGCATGCGCCAAAGCGACAAATACGCGTTGTTTTTAGTCTTGCGTACGGCCCCTTCGAGCCGATAGAGAACCTCCATTGCGTCACGCTGCATGTGGTTGCCATGCCACGCCGTCAGGTCCTTCTCTTCGTCGGCGCAGGAGATATACTGCGACACGTCCAGTTGCGCCACCGGCTGATATTTTTGCGTTGCCGCCGAAGGAGTCAAAAAATCAAAATCCGGATGAGACAGGAGTTCGCCCGGCAGCTGCTCCAGAAATTCAAAGATGCCGGAGGCGCGCCGGTGATGCTCGCCGAACGTTTCATAATTCAAGAACAGATTGACCACCTCTGCGCCGGAATTGATGCGATGGAGCCAGCCAGCATATTTTTGTGCCGTCAATGGATGCTCCGACCATCCTCGATCGGAAAACCGAAACGCGATATCGTCGGAAAGACGATAATTCCTCAGGAGGCACTTGAGCGATCGACATCCGATGGGCTGGTAAACAAAGTTGGGACTCCGCCAACCCAGGATTTGATCTGCCCCTTCGGTCAAGATCGTCTTATACCCCTGCCGCTCCATCTCAGCGGCCAGATCGTTGTTATAGATCATCTCGGTATTGAGATACGTCCTGGTCGTCTGCCCGAACAGGGCTTTGATCTTATCGCGATTCATGCGGACCTGCTGTTGAAACTCCCTCATGGAGAAGAGGAATGCCAGGGAATGGTAATAGGCCTGATTGACGAACTCTACCTGCCCGGTGTCTCCCAGCCTTTTGAAGCTGTCCAGCGCATCCGGTTGATATTGTTCGAGCTGGTCGATCAGCGTTCCAGTCAGGGAAAGCGCGATCTTGACATCACCCTTGTATTGGCGAATCAGCTTCAACAGGATCTCATTCGCGGGCAGATAACAACGCTGCACGATCCGACTCAAGAAATTTCTATTCAAATCATCATCCACATAATCGTGCGATTGGCCGATGTCGAAAAACGTGTAATGTCGCAAACGATAAGGTTGGTGGGCGACAAAACAAAGACATATGGAAGGCATAGCTCCCCCTTACTGGATTTGCTGATAAACGGTCGTGATTTTCTCCGCTACGCTATCCCAATGAATCATCCGCAGGGTTTCCCTTGACTGCAACACCATTTCCCTGGACAGCGCGGGATATCTCAACACCGAAAGAATCTTATTGGCGAGCTCAGTGATATCCCAGAAATCGACCTTCAAGACATTTTGGACGATCTCGGCAACCCCGGACTGCTTAGAAATAATCACCGGCACGTCCCGCAGCATCGCCTCAAGCGGTGCGATGCCGAAGGGCTCGGAAATGCTCGGCATGACATACAGATCGCTCATCGCATAAATCTGTTCGATCTGACGCCCCTCGACAAATCCCAGAAAATGAAAATTCAGTCCGATGCTCAACTGAGCGACGCGCTCGATCATCCGCGGCGTCATATCGCCGGAGCCCGCCATCACAAATGTCACGTTGGGCATGTATCGGAGCACACGCGCCGCAGCCTCGATAAAATAATCCGGACCCTTCTGAAAGGTGATCCGCCCCAGAAACAGGACGATTTTCCGGTTGTGCCTCTTGACAGACGGCATCACGCCGCCGGCCCCTTCTCGGTCCACGGCGTTGTGAACCACAGAGATCTTCTCGGGCGAAATCCCATAACGGTTCACGATGATATTTTTCGTATAATGGCTGACGGCGATGACGTGATCGGCCACCGCCATTCCGAAACGTTCGATGTCGTAAACCGCCTGGTTGATATTTTCACCGCTCCGGTCAAATTCCAGGGCATGGGCGTGATACACGAAGGGTTTTCCGCTGACGCGTTTCGCCTCCGCACCGGCAAAAGCGGTCAGCCAGTCGTGTCCGTGGATAGCGTCAAAAGATTCCCGTTCGGCAATCTCGGCAACCACCCGGGCATAGCGGAGGGCCTCCTGAAGCAAATCGCCGCCGTAATCCCCGGAAAGCTCAAGGCACCATTCCGTCTGTTCGCTTGCAACGGCTTTTTGGGGGCTCGATTTCGCCAGAATCGTCGCATAGCTTTGAGGATTGAGATAGGGTCTCAGAAACGCATCGACGGGAAGAAAATCGACATTTGTCAAATACGTCCAATCGATGCCCACCTCTCCTCGCGGGGCCGGCGCCAGCGGGATATCGCTGGCAGAGATCAAACGGACATGAGACTCGCGCGTCTCGCCCTTTATCTTCGGCAAAACAAAGAGGATTTTCACGCCCCGTTTTGCGAGTGCTTTCGTCATTCCGAAGCAGGCGGTGCCCAGCCCGCCACTGATATATGGAGGGAACTCCCACCCCAGCATCAGGATCCGCATGGTTGTCCCTCCTCGTTGAGGATACAATAGAGACGAATCATCTCCGCAACGCTCCACGCTTGAGCAATGCAGCCATTCGGACGATGCGGCGGATCACCGTCAAAAATTTCAGAAACGGAATCGATGCCCACTTCATGCAGGTGTCCGCAAAGCGGTTTCAGGATGTTTTTCTTCAGATAGTCCCTCGCCTGAACGCGGTCATGCGCCGTTTTCAGATACGCCTCGCCAAAATGCGCCACCCACCATGGCCAGACCGTCCCCTGGTGATAAGCCGCATCACGCATCACGCTGTCGCCCGCATAGCGTCCGCGATAGGCTTGGTTGCTGGGAGACAGCGTCCTTAATCCAAATGGCGTCAGGAGATCCTTCTCGACTCGCTCCACAACGCCCCGACGTTGGAGTTCGTCAAGAGGAGAAAAAGGCAGGGAAACGGCCAGTAGTTGATTCGGTCGTACTTCGGCATGAAGGACCCCTTCGCTCACAACATCTCCAAGATAGGCATCCGCTTCCATCCAGAATGCGCGGGTGAAAGCCTGGTGAAGGCGCTCGATCAAACCGGTCTGCCGATAGGAACGCTTGCCCAACTTCTCGGCCAGTTCATCGACAAAACAGATGGCATTGTACCACAGCGCATTGATGTCGACCGCGTAACCGTGGCGGGGGGTCACGGGCTTTCCATGAACGGTCGCGTCCATCCACGTCAGTTGTGTCATGGCATCCCCCGCGTGAAGGAGCCCCTCGTCGTTCATGAAAATGCCATAATCCGTTCCGCCGGCGTAACCCTCGAATATCTTGACGAGCACCGGCCAGATATACTTTTTCACCGTCTGGAGGTCGTCTGTGTAGTTCAGCATCTGCTGGACCGCCCAGAAATACCAAAGCGCGCAATCCACTGAATTGTATGCATGGCCGTCGGGATGCTCGGAGAAAAAATTGGGTAGCAGGCCGTTGCGCTCGTAGCGACCGATAGACCTCAGAACGGCAATACCGTGCTCGGCCTCGCCACGACAGAATGTCAAGCCAGGAAGCGCAATCAACGTGTCGCGTCCCCAATCAACGAACCAGGGATAGCCGGCGATGATCGTCGGTCGGCTTGTCTTACCGCTTAACGGCTGATGAGTCAGAAAGTGTCTGGCGCCGTAGAGCAAGGTGGTCACGTCCTCATGGCGGTCGGCCTCGTCCAATTGGGCTGCCCGCTGAGAGGCATGATCGTAACAGATACGACGCCGAGCCTCCTCGATCTGCCACATCCGCTCGATTCGAGAGCACTCACCTGTTGAAGCCGCAACAATGACAGACTCTCCCTCCGCCAATACAACCTCAAGCACCCCGGGCTGAAACAGATCTTCGTGGCAGTCAAATCCCCGTTCATCTTCGACGACGTATACAAAATTACGGTACCAGACGGGAGACGGCAGAAAGGTAGATTTTTTGTTCGATTGAATGTACAGGGAGGGCATTCCCTCGTAAGGTTGAATCTTGAAGCCGTTTTTTTTCCTTGACGGTTCTGGGTTGAAGGCTGAAATTTTCCTTGCTCAAGGCATGAAAATCGCGAAACGCCAGAAAGGGCTTCAGCCGCAACAGAACCCGTTCGCCAGAGCGCTCGCACAGATACCGGACCATGACGCAATCTTTGCCGAAGGGCATCATGATCTCCTTGTGCACAACTGTATCGCCGATTTGATAGACGAAATGAGGACACAAATCGCTTTGAAACAACTTGAGGTACTTATGACCGGACGGCGCGAAAACGTCGGGATAGCGATGCAACGTCAGAAAAAACTCGCTCTCTCTGATAACGAGCGAATCCTCATACTTCGACAGGAGAACATAACGCCCCGGGGGATCGAGCAGATTGGAAACAAGCAGACCGTGATACCGACGGGTATGGCAGTTGAGAATGGAACTGGAGGCATATCCTCCCAGGCCATTGGTATCGAGCCACTCCAGTGTAAGGGCTTCTCTGAGGTTTAGACACGTGGTTTCATCTATGCTGATAGCCATGCCTCTTTGTCCCTCCTGAGCTTAGACGAGGGTTCAGAAATCCCCCAGATATGCATGCAGCAGCAACAAGACAATCTCAAGCAAAGACGTCAAAACAGGACAGCTACGATAAAGACCGGAAAGCTAAAAGCCTTACGCGATGTGCTAATACTAATTCACTATAACGGAGCAAAAAATATAGTCAAGACATTTGTCCGGATTCATCAACATGTACAGCCGATTCAGCACGTTGGATCCCTTTAGCTTCATGCGAGCAATATGAAAAGCATAGATCATGCCAGGAAATAATCACACCTCAAAAAACGAAAAAACGTCGAATATCGCTTTACCCAAGACAGTTAATTCGAGATAATCGCAATCCAGTTACATATCGGCGTTGCGCTTTTTCAATTCCTTTTAGTCTGATAAATTGACTTTTCCTACCAAGTAATATATTAAACAGATCCTTGAAATTAGCGTGGAATTTGTTCCGCTTGGAGAAGAAATGCATAAAAAATCCACTTACAAAGATGCTGGTGTCGATATCGATCAGGGCAATCTCTTCGTCGATAAGATCAAACCGATGATCAAAAGCACCCATCGCAAAGAGGTGCGCGGCGACATCGGCGGTTATGCCGGTCTGTTCAATCTTGATTTATCGAAATACAAGAATCCGATTCTTGTCTCATCGACCGATGGTGTCGGCACCAAACTCAAGATCGCCATGCTGATGAACAAGCACGACTCCGTGGGTATCGACTTGGTCGCCATGTCCGTCAATGATATTATCGTCAAAGGCGCCGAGCCGCTTTTCTTCCTCGACTATTTTGCAACCGGAAAACTATCGCTGGACATCAGCGTCAGCGTCATTGAGGGCATCACGAAGGGATGCGTCGAGGCGGGCTGCACCCTCCTGGGTGGTGAAACGGCCGAGATGCCCGGTTTCTATGCCGACGGAGAATACGATCTGGCGGGTTTCTGTGTCGGCGTTGTCGAGGCCGGCAAGCTCATCGACGGCTCAGAAATCAGCGTCGGCGACACCTTAATCGGCCTGGCGTCGAGTGGCCTGCATAGCAACGGATACTCCCTTGCGCGGAAGATCCTTCTGGAACAGAGCCAGCTCGATATCCATTACCAAGCGCCGGAGCTGCCGCATTCCATCGGCACAGAGCTTCTAACGCCGACGAGAATCTATGTAAAGTCCCTTCTCAACCTCTTTAAACAATTCAACGTCAAGGGTCTGGTCCATGTCACCGGCGGGGGCTTTATCGACAACATTCCGCGCGTTCTTCCGGAACGTTGCAAAGCCGTCATCAAAGAGGGCAGCTGGACCATTCCGCCGATCTTTCCCCTCCTTCAAAAACTGGGGCACGTTGATTGCCAAGAGATGTTTCGGGTGTTCAACATGGGTATCGGGATGATTGCCATCGTCTCGACAAAGGAGTCAGGGGATATCCTGGACAGACTCAAGGCGCTCGGCGAACAGGCCTTCGTCATCGGTTCTATTGAAAAAAGAGCGGCAAACGATCCGGCCGTCTGCATTGCATCCGTCTACTAACGATAACTCCGGGCAAGATGTTCCAGCCAGTCTTTAGCGAGCGGTTATGAAAAAGATCAATTTGGGCGTGCTTGTTTCCGGCGGCGGGTCGAACCTCCAATCGATCATCGACCACATCGAACAACAAAAGCTGGACGCCGAGATTAAAATCATCATTTCGAATAATCCGAATGCCTACGCCTTGGAAAGGGCCAGAAAGCACCATATCCCGGCGGTCGTCATCGACCACACCGAGTTTCCGGATCGCAACGACTTCGACCGAAAGATGATAGAAGTCCTTCGCTTCCACACGATCGACCTGATTGTTCTGGCCGGCTTCATGCGTGTTCTGACCCCTCATTTTCTAAAAACTTTCCCGATGAGGATCATAAACATTCATCCGGCGTTGCTGCCCTCCTTTCCAGGCCTGCATGTCCAAAAAAAAGCCCTGGATTATGGGGTCAAATTTTCAGGCTGCACGGTTCATTTCGTCGATGAAGGCGTCGATACGGGTCCGATCATCATCCAGGCAGTGGTCCCTGTCTGTGAAGGCGATACGGAACAGACGCTGGCCGATCGGATATTGAAAGAAGAGCATCGTATTTACCCCCAGGCCATTCAGTTTTATGCGAAAGGCAGGCTCAAAGTGGAAGGACGCCGGGTCCACGTTAGAGACGCATCTGATATGGCGGCCCCCATCGCGCTGCATAACCCGCTTCTTGAAAACGAGTGATGCGAGTGCGCCTGCACGTTGGTCGAGGGGGCTGACTCTTTTTGATTTGATCGAAAGCCCTGTAAGACTCGATATCCGGAACAGACACATTAAGAGCTTCTTATGCACGATGTCATTATCATTGGCAATGATCTGAGTTCACTGATTGCGGCGTGGCGATCGGCAAAACGCGGCTACAAGACTATTTTGATCTGCCGCCATGCCCCTCCATACAGTCTTTCTCTCAACGACTTTACCTTCGACATCGACCCTCTCCCCTGGCTGTCGATTCCGGAAGCCGGTTTCGATCTGCCCCGGGCTCTCACAAGAGAGACGTCCGTTGGCGATTCTGGTGCCATCCCTGCGTTGCAGGTAATCCTTCCGGAACACCGCGTCGATTTTCGGCATGGACTCTACGATCAGATCCGTGAACTCGCCAGGGAATTCCCCGGCGAGGCGCAAGAAGCGGAACAACTCTATCGTCAGGCCATGATCTCATCCCGGTCGATGGAATCTTGGCTATCCCTGCTGTCCGGTCAAGTCAGGGGGGCGACGGTCATCAAATCCGTTCCGAAATATTTTTTGAATGCAGTCGCCTGGCGGTTTCGGACCAGAAGTTTGAAAGCGGTCTCAGGCCTCAATGCCCCGTTGCGCTTCACGCTTCATTTGCTTTCCGGCGAAGCAGGTTGCCGACTCGAACAAATTGCCGCCTCCTGGCACCTGGCTCGACTGTTAACGGCCCAGCCGTTCCTGAAACAATCCAAAACCGAAATTCTGAAAGGACTCCGCGACGAGCTCGATTCCTTGGGCGTTGAAGTATGCCAGGCCGATGAGATCCCCAGAATATTGACGGGACGTGAGATCGAGGTCGCCATCGTTCAGTCTGAGGGCCAGCGGCTGCTGACGGCTAAGGATCTCATTGTCAGCCTCAAATGGCGGGACTTCGCGAAGCTCTGCCAGGATCAGAAAATCGATCACTGGCGGAAGCGCTACTTAAAAAGTGTCGCCCCGTTTTACCGCCCCTACACGATCCACATCGGCCTCAAGAACCGTGCCATTCCAGAACAGATGGCGTCTCAGGTCATTGTGGCTCCCATGGGCCGTGAACCGGGAAAGCCCCTCGGCGGCGACCTGACCTTTTTGTCGCTTAGCAGCCCCGACGATGCCGGGGCTGCGCCGACAGGCATGCGAACCCTGAGTGCGACGGTATTTTTACCGATGATGTCAAGCGGCGCCGACCTTCAGTATTTCAGGGGCGTTGCCGATAACATGATGAAACGGCTCGACATCGTCTTACCCTTCCTTCGCGAAAACATTGTCTGTCTCGATATCGAGGCCTGTTACAAACTCCATGTGGACTTTCAGGATGTTGTCAACTTAAAATCAGACCACGGTGGATGTCGCCCAGGGTTCGTACCGACGTCGGCGGGAACGAGGGTCAAGCGCAATGTCGTCGTCACGGGGGGAGAATTGTTCCCGGCACTAGGGTTCATGGGTGAACTGCTTTCAGGCATTCACGCGGCCGATCAAATTTCAGAAAGGGGACCATAATGGCGCAGAACGATCTGAATTTCGACATCATCAATCTGGGTGAACGCAAAATTCCTTCCCCGTTGTCCGTCGGCTACTTCAAAACCGATGAGGAGCGCATCCTCTTCAATATCAATCTCAAGAACATCACAGAGCGCGGCGACGTCTGCGACGTCCCCTTATCGATGGAGGTAGCCGGTCCTCGACGGATGATCTACTTCGATCCCTCTAAGACAAAGGCCGCCATCGTAACCTGCGGCGGACTGTCTCCCGGCATTAACGACGTCATTCGTGCGCTGGTCCTGGAGCTTCATTATCGATACAACGTCACGAACATTCTCGGCATCATGCACGGCTACAAGGGGCTCATTCCGAAATTCGGCTATGAGATGCTGAAACTGACTCCTGACATCGTCGATACCATCCATACGCGTGGAGGCAGCGTCCTGTCCTCGTCCCGAGGTAATCAGAATGTCGGAGAGATGGTGGACGCCCTGGAACGGATGAACATCAATCTCTTCTTCGTGGTCGGCGGCGATGGCACCATGAGAGGCGCAGAGCTGATCACCGAAGAGATCCAGAAGCGCAATCTCAAAATCAGCGTCATCGGTATCCCGAAGACCATCGACAACGATCTGGCCGTCATTCAGAAAAGCTTCGGTTTCGATACGGCGATCTCGGAGGCGGTCAAGGCGATCGAATGCGCCCACGTCGAGTCCAAAGGGGCACCCAACGGCATTGGCCTGATTAAGCTCATGGGCCGCGAGTCCGGCAATATCGCCGCATACGCCGCCTTGGCCATGGCAGACGTCAACTTCGTTCTCATTCCCGAGGTCCCTTTTGAACTGGAAGGAGAGAAAGGGTTTCTCAAGACCCTTGAAACCCGTATCCGCAATCGCGGGCACGCCGTCATTCTTGTCGCCGAAGGGGCCGGTCAGAATTTCTTTCATGAAAACGGTGAAGTCCAGACGGATGCCTCCGGCAATGTAAAGCTCTTCGATATCGGCCTATACATGAAACAACAGATCGTCGATTACTTTGCACGGACCGGCATGGAGATCAATCTGAAGTATTTTGACCCCAGCTACATGATCCGAAGCGTACCTTCAAATGCAAGTGACAGTCTTTATTGTGGTTTTCTTGCAAACTACGCCGTTCATGCGGCTATGGCGGGTAAGACAGGCATGGTGGTGGGCCTCTGCAACGATGTCTATGTTCACCTCCCCCTTCAGGCCGTCTCCTCGCATCGCAAGTCCGTCAATCCGGAAGGCAATATCTGGATGCAGGTTCTTGAATCGACCGGTCAGCCTCAATCCATGATTAACGCTTGAGGCGCTTTCAGATCAGAACCTCGGGAGTTCACTCGACCGGTGTTGGTGCAGTCTGGGGATTTCCCTATAATTTTTCTTGCATTTTCAGCCGGAATCGATTAAAAGTCGCTTTACTTTTGAACAGGAGACGAAAGATGTCCAGAGTATGTGATGTGTGTGGAAAAGGGCCCGTTGTCGGAAACAGCGTCAGCCATGCGAATAACAAGACGAAGAAAATTTGGTACCCGAATCTTCAGAAGATGCGCGTTGTGAGCGCCAAGGGCAGTGCGTCGAAAAGGGTAAAGGTCTGCACCCGGTGTTTGCGTTCAGGGTTCGTTCAGAAGGCCTCTTAATCCCCCCTGTAGCCATTCCGAGTTGTCCATCCCTATTCAACGGAGCGTTATGCGTCGATGCGCTCCGCCCGACCTATCGGCGGACTGAAGCCGGTCCGCCGCGACAAATACCCCCTGAATGAAGGTCCACCGAAGAGAGCGCCGGGGACTTTTGAATCCTTAAAGAAGGCATCCAAACACAATCCGCTCGCTTGCCCCGCAACAAACTGCGAGGAATGCACTCGCCACCGGCGACTCAACCTTTTTTATCATGACCTTGAGCGGGGTGAAATATCATCTGTTTCATGTCAGGCAAGCCGATCTGGAAGACGCCATATTGCGATCGGCCATATGCCTTCCTTTTCTTATCCACGGTGATGACGGTCAAAGAGCCATCCATCAGGGTGACATCGGCCAACAGGCTGCCATCCTTCATTCTGAAGAGAACGCCCCTGATCTTGTCGAAACTGATGGCCAACTTGCCTCCGCCTCGGTTGCCATCCAGAAAGGTGTTACCGTCGATACTGACCTCGGTGCAGTCCGTCTTGACCCCCCCCAGATCGACAAAGGTCGCCGCATAATTTCTGTCTGTCCTCGGCACTTTTCCCGGCGGGGTATCCCCCATCGCCGTTAAAAGAGGCAGGATCGTCAAAAGCATGATAACCGGCAGCAATCGTTTCATGGGAAGCTCCTTCAATTATTCAGTAAAATATTCGGTTCCGTTCAGGACTCGAAGGGGGATGTCGCGTCCGATACCGTCCAGGATACCTTCCACCTCCCGACCGCATCCCGGAGCGATAAAAACCTTGACAACCGCCCGGTTTTTATCAATAGTCGTCGCAGTCACCAGACCGTCGTATCCTTCTAGGATGAACTGGAAGTAAGCGATATCTTTTTTATCGAGTTCGATATATTGGGCATCCATCAGTTCTTTGCCATATAAAACACTGACGCCCTCTTTTTCAAGCGTAAATTGCAATTAACGCCATATTCTCGTTCAATAGGCCCGTGACATTCGTTACGCGCATAAAAAACCGGTGCCATATGCCACTGTCGATTAATAACGATCCGCCCCTGCCGACGACGAGTTGGACGTTTTTCGAGGAAAACACAATCCGCCAGGAGGCGCTGATGCGGGAGCTACGTATCCATCCCGTTATTGCCCGTATTCTGGTCAATCGATCCATCGACAATCCCGATGATGCCAAGCGCTATCTCAGCCCATCGTTATCAGATCTGCACAACCCTTTTCTGATGAAAGATATGCAGAAAGGTGTCGAGCGCCTGATTCGCGCCCTGCGCAACCACGAAAAAATTGTCATCTATGGGGATTACGACGCTGACGGCGTCACCTCCGTTGCGATCCTCTATAAATTTCTGACCAACCTGAAGGCGGCCGTTTCCTATCGGATACCGGACCGATTCACCGAGGGCTATAGTCTGAACCGTGCAGCTATCGAAGAGATCAAGGCATCGGGGACAAGCCTCATCCTGACCGTCGATTGTGGTGTTTCAGATGTTGAGCACATTGACTTCGCCAATTCTCTTGGATTGGACACCATCGTGCTCGATCATCACGAGGTGCCGGACACCCTTCCCATGGCGCACGCCGTCATCAACACCAACCGCAACGATTGCCCCTTCCCTTTCAAGGAATTAGCCGGGGTCGGCATTGTTTTCAACTTCCTGATCGCCCTGCGTGGCGAATTAAGAAAAGAGGGGTTTTGGAGGGATCAGACTTACCCCAATCTCAAAGAATATCTCGACCTGGTTGCACTCGGCACCATCGGAGATATTTCACCCATCGTCGGTGAAAACAGGATCTTCACCAAGGTCGGATTGGATCTCATCAATGAGGGAAAGAATCTCGGGCTCAATGCCCTTAAAGAGGTTGCCGGCAGCAACCACCAGGGAATCGACACCAACCTGGCCGCGTTCAGTCTCATCCCGAGGATCAACGCGGCCGGACGCGTCGCCTCCGCAGACGATGCGCTGCAACTGCTGCTGTCAACCGATCCCCATGAGGCCCGCAGGCTCGCCCGCAGGCTCGATGAACACAATCGCGACAGACAGTCAAAGGAGCGAAAGATACTCGAAGAAATCACCGGCACCATCGAATCCAATCAACTGCTCGAGCAGTACCGCTGCCTGGTCTTTGCCTCGGACAACTGGCATCCTGGGGTCATCGGCATCGTCGCCTCGCGAATCGTCGATACTTACTATCGCCCGACGATTTTGATCAGCTTGAAGGACGATATCGGAAAGGGCTCCGGTCGGAGCATTTCCGAGTTTAACCTGCACCATGGACTGAGCCTCTGCCATCCCCTGCTCCTGGCCTATGGCGGACATCAGTATGCAGCAGGCCTCTCCATCCGAAAGGAAAATATCGACGCCCTGAGGCAACAGCTGAACGAAATCGCCCTTCAGAATATCTCTGAGAGAGTCCTCATGCCGAAGACCGTTATCGACGCGGATTGTCGTCTCGCCGACATCAGCCACGATCTGGTCAACCAGTTGAAACTTCTTGAACCTTTCGGCAGCGGCAACCCCGAACCCATTTTATGTAGCCGCAAGGTTAGGGTTGATACCTCCTCGGTTGTCGGTCGCAATCACCTCTCCATGAGACTCTCGGAGGACGGTTCAATCCGTCAATCCATCTGGTTCAACAAGGGCCATTTAAACAGCCATGTCACAGACAGTCATTTCAGCGTGGCCTTTACCCCCCAGTTCAACCATTGGAATGGTTATACAAACCTCCAACTGAAGGTGCGGGATATGTCTGCTGTGGCCGCCTGACCGCTCTCTTATGTCTCTCCTTGACATCGCCCGCATGAGAATCCATATTAACAAAAAAAAATTTTCACATTTCGCCATGATAAAATGTTTTGCCATGATTGCGATCCTGGTTACGGGGTTGGCCGGCACGAATCTGAATGCCGGCGCTGTTGATTCGTCTCAAGCCGCAGCGACGCTTCTGGCTCCCTTTCGTTCTCAACCTCTTCACCTGAAGGCGCTTTATCCGTCCTTTGCTGCGGAAAGCTTTGAAGACTATGTCCGTCCTGACTTGCCGTCTACAGCTGAAACGAAATCCAAAGATTACTGGTCGAATGAAAACACAATGCAACTCGAGTACCGCCGTATCATCTTTAGCCTGACGCGCTACACCCCTGACCCAAACGTGACCAGATTAACCGGATCATCCGACAGCGCTCGAAAAAAAATGGACCTTCTCCAATCCCTGCCTTCAACCCTCCAGGACGGCTCTTTGAAAGACAGCCTGGAATCGCTCGGCAAAATCGTCGAACCCGGCTTTACGATCAAGATCGAATTCTAGACAGTCACGCCCGCAGGAAGACACCGTCTTTTTCCGGATAATGATTGACACTCCCCCATTCTTTACCTATACTCACTGCCGATTTCGTTTTTATCATCGATAGCGCACGCCCCCATGCGTGCCCCACTCGCAAGCAGGACGCGCTCACTAAAGATTTCAATGAGGGGTGGCAGAGACATGCAAAAAAAATACGACCGACTCAGCGCCCAGGTAGCCATCAAAGGCATCCTCAAGGCCCGCACCGTTCTCAAGCATTACATCAACCGCACCAACCTCATCTACTACTCTGAGCTCAGCCGGCTGATCGGAATGCGAGGCCTACGTCAAGCATGAAAATCACCTGCCGACCGGCTCCTTTAAGATCCGGGCCGCCCTGAACTTCTTCCAGACGATCCCGCGGGAAGACGTCGCCAACGGCGTACTCGTCTCAACGCGAGGCAACCACGGCCTGGCCATGGCCTGGGCTGCCCAGTGGTTCAACATCCCTTGCACCGTCGTCGTTCCGAAAAACAACAACCCGGAGATTAATCGCATCATCGAGAGTTACGGCGCCGAACTGATAGAACATGGCAACGACTTCTACGACGCCCAGTTTTACTGCGACGAGTTGGTGGCGGCGGCGGGATATTACTACGTGGAGCAGGGCAACGAACCCGAGATGTTGAACGGGATTGGCACGATGGGACTGGAGATCTTTGAAGATCTGCCGGATGTTGATGTGATCGTCTGCCCGATCGGCGGTGGGGCCGGTTGCGCCTCCCTGCTTCGCGTCGCGGAGTCCTTGAATCCCAACGTGAAGGTAATCGGCGTCCAGTCCGAAAAGGCTGCCGCTTATCATGCCTCCCTCCAAAAGGGCGAATGGACCGTACTCGATGAAGCCGAAACCGTTGCGGACGGTCTGGCCGCTCGAAGTGTTTTCCAGCTTCCCTATGCCATCATGAAGGATCGCGTCAAAGAGGTGGTGCTGTTGACCGAAGAAGATATTCTGGAAGGGATCCGGTTGGCGCTCACCAAGACGCACAACCTGGCCGAAGGCGCCGGCGCGGCGGCGCTCGTTGCCGCCCTCAAGATCAAAGACCAGCTTGCCGGCAAGAAGGTCGCCCTGATTATGACCGGGGGCAATCTCGATCGCAAGCACCTCGAACAGGCCCTTCGTTAAATCGATTATCGCGCTACCGGAGTTCGATCCCCTGAATACGCAAGCCGCCTGTATCCGGCTTCGTTTCGCCGACCGTCGGAATCCACTCGGCGATCTTTTTGATCTGCGGGCGGGTAGCGCGGCAGGTTCCTTCAAAATAATACGCCTCAAGAATAGACGGCCCGGCCGCCGGAACCTTGACCTCGAGTCGTCCGAAGGACTTCGTCTTCAGAAACCCCTGATCGTCCACCTGCACATCAGCCAACGGAACCTCTCTTTTCTCGATCCAGAGATGGCGGATGCGCTTGGCCTGAGCATTTTCCCTATCCGCATAGTTCACCCCGGCCAGAAGCGGCGCATCCCAATCGAAGTGAAAGGGGCAATCGAGCAACGTGTCGTTCGTTATCTGACGCATGGCGATCCATACACCCGAGTTCGGCTTCAACTCGACGAAATATGAATCGATCCCCTTCGTCATCATGAGCAACATAGGATTCTTGTCAGGCGGTTCCTTCTTGAAGGTCAGGGCGGGCGGCGGCTGCTTCAACGTCAATAGATCGTTGGCCACCGTCGCATCGCCCGGCATCGCCTCGACGTTTTTGAATTTGATGGTATCGTAGCCGCCGAACGTAAAGTCAAGCGAACGAGCCTCTTTGCCGTCCACCTCCACCGCAATCGTCCCCGATTTGTTATTGTGCTGGATGACCCAGACAATGTGCTTCCAGTCGCCGTCTGGCATCCGCTTGCGCGTAAAATAATTCACCTCGATCATGGTCTGGCAAGGAAAAATGTATTTCGACTTCCCCTTCGAAACCGAACCGGCTTCCTTGCCGGCTTTCACTCCGGACGACTTCGAGGAAACTGATAAGCAAGACGCACTGAAGACCAAAAGAAAACACGCCGCCAGGACGCTTATCCGGCTATTTTTCCGACCATGCTCTTTTTCATGGCTTCGTCTCCTTTCCTTCATGCGGATCGTTCAACCCCTCGGTCGGCGATTGTGTTTCAGATGCCCCCGGGCGATGCGGGAGAGCTTGCGGGTTGTCTGGGTGGGAGTCATCATCTGCCGTCGAGGAAAGCGGCATAACCAGAGAGCCAGGAGCGGGCGGATACAAGCCGCTGATGCGATCCGACAGCTGGCGTAACACCTCTCTGTTTTTATCGAAGTAAATCGTTGGCGACCACGCATTGATGACCACCAACTCCTCCGAGGCGTACAGGAGGGTCATGACGTGCGTCACGGCTGTGAAGGGCGTGGCCTTCGCCTTCCCAACCACCTCGTATCGTAAGGCCTGCAAACCGTTGACGATCAGCTTTTCCTCATGAAGCACCTGGGGCTCGTCGAGGGTCTTGACGAGCGCCTTCACAAAGATGTCCCCAGCGGACGCCAATTCGCCATACGCCTCCCGCTTTTTCAGCAGGACCAGGAATCCCGCCTTTTCTTCAGCCTTCTCCGCTTTCAGCAGACTCCCGTTGAGCTTTTGCTTGTCGGTCAGCGGCTTTTGGATAAAGCCCTCCGGCACATCGATCCCCGCCTTGGAAGCAAAAGCGCGGTTGAACTCAAATACCGCCAGGACCGGAAGTGCCGGATTGGCGCACCGCGAGGATATGCCGGACAACGACTTGATTGTGGCCGTCGTTCCGTTCGGCCCCTTCAGAACATCGCCGACACTGGCTGTCGACGAAACGCAGTAGTCGTCCCGCATATCGGGAAGCGCTTCACCGACCCGCCCGCCTTCCGCGCCGGGCCCGTAAAAGTAGAAAAACCAGGCATTGGCGGAATTCGGCCAATAGACGAGTAGCCCTATCAGGAGGAGAGAGACGATTCTCATGGTTCTCATGATCATCCCTGTTGAAATGAAAACTTTTCGGATTTTCCAAGTTTACTAGGCGGATTCGCTGAGATTGTCAAATGAAATAATGAAGGATGCCTAGGCTTCGTCGGAATCACCGACGGTGTTAAAAGTTGCCTGCCACTTGCAGTCGATCTGTTTCTGAATATCCGCGATCTGTTCGGGTTTCATCAGCCGAAAACGGCTCTGCGCCTTGAAGTATTCCACAACGGGCACCAGGGCGCGTTTTTCGGCCAGCTTCTTGGAGGCGCCCGTCAGCCTGAACGACGAGTACTCCGATTCATATAATTCAAAAAGTCCCGTTTCGACGGCCAGCTTACCGACCTGGACGGCGTAACGCGGCTCAAAGCCCCAGCCCGGCGGACAGGGGATCTGGATATGCAGATATTTGACGCCCGGCAACGTGACCGCCTTTTTGACCTTATCGAAGAGATCCAACGGATAGGCCGCCGAGCAGGTGGCAACGTAAGACAGGTTGTGCGCCGCCATGATGGCCGGCACGTCCTTCTTCTGCTGATACTTCCCCTTGATCGGCGTATTGGACGTAATGGCCCACTGCGGCGTTGTGCCGGAGCGCTGCACGCCGGTATTCATGTAGCCTTCATTGTCGTAACAGATGAACAGAAAATCGTCACCGCGTTCCGCCGCGCCGGACAGCGCCTGCAGGCCGATATCGGCCGTGCCGCCGTCTCCTGCCCACGCCACCACCTTGGTATTTTTCTTTCCCCTGGCCTTGAGTGCCGCCAAAATACCTGTAGAGGCCGCTGCCGTCGAGGCGAAGGTCACATTCAGACAGGGGAGTTTCGTCGACGCGATGGGATAGAGGCCCTGCAAAACCGTCAGACAACTCGGCGGCACGACCAGGATCGTGTCCTTGCCAAGGGCCTTGAGCGCAACCCGATAGGCAATGCCCAACCCGCAGCCCGAGCAGGCCCTGTTGCCGCAGTGGATCAGTTCTTCTTCCGGCAGGCTCAGGATGGTCGTTTTGGTTTGCATGACGGATCTCCTTATATCTTCAACCCGATCCACATCGGCTCGGTCGGCGTTTTATCGGCGCCCGGCGCGCAGGACGCGGAAAAGGCCTGGTACAGATCGGATGTCTTGATCTCGCGACCGCCCAGACCGAGAATATAGCTATGGATAAAGGGCGCCTTTTTCTTTCCCGAACGGTGGGAGAAAATCGCGGCCTTAAGATCGGAACACAGCGCCCCTTCGTAGCCGTAGCTTAGGGCCTTCTCGAAGACGACGACCCCCTCGGCATGGGACAGGGCCTGCGCCAGAATCTGAGCGGGGAACGGACGGTAGAGATGGATGCTCATGATCCCGGCGGCAATCCCCTCTTCCCGGAGTTGATCGACGACGCCGCGCAGTTGATACGATAGCGATCCCAGGCTGACCGCAATAAACTTGGCATCCTCGCAACGATACGCCTCATAGTGAGGATAGCCGCCGCGTCCGAAGTGTTTCCGGAAGCGTTCCTCGACATCGGCCATCACGTCGATGGCCTTGCGAAGGTCCTCCTGGAGCAGATAGCGGATTTCCATGTAGCCGTGCGCCAAACGCCCCTTGACATCAAGACGTGCATCCGGCATCGTCACGGTATTGAGATTCGCCGGATTCTCCGGATCAAGCGCATCCTCATATTGAAGCGGCGGCAGAAAGGCGTCCACCTGCGCCTGATCGGGAATGTCGAACGGCATGTAGGTATGCGACAGCAGATAGCCGTCATAGCAGAGCATGACGGGAATGTTGACCGTCTCGGCCAGCATATAGGCCTTTAGGACGCCATCGATAATCTGCTGATGGTCGTTGACATAGATCTGGATCCAGCCGGTATCACGCTGCGAAATCGAATCCTGGTGATCGTTCCAGATCGTCCAGGGTGCGCCCACCCCGCGATTCACCACACACATCACCAGAGGCAGCCTTGCCCCGGCCGCCCAATGAATCTGTTCGTGCATGTACAAAAGGCCGTTGGCGCTCGTCGCCGTGAAGGCCCGCGCTCCCGCGGAGGCCGCTGCGATGCAGACGGCCAGGGCGCTGTGCTCGCTCTCAACTGGAATATACTGCGAGTCGAGCTCGCCCGATTCGACGAACTCGGAGAGTTTTTCGGTGACCGGCGTCTGCGGCGTGATCGGATAGGCGGCGATGACCTGGGCCTTTGCCAGCTTCACGCCGATCGCGGCAGCGACATTGCCGGATTCAATGATATGCATCTTACGGCTTCCCTTTCTTGTCAGCGCTCTGAATAAAGCAGGATTCTTCCTCCATCCGGATGGCCTTGGTCGGACATTCCTCGGCGCAGATGCCGCACCCCTTGCAGTATTCCATATCGATTGTTGGGGGGATGGTCCGGGTAATGACGGCATCCGGACAATAGAGCCAGCAGATAAAGCAGGCGGGGGCACCCCGCTTCACCGGAATACAGAGACTCTCGTCCAGAATGGGGCGGGCCACCCGCCAGGAGCCCGTTTTACCGGCGTCCCCCGGTCCGGATTCGCTGTGTGATGTCTTGTGACCATATCGCCGTGTTCCCACCTGTCGTTATCCTCCAATGATCGTGTTGTCGTATGCCAGCAGGGCGGAGTTGGCGTTGCGGTCGGGTTTGCGGCTCGCAAACTCCTCCTTGATGGCCGCCACAAGACAATCCATCGAGATGATCCCGCTGGCCTTGGCGAACGCCCCGATAATGCCCGAATTGACCACCCCCTCTGGCAACCCCGCCTGCTGGGCCAGGGCAGTCACGTCGCAAACCGCCACCCGTTTGCCGGGATAGTC
The DNA here is from genome assembly GCA_963665615.2 of Syntrophales bacterium. Taxonomy (GTDB): domain Bacteria; phylum Desulfobacterota; class Syntrophia; order Syntrophales; family UBA4778; genus UBA4778. The sequence continues at coordinate 350,665 of CAXXQE010000007.1, forward strand.
ATAGACGTCGATCGGGCAGGGCGAGTTGACTACGATGAGCCCGCCGTCCTTCAGGCCGGAGGTGATATTACCCTCCTCCAGAAGCAGATGATCGAGAACGACAATCATATCGGGTTGTTCGATCGGCGAGAGATCGTAGATCTTCTCCTTGGCGATCTTGAGAGACGTGAAAACCGGCGCGCCCCGGCGCTCCGTTCCGAAGGTCGGAACCATGGCCACACCTTCGTAACCGGCCTCAAACATGGCCTTGGCCACGATCTTGGCCGCGGTGATCGCGCCCTGGCCTCCCCGGCCGTGCCATCTGATATCGATTTTATCCATAGTCGCCGTATCCAACCGATTTTTATGTGTGGAATGATGGGCCCTGCAAATAACTCGCTACGGCCCTCTGAAAAATGTGTACTATATACCACGCGCCTTTATTTATCAATGCTTATGGGACCTGATCTCCCGCTTACTTTTGACCCTCCAGGGCCTTGAGAGCCCCTTCGAGTTTTCGCATCTCGTCGCCGTAGCCTGCCCAGTTGCCCTGACGGATCAGATCCTGCGCCTTACGATAATGTTCGAGCGCCTCGTTGGCAAGCCGGCGGTCTACTCCCCGAGGCAGCGGCCCGGCAACGGCTTGCTTAGGCTCCTCCCCGCGGTCCTTGAGCAGTTCCCCTCCGAAGATACGCTGCATGGCCGTCTCCAGGTTTTCCTCCATGGCGATCGCATTGCCGAAGGACAGAATGACGCGCTTCAACTCGGGCAGCTGACCCCGCTCGGCCGCCAGGTAAAGCGATTCCACATACAGGATCGACTGGTCGATGGGGATCGCCAGGAGGTTGCCCCGGATGACCTGTGAGCCGCGCTGATTCCAGAGCGACAGCTGTTTCGAGATCTCGGTGTCCTGATCGATCCGCGCCTCGATCTGCCGGGGGCCATAGACGAGCGTCTGCTTCGGGAAGTCGTACACCACGAGCTTGCCGTAATTCGGCGCATCACAGCGGGCCGCCATCCAGGCCGACATGTTGTCGCGCCGGCTCGGCGTAAAGGGGATCATCAGGATGAACTCTTCTCGCTGCTCCTGGGGAAACTTCAGGACCGTGTAGTAGGGCTCCATCGAGCGATCTGTTCCTTGAAGCGTCCGGGAGGGAATCGACCAGAGGTCTTCCTTGTTATAGAAGACCTGTGGATCCTGCATGTGATAGGAACGGTACATGTTGGCCTGGATGCCGAAGAGATCTCGCGGATAACGGACATGCGCCCTCAACCCCGCCGGCATCTCGGACAGATCCCGGAAAACGCCCGGAAAGATCCGGCGATAGGTTTTGATAATCGGATCGGCGGCATCGCTGACATACAGGGTCACCGTGCCATCGTAGGCATCGACGGTCGCCTTGACGGCATTGCGGATATAATTGCCCACGCCCCGAATCGACTCCGAATAGGGAAAGCGATCGGTCAGGGTGTAGCCGTCGAGCATCCAGACGATCCGTCCTTCCGGCGTCACGACGGGATAGGGATCGTCGTCCAGATAGATGAAGGGTACGATGCGCGAGACGCGCTCCTTGATATCGCGGTGGTACATGATCCGGGTGTCGGCGGTGATGTCGTCGGACAGAAGCATCGTAAACGACTTGAAGCGCATCGCATAGAGCAGCTTCCGCCAGGCGCTCAAAGGAACGCCCCCCTTGCCGTCGTAACGCGAATAGACGTTTTGATCCCCAACAGGATAATCGAACTCCGGCCGCTTGCCCTTCACGAAGACATATTCGTTGGCGGTCTCGCCGTAGTATAGCTCTGGCCTTTTAATCCGGATATCGGCCGAGGAGACCGGCGGGATGTCCTTGATGAAAAATTCCGGAAGGCCCTCTTTCGTAATCCGGTTGACCGGACTCATCACGACGCCGTAGCCGTGCGAGTAGGTCATATGCTCGTTGACCCAGGTGCGCGACGGCAGCGCATCGTAGGACAGCTCGCGCGGCGAGATGGCCACCTGGCGGTACGCCCCGTTGACGACATAACGGTCGTTATCGACATCGGGGAACTTGTAGTAGGTGCGGATCTCCTGAAGCTGGCCATAGGTAGACAAGAGCGGCTCATGATCCCACAGCCTGATATTCTTGATGGTGGCCTCGTTGCGCTTGAGATCGGCGAGCGTGAGCTTCTCAGACGCCGAAAAGGGGCGGACGTCGATATCGTCGAGCCGATAGGCCATGCGAGTGAACCGAATGTTGCGCTCCAGATAAGGGCGCTCCACCACAACCTCGTTCGGAACCACCTTGAATTTCTGAACCATGCCGGGATAGACGCCCCGACCGATAATCACCAGAACGATAAAAGCGCCGACGGCGTAAAAGGGAATGCGCCAGTTGCTTTTGAAGATGGAAACGACAAAGGCCACTGCAACCAGAAAACTCAAGACGATCAACGCCTTGATCGCGCCGACCTGCGTCGTCACGTCGGTATAGCCCGGGCCGAACACCACGCCGCGCTTCGTAAAGAGCAGGTCGCAGAGCTGGAGCCAGAACCCGAAAGCCATGAGCAGGAAAAAAGCCGCCCCGATAGCCGACAGATGCCCACGCGCAACTGGCGCCACCCGCCAGTGCCGCGGCGGCATAAAGAGAAAAGACCGGCGAACGAAATACAGCACCGTCACGGCCGCCGTGGTCATCAGCAGAGCCGTGAGGAGCCATAGAAAGATGGTCTTCAAAAAAGGCAATTGAAAGACGTAGAAACCGACATCCCGCTGATAAAGCGGATCCTTGACGCCAAAGGGTTCGCCATAGAGGAACTTCAGAAACCCTTCCCATTGGGAGGCGCCGTTAAAGGCGGCAAACAGGCCGACGACAACCGACAGAGTCAACACGACGACGTGGAGCGTCCGGTTGCCGAGTTGCAGTGCCGGAATGTTGAACGGACTATCGTGATCCAGAACGATTTTTGCCCGGGCAGACAGCCGAACCGCCAGATAGAGGTTTGCATAGAAGATCAGAAAAAAACCGCCGCCAAAGAGACCCGCCGTCTTAAGCTGTGCCAAAAAGGTCGTCATAAAGATCGTCTGATAGCCGACCTCTTGAAACCAGAACCAGTCGGTTGCCAGATCGACGAGGCGCCAGAGAAAGATCAGAAAGAAAACGATTCCGACAAAGAAAGGCAGTCCCGCGTTGCTGCGCGCCCCCGGCGCCGTGGGTTGTGGAAAAGGCATTGCAAGGTCCTCCTTCTTTTTTACGTGAGATTATCGGAGCCGCGCCGGCCTGTCAACGAATAATGCTTGATGATTTCGCCGTTTTTTCATATTTCATTATCAGCGGATCTTGACGAATCACCCACAAAGAGGCGCCCGTGAAATCAGACCCTTTTCAGACAGCCTGCCGGATCGCATACACCCTGCGGGGGGCCGGTTACGAGGCCTACCTCGTCGGCGGCAGCGTCCGCGATCGCCTGCTCGGTTTTACGCCACACGAATACGATATCGTCACCTCTGCCATTCCTGAGGAGATTCGCGCGCTATTCCCGAAAACAGTGCCAATCGGCGAGCGCTTCGGTGTGATTCTCGTTGTGGAGGCGGGGCACCTCTTCGAAATCGCCACCTACCGCACGGAAAGCCATTACCTGGACGGACGACGGCCCACGCGCATCGACCTGACGGCCTCGGCCCGGGAAGATGTGCAGCGCAGGGATTTTACCATCAACGGCCTCCTCATGGACCCGGCGTCCGGAGAGATCATCGACTTCGTCGGCGGCCGCGAGGACATCCGGCGACGGCTCATCCGGACCATCGGAGATCCTGACGCGCGCTTCAACGAAGACCACCTGCGCATGTTGCGGGCCATTCGCTTTGCAACAACACTCGGCTTCGACATCGATCCGGCCACCTGCGACGCCATTGTCCGCCATGCCCCGCTGATTGCCAATATCTCCATGGAACGCGTTCGGGAGGAACTCACCAAAATCCTGACGCGCGGCGATTCACGCCGCGGCATGACGCTCTTGTCGGAGACCGGCCTGCTGGCTATCGTTCTGCCCGAGGTCAAGGCCATGCAGCACGTCGCACAGCCGCAGACCTTCCATCCAGAAGGAGACGTCTGGGAACACACCCTCAAAATGCTGGAGATCTTTTCGCAGCGAACGGACACGCTCCGCGCAAATGTACGGCTGGCCTGGGGCATCCTGCTGCACGATGTCGGCAAGCCTGTCACCCGCAGCGAGAACGGCATCGGCATCCACTTTTACGGGCACGCCCGCCAGGGAGAACACATCGCACGGCGCATCCTGCGGCGTCTGCGCTTTTCGCGAGCCGTCATCGAGACGGTCGATGCCCTGATTCGCGAACACATGCGATTCATCCACGTCATGGAGATGACCCCCAATCACCTGACCCGCTTCATGCGCATTCCCGATTTTCAGCTGCATCTGGAACTGCACCGCCTCGACTGCCTCGCCAGCCACGGCCACCTCGAGGGCTACGACTACTGCGTCCGTAAACTCTCCGAAAAAACCGTGGCGGCTCTGCATCCCGCGCCGCTTTTGACAGGCCACGACCTGAAGGCCCTCGGTTTCCGGCCGGGGGCACTCTTCAGCGAGATCCTCCACGCCGTCGAAAGCGCGCAACTCGACGGACACCTTCACACCAAAGAGGAGGCAACATCATTCGTTCTCGATCAGTGGCACGATCGGGTCGAGGGCCAGACGCCCGACGAGGGAAGCGACCGATGACGAAATTTACGATCTTCAAAATAGCGGCCGTCCTCGCGACACTTAGTCTGGTCGCGGGTTGCGCAGGACCGGCCATAAGAAAATCCCCGACGCCGAAGATTCAGAGAGAAGCCGTCAAGAAGCATGCCCACGCGCTGGCACGGATGGGCTATACGATCCAGGTGGGCGCCTTTGCCAATGTGAACAACGCCGCGCGGCTGACAGACGATCTGAAACGGCAGGGCCTCGATGCCTACTACTTCCTTTACGAATCCACCCTCTACAAGGTCCGGTTCGGCAACTTCACCACCGATGCCGCCGCCAGGGCGCGGGCCGAGACTCTCAAGCAAGCGGGGATCATCGGAGACTACTTCATCGTCGCGCCGAAGGATTACGCCGCGGCGCACGAAGCGGAATACGGCGAATCTTACATTCGCCGGAGCCTCGTCGGAACCGCGGAGAGCTTCCTCGGCGTGCCCTATCTCTGGGGAGGCGCCACGCCGGAAAACGGCTTCGATTGCAGCGGCCTGGCTATGGCCGTCTATGAATACAACGGCTTTGCGCTCCCGCGCACCTCGCACGAGCAATTCGCCGCCGGCGCCCCTGTGGACCGGGACGATCTGCAACCGGGCGATCTCGTCTTCTTCAGCGGGCCCGCCAACGGCAAGGTGACGCACGTCGGCATCTATACGGGCAACGGGCGATTCATCCACGCCCCGGGTCGTGGGAAGGTCATCTGCAGCGACAACCTGTCCAGAGACTACTTCGCCAAGCGCTTCACAGGCGCCCGATCCTATCTGAACTAGTCAAAGGGATATCTGCTTGACGCCATCGTCATTATTGACTATCCTGTCGTGCAACGAAAACAACGAAAGCAAGGTTGCCCATGCGCTCAAAATATATTGCCCTCGCGGTCTGCCTCATCGCCTCGATGATCGCCGCCCCGTGCGCTGACGCTCAAAATAATAATCACCATAAATATCTGCGTCCTGCGTCGCATCACCACCTCAGGACGCCTGCGGCTGTCCAAGCCGGCAAGGCCGACGGTCCGTTTCAGATCAAGGCACAGTCGGCCATCCTCATGAACATGAAAGACGGCCGGATCCTCTACACGCTCAATCCGGACAAACCGATCCAGCCCGCGTCGCTGACAAAGGTTCTCTCCCTCTTTCTCGTTTATGAGGCGTTGAACCGCGGCACGGCCCACATGAACGACATGGTTACCGTCAGCCGCACTGCCTGGCAGACGGGCGGGTCGAGAATGGGGCTTCGGGCCAACAAACAGATTCCTCTCGAGGAACTCATGAAGGGCATGGCAATCGTCTCCGGCAATGATGCCTCGGTTGCCGTTGCGGAACACTTCGGCGGTGTCGATGAATTTGTCCGCAGGATGAATCTCAAGGCCAAGGAACTCGGCATGGCGCACAGCGTCTTCGTCAACCCGGACGGGCTGCCGGCCAAGGGCCAGGTTACCACCGCAAGGGATATCCTGATGCTGTCGTGCCAGTATATCAACAAATTTCCCCAGGCTCTCGACATCCACTCGATGCGATATTTCACCTTCGGCCGGACGACTCGCGCCAATCACAACAGACTGCTGATCAAATATGACGATATGGACGGACTCAAGACGGGATTTGTCTGCGAGGCGGGCTATCACATCATTGCGACGGCGAAGCACGGCGATACGCGACTGATCGCCGTTATCATGGGATCGAGGACCCCTTACATCCGCAACCGGGATACGCGGCTACTGATCGAACAGGGCTTCAAGATGGTCAAGCAGGGCGGTAGCGACGATCACGACGCGCATGCCGCGCTCCGTCCGAATGTTTCCGCCGACACATCTTCTTAACGGCCGTGAATTACATCATCGAAGCCGACAATCTGAAGAAAACCTTCGGCGCGATCATCGCTGTTGACGGGGTCAGTTTGCGTGTGGCGCCCGGCGAGTGCTTTGGACTGCTGGGCCCCAACGGCGCCGGCAAGACAACGTGCATCCGCATGATTCACGGATTCTCACCACCCACAGAAGGGACGCTGCGCGTCTTTGGTCGGGATATCCGCCGCGACTGGCGCGAGATCCGTGCCCGCATCGGTGTTTGCCACCAGGACAACAACCTCGATCCGGAACTCAACGTCCTTCAGAATCTGGAGGTCTTCGCCGCCTACTTCGACATCCCCCGAAAAGAGGCCCGACGCCGCGCCGAGCAATTGCTTGAGATGATGGCCCTCGCCCATCGCAAGGACGCTGCCGTGATGGAACTCTCCGGCGGAATGATGCGGCGCCTCATTCTCGTTCGAGCCCTCATCAACAATCCCGATCTGATTATCCTCGACGAACCCACGACGGGCCTGGATCCCCAGTCGCGTCACCAGATCTGGCGCCGCCTCGAAGAGCTCAAGCGCCAGGGCCTCACCATCCTGCTGACCACGCACTATATGGAAGAGGCAGCCGGTCTCTGCGACCGCCTGGTTATTATGGATCACGGAAAGATTCTCGTGGAGGGGACGCCAGCGGAGCTGATCGAAACGCATGCAGGCCGGAGCATTATCGAGATCAGCGATCCCGACGACGCGCTGAAACGGATGATCCAGGAGCGGGGTCTGGTTTACGAAGATCTCGGGTACCGCCTGATTCTCCATGGGGGCGACGGCGAGGCGCTCTATCACGAGATTCAACAGACCCACTGCACGACCGGATGCACACTGAGACCGGCCACCCTGGAAGACGTTTTCCTGAAGCTGACCGGACGGGAGATGCGGGAATGAGAAGCCTCATCCAGTTCAATATCTCGAGGCGCTTTCTGCGCGTCTGGCAGCGGAACTTCATGGTCTATCTCAAGACCTGGAAGATCAACTTCATTCCGCCCTTGCTCGAACCGCTCTTCTATCTGCTGGCTTTCGGCATTGGACTGAGTTCCCTGATCGGCAACGTGCGCTACGGCGGCGCCACGGTCGGCTACGTCAACTATATCGCGCCGGCGCTCATCGCCATCGGCATCATGTATAATTCGTTTTTCGAGACGACCTATTCGTCCTTCGTGCGGATGTACTACCAGAAGACCTTCCACGCCATCGTGGCGACCCCGCTGTCCATCGAGGAGATCATTACGGGAGAGATCGTCTGGGGCGCGACACGCTCTGTCATCGCCACGTGCATCATGACCGCGGTCATCGGCGCTTTCGGGTTAATCCGATTCCCGGAAGGATTGCTGCTCATCCCCGTGGCGCTGATCGGCGGTTTTGCCTTCGGCTCGCTCGGGATGATCTTCACCGGCATCGTTCCCACGATCGATGTCTTCAATCTGCCGATCTTTCTCTTCATCACGCCGATGTTTCTCTTCAGCGGCACCTTTTTCCCGATCGACACCCTTCCTGCATGGGCGCAGCAGCTCGCCGTGGTTCTGCCCCTGACGCCGCTGGTCCACCTGACACGGTCGCTCACCCTGGGTCTTCTCGACGCCACGCTCCTCCGGGATCTCGCCTATCTCGTGATTTTCGGCATAGTCCTCTTTCCGCTGGCGCTGATACTTATGCACCGGCGACTCATCAAATGACAGCAAGAAGTGAATAGTAAATAGTGACGGGTTACAAGTGACGAGTGATGGTCTCGTAAAAAGTATGTTTCCGGGTCATTGCAAGCGAAGCGAAGCAATCTAACCAGCTGACAGTATGAGATTGCTTCGTCACTACGTTCCTCGCAATGACGAGTTACTCGACCTTTTACGAGTTATGGAGAGGAAACTGATAAAATTTCGGCATTCCCACCAGTGAATATGTGCTGCTAAAAAGTTCGTCTAAAACAAGAAAGGTAATAAAAAATGTTGCAGATTATTCGAGATCAATTCAAATTGCTAAAAGATAATCCGAGCAATGAACCGGTCATAATGTTAAATCTTCTAAAGTTTAAACCTGAAGGCGGAGCGGAATCTTATGCCCGTTATATCCATGAAGCAGACCGAATGATCCAGGAGGTCGGAGGGAAGATTATTTTTTTAGGAAGACTAAATGAACTTCTCACCGGTACAGAGTGTTGGGATGTGATCCTGCTTGTCGAATATCCGTCCCGCAAGGCTTTTTTGTCACTTTCAAAAAATCCGGAATATTATAAAATTTATAACATTCGTGAGGAAGCATTGGATCGGACAGTTCTTTATGCAATCGACAAAATGACATTTAAAGAATTGGCAAAGGGCAAAGAATCGTAAACCAAGGGGGTGAGGGGGGACGTTGTTTGACAACGTTAACTTGTGATCCATTGTCCCATCTGGCTTTGCGGCGGTTGGAGATTATTTGGAAAAGGAAGAATTTCTTCCTGCCTTTTGTCGTTATTACCATCATCCCTCCATGGCTTCTTTCTTGTTTGCAATTCTCTGCTCAGCCCATTCCAATGCGGTAGGAGGAACTTCTGATTGTGGCTTCCTAATGAGCGTAATGGCTTTTACTTGACATGTCACAAGACATACGCCACAGCCGATACATTTATCTGAATTAACATAACAGACATCGCCTTTATTTGTTATTGCATTGACACGGCATCGCTGTTCAGCGCATGTACCACATCCCGCACACGTATTCGGGTCTATATGCGCTACAAAATTCGATGTGACCATATTCCTGGCATCGAGCTCTTTAACAGCTCTCATCAAGACGCAACAGCAGGTGCAGCAATTACAGATAAAATAAAATAAAAGATCATCGGCATTCCACGTATTATGAATGAGTCCCGCCGCCTCAGCATCATCCATTATCTTATGGGCTTCTTCCTTGGTAATGACTCTCCCGATCGGCGGCCACTTTTCCCAGTTTGTCTCCTGGTTGCTCAGCACGACTGTTTCAACTGAGTGTTTGCAGGCAGAATTATCGTATATCCTCTTCTCAATCCTGCATACGCACGGAACCGCACAGAGGGACGTTGCATCATCTATCATCCGGTGAACATCTTCAAGTCGGTGTGGCTTTGCTTCATTTTTGATTGCTTCGCCGACTGGAATCGTTCTCGCATTCGCAGGCTTATAGTCAGCCGTTTTCTTAAACGTAGGATAGTACTCTTCATAGAGTGCTGAGAATTCGCGCTTTTCGTCTTCTGTCCGATCTTCTCGATAATATTGAGATTCCCACAAGCCAGGGACCCACGGCTGAAAAACATACTGGTCCACGCCTTCATATTTCAGTGAAATGAGCTGACCATGCTTGCACATTAAATCCAATATTCTAATGGTTTCGGTTATGGATTTATTAAGCCGCAATGCTATGGCCTCTGCTGGTTCTGGGATGGGAGATACATTGTATGCTATCTCTGCCTCCTCGGGTCGAAATATCCAACGTAGAATCTTGATTTCCACTCCGTTTTCTGCATGCGGAAATCCGTGCGGCATTTCATCCAGTTTTTCTGCTAATTTATAATAGATATCTTCCGACATGGGCTGACAATCTCCTTTTACTCCAAAATTATTTTACCACCCACCGTGTTTGCTTGATGAAGTGTGAGAGAGCTGGAATGAGAACAAGTACTCCCGCCATGACGATATGCAATTTCTTCGTGAAAGTTGACGTGTGTCTCCATCCGCGGAAAAATCCAACGGACTTTAACGCCAATGGAAGAAAGGAGGCACGGTTGAAAGTAGACACAAAAAAGCGTAAAAAGACAAGACAAGAATTTGAGCGGGTCTATGGCTTTTGTTGTTTCTTGGGGGCATAAGGGGGGACGTTGCTTGACAACGTTAACTTGCTGGATGTGCCGGTCCCATTTTAAATCTCGCAGTTGGAGATTCTCTCTTCATCTGCCGGTACATTCTGGTAAACTTTGATTTTGTATTCTTTTCACCAGTAATCTTCAGCTCCGAAACGAGGCTGCACCGAACAGGTGTATGCGTATCCGTTAATCAGGCCATACTTATTTTGACCTGTATTTATTTGTCGCATCGAGTGCAGGTCCGGACGGGTCGAACACTGTTGCCTTTTACTTGTCACTCGTTACTCGTGATGGTCTCGTAAAAAATCGAATAACGTATCAATCATAAAACAAGAGGATGACGGGCTGGGTCTCGAACGCGAATCAAAGATTTTTCCAGCCCGACGGCATTGGCAATTTGGCGCTGAACATGACGGAAAAAGATTTTTGAGCGACAGAGAGCCGGCCCGTCATCCTCATTCCCTGACTTTTTACAAGACCATCACTCGTCACCCGTCACTTCCCCCTATCCAGTTCCCCCCGGACTGCCTGCCCTAGATTGACGAGGGTATAGGGTTTCTTAAGATAGGCGCCGGCGCCGAGTTTCATGGCTTCGCGGACACGCTCGGTCTCTGAATAACCACTTGCGATAACAGCCTTCTGGCCGGGCCTCACTTCAACGACGCGCCGATAGGTCTCCATCCCGTCGATGCCGGGCTCCATAATCATATCGAGGAGAAGGAGATCAACCTCCGCTGTTTTGATATACTCAACGGCGGCCTCACCGGAACAAACCGATTCAACCTGGTAGCCCAGGGTCGTCAGCATCTGCGTCGCAATGACACGCTGTTCCTCGACATCGTCCACAATCAGGATTTTCTCACCTTTTCCGACATACTCACTGAGAGACGGCTGCTCCGCATGAAAATGAGCCTGCTCCCGCGTTACCGGAAAATACAGCGTAAAGGTGGCCCCCTGCCCGACATCGCTTTTCACATCGATATAACCGCGATGATCCTTAACCGTTCCCCATACCACCGCCATCCCCAAGCCGGTGCCACTGCGCCCCATGACCTTTTTCGTGTAGAAGGGCTCAAAGATGCGATCAATATCTTCAGCGGAAATGCCGATACCGGTGTCCTGGACCGTAAGCACGGCATAGTCCCCCTCTTCTATTTCATCATATCCCCTTAGAGGTTCATCTAAATACCGGCTGGAAGTCGTGATACGAACGGTCCCGCCTTTTGGCATGGCCTCGGCGGCGTTGGAAACGAGGTTCATGACCGTCTTGGTCAGATGGACGCCGGAACCGATAATATTGAGGAGCTGCTCGTCGAGAACAGTTTTCACTTGGACGTTCTCATGGAAACTCAACATCTTCGCGAATTCAGGACTCTTCAAATATTCGTTGACAATATGATTAAGATTTTGAACTTCTTCATAGACCACCCCGCGCCGCGTCAACGTCAGCAAATCCTGAACCATCGCGGCCGCACGAAGGCCGGACTGCTTCATGGTTTGAATGGGCTCCCGCAGTGGACTGCCAGACGGAATCTGCAACAGGAGCAGATCGGGATAACTGACGATGCCCGAAAGGATATTGTTGAGGTCATGAGCCACGCCCCCCGCCATCGTTCCCAGCAGTTCCATTTTTTGCGCGCGGTGCAACTGCGCTGTGAGTTGACGCTGCTCCTCCTCAGCATGTTTTCTTTCCGTTAGATCGATGAGCAGACCTCTGATCCCGGCACCACTATCGCTGAGATTGACGGAAGCTGCATGCAACGCTGCGGGAAAGGTCGTGCCATCCTTCCGACGGGCCAGACACTCTTCCCCTTCGACCTTCTCCCCGTCTATCATCTTCCGCAACCTGAATTCTTCCTGTGGACTGGACACGATCAGTTGAAAGATACTGATTCCGGCAGCGAACTCCTCTTGAGTGTAACCGAAAAGTCGATAGGCATTGCGATTGTAAAGCGTGATAATGCCGCTTGGGTCTGCCTCGAAAACAACCTGCGGCAGCGCATTGGCAAGTTCGCGATAGCGCTCCTCACTGGTCTTGAGGGCCCCTTCCGCTTCGATCCTGTCTTCGATTTCCTTCAGGAGCTTTTCATTGACCTGCAACAATTCCCACGTTCTTCTCTCGACAATCGATTCGATCTGCTGGTTCTTCGCAAGCAATTTATCTTCGGCCGTCTTCCGGTCCTTGATCTCCTGCTCCAGATCAACGATCAATTCCAGATTCTCATATTTTAGAATCAGGAAGCTGAGAAATTCTTTATTGATCCGCCGGGCGCTCAGGAACATGAATAACCAGAACAGGCCGGTTATAACGACCATCCCGCGGTGCAGCGCATCCGTTTTCGACAGAGAATAGATGATCAACGGCAATAGCGTCGGAATACTAAACGCATAAAAGGTCTCCATGACCGAGGCGAAGGTGCCGACTGAACCGGCCACCATCCCACAGAGCACCAGCATAACGAAGATTTCTTGTACAGGGGAAAGATAAGGAAAAAGCAGAATCGAAACGGACCCCCAAAAACAGCCGGAGGTGAATAACGCCACTAAATATAGACGCTTGCGACCGGCAACGGTTTTGGTGTTGAGGGGTTTGCTTTTGTTGATGAAGTGATTAACGCCCCGGATGGCGCTGACGAGAAACATAACGAGCCACCAGGCTGCGACTCGCTCCTCGGGGACATAGGGGATAAACGACACCGCCAGGATGCTTGCAATGATAAACGTCGCCGCCATCCCCACCAGGGTTTGGCTGGCCAGCCGTTCTATCTGGTCGATGAGAATTTTCTGATCAAGCGAGTTCTTTTTAAAACCGCGACGGAACATCTTCGCGACAAATCTCGATCCCCAGGGAAGATCTTTGGACATGCTTCGCTCGCTTTCCCGGAAGCCAGCCGACCCACCCGCTGTTGCCGCCGGATTGAATCCAATCTCCCATCCGTTGACACCCCCAAACGGACGCACCTGATTTTAATCGGCATTCTGTTCGGAAGCTTTAAAGAAAAAGCGCGGCCGTCCGTCGCAGGACGAACGGCCTGGGGCATCCTGTAAGGAATATTACTTCAGAAGCATCACTTCGCCTTCACCGACAATGACCACAGTACCGTCCTGATTCGTGAGCGTCGATCCGATCTTGCATCGCCGGCGCTCCGGCTCCATGGCCGTAATCGTAGAAGTGACCGTGACCGTATCGCCCAGTCCTACCGGCGCCTTGAACTGGATACTCTGAGAAATATGAACCGCGCCCAGCCCCAACAGATCGGTCAGCGTGTAATCGATGAGACTGGCGGTCAGCATCCCGTGGGCGAGACGCTTGCCAAAACGCGTTCCCTTGGCATAGGTTTCACTGACATGCAGGGGATTGAAATCGCCACAGATCCCCGCAAAGGCGAAAATTTCCACTTCGCCGATCGTCTTCTGAAAGATCGATTGATCCCCGACCTTTAAATCTTCGTAATTCTTCTTCTGCATGTTTAAGCCTCCCTTAAATTCAACGGCACAGCGGCACGTCGTTGTTGTTTTATTGTTCCGGCAATCAAATTGATTAAAATCCTGTGCGCAGCGCATTTCATTATTTCATCGCCGCGAAAAACTATACCTTGATGCTCGTCCTTCGGCAACGGATAATCCCCTTTTGCGGAATGCCCCGTTACCGCCATTGCCTGTCGTCCACCAGCGCCTTTTCATCCCGAAGGGCGCCCTGAGGTATGATCTCGATTCGATCGACCCTCAGATTGCAGATTTCCCGGAAGACATGTCCGACACGAGCCATGAGATCGACCTGCGCCTCTCCCGTTTTGTCCGACTCGATCCGCACTGTCAAGAAATCACGATCCAAAACCTGACCGACACGAGCCTGAAGGACAATGTCGTCGAAGCGTTTTCGAACGGCCATGAGTTGACTGGGCGCCAGAAACATCCCACGAACCTTGATCGCATCGCCGACCCGTCCGAAGATACCCGCCATTTTCAGAGCAGTCCGGCCGCAGGCGCAGGGCTCTGCCACCAGCCGTGAGAGATCCCCGGTGCCGAAACGCAGCAGAAAGAAGATCGGGTTGAAACGCGTGACCACAACCTCTCCCATTTCGCCGTCCGGCATCCGCTGCCCCGTTTGCGGATCGACAATTTCCACAAACACCTCCTCGCAGAGGTGCCATCCTTTCTTTTCACTGCATTCGTAAGCGATATCGCCGACCTCGGTCGCTCCATACATCTGGAAAGTATCAATTCGGTAATGCTGCTCAAAACGTTCGCGCTGCGCGGGAAAGAGCGGTTCCGCTCCGAAGCAGGCCCGCTTGATCTGCCCGGAAGCCGGAAAGGCGTACCCGAGTTCCTCGCCTTTCTGGAGAATCGCCATGAGAAAGCTCGGCGTACCGGTATAGCCCGTAATTTTGAGATCACGAATCAGATCCGCCTGCGCCTGTGTGCCGGAGCTCCCGGACGGGACCACCGTTGCGCCGACCTGCCTCAGACCGCTGTGAAACGTCAAGCCCGCCGCGACCATGTGATAAGAAAAAGCATTGAGAACGACATCGCCCTTTCCGAAACCGGCGGCGTGATACGCCCGCGCCCAGAGGGGATCGGCCTCGGACAGATGCGGCTCATACACCGGTCCCGGCGAGATGAAGATTCGGTCGATTTCGGCGTCGGGCGCGCAAAAACCGCCGTAGGGCGGTTCTTCAAGTTCATACTCGATCAGTTTTTCCCTCGAGATGACCGGCAGCCTCTGAAAATCGTCCAGCGTCCCGATATCGGCCGGAGCGCAACCGATTTGGTCCATCATCGCCCGCACGCGCGACGACTTCTCATAACCCAGCCGCACCATCTCCCGGATCTTCTCCGTCTGCCGCGCCACCCGCTCATCGGATGACACCCGCTCAAGGCCAAAAAAATCCCTTTTCATTTTATTCTCTCCAGAAATCGTGAATACGTCCTTACCATCTCGCTCTATTCCCGGCAACGCCGTCCGGCTGTTCAGAAACGGTTAGAGGCAAGGCGTCGCAAGCCACGCGCAGCGGAGCATACTTTATGCGTATGTGAGCATGCGAGTGGTGACGCGCAACGCAGCATATGACCGTTTATGGACAGCCGGATTATAGCCATCGCTTACGTCGCTTATAAGACTTCACATCCTTATACGACTTCACCCGATCCGCCGCCCCCATGCCCAGGTAAAACTCCTTGACGTCCGGGTTGTTCCGCAACTCTTCCGATGTTCCCTCCATCACGATCTTTCCGTTCTCCATGACGTAACCGTAAGTGGCAATCTGCAGCGCCATATTGGCGTTCTGCTCGACCAGAACGATCGTGGTTTCCTGCTCCTGGTTGATCTTTGTAATGATCCGAAAGATCTCCTCAACCACCAATGGCGCCAGGCCGAGGGACGGCTCGTCAAGCAGCAGGAGTTTCGGATGCGCCATCAGGGCGCGCCCCATGACAATCATTTGCAACTCACCGCCGCTGCAATAGCCCGCCAATCCCTTGCGCCGCTCGCGAAGCCTCGGGAAATAGGTGTAGACCATCTCCAGGTCTTTCTTATAGGGTTTGCCCCAACGGGTGGCTGTGCCGACCTTGAGATTTTCCTCGACCGTCAGGTACTTGAAGGGCTGCCTGCCTTCCAGCACCTGAATGATGCCGCGACGCGTGATCTCTTCCGGCGAAGAATTCTGGATCTTTTTCCCGTCAAAGACGATCTCGCCGTCCGTGACCTTGCCGTTTTCTGTCATGAGAATGCCAGAGATCGCCTTGAGCGTCGTCGTCTTCCCTGCGCCGTTGCTCCCCAAAAGAGAAACGATCTGCTTTTCACCGACGGCCAGCGAAACCCCGCGCAGAACCTGAATCACGTCAGAGTATACGACACTGATATTGTTCAATTGTAAGAGAATGTTACTGTCCATATTCCCTGCTTTAATTGGACTGTATTATTGTCGTTACGAGTGACAAGTGACGAGTAACAAGTAACAAGAAACAAGAAAAAACTCAAAAACCACCGCCCCGCCGCACCTGTCATTCCCGTGAAAACGGGAATCCAGTCTATTCGTATCTCAAATGATTCATGCGTCTGCGGGAATGACAGACCCTGGTTCCGGTTCTTTTTCCCTATTTACTGTTTACTATTCACTGTTCACTAATAGGAGAACGGCCAAAGCTTAAAGTTCGACCGTACTATCCGCCAAATCTCCGCCAGCCCCTTCGGCTCGAACAAGATAAAGAGCACAATCGCCAACCCAAAGACGAGTTCCTTGAGCGGCGCAATCGTCAACTGCATACCGCCGGCGCCGCCCATGTTCATCAGGACGTCCGTCAGCAGCCTTAATCCCTCATTGAGCAGCGTGATGAAGATGGCGCCGTAGACCGCTCCGGAGATGCTCCCCAGGCCGCCAATGATAACCATGGCGATATACTCTACGGACAGTCCCAGGGTGAAGGGCTCGGCGGTGATGCTGATCATGTAAAAGGCCCAGAGCGATCCTGCAATGCCGGCATAGAAGGAGCTGATCCCGAAGGACAGGAGTTTGTATCGGAAGATCGGAATCCCCATGCCTTCGGCTGCACGGTCATTGTCACGTATGGCGATGAAGGCGCGACCGAAGCGCGTCCGCATCAGATTCACCGCCCCCCAGATCATAACGGCCAGGCAGATAAAGGCGACAAAGAAAAACGTCCGGTCCCCGCGTACGGAGTATCCGAAGAGCGTCGGCTCCGGCAGGTTGATTCCCATTGTGCCCTGCGTGACCGATTCCCAGTGCACCAGCACATACTCGATGATGAACTGACCGGCCAGCGTTGCGATCGTGAGATATAGACCCTTGAGACGTCCAGAAGGAATGCCAAAGATCATGCCGACAAGGGCCGTCATGACACCGGCGCCCGGAACCGCCAGATAAAAGGGCAACCCGCATCGCGTCGCCAGAACCGCGCCGGCGTAAGCCCCCACGCCGAAGAAGGCGCCATGGCCCAGCGAGATAAGTCCCGTAAAACCGATCAGGATATTGAGCCCTACTGCAGCGATCGCGGCAATCGCGATCATGTTGAGGATGTAGAGCATGTAGGGGCTCGTGATCCAGGGCAGGACACCGAACAGCAGCGCCAGTCCCACGAGCGACCAGAGCCGCCCGAAGTCGGTATCGAAAACCGTCAACTCCTGGCTATAGCGCTCCTTAAAATTCCCGCAGGGATGAAATTTAAACTTTTTCATTTTAACGTCTACACATAGTAATTTCTGACTTAGTCCCGTTTAATCGCCGCGGCACTGCTCTCGGCATGCAACCCGATGTATTTCCGCCTGTCACTCGTTACTCGTGATGGTCTCGTAAAAAATCGAATAACGTATCAATCATAAAACAAGAGGATGACGGGCTGGGTCTCGAACGCGAATCAAAGATTTTTCCAGCCCGACGGCATTGGCAATTTGGCGCTGAACATGACGGAAAAAGATTTTTGAGCGGCAGAGAGCCGGCCCGTCATCCTCATTCCCTGACTTTTTACAAGACCATCACTCGTGACTGCGGCGTTAGCAGCCCTATACCCTTTCGATCTCGACCAGTCCGAAGAGTCCGTAAGGCTTGATCAGAAGAATCACGACCAGCGCCATATACGGAATCACGTCTCTCAAAGAGGTCGAGACATAGCCACCGGTGAAGGTCTCCAGAAGACCGATGATAATCCCCGCAATAATGGCGCCGCCGATGCTGTCGAGACCTCCGAGAATAACGACCGGAAAAACCTTGAGACCGATGGAACTCAATTCGTGAACGTTGATCCCGTTCATGATCCCGAGCACGATTCCGCTCATGCCCGCCACCAGAGCGGCAATCGCCCAGGACAGCGCAAAGACCCGTTTGACATGCACGCCAAGGGACAGTGCCGCGCTCTGGTTGTCGGCGACGGAGCGCATATAGATGCCCTGGTTCGAAAATTTGAAGAAAAATCCGAAGAGCAGCAGAAAGACGATGCCGACGATGAAGGCCGCGGAGTAAACCGGGGGAAGGCTTACCGGCCCCCAATTCAGGGCAAGCGACTCGGAGAGAAATTCCGGATAAGTATGCAGGCTGCCGCCCCAGATCAGGAGCATCGCACCCTTGAAAACCGAGGCCAGACCGACCGTCAGCATGACGACCTCGATCAAGGGTTCGCCGATAAGCGGTCTCAGGAAAAGCCGCTCGACAATAAATCCAAGAATAAAACTCCCGAGGAGTGTCGCCAGAAAGGCCAGCCAGATCGGCAACTGCGCCCAGGTCACCAGCGCCAGAAAGAAGAACGCGCCGAGTGCCAGAAGCTCCCCGTGGGCAAAGTTCAGAACGCTGGAGGATTTGAAGATCATGACGAACCCCATCGCCGAAATGCCGTAGATGAAGCCGATGCAGATGCCGTTGACCAGTAGTTGTAAGAAGAAATCCACGTTCAAACTCCGTTTGCAGCGGCTGACGCCGCAGTGACGAGTAACAAGTAACGAGTGACAGGCGGAAATACATCAGGTTGCATGCCGAGAGCAGTGCCCGGCGATTTGACCGGGACCAAGTTGGTCAACAATGATGCTTTTCCCCTTGCATCCGTGCCCCCGCTTTTACTTGTCACTCGTGACCCTTCACTGTTGATGTTCTCGTAAAAAGTCAAATCCGGCGCATCGATTTTGTCCAGCTACCTTGCGCAATCCGCCCGCCCCACGGACCCGTTATAGCTGCCCGCTTTTACTTGTCACTTGTCACTCGTGACCCGTCACTCTTTACTATTCACTATTTACTCTTTACTATTCACTTCCCACTATTCACTTCCAATATCCTGACCGTCGTCTCGATCTTGCCGATCCGGCCGTCGCGATACCGGATCTTTCCCTCAACATCGATCGACTTCTGGGTTCCGTACATGGCCTCGATCAGCTTGATATAGAGGCCGTAAACGAATCGACGCCTGACCTTGCCGGTTCGCGTCAGTTCTTCGTCATCGGCGTCCAGCAGTTTGTAGAGCAGAATGAAACGTTTAATCTTCATGTGCGGTGGCAGCTGGAGGTTGACCTCCTCGATCTGCGACCGGATCAGGTCTTCCACCGCAACCTGTTGCGACAGATCCGTATAGGTCGTATAGGGAATCATTCGCTCTTCAGCCCAACTGCCAACGTTGCCGAAGTCAATATTGATCATGGCCGAAATGTAAGGGCGGCCCTCACCGAAGATCACGGCCTCCTTGATGAAGGGGCTGAATTTGAGCCGCGTCTCGATAAAATCCGGTGAAAAGGCGGCGCCGGCCTTGTTGCGGATGATCTCTTCCTTGCGCCCGATGATGAGGAGGTGCCCATCTTCATCGATATAGCCTGCATCGCCGGTCCGCAGCCATCCATCTTCAAAGGCCCTGGCCGTCGCCTCGTAGTCCCGGTAGTAGCCGGAGAAGTTGGCGTCGCTCAAGACCAGCACCTCTTCGTCACTGGAGATCCGCACCTGCGTTCGGGGCAGAGGTTTTCCGACCGTTTCCAGTTTGACCTCCGAATCCGGCTGTATCTGGAAGATCCCGCCCGCCTCGGTCAGACCATAACACTGCTTGAGGTTAAGGCCCGTGGCGCGAAAGAACTGAATGACATCCGGGCTGATCGGGTGACCGCCGGTAAAAGCCGCATGAAATCTCGCACACCCGACGCGGTCGAGAAGCGGCGCGAAGACCAGTCGTGACAGAATAGCATCAACGAGCCGTAGCCTGAACGGAGACGACTTTTTTCGAATCTCGCAATCAACACGACTTTTACCAAACCGTTCCGCCAAGGCGAAAAACCCTTTGCGGATAGTGCCTGCATCGCTCATCTTGACGCGGATCCGCGAGGCGAGGTCCTCCCAGAAACGGGATGACGTAATGAGAATCTCCGGGCCAATTTCGCGAAAATCTTCCAGAACCGTCTCCGGGGTTTCCGGAAAGTTCATCGTCATGGCGCCCATGAGGGTCACCCCGACCCCCCACATCTGATCGACGATCCAGGCGGGAGGTGTCATGGACAGCCAATTGGACCCGATGCCCACCGGCGTCGCCTCCAGCCAGTTGCACGCCATCGACGTGAAACCCTTGTGCGTCAGCATCGCCAGCTTGGGAAGCCCCGTCGTGCCGGAGGTCTGAATCATCAGGGCCGTGTCGCGCTGATGGCCCTTCTGCACTTCCTGTTCGAAACGCTGCGGCTCGTCGGCATGCCGCACCTTGCCGAGCGCCAGAAGGTCGTTGAAGCTCATCAGCCAAGGATCGTCCCGATAGGTTCGCATCCCCGTCGGATCAACGTAAATGACTTTCTTAACATGCCCCAGGGCTTCTCGTTTTTCCAGAAGCTTGTCCACCTGTTCCTGGTCCTGCACGATTGCAAAGGCCGCCTGCGTCCGGCCGAGGGATTGCGCGAGTTCCTCCGCAATGGCGGAGGTGAAGAGATTCAGTGTTACGCCCCCCAGGGCCTGAGCGCCGATTTCGCTGAAGAGCCATTCGGGGTGATTGTTCATGATGATCCCGACGTTGTCCCCCCGCTTCATACCAAGCGCCAGGAGACCTAAGGCCGTATGACGGGCGAAGTCATGGTAATCGGACCAGGTATAGGTCTGCCAGATACCGTAGGCCTTTTCCCGAATCGCTACGGCTTTATCTCCAAATCGCTCTGCCTGCTTCACGAGGATCTGCGGCAGCGTGCATTGAAGCAGCTCAGCGACGATCTCCGGTTGGAGTTTTTCAACGCGACCTTTTTTCATGTCCTCGCTTCGTAATTGGCGCCAAGATAAGCCGCGATCACCTCCGGATGCCGCTGGATCTCGTCCGGTGTCCCCTCCGCCAGTTTTTCACCGTAATTCAAAACCACCACACGTCCCGATATGCTCATCACAATGGACATGTCGTGCTCCACGAGGATCATGGTCTGCCCCCAGCCCTGATTGAGCTCGAGCAGGAACCGGACCATGTCCTCCTTCTCTTCGAGGTTCATTCCCGCAAAGGGCTCGTCCAGAACGAGGAGCTTCGGCTCCAGTGCCAGCGCGCGTCCCAATTCGACCCGCTTTCTCAGACCGTAGGCGAGCGAGCCCACCATCTGTTTGCGGATCGACTGCATCTCCAGAAAATCGATAATCTCTTCGAGAACCACCCGATGCCGGATCTCCTCCTGCCGCGCCCCCTTTGAGAAAGAGAGCGCCCGGCCCAGACCATAGCCGCAGTGGATATGTCGCGCCAACAGCATATTCTGCAAAACGGTCATACCCGGGAAGAGTTCGATGTTCTGGAAGGTCCGCCCGATGCCAATCCCCGTCAGTTCATGCGTCGGACGTCGCGTAATGTCCCGCCCGTTAAAAACGATCCGGCCTTTCTGCGGACGGTAGAACCCGGTAATACAGTTCAGCAGACTCGTCTTGCCGGCGCCATTGGGACCGATCACGGCCACCAACTCGCCCGTCTGCACGGAGAGACTGACGTCCCGCACGGCGGTGATTCCGCCGAACGCGAGCGTCAGATTCTCGACAGACAGTTCCGCCCGCAACGACTGCGAATCGGTCTTCTTGTATATGCCGGGCTGCCCTCGAAAGGCCTTCATAAGCGATACATCCGGATCGTCGATGGATTACTTCAATAATTTGATCTTTTCCTTGCCGGGAACGAAGAAGTTCGTCAGCGGCGAATACGTGCCGTCCTCATGCACCAGGACAATCCTGGCCTTGAAGGAGCCCTCATGGTTGTCCTTCGTATAGGTCACATTCGGCATCAGCCCGCCGAAATCCTCATTCTTGAAGGATTCCAAGGCAGCATTGATCGCCTCGCTCGTGATCTTCCCGGATTTCTTCTGGGCGCGTTCGAAGGCGCGTTCCATAATCATGCCGACGACTACGCCTTCCCAGTAGGAGGCATCGAATTCATTGACCGTCTTGTAGCGTTTAATGAGCTCTTGCATGACCTGAACGCCCTTGGACTTGTCGGTGGGAAGTCCGCCGGGGAACTGCATGATCACGCGATCCTTAATGACGCCCTTGCCGAGCTTGAAGAAATCGGGATCGGTCGAGGTCCAGGTTCCCAGAAACACGGGCTTGAACTGGATGCGGTCGGCGCCTTTGAGGGCGGTCACGATCGTCGTCGGCAGCATCTGCATGAAGACGTACTCCACGCCGCTATTCTTCAGTTTGAGCAGTTCCGTGGACAGATCGACCGTCTTGGGCGGAAACTCCTCGATGGTAACGATATTGATATTGTTCTTGGCGGCATATTCCTGGCTAGGCTTGTGAATCGAGCGGCCATAGGCGTTGTTATAGGTCAGCAGACCGACCTTGGGCGGCTCCTTCCCCTTGTGAATCGTCTTGATGTAATCGAGGATCGCGTAACAGTCCATCTTGTAACTGCCGAAGGGCAGGAACATGTAATCAACCGGCGCCTCCAGAATCTCCCAACTCGTCGAAAAGTTCAGGGCAGGAATCTTGTACTTCTGAAGAATCGGCTTGGCGGCCAGCCCCTCGCCGGCGCCCCACGTCGCAATCATGTCCACCTTGTCCTGATCGGCAAACTTGCGGACAGCGGCCTGCGCCTCGGGAACTTTGTAAGCGGTATCGACCAGGAGCGCTTTGATCTCTCTGCCCGCAACGCCGCCCTTGACCTCATTGACGTACTTGAAATAGTCCTGCATCCCCTTGGCGTGAAACTGCCCCCAGGAAGAAGCCGGGCCCGTCAGATTGATGGCAGCGCCCACCTTGATCGGATCGGCCGCCAACACCGGCAAAACACCCGATACGCCGACAAGCACGCCGACGATCGCAAGGATCCATAACCACTTTTCTTTCATTGCCATACCCTCCCCTAAACGTTTTTGAACAGCCCCCCCAAAAAAAAAGCCGCAGGCAGTTTATTTAGTCTGCCCACGGCTTTTAAGCCAGTTCAAAAGGTCATGCGTGTATCGGGCAGCGCTCCTCTGGGGAGAAGCAAAAGTAAAAATCATAAATGCCCCAATCCTTGTCTGCCCAAACCATGAAAAAACACATGAACCACAACCCCTTATTGTTCCAATTGAGGTCGTTTTTAAAACTAAACTCAGAGGGTTGTCAAGCAAAAATTTGCCCCTTATCGCGAACTTGGACAGCCAAGAGATATCGACTTGTCCCATGCCGGCGGGTGTGTTAAATAGCCTTTGCCCGTTTACCCTGCGGCAAGCCACGAGCAATTCGTTTGCGGAAGAATTGAAGACTCACCGGAGCAAGCTCCGGCGAATCTCCGATTCCCAAGGTATATACTTGGTTCTGATTCGCTCGCTCGCAAGCAGCGGGGAACGCGCTCGCTGAAGAATTCACCCGCGAGAGGGACGATGAATCCAAAGGTATTTAGAGAATACGATGTACGCGGCCTGGTCGGAAAGGATCTGGACGACACCTTCGCCTACGATCTGGGACGCGCCATCGGCACACTCGCCGCTGAGCGAGGCGTCGGTGAAATGACCGTCGGCCGCGACTGCCGCCTGAGTTCAGAAGCCCTCTGCAACGCCCTCAAGCGGGGGCTTCAGGCCGTCGGCATTCATGTCATCGATATCGGCCTGTGCGCCTCGCCTATGCTCTACTTCTCGATCCGCCATCTCCAAACCGGCGGCGGCGTCATGGTCACCGGCAGCCACAATCCGCCCGACTTCAACGGATTCAAGATCTGCATCGGCCCGGACACCATCTACGGCGTGGACATCCAGCGGCTACTCGCCATCGTGGAGACCGGCGCGTATGCCGCGGGCAACGGCTCCGGCGAAAACCGCAGCGTCACAGAGGCCTACCTGGATTACATCGCCCGGAATATCTCAATCGCACCCGGCCTGCACGTCGTCGTCGATGCCGGCAACGGCGTCGGCGGCCTCTTCGCCCTGCCCCTGCTGGAGCGGGCGGGATGCCGGATCACCCCCCTTTACTGCGAGGTGGACGGCCGCTTTCCGAACCACTTCGCCGATCCGACCGTACCCGCGAACCTGACCGACATCATCGCCAAGGTCAAGGAGGTACAGGCAGACATCGGTATCGCCTTTGATGGCGACGCCGACCGGATCGGCGTCATTCTCCACAACGGCAACATCCTCTGGGGAGACGACCTGCTGATGCTCTTTGCGCGCGCGATCCTCGCCGAACACCCCGGCGCCGCCATTATCGGCGACGTGAAATGCTCCCACCGGCTTTACGAGGATATCATCAGGCACGGCGGACGCGCCATCATGTGGAAGGCCGGTCACAGCCTGATCAAGGGCAAGATGAAAGAAGAGAAGGCGCTGCTGGCCGGAGAGATGAGCGGTCATATCTTCTTTGCCGACCGCTACTTCGGTTATGACGACGCCATCTATGCCGCCATGCGCGTTCTGGAGATTCTCTCGCGCCACGGGAAGCAGCTCGCGGAACTCCTGGCCGACGTTCCCCTGACAGCCACCACCCCGGAGATTCGCGTGCCCTGCGCTGATGAAGTGAAGTTTCAGGTTGTCGAGGCCCTGGCCGCCTACTTCCGGAAAACGCACGACATCATCGATCTCGACGGCGTGCGGCTGCCCTTTCCCGACGGCTGGGGTCTTGTCCGGGCCTCCAACACCGAGCCCGTTCTGGTTCTGAGATTCGAGGCGGCAACCGAAGCGCGCCTCCGGGAAATCCGAAATCTCATCGAAGACGGTCTCGCCGTGGTCATGAAATCCTTCGCCGCTTAGGGACCCAGGGGACACAGCCTGCGCTTGGCGTTACAGACGATGTCAAATTACGTCCTGTCCTGGAATCGATCACATCTGCGAACAAATATTAACGGTCTCATCATTGTTTTCACATTTGCCGTGGTGTGAAACAGGAAAGGCTGGTTCCATAATGAGTCAAAGGGGACGAGGATTGCAGGACGGCTCTCTGCCGCTCAGAAATCTTTTTCCGTCATGTTCAGGGCCGGATTGTCAATACCATCGGGCCGGAAAAATCTTTGATTCGCGTTCGAGACCCGTCCTGCAATCCTCTTGTTTTATGGTAGCGTTTATAACTTTAAAAAAATGTGATGATGGGAATTACGGTTCGAAAGGTGTAGCGTCCGGCTTCAGCGAGAGCCCTCGGCAATCCGCTGAACGCCTTGGTTATCTGCCAACACTTTCAATGCAATACGATTGATACTTGATAATAGCGCCGCATAGGCCGCACCCACTGTCCCAAACAAGCCCCACCACGGAACGAACCAAGACAAATACCAGAGCCAATCCAAGGGTGACGAATGACCAAACGATGGCCACGGAGGACCCGCAGCAAATGCTTCTTTGATCATACCAAACGCGTGTGAAATTGGTCCCGGGAGAAAACCGAAAACAAAGCCTTCAATAACCGGTCTCCAGCAGCTTCTCTTGCCAGCAAGCAGTCTCTTCACGTCTGCGTATGTTCTCCATGCAACTACTGACGCGACAATCATAAAGGCTATCAGAACCCACAAATAGCTTGTTACGAGTTGGTATGCTGTTTTTCCCGCACACAGGGCAAAAACACAAAGAACGCAAAATGTGAGAAGTCCATTTCCGATGGGACATATGTAGGACAATCGCATAGTCGTCATTTGCTCCATTCGCAGATAACAATGTTTATAGAGATCACCTAAAAAGCCCCGGACAACGCAATAACTGCATGCAATTGGCTACTTCGCCTTCTTTCCTTCATTCTTGGAATCGTCCGTTTTCTTTTTGTGGACAAAGTCGGCATCGATATTGACATTGACGCCCTTGTCGATATTGGTCTTCTGCAGGTTTTGCACCGGGCCGTCGACCGTCTTCTGTCCGCCTGCGGAAAGATCCGCCTCCTGCGATGTTATACTATTCCCTTTGATGGTCAGGTTGCCGCCAGACTGAAGCTTTGTGGCTTTGCCGGTCTGCTTGTCCTCATTCTGAACCTTCACGGTGATATTGCCGGACTGGGAATTCGTGGTGGTTTTGGCATCCGTTTTTCCCTTCTTGGCATCTTTGTCCTTATTTTTCTTCTTGGCATCCTTTCCGGATTTGGTTGATTTCGAAACCTTGACGTTCCCTTTTATGCCGAATGCAGAGCTCTTGCTGGTGTCCTTGGCTTCAAGCAGCTTGACGTCGCCGCCCGCATTCACAGTCGTATCACCCTTGGCATTGACCGTCGCGCCTTCCATGGTGACGCTCTTTCCGGCTGAAATATCGACGTTGCCAGCCTTGATGTTGACCCCCTTATTGGTCGTGGATTCGCTCGAACTCTTCGCGTATCCGCCTCCCAGGCCGGCTGATTTAGAATCCTTGCCGACACTGACCTTGAGGTTAGCGTCAAAGCCTTTGGACGATTCGCTCGTTGTGCTCTTTGCCGCGTCAAATGTGACATTGCCCGATTTGGATTCCACCTTGGCATTGCCGCCGGCGGCGATATCCGTTCCCTCAAGACGCGCATCGTTCTGCGTTGTGATGGTCAGGTTGCCTCCGGCCTTGATTCCGCCAACTTTCGCCGTGCTCGACGAAGCCGACGAGTCATTCTGCCCGTAGGAACCGCTGACGTCTGCCCCGGCCGTGCCGGCCAGCTTCACCTTGACTTCGCCTGCGGCGTTCTTGCTGCTGGAGGAACTGCTGCTCGTGTCGTGCGCCGCCTGGTAATCGAGGCTCTTGGCGCTGATCGTCACGTCCTTGCCCGCCTCGAACTGGGTGCCCGTCAAGGTCATGCCTTCTGTTGCCGTCGAACTGATGTTCCCGCCGGCTTTGTATTTCGTGACAACGGCTTTTGTTTCCGTACTTTCCTGGCTCGCCTTATTGAACGTGTAGGATGCCTTCAAACCCGCGGAGGCATCCGCTTCCGCTTTGGTGCCGGCGTCGGCGCCCAGGCCTGCCTGCGCATTGGCGCCCGCCTCAGCACCCGCCCCGGCATAAACGCCGATCCTGGCATCGTGCTTTTCGGACGAACTCTTGGACCAGGTCTTGTCTTCTGCGGCCAGGTCTTTCAGCGTTGTGGCTGTTTGCGTGATATTGCCGCCCGCTTCGATTTGTGTGCCCTGGTTGGTGATGGTTCCGCTTGCCTTGTTGGTGATATCGCCGCCGGCCTTGAAGCTTGTGACGACATTGGTGATGGAACCCGTTTCACTGCTTTCTTTCTCATGCGCTGCCCGCAAACCGGCACTGGCTTCGGCCTCGGCTTTGGCGCTCGCCTTGGCGGAAGCGCCCGGAATGCCGAGCTTTGCGCCGGCTTCCGCCTCTGCAGAAGCCTTGCCGCTGAGATAAACGCCTGCGGTCGTGGTCGTTTTGTTGTGAGTGGTTGTGGCGGTATCCTGCGCAGCCAGATTCGTGATGTCCTTGGCCTCGATGTTCATGTTCTTGCCGGATTCGACCTTGGCCCCGACGAACTTGGCCTCTTCCTGTACCTTCAAATTCATGTTGCCGCCGGATTTCAGCGTGGAGGCGGTATTGGTGGTTGACTTGGTTTCATCCGTACTCTCTTCGTGCCGAACGCCGAAGGTCACGGTGGACTCTGCGTTGGCCTTGGCGCTGGCGTTCGCGCTGTTCGAAGCAGAATCGCTGTTGTTGTTCGCCTCGGCGCCGGCCTTCGCATCCGCGGCACTGTCGCTGAAGATGCCGATTTTGGTTGCCTTGGTCGTCGTGGTCGTCGTCTCTTCATTACGGCCCGTTAAAATCTCGCTGCTCTTGGCCTCGATCGAGAGATCCTTGCCGCTTTCGACATTCGACCCTTGAACGGTCAGCTTGTCTTTGGCTTTGATGGTCAGGTCTCCGCCAGTGGTCAGATTCGATCCCACGCTCGTTTTTTTCGAATAATCCGTTGTCGTGGTGCGTTTTTCGTACAGACTGAGTTCAGACTCATTGCCGGCGGTTGCCTCTGCATTGGCGGTCGCCTGGTCTGCGGCAAGGCTGCTGACGGAGGATGCAGCGGCGCTCGCCCCGCTGTCGCTGCTGCTCTCGGGCTTGAGGAAGGTCTGGGTTTCAACTTTCGTTACGGTGCGCTTCTCGTCGAGCCCGTCCAGAATCTTGACGGATGTCGCATCGATCGTTGCATTGCCGGCGACTTTAAGATCCGAGCCTTGCAGGGTCATATCCTTGCCGGCCTTGATATCGGCATCGCCCCCGGCTTTGATCGATGAGCCGACATTCTTTCCCTCAAAGTCCGTCACCGTGGTCTGCTCCGTACCCCACAGGCCGCCGCCAACGCCGATACCGGACTTGCTGGTCTGCGTCTCCGTCGTCTTTTTGTCCTGGCGCGAAAGCACATTGAAATCGCCGCCCGCATCGACGGTGAGATTGCCGCCGGCCTCGACCTTGGAGCCGGCCACTGTCGTATCGCCGCCGCTCTTTAGTTTCAGATTCTTCCCCGCGGAGAGCGTCGAGCCGATGTTCTTCTCGGTCACCACAGAAGAATTCGTCGTGCCATCGGTGGCATACGTAGCGTCTTTCTTGACAACGGTGTCGAAGGTGATGGCGCCTCCGGCCGAGAGCGACGCATCGCCGCCTGCCTTGACCTCTCCACCCTTGACCGTGATATCTTTGTTGGCGTCCAGATTCAAATCGCCTGTTGCCGCTATCGTCGCTGTCTTCCCGATGGTCCCTGGCGCCTCGCCGACCCCGCCCGCCGTTTTGTTGACGATGCTCCCCTCGGTTGATTTCAGGCTGACGTCGCCGCCCTTGATGGTCCCGGAAATATTGGCGATGTCTCCTTTGGACGTCACATCAATGGACTTGCTGCCGGAAATGGTGCCGCCGGTATTGCTCAGGCTGGTCACGTCCATTTTCACGTTTTCCGCGGCAATGGTCGCGCCGGAAACAATCATGTCGCGCGAGGCCTGAGAAAGGTAGACGCGCGGCGCCAGCGCCTTTTTCCCGTCAACCGTCACTTCTTCGAGCCAGACAATATCCTGTTTGAGTCCTGCCACCTGCTCCGGCGTGAGCGACTTGCCGACGGTCAGACCAAGGCTTTTGGCCTGGCCCGCCGCATTGTCCATCAGGGCCTTCATCTGAATCTCTTCACTGGCATAGCCCTTGAGCAGACTGCTTCCTGTCTCGCTGACCAGTTGCTTGCGCATCAGATAGGCTTCATAGGTCGCATCGCCCAGACGTATCAGGGTTTCATCAGGATTAAGGCCCAGGCGTTCGAGCAGGTAATTAGAGCCGCTGTAACCAGTGCCGAGTCCATACAGCGGGTTGGTCACGACCAGATAATGGGCGGAGGGATCGGTCGCAGGGACAAATAAGCCGTTGGGGTTGGTGGGAAGCGTTGCTGTAATGTTTGGGATGCTCGGTGGGTCTGTGGGTGTGATGACGCCCTTTACCGACCCGCTATAGGCGGAGCCTTGACTCGCGACTGTCGTGCCATTGATCGTGATCGTCCCTGCGGCGCGTACGGTTGCGCTCCTGATCGTTTCCGTGTCCACAACACCGATGTATTTTTTATGGGCAAGGTCGCGAGCTTTGTTGAACAGAGTCTCGCTG
This sequence comes from Syntrophales bacterium, assembly GCA_963665615.2. Lineage (GTDB taxonomy): Bacteria > Desulfobacterota > Syntrophia > Syntrophales > UBA4778 > UBA4778. The sequence goes on from CAXXQE010000007.1 coordinate 380,436, forward strand.
GTCTGGTTATAGCTGGTTCCCCCGTAAACGCTCCAGGCGCCGCCGGGATACGTCAGATCGCTGTCCGTTCCGGAAAAATACGGAATGCCGTCATGCTGGGCATCCGTGCCGGCGGCGACGTAGGCATAATCATCGATCGAATCATCCCAGGCCCTGTTGATGAACAGCATCCAATGACGTTTGTATTCATGGGTATCGAGAAAAATACTCTGATTCGTGAATGCGCCGGTGCCGGCAATCGTGAGATTATTCTGGGCAGACAGTACGGCGCCGATATTGTCGGCCGTTCCGGCGCCGTAATTGACGGTTAGATTATGGCCTGACACAATGGCCACGTTTTTTGCTGCATCGCTGGGCGGCGTCGCGCCGGTAAATTTCTCAGCAACGTCAATGATGTCTTCATAAACATAAACATGGTTGCAGGCGATGCATCCGGACTCCTCCTGATCGTGTATCGTCGTGTATACTGAGATGAGCGCATTTGTCCAGTCGTAGTACTTTGACGGAAGACCGCCCTGGATTTCGTTACGGAAGGCGGTTGTTGTCGTAATGGCGACATCCTGCGCCGCTTCGACCCAGTTGTTGTTGACGAACGTGCCTGCCGTGAGCGTCAAGCTGCCGTCCGATCGCATCGTGCCGGAGTCGGCGTTGGTGAATGTCCCGCTGTCACTGTGCGCAGTCAGTTGCGTTCCCGCATACAGCGTACCTGCATTCTGGATATCACCGGTAGTCGCCGTCATTTCAAGTGTGCCGAGTCCGGCAATCCCGCCGGTTGACGTGTTGGTGATCGATGTCGCTGTGATGCCCAGCGCGTTTCCGGCCAGCAGCATACCGCTATTGCTGACTGCCCCGTTCGCAGAGTCAAGCGTCAGGGTGTCGGTTGCCCGGATCGTGGACGTGTTGGTAATCGACGCCGATGCCGTCATATCCAGATTGTTTTCAGACAACACCAGGCCGCTATTGTCGATGGCTCCACTCGTAGCATTAATCGTCATCTTGCCGGCAGATTTGATGGTGGAGGTATTTGCGATCGACGCAGCCGTCAATTCCAAGCTGTTATCGGATATCATGAGGCCGCTATTGGTGATACCGCCGCTTGCAGCTTCAAGCGTCAAGCTGTCCGCTGCCCGGATCGTGGACGTGTTGGTAATCGACGAGGCCGTCATACCCATGCTCTTATTGGAAAGCAGCAGGCCGTTGTTGCTGATACTGTCATTTGCAGAACCAAGTGTCATGCTGTTTGTTGCCTGGACAGTTGACGATGAATTATACTGCATGCTGTTGAACGCATTTAGGATGACGTCGTTGCCATACAGGGTCGTGTCCGATCCCACAAGGAGGCTGTTGAAGTCGCCATCCAGAAGGCCTGCCGCCCCGAGTTTCACGCCTGCGAGCGAGGCTGCCCCTGAAGTGGTCATGGTGAAGTCGTTGCCGGCATAGCGCTTGTTGTTGTCGGTCATCACCGTGGCCGTGCTGACATCCGACAATGTGCCGAGATCATAGCTGAGGTTATTGCCGGCAAAAAGCGCGCCTCCGGCCAAGGTTAAACCG
>CAXXQE010000008.1:0-815000 GCA_963665615.2 Syntrophales bacterium
ATCGATCTCATCTTCCGTCATGGAGAGCGCTTTTACCTGATCGACTGGAAATCGAACCTCCTCGGCCATCGCCGGGAAGACTATCGTCGCGAGGGACTCCACGAGAGTATTCTCGGATCATACTACTTCCTCCAGTACCACCTCTACACGGTGGCGCTCGACGGCTACCTCCGCAAAAGGCTGCCCGGCTATGATTACGACCGGCACTTCGGCGGAGTCTATTATGTCTTTTTGAGGGGAATCAATCCTATCGATGGCCCGAACGCGGGCATCTATCGGGACAGGCCGTCAAAAGCATTGGTGGCGGCGCTGAGGGAGGAATTGATAGATAGCGAACGGTAAATAGTAAATAGTGACGAGTAACAGGCAACAGCTACAACATAAGCAAGTTCGACGGAAACTCTTTTAACTCGAAACTCGAGACTCAAAAATTCGCTCATAGCGGAGCGGCCAATAGATGGAAGACATAATTCAAATCATAGCGGAAGGCAGCGGCGGGTATTTCTCCCCGCTGGACCGGCGGTTTGCGATTTTCATGGCCGATCTTTCGGGAGGCAGCGCTCCCGCGGTGGCTCTGGCGGCGGCCCTCGTCAGCCGCCATCGCGCGGCTGGGCACATCTGCATCGATCTCGCCGCAGTCGCTGGAAGGACCTTGGACACAGGCGCGACCCCTCTGCCCTGCCCGCCCCTCGCCGACTGGCTCACCTCGCTGCAGGCCAGTCCTGTGGTGGGACGACCCGGCGATTATCGACCGCTCATTCTGGACGGCAATCGCCTCTATCTCTGCCGCCACCGAGAGGAGGAAGCGTCCGTCGCCGAACGGCTCCGGGAGGATGCCCTGTGGACCGCGCCTGTTTACGACGATGCCCTGCTCAGGGCCGGACTCGACCGCCTCTTCCCGGTGGCGTCCTCCGGGACCGACTGGCAGAAGATCGCTGCAGCGCTGGCAGTGCTGAAGCGCTTCTGCGTGATCTCCGGCGGGCCCGGCACCGGCAAGACCACGACCGTCGCCAGAATCCTGGCCCTCCTGATCGAGCAGGCGAAGCTGAAGCCAGATCGGACGAATTTACGAATCGCCTTGTGCGCACCGACCGGCAAGGCGGCGGCGCGCCTTCAGGAGGCGATTCACCGACAGAAGGATTTTCTCGATTGTTCGGACACCATAAAAGATGCCATCCCAGGCGAGGCATCAACAATTCATCGGCTTCTGGGTGTCGAGGCAGGTTTGCGTTCCGCCTTTGTCCTGGTGGATACCCCCGAACCGCTTGCGGTGGACCTGTTGGTGATCGACGAGGCCTCGATGGTGGACCTGCCCTTGCTCGCACGTCTCGTGAAAAGACTGCCGCCGCGAGCCCGGCTCATCCTGCTGGGCGACAAGGACCAATTGGCCTCGGTCGAAGCAGGCGCCGTCCTGGCTGATATCTGCGATACGGCAGCGGAAGGCTATGATCCCGTTTTATCCGAACGGCTCGCCGCGTTGACGGGTGCAGACCTCCCCGCCGCGGCAGCGTGCGCAAACGGTTCTGTCGGCAACTGCATCATAACGCTTCAGAAGAGTTACCGCTTCGACGAGCAAAGCGGCATGGGCAGGGTCAGCCGAATGATCAACGCAGGAGAGGCGGACACGGCACTCGACCTTCTGAAGAGCGACCGTCATCCGGACATCGCCTGGAAACCTTTGCCCCCGGCGGATCAACTGATGACGCAACTCGGAATGAAAGCGATGGCGGGATTTGCAGACTATCTCCGCTGCGAAGATCCCGCCGAGGCGATGACGGCCTTCAACCGCTTCCGCCTGCTGTGCGCCCTACGGGAAGGGCCCTATGGCGTCCGCGCCGTCAATGCCCTGATCGAACGTCTGCTCGTGAAGGCGGGCCTCGTTCGACGCGACGGACCCGGCTATGAAACCTGGTACCGGGGGCGTCCTGTTCTGATCGTCCGAAACGACTACGCCCTGCGGCTCTTCAACGGCGACGTGGGGCTGGTCCTCCCCGATCCGGAAACGGGTCGGCTCTGCGCCTTCTTCCAGGATACGGACGGCGCGCTCCGCAAGGTTCCACCGCTGCGCCTGCCGGAACACGAGACCGTCTATGCGATGACTGTTCACAAAAGCCAGGGATCGGAATTCGACGATGTCGTCCTCATCCTTCCCGACCGCTCCGCCCCGGTCCTGACGCGGGAACTCCTCTATACCGCCGTCACGCGCGCCAGACATCGCGCCGAGATCTGGGGGCATGACGAGGTCTTCACCGGCGCCGTCGCCCGCCGCATTGAAAGGGAATCGGGCCTGAACGAGGCCCTCCAGACACCCCTGACGTCAGGATAGTTCCGCCTTGACCGCCCGGCCGATCGCTTCCAGGGTGTAGGGTTTCTGAAGATAACGGTTGATGCCGAGACGCCTGGCCTCGGAGGTGTGCTCCGGTTCCGAAAAACCGCTGGCGATGATGGCCTTTTGATCGGGACGGATCTCGATGATCCGGCGGTAGGTCTCCAGGCCGTTAATCCCGGGGGCCATAATCATATCCAGAATGACCAGATCGGCGCGCCGTCCCGCAAGGTATTGAAGGGCCTCTTCGCCGCTGATCGCCGATGAGACAGCGTAGTTGAGGCGGCCCAAAAGAGAAGCCGCAATATCGCGCTGTTCGGCGACATCGTCCACCACGAGAATCGACTCGCCGTTTCCCATCAGGTGTTGGAGCTGCGATGTCTTTTCGCTTGCCACCCGTCGCAACCCCGTCGAGGGAAAATAAAGGGTAAAGGTCGTTCCCATGTCTAACTCGCTCTGGACCTCAATGCGCCCGTTGTGGTCCTTTACCGTTCCCCAAACCACTGTCATCCCCAGACCGGTGCCGCTGCGTCCCGCCTTTTTTTTGGTGAAGAAGGGATCGAAAATCCGCTCCTGGTCTCGCGCAGACATCCCGGTACCCATATCCGAGACCGTCATGACGATGTCGCCACCCTCCCGGTCAGCGTCACCGGAAGATGCGTCACCCGCAACGGGGGGGCAGTTACGCGTCGCGATACGGATAGCCCCTCCATGCGGCATGGCCTCTGCCGCATTGGACACGAGGTTCATGACCACCTTGCAGAGATGCACCGGCGAACCGAGGATATTCCTCAGCGTCGGTTCAAAGTCGGTCTCCATGACCATCGTGGGATGAAAATGCCGCAGTCGCTCATACTCGGGACTGCCGAGGTAGTCCCGGATGACGTCGTTCAGGTTGATTACCTCGTGCACGACGCTTCCCTTCCGGGCCAGGGTCAGAAGGTCCTGTACAATGGCCGTCGCCTTCATGCCGGAATTTCGGATACCCTGAATCGGCGTCCGGAGGGGGCTGTCTTCTGCGAGTTGCAGCAGAATCAGATCGGGAAACCCCACGATGCCGGCCAGCACATTGTTGAGATCGTGGGCCACGCCCGCAGCCATCATGCCGATCGTTTCCATCTTGCGGGTCTGCTGCAGCTGTACCTCCAGTCGCGCCTTCTCTTCGTGACTCTTCTTCTGTTCGGCAATGAGCCTTAGCAGCTGATCGACCTCGCGCAGCCGCCGCTTCCCCGCCGCTTCGGCAATCTGCTGATAATAGGCTGCCTCCGTTTCCTTTTCGTGAAGCTGCTTTTCGAGCTCACCGATCCGCTCCTCCAGAGTTTTCCCGATAGCAGTCATCTCTCCTCCTCCGCAAAAATCATCAAAACGCCTGTCCAGTCCAGTGCGCGACTCCGGTTCGGACAGGGTGCAACCTCGACGCCCGAATAAAAACCTAACAGGGGAATGCCGTGCCGGTTCAGAACGGACTGCACCTCAGCCGCCTCCTCGGTCGGCGTATTGGACAGGGCCGCTGTCCGGCCGGCGCAATCAATGTACAATCCGAAGCGGGCAACGCCCTTGTCCTCCGCAATGCGAGCTATCAGTGCGGCGACATTCTCGGAAGCGGATTCAATCATTTTAGCGCCGTCTCGCAACATGAACTGTATCTCGGTCCCCGGCGCAAGATCCGGTTCGAAAAGCCCGATTCCGCTGCCGTCTGGCAATACCCCTGTAATCAGGCGGTTCACATAGGCCGCCTCATCAAAAGGCGCGAACTTCTGACCGTGATTGACACCGATCGTCAGCAGATCGACGGGATGCTTGTGATGCCAGTCTTGATGGTCGTACAGGGCATCGATCAACGAAACGGCAGGTCGGCCGTCGATTTCATAGACAACCGCCTCCTCGCTCCTCGTAATGCGGTGATAGATCCCGTCAAGAGGCGTGCAACCGTGCATGATCCGGCCGTAGAGTTTGAGCCCCCGCCCCAGCAAAAGCCCGACCAAATGTCCTGGCGCCGCAAAGGATCCGCAAAATTGACTAGGGATCCCCCGAAACTGAAAATCCCCCAGAAGCCCCGCCCCAAAAATGGGCAGTTCCGTTCCCAAGCCTCTTTCAAAACCTTCGATGAGAAGCGGCGAGGGGGACATCTCCGGCGGAGACAAATCGGTCGCAGCTTTCTTCAGCGAATCGTAGAAGAAAAGAAAGGCACTGCGATCAAAAGAGGCGGTATAGTTTTCAACCAATACCCCGGCGCACAGCGCGATATTTTCCGTTAGACTCGCCCAGGCAATCTCAAAAGGAACGCCCTCCAGAGTAAGCGCGGCAACACCTGATTCGCCGCCAGCATAGGACAACCGGTCGTTGGTAATAACGCCGATAGCGGAACCGCCTATCACGGGCATATCGGTGCCCGCAACGGATTGTATCCCCTTAAGAAAGTCGACGGGATCGATCTGCCCACCGCAGAAAGCCATCAGTAGATCCGGTCGCGTTATGCCACCCTTTTCAAGGGCGCACCGCACCGCCTGTACCCCTGCCGCAAAAGAGGATTCTTCCGAACTGTAACCGACACCAGCCTTCATAACGCCATTTTCAACGTGAAAAAATTGTTTTATGTTGTTTTCGGACAGCCGTTTTGCAATGCGCCGCGTACCGGCCGGTCCGTGAATCCGGTAGCGCGCATCCTGCTTAACGCCCTCCTTGGGAATCGGAGGCTCCCCGGAGTTTATTCGGGTGAATTTTTCAATCAGCTATCACAATCCTTGCCTCCTGTCTATGGAGCTAGGCCGACAATTGATAGAGATTTTTTGAACTTTTCATGTGAGCTTCTTCCTATAGGCAATGCACCGCCCCTCTTAAGGAAAGTGCTGTGTTTTCCGATAATAAAACCGTCTCATTGCCATGCCCGACAGGACGCGACCGTGATAACAAATGAAGAACACCATAGCGCCGATCAGATGGCCGATGCCGCCTGCAAAGTGTATAACGCACTGCTGTCGGCCTGTCGAATCCTGGCACTCTACCCAGCGGGACACGTTTTGTCCGTCAGCGCCGCCGAGCAACTGCACGCCGGGATCCATGCGTACCTCAAATCCTTCGGAACACTGAGATTCGATATCGAGCGGGACAGCATCCTCTCGGCGGGCATACCCCTGTCGAAGACGCCGATCGAGGAGCGAAACCCCGTATTTAGTCTTTTTCGCGACGGCATTCGCTGGCTGGAATTTGCCGAGGGATTGAGCGTGGAGGAGCTTGCGGGCATCCTCGGCATTATTAACCGTTATTCGGTCTTGGATGCGGAACCGGAAGGGGATATCGCCGTTTCCTTTTGGGAGGCCCAGTTCCCGCATTTGCGCTATGATGTAACGGACTTTGCGTTCACGCTACCAGAAATCGCCCCAGGGTCCGGTGTCCATGACAGCGAAAGGCGTTTAGGCTCCAATCGGACGGTTTTTACAAGCAAGCAATTGGTCCGGATGGATCTTTTTCAGACACCGGGACAAAAGGCCCGACATGAGCAGCCGCTGCCGACCAATCCCATGCCCGACATGCCCCCGCCCCTTTCAGCCGATGCCAGCTACCTGTCGCCTGAGGAAATGAGGGCCCTGCGTGAACGCGTCGCCATTGAGGAACAGGCAGATCCTACTGCCTACATCGATGCCCTGCTGGACAGTCTCCTGCAGCATGAGGAAAAAGAAAGCGCGGAGTGGATCTTGGCGGCATTGGCGGAAGAATTTACGATTTCGATGAGGCGGCGGGATTTCGATGCTTCGCTAAAAATCCTGACAGGCATTGAACAGATCGGAGAATATACTGCAGGGCGCATCCCGTGGACCGGGACCGTATTGCAGGGGTTCTTCCGAAAGATTTCCTCCGCCGAGTCTCTGGTCATTCTGAAGGAGATTTGGTGTGGCATCGACCCGAAGCAACTCGACACGTTCGGTCAGATTCTCAAACGGCTTCATCCTGCTGCCTCGGTAAGTATCGCACCGCTTTTGCTTTTCGCTTACGCACCCGAACTTCAACAGCTGCTGGAAGACGTGCTGATCTACCTGATAAATCGGGACGTGCAGCCCCTGCGAACATTGCTGGCGCATCCGGACAATCGCCTCCTGGAACGTCTCGTCGCTCTGATCTCACGGCTTGACAACAACAGGGCCTTTCCATTGTTGCTCCAATTGGCGCAACATCAGAACGTCAAGTTGCGCCGTCTGGCGGTTTCAACAATTGTGGCGTCCGAGCCGGGCCGCCTGAAAGACCTTTTCGGACTTTTCGTCCGCGACGAGGAAGCGTCGATCCGCCATCTCATCCTCGAGCATCTGGGACATTCCCGAAATGAGGTTGCGGAACGTCTCCTACTGTCATACCTTCAATATGGCCCCTTGAAAAAGGCCCCGGAAGCCCTTGTCATGGCCTGCTATGTCGCACTGGGACGTTGCGGTTCCGCGCGCGCGATCCCTTTCCTGCGAAAAACCCTGTTGACGTGGGGATGGGTTCCCGGCTATCGGCGTCTGCTTCACCGTGCGGCTGCATCCATTGCGCTGTGCAACCTCGATCTGCCTGAAGCGAAAACGGTCCTGATGGAAGCGGCGCGATCGTGGTATCCAGGTATTCGACGGCTCGCCTGCAAGGCATGGGGCGTGTCAGCGTATGAAGAGAGAGGACATTGACATGATAGAGGCACCGATCTACGAGGCGCAAATCGGGTTCATTAAGGCCTTCCACGATCTGATTCAAACGGTGCGGATTCATCAGGACAACAAGCAACTGACCCGGAAGGTGGTCGGTCAATTCTGCGATCGCCTCTCTGAATTGACAGCCGGCAGGGACCTCCGAATCTTTTTCTGGCGAGGACGGTTCCATGTATGCAACGATACACTCCCCTACTGTCGTCACGCCCGGCAGATCATCAGCGCAATGGCCGCCTATTTTGCCGCACGGGATCTGGGTGGGCTGTGTTTCAGCGACGCCTCCAGACGGATCCCGCCCGAAGCGATCCTGAGTATGATCCATCTGCTCGACGAATCGGTCAAGCACCACAAGTCGCCGGATTGGCTCGACGAACAGTGCGCACGCCGGGGCTTTTCCTGGATCATGATCTTCGGGAAGCTCACCGAACAACAGACTGCAGGGCTGGAGACTTCAGAGGGGAACTACATGCTGGAGTTGACGGGAAAGGCTCGCGGGCTCTATCTAAACGCCCTGCAAACCATCCGGGAGATTGCCTTCAAAGCCTCCCGGGGCAGGGTGGGACTGCGCAATGCCAGACGCCTGTCCCAAGACATGGTCGATCTCATCCAAGAGGTTCCTTCCGTCATGCTCGGCCTGGCCACCATCAAGGACTACGACGACTATACCTATACGCATTCTGTCAATGTCGCACTTTTGTCAACCTGCCTCGGCCGTCAGATCGGGCTGTCCCGCGTCTCGTTGGAACATCTCTGCATCTGCGGTCTCTTCCACGATCTTGGAAAGGCAGGCGTCCCGAAGGATATCCTCTATAAACAGGAGGGGCTAAGCCATGCAGAGTGGGAGGAATTGCGCAAGCATCCCCTGCGCGGCATTCAAGAGATCCTCCAGCTTCAAGCCCCGCAGGAGCTGAGATCCAGGATAATCCTGGGCCCCTTTGAGCACCACCTTAACCCCGATCTGAGCGGCTATCCCAAAACCCACTTTATGAAGCGCCTGAGCCTTCTGGGACGGATTCTACGGATCGCCGACGTTTACGAAGCGTTGACCGCCGACCGCGCTTATCGCGACAGGGCATTCAATCCCGGCGAGGCCTTAAGCAAGATGTGGAGGGAGGGCGAAAGGCGTTTCGATCCGCTTTTGTTGAAGGCGTTCATTCACATGATGGGCGTTTATCCGATCGGATCGATCATCGAATTGGAGGATCAACGTCTGGGACTGGTCATGGATTATACGGATCCAGAAGACCGAACCCGCCCCTTGGTGATGTTTTTAAACCACTCGGACACCGGTGAAATGACAGGTGGCGCCATGTTGAACCTCGCCCTCGATGCAGCTGGAGGCGATGCTCCCACGCCAAGCATCCGGCAGTGCCTTCACCCCTCTCGCTTGGGGCTCCAGGTCGCCAGCTTCTTCTTGCAGGAGCGGCCCTGAGGTCTTGTCAGCACCCTCTCCCTCCTGTCAGCGGTAGATCTCCCGCAAATCATCCCCCATGGCGTAGTGCACCGCCGCCTCGGCCTTTCGGAAATCATAGATTGAGCGGATATGGTTGGTTTCGGCAACGGTCAGAAGGGTCACGGCATCGAGCACCTCCGTGGCCGTCCCTTCCCCTTCTTCGTAGCGCTTTTTGTTGATCCGCAGGTTCTCCTCGGCTTGTCCGGCGGCATCGCGGTTGACCTGGATTCGCGCATAGGCATTGTCCAGCTCCAGCCGATACCGCTGCAACTCCAGTTTGACCTCGTCGACGAGTTTTGCCCGCTGCTCCCGGAGTTGTCTGAAGCGGCTCTTCGACTTTTGCATATCCGCCCAGGAGCGACCGCCGTCAAAGAGGTTGGCCGTGATACCAAAGGTCAGCGACCAATTATTTTCGTGGGCCTGGTAAGAATTCTGCATGTAATCGTCGGCGGCCCGGACATATAATTTAGGCAGAAATTCTGAGCGCTTGGCCGTAATGTCCAGATCAATACCGCTCAGAGTGCGATCGACAATGAGAACCTCGGGCCGCTTTGCCACAGCGGTCTCCCAGGCCTTCTCCAACTCCATTTGTCGCGGTGCATCGATCGGACCCGGGGATTCGTTCAGCCGAATGTCGCTATTGAGCGGCCGTAAAAGCAGATTGTTCAGATTCGTCACCCTCATCGCCTCGAGATTTTTAGCCGACAGATGCTTCTGGCGCGCGTCGGAGAGGCGGACCTGAACCTGCAGGAGGTCGTTGCGCGTGATCACCCCCGCCTTGTATAAAAGGTTGGCATCCCGGTTGTGCGCCTCCAGCCGCTCGATCTCTTTGGCCGCGGCCTCCGTGAGCTTCATCGACTCCAGCAGATCGTAGAAAGCTGTCGTAAACTCCAGGGCGACGGCATTGCGGGCCCTGGCCGAATCGAACTTTTGCGCCTCAACGAGCATCTTCCCTGACTGGTAGCGCGACAAACTGCCCATGAAATCGAAAAGGATCTGCTGAATGCTGACACTATAGGAATAGAAACCGGAATCAGAAGATGGTACGGTCTGACCGGCGAAAACCAGGGCGGGCTGATGCTCCAGGTCGGTGCGCGCAGCATGGGCCGAAAGCTGCGGCAATAGCCCCGCGCGCGCCATACTCGCATCCGCCTCGGCCAGCGCCTCGCTCAGCTTGGCGATCTTGACGACGCGGCTTTCCTCGGTAACGATCTTCAATCCCTCCGACAGCGTGATGCCGGCGGCCTCCTCGGCCGATGCAGGGCGAAGCGGCAGCAGCAACGACAGCATCAGGCCAATCACGACCCATAAGGTTCGGTTCATAGAAATCATCGGATTCATCCTTTATTGTTCTTTTTGGAAACTCCCGACAAACCCTAGTTTCTCAGGCTCGTCACCGGCGCCGGCAGGCGTCCCCCTCTTTTCAGAAAATCCCTGGCGGAGTAGGGATTGACCGCCATGATCGGGGCCTCGCCCAGCAGCCCCCCATAATCCACGGAGTCCCCGGCCTTCTTCCCGGGAACGGGGATCACGCGAACGGCTGTCGTCTTGTTGTTGATGATCCCGATGGCCAATTCGTCGGCAATAATCGCATTGATCGTCTCTTCCGGCGTATCTCCCGGAATGGCGAACATGTCGAGCCCCACCGAACAGACCGCCGTGAGCCCCTCGAGTTTGTCCAGGGAGAGGGCGCCGCGTTTGACCGCATCGATCATGTTGCGGTCCTCGCTTACGGGAATGAAGGTGCCGCTCAGGCCGCCGACGTTGCCGCTGGCCATGGCGCCGCCCTTCTTGACCGCATCCATCAGGAGCGCCACCGCCAGGGTCGAACCATGCGCCCCGATCGATTCAATGCCGAAGGCCTCCAGGATCGCCGCGACCGAATCCCCTTTTGCCGTTGTCGGCGCCAAAGAGATATCGACAATGCCGAACTGGACGTCGAGATTTTTTGCCAGCTCCCGCCCAACCAGCTCGCCGCCGCGCGTGATCTTGAAAACGGTCCGCTTGATGATCTCGGAGAGCTGCGTCAGATCGCAGTCCCGGTTCTGCGCCACCACGCTGCGCACCACGCCGGGCCCGCTGATTCCGATATTGAGTGAACGATCCCCTTCGCCCACGCCGTGATAGGCCCCGGCCATGAAGGGATTGTCTTCGGGGGCATTGACAAAGACCACGAACTTCGCACAACCGATGGCGTCTTTTGTCATCCCTGCCGTTCGCTTGAGCATAGGCCCGATGACGTTGACCGCGTCGAGATTCATCCCGGACACATTGGTGCCGACATTGAGAAAGGAACAGACCCGCGCCGTCTGGGCGAAGACATCGGGAAGCGCCTCAATCAACACCCGATCCGATCGCGTCATCCCCTTCTGAACGCTGGCGCCGAAACCGCCGACAAAATCGATCCCCGCCTCGGTGGCAGCGCGATCCAGGGCTTGCGCCATGGAAACGAATTTTTGCGGTTCGGCATGCGTCTCCATAATGAGGCTCACCGGCGTAATCGAGATCCGCTTATTGACAATCGGGATGCCGTATTTCTGCTCGAGTTTTTCCGCCTCGCGAACCAACTGCACGGCGTTGTCGAGCACCCGCCGATAGACCTTTTCCGTAAAGGCGCCAAAGTCGGAATCGATGCAGTCCTTGAGGTTGATCCCCAGCGTCGTCGTCCGGATATCCAGATTCTGATAGAGGATCATGCTGGCCGTTTCAAAAATCTCTTCAACCGATAGCGCCATCGCTACACCCTGTGCATCATTTTGAAGATGTTTTCGCTCTGGATCTGAATCTGAAGTCCCAGATCCTGTCCGATCTGCGCCAAGTCCTTGCGCAGTTCATCGATCGGTCGTCCCGATTCGTGACTATCCACCAGCATGATCATGACAAAATAAGGTCCCATGATCTTCTGGTTGATGTCCTCGATGTTGATCTGATTCTTGTACAGATAATCGGCGACCGTCGCCACGATCCCTTTTCTGTCCTTGCCGATGACCGTAATAATCAGCAGTTCTTTTTCCATGAGGTTGTCCTTCTTCGTTTCTTTGAAAATAATTGCATGTCCGATATTTTTCTAAAAAGATTCCAGACATTTGTCAACATGAATCCGGCAGCGAGCGCATTGCCCGCTGCTTGCGGCTGGATGAGCGAGCGGATCATGTTTAATCAACTTCCTTAAGGATTGGAGATTCTCCTGAGCTTGCCCGTCTGCGTGCGGGTATGCACAGGCAGGCTCCGGGGGGTCTCCAATCCGGCAGTGAATGCGGCACCCCCTGCCGTTCTCAAACCGTCTTTTTCTCAAGGACGGCCATCAAAGCTTTGACAGAAATGGCCCTCTGTGCTTAACTGCTAATCTTGGCATGTTGTATTTTTTCTCTCGGAGGCTCCATGGAAAAGGCGGAAGATTTCAATCAGGACGCGGCGGAACGCGCTCATTCCGCAGAGGTGTTTTTTTATCCCGCCGTGACCGGCAGCGTGGATCTGCCCGAGCTCGCCTTCCGTAAAAACCGAGATGAGAAGATCTTCACGCCGCTAACCCCTGAGTTGACGGAAGCGTTGTGCGTCCGTCAGCCGGCCCTGGCGGACAGGTTCCGTGCCCTCGACAGCGCCTATTTCGACGCCCTCGTCTCGCCGATGGCGGCCCGAACCGCGGGCTGCGACATCACATTGCAAATTATCAGCCGTCGCTCGGCCGTCTTGAGGCTTGAGAGACGTGGCGCCGACATCCTGATTGAGGCGCACTGGAATCTGTTCATCCCATACTTCGACCACATCAAGTCTCTTCCGATCGTCCACCAAGAAATCCTGGAGACCTTTGCCGCCGCGGCCTTTCACTTCATCGCCTTGACCCTGACACAGCCCGGCATGGCCAAGGGCCGCCTGCGGCGCCTGGTCCTGGAGGCCTATCGGGACCGTTCCGATCTGCTGCTGGCCTCCCTCGATATTTTCAATAAGACCAATGTCTATCACGTTTACCCCACGCGGATCTGGATGAACCGGATTTTTACGGTCAACGATCACTATTGCCTGGAAATCGACACGGCCGATGCGGCGGCCTCGCCCCAGGTGGATCATGCCTTCCTTCAGGAGGTCAAACTCTTCATCCACAAAATCGTGAAGAATTTCGCCTTTCGGTACGTCCACTACCCCTGGACCCAGCGCTACCGGATCGTTTTCGGCGCCGATACGCCGTCCGGCATGGTAACGTATGCGGGCAACGATATCGTCTTCAACATCCGTCCGCTGATCGGCCTGACCCCCTGGAAACCGGCGGTCTATTTCAGTCTCGGCTACGCGGTCATGCTGGCGATGCTTCAGGCCTCGCAAAAGGACAACAAACAGGTCAACACCTGCCTGGCCATGACAAAGACCTGGAACCGCTATCTGAGTTTCGACGAGGAGATCGAACAGCAGAGTGTTCGCGACCTCTATCGGCTCCCGGATCTGCCCGAGGAGGAGCTTTGCCGCGAGTTGCTCGCCGCCACGATCGGGACGGCCTGTCCGGAGGCCATCGACGATTTTATCGTGCTCAACAACTACTCGGCCAGGGAGTCCTTCTCCGAGCGGCTGACGGCTCTGAGCGGATCGAAGCACGGCGATAAGACCGGAGAATATTTCGAGGACCTCTCTCGCGAGATTGCCAGTCTCAACACCTCGATGATGCGCAACAACATCAACTTCGGCAAGCTCATCGAAGTACTGCGCAATGAAAACATCGACCATTTGCAGTTAAAGGACCTCCTGCTGACCGGATACATCGACAATCGTCAGGTCGTGGACGTGAGCGAATGGCTGCTGCTGAGAACCCTCCTGTACGACCTCATCAACGCCCCCAAGGTCTTCAGAAACGATTACAAGATGCTCGTCAACGTTTTGACCAGGGTCAACAAGAGCCTGATCGTCTTTATCTGGACGCTGGGACTGGACAACGACCCGCGCTATGCGATGGTCAGTCATTACGTCGCCCAGTTGATGAACGAGATCTTCGTCTTCAACCGCGTCAAGATTTACGAAATCGTTGCGGACCCTGTCGAGTGCCTCGAGGCGGAGGCGGTCACCGGTTATCTGCTCAACTGGGCGAGCTTCAAGAGCGAGGAACGCAATTCGATCATCGACGGCATGACGGCGGCCATGCCCCGCGACGCCATCACCAGGCTGCATATCCAATCAATCGAACAGGCAGATCAGTTGATCGCGGGGATGCGCTCGCGCACGAGCGGTCTCATCGGCTTCTATCTCCACCAGGCCTACCGTTGGGGCAGCACCGGCGATGCGATCACCGAGCGAATTCGCTCCTATTTCCCCATGCTGCTGGAAAAAACGCAAAATGCACTGACGCCGGCCAAGCGCATTATGGGCGGGGCGATGTTGTTGCTCGTTCTGGCGGAAATCGTTTCCGACGCGCGGGATGGATTTGCTCCCAACACCGTCGTTACGGAGGAAGACGAACGAATCGTCCGCAACCTCATCAAACAGTGCACCTGCTGGAATCAGAGTCACTTTGTCATGATGGTGGCCGGGACGGCCGTGGGGTATATGGGACGGATAGACGAATGGAGCCTCCAGCAGTTCGACTCCCTGCTGGGACGATACGACGGCGGCGATCGCGTGATCCTGCGAAGCGTCGTGCAATTCGACGTGGAGAAGCTGGTCGAGCGCACGCTGCTGACGGCCCGCGAGGGCGAGGCGGCCGAACTGGCGAAACTGATGCAACTACTCAGGGTTGAGGTCGATCCCGTCATCAGCGATCAGACCAACCGGGTCCTCAGAGAACTCGCCGCACTGCACGGCCTGGAACACTCCGAAGCCCTCTTCAGAAAAAAAGACATCTTCGATCTGCTGCCGACACTGGCGCGGTGTGTTAAGGTAAAGGCGGCCTGTCAGGTATAAAGCTGGAAGTTAAGAAGCTGAGCGGCTGAGAAGTTAAGGGCGGCTTTCGCCGCGGTTGCCGGTTGGCAGCACACGGTTAAACCGCAAGACAGAGAGAAGGCGGATTTCACGCGCATATTGACACCGGCAGGCAACGGGATTAGAATATAACCGAAAGCGGGAGAAAAGAAGGCAAAAGGTCGATCGCCCGTTTTTGACCGCTCTTTGAAAGCTTTAAGTAAATGCCAACCCTATAAACCCTCTGGCAAGATACTGCGATGTTCGTAGGAGTCTGTTCTACTGGGAGTAGACAGAAACAGAGACAAGGGTCCACGTGGCGATCGCCGCCCAAAAGGACCGATTGTTCAATGAAGAGACTCCAGCAAAAGACGAGACACGGCACCGCGGTTCTTGCCTTTTTTATTATCCATTGAAGACCCCCCGAAGCAAGCTCCGGTGAATCTCCGATTCCCAAGGTAGCTGCTCTTTCCTGATTCGCTCGTTTACCCCGCCGCAAGCAGCGGGGAATGCGCTTGCTAAAAAATTCGCATCATTTATTGGTGAGCGGGACGCCGTGTAAACGAGCGCGGACGGACGATGAACCAGCTTGCAGCGATAACCGAACCGATCACCGTATAACAGACAGCAAATAACCACGAGGGGGCTTGATAATACAAGATCGTTTGCAGCCAATGCCCTATGAACGTACCGGCGTAGACAGTTTCTCCGGCCCGGGAACGTAGCGTCATTTCCCAGGTCGTCAACGGGCATATCGCCCCGAACCACGACTGGATAACCACCACACTGATAGCCGCGAGATGCCCCAGCCGAAACCAGGGATTCCGAACCCAGCGCCAGCCACGAGCCTTTCCCGCGAAAATAAGCACAAGACCGACTAAAACAAAAACGACGAACAGGATATGCAGCAGAAGGATTGCATCGGCGGCCAGCAGAAAAAAAGAAGGCGCGCCGAAGATGCCCCGGAGCCAGAGCGGTGAGGCAGAGGCCTCAGACCTCAAGTGGGGACTAACTTCACCTGCCTTCTTCCTTCGACGTTCGTCCCGCGTCACGGTCCGATACCCCTGTCTTCCTCTGTCAAATTAAGTCCTGCATAAATACGATTCACCTACCAACTAAATGTTTTTGAAAAGCTGTGGTAGCATGAATTACGATTTAAAAAATGCAACGCAAAAATCATCGGCGGCTGCAACACGTCCGCTGGATTGCCTTAGTTGGCGTTATCTTTAGTGTCCCTTCCGGGGATGGTTGAAACCCCTCGCCTCGCAATCGCTTGACCTATCGATCCCGCACCGATGACAACAATAGTATGGCTCATTGCAAACTCCTTTTATTTTTTGCTCCTCATGGGTGAATCCGGCAGCGAGCGCATTCCTCGCAGCTTGCTGCGCGGGGTAAGCGAGCGAATCATGTCTAAACCTTTTCTCCTTAGGGATCGGAGATTCGCCGGAGCTTGCTCCGGTGAGTCTTCAATTTTCCTTAACACTTTCCTTGCTGATCAAGCACCGTTTTCAAATGGCCAAAGCCAGAGGCAGCAGTCGGCCATCCGGCATAAAATGCAATGTGCGTAATAGCTGCCACAAGTTCTTCCTTGGTGAGTCCATTTTCAAAAGCCTTCTTGAGATGAAATTCGACTTGCTCGATGCGATTCAAGGCAACCAGGCACGTAACTGTAATCAGGCTTTTATCGCGCTGCGAGAGCCCCGGACGTTTCCAGATATCTCCGAAAAGAAAATCATCGGTGAGTTTCGCGAATTCAGGCGCTACAGCCTCTAAGTCACTTGTCGCTTTTTTTACGTTATCGTTTGACATGTGAGCCTCCTTTTCGACTAGATAAAAAAACACTGAAAAATATTGTTCAGACGCAAAGACAATAGATACTCCATGAGAGTCTCACTAAACGTTGCTATCCTATAACTCCTGGCGTGTCGGCCGGAACAGAATCTCATTGATGTCTACATCTTCGGGCTGGCTGATTGCGAACGCAACTGCACGCGCGAATGAGTCGGCAGGTATCGCATATTCCCCATAGAACTTGTGAATCTTCTCGGAGATGTCCGGCTCAGTGATGGAGTCCGGCAGTTCCGAGGCGACAGCACCCGGCGAGATTATTGTTGTACGAATATTGTATGGCTTCACTTCCTGGCGAAGCCCCTCGGAAAGGGCTCGCACTGCATGCTTGGTTGCGCAATAGACCGCTCCGGCGTATGTAACCTTATGCCCACCGACAGAAGAAACATTGATGATGTGGCCAGCCTGCTGCTGCTTCATATACGGCAGCGCCGCAGCAATGCCATACAGTACACCCTTGATATTCACGTCGATCATACGGTCCCATTCATCGATCTTAAGGCGCTCCAATGGAGAGTGCGGCATCAAACCTGCGTTATTGATCATGACGTCGATGCGCCCGAATGTATGGACAGCTGTATCGACTAATTTCTTCACTTGCTCAACATGGGTAACGTCTGTAGCTACTGCCAACGCTTTACCCCCATTGCCGGTTAACTCATTCACCAGTGATTGGAGGCGATCCATACGCCGTGCACCCATTACAACGGTTGCGCCCTGTTTAGAGAGAAGCCGGGCAGCTGCTTCACCCAATCCGCTGCTGGCGCCTGTTATAGCAATGATTTTCCCTTCGATGTTGTTCATAAATTCTCCTGTTCATTCGCCTATCGGCCAACTCGCTTTTGAAGGTGCTCAGGATATCGAGCACCTTGTATTTCAATCTGTGCTGTCGCAGCAGTGATCTTTTTGATTTCATCTGCCGACAGCTCTATTTGGACTGCATCTATATTTTCCTTTAAGCGATTGAGATTCGTCGTCCCCGGGATCGGAATGATCCACGGCTTTTGTGCAAGCAGCCAGGCAATTGCAATCTGGGCAGGTGTTGCATTCTTTCCTGCTGCGATCTCGGTCAGCATATCGACGAAAGCCTTATTCGTTTTTCGAGCTTCGGGAGTAAAGCGCGGCACGATGTTGCGAAAATCGCTGCTATCGAATCGCGTATTCTCATCGATCATACCTGTGAGGAATCCTTTGCCCAGTGGACTGAACGGGACAAACCCGATTCCAAGCTCTTCAAGAGTGGGAATGATTTCTTTCTCGGGCTCTCTCCACCATAATGAATATTCGCTTTGAAGTGCAGTCACGGGCTGAACGGCATGAGCACGGCGGATTGTCTGAGCGCCTGCTTCAGAGAGACCAAAGTATTTTACCTTTCCTTCCTTGATGAGATCTCCGACTGCTCCTGCTACATCTTCGATTGGAATGTTGGGGTCAACACGGTGCTGATAGAATAAATCAATCACTTCGATTTGAAGCCTTTTTAGTGAAGACTCCGCAACCTCTTTGAGGTGTTCAGGCCGACTGTCAAGGATATCCCATTTGCCGTTAGCATCAGGTCTAAAACCAAACTTTGTTGCGATTACAACTTGATTACGAAATGGAGCAAGCGCTTCGCCAACAAGCTCTTCATTCGTAAATGGTCCATAAATTTCAGCTGTATCAAAAAACGTGACACCTTGTTCCGCCGCTGAGCGAATGACAGAGATCATCTCTCTTTTGTCATGAGCCGGGCCATAACCAAAACTCATGCCCATGCATCCAAGCCCGAGGGCTGAAACTTCCAGATCGCTATTTCCCAATTTTCGCTTTTGCATCATTCCTCCTTTCCATATCGGAATGCACCAGTCTCATTGATGTAAAAACCATTTCATTAGACAGTCCAGTCTTTAGGTTGTCAGCGCAAACCGATCATTGCCTATTTTCAATTCTTTCAAGAGCGCTGGTCTATTCTTCCCGGAGACGGCTCAGCCAGGAATCGAGGGCCTTATCAGCCTTGCCTGTCCCAGCCTGACGTGGCTTGAATAAATCGATGCCTTCAAGTACAACGGCATTTCTTGCCTGCTCTTTGAAATGGAGAAAGGTCTTTCCGATGCCTCCCTCATGGGTACAAAAAATGGAGACCCTTTTACCTGTAAGATTAGCCTGCTTTAACAAACTCATGACCGGAGTTGAAACCGTGTACCACCACACAGGGCTTCCCACCAGGATCAGATCGTATCGGGACAGATCGGGCGCACTTTTCTTCAGCACCGGCAGATCATTATTCTGCAATTCCCGTTTGGCCTCTTCGATCAGCTCGGAATAATCGGATGGGTATGTCTTAACTGTCTCGATCTCAAACAAATCGCCCCCGGTCTTATTTTGAAGTTCCTTGGCCACACTCTTCGTGTTTCCGGTAAGGGAGTAAAAGACGATCAACACCTTTGCATCATGTTTACCCATTTTCTGCCTCACTCCTTGAACTTTATTTGTTGGCCATACTATAGCGCTGCCTGGCGGCGAAATGAATATACAATCCTACCAAATTCTTGCCTATTTCTCTTATTGAATATTAAAACGATGTGAATTATGTTATAAGGAAACCTGACAAGAGGATCTGTATCAAGCTAGAAATCAATTAAATTAAGATGGATAGATGAATATGATCAAAAACGAGTCTGAAGGCCTCGCAAGGGCCAACAATCTGTTGAAAAAGAAATTGCTGAGACTGATGCCGGAATCTGGACGTTATCCGACGGCTATTAAAGGACTGTCGATCTCCCGGCGACATGACGCCAAGGAACTGCAGAACTGCGTTTACAATCCGCTCATCGCAGTGGTCCTCCAAGGGACCAAACGCTCTGTAATCGGATCCGAGGAATACCGATACGGGGAAAATCACTGTCTGGTTATCGGGGTGGACATCCCTAGCGCCAATCACGTCATCAGCGCATCTCCGGAGAAGCCGTTTCTGGCGCTATCGCTTGATCTCGATAGATATCTGATTGCTCAACTCGCAGCGGAGGTCCCGCCATCTTCCAGAGATGGAAATGGTGGCTATAAAGGGATGGCCGTAGCGGAAGTAGATCCCGATGTGCTGGATGCTTTCTTGCGCCTGATCGAGATCCTTGAGAAACCGGAACAGATTCCTATTCTCGCTCCTATGATCATCCGAGAGATCCATTACCGTCTGCTCATTGGGCCTCAGGGTGAGCACCTGAGAATGGTCAATACCCTTGGCACGCAGAGCAACCAGATTGCAAAAAGCATCACATGGCTCAGAGAAAAATACAAAGAGCCTTTACAGGTGGATGAATTAGCCAGGAAGGTGAACATGGCGACCTCCACTTTCCACCGGTACTTCAGGCAGGTGACGACCTTGAGCCCCATTCAGTATCAGAAGCGCCTTCGTCTTTACGAAGCGCAGCGCCTGATGCTGGTTGAAAATGAAGACGCCACCATAGCTGCCCTGGAAGTGGGCTATGAAAGCCCGACTCAATTTAATCGGGAATACAAGCGGCTTTTTGGTGAGCCACCCCATAGGCATGTGAACCAAATGAAATAACCCGCCCAAAAATCGTTTTAGTAGAAATCAAGAATTGTGATTACTGTTTGCAGCCATTACATTTCATAAAATTACTGCGTTGTCTCTTTCAGGAAGCAACTAACATAGGTAAGCTCCCGGTTCTGCCGGGGGGCTGTGGCTGTTCATATCGTCATTGCACATTGTGTTAAGACAAATTCATTGAAAGACACCGCACTATCTCCTAAAACGCGAAGAGGGGTTGGAAAGCCGCACGGACTCCCAACCCCTCTTTTCTTTGTCTTGTCTTTACTGTTGACTTCTGACTAAGTTGCCAATTTTGTCCCCGTCAAGTCGCAGCAGCGTCGCAGTCTCATTATTTTGTGTCTTGTAACTCGTCACTCGTCACTGCGGCGTCAACCGCTATTTACTGGTTACTGTTGACTGCCTTTACGCCGTCTCCGTATTCGGCATAATGCGGCAGATGTTCTCGCGATTGAAAGGGGAGATCTTTCTCAGATCGTTGATGAGACCCGGCATGACCTCGATGACGCGATCGATCTCGGCCTCGGTGTTGTAACGGCTCAGGGAGAAGCGGATCGAGCCGTGGATCGCGGTAAAGGGAATCCCCATCACGCGAAGGACGTGGCTCGGTTCGAGCGACCCCGAGCTGCATGCGGAGCCGGACGACGCGCAGATCCCGAACTCGTCGAGCCTCAGCAGGATCGCCTCGCCTTCGACAAATTCAAAGCTGATATTGGTCGTGTTGGGCAGCCGGTTTTCGGTATCGCCGTTGACGCTGGCATCCGGACAGCACTTGAGCAGCGCCGCCTCCAGCTTGTCGCGAAGCCCCCCGACCACGCGGACCTCTTCGTCCAGATTCGCCAGCGCAATCTCGCAGGCCTTGCCGAAAGCGATAATGGACGCCACGTTTTCGGTCCCCGCGCGCCGGCCGTGTTCCTGATGCCCTCCGATCAGATAGGGCGCGTACCGCACGCCCTTGCGCACATAGAGCGCGCCGATTCCCTTGGGGGCGTGGAGTTTGTGACCCGACAGCGACATCATGTCCACGGGCAGGGTCTTGGTGTCGATCGGGATCTTGCCCGCCGCCTGAACGGCATCGGTGTGGAAAAGGATGCCGCGGTCTCTCAGGATCTCGCCGACTTCGGCAATGGGGAAAACCACGCCGGTTTCGTTGTTGGCATACATGAGGGAGACAATGGCCGCATCCTCGTCCAGGGCCTTCTGAAAGGCCTGCATGTCGAGGCGCCCGCGCTTGTCCACCGGCAGGAAGGTCACGCGGTAGCCCTTGCGCATCAGATGCTTGTAGAGATTGAGGATGGCCGGGTGCTCCACGCGGCTGGTGATCACGTGCCGCTTGTGCGGGAAGCTTTCCAGGGCGCTCATGATCGCGGTGTTGTCGCTTTCCGTGCCGCAGCTCGTGAAGATGATCTCCTCGGGCTGGGCGCCGATCAGCGCCGCCACCTGGGCGCGCGCCGCCTCGATCTTTCCGTGCACCTGGCCGCCGAAGTTGTGCATGCTGGACGGGTTGCCGTAAAGCTCCGTCAGATAGGGCCGCATGGCCTCGAAGATGTCCGGCGCAACGGCCGTGGTCGCGTTGTTGTCGAGATAGATCGGTTTCATTTTTCACCTATAACGACGATATCGGGGCTGACGACTTCCCTGAGACGTTCCTGAATCCCTTCGAGGGTGACGCCGCTCATCGGGCACTGGCTGCACATCGCCCGCAGGGCAAGGATGACGCGGTTGCCGTCGATATCCACGAGTTCCAGATCGCCGCCGTCGGCCATCAGGCGGGGACGGATCTCGGTCTCAAGGACATCCTGGATCAACGCGATCTTCTGGATATTGGTCAGCCTCTTTTCTATCTTCTTCGGCGCCTCCGGCGGTGGCTTCACGGCCCAAATCTCCTTGAGGATCGCCTCGATCTCCGGAACGCACGCCCCGCAGCCGCCGCCCGCCTTGGTGAAGTTGGTGATCTCCTCAGCGGTCGTCAGGTGGTTTTCGATCGCCACCTTGCGGATCTTGTCTGCGGAAACGTTGAAACAATGGCAGACGATCTTTTCTTCTTGCTCAACGGGCTTGGCCTCGCCGCGATAGTTGGCCACAGCGGCCTCCAGGGCCTCACGCGCCATGACGGAGCAGTGCATCTTCTCTTTGGGCAGACCGCCGAGATAATCGGCCACGTCCTGGTTGCTCAGCTTGAGCGCCTCGTCCAGGGTCATCCCCTTGACCATCTCCGTCAGCACGGAGGAACTCGCAATGGCCGACGCGCAGCCGAAGGTCTGGAACTTCGCGTCCTCGATGATCCCCGTCTTGTCATCGACCTTGAGGGTCAGCTTGAGCGCATCCCCGCAGGTAATGCTGCCGACCTCGCCGGTCGCATTAGCGTTTTCGACCTCGCCGACATTCTTAGGATGAAGGAAAAAGTCCTTCACTTTTTTCGTATAGTCCCACATAGATTCACCCTTTATTGGGAAGCCTCGGGCTTCCGAGTTCATTCCTTCCGCACCGAAGGAGTGACTATAGCTTATGGTTAAAATTAAATATGTCAACCCCTTTTACGAGGGGTTACTTCGTAAGCAGAAAAATCGCGTCCCGCGCCAGAAGATTAGGCCAGAAGCGGATCTCCCGCCCTTCTCCAAGATAGTGCGCATCCAGGATCTTGAGGCGCTTCTCGGCACAGAAGGCCTTGAAATCGTCTATACTGAGGAAGCGCAGGTTGGGCGTGTCATACCAGGTATAGGGTAACGACTCCGTCACCGGAGAGCGTCCCTTCAAAAAGAGCATCGACCGCGATCCGATATGGGCGAAATTTGGAAATCCGACGATCGCATGGGTCCCGACTCGCAATGCCTCCTGGATGAGGTAATCGACCTTTTTGACCTCCTGCATGCTCTGGTTGAGAATCACGTAGTCGAAAGAACGATCGGGGTATTCGCTCAAACCGCTTTCGATGTCGCTGTGAAAGACGCTCAGTCCTTTTTTGACGCACTCGTAGACCGCCTCATCGTTGAGTTCGATCCCCTGGACCCGCGCCCCCTTGCCCTCGGCCAGCAGATAAAGCAGGTCGCCCGTACCGCAGCCGAGGTCGAGGACCTTCGTTCCGGGTTCAACGAGCCGGAAGATGATTTGATGATCGAGACGTATCTGCACTTTATTTTCCATGACCGTGCGCCGTCTTATGAGATTTCGCGGTTTTCTCCAGGAAGTGACGGATCAGGGTTCCCTGCTCTTCCATATCCACGAGGAAGGCATCATGACCATACAGAGACGGCAAATCGCAGTAACTCGCCTCCACCATGCCGCGCTTCAATTGCCGGACGATTTCCTGGGACTGATACGACGGATACAGCCAATCCGATTTGAAGGAGATGATCAGAAACCGCGTCCGGATGTCTTTGCCAACGGGCAGCAGCCGGCCCTCGGAGAGGTCGAAGTAGTCAAGGGCCTTGGTAATGTAGAGATAAGAATTGGCATCGAAGCGTTTCACGAAACTGTCGCCGCGATAACGCAGATAGCCCTCCACCTCGAAATCGGCTGCAAAACTGGACTCCAGCGTTTCGGCCTTGCGCTTTCTGGAGAACTTCTCTTCCATCGAGTGCTGGCTCATAAAGGTGATGTGACCGATCATCCGCGCCACAGCGAGCCCCTTCTTCGGCTGACCGTGTTCGTAATAGTTGCCCTGTCGCCACGACGGATCGGCCATGATTGACTGGCGGATCACTTCGTTAAACGCGATCTGCTGCGGAGAATGCTTCAGCGCCGTGGCGATCGCAATCACCGAGCGTGTGCGCTCCGGATAGGAGGCCACCCATTGCAGGGCCTGCATGCCGCCCATGGACCCGCCCGCCACCGCCAGCAGCTGATCGATCCCCAGATGATCGATGAGGCTGCGCTGCGCCGCCACCATGTCGGCAATCGTGACCATCGGGAAATCCAGGGCATAGGGCCGGCCTGTCGCCGGATTGATGGAAGACGGCCCGGTGCTGCCTTTGCAGCCTCCCAGCACGTTGGAGCAGATCACGAAGTACTTGTCGGTATCGAAGGGACGCCCCGGGCCGATCATCTCATGCCACCAGCCGGGGTCCTTGTCCCCCTTGTGCCAGCCGGCGGCGTGCGCATCTCCGGACAGCGCATGGGCAATCAGAATCGCGTTGGACTTGTCCCCGTTGAGCGCGCCGTAGGTCTCATAGGCCAGCGTCACCGGTCCCAGCGTCTTGGCGCACTCCAGCACCAGCGGCTTGTGCTCCGCGAAACTGAAATTTTTGGTCTCAACCGGACCGATCTCTTCCTTTTTTTCTTTCACTTCCTTTAAACACCTATCAATTATCTTTTTTCGATTTCTGCAACACGTTGCACAACAGGCGGTTCCAGAATGCTCGGATGCCAGGCGTCCGACGCCCTTTTTTGAGTTCCTTTTCTTTCAGCATTCTTCCGTTGCAACCTTCGAGGTTACAAACTGCTCAAAAAGGTCTCAGATGCAAGGCATCGCTTCGGCCGTGGAGCGGAGCGTATATGCTAATACGTGAGCACCGCAGGCCGAAGCGTAACGCAGCAGATGAGCCTTTTTCAGCATTTTGCTCTATTTCTGGAAGAGCCAGGTAGAGAGATACCTCTCCCCCGTATCCGGCAGCAGCACCACCATCGTCTTGCCCTTTGTCTCTTCCCGCTTCGCCACCTCCAGCGCCGCCCAAAGCGCCGCACCGCTGGAGATACCGACCAGGATTCCCTCACGGCTCGCCAGCTGACGCGCCGTGTCGCCGGCATCCTCATGAGCGACCTGAATCACCTCGTCGATCACTGCACGGTTGAGGACATCGGGAACGAAACCCGCTCCGATGCCCTGAATCTTGTGCGGGCCGGGCTTTCCGCCCGATAGCACCGGCGAATCCTTCGGCTCGATGGCCACAATCTTGATCGAGGGATTGCGCTGCTTGAGGATCTCGCCCACACCGGTAATCGTGCCCCCCGTTCCGATGCCCGCCACAAAGTAATCCACTTGGCCGTCCGTATCGCGCCAGATCTCCTCGGCGGTCGTCCGGCGATGAATCTCCGGATTGGCCGGGTTCTTGAACTGCTGCGGCATAAAGCCATCCGGATTCGCCGCCAGAAGCTCTTCGGCCTTCTCGATGGCCCCCTTCATGCCCTTGGCGCCCTCGGTCAGAACGACCTCCGCCCCCAAGATCGCCAGCAGCTGTCGCCGCTCCATGCTCATCGTCTCCGGCATCGTCAGAATCAGGCGGTACCCTTTGGCGGCCGCAGCAAAGGCCAGCGCGATACCCGTGTTGCCGCTCGTCGGCTCGATGATAACCGCACCGGCTTTCAGTTTTCCCGCCTTCTCGGCTGCCTCGATCATCGCCACGCCGATCCGGTCCTTCACGCTGGAGAGCGGATTGAAGGACTCCAGTTTGACGAGTATCGTGACGCCCGTACCGTCGTTCAAACGATTAAGCCGCACCAACGGCGTATTGCCGATTGTCTGGGTGATATCACTGTATACCTTTGCCATAAAAGCCTCCTTCCGGCTATGAGCTAATTGCTCTGTTTCAGCGCCTGATCGAGATCCGCAAGGATATCGTCGATGTGCTCCAGACCTATGGACAGTCGAATAAAATCGGGGGTCACGCCCGTTGCCAACTGCTCTTCGGCAGAGAGCTGCTGATGGGTCGTCGTGGCCGGATGGATCGCCAGGGTTTTTGCATCGCCGATATTGGCCAGATGCGAGATCAGCTCCAGCGCATTAATAAAACGCTCCCCTGCCTTGAGACCGCCCCGGATGCCGAAGCCGATGATGGCCCCGCATCCTTTCATCAGATATTTATCCGCCTTGGCCTTTTCGGAACTGGACGGCAACCCCGGATAATTCACCCAGGCGACACATGCGTGTTTCTCCAACCAGGTCGCAACCGCCATCGCGTTCTCACAGTGGCGCTGCATTCTCAAGGGCAGTGTCTCCAGCCCCTGGAGAAAGAGAAACGCGTTGAAAGGCGACATCGCAGGTCCCAGGTCGCGAAGAAGCGCCACGCGAGCCTTTATGATATAGGCGATATTGCCCATCGGTTTGAGCGCCTCGACAAAATCGAGTCCGTGATAACTGGGCTCGGGTCCGGCGATCAGCGGAAACTTCCCGTTGGTCCAATCGAAGCGCCCGGAATCGACGATCAGCCCTCCCAGCGACGTCCCATGGCCGCCGATGAACTTCGTGGCGGAATAGACGACGATATCGACGCCATAATCAATCGGCCGCAGAAGATAGGGCGACGCGGTGTTATCGAGAACAAGGGGAATCCCGTTGTCATGGGCAATCGCAGCGAGCGCCTCCAGATCCGCCACGTCGAGCTTCGGATTGCCGATCGACTCGGCGTAGATCGCCTTGGTCTTGGGCGTCACGGCCTTGCGAAATCCTTCGAGATCGTTTGATGGCACAAACCGGACCTCAAGCCCCATCCTGCGGAATGTGTGACGAAAGAGGTTATAGGTGCCGCCGTAGAGATTGTCGGCCGAAACGATTTCGTCGCCCGCCTGGGCAATATTGAGAAGCGCCAGGGAGATAGCAGATTGGCCGCTGGCGACCGCCAGGGCCCCGACCCCGCCATCGAGAAGCGCCCATACGCTTTTCAAGGACGTCGGTCGTCGGGTTCATGAGGCGCGTATAGATGTTGCCGAACTCCTTCAGGGCAAAGAGATTGGCCGCGTGTTCCGTACTCTGAAAACCATAGGAGGTCGTCTGATAAATCGGCACCGCCCGTGAGCCCGTCGCCGGATCAATCTCCTGGCCTCCATGCAACGCCAGGGTTTCGATTTTTAATTTGCTGTCAATCTTGCTCATATCGCCCTCTCAGTGGCAGTTAACAGTAAATGGTAAATAGTCACAAGTAACGAGTGACAAGTAACCGGAAAAAAAGAGTCGCCTGTTTCCCGCTTCTGTCTCAACTTCCATTCCTTGTCTTTCGTTATCTGTTACTCGTCACTGCGGCGACAGCCGCTATACAACTCGTTCCGGTGCGCTATAGATACTCATCCGCCCGCCTCTCACAAAGGCGGCTACCGTCAGATTCGTCACTCGCGCATACTTGATCGCCTGACTCGTAGGGGCCTTCGCCGTGGCCAGTATCGGCACACCACTTCGAACCACTTTGCTGATGATCTCGGAAGAGATCCGGCCGCTGGTCAAGATAATCTTGTCGCCGAGAAAAATCTCATCGAGCAGGGCCCGACCGATCACCTTGTCGAGGGCGTTGTGCCGGCCGATATCATCCCGAAGGAAAAACATCTTTTCTGTGTCCGCAAGGGCCACGCTGTGGACACCGCTTGTCCCCTTATATTCAGTCGAGCTCCTTCGGAACGCCAGCATCAAGTTCTCAATGTACTCTGCGCTGACGCAAAGATCGCTCTCCAGCCGTGTGCGCTGCATCAGATCGATTGCGCTGTGAAAGATGACCCCCTTGCCGCAACCCGAGGTATAGATCCGTTTGAAGGCGATATCCTCGGGAAGCCCCTCCTCGGTGATCTCCATGCTCACCTTCCAGCGTTCCCGGTCGATACTCATTCCGAGGATTGAGGCGCGTTTTGAGATCACCCCGGACGTAAAGAGGAAGCCCACCGCCAGTTCTTCCAGATCCAGCGGGCTGCTTAACAGGGTCGCCGCCTCAACGCCGTTGACCTCGATGGTCAGCGGCACTTCTTCGGCCACCGCCGACCTGACAACCTCCCGATTCCCATCTTTATCAATTCTTACAATCTCGAATTCTTCCACAATACCTCTCTCAGATTCCAGGGGAGAGGGCTGTTCCCAAATGCCCAGATGCTAGGCGTGCGAGTCCGAGGAGCGCAGCATACTGTTGGGCGTATGTGAGCACCGCAGGCCGCGGCACAACAACGCAGATGGACGTTTGGGGGCAGCCCGGTTATGATTTCAGCATCCGGTCAATGCATCCATAGGCCTTGACCCGGATCTCCTCCGGCACCGTCACTTCATAGCGCATCTCTTCCAGCGCCCAGAGAACCTTTTCAGCCGTCGTCAGTTTCATATTCGGACAGACCGCCCGGTCGGACACCGGATAAAAGCGTTTACCGGGATTCTCCTTCTGCATGCGATAAATGATCCCGACCTCGGTTCCAATGATGAATTCAGTCTTGTCGGAATTCTTCACATACCGGATCATCCCCTCGGTGGACAGGGCCTGATCCGCGGCCTCAATCACATTCGGCGGACACTCCGGATGCACCAGCACCTCGGCCCCGGGATGGCGCAGCCCGCACATCGCGAATATGTTCGGGCAGAATGGCGGCATGGGTCGGACAGAAACCCTTCCAGACGATAAATTGCCGCCCCGTCTGCTTTGCCGTATAGGCCGCCAGATACTGGTCGGGCACAAAGATGATCTCTTTTTCATCGCGCAGAACCTCGGCAACCATCCGGGTTGCGTTGGCCGACGTACAACACAGGTCGCACTCCGCCTTGACCTCCGCGGTCGTATTGACATAGCACAGGACCTTGGCACCGGGATGCTGCGCCTTGAGCGCCCGCAACTGCTCCGCCGTGATCATATCGGCCATGGGACAGCCGGCGGAGGCGTCCGGAATGAGGACGGTCTTCTGCGGAGAGAGGATCTTTGCCGTCTCCGCCATGAAGTACACGCCGCAAAAAAACGATCACGTCCGCCTGAGTCTTCGCCGCCTCGATACTGAGCCCCAGCGAGTCACCGATGAAATCGGCCAGGTCGTGAACCTCGGGCAGCTGGTAGTTGTGAACCAGGATGACCGCATTCTTTTCTTTCTTCAGTTTGGCTATTCGCTCACTAATGTTCACCGATCGCTCCTTCAATAATGCCGCCGCCGACCACGGTGTCTCCGTCATAAAGCACGACGGATTGACCCGGTGTGACGGCCTCCTGTTGTTCGTCAAACAGTACCAGCAGTTTATCGCCCTTGGCCTCCAATCGGCAAGGCACTTCTTTTTTTCGATAGCGGATCTTCGCCGCCGCCCGAAGGGGCCAGCCGTCCTGCAGGCAAATCAGCGCGGACGCCGTCAGCCCCCGGGAACGCAACTCGTCTTTGTTACCCACGACAATCCGGTTGGCCGCAGCGTCGATTTCCAGGACATAAAGCGGTGTCGGATGACTGATCCCCAGACCACCCCGTTGACCGATCGTGTAATAGACGATCCCCCGGTGACGTCCCAATACGCGTCCTGAACGGTTGACAATCTCACCGGGATGAATATCGCAGCCATGCCGCTCGAAAAAGGTCGACAGATTCCCGCGTCCCACAAAACAGATATCCTGGCTCTCCGCCTTGCCGGCCACGGGAAGTCCCGCCTCCGCTGCAATCCGGCGCACCTCCTCCTTCATCAGCCCCCCGAGCGGGAACAACACGGCATCGAGGGCGGTCCGACCGATCGGATAAAGGAAGTAGGTCTGGTCTTTCCCGCGATCCGCGGGCTTTCGCATGTGGATACCACGCGAATCGCTTTCGAGCAAGGCATAGTGTCCGGTCGCCAGATAATCGAATCCCATCGCCCGCGATCGGTCGAGCAGGAGCCCAAACTTCAGGCAGGCATTGCAATCCACGCAGGGATTCGGGGTACGGCCACGGCGGTATTCGGCAATGAACCGTCCGATGACCTTCTCCTCCATCGCTGCCGCAAAATCCAGCACATAATGCGGGATGCCGATCGCATCGCAGACCCGGCGGGCGTCTCCGACCGCGTCCGCACCGCAGCACTTCGCCTCTCCGGCGCCATCTTCGGCGATGCCGAGGCACATCGTTGCGCCGGCCAGGTCGTAGCCTTCCTTCTTAAGCAGAAGCGCCGCCACGGAGGAATCCACGCCGCCGCTCATCGCCACGAGAACCTTCTTATGCTTCTTCTGCGCTGCCATCTATTTTTCGCGTTTGAAGTTAAATTCGGCTTACGCCGCTGTAACAAGTTACAAGTAACGAGTGACAGGCGGAAGGGCGCTCGTTCGCATCCCCCTTAACTCGTTCTAAGCCTCTTCACGATGCCCGGCAGAATATCCAGAACGCGGTCGATTTCCGCTTCCGTCGTGCCCCTGCCGAGACTCAGCCTCAATGCCCCGTATGCCTGGGCCCGTTCAACGCCGATCGCCATCAGGACGTGCGACGGTTCCACCGTGATCGACGTACAGGCCGAGCCGGCCGAACAGCAGATCCCCTTCATATCGAGGCTCACCACCAGCGCCTCAGCGGCCGTCCCGTCAAAGCAGATATTGACATTGTTGGGGAGCCGCCGGTTGCGATCGCCGTTGAGGGATGCGCCTTCATCCCGTGCGAGGAGACCGTCGATCAGCCGATTTCGCAGGGCCGTGATGCGTTGGGCCTCCACCACCATGTCACGTGACGCCAGTTCAATGGCCTTGCCCAAACCCACAATCGCCGGCACGTTGTGCGTCGAGGCACGTCGCCGCTTTTCCTGTTCCCCGCCGTGCAGCAGGGGCTCGATCCGGGTTCCCTTGCGGATATAGAGAAAACCCGCCCCCTTGGGACCATGGAACTTGTGGGCCGAGGCGCTGAGGAGATCCACGCCGAGTTCATCCACCCGCGTCGGCAGGTGCCCCACCGTCTGAACCGCATCTGTATGGAAGGGAATGCCATATTCCCGGGCAATCGTGCCGATCTCCGTGACAGGCTGAATGGTGCCGATCTCGTTGTTAGCGTGCATGATCGAGATCAGGACCGTCTCATCGGTGATCGCCTTGCGAACATCCTCCGGATCGATCCGCCCCTTGTCGTCCACCTGGAGATAGGTCACCAGCACCCCGTTGTCTTCCAGATGCCGGCAGGTCTCCAGAACCGCATGGTGTTCGATCGTCGAGGTAATCACATGGTTCCCCCGATCGGCCATTGCCGCAACAACACCTTTAAGAGCAAAGTTATCGCTTTCCGTGCCGCTTGCCGTAAAAACGATCTCATCCGATGACGCGCCGAGAAAGGCGGCCACCCGGCCCCGCGCCGACTCGATCGCCCGCTTCGCCTCCTGCCCCAAGGCATGAACGCTGAGAGGGTTGCCGAAGCGCTCTGCAAACCAGGGCAGCATGGCCTCCACGACCTCCGGCGCAGCCGGCGTCGTCGCTGCATAATCCAGATAGATGCGCTCCTGTGCCTTGTGAATCATAAACGTCCCGATCGCTCAACTGGAAGTTCGTCGAAATACAACCTGTTTTTTCAGGCTGTTCAAAAATGCTCAGATGCAAGGCGCGCGAGGACTGCGAGCGGAGCGTATCGTTTAATACGTGAGCATCGCAGCCCGGAGCGCAACGCAGCAGATGAGCGTTTTTGAACAGCCTGACTATATGTTTCCGCCCATCAGGTGATTAGCCTTCTCCTCATCCATCTGTAGAAGCTTTTCCATCGTTACCGATGCCAGAAGCTCCGAAATCTTTCCTCCGAGTAAATCCCAGACATCGCGGCTGGCGCAGGACAGCGTCCGGGGGCAGACCCCTGGATCGCGAACGCAGTCAACGAGGCAATCCCCTTCCAGTACATCAACAATATCCTTGAGGGTAATCTCAGAGGGCGCCTTTGCCAGAGAATACCCGCCGTAAGCCCCTCGTACCGAATGAACAAGCCCAACCCCCCGCAGGGGAATGATGATTTGACTCAGATATTTTTCCGATATTTCTTCAATTTTGGCAATATCTTTCAGGTAAACACTCCCCTGACCGTAATGCCGGGCAAGCGCAAGCATCATCCTGACACCGTATCGGGTTCTGGTTGAAAGTTTCATCCCTTCCTCTTAAACTATATTTTCTATCTATTTTGTAGTAATTAACTTGAAAAAATCGGCCCGTCAAGTAAATTTGTTTAACGCGGCTTGCGCCGCAGTGACGAGTGACAGGCAAAAAGATCCGCTCCCGCTGGCCGCTGAGTTGGATCGCTAGATTTAATAAAGGGGGAAAGGGGTTGAACTTATTTATGGACACATCGAAAGGTAAAATTCTTTCCGTCAACATCAGCGAGCGCAAGGGTGAAAAGAAGTACAACATCACTTCCTGCCGGCTGTTGAAAGATACCGGCCTGGAGCATGATGCCCATGCGGGGATGAAAACCAGGCAGGTGAGCCTCCTGGCCGAAGAAAGTGTCCGGAAGATCCGGGAAAAAGGACTCGACGTTCAATACGGGGATTTTGCGGAAAATCTCACGACCGAAGGCATTACGTTACATCAACTGCCGATCGGAACGCTTCTGAAGATCGGCGAAACAGTTATGCTGCGAGTGACCCAGATCGGCAAGGAGTGCCATACGCGCTGTAATATCTTTTATCAGGTCGGGGACTGCGTCATGCCCCGGGAGGGGATCTTTGCAGAGGTTCTGACAGAGGGCGACGTTGCCGTGGGAGATACCATCGAAGTCTGTTTGCAGGATTAAGCCATGATCCACAGCATCAGTTATCAGAAAGTCGTCAAAAGGGACCCGGCTTCGGAAACACGCGCCAGTCTTGAAGCATCTTCACTTGTTTTATAAATCAGGCCATAATAATGAATACACGAATAATCCGGACATCAGCCCGCTCTGTCTATTGTGGACTGCTTAATAACTCAGAACGCTGAACTCCGAACGCATCTTTATTGCTCTCGATCCGCAGCAACAACGACACAATACTCCCCCGTTTTAACCGCATACGCCGTCTTTTTCTCGGTCCCACCCGTGACCGGATTGATAAATTCATGGTCGTACCAACCATCCTTCCGGCCCTTCATATAATCCAACATCCCGAGCACAAGACTCTTCCCCCGAGCATCCTTAAGATCCCATACCTTGCCGACAATGGACAGGTCGCGGTTAAGACCGTGTGCCAGCGTCGTTCCCCTGTGGTCATAAACCGCGACAAAGAGATCCCGGTCGATAAACCGCCCCTCGGCATCGCTGATTTCGGCAAAAGCCGCCCGGCCTTTGGCCTTGATGCAGGCGACCGCATTTTTCGCCATCTTCTTCGCCTCTTTGGGCGTTGCGCGATGGCGAATCCCGAACAGTTTAATCAGGTCGCCTACAAAATCCTTCATCTGAATCGTATGACCGTGCATCTCCCGCGCCGAGGAGGCCAGCGCATCCGCTTCCGCGCTGTTCCGCTCGGTAACCACATCAATCTCACCGATAGCGCTGCTGATCTGCCCGATCCCCTCCGCCTGCTCCTGACTGGCGTTCGCCACTTCATCTATCAGGGTTTCAACCTTCCGCGTCATTTCGAAATTGTCTTTAAAGGCGATCTGGGCGGCCGCATTCAGGTCGCTGCCCGCCCTCACCGACCGCACGGTATTTTCAAGCATCGCGCCCGATTCGCGCGCCGCCTCGGAAGCCCGCAATGCCAGACTTCTGACTTCGTCGGCAACGACTGCGAAACCTGCACCAATTTCTCCGGCGCGCGCCGCCTCCACTGCCGCATTGAGCGCCAGAAGGTTTGTCTGAAAGGCGATCCCGTCAATGGTCTTGATGATCTTGTCGGTCTCCGAACTGGAATTCGTAATGTCCTTGATCGATTGATCCATGCCCACCATCTGATCGCGCACGTTGTTGAGAATCGTGCCGACCTGCGTCATAATCTCGCGAACGTGGCCGGCGCTTTCGGCATTGTGCTTCGTCGTCGCGGTCATCTGCGCAATAAAGGACGTGGTTTCCTCAACGCCGGCTGCCTGCCGCGAGGCGCCATCCGCAAGGATCTTGCTGACTGAAGCGATTTTATTGGCCACCGATGCCACGCGGTTGCTTTCCTTGCGAATGCGATTCATGAAATCATTCAAGGGACGCGTCACCCGGAAGGCAACCCAGATAAAGTTGGCCACGACGATGGACAGGATCAGACCAAAGACAGAAAGGGTGGCCCAAAAGTTGGTCGCACCGTATTTGCCGAGAATGTAAAAGGCAATGGCAATAGCGAAGAAGCAGGGCGTGATCCGCCCGAAAATCCGCGTCGGCCGAAAAGCCCCGTAGAGCAGAATGAGGCTTCCCTCCACCATAAATGCCAAAACGACTAAAAGCACCAGTAGAATAACAGCTTCAAGAATCATTGCCACTCCCCCCGGTTATCATTGGAGACTCACCGGAGCAAGCTCCGGCGAATCTCCGATTCCCAATATAGATGATTTGTCCTTATGCGCTCGCTTACCCCCGCCGCACGCAGCGGGCAATACGCTCGCTAAAGAATTCAAAAGTTAAAATTTTCTGTCTCCTTAAATCTGATAAGGCCTTATCGGATTTTTTGTCGAAAGAATTTAGTCGCCGTTTCTCTTTTGCTTCAAATTTTATGAACAATCTCCGGAAGATTCGTCCGGAAAGGCCGCTGCAACGGCGTTTGTTATCATTGGCTCTCTCCAATAATATTTTCTCTGCCGCTTTTTAAGCTGTTGAAAAAAGCGACAGAAAGCTTGAAATGGGTCTGGCAAATTGTATGAGAACCTGATATTATCCGCGAACTTCGAAACGGTTCACGAATAGACAGCCGAGATGGTGAAAGCGGTATAGCGCGTTAAAACCGACAGAACATAAAGATTGCGAAGCGCCCATAGCTCAGCTGGATAGAGCGACGGACTACGAATCCGTAGGTCCAAGGTTCGAATCCTTGTGGGCGCGCCAATTCATCAATGGCTTAGGACATCATTCCTAAGCCATTTTTCCTTCAATTCTGCATAAATATGCTGCTAAATCTCTTTGACAAGGACGCTGCTTATCGTTATCAAGGCTCGCTTGCTGCTCCAAAGCATCTACTGACTGGTTGTAAAAACCTGTTTAATTTATTGGACGGATGTGATCCTCTCACGCTTAAACGCGCTCACTTTTCCAATCCTTTCACTGACGTTCAAAGATAAGACGCCGGTAACACCATGAACCAGCAGGACAGGACAAAAAAACAGTTATTTGAAGAAATAGCCGCCCTGGAAATGCGCGTCCGGGAACTGGAAAATGCGGATACGGTCAGACGTCAGCAAGTTGAAGAGACCCTAACAAAAAGTCAGTCCCTGATTCAGGCCATCACCGATTCGGCGCAGGACGCGATCCTGATGATGGATCCTGAAGGTTGCATATCCTTCTGGAACCCGGCAGCGGAGCATATTTTCGGCTATACGGTCCCGGAAGCAATGGGCCGCAATCTTCACCAGTTTCTCGCCCCTAGCCGCTTTCTCGAAGCCTATCTGATGGGCGTGGCCAGATTCAAGTATACAGGCCAGGGAGATGCCCTGGACAAGACGCTTGAACTTCAGGCCTGCCGGAAAAACGGGGAGGAGTTCCCGATTGAGTTGTCTCTTTCCGCGATCCGCCTTCAGGACGGATGGCATGCTGTCGGTATTATCCGCGATATCGCCGAACGCAAGCAGGCTGAAGCAGAAAGACGGACGCTGGAAGAACGTCTTCATCGATCGGAAAAAATGGAGGCCCTCGGTACGATGGCCGGGGGCGTCGCCCACGATCTCAACAATGTTCTCGGCATTGTCGTGGGCTATGCCCAGATGCTGCTGCTTGGTCATGGAAAGAACAGCGACATCGCACCCTTAATTAACAACATCATGCACGGCGGACAGCGCGCGGCGGCTATCGTAGACGATCTGCTAACCCTGGCACGCCGCGGTGTCCAGATGAGACAGGTTCTCAGCCTGAACAAGATCATCGGCGAAACGCAACAATCACCGCAACTTGGCAAGCTCCATACTGCACACCCGGACATTAAGATTTCCCTCAACTTGGAGCCCAATCTGCTTAATATCGCCGGCTCCGCTATCCATTTGAGCAAAGCCCTTTTCAATCTCGTGTCTAACGCAATCGAGGCCATGGCGGAGGGGGGATCCCTGACGATCCGAACAGCAAATATCTATCTCGATAAACCAGTCGGGGGGTACGACGAGGTACGCTCGGGCGACTACGTTGTCCTCTCTGTTTCAGATACAGGAGAAGGCATACCCGAGAAGGATCAGAAACACATCTTCGAACCCTTTTACACCAAGAAGATCATGGGGAGAAAAAGCGGCACGGGGCTTGGACTGGCCGTCGTCTGGGGAACCGTAAAAGATCATAACGGCTATATCGACGTCCAGAGTAAACCGGGTATCGGCAGCACATTCACCCTCTATTTCCCCATTACACGAGAAGAAATCGCTCCGGAGGATGCAACCGTCGAAATGGAAGCCTATATGGGCAACGGCAAATCTATTCTGGTTGTCGATGACGTCAAGGAACAACGTGAGCTAGCTGCCGGCATGCTCGAAACACTTAACTATAATGTTTTCAGCGTAGCCAGCGGCGAAGAGGCCGTCGTCTGGATAAAAGATCATCATGTCGATCTGGTGGTTCTGGACATGATCATGGACCCCGGCATCGACGGTCTCGATACCTATCGGGAGATTCTGACCGTCAAACCTGATCAGCGTGCTGTCATTGTCAGCGGGTTTTCGGAATCTGATCGAGTTCGTAACGCCCAGTCCCTTGGCGCCGGACCTTATGTAAAAAAGCCCTATGTCATTGAAAAGCTTGGAGGGGCGGTTAAAGAGGCCCTGAGCCAACAGACATCGTACCTGCCTGATAGACCATACTAGGAGTAAACCGTTTTATGCTCGAATCCGGCGCTATCTCTGAAATCGCACTCATCTTCGTCACAAATGACGATTTCGATGTACAACTCAAGAAGGCCCTGGCGATCGTGGGCGAAAAGCTCGGGGTTTCTTATTGTCATCTCTTTCTCGACTCACCAGATGGCGCAACAACGAGCAACACCCACGAATGGTGCGCGCAAGGCATGGACCCATTGAGTGCCTTTCTGCAGAACGTCCCTTACAGCAAAATCCCCTCCTGGAGCAAAGTCCTGCAGAGTGCCACGGTGTCCGCTGTCGAGAATGTCGATGGGTTGCCGGACGACCTGCGGCACAGGCTGGAACTGCTTGGGGTCCGTGCCTTCATTGTTGCCCCCTTCTATGTTGGAGGCAGGATCAGAGGCTTTTTGAGTTTCGATGAGTGCACAAAGGTACGGGCATGGAGCAAACTCGAAATCGAGACCCTGAAGACGATCACAGGCATTGTCACAACGGCCTATTCAAAGAAGCTGCTCACCGATCAGCTTTCGATTTCGGGAAAAAACTTTCGGGGGTTCTTCAATACCGTTGACGATATCATCGTTATCGTTGACCTTGAGGGGATGATCCTGTTTGCCAACGAAGGAACAACGCGAAAGCTGGGATACGCCCTTGAAGAACTTCGAGGACAATCCGTTTTTATGCTCCACCCAGCCGATAGACACGACGCGGTCCGAAAGATCCTGGAAGGTATGAGGCAACGCGAGATCAGCAATCATCCCTTCGAACTGGTGGCGCAAAACGGCATGCGCATCCCGGTGGAGACACGCGTCTGGTTCGGTCAGTGGGACGGACAGGATTGCATCTTTGGCCTGTCGAGGGATCTTTCGGCAGAACAGGCCGCCCTTCAGAAATTTGAAATGCTCTTCAGAAACAACCCGGCCACTATGGCCATCAGTACGGAGTCAGAGCGGCGCTTAATGGATGTCAACAACGCCTTCCTCGACAAATTTGGTTATTCCCTCGAGGAAGTGATTGGGAAAACAAGCGACGATCTTGTTCTGGTTATCGACGACGAGGATTGGCGGAAAGCCAGGGAAGACATCAAACAATACGGTTCCGTCCGAAACCGCAAGCTGCTGTTTCGACGCAAGGACGGTGAATTGATCCACGGGCTGTTGTCAGGTGATTCGTTCGACATTCTGGGACAGCGTTGCCTTCTCAGCGTCATGATCGACCTCACGTCACAGGTATCTCTCCAGGAAAAACTGGCGACGGAACACAGCCGTCTCACGAATATTATCGAGGGTACGAGGCTCGGGACCTGGGAGTGGAACATTCAGACCGGAGAAACGAAATTCAATGAACGCTGGGCGGAAATGCTCGGCCATACGCTCTCCGAACTCTCGCCGGTCAGCATCAAAACCTGGCAAAATCTGGCACATCCTGACGACCTCAAGGAATCCGACCGTTTATTGCAACGCCACTTTGAAGGGATTACAGACTTCTACGAATGCGAGGTCCGGATGCGCCACAGAAACGGCTCCTGGGTATGGGTGTTTGACCGCGGCAAGCTCGTCGAACGCGACGATGCAGGTCGGCCGCTGATGATGTACGGCACACATACCGATATCACCGAGCAGAAGACCTTGGAGCAGCGGATTCACGAGCTGGCAATCCGGGACCCCCTGACAGAAATATACAACAGACGGTATATCTTTGAACGCCTTGACGAAATCGTTGCCGAATACGAGCGCGTCGGCCGTAACTTCTGCATATCGATCCTCGACATAGACCACTTCAAGGCGGTCAACGACACCTATGGACACCAGGCCGGAGATTTCGTGCTCAGAGAGTTTGCGCTGACGATCGGCAACTCCATCAGGCAGTATGATCTCCTCGGCCGATACGGCGGAGAAGAATTCATCATTGTCTCTCCAAACGTCGGCAGCCGGGAAACCGTTAAACTGATCGAGCGCATCATGGTGCTGGTACGCCAAAGAGCGCTGACGTTCAAGGGAAAAGAGATCCGATTCACCTTCAGTTGCGGCGTGGCCGACAGCTCCGAATTGCCGCGCCAGTCGTTCTCTATCGAAGCCCTGGTTTCACTTGCCGATGACAGATTGTATGCTGCAAAAGAAGGCGGCCGGGACTGCTGCGTCGGCCCCTGACCGGCGCGTTGCAGCAAAAAGTTACATCTCCAGGCGCGTCACGACACCCTGGAGTTTTCTTGCGGGAAGTTTATAGAACTGAACGAAGTTCGACGTATTCTTTTTCATAAAGCTGAAGACATGCCACACGGGATTCCGGGTCACGATATCCTCGATACCATAGAAGATGACCTTTTCATGGATACCGCTCTCCTTCAGGATCTCCTCGATATCCAGTTTTTCCTTGAAACCCGCCAGCACCTCGAAGAGCTCCAGCCCCTCCGCGATCTTCTTTTCGCTGCGGACCTCCACGCCGAACGGTTCTTCCGTCCTCGTAATGGAAATGAAGATATTGGTCTGGTAGATGATATTCGCCCGAAGGATGCAGTGCACCACATAAGGCGGAACCACCTTCCAGTCTCGGGTAAAAAAGAGCGCTGTGCCGGGGATTAGATTTCCCGCCTCATAGATCTGGTCATAGGATATCTTAAAGATTTCGAATTCGAGCGGCCGGAGGGACTGATAGAGCAGCTTCTGACCGAACGTCCAGATCACCATGATGACCAGCGGAATGGCCGCGAGCACAAGCGACCAGTACGCACCATGTGGAATCTT
Source organism: Syntrophales bacterium (assembly GCA_963665615.2). Classification (GTDB taxonomy): domain Bacteria; phylum Desulfobacterota; class Syntrophia; order Syntrophales; family UBA4778; genus UBA4778. Next base: position 38,989 of record CAXXQE010000008.1, read on the forward strand.
GCTGAGGGTCGCAATGAGGTAGACAAAATCAATCCCACATATGGCAACGGCGACCGGAAGCATACGCTTGTTGGTGCCCGAGAAAATCAGAATCATCATCAGGCTGGTCGTCGTCATGGAGCCCATCACCGCCAGACCATAGGCCGCGGCCAAATTCGCCGATTCGCGGAAGATAAGTATGACAAAAATGACGGCAACCATCAGAAACCAGTTTACGCTACCGATGTAAATCTGCGATTGTAGCTCATTGGAAGTGTACTTCACATTGAAAAGAGGCATCAGCCTAGTGGTGATGCCTTGATACACAATCGAGAAAACCCCGCTGATCATGGCCTGAGAGGCGATAATCGTCGCCACAATCGTCAGTATCAGAAATGGGACATACAAAACGGGAAACTGCGATTGAAACATACTGAAGAGAAAATTCTTCGTCTCCGGATGCTGGATCGCAAAAACGCCCTGTCCCATGTAGTTCAGAACGAGCGCGACAAACACGAAACACCAGGCACGGATGATCGGCCAGCGGCCCAGGTGCCCCATGTCGGCAAAAAGCGCCTCGGAACCCGTTGCGCACAATAGAACCTCCGACAGCACAATGTACCCCGTCAGACCGTTGTGCTGAAAGAAATGCATCGCATAGCCCGGATTGACGGCCTTGAAGATATCCGGCATGGCGGAAACGGACAACAGCCCGGACAGGCTCAAGACCGCAAACCACACGGCCATGATCGGGCCGAAAATCCATGTGATCTTGTCGGTTCCCTTGAACTGAACGGCAAAGAGCCCGCAGGCGATCAGCGAGGCAATCGCGATCATCGTGCCAGACCCCAGATGCTCGAAACCGGGGATGAGAAGCGTTCCTTCCACGGCGGAGAGGATACTGATAGCCGGTGTGATCACGCCATCCCCCAGTAAAAGGGAGACGCCAAGATACGTCAGAACAGCCGCAAAGGAGAGCTTGCGCCCGCCCTTGACCGCACGCAGCAGGGTTTCCCGCAGCATGATGCTGCCACCCTGCCCCTTGTAACCCAGGCTCATCGCGAGCCAGGCATACTGCACCGTCACCAGAATGATCAGGGTCCAAAACACAAGGGAAACAATGCCCAAGACGTTGTCGACGGTCGGTTTTGTCAGGACAAAGACAGTGGCCAGCGTATAGATAGGGCTGGTTCCGATATCCCCAAAGACCAGCCCCATGGATTTGATTATCCCGCTCCAGTACGATTCTCCCGGCTGCGGTCTGAAGAGTGTTTTCATGCGTAGGCTTTATAGCACCGGCCCCATCTTCGTTCAACACATATTAACCGCAGGAACAGCGCACATAATAAAACGTCCTATGGTGAAAAGAACACGCATTCAGTTAGATCCCCTTGTATTTTTAAGTTAAAAGGTCATTTCGGACGCCCATAAAAGCATAGAGGTAAGACAGGGCCTCTCGCAACCCTGCCTTTAAAAAAAAGAGATGGGACAAGAATAGATCAACGGACTCCAACGACAAAAAACTTCGATACCTCGGCAATGCCACTCAGGCCAAGAATCGTCTGGGCCAGACGCTGTGCCGCCGCAGCGGAAAGCCCGGAAACGGTTTCCTGTACCTTGGGCAGATAACGCGCGTCCAGACTGAACTTGCGAATCCCCACCCCCACCAGGAACGGGATGTAGCGCGGATCGTGGGCCATGTCCCCGCAGACCGAGACATCACGACCGTGACGCAGAGCGGTCCGTGCGATTCGCGCCAGGGCCCGCAATACTGCCGGATGATGTGGCAGATAGAGATCGGCCACCTTTTCGTTCGTGCGGTCCACTGCCAGCATGTACTGAACCAGGTCGTTGGTGCCTACGGAGAAAAAGGCCGCCTCGGCGGCCAGGTCGTCAAGGATTTCCAGGACGGAGGGCAGTTCGATCATGATACCGATCGACGGCTGGGCCTGATGGGGCAAGCCCTCGGCCTTCAATTGCGCGATGCAATCCGCCACAACCCCCTTGGCCTGACGCAGTTCATCGACGGACGAAATCATCGGAAACATGATCCGGACCGGCGTATCGCAAGCGGCCCTGAGAATCGCGCGGATCTGCTGCTCGAAGATCTCGCGGTGACGCAGAGAAAACCGGATGGAGCGCAGTCCCAGGAAGGGGTTCGCCTCCTTGCCGTAGTCGTAATAGGACAGCATCTTGTCCCCACCGATATCCAGCGTTCTGAAGGTAATCTCCCGACCGCGCATGCTCTCGACCAAGCGGCGGTAGATCAGATACTGTTCCTCTTCCGTGGGAAAATCGCTGCGGATGATGAAGGGAAACTCGGTCCGGTACAGTCCGACACCCTCGGCCAAATAATCCAGGGCGACAGACGCATCCCCCAGCAGATTGATATTAGCCAAGAGGTAGACGCGAACACCATCGCGCGTCACTGTTACGGGTTTCAAGTTCGTCTGGATCGTCGCCGCTTCGGCCCGCAGCCGCTGATTCTCCTGGAAGGTTTCGATGACCTCCTCACCGGGATCGATGTATATATTGCCCGTTGTCCCGTCGATCAGCAGTTTCGTCCCGACGGGCAGCATAAGCAGCCGGGGCTCGTCGGCAATTATCAAGGGAAGGTTCAGCGATCGCGACAGAACGGCCACATGCGAGGTGACTCCGCCGGAGAGAAGAACAATCCCGGCAACCTGACGAGAACTCATCTTGAGCGTATCGGACGGCAGCATCTCCTGGGCCACGACGACCTTTCCAGCAAACTGGTTGCGGTCGTCGGCGCAACCAGTGAGTTTTTCAACCACCCGCCGCCCCACGTCCATCACATCGTATTTCTTCTCGCGGATATATTCGTTGGGCATCCCATCGAAGCGCTCGACGTAATATCGCACGATCCGACTCACGGCCTGCACCGGGTGGACATCCTCTTCAATCAGTTTTTCAATCCGGGACAGAAAACCCTGATCCTTGAGCATCAGAATCTGTGCCGAAAAGATGAGCGATGCCACATCGAAGAGGCGGTCCTCGATGTCCCGCTGCATGTCCTGGAGGTCGCGTTCGGTATCGGCCACCGCCCGACGAAAATCCGCCAAGGTCATGGGGGCCATAGCGTCCTCGCAGGGCACGTCTTCTAATGGATGGAGACCGACCACCGCCACCTCGCCAAAGGCAAACCCCTCGGAACCGATGCGGCCCTTGACGAGTTTGAGCCCGGTCGCCTCCGCCGCCGGTCCCGTGGCATGAATGCCGGCGCCGATCGACATCAGGAGCTTCGCCATCTCAATGGTATTGGCCACCTGCGAGCAGATTGCCTTGAAGACGTTGACGTCCTCCGGCGTAAAATAGTCTGGCTGTGCGCTCTGGAGGGTCATGACGCCGATCCGGTTGTGACCGCGCAGGATGGGAACCGCCAGAAAGGCATGATATGGTTCCTCGCCGATATCAGGGAAGTAGCGGTAACCCGGGTGATTGCGGGCCTCTCCTTCGCAAACCGGCTGCATATCCGCCAGGGCCTTTCCCGTTAGCCCCTCGCCGAGCTTGAGGCGCACCCGCCCAATTGACGCAGAACTCAACCCCTTGGTCGCCCGCAGCACCAGTTCCTGGGTATCGTCGTAATAGAGGTAGACAGAGCAGACATCCGCCGCCATGTGGGCAGCGGTCAACTCCGCGATCTTTTGCAGAAAGGCGTCCAGGTCGGCTGTATCGGAAAAAAGTCCTGTCAATTCGCCAACATCGCAGATCAATTTGGTATGATCCCGATTCACTCCGGCTTCACCCTTTCTCCAAAGATGCCGCTGCCGATCCGGACGATGGTCGCCCCCTCCTCAATGGCCACCACAAAATCGTCCGTCATCCCCATGGACAACTCGGCCATGACCACGCCATCGATTCGCCGCTCGGTAATCCGGTCGCGCAAATCCCGAAGCCGCCGGAAGTAGGGACGTACTTCTTCGGGGTTGTCCGACCACGGCGGCATCGTCATCAATCCCCGGATGGACAGATTTGAAAAGACCGCGATGCTCTCGATAAAGGGGATTGCCTGCTCCGGAGGCAGACCGCTTTTCGAAGATTCCCCGCCGACATTGACCTCAATGAGGATCGGCATCGTGCGTGAAATCGCCGCCGCACGCCTATTGAGTTCTTCCGCGACACCCATCTTGTAAACGGAATGGACCACGTCGAAGAGATGAACGGCATACTTGGCCTTGTTGGATTGCAGGGAGCCGATCATGTGCCAGGCCGTTCCCTCACGTCCGATCCGGTCGATCTTCTCCCTGGCCTCCTGAACGTAATTCTCTCCGAAGAGCGTAATGCCGGCCGCCTTTGCCTCGACGATCCGTTCCAGCGGGACCATCTTGGTCACTGCCATCAGTTGAACGGACTCCGGCGCCCGGCCGCTCCTCAGAGCCGCTTCCGACATCTCCTGCCGGATGCGCTCAATATTCTGCCGGATGGTATGCATGTCATTCACCCCCGATCAACGCACCGCCAAGTCCTCGAGACGAAAAGCGTCCAGTTCCTCCAATGCCTCCATCACCTCTGCCAGAGGCAGTCCGATCACGTTGGTATAGGATCCGTGAATCTCCCGGATGAAAAATGCGCCGATGCCCTGCACAGCGTAGCCGCCCGCCTTGTCATAGGGCTCCGGCGTCCGGATGTACCACGCCAGTTCCTTCTCCGAAATGTCCTTGAAAAGCACACCGGATTCGACCGTCCGACTCGCCTGAACAGCGCCGCCACGAACAATGGCAAAGGCCGTTATCACCCGATGTTCGCGCCCGCTCAACTTCCGGAGCATCTCGGCGGCATGCGCACGGTCCTGCGGCTTGCCCAGCACCTCGCCGTCAATGATCACGATCGTATCCGCACCGATGACAAAGGACGCGGGCGGCGCCTCTGCCGCCAGGGCCTTTTCCTGCGACAGTCTCAGCGCATGCTCGGCAGGCGTCTCTCCTTCGATCGCAATTTCATCAACGCCGCTCACACAGATATCAAAATCGAGCCCCAGGCTTCCCAACAGTTCCCTGCGACGGGGAGACGCCGAGGCCAGAACGATTTTTTTCATAACCAAAATTCCTTGCTTTTATGCTTTTGAGTCTGACGATCATTGAAACACTAAGCCTTTTTTACAGGCTCGCCCCTTCTCTTGACAAGCAATTTTTTGTGCATAGGTTAATTTCGTAAAGCAGCACTTACGAGGACACAGTCCCCCTCGATGCCGCATTGAAAGGCAGCGGGTGAGGGCGCAAATAAAGAAAAGATGAAAGGAGGAGCAACAATGTTGTGGCCGGAATTCAGTACATTAAGAAGAGCTTGGGGTCCGTGGAACGACATGCGGCAACTCCAGCGGGAGGCGGATCGTCTATTCTCGGGGAGATCGGTACCGTATGGTCAGGGTTTCCCGGCGGTAAACCTCTGGTTCAAAGAAGACAACGCCATTCTGACCTCGGAGATTCCGGGGCTTGATCCTTCGACGATCGATATCACGGTCAAGGATGATCTGCTAACCCTGCAGGCAACGCGTGTTGCGGCGGAATTGCGGGAAGGTGACGCCTATCACCGGCAGGAAAGAGGCCACGGGAAATTCACACGCACGGTCCGGATGCCTTTTCAGATCGACAACGCAAAAGTAACAGCAACGTATGAAAAAGGTGTTCTCAAGATCGAGCTGCCGCGGGCTGAAGCGGACAAGCCTAAAAAGATTCAGATCAAGGCTCAATAGGGGGGTGAAGGGATATGACAACCGAAAGAACTGAAGCATCCACTGAAAAGGTCGAAGCCGCGGTCGATACCGAACGAACCAGAAACCGCAGGGTCTATGTCCCCGGCGTTGATATCATTGAGAACAAAGACGCCATCGTTTTGCTGGCGGATATGCCTGGAATCGACGAGAAAAGCGTCCACATCACGCTGGATAACAATCTGCTGACGATCAAGGGCACGGTCGATGTAGATCCTTTCAAGGGTTATACATTGGCCTACGCCGAATACGGCATCGGCGATTACGAACGGAGCTTCACGCTGACAGACGGCATCGATCAGGACCATATCGACGCAACCGTTACCAACGGCGTATTGAGGCTGGTGCTGCCAAAGGCGGAACCGCCGAAGCCGAAAAAGATTGAAGTCCGGGCATCCTAGCCCGATGAAAGGAGGAGATATTTATGCCAATCAAGGATCTGATTGCCAGGACTGCGGAGAAAAGAGGGCTCCCGATGCGGCGTGAATACGAGAATCCTTTTTACACTCTGCAGCACGAAATGAACAGGCTGATGGATACTTTTTTTGAAGGAGGCGGGTTGCCGTCTGCGTTTTCCGGAGACGTCACGGGGAACTTCTTGCCGCAGATCGATCTGAAAGAGGAAGATCAGGCGTTTGTTGTGTCCGCGGAGCTTCCGGGGATGGATGAAAAAGATGTCGAGGTTCTGCTGTCCGGAGACGCTTTGACGATCAAGGGCGAAAAGAAACAGGAGAAAGAGGAAAGGGCTGAGAACTATCATCGGATCGAACGGCGCTACGGATCCTTCAACCGGGTTGTCACGCTGCCCGCCGAAGTGATCACCGACAAAGTCGAGGCAACATTCGAAAAAGGTATCCTGAAAATCAAGCTGCCCAAGGCCGAGAAAAAGCCTGAGGCCAAAAAGATCCCCATCAAGGGGTAAAAGGCCGTAACGAGCAACGAGTAACAAGTGACAAGCAGAAAACACAGAGATAAACTCGGCAAGGACTTCAACCCGGCCAGTTACTGGGAGGGGAAAAGGCCGGCTCGTAATAGAGTCGGCCTTTTTTCAATTGCTAACGTCTAAAAGAAGTAGCAAAGCCGTGTCTGGAGGACCGTTGTCTCGAAACCATTTTTGACGCTCAGATCCTTTCCATACTGCAAGAGGATCTGGAAAGGAAAATCAAACTTGACCTGCCCCGTCAAAAACATCCCCTGGGTGGCAATGTCATTATTTCTTCTCACTCCTTCCAACTGATTTTCTCCCCCCCGCAGCCAGTAGTAGCTGGCGGCCAGGTAAAAATTCTTATTGATCGTATAGGTCAGATGCACGGTTGTATTGAAAAGTGCGTCGGTCGCCAGTTTCTGATGGGATGTCCCGTAGTCGTTGTTATTTGTTGACCAGGTGAGCGTTTCATGAACTTCCAGGAGCCACTTGTCGATAGGCGTATAGGCAATCCCGAGCTCCGGGCCATATCCCCATTTATTGGCGCCCATGTTGACGCCGCCGTTTTCATTGTGATACTCACCGGTCGGCGCTGTGATGTTCCAGCCGATGGCCGTCTTGATCTTAGGCTGCTCAATGAACCAGAGATAGGCCCTCAAGCTTAGATCCCCAAGGCCGGAACTCTTGTAGCGTGTCGCCCCCAACGGCCTTTCCTGCACCTTTCTGCCGAATGGAACGATCAGGTTATACTGGCTTGTCATCCCTGCCAGCTTGCCCCAATACACGGCCCTGAAAAGACCGTAATTGTAATCATAGTCGTTGTTGAATGTCTGGTTGTGATTGCTGCTGTATGTGTCTGCCGAGACGTGGCGAAGATAAAGCAGCGCCATCTTCGACCCCTCCGGCATGGTCAGGAACCCCTTGGGATCGCCCGCCATCTGCGCCCGGGCAATCGTCACCCCACACACAGGCGCAAGCAAGACAAAGAGTCCGACAGCAAATAAAAATACGCTGATTTTTTTCATAGATTCTCCTTCTTGTTTTTACAAAAAAACCCCACTGACCGGTTCATTGTCTGATTCCGGCAGTGGGGTCTATGACACCACTACAACGGAGGGCTAAACGAAAAACCCTCCCGTGACACCAGGAAACATCAACTTCAGCCCCTTGTTCTGGGCGGCTGTTTGCCGAATTTATTATCAGTTCTTGTATAAAAAAGCAAGAACCGTGAGCCAGAGGGTACTACTCGCCCGAAAGCCGGGCGAATTCCTTCAGCAGGTCTTCTTGCTTCTTGCTCATGTGGGTCGGGATCTTGACGACCGTCTGAATCACCTGATCTCCCCGACCATATCCCCTCAGATGCGGAATGCCCTTGCCTTTCAGGCGAAAGACCTTCCCGCTCTGGGTTCCCTTTGGAATCTTGAGGCTCTCATGTCCCTCCAGGGTCGGGACCTCCACGTTTCCGCCCAGAGCAGCCTGGGTGATGGAAATCGGAATCTGACAAAAGATATCGTTTCCGTCACGCTGGAAGAATTCATGGCTGGTAACGTGAAGAAAGACGTAGAGATCACCATCGGCGCCGCCGAGTTTCCCCTGCTCCCCCTCTCCGCGCAATCTCAGACGCGATCCCGTATCAACCCCGCCGGGTATCTTCAAATGAACCTTTTTTGATACGCGGACTTTACCCAATCCGCGGCAAACCTTGCAGGGTGACTTAATGATCCGTCCTTCCCCCCGGCATTGAGGACAGGTGGAACTGATGCTGAAAAAGCCATTTTGCTGCGTCACCTGACCCGATCCATGACAGCGGGGACAACTCTCCGGCGTCGTTCCCGGTTCTGCCCCGATTCCCCTGCATTCCTGGCAGACTTCGTATTTTTCCAAATCGATATCGGTCTCCGTACCGAAGACGGCATCCATAAAAGAGATATTGAGATCGAATCTCAGATCGGAGCCGTTTCGGGCGGCCGATCTGGGGCGTCTACCCCCTCCCGAAAAACCGAAGACATCCTCAAAGATATCCCCAAAGCTGGAAAAGATGTCCTCGAAACCGGTAAAGCCGGTAAAGCCGCTTCCGCTCAGCCCCTCATGGCCGTAACGATTGTAGAGCTCCCGTTTCTGAGGATCTCTCAGAACCTCGTAGGCCTCCGAGGCCTCCTTGAAACGCTCTTCGGCCGCCTTGTCTCCGGAATTCTTGTCAGGATGGTATTGCATCGCGAGTTTGCGATAACTCTTCTTGATATCGTCCTCGGAGGCGTCGCGACCCAACCCCAGGACTTTATAGTAGTCTTTTTTGATCATCGATACGGACAATCCTTTACGGGATAATGTAAAGCGGCGTTAAAATAATCATAATCGGCCGTTTGTCAACAACACTTTGACCTCTTTCGTGAAAAAATTAAGGGAATCTGTCAAAAGGGCGCCAAAAGGCGCCCCGATCAGGTTCCTCACCGAGATGATGCCCAAGAGCCTGTGCAGAAAAACCGGAAGGAATTGCCGGCAACAGCGTATAAGATATGGATACCTTGCAACTTTGAACTTTTAAATCAAAACGCCCCGCGCAGCGGGATCTATTTCGTTAATCGCTGCAAAGCCTCGGCGTACTTTTCCCGTGTTTTCTCTACGATCTCGTCTGGCAGTTGTGGGGCAGGCGGTTTCTGATCCCACTTGAGGGAGAGCAGGTAATCCCGCAGGAACTGTTTATCGAAACTCTTCTGTGACCGTCCTTCTTCGTAGTCGTCCTTCGGCCAGAAGCGCGAGGAGTCAGGCGTCAGAAGTTCGTCGATCAGGATAAGCTCACCGCTATCGGCGGTTAAACCGAACTCCATCTTCGTGTCCGCGATGATAATGCCCTTGGTCTCGGCCAGATCGGCCGCCGTCTTATAGACCTTGAGAGCGATCTCGACGACCCGATCGGTCAACTCGCCACCGATCAGGTTCTCGACCTCGCGGCGGCTGATCGGCAGGTCGTGCTCTCCCTCCTGCGCCTTGGTCGAGGGCGTAAAGATCGGCTCAGGAAGCTTCGAGGAATCCTTCAGTCCTTCCGGCAGGAGAATTCCAGAGACCGTCCTGTTTTTACAGTAATCCTTCCAGCCGGAACCGGACAGGTATCCGCGGACGATGCACTCGACCGGCAGGGGCTTGGCCTTGCGCACGAGCATGCTCCGCCCTGCGAGTTGATCGTGATAGGGGGCGCATACCTCCGGATAGTCAGCCGGGTCGGTGGAAATCAGGTGATTGCCCACAATCCCCTCCATCTGCTTGAACCAGAACGCGGACATCGTGTTCAGGATCTTGCCCTTGCCGGGGATCGGATTCGGCATGACGACGTCAAAGGCCGAGATCCGGTCCGTCGTCACGATCAGCAGATACTCGCCCAGATCAAAATTGTCGCGCACCTTGCCCCGGCTGAACGGTGTCAGCATCGGGAAGTCAGCATTAAGCATCCCCTTTTGCATAAATCCCTCTCAGTTCAAAAAATCGTTTTCCTCTTTTTCCCGGCCGACCGTGGAAGTCGGCGACATGCCGTAGTTGTGCCCCGGCAGCACAACGGTATCCGCCGGCAGCGTCAGCAGTTTCTGCCGAATCGAGGTCAGCAGGGTGTTCCAGGAGCCTCCCGGCAGGTCCGTCCGCCCCACCCCTCCGACAAAGAGCGTGTCGCCGGTCGCCACAAAACCGGGCCCGTACAGGCACATCCCTCCCGGCGTATGACCGGGTGTATGGAGCACCTTGAGCGAGACCTTGCCGACGGTGATCGTATCGCCGTCCTTCACGGTCTGGTCCGCAGGCGGCGAGGCCTTGGCCCCGAACATCCTCAGGATGGCGGCCGGCGTAGAAACGAGCATCTCCGCATCGGCCTCGTGAACGATGATCCTGGCCCCGGTTTTGGCCTTCATATCGGTATTGCCGGCGATGTGATCAACATGGCCGTGGGTGTTAACGATGTAACGGATCGTAATGTTGTCTTTTTGCGCCTCGGCCAGGATCCGGTCGACCTCGTCCGCCGGGTCGATGACCAGTCCATCCCCCGTTTCGGGGTCGGCGACAAGATAAGCGAAAACGGCCATCTGGCCGACTTGAAGTTGTTTGATCAGCATGGTTGTGTCCTCAGATGAAATTTCGGTGGCGACGCCGGCGCGGACCGGACCGCCGGCCAGAGAAAATCCGATCATTCCCGCGCATCGGGGCATTTCTAGCATCTTCGCCAAACCGAAGTCAATGGGTTTGAGGCGGCTGGCGCCGCAGTTAAAAGTTAACAATAATCAGTGATGGTCTTGTAAAAAGTCAGGGAATGAGGATGACGGGCCGGCTCTCTGCCGCTCAAAAATCTTTTTCCGTCATGTTCAGCGCCAAATTGCCAATGCCGTCGGGCTGGAAAAATCTTTGATTGGAGACTCACCGGAGCAAGCTCCGGCGAATCTCCGATCCCCAAGGAAAGAATTCGGACATGATTCGCTCGCTTACCCCGCCGAAAGCTGCGGGGAATGCGCTCGCTACCGGATTCGCGTTCGAGACCCAGCCCGTCATCCTCTTGTTTTATGATTGATACGTTATTCGATTTTTTACGAGACCATCATCAGTAAACAGTAAAAAATACAAAACAGCAAACAAGGCCTTAGCGCATTCTGGCGTGAGATTAAGAAATCACCCGCCGTAAGCGCGCCGCGAAGAACCCGTCCGTATGATGCCGGTGCGGAAAGCTCCGGAATATCCCCACGGAATCGATCAATTCAGTTGCAATGCCCTCCGGCAAGGAAGCCAATTGAAAGTCCGGATGCGTATTCAGAAAGGCTCGGACAATCGCCTCGTTTTCCTCCGGCATGATGCTGCATGTGCTGTAGACCAGGATGCCGCGCGGTTTCACGTAACAAGCTGCCCGATCGAGGAGGGCGCGCTGCAACCCGGTGCAACCCGTGAGGTCTTCCGGCGTCAGCCGCCACTTGATCTCCGGATTGCGCCGAAGCGTTCCGAGGCCCGAACAGGGGGCGTCAATCAAAACGGCATCGAAGCGCTCATGGCAATCCGGTCCCAGATCCGCTGTGGCATCCGCGGCCCGCCCCCGGATGATGGAGGCGCCGAGGCGCTTGGCCAGGGTGCCGAGGTCATTCAATTTATTGGCATGGATATCCACTGCCAGAATTTCCCCCTGATTCCTCATCAGGGCCGCCAGGTGCGTCGTTTTGCCGCCTATCCCCGCACACAGGTCCAGTACCCGTGACCCGGGCGCCGGATCCAGAAGCCGCGTGACGAGTTGCGAGGCCTCGTCCTGAATCTGGATTTGGCCCTTGCCGAAAGCAGTGTTTTCCCGGATCGGCCTGGGAGAATGGAGCAGCTCGAGGCCGTCGGGCGAAAAGGCCGTCGGCCGCGCCTCATAGCCATCTGCCGTCAACCCGGCCAGTGCCTCATCGCGAGAAGCCTTTAACGTATTGACGCGCAGGCAAATGGAGGGATTTTCATTGTCGGCCTGGCACAGAGCCAGCGTCTCTTCAACGCCGAAGGCCTCAATCCAGCGTTCGACGAGCCACTCGGGGTGCGAGTGGAAGGCCGCGATATGACGGATCGGCTCCTCTTCAAAGTCGGGAAAGGCGATGCCGCCAGCCTGGCGGATGGCATTTCTCAGGATGGCGTTGACGAGCCCCGTCCGTCCGGGGAAACGCTTCGAGGCGATCCGAACGCTCTCATCGACGGCGGCATGGCCGGGGATCCGGTCCATAAGGAAAATCTGATACAGTCCCGTACGGATCAGATTGCGAAGGGCCGGTTCCATCTTCTCGACGCGCCCCTGGTAGAGCTTGGCAAGATACCAATCAAGCCGACCGCGCATCCTCAGCGTCCCGTAGACAAGCTGTGTGAGGAGCCTGCGGTCCGGGCTGTTCTGAAATTCCCCCTGAGACAGCGCCTGATCGATCAGGGGTTCGGCATAACCGCCCTTTTCCACACGGTCGAGGATATCGACGGCAATCTGTCTGGGATTGACTTTGGACATCGTCTGCGGATCTACTCCATTTTCTTTCCGGCAGTGAGATAGCCCTTCAGAAACTCGTGGACGGGCATCCGTTTTTTTCCCTCGAGTTGCACGTCGCTCAGATAGACCAAGCCGTTGGCCACGGCCACGGGCAGCCCCCGCTGCTCTACCGCCCCGATCGTCCCCGGCGGATCGACGATCGGCTTGATAGCGGCCTCAGCGGCAAACACCTTGATCTGCTTGCCGTCCAACGTGCTCCACGCGGCGGGAACGGGTGAAAGCCCCCGGATGAGATTGACGATAGCGACAGCATCCCGGTTCCAGTCGATGCGGGCATCTTCCTTTTTGAAGCGCGGCGCGAAGGTTGCCAGGGCATCGTCCTGCAGCGTTCCGATAATCGTGCCGTCGATCAATCCCTTGACCGCTTGAAGCAGTAGCCGCGCACCGTCTCGGGCCATCCGGTCGTGCAGTTCTCCGAAGGTCTCCTCCGGAGCGATTGGGGACTTCTCCTGGAGCAGGATGCGGCCCGCGTCCACCTTCTCGGTCATTTCGATGATCGTCGCCGCCGTCTCCCGCTCGCCGCGGATCAGCGTCCAGTTCATCGGCGCCGCCCCGCGATACCTGGGCAGCATGGACGGATGCAGGTTGATGCAGCCCAGCGGCGGGGTATCGATGATCTCCTTGGGCAGGATCTGGCCGAAGGCTACGAGAACCACCATGTCGGGAGCCAGTTCGCGAAAAATGCTCAGGAAGGACTCATCGCGGACCCGCTCCGGTTGCAGGATCCGGAGATTGAAGCGCTCGGCCGCCACCTTGACCGGTGGCGATTCCTGTTTGCGTCCCCGCCCTTTGGGCCGGTCCGGCTGCGTCACGACGGCGATGATATTCAGACCGCTTTCTGCCAGCAGGGTCAGCGATGGCACCGCAAACTCGGGGGTGCCCATAAAGAGGATTTTGCATTGATTGTACATAACCGTTTCCTGATAAAATAAAGTGCGTTCAAGTCAAAACCAAGATCCAAGGGGTCGAGGTGTCAAAGGTTCAAGAAAAAAATATACGGATTGCGGTAGAATTCCTCAACCGGGTCATTGCGAGCCTGTCACCTGTTACTCGTCACCCGTCACTGCTGTGTCACATAAAATTCACCGGGTCGAAATCCACCTTGATGGTCACGTCCCGGACCGGATTCGCCTTGAGGAGGGTCCGGACCAGGGCATGAAGCGCCTGGCTGCTCGCTCCCTTCAGGATCAGGTGCCGGCGGTGTTTCCCCTTGATCCGCGCGATCGGGGCCTCCGCGGGACCCATGATCTCGATAGCCGCCTTTCCCGCCAGGCGCCGCGCCGCCTTCCCGATTTCGTCCGAGGCCTTCACGGCCTTCTCCTTCACGTTGCTCGAAATCTGGAGGCTCACCATCCGCGTGAAGGGCGGATAGGCAAATTCCTGCCGCAGGGCGATCTCTTTTTCATAAAACCCCCGGTAATCGTGCCGCGCCGCCAGTTCGATCGCGTAATGCTCCGGATTGAATGTCTGGATATAGACCCGGCCGGGGTCATCACCGCGCCCGCCGCGCCCGCCCACCTGGGTCAGCACCTGAAAGGCCTTCTCCGCCGACCGGAAGTCAGGGAGGTTCAGTGCGGCGTCCGCGGAGATGATCCCCACGAGGAGCACACCGGGGTAATCGTGCCCCTTGGTGATCATCTGGGTTCCGATCAGGATGTCGATCTCCCCCCTGGAAAAGCGGTTCAGGATCCTTTCATAATGCCCCTTTTCCGCCGTGGTGTCAGAGTCCATGCGCTCGACTCGGGCGCCGGGAAAGCGCTCGACCACCTCTTTTTCCAACCGCTCGGTTCCAACGCCGAAAGTCCCAATCCGTGAGCCATTGCAAGACGGACAGAGGGGAAGCGACTTGAGCGCAAAATCGCAATAGTGGCAGCGCAATACCCCCTCGGTTGCGTGATGGGTCAGCGCGACCGAGCAGTTCAGGCAGCGAAAGACATGCCCGCAGTCGTAGCAACTGACGAAGGTATGAAACCCGCGTCGATTCAGAAAAAGGATCGTTTGTTTGCCCTGGCTGAGCGTTTCTCCGATGGCGCCCAGCAGCGCCCGTGACAACAAGCGGGGTTTTGCCTCCGCATCATACTCCTGTTTCATATCGACCAAATGGACAGCTGGCAGAGGCCGCTGGGCCACCCGATTCGGCAGGCTGAGATAGCGGAACTTGCCGCCCAGCGCATTGTGGTACGACTGAATCGCCGGCGTCGCCGATCCCAGAACAACTACCGCCGATTGACGGCTCGCCTTGATGATCGCCAGATCGCGCGCATGATAGCGCATCCGATCATCCTGCTTATAGGAGGAATCATGTTCCTCGTCAACGATGATCAATTTGAGATTCCTTGCCGGGGCGAAGATCGCCGATCGCGCCCCGATGATCAGCCGCAAGTCACCGCTCGCAATCCGCCGCCATTGGTCGTAGCGAGCCGCCTCTGAAATACCGCTGTGCATGACGGCGATGTCCATATCGGCGAAGCGCTGGCGCACCCGGCCGAGAAGCTGCGGAGTCAGAGCGATCTCCGGCACCAGATAGATCGCCGAACCGCCGTTTTTCAGGGCCTCGGCGATGGCCCGGAGATAGACCTCCGTCTTGCCGCTGCCGGTCACACCGTGAAGCAGCCATGGGGAAAAACCGCCCGAGGCCAAGGCATCGACGAGCGAGCAATATGCCGTCTCTTGGTCGGGATTGAGAGACGGCGCGCTACCCTGCAGCCCTTCGAGTCCCTCCTGATCGGGCGACCGCTGGATCTCCCGCTCCCGGACCGTCGCCAGTCCCTTCTTTTGAAGTGCGGCAACGCGGGCGGATGCGCCCTTGAAATGCAAATGGAGTTCTGAAGTGGCGACCTCTCCATGCTCCCGCAGGTATGCGAGAACGTCCTGTTGTTTCGGTGTAAGCTTTTCTTCGGGTGAATGTTCCGTTACGGGTGCGACAAAGCGAATCTTGCGAAGAGACACTGCAGGCCCCTGAAGGCGCTCCTCGAAAACAACCAGCCCTGAGGTTTCCAGGCGCTTGAGCACTGCATCGATCCGCCGCCCTTTAAAGGCCTCTTTCAGCGTCTTCAGGCGCATCCCGTGCGGCTGGGAGCGCACGAGCTCAAAGACCTCCAAGGCCAACGACGAGAGCCCCGTCCCGGTCGGTGCCTCATTGCGACAGATTACCCAGGTCTGTGAACCGGGATCGATTCCACCGGGCAGCACTTCCTTTAGAAGGCGACCCAGCGGGTAGAGGTAGTAATCGGAGGCCCACTGAAAAAAGGCCAGGTCTTCCTCATTGAAAAGGGGGGTTTCATCCAGGACCGAAATAACGGGGCGGATATCATCCCGATCCGCCTTCGACAGAATGGACAGAATGTAGCCGGAAACCTTCTTCTTTCCAAAGGGAACGAGGACCCGCTTGCCGACAGCAATCTTAGATGCCAACGCGGGGGGAACGGCGTAGGAAAAAGGATTTTCAACGGGGATATTGATGGCAACTTGAATATACATACATCTGCCTTGAGAAGGCTGTCGTTCAGCCTGACATCGGCAAGGTTGCTTCCCCCGCCGAAACCACTTCTGACCAGCCGGGGTTAAATCGTCGCAGCGCTGCGCTTAGCATGTGACCTGACGCTTTTCTGCCCGTCACTCGTTACTGTTACTCGTCACTGCGGCATCAGCCGCTGTTCAGTCTAAAAAATGGGATAGCGAAGGACAATAAAAAAATCAACCCCGAAGAGTTGATTTTTTTATCTGATAAGAATGACGCCGATTACTCGCCCCGCTGTTTTTCGAGTTTTTCCTCTTTGGTCTTGCACTCGATGCACAGCGTGGTCACGGGTCTGGCGATAAGTCTCTTTTCTGAAATCGGACCGCCGCAGCGTTCGCAGATCCCGAACGTGCCGGTATCGATACGCTGAATGGCCTCCTGCATCTTGCGGATCAGCTTCCGCTCACGATCCCTGATCCGGAGTTCAAAATTCCGGTCAGATTCGAGGGACGCCCGGTCGTTGGGATCCGGGAAATTTTCCTGGTCGTCCGTCATATCGTTGACCGTCTTATTGGCCTCCCCAAGAAGTTCATCAATCCTCTGTTCCAAAAGACCTTTGAACATCTCCTTTTTTTCAGGTTTCATCAGGAATCTCCACGCATCTGGATTTAAAACAATGGGGGAGTATAATGGACCTCTCTGGTTTTGTAAAGTAAAAATGTGAAGCCACTATCGGTTCAAAGCCGGTGCAAAACCAGGGACACCTAACCACATACGACTCTTCCCTCGCTGATATTTCGGCGAATCGGTGAAATATCTTTAACACTGCCGCAAGCGGCGCCAGGTAAAAAAACCTGCCTGTTTTTCAATTATTGATTACCCTTGAAGGCTCACCGGAGCAAACTCCGACAAATCTCCGATCCTTAAGGAAGATGTTTTATTATGATGCGCTCGCCACCGGATTCAGTAACTCACATAGGTCTTCAATATCTTGTCGATTACGTTGGTCGTAGAGGCCCCTTCAACCTGGGGAATGATCTCCACACGTCCGCCCCAGCGCTTGGCAACGTCACCGCCCACGACGGCATCCGCAGACCAGTCGCCCCCTTTGACCAGAATATCCGGTTCAAGCAGTTCGATGAGTTTCAGTGGCGTCTCTTCGCCGAAGAGGGTCACGTAATCGATGCACGCAAGCCCCGCCAGCACCTCGGCCCGATCCAACTCCGAATTGAGCGGCCGCTTTTCGCCCTTCAGCGCGCGAACCGAGGCGTCGGTATTGAGTCCGAGCACCAGCACATCCCCGAGCCTACGCGCCGCATTGAGATAACGGACATGCCCGACATGAAGAATATCAAAACAGCCATTCGTGAAAACGATCCGTTTTCCCTCCCCCTTCAGCCGAACGACTTCTTTTTTTAATTCATCCCAAGATAAAATCTGTCCCATGGTTATTTCGATCCTTATTCCCTATTATTTTCTGATCATGACAAGAAGCATCTTGAACCGGGGATTTGCTTTTAAGGCATGCGGTTTATTCGCAGGCATCACGATCATCTCGCCTTCTCTGACAGTATGCACCGATCCGGCGATTGTAATATCTGCAATCCCGTCAATAATCTGAACAAGCGCATCAAAAGGCGCCGTATGCTCACTAAGCCCTTGCCCCGAGTCAAAGGCAAACACGGTAACCGTTCCAACGCTCTTATCGATGATAGTCCGACTGACAACCGATCCGGTCTGATAAGAGACCATGTCTTTCAAATTTAAGGCTACTCCGATGAGATTATTTTCGTCTGACATCCGCTCCTCCTTTGTTTTGTATAATGACGAAATCACCCGGCACGTTAGCGATTGGCTGTAGCGACGGGTTGGACATATTTTTTCATCTCAAATGAGAGGAGCAAGGAGGTAATTTCATCAAATTCAATAATATTACAAACAAGTTCATTAAACCAATTCACAGCATTAGTTTCCATTTCTGTGGATTGACGAGTGAATCTGGCTTTTGCATGAAATAGCAGGTCCCTCCTGATTTCTTGTCTTGACCGTGAACATGTCATCGTTATTTTTAATTCCAAGTCTGCTGTCGTATCTGCAACACCAAACAATGCCACTATTGCTGAATACAACTTGGTCGAGATAATGTCAAAATTGCCTATGAGGATGGGAAGATAATTTACTTTAATGCGCAAATTAAGGTGAGGGGTTGCTGAAAACCGCCCTCTAGCAGCGTTAAGATGCCCCTCGCAAATGCTGATCAAATCGAATGCTTTTAGTGAATTCAATTTCTCCAGCCAAACGTCTTCGAGATTTTTATCAACATTGTGACCATTCCAAAGTCGTTCCCCTTCTCTGGGGTCTCTTGGCGGTCTTGTCGGACGTATAACCGTTTGTCTACGTACTTGTTCCATTGAGTTGAATCTCTTAGCTGAATGTGGTCTCATACCTTCCTAAGCGATACTACTTTTTTCCCTCTTGCTCGGGCGATTGATAAATATTGTTACGAAGGTTTATGTACTTATCCAGCATATAAGGATGTACCTGCTCGATGAAGTTAAGAATAGAGAGCAGTGCGTCTTTATCGTCCCTTACCTCATTGGAAGCCAATACCTGGATTTCATGCGCTTCATTTCCGAGGTACAAAACTTCTCTTTTTCTTCTCATGTGTGTTTTCCTTTACCCGAACAATTATTATACCAACTTGGCTTTTTTCGAAAATTTCGGCTGATCCTACATCATTTCACCAAAAACAAAAAGCATAATGCTAGAGAATTACAGCATGTTTACCTTAGGCACCTGGGCATTTCGTGAAAATAACGATAAAAAGCCAAGTTGGTATAACATAGATAAATTGGCAAGGAACCGGGGAGATATCACCTGCCCGGCCATCAGAACACCGCACTTGATACGACGCTGAAAAAGACCGGACAAGCGATTTCTGATTTGAACAATGCACAAAAGACAATCAAGGGCAATGCATCAAGGCCTCTCCCGCAGGCTGTTCAAAAAGGTTTAGATGCAAGGCGCGCGAGGACCGGGAAGCGCAGCGTATAGGTAATACGTGAGCATTCCCGCCCGCAGCGCAACACAGCAGATGAATCTTTTTCAACAGCCTGCCAAGTCAGACAGCCCGCGCAAGGGTCAGCACCGCCACCTCTTCCGCCCCGGCCTCCTTCAGCACCATTGCACATTCGCTGACCGTGCTCCCGGTCGTATACACATCGTCCACCAGAATGACTTTTTTGCCCTCGACCGCTTCAGGAGTTTTCACCTCGAAGGCCCCCCTCACATTCTGATGCCGGTCTTTGGCGTCAAGTCCCACCTGCGGCATCGTGTACCCCTTTCTTCGAATCAGGTCAACTCTTAAAGCAAGGCCATGTTGCCTGGCCAACGCCCGACCCAGGAAAACGGCCTGATTGAAGCCCCGCTGCCGTAACTTCTTTGGATGCAGCGGCACGGGCAGGATCAAGTCATAACGCTCTAGTTCAATGTCAGGCCAGAGGTGGCGGGCCATCAATCGGCTCAACGCCTTCCCGGACGGCCAGTGGTGATGGTATTTGAAGCGATGGATCGCCTCCAGCAACACTTTATCATAGACCCCGACAGCGCGAGCCAGGTCAAAAGGTGGTGGAGATGTGATGCAATCACCGCAGGGATGATCTTCGCCCGCTGGGGATGCCAAGGGCAGCCCGCAGCAGGGGCAAAAAGGGGATGCAATGAAAGTTACCTTGGAGAAACACGCCGGACAGAGTGCAACAGGACCTTCCCTTTGTATCAGGGCGCCGCAGTCAACGCATGTGGGAGGAAACATCAGATCGGCCAAGGCACGCCACAGACCGCCGCGGGGAATGCAATCAGTGTCAGGGGTCAAGGGGAGGGCTATGGATTTTTCCGCGTCCTTCTTTGAATCCGAAAGTTGGGGAACCATGCTTTCCATGCATATCCCTGAAATCGGAATTTGAAACCCCACAGAAAACGGCAACTTCCGGTCAAGTTGCCAAATTAGTCCCAAGTAATTCGCCGCGGCACTGTGCCTGACATACGACCTGACGCATTTTTGCTCGTCACTCGTTACTTGTGACTCGTCACTGCGGCGTTAGCCGCTTCTATATTTTTCTGCTCAGCGAGGTCAGCGCGGGGGCGTCATCCTCGACTTCCAGCCGCGGGGCGTCCGGCCACAGTCGCTCAATGTCATAGAATTCCCGGACGGGATCGAAAAAGATGTGAATAACGACATCGCCGTAATCCATCAGGACCCACTTCCCGATCCGCTCGCCTTCGATCCCGATCGGACGTCGACCCGCCTTCTTCAAAACCCCCTCAATATATTCCGCAATGGTCTGGACCTGTCGATCGGAGTTTCCGCTGCAGACGATAAAATAGTCCGAGAGCGAGGAGACTTTTTTTACGTTGAGAACGAGAATCTTGTGGGCCTTCTTTTCCAGTGCGGCGTTGACTGATAACAGTGCGGTTTTTCTTGTCGTGATTTCTTTAGGAATGGTTC
This sequence comes from Syntrophales bacterium, assembly GCA_963665615.2. Taxonomy (GTDB): domain Bacteria; phylum Desulfobacterota; class Syntrophia; order Syntrophales; family UBA4778; genus UBA4778. The sequence continues at coordinate 59,613 of CAXXQE010000008.1, forward strand.
TATCCTCCAAACATCCTGCGTAACGCAATATTTTTCTTTTTCTAATGGAAATACCCCCCGGTGTCAACGCCAATAATTTTTGACCATTATCGCATCAACAGAACAAGGCATCACAGACTTGTCACTCGTTACCTGTCACTCGTCACTGCCTTTATGCGGTTGTCTAAACGGGTCGCTTGTGGTAAAACGCACGGCATTGTGAAAGACATACGCGAACATATCCAGGTACACGTCCCCTTTCGCCTGCTGATGGGGGAGCAACTATCGCTTTTTATCGAGCACAAGCTCCAGCCAGAAATTAGTTTCAGCAGCTTTGAGTTGGACTCATTTAACCCAGCGGACTTTCGACTCATTGCAGAGCGTCTGCGCCAGGTGGACCTGCCGATCACTTTGCACGCCCCGTTTATGGATCTCCGGCCAGGCGCATTGGACGAAAAAATCAGGCGAAGCTCGATTGAACGCTTCCAACAGCTATTCAGCATCGCCCCCCTCTTTAAACCGAGATCCATCGTATGTCATCCCGCGTTCGACAAGCGGTACTACGTTTCCACTGAAGAGCAGTGGCTGGAAAACAGCATCGACACGTGGAAGCGCTTTCTTCCTGCCGCAGAGACGCTCGATACGGTCATCGCTTTCGAGAATGTCTATGACACGGACCCGAAAATGCTGCTTTCCTTGGTAGATGCCCTGGATTCTCCTCATGCCAGGATCTGTTTCGATACGGGACACTTCAATGCGTTTTCCCAAACACCCCTGCATGAATGGCTTGAAGTCTTGGGAGCGCGCATCGCGCAGCTGCATCTTCACGACAACCATGGTATAAACGACGAACACCTGCCTGTCGGAGAGGGGACCTTCCCCTTTATAAATCTGTTTTCTTCGTTGCACCAGCAGGGTAACCACCCTATTATTACAGTGGAACCGCATACGGAGGAAAATCTATGGAAGACGCTGATCCACATCAAACAACTGAGGCTGCTTGATGTGGATCAGCGAGCACATTCCCGTGGCTTGCCGCAGGGGAAGCGAGCGAATCATAACTGAACATCTTCCTTGGAAATCGGAGATTCGTCGACGCTTGCTCCTGTGAGCCTGCAATACCTTGAAGCAGCGACCTAAAATCGACCGGATGGAATGGAGATCTGAATGAAAATCGGCATTATAGGAACCGGTTATGTGGGGCTCGTCGCCGCCGCCTGTTTTGCCCACATGGGCAATGACGTTGTCTGCATGGATATCGACGAGAAAAAAATCGAGGGATTGAAGCGAGGCATCATCCCGATTTACGAACCCGGTCTGGAGACGCTGGTCAAGCACAATCATCGGGACGACCGGCTGCATTTCACAACCAGTCTGGAGGAGGTGGTTGCCGCCTCGTTTTTCATCTTCATCGCTGTTGGAACACCTCCCGATGAAAATGGCGCTGCCGATCTTCAGTACGTTCTTAAGGTCGCGGCAGGCATCGGCGAATACATGACCGACACAAAAATCATCATCGATAAATCCACCGTCCCGGTCGGAACCGCCGACAAGGTCAGGAAGGTGATCCTGCAGAAACTCGCTGATCGGGGCTTGGACATTGGATTCGATGTCGTCTCCAATCCGGAATTTCTGAAGGAAGGGGATTCTATCAACGATTTCATGAAACCGGACCGGGTGGTCATCGGCACAGACAACCCGAAAACGGCTGAGTTGATGAAAGACCTTTATGCCCCCTTTGCGATGGATCACGACAAGCTGATCGTCATGGACGTCCGCAGCGCCGAACTCACCAAGTACGCCGCCAACGCCATGCTCGCAACTCGCATTTCCTTTATGAACGAGATAGCGAATATTTGTGAGCGGGTCGGGGCGGATATCACCAAGGTACGCCTGGGAATCGGCTCGGACCGGCGCATCGGTTACAGCTTTATTTACCCGGGTCTCGGTTATGGCGGCTCTTGTTTTCCGAAGGACGTCCGTGCCCTGATTTCCACCGCCGCTGAATCGGATTACAATGCCGAAATCCTCCGGGCTGTCGAGAAGGTCAACCAACAGCAACGCGGCTGGTTTGCCGAAAGAGTCATCGCCTTCTACCGGACACAGGGGGGGCTGAAAGGCAAGGCGGCGGCGGTCTGGGGACTGGCCTTCAAACCTAATACCGACGATGTTCGGGAGTCGCCGGCCCTGGATATTATTCGCGCGCTTATCGCGGAAGGGGCAACCATACAGGCCTACGATCCGGAGGCCGTTGAAAACGCACGCAGCGTATTGGGCGACATCCCCCAGATGACCTATTGCACCAACCCTTATGATGCGCTCAAAGGGGCGAATCTGCTTATTCTGGCGACCGAATGGCACCTCTTCAGGAATCCGGATTTTGACCGTATGAAGACCTTGATGGCCGCCCCCATTGTCTTTGACGGCCGCAACCAGTACGATCCCGAAGAGCTGCGCGCCCGGGGCTTCACGTATATGTGTATAGGAAGAAAATAGTTTAAGGTTAAAAGTTGTTTGAAGTTTAAAGTTGCTGGGTTCGTGATAGTTCCGGGCGTACGTTCGGTTGTCATGCATGCGCAGGCTGCATTCAGTTTTCTCAATATGTCCTAAGCCATACCCCGCAAGGTGATGGCAGGATTTGTGGCTTTGCGCAGGGTATTTGACTTCAAACTTTCAACTTTAAACTTTATTAAACTGTTTTGTCCGGAGGGCAATAGCTTGTTGCGCTACTTGACACGTCGTCTGCTCATCATGATTCCACTGTTCATTGGAATCACGATGATCTGTTTCGCCGTAATCCACTTGGCGCCGGGCTCTCCGACAGACCTGCAGACGCAGATGAATCCAAAAGCATCCGCGGAGTTGAAGGAACGGCTACGGGCCATGTACGATCTGGATAAGCCCCTACACGTCCAGTACGTCATCTGGATGAAAAAACTTCTCAAGCTGGATCTGGGGACCTCCTTCTCACCGGACATGCGGCCGGTCACCGAAAAAATCTTGGAGCGCCTTCCGATCACGATCCTTCTAAACGTCCTGGCAATGGGGCTTATCATTGTCATCGCGATTCCACTGGGCGTATTGTCAGCCGTTTATCGCAATTCCTTCTTCGACAAATTCGCGACGGTGCTGGTCTTCACGGGTTTTTCCATCCCGACCTTCTGGCTGGCTCTGCTTGCCATGATTTTCTTTGGGATCTATCTTGACTGGCTCCCGATCTCCGGCATCCGATCCCTAAACCATGAATACCTCCCACCTGCGCAGGCCGCGACGGATCTGGCCAGGCACCTGATCCTTCCGGTCCTTCTGGCTGCCTTCGGAGGCCTTGCAGCGTATTCCCGATACATGCGATCCAATATGCTGGAGGTCATTCGTCAGGACTACATCGTGACGGCACGGGCCAAGGGGCTGAGCGAGCGGGTCGTCATTTTCAAACACGCCTTACGCAATGCCCTGCTGCCGCTCATTACGCTGTTGGGCCTCTCGGTTCCCGGCTTGATCGGTGGAAGTGTCATCTTCGAAACAATCTTTGCCGTTCCGGGAATGGGGCAACTTTTCTATCAGTCTGTCATGTCAAGGGATTATCCGGTTATCATGGGCATCCTCGTGATCGGCGCCCTCCTGACTCTGCTCGGAAATCTCATTGCCGACGTGTCTTACGGGCTGGCCGATCCCAGGGTGCGCATCTCATAAGGACGCATTATGGACACTTTGCAAAGTGACTTCATTCATCGTTTTCGTCGTAACCGGATGGCCCTTACCGGCAGCATGATCGTGTCGTTTCTCTTTTTAATGGCCCTTTTCGCACCGTGGATTACGCCTCAAGAACCCACGACAATCAATATTCACCTCATCTTGGCCCCCCCTTCGTTCGAACACCTCTTCGGCACCGATCAACTGGGGCGCGATGTCTTCAGCCGGATCATCTGGGGATCAAGAATCTCGCTGCTGGTCGGCTTCATCTCTACCTGCATTGCGATTCTGATCGGGATCGTTCTGGGCGCCGTTGCCGGCTACTATGGCAAGTGGATTGATATCTTGATCATGCGTTTCGTGGACATCATGCTGTGTTTCCCGACCTTCTTCCTGATCCTAGCCGTCATCGCCTTTTTGGAACCCTCGATTTGGAACATTATGATCGTCATTGGCCTGACCAGTTGGATGGGGGTCGCCCGTCTGGTGCGCGCCGACTTCATGACGCTGAAGGAAAGAGACTTCGTTCAGGCGGCCCGAGTGATCGGCGCCAGCGATTTCCGGGTCATCTTTCGGCACATCCTTCCCAACGCCATGGCCTCCGTCCTTGTAACGGCCACTCTGGGAATCGCCGGGGCGATCCTCACCGAGTCGGCCCTGAGCTTTCTGGGCATCGGCGTCCAGCCCCCCATGGCCAGCTGGGGAAACATCCTGACCGACGGTAAAGACAACATCGATATCGCCTGGTGGTTGTCGCTCTTCCCCGGATTGGCCATCTTCATCACCGTTATGAGCTACAATCTGCTGGGAGAAGGCATTCGCGACGCCATGGACCCGAGGCTCAGACAGTAAAAAGTTGGGCTGCTGTGTTGCTTTGATGACGGGGGGTTTAGCGGTCGTACGGACCTTTTTCTTGATTCACGGCGCTATTTGATGGTATATACGCCTTGCTCGACCAGTTGTACATCAGGAGCGCCCACGAGGGCGCTTTTCATATTGGACAGTTGGGAGAAATACCATGAAGAAGAAGGTCGCTATGTCCCTGGAAGAAATCGATAGAAGGATACTTGACAAAAAACTGATGGGCGGAGAGCTGCATGAAAGAGATCTCGAAGCCTACCTGAGAGAACTCCCCGATCTCGCAGAATTTGCCGAAGAAATCGTTATTGAATAGATGTTCATCGATTCCCACGCCCATCTCGAGATGGGTGATTTTGACCATGATCTTGACCAGGTCATCGACAGGGCACTGCACGCCCGCGTTGAACGAATCCTCACGGTCGGAACCAATCTAAAGGACTGTTACCGAGCCGTTGAGATCGCCGGTCGCTACCCGGCTGTTTATGCAAGTATCGGAATCCATCCCCATGAGGTTAAAGACGTCAAGCCTTCTTGCTACAAGGAACTGAAGACGCTTGCCCAACGGGAGAAAGTCATCGCCTACGGCGAGATCGGCCTCGATTTTTTCCGCAACATCTCTCCTGCCGATCTGCAAATTCAGCATTTCGGCGAGCAACTCGATCTGGCTCATGAGTTGAACCTCCCGATTATCGTCCACGATCGGGACGCCCACCGGGAAACCCTCGATATGCTGAAGGGCTGGCCCGGAGAGCGACGCGGCGTCATCCACTGCTTTTCAGGAGATTATGCGCTGGCGCGACAGTGTCTCGATCTGGGCTTTTTCATTTCGTTCACGGGCGCCGTCACCTTCAAGAAATCAGATGTAACGCGCGATGTAGTCCGAAAGATTCCGATAGAGCGCCTCCTGATCGAAACGGATGCGCCCTATATCACCCCGGAACCTCACCGGGGAAAGCGCAATGAACCCGCCTACGTCGTCTTCACGGCCCGCAAAATTGCCGAAGTAAAAGGTATCCCCACTGAAGAGGTCGCCCGTATCACGACGGAAAACGCCCGAAGACTTTTCGGGATAGATTAAGAGCTGGTCCGTAAATAACCTTGCCAGCTCGCAACGCTTAACGCTAAACTCACCGCTACGCGCAGCAGAGGTATAATCTCCTTGATCTCCCCATCAAATTCGGATAGTTTACAGCTATAAAAAGAAGCGGGGGTGCAACGGTCGGTCACGATGTTGCTGAGAGCATACCCCTTGTACCTGACCCGGATAATGCCGGCGTAGGGAAGCGGCTGGATAATCGATGTGTGCATCTGAAGGGCCTATTCCAAATCAGGGAGAAGCCCTTTTTTATTTCGCCAAGCGGAAAAAACCATGGCCATCCCAGGAAACGGTTCAACAATCAAACGGATTCTCACCATTGCCGGTTCCGATTCCAGCGGCGGCGCAGGCATTCAGGCGGATCTCAAAACGATCAGCGCCTTGAGCGGCTACGGGATGAGCGCCATCACCGCCGTGACCGCACAGAACACTCGCGGTGTGCAGGCAATTCACGAGATACCGCCGGCCCTCGTGGGCAAGCAGATCGATTCGGTCCTGAGCGATATCGGCGCAGACGCCGTCAAGACGGGTATGCTGGGGGGACCTGAAACCGTGCGGATCGTTGCGGAGAAGCTCCGCGCGTGGCAGTCGCATCCGCTCGTCGTCGATCCTGTCCTCACAGCCAAGGACGGCGCGGCGTTGATCCGAGAGGATGCCAGGCAGGTCTTGCTTGAAGAACTGATTCCACTGGCAACGGTCGTTACCCCGAACATCCCGGAGGCCGAGGAACTGACAGGCCTTCGCATATCGTCTGTTGATGAAATGAAAACGGCCGCGGAAAGTCTACATCGCCTGGGGTCGCAATACGTCGTCATCAAGGGGGGACACGCCAGCGGCGATCCGATTGATTTGCTCTTCGACGGCGGAGTGTTTTACGAATTCCGAGCCAGAAGACTCGACACCGTTGATACCCACGGAACAGGCTGTGCCTTCGCAACGGCGATTGCCGTTGGCTTGGCGGAAGGAATGCCGGTTTACGATGCCGTTGAACGAGCGAAGCGTTTCGTCTTTGCCGCCATCGAAGCGGCATTCAGGCTTGGCGAGGGGCACGGCCCAGTCAACCCGCGCCCGCTGCACGTAGGCGCTGACAAAACATATTTAGGACATGACAGGTGAACCCATGACACAACTGGAAATTGCCCGACAGGGCAAGATATCTGATGAAATGATGCAATGCGCCGAGGCTGAAGGCGTCAGCCCCGAGTTAATCCGCAAGGGTGTCAAGGACGGCACGATCGTGGTCGTCCGCAACAATCGGCACGGCAACATCGCCCCGATGGCCGTCGGAAAGGGCCTGCGCACCAAGGTCAACGCCAATATCGGAACGTCGAAGGATCATTCCGATCTCGCCCTGGAGTTGGAGAAGATCAAGGTTTGCGTCAAATCCGGTGCGGACGCCCTCATGGATCTCTCCACAGGTGGAGACCTGGCCGCCATCCGCAAGGCTGTCATGCGGGAATCGACCATCGCGGTCGGCACTGTTCCGATCTATCAGGCTGCGGCAACTCTGCTGGATAACAAACGGTCCGTCGTTGAAATGACGTCGGACGATATTTTCCAGGCCATCGAACAGAACGGCGAAGACGGCGTCGATTTCATCACCGTGCATTGCGGCGTCACCCGGGCGACGGTCGAATCGATCGAGCGCGAGGGACGCCTGCTCGGCATTGTCAGCCGCGGCGGATCGATCACGGCGCACTGGATGAGGTATAACCGGAAAGAAAATCCCCTTTACGAAGAATATGACCGGCTGCTGGATATCGCACACCGCTATGACATGGTTCTCAGCCTGGGAGACGGCTTGCGTCCCGGATGTCTGGCCGACGCGACTGACCGCGGCCAAATTCACGAACTCATCCACCTGGGAGAACTGGCGAAACGTGCGCGCCAGCGAGGCGTTCAGGTGATGATCGAAGGGCCCGGACACGTTCCTATTCGGGATATCGAAGCCAACATGCTTCTGCAAAAACGACTCTGCGACGGCGCACCCTTCTACGTGTTGGGACCGCTGCCGACCGATATTGCGCCCGGCTACGATCACATTACAGCCGCCATCGGCGGCGCTATCGCCGGGACCGCCGGAGCAGACTTCCTCTGCTATGTCACGCCATCTGAACATTTGCGGCTTCCCACGCTGGAGGACGTCAAGGAGGGCATCATTGCCTCGCGCATTGCCGCCCATATCGCGGATATCGCCAAAGGGATTTCCGGCGCTTACGATAAAGACCTCGTCATGGCGCGCTACCGCAAGGAGTTCAACTGGGACGGCCAGGTTCGGATTGCGATCGATCCCGACAAGGCCGGCGCTCTCCTCGAAAAAAGCGAGGCGGCCAAGGACGAGGGGTGCAGCATGTGCGGCGAGTTATGCGCCATCAAGCTCGGCAAGGCCGAACACTGCTAGATCGACATCTCAAAAAAACAGCGAGGCCGTTCCAAACCGGGAGCGGCCTCGCTTTATATGACAACCGGAATTCGCTGCCACCCGCATAGCGGAACAGCCCTAGCCCTTTTGAAAAATCCCGTAAATCAGTAGTCCAATAAGCACCAGAAAAATCAAGCCGTATGTTGCGCCATTAGCCACCCAACTCCAGCGCCTGCTTTGCTCCCGTGAACAGTGAGTAATCAGCCTGAACCCCACGCGCTCCGTATATACCGAAAAGAAGAAGATTGGAACGAGCAGGACCATCGTCGCAACCGGAATCATCCAGTACATCTGCGTTTCGTAGGGCAGCAGCCACCCTGCCTGGTGGGTTACCGAAAGCACCTTCCCCCAGAATGTCCCTACACCATAGAGGTCATCGGGGATTGGCACCGTCACTTCAATAGCGACAAAAGCGCCCCAGCAGAGCGGAATCCCGATCAACGTCGTCATGGTATTGACCACGGCACTTGCAATCAGATTTCTCAAGAGGTTTTCTTTGCCGATTATAAGGCAGGCAATCCATGTCTCCAAGGCAACGATCGGCAACAGGAGGTAGCAGGCCGCCGGCCAGATCATCGCGAGCATCGGAACGCCCGTTTCCGCGAAGGCAGACGAGCTATAAACCAGCCAAACCAGCAGATAGGCGCACGTCGCAATCATAAATGTCTTGATCTTTTTCATCTTCTCCTCTTCAACACAGTCAAGCTATTGAGGCTCCCAGCGTTAGGAGCTTCGACATCCTCCTGGAACTCATAGCACGCCCCATAGAGGACAGGTCCGTCAATGACTATTCTCCGATAAATTTCGGCTTTCTCTTTTCCCTGAAAGCAGTTACGGCCTCCCGAATATCGTCTGAAGACATCAAAATCGCATTCTTTTCAACGGCCATTCGCATCCCCTCTTCAATGGACGCATCTCTGCTGTAGTTCAGAACCTCCTTTGTTGCCATAATCGCCATGGGCGCATTTTCGCAAATTTCCATGGCAAGGGTTCTTGCACCCTCCAGCATGGCATGCTGATCGGGATAGACGGCATTGACCAGATTCATGCGTTCGACTTCCTTCGCCGAATAGAAGCGCGCCGTATAGGCCATTTCCCGCGTATAACCCTGTCCGATAATCAACGGCAGGCGCTGGAGAACACCCACGTCAGCCACCAAGCCCACCGCCGCCTCTCGAAGAGAAAAGGTAGCATCTTCCGTACAAAATCGGATATCGCAGGCGGCTGCGATATCGAGTCCGCCTCCGACACATTTGCCATGAATCGCGGCGATAACGGGTTTTCTGCACCTCTCAAACACACTCGCACAATCAAGTATCACCTGGACGTTCTGCCGAAAGTCAAAAGCGCTTTTAGTGTTGTATCGGCCTCCGGCGGGGAAAAACTCTGTCAGATCCAGACCGGCGCAGAATATCCTGGCATTGCTTTTAAGAATAATAGCTCTCACGTCCTGCCGTCTATCCAGTTCCTGCAAGGCATTTGCAAGCTCGCAGCAGAAAGCCCTATTCAATGCATTAAGCGCGTCCCGCCGATCCAGGGACATCGTTGCGATGTTATTTTCCAATTCCAATTTTATGAATTGATAGGTCATATCAGATTATCTCCTTTCAATATGCCTGCTCTCTTTTGCGGATATTGGCAGTATCATATAAATGTAAGAAAAACTATTGAGAATCTTCATCCTCATATAAACCTTTCCGGAAAGACAGGGAAGGTCTAAAAAGATTTCTGTTTCCTTTTAACAAGCACGTTTTTTCTTAAGCTGGCTGCGTCCGTAAAAACTCTTTATACTGCCATAACCCGGCAACAAAAGTTATCACACCCACTTTTACCTTGCCATCGTTTTCATCGCCCTCTTATCTAGCGGCCATGAATGAGCTGAGATATTGAAGAATAAATGTCTATTGACAAAGTTGTGCTTCAGACGTTAGGAAATAAGAACTACTATAGAATACATCTTCAAGGCGCTGCTAGCAGGCGTTAATTTAAAACTGGGCATCAAGGAGTGACGAAAATGGCAAAAATGACAGAACGAATGCAGGAAGTATTTAACAAGGTGCCGATCGTTTTGCTTTCTACGGCCACCTCAGACGGCATTCCCAATGCCGTACCGGTCGGAGCAAAAAAGATTGTTGACGCGGAGACGATCATCGTCTCCGATCAGTTCTTCAAAAAGACACTGGCGAACATGAAGTCCAATCCCCGGGTGGCTGTCACATTTTGGGATGGTTTTGAAGGATATCAATTGAAGGGTTTCGTTACAATTGAAAATTCAGGGACACGTTTTGAAGAAACTGCTCGCTGGATAGACGAACTGAGCAGCAGGGTGGGATTTCCGCTGAAATCGAAGGGGGCTGTCATCGTGAAAATTGAAGAAATTTACAGCGTATCACCAGGACCTTCGGCGGGCTCTCAGTTGGCCTAAAATAATAGAGTCGTTAGTTGCGCGCTTTTATAAAAATACGCCCTCCGTGCCAGACGTTATATGTGAGGTATCAAAGGGGCGAAATCGTTTCTTGAAGGAATGATAATAAATCGGGGTGAGACCGCAGTTCCGTACGCGCCTTCCTCCCCATATTTTTATGACTCAGCAGGACGTACAGCTGTAAAAACTCTTCCTGCTAGGGATACCCATTCCTCCCCAAGGTTTTAAAGCCTGGGGAGGAATGGGCGATTAGGGAAAATGAAATAGTTGGGCAAGGAGAGTGCTTATTTGAAAGTCACCATACCTTGTTCACTCTTTCGTAAATAGATAAAAGCAAATTCTTTGCCATTAACAATTTAAACTGTAATATTGCAATATTAGCTCATATAATGGTTCATGACCACTAACTAAGCAACGGCTAATTGTTCTATTTTGCCCCGAACTGTATCGGGCAATCCCTCAGATATCCGTTCTGTTCGAATGCGCATCGCATGGACTCGCATGCCTCAGAATCCACAACACCAAGCTCGGCGGTAGGTTGGACAATGATCTCCTCGCTTGAGAATCCAAAAGTCTTTAACATCTTTTCATTCACATCGGGCCGGCGGATGCGTTACAGATATTGGGTGCAGGTCAGATTTATTTTTTGATAGGGATTTCTTCTCCCGCTTTAATTACCATGATTTGATCGATATTGTATATCGTTCCGATAAAAAAATACATTTTGTTTATAATGTCTTTTTCAATTAAGGGTTTTATCTCCGTATTGGGTCCTATCAAACGAAGAGGGCACGGAATTCTATTCGTGTGCAAGATCTTTCCCGCTATTTTGGGTGCCAGTTCCTTAAAGGATACAACTTGGAAGAGCCACTTTTTATTGCGAACAAGAATTATAATCTCGTCCTTTTTTATATTGTCCGAATAAGGGTGAAACACACCGACAAGGGTATAATCATAGCCAAAGTCCATTAAAGGAAGAGCCTTTTCATTCGAATGTCCATCTGCCAAAGCAGCAGGCGTACCAATTACGAATAAGATGATAATAATCACGAACTGAGCAATGAATTTTTTTCCTATTAGTATCATAGGAACTCCTCCTTCTCAGATTTCGGATTTCTGATCTCGGTTTAGCAGGCTGTTGAAAAACTCTTCAATGTTGTGTCGTTGCGAGGAGCGTCAGCGACGTGGCAATCTCTAACCTATTGATTACTCGAAGACAGGGATTGCTTCGCTTCGCTCCCCGACGACTACCTCGGGACAAGCGCGATGACGCTAAAAATAGTTTTTCAACAGCCTGTTAGGGGGAACAGGTCAATCTCCCGTTCTCCCATTGCAGTTTATTAAAACGCATTGGTGCTCAAGATATTCTATTGTTTTTGAAACATCTTTTCTGTCGCCTCTGTATAGAAAGATCCGTCCGCCAAGCTCTGACCCTAATGCTTTCATTTTTGTAATCCGGACATAGCCAAGCTCTCTTGATGCCACATAACCGGTTACATAGTCGGGGTCATCCGATATACAAATCTCGCCGATGATGTTGGGCGCGTTAGCCACTTTTGTTGCCAAAATAAGAGCTTCTCTAAAATGATTCTTCGACGGGTCAAGAAAATCACTATGCACGGAATCCATATAGGTTGCTCTGACGCCCCGTTGCCGATTGGATTCCAACCTTTCCAGCGTATCAACATCGAGAAGAATGGCGCCACGTAAAGCGTACGCCTCCTGCAAAAATTGCATAATTTTATCGGCGTGTTTGGTGTTAATCTTTTCCAGAAGTTCAGATGCCTTTTGCAATCCCTCCTGCGCGGTTTTGACATCGAGGCAGGAAACTTTTAGCGGATCGAGATATGTGATATCTGTCTCCTCTATTTCTTCTATTTTAAGGCTGATAAAATCCGGTTTGCCTTTGGCGTGATTCCTCGCTCTTGTCAGCAAGCTATTGACGCAAGCATGCATGTCGGATTCAGAGATTATTTTTTCAGCGCCCGATATATGTTTATCTTTAAGGCTTGCTCTCATTTTTACGCTTAATTTGCTCATATATAATTCGTTCTTATCATCGGTTAAAAACTTATAAAAACGAAAAACCTCCATGCACGAGTTGCATATACTGACAGCGACCTGCCGCCGGACTTGTACCACATTTTAAGCTAGAGTTCTGTTTTTTTGATCCTCTCCCCCGCACGCGCGCAGCTGCAAGGACTTTTCATTCTCTATATTTGGGAGGCGTGAGAGGCTCCGCGTGGAAATTTGATTTTTGTTTGCCTCGCCATCACTCATTTTCCGATCTTTACAAGGAAGCAATCCCCGACGTTTAAAAGCTGCCCGCTCCCTTAATCGACGTGACTCGGATAGCCGACCTTCCTTCAACAGGACAATTTTTCTCGCAGATGCCGCATCCAATACAACTATTAGCGTCCACATGAGGTCGTATTACCTGATTTCCTTTACCATTGCGGCCTCCCGTATCGCTTTGATTTAACAAAATAGCTTTTGGCGATAGGGGGCAAACCTCCTCGCAGACAATGCACGACGCCCCTTCGGCATAGGGAAGACACCTATTTTTATCAATAAAGGCGAGACCGATTTTTTGATTCAGTTTTTCCTTCGGACTGAGTTTACGAATAGCGCCCGTGGGACACACTTGGCCGCACAGAGTACAGTGGTATTCGCAATATCCCAACCTTGGGACCAATATGGGCGTCCAGATCCCTTCCATCCCCGCTTCCAGAAAGGTTGGCTGCAGGCCATTGGTGATGCAGACCTTCATGCATTCGCCACATTTAACGCACTGTTTTAAAAAATCCTTTTCCGGGACAGCACCCGGAGGCCGGATAAGTGCGGGGTTTGCAAAACCCTTTCCGGACAATAGCGTGACTCGGAACAGGGGAACAACGGCCAGCGCGCCAAGAATGGAGAGGATGACGTTTCTCTTTCCAAGGTCTTCTTGCAGAGGGGCTTGATTGCGAGAAGGTTTCTTCAATCTGAAGCTCACGGCGTTTTGCGGACAGATATCGTCGCAATTACCACAATACAGACATTCCGTTTTGAGCCAGTCCTCTTTCTTGTCCGGTCTAGAATCTCCCTCGCATGTGCCTGCGCACCGGCCGCATTCATTACATCCCTCGGAAATCGACCGGCTCAGCAGGGCATGCCTCGATAGCAGCCCTAGAAGGGCGCCGAGCGGGCATAGATAGCGGCACCAGAATCTCCGATGCCAAAAGTTGAGACTAAGAATTCCCGCAAACAACAAGCCCACAAATAGCGCTTGGTCGAAATAGGGCTGTTGAAAAGAGAGAACGGATTTCTTCAGGGCCGTATAGATGGGCTCTGAAATGCCGGTTATCCCTGGTATATCGGAGCGATAGAGGACATCAAAGAAAGACCGGGTGAGAAAGTTGAAGGCCGGGAAAATACTAAGGGTAAGAGACCGGGCGGTTAAAGATAAAGGATCTAAGAGCCCCGTCAGCTGTAAATTGAATGCGGATGCGGCAATCAGGAATATCAGAATGAAATATTTTGCATAGCGCCAAGGTGGTTTAATTGCTCTCACCTCATTCTTTTTCTTTAGGGTTCCGATGATATTGTTCAACGTTCCCAATGGGCATATCCAGCCACAAAAGGCTCTTCCAGCAAAAACAGTGATCAGCACCAGGATAAAAGACAGGCACATTCCCGTCGAGACGGCATGAGTGGCAAGAAAGGTCGAGATAAACAAGAGGGGATCGAATTCAAGAAACAAACGAACAGGATAACGCAGAAGGTCATCCCCTTTTGATTCCGTCAGGAGAAACAAAATCAGAAAGGTGAGCAAAAAGAGGCCCTGCGATATTATTCTGATATTTCGTAATGTCAGGAATCTCATCTCAGTGCATGAAGACAAGTCTTTTATATGGCAATTTTATTGATCTTCATTTTTGCCAGATCCATTTTTCCGAGTCCAGCTTTGAAAGCTGCATGAATGTAACCGATACTACTTGCCTCTCGTCCGAATAGTGAGGCGCCATAAGCGTCAACTGCAACCTGATCAATTCCGGCAACGATCGTATCGAGTTTCTTGACATCTTGTAAATTGCCGCCCTGAGGACCATTGGCGGTCAGAATGCGGATAGCATCCAGGATAGTCAAAGTGGGTTTAACTTTCATGGAGATATCAACCAAGCCTTCTTCGAGGTTAGCATGCATCTTTCCTCGCGTCCCCCCCATAATGCCCATCCAGTTTTTCATGCCGAGCGTCAAACCAGCTCGCCCGTGATGTTTTGCAATTGGGACATTGATGACCTTATCGGCCTCGAACACATCCTGATAGAGCGGCCAGGATTGATAGGCATGCCCGCTCAGCGCCATGTCTTTAAAGCGTCGATCGTCCATAAAGAGCACATCGGCGCCAATTGATTGGGCGGCATCAGCGATACCGCTTTGTTTATAGGAACGCCGTGGATCGACACATGGGCGGTCGAAAACCTTAACTTTTTTTGCCCCCGCCGCAAAGCAGAGTTTTACGATAGCAGCAACAACTTCGGGATTCGTGTTGGCAGCATACTCCGGTGTCCTGTCCCATCCAATATTCGGTTTAATGACAACGATATCTCCTCTTGAAATGAACCGGCTGATCCCTCCCAAGGTCTGAATGGCCGCTTCAACAGCCCTGTTAGGAGATGAAGCCTGCACGACAGCAAGATCGGGTATGTCAGTAGCTTTAGCCCCAGGGAGAAGTAAATTTAAACCACCCGGCACACCCAGAACAATTCCCGCAGCAACAGAGGTCTTAAGAAACTGGCGTCTGTTCATGACCTTTTTCCTCCCTTGCGGATGTACTTCGCATTGTTGAGGGCTACGTTATGCTAACCCTCATTGACGGCATTTATATATCATGCATATTACCTCAAAACCTATTATTCATTATTCTACACTAATTTTTGGTAAGAGGGGGAAACTTGCTGCCACCCGAAAATTATGTCGCGCCTGCAGAGGCGTTTCGGGCCCCGCGGGGCCTTCTATTTCAAGACCATAGGGGGTGGTTTTGAGAAGTCTGGGCCGTCCTGGAGAGATTATTGAAAACAAAGCAAAAAGGGTTTCCAGACAATCTCTTTCAGGCCCTCTATTTTTAGGGACCGCCGGAACATATCGTTTTGAGAACTTATCACCCTCCATATTTTGGAGGCGTGAGAGGTTCCGAGTGGAAATTTGATTTCATATACCCAGAAACGCCATTTTTAAACGACCGCCCTGATAGGGAAGCATCCGGTTCTCTAGCTCAATGAGTAGGGGTTACCTGTTTGTTCTTGAAGTTATCAGCTGCCCCGGATAATGGATCGTCCTTGAGAGAAATTTTGATTTGTTATATAAATTATCCAACTATTCGGAAAGGAGATTCATTATGTGCTGCAATGACGGATATGGGCACGGGCATGAGCATCATCATAGCCATCAGCACCATGGTCACCACGAGTGCTGCTGTGATGAAAGTTGCTGCGAAGACAACGGTTACGAGGGTAAATTTCACCGCCGATACCAGACCAAAGCGGAGGTCATTTCCGAACTGGAAGAGTACCTCGCCGAGTTGAAGGCAGAGGCGCTGGCTGTTGAAGAAAAGCTGACAGAGTTGCGCAAATAGAAGATCAAATAGTTTGTCCTGAACGAAACTTGAGTTGACAGTGGCAGTCTTCCCCTCCCGCTGGGCCAGTTGTTTTTTGCCACTAATAAATCCGGATTCTTTTCTCTAAAAAACTGTTCGCCATCAAGGAAGGTCTGCAAGGGAGTTCTACCCTGGCAGCGCTTTCCTTGATTGGTTCGCTCTTCCTAATGATTTAGACAAAATTATTTAGCGCGACTCGGCAAACCGGTCACCAAGCTATGCAACCTTCAATTGAAGCTCTCTCTACTTCGTCGGCTGTGCTGGAGCGGTTGCGGGCGGCGTTGACATTTCTTTCGCCGGACAAAGGGCTATCCAAGCTTGGCCTTGGCCCTGTATGATGCATGGCACACGGCCCGTGGACAGAACCTTAATCCCCCCGAACAGTGCCAATGCAGCGCACAACCATAGAAGCACTGCAACGATGCCAGCAAATGATCGCAGCCCCCTGTTTGTCGTTTTCTCTCGGGTGAATAGAACGAAGAAACTGATAGTCAAGGTCATGGTGATCGGAAACAGCGCAAATAAACCCATTAATCGAAACATGGTTTCCCTCCTTCCGAGTTATTGTGCTCCGTTATTGTGAAAGGCCTTGCTTCCTCCCCTTCCTCTCATACTTCTTCAGGAGCTCCTCGATCGCCTCTTCCAGCTAATTATTTTGACGTTTGTCCATCTGGACCGAAAGAATCTTCAACTCGTTGATTAAATCCATTCTGATGGTCGTATTTATGTTTTTCCTTAAGATTTCATAGGCTTGTTCTTACGACCTTTTTATGTAGATATCAATAAAAAATAATTTACCATATACTGCTTGCATAGCTACATAGATTTCAAAACTCTCTCAAGGAACAGATCCTTGCCACAGTGGATAACAAAAAAAGAATCCCTGAAGACTCCCCCTGACCTGTCCCAAGACTTGCAGCGTATTTAAACTGGTGTTCTGTTTTTTGACCTACTCCCCAGAGCGGACAGCTGTAAGAACTACGCATTTAAATTATTATTCTAATATAAACATGTAGTTATGGTAAGATCAATATCGATATTCCCCACCGGGGACATGGCTTCTTTTTGGGGAAATAAAATTGCAAAAACCTAACCCCGAACGTGGCACATGTTGAGGGGGCACGTCATCCCAGACCAGCACTCTATATGCGGGATCCCGCATACCTTGAAGTTATGTGGTGATTTTGGTGAGTGCCCAATGCGGCGCTATGCTTTCTGTTGATGCGAAAGCAGGTAATTAGAGCCACAGTTATAACAAGATTCATCCTTGTCGGACTTTATCTCTGCTTCGCATTCCGGGCACTTCATTATAAATTTAGTTCCACAGGTTACGCAAAAGTCACCCTTACAGTCCGCAACGAGCGGCCGGCTTTTGCAATTCGGACATATAAAGTAATTGGGGGCAATCATGATTCATCCTTTCGTAAAGCAAAAATAAGGGCGGATCGTAAATTCGAAAATTTATCAGTCCCCCTGCTTGATCCGATTCGAAAGTTTATTTTATTTAAGCACCTTGTATTTAAAAATTTCAATATATTTCTAACCCGGGCAGACGGCCACAATGCCTCATCAACTCCCCCCGAAATTTAACTCACAAAAGACATCAAGACTATTTCAACTGGCGGTTGATCGACCACAATGAAACTCGGCCGCATGATTCACTCGACGACATGACGCTGGCCGAAGTGATGGAACAATATACCGGTAACTCTATTTAAAGCTGTCTACTTGACAAGGAAGCTTGCGGTGCACTTTGAAATGGAATTCGCCGCTCGCGCTTAGAAAATAGCTGTAGAATTTATCCGAAGATGCTGCTAGATCTAGCATCCCCAAAAGGTTCTCCTTTCAGAGTCTATTTCTTTTTGAAAAGAATTATTACCTGATTGCAGGCACCCTTTTAAATTCATAGATTCATTTTGGACGGATATGATGAAAAAAGACGCATTATTGCGAAGATGGATAATAGCATTGATTCTTTTGATCTTGGTTGTTCCCGTGATGAGTTTTGCAGCCGGCTCCGAAACTGATCCAAGAGACGCTTTCCCCGCACCCGGGGGGACTCAAGCTTTTCTCTTGTATTACAGGAATACCACCGGAGATAAACTGAAAGCTAACGGAAATAATGCGTCCAATATTGACTTCGATTCCAGCATGGCAATAGCAAGGTATGTCCGTTATTGGGCCTTTGACAAAATAACGATTGCGGGAAATATTATTCAACCCTTCGGGTATCAAGACCTCGAAATTCCAGGCGGTGGGGGCAGTATCCATGGGTCCAGCAGCGGTCTCGGTGATACCACCTTGGGTTTAACAATGTATTATCATTGGCTGCCGAATCAGATCTTGTCAATTGTCTCTGCGTATGGAATAGCTCCGACTGGTGCATATAATCACAATAACCTCGTGAATCTTGGGTCAAATCGATGGAACTTCCGTATTAATGCCACCCCTTTTGCTTGGAAAAAAGATAAATTTACGTTGGAGCTAATTGGCTCTGTTGATCTCTATACGGCTAATTCTGATTACACTGCGTCCTCTGTAACACTGAAACAGGACCCCATTTACACTGTCCAAGGTCATGTGACTTACGATATAACAAAGACATTCTGGATAGGAGCCTCTTATTTTTGCCACTCTGGAGGTGAAACCGAGGTCAATCACGTAAAGCAACATAACGATACAACTGAACACAAAGTTATGGGCACTGCGGGAATTCTTACCACGCCACATACACAAATGCTGCTTCAGTATGCTACCGACGTCGATCTGGATAACGGCATCCCCATTCATGAGATTCGTGTACGATTTGCATTCTTCTGGAAATAATAAGATTATGAAAACAAGATCCATCTGAACAGACACCAGAAGCTGAAAAGCCCTGGCGCATTTTCGGAATAGATTCTTGGCAAGGACAGCCTCGCAGAAGCTCTTTGGAGAGATTTCTCTTGTAGAGAGCATCACCAGACTTACACTTTTTTGTATGTGCGTGGAGACAAAATCAAAAATTAAAGAAAAAGGGGTTAAGCCTCATCGGGCCAACCCCTCTATTTTATGGCTCCTCAGCACGTACAACTGTTAGAACTATTCATTTCAAATACTATTCGAATATCAAAAAGTAGTAATAGCAAGATCAATATCGATGTTCCCCACCGGGGGATATGGCTTCTTTTGGGGGAAATAAAGTTGCAAAAACCTAACCCCGAACGTGGCACATGTTGAGGGGGCACGTCATCCCAGACCAGCACTCTATATGCGGGATCCCGCATACCTTGAAGTTATGTGGTGATTTTGGTGAGTGCCCAATGCGGCGCTATGCTTTCTGTTGATGCGAAAGCAGGTAATTAGAGCCACAGTTATAACAAGATTCATCCTTGTCGGACTTTATCTCTGCTTCGCATTCCGGGCACTTCATTATAAATTTAGTTCCACAGGTTACGCAAAAGTCACCCTTACAGTCCGCAACGAGCGGCCGGCTTTTGCAATTCGGACATATAAAGTAATTGGGGGCAATCATGATTCATCCTTTCGTAAAGCAAAAATAAGGGCGGATCGTAAATTCGAAAATTTATCAGTCCCCCTGCTTGATCCGATTCGAAAGTTTATTTTATTTAAGCACCTTGTATTTAAAAATTTCAATATATTTCTAACCCGGGCAGACGGCCACAATGCCTCATCAACTCCCCCCGAAATTTAACTCACAAAAGACATCAAGACTATTTCAACTGGTGGTTGATCGACCACAATGAAAACCGACAGCATGACTCGCTCGACGACATGACGCTGGCCGAAGTGATGGAACAATATACCGGTAACTCTATTTCCAAACTGTCTACTTGACAGGGGAAGCTTACAGTACTTATGAAGGCCTGTTTCCTTCAAAATAAACCGAATCATCTCCGATGAAATTAGACCCTGTCCAATCATTTCAGACTTTTTTACAGCCCCATCAGACAGATGCCCTAAGACGTTTTTGGCATTGTGTTCATAACCAGTTTAAATTTATTAACTAAATATTTTGACGATGTTTGGTGCGGTCTTTGCTTTATGAGCGAGCAAGCGAAAAGGTGGCGAGCTGCGCAATAATGTACAAAAAATGTCATTGAAAAGTGCACCATGTGGAGAGGTAACTATCTGATTTCGACACAGCGAGTTTAGACGTTAGGTGCGTGAAGAGAGGCAGAGCATATCGCAGCGGTTAAGACAGTCCATGAATTAAATGTACTTACAAGACCATTGATTTCGAAGGAAAGGGGAGGGGTATGCAGGAAGAACTCAGGATAATTGATCAAATGGACCATGTGGTAAAGGCGATGGAGAACCGAGAGGGCAAGTACCTGACATTTTCGTTAGCAGGAGAGGAGTACGGCATAGAGATCTCGAAGGTGAAGGAGATCATAGGGATAATGCCAATAACGGCGGTACCCCAGACGCCGCACTATGTGAAGGGCGTGATTAACCTACGGGGGAAGGTGATTAATGTTGTAGACTTGCGCAGTAAGTTCGACATGGTATCGATCGAGCATACCGAACGATCTTGCATTATCGTAGTGGATATCGCGGACATCGGTGGGAGCAACTTCTTGACAGGAGTCATCGTAGATTCGGTTTCGGAGGTTCTGAATGTCAAGGCAGGGGATATCGAGGAGACGCCTAACTTAGGGAGTTCGCAGGACAAGAATTATATTGGGGGGCTTGCGAAGACGGGCGATCGAATCACGATCCTGCTTGAGATCGACAGGGTACTTTTAGAGGATCAGATTGTAGATAAGCTTCGTAATTAAAAATGTATCAAATAAAGGAGAACTACGATGAAAACCGCACGGCTTAGTACGAAACTGATAGCAGGGTTTATCCTGATCGCGTTAATTGGCTGTACGATTGGTATCTTTGGAATATTCAATATCAAGAAAATTGACAACCTTGATACTGAACTCTACGAAGCGAACACGCAACCGCTAAGTGTCCTTTTAGAAATCTCCACCTTATATCAACGATCTCGTGTCAACCTTCGGGAAGTTGTTATCAGCGGCTTTGAGCATAAAGATTCGGGAGAGTATGTCAGGAAAATAGCCGATCTTGATAGCAAGATGGACGGATATTTAAAAGAGTTCGAAAAATCAATCAAATCGGATGAGGTCAGGCAAATTCATGCTGCACTGCTCAATGGCGTTCACCAGTACGAACCGGTTTCGCAAAAAGTGATTACACTTGTGCAAGCAGGTAAACCGGATGAGGCGATGGCCATGGTTCACGGTGAAGGGCAGGCCATTGCACAGGCTATCGATCAGAATATTCAAAAATTGGCAGACCTTAAGTCAACCCAGGCGAAGACAAAGTCCGATAATAATACCGCAACTGCTAACGCATCGACAACGATTACCACTATTCTGCTGGTAGTCGGTCTGATTATCTCTGGCTTCTTAGGGTTTTTTATTACCAGGTCGATTACGGGTCCCATTAATCTGGTCGCTGCGGGGCTGACAGACGGAGCCGCACAGGTATCGGCAGCGGCGCAGCAGGTGTCGTCATCGAGCCAGCAGATGGCCGAGGGAACGTCGGAACAGGCAGCGTCACTTGAGGAAGCGTCATCGTCATTGGATGAGATGTCGTCCATGACGCGGCAGAACGCCGACCATGCGGCTCACGCGAAGTCAATGATGGCGGAGATGAACCAGGTATTAGAGAAAGTAAATCGTCAGATGACTGAGATGGCCGCCGCAATGATCGAGATTACAAGCGCAAGCGAGGAGACAGGGAAGATCATTAAAACCATCGACGAGATTGCCTTCCAGACGAATCTATTGGCCTTGAACGCTGCAGTTGAGGCAGCCAGGGCCGGAGAAGCGGGTGCCGGTTTTGCTGTGGTTGCCGATGAAGTCAGGAACTTGGCGATGCGGGCGTCGGAAGCTGCAAAGAACACAAACAGCTTGATTGAGAACACGATCAAGTCAGTGCATAACGGAAGGCAGTTGACAGAAATGACGCAGAATGCCTTCAAGGAAAACGTGGAAAAATCGCAGAAGGTCACCCAGTTGATTGACGAGATTGCCCAAGCCTCAGGGGAGCAATCGCAAGGGATATCGCAAGTGAACATAGCGGTAGGGGAGATAGGCAAGGTAACGCAGATGACAGCGGCAAATGGAGAGGAATCTGCTGCCGCTTCGGAGGAGCTGAGCGCCCAGGCAGAGCAGATGAAGGTTTATGTAAGTGATCTAGTGGCTATCATTAACGGCAGCGGCAATGGCACACCGATTGATATGGCTGCGGTTCCTGGAGTAGGGATTCGCCACCTGACAAAGGCGCCCGTTAAGGCTTTGGCGGCTGCAACTAGAAGGCATGACTCGCTGGCTGGTGGCAAGCGTAAGGCTTTAGCCGGCAAGGTGGTTTCTCCCGAGGAAATACTCCCCATGGATAGAGCGAATGAAGAATGGTGATAAGCTTGCCAGTTGGGAGCATATCCGGAAATGTGGTAGTATGACACGGTTAAGTGTCCTGAGCGAAATTTGAAAAGAAAAAGGGCTTACAGATATTCTCTGTAAGCCCTTTATTTTATACGGACAGCGCAAGTTTGAAGTAAACCGCCGGGCTTTGTTACGCATGGTTTAATTCAGGCGACGACTATAGACTACCATCCGCTATACGCTCCCAAAAGGCATTCGACGGAATTGTCGAAAACCGACAGAGATCGAATAAACTTATATCTATTTGATATTATAAACCTTTATTAAAACATTCCCCTTCAAATCAAATCGACATTTTTTCCGCCGCCTTGGCCTATTTTACGTCATCCATCTGAATTCATTAGGTTATTTAATTGGCACACCTGTTGCATTTAATAAAGTCAATCGAGATGGAAAGTAAGACACGTATCGCATTCCTCCGAACTTAGCTCTTCATTTTCACCCCGGGGAGGCCAGATGGCCTCCCCCTTCCCTTTTTTATAGGCTTTTTCGCCAGAATAATTCTCAACACAATTGAAGCCATACCGGAGCAAGCGCCAGCAAATCTCCGATCCCCGAGGAAGATGTTTTATTGTGATCGCTCGCTTACCCCGCCGCAAGCTGCGATGTAATATCTTCCATATAGAGCTGCCCAAATATCTCCTGTTCTTAACCTGTTCATCGGCATTGCTCGTGTGGATACAAATCCGCCCCCTCCAATATTTCCTTCTGGGGGTGTTAAGAACAATTTCCCACTTATGCTCCTGTGCAGTTGCTCCAGCCCGGCTCTCGGGGAGTCTCAATGTTTATCTATTTCTCTATACCTGCCACTTGCTTGGCATAATCGACATACTGCTTCAGATTAGCCTCTCTATAGGTTACGATCCTCTGGGCCTCGAGAGAGCCTTCACCGTGGAGCGTAGCGACAAGCCAGACACCGCCTTCATCAGAGGCAGTAACGTCCTTGATCAGGTTGAGAGCCTTGAGCCTGTCTTCCGTCGGTACGCCGTCAACCCCTTTATAGTACTTTTCCACGTAGGGCCTCAATTCGGGATTATTCCAATCTTCGAGTCCCGGAGCCGTAACAATGGCTCCACCGCCTATCTCCTGGACGTGCTTTACCATCTGATGGTAATTCTCTGCGAAATAATGCTTGCCAAGATTGACGATAAGTCGGTGAGGGCTTGCAATATTCTCGATCAGTTGGGCCTCAAGCGCCGCCTCCCGGCCAAAAACCCTGATCGAGGTTACATAGGCAACCAACTCTCCGATCTTGTCTCTTACATGTTTCGCCTTCGATACACCGTTATACTCAGCAATAAGCTGGGCGCTGCCGAGGAGCAGATCTGCCACTGGTCCTTTGTAGGCAACGGCGGTAAACCGGTGCCATGTGGCAAACGTATTTGCCATGTCGCCGGCATATTCGTATTCACCACACATAAAGACCCGTTCCCAGGGCACAAAAACATCGTCGAAAATAGTCGTCGTCTCACTGAGTACGTTTTTCCCGGACTGAGGATATTCCCATACATCCTTTTTCTGCATGGGCCGCGCCATGAGAGTGACCCCTTTTGTATCCGCCGGAATACCAAAGGCAACGGCGTAGGGCTCGTCGCCGGGGCCGAAAGCCCGTGTCGGCGATACAAGGATTTCATTGCAATAAGGCCCTGCCGTTGTATGGGCTTTGGCCCCTCTGACCACAATACCGTCCGAACGCTTTTCAACAATACGGACATACATATCGGGGTCGGTTTGTTCTGAAGGTCTCTTTGACCGGTCGCCTTTTACGTCTGTTACTGCGCCGACAAGGGCAAGGTCATTTTCCGAGCAGTACTCCCAATACTTCATGACCCGCTCGAAATAGCCAGTACCCAGTTTCCTGTCCATAACCTTGCAGTGCCGCATCCATGTGAAGAGTACGTCTGTGCCGATTTCCTTGATAAAGAGAACGATTCCATGACCCTTGGAGGTTCCGAAGTCAATGCAGCGAAAACGGGCCAGCAGATCCTGTGGGGTACGGGGGATATGATACATTCTGCTGATCTCGTTGCCTGTGATTTCCGATTTAGACACGCAGAGTTCTTTGTTTTGGGGATCATGCGCCAGCGAGTAATCAAGGGAGCAGTGCTGAGCCCCCACTTTAAGGATCGGATCCGCAGTTACGTCGGCGACCCGTTTCCCGTTGACGTAGACGATCCTTCCGTCCCGCAAACTTTCAAAATATTGCTCTACTGTTTTTAAAGCCATAGCCCTCCTCCTTTCTAAACCTGTAATCAACTGATCTGCTCCCGGAACATGCACCCAATTGACCTGCCCATAAATGTTGTACCACATTTAAAGTTAGGATTCTGCAATTTCGAGGTTCCCCCAAAGACTGCCTTTACACATTCACATATGTATTTCCGATTACACATTTCTCTCAACAATGACCTCAACCGCTCGCAGTGCAATCTTTCTATCTCTACAACAGGTTGCACATATCTACTGGTATGAGCCTTGCTTTTTATATTTTTAAACACATGCGGAGAGGGGGTCGATGATGAGGGCTATGGGGTATTCCCATGTGAGCACAGACGAAAAATCGAGGCAAGGCGTTTCTCTATCTAATCAGGAGCAGAAAATTCAAGCCTATTGTACCGCCGGGGGCTGGGAGGTTGTCGCGGTCATTCGAGAGGAGGGATATTCCGGGAAGGATCTCAATCGTCTGGAGCCAAATGATCGGCTTTTCTCTCGGTTATTGTATCTATGTATCCAACTCATTTATCAATACCAAAATTTCTATCCAAAAAAAGAACGGCTGTAAGAACAGAAGAAGTTCTTACAGCCGTTATATATTGGCTCCCCAGCGCGGACTCGAACCACGGACCCGATGGTTAACAGCCATCTGCTCTGCCGACTGAGCTACTGGGGAGTGCGTTCAAAAATGAAACTTGCTTTTATCCGAATTCCTCGCCAATAGCAAGTATTATCGGCAGCTGACACATACCATCAGCTTGCTCATAGGCACGCCCGTTTTCTCGCTGATCTTGGCCAACTGATCTACAGGCGCGAAGTAGCGGCCGCACTTGCTGCACGTGGCCATCTTGAAGACCTTGTCCCAGATAAGCCGCGTCTTGCCCGTATCCTCCATCTTGACATAGCCCGTGGGGCAAACATACGCGCAGGAGCCGCAGCCAATGCAGACTTCGGGATTGAATTCGACCTTCGGGTCTTCTACATTGCGATCGAGCCCACGATCAACAAAGGTCAGGGCGTTGGCCTCGACAACTTCGCGGCAGGCGCGAACACAGAGACCACAAAGAACGCAGTCCTGGGAATTCTTGTCTGATACGCAAATTTCAACACCGAGCTTCGCGGCGATGTCGCGCACGGTCTTGTCACCGGGATATTTGTAGTAGAGCATGCCGGCTGCGAATTTACGACTTTCCTTGACCTTGTCGGAGGCCGTCCGGATCTCCATGCCCTCTTCGACGGGTGTCGTACAGGATGCTGTAAGCGTCCATTTGCCGTCTGCCTTGACTTCTACCATGCATAGACGGCATGCCCCGAAAGGACTGAGGTCTTTATGATAACAGAGTGTCGGAATATCAATCTTGAGCGCGCGAACGCTCTCCAGGACCGATGCACCCTCTTTGGCTGTAACTTTCCGCCCGTCTATCGTTATATTTACCATCATAATCCCCTTGATAATAAGATTTGATTCTTTCGGTCTTTTGCTCAGATTGTGAGTACCTCTAACTCTGGACTCCAAACTCTGAACACTGAACGGTTCTTTATTCCCAAACGATAACCCGATAACATCTCAGGCAGCGCTTGGCTTCCGCGGCGGCACGAGCGGCATCGAAGCCCCCTTCAACCTCCGCAAAGCTCGTCACGCGTTCCTTCGGGTCCACAAACTTGACCGGCTCAGCCTTTTTCCTGGTCGCATAGAGAGCATCTCGCTTGGCCTTTGCATCGATCTCCTTGAAGCGAACTTCCGGCTTAAATGTCTTGCCGGCGAGGTAAGCATCCATGCTGCAGGCGACATTGTTGCCCGCATCCAGCGCCTCGATCAACGTTGCCGCACCGGTGACACAATCGCCGCCGGCGAAAACACCTTCGATGTTCGTCTTATAACTCGCAGCATCCACCTTCACGGTTCCCCAGTCGGTAACATCGAGAGCGGTGATGAAGCTCAGGTCCGAGGCCTGACCGGTTGCCGGCAGGATCATATCCGTCTTCACAACAAACTCGGAACCTTTGACTGGAACAGGGCGTCTTCTGCCGCTTTCATCCGGCTCGCCCAGTTTCATTTTGATGCATTCCAGACCGGTCACCTTGCCGTCCTTGGTTACAACGGCAACAGGGGCGGTCAGATAGGTGAACTTCACGCCTTCTTCCAGCGCACCATCGATCTCCTCAGCATGCGCAGGCATCTCGTTGCGGGTACGCCGATAGACGATTTCAACCTCGCCGAAACCGAGTCTTGCGCAGGTACGGGCGCAGTCGAGTGCCACGTTCCCGCCGCCGATGATCACAACTTTCTTCTTGGGCTCAACCTTCTTGCCCAAGCTGAAGTCTCTCAGAAAATCTACACCATCCACATACCCTTCGTAGCCGGCGTCTTCGCCCTTGCAGCCGATCTTGGTGCCCTTTTGAGCGCCAACCGCCAGGAACACGGCCTTGTAGCCCTGCTTCTGAAGGTCTTTCAGATCCAGCTTGGTGATCTTCGTATTCATCTTCATCTCAACGCCCATGCGCTTGATGAGATCGGCTTCATGGCCCAGAATATCTTTCGGGAGGCGATAGTCGGGGATACCCGCCACGGCCATACCGCCCGCATGGGGAAGGGCATCGAAAACCGTTACCGGATAGCCCATCGCGCGCAAATGATAGGCCGCTGCCAGACCCGCAGGACCGGCGCCAACAACGGCCACCTTTTCCGCTTTTTCCTTTGCGGGAGCCGTCAGGGCACTGGCGCCTTCCTTCAGAACGCAATCGGCCGCAGCCCGCTTCAGAAGGCGGATGGCCACAGGCTCATCCATATCGGCCCGGACACAGGACTTTTGGCAGGGCGCCGGGCAGGTCCGCCCGATGGTGCCGGGCAGGATGCATCTTTCGCGGATGAGCTTAAGAGAATCCTCGAATTTGTAATTCCGAATCAGTTCAATATAGCCGGGGATATCCAACTTGGCCGGACAGGCATGCATGCAGGGCGCCGACACCGCTACCGAATAATCCTTCGCCAGGAGCTTGGTTTTTCCGCTGATCAGATCGAGAAAGCTTTCACGACTTGCCGCTACGGCATCCGCAACCGGCATCAGCGATGCGCTTCCAAAATTGCATTTACTGTTCTCGGTGACGCCTGCCGCAATCGTGGCAATCGTAGCCAGATCCCCGTTGGATCCCTTGCCGGCATTCATGGCCTCGAAGAGCCCGAGCACGCGGTCTATTCCGATCGCGCAGACGGAGCACTCACCGCAGGACAATTTCCGAATCGCCTTGAGGTACCCATAAGCAAGAGAGGGAACATCGGCCTTGGGATCTGCCAGAACCAGACCGTTCCATCCCATCAGCGCGTTTATCTTCTTGCCGTTGAGTTTCTCCGGAAAGTCGATTGCGGCGGCCTTTGCCCCAGACCCTTTTCTGTTATCCACTATCTTTCCGTTCCAACTGCTAAATGAAACTGTGTTCATAATTATTCCTATCCTGTTTGGTCATTAGCCAATGATTATTGTGGCGACCTCATCTCATGAGGCGTTAAACAGCATCGTTCGGCCTTCGGTTACCAAGCCTCGGAGGTCTCTACCTTGCGAAGCAGCTTCTTCAGCTCGCGATTTACAATCTGCTGAGCCGTCTCGATATCCTTGGGCGTCAGATGGCGGAAACGTCCCTGCGACTTCATATACTCGGACACCGGGCGGAGCTTCTCGGGAAGATCGACCGTCAGGCGGTACTTTCCGTTCTCCACTTCGTAGAGCGGGAAGACACCCGATTCAAGAGCGAGACGCCCCATCTTGATGACTTCGGGTGACTGGGAGCGCCAACCGGTCGGGCACACCGAAAGAACATGGATATAAGCCGGTCCATTGACGGCCTTGGCCTTCTGCACCTTGGCCATCAGATCGAGCGGATAGCTAGGGCAGGCCGTCGCCACGTAGGGTACATTGTGGGCCACCATAATCTCCGCTATATTTTTCTTCCCCGTCTTCTGGCCGATGCTGGCCGCGCCTGCAGGGGACGTGGTTGTCGATGCACCGAAAGGCGTGGCGCTCGAACGCTGAATACCGGTATTCATGTAGGCTTCGTTATCAAGGCAGAAGAAGATCATGTTGTGACCTCTCTCCATCGCCCCGGATAGCGCCTGCAGACCGATATCGGCCGTTCCGCCGTCTCCGGCAAACGCAACCACCTTGACATCACGGTCCGCAATCCGCCCCTTCCGACGCAGGGCCTTCAAGCCCGCTTCAACACCGGAGGCTACCGCAGCGGCATTTTCAAAGGCCACATGAATCCAGGGTACTTCCCAGGTGGTATTCGGGTAGGCGGTCCCAATAATTTCCATGCAGCCGGTGGCATTGGCAACGACAGTATCTTCGCCAAGGGCCTTCATGATATGCCGAAGGGCCAGAACCTCTCCGCATCCCTGACAGGCACGATGCCCCGAGCTGAAAAATTCTCTCTTCTCGATCAGCTTGGGA
This sequence comes from Syntrophales bacterium, assembly GCA_963665615.2. Taxonomy (GTDB): domain Bacteria; phylum Desulfobacterota; class Syntrophia; order Syntrophales; family UBA4778; genus UBA4778. Next base: position 88,847 of record CAXXQE010000008.1, read on the forward strand.
GCGTAAAGCTCGTAATTTTGCATGATGCTCATTATTCTCTCACCCCGTAAATGATATAATCTTCCTTGGGTTGTTTCTTCTTGGCGTCAATCCCGCGTTTAAACATATCCTTGAAGTGTTCGACCGTCGTATCACGTCCGCCCAATCCGTAGATGATGTTATCAATGATGGGCCGATTTTTTTCGCTGTAGAAGGCAGCGCGCACTTCGGAACCGACAGGTCCGCCAGGTCCGCCGAAGGAAATCGAACGGTCGGTCACGACCAGCACCTTGGCGCCCTTGACGGCTTCTTTGAGTTCTTCGAAGGGGAATGGTCTCCAGAGACGCAGTTTGATCAGTCCAACAGAATGGCCCTCGGCGCGCATTTCATCGACTGCCAAGGAGGCCGTTTCGCCATTGGAGCCCATGGTCAGAAGCAGGACATCGGCGCCTTCCGTTTTGTATGTCTCGACGGGCTTGTAGCTCCGGCCGAACTGTTTTTTCCATTCATCCCAGACCCGCAGGATGACCTTCTTGGAATTCTTTAACGCCTCATTCTTGGCCATCATGACTTCCGTAAAGATATCAGGGAAGGCGTAAGCGCCCATCGTCACCGGCTTGTCCGGATGGAGGGTGGCAAAAGGCACATACGGCGGCAGGAACTTGTCCACCTCTTTCTGGGTCGGGATCTCAAGGGGCTCGACCATGTGCGTCAACTGGAACCCGTCGATATTCATCACGATGGGCAACATGACATCCTTGTCCTCGGCGATCTTGAAGGACTGAATGCTCATGTCGATGGCCTCCTGGCCGTTTTCAGCGAAAAAACTGATCCAGCCGCTATCCCTCTGCAACATGACATCGGTATGGTCATTCCAGATGTTGAGCGGACCGGAGACAGCGCGATTGCCCAGCGCCATAACAATCGGCAGGCGCATCGCCGAGGCGATCGGCAAAATCTCGTGCATATACAGCAGCCCCTGGGAACTGGTGGCCGTATAGGTTCTGGCGCCCGCCCCCGACGCGCCGCAGCAGGCGCTGATAGCGGAATGCTCTGATTCGACCGTGATAAACTCCGCATCAATCTTCCCGTCGGCAACGATATCCGCCAGGTGTTCTGCGATATGGGTATTGGGAGTAATCGGATAAACGGCAGCCACATCAATATTACAGAGCGCAACGGCTTCCGCCGCGGCGATCGCCACTTCCATTCCAACACGTTTAGCCATAGTTACTTCTCCTCTTCCTTCATTTCGATGGCGCCCGGCCAGCACTCATGGGCACAGATACCGCACCCCTTGCAGTAGTCCAGATCGGCCGTATAAAAACCCTCTTCCGTTTGCGCGATACAGGCCTCGGGGCAGAAAATATAGCAGACTCCGCACTTGATGCATTTCGAATTATCCCACAACGGGACATTGGCGCGCCAGCTTCCGGTCTTATAGCTCCGGGCGCTGCCCGGCTCAAAGACAACGCATCCGGGGTTCACATCTCTCCAGCCTTCCGGATATTGTTTTTTCTTAGTCATATGCGTATCCCTCAGTTTATTTGCTGAACTTTTTGATTTTGACTTCGTCATAGGCCCGCTTGAGTGCATTCATATTCTTCTGCGCAATCTTACCGAAGCGATGTTCCACCGGCTCCTTAAGCGAATTAACCTTAACGATCTTAATAAGCTTCAGGATGGCTCCCAGCATTGTCGTGTTGGTGATCGGCACGCCAAGCTCCTCGCGGGCGATCTTCGTTGCATCAACTGTGGCGATTGTACCCTTGAAGTTTACCAGCGCGCTGATTTCTTCCGCCTTGAGCGGCGTATTGACGATCAGAATACCGTCCGGTTTCAGCCCCTCGACGACATTGACATATTTCATCAGGCTCGGGTCGAGTACGGCTACCACGTCGGGATGATAGATGTTGTTTCTTTTTCTGATCTGCTCGGTGTCGATCCGGTTGAACGCCGCCAAAGGCGCCCCGCGCCTCTCCGGCCCAAAACTCGGAAATCCCTGCGCATATTTCCCCTCGCTAATGGCGGCCACTGCCAGCATCTCGACCGATGTAACGGCCCCTTGTCCGCCTCTTCCATGCCACCTTATCTCAATCATGTGATCCTTATCTCCCTAAATTTATTCGGCCTTTGGTCAATAGATTGTCAATTTCTTTAAAAACGAAGCCATATTATACGGTTACGTGTTATTTCGCAAAAAGTGACCACACAAAAACACTGTTTCATAATATAAGACAGCACCTCATGTCAATCTTAAAAACGACGTTTATCCTTTTTTCTTTCACGCTTTTATTGCCATACGATCCATGCTATGGTCTGGCAGTCGTTCGCCCTGCAATTTCGCTTCAGGAAACTGAAGGCTCTAATTGGTTACCGCAATAATCTCTTGACACGAAAAGGATGTTAGCTCCGTCGATGTACGTTCACTCCGATAACTCCTGCACATTGACTCTGCGCAAAACCGCCTTGTGGACTCTTGGCGTTCTCTGCTGGTTTGGTGTTGCGCGTGCGGCGCTTGCTCAAGAACCGATCCGGGTGGAGCAACTCGCGGCTGGGATGGAATACAGAATCTACGGAATCAGTGCGCCAATGTCGCCAGCAGTGAAGATCCACGTCTTGCGGATTGATCCCTCCCGCTTCAAACTCAGACTGCTGACCGCATCGCAGACAGACGCCAAGCTCCGTACGGCATCGGCGTGGTGCGACGATTTTCACCTCTTGGCAGCCATCAATGCGGGCATGTTCCTCAAGGACTACTCCACCAACGTCGGATACCTGCGCGTCGGGTCACACATCCAAAACGGACGATGGAACAGGAAGTACGCCTCCGTGCTCGCCCTGGAACCGCTGGTGCCGGGAATGCCCGCCGCACTCATGGTCGATCTCGATGAGCCTGAAAGTAAAAAGAAGTTGACCAGCTATGGCTCGGTTGTTCAGAACCTGCGCCTACTGAAGGGAGACGGTCAGAACGTCTGGGAACGCTCAGAAAAAAAATGGAGCGAAGCCGCCGTGGCCACGGATCGTGAGGGGAAAATTCTGTTTCTCTTTTGCCAGACGCCGCTGACGATGTGGGATTTCAACCGGATCATCACGTCTATGGGACTCCACATCGTCCGGGGAATGCATCTGGAGGGGGGGCCGCTGGCGAGTCTCTCGATCAGAAGCGGCCAAACCTCTCTGGATCTGGCCGGGGTCTATGAATTTGGAGGCGATGCGACGGAGAATATTAGCGGTCGCCAAATGCCAATTCCCAATGTCATTGGGGTTGCGGAGAAATAAAGTTAGCTTGAAAGTCGGAAAGAACTGGACCGGCTCCGCACCGTTAGTTAGTTGCCCGCGTTCGGCACCTGTCGTTTCGCCCACAGACGGCCGATGATTAGAACGCCCCCCGCACAGAGGATCTCTACAGCATAGACAACTGGTTTCGAGGGCTGGAGACACCGTATCAGAAAGGGATCCGTCATGATCATGCTGCCGCCGACCTGCCCTAAAATGCCTCCCCCGATTATAACGATAACAGGATATCGATCCATTAAAGAAGCCAGCACCTTGCTGGTGAAAATGACCATTGGGATACTCATCGCCAAGCCAATCAATAAGAGAAGGAAATTACCGTGGGCGGCCCCGCCGACAGCCAACATGTTGTCAAGCGCCATGGTCAGATCGGCGATCACAATAATTCGGACAGCCTGCCACACACTGGCGGCGTATTTCCCGTGGTCATTGCCGCCACCGGCGTCCGTAAAGAGTTTGAAAGCAATCCAGAGAATCAGTAAGCCGCCGGCAAATTTGATAAATCGAACCTCCAACAGCAGAGCAACGCAACCCGTGAAGAGCGCTCGAAGGGCGACCGCCCCTATCGTTCCTAGGGCAATGCCTTTCATTCTCTGTTTTTTGGGAAGAGTGTGAACCGCCATGGCAATGACCACGGCGTTGTCCCCAGACAGGATCAAGTCGATGAAAAATATATTCAGGAAGGAAAGAAGAAAGGCCGGCGTCCACTCAATATGAAAGATGGTTCCCCAATCAATAGCCATGATCGTTTTGCCTCTCGTCCAAAGAATCGGAAATTTCCCGAGGCAAGCCACGGTGGATCTCCGTTCCTCTAGGAAAACGTTCCGCTATGATCCACTCCCGTTCCCGCGGTTAGCTGGAGGAATACGCGCGTTGACAGATTCGCACCAGCGGGGATGAGCCTTCCCGGAGACCAAATTGGTGAATCGTCTGGCCCTTCGAATTAACTTATCGCTTTTTTGACCTTCTCACGGATACTGCTCTTCTCGAGCAGCGCCGTCGTATAGCGGCCGCTCACGAAGTCCTCGTCCTCCATAACGACGCGCTGCAGAATCGTTGTGGTCTTGACGCCGTCGATGCGAAGTTCGCCGAGCGCCCGTCTCATTCTGTCGATGGCGCTGTCACGCGTCCGCCCCCAGCTAATCAGCTTCATGAGCAGCGAATCGTAGTAATAGGGGACTGGAGCGCCCTCATAGATTCCTTCATCGATTCGGATCCCAGGTCCCAGCGGAAGCCTTAGGCGGCTGATCCGCCCTGGCGAGGGCACAAAGTTCAACGGATCTTCCGCATTGATGCGACACTCAACGGCATGCTGGATAAATCGGATATCATCTTGATCGAATTCAAGGGGATTGCCCGCGGCGATCTTGATCTGGGCCTTGACCAGGTCGATACCGGTAGCCATCTCGGTAATGCAGTGCTCCACCTGAAGCCTGGAGTTGATTTCGTTAAAATAAAAGACCGTCGGATCATCGGGCAGATAAAAGAACTCGACGGTCAGGGCACCGACATAATTGAGGGCCATTGCCACATCGATGGCTGCGGCCCCCATCTTCATTCTCAGGTGGGGCGACAGAACCGAACAGGGTGATTCTTCGACGAGTTTCTGGAAGCGGCGCTGCACCGAGCAGTCACGGTCTCCCAGGTGAACGATATTCCCGAATTGATCCGCCACAATCTGAAACTCAACGTGCTTCACATTGGTCAGATACTTTTCAATATAGAAAACGGAGAGTCCGAAGGCCTTGCGCCCGCGGTTGCTGGCCGCCTCGACAGCCCTGTCCAGTTCCTTCTGGTTATTGGCGATTGAGATCCCGATGCCGCCGCCGGCGCCGGAAGGCTTGACCACGACAGGGTAGCCAATGGCCTCTGCTATTTCACGAGCCTGATTAAGCCCTTTGGGGCCGATGTCGGTGATGCCTTCATCCGATCCGGGCGTAACAGGGATATTGATCATCTTCATCATCTGCCGTGCCCGATTCTTGGGCTTCGCCTTGGACATGCACTCGCTCGTCGGACCGATAAACGTGATCCCGCGCTGCTCGGCCTTTTCGGCAAATTCGGGGTTTTCAGAGAGAAATCCATAACCGGGATGGATCGCCTCGGCGCCGCTGCGCTCGGCGGTATCGAGAACCTTGTCGATATTGAGATAGCTCGACAGCGCCTCGGGCGGGCCGATCTCATAAGCCTCGTCCGCCAGCTTGATATGAAGCGAATCGGCATCCGCCTGGGAGTAAATCGCGACCGTTTTGATACCCATATCCTGACAGGTACGCATCACGCGAACCGCTATTTCGCCGCGGTTGGCAACCAGTATCTTTTTGAATGTCTTCATGTCTACCCCCGAGGTTGAAAATCAATATTCGATCAATGCCATCCGGATCGGCCGGTTCTGGAAACCTTTATATTTTTATATCGGGCTAACCATTGAAGATTCCCCAGAGCAAGCTCCGAAGCATCTCCGATCCCCAAGGAAAACGTTCCGTTCCGATTTGCCCGCTGCCCCCGCGGCAAGCTGCGGGGATGCGTTCATTAACGGATTCATGGGTTCTGGGAGACTTAACAAGCAAAGGCCGCCGCCATGGACCTAAAAAAGGTCGAGGGACAAAGCGTCCCGCAGAAGGCGTCGTTGATAAAACCATTTCATGGTTGCGATGATTGCGTGCAGTCGAGCATGTATATCTCAAGACGCCTCGCATGTAAATACAGAAAAATTTCCAAATTTCTCCGGAGCAGGAAGGCTGCAGATATCAGCCGGCTTCGGAGAGCTCGTGTGACTCAAATATACATAAAAGAGATTCTCAAGAATTGTGAGGTACAAAATAGAAAGCGGGCGGCCGGTCTCTTGGAAAGAACGGTCGCCCGCCATGCCGACGAGCAGTCTCTTATCGAAGACCGCCGGAGTAAGATCCGGCGAGCCTCTGATCCTGAAAGCAGATATTTAAACGTGATTCGCTCGCATCCCTCCCGGCAACCTGGGAGAGATGCGCTTGCTGCTGGACTCAAAATAACGCGACAACCTAGGCGTATAAAGAATCGGTCGAACCGGACGTCGAGCCCGCTGCCGATGCAGCAATCATATCGATTAACTTACCGAGGAGATCCGATTGCATGTCGCTGCCATTTGCCGCAAAATCATCGCTCCCCTGCCCTTTTCCATCCGGAGGTGGCGGCCCTTGAAGGTGCTGAGCGACCTGCAGGAACGTGCTCTTGGCACTGTCCAAATCCCCCGACGCCAACGCCTCTTTGATCGTGTTAAGGTCGGTGGCCAACGGATTGGAACTGTCCGTGCTCGATGTCGTGCTGTCGGTAGTCGAAGACGTTCCGCTCACCGACGCCAGATCCGACTGGAGTTGCTCCAATAGGGTCTGCGCACTCGTTGTGTCTCCCGACTGCAGGGCCTGCCAGAGCGAACTCATGTCCGTCGAGATGCTATCGGAGTCACTTTCGGAATCTGTCGCATTTCCTGCTGGTGGAGGTGGCGGCGGAGCGCCGCCCGGCATCATCTCCTGCTGGAGTTTGGCCAGTCCCGATTCGAACTCCTGTTGACTGATAGCACCGTCGCTATCCGTATCCAACGCCTTGATAAATGCGTCAATCTGCGTGTCGCTCTTCCCTGATGCGCTTTGCAGCTCCGTTTTGCCGATCAGACCGTCCGAGTTCTGATCCAGCTGGGTGAAGAGTGTCTGTCGCATCTTGACAAGCATGGCATCACCTGAACTGCTGTTGCTGTTTGAACTAATCATAATTGACTCCTTTCTTCTGTGCTCTTCTCGACATACTTGTCGGCATACGCCCCCCCTTAGCACCTGTTAATATTTGTTAAGCGAACCTCAAGCGATGCAAAGTCCCAGTGGGAAGTCTTTGCAGTCGGCCATCATATGGATAGCTAAGAGGCCATGCCTGTGCCGATCGGCACCCGTTCGATCCAGACCGCAATCAACTTTACAATTATTAACCGCTCTCGGATTAAAGGCTCCGCGAGAATGTCCCGGCGACGCTTCGTTCCTTAGGGGGAGTCGCCCTATGGCGATTTGTTCGCATTTCCAGCAGCGAGCTATAATCCACTCGCGCTGGCGGATAGTCCTGTTCTGAATCGACACTGAAAAAGCCTGAAACCAGATAGAGGGGGGGGTTGTTTTATCTTAGTGACTGCTTTACACTTCTTAACGCGGATATCCTTTATTCCGTGATACTTTACAATTCACATTTAACCGGAAAGCGGAAATTCTTGCCTGTTTAATCGCCAAATGCGCCTCAGCCGGATGGAGAACGAAAGAAGATGGAAGAAATATACGATCGCATATTGGTTATCGACGACGACGTGGAACTCTGTTCGCTCCTCGCGGAGTATTTGAAACCGGAGGGTTTCAGAATCGAGACCGCCCACCAGGGAGAAAAAGGCGTGGACATGGCACAGACGGGCAACTTCAGTCTGATTATTCTGGATGTAATGCTTCCCGGTAAGATAAACGGTTTCGACGTTCTCCGGTTCCTTCGCAGTACAACCGACATTCCGATTCTGATGCTTTCGGCGCGCGGTGAAGACGTCGATCGGATTGTCGGTCTGGAAATGGGGGCCGACGACTACATCCCCAAACCCTTCAACCCGCGGGAGCTACTGGCGCGCATCCGGACCATTTTGAGACGGTCTGCGGCCACTGTAACGGGCATTGCCGGCTCCCCGATGACCGCTCGTTATAGAGTCGGTTGCGTAGAGCTTGACCCCGGCGCAAGGCAAGCTTACTGTCTGGAGCATCCAATCGATTTGACCGGCGTCGAATTCAGCCTTCTCGAACTACTCCTTAAAAATGCCGGACGGATCATGTCGCGGGAACAACTCTCTCAGGACGTCCTCGGTCGGGAACTCTCTCCATACGACCGGAGTATCGACGTCCACGTCAGCAAGCTTCGCAAAAAGCTAGGGGCTCTAAGTACGGAGGCAGGCCCCATCAAATCCGTTCGGGGCTCCGGTTATATCTATGCGGCACCCGCCGGCGCTTATGATCCGTCTCAAGAGGCAATGCCGGAGGTATAACAACAAGGTCCTGATGAAACGATTCGGTCTCTTTTTAAAAATCTACCTGAGCTTTCTGCTGACGACCATCGTGATTGTCAGCACCTTCGTGTATCTGGATCACCTGACAGGATCCGGACCGATGATTCGGCATTGGCGACAAACCGTGGGCAAGACCATCTCATTCTACGGTACTGAAGCCGTGCGCATCTACGATCAGGAGGGTGCACCTTCTCTAAAGGATTTTTTCTCGCGCCTGGAGAAAGCAACGGGCGTTCAGGCGTTTCTCTTCGATAAAGCGGGCCATGAAATCAGTGGTCGCCCCATGAGCGGAAAAACCAAGGAGATGATTGCCTCCGTCATGAGCGACCGGTACGATGGCGGCGAATTGCACGACGAGCACTTCAGCGCCATGGCAGAAAAGATCGCAGGGCTGAAGGGTACTTATAGCTTCGTATCCATTCGTCCGCATCCATTCCCGATGGGACCTGTTCCACCCCCTATGCAAGGTCCTCATTTCGGACCTTCCTCCGACCAAAGGCCCGGTTTTGGACTTCACCCAATGCCACCCCCCGGTCCGCCGCCGGGTTTTTCGCCGCTACACTTTTACGTTAGGCTGTTTATCGCATTGGTTCTGTCCGGACTGGCGTGTTTTCTCCTCGCCCGCTATCTGACCCGCCCCATATTCACTTTGGGCCATGCCGCGCGACAACTCGCCGGAGGCAATCTTTCCATACGCGTCGGTCATGCCCTTTCCTCACACAAGGATGAACTGGCCGGATTGGCTGCCGATTTCGACCTGATGGCCGAGCGGATCGAGACGCTCTTGGTGTCGCAGCAGAATCTGTTAAGGGACGTCTCCCATGAATTGCGTTCCCCGCTGGCCCGCCTCAATGTCTCTTTGGAACTCTGCCGGAAGCGCTTTGGGATGGAGGGGGAAGACCTGTTGAGTCGCATGGAAAACGAGGTCCGGAAACTGGATCGGCTGATCGGACAGATCCTCACCCTGAACCGGATTGAGATGGACCCGGTCAATATCGCAAAGGCTCCCGTCGATCTTGAAGAACTATTGGAAGAAGTGATCGCGGACGCGAATTACGAAGCGGGGCAAAACAGGACGACCCTCCTGGAGAGCCGTCCGTGCAGCGTTCATGGCAACCGGGAATTACTGCGGCGCGCCTTTGAAAACACGGTACGCAATGCCCTTTCTCATACCCCGCCTGACAGCACCGTAGAGATCACCCTGCGTTGTGCCGGCACAGAGGAGGCCAAAGGGACGGCATCCATTGTCATCAGGGATCACGGCGAGGGCGTTCCGGAATCGGAGTTAAATCTGATTTTCAGGCCATTTTACCGCGTGGCGGAAAGCGGTGCGCTAAGCGCCGGCACAGGGCTCGGTCTGGCAATCGCGGAGGCAGCCCTCCGCAGGCATGGCGGCAGTATCGTCGCCAGAAACGCCCCCGACGGCGGCCTCATCATGGAGATGACCCTGCCCTGCACGTAAAAACGAAGTTGCGACGTTAAGAGGCTGAGAAGTTGAGAAAGAATGACAAGGTGCGTATGGAGCGCCTTTTGCCTAACTTCTCAGTTTCTCATCTTCTGAACGTCGGTCTTTATCACCAGCTCCAGGTCGGCAGCATCACGCCTATCCCGATACGGTTCGAGCTGGCGTTATAGTCCAACAGACTCTCTCCATACCCATTGAAATACTGGATGTAGCCGCTGATGCGGTCGTGGGCAAGCCAGTGAAAAGGCAACGGGAAACTCCAGCCGAGTTGCACCGCCCCTTTGTTTCTATTGATACGCAGATTATTGCGAAACATAATCTCGAAACGATGATCCCGCCAGTAATAAACGCCCAAAATCTCGCCATACCCCAGATAGGCGTCGATATCCGGATTATCATCGCTGCCGGTCGATTCCGGTATCCGGAACCAGGGTTTGATATACAGGTTGAACTCGTTACGGCCCGACTCGCGATTTGTCCGGTTGAAAACCTTCTCAAAACCAAACTCCGCGTATACCCGGTTCCAACTCCTTGATGACGGTCTGGCCCGACCGTTGGACTGATGATCGAATCCCAAATTGATCATGCGACCGTTGAGCAAGCCAAGATCGAAGAGGTCGTAGTTCGTGCGCCAGGTAATAATCCCTTCGGGTTCGTAGTTCGTATCGCGGAAGGGCGAAGAGAATGCCGAATTATAGAGCTGCCAGAAGGAGGTCTGCGTATAAGCCAGCCACACATCGATGTGCTCGCCAAGAAAACCGTCCGGAATAATCCGGGCCTTGCCGCTGATCTGGTACTTCACTTCCTTGCTGTCCGCCTTTGCGTCCGGGTCAACGTCCAGCTGAGTATTTTCATTCGGGGTGTTATTGTAGGTCGCCAGCAGAATATAAGAGGGGCGATAAGGCCGGATCGGCGGCGAGTGTTTACGGCTTTCCGGATCGAGATCCCATAGGCGCTCCATCATGGAAATAAAAACCGGCTGGACCGGCTTCTCCGTCGGGACGATTTCAGGTATGACAGCAGCGTTAGCCGGTTGTGTATGCCCGGCCACCTTGTCATAGCAGGACAGTCGCTTTGCGTCGTCAGTCTCCGCCGCGCACCGGTTCAGGTCTTCGGTAAGACCGGCACGGGCACTGCCTGCCAGGCATGGCCAGAGAAAAAGCACGGCCAACGCAATCAGCAGATGTAAACGCCACCGCCCCATAAAGCCCTCCACGCTCATACGTTACCCTCGTATACGCCAAACAGTCCCTGACTTGCGTCTAACGTCTTTTGCACAACCGGGCTTCGGGCTTGCTGTTTTTGCTTAACTTCTCAGCTTCTCAACCTCTCAACTTCTGTCTTTCAGATGATCCCAGGCCTTCGGTTCCAGCGTCACAATCCTTCCGTCCGGCAATACCAACTGACGGCCTTCGTTCTCAGCGAGCACCTCGCCGATGATCGAAACCGGCGTACCCGTTTCGGAAGTGATCTGTTGTGCAAGCGCTTCTGCATGAGCAGCTGGGACTGTAAAGAGGAGCTCGTAGTCCTCTCCCCCGAAAAGGGAAAAGTGCCATTCGTGATTGCGGCACACTTTCGAGAGGCGGCGATTTTCAGGATGCACCGGAAGCCGCTCTGCGTCAACGCGAACGCCGACATGACTGCGTTCGCAGATATGACCGAGATCCCCGGCCAGGCCGTCGCTCACATCGAGCATCGCCGTTGCCAGGCGCGACTGCGCAATCATCCGGCCCTCGTTCAAGCGCGCCGCGGGACGGCTGAAGCGCCGCGCAGTGATCCCCGTATAGTCATCTGTTGAAGTAAGCGCCTTATCGAGCTGCATCGCGATCCCCGCCGCGGCATCGCCGAGGCTGCCCGTCACGAGGATCTTGTCGCCGGGGCGCGCCCCTTCCCGTAAAAGAATCTCACCCTCCGGCGCTTCGCCCATTACAAAGATATCGATAAAGAAGCCTAGCTGCGATCCCGAGATGTTGCCGCCGATCAATGCCGTTCCCGACGCCTGCGCCTCATCGCGCAGCCCCGCATAGAGTTCATCGATAAACGCGACCGGCAGATCCTTCGGGAGTCCCAGCGAAATCAAGGCAAAGCGCGGTACCCCCCCCGTAGAGGCAATGTCGCTCAGGTTGATGGCAAGCGCCTTGTGGCCGAGATCGCGCGGCGAAACGCTCTGGCGCAGGAAGTGCGAACCCTCCATCTGGACGTCGCACGTGACCAGCCAGACCTTGCCTTCGCTGCCCCGCAATACGGCCACGTCATCGCCGATCCCGACGATCACATCCGGGGCCGCCTCCGGCAGCATCCCGCGGATGCGGTCGATCAACCCGAATTCACCCAGATCGGATATTTTCATAATCACTCAGTCCATCCCTTTTTCAGACAAAGCACATCCGGACGCCGCAATAGGAAAACCCGCAAGATGCCAGATACTTTTCTACTGCAACTAAGCACTTTTTATTGAATTATTCAACGAAACTGTTTATTAATTCCGGCATATTCTGATGATATACGTCAAAAAATCTGGTAATAATCATTACCAAAAATCTGAAAATGTGTATTACGCATAATATTTGTTCGGTGCGATGGAGACGCGAAATGAACCAGCCGGATTTCACGAAAATTTTCTTTGAATATTTCGGAGGAAAACCGAGGAAGGTACGCTACGAACTCCGACATCCTCCGAATTTTCTCCACGACTTGACGTTTCTGAGCAGCCTAATTCATGATGCAGGCTTTCTCCTGAAAGACGTCGTCATAAAAGGCAGAAAGCTCACAATCCCGATTAGACGGGACTGTTGGGAAATCCCAATGACTTCAAACTATGAGTTGCATGTCGCTACCGCAAAGCTAGTTTTTGCGACCGCGCAAGACGTCAGATGGGTATTCCAAGACATAACAAAGGCCGATCCGGAGCAAGAACTGTCAATCGACGGTCTATGCATCAATGAGTCCTTTCGTTCTCATACCGCTGACCGATTTGACTTCACTGTCCTTGGTCATGGTTGGCAACTTGGATTCTCATTGGACAAGTTCGCTTTCATGGTGAGGTTACAGGATAACGAGATCCCTTATCTGTTCTCGGAAAGAAAGAACACCGAACTAAACGTTCCACCGGATCGGCGAGGAAAGGCATTCGCCTCCCGGTGAAGTTCATGTTAGCAATAGCGGATAACTTTCTTTTTGCTTGAACTTAATATATTATGAAAAATACTGATCCAGCTCATACCCCCCTAATCAAATGCTTTGATTGTGGCCAGTTATGCTGCCACTACATTACTGTAAAAATACCGACGCCACGCACTATTCGAGACTTTGACGGATTACTATGGCAGTTGTCTCATGATAATATAAGCGCATTTAGAGATTGTACAGGCTGGTATCTTATCATCTACAATCATTGCGCTCATTTGAAAGACAATGGGAAATGCGGAATTTACGAATACCGCCCAATTACTTGCCGAGAGCATTCTCAGGATGCATGTGAACATGGCAATCCAATTCCAAAAGCAGCAAGCCAATATTTCAAGGATTTCAAGTCACTTAACAATTACTGTAAAAAGAAATTCAAAACATGGGATAAACGATTTTAGCGTGGAAGTTCTCTGAAGCTTATTGACAACACCATCAAAGGAGGGAAAGTCATGTCAATAAAAATAAAGCCGCCGTGCCTTTTCGTCTTATTGATCCTCTTGGCCACTGCAATGACGTTATATTCAGCGCCGTCCATTTCCTATGCGCATGCGCCGCAGCGGGTGGTCCTCACCTATCAGCCGGGGACGAATAACCTGAATGTTACGGTCAGCCACAACCACTACGCCGAAAACCATTACATCAAGAAGATCGAGATTAGAAAAAACGGCAAGGTCGTTGACGAGCATCACTTCGGCAATCAGGCCAAGGAGACCTTCGTTTATGCCGTGACCGTGAATGCCGCCCCAGGCGATGTTCTCGAGGCCAAGGCCACCTGTAACCGGTTCGGTTCCAAATCCGAAAAACTGACTGTCAGCGAATAAACGCCAACAATAGTGGATAACGCCTTATGCCTTTGATCCTCCTTCATGTGCTGATGATGATTCTGGGCGCCTTGTGCATCCTGGCCGGCGTGAGCTTTGCGAGTCTTTTGCGATCCCGCAGTTGGTGGCTGAAGGCACACCGCGTCGCGGGCGCGGCAGGAGCCGCCGGTCTGGTCGCCGGTTTCACGGCGGCATTTTTCATGATCTGGCGAATGAAGCTGGAGCATTTCGATCACCCCCACACCTGGGCGGGGGCTGTTACGGTCTTTCTGGGGGTAGCGGCGCCCATCATCGGTTACCTGCAATTCAGGCTTCGCAACCGGCGCGCGCAGCTGCGTCTCTGGCATCGCCGGGCCGGCTACGCGCTGCTGATCGTCATGCCGTTGGCGCTTTTGTCTGGACTTTGGGCTGCCGGGCTTCTCTAAAAGAAAACGAAACATGAAACAGGCACCGACATCATACGTCCACGGATATGACCCGTACGAAAACATCCGTCTCCAGGACCAGGCAGCAACGCTTGCGGATCTGCTGCACGCCGATACCGCGTACCCTCCGGGAAGCCGCGTCTTGGAGGCCGGATGCGGGGTGGGGGCGCAGACGGTTACCCTGGCCGCTAACAGTCCCGAGGCCTTGATCACGTCGATCGATATCTCTGCGTCTTCCGTTGAGGCCGCCCGAAAGAAAATCGAGGCGGCTGGATACGCGAATGTCTCCTTTCTGCAAGCGGATCTCTTCAACACGGGCTTCCCGGCGGAATCCTTCGACCATATCTTCGTCTGCTTTGTCCTCGAACACCTCGCCCGCCCTCTGGACGCCTTGGCTATTCTGAAGGGGCTCCTTAAGACGGGCGGCACCCTGACGGTCATCGAGGGGGATCACGGTTCGACCTATTTTTACCCGGACAGCGAGGCGGCGCATCGCGCAATCCGGTGCCAGATCGAGCTTCAGAGACGCGGCGGCGGAAACGCCAACATCGGCCGGGAGCTCTATCCGCTCCTGACGGCGGCGGGATTCGGCGCGCTCAGTGTTTCGCCCCGCATGGTTTATGTCGATTCAAGCAAACCCCAGCTCGTCACGGGCTTTACCCAAAACACCTTCACGGCGATGATCCGGGGCATCCGGACCGACGCCCTTGCAAACGGCTTGATAGACGAGGCGACTTTTGATAGGGGGATCGAAGCGCTTCACCGGACAACAGCGCCGGACGGGGTTTTCTGCTATACCTTTTTCAAGGCCGTCGGCGTGAAACCCTGAGTATACGTTTGCGGATGCGACGACAGCCCTTCCGCTTGGACACTCTGACACGGCTATCATAATTATATGGAGCTTTGAATGCTGATCAGAAATGAGGCGACATCTGACGTTGAGGTCATCGACGAAATCACCCGAACCGCCTTCGAGAATCATCCCTACAGCAAGCAGACCGAATCGTTTATCGTTCGCGCGTTGCGGGCGGCCGATGCCCTGACAGTATCATTGGTCGCGGAGATCGACGGAAAGGCCGTCGGTCACGTGGCCTTCTCACCGGTGACAATATCGGGTGAAAGCGAAAACTGGTATGGCGCAGGCCCCCTCTCGGTCCTGCCGGCCTTCCAGCGAAAAGGTGTCGGAAAGGCCCTGTTCCTGGAGGGACTGAATCGCCTCAGGACGATAGGCGCACATGGCTGTGTTCTGGTCGGGGATCCTGGATATTACGTTCAGTTCGGCTTCAAGAATCCGCCCGAACTCGTTTTGGACGGCGTACCGCCGCAGTACCTCCTTGCCCTCCCCCAGGAAGAACCGATGCCCCGCGGTGTCGTCACTTTTCACGACGCGTTCAAGGCCGACCGCTAATACCCGCAACAAACCGAGCATCGCAGAGACGGCGGTAGAGGTCATTGGCCGCTCCTTCCACATCCTCAGCGGCAACAATGGCCGATACGACAGCGGCGCCGGCGGCGCCGGCACGAATGACCTCGGCGATATTGTTGGCGCCAATCCCGGAGATGCCGACAACGGGAACGGAGGACGCCCGGACGATTCCGAGAAGGCCATCAACTCCGATCGGCTTGCCTGCATCTGACTTGGTGGCCGTTGCAAAAACGGGACTTGCTCCGATGTAATCAGCCCCTTCGGCAATGGCCTGAAGCGCCTCTTCGACCGTGTGCGCCGTAACCCCGATAATCTTGTTCGGACCAAGCAGACGCCGGGCCAGCGGCACCGACATGTCCTCCTGACCGACATGAACGCCGTCTGCGCCGACCGCCTGGGCCACATCCAGACGGTCGTTTACGATAAAGGGCGCCCCATATGCCCGGCACAGCTCAAAGAGCCGCCTCGCTGTCTGAACCATGTCCCTCGTGCAGGCATCTTTCTCGCGATATTGAACAACCGTCACACCACCCCGCAGGGCCGCGGCCACAATAGCCTCGTGGCTCCGCCCGCGCGAAAGTCCTGTATCGGTCACGAGATAGAGACTGTAATCAATCTTGCGCGTGTTCATACGAGGCTCACCATCCGGACGCCCTGCGCAACCTGATCGGGCGTGAGCTGATAGAGGGCATCGAGCAGGGCCGTTCGGAACGACCCCGGGCCTTTCGTTTTTCCACCTGCCACTTCCGCGGCAAGACCGTAATAGGCGAGCGCAGCCGCGGCGGCCACGAGATAATCTTCTTCAACCGCGCAGAAAGCGCCGATCACCGCCGTCACCATGCAACCGCTGCCCGTGATGTTCTGCAACATCGGATGTCCGTTATCCACACCGACCACCCGTTGACCATCGGAGAGAAGATCCAAGGCACCGGTGATAGCGACAACGCTCTTCTGTCGCCGGGCAAACGCCGCCACAACCGCTTGCGCATCCTCCAGGTCTGCCGCGGAATCCACGCCGCGAACCATGCCGCCCACGCCGGACAACGCGCCGATCTCTCCGGCATTGCCCCGAATAACCGCCAGATCAAGCTCGCGGAGAAAGCGGGCGCCTGTTTCATTGCGTAACCGGGTCGCTCCGACACCGACGGGGTCATAGACGATTGGGACCCCGACGGCGTTGGCCTGCTTCCCCGCAACGAGCATCGCCTCGACCCAGTCTGTCGAAAGCGTTCCCGGATTGAGAACCAGAGCCCCCGCAATCTGCGCCAATTCGGCGACCTCTTCCAAGGCATGCGCCATCACCGGAGAGGCGCCGATCGCCAGCGTCGCATTTGCGGTATCGTTCATGACCACATAGTTGGTGATATGATGGATCAGCGGACGCTGTTGGCGTATGCGTACGGCAAGATCCGCCGTTATGGTGCCCCAATTTCCAGTTGCGTTCATAGCTTTTTCGTTCCTTTCTCGTATGCGCAGTGCCCCGCATTCCCGTGATGGCAAAGTTGTCGAAAAGGGTTTTACAATATTTCCGAAAAAAAATGAAGACCCCTGCTCCCCAAAACCGAATCAGCTGCAATGCGCCAGCATGCGCTTGATGAGCAGCCGATCGGCCTTCGCAAATGCAAAGGCCGACAATTCCGTTTCCGCGATCCATCGGCAGACGAGTCCCTCGCCGGCCCGCACACGCCCGGTGAATCGCTTACAGCAAAACCCGTGAAGCGTCATCTTGAAATGCGTAAAAGCATGATCGACAGCCGCGGCCTCCTCGACCGCCGCAAGGGTCAGCCCCGTTTCCTCCTGCACCGTCCGCGTCAGGGCCTCTGTCAAGGATTCGCACGTTTCCTGAAAACCACCGGGAAGTTTCCAGAGTCCGGCCAGAAGCCCACGTCCCGATCGCTGCATGATGAGCACTCGCCCTTTCTTATCCCGGATCAGTACCCCCACGGCATGGCGGCGTGCTAGGGGTTTCTTTTTGACCACGATAGGGATCCGGTCCTGCATCTGTCCTGCAAAGGCGCTGCAATGATGGCGGACCGGACAGACTTCGCATCGCGGGCCGTTCGGCAGGCAGATCGTGGCCCCCAAGTCCATCAGAGCCTGATTGAAGTCGCCGGGCGTGCGCGCCGGGATCAGGATATCGAGATGCGACGCAATCCTCTGCGCAGCCCCCTTTTCAGAAACAGGGGCTTCTATCGCATAGAGCCTGGCTATAACGCGCTTGACGTTGCCGTCGATTGCGCTCAGGCGCTTCCCATAGGCAATGCTGAGGATCGCCCCCGCGGTATAAGCGCCGATCCCGGGCAGCTTCAGAGCGGCCTTCGGATCATCGGGGAACCGGCCGCCATGCTGCGCTACAATCGCCGCGGCAGCGGCGTGGAGATGGCGGGCCCGCGAATAATACCCCAGATTTTCCCAGAGTTTGAGGACCTCTTCGAGGGGGGACGCGGCCAGTGTTTGCACGTCGGGAAAGCGTTTGAGAAACCGCCGATAATACGGGATCACCGTATCGACCTGCGTCTGCTGCAACATGATCTCCGAAATCCAGATACAATAGGAATCCGACGTCTGCCGCCACGGCAGGTCCCGACCGTTCTTACGATACCACGCCAGAAGCTTTCTCCGGATTTCTTTTTCTTTGTTTTCGTTCGACTTATTCAGATCATTCATCATTTAATAACGCCGGTTCACAGTTTCGGGTTACCAGCTCACAATTGAAAAGAAGAATTCCTGGAGTCTTTATTAACCGATAATTGCCACTTCTGGCCAAGTCGCCATTTTGTTCCGGTTAAATCGCCGTGATACCACAGATGCTCTTTCGCCTTGTCACTCGTCACTATTGATGGTCTCGTAAAAAATCGAATAACGTATCCATCATAAAACAAGAGGATGACGGGATGGGTCTCAAACGCGAATTCGTTAGCGAGCGCATTCCCCGCTGCTTGCGGCGGGACAAGCGAGCGCATCAGAACTGACGATCTACCCTGGGAATCGGAGATTCGCCGGAGCTTGCCTGTCTGCGTGCGGTTACGCACAGGCAGGCTCCGGTGAGTCTTCAATCAAAGATTTTTCCGGCCCGACGGCATTGGCAATCCAGCGCCCAACATGCCGGAAAAAGATTTCTGAGCGGCAGAGAGCCATCCCGTCATCCTCATTCCCTTTGACTTTTCACAGGATGATCACTATTTACTATTTACTGTTTTCTATGCGTGGTGTCTCAACTGCAGCTCCACAGAATCTCGCGCCAAATACACCTGCCCCTTGAGATATGGCTGATCGTATTTCCGGACATAGTGATGCAACAGCGTCATCGGCACAATGAGCAAAGAAACGCCTTTGCGATAAAGCTCGATGCGCTCGAGCATTTCCTGCTTCTCGTCGGTGGAAAGCTGCTTCTTGAAATACCCCAGGATATGCTGCAAAACATTGGCGTGCTTACGCCGCGTGTCCTTCAGGGCCAGCGCCTCCAGGAAAGCCGCCTGATAGCGATCGTAGAGTTCCGTCACAGACATTGTCGTCGGCTGCGCCACGAGACGGCCAAGCAAGCGGTAGTGTTTCTCGCTGTGCGACAGCACGATAAGTTTGTGGGCGGTATGAAACGCGGCCAGCCGCCCTGCGCTTTTCCCCTGCGCCAGGCACTGCCGCCAGCGCCTCAATGCGAAGATCCGCTCGATGAAGTGCTCTCTTTGTTCCGGATCGTGGAGCCGCTCCTCGTCCTCGACCGGCAGGAGCGGAAAGCGTTCCATAAAGGCGCGGACAAAGAGCCCCGTGCCTCTTTTCACCGGCGGCCCGTCTGCCGGATACACCTTGACCTGTGCCATCCCGCAGGAGGGCGAGCGGCTCTTGCAGATAAAGCCGTCGAGTTCTTCCTTCTCGAGCGCCGTGACGCCACGGGCGGCCCACACGGACATCCGGCGCGTGTGATCCATATTGCTTTGAATCGTTACCAGCCGCGGCGCCTCCGGATCGCCGACCAAGCGCATCGCCTCGCGGGGCACGCCCAGTCCCAGCGCCGTTTCTGGACAGATCGGAACGAATTCGATATACTGTCCAAGTGTTTCCTTCAGAAAGGGATCGAGCTTGTGCCCCCCGTCATAGCGGACAGGCTGGCCAAGCAGACAGGCACTGATCCCCAGTTTTATTTTTTTCATAAAAAATGCGGCCCCTTGACTTAGGTCAATGTTTTCGTCGCGCACTGTCAGCATAATTCACCCAACAAAATGACACCACCAAAAAATGAAGAAGGAGGGTTATGACGATGTTTTGTTATCAATGTGAACAAACCGCGGGTGGCACAGGATGTGGAAAGAGCGGTGTCTGCGGCAAACTGCCCAACGAGGCGGCCTTGCAGGATCTTCTGACAAAAAAGCTCGTCGAATTATCCCAGGCGGCGCTCAAGGCGGGCGCGAGCGAGCAAGCCATCGCCGACCTCGGCCGTTTTATGGTCGCTACGCTTTTCGATACCGTGACGAACGTCAACTTTGATCCTGAAAAGACGGCGAGACTGATCCAGGCAACTGAAGAGCGAACAAAAGAATTGACTGCCTGGGCGGGCGGCGGCTGTGGTTGCGGCTGCGGTTGTGTAGAGGCCGTTCCCACTCTGGATGAACTGATCGCCGCGGGCGAGCAGGCCGGGATAAAGAGCTATCCGGCCGCCAACGAGGATATTCTGTCGCTAAAGCATATCCTGCTGTTCGGCATCCGGGGCTTTGCGGCATACGCGCATCACGCGGCCCTGCTGGGCAAGGAAGACCCGGCGGTCTACCGCTTTGTCCTTGAGGGGCTGGCCGCCCTGGCCGACGCCGGTCTGACGATGGACGCGGCTGTGGGGCTGGTCCTCAAATGCGGGGAGATCAACCTGAAGGCAATGGAACTCCTCGACGCGGCCAACACTGGCGCTTATGGACATCCGGTCCCGACGAGCGTTCCGCTCGGCGCCAAGAAGGGAAAGGCCATCCTGGTCTCGGGGCACGATCTGCTGGATCTCGAAAAACTCCTCCAGCAGACCGAGGGCAAGGGCATCAATATCTACACGCACGGCGAAATGCTCCCGGCCCACGGCTATCCGGGCCTGAAGAAGTATGCCCACCTCGTCGGCCACTACGGCACGGCCTGGCAGAACCAGGCGAAGGAATTCGCCGCCTTCCCCGGCGCGATCCTGATGACCACCAACTGCATCCAGAGACCGTCGGACGTTTACAGCGACCGGATCTTCACAGCGGGACCGGTGGGCTGGCCCGGCGTCAAGCACGTCTATCGCAACGACTTCTCCCCGGTGATCGAGAAGGCCCTGGCAACGCCCGGCTTTACGGAAGACACCGACAAGGGCAGTGTTCTGGCGGGCTTCGGCCGCAATGCCGTACTCGGTGTGGCGGATAAGGTCATCGACGCCGTCAAGGCGGGACAGATCAAACACTTCTTCCTCGTGGCCGGCTGCGACGGCGCCAAGCCCGGACGCAACTACTACACCGAATTTGTTGAGAAGGTCCCCAAGGACTGCGTGGTTCTGACCCTGGCCTGCGGGAAGTTCCGTTTCTTCGACATGCAACTGGGCGATATCGGCGGCATCCCGAGGCTCCTGGATATCGGGCAGTGCAACGACGCCTACTCTGCGATTCAGATCGCCGTAGCGCTCGCCAAGGCCTTCAATATCGGCGTCAATGACCTGCCGCTGTCGATGATTCTGTCGTGGTATGAGCAGAAGGCCGTCGCAATTCTGCTGACGCTCCTGGCGCTCGGGATCAAGGATATCCGCCTCGGGCCGTCGCTGCCGGCTTTTGTTACGCCCAATGTTCTTAATTTCCTGGTCGAGAAGTTCAATATCAAGCCGATCACGACGCCGGACGAGGACCTGAAGGCGATACTTAAGAACTAGTTCCGGGTTCGGCATTCAGGGTAAAAAGAGAGGGGGCTTTCGGGCCCCCTCTCTTTAGTGTCCCGGGCCGTCGCGATGGCGCATTTCGATGTAGCTCGAAACAGCATCCTCCGTGCACCCCTGCCGGAAGAGACGATTCCCCGGCGCCCTGGGTGTAACCCGCTCATCCCGATAGAGGATTCCCACGGGAATCTTATCCCCCCAGATGCCCGCGATCTCCAAGGCCTCCGCTTTTGTCCGAGCCGGTTGGCCGAGCGAGTAAATTCGTTCGCTGTACCACTGGTAGGTATTGATCTTGTTGAAGGACACGCAGGGCTGCATGACATCGACGACGGCGGTTCCCTTGAAGGCGATCGCCTCCTTGAGCAGCTGCGTTAACCCCTTGGCATCTCCTGCAAAACCGCGCGCCACAAAGGGTGCGCCCAT
Source organism: Syntrophales bacterium (assembly GCA_963665615.2). Taxonomy (GTDB): domain Bacteria; phylum Desulfobacterota; class Syntrophia; order Syntrophales; family UBA4778; genus UBA4778. The sequence continues at coordinate 110,806 of CAXXQE010000008.1, forward strand.
GACAATGGCCAGGGTCAGGGGATTGAGCGGTGTGTTTTCATTTCCCTGCGGATCGAGGGCGTTCTTCACGCCGAGGTCTGTCGTCGGGCCGCTCTGCCCCTTGGTCAGGGCATAAACCCGGTTGTCGCAGATGAGGATGGTGAGGTCGAGGTTCCGGCGGATCGTATGAATGAAATGATTGCCGCCCTCTCCGAGATGGCAGCCATCGCCCGACACTGCAATCACCGTGAGTTCCGGCCGGGCCAGCTTGATCCCGACGGCGACCGGCAGCGAGCGGCCGTGAAGGCCGTTGAAGTAGTTGGTTTCCAGATACTGCGGCATCTTCGCCGCCTGGCCGATTCCGGAGGTCATAACAACCTGGTTCGGCGCAAGGGCAAGGTCTTTCAAGGCCGCTTCCAAGGCGTTTCGGATTCCGAAATCGCCGCACCCCGGACACCATGCGATGTCTCTGTTGCCTGCCCAAACCATATTTCCTCCTGCCATTGCAAAGTTAAGAAGCTCAGAAGATGAGAAGTTGCGAGAAAAACACTCCGCGCTCCGATCATCTCAATTTTTTTGCCCAACGTCCTGACCTCTTAACTTCACAGCTTCTATCTTTTTACAGATCTCATCCACGGTAAAACACGTCCCGTCGTACTTCAGGATGCGGTCGCCGACGGTCAGACCGAGCTCCTGCTTGAGCAGGTTCGCAAACTGACCGGTGGCGTTGTTTTCAATCCCGATGAGGCGTTTGCGACCGAGGCCCAATCCCTCGATCATTTCAGGGATGAGCGGATAGAGTTGGCGAAAGTGAAGTCCCCCGATCCTCACCCCCTCTTGATTCAGCCGATCGACCGCCTCCTTGACAATGAGTTTGTTGGAGCCCCAGCAGATCAGCACCGTATCGGCCTGCATATCGCCGAACGCCTGGGGCGCCAGGACGTATCTGCGGGCTGTCGCCTCTTTGGCAAGCCGCTTGTCGACCATGCGAACCCGCAGCTCGAGGTCCTCGGTGATCCGTCCTTCCTCGTCATGCTCGTCCGAATCGACGCAGACCAGGGCCTCGCCGATACCGGGAAAGGTCAGGGGAGAGACGCCGTCCGGGGTCAATCGGTAGCGCCGGTAATCCGAGCCGTAAGCCGTCACCTCTCGGCAACCGATGAGGGTGCCCACCGGCTCTTCCAGAATTTGCACGGAGTCGGCCAGATACTGATCGGTAAGGATAAAGACAGGCCCCTGGATGGCATCGGCCAACTCGAAGCTCCGGCGGGCCAGGTCGATCGCCTCGTCGATGGAGCCGGGGGCGAGCAGAATCCGGGGGAACTCGCCATGGCCTGCGTGGAGGATAAAATTGAGATCTCCCTGCTCGGTTCGGGTCGGAAGCCCTGTGGAAGGACCGGGGCGCTGGGCGACGATGACGACGACGGGCGTCTCTGTCATCCCCGCCAGGGAGACCGCCTCCGGCATGAGCGCGAAGCCGCCACCGGAAGTCGCCACCATCGCGCGCAAGCCCGCGTAGGAGGCCCCGATCGCCATGTTGATCGCGGCGATCTCGTCCTCGGCCTGCTCGAAGTGGATAGGCAGATGCTGGGCGGCCTGCGAGAAGTGCACCATGATCGACGTGGCGGGAGTCATCGGATAACTGGCCATAAACTGGCACCCCCCGAGGATCGCCCCCAGTCCCAACGCCTGATTGCCGTCAAAGCGCAGGTGATCCGCCGAGGCCTTGGCGGCAACGACAAAACGACCGGCGACTCCCCAGCGTTCGGCCACGGCGTAGCCTTCGTCGAGGGCCAGGCGGTCGGCGGCATCTTTTGCTTCGATCGACGCAAGAGGCACGCCGATGGCGGCCAGGAGGAGTCCGACGATGACGCTGTTGGCGGCCGGGGCCGAGCCGAAGGCCTCGCGGGCCCTGCGCTCAATCTCGCCCACTTGCGCATGAGACAGCAGAAAGCCCCCGGGGCGAAGGTCCGCACCGTGGCGCCGTTCGGTCTCCTGGTCGAGCGCAATGACGATATCCCAGACCGCTCCGACCAGGGCGTTCACCGGGTGGTCGGCAACGCGAAACATGTGGAAGTTATGACCGCCCCGGATTCGGGACATGTAGTTTTTGGTTGCAAAGAAATGATAGTTCAGGCGGGAAAGGGTTTCGTTCAGGCGGTTTTCGATGGACATCATGCCCTGCCCCGCCTCGCCGCCGATCAACAAATTAAACTCCATCGGACACCCCCATGCCATCTTCGCTTGAAGATTCACCGGACCAATTTTCAGTGGATCCCGTAGCGAGTGTAAGATCGAGCGATCGTCTTTTTCAAGAATAACGATCCGACGATGGTCGGACCGACATGAGTAGGCAACGTTTAGATCTCTGGGGTAAAGGCGTCCGTTGCGTTCGAGACCTTCGCAGCCCGCGGTGGCGGGAATCGACGCGCTTTCAGGAGCGCCAGCCAGACGCCCCCGAATCCGACAACCAGGGCCAGGGCTTCCACGAGCCATCCGATAAAAGGAATAAGCCCGACGAGCCCCAGGGCAATCATCCCCCAGAAGGTGTCTCCCAGGGACGTTGACGGCGGGCGCTTGAGCAGCGCCGTCAATCGGCCGCCCACCCATTTTGCAACGGCGACGTAACCGATCATGAGACCGGCCGAGACGACTATCATCTCCACCGGAATGAGGACCAACCCAATAATGGATATTGCCAGCAGGACCCCGATCGGCACAATCATCAAAAGTGCGATAAGACCCGTCACTCCGGATTTAACGGGGTTGGCAGTAATCCGATCGGCAATGTGCTGCGTGGCGTCCGGGAAAAATGCGACCACGAGAAGGGCCAGTGTCAGAAAACTGGCAAAACAGATAATCGGCCAGACAGCAAGCCAGGGGAAAGGACCGGGACCGCGTCCCTCAGAGAAGAGATTGAAAAGGGTATAGAGTCCGGGAATGTTGATTTCTGAGATATCGCCACCGACCTCGGCATCTTCGCTTTGCTCAACCACCCCGGAAATGGCCACGACATTGCGTCCGACCGAGGCCCGATTGGTCAGAACGATGGAGCCGCCGATCACCACAACGTCCCGTTCAACGGGACCGTCAACGGTGATGTCACCCATAAAGACAACCACATCCCGGACTTGCATCCCTTCTTCGACCATGACGTCGCTGCCGAACCGAACGATATCATGATTCCACGCCTGGGCGCATCCTCCCCACAGAATCGCCACAACCACCATAGCGGTCAACAGAGCCAGCCGGATTGCAACGACTATCCGTGTCTTCAACGGTGAGCGCATTTCTTTTATTGAGGAAGACAGCATGTCGAAACCTTCATTGAAAACTCGCTGGAGCATGCATGCGAGGCATGCGCTCACTGCCGAATACAGGAAATAAATGAATGGCTCTAGTATAGAGATAGCCGGGTGATTGTCAAGAAGAACTCAGTTGTAAAAGCCTTCACTTGATCCCGCAGAAGTCTCTTACGTAAGGATCGCACATGCTTTTCTTGCTTGCGCAGCAAGCTGCCAGGAATCCGCTTGCTACCGGATTGAAAGATCTGCATTCCGTGGTATATAATCCTTGTCACTATGATCGACGAAAATAAAGAAGACGAATACTTCATGTCGCTTGCCATCGGTGAAGCCGAACGGGCGTTGGAGGCCGGCGAGATTCCCGTGGGCGCTGTGGTGGTGAAGGATGGGCAGGTAATCGCGCGGGCCTTCAACCGTCCGATCACCCTGTGCGATCCTGCCGCCCACGCGGAGATCCTTGCCCTCAGAGAGGCGGGACGGGTTCTAAATAATTACCGCCTGGGCGGTGCCACCCTCTATGTCACGATCGAACCCTGCACGATGTGTGCGGGCGCAATTATCCTGGCGCGGCTCGACCGGGTCGTCTATGGCGCTGCAGATCTCAAAACGGGGGCAGTTTCGTCGCTGTATCAGGTGTTGGCGGATGATCGCCTCAACCACACGGTGGCGGTGACTGCCGGAATTTTAAAGGAGAAATGCGGGGAACTTTTGAGTAGCTTTTTTCGTCAAAAGAGGGTAAAAACCCGGTTTGCTGACGATTAGCCGGTTCTTGTAACGTTTGCGGAGAGATACCGAAGTGGTCGTAACGGGATCGACTCGAAATCGATTTGGGGGCCAAAAGCTCTCACGGGGGTTCGAATCCCCCTCTCTCCGCCATTTGATAACTCACAGTATTCAGCCCCGGTTTTCATGAAAATCGGATACGCGGCTGATACCTGTATGCATTTTAAGGAGAGATGCCCGAGCGGCTGAAGGGGCACGACTGGAAATCGTGTGTATGCCCACAAAGGTGTACCGGGGGTTCGAATCCCCCTCTCTCCGCCATGATGATTGAATCCGGTAGCGAGCGCATGCCTCGTCCGGCTCGGCGGACTGCGGGGTACAGCGTGCGAATCATGTTTAAACATTTTCTTTTGGGATCAGAAAGTCGCTGGCGCTTGCGCCAGTGAATCTTCAATCCCAGGCCGACGTGATTTCTGTGCCGACCCAACATCCTTTTCGACCCGGTAACAGCGTTTTTAAGACCGGGTCTCCCGGCCCGAACGAACCATCTCCCGCGGTCCGATGATCGAATATCGAAATGACAGCCGGGTCCCGCACAACGAAGGCTTGCAAACCCCGTCAGGTCCGGAAGGAAGCAGCGGTAGCAATATCCGACGTGTGTAGCGGATCGCCCGGCTGTCAGCTTAATGTAAGGGTGTTGCCCCTCTTTTTCAGGCAGTTCAAAAAAGCTTAGAGACAAGGCATCGCGCTTATCCCAAAGTCGTTATCGGGAAGCTCCGAAGCGCAACGCAGTCTATGAACCTCTTTTAACAGCCTACTAATAGGTAAACAGGTTGGCACAGTGGAATATCTCGTATTAGCGCGTAAATGGCGTCCTCAGATCTTTGACGACGTGATCGGACAGGATCACGTGGTCCAGACCCTGAAAAACGCCATCCGCATGAACCGGATCGCACATGCCTATATCTTCAGCGGTCCGCGCGGCATCGGCAAGACATCGATCGCCCGGATCTTTTCCAAGGCCCTCAACTGTGAACAGGGGCCTACCGACATCCCTTGCAATCAATGCAGCCACTGCCGCGAGATCACCGACGGCCTCTCCATGGATGTCCGGGAAATCGACGGGGCCTCAAACCGCGGCATCGACGAAATTCGGGAACTGCGTGAAAACGTGAAGTTTGCGCCGGTGGCCGCCCGTTACAAGATCTACATCATCGACGAAGTCCACATGCTCACCAAGGAGGCCTTCAATGCGCTTTTGAAAACGATTGAAGAACCCCCCGCGCATGTCATTTTCATCTTTGCCACCACGGAGATCCACAAGGTTCCGGCCACCATCCTGTCGCGCTGCCAGAGTCATGACTTCCGGCGCGTTTCCCTGAAGCCGCTTCGCGACCACCTGCGCCGGATCGCCGAGGCCGAGGGAATCCAGATTACTGAGGCCGGTCTCGAACAGATCGCGGAGGCCGGAGACGGCAGTATGCGGGATGCCGAAAGTATTTTTGACCAGGTGATCGCCTATGCGGGCAACGACATCAAGGACGGCGATGTCGTGGAGATACTGGGCCTTTCAGATCGCAAGCTCCTCTATCAGCTCTCCAGCGCTATCCTGGAGCGACAAGGCACGCTTTGCCTCAAGCTCGTCGCCGAAGCCTATTACACCGGCATCGACATCAAGTTTTTTTATCAGCGCCTGGTTCGCCACTTCCTCAACCTGCTCATTGTGAAAGTCGCAGGCAAAGAATTGGAAACGCTGGAACTGCCGGACAGCGAAGTGGCAGAGATCGAACGACAGACGGCGGAGCCTTCGCGACAGACCTTGCAGCGCCTGTTGGATATCCTCATGGCGGAAGAGGAAGATGTCCGGCGCAGTACCGATCCGAGGCTGCACCTCGAAGTCGTTCTGTTGAAGATGCTCAGCCTCGAGCCTTTGCTCCCGATCAATGAAATGGTTTCCCGACTGGAGTCCCTGGAAGAACGGTTGGCCGATGCGGTACAGACGGATCTTTTCGCCGGAGGAACTTTACAAACGACGGACAGGACGCAGACCCAACCAAGGGCGCAGTCGACACCATCCGCACCAGCTGAAAGCCCTCGGATTCCGCTCTCCCCGTCGCCCGATTCCGCTGCTTCGCCCGGGGATCAACGGTTTTGGAGTGGTTTGACCGCTTTTGTCAAAGGCAAGGATCATCCCCTGTGGTCGAAAATCGTCCAGGGCGTCTTCCTTGGCTATGCCCAGGGCGAACTGACACTCGGCTTCCCCAAGGGCTCCGTCGTTTCCGAGATGATCGACAAGGAGCGGCTCGCGGCCGTCGCGGGCGAATACTGCGGGGCACCGGTGACGATTAGAATCCAGTCCGTGGAACCGCCAGACAGCCAGGGCGGCCAATCGGCAAACGGCTCAGGAACCGCGAAAAATCTCCAGCAAATCCGGCGCGAAGCCCTGCAGAACCCGCTGGTGCAGAAGGTCATCGATATCTTTGAGGGGGCGGAGATCCGGGAAATTATTCCGAAGAAGCAGTAAATAGTAAACAGTAAATAGGGAACAGGGTAAGAAAATGCAGGACGAATACCGTTTACTATTTACTGTTCACTGTTGACTATTCACTAACCAGATGGAGGCATATCTTGCAGAACTTTGGCAACATCATCAAACAAGCGCAGCAGATGCAGAAGAAAATGGCTCGGCTTCAGGAAGAACTGGCCGCGAGAACCGTTGAGGCGACCTCCGGCGGCGGCATGGTGACCGCTGTAGTCAACGGCAAATACGAACTCGTTGCCCTGAAAATGGAAAAGGAAGTGGTCAATCCGGAAGACATCGAAATGCTCCAGGATCTGGTGGTTGCCGCCGTCAACGAAGGGGTCCGCAAGGCCCAGGAGATGGCCGCTGCCGAGATGTCCAAGGTCACGGGGGGGATGAACATCCCCGGCCTCACGTTCTGAGGCGCCCGGCATGTCAGGCTTTGCACCCCCCATCAAACGCTTGATCGAGGAACTGGGACGCTTCCCCGGTATCGGTGAAAAAACCGCGCATCGGCTCGCTAATTTCATTCTCCGCGCCTCCAACGAAGAGGCAAGACGACTGGCAGAGAGCATCCTCGACGTCAAGGAGAAGATCCGCTTTTGCCCGGTCTGTTTCAATCTGACGGAAATCACCCCTTGTGAGATTTGCAGTGATTCGGCTCGTGAACGGGGCGTAATCTGCGTTGTCGAGGATCCCGATTCCCTGATGGCCGTAGAGGAAAGCGGCAGTTTCAAAGGATTGTATCACGTCCTCCACGGCGTACTGGCCCCGCTAGACGGCATCGGACCAGAACAGCTGCGCGTGCGCGAATTGCTGGAGCGCATTGCCCGCCACGAGGTAAAAGAGGTGATCGTCGCAACCAACCCGAGCATCCAGGGCGAATCAACGGCCCTGCTCATTGCCAAGCTCCTCAAGGAAAAGGGCATCGAGATTTCCCGGATCGCCCTGGGCATCCCCGTGGGCGGGGATCTGAAATACACCGACAAGATGACGTTGGCGAAGGCGATGGAGTTCCGACGCAACCTCTAAATCGTTCCGGGTTCGGAGTTCAGGGTTCAAAAATAGAAAAACAGATATGGATGCGCCGCGATGCGGGCATCCATTTTTTGTAGTTGGTTAAGTCTCAGTTGCCACTCGGAGCGATGTCGCCGCCCGTGGGCGCTCTGCTTCGGAGGTAGCGCAGGCCAAGCCAGACGAGCAGAACGCAGAAGGCTCCCTTCAGAAGCGCGTCGGGCATATACTGCGCGACAGTCGCACCCGCAAGTGATCCGGCCATAATCCCCCCGAAGAGTCCAGGAAGAATATCTCGCCGGACGTTTCCCAGCTGCCAATGTGTCCAGGCCCCAGTCGCACCGATGGGAATCATGGACAAAAGCGATGTTCCCTGAGCGCAGATCTGGGTCATGGCAATGATCAGGACCATACCCGGGATCATGATGGAGCCGCCCCCAACGCCGAGCATGCCGGATATAAATCCCGTGAAGAGACCGATGCCCAGCAGTGCCGCGATTCGTCCCCATCCAGCAAGCGGCGCGTGCACGGGGACGAGGTACGCTTTGGTCAGCATCACCGCGACGACGAAGAGAAGAAAACCGCCGAGAAACCGTCTGAGCTTCCAGTCTGTCATCCTGTGGCAACACAATGCGCCGGCCCTGGCAGTGCCGATCGCCGGGACGGTGATCAGCACTGCCGCGACATAGTCGATCGATCCGTGCAGGGCGTAGGTGATTGTCCCGATTACACCCGTTACGACCAGCGCCGCAAGGCTCGTGGCATGGGCCTCGCGCTGCTGCAAGTCGAAGAAATGCACCATCAACGGAATCATGATAATCCCGCCGCCGATACCGAGGAATCCGCCGAAGCCCCCCGCCGCCAATCCAATCAAGAAACTCATGCCCTGCCCACACCCGATAAGATGCCTCTCTGGATATGCTGAACAAACGGGGTTGTCAAGAAAAGTTGAAATGTAAGATTTTCCGAATCTGATGTAAAAACCTTTTACAATTTCGGCCTTTTTCTTCTGTAAATATACGTAAAGTGCCAATAATATTGATGATTTTTTAGTTTGGCACAGTTCTGGCTAATTATCAGCCAAACGATTTACCATATTCTTATGATTAAGGAGGCGAATAGTATGAAAAAATTGTTTTTGTTTATCAGTCTGTGCTGCCTGCTGATGGCGCCAGCAGCGCAGGCAACCGTATTGACCTTTGATAGCCTGCCCTCGGATACGGGCACAGCCATCAGCGGTTATGCCGGCTTTGAGTGGAGCAATGTCTATGCCTTTGATCCGGTTGCTTTCGGATACACGACCTCTTATGGGGCCGGCTATGTAAATGGTATCATTTCCAGCTATAACGTTGCATACAACGGCTGGGGTTACGATGCGAGCATATCTCTGGCATCAGGAACCTTCGATTTCAACGGCGCCTATTTCACCTCCGCCTGGAATGACAGCAACGTTCTCACCCTGACCGGCTATCTGGACGGCGTGCTGGTCTATACCAAGACGGTCACCCTGTCGACATCAGCCACTCTGTGGGTGGCGGCCGACTTTTTGGGCATTGACGAACTGGTTCTCTCGACATCAAGCATGCAATTTGCCATGGACAATTTTACCTACAACGCACGCTGCGTACCCGAGCCCGCCACCATGCTTCTGCTTGGCGTTGGCTTGCTCGGTCTGGCCGGGGCACGGAGAAGAATGAAGTAGTGCTTCTCTTACAAATCGAATTTTAAAAAATAAAGACAATGAACGGAGTTATCTCTGCTTTTTGCAGTATGACGTTCATTGATCGCTTAAGCTGAAAGCCAATAAGAAACCAACCTGAATGAAGAGGGGCTGCGGAATGATCCATATTCCGCAGCCCCCCTTGGTTCTCTTAATAGCGGAATCCGCTGAAGCTCCACGTCGTTAACACAAACACAGAGAAAAGACACATAATCTCCGAACAACCGATAAACTCCTTCTGTGGATATAATGAATCATCAGAGTCGCTAGGCAAAAGGGAGGCGACGGGCCCAGTGGAGGGGCGGGCCCATCGCACAGAGGGGATTAGAATGCGAGGCTGGCTGTGACACCGCCGTACAGAAAGGCGCTGTCTCGGTCGCTCGGAGCAGCCCCACTCATCCCCAAGCCCTTTATTTCATTCTTGGCCGCATCCGATAGGGGGAATGAGTATGAAACCGATGGCGTCAGCGTGACATAAGGGGAAACCTTGACAGGCAGGCTGACACTCAGCAGGCCGTCATGGAAACCGCTGAACTTATCGGCTGTCGCCGCACCCGCGTCGTCGAACTTCGGATACGTTCCGGCATCCTCGCTTTTGAGATAGCCGGCAGATGCCGCCAATTGCAGCGAGACGGTCTTGCTCAGTTCCAGGGTGTGAGAGACGCCCAGCAGGACGTACCACTGATGGTAGTGGTCGATCTCCTTGTAAATCGTCAACGTCGGAGACAGCAACGTGTTCAAACCGGCGGTGACAAAGATCTCCTGTGAATCGAGCCTGTCGGCCGCATCCTGATTGAGGGCTCCCAATCCGTAGTAGATATAGCCGCCGCCTACGTTGAAGAGGCCGATCGTTTTGGAATAGGAAAGCGTCAGATCCGTTTCATTCCAGCTGCTGCCATAGCCGACATTGCCCGTTCCACCGTAATAGGGACGCGTATCGAGATTGCCCCAGAGATTGACGGCAAATCCTTTATAGCCAATCGTTATAGAGGGCTGAATCACGATACTGTTGCGGCTGGACTCATAGCCCCTCCAGATATATTTGCTCAGCACCCCCACCGTCAGATTGCCAGTGGGCTTTTCTTCTTCGGCGAAAAGCGGTGCAGCGGAGACTGCCAAGAGACAGGTCAAGACGGCACCGATGATCCATCCTTTTTGGTTCCATAATGTCGTTTTCATTTTTCGTCCTCCAGGTAATTGAATATCGAGTTGCCTTTTGATAGAGCAATGTCGATGCCATGAGGCGGAAAAACATTTAACATTATGTTTTTATTATATAATTAAAAAAAACGATGCCGTTAGGCCAATTGGCAATATTATACATATTTGTATATTTTTATCTATTACACACAAAAAAGTACTTATTGGTGAGTTGAAAAGAGGAAGACTTGCGTTATGGGCCGGTCATACACCCAGCCGTACCCCGTCCAAAATAAAAAGGCGCAACCACTAATGATTGCGCCTCGTTACATCAATATGGTGCCGAAGCCGGGATTTGAACCCGGACAGGAGTACTCCCACTAGACCCTGAACGCAGATTCAGGGATAACGCGGGACTCAGCGGGATAACGAAAGACATTTAATTATCGAGTAGTTATCCCGTTTTTCTTACATAAGGTACATAAAGGAAATGCAAGGAAAATGGGGGATATTTCTTGAAAAGTAATGACCAAGTAATGACCAAAGAAATATTGTCTGCCATGCGCTTGTCGCTTAATGCTCATCTTTTGCGGTACGAGATTTTTCAATCCCCCATGATGCCTGCGCAATGTCTTCAATCTTTGTAATGAATTTGTCAACATTAAGGCCAGCAATAAACGCTAAAGCAAGAAAGCCCAGATTTGTAGAATCAAAAGACGATCTTGCCTCCAATACAAGAAGGCCAGCTTTTAAGAATAAATAACTGATTGCGCCACAAATGTGGCTTATCAGCGGCCTGATGTAGTACCAAGGTTGCCAATCATCGTCCCACTGTTTCCTTACGCAAGCATTAAGATATACTCCGCGCAAGCAATAAACTGCACCACCTAACCCTCCCGTAAATGTGCATAGAAAAGCATTTTGCAATGCATACCACGACTCAGGAAACATACGAGCTTTCATAGCGATTAAAAGGGAAATATCGACAATAAGTATCAAGAGAAGATAGACAATAATTTTTTTCATTTTCAAGTACCCTTCCGGTAAGTAGATACTGTTCTTAGCCAACGCAATAAATTGGCATGATGCAAATAGATATGGAATGTCATCTTTTCAAGCCAGTTTTCCTTCATCAACTATCGCTCGGAATCCCGTAGGAGTTGCTATCAAACCTAACGCAGGTGCTTCAAATGGAAGCCCCCTCAGCTGTTCAAGCATACGTTTGTCAATGTCTGATGCATCACCACCCTTCGGATGAGTATGCCATGTTCCAAGGTAGGTAAGCATGCCCCCCGACTTATCATGAATTTCTTGGATCTTATCCCGTAGACCCTCAGTGCCTAGAACAAATGAATTTCTTGACCGTTTGGAGTCCGGTGGTGCTTCGATGAGCCTAGCTATATTGAAGCAGCGGTTATACAGGGATAGTCTGCCCATCAAGACGCCGCCTGTCTCTGTCTCTCTCCATTTATTCATTTCCTCATACATAATGCGAGAAACCCTTTGGGGTATCCTAATTTCCCAAGGGGCTTCTATCCGCAGGCGTAATGTCTCTGTTGGGCCTAATTCAATCAGTTTCCATAAAACACCCAGTTCATCCTGTGTAAGCATTCCTATCCATAGCTCACCTTTTGAAGATCCAGCATCATTATTCGCCAAAATCTGCATGGCTCGTTGAGCCATCCCTGATGCAAATAGAGAAATCCGAGTATCAGGTATTACCATAGTTTGTGATCCGCAGCCTTGCCCAACTTCTTGACGACGCAACGAAGATTTATCGGAGAAAAGGGAGGCCAATTCCGGATCGTTTATGCACTCGTCATATAGACAGAGTATCAAATCATTAACATTCGGACTTCGATTAGGACCTTCTATTGCCATTATACCTATTTTTCCTTGCCCATATAATACAGCATGCATTAGTTGACCAACGAGGCGTGCAGCGGGTAGTGATGCGAGCATGTCCCGGACAGCAATCGATCCCGTAGATTCAATGACGAGGCGGTTGTTGTTGCGAAGTGGGCTAATGCTCTTGCCTTCGCCTTTACACATCTCAACAATGTCTTCAACGATTGCATCCGCTGCAAGCCGAAGGCGCCCGATTTCTTCTTTCAACAGTACAGCTTTAGGTATCCCTGGAATTTCCGGGGGTGGCACGCACGCGTGTCGTGCTGCATTGTGGGGAGAGAAAACAGCATTATCTACAAGTATGAATGGATCATGACCAGACTTTGCCAAATGCATGGCGATCTTTGATCCCACACTGCCACATCCGATAAAAACAATTGAACCATCTTCCATAGTCTCTTTTACTCCCGACATTCTTCTGAGCACTTTCTTTGTTATCTTATGCCGGTGGCCAAGCGGCGCAACACGGGAATCTTCACTGATCATGGCTATAGATTCCGGAAAAAGTCCTGTCCGATCTGCAATCTTGCATTCGATTAAGTATGGTATAAATTCCAGCGATGATTCATCGCCGATGAGATTGTAGGGCCTCCTAACACAAAGGATTGCATAAATAGGGAATGTCGTACGGTTAAAAGATGCCTCCTTAGCAGCCCAACCCAGGTTGCTGATCATGCTACTGAGAGCGTTGAAGACGCCATAGTCCTTAGCTCTTTCGTATAGTTGTTTAAGACTCTCGACGTCCTCAGGTAAATATCGATCTTTTACTGATTGCGAGGAGCCCCATACAAGCACCGTCACGTGCTGATAAAGACGCCCGAAAAGAGTGTCTTCGTGATAGCGATAATTATCGATTAACGAAGGAGTTACAGCTAAAGGTTTTTCATCGATTACCCATGAATAGTTGAATTGTTCATTGTGCCACGACTTTCTCAAGGCTTTACAGACAAACGCGCAGGCATTCTCCTCACTTTGAAGATAGGACTCAAAGCGCGAGACATCATACTGTACCCATCCCGCAGTATAATCACGACGTATTGGTTCCCACCCCTGTTTCGGATTGATTAAATCATCAATCGCTGCCTTATCGAGCCAATCAGAAAGCTGATTCAAGATTTCACTTAATCCATCGCCCTCCTGATGCAAGAGGTCACTGAGAGAACCATCATAAATGCAAGGGGTGATAAAACGCTGCCGGTCCGAAATCACAATTGGATTAATGTGAGCGAACTTCCCATCAAAATCAGGCCGCAACAGAACTAAAGGGGCCTGATAGGGAAAGGCAGGCGGAAACATAAATACAATGGGTTCCCATGCACGGACCCCCGTTGCGCTTTTACCCCTGGTATTAGCCCTGGATGGCAAGGACACTTTGATATCGAATTCTATCTTGAATCCGCCATCGGGAAGCATCGTAAGATTGCGAAGAGGTTTCCTGACGCAGGGGTGAGACAAAATTAGTTTTTGAGCCGAAGCAGCCTCAACAGGAATGTGTTTACGTGATGCGTCAGATCTCCTCCTGTCACGCCCTCTTTTGAGAGCCTTCCTGTTTTTAACCATGCCCCTTAGGCTCCCTGGTGCTACCATAAATTACGGCAGAACCGGTGATGGGTACACTCTTTTTCGAAGGAGATTGGAACCCTTCTTTAGAAACCGTAAAAGTGAGTGGTTCTTGGTTCTTTTCGCTGGGATATTCTCCGGTGCAGTAGAACCTTTCCTCGTTTTTTTCAAGGATAGCGAGGTATTCTTTCTTCGCACCCCAACACGGTGGATCGTTCTTGTCGTTTTTGATGGGCTTGCTGCTTGATATGATAAAACCACTTTCGCGGCACTGTGAAAGTGCAGATTTCGCGTCCGGATTTACTTGTGGGTCCTTACATTCGCTCCAACTATCATAGGAAAGGGTATGCCATGAGCAGTGGTGCGGAGCCAAGAGGAGATCATATTGAATTTCAGACAGATTATCTTTCTTTTTCTGCCATAGCTTTTCCCAAATATAGACCTCGGCATCACCGCCTGTTAGGAAAAGACAGGCATCTTCTATTCCAGCAGACTTGAAAGAAATCTGCATTATAACGCTTGAGTGGTTTTTTCTTAACTTTTCCTCTTCTGCCTCTTCCTGCAAAGGGAGCGGTCCCAAGACTCTCATAGAGGCATGCTGATTTGTCTTTCCATTAATACTGTTGAATTGCTCGTCTATTTTTGCAAGGATTGACTCCAGACCATCCGTTTTTCCGTTCTCATCCTCGCCAACGATGAGAATACGATCACCTTCGAGCGCAGACTTTTTCTCTTTGAATATTTTCACCCGTCTTCTGGCCTCTGTGTTGAAACTTTTGGCATCCTCACACAATTGGTTGTTTTTGCTTGCCCTTCTGAACATCATTGGAGATGACCACATCTCTCTGATAACTATTTTAAGTTCTTCTCCATCGGGCGGTTTATCATTGTAATCACTGAGAGGACCCATATGAAAATGTTTCTTTATACCTCTGCAGTGATCCTCATCAGCATGGCTGAGAAGGAACGCATCCACATAGGGTCGGTTATTGTCGTCATTCTTGAGCCTCTTCCTCAATTCCTTTATAACGTTACAACTTGGGTCTTGATTGTTCTCAGCACGTTCCCGCAGATTAACATCAATCAATATGGTAGTATCATCGGCAAGAGTGATGAGGGTCATGTCCCCATTGTCAACAGGGAAAAATGTGATGGTTGATGCCATTTTACTGAACCTCCTATAACGCTGAATTGTCTTTAAGGTCTAATTCGCTTACTTTTTGATAAGTTGGTTACGGTAACGTTCATTCCGCTCTGCTGCACTCGTTCAGCAGCCAAGGGCATATCATTTTGAGGAACACGTAAAATTTTCGATCTGTTTACTTGGGTAGAAAGACGAGAAAGGGCCTGGTCTATTTTACGAGCTTGACCACTTCTTTCAACTTCAATTGCGGAAGTACCCCGAATAGCATCGAGACGGCGATTTCCTGTAATTGGCACTTCAGTTCTTGCCGCACTACCTTTACCTGCCTTATGTGATCTACTTTCCGACATAATTTTCTCCTTTCTAAATTTCATAATGGTTTGTCCCTGGTTCGATAACTTTTCGCTTTACATTCTCAGGTGGGAATAATATATGTACGTATATTAACTATGTCAATATACTTTTTTTATCGATATAGTTATTTTATTTATTGTTGCATGCTATTTCAATAACTTAGGAGGGTTTCATGAGCTGGAGCGTCCAACGTCGCCTTGAATTTATTGATTTTCGCCTTTATTGGGAAGGGCGCATAAACCGAAAAGATCTTACCGATTTCTTTGATATTTCAATCCCTCAAGCATCTGCTGACCTTAAAACATACCAGTTAAAGGCTCCCCAGAATATCGAATACGACAAAAGCGGAAAGTTCTATTTTGCCACTAAACAATTCAAGCCTGTCTTCAAAGTCATTGATTCGTCTCATTATTTTTCTCAATTACGCCTGATTTTTAATAAAGTCCTAAATAAAGAGGAATCATTCCTAGGTATGGTACCAAGTTTCGACTCAATACCGAGCGTTGCAAGAGTCGTAGATTCCGAGATTCTCAGGAATATTCTTAAGGGCATTAACGAAAAGATGTCCATGGAAATCAATTACCAATCGATGAGCCGGGATAAACCAATCTGGCGAAAGATAGTGCCACATACCCTCGCATATGATGGATTTCGATGGCACATCCGGGCGTACTGCTATATTCACAATGATTTCAGAGACTTTCTGCTTGTTAGAATACTAGAGCTAAGAAATTTGCAGTCCGCTGCAATTGATCCGTCTGCAGATAGTCGTTGGAATAACATCGTTGAGGTTAAAATAGAACCCCATCCAGGCTTATCAGATGCCCAAAAAAAGATCATCGAAAGGGATTATGATATGAAAAATGGAGTTGGGGTTCTAAAAGTCAGAGCAGCTCTCTATTTTTATCTTGAAAAACATTTAGGGCTGGACAAAGGATGTTCATTACGGCCAGCTCATGAACAGCAAATAGTCTTGGCAAATAGAGACGAAATCGAAGGACTTATGACGCGATACAATTCTTAAGTGACTGTTTGCAGTAACAGCAGGTTACCAATCTACAATCTTTGTCATCAACCAAGGGCGGCAGCGCCGCCCTTGGTTGATGCTGATTCACTCCTTTTGTTGCAAGTTCATCACCATAAGAAAAATCTCCCGATCCGTCATGGAATGCCGGAAAGTGCCCATGATGTCTAAGGAGTTCTTCAAGAACAGATTCGCGCTCCTCTTGTTGTCCAAATGAACGGTGTAACAGACCAGCGGTGCGAATATCTTTTTCAGGGCTTCCTCCAAGAGGAACCTCCGACACCGCTCGCCCTGTATTCTTTTTGACCAAGTAATGGCCTGGGTAGTAAAGGTGGCGTCGCTCCTGAAAACATTTTTGACTTTCCGAACCTACAGTTGGAATCATGAGTCACTGTTTCCGGAATCGATATCGAGCGGACCCGTCGAGTCCACTGTGAGATGATTGCTTTGAAATTGCCTCAGGCTTATGCCTTAAAGATATTGAAATATGTCCCTGCCTGAAGATAACGAGTATTTATCAACTGGCAGGAGCAACGGGGAAGCTCCCAAGTCATCTACAGGGATTCCTTGAGCGCTTTGGCAGGTGAGAACCGGACGGTCTTGCTGGCCTTGATCTTGATGGCTTCGCCGGTTCGAGGATTTCTGCCCTTTCTGGCTGCCCTCTTGACGGTCTTGAAGCTTCCGAAACCGGCCAACTGGAATCCGCCTTCCTTCTTGAGGCTCTTCTTGATTTCGCCGAGAATGCAGTCGAGTGCACCTTCGGCCGATTTCTTGGAACCCGTTACCTTGGCGATCTGATCGAGCAAATCCTTTTTCGTCATAGTCATAACTCCTTCTGTTTTATTTTTATGAAGCCCATCCGGCTCCATTGGTGTATCAAGGCGTAACCGCTTATTCAGCTAGCTTTTTATTCAGCGCCATGGCCATGAAGGCCTCTCGGGGACGCTTCGATCCGATATATGACATGAAGCAGTCGTTCAATTTGAATGAGACGTCAAAGGGAGAAATCTCCGTTTCGGTCAAATGGACCTTGGCCATAAATGCCAGTTCATTCATGGACCCGGTGACCGATCGATTCAAGGGCGTTGCAAAGGTGAACTTGCCCATTGAAGGCGCAACGAATTTCCTGAAGATGAATTCGTTGCCGTCCTCACGGAGGAAGTCCCCGATGTATTGTGTGACCCTGTCGAGAAAACGATGGTCTTCTGATATGCCCTTCCCGAACATCACCATTGAATAGAGGGAGTCCGTATTGGAGATGAGGATATACTGGACCCGATCAGCCGTAAACAGATGGGCGGTCCAGTCTGCATAGGGATTCGGATCGGCGGGACAAGACCGTTCAGGCGTGACCTTGATCTTCTTTGCCAATTTGTTCGTCAAACGGAAAATCATTCTTTAAAAAGCCATTGGGCAATCTCAATTTACGTATCGTTTTCAGCAGGCTCATCTCTTAGCATGGAACATTTGGAGGTGCAAAATAAATCCGTCTGCACTTCAGGCCTGCATATGCTTGTGAACAGGGTGAGAAGACAAGAATGCCGAATGAAGATTATGATAGATCCCGCCCTGGTCGGGCCTGATAGAATTGCCGGTCTGCCCGACATTCCGGTGTGGACCTTCATTTACGTGCAGACCGGCAATACAATCAGTCTCCTCCGATGAGTCGAAATCGCCTCCAGACAAGCTGGCTGCGATATCGAGCTTCTTTTTTCCCGCCCTTATATCTGATCTGAGAAAATGATGAGTTTTTGAAAGGTGAAAAGCAGCACCCGTCACGCCATCACTGCGTTCTGTCATGCCCAGTGCAGGCTTTTATTCCTGGAGATCATCATTTTGGTTCGTTCTTTTTTTCGCCCCCCTTGTTTCGGCAGTGAAAGGGGAGGTCGAAAAAAAATGGCTTTTTATGGCCAGAATTGGAGGACGACCGAAGATGATCATTGCCGAGCACACGAGACAGAAAGTCAATTCCGCGGAGGCCGTTGAAAGAATTTTGAGGCCGATATTGCAAGCTGAGCATGAGATAGATCAAGATAAGGAACATTTCTGGGTGATCGGTTTGGACGTGAAGAATCAGGTCAAATACATCGATCTGGTTTCGCTTGGAATTCTCACAGCCACGTTGATAGCGCCTCGTGAGGTATTCAGGCTAGCCGTGATCAAGGCAATAGATAGAATCGTGGTTGGGCACAATCATCCTTCTGGTGAGACGGCTCCCTCGACCGAAGACCTTCAAATAACCAAGACCCTTGTCGAGGCCGGCAAGATAATCGGAATCAAAGTTCTTGATCATGTGATCATCGGAAACAGTTCCGGATATTACAGCATGAACGCGAATGGGCAAATATAAGATTTTCAGCATGGTTTAATTCCTCTCAGTGGCAAGACGGTGGAGTTTTGGAATTCCCTCAGCATACAATTACAGTAGGACATTATGGATTTCGTCTAAAAAGAGTGATAACAATCTTTCAAACTTAATAAACCTTGGGTTGGGGATATTGTCCCGAAATGACTTCGGCGCTTTTGGATTTAATGACCAGATAAGAAACCACCGCTACTCTGTTCGGAGAAATTTATGAAACGAGTGTTGTTGTTATTATGCAAAGGCTTTGAAATGTATGAAGCTGCTGCCTTTTATGACGTTTTGGGCTGGTCCGGAGAATACGGTTCGGAAGCAGTGAAAGTGATTACTGTCGGTCTCCAGAAGGAAGTTCAAGGAACATTTGGAATCAAGGTGATTTCAGATCGACTTTTATCGGAAGCGCGAGCAGAAGATTATGATGCGTTGGCTATTCCGGGAGGATTTGAAACCCATGGCTACTATGAGGAAGCGTATTCTATTCCCGTAGCCGATCTTATCCGCTCTTTTAATGAACAAGAGAAACCACTAGCGTCAATTTGTGTTGGCGCGCTTCCCATAGCCAACAGCGGAATTCTCAAAGGACGGCAAGCAACCACGTATCATTTGCGTGATGGGGTACGGCGGAAACAACTTGCAAGCTTCGGCGTTGATGTCGTTGATAAACCCATTGTGTGTGATGGGAACGTTATTACTTCGACGTCGCCGGCAACGGCTATGGAGGTTGCATTCGAACTCCTGGCAAAAATAACCAGTAAAAAGAATGCGGAACATATCAGGCAGAATATGGGCTTTAAAACATAGCCCTTACAAAATGAGTTCGAAAAAGCATGATCATTTCGTGTTCGGTAATGCGATGATATGAAAATAAGAGATCTTGGATTTGACCAATGGTTTGATGCCCATGCCGCTTCGCTCCACCAGGAGGGCTCCGGCTTTGCCCGCATATCAGCAGTTGACCGCGGCGCATATCTTATAAAGAACGAATCCGGAGAAGTCCCGGCTGAATTGACTGGGAAGCTTTCTTATTGCATTGAAAATCCGGTCGATCTACCGTGTGTCGGAGATTGGGTGACGGCACAGTTTTATAACAACGATACGGCGGCGATCATCCATCAGGTGTTTCCGAGGAAGACGTACCTGCGACGCAAAGCGGCGGGTAAAACTATCGATTACCAGATGATTGCTGCCAACATAGATACCGCTTTTATTGTTCAGTCGTGTCATTTTGATTTTAACCCGCACCGTTTGGAGCGGTACCTCGTGATGGCTGCGGACGGGCATGTTGAACCGATTGTCCTACTGACGAAAACGGATTTAATCTCCCATGATGAATTGGAGCAGAAGATTGCTGCCATCGGCGCTATCACCAAAGCAAAAGTGATCGGGCTCAGCAACGTCACCGGCAGCGGATTTGATGAATTTCAACAGACGCTGTCTCCTTCGAAGACATACTGCCTGCTTGGTTCATCAGGCGTTGGGAAGACGACGCTCATCAACCGTTTGATCGGCCGGGAAGCCTTTCACACAAAAGCCGTCAGTGTTACGGGAGAAGGCACCCATACAACCACCCGTCGGCAGCTCATCGTTCTGAAACATGGCGCGATGTTGATCGACACGCCGGGCATGAGAGAGCTGGGCCTTGTTGGCGTCGGTGAAGGCGTCGACATGGGGTTCGAAGAATTTGTCGCACTTTCGGCAAAGTGTCGCTATGCGAATTGCAGCCACGAACGCGAGCCGGGTTGCGCCATTCGAGACGCGGTCGAAAATGGTGAATTATCTGAAGAGCGCTATTCAAGTTATATCAAACTCAAAAAAGAATCAGAGTACAATGAGCTGTCCTATCTGGACAGGCGAAAAAAGGACAAGGCTTTTGGACGATTTATCAAATCGGCGAAAAAACAGATGAAGGACTGAAAAGCGAGCGTTAAATGCACGAATCCAACGGCCGGCTTTCTGCCATCGCTGAGCTGGACAACAACAAATAATATATTCATTCACGACGTGAACCTGATAAGGAGTAAGCCATGCCTCATGTGACGACTAATGGAATTCAGATCGAGTACGATACGTTCGGTGATCGTTCTTGCCCGGCATTGTTATTGATTGCCGGCAATGGTGCCCAACTGAACTTCTGGGATGCAGCGTTTTGCGAATTGTTGGCAAATTCGGGGCTCTTTGTGATTCGTTTTGACAATCGCGATGCAGGCCTTTCCACCAAATTTGATGAAACCGGCATCCCTGACTTTCCGGCTGCAATCAAGGCACTGATGGAAGGCAAGCCCGTCCAATCAGCCTATTCACTTGACGACATGGCGAATGACGCCGTGGGATTGCTGGATGCCATAGGCATAGAGAAGGCACATATCTGCGGCGCTTCAATGGGCGGTATGATCGCCCAGATTATCGCCTATAGGCACCCGGAACATGTTTTGAGTCTCACATCAATCATGTCCATGACGGGAAATCCCGAACTCCCGCAGGGCAACCCGGATGCGCTTGCTGCTGTTATGGCGCCTCCACCGGAGGAACGCGACGCGTATATCGAACACACCATGAATGTATGGCGGAAGATTTGGAGTCCAGGATTTCCCTTTGAGGGAAAGAGAGCTCGCATGTTCATAGAGGAGAGCTATGATCGCTCGTACTATCCGCAGGGAGCGATACGTCAAAACATCGCTATTCTTGCCAATGGAGATCGCAGAGCGCTGCTTTCGTCTGTCAAGGCTCCTACGCTTGTCATTCATGGGGCAAACGATCCGCTCATACCGGTTGAGGCGGGCAGAGACACGGCCAGGGCGATACCGGGCGCAAGTTTATTGATCATCGATGGTATGGGGCATGACATGCCCAAAGGAGCTTGGCCGGAAATAGTAGACGCGATTTCCAGACATGCGATGAAGGCAAACGATTGAACTGCTCTTTAATCCGGTAGTGAGTGCACGCTCGCCTGTGCTTGCGGCACGGGAAAAAGATCGGATCATGTTTGAACTCTACCGTAAGGATCGGCGGCGCTCATGTGCGTAGGGATGCCCTCCTGTAAAGTTAAGCCTAAAGCTCACTCATACTGGTCAATAATTTAAGTCAACTTTTGATTTTCCCTTGATCTGAACATCAATTCTTTCGGACCGCTCATCATCGTGCCCTTTTCCCTGCTGAGCATCCGTTGAAATCTGCTCGGGTTGGGCATTGTTAGCTGCCTCCCGTGTCGGCAGCCAAGCCTCGACGTTCATTCCCGATCTGAGGATAAAGGAATCACACCTGGGCGCATAAGGCTTGAATCTGATTTTGCACTTGAAGACGTCCCGGCCGACCATGGAGACATAAGACTCAAGGTTTTGCATGTGCTGGATTTCCGCCGGGCTCACGAGGCGCTCTCTGATGTTTTGCAGGTTCATCTGCTGCCGGTCGCCCATGTTTTCCGGAGAGATCGAAAAGTTGGTGGCGTATTTTTCATACTCGCATTCGCCGATCCGGCGACTGAAATACTCACCGGTGTCCGGGTCAGGAGACCGGAATATCACCGAAGTTCCGCAGGAGTTGAGGATCGTCTGCGCTCCCTCCTGACCATAACGCTTCCGGACCTGGCTGATATCCTGAATCCCGATCCAAACGCTTCCGCCCTTGGACCGTGCCGTCGTCAAGAGCCGCTCGATAGAAGAAAGCGATTGCAGCTCGGGAAACTCGTCCAGGAGAAAGAAAACCCTGTTGTCGAGATTGTCCGGAAGTGACAAGAGCCGCCTGGCCAAGAGATCAATCATGAGGCTCAAGATAGGTCGAAGGATGTCCTGGCAGTCGGCGTAATTGGTGATGAAGATCGCGCCGCCCTTGTTGTCTGTCAGCCACCCGCTCAGCGAGAAATTATTTTCTTCATGGTCGTCAGGAAGATACTCGAAGCACGAGACATACTGCATCATGGTCGCCAGGATGCCCAAGGCCTGCTTGGAGGAGGCATCCTCGATGTATTTTGCGCCGGCCTTCGCATCCGCCTCCAGGAGCATTTTCTTGATGTCGCTGTCGGTACTCGACACCACTTGCCAGATGTCCTGATTACGGTTTCTGTTTTTCATATACAGATACCTGAGCAGCCCGCTGAAGACTTCCCTCGATCCGTCGTTCCAAAATTTGCCTTCTCCGAATGACATGGGAATTAAACTATGGCTGACCGCCTGAAGATCCAGGATGTTCTGGATTTCGTTTGTGACCCGCCACTGGACCGATCGCTCGTCAAGGGGATTGAAGATCAGATCCCTCTGGGGATCATAGAATCTCTTGACGTAATCCCCCTTGAAGTCGTGACAGATGACCTTGCAGTTCCGTTTCCGGATCGTCTCGAAAGCACGGGACAGGAACATCGTCTTGCCCACGCCTGGGGCGCCCGAAACGAGCGAGTTCATGATCTCATCCTTGATCGGCATCCCGACCGTGTCCGAAAGTGGAATGGACACAATCAGATTGTCCTTTTTGATCCGCTTTCGGATCTCTTTGTCGGAAACAAGCCACGGGCCACGGACGTGCTTTTTACTGAAGGCATCGGCCTTGCTCCGGATATACCGAATCATGAAAAAACCGGTAGGGATCAACAAAAGCGTCGGAAGAAACAGGACCAGAGGGATTTTTCTTTTTGCGGATGCTCTGAGCCGATTGAGATAGGGATCGGTCTGGACCTGTTCGGCATTGCCATAGAATTTTTCGCCGTCCAAAACAATCTCCATCCTGTAATTCTTGTCCATCACCTGGAACCAGCCGGCCTTCATGCCTGAGATCAAGGCGCTTGTTTCGTTTTTCGACATCATGAGTTCATAGGCGCCCCAGACAAAGAGGCCGTACAAAACAAGCATTGAGCTCAGGATCATGTGCGCAGTCTGAGCCTGCATATTTATGATCGTGCGGAACCGCTCTCCACCGACGTAGATTGGAAATCTCTCGCGTGTCATGGTCTTCCTTTACTCTAAGATACTTAGCTTTTTGCTTACCGGATAGTCCTTGTATTTTTCGTTTGCGGCACACACTATGTTCAGGAATTTTTCGAGGCTCAAATCGCACTTGATATATTCAGCGACTATGTTGATCAATAAAGCGATGAGATTATCCGCGCGTCTGGACTGAGGCGCTATTTCCAAAACAACCGCCTCCAATTTTTCCAACTTCTCTTTCAGTTCGTTGACATCTTCTTGAACGTAGGCCCGTTCGATTTTTTCCCTGATGATTTGTGAAATGGAACATTCTTTTTGTTCGGCTTCAGCTGAAATTTTTGCATGGAGCTCATCGCTCAGTCGTACGGTAATAGGTTCGGCCATAGATACCTCCATAATTTGGACTCGTTTCGTTGTACACATTACGCAACCTGCGGTTGCAGGGAGCGTATACGCTTTGACGTTTTTTCGGTCGTAAGTTCATGGTATTCCTTTGTTTTTAACGTGTACGGATCTGTATACAAAAAGGTCGCTATTCCCCTCATTCTCTCTATACTTTCGGGGACTTCCACTGTATACGGTTTTTAGGGGAATTTTGAATGACCCGTATACGCTTGCGCCCTTTTTTCGACCTATCCTTTGAAGATTGTTTTCCTTTTGCCGTATACAGTTAGCGTTTCCCTTGAGTCCGGACACTCCTTCTGGAATCCCCTTATTCACCGCTCCATCTCAACATCTTTGACCGAACTCACGCCGCGTTCCGGAGCATGTGGCCGTTCGATTTCAATTCCGGCTTTCGCATTCTCCTGAGCCGTTTTTTGATCCGGTGCGTCCATGTTTTTTTCATAGGCCTCGATTGCGGCGCACCTCTGCAATTGCTCTTTGCTCGGTTCGAGATGACCGAATTTTTCGCTCACATCTGCCAAATATTTCTTCTGCTCAGACTCGGGGAGGGAATGGAAATGTTTCATCTGCTCGTCAGTTTTTTCGGGTTGCTGGCGATCCAAAACATAATCCAGGGTCGATGTTTTCTGCAGCTCGATCACGGCGCGTTCACTGAAGATTTCGAGATTGTTGGTGATCAGGCTGAAATCCGATTTAATTCTCGAACTGGCCACATAAAAGGAATTGTAATTTGTCTTTTCGGCCAGGCCGCAAAAGATCACGTTATCGTAAGTCGAGCCCTGCGCCTTATAGTCGGTTAGGGCGTAACCGTAATCGAGGTATTGATATTTCTCCGGGTCGATTTTGATGTCTCTGCCGCTCACATCGACTGTGATTTTGCCGTCGTTTCCCAGATTCGTTATGATGCCGGCAAGCCCGTTCTGAACGCCAAGTGCTTTGTCGTTTTTGGAAAAGACAATGTGGTCACCAATTGAAAATGGACGTTTCGTTTCTTTGAAGGCCCGGAGGCGGTCGCCGTTATTCACAAGGTCAACCTGGAATTCCCCGGTCGCGTTTTGCAGGGTGAGGACGTTTGCATCGGAGTCGATTGCGACGATTTGGGCCTCCACGCCGGGAGGCATGTTTTTGAGAGGTTTCTGAGCTAAAACGTGGGTTGCTTCCAGATAGCTGTGCCCGTATCGCTTGGCGCTTTCGAGCATGTTGATCTGTTCGCGCGTGACAAACGTTTTCTCGTCGCTGCCGATGCGATCCGATGATTTAAGCTCTTCCCGGATCAGGTTGTTTATCTGATTGCGCTCGCTGTTGAAGGAGACAATTACGACCGATCTCTCCGGCGATTCCATAAAGAGAGTCTTGGCGATCTCCACGCGCTGGCCGAAGGATTCTTCTTCATAAACTTTTCCTGCACGGTCCATAATGTCGAGCGCCGTGTCGATCTGTTTGTCCTTGACCGCCTGAACGACGCTCCGGGCGAAATCGGTTCTCTGGCGAACGGTTTCCTTCATCTCGACAATGTTCAACCCCGAATGGATCTGCGAGTCGCCGAAGGCGCGGCCTGCCTCGATGGGGAGAAGCTGCTTCACATCGCCGATCAGGACCATGCGGGCGTTTTCCTTTTCAGCCTGCTCGATCATGCTCAGCATGTTTTTCGAGCCGATCATTGAGGCCTCGTCGAGTACCTTGAGATCGGTTGGCTCCTTGTCCTTGGTCATCAGATACGATGCGATGGTCGCAGCCGGTGCGCCGGTGAGAGAAGAGAATTCCTTCACGGCCTTTCCCGTGTGGGAATATCCGGCAATGGTCAGGCCCTTTGCATTTGCGGCCTCGGTGATAGCCTGGAAGACCGTTGTCTTTCCGCTTCCCGCATCACCTTGGGCGATGACGTACTGATCCCGGCCGTTCACGACTGCGAGAAAGAGGTTCTTCTGACCGTCCGTCATCTTGAGACCACTTCTCTTTTCATGATCTACGATGAAGGTTTGGGCCTCCTCGCGCGACATGATCGGCTGGAATTTCGCTTCTCCGGCCTTCAGCTTCTGAATGATATCCGACTCGACCCGGATCATCTCCGGGGTGCTGAAGATGTTGGTGGCGATCTCGTTCACTCGGCCTTCAGTGGCCGCATTGCGGAGCGCTCCCTCTGCCTCTTCGAGCGTGAATTTTCCAAGGGAAAGCGAGAGGCTTTCGAGCAAGACCCTGGCCGAATCGAAGGTCGATTCGTTGGCGGTGATGTCTCGGATCGCCAGGTTGAGAAAGAGGTCGGTGCCGTTTGATCGCTCTGTCCTCTGAGATTCTGGAGAATCCGCTAAAGGTATCGTTGCCCTTCCTGCGTCCGTAAACGGCTCAGGTTGAATGATCTCTTTCCCAGCCGACCTAAGACCCGTGGAAGGACGAGATTCACAACTTTCGGGCTGCTCCGTCTTTTCGATTGCGTGCTCGATCCTGCTAAGGCATTCGTTCTCCCGGTCAATGCGATAACCCAGCTCCCGGAGTTGGTCTTCCCATGATCTCGTCAGGTCTTCCCGGGTTTTGTCGGACTTGGACGATCTCGACGAGAGGGCGGCGATGTGGTTGATCTCGGCTGCCTTGAGGTGGTTGAAAGCACCGCTTTCCTTCAGACGTTGCTCCGCCTTGTCGATTTGTTCGGAGCGCTTGGAAAAGAGATCGCGCACCTCTTGCGGAAGCCCCCCGATTTCGTAGCGGCCTTTCCTCTTGTTCTCGATTGTGTAGCCGAGTTCCGAAAGCCCTCTGGCCATTTCGGAATGATAGATCGTAAGGAGAAATTTCTGATGCTTGAAGATGTTGTCGTTCCAGAGCGCCCGCCACTGTCCGTCCGGGCGCTGTACCATGTTGGCGATCAGGACATGCGTGTGGCTCTGGGGATCGTCTTCTCGGCTGGTGGAGTGGGAGTAGGTGGCGAAAATGCCTTGCCCCGGCGCCGGCACGACCCGGGTTATCCCGTTCTGGGTTTCGCGATAGCCGATGTAGTGCTCGTCGATATAGCGGCAGAACTTCTCCACGGCCTTCTCCCTTGCATCCTGTATTCCTTCGCCTCCCAGGATGTGCTCAACGATGCTCACGCTCTTGGGGTCATCCAAGGGGAAATCCACGCCGGCCCGGTGATAGGTCCGGCCGTCTTTGGTGGAATAGGTACTCTGAACCCGCTTGATTCCGCCGCGGTCTTTACCTTCGATCAGGTTCAGGTAGTCGGCCTTCCCGATGGGAGATCCGCTTTGCACCCCGTAGCCCTCGCAGCCGCCGCCAAGCCATTTGCTGTTGTCCTTGTACACGGGGTCTTTCTCGTAATAGTACCGCTTGGCGGACTCGCACTTGATCGTATAGGGGATCATTTGTTTGCCTCGATTCGTTTTTGGATTTCAGTTACACGGTTGGGGGATACCGTGATTGCTTTGTTTCCGCGCTGTTCCTTCGAGATGAGGGTCAGTCCCCGATTGTCGTCCTGACGTCGTTTTTCAGATCCTCGTAATCTGCTGGCCATTCGGATGCGTCGTATTTTCCGATCAGACTGAAGAGACGCTCCTGTTTTTTCCTCAAATCTTCATTTTCTTTTTTCCTTTGCACTGCCTTGGCTTCCCTGATTTGCTTTTTGATGGTCTTTTGCTTCTCGATCAACTTGGTCAGTTTGTCTTCCATGTTTGCACCTCTCTGTGTTTTTTGTTTATCCATTGCAATTCGCAAGATGGATTGCCCACTTCTCTTATTCGTTGCAGCGGCATTCATGGCTCCGGCGATCTTGCTGGCGTAAGCCGCCCTTTTGGTTCTGTTTGGGCTGTTGTAACAGCCAACCGCCTCCCAGGTGTATCCGTGTTGCCCAATGCATTGGGCCAGTATCCAGGCGCCGACGCGGACGTTGTAACAAGGGTCTCCCAGGGCCATCCACTGTTGGCGGCCAAGCTTTTTTGCCCAGAATGAATTGATCTGCATGACACCGTAATCATAGGAGCCATCGGTATTGCGATTGATGGCGTCAGGTCGGTAGCCGCTTTCGACCTGGGCAATGGCCTGAAGGAGTTGAGGAGAGACGTGATATGTGGCACCCGCCTCATCGAAACAGAAAGCATGGAGATGGTCGCAGGGAAGGGCGATGAGAATGAAAAAAAGCAGGGCTGCTCTTCTCATAATGCCTCCTTCACTTTCGATAGATTTGTTTCAGTTTCGGAATTTCAGATTTTCATTGGATTCATCTCGTGTGATTTCGTTTGATGATCGTTGCTGTTGATGCATAGGGAGAGGGTCGCGGAAAAAAGTCCCCCTAATATATAATGTTTGCCATGCAGGGTGTTTTTGCGAAAAAAATGAAATAAATTTGAAAAAAATGATGTTGGTTCAATGAATCCGAATTGATTCAGAGGTTGTAGGAGTCGTTTTTTTGAAAATTTTTATTTTAGATTTGTCGGACTGAATAGCCGGTATAGGCATTCATTTCATCGGCGAGATATGATTTCAGCATGGAGATTGCCTTCAAGGGATTCTTGAAGGAGGGATAGATCTATTCGTACAGTTGGGTTTTCGGCAAGATAACAGGAAAATATACATCTCTACTTCATAAAGGACTCAATCTTCTCGGATAACAGTGTGGCTCTACTCTTCAATGTTAGCAGTATCACGTCTTTATGTTCTATTTCGTCATAAGCGACGTAGCTCTCAAAAATATCAACGTGTATGTTCAAAACCTTTGCTATAGCCAGCTTCGCATCCTTTACGACTTTGTCATCTGAGGGGAACTTGTTGGGATGAAGTCGTTTTCCTGTCGCAGTATATGAAAGTTGGTAGCCACCAGGCAAGTCACAATGCCCATGATATTCACCGCCTTGAAAGTGAGGGGCGTGTCTGTAAGCAACATACCTTCCTGTCGTCTCCTTGCTTTCATTCATTTGTAAAAGGCCAATTTCGTCGAAGTGACTTTCAGGGAGAGAAATGACGAGCTTGGCTTTCCGGTGGACCTCAAAATCTTCCAGAAAACTTTTTACACTCATTATGAATCCCCCCTTTCGTTGGGCATGACTGCACGCAATGTTAACAATTATTCGGCCATATAAAACCAATGCGCTTTGGCTTTTCTTCCAGTTTCTTCACTGATCTAAGCAGGAAGCTCAATTGGGACACATGCTGAATTAACTGAAGTCTTTCTCCCTCTTCCGTGGTACCGTAAAACGTGATGACGTTAGGAGTCGAAAATCCGATTTGCTCAGCATGAAACATCACGACACCGCCGAAAGACGCCAGTCTTACCGCCACTTCGTGTTCCTCGTCCAAGTTTGCCTCGAACGTCTCGACATACTTTTGTATTGCTTGGCAGACCTGAATCACCGGGTTATTCCTTAAATAAGCAGCCGCCGCTATCTCGGCTTGAAGCTCGTTCATTTCTTCCATTTGTTTCTCGAACGGATTTGCAATGCTGATTTTGTAATTGGTCATTCATTCCTCCTTGCCGGGTATAACAATTGTTGCCGCCGCGCTGCACGCATAGGCAACGTGGAACATTAGGGGATGACGTAGAACATTAGGGAACGTTCTTGCCTCCGACAACTTGACAGTTAACGACGTTAACAATCTCCTCCAACTGCCGTTTGGATTAAAAGGGGCAAACAGTTTTGGGATCGTCTGTTTTTCTGTTATGAGGAACGTTATCTCTTTCATGCTATTCAAGCATCCGCTTGGTCTTCCCCCGGAATTGTGGACAGCCTGAAAAGCTGCTATCGATCAATTAAGCACGTTGAATCTCTTTTGCCCATCTTTCTTTTGGCTTCTAATCCTTATCTTGAGGAATTAAGAGAATGCACGGGTCCGCTTTTGGTGTGAGAATGGTCGTGCGCCGCTTAGCGCGGGTAATACTGACACGAAAATTCTGTCGTGTTTGATCATCGACGTTGTCACGCATATTGCCCCGTACAATCCGATCAGGATTTGCCACGATCTTGCGTCGGACGATCCGCGGCCAACCCTCAAATATGATCACCTCATCGAATTGCTTCCCTTTCGCTTTGTGCATGTTCATAATGACCACACCAAATTCTGGCTTCGTATTGGTCGAAAAATGTTCCGTGATGAAGGCTTGGCGGACAATCTCTAAAGCATCTGCGTATTGGCCCTTGTCTCGCCAGTTCTGAGACAGAGTCTCGCGAAGC
Organism: Syntrophales bacterium; assembly: GCA_963665615.2. Classification (GTDB taxonomy): domain Bacteria; phylum Desulfobacterota; class Syntrophia; order Syntrophales; family UBA4778; genus UBA4778. Next base: position 141,027 of record CAXXQE010000008.1, read on the forward strand.
TGCGCCCCCCTATCCAACAGGCGGATATTTCTGACCTCGGCGGCAATTTCATTCAGCCGCTTGCAATTAGCAGCTTCCAGGTGCTTTCGTACAGTGATCCAGTCGCTGTGAGGATCTCCCTTTAAGACAAGATCGCGCGTTGCATTATAGGCCGCTTCGATTGGCAAATATATGCTTTTCTCAGAAACAGTCCTTACCTCCTCACGACATTTAACAGCTTTTTGGAAAGCCGCAAATATACGCGATGCCTCTTGAAGACTGGTTTTGCTAGGAGTGTCACCACCTTTGCCTCTAAAGTAGTTACAAATCAGGCTAATGAATTCGCCAACATCGCCTCTTACTCCGTGAGTTTGTAGAATGTAGGCAATGATCTCGGCTGCAAGGATAGCCGCCTCCATATCGACAGCCGCATGATGCTCAATCTTGGGCAATTTGCCTTGTGGTTCCCGAAAAGCGCTCGATACAATGCGTGTCATGTGCTTTGTTGGGACAAGGATCGCCAATGACCAATCTTTCGGACCATCCTTAATCAGTCGCTTTCGCGCCTGCAAGGTTTCAGTCGCCACTTTGGTAATCGCCTGATTCTGATTGGCATCGAACGCATCAATATATACACCCTCATAGATTTTTTTTGTAAACTTACCTTTCAGGATATCATTCCCAAAGTGAGCAAGATCTGTTCCTTTGCTGCGGTGATTCTCGTCGCTAAGGTCGAACTTGAAAGGCGCGAACTCATCCTCGAAGTGTTGGAGCCGCTTAGGATCTGCACCGATAAAGTCGAAGATCCGCTGCTCTGGGTCAGCCAGCGCCAAAAGCTGGCTATCACGTCCAAGCGCCTGGATGACACGCCATTGATCCGGCGCAGTGTCCTGAAACTCGTCTAGAATAATAACAGGATAGGCATTGGAGACCAGTAGCCTGATTTTGTTGCTTCTGTGGAGCAGTTCTCCGGACATCTCGGCAAATAAATCAAAACAGACAAATCCCTCTTCAGCGGCTAGGCGTCGCCGTTCCGTATACTCGCGTTGTTTTTTTTCCTTCAATTCCTTTTTGCTCAGCTTGTCATCTGTTTTATACTCATTCCTTATCTCGGACAGGGCCACCGCCTCATTGGGCGGCGTCAGGATGCCTAGACTACGCGGCAGGCCTAGCAAATATCCGTGTGTCTTAATAAGCCGCCAAAAGAAGGCGTGATAAGTATCGACCTCGATATGACGTTTAACCTCAGGAGTAATTTCATCTTCTTCTGCAATGGCTTCGAGCACCCTTGATACTGTTGCTCGGGCGAAGCTCAGGAACAATACGTGCTGTCCACCCTTCATCCCCTCCTTGACAATCTTCCCTGCCTTCAGGATGGATACGGTTGTTTTGCCGGAACCAGGACCACCTTTTACGAGCAAGTGCCCATCGGCGGCCAAGACCCTTTTTTGTTTATCCGTAAGCTCAAAAGCCACCTAAAGCCCCTTCCTCCGGGTGTGGCACCGCTTCGGTTTCCGGTATAGTCTCCTCAGTCCCTGGTTTTTCCTTAGCGGGGAATTCTATAGAAGGTGGCTGTGATAATCCCCGGATGCGAATACAGGTTTCTCGCATCCATTGTGGGATCTCTTCCTCAGTGCATTGCGCCAGAAAATCCGCAAGACCCCAGTTACCCTTCGCCCAACCGAAATAGTCGCTGACGGCGTTCAGAACATCCGCTTTAGGATCAGGATATTTTTTATTGAGGTGCTTTGGCCATGTCAACAAGTCTACAAAACGTCCGAGAGCATCAGTCGTCGTATTTTTTAATACAAGGTCTTCAATACCCTTCTCTGTATGCATGAAGAGCTCATCGACCTGGGCTTTTATCGCTGCTTCATTAGCTTCGCTTTGTTTATCGCACACGGCGTAAACCGTTTTTCCTAACCCCCGATACAGCCCGCCCAAGTCGGCAATCTGCGATTCAGTTCCGGAATCAATTGTGCAAATGCCGAGCGCTTCCAGAGAACTGTACTTGGTTGGATCTATCTCTGCGAGGCGGCGGCATACGACAGGAAACGCCGTAGCTTCGGTTGCTCCTTCGGCAAGCAATATGCGACGCGAGAGCAATCCTTCACAAAATCTTGTACGGAACTCTTGCCTGTATCGTTTGTGTTTTACGCTTTCTGGCAGATTCACCGCTGCTTGCGTGAGGACACCTTCACCAGAGCGCGACAAGACGAGAGTCTCATTGATGCTGAACTCTTCCAGAACGTAGGGCGAATGTGAAGTAAACAGGGATTGGGCGGACAGATTCCGGATTTCGTGAACGATTCGCTTTTGCGCATAAGGCGGAATAGCGGTTTCCGGTTCCTCCATGGCGAAGATAACATTTTGCTTGTCTTCGGCAATTCGGGACAGCATCGCCAGCACCAGCATATTTATAGTACCGGTGCCTTGACGGAAATAAGGTGCGGCGTGGGAACCTTCACCCGTTGCCACAAAGGCTGTAATGACCTTTCTGAGATGTTCACGGGTCAGAGCCGAGACGCGTAACTGCGGCCCAACGCCCCATTCCTTCGGCACATATTTGTTGAGCGCAGTGTTGATGCTTTGCAGAACGCCGGTAATCCCGAGTTCCGGTGCACTGGCTACATCGAATGACGCCAGTCCGTTAATGGTGGATTCCCACATTTGTGGCCTGATCTCCTTCAGCCTCAGAATGATATCCAGCAGACTACCATGTTCGAGACTGAGAGCGCGACCTCCAGTGCGCAAGCTCCTCAGATACAGAAAACCGCAAAATTGCTTGTCACGACGTCCAAAAAACTGAGGATTTCCGCCTTCCTCAAGACTGCGTGCGAAATAGGTTTTACCATCGAAGTCATCTTCATCGAAGGCATACTCGCCTATGAAGGTCACACGCAAAGCTTCGATAATCGTTTGGGCATCGACCCCTTCTACATTGGGAACCGTATAGAATGAACCATCCTCTTTATTCCACCACTCAATGTAATCGCGAAAGTGTGCCTTCTGTTCGGCAGATAAGCCCGTGATGGTTGCTTCGATCTTTATCTTGGCCGTCTCCGCTACTGCACTTTTCTGTTCTTCCGGGGTGGGTTCATTTACATGCTCGGTAACTTCATCCGCCCGAACCTCCTCTGTATCTGCTACAGCTCCGTCAATATCGACTTTGCCGGGCACTGCTGACACCACTTCGGATTCCTCCGATCCGTTGAAATAAACATACCGACCTAAATAAAAATCATGTTCATCGATCGGAGGACGCCGACTCAAGCGATCTGGCCCAAGGACAAGATCAATCGCTTCGAGAATGGTTGATTTACCGGTATTATTATCGCCTATAAGAACGACGTGATCCGGGAATAGTAGTTTGGCCGCTTTTATTCCTCTGAAATTCTCAATTCTCAGGCGACTTATTTTCAATGTTCCCTCCAATACTCAAGATAGATTCATCTATGTAATTCTAACTTAACGTTCGAGGTGGCCGTAAGCAGCATGCTTTATAGTGCCCCATAACATGATTTTCGATTGTAAGCTACCATGTCCTACAGGTATGACAAGAAAACCATTTCAGGAAGGAGCGAAAGGCCGCTGATCTTGAGAATGGCCGTCAAAAACCGTACCCTTTGACCGGCTCGTTATTTCTTAGATTTCTTGTCAAAGGGCTTAAGGTGCAGGATAGGCAGATCCTTGGGAATGGCCAGGGACAAGGGTGAAATGTTTGTGCGAGGCATAAGCATTGGCATAAAAACAATCTTATAATTTTGAAGGGGGAGCTTGCAGTAGAGAAGGCTGCGCTTCTTAGACAGAAAATATTGTGAGTTTACAGCTTATCAGGTTGCGAACTTGTCTTGGCTGAGAAAGGGGCGATGCTCAGAATGCATTCCTGCATAAAAAATACTCTGAGTTGACGACGCAAACTTTAAACTGCGTTCACAGTTCATCATCTTTACGCCAAAGCCGATTGATCAACTTCCAGGTGATTATATCGTTCTTGTCATTATTTTCTTTTTCAGCCCAGTGTACTAGGATGATCCCCATTATGACCGCTATCGCAAGCACGATAAGAATCGTGTTAATCCCTGCATCTTTCAAGAAAAAAATCAGGAGGCTCAGGAGAACAAGCAGAACAATTATCTGGCCGCGAGTTGCGCGCTTGAAAAATCGTTTGAACATAGCGTTGCCTCATTTTCTAACCAGTGATCTTGCGAGCCAAATCCGAAATCGCCCTGAACGCCTTTTCAAAATCGAATGCGTCATAATCGATTGATCTTAATACCGGCTTGAGCTGCGTTTCAAGCTGAGAGATCAACTCATTTTTCCGGGAGCCGGTTACATCGACTTCATCATTGTCGGGAATCTGAAGCTTCTTTTTCACAAGATCGACAAGATGTTGATCTTCAAGATTAAGGCCAAGATGGGATATGGCATAATCGATATCATAAAAATCCCGAATTGCAGGCTCTCTTCGCGTCAGCGCTGCGCGTAGCTTTTCCGCATAGGTCTCTTCGAGCGTCAAGACCGTGGTCTCGAATTCCCGAATCTCGGACATACTCGTGAACGGGTTTTCAAGAAGCGTTCTCACTTTTCCCATTACAGGCGCAATCACTACCTCTTCCCGAAGTCCGACTTCGATCTTGATCCGGCCAAGACCGGAGCTTACAAACGTTGGATAGGCGATCTGAGCCACGTATTGCTTGGAGTTGTTGAATCCGACCAGTTTCTGCTCGACCTTGAATATCGAATCCTGTTTTTCGAGCGACGACACCCACTCCTTGACCGGAGAGATCACCCGGCTGCGATCAGACCGGGTGGCATCCGGCGACAAGGAAATCCCAAAATCGAGATCCTCGCTCAACCTGTAGAAGCCTGCATGTATTTTGCTCAGGCTCGTGCCTCCCTTGAAGACAGGCGGCTCCGCGCAACCCATGCTAAGATCGGCCAGGAGCACGGAACAAAAATAATCCTTTTCCACGAGCGCAGCATTCAGGCCGGTTTTCGCGCGGTGTGGAGGACCGCTTCCCGGAAAAGAGTTTCGTCCTCGTGAAATGCAATTTTAATCGGTAAAGATTTTGCCATTGATGATCAACCCCCACTCTTTATCCACGGCTCCTTTGGATGAACCTTTCGGAATCAACTTTATGAGAGACTTGATAGAACCGGCTTTCTTTTGAAAACTCTTGAGCGCGCTCGTTTGAACGCCGGCTTCGGAAAGGAGATATCCGATCCGGCGGAGGGTGCCCTTGTTGCCGTATTTCAACGCGACTTTGATAAATTTCTCCCGGAATTCCGGATCGCTTTTGATGGACGTTAAAATCCAGCGATACGCACGCGGGATTGTGTCGTATCTCGACCAGTCGTAAACCGCGTCCAGGAGCGCCCTGGCCTTCGTCACCATACAAATCTTCTCTCCGAGTGGTGTTTCCGACTCAGAGACGGCCCCGATACGGTCGCCGGAAGTCTTGATGAAGACGAAATCGAATCCGCCGATGTTCTTCTCGCCGTAAATCCGGTTGTTGTAAACATAGACCCGATTCGGCACTTGATTGTCGAAGCCGTAAAAATTGAACGCGTTGGGACCGCTGACCTGGTATCGGCCTTTCAGTTCCTTCATCAGCATGAAGAGGATGTAATTTTCGCTGACCGCCAATTGTCCGCCTGCCGGGATGCGAGGCGGAACCAGGTAGGCCCCGCGCTTCAGCCATACAATCATCCCGGAACGATTCAGTCTGCTGAGCAATTCCCTCTCCTGCTTGGGCGTGATCTTGAGCGCGGCGGAGATGTCCCCTGTGCGGACGACTTCCAGCTTTCGCATCTGAACATACGCGAGGAGCCTCATTTCGAGGGAACCGAGTTTTGTTTTAGGCTGTTTTGTATTATTACGCATAAATTGTCTTCCATGCAATTTATGCGTAATATAATAAAATACGTTGAGGAGGTCAATTGTTTTTCTACGAAACAGGTGAAGAGCATGCAGGATCTTATCTGTCCATCTCGACATAGGCCAGAAGTTTTCCCTTCGAGATATCGTCGATTTCGATGGTCCCCTGGAGAACGATGCAGCTTTCGAAATAACCGCTCACGGCAATGTGGAGACGGTTGGTAGCCTTCAAGGACTCAATGGTCTCGGCCTTCAGGCTGAGAAAGTGTTCCTGCCCGATCTTCAGATAGGGATCGTTCTCTATCCGCACGACATCGAGCGACAATCCCGGACTTAGCGAGATCCCTTTTTCGAAAATCACAAGAAGTCCCCCGTTCGCCTTCATGTATTTGTATGCTGTGAACATCGTCATCCTCGCCTTTCAAAAGGAAAATCATGGAACAGGATCTTCAGTGTGCCGAGGCGACACTTCGCCCTTCACTGTTTCGCCACCTTCAATATGAGGCCAGCCTTTGGGTTTCTGCAATTTGAAATTATTCCCGAGGTCGCCCAGTTGTTTCACACTTCCTACTGCGCCCCCAATTGTCGCCATACCATCCATAGCGGCAGCCGTCCCGACCGCCACCGTTTCTCCGCCAACCTTTCTCACCCCCTCCGTGACTGTGCCACTTGCGCTGACGCCCATGTTGATGTTCAGCCGATCCTGGTTCTGCGTACGGACGCTCCCGATCGTGCTCTCGGAGGTCAGGACATCACCAGTCAGGGGAACAATGGTTTCCCGTGTCGCACCGTCAGGAGTTAGCCGAAAGGAATTTACGAGGTGATTGATATTTCCGGAGACGAGGACGGGCTTCCGGAATGTTGGGTCATAAACCATCACTCGATGTCCTCCGCTCATGGAGGCGTCCTCGACGATGCTCACGCTGTAACCTCTTCCCCGGAATCCGGAGACGCTTTCCCGAAAATCGTCGTAACTCACACTGTGTGATCCGCCCACCCGGTCGGTATAGTTGCTGTATACCCTCCTGAGGTTTCCTTCCTCCGCCCTGGAGATATCGTACCTTGCGACGTCGCGTCCGCTTCTCCCGAAGGTTCCCACTTGGAACTGCTTTCCGCTGGACCGGTTGGTGAAGAGGAGTTCTCCCTGTTCTCCCCAGGCCATGCGGTAATCACCCGCGCCGGGAAGACCGTAGCGCCTTGCCTCCGAAGCGCCCACGGCGATATCCGCGGTCCGGTGCCGGTCCGCGGCAAACCGCTCGAAATCCACTCCTTTTGATTCGGCGAAGGACCGGAGTTGCCGCCACCGGGCCACGTCATCAATCACGGCGTCCCTTCTGGCATCCAAAAAAGCGTCTTCTCCAACTGATTCAACACCTCGCTTGGTGCCCACGGTTTGAAGCGCGTCAATCTTCCCTTTGGTGTCGCCTAATTCACTGGCTTCGAGGCCGAGCTTGCGGCCTTCAATAATCGCACCCGACGTCCTGCGGACATCATAATCCGCTACTGCGGCGTAACCGGCAGTCCCATCCCCGCTGCCGACATCCTTCATGGCCTCGTCGTACTTCATTGCGCCGAAGTAGCGCCTCTTCCCCTCCACGGCGGACTGATCGGCCTGGAAATCGAAGAAACTGCCGGGATGGCCGCTTTCACCAAAGGCTTCGAGATCACCTTCGGTCTTGCCCAGCCCGGAAATGTTCCCGGCCCTGAGGAGATCCCGCGAACGGTCGAGACCTACTTCTGCCATTCCCGCGCCCCCTGCCGCACGGGGCAGCATGCCGCCTACAGTCGCGTCCGCATGCAGGCCGGCCAGTCGATCCGCCCCGAAGGTATCACGCATGGTCATCATCCCCACCGTGGAACCCACGCGCCGGGCCGTTTCCAGGCCGGCATAGTCCTGCACGCTCCAACGGTTTGCATTCGACCAGGTCGGAATTGAGGCCCGGGCAGACTCCACGACCCGCGCCGATCCCTCCGGCATGACAGCCTGGCCGGCTGCCTGTGTCCCTTGAGACTGCACTGTCCCGGAGATTGTTCCCGCCATCATGGCCAAGGCGTGGCCGCCGAATCGGACGAGCATGCCCGTAATTACCGTGGCGAGCATGATGCCGGAGGTCCGAATGAGGCCAAACATGGCGAGGGCTTTGAGCGAGGCATCCGGCATGTTCATGATTGCGGCGAACCCCAGGCTGTTTTGGCGAACGTACTCGAATACCCCATAGGCATAGTCTGTAGCGATCCCGTGCGTTACGGCGTCCGTCACCCCCCAGGCCGTTAGCCAGATGAACATCCCCGTGACCAGGCCAAGGGCCTTTCCGACCAGGGGCGTGGGAATGAAAATGACTAAAATTGGGATAAGTCCGATGGCCACGGCTGTGATCACTGCCCTGGCCACCGGGAGCCACTCGTTGGCAGCTATCCCCATTCCGAGCCCTCCAGACATGATGCTTCTGGATACAAGACCCTTCAGGGCGAGGTCCGGATTCGCATCAAGGAGCATGTCATTCAACACCTCGGCCATATAGACTTGCCGCATGAAGTTGGGCGCCGGGATCGAGAAGGCGCCTCCCTCCACATAGGAGGCGTAATTGGAGATGATCTCCGTGCATTTCGTCAGTTCCGCTGCATTGTCCGTGTTGAAACCCGCGTCCGCGCAGGCATAGCGGATCGTGTCGCCCATATTGAGGGGATCGCTGAAGTAGCTTTGCAGGCTGGTCCAGGCGTCCGCACAGGACAGGGTCGTGCCCGTGCGCTCGGATTCGGAGTATTGAACCGTGAAGACCGCGGGGTTGGCCGCCTGGGCATACTGGCTCATGAAATCCGTGCTGGCGCTCGCGACGTCGTTCACGCTGAGAGCGGTTCCGGGACGCTGCAATTCAAAGAAGACGCAGTCTTTGGTGTAGCGCTTGAGCGATTCGTCCACATACTGGTCGCGGATCTTGAGGTGCCCCGCGGTGGCCTTGAGAAGCATGTCGAAGCCGATCCCGCCCGCATAGTCCTGGTAACTCTGGGGCGTAGCTGCCACGGAGATGATGTCCACGAGTCCGCGCTCGACCTTGTTCAGGATGCCGGCCACGGCCACGATCCCGTCCGGAACGTTCCCCACGGTCTGAAACCGGTTGAGGACCGGATCGTAAACCGTGATATTCCCCGTGGGGATCATGAGACCGAGGTAGAAGCAGACCCCCAATCCCACGGGCCAGGCCCAGGAGAGAGGTGATCCCCTGGAGCCCTTGAGAAGCTGGAAGTAAACCGTGGCCCCTGCGAAGAAGATCCCGAGTGCTGTGATTGTGAAGAAGAGCGCCCGGTAGCCGTTATCGGAAAAGATCAGGGCGATCTTCTGGAAAGCCGTGACGACTGCCCGGAAACCGTTATAGGTGTAGTATTCCATATCGAGGGCGTGAGCGTCGGCTGCAACCGAGAGCGCAATCCCGATCAAAATCAGCGTGAGCAATGTCTTTCCGGCGATTCGCATTGGTTTCACTCAATCGCTTTCAATGTGACAGGGAGCGCGCCGCGACAGCCGTCCCGAACTTTGAAGAGAGCATACTCTGGGCGAGCTTATCGAACCGCTCCATCTTGTCCACCAGGTTGTAAACGCCCATCACCTCCTGGACCGAGGCCGCATAAGACTTCCGAACGCCGCTCACCATCTCCGCGATCCGGGTCTGCATCTCGACCGTGCCGTCCATGGCCCCCGCGAGCATCTCGACCTTGCAGAGGTGTTCTTTCTGGTCCTGTAGTGCCCCGGGTTGGGCCTGGGCCAGACTCCTCGCCTTGTCCATGACATTCCATGCCTTGGTGTAAAGATCGGAGAGGAGCTGGAAGGCGTAAGCCTTGGCGGTCACGTCCGAGAGGGTGCTGATAATCGAGTCTTCTTGGTTCGTTCCCACAGCTGTTTTGAGGACGAGCCCGATGGAGAGAGGGCTCGCGTTCACGAAGGCGTTGTCCTCATCCGACAGAACGGCTTTCGCCTTGATCTTGGAGGCGATCCCGGTCATCTTCGTGCGGATGTAATTCGTCAGATCGGCATTGGCGTCACCGATCTTGGTGCAGGCGCCACCCGTGGGCCGGGCATAGACACTTCCGTCGAGGAGATTATCGAAGGAGGCGTAACGGTTCTCGTCGCAGGGGGGCGTGTGTCCCACCTGAAAACCCGCATCACCGGCATCGATGATGGTCAGGTCGCCAACCAACCCCCGGAGCATGTCGAGGTACGGCTGATTGGTCAGTCCGATCTTGGCGGCGATGTTGTCGATAACCGACCCGCTCGTGCCGAAGACGTCCTTGATGTCCTGGGAGCAGCCTGCGAGCGCCTGCTTCATGTTCGTGATGGGCTTGTTCGTGTTGGCGTTTGTCTGGTCGCTGATACTCTTCCAGAGATCGTTGATCCCCGAGGACTGCATGAAGTCCCCTTGGATGCTCGCGAGCTTGGCCTGCTTGTCCTTGGTGTCGGCGAGGGACGGGGGCACCATGGTGGCCACGAGCGCGCGACCCGCCTTGCACTCATCGAGCTGGAGGTTGTTCAGGGTGTTGGTGATCGCTTCCAGGGACTTAATCGTTTTCGAGCAGGGCTCGCACAGGACGTTGAGGGCGATATCGAAGGCGGCCGCCGGAGCTGCCTGCATGATCCGCTGGAGCTTGGTCACGAGGTACTCGAAGTTGAGATAAGAGAAGCCCCCCAGAAAGACGTCGATTCCGCCGCAGCCCGCCTTCACCTTTGGAGGCATGGCCGTGAAGAGATAGTCGTTGTTCTGCTGCCATCTGGCTGAGAAACTCCCGGCGTTAAAATAACCCCGCTTCTGCCCCTCGAAGTAGCCGGGAGAAGTCTCCGTTTTCTGCGTGATCCAGTCATCCACCCAGCCCGCCAGAAGCACTCCTGTGCTGAAGGGTGAAAAGAGGAAACCAACGGCCACGAGCACTGCGATCACTTTTATGAAAAAGCTTTTCTTGTCCATAACCCGATACCTCTATTTCTTGTTCCGCCTGAGCGGGACATTCACGTCGAAGGCACCGCCGCGCTGAAATTCGTAAAGGGAATACTCCTCCGGCGTGATCTCTTTTTTCAGGAGTCGAATTCCCCGATAGAGCTTCTCCTCAATCTCGGAGAGGGACGCCACGCCAGCCGAGACCGCGATGTGGTCTTTGCTCCCCCGGTAGACGAGTAGGAGGGTCGGTGTCGTCTCGATCCCGAAGACCGCAGTGATCCCCGCCTCCTGCTCTGTATCGATCTCGCGGATCTCCCAGCCATACTTGTCGATGAAGTGGTTGAGAATCGCTTTTTGCTCAACGCAGTAGGGGCAGCCCACGGCGGAGAAGAGGATGAGCGCGAAATCGTCTCTGGCAGACCGGATCTTGGCCTCGATCTCACCGGTTTCGAGGGCTACCGCCGCGTTTCTTCCCGGCGCCGTGATCGGATAGTCGGCTGCCACAGCCAGATCCGGGTACTTCTGCATGACCATGGCCGTGGCGTTGGCGAAGGCAAGTGACTTTCTCCGGGCGATGTCCTGGACAACATAGTATTCCCTCACGTTCTCCTCCGATGGAACCCGGACGGCCTTTTTCTGAAAGGCCATGAGGAGAGTCTGGAAATCATCAGGGTACATATTCCAGAGTGTCTCCATCGGGTAGTCGGAGAGCACAGGAACTCGTATCTGATTATCCATCGTTTTCTTTTCATGAACTGTTTGCTTCTCGGGCGTTTTCTCATACCACCACCATCCTCGTTTGATATCTCCATAGTACGGCTTAGCGTTTTCGCTGCTAGGCGCCGTATCTTCAGCGTAAAGGCAGCACAAAGAACCCAGAGCCGGAATCAAAAAGGCCGCAACAAAAAGAACGAGCTTCAGCCGCCCCGGCTGTTCGTCAGAAGATCGGATAGGCAAGGGCCTTCACCTCCTTTGCCTGGATGAAGCCGAAGTACCGCGAATCGAAGCTGTCCCGATGCCGGCCTATGACGAAAAGAACGCCTTCTGGGATCTTTCCGTCGAAGGCAAAATGTGGGAGCTTTTCCCCACGGAGGGATCTCTCCTTCGCGACTGCGATCTCCATGCCGTTGCAGTAGCTCTCAGGGCCGCGGATCAGGAGGCGTTCCCCGCCGGCGCAGGCGATCTTCTTGATCGCCCGGTGGGCCTGGCCGTGGTCGATGAATGGCGACCGGACATCGAAGAGGATGTAACGGTCCCTCTTCAGCTCGCTTGCCTGCGGGTCGTATTTGAGAAAAAAGACCCGGTGGTCCACGGACGGGGTCAAGGTCACGGCAAAGCGCGACGGGATCAGCATCCCCGCGAAGATCAAGGCGGCCAGAAACAAAACGACCCTATGGTTTGATGATTTTGGCGTTTCGGACAACGGCGTCTCCCATGATCACGACCTCGTTGGAAGGGATCTTCTCGATAGTCCTTTCCAGGGACTCGATGTTCCTCTTTAACTGGTCGTCGTCGATTTTCCCCTGCACGAAAAGATCTCTCTGCAGGGCGATAAATCCCTTGATGTCCACGGCCACGATCCGCTGAGCGAAATACCGGTCATAGACAATGACCGATGCCACGGACGACGCGAGTGAAATTAACACGACCAGAAAAGTGATCTTCATACAGCCCGGCAAGGAGCGCTTGGGTTTGGCACTCTCCTTTCGTTCCTCTGAGTACACAACAAATGAGTCTTCCTGTGCCGTGGTGCCATCCGCCATATCGCCTTCGTCAGTCGTGCCGCTTTCCTTCATTATTTTTTCTCCTCATGATAGAGTCCGCCCTTGAGCGATGCGAGCAGGGCTTCGATGGAACGGCTTTTCGTTTCCCTTTGGAAGAGCTCCAGAACGTGGGCCAGAGAAGCATCGCCGTAAAGGGTGTAGTGTTCACCGGTCTTCGCGTTTGTCTCCATCCCCTCGCTCATCGAGGCGTCCGTAACTCGAACATCCGGGACATAGACGACAGCCGGAACCCGGTCGATCCCGTATCGTCGGAAGAGGATGGGATCGATCTTGATGCCGACTTGCCGCCTCTTGCAGGTTGCACCTTCACACTCAGCATCGGCGATGCCCCCCCGCACAAAGGCCAGCGTGGGCTTCAGGTATTTCATCCCTCCCACGAACCCCCGCATCACCATGAAGACGTGCGGATCGCGCAGCCTGTCGAGATCCCGCGCATAGTTGCGGAGCGTTTCAACCGGGACGGAGGAAGAAATAAAGACATATATCCTTTCGTTTGCCGGCAGTGATCCTTCTTTGTTCGCATCTTTCATCTTCCTGGCAGCATCGCCGTAATAGGATTCGAGAGTGTCTTTGAATACTGTTGTTTTGAGCCGCTCGACTTCCGACTCGTATTTCTTTTGAAACGCCTCAGACTGGAAGTAATCCGCCGTTTTTTGCGACTCTTCTTTCTCTTGGGATTCATGGAGGTTCTTGGGGATTTCGATTTTCCGTCCGAGTTCGTCGGCTCTCTCCAGCAATTGCCCGACATCCCCGATGTCGCTTGTCCCGGCATTGAGGGAAGAGGCGCTGAGGAGGACGGCCGCAATGAAAAGGGTCGCCGATATTTTTGTCAGTCTGCGCAACATGCCCTCCTCCTGAAGAGTTGCCAGACGAGGTTGTCCCCCTCGTAAGGTGGGTTCTTGCCGGCGCCCCATTCGAGGCCTGTCATGCCGAAGGGATGACACGTGTAATCGCGCACGGGCTTGGCGATCTGGATGCGGTAGTTGTGCTTGACCCAGATGGGCGTGGTAATGCAGGAACACAGATACAGGGCCGGGTCGCAGACTAGTCCCTGCCGGGAGAGCTTGTAGACCATCCGGGCCGCAATCGTGGAGGCGGCCATGAGTTCATTGTCGTCATTGACATGCCCCGTGAGCGGATAGGCGCTCCCGCCCGAGCCGATGCACCAGAAGAGAAGACTCATGGAGAATCCGACGTTGGTCGTGACACTGTCCACCATGCAGGCCAACTGGGCCGTCATGTTGGCGAAGAGGATCGATTCGGGTTCCAGGAGGAAAGCCAGGTCATCGTCTTGCCAAAGCGGGTCAACCTCCGTCAGATAGGCCAAATCGAAGCCGCTGCTCTCCTCACACTCGGAATCGACAAGAGCCCCTAGGATCGACCAGACGGGATAGACGAAGTAGTGCGCTTGGGCAAAAGTTGAGGTCTCCACGCTCGCATTACTCGTCTCCAGGGAGCCTCCGCCCAGATAGCCGCTCGACCGGGACCAGCCAAAACCCAGGCTGGGAAAACAGTAAGGGTCCTTGACCGTCTCCACGTAGCGCGCAGGTTCCCAGAAGCTGATGGGCGTTCCTTCCCGTTCATAGATGGGAGGTGGCGCGGGACAGGTGCACAATGTGGAATCCGCGGCGGTCGGGTAGTTGTTGTCCATGGGTCCGGGCATGACCTCTATCCCGGCGATGCTCAGAGGGAAGATGCACTGCCAGCAGAGATCCGTGACCGGGTTCAGAAATCCTCCGGAGCGGCAGGTGGCGGACGCGAGGGGCGCCTGCGCCAGACCGATCAGAAGAAACACGACTATGAAGATTCTATTTCTTTTTAGCAGTCGTCTTGTTATCAATCGCATACTCCCTCACTTCCATAACGGTCCCTTTCTGGAAGACCACGGCCGGGACCACTGCCAGTTGCAACCGTTTTACGATCCCTCCATTCGCGTAAAAAACGGGCCGCTTAAGCCGATCCATGATCTCGTTGTACGAGCCACCGGACAGGAGGAGCCGCACCCGGAGGTCCTTGGCATACGGGGACGCCCGGAACCATTCGACCTGGCGGTTGTCGTCGCCGTCGATCACCACGAGGACTCCGGGGTAAAAGATGTATGCCAGGGGATTGAAGCTGTAACCTCGGGGATAGAGGATGCCGCCCTTGCCGTCCGGGATGTCGAAATCGAGCGTATAGCTCATGTTTACGTGGAAGGTCCGGTCCTTTTTCGCCGCGGGCAGGTTCGTCATCCCCTCGGGGCGATAGTCCCGAATCTTCGCCTCCATTTTCTTACGGTCCATGATCCGGCTCCAGTCTACCTCTTTGGCCCGGTCCTCGATTTCCGTCAGGGCGTCTTTCTCTATGATAGGGTAAGTTGCCCCGACACTCCCCAGTTCCTTGGCCGCAGCCAGCACGGCGATAAAGAGAACTGACAGGAGTACGCAGATCTGGATCTTCTTCATGGGTTCCCTTTCCCCGGCTTACTTCCCCAAGGTCTGGTTGAAGTAGCTGTTGACCTTGTCCTGCATCTCTTGTTTCATCTGGCCGGCCGCCTTGGTCTTGATGTCCCCGAAATATTCGCTCAGGTCAATTTTGGAAAAATCGAGCATCTGAAACTCGTCGGTCGTAAAGCCCCGGCACTGGGGGGACTCGGGAGAACCGAAGCCTTGCGGGAAGGTCTTCAATTGCGAGCGCCCCTGTTCCTGGATGATCCGGCCAAGCTTGGAGTTGAAACAGCAGTAAGCGTTTTCCCTCTGCACGCACCCGACCAGGGGCCACTCCGTCTTGCAGTAGTCCCCGACGTAATGGCATGCGCCGTTTGCCCCCGCCTGAACGGTCTCGACTTCCTCTGGGCTGCAATAGCTCTGGATGAAAAGGAAGCTTCCTGGATCGGTATCGCAGCAGTTGAAAAAGCTCGTCTCCACGCCCGGGGGCCGGCAGTCCATGGCCCGGCCGGTGAATATGGCGATCGCGCCCAGGCACTGACCTGTTTGCGTGTCCACGGCGCCATTGCAAATGAGATCTTTTCCAGCGGCGTCGAGGGCCGATATCACCGCGGTCGCCTCTGCGAAATCGTTCAGGCATTGGCACGATTTCACGATCTCCTCGTCCGGCCCGGCAGGGCAGGCGGCCTCATCGCATTTGCGGTACAGGAAATCATAAGAGGTCAGGTCCTTGCGATACTCCGCAGTCGTGTCGGTGAGGCCGGCTTGCGTGTCCACCTTGGGCTTGCGGGTCTTGCAGGCTTGGTCGCAGTCTGCGTGGGCGTCGTTTCCCACGTCTCCGATTTCGACGGCCTTCGCCTCCGTCGTCCAGGAGCCGTTATCGGTCTTCCGCAGGTCGCTGTAGTACAGGGTTCCCGACGAATAGTCAGTCGTAGCGTAAATCGAATCGACCCGCTTTTTGGTGTCGTCGAAGTTCCAGACAGCGTCAGTGGCGCAGAAATAGACACGGTCCTTTTTCCACCAGTCGCGGCAGACGGTGTGCGAGTCGAATCCCACGAAATCCCGGCACGACGTCAGCGGTATGAGGCCGGTCGAAAGATAGTTGTTCACCGTGACCACACCGTCTGCGGTCTCCCGGTTCAGGCTGCACTTGGGATCTGCCTCGAAGGCCGCGCACTGGTCGTCCACGGATTCGTCGAGGATGTCCTGCCGGACCGGGTCCGAAGTGCAGGAATCCGCGTTCATGGGAATGGTTCCCGGATAATAACTGCAATCGATGGAACCGGAAGAGGCCGTGTAGTAATAGCCCTGGATGACGCGCTCGTCGTTTGTGGGGCAGGCGGGGAAGGTGACGGACTGGTATTCTCCGGTGTAGAGGATGTGCTGGATGCCGCCGCAGGTGTAAATGATCCGGGCGTTCTTGACGATTCCTCCCCAGGGATCGCCGCAGAGGTCGTTGCTGATATAAAAACCCGTCCCGCCTGCTGGGGAGATGTAAACGGAGAAATAGCACCCGGAGCCGCCCCCACCTGTCGAGAAGAGCCGCGGTGTGTAGTCGTTCGCCGTAATTACGCATTTGTCGAGCGCGGCCAGATATTGGCTGTCCGCGAGGGAACAGGTGGTCTCCTTCTGAACGGTGACGTTCCGGATGAGGGAGCAGGAGCGGAAGGTTCCCTGGTTGTTTTGTGCGGCCTGGGCCTGGGTGATCAGGTTGTAGTAGCTTCCGGGATCGCTTCGTTCGGAGGCGACCTCGGCGTCCTTCGCGTTAGTGAGCGCGGCACCGCTCAGGCCGCCCGAGTAGTAGCTCTCGGGGCTGTACGACGGGTTTTCGTTTTGCGAGCACGATCCCGTGCCCTGACCGTAGTAGGTGATCTGAGTGTCCGTTATCTTGGCGTCGGTGACGGCGTACTTGGGGTTGATCGCCTGAACTGCCCCGACGACGCCTCCGCCCAGGTCTTTGAGGAGAAGGGCGAGATCGTTCCAGGCAAGTCCGTTTCCGCAGGCGTTGTTGACGCAGTAGCAGCCGCCCAGTGTCGTGCGGTCCACCTGGGTGAGTCCCACACGGGCGGATGCGTCCGCGGTCCATTGCCAGTATGCGCAGTTGTCCCAGGTTCCGGGCGTGCAGCCGATGACACCGTTGGCACAGATCCCGGAAACCGGGAAGGGAACGCTGTAGCTGTAATCGATATTCCCGTCCAGATCGAGATCCTGGGAGACAAGGACAGTCTCGATATCCCCCGTTCCAGAGGGCTGGATCAAAACCTCCAGAAAGCGGCTGGAGGAGGGACAGGCGAGCTGGCTCGAAAAGGACTTGCTCCCGTCCAGGGTCTGCATGGGTGTAGCATTGGAGGTCATGGGCGCAGAAATGTTGCTCTGAATTCCCTCCGGTGTCCCGTATTTCTGGAGGACAGCGCTGCCCAGATCGCTCCCTGCCTGGGCTGCGTCTTGAGAAAACGCGGGGGGCGCATTTCCCAGTATAAGGGCTAGAAAGAGGATAATCGGGAGGCTAACGCCCTGTCCGATATTTCCTGACCATGTCGTTAATCGCTTCGCCATAGCTTCTTCCATTGTCCACAAGAGACTCGATCTCGGCGATTTCCGCCGCGTCGGAGGTGTAAAGGTAATAGGAAAAGGGGTCCACGGCCAGGCGCGCCACCCCTTGGCCGAAGGGCGTGTCCATAAAGATCTCCGAGTACTTGGGCTTGTTGCTCCGGACCGATTTGAGAATCCGGAGGGCGAAGCCCTCGTAGTCGATGAGGCCTTCCAGCTTCGCCCGGTCGAAATCGCTCGACTCCAGGTAAAACTTGAAGGCGCTGTTCGACCGGATCACGTCCCCGACGCTTCCGAATTGCTTGAGGTCGAGAATGGACTGGGTGACGACCGTGAAGCTGCCACCGTACTTTCTCGCGCGGCGGTACCCCTCCTCGATGACACCTTTCATGGAGCTGCCCTCCTTCATGAACTGCCAGGCCTCGTCGAAAACGATGAACCGGGGCCTCTTGCGGTTGGAGACGTAGAGGTCCGAGGTGACCGCGTTGATCACTTGGAGGGTGATGACCTTGAAAAGCTCCTTCTGGGGTTTGAGATGTTCCAGTTCGAGAACCACAAACTCGTCGTCCGCAATGTTGAAATCTGAGACACCGTTGAACCACCTGCCGTAGAGATGGCCGCTCGTGAACTCGGTCAGATTGAAGGAAAGTGTCCGGGCAAGCGACCGGAAGGATGCGACGTCCATCTCAGCAGGGGAATCGAACGCCTCGGCGTGCTCGGGAAAGGTGTTCAGGTATTCGTAGACCGTGTCGATGGAGGCCTCCGGTCCCTCGCTCTGCCAGGCCCACTTGACTGCGGACTTGATGAGGGACATGGCTGTCTCCGCCGTGTCCTCGGGGACGATGTCGGTCGATGAATGGGCCATTTGCAGGACGATGGACGCGATGACCGGGAGATCCGCCCCTGCGTCCATGACACCCGTGAAGGGGTTCATGCAGAGGCGGGAGTCCTGGGTGAAGTCGAGGAAACGCGCGTTGAAGAGCCGAGTCATTTTCTTGTAGGAGCCGCCGATATCCACGATGCGGATGAGGGCATTGGCGGCGTAGTGGTTGTACACAAGGTTGTTCACCAGAAAGGACTTGCCGCTTCCTGAGGAGGAGGCGACAAAAACGTTGTGGTTGTTGGCCCGCCGGTCGAAGATATCGAGCGAGCAGGGCTGCCCCTTTCTGCCGATGAAGATCAGGTTGGGACTGCCGCCGCCCGCGAAATCCGCCTGGATGGGCAATGTGACCGCGACAGTGTCGCAGGGCGCGATGAAGTCCCGGTCCAGGCTCTCGATGTTCTCTCCCCGGTCATAGAGACCGAAGGGAAGTGACGCGAGAAAGAGAATGGGAAGGATTCCCCGGTCTTCCTGCATGACGTAGCCCTGCGCCTCCCACATCCTTTTGGCCCGCACGATGGACTCGCTCGCCGCCTTTTCCGTTTCCGCCCAGACCCAGAGGATCGGCATCACCCGGACAAAGGGCGTTCCCTTTTCCACCTCGTCCACGGCGGCCATGTACTCGTCCTTCTTGCGTGTGAGCGAGGGCGCGAAGCTCCCCACCCCTTGCTGCTGGAGGACGAGGTTGCACTTGGTATGGAGCTTCGACTTGAGATCATGAAAGACGATGTTCAGGGTGAAGAAAAAGGGCGTGGTGATCTGGTTCGCGTCGGAGACCACGCCCCAGACCCCGCCGAAGAGTTCATTCGTCTGCAAGGGATCGACTTTTCGGGGATAGTGCTTTACCGTGGTGCAGCGGAAATAGCGCTCGCCCACCTGCACGCGGTCCATGGTCTTTTCGATCACGGTGTCGGAGAGGATCACCTGTTTGCGGATGGGAACATCCTCGTCCCATGCGGCGTTGTTCCGGGAAGAATAACCGTTCATGTGATGTCTCATCCAGTCGATCAGTCCGGAGGGAGGAACGGATCGGGGAAAGAGATCGGCCCCCCGGAGGATTTCCATGATCGCGTTGGCGAGGTCCTTCAAATGCAGTTTCCCTTCTTGTTCTTCCGGGATCTTCACGGTCACGAAGAGGCGGAAGTTCCTGAGAGGCGTCTTGAGAAAGGCGTCCATGCCATGAGCGCCCGATTCCAGAAACGCAGTGAACTTGTCCGAGGCCTCGCGGACGATGACGAGGTCGCGCGTCTTGCCCGCCCTGTATGCTTCGATGTACGGGTCGATGTGATCGTCCGCGTGCAGGATGAACTGCATGACCGATCCGTGCGGGAGACCGAGCCGGAAGAGACCCTCCAGAGTGAAGAAAGTCTTCTCCCCGGCGAAGCTCAGGGGACTGCACTCCCAGATAAACCCCTTGGTTCCGTCGATGTTCAGGTACGCGCCGGTGTTTGCGTCATGGGCGACCCAGGGGAGGTAGTCGGAAAAGCGATCACGCCGGGTCAACTCGCGCAGGTCACTGAGGCGCATTCCGCCGCGGTTTCCGAACAAGAGGTTGAAGAGCTTACCCATCAGTCGGTCGCTCCCTTCTCAAGATAGTCGCCCATGATCCACCGGGGATCGTCGGCCATGAAGTAGACGTACCGGGGCATGAAGAGCTCGCCCCCTTCGCCCTTGTATGGAAGGAAGAGGACGCGCATGATCTTGGGGGGCGCGACAAGCGGGGTTACCGGTTCCCGAAGGAGGCCGATGAGTTTCTTGTAAACCTCTTCCTGATAGACGAGGTCGCTGCCCGCGGATTTCGGTCCGGTTGTCGAGATTTCCGCCTTCTGGGATTTTCGAGGGGCTTCCGGCGCTTTCTTTTCCGGTGCCTTTTTCAGGGACTCGTCATAGGCCGCCTCCACGGCCACGCACTTGCCGTTTTCCTTCTGGGGGCAGGTGAAGTCGCTCTTGTAGGGGTTGAGGACAGCGCAGCCGGAAACGAGCAGAATCGCTCCTCCAACCAGCATGTACGATGATAGTTCTTTCATCACGGTTTCTTTCCTCCGGATTTTTCCTTGATCTCCAGTTCGATTCCCTCGCTCACGACAAGCGTGATGTTCCGCGTGGCCCCGACCTCAATCACGGGCATGCTCTGTTTGGCGAGTTCCAGGTAGAACTTCTGGAGTTCGTGAGCGCCTTGGGCGAGCCCGCTTCCGAGTCCGGCCTGGGCGACCTGTCCGGGGTCGATGGTCTGAGTCGTTCCCAGAGCGCTTACACTGGAGGTCACGGTGGAGGACCGCAGGGCATCGCCCGCGCCTCCGAAGAATCCGCCCAGCACCGAGCGCGCGATGGCCGATCCCATTCGGGAGACCACTGTTCCCCTCAAGCCGATCTTCCCGTCTGAATCAACCACGAAGCCCTTGACCTTTTGGTCGATGACGGCCTGACCTTTGCGGGACAGGCACGAAAGGTTCGCCAAGCGCAGGTGCGCCCGCTCGTCGGCGAGGTTCCCATGTCCCTCGGCGATGACGAAACAGCCCTTAAGATCCGCCTTGACCCGGTTGGGAAGGATCGCCAGATCCTTGATTCTCAGCAGGACCGGGACGGGGTTTCCCTTGGCCGACTCCACCGTGGGCGCGTCCAGGCCGGAAAGCAGGGTCGCCTCCATGAAAGAAGGGGGCAGATAGACCGAGTCGGTCTTCTCGTTTTTTTTTACCTCGGCCTGCTTCTGATCCTTACCCTTACCCTGCGAATTGGAGACGAGTTCGATGTCTCCTGTAGTCTCCGCGACGGCCCCTTTAGTCGCTTGATTCGATTGGCTCGACTGGGACGAGCCCACAGTCGAGGCAGTCGGCTGCGGGGGAGGCGGGATGGGGGTGACTGGATAGCGCGATGACCTCTCAATGGTGGAAGGCTTTGGAACGGGGGGAGTAGTTTTCCCCTTTTCCGTGTCGAGTTTGCGTTCTGCGGGGACACTCTCTGTTTTCTGCGCCTTGATCTCGTCCAGGGCTTTCTGAAAGGCGGAGAGCTTTTCCTCTGTTTTGGCGATTTCCTTCTGCGTCTCCATGTACGCAGATTTCTCCAGGAGCCGGGCATCGAGGACGATTTCCTTGTTTCCCTGTGTTTTTCCCGGCAATGTCCCGCCGTTTCTCGTCTTGACGTAATATCCGGCAAGGCCGAATCCGAGAACTGCAATGAGTCCTATCGTGATGACCACGGCGCGCTTCTGCTTGGGTGGAATCTTTTCCCACAGGGACTTCAATTTATCGATCATGGTTCGACTCCTTCCCGGCGCGCCTCGGCAACAAAAACACGTAGCGTGTCCCCTCTCTTGAGGACCAGCCGATCCAGCGAGATAGCGATTGGCTGCGCCGAGATCTCACTTCTGAGAAAGTCCTTTTCGCCGAGTTCCAGTTGGTTCTTAACGCTTCCTGTAAGCGTTCCCCGGTACTCCTTCACCTGGAAACCTTCGCCATCGACCACAGCAACGCGGAGGAGGACTAGATCGATATCCTGGAAGAGATCGATCTTCTGCCTGGGTGTCGTGACGGTGAAGCTATCCGGGATATCTTCCAGGAAGAGGCTTCGGATCGCACTCAGAACCTTCTTCTCGAAGGGGAGAGCCCCCAGTAGGGACTTGTTCTTCCGGATGTTGTCCATCTTGCCTGTGGAGAGTCTGACGGACCGGGCCGGGATTCTCCTCGGCAGGGCGATCAGGGTGTAGACGCTCTCTCCGCAGACGATAAAGATCTCCGAGGGGGTCGTGCTGTATACGATCTTACCCTCCTTCTGGGTGGTGCGAAATTTGACAAAGGCGTCCTTGCCGCTGAACCGGACCGCGATTCCCTTTTCCTTGGAAAAGACCACGTCCTTGATCTCTTCGCCGCAGGTGATTCGATTCACGTCGGAACTGCTCAGCTCGATGGTCTGGGCGATTTCGGGCAGGAGGGTGACCGCGCCCTCGACCGAGGAGGTGGCGGTCTGGGGCGCGGTCATTACCGGCGTTTGCCGGGTAGGTAGTTTTTCAGGACGATCCTGGCCGAAGGTCTTGGCACTACTGCCAAGGGCGAGGAGGAAAAGGACGAGAAGAATAAGTCCTGCTGGAATCTTTTTGAACGGGTGCTTCGTCATGGCGATTTCACCTGATTGTCTGGTTGTTCGTTTCTTCTTTTTCCGAGATCCCGAGGATCTGGAAGCGGCTCTCCGAAATCTTGTAATCGATGAAATAGGTCTTCATGAGGTCCTCCACTTTCCGGTCGTCGAGATACTGACGGCGCTGGCCCACGGCCTCGATCCGGTGTTTTACGGCGTCCACGGTGAGGCGCCCCAGGAAAAAGACGCTCGTCACGCGGGTTGCCGTGACCCGGTCGGCCAGCTCATAGAGGACGCGTTTCCCATCGGGAAAGGTCTCAGGCGCGTAGAGGGCGAGGAGTTCGTCGAACTGGGCCTTCGCGCTCGCCGGGGAATAGCTGAAGGCCAGAGCCGCGACATACCGGCTGAAGGCCTTCACGTATTCCTCGGAGGCCCTGTCCCCCGTGATCTCGATCCGGCTGTTCAGAACCGGTGGGACGATCACGGTTCTCTGATAGTTCAAGGCGCGCCAGGTCAGGACGGAATTGACCGCCGCGGCGAGGCCGATCACCACGACCACGAATTTGAGCAGCCGGTTTTCGGCCACGATATTGGATGTCTTTTGTAAAAAGAGGTCGAGTCTCATTCTAAAAACCGCTCCTCGAAATAGGTCGGGTATCCTTTCATGCTCGTGATCCCGATAAAATAGAGGACGTGCCGGAAAAAGCCCTTCGGGTATCTCTTCTTCAGACGGCAGTAGTACCAGGGGCCGACGAGGAGGAAGAGCCAGGTCACCGATCCGTAGATCAGGGCGATGAGGAAGAAGGTGAAGACCACGCCGAGTTCGTCGGGATCGAACCAGAGCACCTGCAGGGGCGCCGAGAGATACTGGGGGAAGGGCTTCTCCATTGCGTCACCGGATATTCACTTCGTGCCTTACGCGATGCAGCCCAGGGTCTGAACGATGGCGTCCGCCTTCAGAAGGGCGGCGCCGCCCAGAATGGCCGGAACGGCCTCCAGGATTCTGCCACGCATGGCCTCGATTGCGCCGAAGGCGATGGCTCCAACGCCCCCTACGAATCCGATGGGTCCCTTCAAGATGGAGTTGACGCCGATGTCGTAGATGTCGTATGCGAATGATCCGACGGGCGGAACCGTGATGGCGAAGGCGTCGCTGGCTCGGAAAAGGATCAGGACGGCCTGAACCATAATCAGGGCGAGCAGTATGCCTGTGGGGTTGAGTTTTTTCTTCATTTTATTTTTCTCCTTTCAGGTATTTTTCGATGAGGGGGATATCGGCCCCCGCCACGTGTTTCCCGTTGACCCACAAGGTTGGGGTGGCGAAAACACCCACCTTCAGGGCTAGACGCCGATGTTCCTCCAGCAAAAGGCTGGATTTCTCCGAGGACGCAAGCGTCTTCAGATCCGCTTTATCCAGGGCGCCTTGCATGACCTCGCGGTAGGTCTTCTCTTTGTTCCTGGCGCTGAGGATGTATCTCGCCTTGGCTTCGGCTCCCGGATGCAAGCGGGCTATGGGGTAGAAGAAAACATAGCGGGTCGCGTCGGGGTGCGTCTTCTCGAACCACTCGGCGGTCCTCCGGCAGAAGGGGCAGTCCGGGTCGGTGAATTCGATGACGACATTTTTACCGCTGCCGATCTTCATGCCCTTCTCCAGCGGGATCTCCTGCACCCTCCGGGAGAGCAGGCCCTCTCTCTTCTCGGCGGAGAGATTCTTCCCGTCCCTGGTCAGGATATCCCCGAAGAGGAGGTAACCGGTCGCCGGATCGAAGTAGAATAGATTGTTCCCTGCCTGCACCTCGTAGAGACCGGCAATCTCCGATTTCGCGATCCTGTCCGCCTTCATGTTGGGGAAGGTCTTGTGAAACTGTTCGAGGGGGATGTTCTCCTGAGCCTGCGACAGGGTCGCGCATACAAGCAGGGCCATGACAATCGGCAGAATCTTTTTCACTGTATTTCCCTCCTTCATGGATGATTTCGATTTCTACGCATCGGTTGAGTTTTCTGATGTCGGAAACGGGATGCTTGGCGCCTTCTCCTCGGATCTCGGCCACGTCGATGCCGGCTTTTCGGAGATAGGCCGCAACGGTCCTTGCCCTATTGAGCGAGAGCCGCTCGTTGTGAGCCGTGCTTCCCAGAACGCAGGTGTGGCCGGTGATCCGAACCCTTTGCGATTTCGCCGGGGAACCTTCCTTCAGGCACACGACCAGACGATCCAGGCGCGCCTGTTCAAGACCAGAGAGGTCAAAGCGGTCGAACTGGAAGTAGATCGGAAGCAGACACACCTGAGCGATGCGGTTCGGAGCCGGTGTCCCGCTGACTGCCTTGTTCTTCTCGGTAGCCGTTGACACCGGTGCCGGGACCGGAACCGGCACTGACGCGCGGACGGCCAGGGATGTCGCCTTGGGCTTCAGGGCGAGAGCCGGACGTGCAGAGCCACCATCGCTAATGACAAAGACATCTCGGTCGTTTGCACTGAGGGCCGCTCTTCGATAGTCGTATCCGTAAGGGCCGGTCCGGATCTGGACGGCTCCTGCCGGTGAAGTGAGAAACAGTACCGCCGAAATGGTGACGGATATGATGAGTCGCTGATATTTCATGGATTTACTCCTGTTAAGTTCGCGTATGCGCTCTTGGTATGCGGGACAGTTTATGAGTGTATAGATGGCGTGGTTGGGATTTCCCGGGGTTTTAGGAAAGGGGCTGAGCACCTCGTATAAAATTTGTCCCCCTAATATATAATGTTTGCCATGCAGGGTGTTTTGATGAAAAAAACGAAAAAAAGTTGAAATTTTTTTTAATGAGGTTGCAATGCGGGTTGACAAGGTGAGCTTCTGAAATTTGTATTTCTTAGTGATTCCGGATGGATGTCATCGGAAGGCTATCGTGAAGCGCCTTAGTTGATGGGTCAAATAAATTTTTGCCACGCAGATGCTCTTGAAGGGGTATCACGGCGGGAGTCTGCAAGGAAGGATTATCGTCTGTCAGGCATGGGATGATGGGATGCTAAATCCTTGGCACGGTTAAGAAGTCACTTTTCCAATGTCCGCAAGATCGTGAAAGGACTCTCGTTGAAGTAATCGGCAAGCTTGTAGAGAACTTCCAGCAGCAATTCTCTGGGAGAGAAAGCAGTGAGTTATTTGAAAATTTATAATTGCAAGTAGTCTTTGATTGTGTTACTAAATCGAAAAAAGTAATACGGCATAACAATATCCAAGCTCTCTTTTTTTTGTACTTCCAATATTGATGCATAACCGCATCTGATAGATTGGAGTCACAGAGGTAAATTACAAAAATTAGTTGTTTCATTTTGTTTTGACAGGGTTGTAGGGGGAAATGGACAGTAACGGCATCAGTAATTAATGCCAATTTGAAGTTGCTATATTTTTTTGCGCATTGCGTAGCACGAAATAATAAATCGTGTAATCCATTCTTCGCCTTTACCTGAACATGAAAAACAAGGCTCAGTTGCAATGGAAGATTCAACTATATCTGCTCCGTATGTAAATGCGCAAGGTTGGGGAGTTCTTTCTTCTCTGGTGATCCATGCATGTTTGATTCTTCTGTTGCTTGTGATCCCGAACGTGAAACCGATTGCGGTTTCAAAAGTGATCCAAGTCAGTTTAGAACCGCAGGCAGTCTCGTTGTTGGCTGGAGCACAAGAGGACAATAGGCCGATCAGCCAGTTAAAAAAACAGATTCATGTCCGGAAAGATGTCTCGCGTGAAATCCCTCCGATAAATAAGTTGGTGAAAAATGCGCCGGTCGAACCTGCTGCGCCGGCAGCACAGCCTGAACCGATTCAGAAAACAGAACCCACGGAAGTGCATGATGTGCCGAGTGTAGTTTCCGTTCCAAGTGCAGGAAGCCCGAATGCGACCCAGACAGGCATTCAACTTACCGGTCATGAGACGGCTGCGTCGGAAGGAAGGAGAGGTCATGCATCCATCCCAGAAACACAATTCGGGCAATCCGGCGCCCCTGCCTTTCTCCATAGGGTTGATCCCGAATACCCCTTCCTTGCGAGGAGATTGGGAAAGGAAGGACGGGTCGTGCTCAGACTGTTAATCGATCGGTACGGGAAATTGCAGGATGTTGAGGTGATCGAGGGTGCGGGGTTCGGATTCTCAGAAGCTGCCATCGCCGCTGTAAAGAAATCCACTTTTGCGCCGGCTTATACGAACGGAGAGAAGATAGCCATGCGGGCCATCCTTTCCGTTCTCTTTCACTTGAAGAGAGAGGAGTAAGAAAAAAGCGGATGGAACAACTTGACGCGATTATCAATTACGGCATTTTGGGGCTTCTTGTTCTGATGAGCGTCGCCAGTCTTGCCATTTCTATCGAACGGTATCTGACTTACAGAAAAATCCGTGTCGAAGCATTTCAGGACAAGAAGGAACTGGAGCACGAACTGACCGGAAAGCTTCACTTAGTTGCGACAATCGGGAGCAACGCGCCCTATATAGGGCTCCTCGGAACCGTTTTGGGGATTATGCTCACATTCTATACGATGGGCAGGGAAGGGATGATGGATACCGGAAAGATCATGGTGGGCCTGGCGCTGGCCCTGAAGGCCACTGCGGTCGGTCTTTCGGTAGCGATCCCCTCGATCATTTTTTACAACCTGCTATTGAGAAGAGTTAAGGGAATAATGCTGCGTTGGGACAAGGTCAATGGAAGAAAAGGGATTTGATTATATCAATGTCATCCCCTTGGTGGATGTCATGCTGGTGTTGCTGACCATCGTTTTGACAACGTCAACCTTCATAGCCGCCGGAATGATCTCGGTTTCTCTCCCTAAGGCATCCCACTCACAGGAAAATGTCACAAGGCGTTCCATTATCACCATCGATCAGCAGGGCGTGATCCATTTCAACTCGAATGTCGTCGCTCTGGAAGAGTTAGGGAGAAGAATAAGGGATATTGATAAAAACACGCCGATCTTGGTGAGGGCGGACCGAGATGTCAGGTTCCAGGTTTTTGTTGATGTCCTCGATCTTCTGAATGGAGAGGGTTTGCAGCGCGTCGCGATTCAAACTGAAAAAAGAGGCGGTTGAACCGCCGAGTGTAAAGGTGGGCAGGGGAACACTTTGCGGGAGTCCCCTGCCCTGGAAAGGGCAACAATTCCAAGACCATCACCCTTCTGGTCCATTCATACCAGAAAGGGGGTGGAATGTAAAGTTACGGAGGTGGGATGATGTTCAGACAGTGCTTGTTGGTGTTCTTGTTGTTTGTTTTTTCTGTATCTGCGTTTGCTGAGGAGAATGTCTCCGTGAAATCCGGCGAGCAGGACAAGGAGGTTGCCAAGCTCCAAGAAATTGTGGTCACCGCAACACGGACGGAGAAGGAGGCGGCGACAGCGCCCGGAACCGTGAAAGTGGTTACCAAAAAAGAAATCGAAAAAACACCTGGGCAGACGGTCGACAGCGCGTTGAATACCGTGCCCGGATTGTTCAATCGGCGGGTCAACCTGATGGATACCCTTGCTGCTGTGACACTGGGTGGCATACCAGGCCAAAATCGAACCCTAATTATGAAGGACGGTATTACCCTTAACAGTGCCTATACCGGCGATGTGAGTTTGACGGGGATGGCAACGGGGGATGTCGAACGGATCGAGGTGGTCCAAGGGCCATTCTCCAGCCTTTACGGAGGTTACGCAATGGGCGGGGTCGTCAATATCATCACCAGGATGCCGGACAAGCGAGAGTTCACCGCAAAGAGCGGCTACGGAACGAGCTGGAACCGGGGTGAAAGCCTGGATGATTTGCAGACCTATTATCTGTCCTATGGAGACAAGCCGACCGAAAAGCTGCGGATGCTTCTGAGCTATGGGTTCAAAGCGACCAATGGCTATCCGAAAGACGTGGCGTACGCAACATCCAAGCCGACTACCGGGATCACCGGGTGGACGCAGACGACATCGAATACAGGATCAACCCGTTATATTCTCGGCGACAAGGGAGACAATACCTGGTGGGACGACGACCTGAATCTGAAGGCGCAATACGACTTCTCAAACGCTTCCAAATTAAGCGCCTCGTTAATGCGAACCAGGTATCGCTATAATTACGACGATCCCCATACCTATCTCAGAAATGCAACGGGGAATCCGGTCTATACCTATGGAAGCGTCAACGAAAGCACGTATACGTCCGGATCGGGCTACACCGAAACGACGTTGTATAGCCTCGGTTATGAAACAGAGATCGGCATCGCCAAGACCAAGCTGACTCTGGCCCTCAACGACCAGGGGGAAAACTGGTACACGTCGCCCAATACAAGCACCCCTTACGCAACCTTGTCCGGGTTAAACGGCAAGGTTTCCAGCAGTCCCAACCAGAACTGGTCGGCGGACCTGCAAACAACAATTCCTCTGTTCACCCGACATCTTCTGACCGTTGGCGGATCCTATAAGGCAGGCAGATCCAATACAGAGGAACAGAGCCTGACCTATTACAAAAATGAGGACTCTAAAACAGGCATAACCTATAACTCCGGAGGAAAAGATACGACCTATGCCCTTTTTCTTCAAGATGAGATCCTGATCTTTAATAATCTGACTGCGTATATCGGATTCCGTCAAGACTGGTGGAGAACGTACGACGGCTATGCCAATCAGTTTGGAACAGGCGCTTTTGCTGACACGTATGATTCTCGTTCGGACTCCAGTTTCAGTCCCAAGGCATCGCTCGTCTATAAACCCTTTGAGAAAACCGTTTTCAGAACCTCTGCGGGGCAATCCTTCCGGGCGCCTACCATCTATGAGTTGTACCGGACCTGGGTATCCACGACTGGAACGACGTACTATGGCAATCCCGATTTGACGCCTGAGAAAGTGACCTCCTGGGATATCGGCGTGACGCAGGGGCTCTGGAAGGGAGCGACGATATCGGGAACGTACTTTGAAAATTATCTCAAAGACATGATCTATCGCAAAACCATATCGTCAACAGAGCAGGTATGGATCAATGCAGGCAAAGCCGAAAGCAAGGGGTTTATGCTGGAAGCCGAGCAACGGTTTGATAACTGGCTGCGGCTCTTTGCCAACTTCACCTATACCGATGCCCGGATCAAGGAGAACAGCGCCAAGCCGACGACAGTGGACAAGCGTTTGACATATATGCCAGATCAGATGCTCAACCTGGGGGCGGACTGGCAGGTGGGACCGGTTTCGGTCTCCGTGATCGGTCGGTATATGAGCAAACGTTATACGGATGACGAAAACAAGGACACTGTGAGCGGCGTGCCCGGGTCGTATGATTCATTTTTTACAGCGGATACGAAGGTGGCCTATAAAATCTGCAAATATGCAACGGCCGCTCTTTCCATCAATAATATTTCCGATGAGCGTCATTATGAATCCTATCAGTCGCCGGGGCGACTGGTCTTCGGTGAACTGGAACTGAGGTTCTGATGAACATGTATTCAAAAAGAACGGCGACGCTGGTTGTCGTCATTATCTTGCTGCTGTTTTTTTCACTCGTCCAAGCAGCAGCGGAGGTTACGGTGAAGGACAAGCTCGGCCGGGTTATTCAGGTTTCTCCACCTGTCCGGCGCGCCGTTCTTTTTGAAACGTATGAACTGGCAGCGGCGCTTGGGGTCTGGGACCGGATCGCGGGGATCAGCCGCTACGCATTTGAAAACGATCTGATCCTTGCCCTGAAGCCGGACATCGCCCGGACCATCCCATCAGCCGGGAGCGGCATCGATATCAATATCGAGACTCTCCTGCGCCTCAAGCCGGATTGCGTCATCACCTGGACCTTCAAGCCGGAGACGATCCGGTTCATGGAACAGAAGGGGCTGGTGGTCGTCGCCATCTATCCCGAGAGTATCGCTGAACTCTATGATGCGATGCGGCTACAGGGGAAGCTTTTCGGTAAGCAAAAGAAGGTGGAAGACGTCATCGCCCGCATGGAAAAACTCTTTTCCTTTATCCGCGAGCGGTGCCGGAGCGTTCCGCTGGAGAAGCGCAAGCGGGTTGTCTGGCTGAGCGGCAAGCCGACCACGGTCTCCGGGGGAATCGGGGTCAACAACGACCTGCTCCGGCTGGTGAACGGGATCAACCCGGCCGCCTCTATCCGGGAGCGTAGCTTGGATGTATCTATGGAGCGGATCATTGTATGGAATCCCGACGTGGTCTTTATCTGGGGAAGCGCCAAGTATGGCGCCGATGACCTGCTCGACAGTCCCCAGTGGCGGCACACGGCAGCGGTGAAAAACGCACAGATCTATAAGTCCCCCAAATGGGGCACCTGGTCGCCACGGCTGGCTGTGATTGCCCTCTGGATGGCCATGAATACCTACCCGGATGCCTTCAGGGACGTGAATTTTGAGAAGACCGCAGACGATTTCTTCCGGGCGGTTTACGGCATTCCTTACGCCAAGGTGACGCCGATAGAAGCAGGGAAACACTGATGCTGAACGAACTCTGTCAGAACAAGACAACGGTGCCGGAGGCGGTCATCCTTTCCGCATGGAAAGACAGCATCCTGCACTCGTCCGCCTACTATCTTCAAAGGAATGGTGACGAGGAACGCTATTGGGAGCGTCACGCTGGGGAGTATGAAAGAAACCGCACCGCAGGCCCCCATTATCAGCGCGTCGCTGTATGGCTGTCGGCAAAGATTCCAAGGGGAGCGTCGGTTGTGGAAATCGGTCCGGGACCGGGCATCTTCAGCGGCGTTCTAGCGGATCGCAGCCGGAAGGTGACGGCGGTGGAGCCGTCAGCGGCCCTGGCGGCCTGGATGAGGCGGGCAATGGCGCATCGGTCCAATGTTTCCGTTGTCCAAGAGCGCTGGGAAGATGTTTCCCTCGACTGTCACGATTATGTTTTCAGCTCCGGAACGTTGCACCTTTTTTCCGATATCCGGGAAGCCGTGAAGAAGATGATCGCGCATGCGCGGTCGAAAGTTCTTCTCGTGTTGATCGACGACGACCGCGCCTTGCAGCGGGAGGCTGCCGATCTGCTCGGCCTGGAAGAGCGTTGTCCAGGAGAACATTTAGCAACGCTGTTTCCGGAGGTTCTGACCTACCTCGGGATCGATTTTACCTGGGAGCGCTTTACGGAAGATCAGACCTACCGCTATGCCAATCTTGAACGTCTGATCAGCCTGTGGGGCGAAGATCTGAAAATCGACGGACAATCCCGCAACAGACTGCTGGCGTTTTTTAAGGACAAGGGGCTATGCAGCGGCGCAGACGCAGAGGTAATTGTACCGCGCCGCTTCACTTCGCACCTGGTGGAGATATCAGTTTAAAAGAGGCGTCATTTGTTTGCGGGTGAACGCGCTCTTTCGAACCCTGAGTGGTTTTTACGCAAAGAGGATAGGCAGATTGGAAAATAAATATTCAACAGAGGCAGACGCGGCGGCATGCGGTACCGCAGACTGCTGTATTGGCGGTGTAGCGCAAAGCCGGCGAAGGCTCCTGATTGCAGCGGTCATCATCTCGCCGTTTGTAGCCGCCGTTCTAGCGCTCTTTCTGGGGGCATACGGACTGACACCGCTTGAGGTCGTGAAGATTCTCGGTGGCGCTTTCAGCGGCGTCGATTCGCAAGAGGCAGCGATTGTCTTCGATATCCGCCTGCCGCGTATCTTCTTGGCAGGGTTGGTTGGTATTGCCCTTGGCGGCTCGGGCGTCACCCTTCAGGGCATCTTCCGCAATCCCCTGGTCGATCCCTATATCCTGGGCGTGTCGGCAGGCGCGGCTTTCGGCTGCTCGCTGTGCATCGGATGGCTGCCGGAGATCCCCGTGCAGGTCGTGGCATTTGCATTCGGAATCCTCTCCGTCGCGCTGACGTTCGTCATAGCCAGGATGCAGGGCGAGCTCTCGCGGTTGCCCCTGATTCTGTCCGGGGTCATCGTCTCGGCTTTCTTTACGGCGATGGTGTCCATCGTGAAATTCCTGGTCGATCCACACAAGCTCCAAAGTATTGTCTTTTGGCTGATGGGAAGCTTCGCTCTGGCTGACTGGCGACAAGTCGGAATCGCCGCCCTTGGGATTACGGTCGGGCTCGCGCCAGTCGTCATGATGCGCTGGCGGCTCAACGTCATGAGCATGGGCGACGACGAAGCCAAAGTGTTGGGAATTCACGTTGTCCGGGATCGAATTCTCTTTGTGGCTGCGTCAACCCTTATGGTGAGCATCGCAGTTTCCGTGAGCGGCATCATTGGTTGGGTGGGCCTGATGGTACCCCACCTCATCCGGATGATGACCGGCCCGGACCACCGGAGCCTTGTCCCCCTTAGCATGGCTGGGGGCGCGGCCTTCATGATTTTTTCCGACACATTGGCGCGGAGCCTCTCCGCCATCGACATTCCGGTCGGGATCATCACAGCGATCATCGGTGCGCCCTTTTTCGTCTACCTCATGAAGCGGGGCGGCAAAGAGAGCTGGGGGAGGTGAGATCGTGTTAAGCGTTGAAGATCTGTATTTCAGGCATGCTCGTTCGGAGAGGGACATCCTGAAAGGGATGAATTTTACGATATCGCCCGGCCAGATGACGACCCTTCTGGGACCGAACGGTTCGGGGAAGACCACGCTTTTCAAGTGCCTGACGGGCCTGTGGCGCGCGCGGCGCGGTGCCGTTCGGCTGGGTGATCGGGATCTGTCGAAGCTGTCCTTTGTGGAGCGGGCGGGCATTATGGCTGTCGTGCCTCAGGAACACGATCCGCCCTTCCCTTATCGGGTCGAGGATGTTGTCCTGATGGGACGCGCTTCACACGTGGCACTTTTTTCGTCGCCCTCTGCCAAGGACAGCCACGCAGCGGACGAGGCCATTGAAGAAGTTGGCATCGGTCATCTACGGGAGCGGCCTTATACGCAGATCAGCGGCGGCGAGCGGCAGCTCGTCCTGATCGCGCGAGCAATAGCCCAGGAGGCGCCGATCCTGATTCTTGACGAGCCTACATCACACCTCGATTTCAGAAACCAGATCCTGATTCTGACCAAGGTGCGGCGTATCGCCAGTCAGCGCGGTCTCACAGTTCTCATGACCCTGCACGATCCCAATGCGGCCATGCAGTTTTCCGACGAGATCATCCTCTTTGCGGAGGGATGTTTGGTGGATCAGGGTGAGCCGAAGGCGGTCCTGACGCGGGAGAACCTGAAAAAGATCTATGCCCTTGATGTCTCCGTCATCCCCCACGAAGGCACCCACATCATTCATCCCAGGACGGCGCTATATGATTGAAATTGAAAACCTGACAAAAAACTACGGCAGAATTAGGGCGGTGGACGACCTGTCCTTCACGATCAGCGCCGGGGAGGTCTTCGGGCTCCTCGGCCCCAATGGTGCCGGCAAGACCACGACGATCAAGATGCTGACGACGCTCAGTCGTCCAGATGGTGGATGCTGCCGCATCCATGGCTTCGACGTCCTGGCCGAGCCGGGCGAAATCCGGAAAAGGATCGGCGTCGTCCCGCAGGAAAACAACCTCGAACGGGAACTGACAGCCTACGAAAATCTCAAAGTGTATGCTCTCCTCCACCAGGTAGACCATGCGGAGGGCAGGATCGGCGAGAATCTCCGCATGGTCGATCTCTGGGATCGGCGCGATTCCGTTGTGTCGGGATTTTCCGGGGGCATGCAGCGGCGACTCCTGCTGGCGCGGGCGCTGCTGCCGTTGCCGTCCGTCCTCTTTCTTGACGAGCCGTCCATCGGGCTCGATCCGCAGATCAGACGACAGCTCTGGGATATCATCCGCAAAACGCGCCTGGACGGCAGGACGGTCGTCATTACGACCCACTACATCGAGGAGGCCGAGGCCCTATGCGACCGGGTGGGGATCATGGCCAAGGGGAAACTCATTGCGCTCGATACGCCCGACCAACTCAAGCGCAGTGTCGGCGAGTACGTTGTCGAGCAGGTTGATGCTGAAGGACGCCTCGTGCAGCATATCTGCAAGAGCCGCGAGGAGGCGCACGAAACGGCCCGACGCGAGCCCAACGGCGTCACCATCCGGAGAACCAATCTGGAAGATGTTTTCATCAAGTTGACGGGAGGACGCATCGAATGAACCGTTTTCCCTGGTACCCGGTCTTTCTCAAAGAGATGCTCCTCTTCCGCCGGAAGCTCCTCAAACTCGGCTATCTCTTCTCCGCGATGGCCACGCCGATCATCTATCTGCTGGCCTTCGGCTTCGGCCTGGGCAGAAGCGTTCAGCTCTCCGGCATGAACTACCTGGGGTATCTCGTCTTTGGTCTGGTCGCCATGAGTTCAATGAACAATTCCTATACGTGGGTATGCAACACCCTCAACCTTAGCCGGCTTTACTTCAAGACCTTTCAGGTGCTCATCCAGGCCCCTGTCAGGGCACGCGATATCATGGCAGGGGAGGTCTTGGCCGGGATGGTCAAGGGCCTCTTTGCCGCGTCGCTCATCATCGTCGTTGGCCTTGTAGCCTCGCGGGATTTTGTCATCGGCCCGATCTTCCTTCTGGCGCTTCTCCTCAACTGCTTTCTCTTCGCCAACCTGGGCGTGATCGTGGGCATGCGCGCGAAGTCCCATGAGGACACGGCGACGTATTCCAATTTCTTCATCATGCCGATGGCCTTTTTCAGCGGGACCTTCTTTCCCGTTCACAAGATGCCCCTTCTCCTCAAAGCGGTGATCTATGTGCTTCCCCTGACGCACACGAACATTCTGATCCGGAAAGCCGCGATGGACGGCGAGGCATGGGCCTCGCTTACTGTTCTGATTGCCTATGCGGTCGCCTTTTTCATCTATGGTTCCAAGCTCATCAAGGAGTACAGCGAATGAACGATACAAAGCGTCCCGTCAAATTATTCACCATCATGTGGTCCAGCTACCTTCCCCTGATCCGGGAAGCGGCGGACCTTCTCGATATTCGCCTGAAGGCCTGTTCGACCAAGCAGATCAATCTGGATCAGATCCCCTTCGATTCCCTCCAGCAGGACATGCGGGAGGCCGATCTTATCCTCCTCTATCGCACCAATGACGCCTTCTGGGAAGAAATCGAGGAAACCCTCGATGAGGTCAGGAACCGCATCCCTGTTGTCGTGATCGGCAGCGATCCGTCGCTGTGGGTGAAATCGACGGTCAGCCCGGAGATCGTCACTACGGTTTATCGCTACATCCTCTTCAACGGCCGGGAGAACATGACCAACCTGCTGCGATTTCTCATGCATCAGATCTTTCATCGGTCTGTGAGTTATGAGGAACCGCAGGAAATGCCCTGGGAGGGCATTCATCGGCCGGATGCAGACATTGTCTATGCATCCGCGGAAGCCTACCTGGACGCCTATCTTCCAGGACTTTCCTTTATCCCGCAGGCGACGGTCGGGCTCCTCTATTCCCGGTCGAATTGGGCGACGCGCAATCTCGATATCGAGCGGCAGTTCGTTGCTTCCCTGGAAAAGCGGCGGATCGCCGTCATTCCCGTTTTTTTCTATTCCCTCAAGGATGAGAACCTGGGGAACCTGAGCGGTGTCGAAGTTATCGAAAAGTATCTCATGAAAGATGAACGACCGATCGTGGACGGCCTCATCAAGCTCTCTTCCTTCTTCCTAGGAATGGCAAGGAGCGGGGCAAGTGGCGGCATCCGAGAGGCGGACGCCGCGGGGGGCGCCGCCCTGATGAAACGTTTGAACATCCCTCTCGTGAATCCCGTGATCTCCTACTACAAGGATTACGAACACTGGCTGGATGATCCGCACGGTCTGGGATCGCAGGTGGCCTGGAGCATCGCCATGCCGGAGTT
Organism: Syntrophales bacterium; assembly: GCA_963665615.2. Taxonomy (GTDB): domain Bacteria; phylum Desulfobacterota; class Syntrophia; order Syntrophales; family UBA4778; genus UBA4778. Next base: position 177,247 of record CAXXQE010000008.1, read on the forward strand.
TGAAGGCGTGATCGAACCAATGGTGATCGGCGCGACGCGGGGGATCGCCACTGCCGGCGAGGAAAGCTACGAACCCATCACGGAGCGGATCGAGCGGCTGAGTGATCGGGCGGCGCGCTGGATCGCTCTTGCGAAAAAGCCAAACAGCGAAAAGAAGGTGGCCTTCATCCTGCACAACAACCCCTGCGCCTCCGTCGAGGCGACGGTCGGCGCCGGGGCGCACCTCGATACGCTCGAAAGCGTGGCCGATCTACTCAAGCGGATGCAGGCCGAGGGATACGACATCACGCCTCCGGAAAACGGCAAAAAACTGATCGATACAATCATGGAGCGCAAGGCCATCTCCGAATTCCGCTGGACCACAGTGGAGGAGATTGTGGAGAAGGGAGGCGCGCTCGACCGCCTTAGCCTGGAGGCCTATCTGCCCTGGTTCAGGGAACTGCCGGAACGGACGCAACAGCGGATGTGCGAGGCATGGGGCAATCCGCCGGGCGAGGAAAAGGACGGTGTTCCCGCGGCCATGGTTCACGAAGGCAGGATTCTGATCACGGGCGTGCGGTACGGCAACGCCGTCGTCTGCGTCCAGCCCAAGCGCGGCTGCGCGGGGGCGCGCTGCGATGGCCAGGTGTGCAAGATCCTCCACGACCCAGACATTCCGCCGCCGCACCAGTATGTCGCCACCTACAAGTGGCTGTCGCGATCATTCGGCGCGGATGCCGTCATTCATGTCGGCACACACGGGAACCTCGAATTCCTGCCCGGCAAATCGACCGGGCTCTCCTCAGGGTGTTTTCCTGATATCGGGATCGATACGATGCCCCACCTTTACATCTACAATGCAGATAATCCACCGGAGGGAACCATAGCTAAAAGGCGGAGCAACGCCGTTCTCGTCGATCACATGCAGACGGTGATGGTGAAGGGCGAACTATACGGGGATCTCGAACAACTGGAAAAACTCCTCGACGATTACGAGCGCTACCGGGATCTGGAACCTGCCAAAGCCCACACCATCTCTCATCTGATTGCAGAGCAGGTCAGGGGACTCAGACTGCTCGACGGCGACGAGGAAGCGCTGCACGATCAGTTTGACGAGAAGGTGCGTGTCATCCACGACAGCCTCAACCTCCTCAGGAACACGGCCATCCCCAAGGGGATGCACATCTTCGGGCGTCGGCCCGAGGGAGAAAAACTGGCGGCCTTTGTCTATGCGATTCTTCGCTATGAAAAGACGCCTGGGTCGCTCCGGGGGCTGATCGAACGCCTGACGGAGCGGGCGGAAGGCCTGGAAGGCGAGGCACTCGATGAGCGCGTCGAAGCAATCGCGCAGAATGTCTGCACGGATTATGTCCTTAATGATTCGCCGCTGGCAGTATCCCTGGCGTCTGCCTATGTGCTGACACCGGAGGATGCGCACGAGATCGCGGCGGTGGAAGACAAGCTCCGCTGGACCGTCGCGGCGGTGGCGGCTTCCGATGAGACGGGAGCGCTTTTGAACGGGTTGAATGGCGGATACATCGAACCCGGTCCCTCCGGTCTGATCACGCGGGGACGGGCCGACATCCTGCCCACGGGGCGCAACTTCTATTCGTTAGACCCGCTCAGGATTCCGACGCCCGCGGCCTGGGAGATCGGCCGGATGCTCGCGCAGAGGACCCTTGACAAATACTGCGAGGCGCAAGGGCGATTCCCGGAGAATATCGCCTTTCACTGGCAGTGCACGGATATCATGTGGGCCGACGGCGAGGGCATGGCGCAAATGATGTGTCTGCTTGGGGTGCGCCCGCTCTGGAAGACGAACGGCCGCACGGAGGGCTTCGAGGTCATCCCCCTCGACCAGCTTGGCAGGCCGCGCATCGACATCACGGTTCGCGTCTCCGGGATCACGCGGGACAATTTCCCCTCGTCGATTAATCTCCTCGACGAGGCCGTGCAGGCCGTGGCCGGCCTTGACGAGCCGATTGACCGGAACTTCGTCCGGAAGCACACCCTCGAAAAACTGGCCGATGCCTCCGAGGCCTTGGAGGATGGTTTGCGCAAGGCCACCTACCGGATCTTTGCCAGCATGCCGGGCACCTACCAGGCAGGCACGCAACTGGCTGTCTATGCCTCGGCCTGGAAAACTGAGCAGGACCTCTCCGATGTCTTTCTCTACTGGAACGGCTATGCCTACGGCAAGGGCGTTTACGGCGAGCCTGCCCACGAGGGACTCAAGACGAGCCTCAAGACAGTCGAGGCCTCCTTCAACAAGACCGTGACGGACGAGTACGACCTGACGGGATGCTGCTGCTATTTCGGCACACACGGCGGAATGATCAATGCGGCCCAGGTTCTCTCCGGCAAAGCGATCCAGAATTACTACGGCGACACGCGGGAGCCGGGCAAGGTCGCTGTCCGGACGCTCACCGAAGAAATTCGGAGGGTCGCGCGGGGGAAGATCCTCAATCCCAAATGGATCGAGGGCATGAAAGAGCATGGCTACAAGGGCGCAGGCGAGATCTCGAAGCGCGTGGGGCGGCTCTATGGCTGGCAGGCCACGGCCAAGGCCGTGGACGGCGCCGTCTTCGATGACGTGACGCGGACGTTCATGATGGATGAGGAAAACAGAAAGTTTTTTGAAGAAAACAATCCTTGGGCACTTGAAGAGATCGCCCGCCGCCTGATCGAAGCTGCCGAGCGCGGCCTGTGGAAACCCGCTCCGGACGTCCGGGAGGCGCTCAAGGACCTGTATGTCGAGATCGAAGGCTGGATCGAGGAAAGGATGGGAGATGTCAAGGGAGACTTCCAGGGCGGCGCGATCGACATCCTGACGCAAAACGAGGTGGCTGCCTGGAAAATGAAGATGGAGGCAATTCTGAAATGATATTTCCGTTTACGGCGATTGTCGGTCAGGAGGAGATGAAGACGGCGTTGATCCTCAACGTCATCGATCCTGCGATCGGCGGTCTTTTGATTATGGGCGAAAAGGGCACGGCCAAGAGCACGGCAGTGCGGGCGCTGGCAGAACTCCTGCCGAAAGTGCAGGTCGTAAAAGGGTGCGCCTTCAACTGCGATCCTGATGGTGTGCTGTGCGACGGCTGCAAGGCGACGCTTGAACGGGAAGGCCATCTGCATCGTGAAGAGAAGAAGATGCGGGTCGTGGAACTGCCACTCGGTGTTACGGAGGACCGCCTGGTCGGAACCCTCGACATCGAACACGCCCTGAAGCGGGGGGAAAAGCGTTTCGAGCCGGGCATCCTGGCCGACGCCAACCGGAACTTCCTCTACGTGGACGAGGTGAATCTCCTGGAAGACCACATCGTCGATCTGCTTCTTGATTCGGCGGCGATGGGTGTCAATACCGTCGAACGCGAGGGAGTCTCTTTCGCGCACCCGGCGAAGTTCATCCTGGTGGGAACAATGAACCCGGAAGAGGGAGATCTGAGACCGCAACTTCTCGACCGCTTCGGTCTCTGCGTTCAGGTCGGGTCCGTTCCGGATGTGCCGTCGCGGGTCGAGATCCTGAAGCGCAAAGCGGCCTTCGATGCCGATCCCGCAGGCTTTGCGATAGCCTGGGATCGAGAACAGGCGGCGCTTTCCGGAGAGATCGTGATGGCTAATGAGAGGTTGGGGGGTATCGACCTCGCCGATCGCATTCTGGAAAAAATCATCGGCATTACGGTCCCCCTTCAGCTCGACGGGCACCGGGCCGACATCGTGACGATGAAGGCCGCGCGGGCGCTTGCTGCCTTTCGAGGAAAGGAGACCATTGGCCCGGATGAAGTCCGCGGCGCGGCAGCGCTTGCCCTGGGGCACCGGCTGAAGCGCCTGCCCTTCGAGGATGTCGGCGAAGGCAGCCGGAAGCTCTCGGCAGCGCTCAAGGAGATCGGAGCATGACCTTCACTGGGTTTATCGGCCATGACGATGCGAAGCTGGCCCTCATTCTGAACGCCGTCGATTCTCGCTGCGGCGGGGTTCTGTTCGTGGGAGAGAAAGGCTGCGGCAAATCAACACTGGCGCGACTGTATCGCCGCCTGATGCCAGCCGGAATGCCTTTTGTCAATCTTCCCCTGAATGCCACGGAGGAAGCGCTCTGGGGTGGAGTTGATCTGGAAAGGACCCTGGCGGCCGGACGACGGATCGAGCAGGGCGGACTTGTCAACCGGGCTGCTGGAGGCATTCTCTATATCGACGACCTCAATCTCCTCTCCGCCGATGTGATGGCGCTCGTCTTCAAGGCGCAAGACAGCCTTCATAGAACAAATCCCTTCACGATTCTGGCCAGCATGAATCCTGAAGAGGGGGCGCTATCGTCGCATTATCTCGACCGCTTCGGGATGTGTGCGGTCTGGGAAGCTCTGCGGGACGCGGGAGAGCGTTTGGCGATTATGCGCTATGCCGTTGCTGGTGAAATCAAAGCGCTCGCACGGGAGGCCGACGCCGCGCTACGCGAGCGGATTACCCTTGCGCGCCGGAACGTCGAGGCGGTGACGGTCTCTCCGGCGCTCCGGGAACGCATAACGGCGCTATGCCTCGAACGCGCCGTTGCCGGACACCGGGGTGATGTCTTTCTCTTCTATGCCGCGCGGGCGTTTGCTGCCTTCTCGGGAGCGTCTGAGGTGACTGAAGACCATGTAGAAAAAGTGGCTCCCCTCGTGCTTGCGCATCGCAGCCGGGAAATCCGGAATCCGGAGGAGGACCGGCAGGAAGAAAACAACAAACGGGAAGAACGACAGGACCATCAGGAAGACCGGCAAGAGGCCAAAAATGCTGCGCCGGAAACATCGCCGGAACGCGCCGAAAGTCAGGATGACACGAATGGCGAGGAACCGGACCGGCAGGCAGAGCAGACACGGGAATCGCGCCCCGACGAGGCGGTTTTTGACTTGGGGCAGGCCTTCCGGGTGCGGCGTCTCGCCTTCCGGAAAGACCGCAGAGACCGATCTCTTGGCGGACGCAGAACCAAGACGGGCACGCTCGGCAAGCGCGGGCGCTATGTCAAGAGCCTCCTACGTCCCAACGACGATATCGCCATCGATGCGACCCTTCGAGCGGCAGCGCCCTTCCAGGCTGCACGGGGGCGGCGGAGCAAGGTAGTGATCCATGACACTGACCTGCGCTTCAAGAAGCGGGAAAAGAAGATGGGCCACTTGGTTATCTTTGTGGTGGACGGATCGGGGTCGATGGGCGCACGGCAACGGATGATCGAGACGAAAGGCGCCATCCAGTCCCTGCTCGTCGATAGTTACCAGAAACGGGAACGTGTTGCGTTGATCGTTTTCCGGCGGGACCGCGCCGAGGTCGTTCTGCCACCCACGGCCAGTCTGACGGAAGCCTCGCGTCGATTGAAGGAGATGCCGGTGGGTGGGAAGACGCCTCTGTCAGCGGGACTTCTGGAGGCCTGGCGTCTGATCCGCCGCACCGCCGCACGGACGCCCCAGACGCGGTTTCTCGTCGTTGTGACAACGGACGGCCGGGCGAACCACAGTCTTGCAGAGATGCCGGTCCGGGAAGAGATTCAAAGAATATCGGCGCTGCTGTCGGATCTCGACGCCGTCGACTATGTCGTCATCGACACGGAGGAAAAGGGGAAGTTCACTACTGTCGATCAGGCACGACAGATCGCCTCATCTCTTGGGGCGGACTATTATACGATCGATGGTCTGAAATCCGATTACCTGGTGAATATCGTCCGGGACAAGAAAAAGGATATTTATACCGATCAGTATGTATGATAGCACTTGGGACTAAAACAGAAAAACTGCGGAAGTGCGCGATTCTGAAACTGAGGAGTTTGTACCATGAACATTGAAAAACGGGACTTTGATAAAGAAGCTGCGTCCTGGGATGAACATCCGAACCGGGTGAAGTTGGCCAGGGATGTTGCAGATGCCATATTGAAGCAAATCACATTGACTGCCGGCATGGATGCGCTCGACTTCGGATGCGGCACTGGACTGCTGACCCTCCATGTTCAGCCGTTTGTCCGCTCCATTACCGGCGTCGACAGCTCGCAGGGCATGCTTGATATTTTCAAAACCAAAATTGCAAAGCGGGAAATGAACAATACAAGCGCTCTGCTTTTGGATCTTGAGGATGACTCGCGCCTGCCGGGCAATTATCACATTGTGTTAAGCAGCATGGTCCTTCATCATATCAAGGACGTAAAACATTTGTTCAACCGTTTGTATAAACAGATCCTTCCCGCCGGCCATTTGTGCATTGCCGATCTGGATTTGGATGATGGACAGTTCCATGACGACAATACCGGCGTCTTTCACTTCGGTTTTGACAGGGCTGCACTGCGCAGGATTTTCATTGCTGCGGGATTTGAAAATGTTTCGGATATAACTGCTGCGACAATGGCGAAGCCAACCTCCGCTGGAGTGATTAGAGAATTTACGATATTTCTCATGACGGGCCAAAAGGGAAGTTTGCAATCTTAAAAGCAACAGCTTACCGCTTCAGCTTAAAATAAATTGAGCAAGCTTCGTGAAGTTTTTAAAGAAATGCCGGTAATATGCCGATGTGACCCGTAGGATAAATTGAGGGGATTGCAAGTGAATGTCTAAAAATCCTGAAAGGGGGCGGTCTTCCTAACAGCCTTCATTTTTACAGTTCGGAGGGGATAAATGTAGCGCCCTCTTCATGTGGTATTCATGATGAATTCCGGATCTTGTTCGGGGGATTTCAAATTGTGATCGGTACCTATCAGGCTGAATCCTAGATCCATAAACTGCAGCCATGGGGCCTGAACCCTGACTGTCATGGACCGAAGTCCTTTCCGTATTTTCCCTACTCGGTCTCTTTATAACAGACACAAATCATCGATGTCAGGTGCCAACCCATCAAGATCGAAATGATCGCCACAGAAGTGAAGTAGTGCGTTTCGATCCCCTTCGGCGCGCTTCCTCCACCATATCCAGCTATATATTCGGAACAGATGGCTGTCCCGGTTTTATGAACTAATACTTTTTTCCAAAACGGTTTTAACGATGAGAATTTTCGAGTTGAGCCGTTACAATATTCCGGAAAAGATCTTAGGCGCATGGATTAAAGAAATCGGAGAGGATCTTTTGCCTGTTCAGGAAAGGGCCATCAGGCTTTACGGTGTCCTTGAGGGGAGGAGTCTACTCATTTCGAGCCCTGATACATTGGGCAAGACCTATCTTGGAGAAATCGCGGCGGTTAAATACGCACTGGAAAGAAAAAAGGTCGCCTGTCTTCTTTCTGCTAAATCCATTTTAGAAGAGAAGTATTCGGACTTCAGAGACAAGTATGAATCGTACGGGATCAGATCGGTCATATCTTCAGGGAAAATCCGAAAACACGATAAGTCCATTGACGCCGGGAATTTCGATATCGCCGCTGTGGAATATGAGCGGATGTCGCAATTGCTCGCCGCAAATCCTCTCCTTCTGAGAGGCATCGACCTGGTCATCATTGATGATATCCAGAGCATTGGAAATCCCGATTTTGGTCCGGGTCTAGAGACAACCCTGACCAGAATCATTACATCGCCCAATCGTCCTCAAATCATCGGTTTCCTGCCGGTCCTGTGCAGAGCCGAACGGTTCTCCGAGTGGCTTGAAGTTGATTTCATGTGCCATAACAGACGGGCTGTCGATGCCAGGGAGCACGGAACGCTCAACGCCTTTCATTACAATGCCTGTTTCCCCATGGAGAATAAGGCGCAAGACCCAATCAATCACGTCTCTGATGAGACCTCCGAAGTTCTTATTTCGAACGTGTCCCTTCTTGTGGAACGGGGAAAGCAGATTGTTTTCTTTCTTGCGGGAAAACGCAATACAATGGCCTTCGCCCGCATTCTTATCGACAGAGTGGATCTGCCCAGTGCGTCCGATGCTCTCAATGAACTTGCTTTTTTGGAGGAGACCCCCCTGAATCGTTGTCTTAAGTATTGCCTCCAGAGATCCATTGCATTTTATCATTCGGACATGCCCAGAGAGGAACGAACCATTGTTGAGAAGTACGCCGACAAAGGCGAAATCCGGGTTATCTTCTGCACACCATCGCCGCCGTTGGGCGTTAATCTTCCAGTAGCGACATTTCTCGTGCATACACGCAAAAGGGAAAGTGACAGTCACAATCACTTGATTATCAGATCGATCATGTGGGCGGAATACGAAAACGTTTGTGGAACGGCGAAAAGATCAGAATGCGGTCGAGAGTTGGAAACGACGCTCATGGCCGGAGAAGATTACGATCATGACAAATGGGTAAAAACAGGATCAAGCAAGCCAACCTCAAGTTTGATGGGGAAAGGACTGGAAGACCAACTGGCAAGCATCATTGGAAACGGAAGCGACCGTACAGCACTGGAGAAGTTTCTTGCCCGAACCTTCATGGGAATGAGCGAGGGCCGGGGAGCAATCAGGAAGTCCCTCGATGAAGCGCTCCGAATTGTTCTCGAAGCAGGCGTGGTCGAGTCATCCGGTCATAACGAGTATAAAGCAACGGCCTTGGGTGGTGTGTGCGCAATAAAGGGAATCTCATGTCAGACGGCTAATGAATTGGCGATATTCCTGAGGAATGCAAGAACCGAAAAGTTGACGGACAGCGAAATCCTGAAAGCCGTTGCCTCAACCTACGATGGCAGGAAGGTCGCTGTAGAGACTGCCTGGAGCGAACAGAAAAAGATGCAATGTGAGCGGTTGCTGGCCGAGATATTTCCGTACACAATCTTTGAAGATCGTGAAAATTATACGGCCCTATCTCTGGATGGCTCTCTTCATGACCTCCGGGAGGCTCTCAGAACCAGCGACATCCAGCCTTTTGAGCGCTGGATTAAGGGATTGGATGCGCCTGCGCTGGAAAAGGATCACAAATCGTATGGCGGCGCCATCGCAACCATTGCGCAAGGAATGAGTCGGATCGCCGATGCGGCCTGGCTCATATCCCAAGACATGAGATTGCCAGAGAACTTTCAGCATAGACTGTCCGTTCTTTCCGAGAGACTGCTCTATGGTGTGGAAGAGAAGGGACTCGAACTCGCAATGCTCCGGGTTCGAGGTCTTGGCAGGATGGGGATACAAAAACTGGTCAGAGAAGGACTCTGTACCATAGAAGCCATTCGAGAGACATCGCTAAGGAGGCTTGCAGCAATAATCTCTGAAGGGATCGCAATTAGGCTCAAAGAGGCAGTGGAAGCCGCCGCCGAAGCCTCGTCGGAATCGAAAGCAAGGGTCAGAATGGCTTCAAATGATGACACATTCATCTGCCGCGACCGGATCGAGGTAACTGGGAAGCCGATGGAGAAGCGAAACTTGGTCATAATCAATGGAACCTCAATCGGTATTACCAATCGATCTATGGAACTGCTGCTTCAATTCGTGATTGCTCTGAAGCGGGATGGCCAGGGCTGGATTCACAAGGAGGACATGACGCCCAGAATAGAAGCGGCCCAACTCATTTCAAGACTGCGCACAGAACTTCGGAGTTTTACGCTAGGGAAGAATAGTAAAATTATCGAGAACGACGGCTCCGGTTGCTACCGTCTTTCTATACCACCACAGAATGTGACCCTTGAGATAGAAAGTCTTCGCGACCATTGGAACGCAGTCATAAGAGAACTGGCAAAGATGGCACAAAAGCTGCCCTGATGCAGGAGACCAACGAGCCATTGAATTGTGCTGAACAAACTTCATGAAAGCATAATTCACGCAACAAAAGCATTTGACAATAGACCGTCTACTAACCTAAATAAGTCATCTGTTTTGAAAAAACGCCATGAAATTGTATTTCCTTAGCCTAAATTATAAAAGCCAGAAACAAAATGACCGATAAGAGACGCATATTCATCAGCTCAGTCCAAAAAGAACTCGAATTAGAGCGGGCCGCCGTTGCCGGCCTGATAGCCACCGATCCTTTCCTGATGCAGCACTGCGTTCCGGTTTTGTTTGAAAAAGAACCACCGGCTCCTCACCCTGCTCAAAGACCTTATCTGGATTCACTGCGAGGTTGCTGCGTTTATATCCTGCTGATCGGCAACGAATACGGCAACCCCGATAAGGGCGTCTCGGCCATGCATCGTGAGTATCGTCTGGCCCAGGAACTGAGCCTCCCTACGATTGTTCTTCTGAAGGGAATGTCGGATAACGGGAGATCCTCGAAGACATTGGATCTCGTCAATGATATCAAGAAGGCCGGTCACACTTATAAGAGGTTTCATGATCGGGAAGACCTCAAGCCCGAAGTCATGCGGGCGCTGATACGTATTCTGGCTGAGGAATTCGGCATCTGTGCAAGTCCAGCCGAAGTGGGCGAGAGCGAGCATCTGATAGAAGCCGCATCAACATTTGAGACGACCGCATTGCCGGATATCCCGGTAAGCGCGCTTGACCAGAAACTCATTGAAGCATACGCGACCCGTATCGCCGATGATACAGACGAACCGTGGACTGCCGCCGATGCGCTCCGTTCCCGTGGTCTCGCGATTCGAGGCGATAAGGCGGGTGTCATGCTGGCCAACGCCGCGGCGTTTGTTCTTTTCGGGGCTCACCCGGCCAATCGTTTTCCACAATGCGAAATCCTCGTCGATGCTTATGACGAAACGCGGATAACCGGACGGCCAAAGGGACAGATCAATATAAACACACCCCTTCCCCGCGCTCTTGAAGAGATACTCACGTTTATCGACGACCATACGTTCCATCCGCGTCGCGTCGTCGGTCTCAACAACATTCGACTTGATGAATATCCCAAACAGGCCATTCGAGAAGCGCTTCTCAATGCCGTTGCCCATCGCGATTATCAGGACGCGTCGCGCAAAGTATTCGTTCGCCTGTTTAGTGACCGCATTGAGATTGCGAGCCCCGGCTATCCGCTTAAGCCCCTTACGTTGGCAAAGCTCCGCAAGGGGAATTATCGTCCGTGTTCCCGCAATCCCCTCATCGCCCAGGCGCTTTGCATGCTCGATAAGATGGAGCAACGCGGAACAGGATTTGCCCGCATGCGCGATGCCATGCTCAACCATGGACTTGATGCACCCATACTCAATCAGCAGGATGGCTTTTTCATTGTGACCCTTCCCGGACCCGCGGGTAACTATGACCGATTGAAAACACCAACCGACGTACCAAGTCTCATTACCCCATCTTTGGAAGCAAAACTCAATGAGAGGCAGAAGAAAATTGTATCGCATATCCACGAAAGCGGCTTTGTAACCAACAGATGGATTCAAGACGAGTTTGACGTTGTCCGAGATACCGCACACCGGGATATCCAGTTGCTATTAAGCCTGAATATCATTAAAAGCAGAGGGCGTGGCCGCTCGGTCAGTTACGTCCTTGCAAATGAGCGCGCGTAATCATCCGATAATCATCCGACAAAAAATCATAATCATCCGATTGAGGCGTTTGGCTTGGATAAACGTCTCCAAGCCCTAAAGCATGCAGGGGGCGCTGAAGGGGCACGTGCGGCCGCGGATTAAACCTCAATCGGCCTCTTTGCAATTGCCATGCTCAAACGTAGGCTCCGCTGGATCTCCGTTACCCCTCCGTTATCCTCCCACACTGACACAATAATGGTTCTGCTTCATAGAAAAAGTAAATAAACACAAGCAGGTATGATGCTTTGATGTGAATCTTGATCCTTTGGATTATGACGGTCCCGTTGCTATTTTGAATTAAATCGACCCTGACAGAGCAAGACCTCCGCTTTAAATCCACCCCCAAAAGTACTCTTAGCGCTTACCCGGCGACTTCTCGTCCCAAAAAATCTCAATAATGACTTTGAGTTGACCGGATGCAACCACTCTCCGTTACCCCTCCGTTATTCCCACGCACCATTTTCATAGGTAAAGATTCCCCAAGCTAGAGTTGCGGATATCTATCGGCAATCCATTTTTGAGGGTTCATCAATCTCCTTTCAGAAAAGGAGGCGAAGTGAGAGCGCGCAATATCAAGCCTGGTTTTTTCAAGAACGAAAAACTCGGAACGAAAGATCCACTGGCCAGGATTCTTTTCGAGGGGCTCTGGTGCATGGCAGATCGGGAGGGGCGACTCGAAGACAGACCCGCCAGGATAAAGGCGGAAATCCTTCCCTATGATAATTGCGATATAGAATCACTTCTTTCCTCACTGGCGACCGGTGATGATCCATTTGTCCTCCGCTATGAATCGGAAGGACGCCGCTTCATTCAGGTCGTTCATTTCCTCAAACATCAAAATCCCCATCTCAAAGAATCAAAAAGCACCATCCCTGCACCGGATCTGCACAGTGCTAGCACGGTGCAAGCACCAGAAAAGCACTGGGCAAGCACAGTGCAAGTACCGGATAAGACCGGCACTTGCCCGGCTGATTCTCTGATTCCTGATTCCTTGAATAGCTTATCTAAAGATAAGCAGCCTTCGGCTCCCCTTTTATCCATTTCCACGGAAACAAATCAACCTAATGAGAAGCAACCAAAAGGGAACCACTTCATGACGCACATCCCGGATGACAAGCTCAGGGATGAAATCAAGGAGGTCGGCTGCCAGATCGATCCCAAGCGATTCAACGCCTATCAGTGGTGTCAGGCAAAGTTCAGCGAAAAGAAATTCAATCCCAGAGCCATTCTCCACACCCTCAATCGGATCAGCAAGGAACAGGAACTCAAGGGTGATCTCTGGCCTTATGCAAACAAGATCTATGAGGTGGAGTACGGGAAGTTCAATGAACGCGACTATATCGAGCGCAGTCAGGAGTACAAGAGGGAACTGACGCCTGGTGAACTGGTCAATGTCAGTGCCGTTTTGAGCCGTTTGTCGAGACCTCCGTGACCGAAACGGGTGAGGGCAAAGGGCAGTCAGGCCAAAACAATGCCATCGAAATGGAGGGGAAAATGGCGACACCCGCGACAGGCGGATTCAGTGGCGAAAGCCATGAGGAACAGCGAAGAGTGGCCGTCCAATGGGTTGGCGAACACAAAAGAAGGATCAAAGGCAGGGCAGCCAAATTCCAGCACTACTCGCCCTACGATCTGGAAGACTTCATTCAGCAGGCCTATGCCTCCGCCCTGGAAGCTGTCGATGTTTGCCGGAAAAGGGAACTTCCCTTTGCAGCCTGCTTCTGGACCCTGTTTACCGCCGATTGCAGGATGATGGGTTCGAACCCTGTCACCGCGGACTGTTATGAGGAATTCGCGGAAGACTATACGGATCAAGGCTACGCGCCCACCTTTGCCCAGGAGCTTATCTACGAGCCGGACGAGGAATGCGAAATCGAGAAGGAAGACCTGGAGATGATCGAAGGACTCATCGATATCGCCCTGTCCGTCATGGCGCCGAAGCAGCGTGAAGTCTGGCATCACCTCTTGGGAAACCAGTCCCGCACCATCAGCGAGATCGCAAAGATTTTAAAGATCAGACGTCAAGTCGTTGAGGAACTGCGCGACGCCGGCCTGAGGAAAGTCAGGAAATACTTTGAGTCAGTCCATGATTGAAAGGAGGTCCGATCATGAGTCGAATACCTATACTGTCCAAATCGGAGTTCTCTTCCCATGCCTTCGGCGGCAGGGAAGGGTGGCTCACGTCCCTGTTCCAAAGAAAGAAGAACTCGCACCATACCATTCAAGAAAAACTGCTATTGGTCATGGGCAATTGCACGCAAGTCGTCATCTTCCAGATGTTTCTGTACTGGACCGGCTACCTTTGGGATTTCGACTCCTTTTTGCATGAGGAGCGCATGCGTGCAGAAACGGGAACTCAGGAGCTTCCGCCCGATAGCAGCGGTTGGATGGAGAAGACGTCCAACGATCTGTACGAGCGATTGTCACTGATCATGAGTTGGCAGGAGATCTCACAGAATCTCAACGCACTCGTCAGTTTCGGATATCTCTTCAGGCGGGAAGACCCCGTGTATCCTTGGGAGTATAAGCCTCAGTATCGGGTGAATCTTGTCAAACTCCGGAAAGTCCTGGCTCGGTATGGCTATGAGCTGGAGGACGATGTTTTTAAAAAACGACGTGGATTGTGGATCAACTGCAAGGCATGAACCAATTGAAAAAAACCAGTTTGCTTCAACCAATAGCAACCTTCAGAGCGAGGAAGCCATGAAGACGGAGATCACGAACAGAAGAGATATCCGGCCCAGGATGTTGTCGGTGGATGAGGCGGCGCTTTACCTCGGCCTTGCCTCCAAGACGATTCGCAACAGAATAGGGCCTAAGGCAGCCGATCCTTTCCCGATAAAGCCCAAGAGAATCGGGGGCAGGGTTTTGTTCGACGTGAAAGACTTGGACGCATTTCTGGACACATTGCAGGACTCATAGGTGGAGTACCGTAACGGCAATTCTTTTCATCGTTTGTTCATACTTGCAAAATATAGACATTGGGTCTATATAGCGGGTATGGAATCTCACGGACTGAAACAATGGCGGGAACGGACTGGATATTCTCAGGGGAAATTGGCCATCATCCTGGGAGTCAATGTAATGACCGTTTCCCGCTGGGAACGCGGGATCAAGCGGCCCCCTTCCTTTTTGAAATTGGCTTTGGCCTATATTGAATCGGAAGGGGATAGGTTCAAGCAGGCAGTAAATCGAACGAAAACGGCAAAGAAAGGGGGAAAAAAAGATGGCAGTATTGGCAGAGTGTCCGGTTTGCCACACAAAGCAAAGCGTAAGAACTAAGCTTTGCCATTGTGGTGAAGATCTGGACAAGGCGAAGCGATCCCAAAAGGTCCGCTTCTGGATCAGCTATTACCTTCCCGGAAGAAAGCAGAAGCGAGAATGTATTGGCTTCTCCATCCAGGAAGCAAAAGATGCTGAAGGGAAGAGGCGTAGCCAGAAACGTGAAAACAGAATTTTCGACATCAAGCCCGACGACAAAATGAGCTTCAATGAATTGGCAAAATGGTATCTCAAACTTGATAAGGTGAAATCAAAGGCCTATTACCCTACCCTGGTGATTAATCTTGGCAGTTTCAACAGTGACTTCGGTGATGTGATTGCGAACCAACTCAAGCCGGCGGATCTGGAAAATTACCAGGCGAAAAGGAAGGCGAAGGGCTACTCGGATTCCTATGTGGATCAGGAAATAGGGGCTGCCAGAACGATGATCAACAAAGCATTCGACAATGACCTCGTCAGCGGTGATATCGTGAAGGTCTTTAGACGGGTGAAAAAGCTGCTCAAGGACAATGCCAATGCAAGGGACCGGGTGCTGTCCAAGGAGGAATTTGATCGGTTGATGAAGGCTCTCCCTCCCCATACAAGGGGAATCGTTGCCACCGGCTTTTATGCGGGGATGAGGAGGGGCGAGGTGCTGAATCTGACATGGGACAAAGTGGATCTGAAGAACTTGGCGATCAAGCTGAATGCCTCGGACACAAAGGACAGAGAGGCGCGCACTATCCCGATCTGCAAAGCCCTCAATGAGGTTCTTAAGAGCATTCCTGTGGCTATCCACGACAACCATGTGTTTCTTTATAGGGGCAAGCCTATCAGGGACATTCGGGGGGCTTTAAAAAGAGCCTGCGATGAGGTCGGTATCCCTTACGGTCGGAATGCAAAAGATGGGTTTGTTTTCCATGATACCCGTCATTGTTTCAATACCAATATGAGAAAATCGGGCGTACCTGAATCGGTCATCATGAAGATCACAGGGCATTCAACCCGTGAGATGTTTCTCAGGTATGATACGGTTGACGAAGCGGATACTAGGAAGGCAGTCGGGCAATTTGAAGACTTTTTGAAAAGTAATGACCAAAGTAATGACCAAGTCGATTCCCGCCAATAAAAAAGGGGCTGCGAAGATCGCTAACCCCTTGAATTTTTATTGGTGCCGAAGCCGGGATTTGAACCCGGACAGGAGTACTCCCACTAGACCCTGAACCTAGCGCGTCTACCAAGTTCCGCCACTTCGGCAATGGAGGCGCTAATCTATGCTGAGGGGTTGTTCCTTGTCAAGAAAAAATCTTGAAATATGGCAGGGCGACCGATATGTTAGCCCATACTGAACCGCTGGTTCGATTTGAGACATGCGACGCATGATCGGTCTTCACTATGAAAATCATCAGAACATTAGACGAAATCACCCCGGCCCTTCACGGCTGTATCATGACGATCGGCAACTTCGACGGCATCCACCTGGCCCACCAGAAGATCATTCGCAGGGTGGTCGAAGAGGCTCATGCCATTGATCGCCCGGCCGTGGTCATGACCTTTGAACCCCATCCGCAGAAGGTGTTTCACCCCACACAATACCCCTTTTATCTGATCTTAACCTTCGAAGAGAAGATGGCTATTCTGGAATCCCTTGGGGTCGATGTCGCTATCGTCATTCAGTTCACCCGGGAATTTGCAAAGACGTCCGCAACCGACTTCATTCACAGTGTGATCTGCCGCAGGCTGAATCCGAGGGACGTGCTGATTGGCCACGATTATACCTTCGGCCGGGGCAAAGAAGGCAAGCCGGAATACCTGAGACTCTTAGGGGACCAGTGCGGCTTCGGCGTGGAGATTATTGAAGCGGTTCGACTCGACGGCGAAATCGTCAGCAGCACGCGCGTGCGGCAGGCTGTGCTTAAGGGGTGCGTTGCCGGGGCGGCCATCCTGCTCGGACGCCCCTATAACCTTCATGGGGTCGTTGTGCCAGGCTTCCAGCGGGGCGCAGAACTTGGCTTTCCGACTGCCAACCTCCAGCCCGACAAAGAACTGATCCCACCCGAGGGCGTCTATGCGGTCTATGTAGAGATCGAGGGGGTGCTGCATCAAGGGGTGGCGAACATCGGCCACAATCCGACCTTTGGCAACGAAGGACTGAGCATCGAAGTGCATGTGTTGGGCCTGGAGGAAAATCTCTATGGCGAAAGACTCAACCTCCTGTTTGTCGAGCGGTTGCGGGAGGAGCGCAAATTCGACAGCATTGCCGCGCTGAGCGAACAGATCGAAATCGACATCGCACGCACCCGGGAGATCCTTCAGGAGCCGGCCGATCGACCATGAACTACCGGGATCTTCACGACTGGAATGTGGGTTACACCGAGGCGGTCCGGATCCAGCAGGTGTTACGCGAACAGATTCGTCTTGAAGACGCCATTCCGATTTACTCGATCTCACTGATCGCCGGCGCCGATATCTCGTACGATCGGGACAACGACCGCTTTTTCGCCGCCGTTGTCGTGCTTCGTTTTCCCGAACTGGACATCGTCGAAACCGCCGGCCATTCGGCAACAGTCCGGTTCCCCTACATCCCTGGCCTCTTGAGCTTTCGTGAGGCGCCGGTTCTTTTAGAGGCTTTCGCCAAACTTCGGAATCAGCCCGACATCGCTCTCTTCGACGGACAGGGCATCGCGCATCCGCGGGGGCTGGGGTTGGCCTCGCATATGGGGCTCTTTCTCGATCTGCCGACCATCGGTTCGGCAAAATCCCGGCTTTTCGGCGTACACGGAGAGGTCGCAGTGGCGGCCGGCTCCTTTGCCTCCCTCATGAACGACGACCAGGTTATCGGCGTTGCCCTCCGTACAAAGCACAACGTCAATCCTGTTTACGTCTCTCCCGGACACCTGATGACCCTGAAGACCGCCCGGTCGGTCGTCCTGGCCTCCTGCCGCGGTTACCGCGTGCCGGAACCGATCCGGCAGGCGCACCTGCATGTGAACCGGATGCGGACAGAGGCGGAAAAACAGTCCATATCATGACAAGCGCGATCGCCATCATCAAACGCCTCAAGGCCGGCGGCGATCGCGAGCAGGCGCAAATTCTCCAGCGGTTCTTCAAGACCGGACCCGGTGAATACGGCGAGGGCGATGTCTTTATCGGTCTGCGCGTCCCCCAGATCCGGGCGCTGGCCAAGGAATATACGGGGCTGTCGCTTCCTGAAACGCTCTTGCTGCTTCAATCCCCGCTGCACGAGGCGCGGCTGCTGGCCCTGCTGCTTTTAATCCAGGCCTTTCGTCGCGGCGCCCCTGAACGCCAGGGAGAGATCTACGACCTCTATCTGAACCACACCCGGTTTATCAACAACTGGGATCTGGTCGATCTCTCCGCCGAGCACATTGTCGGGGCACATCTCAAGCTGCGGAGGCGCAAGCCGCTCTATGTGCTGGCCGCCTCGGATTGGCTGTGGGACCGGCGGATCGCGATCCTTGCTACCTTCCACTTCATCAAAGGCGGGGAATACGGCGAGACGTTGAAACTGGCGGAGCGGCTGATCGGCGACCGCGAAGATCTCATCCACAAGGCCGTCGGCTGGATGCTGCGCGAGATTGGCAAACGCGATCAGGCGAGTGAAGAGGCCTTTCTGAAAATTCACTACAAGACCATGCCGCGGACCATGCTTCGGTACGCGATTGAACGATTTCCGGAAGAACTGCGAAAGAAGTACCTGAACGGACAAGCGCCGAATGGATTACGCTAAAACCGCAAAGGGATGCGCTGATCGGCCCATCCAAAGCCGATGCAACACGCGGCGATTTCTCTTGGGCCTGTTGGTCGCCTCTCTTGCAACCGTGCCATGCCCGACCGCATCGCCTGCCGCGGCAATCTCCTCCGGGAAACCGCAGCCGGCGATTGTCGATATGCACTGTCATCTGGCAGGCATCGGCGCCGGCAACAGCGGATGCTTCGTCTCCGCCAAACTCCGAGACAACTGGCGGTTCAAGATCTACCTCGGGGCCTTCGGCGTGACCGTGGACGATTTGAGGATAAAAGGCGACGGACTCGTGGCTGATCGGATCTCGGCGCAGCTTGCGCGGAGCAAGTACGTCCGCAAGGCGGTCGTGCTCGCCATGGACGGCGTCGTTGGAAAGGACGGCAACCTCGATACGAACCGGACAGAGATCTATGTCCCCAATGAATTCGTGGCCGAGGTTGTCGGGAAGCACGACAACCTGCTCTTCGGCGCTTCCGTAAATCCATACCGCTACGATGCCCTGGCACGGCTGGATTGGGCCAAAGCGCACGGCGCCATTCTGATCAAGTGGATCCCCTCGGTCATGGGCATCGATCCGGCAGACCCACGGTTGGAGCCGTTTTATCGCAAGCTGGTTGCTTTGAACCTGCCTTTGCTGACCCACGCCGGTTTCGAACAATCCTTTTCCTCGGCGAATCAACAGCTCTGCGATCCCGATAAACTGCGCCTGCCACTTCGGCTAGGCGTCAGGGTCATTGCGGCGCACATCGCCTCGACGGGAACCTATCACGGCGAACGCAGCACCGACAGACTGGCGCGCCTTATGCGCGAATACCCCAATCTGTATTCGGACATCTCTTCGCTGACCCAACTCAACAAACTCTTCTATATGAAAGAGGCGCTTTTGCGCCCCGAGTTCAAGGGCAGACTGCTGTATGGCACGGACTATCCCCTGATCAATACCGCGCTTGTTTCACCCTGGTACTATAGCCTGCGATTGTCGCCAAAAAAGCTGATGGCCATTGCGAGAACCGGGAATCCGTGGGACGCCGATGTGATGCTGAAAAGCGCGCTGGGCACGCCGAGAGAGGTTTTTGAGCTTCCAGAAAGATTTTTGATGAATCAAAAGTGACGGATAACGGGCTGAATAAATACGGCTTGGAATTTTAACCTGTCACCCGTTACTTGTCACTCGTCACGGTCTTTATCCGTGTTCCGCCGTGAGGGTCTCGATCTCTTCCTGAAGCGCCGTCCAACGGTCGTAGAGACCTTCCAGGTGTGCGCCGATCTCCTTGAACTCGGCGCCGAGGGCGCGCGCCCGTTGTTCGTTCCTGTACGTCTCCGAATCGGCCAGCAGACTCTCGACTTCCATCTTGCGTTTTTCCAACGATGCGATATCCCCTTCGACACGTCTCAGTGTCTCCTGCAGGGGCTTGAGTTTGCGCGACAGGGCCTGCCGCTTTTCCGCTTCTTCGCGCTTGCGGAGCTTATCCTGACCCGGCGCCTTCTTCATGGCTGCGCCTGTTTCGGCTGCAGCCGCTTGCTCGGCTGCGTGGAGCTTTTCGAGATAGTTGCCGATGGTGCCCAGTGTCACCTGGAGAACGCCATCTTTGAAATCGAGCACCTTTTCGATCAGGGGCTCCAGAAAATCGCGGTCGTGGGAAACGATCACGTAGGCCCCGGCATAGTTCAGGAGCGCATCCTGTAGCATTTCCTTCGAGCGGATGTCGAGGTGATTGGTCGGTTCGTCGAGCACCAACAGGTTGGCGGGCATGAGAAGCATCCGGGAAAGGGCCAGCCGGCTCTTCTCGCCGCCGGAGAGAACCGAGACGGGCTTGAAAACATCGTCCCCCTCGAAGAGAAAGCAGCCGAGAAGCGCCCGCAGGCGGGCCGTCGGCATCGTGGGCGCAACCTCTTCCACCGATTGCAGGATGGTCTTTTTCGGGTCCAGGGTTTCCGACTGATCCTGCGCGTAATAGCTCACCGCCAGGCCCTGGCCGGGCTTTCGCGTCCCGCCCTGAAAATCGTCCGTTCCGGCAATGATCCGCGCCAGCGTTGATTTTCCCGTTCCGTTCGGACCGAGAACGGCCATGCGGTCGCCGCGCTCAATGATGAGTGTGGCGTCGTGGAAGACGCTCAGGTCGCCATAGGCCTTCGCTACCCCCGCCAGATCCATCAGGATGCGACCGGAGGCGGGCGGCGGCGGAAAGTCGAAGGCAATCCCGCCCTCTTGATCTTCCAGTGTCACGGTATCGAGTTTTTCCAGCATCTTGAGGCGACTCTGCACCTGCCGCGCTTTGGTGGCCTTGTAGCGGAAGCGCTCAACGAATCGCGTCGTCCGTTCGATGGCCTTTTGCTGGCTTTCGTACTGGGCCTGGAGAAGCGCCAGGCGCTCTTCCTTCTTTTCGAGATAGAACGAGTAATTGCCCCGATACTCGTCGATCTTGCCCATCGAGATCTCGATCGTCCGCTTGACCAGATTGTCGAGGAAGCGCCGATCGTGAGAGACGACGATCACCGTGCCGTCGTAGCTTTGCAGGTAGGCCTCCAGCCATTCCAACGAGTTGATGTCGAGGTGGTTGGTCGGTTCGTCGAGCAGCAGGTAGCTGGGACGCCGGAGAAGGAGCTTCGCCAGCTCGATCCGCATCTGCCAGCCGCCGCTGAACTCCTGGCAGGGGCGTTCGAGGTCGTGGACGGAAAATCCCAGACCGCCCGCGATCTGTTTGACCCGCGCCTCCAGTTGATAGCCCTGATGCGTCTCGATCTGATGGTGCAGTTCCCCCAGTTCCTCGTTGAGTGCGTCCAGGGCCTCCCCCGGTGGGGTCTCGGCAATCTGGTGACCGACCGCCTGGATGCGCGCCTGCAACGCAAGCAGATCAGCCATTGCCGATTCAATCTCGCTGTAGAGAGTCCGTCCCGTATGGTAGATGCCCTCCTGCGGCAGATAGCCCACGGTCTGGGCGCGGGAGATGGAGGCCCGCCCCGAGTCGGCCTCGACCTGGCCGGCCACGATCTTCATCAGGGTCGATTTTCCCGAACCGTTCGATCCCACAATGGCGATGCGTTCCTGATCGCCGATGTGGAGGTTCAACTCCGAGAAGAGAACCTTTGTCGCATACTGTTTGGAGAGTTGATGGAGTGAAAGCAAGCGGTTTTCGTACCTTCCGGGCCCGCGCTACGCGGGTAGTTTCGAGTTCCGAGTTTGAAGTTTTGAGTTAAAGCAAATCATCTCTGATATTAAATAGATGGCCCTTGTGTTCAACCCCGGAAACAGGACAGCGCCCTTCCGTCATGTCGAGAAAAAAGGTTCCGCCTGCATCTGTCGTCGGAATTGAATCATCGTTAATCACCGGCGCAAGGGCGAGCGGGATTATAACAGATTTGGGGTGATTGAAAAGCCCGGAAAAACGGATTGACATTGATTCACCCCTTCTCCTAAGATGCCGGCAGGCGTTCCTGGGGTACAGAGATACGACAGCACGTTTAATTGGGAACGGTCCGATTCCATAGGGAAAAAGAGGAAGATGAGCGGCAGCGACAGCGATTGCATTCCAGTAACCGATCTGCGGGAAAACGAAGAAGGCGATATCTGCGCCATTCTGGGCGGCCAGGGATTTGCCGGCCGGCTGGCCGGGATGGGGTTTGCCGTCGGCACCCATGTCAAAATCCTGCGTAATCGTGGGGGGCTCGTGCTCCTGCTGGCCTCCGAAACCCGTATCGCCCTCGGCCGGGGCGAGGCTGAAAAGATCCTCATAATACCGACCTGCTCGGAGACCGAACAGACCTGTCCCGCCCCCGAAGAAAAAGGAATTCTCGTGGCCCTGGCTGGGCAACCGAACGTCGGCAAATCGACAGTCTTCAACATCCTGACTGGGCTTTCCCAGCATGTCGGCAACTGGCCAGGCAAAACCGTCGAGAAGAAAGAGGGCGTGCATCTCACCGGCGAGCACCGGATGCGCATCATCGATCTGCCGGGCACCTACAGCCTGACGGCTTTCTCCGAAGAGGAAAAGGTCGCCCGCGACTTCATCATCAACGAGTTCCCGGAGATCGTTGTCCTGATCGTCAATGCCGCGGCGCTGGAGCGCAGCCTCTACCTGCTGGCGGAGCTCCTCCTGCTGGGCCCCCCGGTGATTGTCGGCGTCAACATGACCGACGTGGCAGAGGCCCAGGGGATTCGCGTCAATATCAAAGCCCTTCAGGATGCCCTCGGCATCCCCGTCATCCCGATGATCGCGAAGAAGAACGTCGGCATTCGCGAATTAGTCTCCGAGATTGCGGCCCTGGCGGACGGCAAGATCGGCTATAGCCCCCGGATGCCCGATGTGATGCAGGACCACAAGGACGTCTTTCTCGAGTTGATGACGCTTATGGAGCCATACGTCCCGCAACCCCACCTGTCGCACTGGATGGCTGTCAAACTCATGGAGGGCGACCCCGAAGTGGCGGCAAAACTTGAGGGCACGATCCCCGCCGATGCCTGGAAGACGATCCGCGCGGTGCTGATGGCGCACGAGGATTCCCAGCATGCCGTGGTCGGCGGCCGTTACGACTGGATCGAGGAGGTAACGCGCGCGGCGGTCTCGCGTTTCAAGCGCGGCCAGGTCCTCATGACTGATCGACTCGACCATATCCTGACCCGACCCGTCTTCGGCATCCCGATTCTGCTGACGGTCATGGCCATCGTCTTCGGTCTGACTTACGCGATCGGCTTTCCCGTGCAGAGTTGGCTGGAAAGCCTTCTCGGCTCCTTTTCAGAATGGCTCCACCCCATTTTCAGCGCCGTTCCCGCATGGGTGCGGGACCTTACGATCCACGGTGTGATCGGCGGCGCCGGATCGGTGCTTACCTTCCTGCCGATTCTGCTCATCTTTTTTGCAGTGATGTCCTTCATGGAAGACATTGGCTACATGGCCCGCGCGGCCTTTGTGATGGACCGTTTCATGCATCTGGTGGGGCTGCACGGCAAGAGCTTTATACCGATGTGCCTCGGTTTCGGCTGCAACGTGCCCGCCGTACTCGGAGCGCGGATCCTCGAATCGCGCAAGGCGCGACTGCTCACGATCTTCCTGATGCCCTTCGTGCCGTGCACGGCGCGGCTCGCCGTACTGACCTTCATCTGTGGCGCGGTCTTTCCGCAACATGCGGCGCTCGTCGCCTGGTTTGTCGTCGCGGCGAATATCCTGGCACTCGGCGTGACTGGGATCGTCGTCAACCGCTGCCTGATGAAGGACGAAGCCATGCCCTTTGTCATGGAACTGCCGCTCTATCACACCCCTGATCCGAAGACCATCTTCACGGTCGTTCGCCTTCGCACCGTGGCCTTCATCAAGCGGGCCGGAACGGTCATCCTCGGTGTATCGGTAGCGGTCTGGCTTTTATCCAATCTGCCCGGCGGAGGAACGGAGAAGAGCATCCTGGCGTGGATCGGCCACGGCCTTGCGCCTGTCGGATCGCTGATCGGACTGGACTGGAAGATGATCGTTGCCCTCCTGACGAGCCTCATCGCCAAGGAAAACGCTATCGCCACCCTGGGGGTGCTCTATGGCGTCGGCGATGCGGGACTCCGGGAGGTCCTGCCCACCGTCATGACAGCGGCCTCCGGCCTGGCCTTCCTGGTAACGATGATGCTCTTCATTCCCTGCGCGGCGACCATCGCCGCGATGCGTCAGGAGATGCAGGACGGCAAGTGGTTTGCCGCCTCGCTCGTCGTCATGACGGCCGTCTCGTTTGTGGGCGGCTATCTGGCGTACCATCTCGCGCCGCTATTGGGAATCTAAAAGATAGTAACAAGTGACGAGTAACAAGTAACAAAGTGACGGGTAACGAGATAAAAGGAATTGCAAGTTTTCAGTTACCTGTTATCGGCAAAATGGGAATACATTTTTAAAGGGAAACCGTAAATGTTGAGGACAAAGATTTACCTAGCGATTGTGTTCATTCTGGTTGCGGCCCTGACGGGTTGCCAAAGGTACCATCGAACCTCGGTCTTTTCCGAGGAGATGATGGCACCCCAAGGGCTGGAGAAGTACTCGAAGCAGTTGCCGCCGGGCGAACTCGCGCTTCGCAAGATCACCGACCCCGCCGACATCCCCGATTTTACCGCGGCTTGTGATGACCTGTCCGGCCTGAGAAAGGCGATCGACTACAGTCTCGACTACCTCAAAAAGCCTTCCAGCAAACCGTTCTTCCCCTACGGCGAGATCACACATCAGCGGGCTGAAGACAGCCTCAAGACCCTGGCGCAACTGATCGACTCGGGCGCCAAGGGGGCAAGGCTCAACACCCTCATCCGCGAGCGCTTCGATGTCTATATTTCCGTCGGTTGCGACGACAGGGGCACCGTCCTTTACACGGGCTACTATACCCCGATCTTCGAAGGCTCACGCCAAGCCGGCGGACATTACAAATACCCGCTGTATGGGCTACCCGACGACCTGGTGAAGGATAAAGCAGGCAACACGCTCGGCCGACGCTCGAACAGCGGAATTGTACCCTATCCCTCGCGCGAGGAGATCGAGCGGTCGGGGATGCTCAAGGGCAAGGAGATCATGTGGCTCGCCGATCCCTTTGAGGCCTATATCGCCCATGCCCAGGGATCGGCCAAGATCCGCCAGCCCGACGGAACGCTTGTCGGGATCGGCTATGCGGGCAATAACGGCCATGAGTACAAGAGTGTGGCCCAGCAGATGGTGCTTGAGGGCAAGATCTCGCGGGATCAGATGAGCCTCTCAGCCATGATCGCCTGGTTCAAGGCCCATCCCGATGAGGTGGACAACTATACGCGGCTCAACCCCCGTTTTGTCTTCTTCCGGATCAGCGATGGGGTGGCGCGGGGGAGCATCAACGAACCCGTGACCGCGCTCAGAACGATTGCAACCGATAAATCGATCTATCCCCGGGCCTGCCTGGCCTTCCTCAATACCACCCTGCTGAAGGCCGTGGGCGAGGACGTCTCGCAGCAGCCTTATGCAGGCTTTGCCCTGGACCAGGATACCGGTGGCGCCATCCGCGCACCGGGGCGTTGCGATGTTTATATGGGGCTAGGGGATACGGCGGGAAAACTCGCCGGAAAGACCTGCCGCGAAGGTCGGCTCTATTACCTCTTTGTGAAACCCTAGGCGAAAGGACGTGTTCCCTGTCGTCAGCGCCCTACCCCGCCAGGCAATCGGCGCCTCAGGCGTTAGCGGCAAAAGACGAACTATTTATTTGGAAGATGCTACCGTCCCCATCTGATTTTCGCATAGAGCATGGCGCAACCGAGGAACAGAGCGATGCCGTTCCAGATCATGACGGAAACAAGCCCGCTTAAGATACCGTAGGCCAGCCAGAAGGCGATGCCGGAACTGAAGAGGAGCGTGTAGGTCATGCTGATCTCGTGGGCGCTTTTAAGCTGGAAAAGCCGCCATACCTGCGGGATCATGCCGACTGTGGTCAACAACCCGCCAACAAATCCGATCCATTCCTTCCAATCCATGCGATTCTCCCTAATGTCGTTGCACGCGGGGCGAGCCAAGCAACGCGCCGCGATAAAAAAGGGCGGCACGCTGATTTGCCAATCGCGCACCGCCCTTTGCTTCGTCAACAGCCGGCCCTGATTAACGCCCCTTCCACTGCGGAGGACGCTTCTCGGAGAAGGCCTTCGGCCCTTCGATAAAATCTTCAGAGTTGAGCATGGCCAGCTCGCCGGGGAATTTGTGGTACATTGCATCTTCCAGCAGCATCCGCTGACCGCAGATCGCCGCCTCCTTGCTGGCGCGCACCGCCAGAGGCGAGAGCTTCGTGATCTCATTCGCCCATTTCAGGGCCGTCGGCAGCAGGTCCGCGTAGGGGACCACTTCGTTGACCAAGCCATACTGAAGCGCCTCGGCAGCGGAGATGCGCTTTGCCGTCAGCATCATGCCCATGGCCAGGTGATAGGGGATGTGACGGGGAAGGCGATGCACGCCGCCCGCGCCGGCGATCAGGCCGACTCTCGGTTCGGGAAGACCGAGGGCCACATGATCGGCGGCAATAATGATATCGCTCGCCAGGGCCAACTCCAGTCCACCGCCCAGCGCCATTCCATTGACCGCGGCGATGACCGGCTTGAACAGGTCGTTGCGCGCCGTGATGCCCCCGAAGTGGCCTTTTACCCCCACATATCCCTTCGCGACGGCCGGACCGCCATGCTGGGCCTGATACTTGAGATCGTTGCCCGCACAGAAACACTTATCGCCAGCAGCCGTCAGGATACAGACCCACTGATCGTCGTCATCGGCAAAGTCGTTGAACGTCAGCGACATGGCCTTGCTCGTCAGAGGACTCAAGCAATTCATCACCTCCGGGCGATTGATTGTAATAATCGTGATATGATCTTTCTTCTCAACAAGAACTTCACTCATGACTTACCTCCATCTCTTTAATCAATTATAACGGCTATGCGAACGGCGGGAATACAAATCAACCGCCTGCCGCCCCGGTCGAAAGGGCGCTTCCCACCGGGGCAAGTCGCTTCACCTTTTCTATTTTAATATGAAACCTACATAAATTCTAACGACATGTCCATATTTCTTTGAGAATGCTTCATCCCATCCAGTCATGACAAAGCCATTCAGGGGCATGCCGCCTTAGAGTTCATGCAACAAAGGCGGCGTGAGCCCACCTAAATCGGCTTGATATGTCTCTGACTTGCTGAGGGGGCATTCGCGGTATGCCCCAAAGACTCGCAGCGGCGCTTTCACTTTTCTCCCCGGACGGATACGGGAATCGGCCGTTGCCGCAAGCGTCCCGGTCTGCTATGATCTACAATCAAAAAGGAGGCGCCATTATGCAGTTCACCTTTGCCCATAACAATTTTAACGTCCTGGATCTGGAGAAGAGCCTGGTCTTTTATCGCGAGGCCCTGCAACTGGTTGAGGTGAAGCGCAAGGAGGCATCGGATGGCAGCTTCGTCCTCGTCTTTCTCGGCGACGGCCGCACACCTCACCAACTGGAGTTGACCTGGCTCAGGGACCGTTCGGAGCCATACAACCTCGGCGACAATGAATTCCACCTGGCCTTCCGGGTGGACGATTTTGATGCCGCGCATGCCCTGCATGAGAAAATGGGCTGCATCTGCTTCGAGAACCCCGGTATGGGCATCTACTTCATCAACGACCCCGACGATTACTGGATTGAAATTCTGCCGGCAAAGCGATAGCTCCCCGGCAAATCCGGTTGACAAGGCGCGCGGCCGGTTTTACTCTTAGCAACAAAGACAAAGAAGTGCGGTTCCAGCGGCATCACAAGGGAGGAAAAAGAGTTTGATACAGAATCATCTGGAAAAGATCGAAAAGCGGTTGCATGAGAGCACAACGGTTCAAGAGAAAGAAAAGGCCGAGCTGATAAAGCTCGTGGCAGACCTGCGATCGGAAATCGCCGACCTGTCCCGGACGCACCAGGAGCACGCAGAGAGCATCACAGGGTTTGCCGAGTTGTCGTCCCGCGAGGCGACGCGCAGCGAGAAAAATCCAACGCTCATCGGACTGTCTATCGAAGGGCTCGCGGCGTCGGTACGGGGTTTCGAAGTATCGCACCCGCGGCTGGTGTCTATTGTCAATAACCTCTGCACGATGCTGTCCAATCTGGGGATATAGCGCCGGCCTGTGGTGGAGGGTAGCGCAACCGATCTTCGAGTTGCGCACCATCTCTTTTTTGAACAGCCTGATGCGAGATGGTGCCGCCGTCGGCAGTTCATTTATCTCCCCGACTGACCCCGCCTGGAGCCGATAAAGGTCCCATTGGTATAACCGAACAACCCGTTGGGGGGATGAGCCCGATTAACGGCTGCGCAGTTGATCGCCATAGCGGAAGCAGATGGACAGCGAACGGTGGGTGTGTTATTTAGACGCCGTTCTTCGGAAATATTGGCGGCCGTATGACCTGCCGCCTCTAGAAAGCACAAGGATAGGTTCACAAGGAGCAGATTATGAAGAAAATTACTATAGCCGTTTTACTCAGTTTGTCCTTACTGGCTGGATGCGCGGCCCCGCAAACCAAAACCGGTCAAGGGGCGCTCTACGGTGCCGGTGGGGGCGCGCTCGCCGGCGCGGTGATCGGTCAGTTGATCGGTCATGACACCAAAAGCACCATGATCGGCGCGGCCATCGGCGCGGCCGTCGGCGGGGGCGGGGGGGCGGCTGTCGGCAGGATGATGGACAATCAGGAACGCGATATGAAGGCGGCCCTGGCGGCTTCCGATGCGGCAGCAGTCAGGCGGGAGGGCAATCTGCTCGCCGTTACCTTCAAGGGAGACGTGACCTTTGATACCGGCTCTGACGTCGTGCGCCCGGGCCTGCATGCCGAGATCAACCGTGTGGCCGGGGTTCTGATGCAGTACCCCAGCACCCTGATCCGAATCGAGGGTCATACAGACAGTGTGGGATCGGATGAATACAATATGGACCTCTCCAAACGGCGGGCGCATTCGGTTAAAGCCTTGCTCGTCCAGCGTGGCGTAGCGGACAGCCGGATGGAGACCGTCGGCTACGGAAAGACGATGCCGGTTGCGACTAATACGACGGAAACCGGGCGTCAGAAAAACCGGCGGGTAGAGATCAAGATCGTACCAGAGCAGACCTCACAGGCCCAGTAATCCGGAGACGGACGGAATAAAAAAGGGGCGCCGCAGCGCCCCTTTTTTATAGGCTGATTTTGAACAGTCCCTTTACCCTTTGCTCGATTTCGTCGCGCAGCGCCCGCAACGGTCCGATCGTCTGACCGTCCGGGTCCGCCAGATCCCATCCCATCTCGGTTTCCTCGGGAGCGGTTGAACAGGTCGAGCACCCTGACATTGAAACGATGAGGTCGGGTTGACTATGCACCATCGCCGCCGAGATCGAGATCGGTTTGCGAAAGGCCATGTCGATCCCCTTTTCCGCCATCACCTGGACCATGAGATCGTCTATATGCGCGGCGGGGTGCTTTCCCGCACTTAGCGCCTCTACGGCATCCCCGGCGTGGAACTGCGTAAAGGCCTGCGCCATCTGCCCCCCGCATGCATCCCGATCGGATACGAAGAGCATCTTCCGGCGGCTCAAGTAAGGAGCCATCAGATCCCTGGCCTTGGCTCGCACATCGCTGAAAGCCGTGGCATGCGCGGCGACGTCCCCGACATGCTCGATCCGCCGATAGCCGAGACTCCCCTTGTAAGTCGCCCCGACGGCATCGAAAAAATATTTGGCGGTGAGGTTGAGCCCCTGAAAAAGATTTTCCCCTTTCGTCGCCCCGACGGCCAGGACAAATCCGCTCCGCCATTTTCTTCCGGGGTCCTCCAGCCTTAGGCCGTACTTCCGGGTCCAGAGCACCTGTGCCCGGTCGATCAGCGCCTTCAACTGCGCGGGGACACTGTAAAAAAAGACCGGCGTGGCCATGACAATCAAATCGGCCTGCCATAAAAGCGGATAGACGCCGTTTCGCATATCGTCCGGCAGGGGGCAAAACCCCTGCCGTTCACAGGCCTGGCACTGGCAGCAGGGCTGAATGGCCATGTCTGCGACATCAACGACGTGGGTTCTGGCGCCGAGTCTAGCGGCCTCCTCCATAAAAACCGCAAGCAGAACGCTTGAATTGCCGTTTTTCCTTGGACTGCCCTGCAAGCCTAAAACAAACATGATTCAAATGCCCTATCCCGTCGTTCGGCACACCCGAACGACGACTCAAAAGCCCACTCGGTGGAAAACATAACGCTATCGACTTCGATACAGAAAGCTTGACAGCGCCCCTCTTCTCGTAGTGCGCCTCCATGGACTCAAATATGCGGCATTCCGATCCGTTGAGAAGCCCGGCAAGCTGTCGAGAAAACCGGAAGAATATAAAGAAAACAACCGTGAAGCCTTTACTTCAAGGCTTTCTGTAATCCGGCAAGTTCAACGATATACTCCGTTGTCCGCTGCGGCGCATTGCCGACCACGATCATGAAGGGGATCGTCGCACCCGACGCGATATTGACGTTGGGAACATCCCGCCCCTGATCCTTTCCCAACTCCGAGCGAAGCTCCTGCTCCGTGAGGTTGGTCAACTCCTCTTCATTTAAAAGCACGCCGCAATAGGCCTCCGCCTCGGCGGTAAAATCACCGGCAGAATCGACAAGACGAGCCCTCACCTTCAGCTTGGAAACCGGATGGTCGTTCCGATTGACGGCATTGCCCTGGATGACCATCACTGTCCCGACCATCTTGTTTTCCACAAAGCGTTCACGAACGCCCAACAGATCAATACCGCTAGCAGCCGGATTATCCGCAACCTGAATCCCGAAGTACCCCGCCAACGGGGTCTTACCCAACAGGTGCAAACCGACTTCGGGAAAGATCGTCACGTAAACGCCAGCAAGAATAACGACTAAAACGATAATATAAGCCGCAATCTTCCCTTTCGTCCACAGGCCCCTGCCCTTGCTGCGGGAATGAAGCACCGCTTCTTCTGACCATCGATAATCGGTCGGCTCCGACCCCTCCGCGACGGCATCTTCCTGGACCTTGTCCGGCGTCGCCTCAGGATGGATCCCCGTCGAAAGTTGCGGTTCTTCCGTGATCCCGGGCGCAAGAACCTCCTCTACGTAGAAGGTCGTCGGATGCGGTCTTTTGTGAAAAAAGACCTTCTGGCAGCGGCAACACCGACACCAGACGCCGTCCGCCTCCATCTCTTTCTCGTCAAATCTGAATTTCGTTCCGCACTTTGGACACACTATGGTCATGCGAATCTGCTCCTTCTAAACCTTTGCGATATAAATATCGGGAAAGAATCGACCAGCCTCATTATAGTCGAGACCGTAGCCAACCAGAAAACCGTCGTCAAGAGAAAACCCTATGTAATCCGCATTAATCTCGACGCACCGGCGAAGCCTCTTGTCAATCAGCGCGCAGACCTTGAGGGATTGCGGGCCGCGTGCTTGTAGTAACCGGACCAAACATTGAAGGGTCGTCCCCGTATCGACGATGTCCTCGACCAGCAGGACATCCTTGCCGGCAATGTCTAGCTCCAGGTCCTTGACGATCGTCACCTCGCCGGAGCTCGTAGACGTCGCCCCATAGCTGGCCGCCCGGATGAAATCGACGGTGCACGGAATACTCACGCAGCGAATGAGGTCCGCCATAAAGATGAACGCTCCCTTGAGAACACCCACCAGAACAAGATCCCGATCCCGATAATCGTGGGAGATAAGCTGTCCCAATTCCTGAACGCGACACGCAATGTCCTGTCGGGAATAGAGCATTGTCTGTCTTATGATTTCCATGAATCCAGTCCGCCTCCGAGGATTTCACCCTATCCAAGAGAGATTTAAAAGTCAATCACCGCCGCAATGCCGCTGATATGCCTGTGCGAAGGCGTCGAAATGATGCCGGATGATCTCCTCTGCCCGTCGAAGTTCGTTCTCATCTCTGAATTCAGAGGACAGGCTCAGGAAAATTTTGTCATATGGGGATTTCTCGCAGCCAATGGCCTCATAATCGATATATGGGATCGTGTATTCGCGTCCGTTGAAGGCGTATTTGCCAAAGCGGTTGTCGTCAGGGGACCGGAAAGGCCATGCGATTTTGAGTTCGAAGAAGGCCCTCGCAATCGCCTGAAAGGGCGGCTCCCCGAAGAGTTGAGCAGGGGGCATCGTGAAAACGCGTTCACTAACCAGCCGAAAATACTCCTTGACCAGATCGATATCGGTGATGCATAGACCGAACAGATACCAGTCATTCAAAATATGGATGACAGCCAGTTTCTCCTCTCGAGAGATGTAATGATAGCTGGGGCAGAAATGTCCGTCGCAGAGCTGTCTGCCGTAGAAGGAAACGTCGCGCATATCGACGCCCCGGTTCTGCATGGGGTGGAGCAAGCAGCCGATTGTTTTTTCATCGTCATCGAGAATGCCCAGGTATTCGCAACAGTAGATGACCTCGTAAATCCTCGAGGAATCTTCCATGTGGCGCGCTTGACGGGAAAACCCCGGCAGGTCGTCCTTGGTCTTGACTGTCCGGCGAAACAGCGCCGTGCGATTGCGCAACCGCAAGACCAGCGACTCCCGGTCATTGACCGTATAGTTATATAATCCGCAGCAGGCGCCGCAGGATTTGCGTCCATCGGGTTGGCACAGATGGACAAAGGCGTCTTCCATTTTATTTGCCTCACGATCGATCGTTTGCCGGGACGCATCTTAATGGATCGACCGGAAGATAGCAACGCTTATTGAATTCTTCAGCGAACGACTTCCCGGCGGCTTGTCCGGGGGATCTTCAATACTTGACGCCTTCCTCGCAACGGTCTAATAAAAAAGCGGACGGTGTCGCTGTCGCTTCAAATCGTCCGATCCGAAAATCTCTGCAAAAGGAGATCGCCATGATACTTGAGATTGAGCGCAAATTTCTCGTCCTTAACGATGACTGGCGGCAGACAGCCGGTCCCGGTACGCCCTATATCCAGGGCTATCTCTCGGGTGCTGAAACCTCTTGCAGCATCCGGGTCAGACTGGAGGGTGGTCGCGCCGTACTGGGAATCAAGAAGCGACTGACAAACTTAAGCCGCAAAGAGTTCGAGTATGAAATTCCGGCAGACGACGCCAGGGACCTTCTGACAGGCTTGAATTATCCACCCGTCGAGAAGATCCGCTACCGGATGCCCCACGAGGGACATATCTGGGAGATCGATGAATTCAAGGGCGCTAACGCGGGGCTGGTTCTGGCAGAAATCGAGCTTAACGACGAAGGGGAAGCCTTTGCGAGACCTGACTGGCTCGGCAAGGAAGTCACGGCAGACGACCGCTACCTGAATGTCAGTCTGGCCATACGCCCTTACACCACCTGGCCTGAATTCTTCAGCGAGCCCATTCCCGGCGGCTCACCGCGGGGTAAGTGAACGAATCAGGACTAAAAATCTTCCCGGGGAATCGGAGCTTGCTCCGGCGAGTCTTCAGTAAAAACGTCCCGCCGTTTGTCAGGTCGTTTCTTTTTTGAGACGCTTCATCTCGCTCAGCAGTTCCAACTGGACCTGCTGAATTTCCACGAGCCGCTCCCATTGATGGGACAGGAGATGATCGAGCTTTTGATGGACCTGGCGGATCTCCAGCTCCGCCTTTAGATTGACCTGGTAGTCGTGCATCGCCCGTACGCGGTCCTTGGCTTCCTGGCGATTCTGGCTCATCATGATGATCGGGGCCTGTATCGCTGCCAGACAGGAAAGAACGAGATTCAAAAAGATATAGGGATAGGGATCGAATGGTTTAACGACAATGGCGACGGAATTGACGAGAACCCATAAGAGCAGGACGCAACCGAAGAGGATGATAAAGCTCCAGCTCCCGCCGAACTGCGCAATACGATCGGACAGTCGTTCTCCGAATGTCCGCTGGAGATCGTATTCTTGATCGACATGGGTCGACAGGATCTCTCCGCGCGAGATGCTGTCATAAACCTCTCTCTCCAAATCTGTCAACTCGCCCTTTTCCGCCTCGATCAAGGACCGCACATATCGGTCGCGGTAGTCGTCCAGATCGTCCTCGCAGATAAATCCATCGTCAGACCACCCCGGATGTTCCTGTTGGATCAGTTGAACAATAACCGGTCTAACGGCGCTTGCCCTCATGAGTGCGACGGCGGGCTGCTTCTTGCCGCAGATTTGGCAGACACGATTTTCAGGAGATGGAGAGTCGGTCATTATTTCCTCCCTGTCACCTATGATGTTGCATCTCGGGAAACAAGCCGTAACACGAAGAATCCTAATAAAACGGCGGGAAGATAGCAACAGGTATTAAAATTCGTTGCATCCAGCGATCCTGTCTGTTTATATTGACTTGCTGTACACGATCGCCAGGAGAGATGTTCATGGATTACGAAAGACAAACGGGGCATGCCGGTTATTCAAAAGGCGAGGAAATCGCCAATACGATAACGCATGGGATCGGTGCATTGTTGAGCGTGGCTGCGCTGCCCATCTTAGCGGTTTTGTCCTCCGACACCGGCAATGCCTGGACCATCGTTTCATTGTGCGTCTTTGGCAGCACACTCATTCTGCTCTACACGATGTCCACCCTCTATCACATTCTCCATCCCGGGCGGGCCAAGGCCTTTTTCAAGCTGATGGACCACGCGTCCATTTATCTGCTGATTGCCGGCAGCTACACGCCAATCCTGCTTTCCCTCATGCGCACCCCGTTGGGATGGTCTCTGTTTGGAGTGATCTGGGGTCTTGCCCTGGCGGGCGTGAGCTTTAAGGTCTTCTACGTGGGGCGTTTCAAAAAAATATCCACCCTGATCTATCTGGCAATGGGATGGATCATCATTCTGGCCGTTAAACCCTTTGTCCAGGCCGCTCCGCCGGTTACCGTCGAATTCATCGTAGCCGGGGGGTTGCTGTACACCCTTGGGACGCCCTTCTATATTTGGAAGGCCATGCCCTATAATCACGCCGTGTGGCATCTCTTCGTCGTGGGCGGCAGCGTCTGCCACTTCTTTGCCTTTGCCCTGGGGCTAACCTGAAGAGATGCGTCGGGTGCGCGGCCTCATTTTTTGTCGGCTTTCAGCGACAGTCCCGGCGCCAGAAGTTGAGAATCTGAGCAGTTAAGAGGTTAGAAGAGTCCTCTCACCCCCTCACCGTCCTAACTTCTATCCTTTCCCGAAGGAACATGCCGGATATCTGCACGGATCGCAATTCAAGCATAAGCCGCCATGACCGAAGAGGGTAATATCGTTCCGCGTAATTTTCTCCCCGGCCAGGATGCGCGGCAAAACCAGGTCCAACGCCGTACTCCGTGAATACATCACGCAACTGGGCAGTCCGAGCACCGGCGTCTCTCCAATATAGGCCACCATAAACATGGCGCCGGGGAGTACCGGCGCCCCATAGGTAACGATTGTTCCCCCTGCCGCAACCACGCCAGCCGGCGTGAGGTCATCCGGATCCACCGACATCCCGCCGGTTACCAAAATGAGCTCCGCACCGGACGCTTTCAGGTCTTTAACTGCCTCGGCAATCCGGTCCGTTTCGTCGGGCACATAGATCTTGCGTATCACGCGGCTTTCCAGCGCGGCCACTTTGGCCTCGACAACGGGACCGAACTTGTCTTCGATCCGCCCCTTGTAAACCTCATTGCCCGTGATGACGAGACCGGCTCGCAGACCGAGAAGAGGTTTGATCTCGATGACCGGTGCATAAAGGCGGGCATGCGCCTCTACCCGTTCGATGATTTTCCCGTCAATGACAAGGGGGATCACCCGCGTTCCGGCGACAATCCTTCCCGCATCAACCACCTGATGACGGTGCAACGTGGCCAAGGCAATCTGGCATTCGCCATTGATCGCATCGAGCCCATCGACATGGACCTTCAGGAGCCCCCGCCGGGCCGCTACCAGATTGATCTTACCCTCCTGGGGCTCGGTCAGGGTTAGTCCCGGTCCCGCTACGGCCTCGGCGATACGACGGGCCGCCTCGTCTTCATGGAGATAGCCCTCTTTTTTTTCCCAGACGAAGACGTGCTCCTTGCCGATCTGCAACATCCGCGAAATGTCTTCCTGCGAAATGACGTGGCCTTTCCGAAAGGCTACACCCTTGAATTCGCCGGGCACGATCTGCGTAATGTCATGGCATAAAACCATCCCGACTGCTTCTTCTACTTTTATCTTAAGCATGTTCAGCTGCTCCTCTGCTCACTTTCTTTCTGTTCCCCCGCCGCGAGGAGGATGCCCTCCAACGGCTTCCCGATGTACTGTTCTATCTTGGCACGTATCGCCTCGGCCTGATCCTGGCGATGATCGACGGAACGGAGCGCCCGTTCATCCTCCCCGCAACGCCGGCGGGCCGCAGTGAAGCGCTGTTCCAATGTGACACGCTCGTTGCCCAGGATCAGTTTATCCGCCAGATAAACTACCTCCGCCTCGGTCGGCGTCTGTCGAGGGGAAGGAGACAGATCCATATGGCGCGCAACAATCCCCGCAACCCGTTCATAACCACACGAAGCCAGATAGGCAGCTCCCTCGCGGGCGTGATCGGTTCGCTGCCGGCAAATATCGTGGAGCAACGCCGCCGCCCGGATGAGATTCGGGTTCAGGCCGGCTCCGATTGCATTGAGTTGTTCGGTCAGGCAATCGGCCAGGGCGGCTACCGCGCGGCAGTGCTCCCGGATCTTCTCCACCGCGCAAGCCTCTGCAAGCAGGTCTTCACATGCCATTTCATCGGGTATGCATTCTTTTCCCTGTCGGCACATTAACCGTTCATAGTCCTCAGGCGTATCGATGTCTATCAGGATCATTTCATCGCTGACAGCAATGCGGTGCGCAATCGCGTCGTGCCTGGCCAAAATCCCCCTTAAACCGCCTTCGCCCTGAAAACTCAGGATCTCAGGGATGAATTCCCCGGAAATCAGCGGCGGGTGACCATCCTGTCCGTCGTAAGTCGGATAGATGATCCCGCACGAACGCTCTTTAAAGGCCTTGAGAAGCATGCGAATAGTCTCGGGATGGACAAAGGGAATATCGACCGGCATGATGAAAAAGGCGGGAACATCGATCGGCAGCGATGCAACGCCGGCCTGAATGGAGGAAAACATGCCGCGGTCGTAATTCGGGTTGTGAATGAAGCGAACCCCCAGATGACCGGCCGCTGCCTCAACCTCCTCGGCTCGGTGCCCCACCACGACCCGAACATCGGAGATGCCCGCCGCCTGCTGCATTCGGACGGTGTGCTCCACAACAGTGTGCGGACGGATGGTGAGCAGAGGCTTGAACGCCCCCTCCATCCGGCTGGAATATCCAGCGGCCAGGATAAGTGTTACAATCCTGTCTGCTAAACTACGGCGATGCATTGATGAGTCCAGCCCGCCTCTTGATCAGTTCTCCGACAATGCTGACGGCGATCTCCTCGGGGGTTTCTGCATCGATTTCGACACCGATCGGTGAATGCACCTGGGCAAGCCTTTCGCTCGTTACGCCAGCACGACGCAGGTACTCATAGATGGTGTCCCGTTTGCGCCTGCTGCCGATCATGCCGATATAGCCGGCGTCGGTCTTGACAGCCTGTTCCAGCACGGTTCGATCATAGGCGTGTCCCCGCGTGACGATGACAAGATAGCTGCTACGATTGACGGGCAGGTCTTTGACGCAGTTGTCCATGTCCGACGCGACAATGATCTGGTCGGCCTGGGGAAACCGGTGCGCGTTGGCAAATTCCGCCCGATCGTCCAGCACCACGGTCTGAAATCCGACAAATGCGGTTAACTGCGCAAGCTTCTGGGAAACGTGCCCTGCACCGAAGATATAGACCGTTCCCATGTAATGAATTGGCTCGACCAGGTATGACGTCTCCCCAACCGCTACCTGCTGCGGACGACGCCCCTTGCGCAAACGCGTCAGAACGTTCAGCGCCTCTCCGGAAAGTGGCATGCCGACGGTGAGTCCGTCCCGGTTCATCATGGCTAGACGGATCTGGTCATGGCCGCCCGGCGCCGTTTCGATTTTGGTGATCAGAAAGGTCTCATGATCACTGCCGGTCAGGCTCCCGATCGATTTGCAGACCGCAGCGTTTTCCGGACACGCGGCACGCAGCAGATCGATAAAGATTCGGGCGCTGCCGCCACAGATCATGTCCATGCCTCCAACCTCATCGCAGGAAAACCGGAAATCACGGGTCACCGCCTGGCCATTCTGAAGGACCTCTCGAGCCAGATTGATCGCCTTGGCCTCGAAGACCCCGCCGCCGATCGTCCCGAAGATGCTACCGTCCCGCCGTACGAACATCTTGCTGCCGGCGGTACGCGGCGAAGATCCATGGTGATCGACAATCGTCACCATCGCGATATCTTCTCCCTGTTCCAGCAGGGTCGCACAATTCAGAAAAAGTTCCTTCACAAAAAACTCCTAAAAGCAATTATCTGTTAGCTATAGACTCGTCCCTCATTCGGGATGAAATACCCGGCTCCCAACCGCCAAAGGCTGATGGTTATTGCTTCGTTCAGGTCGTCATTAACAGATGCAGATGGCGTCTTTATTTGTCCTGACGGCAGCGGAAGGGTGGTGCTCGTTTCCGAATTGGAAGATCGCCGACGCAATAACAGCCTATGGCTAACGCTACTTATTCCTTCCGATTTCCGCCATAGCTTGAATCGCCGCATCAATGTCCTCCGACGTATTGAAAGGGCCAATGCTGAAGCGAACCGCGCCCTGCGGAAAGGTTTGAAGCACCTGATGGACGAGCGGCGCACAGTGCAGTCCTGTCCGGACGGCAATACCGTAATCGCCGTCCAGAATGGCCCCGACGTCATCCGGGTTCACATTGCGGATGGAAGCAAGTAGAATGGCGGTACGGTTGTCCCAATGGGCAGGGCTGTGAATTTGAACGGCAGGAATTTCCGAGAGCCCTTCCGACAAGCGCTTTGCCAATGCGATTTCCCTGGCGCGTATTTCATCGATTCCCGTTTCGTCCAGATAATTCAAGCCCGCGCCAAGACCGAGGATGCCCAGGAGGTTGAGCGTACCGACCTCCAGGCGATGCGGATAAGACTGTGTGTGCTCCAGGCTCTTGGATTCAATTCCGGTTCCGCCGAATCGGGTTGTGCGGACATCGATCTCGTCGTCGAGAACCAGCCCGCCAGTCCCTGACGGCCCCATCAGGGATTTATGGCCGGTAAAGGCCACCGCACTGACGCCCCACTGACGCATCCGGATGGGGATGATGCCGGCACTCTGGGCTACATCGAGGATGAGCGGAACGCCATGCTCCTTGCAGACCCGTCCGATCGCCTCCGCATCCTGAACGACCCCGATCACATTGGACGCGTGGTTAACGATGACCATTCGGGTTTCGGGGCGGATCGCCCGTGCGATATCCTCGGGATCGATAAAGCCCTGACCGTCGGCGGAAACCAGATCGTAGCTTATCAGGCCGGTTGTTTGAAAATGATGAAGGGGCCGCAGGACAGAGTTGTGTTCCAGCCGCGTGCTCACCACATGGCAGCCCGGCTCGATCAGGCCCTGAATAACGAGATTGAGGGCATCGGACGCGTTTGCGGCAAAGATGACCCGCTCCGGATCATTACTGCCGAAAAAACAGCACAGATGCTCCCGAACGTCAAAGACGAGATCTTGCGCCATCACGGCCAGATCGTAGCTGCCTCGCCCTGGAGAGACACCTTGGGAGAGATAAATCTCTAAAGCCTGCTTCAGAAGCGATCCTGGCTTTGGAAAAACCGTGGCGGCGTTATCAAGGTAAATCAGTCCATCGAAAGGGTCCATCTTTTATGCTTTATCCCTTACACCCTCTGGACCCTCTCATGCCTGCAAGCCTGTGGGCGCCTCGCAAGATCCCGCCCGGGAACAACGTCTCCAGCTCCGTCAGACTCATTTTGGTCCCGACTTTGAGATGATGGTTCAGGGGCGGGCGCCCCTGTTCCGCGTAGAATTTTCTAATGAAACGAACGACCGCGAGATGCTTGTCGGTAATTTCTTCGATACCGGCTTCGCGGGCCAAAACTTCAAAGATCTCCTCCGTCCAAAGGGTGGGGTTCAGTAAGAACCCCTCCCCATTGAACAGAAGTTCTGTGCCGGCAATGACCCGGCTGTATGACGTTTGATAATGAGGTTTTTCTTCACTCACAACTGAAAAGCCTATTTCTTCCCCAGAGCCGCCAGAACCTTATCAGGCGTCATCGGCAGATCTTTGATGTAAACACCGATCGCATCAAAGACCGCGTTGGCAATCGCCGGGTGGGTGGCCACCATCGTTGATTCGCCCACGCCCGTTGCACCCAGAGGACCACGTGCTCGAGGAGATTCGATCAGCATGGTCTCTATCGGGAAGGACGTTCCGAATGTCGGGAACTTGTAAGAGATCCAGTCCTTGGTCTTTCCGAGAACGAACTGCTCCCGCAGGGCGTATCCTGCACCCTGATCCAGTCCGCCTTCCACCTGGCCGATAACCGCCAGGGGATTGATGACCGTGCCGGGGTCGAAGACGTTCGTCATCTTCAGGACCTTGATCTCGCCGGTTTCCTTGTTGACCTCGACCTCGGCCAGCTGGACGCCGTGGAGTCGGGAATCCCATGCCTGTCCCTGACCCGTCGTTTTGTCGATGCCCTTATGGGGAAGAATCCTTTCTCCCATATAGCGGACAGGTTTCCCCGCCTTTTCCAGATCGCTGCGCTTCTTGGCCCCTGTCTCTTTCATGGCCTCCTTGAGCAATCCGATCGCGTGGACCAGGGCTCCTCCGGCCATGTAGGTCAGACGGGACGAGGCCGCGACACCGCCGTCCGGCGTGTTTTCCGTATCGCGCATGACCAGTCTGATCTTGTTCAACGGCATCTCCAGGCAATGCGCCGCAATCTGGCTCATCATGGCATCGTTGCCCTCGCCGGGGTCGGCAACCCCGCCGAACACGGTGACGCCGCCATCTTCATCCAACTCGACGGCGATGTGAGCCGTGTCATTGCCGTCGCCGATGCCGAAGCTGCAGCCTGCAATGCCGAGTCCTCGACAGATCCCTTTGGATTTGGCCTCCTTGGTAGCCTTGAGAATCTCGTCATAATACGGCTTGATCTTCTCGAAACAGGCGCGGGCGGCCCATTCGTCAACCACTTCGCCCGTGGAGGTGGTCTCACCCGGATTGAGCATGTTCTTCATACGGAGATCATAAGAATCCATGCCCAGCTTGGCCGCCATCAACTGGATGGCGCCTTCCAGGGCGAAGTTGGCCTGCGGTGGTCCGGCGCCGCGGGCAGCACCGCCCCAGGTGTCATTGGTATAAACGAGCTTGCCGTCGACCTTGACGTGGGGGAGGCGATAGCAGCCGCTCAACATCTCGATAGAGCGATCCAGAATGACCGGGCCGACGGACGTACGCGCACCGTTTTCCACGATGAAATCCATCTGGTATCCGGTGAAGTTCCCATCCTTGTCGGCGCCCAGCCGAATGGTCATATCATAGGGATGCCGCTTGGAGGTCATCACCAGGGATTCTTCGAGGGTGGGGACGTAACGGACGGGCTGCTTGAAATGCAACGCCGCGGCCGCAGCGATTCCTTCGGACGTAATATCGCATTTGATGCCGAACTGTCCGCCGACATACGGTTCGATGTACCGCACGTTCGGCCATGCCAAGGCTTCCTGAAGGAGCATGGCATGCGCGTGAATCCAGATCGATCGACCATAAACCAGAAGCTGCGCATCGTCGCCGTCACCGTCCAGATAGGCCAGAGCGGTTTCCGGCTCGAGGGGTGACTGATGAACGATCGGCGTGGTGAAACGCGCCTCAACAACATGCTCAGAGGCGGCCAACGCCTTCAGTGCATCTCCCTTGATCTGGACAGAGGGATAGATGAAATTCGGGAAGTCGGGCTGCACCCGCGGTGCGCCCTCGGCCAGTGCCTCGGCAGCGGTCTTGAGCGCCGGCAGCACTTCATACTCGACCTTGACGGCCGCGGCCGCGGCCCGTGCCTCTTCGCGTGTCCGCGCGATCACGGCGGCCACCGGAGATCCCAAAACCGGCAGAATGTCCGTGCAGAAGATGGGTTCATCCTTGAACACCATGCCCACGTTATTATTGCCCTTGACGTCCTTGGCCGTAATGACGCCGACCACGCCGGGCATCTTTTCCGCTGCGGACGCGTCGATCGAGATCAGCTTGGCGTTCATATGCGGGCTTCTCACGGCGGCTGCTTCGAGGCAGCCCTCTACAAAGAAGTCGTCCGTAAACTTTGCCGCACCGCAGGCTTTCAGAAAGAAGGAAGGACGAACGTGAGACTGTCCAATCGCCGGTGCCGTCGCCTTGACGTGCAGCGCCTCGGGGGTCACCTCTGCGCGGATGAACCGACCGGCCAGCAGAACGGCCTTGATGATCATGTTGTATCCGGTGCAGCGACACAGGTTGCGGCGGAAGGCTTTTTTGATGTCTTCTACGGTAGGATTGTTGTTCTCATCCAGAAGCGCCTTGGCCGCCATGATCATACCAGGGGTGCAGAACCCGCACTGGATGGCGCCTTCCAAAACGAAGGCCTGCTGAATCAGATGGGGATTTTCGGGGGTTCCCAACCCCTCAACGGTAATGACGTCGGCACCCTCCAGATCCTTCATCTTAACGATACAAGATTTAACCGCCTTCTTGTTGACGATGACGGTACACGCGCCGCACTGTCCCTTTCGATCGCAGGACTGCTTGGCTCCTGTCAGGTGCAAGCCCTTTCGAAGCACGTCGATGAGTACGGCCTTCTCATCAACCATGACCTCTGTAGGGACAGAGTTCACCTTGAAAGTAATTTTCTTCACCGGCTACTTTCCTCCTCTTTTTTATTTTTATTTTTTATATTGCCCGCTTACGTCTCCCATACGTCGTAGGGCGTTTTCTAAAAAGACTACCTGTCACTGGGGTTCTAGTCGATTAGTGTCCGTTATTTGCCGCCGCGTCGCTCTGCTCGACATTGTTTCAAGATGGAAAACCCCGCGCAAGATATGTTCTAGAGAAGCGTCTAATTTTAAAAGAGAATCTCTCATTGAAACGCACTCGCTGCAGGATTGGAACACCGTGAAACCGCTACCGGTCCTAATCTTACCCACTGGCGGTTATATATTATCGGAAATAACGCCGTCAAGTCATTTGTGAGCCCTATCCCCAGGCGTCTCCTCTATTTCGACCGCGCCATCGCTACCAGTCGCAACAAATCAGCGGACATCGGGTACTAGGAAACCGGCCTCTCACTCAAGGGTGGAATTCTTGACTTTCATAAGAAAATTATATAGTTTTTAAATGTAAGTCAGAGGGAATACGGACAATGGGGGGCACGATGCAGGTCGCTTTTAAGGTATGGCTGGACAATAACGGGAAGGTCTTTGGAGAAGGGGTTCTCGAGCTTCTGGAGGA
This sequence comes from Syntrophales bacterium, assembly GCA_963665615.2. Taxonomy (GTDB): domain Bacteria; phylum Desulfobacterota; class Syntrophia; order Syntrophales; family UBA4778; genus UBA4778. The sequence goes on from CAXXQE010000008.1 coordinate 220,428, forward strand.
AGTGGAGAAAACGGGCTCTCTTCATCGGGCGGCGATGGACTTGGGAATGTCCTATCGAACAGCCTGGAGTATGGCTCGAAAGGTCGAAAAACGTCTTGGGGTTGCAATTCTGAACCGAAGGGCAGGCGGCCTTGCGGGTGGCGGTTCCCAGATCACCCAAGAGGGGCGCAACCTGATGGAACGCTATCGGGCTATGAACCAGGAATTCGGCGCCATCATTCAGCAACTCTACCGAAAGCACTTCGGAAATCCGATTACGTCACAAGAAACAACGCCGACGCTTAGGTCGAAAATCACCGTCGACACCTTGCCGTCCGAGGGAGGGCACGACGACGAGAGACGCTTCGTTTCACCCAAGGGGGAAATGGCTCAAATCCTGAACCGCCCCTATGAACCCTATTACCATCTTGCCTATTGGGATCTGGACACACCCAGCTCCGGACAGGAACGCGGTCACCACTACCACGCGAAAAAGGTGGAGTACTTTTACATCCTGACCGGGAAAGTGGATTTTATCCTGGAGACGCTGGATAAGACCGAGCGGCTTGTGATCTCACTGGAAGCGGGCCAGCGCATCACCCTCCAGCCCGGCGTCGCACATGCCTTCCGGTCGAAGGGCTACGCGCAGGTCGTCGAATACTCCCCGGCGGCCTACGACCCGACCGACACCTACCCTCAGCCGGTGGGGTGAACCCGCCCGGCGGGGCGGGGGGTTCCGGGTTTGAGCGGCTAACGCTGAGATCCTCAGTACACGGCCTCCGGCTCACAGAGGATGAGCAGCTCAGAGGTTAAGAACTTGAGAAAGATTGATAAAAACCAATCGCTTCATCGTACCTGAAGCGATGAATTAAACCAGGACGGCCTCCTGTCTTCTCAACGTCACTCCTTATCGTTTGTCACTCGTTACTTGTCACTGCGGCGCCTGCTGGAAATAGTCGTCGATGGCGGCAAACGCCGTCCTGACCATCAAATCAATATCCGGCTCTTCGACGACATAGGGCGGCATAAAATAGATGACATTGCCGAGGGGACGCAGGAGAACGCCCTTGGCCAAGGCGATCTGGTAGATCGCATAACCCACCCGCCGCTGCCAATCGAAGCCCCTCTTGGATGCCTTGTCCTCCACCAGCTCCAGCGCACCGATCATCCCGAGCTGGCGAAATTCTCCGACATGCGGATGGGCCTCTGCCCGCTGCCTTACTTTTTCTGCGATCAGGGCGGACTTGACCCGGTTGCGTGCCAGAACGTCTTCATCGCGAAAGATGTTCAGCGATTCGCAGGCCACGGCGCAGGCAATCGGGTTGCCTGTATAGCTGTGGCTGTGCATAAAGGCCTTGAGTGCGGTGTAGTCGTGATAGAAGGCCTCATAGATGGCATCTGTCGTCACCACCAGGGACAGCGGCAGATACCCCGCCGTCAGGCCCTTCGAGAGGCACATGATGTCAGGGCTGATCCCGGCGTGCTCGCAGGCAAACATCTTTCCCGTCCGCCCGAAGCCGACCGCGATCTCGTCGGCAATCAGATGGATGTTCAGTTCTGTGCAGAGTTGCCGCAGCTTTTTGAGATAGACGGGCGGATAGATCTTCATCCCCGCCGCGCACTGAACGAGGGGTTCGATGATAAAGGCGCAGATCTCTTCGTGGTTTGCGCGCAGCATCGCCTCCACTGGCTCGAAACACGCGGCGTTACAGCTCTCGCGGCGCTGTCCGTACGGACAGCGATAGCAGTCCGGCCCCGTCGCCTTCAGGGTGTTGAGCATAAGCGGCTGGAAGATCTTGCTGTAGAGATCAAGGTCGCCCACCGAAAGCGCCCCCAGTGTCTCGCCGTGGTAGGCATCGGTGATTGCGGCAAAGCGGGTCTTGGCAAAATGGCCCGCCTGCTGGTGGTACTGGAAGCTCATCTTGAGAGCCACCTCGACGGCGGAGGAACCGTTGTCGGCAAAGAAGACCCTGTTCAGGCCCGCCGGCACAATCTGCACGATCCGCTCTGCCAGTTCAATCGCTGGCTTGTGTGAGAAGTTCGCAAAGATGACATGCTCCAGACGGCTAACCTGCTCCTGGATCGCCCGGTTGATCCGGGGATTGCTGTGACCGAAGAGATTGACCCACCAAGACGAGACCGCGTCCAGATAGGACCGGCCGTCCACGTCGTAGAGATATGCCCCCTCGCCCCGGTCGATCACGATCGGCGGGAAGGCCTCGTAGTCTTTCATCTGCGAGCAGGGATGCCAGATGTGATTTAAATCGCGTTGCTGTAGTTCGTTCATTTTGTAACATCCGAGTTAATGGTAAATAGTAAATAGTAACGAGTGACGAGTAACAAGTGACGAGAGAAAACAAAAAACATGTACTTAAGACGCCTGTCACCTGTGACTTGTCACTCGTTACTCGTGACTAGAACAGCGTCCCCTGCACATGCCCGCCGCCGAGGACGCCGAGCTTGTGGCCGATCCGTTCAATCGCCGCCGCGGCCCGTTCCAGATCTTCTTGGGTATGCGTCGCCATCAGACTGATTCGCAGCCGGCTGGTTCCCGGCGGCACCGTGGGCGGCCGGACCGCAGGGATATAGATCCCTTCGGCGAAAAGCGCCTCGGCGAAACGCACTGCCATCTCGGGCTCTCCCACGATGACGGCCAGTATCGGCGTCTGCGTCTCCGGCACCCGGAAACCTGCCGTCCGCAGACGCTCCTGAAGCCACCGCGCATGGGCAAGCAGCGTCGCCCGACGTTCAGGCTCTGTCCGCACGATCTCCAGGGCCTTCAGTGACACTGCGACCGTGGCCGGCGACAGCGCCGTCGAGAAGATAAAGCTCCGCGCCTTGTTGACCAGGTAGTCGATCAGAATCTGGCGCCCCGCCACATAACCGCCCTCGCTTGCAAAGGCCTTGCTCAGGGTTCCCATCTGGATATCGACCTTCTTGCCCAGGCCGAAGTAATCCGCCGTTCCGCCGCCGTGGGGGCCGAGGACGCCGGTTGCGTGGGCATCGTCCACCATGACCAAAATCCCGCTGCGCTCTGCGATATCGACGATGTCCGGCAGCGGCGCGATATTCCCGTCAACGCTGAAGATCCCATCCGTCACGATCAGGGCCGCCTCCGCATGCCACGCCGTAACCTTGCGCTTCAGGTCGGCCATGTCGCAGTGGTTGTAAACCACTACCTCGGCGCCACTCATCCGGCAGCCGTCGATGATGCTCGCATGATTGAGGCTGTCCGAGAAGATCACCCATCCCTTGTCGGCCACTGTAGAGAGAAGCCCCACGTTGGCCATGTAGCCCGTATTGAAGAGCAGGCAGGCTTCCGTTCCCTTGAAGGCGGCTAATTCCTCCTCCAGTTTCCGGTGAATGGTGTAACTCCCGGTCAGAAGGCGCGCCCCGCCGGAGCCGACGCCATATTGCGCCACGGCCTCGCAAGCAGCTTGACGGAGCCGGTCGTCGTCGCAAAGTCCCAGATAACTGTTAGAGGACATCAGAAGGACATCGCGTCCCTCAATGCGGGTGTGCGGGCCCTGTGGGGCCTCCAGATAGCGCATCTTGCGGTAAAGTCCCGCCGCCTTGATATCGGTCAGTTGTTTTTCAAATCGTGAGAAGATGTGTTTCATTTCGTGCCTTGTATCGCAAAGACCGGCGCAATAGCCGGTCCGTTCGTTTTAGAAGGACGCCATAAGCCCCGCGAGGCGCTCAACCTCCAGGCTCTGTTCAAAGACCGTCCGCAGCTCGCCTGCCTTGAAGTTATCGACATCCACGCCGCGGGCCTGCGGGATGGTGAAAATAGCGGGGTGCCCGGTCAGCCGCTTCAGCGTCTCGATGTTGTCCCGCTCCATCGCCGATCCCGTGTATCCGTTCATGAAAACGCCGGCAACAGCGATGCCGAAATCATCTGCCACGCGAAGCGTCAGGAGCGTGTGGTTGATCGTTCCCAGACCCGTTCGGGCGACCAGAAAGCAGCCGAGCCCCGTCTGTCGGATGAGATCGTAGAGCATCGTTCCGCGGGCATCGAGAGGAACGGCCAAGCCGCCGCAGCCTTCAACGACAACGAGGTCGGCCGTCTTTTTGAGGTCGTTCAGACGCTCCCGAATCACGCCGAAGTCGATCTCGCGCCCCTCCAAACGGGCAGCCAGGTGCGGTGAGACGGGCGTGCGAAAGCTATACGGGGTAATCCGTTCGTCCTCTTCAGAATAGCCGGAAACGACCTTGACGAACGTCGCATCGATCGGCACCGACCCACCCCCCATGTCGATCTCGCCGCTGGCGATCGGCTTGAAATAGCCCGCATTGTAACGATGCTTGAGCAACAGGTGCATCAACCCCGCCGAGAAGACGGTCTTCCCGACGCCTGTGTCTGTTCCGATGATGAAGATGCCCCGGCTCATGTCTTGCCCCTTCCAGCGTTAAGTGAAGCAGACTCTATCGATTTTCCCGCGGGCTGTCAATGATCCCGCGATGCGGGGAGTTCACTGTTCAGGGTCCAGGGTTCAGAGTTGCCAGGAAGATGTTTGCTATGGTTTCGGCCTTCTGAGGCTGAAACCTGCTGATTATCGTTGTCCTTACGGTTGTAAATTGGAGAAAAATAAGGGAGAATGCGCGCGAACGCTTAAAGGTAAGGACATGAACGGCTGGTGCGGAAAAATAGCGCGGATTGATCTTGAACGCAAAACGGTGCAGGAGGAGAAACCCGAGTCCGTTCTTTACCGCAATTTTATCGGCGGCCGGGGGTTGGCGGGTCACTATATGGCCAAGGAGATCACCCGTGCCTGGGACGATCCGCAGATGCCCCTGCTGTTCTTTACTGGACCCTTGGGCGGCACCGACGTTCCCTCCTCCGGCCACATGACGATCATGTCCCGCTCCCCCCTCACGGGCACCGTCGGAGATGCCGACGCTGGGGGCGGACTGGCAACCGCCCTTAAGCAGGCGGGCTGGGACGGACTCATCATCACCGGCAAGCATGCAAAACTCTGCGGGATCGAGATCGTTGACGACCGCGTCACCTTGACCAACGCCGAACCCTTTCGGGGCTGGTCAACCGATTGCCTCGATGAGGTCCTGCAGGGAAAGGGCAGTCGTGCCATCATCGGGCCGGCGGCCGAGCATGGCGTGCGTTTCGCCAATATCGTCATCGACCGGCATTTCGCCGCAGGTCGAAACGGGATCGGCCTGTCTTTCGCCGCCAAGAACATCAAATACCTGACCGCCCGTGGAACCGGCAAGATAGCCGTGAACAATCGGACGGCGCTCGACGAGGCGCGCGAGGATATCTGCCGGCTGATTGCCGCCTCGCCGGCCCTGTCCGGAGAATGCGGTATCGCCGCCTTCGGAACAGCCGCCCTCTACGACGTGATTGCCGCTCGGCGGATGATGCCGACCCGCAACTTCCGGGAAACGTATTTCGAAGATTTCGCGCGGACAAATGCGTCCGCCTTCGGGCAGGCATTGTCGCCCAGACAGACAGGATGCCACGGCTGCCCCATCCGGTGCAGGCGCATCGGGTTCTATGGCCGGGCGATCCCGGAGTTTGAGGCGATGTCGCACTTCAGCGCCCTGCTGGGCAACCGGACGCTCGATACGGTCGTAGCCGCCAACGCCCTGTGCAACGCGCTCGGAATGGATGCGGTCTCCGCCGCGGCGACCCTGGCAACGTTCTGCGAAATTGACGACCGGACCCTTGCTCCCGGACAGATCCTGACCATGCTCGAGTACATCGGCCAGGGACAGCTGAGCGGCGTCGCCCTTGGCCAGGGAGCGGCGCGCTATGCTGCGGAGCGGGGAAGGCCCGAAGCGGCCATGACGGTCAAGGGACAGGAGCTCTCTGCCTACGATCCGCGGGGCGCCTACGGGCTTGCGCTCAGCTGTGCCGTCTCGACGCGGGGCGGATGCCCCCGCCAGGCATTTGCGGTCGGCCATGAGATTCTGAGGAAACCCGTGGCGACCGACCGCTTCACCTTCAGCGGCAAGGCGCGCATCGTCAAGGCGGGCGAGGACCGCCAGGCCGTGGTCGATTCGCTGCCTGCCTGCCCCTTCGTCTTCCTCGCCGCCACGCTGGAGGAGTATGCCCGAGCGCTAACTGCCGTAACCGGTATCGACATGGACGTCCAACACCTCCTCACCGTCGGAGAACGGATCTGCTATCAGGAGCGCATCATGAACGCCATGAACGGCTTCACAGCCGCCGATGACGACCTGCCCGCGCGCTTCTTCACCGAGGCCGGGTCGAGCGGCAGTCACATCGATGTCCCCTCCATCGACCGGGAGGCCTTTCTGAGAGCGCGAGCGGCCTACTATGAGATACGGGGGCTGGATGAGACGGGGCGGCCTCGAGCCGCCAAGGCCACCGAATTGGGGCTTGCATGGACCGACTGATCCGAAAATACGTGGGCAAACTCGAGGCGGGCGGCCTCGTAGAGAAGGATACCGCTCTCATGGGGGCGGTCGACGCCGAACAGGTCTGGAATCGGGAGCCCCCCCATCGTCCTGTTCTGGAAGAGATCCTGACCGGTCTGGGCTGTAGCGCGATTCTCTTCGCCCGCCCGGCCGAGCCCTACGGGAGCATCATCGACTATCTGGCGAACCGCACGACGGACGAGATCCGTCCGCGGGATACCGAAACGCGGACGTTCCTTCACGCGCTTCCGGTCGTGGCGGCCTTGACAGCGGAGAACGCGATCAATACCCTGAGCCGGCGAAAATGTGCTATTATCCCAGGCGACGGTATTGTAACCTTCGGAACGGTGAGCCCGGAGCAGGCCTATATCACCTTCAGTTCCGTGTGCTTTTCCTGCTATGTCAAGTTTTTTGCGGATTACCTGGCGGAACAGCGAAACGGCGGCGTTACGAAGGCGCAGCAGGCTGTCTTCGAGAAGGCCGCTGCCATGGCAGGGATCGAAGAAAAAACAGCAACGGCGGATCTGGCCGCCGGGCCCTTCGCATCGGAAGACGAGGTCCTGAGCGCCATGGAGGACTGCGGGCGTCGGACGGTCGAATGCGGGCTGGTCGATTCGTATTTCGGCAACATCTCATATTGCTTCGACGGGACGCTTTACATCAGCCAGACGGGCAGCTCCCTCGACGAACTGCGCGGGGTCATCGACGCCTGCCCCCTGGATGGCTCGTCCTGTGCGGGCATGACGGCCTCGAGCGAACTGACCGCTCACCGGCAGATCATTGAGACGACGGGCAAGCGGGCCGTCCTCCACGGCCACCCGAAATTTCCGGTCATTCTGTCCCTCGACTGTGACCGGACGGACTGCACTGATGCGGCGACCTGTCACCGGCACTGTCCGCGCGAGCGCTTCGTCGGGGATATTCCCATCGTCTCGGGCGAGGTCGGCACGGGCCCCTTCGGCCTCTGCCACACGGTCCCGCCGGCGATGCAGGGACGGCGGGGTGTGATCGTTTACGGCCACGGCGTCTTTGCGGCTGGCACGGACGATTTTCGGGAGGCGTTCGGGAACCTGATGGACATCGAGGCCCTGTGCAGAAAAACGTATTTTGAGAAAGTGAACAGATAACGGTTTATGAAATTCATTGATGAAGCGAAAATCTACGTGAAGGGCGGCGACGGCGGGCGAGGCTGCGTCAGTTTCCGGCGCGAGAAGTATGTCCCCATGGGCGGCCCCAACGGCGGCAACGGCGGCAACGGCGGCGATGTCATCGTGCGCGCCTCGCACACCCATCATACGCTGCTGGACCTCAAGTACAACCAGCATCACGTCGCCAAGCGCGGCGGCCACGGCAGCGGCAACAATCGCACCGGGCGGGATTCCGAAGACATCGAGATTGTCGTACCGGTGGGGACGATACTGTCGAATGCGGAAACAGGCGAAGTGCTCTGCGACCTGATCGATGACGGCCAGAGCGTTGTCATCGCGCGCGGCGGTATCGGCGGTCGGGGCAATGCGAGTTTCGCTACGTCCACGAACCGCGCACCGAAGATGGCGCAGGAGGGCATGCCCGGCGACGAACTCTGGGTGCAGCTCGAGCTGAAGGTCCTGGCAGACGTGGGCATTGTGGGCTTCCCCAACGCGGGGAAATCGACCTTCATCGCCAAGGTCTCTGCGGCGCGCCCGAAGATCGCCGATTATCCTTTCACCACGCTGACCCCGAACCTCGGCGTCGTGCGTCACGGAGATCACAGTTTCGTGGTCGCCGACATCCCGGGACTGATCGAGGGGGCGCATCTGGGCGCCGGCCTGGGAGTCAGGTTCCTGCGCCACATTGAACGGACCTCCGTCCTGCTGCACCTGATCGACATCTCCGATCCGGAACGCAAACCCTGGACGGACTTCGAAACGATCAACCGCGAACTGGCCTCCTTCGGAACCCTCCTGGCAGAGAAAAAGCAGATCGTCGCCGTCAACAAGATCGACCTGATCGACGATCGCAAACGGGTCAAAAAAGTGGTTGACACCTTCAAAAAAAAGGGCATAGAAGTCTTCACGATTTCAGCGGCCACGGGGGAAGGCGTCGAGCCCCTGCTGGACGAGATCACCAAGACGGTTATCGAGCGAAAGGCAGCAATCCTCCATGGACAATGAGAGACTAGCGGTTGTCGCGCATGCAAAGAAGGTGCTGATCAAGATCGGCTCCGGCGTCCTGACCGGCAAGGAAGGGCTCGACGTCGATATCATCCATCAACTCGTCGATCAGATCGCAGTATTGAAAAAAGAGGGACGGCACATCGTCATGGTCTCCTCCGGCGCAGTGGCGTCGGGACGGCACCGGATGGGGATTACCCGCAAGCTCAAGAACATGCCGGAGAAACAGGCCGCGGCGGCGGTCGGTCAGGGCCGCCTCATGCGGGTCTATTCGACGGCCTTCGGCGCCCACGACATCAACGTCGCCCAGATCCTCCTAACCATGAGCGATCTGACCGATCGGCAGCGCTTCATCAACGTGCGCAACACCCTCTCGCAGCTTCTGGAGTGGGGCGTGGTGCCCATCATCAACGAGAACGACACCGTTTCCGTCGAAGAGATCAAGTTCGGCGACAACGACAACCTGGCCGCCATGATGGCCAACATCATCGGCGCGGATCTCCTCATCAACCTGACCAATACCGACGGGCTCTACGACCGCAATCCCAAGACCAGCAAGAAGGCCAAGGCGATCCGGCTCGTCCGGGAAATCACCCCGGAGATCGAAGCGGCGGCAACGGCGGAGTCCGATCCCGTCGGTACCGGCGGCATGAAGAGCAAGATCATGGCCGCGCAGAAGGTCACTGTCTGCGGGATTCCTTACATCATCGCCCCCGGCAAGAAGCAGGGCGTCTTCGCCGAGATCTTTTCCGGCAAGGAAACGGGCACGCTCTTCCTGCCCCAGCAAGAATGCCTCTCCAGCAAGGAGCACTGGATCGCCTTCACCCTGCGGGCCCGCGGCAAGCTCATCCTCGACGAGGGCGCTAAAAACGCCATTCTCAAGCAGGGCAAGAGCCTGCTGCCTTCCGGCATTGTTGCCGTGGAGGGGGATTTCATCGCCGGCGATCCCGTCGCCTGCCTCGACGCCGACGGCAACCAGATCGCCAAAGGCCTGGTCAATTACAGCGCCGATGAGATCCGCAAGATCCACGGACTCAAGACCGCCCAGATCGAGCAGGTGCTCGGCTACAAGCACTATGACGAGGTCATTCATCGGGATAATATGGCGGTGTTGAAGTGAGGCGTTGACGGGGTTCCCGCCGATGATGGATTTCCCCGGGGGAGCGCTACAGCTGGAAATACGCACCGAACACGCGCGAAGCCTTGCGTCTTCAGAGAGTTTACCAGTTTTGACAGGCCGATCTTCTTGCTGGCAATCCGGGCAAACCAGCCCGGCCGACGATGGGCACCCTATTCGCTCTGCCCTGACTTACTCCCACCTGCTTTACAATTATCAACAAAATTCCAAATCACGTTGACACGGCCTCCTGAGCCGGACAAACCGAATCATTCAGAAATACTTTACATTGATGCGATATCGGATAAGCATCCAGAAATAATTCATAATTGATAGATGCTCCCGTTTTGGCACAACGAGTCTGTCGATAATGTTTACAATGACAACGGGGGTGACTGAATCGAAAGTTGAGCAATAAGTATGAAAGAACAGCCTGTTACTTGAATGGCATGTCGATTGCAAAAGCCAGGGGAACCAATTGGGGGAAAAGATCCCAAGAAAATCAGAGAGGAGCGGTTATGAAAAAAGGTTTTTTGCTATGTTCGATCATTTTGGGATTGCTTATGATGCACGCTGCGGCTATGGCAGCTCCTTATACTGTCAATGAGTCGATAACGCAGCTTGACGGCGATTCCTATATTTTCACATTCAATGTCACGAATAACTCTGAAACAGTCGGCCTGGATGGCTTCTTGATTCTGGTCCCTGAGACGGCTGTCATATCGGTACTGCAAACGCCGGCCCCATATTATGGATGTCCGGGTTATTGGACCGACGCACGGTATGCCACGGGGGCAGATACTGGCTACTTTAATGCAACCATACCGAACGGATACATCGGCTTATACTGGTGGGGGATCGACCCAGCCTCTGTCTATCCTCCAGGATCGACCGCCATCTTCAGTTTCCAGGTGGACGGTGTTTCTTTAGGGGAAAGTGCAGTAACGGCAGTAACCTATATCAGCGGCGGTACGTATGCGTCTTACGCATATGCCATGACCGGCCCGGTTGCCGTCTCCGACGCCGTACCTGAACCGACAACCATGTTCCTTCTTGGCAGCGGGCTGATCGGAATTGCTGTGCTCAGGCGAAGGATTCAGTAAAACAAGCATATCAGTTGGCACGAACTGATCGAAGGCGGGATCCGTTGCAGGGTCCCGCCTTTTTTGTTGCCCTCCGCCAATTCCTCGCAATCCCCTCCCCCTACATGATCTGCCTAAACGACGAAGCCTTGATGGCAGCGTAGACTTCAGCGCCCTTTTCGATGCCCAGGTCCCTGGCGGCAGGCAACGTCACTTCGGCCACCAGCAGCTCGCCGTGACAATCCAGCTTGACCCCGAGCCGGCGCCCGGACCAGAAGGTATCCGCCACCGTGCACTTGAGCAGGTTTCTGGCACTGATGGCTTCCGGAAAACCGCGCAGAAGGATGATGTCGCGCGCCGGAAGCTCGAAGAGGATGCCCTGCCCCTCGCCGACTGAGAGCAACATTTCCCCCGCGCCCCACCGATAGGCATACAGGTCATTGCGCAACTGCGGATCCGCGAGCTTCACGATGTTGACGTAACCGGATCGGCCTTCCCCCATCCTTGACAGGGCGAGTTGTTCGGCCGACATCTGCCCGGTGATTCCCCCGTTTTCCATGACCAGCACCTGATCGGCCATGAGCCGCATTTCCATGAGGGAATGCGAAATGAACAGGTATGGAATCTCGAAGCGACTGCTGACATTCTTCAGATAGGCGATGATCTGGTATTTCAGGGCGTCGTCCAGGGCCGCAAGCGGCTCGTCCAAGAGCAACAGGCGCGGATGCGACAGGACAGCGCGGCCGATGGAGACCCGCTGCTTCTCGCCGCCGGAGAGATGCGCGACGCCTCGATCCAGCAAGTGTCCGATTTCCAGGATATCCACCAGATCCCGCAGGGCGACGCGGCGGCCGTTATGCTTGCACCGGCGGTATCCATACAGGAGGTTGCGCTTCACGCTCAGATGGGGGAAGAGATATGCCTGCTGAAAGACCATGCCGACGCGCCGGTCTTCGACAGGCACGTTGATCCCGCGGGCGCTGTCGAAAAGCGCCTCGCCGTTGATCGAGATATGGCCGGCATCCGGCCGATGCAAACCGGCAATGAGTTTGACGAGCGTCGATTTGCCGCTGCCGGAGGGACCGAACACGCCCGTGGCCTCGCCGCCGATCGTCAGGCCCGCGGAAAGGGAAAAGGCGGCAAAGGCTTTCTGAACATGGACGCGCAATTCCATATCAGCCCCCCCTGTTCAGACGCCGGTAGAAAAGCTCGTGCAAGAGCAGAACGAGCACCGACAGCGTGATGGACACCCCACAGAGCGCCAGCGCCATCACGTCTCCCTGAGGAGAACTCGTATACTCGTAAATGGCCAGCGGGATCGTCTGGGTCACACCGGGGATGTTGCCGGCTACGATGATCGTGGCGCCGAACTCCCCGAGTCCCCGGGCGAACATCAGGGTGGAACCGGCCAGAATCCCCCGGACCGACAGGGGGAGAATGACCGTGATGATCGTATCGAGGGTTCCCGCGCCAAGGGTGCGCGCCGCCTGAAGCAGCTCTGCATTGATGCCCTCCATGCCGATGCGGATAGCGCGGACCATGAGGGGAAAGCCGACGACCGCCGTGGCGATGACGGCCGCCTTCCACGTGAAGATCAGCTGGATGCCGAGCGGTTCCAGCAGATGCCGCCCGATCCACCCGTTTTTCCCGAGCAGGAGAAGCAGCAGATAACCGACCACGACCGGCGGCAGCGTGAGGGGGAGATTGATCAGGACATCCACAACGATCTTACCTCTGAACTGCCTGAAGGTCATGAGCCAGGCCAGGGCGAACCCGACCGGCAACGACAGCAAGGTGGCGACCGACGCCACCTTCATCGACAGGTAAATCGCGGAATAATCTGCGGGGGTAAAAGAGGGCATGATTCGGACGTTACCTTACCAGAAACCCTTTCTCCTCGAGAACCTTTTTACCCTCATCAGAGATCAAAAAGCGGAAGAAGGCAACGGCATCCTTATTTTTAGCGCCGGCAGCCATTAACCCGATGGGATAGGTCACGCGCGAATACAGGGTCTGGGGAACCGTGAAGAGAACAACGACATTCTTGCCTGCCAGCAAGGCATCTGTTTTATAAACAAAGGCGCCGTCCACTTCGCCCTGCTCGGCATACATCAGACAGGCCCGGACATCCTTGGCCATGACCAGCTTGTTCTCGAGCGCCTTGTCCATCCCCGCCTTTTGCAGCGCCTCCGTAGTGTATTCTCCTGCAGGAACACTCTGGGGGCTCCCGATTGCGATTTTTCCCAGCCTGGACAGATCCTGCATGCCTCTCGCTGCGTTTGGTTTACCCACAAAGACCAGCTCGTTATAGGCGAACATGGTGATGTTCTGATTGTCCATCAGCTTTTTGTCCTTGAGATAATCCACCCATTTCAGATTGGCGGAGATAAAGATATCGGCCGGCGCGCCGTTTTCAATCTGCTTGGCCAGGGCGCCGGATGCGCCGTAATTCTTGACGAACTTCACCGACGGATTTTTCTGGGCGAACTGATCTGACAGGAAATTGACGACTTCCTTCATACTCGCCGCGACCGACAGATTGACGTCCGTGGCAGCTGCCACGGACGTCAGCATAAACACGCACAGAACGACGCCGATCGACACACGCTTCAATAATTTCATCGCGACAACTCCTTTTATTATTTATTCAACCCCGATGATGACGCTGCTGGCCTTGATTAAGGCAAAGGCACTGCTGCCAGCCTTGAGCCCCAGTGTTTTCGCGCTTTCATCCGTAATAACCGCAACGACGATGTTGCCTCCCCCGATATCCAGATCCACCTCGGCGCTGACGGGGCCTTCGACCACCTTCGCCACCTTGCCATGCCAGATGTTGCGGGCGCTAACCTTGGCCGTCGCCAGATCCGTACCGACGAGGATGCTGCTGGCCTTGACGATCGCTACGGCCGGCGCGCCCTCTTTCAGGCCGAGATACTCGACGCTCGCATTGGTAATCACCGAGACAATCGACAAGCCTCCCTGAAGCGAGAGAACGACCTCGGTATTGACCGCGCCTTTTTTAATGCTGGCGACCGTTCCTTTTAAGAGATTCCGTGCACTGAGTTTCATGATCCCCTTTCTCCTTTCTTTTTTATGGAAGCGTGGGCGATAATTATAAATATAAGAGAAAAGGCCTCAGATAGCCAATCTTTGTTATCGGCGCCCGGAGCTCATGAACAGCATGGCACCCGACCGTCACCATGCTATTTTCATAGATGATTTGACATGATTATGTCAAGCACGGGAAATTGCCGACGACCAGGATCTCATCGATGATGGAAAGGTTTTCGTCCACGCGGCACCCTCCTGGGAGGGCGGCGTATCACGTCTCAAATACGATGCGTCCCATGTGGATCGTATCGTATCCCGCCAATCTGTCAATCGCCTGCCGCAGTGACGCCCCCTTCAGCAGATCCAGCAGCGGGCGCAGAAGCTCGCTCTCATAGTGGCGACGGGGGATCACCAGATCATACCGCTCCTGCTCGACCGGGATAAAATCAAGTTGAAGGGCTTCTGCAGCCGCGGCGATGCCCAGACCGCAGTCGGCCGCTCCCGACTGAACGGCCACGGCGACGGCCAGATGCGTATATTCCTCTCGACGGTACCCCGCAACGTGACCGTCATCGATCCCCAACTTGGCCAGCTGATAGTCAAGAAGCATGCGGGTTCCAGCGCCGCGCTGACGGTTGACATAACGGATATCGTCGCGCGCCAGATCCGACAAATCCCGGATGCCCTTGGGGTTGCCGGGCGCAACGATCAGCCCCTGTTGACGATGCATGAAGGTCATCAGCACCACCGGCATACCTGCCAGGTATTGTTCGATATAGGAGATATTGTACTCGCCAGTTGCGGGGTCCAGTAGATGGGCGCCGGCCAGGTGGGCGTCACCTCGCTTCAGGGCGGCCAAGCCGCCAAGGCTGCCGGCATTGGCGCTCGAAAAACGGCGACCGGAGTCGGCCAGGAACTCAGACAGCAGATCCAGGCACAGATCGTGACTCCCGATGTGGACAATGGTGCGATCAATCTCGGCGGGTGCCCGGTAGAGTTCGACCGCAACTTCCTGACCGGCCTCGACACCTTCCGAAAATCTCGGGATGCGGACGATCCCGTCGGCGCGAACCAGGGAGGTGATGACGCCCGCCCCGCGCGACAGCGGCGCCGCCACGGTCCGATCGCCGACCCGCCCCACGGTCACACGCACCCATTCGTCCTCTCCCATGGGAGAAAGCAACTTGCGGCTGATCGTCGCGGAAAGCCTCGGCTTCTCGCGCGGCGGCACCCCGAGCCAGCGTGCCAGCAGCGGCTCGACGAAGATCTCCCCCGTGAGCGCGCAGGACACCGGATAGCCGGGAATGCCGATGATAGGCGTGTGGCGTTCAGTGATGCTCCCCAGGATGACGGGGTGCCCCGGACGTACTGCCACGCCGTGCACCAGCAGGCTGCCGAGCTCGGCCACGATGGCTGCGGTGAAATCCTCGCTCCCCGCCGAGGAGCCGGCGTTGACAAGCACGAGGTCGTAAGCGGCCGCCGCGTCCTGCACGGTCGCCTTGATGCGCTCGAAGTCGTCCGCGACAATCGGCAATCGCGTCGGCAGACCGCCCCACTCGCGCACCTGCGCGGCCAGCACCAGCGAGTTATATTCGATGATATCGCCGGACTTCAGACCCTGCCGCGCGGCCTGTTCCGGGGTGATCAGTTCAGTGCCTGTCGGAAGGATCGCCACGCGGGGCCGGCGGCGGACGCGAACGGTCGCGTGGCCGCATCCCGCGAGGGCGCCCAGATCAACGGGTTTCAGCAGGTGGTTGGCCGGCAGCACCAGTTCCGTGGCCACCATGTCTTCGCCCATCGGGCGAACCGCCGTCCACGGCGCAACAGCGGCCTGGATTTCGATTGCACTCCGGCCGTCCGCCTCATCGACGCGCTGCGTGTGTTCGATCATGATGACGGCGTCGGCCCACGCTGGAATCGGGTCGCCGGTATCGACATAACCGGCCGGGCCGTTGGAGCCGATCCGCAGTCGCTTGGGCGCGGTCTCGGTGGCGCCGATCGTATCCTCCGACCGGACGGCGTAGCCGTCCATGGCGCTGGCATGATAGGCGGGAGAAGACAGGGCCGCCCAGACGGGCTCAGCCGTAACGCGCCCCAGGGCCTCATCCAACGTCAGGTCCTCGCCGGGGAAAGGCGCCCATAAACCAGCGCCATCCAGCGCTGCAATAAACCGCCGCCACGCTTCGTCCAGCGGGATGTCTTCAAGGTAAAATCGTCTGTCTTTCGTCATAAATGATTACCCGTGGTGACTCGCATGAAGTCAAGGTTCTGCCACTCCTGCAAAATGGGTCTCCAAGATGTCTTCAAAGAAGACACCTCCGCCTTTGCGGGCATGATACAAGAATTCATTTCGACTATCACTCCTTGTCTAAAACATCCAGCCATGCAGGCTGTTCAAAAGGGCTCAGAGACAAGGCGTCGCGCTTGTCCCGAATTAGTCGTCGGGGAGGATCGAGCAGCGGAGCATACATTTTGCGTATGTGAGCATGCGAGATCTGAAGCGCAACGCAGTATATGAGCCTTTTGTAAAGCCTTCGGCTTTTTCCGGTAAGGATCTGTGTTGATTCTTTATTGCGCCTCCCTACGGGAATGCGCCCCCGGTCAACAGCCTGCCCACTATTCGTACATGATGACCTCTACCCGATCCCCCTGATGCAATCCATTGGAATCAAGCGGCACACAGACCATTCCCCCGGCCTTGACCAGGGTATAAATCAGGTTCGACTTGCCGAACACCGGTTCGGCCCGGAGCCGCCCGTCCCGCTCGATCAGCCGGACCTGGATGTAATCCTCACGCCCCGGAACCGACGGGATATTGTGGGTAAGAACGGCCGTAACCACACCCAGCGCGGGATGCGGCATTCGGCCCTGCATCCGATGCAGCGCCGGTTCCAGGAACAGACCTGCAACGACCATGGCGCTGACCGGATTGCCCGGCAGACCGAACACTGGCTTGCCATCACACACCCCGAGGATGGTCGGCTTGCCGGGGCGCACGGCCACCCCGTGCACCACGACACCGGGGCTGCCCAGCTGATCGATGACATCCGCCGTCAGATCCCGGGTGGAGACGGATGATCCGGCGGAGATCACCAGCGCGTCCGCGCGCTGTAAGGCGGCTCGGGCCGCAGACAGAAGCGCTTCATAGTGATCGGCAATGATGCCCTCGCAGGATGCCACGCCGCCTGCGCGGGTCACCAACGCGGCAATGGCGTAGGTATTGATATCCCGAATCTGGCCGGGGCCGGGCATCTGCTCCGGGGGGATGATCTCGTCGCCGGTCGAAAGAATCGCCACGCGCGGGCGCGCGGCGACGCTGATGTCTGTCAGTCCCAACGCCATCAAGCCGCCGAGGTCTTGAGGACGAAGCACGTGCCCCGCTTCGAATAGCGGATCGCCCTCCCGCACGTCTTCGCCGATCTGGATTACGTTCTCCCCGGGCGCAACCGGGCGTAGCACCTCGATTGTTGCATCGTCGATTCGTTGGGTTCGCTCAATCATGACGACCGCATCGGCGCCGGGCGGCATCATGCCGCCGGTGTAAACCGTTGCCGCCTGGGCCGCCCCGATCGGGATGTCCGCTGCGCGTCCCATCGGCACCTCGCCGGTCACCGTCAGATAGGCTGGCAGCGATTCGGTTGCCCCGAAAGTATCTTCAGCGCGCACTGCATAGCCGTCCATCGTGCTGCGGGGGAAAGAAGGGAGGGAAGATGGCGCCGTCAAGATCTCGCTCAACACGCGATCCAGCGCCTCCGCTGTCTTTATCCTCTCCTGCCTGACGTCGAGGGGAAGCTGATCAAACAGCACCTTGAGTGCCTCCGCTGGGGGAAGCACCTTGAACATTTCCGGCATGATATCTCCTATAGTAAAGACTTACCTTTTACATAGCGGCATCGACCAGTGTCAATCCCTATTTGCAGAGCAATTGAGACGTAATAGGCGGGGCTAGTCCTCTGCCCGGTCCCAGGCGTGATCGTGGAGGGTTGGATTCGCTTTCAGATCGTTGGCCAGGAGTTCCTCCTGGATGCTGATCTGCTCCCGAGCGCTGAAAATATACCGCTCTCTGTCATGCCGGTGAGTCGCCAACTCCGGCAGGGCCGCTTCGTCGTACTTGATAAAGTTCTGTCCCGCGCGAACGGCCGTATAGCGGCGGAAGCCCAGAAGCACCAGCGTATCCACGCCGATGCGCACAGACGTATCCAGCGACTCCCGATAGATCCGCTTCGCCCCTGCATCCAGCAGGCCATAGGCATCCTCGCGGTTGCGGGCCCGTACCAGGACGGTGAGGTGTGGAAACTCGTGACGGACCTTCTCCCACAGATCGGCATTGAATGCCGGAGAGTCCACCGAGGCAACTAGAACGCTGGCATGATCGGCGCCCGCCGCCTTCAGGATATCGAGACGGCCGGCATCGCCGTAATAAACGTTGAACCCCATCTTTCGCAGCAGATCGACGCGGTCGGAATCATTGTCGAGGATCGTCGCGTTGACGCCGTTGGCTCTCAGAAACCGGCCGACGGTGCTGCCGAAATGACCGAAGCCGGCAATGATGACGGGGTGTTCTCCCTTGATATCATCGGCAGGGCGCTTTTCCGGCGCCTCCTTTGTGCCGAACCGGGGCAGAATCAGCCGCTCGTTGAGAAGGAACATCAGCGGGGTCACGGTCATGCTCAGGGCGGTGACGCCCATCATTACGTCGGTCCAGCGGTTCGTCAGGATGCCGAGTTGCGCCATGAAGGCGAAGAGGACGAAGGCGAATTCCCCCACCTGCGCCAGTCCCGTGGAAAAGACGGCGTTTTGATCGAGACTCATCCGGGACAGCCGCGCCGTAAGGTGGAGGACCAACGCCTTCATGCCGACCACGCCGGCCACCAGACCGGCCACGATCCAGGGTGTCTCAATAATCAGGCTGAAATTGATGGACGCGCCGACAGCGATAAAGAAGAGTCCCAGCAAAAGTCCTTTAAAGGGTTCGATGTCGCTTTCCAGTTCGTGGCGAAACTGCGAGGTGCCGAGCACCACGCCGGCCAGGAAGGTCCCCAGGGCGGGACTCAGGCCTACCGCCATCATCAGGGCCGCAGTGGCAATGACGATCAACAGCGCCGCGGCGGTCAGCATTTCTCGGAGACGCACGCGGGCAATGAGGTGTAAAAGGGGAACCGTCAGGAACCGCCCCCCCAGCACGATGACCGCTACTGCCCCGAGCAGGGTGAGCGTCTGGGCCCAGCCGGGCAACCCGCTGATCAGCGTCGCGCCCTGCCCCCCGGACGTCGACGCCGCGGCGAGCAGGGGCATCAGGGCCAGGATCGGAATGACGGAGATGTCCTGAAAGAGCAGCAGGGCGAAGGACCGCCGTCCGGCCGCCGTTTTGGCCAAGCCCTTCTCGCGTAGGGTCTGCATGACGATGGCCGTGGAAGACATAGACAGGGCCAGACCGCACGCCAGGGCAGCGCGCCACGTAAAGCCGACGGCCATCAGGCCGCCGAAACAGGCGAGGGTGGTGCATCCCATCTGGATGACCCCGGTTCCCGCGATCATCCGCCGCATCCGCCAGAAACCGGCCGGGTCTAACTCCAAGCCGATCAGAAAGAGCATCATCACCACGCCGAATTCGGCAAAGTGCATGATGTCTTTGCCCTCCTGGCCGACAAAGCCGAGACCGAAAGGCCCGATGATGATCCCTCCGATCAGGTAGCCAAGGACGGACCCCATGCCCAACCGCTTGGCGATCGGCACAAAGAGGAGGGCCGTCGCAAGATAGATCAGGGCGTTGTAGAGAAAGCCGCTCATCATGGCAGCACCTCGCCGGTTTGGAGCAGCCAGTCGTTTACGTATTCATGCCCCCGGAGGATTTCGGAGGACACCTTCCCCGCCGTGATGCGCTCCAGCAGACGGCGGTACGTTTGACCCCAGTGCCTCAGAGCCTGTGCCGTCAGCAGATGGGTGCCGTGCACCACGAAGGGCGGCAGGTAGGCCATCTTGCAGAGCTGCGCCGTCTGCTCGTAAGGATAGAGAAACTCGCGAACGGTGAAATTGTTGTGGCCGCCGGCGTGATAGTTTTCCCGTGTTCCCCCGGCGGTGATCGTGTTGAAGATCATCTTGCCCCTTAGATTAACGCCGTCCTTGCCGTGGGCCCAGCCGTATTCGAGCACCAGATCGATCCACTGCTTGAGGATAGCCGGTGCACCATACATATACAGGGGATGATGCCAGATCACGACGTCGTGATCCTTGAGGAGCTCCTTTTCGCGCGCCATATCGACATTGAAGTCGGGGTAAAGCTCGTAGAGGTCATGGATGGTAACATCCGGCATCCCTTCGACGGCCTGAAGAAGAGAGCGGTTTACCCGCGATTTCTCATAGCGGGGATGGGCAAATAATATGAGGATGCTGGTGCTCATGGCGGCATGTCCTTGAGGAATCGCAAAATCGCCTTATCGACGTTGTTTATAGCAGACGAAGCCGGTCTTCAACAAGGGGGAACCGTCATCATTTCCTTGACAGCGCGCAGGGCTTTGTGGGAAAGGGTTGGTGTTGTTCCCGCGAGAAAAAGGAGAATGCGTATGGCAAAACGAATCATTCTGGGCATCCGGATCACGAACCGGGTCAAGGATGTCCCCACCGTGCAGGCGATTCTGACCGAATACGGCTGCAATATCAAGACCCGCCTGGGGCTGCATGACGCCGGACCGTCGCACTGCTCGACGACCGGGCTGCTGATCGTTGAGATGTGCGGCCTTGAATCGGACATCTTGGCTTTCGAGACAAAGCTCCGGGGTGTCTTGGGCGTCGCCGTTCAGAAGATGGTCTTCGAGGAGTGAGCACCTCGAAGATAAGAGGAAGATTGCAACACGCCCCGGAAAGGCGGAAAGGAATTGACGTTGTTCTACAAAGCGGACGATAACGGTTACAGACAGGCGCTGCCGGGGGTTCGTATGAAGACCCTGATCTACGGCGACAAGACACTGCTGGCAGAGTTCCGGCTGGCGGCGAATCATGCGTTGCCCCGGCATGCCCACATTTATGAACAAACAGGGTACCTCGCCTCCGGACGACTCCGTTTCACGATTGGCGATAATACGATGGAACTGGCGCCAGGAGACAGTTGGTGCGTTCCGGGCGATGTCGAGCACAGCGTCGAGATTCTGGAAGATGCCGTTGTCGTCGAGGTTTTCTCACCCGTGCGCGAGGATTATCTGCCGCCGAAGGCCTGACAAACGGCGGCGGTCTCCAGAGACGACACCATGAAAAGGAGGGTTTGCGTATGAGATGGCTTGAAAAGTATTCCGATTATGCCTATGCCCTGTTGCGGATCGTGGCGGGTCTGATGTTCGCCTTCCACGGCATGCAGAAACTCTTCGGCGTGCTCGCCGCGTCCCAACCACCTATCGGCTCCCAGCTGTGGATCGGGGGCGTCATCGAATTGGCAGGCGGATTCCTCATCGCCCTGGGCATCCAGGCGAGGCTCGCGGCCTTTCTGTGCAGCGGCACGATGGCCGTAGCCTATATCCAGTTTCACTGGAAGCTCCAGTTCGGCGCCATGTTCTTCCCGACAATCAATCAGGGGGAGCTGGCCCTGCTCTACTCGTTCGTCTTCCTGTTCATTGCCTGTCGGGGCGCCGACAAATGGGCGCTCGAAAACAGCAATGCGGCTTGTGGATGCGAGCGGCCTTTGGAATCCAAGGAAGCCGACCTGTAAGCGCTGCCGCTATTCGTAACGCAGGGCGTCGATCGGATTGAGAAGCGACGCCTTGTAGGCGGGGTAGAAGCCGAAGAAGATCCCGACAAGACCGGAAAAACTGAAGGCGAGCAGAATCGAGAGCGGTGAAACAATGGTCGGCCATTCGGCAAGGGCCGATAACACCTTGGAACCGGCCACCCCGAGGATGGTTCCGATCAGCCCGCCGATGAGCGACAGGGTCAACGCCTCAATGATGAACTGCAAGCGGATGTCCCACGTCCTGGCGCCGACGGCCAGCCGGATCCCGATCTCACGGGTGCGTTCCGTCACCGAGACGAGCATGATGTTCATGATGCCGATCCCGCCCACGAGCAGCGACACGGAGGCGATCGCCGCCAGCAGGAGCGTCATGACCTGTGACGACTGCTGGGCCACCTGCATCATCTGTGTGAGATTGCGGACGGAATAATCGGGGTCCTGCCTGGGGCCGATGTGGTGTCTCTGATTCAGGAGCTCCTTGATCTGGTTTTCGGCAGACGCCAGATCATCGGTACTGCGGGCTTTGACCATGATGGTTCGAACCATGCCAGGAAAAGGCACGCCGAAGATCTTCTTTTGAGCGGTCGTGACGGGGATGAGGACCGTATCGTCCTGATCCTGGCCGTTCGGTGATTGCCCCTTTTCTTCCAGCACCCCGACGACGACAAAGGGGGCATTCTTGATCCTCACGATCTGTCCGACGGGATCGGTGTCACCCAAAATGTTGTCCACCACGGTCTGCCCCAGGATACAGACCTTGTTGGCGCTCCGCACATCCTGATCGCTGAAGGCGCGCCCCACGCGAAGTGACCAATCCCTGACCGCCAGCATATCCGGTGTCGTGCCCGTAATGGCGGTGGACCAGTTCTGGTTGCCATAGACCACCTGCGCCACCCCGCCGAGAACCGGCGCGACCTTGTCGACGGCCGGACATTCCTTGGCGATCGCCTCCGCATCCCCGATGGTGAGGGTGGATTGTGTTCCAAATCCCATCCGCACCCCGCCCGCTGTCGTACTGCCGGGAATGATCATGATGAGATTGCTGCCGACGCTGGCAATCTGCTTGGCTACCTGTTCGCTTGCGCCTGTGCCGATCGCGAGCATGGCGATGACGGCGCCGACACCGATGATGATGCCGAGCATCGTTAGAGCCGAGCGCATCTTGTTGACGCGAAGGGCCCGAAAGGAGATCCTGAAAGTTGCATAAATGCCGATCATGAGGGGTTCACCGCCTCGTCGCTTACCACCCGTCCATCCTTGAAACGGATGATGCGTTTCCCAAACTGAGCGATATCCGGCTCGTGCGTGACCAGCACAATGGAAATTCCGGAATCCTGATTGAGTTTGACGAGAAGCTCCATGATCTCGACACTGGTCTTCGTATCGAGATTGCCGGTGGGCTCATCAGCCAGAATGAGCGGGGGGGCGTTGACCAGCGCCCGGGCGATGGCCACCCGCTGCTGCTGACCGCCGGAGAGCTGATTGGGGTGGTGGTGCTCCCGCCCCTCCAGACCGAGCATCCGGAGCGCCTCCCGCGCGCGGCGGGCGCGCTCCTGCGGAGCGACGTTATTATACAGCATCGGAAGCTCGACATTTTCCAGGGCCGAGGTCCGCGACAGGAGATTGAATCCCTGAAAGACGAAGCCGATCTTGGCATTGCGGATGCCGGCCAATTGATCTCGGTTCAATCCTCCGACATCCGTTCCATCCAGAAGGTATCGACCGCTCGTGGGCTCGTCGAGGCACCCCAGGACGTTCATGAAGGTCGATTTGCCGGAGCCAGACGGACCCATGACGGACACGAACTCGCCGCGGTCGATCATGACATGCACATCGTTCAGGGCATGCACCTTGGTTTCCCCGAGATCGTAGATCTTGCTGAGGGCGTGTGTCTCGATCAGTGACATAACCCGCTCCCGCTATCTCATGAAGCCCGGCCCCATCGGGGGACGGCCGGGGGCAGCGGCATTATTCTTTTTCCCGGCCGCCAGTGCCTCGACAATGACTTCCTGTCCTTCCTGGAGGTCTCCAGAGACAACCTCGGCACTTGTGCCGTCGCTGATGCCGGTGGCCACCCGGACCCGCTCGGGCCCAGTCGCTCCCAGGATCCATACGCCAGCCCCCCGCTGGCCCACACCCTTTCCGGATCCCGGCGTGGCCGTAGCGTTTTTCTTTTGCATCGCGCCCTGCCCGTGTTTCTCTACCTCGGGCATCTTGAAGCGCAGGGCCTCGTTACTGATCTTCAGGATACCCTGCTTGTCTGCCGTAATGATCGAAACATTGGCCGTCATGCCGGGCTTGAGCTTGAAGTCGGGGTTATTGACACGGACAACAACGTCGTAGGTTACGACATTCTGAACGGAAACGGGGGCGCTACGAACCTCCGAAACCTTGCCGCGAAAGATGAGGTCCGGATAGGCGTCCACCGTGAATTCAACCGGCTGGCCAACCGCGACCCGTCCGATATCCGCCTCGGCCACACTGGTATCCACCTGCATCCGGGTCAAATCCTGCGCGATATTGAAAAGGGTCGGGGTTTGAAAACTCGCGGCGACCGTCTGCCCCACATCGACGCTGCGCGAAATGACGGTCCCGTCCACCGGGGAGAGGATGCGGGTGTATCTCAGGTTGATATCGGCGGATTTGAGGGCCGCCTTCTGCTGCTCGATAGTGGCCCGAGACGCCGATACCTGGGCGACGGCCGAGGTGTAATTGGTCTCGGCGGTGTCCAGGTCGCTCTGGGCAATCAATCCCTTAGCCGCCAGGACGCGATTGCGCTCGACAATCCGCTTGGCATCGAGCGCCGCCGCTTGCGATTTTTCCAGATTCGCCTGCGCCGCAACGAGATTGGCCCGGGCCTGATCTGTCTGTGCCTCAAAGGTGGCCGGATCGATGAGGGCCAGGAGCTGTCCCTTTTTGACGGCGGAGTTATAATCGACATACAGGTGCTTTATCGTTCCCGACACCTGCGTCCCGACCAGGACGGTTGTCACCGCATTGACGGTACCGGTGGCAGTGACCGTCGCCCGAATAACACCGCGCGAGACCTTCTCCGTCCGGAACTCTGGCGCCTTGCCATTTCCCTTTAAAAAGTAAAACAACCCGCCCGCCAGGACAAGGACCGCCACAACCGCTATCACGAGTTTCTTATTCATATAAACCTCAAAAAAAGTTCGGGGTTCGGAGTTCAGCGTTCGGAGTTACTGGAAAGCCCGAATGACTTTTTCATTACTCGTCTTCGCCCCTCGCGATCGCCAACTGACAAGATAAATCCCCCGTATAACAACCCGGAACGCAGAACCCTGAACTAGTATTTCACCCCTATCGCCTTATCCATCGTGGCCTGGGCGATTCGGTAGTCATAGAGTGCCTGGTTATACCCCGTCCGCGCATTGCTCAGGCTCACCAGCGCATCGGTCACTTCGATCGGGCTGCCCACGCCGGCGGTATAGCGCCCATTGGCCAGTTCCAGGTTTTCCGTCGCCTGACGAACCGTTACCTCCGCCACGGCAATCCGCTGGCGGGCCTCCGAGAGCCCCAGAAGGGCCTGTTGCACGCTCAACAGGATCGACTGACGGATCGCCTCCTCATTGGCATTGAGCGTGCGGAGATTGGCTCTGGCCTCGTCAACCTGGTGCCGGATTAAAAAACCGTTGAAGATGGGTATGGTAATCGATGCCCCGGCCGTCCAATTCTCGCGCAGGGGGAAATCGTCTCCACCCCAGCCATAAGTCGCGTTGCCGTTGAGCGAGGGATAATCCCCGGCCTGAGCTAACCGGATCGATTGCTCCCCAGCCTTTTTCTTGGCCAGCACCGACTGCAGATCGGGACGCGCAGCGTATGCCTGCCGCAACGCCGCGTCCAGAGTGATGTCGTAGGGTGGGGAAGACAGGATATCCTCTACCTCGTAATCAGGCGCACCCGTGAGCCCCATCGCGTTGTCGAGGGTGATCCGGGCTAAGCGGACAGCATTGTCGGCGCGGATCTGATTGAGTTTGGCATTGCTCAGATCGACCTCCGCCTTGGTCACGTCGAACTTGGCCTTGGTGCCGACTTCAAAGAACCCGCGGGCCTGATCCAGGTGCTGTTGAAACTGATGCGTCGTCTCGTCGGCCACTTGACGGTTGCGTCGCGCCTGCAGCAACCCGAAGTACGCGACCCTCACATCGAGAACCGTCTGCTCAACCGTATTGGAAAGATCGGCCCGAGCGGATTCCGTGTTGTACTTTTGGACGCCGACCTGGGAGGCGGTCCGGCCGAAATCATATATCTTCTGGGTTCCGGAGAACGTGCCGCCATAGGTGTTGTAAGTGCCGGCCAACAAGGAATTGGACGTTCCAGCGGTATACCCTCGGGTATAGCCCGACGAAAAATCGACCTGCGGCCAGTAGTTCGCCTGGGCCTGACCGATCCGGCTCTGGCTGGCCTCGACGGCGCTGCGCGAGGCCAGAATCGACGGATGGTGGGCAATCGCCAGGGCAACCGCCTTATCCAGCGTGATCGTGCTACCCTGAACGACATCAGGGGTTTGCTGCCCGTAAGCGACCCACGGCACCATGAATGCGCCAACGATCAACCAGAATAGGTACAGTCGGAAACGCACTGATTTCCTCCACGGTTCCATCCTGTTCGTCCACGATTCGAGACCGGGCATTCTTCTTTCCTCCTTCAAGTTATCCTCCAACACTGCACCATATATGCCAATCGAACGCTTTATGCAATATATTGATTTTACATATTTTAATAAATCTCTGGGGCGTTCCCCCACTGCAATCGCCTATTATCTTCCCATGTATGGGCGATAAGTATCCAGCTTGAAGTCGTTTGATTCGTTCTCTTGTACCGCTGTGAGCTGCAAGGATGAGAAACGGTAGCGCTGCCGGACTCGCAAAAAGACACCACTCCCCGCAGGACGCCGGCAACGGTTTTCTATTTCGGGACCATGATTCGGGGGGATTGTGGTACGCCATGGAGAAAAGCGTTCTATTCGACCGGCAGCCCCGGAGGCGGTATGATCGCACAGAGTACGTACCTGCTTACGAACGGTTGAACGGTGGGGAAGAGATGGGGCAGGGAAGTTTAAAGTTAAAAGTTTGAGGTTTAAAGTTATACGGAACCATTGACGGCCATCCGCTTCTGAATGGCCAGCACACACCGGTTACTTCCTTAACTTTTAACTGCGCTGTCACAGCGCCTGCACAAACCTCACGACGATCAGCGCCATAAGCGTCGCGATGTAGACCATCAGAATCGAAAGCGCGATCCGGGTCTTGCGAGTCATCTGTACACGAGGCATCTCAGGCTCCCCCTCACTTCATGATGTCGTTGTACAGGATCACGCCAAGCATATGATCCTGATTGTCCACCACCGGAATCATACGGTAGTTGTACTTCGTAAACATCTGCGTCAGATCCTCCTGCACATCGTCCTCTTCCGCTGTCACGGGCGGCGAGGCCATAAGATCGTTCATCGTTGCATGGTCCTGTGCCAAGACCAGATCCCGGATGTCCACGACCCCCTGCAACACCCTTTCATCTTCGCTGACGACATATAGATAGGAGATGGTCGAGGTCTCCTGGACCGTCGCCCGGATCGTTTTCAGCACCTCGGCGGCGATGTTCGTCTTCAGAACACTGACATAGTTCGACGACATCATGTCTTTGGCTGTGATCTCGCGCTCGGAAAGGATGTCGCGGACGCGGTCCGCCTGTTCCCGCGGCAGCAGTTCGAGCATCTCGGTTGCGTAATCGTGCGGCAGGACGGAAAAGAGATTCGCCAACTGCGGAACGGTCATCTCGGAGAAGATCGACCGGGCCCGCTCCTCGCGCAGGTTGGCGATGATCTGGCGCTGGGCGCGCGGTTCGGCCTCAGCGAGGGTCTCCGCGGCCTTTTCCGAATCGAGAGCGGAAAAAAGCGCCTGCTGTTCGTCGCCGGGAAGTTCCTCAAGCACATCCGCCAGATCCTCGCTGGGTAATTCGAGCATCTGGCTTCTCGTCACGGAGAGAGTCACCTTGTCGGTTGAAACGGCATCTTCGACAGACAGCGGCTGGACGTATTTCCAGGAAATCAGGTTGTCGTTGATCCAGCGGAGTCGTCCCAGTCCGAACCGGCGCAGGAAACCGCTGAGCGATATATCGACATGAACCAGAAGCATTCTCCCCCGCGCCTCAAGGACGTGGACGTCGTTGACCACCTCGCTGCGGCGACCGTCAATATCGAGAATGGTCCGTCCCATGAGGTGCTTGTCTAACAGAATCCACCCAGGCTGATCGACGAAGGCGGCATAGCTGTCACCCTCAGGTGGTGCAACAAAAACTGCATCCTCCTCCACTCGGAGGACCTTCTCCCAGGGAATGAACTGGGTGGGCTTGCCCCAACCGAACTCCAGATAGATTCCGACCGCCTCTGGATAGGGCTCTTTTAGCGCGAAAACGATATCGGTTAACTTTCCGATCCGTTTTTTCGCGGGCTCGACACATACTGGCCTCTTCAGCAGTTCCGAAAAGTAGAGAAACCGGAAATTGCCCATCCCGCTAGGGACATCCGTGAGCTTCGCTTTGGATAAGGACGCTGCGGCCATAAATTACCTCCACATAAAACAGTTCTGGGTTCGGCGTTCAGAGTTCGGAGTTATATGGGGGCTATGTGTTGAGGTTACAAACAGCATTTCCTGCAACCCGGAACTCAAAACCCCGAACTCCGAACTGTTTATTTAAGCAGATTCGGAAAAAGCGTACAAATCCCCATGAGGGTCGATACGACGATCACAAACCCTGCAATGGTAACGTTCATGATATTCTGCCGCCGGGTATTGACATAATCCCCCATAACGTTGCGGTCATTGAGGAGCAGAATCAAAAAAATCAGAGACGCCGGCAGGAGGGTCACCGCCACCACCTGAACGTACATTGTGATCGTTACCAAGGGCGCCCCCGGAATCAGCACCACCGCTCCCGATGTAATGAGCAGCAGGAAATAAACGATATAAAACCACGGCGCGTCCTTGACCCGCTGGTTGAGAGAATGCGCCCACCCGAAGACCTCTCCCACCGCCCAGGAGGTAGAAAGAGAAATACACAAAGCGCCAAGGAAACCCGCATCGAAAAGACCGATGGCAAAGAGTTTCCGGGCCAGGGCCCCCTCAACCGCCGGCAGCAGCGGCACGATGGCCTCCGCCGTTTGTCGCGCATCTTCGATAATAATCTTCGGGAAGTGATAGTAAAACACCGCCGCCGTCGTAATGATGATAAAGACGGCGACAACACAGGTCAGAATCACCCCCACCATCGTTTCCATTTTCCCGAAGCGGATATCGTGAATGTCCAGCCCCTTGTCCACTACGGCACTCTGTTGGAAGAAGATCTGCCAGGGCGTGATGGTCGTCCCGATGTTGGCCAGGATGATAAAAACGAGATCTGCATTCATCGCGGTCAGGTCCGGTGGCGCAAAGCCGCGCAGGACCTCGGACCAGCCGGGGGCATAGGGGACGTCCATCGCCCAAAAGGCCGCAGGGATATAGACGAGGTTGAAGCCCACGAAAAAGAGCGTGAGTTTTTCGAAGGTCCAGTATTTGCCGGTCAGGACGATCGCAAAGAGGATCGCCGTGACAAAGAGCACAGTCAGCCACGCGGGAATCCCGAAGAGGCTCATCGCCGCCGTCATCCCGATGAACTCGGTGATGAGGGTCAGCCAGTTGATAACCGCCAGATCGACGATGGTAAACCATCCCCAGAACGGACCGAACCCGTCGAAGATCGCCTCGGCATAGCCGCGCTTGGTGACCGCCCCCAGCCGCACCGTCATCTCCTGGACGCAGTAGGCCATGGGCAGAAGAATAATGAAAATCCACAGGAGTGAAAAACCGTGTTTGGAACCGGTCACCGCGTAGGTGGAGATCCCGCCGGCATCGTTGTCGGCGACCATCACGATAATGCCCGGCCCGAGGACAGAGAGAAAGACGAGCAATTGCCGTCTCAAGCGATTGAAGAGGTGAAAGCTTTTGCTGATCCAGTACATAGCCGGCTCACCTCCCCCGCTCAGAGGCGGACGGACGAATCCCTCCCCCCGCAAATGGGATCAGGTTGCTATGCTGGCAAGTGGTCTGTGGGGAAACACAGATCATGGCGCAACTCCGATTCTTGGCTCTTGTCGGGCCCGGTCTCGGAATGCGCCGGAAGGCGGGTCAGCAGGTTGTTGAAAAAGGCTCGGTTAGACAGAGCATCCAAGCATTTTTGAACATCCGTTGACGGCAAAGGTGTCCGAACGTCGATTCCGGGAGCCAAAGCCCGTGGTGCTTACTTTTGCTACGACTAGGAGGTTCCATCTGTCCTTTAAAAGCAGGGTCCAATGTAAAGGCCGAGCGAACTCGGCCACGCTACGCACGTTCCAGGGGTCGTGCACCTGGAACCAAAAGCACCTCGGAGAGGCTCCGAAGTTGCCCGTTTCTATCCCCAATAGAAGGGGAAGTCAAGCTAATTTCTTATTACCGACGACCGGCAGCGTCAAGCCGGCAGTGAGCGAACCATGTCTGAAACGTCTCCTTGGGAAATTCAAATATCAGGGCAACGTCAACTGATAAGGCGACGTGCGATCGCTCGTCCCCCCATCGCCCAACTGCCCGTAAGCATTGTAGCCCCAAACAAACATCGTATCCGCAGACCCGTTGTAACCCAAGGCGATCGTGTCGTAGGTGCCCGCGGCGATCCGTGTTATATTTACAGCCGTTGCGATCTGTATCGGCAACAGCTGCGCTGCGCCCGTGGCATCGCCATTACCCAACTGACCGGAGGCATTGTCCCCCCAAGCCCAGACTGTCCCGTCTTTCTTGACAAGGGTAACATGGTCATAGCCTGCCGAAATGGTGGCAGCATCCTGTAGATTGAGCGCTCCCCAAGAGTACGCATAGCTATCCTCTGCAATGCTTCGTCCGATTTGGTGGGCATCATTGTTGGGACCTCGACCGCACGTATAGACCAAACCGTCCGCCCCCGGCGAATAATGAATAACGACCGAGAATTGATGGCCGGCAGCCACTTCGACTTTGTTTGCGGAGATAGCCGTGGGAGATGCTTCGTAAAGTACAGGACTATCGGCGGTGGGATCAGAGCTCAACTGCCCCCTGTCATTGCTTCCCCATCCGTAAACGTAGCCGTCCGCGCGCAACGCCAGTGTATGATTATAACCCGCCGACACGGACACGGCCTTGTAATCCGTTGAATTATAAAAGACCGAGGCGCCAATCTGGGTCGGCGTATTGTTGGCCGTTGTTGTGCCATCGCCGAGTTGGTACGTGGCGTTATAGCCCCAGGTCCAGACCGTGCCGTCGCTTTTCGCCGCAATGGCGTGACCGTAGCCGGCGCTGATGGCAATAACTCCGCTGGTCAACAACGTTTCAACAGGGGTTGTCTGAGATGTGTTATTTCCCGTACCCAGCTGGCCATAAGTGTTGTCGCCCCATGCCCAGACGGAACCGTCCTTTCTCAAAACGAGAGAAAAATTAGAACCGGCCGCAACGGCGACGGCCTTGTTGCCGTCAAGCGTATCGTTGAACACCAAGGCGCCGATTTGAACCGGGGTCTGATGGGGGTTGGCGTCGGCACTACCGATGCCCAGTTGACCGCTTTCATTCCGTCCCCAGGCCCAAACCGTCCCATCGTCCTTGACGAACAGCGTATGGGTCGACGAAGAAAGACGTTGCGGGGTAATAGCGTTAAAATCAAAACCGGTGGCCTCGACATCGCTCATATAGGCCGTCCGTTTGAAAGGGGCAAACCTAAAGGTGAACTTTACACTTGCCCTGTTGTCTGAGGGGGTCACCGTGTACTCCCCTGCGTCCACATTACCAAAAACGTAATATCCATTGGCATCGGTCGTGGTCGTACGGGTTTCAGGACCGGAGATCGTTACGGTGACGCCCTCCACACCAACACCGCCGTACCTGATATATCCTGAGAGTGACTCTGTGGTGTCACCACCAAAAAGACTGCCTCCACCTCCGCCGCAGCCGGCTATCAGAAAAAGGCTCCCCATCAGGAGGATTCCTCTTAAGATTTTAATCCGTTTCATCGTTAAACTCCCTCAGAAGAATGCGCCTGCTAGGCCCATCCCCTTTAAAGCGATCAATGCGGGCTGGACTATATCAGCTATTTTGTTTATTGCAAACAAGTATCTGTAAAAATGCGTTATCCGTAGTGCAATGCCGTATGTCATTTTTTTATTGACACAATCCGGCCGTCAGGCTAATCCTTTTGCAGTTTACCCGCCGACGTTGCGGGCTTCTATTTTTTTATCAACAGGAAGACATCTGGTAATCCATCATGACATACTCAGACACATCGGCAGCTCGGGAAAAGAGCCAGCCCCGTGAAAAAGTCGTTATTCAGGACCGCTGCAAGGGATGCGGATTTTGTGTGGCTTTCTGCCCGCGGCAGGCGCTTCATCTGTCCGCTCAGTTCAATAAAAAGGGGTACCATTACCCCGAGGTCGACCAGGAACTCTGTGTGCACTGCGGCCTGTGCGACGCGCTGTGCCCTGAATTCGCCATCTATTCCCCTGAAAACAAAGGTCAAAAGCCCGGAAAGGTCGGGAGGTAACCGCCCGTGACGAAGAGCGTACTGACCGGCACCCACTTCATGAACGGGGACCACGCCTGCTGCGAAGGCGCCCTCGCCGTCGGATGCCGTTTTTTTGCCGGCTACCCGATCACCCCTGCTACGGAGGTTGCGGAGCGGATGTCACGCCGCCTGCCCGATATCGGCGGCACCTACATTCAGATGGAAGACGAACTGGCCTCCATGGCGGCGATTCTGGGGGCAAGCTGTGGCGGGGTGAAGTCTATGACGAGCACCTCCGGCCCCGGCTTTTCGCTGATGCTCGAAAACATCGGCCTGGGGCTCTGCGCCGAAATCCCTTGTGTCGTCTGCAACGTACAACGATCTGGCCCCTCGACGGGACTGCCGACCCAGGTTGCCCAGGGGGATATGATGCAGGCCCGATGGGGTTCCCACGGTCATTACGAGATCATTGCCCTGGCGCCTTCCAGTCCGCAGGAGATGTTCGACTTCACCATCCGTGCCTTCAACCTGAGCGAGCAGTACCGGCTGCCAGTCCTGATCATGGCCGACGAGGTGGTGGGGCACATGAATGAACGGGTGATCATCCCCCCCGCCGACACGATCGAAATCGTCAACCGCCGCAAACCGGAGGTTCCTCCCGCGGATTACCTGCCCTACAAGGCAGGTCCGGACGGCGTACCCCCCATGGCCAACTGCGGGGACGGCTATCGCATCCACATGACAGGGCTTACCCACGACGAGCGGGGTTATCCGGCCATGACCGCGGACGCACAGCAAGCCATGGTCCATCGTCTGATCGGCAAGATCCAGGACAACCGCGACAAGATCATCAAAACGGAACACGTCTTCATGGACGACGCAGATATCGTCGTCGTGGCCTACGGTATCAGCGCCCGATCCGCCAGGCAGGCGGTTCGACAGGCGCGGCTGGGCGGCATCCGGGCGGGACTCGTCAAACTGGAAACGGTCTGGCCCTTCCCGGAAGACCTGATCCGTGAGCTTGCACCCCGGGTCCGCGCCCTGATCATGCCGGAGATCAACGGCGGACAAATGGTTCTGGAGGTGGAACGGAGTGCCGCGGGCGCCTGTCCCGTGGAGCGCGTGCTGCATCTCGGTGGAACGATCATCAGGCCGGGGACCGTCCTCGCCGCCATCAAAAAATATGCTCAAGGAGGGGGCGCCCGATGACCCAACGAAGCAAAGCGGGCATGCCCGACCCCGAACAG
Source organism: Syntrophales bacterium (assembly GCA_963665615.2). Taxonomy (GTDB): domain Bacteria; phylum Desulfobacterota; class Syntrophia; order Syntrophales; family UBA4778; genus UBA4778. The sequence goes on from CAXXQE010000008.1 coordinate 253,730, forward strand.
GAACCAAAGATTTATGAATCTCCGTCGCACCCGTCGGGGCATCCGCTGGATGAACTTCTGCGGGTGGAGCGCATCCCCCACATCTGGTGCTCGGGCTGCGGGATCGGAACGGTCTTCAGTTCGCTGCTGAGCGCCATCCGCAAATCGAATATGGACCTTGACAAGCTGGCCATGGTCTCGGGGATCGGTTGTACGGGCCGCATGGCCGGCTATATCCGCCTGGATTCCTATCACACGACCCACGGCAGGGCGCTACCCTTCGCCACCGGCCTCAAGCTGGCGAAACCAGACACCAAGGTCATCATCGCCTCGGGAGACGGGGATCTCTTCGCCATCGGCGGCAATCACCTCATCCATGCGGCACGCCGCAACATGGACCTGATGGTGATCTGCGTCAACAACTTCAACTACGGCATGACGGGCGGTCAGCAGGCCCCCAGTACCCCCTTCGGCGCCAAAACGACAACGAGCATCAATGGCTCGCCGGAAGAACCCTTTAACTTCTGCGCCCTGGCGGCCGCGGCCGGCGCCACGTATGTCGCCCGCTGGACCGCGCTCCATGCGCGGAAGTTGACGGCCACGCTCGGCGAGGCGATGAAGAAAAAGGGCTTTTCCTTTATCGAGATCCTGGCCCCCTGTCCCTCTGCCTTTGTCCGTCGCAACAAGATGGGAAGCGCCCTGGATGCCCTTAAGTTTTACCATGACCGATCCGTCATTCGAAACGGCATCGATCCCAAGGATGCTCCTCTTGACTTCTCTCGAGACATCGCAGTAGGCAAATTCGTCGATCTCGCGCGCCCTACCTTTGCTGAAAGTTACGAGGCGCTTCGACACCGCAAGCTCCCGGCCTGGCCTCCGGCGTACGAAAAAACGGCGGTAGAATAAGAGTGACAAGGAAATACGATTCATGACGGCTCATCAAGAAAGACATATCTTCATCACGGGCTTCGGCGGCCAGGGAATTATCATGGCCGGTGACATTCTCGGCAAAGCGGCAACGCTCTTCGATCACCGCCATGCCACTATGACGCAGAACTACGGACCGGAAGCCCGCGGCGGGGCCTGCTCCAGCCAGGTCATCATCAGTCCGGATGAAATTCTTTTTCCCTATATCGAAGAATCCGAAATCCTGATCTGCATGAGCCAGGAGGGCTACACAAAAAACATCGGACACCTCCGCCCGAGCGGCACGCTGATCTGGGATACCGATATGGTCAGGGTCCGGAAGGAGGTGCCCGCCGGGGAGTGGTTTGACATTCCGGCAACGCGCATCTCTGAAGAACTCGGTAACAAGATGATGGCCAACATCGTGATGTTGGGATTCCTGGCGGCGGTCTCCGATACCGTCAACCCGGACTCCCTGCGCAAGGCCGTCCTTGATTCCGTTCCCTCCGCAACCAAGGAAGCCAATGCCCTGGCTTTTGATCAGGGCAGACAATACGGAGAAAACCTTCTGCGTGAGCGTGCCGGCGGCAGGCAGGCGAGCAACTGAACGTACCGATACCAAGAAAGGGGGACTGTCATGGCAGACCGATCCAAGATTCGCATCAACCCGACTACGGGAGAAATCGAAGTAGAGGGCACCGAGGCCTTCGTTAAGAAGTACTATGAGTTACTGAGCGCGACGCCACGGGTAACTTTGCCGAAGCGTACCAAAGGAGCCTCTGGAACCGCCAAAAAGGGCGGCCGAATCACCAACACCGATACCATCCTTCAATTCATCCGGAACAGCAAGTCGGGCATCACGACCCCGGATTTGAGTGGGAAGACCGGACTCACCGACAAGCAGATCTGGCCCATTATCTACAAAGCCGAAAAACAGGGTAAGATCAAAAAGGCTGCACGCGGCCGCTACGTCGCCGTTTAGGCGGCTGAAACTGAGGTCACAAGTGACGGGTCACAGGTGACAGGCGGAAAAAGCATCAGATCGCATGCCGAACTTGGGCGGCGCGGCGATTGAGCAAGAGACTGACGTGAAGTTAGTCAGAAGTACAGCCTAAGGTAATAAAAAACGCCTCCCGATCAGGAGGCGTTTTTTATTGATTCTTTTTTGCCTGTCACGCGTGCCCCGTCAACCGCCACTTGTGACCGTGGCCTCGCCGCTATTTTGCGAAATACCGATCCAGAAGACCCTTGAATGCCAAACCGTGACGTGCCTCGTCCTTGCACATCTCGTGAACGGTGTCATGAATCGCGTCGTAGCCCAACTCTTTTGCTTTCACAGCGATCTTCTTCTTGCCGGCGCAGGCGCCGTTTTCCGCCATGACGCGCGCCTCGAGGTTCTTGCGGGTATCCGCCCAGAGACACTCACCAAGAAGTTCTGCAAATTTTGATGCGTGTTCCGCCTCCTCGAAGGCAATGCGTTTATAGGCCTCAGCAATCTCCGGATAGCCCTCGCGGTCTGCCTGACGTGACATGGCCAGATACATCCCGACTTCCGTACATTCACCCATGAAATTATTTCTCAGTCCTTCAAGGATCTCCGCATCCGTATCCTTTCCGGCCACGCCGATTACATGACCATCCGCCCAGACCAGATCTCCCAGTTGCTCGGAAAATTTGCTGCCCGGCGCGCCGCACTGAGGACATTTGTCGGGAGCGGCGTCCCCTTCAAATCCATAACCACACATCTGACAGACATACTTTTTCATCACTTTCCTCCTTTTAAGGTATCCGTTTTATTGCTCTGGTGATTAAACATATCCAGGTTCTTGTTAGCAGATACGTCTCGCACTTTTTATAAAGGACAATTTTTGTCCTGTTTTGAGCCAAAAAAATTTACGTCTCCCGTTATAGATCTCTTAAAGTAATTTTTTCCAGCATCTCATTGATCGATTGCCTCATCCGATCCCAGACCTTGTGAGCCGCGCAGGTTTCTGTCAGATTACACGCATTCTCATTAACGACACAGACATTGACGCTCACGGGACCCTCCGTTGCCTCCAGGATCTCCCGCAGGTTGATCTTCTCAGGCGGCCGGCTCAGCCGAAACCCTCCCACTACGCCCCGCGACGACGTCACCAGGCCGGCCGCATTGAGGAGTTGAAAGATCTTCGCCAGAAAGGCCGGAGAGGCGTCTACCGCTTGCGCAATCTCCCGGATCATGACCGCTTCGTCTGTCCTGCAGCCAGCCAGATACCGCAGCCCCCTCAGGGCGTATTCTGTTTTTCGGTTGATCTTGAACATACGAGACTTATTTAGTCCTGTTTTAATCCGCCGTCAAGATTTTTTTGCATTTTTTGCGTTTATCCGAAATATCGGAGAGCTTGACATGTATATTTGTATACATTAATATATACGAAAAAGTGAGGTCAATGTGATGATCAGCGTCTATGAATTGCAGGCGGATCTCTGCAAGGTCTTTTCGAACGCCAAGCGTCTGGAAATTATCAACCATCTGAAGAATCGCGAACTGTCGAGCAACGAGCTGATGGCCGCTACCGGTCTGAGCAAGGTCTCCCTCTTCCAGCACCTCAATGTCTTGAAGGCCAAAGGCGTGTTGATCACGCGACGCGAGGGAAACGCCCATCATTATCGCATCGCCGACGATCGGATCATTGAGGCCTGCAGCCTGATGCGGACGATTCTGATGGACCAGCTTCAGGAAAAGGGTAAACGGGCGGCCGATCTGACCGCGAAGATCCGGAAGCACTCCCGATGAGTTATTCCGCTCGACAAACGTTCAAACTTTTATAACAGGAGGGTACATGAAAACCACACGCTGCCTTGCGGTCGTCCTGTTGATCCTTCTGATGTCCTGCGGCACGAGCGAGCAGCGTACCGTGACACGTCCCGGCGTTGCCGGGGTAACGCTGGCGGTCGTCAACCCCACCGAGGTCGAGACGCTCTATGAGGCCTCCGGCACCGTCAAAGCGAAGACCGTCAGCGTGCTGGCCGCACGCACAACGGGCGCCGTCCTTGAGGTCAAGGTCCGGGAAGGCGATCAGGTTCGCGCCGGACAACTCCTCGCCACCCTCGATGATCGCGATCTGACCCAAAATCAGGCTGCCGCGGAATCCGCTTACGAAGAAGCCGTCCGAGGCTTCAGGGAAGCCGACGAAAATCGCAACCTCGCCACCCTCACGTATAACCGCTATAAGACCCTGGCGGCCGAGAATGTGGTGAGCCGTCAAAAGATGGACGAAATCGAGGCCCAGAAAAAGGTGGCGGATCTGGCCCGGGAACGCGCCGAGGCCAGCGTCAAGCGCCTGGCGGCTCAGCGGGAAGCGGCCAGAATCAGCCGTGACTATGCCGCGATTCGCGCCCCGCACGCAGGCACCATCACGGAGAAAAAAGTCGATCCCGGAAGTCTGGCAACACCAGGCATGCCGCTCCTGACCCTCGAAGAAAGCGGGGCCTATCGCATAGAGGCCTCCGTGGACGAACACTTGTCCGGCAAGGTCCGAACGGGCATGCCGGTGCGGGTCGCTTTGACACAGGAGAACCAAGCCATAGCGGGCCAGGTTGCGGAAGTTTTTCCCGCCGTCGATCCCGCAACGCGTTCCTTCCAGATCAAAGTCGCTGTCCATAGCGACTCTCCGCTCCTTCGGTCCGGACGCTATGCGCGGATCCTGATACCGGACGGAAAGCGCCTGGCGCTGCTGGTACCGACAAAGTCAGTTCGCGAGAAGGGACAACTGACAGGGGTCTACGTCGTGGATGACCGCCAGGTCATGACCTTCCGGCTGATTCGGCTCGGCCGGGCGATCGGCGACAAGGTCGAGGTTCTCTCCGGCCTCAAGGCAGGTGAAAAGATTGCCACGGCCGGACTGGATCGCTGTCGTGACGGCGCTATCCTTCAACAGGTGAAGCCATGAAAGCACCGATGGGGATCGCCGGTCGCATCGCGCGAACCTTTATCGACTCGAAGCTGACACTCCTGATCGTGATCGCCTCGATTGCGCTGGGGATCGTGGCGATCTGGGTCACCCCGCGCGAGGAAGAACCTCAAATCATCGTTCCGATGATCGACGTGGCGGTCACCTATCCGGGCGCCTCCGCCGAGGAGGTCGATACAAAAGTCACGCAGCCGATGGCGAAGCTCCTCTGGGAAATCAAGGGGATCGAATATCTCTATACGATTTCCCGGCCGGGGATGAGCCTCGCCATTGTCCGCTTCAAGGTCGGCCAGGAAATGGAACCCCGCCTGGTCAACCTGTATAACAAGCTCATGTCGAACTACGACCGGATTCCGCCCGGTGTCTCACAACCCCTCGTCAAGCCGAAAACGATCGATGATGTCCCCATCCTCAGCTTTACGCTCTGGAGCAGCCGCTACAATGGCTATGAGCTGCGCCGCGTCGCCGCCGAACTCTGCGAAGAGCTCAAGAAGGATACCGATATCGGCGAATTCCGAATCACCGGGGGTCAGCGGCGTCAGGTCCGGATAACGATGGAACCGGCAAAGCTCCGTGGTTATGGGATCTCTCCTCTGCAGATTGAACGCGCCCTCAAGCAATCCAATCTGCTGACGCCTTCGGGAGCCTTCCCCCAGGGCGCGCGCCAGTTCGCCGTTGAAACGGGCGGCTTTCTGGAGCGGCCGGAAGAGATCGGACAACTCGTTGTTGCCGTCTCGGACAACCGTCCCGTCTTCCTGAAAGATGTGGCGACGATTACCGATGGTCCGGAAGAGCCGGCGGATTATGTCTTTATGGGTTTCGGCCCGGGAGAACGCGGCGACAGACCGACAGGACTGGAGCAGGCGGTCACCCTGTCAATCGCCAAGAAGAAGGGGACCAATGCGACGCACATCGCCGAACGCGCCCACCGACGGATTGCGGCCCTCAAAGGAAACATCATTCCTACAGGTGTCGAGGTCACGACAACTCGCAACTACGGGGAGACGGCCAAGGATAAATCGGACGAGCTCCTCAAGCACATGCTGATCGCGGCCCTCTCAGTAACCCTCTTGGTCGCATTGGCCCTGGGCTGGCGCGAGTCGATCGTGATCGCCGTGGCGGTGCCCGTCACGCTGGCCCTGACCATTCTCGTCACGTATCTCTACGGCTACACCCTCAACCGGGTCACGCTCTTCGCCCTGATCTTCTCCATCGGCATTCTCGTGGACGATGCCATCGTTGTCGTTGAAAACATCCATCGCCACTTTCAACTCTCGGGCGCCTCACGCGAGACGGCTGTTACCGCGGTGGATGAAGTCGGCAACCCCACGATCCTCGCCACCTTCGCGGTCATTGCCGCGCTGTTGCCGATGGCCTTCGTCTCCGGCCTCATGGGGCCTTACATGCGCCCCATCCCCGTGGGGGCCTCTGCGGCGATGCTGCTGTCCTTGTGCATCGCCTTCATCATCAGCCCGTGGCTGAGCAGCAAGGTTCTCGGCAAGGCGCATCTGACCCTGAAGGCTGACGGGCGTTTCATGCAAACCGTCAATGCCCTCTATGAGAGCAACCTCCGGGGGCTCCTGGAACACCGAAAGAAACGCCATCGCTTCTATGCCCTCATTGTGGGCCTGCTCATCGCGGCCATCCTGCTCGTACCGATGAAGCTGACGCGCGTCAAGATGCTTCCCTTCGATAACAAGAGTGAATTCCAGGTTGTCATCGACCTGCCGGAAGGAACGGCCCTGGAAGAGACAGCGGCCGCCACCCGCGCCGTCAGCGAGGAACTCAAGCGCGTCCCGGAGGTTCTCAATTACCAGATTTACATCGGCGCCTCCGCTCCCTTCAACTTCAACGGGCTGGTGCGCCATTACTTCAATCGCACCGCCAGCCATCAGGCGGATATCCAGGTGAACCTGGTTTCGAAGGACGGGCGGCGAGCCTCCAGCCATAAAATCGCCACGCAAATCCGGCCCATTCTGCAGCAGGTCGGAAAGCGCTGGAACGCCCGGGTCAAGGTCGTCGAAATCCCGCCGGGCCCGCCTGTCCTGAGTACGCTGGTCGCCGAGGTGTACGGCCCGGATCTGAAGCGCCAGACGGCGATCGCCGCGCAAATCAAGCAGATCTTCGAAAAGACGGAAGACGTCGTGGATGTGGACTGGTATGTGGAGGCGGACCACAATAAGATTCGTTTTACCGTCGATAAAGCCAAAGCGGCCCTAAACGGCATCGACACGGAAACGGTCGCTCGCACCGTGCAAACCGTTTTGGGCGGCGAGGTGGTGGGGCTTGCCCATACCCCGACAGACAAGGAGCCGGTCGAGATCCTCCTGAGGGCGCCCCTGGCTGACCGCGCGGGAATCGAGCGCCTTCGCGCCGTTTCGCTGACAACACCGGATGGACGGGCGATCAGTCTTGCGGAACTGGTCCGCGTATCCGAGATCCCTGAAGACCAGACCATCTACCGCAAGAACCTCAAGCGGGTGGTCTATGTCATTGGCGATGTTGCGGGAAAGGACGAAAGCCCCGTCTATCCGATCCTGAAGATGGGAAGGGAAATCGAAAAGCTCAAACTCCCCGAGGGCTATGAGCTCGAACAGCACACGGCCACACAGCCCTGGCTGGAGGACCGCTATGCAATGAAGTGGGACGGCGAATGGCACATCACCTACGAGGTCTTCCGGGATATGGGGATCGCCTTTGCCGTGGTACTGCTCCTGATCTACGTGATCGTGGTGGGGTGGTTCCGGTCGTTCATGACCCCGCTCGTTATCCTCGCGCCGATTCCGCTCTCGCTCATCGGCATTCTGCCTGGGCACGCCCTGTTTAGCGCCTTCTTCACAGCGACCTCGATGATCGGCTTTATCGCCGGGGCGGGGATCGTGGTGCGCAATGCCATTATCCTGGTGGATTTCATTGACTTGAAGCTTGCCCAGGGCATGGTCCTGGAGGAGGCAGTCGTCCAGGCGGGACTCATTCGCTTCCGGCCGATGCTCCTCACTGCATCCGCGGTGGTGGTCGGGTCGTCGGTCATCCTCTTCGATCCGATCTTTCAGGGCATGGCGATCGCGCTGATGTTCGGCGAAATCGCGGCGACGCTCTTGTCGCGAACCATGGTGCCGGTGCTCTACTTCCGGCTGAAGCAATATCAACAGCGGCTGACGCCGCGGTGACGAGTCACAAGTAACGGCCACGTAAAAAGTCTGGAAACGCGTCATTGCGAGAAACGCAGTGACGAAGCAATCTTATAAATCCAGCGGGTTAGATTGCTTCGCTGCGCTCGCAATGACATGAAATGGGCATTTTTACGGAACCATCACAAGTAACGGGTGACAAGCAAAATCGCGGCGATTGAACCGGGACCATCTCAGAAGTTAGCCAGAAGTAGTCGGTCACCAGTAAAAACAAAAGAGAGGAGACGTGAAATGTATCTCTTGCAGACGGACAAGTGGTATCTGGAACGGCTGATCTATACGATGGGCGGCACGATGGTGCTCCTGAGCCTGCTGCTGGCGGTTGTCTTCAGTCTCTACTGGCTGATCCTTACCGCCCTGGTCGGCATCATGCTGGTGAACTTCGGACTGACCGGCTTCTGCCCATCGGCGCTGCTGTTTCATCGGCTGGGTGTGAAAGCGCGGCTGAATAAACCATAAAGGGGCCAATGGCAGGACGGCACCGCGCATGAGCCGTCATTCTAAACCTTTTTCCTTAGGAATCGGGGCTTCGCAGGGGCTTGCCTTTCCGCGTGCGGCTTGTTCCGGGGTGTCTTCAACTTCCGCTGATCGCGGGCCTTGACATATACGCCGGACCGGTCGCCCGGATGGCGTTTTCCGCTTGTTCCCTTCGGGTTGCCGAGGATGATGCTTTTCTGCCGGTCGCGTCCTTCGTTTGTTTTTTCCACAAACACGGATTTTCCCGTGAACGGATCGATCCCCGTGCAATACATCAGCGTTGAATAGGTGGATGGCGTGGGCGTAAAAACCTGGATCTGTTCGGGTCGGATGCCCAGTTGACCGACAACGAAATCCCTGAGGCGGGTCATGTGAAGATCCCGGCAGCCGGGGTGGGCGGCAATGAGGTAATAGGTCAGGAACTGTTTCTTTCCGGCCTTGCGTGAAAGATCGTCGAAGGCGCGCTTGAAAGACAGCAGATCCTTTGTTCCCGGTTTTCCCATCAGATCCAGAACGTCTTTTTCGCTGTGTTCCGGTGCGATTTTCAACTGGCCGGAGACATGGTAGCGGACGATTTCAGCCAGATAGTCAGGTCCGTTGGCTTGATCTGCCAGAACGAGATCATATCGGATACCGGAGGCGCTGAACACGTGCTTGACGCCTTTGACGGCCCTCAATTTCCGCAGTAGCCGGATCAAGGGGCCGTGGTCGGGCTTCAGGCCGGGGCAGACCGCGGGGAAGAGGCAGCTCTTGTCGGCGCAGGCACCCTTGACGATTTTCCTTGCGCACTCGAATCCATACATGTTGGCCGTGGGGCCTCCGGCATCGGAGAGGGTTCCTTTGAACAGGGGATGCCGCGCCATGGCTTCCGCCTCCTTCAGGATGGAGGATTCGCTCCGCCATGTCACGGTCCGCCCCTGGTGAATGGTGATCGCGCAGAAACGGCATTCTCCGTAACAGCCCCGGTGAATGGGAAGGGAAAAGCGGATCGTATCCAGAGCCCTGACGTCCCCCTGCGCCCGGTAGAAGGGGTGAAGCTCCCGCTCAAAGGGAAGATCATGGATAGCATCTAGCTCCGCCGTGGTGAGACGGGCAGAAGGGGGATTGTGGATCAGGTACCGGTCGCCCTGTTTCTGGCAGAGTCCGGTGGCTGTCAGGGGATCGTTGTTCCGGTAAAATGTGTGGAACATGCGGATGAAGGCCGCTTTGTCCGTGGCGACGTCGTCGTGGGAAGGCAGTTCGATGTATCCGTCCCGCGGCGTTGGGGAGAGATAGCACAGCCCCGGGATGGCCTCGGGGGACTCTCCGTGTTTCAAGGCGCGGGCCAGGGCCGTCACGGTTTTTTCCGCCATGCCGTAGACCAGATAATCTGCCGTGGCATCGAAGAGCACGGATTTCCGGATCCGGTTTGACCAGACGTCGTAATGGCTGACCCGGCGCAGACTCGCTTCCAGCCCGCCGAGAACGATGGGGGCCGCTTTTTTGAAATACCGCCGGATGAGATTGGTGTACTGGATCAGGGCGCGATCCGGCCGACGGTTGTTGATGCCGCCAGGCGTGTAGTCGTCCGTGTTTCGACGCTTTCCAGCAGCGGTGTAGTTCGCGACCATGGAATCCACGGACCCGGATGAAACGCCCCAGAACAGAAGCGGCTCCCCCAGTCGTCCAATGTCCGCGTCACTGTCCATATCAGGCTGGGCAATGACGGCGGTTCTGAAGCCCGCGGCCTGAAGCACCCTGCCGATCAACGCCACGCCGATATAGGGACTGTCGACGTAACTGTCGCCCGTAACGAGAATCACATCGGCCCGATCCCAACCCAGCCGGTTCATTTCATGTTTGGTGGTGGGGAGATACATGTCTTTCCTTACTGTCATCAGGATGCATAACAGGCTGCGGTCTCAACGATGCCCTCATGGAGCCATGATCTATATGACTGCCGGTGCGAATGCAAGCGTGAGTTCTCAGGAAGAATATACAAAGGACATCCAATGTCAACTTTGGTTTGAAGCCAGGGAATCGCATAATTTCATGGGCGGCCCGCTGTTCCCGCGAACTACCATGAAAATTCGGAATGTCAATCCGAATTTTCATGGTAGGCTTTCGGGCACGTCTCAATGGCTATGGCGACAATCACGCATCATCCTGGATGCGCATGACTTCACGGGCATCCCTGTTTTCCTTGTTTTACCAACGTGCGCTAACAAACAAGTCAACGGAAGCTAACGCGGGCAGCAACATGATTTTCCTTCCTGATGTCAGGATCAATCATTGGCTGCGGTCTCATCGATGTCTCAAATATACATGGCCTGCTCAGGCCTATATTACTGTCCGTGCGAATGCAAGAGTGACTTCTAAGGAAGTCAAGGATCAAAATCCTCCTGTGCGCAATGATTGCCCTTGCAAATTAGGAATGATTTATGACAAAGTGTCAAAAAATTTCCCAAAACAAGAGAGGCTCCATGGAACAGGGACCGGTATGGATTATAAAAAACGCGGTTGCGGCTTTCGGATATGACACGCTGGCCGGGCATATCGGTAAAACCGCCAGAACAATCAGACGCTGGGAATCCGGTGAAACAAAGGCTTCCAAAAGCGACCTAACGGTTATGGAGCAACTTTGTCTCCAGCTTTACAACTCCACCTCAAAACAATCCGACTTTACGTTTATCGACCTCTTTGCCGGCATCGGCGGGCTGCGCATGGGCTTCGAAGACAACGACGGCCGATGCGTGTTTACCTGTGAATGGGATGAATACGCGCAAAGGACGTACCGCGCCAATTTCGATGTCGATCATGAACTGGCAGGCGACATCAACGACATCGTCGGCGACATCCGGAGACGCATACCGGTGACACCGGATGTGCTGCTGGCCGGGTTCCCCTGCCAGCCGTTCTCTATCGCCGGCGTCAGCAAGAAGAATGCCCTCGGCCGCCCGCATGGTTTTGCGTGCAAGGAACAGGGCAATCTTTTCTTTCATATTGCATCCATTCTCGGAGAACTCCGCCCGCCTGCATTCCTGCTCGAAAACGTGAAAAATCTTGAGCGACACGACAAGGGAAACACCTTCCGGGTCATTATGGACACCCTTGTGAATGACCTCAAATACAAGGTTCACTTCAAGGTCATTGATGCCAAAGGTTTTGTGCCGCAGCACCGGGAGCGGATATTTATTGTCGGCTTTGACGGCGACACCGCCTTTTCGTGGGATGATTTCCGGCATCCCGGACCGCAGGCAACGACCCTGCGGGACATCATGCAACCAGAGGAGGAAGTGGATCGCAAATATATCCTGACCGACAAACTCTGGCTGTATCTGCAAAATTATGCCGCCAAGCACAAGGCCGCCGGAAACGGTTTCGGTTTCGGTCGGGTCGGCAGGAATGATATCGCCCGCACACTTTCTGCCCGGTACTACAAGGACGGCAGCGAGATCCTGATCGATCGCGGCAAAGGGAAAAATCCCCGTCGATTGACGCCCCGTGAGTGTGCACGACTGATGGGGTTTGATCGGTCTGATAAGGAATTTATTATTCCTGTTTCAGATACCAGAGCCTACAAGCAGTTTGGAAATGCCGTGGTAGTGCCAGTTATCAGGGAGATTGCGCGGATCATGAAACCACACATTGTGAGGTTGAAAGAGGCCAGACAAAATGACGGATATAGTAAGTCCGCACGCAAGAAGTCAAATGATGTCAGGAATCCGCGGGAGGAATACTCGTCCAGAACTCCTCATCCGCAAGCTCCTTCACGGGAAGGGATTCCGGTATCGGCTACACGAAAAGAAGCTGCCGGGTAAACCGGATATTGTTCTTTCGCGTTACCATGCTGTAATCTTCATTCATGGATGTTTTTGGCATGGTCATGACTGTCACCTGTTCAAGTGGCCGTTAACGCGACCTGAGTTCTGGCAATCAAAGATCAGTCGTAACAGAGAAAACGACCACAGGGCTGTTACTACCTTGCATGCAACTGGCTGGAGGGTCGCCATTGTGTGGGAATGCGCCATCAAGGGCAGATCGCGCATCACTGAGGAAACTCTAGTCTCGCTGCTTTCCTCATGGATAAAGGCGGGTAGTGATACCATAGAGATCGAGGGGGTAGACATTGACTAAAAGCGTATCCGCACTGGCATCTGTCCTTATCAATCCTGAACAGGTTGACGCTGTATTCGGCAAGATTATCACGGCAAATGATGATTCGGGAAGGCATGGGGTATTAATACCCACCAGTGCTTATGAGTTTTTTCCTGAAATCAGGGATTTTGTGCCGGGCCTTGCAATTAACTACACCGAAGCAATAACCACGCTATCTCGGCACGGTGACTCCGTCCGTCGGATCGATAGCTCGTACAAGCATTATCATCGATATCCGGAGCGTCGCATAACCGCACTACATTCAAAAAAACTCGATAGCGCTCCGCCAAACACGCTCATAGTAATTGCCCGCAGGCGAGATTCTTCGCGTACATACGAGGTTCATGTCCTTTATCCTGAAGTTCCTGCATATGCAGCACTATGTCGTGAATTCGGATTTCCCTCTGATATTCGTCCAAGCCTTTTTTTCCTTGAAAAAAACTGGTCATATGACACGACGACGAACCAGTCGGAGGCACTTGCCGAATTGCTTGGCATGTTTGACGATATAAAACGAAGAGGTTTTATTCGCACGATGCGCGCTGGCTCAACAGGAGTGGGGTACACGTTTGAAACGCTGGTCGGCATTCGAGAAAATAACGATGGCTGGGCGGATTTCAAGGGGATTGAAATCAAGACATTCAGGTCAAAGGATTTGAGGCTTGACAGGGCCGAAAAAACAAATCTTTTCCTGAAGGAACCGCGTTGGAAGGATGGACTTGAGAGTATGGCTGAAAGAGTAAAACAGTATGGTTATATCGATGACAATGGTCGTTATGCGCTTTATTCAACTATCAAGATTAGTCAAAATTCCCACGGTCTGAAATTTGAGATCGTCAATCCCCGGGAAGAAATAGACATCCAAAGATGCTCCGTTCCTGTCGCCTTTTATGAGTTTAGAGATATTAAGAAACGCTTGGACGAAAAGCTTAAGGAAACCGTTTTTATTGCGGCACTGAATAGGGGCAGAGAGGCCCAAGAGGAATTTCACTATAGAACGCTTACTTGGTGTTTGGATCCCGACGTGCAGGCATTCAACCGTCTTGTAGAAGCAGGCGATACGATGCTTGAACTCAGAATGCATATCAAGCCTGACGGAACTGTACGTAACCATGGGTCTGCGTTCAGGATAATAAAGAACAGACTTCCTGATCTTTTCAGCAGGGTTGTTTGTCTTAGGGAAGGCTGACCTAGGTCGAAACATGATCAAGCGCAAGGAGGGACAATCATTCAAGCGGGTGATTTCCCCTGAACCAAGTGTAACGTTTGAGAAGCGCTAAGGCCTTGCTTTCGCACGTTGCCTGCCGCAGGACAAAAAAAGGGGCGAACCGCAATGGTTCGCCCCCCTGTTGTCGACGTGATTTTGTTACAGCGCTCGCTTATCTCTCACCGATCGGCAGAACGGTCTTTCCGAGGGATTCGTTGATCACCTCAGCCATTCCAAGATAGATCGCCGAGGCGCCGCAGATGATCCCTTCCCAGCCGGCAAAGGCGCCGATTGCGGCGTTTCCTGTCCAGTCACGGATTGCCAGCAGCCAGAAGAGAACCACCAGGCTCAAAAAGACGAACTGGATGGCCCTGTTCTTCCCGAAGGTCCCGATCCACATGAAGAACGTGAAGACGCCCCACATGAACAGATACCAGCCCATGAATGCCTCGTCGGTCGCGGGCAGGATCGGCTTGAAGACAATGAGGAAAACCAGCGTCAACCAGAACATCCCGTAAGATGTAAAGGCCGTCATGCCGAAGGTGTTCCCTTTCTTGAACTCCAGAATGCCCGCGATCACCTGGGCCAGACCGCCATAGAAAATTCCCATGGCCAGGATCATGGTCCCGATGGGGAAGAATCCCGCATTGTGAATGTTGAGAAGAACCGTTGTCATGCCGAAGCCCATCAGACCGAGGGGCGCCGGGTTTGCAAATTTACCTTCCATTTTCACCTCCGCTTTTTTATTTTTGATTTTTCAAGAAGCCGAACGGCCGATGGACCCCCTTGTATAAGTCCATACGTCCCATGACCTCCCGGGGCGTACCTGAAAAACGGGGGTGAAAGATGCGTCCCCCTCCCCAAGGCACATGCGAGCCTTTTTATCAGTCTTTTTCTACCCGGTCAAGCGCTTGAATTCTTCAGCGAGCGCATTCCCCGCTGCTTGCGGCGGGGCAAGCGAGCGAATCAGAACCAAGTATCTACCTTGGGAATCGGAGATTCGCCGGAGCTTGCTCCGGTGAGTCTTCAATGAGGCGGCAACCCTGTCGGTCGCAGCTCCCTGCGGAGCAAGTAAGTAAATGATATCCGCCCACTCATGGGCGTTGAAAATTTATTCTTTATGCTTGGCGTCCCTGTGCTTGCGGCCCATTTCTTCATACGTATCAAACAGGGTCTCGTTATTCGGAACATAGAGTTTATCCGCGGGTTTTTGGACAAGTGTCAGCGCCTTGGTCGGACAGGTCGTTACGCATAATCCGCATCCGATGCAAAGCGCCTGCTGGAATTCGACCTTGTTATCGATCACCTTGAACGCGTGGACGGGGCAACGGTCGACACAAATACCGTCGTTGTTGCACAAAGTGTCATCCTTGCGGCAAACATAGTTGTGCTGGAGTTCCCGGGAAGGGCCTCCGAAATGATTCAAGGCAACCATGAAACCGCAGCTGCAGGCGCAACAACTGCACATAAACTCGCCGGTCTTGGAATTTGCCACCTGAATGACCATGCCTTCCTTGTCGCTTCTCTGAACAATGGCGATGGCTTCTTCAGGCGTGATAAAACGGCCCATGTTATTATCAATGTAGTACTGGGCAAAATAGTCGAAAACAAGACAGGTCTCCAAAGCATGTTGACACCCGCGGCCCAGGACCTGAGCCTGTTTGCGGCAGAAGCAGTCCGCGACGGCTATTGTTTTGTGAGATTTGATGATGCCGATGGCATCATCAATGGGGAGAACCTGTTTGTCGGCGGTGAGCGCCGTCTGGATCGGAATGGTCCTGGCGATCGGCACATCATAATCCAGCAGTGTTTTGGCAAAACCGCCTTTAATGAAATAGCGGCCGAAGTGCTTGAGGCCTTTTTCCGGCAGGTAATTGAGGTTCAGTTCCAGAAAACCATGAATGGCCGGGACAAGGCGATAACGAACACCTTCCGGTGTTTTGAGCCTGAAGAGGAGCCCTCTTTGCGCCATGCTCTCCATTCTTTCGGCGGCAACGGAAGCATCGATTTTCATTTCTGACGCTACTTCAGAGGGCAATAGCCATCCGGGTTTCATGGCAATGAACAGCTCGGCGTCCTCTTCGCTGAAATATGCTTTCAGAAAATCTATTTCGTCGCCGGACTCCGTTTTGGGATAGCCCTTTACCATCGTGTCCAGCTTGTCTCGCAATTTTTCATAAATATTTGTCATTAAAATATTTTCCTCCTGGCACCTGATATATATTAAAGCAGACCCCTAACCTGATACACCCATCCAACAATCATTTGCACGAATAATCCTCGCAGAGCCACCGCGACCACGAGAACGATCGTCGATGTGGAGCCGCAAGGGAAGAAGAAAAAATCGTCAGGGCCCGCCCAACCGCCTCAGACGGAATAGCGGTTCATTGTAGCAGGGCGTTCGCGTTTTTCAAGCGTGAAGATGCGTCAAAATTTACAAACGGTTTTCATCATCCATCGGTCGGCCAGCGGAGATAGAGATTGCTTTTATCCGGGCGCAACGATATGTATCAGATCACGAACAAACGGAAGATAAATCATGAAATTTGATAAATACCCCATCTCGGAGACAATCAAGGATAATCTCGCCCGGCTCGGCTTCAAGCGACCGACCGACATCCAGTTCCGGGCCATGCCCTCGATTCTGAAGGGAGAGGATGTTATGGCCGTGGCCCAGACGGGCACGGGAAAAACGGCGGCCTTCGCCATCCCGCTCATCGACCGGGTTCACCGCGCCAAGCAAGGCAAGCGGGAGACGGGCATCAAGTGCCTCGTCATGGTCCCGACCCGTGAACTGGCCGTGCAGATCGGCGAAGTCTTCGCAGACCTCGCGAAGCATACCCGCGTAAAACCCTTCGCCGTGATCGGCGGCGTCGAGCAGGACGGGCAGATTGCCAAACTCCAGGAGGGGATCGATATCCTGATCGCGACCCCCGGCCGCATGTTCGATCTCATCCACCAGGGTCATATACGCCTGGAACGCATCACCACGCTCGTCCTTGACGAGGCGGACCGGATGCTTGATCCGTCCTTTATCCGTGACATCGAGTTCGTAAAAAAGATGCTCCCCCAGAAACACCAGACCCTCTTCTTCTCGGCAACCATCAATCCGGCCATCAAGAAGCTGGCCTTTTCGCAGGTCAAAAGCACCGCCATCCGCATCCAGATCTCTCCGGAAGACCCCGTATCAGCCAATGTGTCTCATGCGGTCATGTTTGTCGAGATGGATGATAAGCGTTTCTTTCTGGAGCGTTTCATCCGGGAAAACCCGGACAGTAAGATCATCGTCTTTGTCCGGACGCGGGTCCGCGCAGAAAGGGTCGCGAAGGCCATGGAGCGGGTCGGTATTCCGGCGATCACCCTCCACGGCGAGAAGGAGCAGGCGGCTCGCCTCGAGGTCATGCAGCAGTTCAAAGAGGGCGCAGCAAAAATCCTCATTGCGACCGATGTAAGCGCGCGCGGCATCGATATCCCGGACGTCAACTATGTCATCAACTACGACCTGCCGGAAAAGGCCGAGAACTACGTCCACCGCGTGGGGCGTACGGGACGCGGGGTGCGCAAGGGCATAGCGCTGTCCTTCTGCAGCGAAGAGGAGCGGGAGCGGCTGGAAGAGATCCAGGGCTTTCTCACCAAGCCCATCGAGGTCATTCAGGTCGGCAAAAAGGACTACGCCCGGACAATCGATATGTACAGCGAGAAAAAGGACGTGCAGACCCTCATCCGGGAACATGAGTCCTGGCTGGAGGAGAAGAAGCGGAAGAAGGCGCGGAAGAAAAGCGGCTGACGCCGAAGTGACAAAGTTACAAGTAACGAGTGACGGTCTCGTAATAAGTCAACGTCGAGTCTTTATTGTCATCCCCGCGAAGGCGGGGATCCATACCGCCTTGAAAAATCTGGATTCCCGCCTCCGCGGGAATGACACGAAACGTGATTTTTTACGAGTTCATCACAAGTGATGGTCTCGTAAAAAGTATGTTTCCGGGTCATTGCGAGCGAAGCGAAGCAATCTAACCAGCTGACATTATGAGATTGCTTCGTCACTACGTTCCTCGCAATGACGAGTTACTCGACCTTTTACGAGTTCATCACGAGTGACGGGTAACAGGCAGCAGGCACAAGACGAGTACACTTGTAGTTACCGTACAACTCGAAACTGCCCACGGACGGGCGCCGTTACGGTTGAGCCTCTATCCGCATCCCGGCGATAATGGCCTGCAATCGTTCCGCTGTCGCCTCTTCCGGCGGCAGGGGCGGGCCGAAGGTGACCCCGATCCGGGACCAGCGGCGGCGGAAGGGCCTGCGATGCCCTTCGTCCTTGCAGCTGAAGTAACTCCCCCACAGACCGTGCAGACAGGCCGGAACCACCGGCACCGACTGACGCGCCAAGATTGTTTCGATCCCCGTCTGGAAAGGCTGAAGCTTGCCGTCCTTCGTCAGATGTCCCTCCGGGAAGAGGCCGACCACCTCTCCTGTTTCCAGCTCCCGATCGATCCGGGCAAGCGCCTCCTGAAGAATCGCCCGGTTTTCTCTGACCCCCGCAATCGGAATGATCTTGAGATCCCTGAAAAACCACCGCAGCATTGGCAGCTTCATAAAGGAATAGTGCATGACGAAACGCACCGGCCGCGGGCAGGCGCTGCCGAGGACCAGTCCGTCCATGTAACTCACATGGTTGCAGACGATCACAAAGGGCCCTTCGGCCGGCAGGTGTTCGCGACCCGTCACCTTCAGGCGGTAAACGAGATTGACCACGACCCAGACGACCAGACGCAGGAGAAATTCGGGGATGACCGTGTAGATATAAACCGCCACGGCGATGTTCAGCAGGGCCAGAATCAGAAAGATCTGGGGATAGCTGAGTCCGAAGGCATAGAGGCCCATGAGAAAGCCTGCGGCCACGACCATGAAGAGGGCGTTCAGGATATTGTTGGCGGCGATGACACGCGAACGCACGGCTGCCGCCGACCGCTGCTGAATGAAGGTATAGAGCGGCACCGTATAGAAGCCGCCGAAAATGGACAGCAGGAAGAGATCGATCGCAATCCGACGCCCCGCCGGGCTGGACAGAAAACCGCTCCAATCGATCAGCGCGTGCCCGGCCCCGAAGACGGGCTGCCCCACAAGAAAGATATCGAACGCGAACAGAGACAGGCCAATGGACCCCAGCGGGACCAGGCCCAGTTCGGTCCGCTTGAAGCTGAGCCGTTCGCAGAGGATCGATCCCGCACCGATACCCACTGAAAAGAGAACCAGGAAGAGGGTCACCACCGACTCGTCGGCCTTCAGGAAATCCTTGCAGTAAACGGGAAAGATGGACAGCAGGCAGATCCCGAAGAACCAGAACCAGGAAATCGCGAGGACGGATAGAAAGACGCTCTTCACCTCCCTGGCGATCCGTACCGTTTCTACCGCAGTGGCAATGGGATTGAAGCGAAGCTTGAGTTCAGGGGCAACGGCCGCGATGGGGTTGACCGCCAAACTCGTCCCGAATCCCGCAGCCGCAACGGCGATCACCAGAATGCCCGTAATCCATGCGCCGGTCTCAGGCATCGCGATCAACTGCACCCCCAGGATGGAGCCCAACAGGATGGCGATAAATGTCGCCGTCTCAACGTAGGCATTACCCGCCACCAGCTCATCGGGATGCAGCAGGTGGGGGAGGATACTGTACTTGACGGGCCCGAAAAGCGAGGAATGAATCCCCATGAGGAAGAGTCCGATGAGCAGCAGTTCCAGATTGCCCCGCACGAAACCGATCAGGCCAAGGATCATGATGGCAACCTCGAGGAGCTTGACGGCCTGCATGATTCGCGGTTTTCGATACTTGTCAGCCAATTCTCCCGCGAGACCGGAAAAGAGGAAGAAAGGCAGGATGAAGATTCCGCCACACAACGAGACCATCTGCTCCGGCGACAGCCCCGCGAGGGTATAGGCCTTATAGGCAATCAGGATGCCGATGGCGTTCTTGAAGACATTGTCGTTGAAGGCCCCGAGAAACTGAGTCAGAAACACCGGCCAAAAGCGACGATCGAATAAAATGTTTTTCATGAGTTAGAAGCGGCCGATGCCGCAGTCACGAGTGACAAGTTACAAGTAACAAGTCAAGATCGCGGTAATTTAAACGAGACCAACTTGCGAAGTTAGTCAGAAGTAAACCGTCAAACAACTGCGAGTGACGCTACAGCTCAGGTTCTGATGGGCCAGACATGTTACCGGATGCGTTTCTGCCTGTCACTCGTTACTTTGTTACTCGTCACTGCGGCGACAGCCGCTTATAATCCGTCTTTCCTGTTCCGAGCAGAGGAATCTCCTCGATCTGCTGAATCGCGTGGATCCGCGCCAGATTCGAGAACCCGGACTGCACCAGATAATTGTTTGCCTCGGCCAAATCGATCGGCAGCGTGGCAAAGAGCACGATGCGCGGCGGATGGAGCTTGTCGTCTCCGACCACGGCCAGCACGGTCTTTTCCGGATCGCCATACTTTTCCAACAGGGCCTCTTCGATGGCGGGCAGACTGATCATTTCGCCGGCGATCTTAATGAACCGTTTGAGGCGTCCGGTAATGAAGAGGTAGCCGTCACCATCGATATAGCCCAGGTCTCCAGTCTTATACCAGGAAACGCTGCCGACCGTTACAAAGGGCGACACCAGCGCCGGATCGCGATACCCGCCGAAGACGCTGGCACCTCGAACGAGGATCATCCCCTCGCGCCCCTGCGGCAACGGCTCGTTCGTATTGAGAACGACGACGAGCCCCTCGACGCCTTTGATAAAGGTGCCGACGCTCTTCGTCTTCTGCAATTCGCGCGGATTGAGCGTCAGAACAGGCGAACACTCGGTGATGCCGTACCCCTCCAGCAGATCGGCCTTTCCGCCCGTCTTCTGGACAAACATTTCCAGAACCGACGGGTGCAGGCTCTCGGCGCCGGAGACGGCGAGCCGGACGTGCTTCAGATCGTTTCCTGTCGAGATGGCCAGCAGCATCTTCAGGAAGGTCGGCGTACCCAGGAGCACCGTTGCCTTGGCGTGGAGAAGAATCTTCAGAACCTCGCGGCTGTCGGTCGGATCGGGCGTATAGGCGGTCTTGACGCCTGTCACCAGCGGTAGAACCGTCAGGATGGTGAATCCGAAGCTGTGGAAGGGCGGCAGGAAGGCCAGCAGGATCTCGTCCGTCTTCAGGTCGATGTGTTCGAAGCTGCCGTGCAGATCGGTCAGCACGTTGCGGTGCGTGAGCTCTACCGCCTTCGGCAGCGCCTCGCTCCCCGAGGTGAAGAGAACGACCGCTACATCCTCCGGCCGCGTCTGCGGCGCACGGCGAAGCAGGAAAGACATCAGCCCCGAGAGTTTCACGCCCAGCGTCGCGGCCTTGACCTTTTCTTCCAGGAAGAGACATCTGTTCTGGACATCCTGCGGCAGCAGATCCGCCACGCGGTTATAAAAACTCCGCGCCGTGACGACCTGTCGGAGGTTGACATGCTCGACGCAGTGGGTCATCACCTTGGGGCCGCCCGTCCAGTTGAGCATGACCGGAATCTTTCCCGCCAGATACGTGGCAGCCACGAGCAGGGTCGTGCTCTGAAGCGCCGGGAGCATGATGCCGACGTAGTCCCCGTCAATCTCATTTTTTAAAATGCGAGCTACCACGCAGGCCTTGAGCAGAAAGGATCGCCGCGGGGTTGTCCCCAGGAGCTTGTCGTAGGCAAAGGGATCTTTGCCATAGTGGCTGAAGGTCTTCAGGAAGAGGGCCGGAATCGTTGCGTCGGGGTCGACGGTGACACGCGTGACCGGGCTGCGACGATCGTCGAATCGGCAGGGTTTGAGGAGCTCGTTATCCATCTTGCGGTTCATCGCGATGAGGCAGAGATCGGCGACGGTCTTGACCGTGGCGATCTCCACATCGGCCTTGCGGTGAAACCGCTCTTCGATCGCCATAATGACATTCACCAGTCCGAGAGAGTCGATGTGCAGATCGAGACTCAAGTTGGCGTTCAGGGTAATGGCCTTTTCTTCCAGATGGGCATCCTGGACGAGGATGGCCGTCACCCCCCGCAGGACATCCTCGGGGATCTCCTCTTCAGTAAAGAGGAGCGTGGTTTCGATATCGGCCACCGATCCCTTCACCCGCTCCGGCAGCGTCCGCTTGAGGGCAGGGGCATAGAAGTAGTGTTTCAGAAAGCGCACCGGCTCTTCGCCGTTGGCGTTGAAGTAGCTCTCCAAAAAGAGGTTGAATTCGTTCCGACCGAGTTTTGCCCGCTGAAGCGCCTCGTCGGTGATATCGGCAAATTCGAGAATGACGTTGCGGCGCGGCAGGAAGAGGACCAGATTGGCCATCATATAGAAGAGGGCCTTGAGCACCGTCCACTCGACATTGGGGGACTGGCCGACCCAGGCTCGGGACCACATGCTGCCCCAAAGGCCGGAGAGGCGCACCCCGATAATCCGGGCATTTTCGGGCAACATCCCGGCAATGGCCCAGGCGCTCTGCTTGTTGAAGATCTTCTCGTAGCCCTGTCCGGCCAACTGCCCCGCCGGGTATAGCAGAATGCTCTGTCCCTGCTGTAACGCTTCAATCGCGCCGGACATGACCTCACGCAGCACGTCGGGGTTGCGGTTCTCCATGGACAGGTCCGTGACAGGCACGCCGCCGATGATGCGGAAAAACGGTTTCAAAATCCCTTTGTTGAAATACTTGTCCAGCACCACTGGAACGACAGGGACGAAGCGATAGATCTCCGTCACCACGATGACGGGATCCATGAGGGCCTGATGGTTGGGAAGGATAAGGTGCGGCCGTCCGTCGAGAAGAACATCGGCCCCCTTGACCGTCACCCGGTAGCGCAGGGCGATCAGCGCGAGCAGAATACGGTCCAGAACGGCTAACAGGGTACGTTTGAGCATCAGTCAAATCCTCGCGACGAATTTGAGAAAGGCATGGGACGCAGCACGGTCTTTAGCAAAACGGGTATCCGTTTTCTAGAAAGATCCGGCGAAGTTGTCAAATGAAAAACTCAAGGGCGCACGTTGTCACTTAGGCGCAAGCTGCTCCAGTTCGTCCCACCGATGGTAGGCCGCTTCCAGTTCGCCCTCCAGCGCTTCCAGGCGCGCGTTGGTCTCGGCAACGCGCGCGGGATTCCCCTCCGCATAAAAGGCCGGTGAACTGAGCAGATCGAGAATCTCCGCCCTTTCCTTTTCCATCGCTTCGATCTGCCCGGGAAGCGCCTCCAGTTCCCCGGCCTCTTTGAAGGAGAGCTTGCGTTTGTCCGAAGGCGTTTTCTCCTTCCGGGGCTTTTCGTTTTTGGGTGGTTTCTGGACAGGCTTCGTAGATTCCGTTTGAGAAGCGCACTGGCGGAGCCAGTCATCATAGCCTCCGACGTACTCCCCGATGCGGCCATTGCCCTCAAAGACGATCGTCGAGGTTACGACGTGGTTCAGGAAGGCGCGATCGTGGCTGACGAGCAGGATCGTCCCCGCATAGTCGAGCAGGCGCGTCTCCAGCAGTTCCAGGGTTTCCGTGTCCAGATCGTTCGTGGGCTCGTCAAGCACCAGGACATTCGACGGCACGCTGAAGAGCTTGGCGAGCAGCAGCCGGTTGCGCTCGCCCCCGGAAAGAGATCGTACAGGCGCCAGAATCTGATCGGGTGGAAAGAGGAAATCCTGGAGATAGCCGATCACGTGACGCGGCGCGCCGCCGAAAAAAACAGTATCGTTGCCGTCGGCGACATTGTCCTTGAGGGTCCGGTCATCGTCGAGTTGCGCGCGGAGCTGGTCGAAGTAGGCAATCCGGGGATTCGTCCCGAGCCGCACCCGACCCTGCTGCGGGGCCAGTTCGCCCAGCAGGATCCTGAGCAGCGTCGTCTTTCCCGCCCCGTTCGGTCCGATGATACCGACCCGATCGCCGCGCAGGATCGTGGTCGAAAAGTTCTCGACGATTTTCCGGTCGCCATACGCGAAAGAGACGTTTTCCGCATCGACAACGAGCCGCCCGCTGCGCTCCGCCTCCTGGATGGCAATCCGCGCGGTACCGCTCCGCTCCCGTCGCGCATCGCGCTCTTCGCGGAGCCTCATCAGGGCGCGCACCCGGCCCTCGTTGCGCGTCCGGCGCGCCTTGATCCCCTGCCGGATCCAGGCCTCTTCCTTGGCGAGCTTTTTGTCGAAATCCCCCCAGGCATTTTCCTCGGCATCGAGCAAGGCCTGACGTCGCTCCAGATAGGTCGCATAGTCGCACTCAAAGGATAAGAGCCGCCCCCGGTCGATCTCGACGATACGCGTCGCGATACGTTGCAGGAACGCGCGGTCGTGCGTCACGAAGAGCAGGGTCTTGTTGAATTTGAGCAGAAAGTCTTCCAGCCAGAGGATCGAGGCGATATCGAGATGGTTGGTGGGTTCGTCGAGCAGGAGCAGATCCGGCTCGTCGGCCAGGGCCCGCGCCAGAAAGACCCGACGTTTCATCCCGGCTGAAAGGGACTGGAAAGACGCCTCCGCATCGAGGCTGCACCAGTCGATCGCGGTCTCGACACGCTGATGGAAGTGCCATGCGCCGGCCGCCTCCAGCTCATGCTGAACCTGTTCGAGTTCCTTCAGGTAGGCTGTCCCGCAATGATGAGCAACCTGCATGGAGAGGTCATGGTATTTCCGTAGGAGTTCCAGATGGGCCTGTCCTCCGGACGCCACGATGTCATAGACCGTTCCCGGCAGATTGTCCGGAACCTCCTGCGGCAGCAGGGCCACGCGCACTGCGCCCGGACGGACGATCTCCGCCCTGATCGGGCGGGATGTCGCCATGCAGGAGCTTCATGAAGGTGGACTTTCCCGACCCGTTGCGGCCAAGCAGCCCGATCCGTTCACCCTCCTCGATCCGCAGCGTCGCGCCGTCGAGCAGCAGCGGCCCGCCGAAGCTCAGGGAGATGTTATTTAACCAGATAAGCGGCATATAGACACATAAGGCTGCATAAAAAGATTCATCTGCGTTGTTGCACTCGGGGCCGTGGTGCTCACGTATTAACTTATACGCTCCGCGCCCCGGTCCTCGCGCGCCTAGCATCTAAACCTTTTTATGCAGCCTTTCCCTAACCTGTTGAAATAGCAAAGCAGGTATATTTTCTTTAACTTGGAGTCTTTGCGTTCGTCCTGAAGTCGACTCAGCGGAAAACGAAAGCCACACAGCCAACTCGATCTCGATAACGTTTCTCGACATCAGATTGCTTCACTTCATTTGCAACGACGCATGTCGGTTGTGACTATATAAGATGAGAAGGGGCTGGTGTCAATGAGGGATGTGTTTTAGGATGTTCCGAAGCTTCATCGGAACATCCTAAAACACGGTTACAGATATGACGGCTACTTCATTGTTGTACACCGTTAGCGTCAAATTTCAGCAAGGTGGCTAACGTGGTGTCGGATTGACCCGAGCCGACCATGTATATGTAATTGTCTGTACCATATACCAGCCCGTAAGCTTGGGAGACTGGCACAATGATAGCCCCGGTAGCGGACTTGCTCCACTGTAGATTTCCAGAAACATCGTATTTGGCCAATGAGTGCGTAGTCCCCGTCACAAAGATATCTTCCGCAGGACTGATGGCAATGGCGGACACTGCATAATATCCCGGCGCCTGCTTCCAAAGCTGATTTCCTGAAGAGTCATATTTCGCCAAAAATGCCATATCAATGTCAGCCCCTCCGCCAACATAGATGTTCCCGGAGGGCGCGACTGAGACGGCCCACCCATAATAGTTTTGTAAGTTGGCACCAAGTGTCTGAGACCAGAGTTTCATGCCGGAAGCATTAACCTTGGCAATGAACATCCTCGACCAACCCGGAGAAGGATTGGCAAGACCGTCAAAGGTATCACTACCCGTATAGCCTGTGAAATAGATGTTGCCGCTGGCGTCCAATGCGATCCCCTGAACAACATCATCACCACCACCGCCGAGGATTACGCTCCACAGGTAATTCCCGTTACTGTCATATTTTGCCAGAAATGCGTCTTTTGCGCCTGCCGAGGCTATCCCGAACAAACTCCCGCTGAAATAGCCCGTTGCATACACGTTTCCGCTTGAGTCAACTGCAACGCCGTTGACGGATACGTCCGTGAGATCCTGCCCGATGTATTTAATCCACGTTTTATTTCCATCAGCATCGTATTTGGCTACATAACCAACTGGACCATTGCTAAAGGATTCCGATGTACCAATAATGTTGCCAGTCGTTGACCCCGCGAAATATATATTGCCGCTTGCATCCGTAAAAACTGTCTTTGCTCTAGCGCCTAACGACGATAAGACGACTGATCCCAGGCTAACCCCGTTGGTCGTGAATTTTCTGACGAAAGCATTGAAATAAGCGTTTCCTTGTCCATCGAGCGCATCATGGGTTGTCCCCGCGACAAGGAGCGTCCCGTCCGGCGCCATCGTGACTGCGTATGCCTGCGAAAGCTCGCCCCAGCTTACCGGAAACGTCGGTGCATTCCGCGTAAAGGTGAGGTTCATCGAATTGGACGTGTGCCCGGCGGCATCGGTCAGTGTGCAGGGGATTGTGATCGCCCCGATCGACGCACCGATATAAGTAAATTGAATGGTGCCTGTGCCTGTCCCTGAGGTCATGCCTGCGAAACCGGAGCCCAGTGGGATATTCACGGTCTGGCCGTCGATCGTCGCGTTTAATGAACCGCCGTTGAGATTCCCCCCGCTGTCGGAGAAATTGAAGGTAAAAGTGACCTGGACATCCGTTGTGCCGGCGACCGCATTATCAGGCGATATCGAGATGGAATTAAGGGTCGGTGCAGGATCGGACGGTGCCGAACCGCCACCACCTCCACCACCGCACGCAACGACCGTTATCGCTGCCAGGAAAATAACAAGAACTGTAAGAATTCGTTTCATTACTATCGCCTCCTGATTGCTGGAACCAGCTTTTGCAACTCATTAATTTTAAATTAAGTTACACCCCCCCCCCTGGTTGCACGGAAGAATCCATTGACAACAGTGCTGTAAAAAAACTGTTAAGTAGTTATCTTGAAGCATTCTAAATGTCAAACCATTATTGTCAGAAACAATGAAATAATAAGGCAGGATGTATTGTTAACGAATTCGGAGAATTTTAGATAATTTCAAATAGTGAAATGGTGTCGATAGCATGTTATGTTTTGGAGGCCGAATTTTTAAACCGAAGGGACACCCCATGGATGCCCCTTCGGTTTAAATTCTAAAGAAATCGACGATCGCTTGCGCCAAATCCGGGCCGATGCCGTCGGCCTGCTGGAGCTCTTCGATAGAGGCCTGGCGGATGGCGTCGATACCCTTGAAGCGGGCGAGCAGGGCTTTTTTCTTGGCCGAGCCGATGCCGGGGATATCGTCGAGGACCGAGCGGAAGTCGCTCTTCTCCTTGAGCTTGCGGTGATAGGTTACGGCAAAACGATGCGCCTCATCGCGCACCCGTTGCAGGAGAAAGAGTTCGCGGGGATGGCGGGAGAGATAGATGGGGTCTTTGCGGCCGGGCAGATAGACACGGTCTTCGCCTTTCTGCAGACGCCCCTTGGGCTTCTTCATCGGCGCGGCGTCACGCTCCTCCTTGGCAATGCCGATGACGTCGAGGTCGGCGATGCCCAGTTCTTTCAGGACTGCCATCGCGATCCCGAGCTGCCCCTTGCCGCCGTCCACCATGAGGAGGTCAGGCAGCGCCTCCTTCCCCGCATAGCGACGCTTCAAAACCTCGTACATCATCCCGTAGTCGTCCATGCCTGCCACTGTTTGAATCCGGAAGCGGCGATAGTGTGCCTTGTCCGGGAGCCCCCCCGCGAAGGACACCATGGACCCGACGGCATACTCTCCGCCGATATTGGAAATGTCGAAGCACTCGATCCGCTCCGGGAGGCTCTTTAAGTGCAGATGCCGAGCCAGCAGCCGCAGGCTGTCCTCGCGGTTGTCGCGCGCCAGTTGATCGGTGCGAAAGGCGTTCTCTGCGTTCTGTATGGCCATGTCGAGCAATCCCTTGCGGTCGCCGCGCTGGGGCGTCTCGATCGCAACGCGGCCGCCCTTTTTATCCGCCAGCCACTCCTCGATGACCTCCCGGTCTTCGATTGCCTCGCCGACGAGAATCTCCTCGGGGATCAGCGATTCCTCGCCGTAGTATTGTTTGAGCACGGCGGAGAGGATTTCGTCGGACCCCAGATCGAACCGGATGGGCGGGAGCTTCTTGCTCCCCAGTACCTTTCCCTGTCGCACGAAGAGGATGCAGATCTGAGTGAGATTCCCTTCGCGGTAGAGGCCGAAGACGTCCTGATTCTTCGACGACAGCGTCATGATTTTCTGTTTTTCAAGTGTGGCCTCGATGGCGGCGATCATGTCGCGCAGACGCGCCGCCTCCTCGAAACGCCAGGCCTGCGCCGCTGCGGCCATCCGCGCCTTCAGGTTGACAACCAGGCGCTTCTCATGCCCCTCGACGAACGAGACGGCGTCGTCAACCAGTTCGCGGTAAGCGGCCTCGCCGATAAGACCGCAGC
The DNA here is from genome assembly GCA_963665615.2 of Syntrophales bacterium. Classification (GTDB taxonomy): domain Bacteria; phylum Desulfobacterota; class Syntrophia; order Syntrophales; family UBA4778; genus UBA4778. Next base: position 282,084 of record CAXXQE010000008.1, read on the forward strand.
AGGGCCCCAGACAGCGCTTGATCTCATATTCGATGCAGGGGCGGCGACGCGACCTGAATTCGAGGGGTTTGCAGGTACGCAGCGGAAAAATCTGATGGACGAACTGCAGCGTCTCGCGCATGGCCATGCTGGAGGCGAAGGGGCCGAAGTAGGACGCGCCATCCTTTTTGGGACGCCGCACCAGTTCGAAACGCGGGAAGGGATCGCGCAGGTCGATCCGGAGGCTCAGGTAATCCTTGTCGTCGCGGAAGAAGACGTTATAGCGGGGCCGGTGTTCCTTGATCAGGTTGTTTTCAAGGATAAGCGCCTCTTTCTCGGTCGCGGTGACGATGAAATCGATATCCGCGATCTTCGGCACGAGAAAGGGGATCATAGGTCGCGTGTCCTTCATCCCGAAGTACGACCGGATGCGGTTGCGCAGATCCTTGGCCTTGCCGACATACAGAATCTTCTCCTGTTTGTCTTTCATCAGATACACGCCCGGCAGCCGCGGCGCGTTGGTTATCTTGGCTTGCAGCTTGTCCGGTTCGGTTTTTATGTCAGGCGAATTGTCTTCCATATCATTTTTATAGTCTGGCGGGACAAATCTCATCCGGCGATAGGACGTATTGGAAACACGCACGCTGCCTTGATATATCAGGCTTTACAAGCCAGCCCCTCTTCGAGTTCCTGTAGGCGCTTTCGAGCAGCTCGCTCCTTCTGGAAACGATCCGTAATGTCACGCGCATGTGCAAGCGCGCCCAGAACGTCACCCTCTGCATCCAGAACAATGGAAAAGGTGAGTTCAACATAGATCTGCGTCCCGTCCGCTCTCAATGCCCTGGTCGGCAGGGCTTGACCGGCATACCTGGTTCTGCGCTCTGCAAGCGCGCGCTCAAAACCGCGCCGATGGGCGTCGCGAAAACGCTCCGGAATGATAATCTCCTGAGTCTTCCCGAGGGCATCACTTGCGGAAAAACCGAAAATCCTCTCCGCCGCCGCATTCCAAACACAAATTGTGCCCGCCGTGTCGGCAAATACAATAGCGTCCGGGGATTGGTCGATCAACAATTCAGCAAGAGGGGGCATTTGTGTCACGCTATTTTTCATTCCTTTTCCACACAATGTTCACAGTGGGTTCTGTTCCTCCAGCCTTGGCGGCGCATGGCCGCTGCTCACACAAGGATCCCTCACCCTGTTGCCGTGTCACGATAGCACTATAACATCATAACGGCAACACCCTGCCGGAATCCATTGCAAATACTTGAGCATCAGGGGAAAGGAATTCTTTTTTACACGGTCGCGCCCCATTTCAAGGCATTGGCATTGATGCTCAACTGCCGGTCAGGGCGGATAAGCTCCATGCCGGAGCGAACAAAGGGATGAAAGTGCAGGGTGGCCCTTTTCAGGACAGGGTGCAGTCGGGGATAGAGCCGGGCCATGTCCGATTTGGAGATGGCGCTGAAGGCGAAGGCAATCGTCAGGGATTCGAAGGCCTCCGCCAGAGGAAGGGTGACCGGGTGCAATTCCCCCTTGGGAAGATTTTCGATCGTTTCGAGATTCGAACACGACAGGCTCATCGATTTCGAAACGCGCAGATACAGGTCGGGATTGATCTTGAAGGCCGGGACAGTCCAGCTAAAGGGAATATCCTCCCAGCCGGAGGCGATCACCTTGGGAAGGTTCAGCACCCGCACCGCGTCGGCGTATGATTTGACAGTTCCCTCCATCTCGACCTCAAAGTGCCAGAAAGGCAAGTAAAACACTCCTTCTTCCTTTGCAGCGTCATGGCAGGAAGGAACCTGCTCCCAGGCGTCTCTTCTCGAAAAATCCCAGGACGAGCCGCAATTGCGGCAGCAGAGAACGACGCTCAACGGATCGCCTTCCAGATCCCACCCGCAGTCCGGGCAAAGGGAGGGAATGAACGTGACGTGCTCTACAGGTGCTTCGGCATGACTTTGGAGTTGTTCGGCATCGGCCTCGGAAAGAGGCGCGAGTCGCTCTCGCAAGATCCCGTCCCAGACGGCCCTGTCGCTGATATAGAGCGGCGCATAGACGATCGTTGTCCGTTCGCCGACATAGATGCGGTCTCCGGCTGCTGCGTCTCGTCCAGGAGGCCGCTTCCAGTTGTCGGAGGGCTCGATAAAGCCTCCGGTCGTCTCGGACGTCACGAATTTCAATTTGAGCGTGTCGGCGCGCAATCCAAGTGAAGAGGGCAGCATGGGATAAGGCAGCAGGCAGCGGCTTAAGTCAGTCAGACCGGAGGCAACCGTTTGCCCGGAAAAGAGAAAGTACATTCCCTTGAATCGCTGGTAGGGCACATAAATAAGCGGCTCGGGACCGGGCGTGGCCGGCAGCATATACCGGAAGCACGTATCGGTTGTGATCAGGAGCCTCACCCGGCAAAAGGGGCAGGTGAAGAGGCGCTGCGCTTCCAACAGATCCACTGTCCCGCCGCATTGTGGGCACCGATGCTCGACTTGCCACGCGGTTAGTTCCATTATAGCTTTTCGCCGCAATGGTTACAGAAGGTCGCATTCGACAGATTTTCGATCTTGCAGGACTTGCAAAACCGCATTTCCGGTTGAGCCTCAACGGGCTTGCCGCAACTGGAGCAGAATCTGGCCCCCGCCGGGAGATTTTTCCCGCAGGAGGAACATTTCTGCACAACAACGATCTGGTGTCCGCAATGGGAGCAAAATCGCGAATCGGCGGCGACACTCTGTTTGCAATCAGGGCAGATAATGGCAGGGGCACTCCCGCCCGACGGCCTGATCGTGTCTGCGAACACGGCGGGCATCATGAGGCCCATTCCCATTCCGAGGCCGCCCCCCATATCGCTCTTCGACTCGGCGGCCTTTTCCAGGGCCATCGCCGTTTTCATCTTCATCAGTTGATCGAGATCATCGAAAACACCGAGTCGGCTCTTGTCGTCGATGGCCTTCTGCACCTCGGGCGGCGGCGTGATGGCGTTGATGATAAGCTGGGTTAATCCCAATCCGAACCGGCTGAAATCATCGGCCAGTCGCTGCTCGAGCGCTTCGGCGAACTTGTCATATTGGCCGGGCAGGTTGAGGATCGTGTCGAGATGTTCCCCCATGTAGTCGTTGAAGCGGGAAACGATGAGCCGGCTCAGGTACTCCCCGATCTGATCGGTCGAAAAGATGCCCTGGGTCCCCACCAGACTGTTGATGAAGAGAACCGGCTGAACCACCCTGACGTTGAAGACACCGAAGGCCCGCAGACGGATAAGGCCGAGCTCCGAATCTTTGAAGGCGACGGGATCTCTCGTCCCCCAGGTCAGGTTGGGGAAGACCTTCATGTTCACCATATAGACCTCTGCCCGCAAGGGGCTGGTCATTCCCCAAGGAAAACTCAAAATCTTGTTCAGAATGGGAATATTGGCCGTAATCAGCGTGTGCCGCCCCGGCCCGAAGGCATCATAAGCCTTGCCGTTGTAAAAAAATACAGCGGCCTGACTTTCCCGGACAATAAGTTGAGCGCCATACTTGATTTCTCCCGAACCTTCTTCCGGAATACGATGCGCGACCTGGCTGCCCGATTCGTCAAACCATTCGATGACCTCTAAAAAGATCAGATTATCCGTCCCCATTTATCTTCCTCCCCTTTGTCGTCCGAAAAGATCGGTTCATTATGATCGATCATGCATCCTCTTATCGGAAGAATCGGGAGCAAGGTTGAGCAAAGTGCCGTCCTCGGCCTTGTTCATTTAACTTTTGAAAAACACAATGCATTTAAATGTCTCCCGCACGGTGCCGGAGGGGAATGCGCTCGCTGAAGAATTGAAGATCAAATCTTGCTGAATACCATCTCAACTTGTGGTACAGCTTACCCGGAAAGGGAAATCAGGCATAAAGAGATAATGAACCATACGATCATACCGTTGTACAACGGTCAGTTTTCAGTTAGATACGGCAGCCAGAAGCCCATCCCGTCCATTCTCAATATCCCGACTTTTTGCTTTCTCGTCGTCGATGGACAAGGACATCCTGTCCTGGTGGACACCGGATTCGGCAGCCATTACCTGCCCGGCGTCGATTCGGAATATCGACGCGAAAGTGACAAGGAACTGGATCATGCTATCCGGAAATCCGGTTTCTTACCCGACGATATCGACACGGTCATCCTGACCCATCTTCATTGGGATCACACCGGCGACATGGCCTTGTTCCGCTCCGCCCGCTTTCTCGTTCAGGCACGAGAACTGGAGTACGTTGCGAAGATACGTCCTCGCACATTTGATGAATGCGCATTTTGGCCTTTCCAGTGGCTGGACCTGCTGCCTCGCTTTGAGTTGCTGCATGGCAATACGGAAATAAAACCCGGCCTTCAAGTCATCTGGACAGGGGACCATACCGCGGGTCATCAGGTCGTGAAGATTCAGACCAGCGCCGGGGACGTGATCCTAGCGGGAGATGCGCCGTTCAACTACGCTTACCTGCAGAAGGACGTTCCGGAGGAATTCTGGGAAGCTTGCAAGCTGGAAGGGGGCAAAGATCTTCTCTGGCCGAGCGACGTACGTCCACTAATTCGTCAATTCCTCAAACAATATAGTCAGCTGCCCCATCAGGCCAATCCGGACAAACAACCGGCGGCAGAGCTTAAATCTCAATACCGGCATTTTTTCACGTCGCATGATCCAAGGCTGCGGAAGATAAAATCCATCCCCGGCAAAGAGGGCATGCCCTGACGGCTATTTGCGCTTCGCCGAAAAAACGATTGGCCTCTCAGCCTGAAAGCCGGTCTTCTTCAAGATCAGACAGCGCAGCGCCCCGACGAATTTAGTCATTCACTTGATGAATTGTCGCCAACGATTCGTCATATTTCGTATAGGTCAGGGTGCATCAAGTCCTTTTCGGTTGATCCTTATTGCATCCTTTCCAATGAGGCTCAGCGGATATCGCCACAGAATAAATCCCTGTTCCCGTCGGAGGGACTGCTGCGAACCACAACTGCATAGTGACCGGCAAGCAAGCCGTCCAAGGAAGCCGGAATCTTCTTGTTAACTCTCCAGGCATTTTTTCCTACCCTGTCCGTCGTCACGGTATCGTTCATCTCGTAAGCTGGTTTTTTGCCAAGTTTCTCGCAGGAACCGGGGTAGATAAAGGTATAGATACGGATCGGCCGCTCCAGCCAGGGTTGAAGGTTAGCCACATTGAACACGACTTCGCAGCCTTTGGCCACAGGGACAAAAGTCGCGCTACCGATCGCGCCCGCATTGAAGTGACTGGCTTTAAGAGTAATCTGCTTGGGTTGCGCCTTTTCAGTTGCGCCGGCCAACGCTGCACCAAACAGAAAACCTATCATCACGAATAAACAGGCAATCTTTTTCATGCTACGATTCTCCTTTCATTTTATTCGGCAGACGGGTTTTGATCCAACCGATATCTCCATGACGCGATGATGAAGCAGATTGCATTTCGCCGCGCTAAGATTCGCCTCTAGCTTTCGATCGCGCGCATAGCCTCGGCGATTTCCTGCGCACTTTGCGGACGAACCAGGCGCGCAACCTCTTGTCCGTCCTTCAGAAACAGCAGCGTCGGCCACAATTTGATGCCGAAGGAACGTCCGAGTGGACGACCGCGGCCATCCTCGACCTTGATGTGCCCAATGTTCGGATGTGCGGCAAACGCCTCCGCGATCAGCGGCCGCGCGCCCTGACAATAGCCGCACCAGTCCGTTCCAAATTCAAGGACCGTCGGCTCGCACAAGGCATCGATCGCCTCGCGGGTCGGTTCGACTGCTATATACAGATTGCTGAAAGCCATTGGTTCTCCTTCACTAAGAAACGCATATTTTCATGGGCGTACCGATATTTTCTTAATGGAGCCGCCACTGAACTGCCGTCTTCATGGTTGCTCCTGAGAAGAGAGGCGGCATTATTCCAGCATCTCTATTTGTCGCCCATGATCTTCGTAACCGATTCCACCCATGGCTCATACCGCTTCCCATATTTGATGACCGCTGAATACCGGGGTGCCTTGACACCGTTTCGGTCTGCAGCATCCGGTGCCAACCATGAAGCTCCCGGCTTGCCGGTCAATCCGGCCAGTTGTCCCTGCATATTAAGCGGCACAGTCACCTGGTCGCAGAGTATCGTCGAAACGGAGCCGAAAATTTCTGTATCCGCTTTCGAAATGGATCTGTCATAGTGCATGAATAAATCCACAATGGCGGGAGTAATGGCATAGCGCCGGCGGTCAGGGTAACGGATGCGGAGGGCATCGGGATCAGGGCCAACGTCAACCGGGAACAGGCGCGACGCATGGGTGCGACGCCACTCCAGATTATTCACCTGCTGCTTGGGAACCTTATTCTCACGACCTTGCGGCTCCTTCTGTTTCTGAGCCGCCTTTTCAACAGCGCGCTGCATCCTTTCATCCCATTGTTTCCAGGCGACTCCCTGGTACTCCAGGACGACGTAGGCCCGCCGCGGCAGGATCTTTTTCGTCCCGATAGCCGCATCACTCTTCGGGTCCCAACCGGAGAGGTCGAACCCGACCTCTGACAGCTTTTTCCGGTCGAACCACTCCAGCGGTCTATCCCAATCCCGGTTTACCTCTATTCGGAAGGAGACGCCGCTGTTTTCCCGCGAGGACGCGTCGAGCCGCAATTCCCTTTCAGTCAGCTCCAAGGCTGAATCGGTAGCTGAACGATTCCGGAAAACGCCCAACAGCACGATGGCGTTGACAGCCGCAACAAAGACCATGGCAACAATAATCCCCCGTTTCATGCGGCACCTCCCTTCAGTGCAGAACGCATCCGGCGCAACGCCAGGAGAAGGACAACCGCCATGAGACCCAGCACCAGGAAGAAGAGGTACTTGGGCATCCAGTCCCACCACCAGTCGAAAAATTTCGTATAGAGGAATATGACGAAAAAGGTGCTGCCGAGATTGACGGTGCCGGGCCACTGGCGGCGAATGCCGATCCAAATGACAAGGGCGCAGAGAGTGAAACCTGCAACCTGGTATCCATACTCCACCGTCTTTGCCGGTAAAGAGAGATAGCTCCCGCCTCCCCAGTGGGAGAGGGCGAGGACCGACGACAACAGCACGAGAAGCCCGGAAATCCGGTAGATCGGCTGGAACTCTTCCCTGCCCTTGTGGGGAAGGGCCGCCGCGGCGGCTACCGCCACGCCGGCAAAGACGAAGTTTTCGGGCCGCGCGCCGAAAGAAAGCCAGTAACAGCCACTCCAGGTTCCGACAGTGGCGGAAAGGTAGGCGATCAGGCTGACGAGCCCGGAGGTGAGAAGCAACTTCAGCCGGTAGGTGTAGGCAATGATGATCGCGAATGCACCCCAGGCGAGGAAGGCATTCTGGGTTGACGTGATGGAGAAAATCTGTCCGAGCATAGACAGATCCAGGACGAAGGCCGCGAAGGCGACAAGGCCGATCAGGGATGCGAAGTAGAGGGTCTTCTCGCGACGGGCCGCCATCTCAATGGCGGCCGTTGCCACGACGGGGGCCGAGACAAGAATTATTACCTGCAGCGGCGTTGAGAGAAGACCCCAGAATCGGTAGAAAAAGAAGAAGACCGCGGCGGATAGCGCAAGCGCCCCGAGGAAGGAGACAATCCGCATCCCCAGGGACATTTGCTTCTCCATTCCGCTGGTATCGACATCAAAGTCGGCGGAGAGCCTGGCAACGAGCGATTCGAAATGCGCGCTGACCCGGGCTCGCTCCGCAGGAGGAAGAACAAGGATCTCGTCGCGCTCCAGTTCCTCCAGTTCTGCAAGGAATGCCCCAATCCGATCTACCCGCCGCTGCGCCTCATCCCTGTTCATGGAACCTCCTTACACCCGCAGATTCTTTAGTAACGGCGCCGCGTCTGAACTGCCGGCCATAGACCGGTCGGTTCCAGTCGCTGTTAGGCTGCCGGTTGGATATTCAGCCCAGTTATTTCGCATCCTCGAGAGCCTTCATATCAATGAAAGGCGTGGCGCCAGAAGTAATTTTCGGCATGTGGCCATCCCACTTTTCAATGGCCTTGATGGAGGCCTCTATTTTTCGCAGTTGTATCAACTGGGGCGTCACATTCTCTTTCTGCAGCCGCAAAGACTCGGCTTCCGCCTTCGCGGTTGCAATTCTCTGTTCGGCCTCGATCTTGACTCTCTCAAGGTCGCGCTGCGCCTTGAAGGCCAGCTGCTCCGCAGTCTGCTTCGCCTCGATGGCGGCCTCGAACTGCTGCGAGAATCTGAAATTGACGATGGAAAAGTCGTCGATCACGATGTCGTAGGCAATCAGGCGCTGTTTGAGAAGGTCTTTGATCTCATTGCGCACCTTCTCGCGCTGGGTAATCAGTTCCACTGCCGTGTAGCGTGCGGTGATGGCCTTGACCACCTCCTGAAGCGCGGGATCGACAATGCGTTCCCTGAATTCGGTTCCGATGCTCTGATAGACCTTGTTCACCCTGTCTGGGAAGACGTGATAATTGACGGCGATGACGGACTTCGTGTCCTGAAGGTCCTTGGAGACGGATTCGGCGTCGGTCTGGGATTTCTGGATACGCACATCCACCAGGGCTATTTTCTGCATCACCGGAACGCGCAAATGCAACCCTTCGGCGAGTACGTTCGGCTGCACGGCCCCGAAATTCAGCACCACGCCGCGCTCACCGGGGCCAACCAGAACGAATGGGTTCAAGGTCTTGAGCACAATCCAAAGGACGATCAGCAAGACGATGGCCATGATGATCTTCTTCCAACTTCCCCCTACCTTCTTTGCATGTTCCGCTAAGGCATCGATATCTGTCACGGTCACTCCTCCTTGGTTATGTTCAAAATCAAAAATGGGAAATATGGCTGACCCCGGGACTCATTTGAGTTCAGGCCGCCTGTTATCGAGTCGTGGGCGGCGGGTCCTTCCTATCAGACCAATGAATCCCATACCGTGAATTGCCATGCGCCTTCACCTCGAACCAATAAAATGGGTAGTAGGCGATGTAAAGTGCTCTATCTGAATTCCCATGAGAGTGACCGTAATAGAAGTAGGCCATGTTGGCCATGGGACCGGCAAGCCCAAGTTGCGGCAAGAATAACCATGAGGAGACGTATCCTCCCAACAGGAAAACCATGGCAGCAACGACAACGGCCACGATCTTCAGCTTCGTCTTGTTTGCATCACTTTGGAATCTATCGTTCCTGCACTTCATAGGCTTTTATCGTCACATAACGAAAGGCTCACTGGGAGCCGGACGTTTCGGCAATCCAGTGCAGCGTCCGGTTATGAGGTCACTGGAACAGAGATTTTTGGGCTCTTGTGATTTTATCCTTATCATTTTGCTTCTTGACGTGCGCCAAAATACGCTGCTTCAGATCCTCAGGAATTAATGCCTTATCTTCGGGCTTCTTTTTATGAAAACTCCACCCGCACAAGTAGCGAGCCGTTCCCTCCAGTTGAGACACGGAGAGGTTTTCGTCAAGAACATTCTTTACGATCTCTCGCGTATCAATCCGTAACAGCAGTTCTTCGGGAGCCGATTCATAAGACGGGAAGCCCGACCAAGGGCCAGCGCCCGAACCATACCAAGTTATCAATGACAGCACCAAATCCTTTCGATCAGGGAATGACGCATTCGCAACAGACCACAAATCATCCAGAGTCTTTTGGGAGGGCTCAATAGTAGTACTCCAATCGATCTTCTCCCATCGAACTCGTATAGGTGCTGGCATGGCTGAAAGCCATTTTTCATACCGCTTCTCGCTTTCTTTCTCGAGGCGGACGTCCTCTTCGTATTCTTGTTTGGGTTTCTTCACATGATGATTGGCAAGCCAATCAAGGAGCTTTTCGTTGTCTTTCAGAATCACATCCGCTTTCCATTCATTCCATCGAATGCTTCGACCGTGGTGAAGAGCTATTGTTGCAATCAGTTTTTTGTCTTTGTAGAACTCGATAGTCGGTTCACCGAGACACATACAGTAACCGAAAGCGCGATGATCTTCGATTATTGAGAGAAGGGATCTGAACTCCGTGATGTCTTTCGGATTCTCTGTATCCAGCAAGACTTCCCCTTTCATCGCCTTTCCACCCTCCATGCCTGCATCAATGATGCGAATGCGGTTTGCTGAACTCATCATGTCATTCAGTAATTTTTGAGTAGGAAAAGGTTTGTCTGATGCCAGCAGCGAAGTGCAAATGACAAATAATAGGGCTATCAGAAAAAACACTAATTTTGCTTTTCGGAATCTATTCATTTTTCCTCATAACGTAGCCGCGTCTGCACGCCGGCCGTAGGCCGGTCGTTCCGACCGCCGAAGGCTCCGGCGAATCTCCGATCCTTGCAGCATCCGGCGCTCTGACGGCAGACATATTTTTTCCTCGAAAGAGATGGCAAACGTCATCAAAAACCTGACGTCTCTGTAATGCAATCGCGTAAATTAATTATGGGGATTGGGACGCGTTGTCAAGGGGAATCTTGGACGCATTATTCGGCAGCGCTCGCCCGAACGCCGGAACCCGCTAAGCCTCGGACATGACGAGGGACAAGCAGTTTCCGCCGGATCGATGTTTACCCTCCCAGAATCACAGACATCCTGCAGTTCCTGCAATCGAATTCGAGGCGGTAGGTGTGATGTGCATCCTTCAGCCGGAGCGGCTCTTTGACTGGATGGGCTGGATGCTGAAGCTTCGGGCAGAGATCCAGTTGATACCGGATGCAGTAGCGGGTGGTCATGACCGTCTTGCCGGCGATATCGGCCAGGCTCTCAAAGGCAGGTTCCGAAATAGTCGCACCGTGGCGTTCATAGAATTTTCGCGCCTGCGTATTGAAGACATTGGCGTGAAAGTCGAGGATTTTCTCCGGATATGGGGCGTCATTGGGGGAAAAGGGAATTGCCTGCGGGCTGAAAGCAGTCAGCCGGACGGCTGTGAGCCTTTCCAGAACCTCGCGCCGGATGCCGTTGAGCGCGCTTGCCGCAAGAAAGCCCGGCTCCTGCGGCTCGATCGCCAGCGTCGTGATGCGGTAAGGTGTGTTGCCGGTGCTGGAGAGCTGCTTTTCAATCTGCACCCTCGCGTTTTCCGGGTTGCGCGACGGCTCGAAGTCGATCTCTCTGCGCGCTTCCGCCGCGCAGTCGTCCTCATCGGTAGCCTCAAGCCGGATGCCGCGCTCGTCCTGAATGAAATGCATCGCCACGGCAATACGCCGATCGCCGGGGGATTTCTTCAGCACTCGGGTAAAGTCCATATCATGGTTGCGGTACAGTTCTGTCCCGACGGCAAGGCCCTTCATGCTGTTCGGAAAAATCTTGCCCTTCTCCACCCGTTCGACACGGAATCCGGCCAGATCGTCCTGCATCGTGAAAAAGCACAGACCGTCGCCGTTTTGCAGATCGTAGCGGGCCATTTGGAAATGATCTTTTCCCACGGCGGCGATCTTTCCCAGATACTGACCGATGGCCTTCGGGGTGGCAATGGAGGCGATCTTGTCGGGCCTGCCTGAGAGGAAATACGGCGTATAGCCGCGGTTGAAGGTCCGGTCCACATCCGGCGTGAACGTCAGCGTGCCGGCGCCGGAGCTTGCACGTCGGTAGTCGGGATGATCGCCGATAAACCGGTCGATGGCCTGACGGTAAGCGGCAGTGACGTTCTTGACATAGTCGATGCCCTTGTAGCGCCCTTCGATCTTGAAGGAGGTGACGCCTGCCGAAATCAGATCCGGCAGGGCATTCAACCGGTTCATGTCCTTGAGGGACAGCAGGTATTTATTCTGCAATATTCGACGGCCGCTGCCGTCGACCAGGGTGTAGTGCGACCGGCAGGGCTGGGCGCAGACGCCGCGATTGCCGCTGCGTCCTGCCACGGCCTGGCTCATGTAACATTGCCCGCTGTAGGAAACGCACAGCGCCCCGTGCACAAAGGCCTCCAGCTCTATCGTGGAGGTGCGGCGGCGGATCGCCGCGATCTCGGCCAGTGACAGTTCTCTTGCCAGAATGACCCGCCGGAATCCCACGTCCTCCAGGAATTTGACCTTCTCGGGCGTGCTGTTGTGCATCTGGGTGCTGGCGATCAGGGCGATGGGCGGCAAGTCCAGCTCCAGCAGCCCGACATCCTGAATGATAAGGCCGTCGACGCCGAGTTCATGGATGGTCCGGATGATCTCCAGGGAGTCGTCCAGTTCCGCGTCAGTGAGAATCGTGTTGAGCGCCACATAGACCCTGGCGCGATACAGATGCGCGTGACGGATCAGACGCTCGATATCGTCCACAGACACGCCTGCTGCGGCCCTGGCGGAAAACCGGGGCGCGCCGATATAGACGGCATCCGCGCCGTGATCGATCGCGGCGATGCCGATATCCGCGTCCCCGGCGGGCGCGAGCAGCTCCAGTTCTGTACCGGCAGGGGATGTCATGTCAGACCTCCGGCAGGCTTGACCGTCTTGTGAAGAAATTGCGCCGCAATGCTTCTGGCCTCGTCCATTGAGTCATAGGGGATTGCCTGGATGCCGGGGCTTCCGGCAATCATGGCGGACAGCGTCCGGTCCGGCGTCGTCCGATACAGACACAAAACAGGTTTTTTCATGGCCACAGCCCACCCCAGTTCATAGCCCACGCCCAGAGACGGCGTCGTCACTTCCGCCACGACGCAATCGCATGCCTCCAGCCAGGCCATGTCCCGGTCGTGGATGTAGCGATCGTGGGGGCCGTCGTCGCCTGCCTGTGAAAGGGATGGATCGCCGACGTGCTCCGTCAGGACCTCTCCGAAAGATCGCAGCCACGCAATGATTTCCCGATAGATTTCCGCATCTTCCCTGCCCGCGCGGATCGATCCGGCAAAATAGATCTTCATACGCTCCTCTACGGCTCCCCCCCGTACTCCAATTCTTTGTTGGACAACTTCAGAATCCGATCCCTGATCTCCGCAGCCCGCTCGAACTCCAGATCCCGCGCGGCCTCGTTCATTTCCTGCTTCAACTTCTTGATCAGGGCGAGGAGTTCCTTCTCAGAATAGATTTCTTCTTCCTCCGCCGCCACCTTCACTGTGACATAGTCCGCCTCATAAACCGAGGCAAGGGCGTCGGTGAGGGACTTGCGCACGGACTCGGGGGTGATGCCGTGATCGATATTGTACTTGCCCTGGATGCCGCGACGGCGTTCGGTTTCCCGGAGGCAGGCGTCAATGGCCGCGGTGCGCTTGTCGGCGTACATAATGACCTCACCCGCCACGTTGCGGGCGGCGCGGCCGCTGGTCTGGATGAGGGATCGCTCGGAGCGCAGGAAGCCCTCCTTGTCGGCGTCGAGGATGGCGACAAGCGAGACTTCGGGGATATCGAGCCCCTCGCGCAGGAGGTTTACCCCGACAAGGACGTCTATCTTCCCCATGCGCAGGTCACGGATGATGGCGACGCGCTCCAGGGTGACGACGTCAGAATGCAGGTACGCCACTTTAATGCCGAGGCTCTGATAGTATTCGGTCAGGTTCTCGGCCATGCGTTTGGTCAGGGTCGTCACCAGGACGCGCTCGTTCTTCGCAATGCGTTTCTGGATCTCGCCGAGCAGATCGTCCACCTGGCTCTTGACGGGCTTCACGGTCACCTCCGGATCCATGAGGCCCGTGGGGCGGATCAACTGCTCGACGACGCGGCCACCGGAGGTCGCCAGTTCATAATCCGCCGGCGTTGCGGAGATATAGAGGCGCTGCTGGGGATAGGCCTCGTATTCGGCGAAGGTCAGGGGGCGGTTGTCTAGGGCGGAAGGCAGCCGGAAACCGTAACTGACGAGGGTTTCCTTGCGCGACCGGTCGCCTCGGAACATCCCGTTGATCTGCGGGATGGTGACATGGCTCTCGTCGATAACGATGAGGGCGTCGGTCGGCAGATACTCCATGAGCGTCGGGGGCGCTTCCCCCTGACGGCGTCCGGTCAAGTGTCGCGAATAGTTCTCGATCCCCTGGCAGTAGCCCATCTCCTCCATCATCTCGAGGTCAAAGTTGGTGCGCTGCTCCAGCCGTTGCGCCTCGAGGAGTTTGTTCTCCTGTTTCAGAAAATCGAGACGCGGCCCGAGTTCGAGCCGGATGTCGCCAATGGCCCGCTTCAGGTTGTCGCGCGAGGTCACGTAATGGCTGCCGGGATAGATGGCGCATTTGTAGAGGCGTTCGATCTTGCGGCCGCGCAGCGGGTCGATGCTGGAGATCGCCTCGATGGTGTCACCGAAGAACTCGACGCGAATGGCGCGGTCCTCTTCGTAGGCAGGGAAGATCTCGACCACATCGCCGCGGACGCGGAAGGTGCCGCGGTGGAAATCCACATCGTTGCGAACGTACTGGATCTCGACGAGCTTGCGCAGCATGTCGTCACGGACGATCTCGCGCCCCTCTTCGATCTGCAAGAGCATCTCGGAGTAAGCCTCGGGGGAGCCGATACCGTAGATGCAGGAAACGCTGGCCACCACAATGACGTCGCGTCGCTCCAGAATGGAACGCGTGGCGGAGTGGCGCATCTTGTCGATGGTCTCGTTGATGGCCGAATCCTTCTCGATATAGGTGTCGGTGGTCGGAATATAGGCCTCGGGCTGGTAGTAGTCGTAATAGCTGACAAAGTACTCGACGGCGTTCTCGGGGAAGAGCGCCTTGAACTCACTGTAGAGCTGGGCGGCCAAGGTCTTGTTGTGGGCAATGACGAGGGCGGGGCGCTGCACGGCCTCGATGACGTTGGCGACGGTGAAGGTCTTGCCGGACCCGGTCACCCCGAGGAGCACCTGATGGGGGAGTCCCTCACGGACACCGGCGACCAGCTTCTGGATCGCCTGCGGCTGGTCGCCTGCAGGCTGAAAATCCGTGACGATTTTAAATTTGCTCATCTTTAGATTTGCTCAACGGGCTCACAATGGTTAAGATAGATCAGCGCGGCTAAAGCCGCAGTGACAGTGACGGGTAACGGGTGACAGGCAAAAAGCATCAGATTATTGCCAGATACAGCCTGCCACCGTGGCCAACCTTATAAGAAGATTATACGTTGCCGACAAGAAACGCAAGCAACAGAAGCTCCAGAGCAATGATTGTACGTGAAAGCATCTTTTCACTTGAACTCTCGAGACCTTGAATCCTATTTTTACGGAGAACTGAATGAGAATCGCACGTATCCGCAGCACGGAAGGGGAAATATTATACGGTGTCTTGGAACCCGAGACAGATTATCAGATCCGGGTGATCGAGGGGGATCTTTTCGGACACTTTTCAATCGGCAACCGTACCGCACAGATCGAAACGCTTCTGGCGCCGGTTGAGCCCCCCAACATCCTCGCTATCGGCCTGAACTACCGGGGACATGCGGACGAATTCAAGATGAATTATCCGGAACATCCCGTCGCGTTCATCAAGGCTACGACGAGTGTCATCGGGCCGGGCGCCCCGATCCTCCTGCCGCAGGCAGGACCGGAACGCGTGGATTACGAATGCGAACTGGGGATCATCATCGGCGAGACCTGCAAGAATATTGCGCCGGGAGAGGCCTACAATTATATCCTCGGTTACACCTGCACCAACGACGTGAGCGCCCGCGACTGGCAGATGGAACGCCAGCAGGGGCAGTGGGCCCGGGGCAAGAGTTTCGACACCTTCTGCCCGGTCGGCCCCTGGATCGTTACCAAGGATGAAGTGCCGGATCCGGACGGCCTGAGAATTGCAACGCTACTCAATGGTATGGTCATGCAAGAGGGAACGACAGCGGACATGATCTTCGATGTGGCCAACCTGGTGAGCGATCTGAGCCGCTCCATGACCCTCCTGCCGGGCACTCTGATTCTGACAGGCACGCCGGAAGGCGTCGGCTTTAAGCGCCAACCGCCCGTTTTTCTTAAGGAAGGAGATATGGTAAGTGTCTCGATCGAGCAGATCGGCACCCTGACGAATCCGGTTATGAGGGAGGCGGCTATAAAATAAGGGGCGCCGATAATTGATTGATGTAGGACAAGAAAGCGGATATAAGGGGATCGAAGTTAAGAAAAGAGGTTTATTGATGCCCAAATTGCAAGACAACTTAAGAAAAATCGAAGTCCATAAAATCGCGAGCCCCCATTACCGGGAGCTGCTCGATATCTATGGCGAAATATTAATCCTGCGGGAATCCTACCGGCGCCGGCTCGGCGCGTCGTCCATTTTCGACGTCGATCCGGCGCATGTGCGCCAGAAACTGGCAGGGGGACTGCCCCTTGTCGATCTGTCGCAGAAGAACCTCGACCTGTCTGAGCCGAAGGCCTATTTCATCGAGCTGATGAAAATCGCCGAGAAGATCAACCTCGATGAGAGCCGGGAAATTGTCCAGGCCATCGAGGACGGGGAGCTTTTCTTTGAAGACCTCGTCCGGGAGACCTTCGAATCGTTCAATGCCGAGTACGATCAGGAATCGGAAGAGGAGGAGCCAGTCTTCGATCTGCTCGGTTTTTTCATCGAGGAGAGCCTGAGGCCCGCCCTGGAGCTCGTCGCCGAGCGTTATGCGGAAACGATCCGCCAGTCAAACTGGTCGGAGGGTTACTGCCCCGTTTGCAGCAGGGAACCGAAAATCGGAAAATTAAAGGACGACGAGGGAAGGCGCTTTCTGTTCTGCAGCCAGTGTGCAACCGAGTGGAGCTTTAACCGGATTAAATGCCCATTCTGCGGCAATGAGGAGCAGAGCAAACTGTCCTACTTTACCGTTGAAGATGATGAGCGGCATCGCGTAGAGGTGTGTGATCAATGCAAACGCTACATCAAAACGTTCGACCTTAGCAATACGCAGGAAGAACCCAACCTGGACATCGAGGATATTGCTACGATCCATCTGGATATGCTGGCCAACGAAGAAGGGTATAATTAGCGGCCAGCGCCGCAGTGACGAGTGACAGAGAGCTGAATGAACGATAAAGATATCGGCAAAATCGTCAGGCTCCTTACCGCCGAGTTAGCCGATCGGGAGTTGCCTATCGTTTCCCTGATGGCGGAACACAAGGCCTCACCCTTCCGAATCCTGATTTCCACTGTCCTGAGCGCCCGAACCACCGATGACGTAACCGCCGCTGCCTCGGCGAGGCTCTTTGCAAAAGCCGACAAACCAGAATCGCTTCTGAAATTGTCGGAATCGGAGCTCCAGAAACTTATCTTTCCGGTCGGCTTCTACAAGACAAAAGCGAAGTCTCTCCTGCAGCTGTGCCGGAATCTTATGGACCGTTACGATTCTCAGGTTCCGCAAACCATGGAAGAGCTGTTGACCCTGCCGGGGGTCGGCCGAAAAACAGCCAATCTTGTTTTGGCGCTCGCCTTTAACGGCGACGGCCTCTGCGTCGATACCCACGTTCACCGGATTTCCAACCGGTTCGGCTATATCCAAACCACCACGCCAGCGGAGAGCGAAATGGCGCTACGGAGAAAACTCCCCAGGAAGTATTGGATGATCTACAATACACTCCTGGTAGCGCACGGCCAGTACACCTGCCGACCGATCTCCCCCTTCTGCAGTCGATGTCCGGTGACCAAATACTGCGACAAGATCGGCGTCACCAAAAATCGATGAGCCAGATAAACCGGAGAGAAACTTCCCGACACGCATCATTCCGCTGTAACTGTTTGTTTGGCGGGACAACAAAAAAGGGCCGGTTCATGCCCGGCCCCCATTTGTCTCCATTACATCTACTTCGCTGCTGTACTGTGCCTGTCACTCGTTACTTGTGACCCGTCACTGCGGTGTCCACCGCCCTCAGCTGTCGAATTTCGGAATAGGTATTTTCACGAACGGAACACCCGCTTCCCGGAGCACTTCTTCTTCCGCCTTGGTCGTTGTGCCCTTGATATTTCGCTGATCTTCTTCCCCCGAGTGTATCTTCAGGGCCTTTTCGGCAAACTTGTCTCCCACCTCTTCGAAATGCTTGTCGAGGAATACGTGCATCATCTCGATCGCCCTCATAGGAGAGAGGTCTTGGGGTTGATTTTTCTTGGAATCCCGCCGTTCACTGGCCATTATCGAAATGGAGGATGGTACCATCGCAATCTCGGTTCCCCCACAAATGGGGCACGTCAACAATTTTCCGGCCTTTTGAGATTCAAAGGCGGCCCGATCGTGAAACCAGCCCTCAAAGTTGTGATTTTTCTCGCATCTGAGATCGTAAACAATCATAATTGTCCTGCACCACTTAATCGTTTCTTCTTATTCTCTATACCATTCTTACGCTTATAATACAATGAGCTGGGCGATGGCCTGCTTCAAACCTAAAAAAAAGATGGACTTTTAAGCCGGATTTTTATAGGTTGCGATTCTTAAGTCGGGATGTGGCCCAGCTTGGTAGGGCACTGCGTTCGGGACGCAGGAGTCGCGCGTTCAAATCGCGCCATCCCGACCATTTTTATTCCCCGCACCTGAACCGCCGTTCGGATCTTTTTTATTAAGATATTCAGCTTTTCTAATCTGTCAACCGGAGGGACGTCACTATTTATTATCCTCCGACAGCCCCTGCCATCTGGAAGATCGGAAGGTACATGGCGACAATCATACCGCCCACAATCCCACCGAGGAAAACCATCATAAGGGGTTCGAGCAGGGAGGTCATCCCTGCAACGGCGGCATCTACCTCGTCGTCGTAAAAGTCGGCAACTTTTGAAAGCATACCATCGAGCGATCCCGTATTCTCACCGACAGCGATCATCTGAACCACCATGGGCGGAAAGAGGCCACACTCAGTCAGAGGCTCCGCAATAGTCTTACCTTCGCTGATCTTACGCTTGGTATCGATCAGGGCCTCTTCAACGATCTTGTTTCCGGCGGTCTTGCTTACAATATCCAGACCTTCAATGATGGGAACACCGCTGCCCAGCATCGTCGAAAGCGTCCGCGAAAATTTGGCTACTGCGACTTTTTTCATGAGCGGGCCGAAAATGGGGGCCTTCAAAATCAGACTGTCGACCGTTCGCCTTCCGCTTTGCGTTCCATAGTATTTCTTAAATCCGACAATCAAAAGAACAATACCTACAACGATAAACAAGAAGTACGATCTGGCAAATTCACTGGCATCGACCAGAAACTGCGTAGGACCTGGAAGGGCATGCCCCGTGCTCTCAAACATCTTTTGAAAAACAGGAACGACCTTCAACAACAACACGGCGACGACCAGGAAGGAGATCACGAGAACACTCGCCGGATAGACCATAGCCCCCTTGACCCGAGATTTTAATTTGGCCGCCTTTTCCATATAGCTGGAGAGTCTATTGAGGATTTTGTCGAGAATACCGCCAGCCTCGCCGGCCGTGACGAGGTTGACGAATAAATCGTCAAATATTTTTGGGTACTTCTTCAATGCCTCAGACAGTGTCTGCCCGGCCTCGATATCTTCTTTAATGCTCAGGATGATCTGAGCAAAGGCCTTGTTGGCCTCCTGGCTGGCCAGCATCTCCAGGCACTGGACGATCGGAAGGCCCGCATTGATCATTGTCGCGAACTGGCGGGCGAAAACAATAACCTCCTTATCCTTGATATTTCCCTTAAGCATCGGAATATATTCAAGAAGATCTTTTGGCTTCTTCTTAATTTCGATATTCTTGAAGCCTCGCTTCCGCAGCTGCGATCTCGCCGTGCTTTCGTCCGCCGCGTCCAACTCTCCCTTCTTTACTTCGCCTTTAAGCGTTCGGGCTTCCCAGAGATATGTGGCCATCGTTTTTACTCCTACCGGAAAAATGAATTCTCCACCTTCGGAGTTTATCCCGAGGAGGATTTAATCACTCATATTATCGGCAACAGCAAGTGCAAACCAAAGCAAATTTCACGCTTTTTTTCGTTTGGTAAAAATCCTGCTTATGATAATCCCCGCCGAAACGGAAACATTGAGGGAATCGGAATCTCCCGCCCCCGGGATAGAAACCATCAGATCGCAGGTCCGACCAACCAGAGGACGCAACCCCGTGCCTTCGCTCCCCATAACGAGTCCGACATCGCAGTCAAAATCGACTTGTTCGAGGGGCGTTCCGCTATGAGCGTCGGTTCCATAAATCCAGAATCCGGCCTTTTTGAGGGCCTCCATGGCAACTGTCAGGTTGGTGACCATGGCGATGGGAAGGTGATGGACCGCGCCGGTCGAGGCCTTTACGACGGCGGGCGTTACTGCGGCTGCGCGGTTTTCCGGGATAATGACCCCGTTGGCGCCGAAAAAATAGGCTGTGCGAATCATCGATCCCAGGTTCTGTGGATCGGTAATGGAATCCAGGATCAAGACCAGGCGGTTTCTGTAACCGGCATGTTGATTGGCAATGATTTCGTCAAGCGTGGCATAGCGGAAGGCCTTGCACAGGGCAACAACCCCCTGCGATTTGCCGCCGGCCAAGGCATCCACCGCCTCTCGCGGCCTGAATTCGAGGACTACGCCGTTTTTCCTGGATAATTCGACAATCTTCTGCAGATCCTGGCCGCCCCGGCCTTTGGCAACCAGAATCTTCTGGATCTCTCCGCTCTGGGTGGAGAGGAGCTCCAGCACAGGATTGATCCCGTAAATGGTCCGCATGATGTATCCGAGTTATGCTGTCTTGCTTGTATGGGCGAGTGCGTCGCCGATCTGGCGGCAGATATCATCCGCTGCGCGGACTGGATCAGCGGCTCCGCTGATCGGCCGTCCAACGACGATATAATTGGCGCCTTTTGAGACCGCCTCATAGGGTGAAAGGGTTCTGGCCTGATCGTCTTTGGAAAGGGCATCGCCAGAACGGATGCCCGGGGTCAGAATCACAAAATCGTTTCCGCAGGCCCGGCGAACTGCCGTCAACTCCTGCGGGGAGGCGACCACGCCCGACATCCCCGCCTCTTGAGCCATGAGGGCCAGCCGCACAACGAGTGCTTCCGGCGAGCAGTTAAATCCCAGGTCTCTGAGATCGCCCTCCTTCATGCTGGTCAGAACGGTCACGGCCAGCATGACCGGCATCGGCGCACCTCGTTGTTCCGACAGTGCCTTCACCGACCGAACCGCTTCCGCCATCATGGTTCGTCCTCCAAGGGCGTGAAGGTTAAAGATGCCGACGCCGAGTCCGGCCGCCGCCTCAGAGGCGCGTGCCACAGTATTCGGAATATCGTGAAATTTTAGGTCGAGAAAGACCCGGCCGCCTCGCTCATGAATGCGATGCACAATTTCAGGGCCAAAATACGTGAAGGATTCCTTACCGACCTTAAAAAGTCCCACATGATCCTTCAATAATTCTACCCAATCGAGGGCCTTCGACAAATTCCCGCCCACGTCGAGTGCAAATACCAGTTTTCCCCTGGCTTCAGGATTCAATGTCTTCCTCTTCGCCGATGAATTCGGAATAGTCTTCCAGAAGGAGTTGGTCGTGTTCGATTGCCTGCAACATCTCCGGATATGCATACTTGACCTGTGCCGCCGCAATTTCGCGAAGCGCCGTCACGATCTCGCGATTGTCCCGGTGCGGCACAAGCGACTGGGAGCCCTTCAACAATTGCCTGGTTCTCTGCGCCGCCAGGATCACCAGGGCAAACCTGTTGCCGGCCTCTTTCAAACAGTCTTCAACCGTAATTCTTGCCATGTTATTCCTTACCCTCCAAATGAAATATCGTTCTGACGTCGGACAGTCTCCTGTCACGTCTGTTTTTTTCCGCCAGGTAAATGGCCCTTACCTGTTCGATAGCCTTATCGACGCTCTCGTTAATGACGATATAATCATACAGGAAAACGTCCTTAATTTCATCTGCGGCTTTCCCCAAACGGATCTTCAGGGTTTCCTCGTTCTCCGATCCCCGTTTCAGCAGCCGCTGCCTCAGCTCTTCCATAGAAGGGGGAAGGATAAAGACAAAGACTCCCTCCGGAAAGACCTTCTTCAGATTCCTGACGCCCACCGTATCGATATCGAGCAACAGATCGTTTCCGCCAGATAGAACATCCCGGATGGCGCCGACCGATGTTCCATAAAGACAACCGAACTTCTCCGTCCATTCGGCAAAATCCCCAACCTCGATTTTTTGCCTGAATGCCGCTTCGGAGATAAAGTGGTAGTCCTTGCCGTTGACCTCTCCCGGACGCATCGGCCTCGTCGTGAAGGAGACCGAGTAGCTGAGCGCAGGCGACGTCTTCAGGACCTCCCGGCAGATGGTCGTCTTACCGGTGCCGGACGGAGCGGAAACCACCACGATGATGCCTTTTTCGCTACTCAATATTCTGGACCTGTTCCTTTAACCGGGACAGCTCGGCCTTGACCTCGACAACCAGACGGCTGATCTCGTTGTCCCCTGTCTTGGATCCAATCGTATTGATTTCACGATTCATTTCCTGAAGCAGAAAATCAAGCTTGCGCCCCACCGGCTCGCCTTCCTGCATCATTTCGTGCCATTGATCCGTGTGGCTGGCAAAACGAACGATCTCCTCTGTGATATCGCTCCGGTCGGCCATGATGGCGACCTCCTGGGCAAGCCGCGCCTCGTCCATCGGGAGACCGGACATTAGCTCCTTAACTCGGTCGGTCAACCGCTTCTGATACTCCATCACCACCTGAGGGGCCCGGGCCTTGATGGTCGCCATTGCCCCGGAGATGGCCTGTACGCGCATCTGAAGGTCTTCATACAGGCTTTCGCCCTCCTTCTGGCGCATCTGGATCAGGCCCTCAAGCGCCTCCTCAACCCCTTTTTCCAGGCTTTCCCAGACGACCCCCGGATCGATTCCCTTTTCAGACGCAATGATCGCGTCCTTGAGACCGGCCATCATGCCAAGTGTAATGTCCCCTGTAACGGGAAACTCGTGTTTGAGTTCGTTCAGCAGATTGTAGTATCTGCGGAGAAGGGGTCGGTTCCATTCGAGTTCCGGCTCCGGTGCTTCGCTCTGACCGGAATCCACCCGGATCGTCACCTCCACCCGTCCCCTTGAGAGCCGATCACTTATCTTCTTCTTGATGTTGAGTTCCAGAAGACTGACCGCGTTGGGCAGGCGAATATAGACTTCGAGGAAACGGTGATTAAGCGATTTCAACTCAATCACCCATCGATTATTGCCGCAAACAACCTCTGCCCGACCGAAACCGGTCATGCTTGTAATCATAAATGATGTCTCCCAAGATCCGGGCCGGCCGGATACGCTATCGCCCTTGATGGCGTTCCTTCACCTGAAGGAGGTACTTTTTTCTAATCTTCGCCAGAATGCGCCCCATCTCCTCGCCGGCATAATCCGGATAGGTCCATGCCAGGGATCGATATGCCCCATCCTGATAGATGAGAGTCAGGTCGGCATAGATCCCCTTGCGCAAATAGGGCCGATGCGCATAGCGTTTTCCCGTCGCCAGGATGAGCTGATACTCGGTCATATAACCGGGGTCCAGATTGATCCGGCGCCTGCCCTCTCGGGCGTAGCGTTCTTCCAGATCGTTCGAAAACAGCTTGACGTCCGGTAGATCCTCCGGCGGCATCAGATCCCGAAAAGCCGCAAACCGCCGTTTCAGCCCGCCACCCATTTCCGCCTCATAATAGTCCGTATAGGCAAAAGAGAGATACCGGCTTAGATAGTCGAACGGTCCGAATCGCTCGACCAGATATTCAAGACACTGCGCCAGCAAGCCGTCGTCCGACGAAATGAGACTGATCACCGGTTTGACCGGGACCGGTTCGACGGGGCGGCTCAAAGCACCCCCTGCAACTCTTCCCTGGTCACCGTCGCAGTGCCGATCTTGCCGACGACAATGCCGGCGGCCTGATTCGCCAGCGCCGCCGCCTCCCGGAAGGAGGCCCCGGCCGCAAGACTCAGCGCGAAGACGCCGATCACGGTATCTCCCGCACCCGTCACATCGAAGACCTCCTTGGCCACCGTCGGGATATGAATCACATGACCGTCGCGTTCATAGAGACTCATCCCCTCTTCTCCACGGGTAATCAGCAGGGCCTTGATGTCAAGACGATGCAGGCAATCTATCGCCGCCTGGCGGATCTTTTCCGCAGGCGGGGCATCGCTGCCATTGATCTGGTCCAGCCCGAGCGCGCGCGCCGCCTCATGGTGGTTGGGCGTCAGGACATCCGCCCCGCTGTAAACCGAGAAGTCGTTCTGTTTCGGATCGACACAAATCGGAATAGCCACGCCGTCGACAACCTCCCGGAGACCCTTCAATAGCGCCCCTGTGACGACACCCTTGTTGTAATCAGATACGATAATCGCGCCGATCTCTTTCCGGATGCGATCGACATGATCCAGAATCTGTTTCAGGCTGGCTGCGTCGATCTTCTTGCGGCTCTCGCGGTCGAAACGGACCATCTGCTGATGGTGGGCAACGATCCGGGTCTTAACCGTGGTCGGCCTTTCCTTTTCCACAATGAGCCCCCGCGTATCTGCCCCCGACGCCTCGAGTTGATTTACGAGCCAGCGCCCCATCTCATCCTTTCCAATAATGCCGGTCAGGGCGGCCTGGCCTCCTAAAGACAAAATGTTGTTCAGGACATTTCCGGACCCGCCGAGCATCAGGCTTTCTTTGGCGACCTCTACAACGGGGACGGGTGCCTCCGGGGAGATGCGGGAGACACTGCCCCAGATGAAATGATCCACCATGACGTCCCCGATGACCAGAACCTTGCAGGGACTGAAACGATCCAGCAGGGCGAACGCTCTTCGTCTCGTCAATATTTTCTTTGTCCGTTCCAACTCAACCTCGAAAAGGAGCTCCGATGTTTAACGCGCCGACACCATACAGCCCTCAGGATACGGGACCCCGATCACATTTCTTTTTGAAATAGTCAAAACACCGCTCAAGACCGACTTCCAGGGGAATCTTCGGTTCCCAACCGAGTAATCGCTGCGCCTTGCGGATATCCGGACGCCGGACTTTCGGATCGTCCACGGGAAGCTCCTTGTATACGATCTTTCCTTTGGTCTGGCAGACGGCAAGTACCTGTTGGGCCAGCTCGCCGACCGTCATCTCCTGGGGATTGCCTAGATTGACGGGATAGACCTCCTCACTGTATAATAAACAAAAGAGACCCTCCACGAGATCATCAACGTAGCAGAAACTCCGGGTCTGGCCGCCGTCCCCGAAAACCGTCAGGTCTTCGCCACTCAGGGCCTGCCGCATAAAGGTCGGAAGTGCCCGTCCATCGTCGAGGCGCATTCTTGTTCCGTACGTATTGAAAATTCTTACTATTCTTGTCCTAATGCCGTGATAGCGGTGATAGGCCATGGTCATCGCCTCGGCAAACCGCTTGGCCTCGTCATAGACGCCCCGCGGACCCACAGGATTCACATTGCCCCAGTATTCTTCCGACTGCGGATGTTCGAGGGGGTCGCCATAGCACTCCGATGTAGAGGCCAGGAGAAACCGCGCCCCTTTGGCCTTTGCCAATCCCAGAACCTTATGTGTCCCCAAAGATCCGACTTTCAGTGTCTGGATGGGCAAGCGCAGGTAGTCGATCGGACTGGCCGGCGAGGCGAAATGCAAGATGTTGTCGAGCGTACCGCCGATATGGATATAGTTGGTAACATCGTGCTTGATGAAATGGAACCGCGGATGACCGAACAGATGGGCGATATTGTCCATGTCGCCGGTCAACAGATTGTCCATACAGGTAACTTCATGGCCTTTGGCGATAAAAAAATCGCAGAGATGGCTGCCGAGAAATCCCGCACCACCTGTTATCAGTGTTCGTTCCGTCATTCGTTTAGCCCCAGCCGCAGCATGAAAGTTCCCCCCTTGGGTCGGCATAATTCGTCCGCGCACAACAACGCGCCCCCCTAAAAACCGCGCCCGCTGCCGGACTCAAGCGGATTCTTTTATAATCATTGAGATTTTTTGTCAATGTTTTTCCCTGGGATTGCTTTGACTCCATAATCGTTCTTGACTAAAACGAAAAAAAAATATAGTGAAATGCACTTTAAATTATTAAAGGTTATTCCATGTCCGAAAGCGAACTTCTAAAAATTCGAAGGGAGAAGGTCGAATCTCTGAAGGGGGAGGGTGTTCCTCTCTATCCCAACGACGCCAAGATTCCCGATACGACCGACTCCCTGATCGCCCGTTTTGGACACCTCGATGCCGACGGCCTGCATAACGTCGAACAGGCATTCACCATTGCGGGGCGTATCATGGCCTGGCGCGATTTCGGCAAGGCCGCGTTCATCAGCCTACAGGATCGCAAGGGGAGGCTTCAGGTCTATGTCCGCAAGGATAAGGTTGGCGAGGACACTTTCAACATCTTCAAGCGGCTCGACACGGGCGACATCGTCACCGTAACCGGACGCCTCTTCCGGACGAAGACCGATGAGCTCACCATCGAAGCTGCACAGGTGCGCCTGCTTACCAAGTCTCTAAGGCCGTTGCCGGAGAAGTGGCATGGCCTGACCGACACGGAAACGCGTTACCGACAGCGGTATCTGGACCTGATCGTCACCCCGAAAACCCGCGAGGTCTTCAAGACCCGTAGCCTTGTGCTTCAGCTGATCAGACAGTTCATGACGGAGCGGGACTTTTTGGAAGTCGAAACGCCGATGATGCACGCCATCGCAGGTGGCGCCATGGCGCGTCCTTTCAAAACACACCATAATACGCTCGACATGGAACTGTATCTGCGAATCGCGCCGGAACTGTTTTTAAAACGGCTGGTCGTCGGGGGACTGGAACGCGTCTTTGAAATCAATCGATGTTTCCGTAACGAGGGGATCGATACCTTCCACAACCCGGAATTCACGATGATGGAATTCTATCAGGCCTATGCCGATTACGGGGACCTGATGGACATGACGGAGCAGCTCTTCTGCTACCTCTGTGAGAATCTCTTCGGCAAGCTTGAAATCGTTTATCAGAACAACACGATCAACTTCACCGCCCCTTGGAAGCGGATTACCATCAAGGAAGCCCTGGTCGAATATGCGGGCGTCGATCCGCAAATTCTGGATGACCGCGAAAAACTAATCGCCTGCGCCCGGGATCTCGGCGTCCCCGTTAATGGCAACGAATCCCTCGGCAAGGTGCTCATGGCTATTTTCGACGAGAAGGTAGAGGACCAACTGATCCAGCCGACCTTCGTGACGTCTTATCCGCTGGAGGTTTCTCCACTGTCGCGGAAAAACGATCTCGATCCGACCATTGTCGACCGTTTCGAACTCTATATCGCTGGACGTGAGATGGCTAACGCCTTTTCCGAACTGAACGACCCGGTCGATCAAAAGGATCGTTTTCTGATCCAGCTCCGTGAGAAGGCCGCCGGAGACGATGAGGCCCATGAGATGGACGAGGATTATATAAGGGCTTTGGAATATGGTCTGCCGCCAACGGCCGGCGAAGGCATCGGCATCGACCGTTTGATCATGCTCCTGACGGACTCACCTTCGATCCGGGACGTTATCCTTTTCCCGTTATTGAGAAGCCGGGAGGAAGCCCGAGAGGATTTCGACGAATAGCTGATTTATTCCATCACAGGCGGTTTTTCGACTCAAGCCCTGCCCTCACTTAATTAAACAGTCAAACCGCCGCAGACCGTCCCTTGCTATCCGGCCAACTGGGCCCCCTCATGAAACCGACAGAGCGGCATAGGGGACAAAGATTTACCCAATACGGAAACGGACAGACGATCCATGTCATATGAATTCTTCATCAGCTTGCGCTATTTGCGGGCCAAGAGAAAACAGGTGTTCGTTTCAATCATCACCTTCATCTCTATTTCCGGGATATCGCTGGGTGTAGCTGCCCTGATTATCGTTCTGGGTGTGATGAACGGCTTTGAAACCGAGCTCCGGGATAAGATTCTGGGAATCAATTCCCACATCCTTCTGACCAAATTCAGCGGGGGCATTTCGAACTATGAGAAAGTCCGAAGTGATCTATCGACCATTCCAGGCATCGTCGCCACAACGCCCGTCATCATGACACAAGTCATTCTCAAAAAAGGCGACAGCATTGTGGCCCCCTTGCTACGGGCTATTTCCGTTGATAGCGCTCCCCGCGTCATTTCGGTCGGTCGTATGATCGAGGGACAGCTCTCCGCCCTTGATGAATCCGCCCGGCAGACTGCCAGCATGCCGCCGGAGACGCAATCCCTTCCCGGGATGGTCCTGGGAAAGGAGTTGGCGAAAAACCTCGGTCTCTCTCTTTACGATACAGTTGATATCATTCTGCCATCTGGTGTCTCGACCCCTATGGGCATGGTCCCGAGGGTAAAAAAATTCGTTGTAGTCGGCGTCTTCGATTCCGGCTTTTATGAGCACGACGCTTCTTTGATTTATACGTCTCTAAGAGACGCTCAACAACTTCTGGGAATGAATGCCATGGTGACGGGCATCGAGGTCAAAGTCCGTGACATCTATAAGGCGCGGCAGATTGCCGACGTCATCGAGGCCAGGGTCGGATTTCCCTTTCTGGCCAGGGACTGGATGCAGATGAATAAAAATCTCTTTTCCGCCCTGAGACTTGAAAAACGGGTTATGTTTATTATCCTGACCCTCATCGTTCTGGTCGCCGCTTTCAACATTATCAGTTCGCTCATCATGATCGTCATGGAAAAAAGTCGGGATATTGCCATCTTAAAGGCAATGGGGGCAACCGCTAACCAGATTATGAAGATCTTTATCTTTCAGGGCGTTATTATCGGGGTCATCGGAACGATCCTCGGTTGCATTGGCGGTTTGAGCGTGGCGGCCAATGTCGAGTATTTGAGTGCATCAATCGAAAGGACCTTCGGTTTCAAGATTCTGCCCAGTGACGTCTATTACCTGAGCAGCCTTCCTTCACAGATCAATTATTCCGATGTCTTGTTGATTATTATCGCGACGTTGCTCATCAGTCTGGCTGCAACAATCTATCCCTCTCGGAAGGCGTCAAAGATCGACCCGGTTGAAGCCTTGAGATACGAATAGTCATCATTACTTCAGGGGACAGGAGGACATAACCACCGACCGAACACCAGGCTATGCAGAGAATCATCCATAACCGTCTGCCGATGACCAAGGTCGAATGTTTGTCTTAATCATGATTAAACTAAGGAATCTCAGTAAATCGTTTACAAAAAATGGTCGGACCATCAACGTCCTCCGGGATCTGACCCTTGACATCGCCAATGGGGAATCCCTGGCGATTGTCGGCGCTTCGGGCGCGGGTAAAAGCACCCTTCTCCACATCCTGGGCGCCTTGGAACATCCTTCTGCCGGCAGCGTTTTGTATGACGATACAGATGTCTTTCAATGGGGCCCGCAACAACTTGCGGCCTTTCGAAACAAAAAAATAGGTTTTGTCTTTCAGTTTCATCACCTGCTGCCTGAATTCAGCTGTCTGGAAAACACCATGATGCCCGCGCTGATCTCCGGAATACCAAAAAAAATTGCACGACTGCGCGCAGAGATTATCTTGAATGATGTAGGCCTTGGTGATAGGATGCCGCACAAACCGGGGGAGCTATCGGGAGGCGAGCAGCAAAGGGCGGCAGTGGCTCGCGCTCTGATGATGGAGCCGGAGGTATTGCTTGCCGACGAACCGACCGGAAACCTCGACTCGGAAACAGGCCATAAAATAGATTCCCTGTTCCTGGATCTCAATAGGCAGAAGCAGATCACCCTGATTGTGGTGACCCATAACCAAATGCTGGCAAAAAAAATGTCCCGCAGCATCGGGCTGAAGGACGGAAAGATCATTCCGCTGTGAAAGAAAAGAAACTTTTATCATTTGCCCTGTTGATGATTGGCTTTGCTTCTGTCGTTTTATTTTCGTCCACCGCATTGGCGCAGCAACCGCTAATCAAGATTGCCGTCCTGCCTTTTGAGGTTCATAGCGAAAAGGAGGTCCCCACTCTCCAGAAGCAAATCCAATCTCAGTTGATTACGAACCTTCTGAAAACCAAGATATTTCAAACCATCGCTCCGGACGAACTTGCCCGCCTTGGCAGCGGTGAAAAAATAGACGAAAAGATGGCAAAATCGCTTGGTGAAGAGACGGGGGCGGATTATGTCATTTTTGGGAGTGTAACTCAACTCGGCATTACTCTTAGCATCGATGCAAAAGTCCTTCCCGTCAAAGGCGAACGAATTCTGCGCAACCTCTTCGCCCAGGGTCGCGGCATTGAAAATCTGTCGAAGCTCTGCAGTCAACTCTCCGATAAGGTTCTAGTCATTGCCGCGGGTGAAACGCGGATTGCCGCCATTTATGTCAAAGGCACCTTTAAAATCGAGCCCAGCGCTGTCCTGAACGTCATCAAAAGTGCCCAAGGCAAAAACCTCTCAGAAACAAACATTAACGCCGATATCCGAGCCATTTTCAAGATGGGATTCTTCGATGATGTGAAGGCGGAAGTCCAAGACACCTCCGCAGGCAAGGAATTGACCTTCGTGGTCAAGGAAAAGCCTGCCATTGCGGAAATCAAGTATGCGGGCAATAAGGCATTGAAGAACAAGGACCTTGAAGGGGCCGTTACCGTCAAGGCGCATCAGCTCGTCAATATGGAGCGCGTACGCGCTGATATCGACAAGATAAAGGGGCTCTATTCGGACAAGGGCTATCGCAACGTTGAAATCACTCCTGAAATCAATCGCAAAAGCGACAAAGAAGTCGTCTTGACCTTTAAAATCGATGAGCAACAACAGCTCTTTGTCAAAAAAATTACCTTCACGGGCAACCAGGCCTTCTCCAATAGACGGTTGTCAAAACTGATGGAGACGAATGAATGGGGCATCTTTCATTTCATATCGGATTCAGGGCTCCTCAAAACTGAAAAACTTAATTCGGATCTCAACAAAATCTCTGTCTTTTATCTCAATAACGGCTATATCCATGCGCGGGTCGGTACACCGATCATCACCAGTGACAAAAAAGGAATTTCTATCACCATCCCCATTTCAGAAGGCAGACGGTTCAAAGTCGGCAAAGTGGATATCGCCGGAGATCTTCCCAATGTACCCAAGACCCAGCTATTATCGAATCTGAAGATTCTCAAGGGAAATCACTACGATCGGGAGGCCGTGATTAAGGACGTCGATTTTCTGACAGAAAAACTTAATAATGAGGGGTACGCTTATGCCGACATAGTCCCCGATGTCCTGCCGCACGACCAGGAGCAGGTAGTCGATGTTACCTATAAACTAACGAAAAATGATAAGGTCTATTTCAATAGGATTTCCATCAGCGGCAACACTAAGACGAGGGACAAGGTCATACGCAGGGAGCTCGAGTTCTCGGAGGGCGATCTCTACACTCGGGACGACTTGAAGGAGAGTTACACCAAGCTCAACCGCTTCCAGTATTTTGAGGAGATTGACTTTCAGGCAGAAAAAGGATCCGAGAAAAGCCTGATGGACGTCAATATACGAGTCAAAGAGAAACCGACCGGTCAGATCAGTCTGGGAGCTGGATACAGCGCCAACAACGGCGCGGTGTTGACGGGCCAAATTTCCCAGCAGAATCTTTTGGGTCGAGGCCAAACCCTCGGCCTTACGGCTTCGCTCGGCAGCCGGTCCTCGTCCATCAGCCTGGCTTTCACGGAGCCATGGCTGTTCGACGAGCCCCTCTGGAGCAAATATGAAATCTGGCATACCTACACTGAATACGATACATACGACGTGAGTTCCTCAGGTTTCGGGTTGACGCTGGGCTATCCGATGTGGAAGCTAGGATTCCCCACCTGGAAAAAGGTTTATGGTTATCTCGGCTACCGCCTCTCCATGGATGACATCAGCAATGTCTATGCCACAGCCTCCAACTATATCAAACGCCAGGAGGGCCAAACCACTACGAGTTCGGTGACAGGAACCCTGACGCGTGACACGACTGACGACAACATGTTTCCCACAAGGGGAAGCCGCAACAGCGCCAGCATCGAATATGCCGGTGGTCTTCTTGGCGGAACGACCGCTTTCGTAAAGTACACAGGGGTTTCCTCCTGGTTTTTCCCGCTTCCATTGGATCTGGTGTTTGGTGTCAAGGGACGCATGGGTTACATCCAGGAACTCGAAGGTAAGCTCATCCCTGTTTGGAATCGTTTCTACGTGGGTGGAATCAACTCGATTCGGGGTCTGCGGGAGGTGGGGCCCTTAGACCCGGCAACAGGCGATGCGATTGGCGGTCTCACCATGACGGTTTTCAACTCGGAACTCGTTTTCCCTATTGTAAAAAGCGCCGGGATCAAAGGGGTTGCCTTCTTTGACATGGGGAACGCCTGGAGTCGGGGATATCATTTTGAAGAACTGAGAAGAACCGCGGGGCTGGGGCTGCGCTGGTATTCGCCGATGGGACCCTTGCGACTTGAATGGGGTTATATTCTAGACAGAAAGTATAATGAACCGACCAGCCGAATTGAATTTACGGTAGGCTTCTTTATGTAACGGTTCACCACTATAGGACACTTAGGAGGAAGTTCATGAAAAACAAGATGATTACTGTTTCGTTTGTTGCCGTGCTGACCGTGCTGCTGGCCTGTTCGACTGCAATGGCACAGGGGGCTGCCGTCAAAATCGGCTTCATCGATCTCAGAGAGATCATTCAATCGTCAGAGGCTGGCAAGCAGGCATCTGTCGAACTGAAAAAGGCCTTGGATAAAAAGAAAACCGCTATTCAAGACGCCGAGGCGGAACTCAAAAAGATGAAGGACGCCCTCGACAAGCAACGGTCGGTCTTGAAAGAGGATACCGTTAAAGATCGGGAAATGGAGATTCAGAAACGCTACCGAGATTACCAGAGACTTGTCAGTGATGCAAAGGAAGAGCTTTCAGCCCGGGATCAACAGTTGGGACAAAAATTGATACCGGAGGTTCTGAAGATCGTCAATGCCATTGGCGAGAAGGAAGGCTATACCATGATTCTGGACGCCTCGACCGTTGCCTATCACACTGCCGGTCTGAACATAACCAAGCGAGTGGTCGCCGAATTGAATAAAGTCACGGCTGCGGAGGGCACATCTTCCAAGAGTGGCAAGAAGTAAAAGCACTATTGCAACAAGAGTATTGTAGAAGGGATATAATAACAAATCAAATGCCCTCAAAAACACTTCAGGAAATTTCGGTATTCCTCGGAGCGCGTCTGATCGGCGACGGCGAGGTACGAATTGAAGGAATTAAAGGTCTCGACGAAGCCGGGGTGGGAGATTTAACCTTCCTCGCTAACGCCAAATACCGTGATAAGCTCAAGGACACGCAGGCATCGGCAGTCCTGGTTGACCCCTCAATCGATCATGCCGCTGCAAACCTGCTGGTCGTGGACGATCCCTATATCGCATTGGCCCGCCTGCTGGCCTGGATGTATCCCCCAGCCCATGGTAAACCCGGCATCAGTCCGAAGGCCTACGTTGCACCGGGAGCGACCGTTGCCGAGACCGCCACGATTTACCCCAATGTCTATGTGGGCGAGGGCGCCCACATCGCGGCAGGCGCCGTGCTCTACCCCGGCGTTTTTATCGGTTCCGACGCCATGATCGGCGAAGACACGGTTCTCAGCGCTAACGTGGTCGTTCAGGCGCGATCCGTCATCGGCAAGCGCTGCATTCTGAATGCCGGCGTTATCGTCGGCGGAGACGGTTTCGGATTTGCAAATCCGGGGGCGGAAAATTTAAAGGTCCCCCAAGTCGGATTTGTCCAGATCGACGATGATGTAGAGATCGGCGCCAATACGACCATCGACCGGGGCACCCTGGGAAGAACCTGGATCCAACGCGGGGTCAAAATCGACAACTTGGTCCAGATTGCCCACAACGTCGTGGTTGGGGAAAATTCGATCATCGTTGCCCAAGTCGGCGTTTCTGGCAGCACCCGGATCGGCAAAGGGGTCATCCTGGCCGGTCAGGTCGGCGTCGTCGGCCATATCGAGATCGGCGACGGGGTCATGGTGGGGGCCCAGTCGGGTGTCGGCGAGAGCATCCCCGCAGGACAGCTGGTATCGGGAAGCCCCACGATGCCTCACAAAACATGGCTCCGTGTACAGGCCATCCTGTCGAAACTCCCCGAACTCCGGACAATGCTGCTGTCGCTTGCCAAGCGCGTTGAGGAGTTAGAAAAAGACAGACATTAGGGAAAGACATAAATAAACGTTAGACGATGGACGTTAGAACACGAGAAAGGTTTCTTCTAACGCCTGAAGTCTTTTGTCTATATTGACATTGAGGTTACAAATGAAGATCCACAACACAGCCATTATCGCACCCGATGCTCAAATCGGGAATAACGTCGAAATCGGACCCTATTCCATTATCGGTCACAGCATCACGATCGGGGACGGCACGATTATCGGGCCGCACGCCATCATTGAAAGCCACACCGATATCGGTAAGAACTGCCGCATCGCACAGTTCAGCTCCATTGGCGGGATTCCACAGGATTTGAAATACCAGGGGGAAGAGACCCGCGTGGTGATCGGGGACAACAATGTCATCAAGGAATATGTCACGATCAACCGGGCCACAGACAGCGACATCGGTGTCACCATCATCGGAAACAACAACCTGATCATGGCTTACTGCCATGTCGCACACAACTGCAAACTGGGCAACAACATCGTATTGTCCAACGCCGTCAATCTGGCAGGTCATGTCCACATCGACGATTTCGTCGGCGTGGGTGGCATGTCGGCTGTCCGTCAGTTTACGAAGATCGGCACCCAGGTCTTCGTTGCCGGCGCCTCGGCCGTCAACAATGACATCCCCCCCTATTTGCTGGTCTCTGGGAACCATGCCAAACCCTTCGGCCTGAATCTGGTCGGCTTGCAGCGGCGGGGGTTCAGCAACGAGACCCTGTCCAACCTGAAAAGGGCCTATAAGATCGTTTACCGTTCCTCGCTCCTCTTATCTCAAGCCATCGAGACGCTGGACAATGAATTTCCGGATAGTCCCGAGGTCAAGTTATTCGCAGACTTTATCAGGACGGCCGAACGCCCGATTTGCCGCTGATCGCCGGAACGCGCGTATAGGAAACAGCAGACATGAGTGAACCAAGAGTCGGGGTGGTCGGCATCGGCCACCTCGGAACATATCATTTACAGAAGTACGCAAAACTTCCAAACAACCGGATCGTTGGCGTGGCCGATGTCCTGATGGAAAAAGCGCAAAAGGCCGGCGAAACATACGGCTGCGACGTCTTCAGCGATCACCGGGATCTCATCGGCAAGATCGACGCGGCGAGCATCACCGTTCCAACCGAGAGCCATTACAGGGTAGCGCGGGACTTCCTGGAGGCCGGAATTGATATCCTCCTGGAAAAGCCCATGACCGTAACCCTGGCAGAGGCAGATCATCTCGTCAAGTTGGCACGCGAAAAAAAAAGGATCATCCAAATCGGCTTCGTTGAACGGTTCAATCCGGCGATCGTAGCCCTTTCTAAAGTCATCGAGACCCCCCTCTTTGTCGAAACACACCGTCTGCACCCCTTCTTCAACCGAGGCACGGACGTAGATGTCGTGCTGGATCTCATGATCCACGACCTCGACATCATCCTTCATTTCGTCAACTCCCCCGTCAAGACCGTTGAAGCGGTCGGCATCTCCGTGCTGTCCGATAAGGTCGATATCGCCAACGCGCGAATAGTCTTCAAAAACGGCTGCGTCGCCAACGTTACCGCTAGTCGGGTCACCGCCAAAAAGATGCAGAAGATCCGCTTCTTCGGCCCCGCCGGTTATCATTCCGTCGATTACGCCAAAAGGGAACTCGTCTCCCTAAGCAAGGGAATCGACGCCGACGGTCAGATCGAGATCAACGGAAACGATGTGGAGATCATCCCGCAGGACCCGTTGGAGGCGGAGGTCGCTGCCTTCCTGAATTCTGTCATCAGCCGAACGCCGGCAGTCGTTCCGGGCACGGATGGACGTCGGGCCCTTCAGCTCGCCCTGCGCATCGTAGAGCAAATGAAAAAGAAACAGGAGAAGATGTCCCATGTTACCCATGGTTGACCTTCATAGACAGTATCTCGAGATCAAGGAGGAGATCGATGCGGCCATTCATCAGGCGCTCGACCAGTGCCAGTTCATTCTGGGGCCGAATGTCTCCGAATTCGAGAAGGAGATTGCCGCTTACCTGAACCTGCCCTTTGCGATCGGCGTCGGCAACGGTACCGATGCACTGCTCCTGGCCCTTCAGGCCTGCGGCATTGGCGAGGGGGACGAGGTCATTACCACGCCCTTTACCTTTATTGCGACAGCTGAAGTGGTGGGGCAGCTAAAGGCCATTCCCGTTTTCGTGGATATCGATCCCGTCACCTTTAACCTGGATGTGATGCAGATCGAAAAAAAGATTACCCGAAAAACGAAGGCCATCGTTCCGGTGCATCTTTTCGGACTCCCCGTGGACATGGACCCCATCATGGCACTTGCGCAGCGCTATGAACTCAAGGTCATTGAAGACTGCGCCCAGGCCTTCGGCGCCGAGTACAAGGGCAAGAAAGTGGGATCGATCGGAGATTGCGGCTGCTTCAGCTTTTTCCCGAGCAAGAACCTCGCCTGCTATGGCGACGGCGGCATGATTACCGCGCGCGATGCGGAACTTGCGGAGCGTATCCGGATGCTGAGAAACCATGGCAGCAAGGTGCGCTACTATCACGACCTGTTGGGCTGGAATAGCCGACTTGACGAGATTCAGGCCGCCATTCTGCGGGTGAAGCTCAAGCGGATCGACGCCTATAACCGCGGCCGCCAGCAGGCGGCAGAGCACTATTGCCGTTATATCCATCGGGTCGGTGTGACACTTCCCTCCGGTGCATCTTATGCCTCCCATGTCTACCATCAGTTCACATTGAAATCGAAAGACCGAGACAAGTTGGCTGCTGCACTTCAGCAGCAGGACATCTCCTCAGCCGTTTACTACCCGGTGCCCCTGCACCGGCAGGCCGTCTTCGTCCAACTTCCCGGCAACAACGACCTCACCATGAGCGAGGTCTGTGCAACGGAGGTTTTGTCCCTCCCCATGTTCCCGGAGTTGACGGAAGAAGAGATCAGGAAGACCGCCGAGGTCATCAATAACGCCTGATGGTTCCGGAGGCGACATTGCGTGAAAACCCGCCAGAGATTGTGATGCCTGAACAACCCATCAGACACGCCGTCCGTGTCGTTATCAGTGCCGGAGAGGCCTCTGGGGATCTTCACGGCGCTCATCTGATTCGGGAATTACGCCAGCTTGTGCCGGATCTTGACGTGCAGGGCATCGGGGGCAAAAACCTCGAGGCGCACGGCGTTCGGCTGGTGGCGCACATCTCCGATATGGCGATGGTCGGCATCACAGAGGTTCTCTTCAAGCTGCGATTAATCCGGAGGGTCTTTGCCCGGATGCGGCGGATCTTCCGGGAGGACAAGCCGGATCTCCTGATCCTGATTGACTACTCCGGCTTCAATCTGCCGCTGGCGCGCGCCGCTAAAAAAGAGGGCATTCCGGTTCTCTATTATGTCAGCCCGCAGGTCTGGGCCTCTCGTCGGGGGCGGATTGAGAAGATCCGCAAAACAGTGGATCGGCTCGCCGTTATCATCCCCTTCGAGGCCGCTCTCTATCAAAGAGAGGGCATCCTGGCGACTTTTGTCGGCCATCCGCTCCTGGATATCGTGCAACGAACTCGTTCCCGGCAAGAGGCGTTGGCAGACTTCACGCTGACGGAAGGACGGCCGATCGTCGGCATTCTGCCGGGAAGCCGCAAGGGCGAGATCCGCCGACTGCTGCCCGTGATGCTGGAGGCAGCCGCGCTTCTCAAGGACACCCTTCCCCAGGTGCAATTCGTCCTGCCCTTAGCGGATACACTGTCGCCGCAAGACATCGCGGAAACGCTGAAGCATTTTCCTCTGGAGATCCGGGTTATTCAAGGCGCGACCTACGATGCCGTCGGCGTATCCGACGCCGTTATGGTCGCCTCGGGGACGGCCACCTTAGAGACGGCCATGCTGGAAACACCGATGATCATTGTCTACAAGGTCTCGGAACTGACCTATCAGATCGGAAAACGCTTTGTTTACGTCGATCAAATCGGCCTGGTCAACATCGTTGCAGGCAAGCCTATTGTGCCGGAATTTATCCAGGGAGCAGCCACCCCGCGTGCCATGGCCGGTGAAATCAAAAGTCTCTTGACCGATAAAACAAAAAGAGAAACGATGGTCTCCGAGTTGCATCGAATCCGCACCCTTCTCGGGGAGCCGGGGGCGGCCCGGCGGGCAGCCGAGATTGCTGCAGACATGCTCCGTAAAGCCGGAAACAGACTGGAACCCAGATGATGCCCTTATACAGACGTTTATTAAAACTCTCGCTACCTCACATCCGGAAATTCATCCTGGCAGGGTTGTGCATGGGGGTTGTCGGCGCCACGACCGGTATATCGGCCTATCTGATGAAGCCAGTGTTTGACGACGTCTTTCTGAACAAGGACGGCCGCGCTCTGATCTGGATCGCCGTTGCCGTCATCGTCCTGTTCTTCCTCAAGGGAGCGGCCAGTTATGGACAAACCGTCCTCATGAGCGTGATCGGCCAGCGGATTATCACAGATATGCGAAACGATCTCTACCGCCAGATTCAGCGCCAGCCGCTGTCGTTCTTCACAAAAAACCCGACCGGCACGCTCATCTCCCGCATCACCAACGATGTGATGTTGATCCAAGGGGCGGTCTCGGAGGCCGTCACGAGCGTCGTAAAGGACACCTTCTCCATTATCGGCCTGCTCTTCGTCGTTTTTTATCAGGACT
The DNA here is from genome assembly GCA_963665615.2 of Syntrophales bacterium. Lineage (GTDB taxonomy): Bacteria > Desulfobacterota > Syntrophia > Syntrophales > UBA4778 > UBA4778. Next base: position 320,611 of record CAXXQE010000008.1, read on the forward strand.
GGAAACTCGCCATCATCGCTATGGTCGTGTTCCCCCTGACGGCCTATCCGATCTCTCGATTCAGCCGCAAGATGCGCCAGATCGCCACCCGAACGCAAGTGACCATGGGCACGCTGACGGCCCTGCTCCAAGAGACGATCTCGGGGAACCGCATCGTCAAGGCCTTCGGAATGGAGGAACATGAAAACAAAAAATTTGCGGTCGAGAACGAGCGGCTCTTTAAACTGACGATGAAATCGGTATCGGTCCGCGCAGTCTCGAGCCCGCTAATGGAGTTCTTCGGCGGCTTTGGTATCGCGGCCGTCATCTTTTATGGTGGAACCCAAGTGATCAGGGGGACCTCGACGCCGGGAACTTTCATCTCCTTCATCACGGCGCTCTTGATGCTCTATGAACCGATCAAGCGCCTGACCAATGTCAACAACACGATCCAGCAAGGCATTGCCGGGGCCGAGCGCGTCTTCGAAGTGATCGACATCATCCCTGAGATCCAGAATAAAGAAGGGGCTGTGACGCTGCCGAAGATCTCGCAGGAGATCGCTTTGCGCAACGTCTCTTTCCGCTATGAGGAAGACTACGTTCTGAGAGACATCAACCTCTCAATCCGGACTGGGGAGGTTGTCGCCTTTGTCGGGATGAGCGGCGGCGGCAAGACGACGCTCGTCAACTTGATCCCCCGTTTCTATGACGTAACGGAGGGAGCCATCGAGATCGACGGACTCGATATCCGCGACGTCACCATGGAGTCGTTGCGGGCGCAGATCGGCATCGTCACCCAGCAGACGATTCTCTTTAACGACACGGTGAAAAACAACATCGCCTATGGCGACGTCACAAAAGGAGAAGCGGCTATCATCGCCGCGGCAAAGGCGGCCAACGCCCACGACTTTATCATGAAGCTTCCGGAGGGATATGATACCGTTATCGGCGAATCCGGCGTCAAGCTCTCCGGCGGCCAGCGCCAACGCCTCTCCATCGCGCGGGCGCTTCTGAAGGATGCGCCCATCCTGATTCTCGATGAGGCCACTTCGGCGCTCGATACGGAGGCGGAAATCGAAGTCCAGGAGGCCCTCGACAAACTCATGAAGAGCCGAACCACCCTCGTCATCGCACACAGGCTATCGACGATCCGCAACGCCGACCGCATCGTCGCGCTGGTGGACGGTCGCATCGTCGAAGTGGGCACCCATGAAGCGCTCCTGGCACGCCAGGGAGAATACTATAAACTCTATAACCTTCAGTTCAAGGACGAAACGGCCGGGAGGTAGTCGATCGTATTATGACGAGTCCGAGAGACTATCTGACAACCCTCTGGAGCGGCGACCGGCGGAACCACTGGCATCCACTGTTGCTCATCCTCTTTCTGGCCTCATTTTTTTATGGCTTGGCCATTGGTGCGAGAAATCTGCTCTTTCGAATCGGCCTTCTGGAATCCAGGAGCCTATCCTGCCCTGTCATCAGCATCGGCAACCTCACCGTAGGGGGCACCGGCAAGACGCCCATTGTCATGCATCTGGCCGCCATGCTGAAGGAGATGGGCCGCCACCCGGCCATCCTGAGCCGCGGCTATGGCGGGACCACCAAGGCGCCGGTCAATGTTGTCAGCACCGTGGATCATGTTTTGAGCAGCCCTGAAGAGGGTGGGGACGAACCCTACCTCATGGCGATGTCCCTGAAGAACGTCCCCGTGTTGACGGGCCGCAGCCGTTTCCTCACCGGCAGCTATGCTTATGAACAACTTGGTGCCGATACGATTCTCTTGGACGACGGCTTTCAGCACCGTCAGCTGACTCGCAACCTCAACATCGCCTTACTCAAGGCCGATGCGCCCTTCGGCAACGGCTTTTTGATTCCCCGCGGGCCGCTTCGTGAAACCCAACGCGCCTTGAATCGCGCCGACGCCGTCATCCTGACCGGGGCCGATCCGAGGGACACGCGAGTACAGGAACAGATCCGTCACTTGCACCGATCATGGCCGAACCTCCCCGTTCTGACGGCTTCCTATCAACCCAAGGAACTGGTGCGGAATTCCGCGGAAATCTTTCCCATTGCATTTATCAAGGGGAAAAAGGTTTTCGCTTTTTGCGGTATCGCCAATCCCGCGTCATTTCGAAAATCCCTTGAGGATGCGGGTGCGGAAATCGCGTCCCTCTTGACTTTTCCGGATCACCACCGATACACCGAGACGGATTGCCGGTTGATCCATGAGGCAGCCAGACAGGTCTCCGCGCAGATGGTCATTGCCACGGAAAAAGATGGCGTCAAGCTGACCCGCCATCCGGCTTTTTTCAGGGAGGTCTTTCTGCTGCGCATTGGAATGGCCGTTGATCCGGAAGAAACCTTGAAGCAACTGATAGAGGCGAGCCTCGGCACATGAAGAAAAAGACAACGACGATTATCATTTTTGTTTTCCGACTGCTGCCGCTGGGACTCCGCAAAAGGTTCTTTCGCGCGCTTCTGGGCCTGTATTACCACATCGACAGCCGGCATCGGATCGTCACCCTTCACAACCTTGTCCGGTCTTTTCCGGAAAAGCCTCTGCCCGAGATGATCCGCATCGCCAAGAATGCCTATCGCCACATCGGCACAATTGCCGCGGAGTTTTTCGAGTTGCCTTATCTGACCCGAGACAACCTGGCCGACTATCTTGAGATAGAAGGGTTGGAATACATGGAGCAAGCCCTCACGCAAAAGAAGGGGGTCCTCTCGATTGTCGCGCATTTCGGTAATTGGGAAATGATGGCCGCCGCCATGCCGATTGCCTTCAAACCCCTGCATGTCATCTATCGCCCGCTTGACAATCCCGTTCTGGAGGACCTCGTTTACTGGGTCCGCACCCTTCACGGCAACGTCATGTTGCCGAGGGAGGGATCCGTCATCAGAACTTACCGGCTGCTGGCCCGGAACAATATCATGGGCATTCTCGTCGATCAGAACGTTGCGACGCGCGAGGGCATCTTCGTCGATTTCTTCAACCGGCCGGCCTGCACGGCGGTCGGCTTGGCCGTCTTGGCCCAAAATACGGGCGCGCCCGTCCTGCCGGCCTTCATGATCCGAATGCCGGACGGGCGCTACAAACTTCAGTTTCAACCGGCTGTGGAATGGACTGAAACCGGGGATCCGGATCGGGATATCCTCGTGAATACCCAGCGCTACACGCAAGTTGTTGAAAATGTCGTCCGTCAATATCCCGATCAGTACTTCTGGCTCCACCATCGATGGAAAACACAACCGTGCCAACAAGAGGGAAGTTAAGACGTTGAGAGGCTGAGAAGTTAAGAAAGATAGACACTGAAATACACCATTCGAAGGCATAAGAATGGACGGGCAACGGATTCAGCATTTCAGAGACCTGGATGTGTATCGAAAGGCTTTTCGACTCGCGATGGAGGTCTTTGAGGCAACGAAACGCTTCCCTCAGGAAGAGCGATATGCGCTGGTCGATCAGATCCGGAGATCCTCACGCTCCGTCTGCGCAAATCTTGCAGAGGGATGGCGAAAGCGCAAGTATAACAAGCTGTTTTTTCAAAACAAATTGACGGACGCCATGCAGGAAGCGTCTGAAACACAAAGTTGGCTTGAGTTCAGTTATGCATGCAACTATATTGCAGCGGAACAATTCGCTGACTTCGATAAGGAATGCGAGCGCATTATCGCAACGCTCAATGCCATGGAGAAAAATGCAGAGAAGTTTTGCTTTTGATGCCCATTTTCCCATCCTCCTATTTTCTCAACCTCCGGATATGCTGGGGGTTGACCCGAGTGCTATTGAAAACAGCAGGCCGACGGTTCATTTCAAGCCCCTGTCTTTCTCAGCCTCTCAGCCTCTCAACCTCTCAACTTCCGGTGCAGAGGGCACCACTGCACCGCCTGGTCTGCGGGTTCATCAAAAGACACCCATCCGAGTCGATGAACTTCGGCATATCCTCGTCCGCGGCACTAACTGGATTGGCGATGTTGTCATGACCTTTCCCGCGCTGCGGGCGATTCGCCTGACCTGTCCGAAGGCTCACATAGCCGTGCTCGTCAAGCCCTGGGTGGCGGATCTCGTGGAAGCCTGCCCCGATGTGGACGAAGTCATCCGGTATGAAAAGCCCGGCCGGCATGCAGGAATTGCCGGAATCTGTACACTGGCGCGCGATGTTGAGAGCCCGCCGCTTCGACTGCGCCATTCTCCTGCAAAATGCCATCGAGGCGGCGATTATCGCGCGACTCGCGGGGATCCCGATCCGGGCCGGATACAACTCAGATGCCAGAGGTTGGCTATTGACCCATTCCGTTCAAAGAACGCAGGGGATTCGCAAAATTCATCAGACCGGCTACTATGTCGAAATGCTCAAGGCGCTGGGCTTCCGGTCCGTCGAACTCACCATGCAGCTGCGGCTTCCGGCAAAAGAGGCGGCCGTAGACGATCGGCTTTTCGATCGATTCGGGATCGATCGAATGAAACCCCTCATCGGCATGGCCCCCGGCGCGGCATACGGACCCGCGAAGCGCTGGCCGGCGGATCGGTTTGCGCAGGTCGCCAAGGCATTGGTAAAGGCTTACGACGGAAATGTAATCCTACTGGGAAGCCGCTCGGATCGAACGGTGACCGATATGATTGCACGGAGCGGAGAGGGCCGCGTCCTTAACCTGGCGGGCGATACAACCCTGAAAGAGGCCATGGCCCTCATTGCGCAATGCACGCTCTTTATAAGCAACGACTCGGGATTGATGCACGTGGCAGGGTCTCTCGGCATCCCAACCCTGGCGATCTTCGGATCGACCAATCCGGTTACAACGTCGCCGCCGGGAGAGCAGTGCCGGATTATCCGCAAAACCCTGCCATGCAGTCCGTGCCTCAAAAAGCAATGTTCTACCGGTTTTCAATGCATGATGTCCATCACGGCCGCAGAGGTTATCGAGGCGGCACAGGAAATGATCAATGCGAAGAGGCAGGAATGATGAGCAAAAGCAATGAGAAGAAGGTCGCGGTATTCATGGATCGGGACGGCACGATCAACGAGGAGGTCGGCTATCTGAGCCGCATCAATCAACTGGCCTTTATTCCAGAGGCGCCGGAGGCGATCCGGCTGATCAATGCGAGTGGTCTGCTGGCCGTTGTCATTACCAATCAGTCGGGAATCGCCCGTGGATACTTCGACGAGTCTTTCGTCGAATCAGTCCACACGCGGATGAACGCCCTGCTGGCCAAGGCAGGGGCCCAGATCGACCGCTTCTACTATTGCCCCCATCACCCCACCGAGGGTGAGGCGCCATATCAGAAGGCATGCGACTGCCGAAAGCCAGCACCCGGTCTGCTCAGGCAGGCAGCCGACGACCTCGACATCGATCTTTCCCGCTCCTACCTGATCGGGGACACTGCCAAAGACCTGGAGGCTGCGCGAAGCGTCGGCGCCAAGGGCATCCTCGTCAGGACAGGCTATGGCAGCGAGGTCGAATCGTCCGATGCTGCCTACACTGCCGATCATCTCCTGGATGCCGTCAAGTGGGTTCTACGGGATCTCTGCTTATGACGTTGCCAACAACCGTGCAGCCGCGCAACATCCTCATCGTCAAGTTAAGTGCGATCGGGGATGTTATTCACACCCTGCCGTCACTGACGGCCTTGCGGCGACTCTATCCGCAAGCCCACATTACCTGGGTCGTTGAAGAGGCGGCAGCGGATATTATTCAGGGGGCATCCCGATCTCGATCGCGTCCTTGTCTTCCGGCGCAAGCAGTGGCTGAGACGGCTGAGTTCCTTAAAAACACTAAAAGCATCACTTGCGGATATCCGGGCATTCATAAAAACCTTGCAGGATCGGCCCTATGAGCTGGTCATCGATTTTCACGGTCTCTTTAAGAGCGCAGTTCTTGTCTGGTTGGGCGGGGGAAAACGCAAACTTGGCTACGACAGCCTTCAAGAGTTGAGCGGCCTTTTCTACAACGAAAAGATTCCCGGAGGACATGACCAAGCATGCCGTGGATCGCTATCTGGATTTCATACGGTATCTGGGTGAAAAAGATTTGCATCCCCCTGTTTTTTCGATTGCAATCGAGCAGGAAAATGTGAAAAAAGTTAAAGAGCTGCTTCGTGAAAATGGCCTCCAGGAAGGAGATCGATTCATCGCAGTCAGTCCCACGGCCCTACTGGGAAACCAAGATGTGGGAGGACCGGAAGTTTGCGGCGCTCTGCGACAGGCTGTTGGATGAACTCAGACTCCCGGTGATTCTGACGGGCGCTCCCGGCGACGCGTCGGTAAAGGCCATTTGCTCCCTGATGCAGAGGAAGGCCATCGATCTCAGCGGCCTCACCTCTCTGAAGGATTTGGCGCGGTTGTATCAGCTGGCGGCAGTTGTGGTGACAACCGACTCCGGTCCCATGCATCTGGCGGCTGCAGTGCAAACGCCCGTCGTGGCGCTTTTCGGCCCAACCGCTCCAGCGCGAACAGGCCCTTATGGAACGGGTCACACGATCCTTCGGACGAGCATCGATTGCAGCCCCTGCTTTAAAAAACATTGCAATTTGTTAAGCTGTATGAAAAACCTCTCAGTCGAGACTGTCTTTGAAGCGGTCAGAGCCCGCTTAAACCTGAAGGAGGAATAAATGAAATTCCGTGCTATCATTACTTCGCTTTTTCTGGCACTCTGCCTTTGCGCGTTCTTCGTCGCATCAGCTGATGCGGCAGCATCGTCCAATCAATCCGCAGGCTCTCATTGGTTCAACGAGTCCGGACTGATAATGGGCATCGGCACGAGCGACCTTGACGATGGAAGGCACTACGAACCGATCCTCGTCATCTGGCATCTGTCGAAGGACTTGAACCCCTACCTGACCGCCTTGCTGGGCCATCGAGGGAAACTCTCCTTTATCTGCGAACCCCAGATAAATCCCTCTTTCAAACCGTCAACCGATATAGAGGCCGGTATCGGCCTTGGCCTGAAATACAGCTACCCCTTGATATCACGACTCGACGCCTATGTCATGGGATCGGTCGGCCCCCATTTCATGTCGCTGAAGACGGATGAGCAGCACAGCGGTTTTCTCTTCGCCGATACAATTGGCGCCGGACTTGATTTCAAGCTCTCATCAGGCGCGGCTATCAATCTCGGCTATCGCTTCCGCCATATGTCCAATGCGGGCCTCAAGAAACCTAACAGCGGCGTCAATACGCAGTTTATAACGGTTGGTTATTCGATTTTCTTTTAAGGCGCAAAGTCAAGCGGCTTTTGGTTTATTTTTCTTACAAACAACGGTAACCTCAACGATCCGATCTTGTAAGTTGTTGCATAATTTTCTCCCCTTTGTTATTGACTATCCGTCATCTTTTTTGTAAAGTTCGCATGCGTTCATTAAATGAACAAAGGGGACGCCTGCTATGTCACCGCGCGAAAATACCTCTCCCAATGAAGGGCTGCTCAGGGTTATAAAAACCCTAAGCGAGGACCCCGAACTGACGCAGCGCGAAATCTCCAAAAGAGCAGGCATCAGTCTCGGCAAGGTCAATTTTCTTCTCAAGGCCTTGATTGACAAGGGGCTTGTCAAAACGCATAATTTCAAAAATTCCCAAAACAAGAAAGCATATCTATACATTTTGACCCCGTCCGGCATCGAGGCCAAAACGAGGATGATGTATAGTTTTCTTGCGCGCAAGATAGAAGACTATGAGGCGCTTGAAAAGCAGATTCAGGCGTTAAAGAAAGAGGTGGCTGAGGGATAACGCCGTCTCAGCCATTGACGTATAATTCACTTTCACCCATAGCCCAGCAAACGGTTTTGCGTTCCTGGATGTAATCCAGAGGGCGGAGCTTTATCGAAACGCATCTTCATCGCCCCTAGAATCAATTAACCCTGGATTTTCCACGCAGGATAGAGTCATGCGACAGTATTCCATCTCTCCTCTAGAAATGTTCGCCAGTTTCTGGCGCAATAGATCCCTGACCTTCACCTTGGCGAAACGCGAAGTCATCGGTCGCTATCGTGGATCAATGATGGGCATGGCATGGTCATTTTTCAATCCATTGATTATGTTGGTCATTTATACACTTGTTTTTTCCATTGTATTTAATGCACGGTGGGGGAATGGCGGACAAGAAAGCAAAATCGATTTTGGAATTATCCTTTTTGTCGGCATGACGATTCACGGTCTTTTTGCGGAATGTATCAATCGCGCGCCAAATCTGATTCTTTCAAATGTCAATTATGTGAAGAAGGTAATATTCCCATTGGAAATATTACCTTGGGTTGCTTTCAGCTCAGCGCTGTTTCATTATGCCATCAGTCTATTAGCCTTGCTGGCGGCAGAACTTTTTTTCATGGGCCATATTCCAATTACAGCGTTGCTCATCCCCGTGGTTCTACTTCCTTTGGTCTTGGCGTCAATTGGCGTCGCCTGGTTTCTGTCATCGCTTGGCGTGTTCATTCGCGATATAGGACAGATAACCGGCATAATCACCACGGTGCTGCTATTCATTTCCGGCGTGTTTTTCCAGATCAGCGCGCTTCCGGAACCATATCGTTCCTGGCTCGCATTTAATCCACTCGCGTTGATTATCGAAGAAGGGAGAAACGTATTGATTCTTGGGAAGCTGCCCGATCCGACGCTCTGGTGCCTGACGCTGGCATTGGGAACATGCATTGCGTGGACCGGTTTTGCGTGGTTTCAAAAAACGCGGGAGAGGATTGGCCGATGTCCTCTAACGATATCGCCATTAAGGTCAATAACCTGTCCAAGGCGTATCAGATTTATAGCAAGTCAAACGACCGTCTCAAGCAATCGATTTATCCACGCCTGCAGAGACTTATGGGGAAGCACCCAAAGCAATATTATAGGGAGTTCTGGGCCCTCAAGGACGTATCCTTTGAAGTTAAGAAAGGTGAGACGATTGGTGTTATTGGTCGTAACGGCAGCGGTAAATCCACTCTTTTGCAATTGCTCTGTGGCACACTCTATCCGACAAGCGGCAATATACTGACAAGCGGCAGGAATCGCTGCCCTACTGGAACTTGGTTCAGGCTTTAATCCTGAATTTACCGGCCGCGAAAATGTGTATATGAATGCATCAATCCTCGGCCTTTCTGACGAAGAAATCGATTCCAGATATGACGAAATCGTCGCCTTCGCAGATATTGGCGACTTTATCAATCAACCTGTAAAAACCTACTCCAGTGGCATGTTTGTGCGCCTTGCGTTTGCCGTAGCTACAAACGTTAACCCCGATATCCTCATTATCGATGAGGCCTTAGCTGTTGGCGATATGAGCTTCCAAAAGAAATGTATGGAGAGAATTGATGAGTTCAGAGAAGCGGGTAAAACCATCTTGTTCTGTTCGCATGACATGCATGCGGTGAGCTCCTTATGCGATCGCGTCGTATGGGTTAAGGATGGCATGATCTCAGAACTAGGCGATTCTGAGGCTGTTATTTCTTCTTATATTTCATGGATGTCAAACGCCGCGAGATCAGCGACCTCGCAAGTAACAACTCCGTCATCTCACAACCCGAATTACTTTGTACGAAACTCCGATGAGGTTCAGATTATCTCGGTAAAGTTATTTGCGGCAAATGGCGTGGAGAATGATGTTTTTTTCAGTGGAGACGATCTCACTTTTGAGGTCGTCTATAACGCGCCGAATGGCATCAAGGATCCCAATTATAGCGTTATAGTTTTCAGACACGATAAAACACCCGTTGCCATTGGCAAAAGTTGTTATGAAAAACATGTGACACGAGCTGGAATGATTCAGGAGATAGGCAAGTTCAAAGTAACCTTGAAAAAAATTCAGCTGAATAATGGGAAGTATTCTTTTGGAATCTCCATCTGGGACAAGGGGAACAAAATTTCCTTCGCGAATAACATTACAAGAGAATTTGAAATTAAATCTCTAAAAGTTGTTTTCGGCCCGACAGAAGAAAAGTGCGTCTATTTCCCTGACATGGTGTGGGAACACTAGTATCTCGAATTAATTGAACAATCCGGAAAATGCGAATTGAATTTTTTAAGTTTCTCAAAACTAAAAAGCAAAAAAAAATTATTTATCACGTAGGTGCCTGGTCAGGAAACTTTGGTGACAGCGTGATAAAGCAATCCATAAGAAATTGCCTTCAAAAACTGTCTGCCGACGAGTTGGAATTTCGATATATCAACTGTCAGAAGACAGAATTCACTACCGACCTGATTCATTTGATTAATGCTGAAGGCAATCTCCTGATCGTCGGGGGGGGGGGCCTTATCTTCTACAGACCGCAGGACAATTCAAAGTCAGGTTGGCAATGGAATATCGATATCAGCCTTATCGATACATTCAGGGTTCCCATCGTTGTATACGGCATCGGTTACAATCAGTTTGCATATGATCCCTCGGACTTCCTACCCATAACAAACGCGCATCTGCAAAAAACAGTTCAACGTGCGGCCTTATTTTCTGTGCGTAACTCGGGAACGAGGAACGAGTTGATCAAGCGAGGGTGTGATGGGCGCAAAATCGAAGTTATTCCTGACAGTGCAATGTTTGCCGAAGCCAAGGCGATACAAATTCCAAAATTGGATCAAACCAAATTGAAGATCGGGGTTAACTGGACGACCGATCGCGAAGACCAGACGTTCCCGGCCCCTTATGTAGAAAACAAAAATAAATTCGTAGAGACCTGCTGCGACCTTCTAAATTATGCCATTCGGGAAAAAAACGCACAAATTTTTTACCTGGGGCACATGTCTTATGAATTTGACAAGGACATTATTGAAGCTTTCCGAAAGAAGTTGATTGCCGAGCCAATTGTTATTGACGAGGTGCTTAGAGAGATATATCCGCCATCGGATGAAAGAGCCGGGTATCTTGTCGATGTATATCGGCAGATGGATATCGTCTTAGGCATGCGGGGTCACGCCAATATCTTGGCATTCGGCCAGAACACGCCATTTATCGGTTTGGGAAGCCATCGAAAAATCAGATACTTTTTAGAAGATATCGGGAGAGAAGTTTATTTCTTCGACGTAAGACCAGAGGGTAATTTATACAATGCCCATACGATGCGGACAACTCTTGATGACATTATCATGAATATCAGGCGGCACAAATCTCAAATGTCCAGTCAATACGCCGTCCAAAAAGAGCTTTTTTGTAATTTTAATAAAAGATTACTCTGCTCGATTTGACTCTGTCAGGATTCCCTTCTCATCGATCATCGCTTTCGAACCTATGCACTCCATTGACTACGATAAAATCGACGCCAAAAAGCGATGCTGCTGGGAAGTGTGCGCATGGCTTTATATCGCATTATACTGCGTTGTCGGCTTATCCACGCTACATCAATTGCCGCCTGTTTTTATCGATGAGCCGTGGTTTGCCGAATCATCCTATAGCGTAGTCGAAAGAGGAACGTTTGAACGCACATCTTTTCCTTTTCGATATGGCGATGCATCCTTTGCTGGAAACATCTTTCTATTCTTAAACGCCATCCCCATCAAGATAATCGGCTTCCATCTCTATTCTATTCGGATTGTCACGTTCCTATGTTTTACTGCTACCTTGTGTCTGCTATTTATGCTTCTCAGGAGATTGTTTTCCTCGTCCGTTGCTTTCTCCATGGTGATGCTCATCAGCCTCTGTCCCCATATGATCAATATGTCAAGAATCGCAAGGCCGGAAGGCATGATCCTGTTTTTCGGGAGCTTGGCTTTATATGTTTTCTTCTTATATAAGGATGACCCTTCAGGACCCAAGCAAGGCTTAATCGGTCTTCTGTTTGCTGCGCCCGCCCTAATACATCCTTATGGCGTCGCCTTTGCGGTAATCGGGGGTACCCTGATTTCCTTGAACATGTTTAGAAAGAAGCAGTTAAGTCTTAAGCAATTTTGCTATTATTTCTCAGGTGCCCTGTGCCCTTTATTATTTTTTACATATCGACTCAAGGTCAACATGAGTTTATATAGTGGTTTTGCTGCGGGGAAAGGCACGTTCAGCAAGGGATTACTCGACAAAACATCAGAGTTTATCAGGTACTATTCAGACATATACATCGTCTCGTCTCATATCGCTTTGCTGTCAGCACTATTGCTTATCATCGCGTTATCACTGATCGGAATGATGCGTCTTCGTAAGTCGCAAAAAGATCACTTTCAGTATTATATTTTTTTCCTTTCAGCTTTTGTCATCCTGGCGGGGTTCATTTGCTTTTTAGCGCATTACTCCCGCTTCTACAGTGCATATATGTCTTTCTTCGGACTACTCGTCTTGTTCATCCCTGTGCTGATGCTTCCCAAAAAGTTATCATGTGCTGTGACGTTTGTTGCGTGTGCGTTTTTTCTCTATCTGGATGTCGCTTGGTGCAGTTATTTTAAAAGCGTGAATTATGATGCTTATGAGAAAAAATTAACAAGTGTTATCCCAGACGGAAGCAAGGTTTTAGGGAAAATTAATTACAGGTTGTCATTCCCGGGATTTAATTATTTTGCGGCAGAAGATATCATACAGTTCTGCAACGCCGGTGGGAGATTCGCCGATTATATTCACAGCTATGGCATTCAGTATATCATTTACGATTATGCGTGGAACAGCCAAAGCCTGAAGGGAAACAAAGATCACGGAACACCTTATCAGGAAACGATCAGATTTCTGGATAGCCACGCCGAGCTCATCGGGACGATTGAGGACAATTATTACAGCAATCGATTTGGCAAGCCCGGTTATGAGCATGTCGGCTTGCCTTATGTGAATCTACTTGACGTGACATCGAAAAGCGATATTTCGAATGCCCTTTACTGGGCAAAAATCTATAAGGTTTGCATACCTTGATAGACTCGACCGCGCTATTAAAGATGCCTGAGCGCCATCCATGGCTGTGTTCTTTTGCCATTGTAGCCGCGCTTTATATGATCGGCTTGGGTATCTTCACACCCATTTTTGAAACGAACGACGATACGGCGATGATGGGGATTGTCAGCGGCATTACTTATGGTCATCCCAGCCCACACATTGTCTTTTCAAATGTTCTCATCGGAAAGACCTTGGCAGCATTGTATGAACTCGGGCCTTCGATCCCTTGGTATGGCGTTTATCTATATATATTCCAGGCGCTTGCTGCCTTCTTGATTATCCGCTCGTTATTATGGGCCTTATCCCCCGTGTCGGTATACGATTTACTTTTACTCCTCATTTCCGTCATAGCATGTATCCCGATAGTTATTTATCTGCAGTTTACTTCCACTGCCATTTTGATGGGTGTCGCTGCTTGCATTCTTCATTGCGCGACGCTTTCAAAGGCAAGCTTGAGGTATCACTGGATTTTTCATATTCTGGCAGGCCTCTTGTTGGGTGTGGCATTCATGATACGAACAACGTCTGCATACGTCGCCGTGTTGATCGCTTTGCCTATTCTAGTAATTTCTATAAGGCGAGATCGAACAGTCTTTCTTCGAACGGGATTGTTCATTATTATTGCCATCGTGGTCGCCATTGGCACGGAAACAACGCAAAGGAGTTTCTATCAAAGTCATCATGACTGGCAAAAATATTTCACATATAACGCCGTCCGTGGTGCGTTGCATGGCTATCCAAAGCTAATTTCATTTGACGAGAAGCCGTCTCTTTACAAATCGATTGGCTGGTCCGCCAATGATCGTGATATGTTTCGGTTGTGGTTCTTTACGGACCCCTTGCGGTACTCATACGCCAATCTTCAAAAGATTGTTGCCGATATGCCTCCGTTAAAAAAGACTACTATGGGTTCATTTGATGCAATCACGTCTATAATTTCTCAGTGGCCCCTCCAAGTATGCCTTGTATTGGCTGTGGCAATTTGCCAAACTTTTATGATGTGCGGGCGGCGTCGCTACTTTTCATTCGCCTATCTATTATATGTCTTTCTTATTTTAATGTATTTTACCATGTTCGCTCGACTCCCCAATCGGGTTGCAATGCCTGTGCTCATTTGCGTTCTTTTATGCATCGTCTTTTGGGGATCATCAAGCATTAAAAAAAATATCCAGGTATCCGGCCGAATCAATGTGGTCATGCTGCTCCTTGTTTTTTTTTCTGGGACCATTCTTTTCAAGTTGAGTGATGAATCTTCCATGAATATCCGTCGTCAAATTGCCTTACAATCCCGAATTGAGGAGCTTCGAAAGCTTGGCCCCCATGCTGTATTTGTTCTTTGGAGCGGCGATATGGAACTGCACAGCATGAACCCATTAAGGATTCCGCATAATGATCTTCGTTCTCTCAATTTTGTTGGGCTTGGATGGCGGACACATTCTCCTGAGTTTAACTACCACCTTGCAAAACTTTGCTTGAGTGATTTGTATAAAGACATCGCTTTCAAGCAAAACGTTTACCTCATTTCTGGACAGAGCAGAGTCCCTTATTACGAGCAGTATCTAAAAGAGCATTATGGATTGAGCGGGACGCTGAGAACCGTTGGCTATCTTTATGGCTGTTCCGCTCGAATATATAACGGCTTTGTTATTCGGTCGTAAATGTCTGCACGCCATAAGATCTTCACAAAATCATCGTAAACTCTGTCATTGAAGGCGATCGCACTCTGCAGCGTGTCTATTCGCCCTCGACGGCAATTAATAAGTCATCCCTGCGGTAAAGATGCGCGCACTAGTAAATATAAAAAACATCATGATTTTGGGCGCGGGTGTTTATCAGGTTCCGTTGATAAAAACCGCTCAAAAAATGGGGTTGAAAACTCTGGTGGTGAGTCATCTAGGAAAATATCCGGGAATTCCGATAGGGGATCTTTTTCTTGAAATCGACACGACAGATGCAGATCGCATTGTGACAGCCGCGCGCACCCACCATATCGCCGGTATCGTTACATCCGGCACGGATGTCTGTATACCATCTCTGGGAAAGGTCGTTGACGCACTGAATCTGCCCGGAACTGGATTCGAAGCCGCACAACGGAGCATGGATAAAGTTTTAATGAGACAGGCGTTTATGAAGCACAATGTTCGATCGCCTTCTTTTCAAATGTTTACCTGCTCTGGAGACGCTAAACTTTTCGCTTCCCGGCTGGGATACCCCGTTATGGTAAAAGCACCTGACTCTTCTGGAAGTCGGGGAATTACCAAAGCATCATCAGAAAACGAATTCCAATTTGCTTGGGATAGAGCAAGCGCCGTTTCCCGCTCCGGAGAAATTATCGTCGAACAGTTTCTGGACGGGATGGAGTTCGGCGCCCAGGCTTTTGTCCATGGGCGCGAGGTTGTCGCTGTCTTTCCACATGGAGATACGGTTACCCCAGGACCTTTTTTCTCTCCTATCGGACACTCCATGCCTCTTATGCTTTCGGAGGGGCTGCAATCCAAAACGGCGCGGGTTATAGAAAAGGCCGTTCAGGCATTGGGCATCAAAGATTGCATATCAAATGTTGATCTTATGCTTGTGGAAGATGAACCGTACGTTATTGAAATAGGCGCCAGAATGGGTGCGACCTGCCTGCCCGAGTGCGTTTCAATTTTTACAGGGATGAATGCTTATGAGCACGTCATTCGCCTGGCTCTTGGAGAGCATCCCCCGATTCATATCACGGCAAAACAGCCGAACGCCTGCCGACTATTGCGCAGCGCCGCGACTGGAAGGGTCACGACTCTTTCCGCTCCGGATCGAGTTCTCAATCATCCGGATCTTATCGATCTCCAGTGGGATGTCGCTGCTGGCGATACGGTTCGGGCCTTTGAGGTAGGGCCTGATCGAATTGGCCATATCATTGTTAAAGGGGAGACTGCCGATGCAGCAGATCGACTGGCTAATGATTTATCAGAAATGATCAGTGTCTCGATTGTGCCATCAGCAGGTCTGTCTTGTTCATCCTCCCAGCGTCTCAATTGTTGATTCGGCTCGAATGTGAAAGCAGGGTTGATTTATGAGAAAAATGACAAAATTCTGGAGGCTGTATCTGAAATTCAGATACATGTTCATACCGGAGGGACCACATGGCGATCTCATGCGTGGCAAGTTATACAAACCTTTTTTAAAACAATGTGGGGTCTCCTTCAAGGTGTATTCCCAAGCCTTCATCTATAACCCAAATGGCTTATCAGTTGGCGATTATGTATGTATCGGGTTTAACGCATACATCGGAGCAGGAGGAGACGTTGTTTTAGATGATGGTGCCACCTTGGGTCCATTTGTCGTTGTGTCTCCCAGCACACGATTGCGAAAAGACGGATCCTTCCGGGCTGGCGGCATTAAGAGCGATTCGATTTATGTCGGCAAGGGAACTCAGATCGCAGCGCATGCATGCATACTTGCCGGCAGCCATATCGGCAACGGAAGTCTCGTGGCGGCTGGTGCAATGGTTCGGGGCAGCTTTCCTGATAATGTTCTGATTGCGGGTGTCCCGCCTGTTATAAAAAAAGAGTATTCCGATTAATTATGCGGTGGCAGGCATAAATCAGTCCCCGAATAATAGCAGAAGAAGATCCCCTATAGGACCAATCCTCAAAGACGGAACCCGCGTATGCAAGTAAGAAAAATAGATTACTCCATAGTCATCCCCGTGTATAAGAGCGGAGAGTGGATGGATGAGTTGGTCAGCCGCATAGGTAACGTCATGGCCGCAATAGATCCTGATGCTTTCGAGTTGATCCTTATCAACGACTGCTCACCGGACAGCATCACGTGGGCGGCCGTCAAGCGCAACGCAAGGCAGCACCCTTGGGTGCGAGGTTTTAACCTGCTATATAATGTGGGACAGTTCCGGGCAACGTTATGCGGGCTCAAGCAGGCGGCCGGACAATTTGTGATAACGATGGATGATGATCTCCAGCATCCACCAGAGGAGATCCCTAAGCTTATTCAGGCAATCCATGATGGAGATGCCCTGTGCGTAATGGGGCTCTATGAGTCAAAAAAGCATAGCCGGTTCCGCAATCTCGGAAGTGCAATGATGCAAAATATTATGAATCGCCTATATGGAAAACCGCCCGGCATTCGGACAACGAGTTTTCGCATCATGAAGCGGGATCTGGTGAATGCAATCCTTTCCTTCAGAACGGCAAGACCCCAGATGGGCGCTGTCTTGGTTTCCCTCACGCGGGAGATCATCAATGTGACTGTGTCTCATAACCGGCGTAAGTCTGGTAAAAGCGGGTACGGCCTCAGAAAACTTTTAAGTACGACACGTGACAATATTGTTTCCGCGAGTACTTTTCCTTTAAGATTGTTCAGCATTATTGGCGTTGGTTGTGCGCTGGCCAGTTTTCTGCTCGCAATTATTTTCTTTATCCGCTGGTTCACTGGAGGTATTCGCGTTGCGGGCTATACCTCTCAGATTCTACTCATCATCCTCTTCGGTGGCCTTACGCTAGCCGGGATCGGCATTCTCGGAGAGTATATCTCGAGAATTATCTCCGAACTTACGGGACCTGAACAGTATCGAATCAGGGAAGATACCGATCATCTCTTCCATTGAGTCAAAGCGTCATCAGTACATAACTTTCTGTTTATTCCGATAGGACCATCATGGTGCAAAGATCGTTCTTACTTTCGCCCGCTGTATTGATTGCCTTTTTCATCATCCTGCGCACTGTAAGCCAAATTCTGTTTAAGCATATCGCCAAGCCACTGCCGTCAACTATTCCCGGGAATAATCGCTCAAACACGGCCGAGCTGTTTGCTCAACTAGGCAAATAGGCACTGTGAAACAAGGTAGATTTCTTGTTCTCGGTATCGGTCCCGCACAAGTTGACCTGCTGGAGTATCTGCAGGGCGTTTTTGAAGTCCATGCCTGCAGCAATGTTGCGGAGGGGCCGGGTCTATTGTTGTGTGACAGATTCTCACTGATCGATATTACAGATATTAACGCGCTGCATGCATATTGCCTACTGCATGCCATTGACTATGTCTATTCGGTTGGGTCCGATCTTGCAATGCCCAGCGTGGCTATGGTCAGTGAACAGATGTCGCTGCCCTGTTTCGTTTCCCCGGAAACGGCGTGGCTCTGCAACTCCAAGCGGCTCTTTCGGGAGAAAACTTCAGCAACCCGCGCACATGTCGAGTTCGCGGTTTTGACTCATGCAGATGACCCGGTCCAGCTGCCGGTTCCGCTGATTGTCAAGCCAGTTGACAGTCAGGGACAAAGGGGCATTACCGTCGTCCATAGAGCCGAACACCTGCCCGGCGCCTTTCACGTGGCTCGGTCCCATTCCCGGTCCGGAGCAGTCATTGCCGAGGCGTTTCTCCAGGGAGACGAAATCTCCGTCAGTGCCTATTTGCGCGATGGCAATCTGGAATTTTTCATGGTTTCCGACCGGATCTCCTGGCCGGACTATGATGGCGGCTTCATTCACAAGCATATTGTGCCCAGTACCATCAGCATGACAGCCCACGGGAAGGTTCGGCGCCTTGTACAGGAGGTTGCGACACTACTCGGCATCCTTAATGGGCCAGCATATTTTCAAATCAAAGTGGTCGCCGGTAAACCAAGGCTCATCGAGGTAACACCCCGTCTCGATGGCTGCCATCTCTGGCGCCTCCTGTCCTGGGCAGCAGGCGTTGATCTGCTTGACCTGACATTGAAGCATCTGACGCGGCAACCCTATGTCCTTCCGAATGCACTGCCGATGGACGCCACCTGGGTTCTGGAGTTTTTCTGTGAAGCGCCCGGACGCGCCTTTCGCCGGAAGGAGCATCCGGTACACCGCAATGCTGTTCATTCCTGCTATTATTACGAAGACGGACAAATTGTCAGGGTGATTAACGGCTACAAGGAAAAATGCGGCTACCAGATTTATCGGGTGTAAAATGAACCTTGTCATTACCGGTGGGACGGGCTTTGTGAGCAGATGGCTTCTGGCTTCCCTGCCCGAGGATCATGATGCTCTCGTCCTGTCGCGTCAGGCGGCTTCACCTGCCCTTGATGTAGCCGGACGAAAATTCCGTCTCCAGGCTACCGACTATAGCGTGACAAGCCTCCGTAAAGCCTTTGCCGGCGCCGATGCGGTGATACACCTGGCGGCACAACGTCATGTCGATGCGGATGCGGGCGACTTTCTTAAAAATCTTTGTATTGATACCGCAGTCTTCAGCGCCTGCGCAGCGCAGGACGTTACGAATATTGTTTTTGCCTCCAGTCGCGCAGTTTACGGCAGCCAGGCAGCGCCCTGGACAGAGCAGCACACGCCCCAGCCCGAAACACCCTATGCCGTGGCTAAGTTGCAGACGGAGGTGCAGGCTGCGTACCATAACCGGCGTGGCTTGCACATCAAGTCGTTGCGTATCGCCCAAGTCCTCGGTTTTGGAGAACGTCCCGCGAGCGTCGTGCCAACTTTTCTCAGGAATGCGTTTCGAGGTCGGCCGCTCGTCCTGACGGCAGCCGGGCACCTGGTTCGGGAATATATCTATGTCAAAGACCTAGCCATCGCGCTGCTCGCAGCCGTTAATCGACCGGAAGTGGCCGGCATCTTCAATCTCGGTTCCGGTGAGGTGATAACCCTTGAGGGCTTGGCGGTGCTGATCAACCGTGTCTTTGCCAACGATGCCGGAATCGTCCGGTCTGACCGGTCGCGCCTAGTGGATGAAACGAGCCTTATGGACAGTTCCCGGTTTAGGGAAGTATTCGCCTGGACGCCATACTGGACCATGGAATCGGCCTGCTGGGATATACGCACTCTGTTGGCTGATCCGGCTGTTGTTGCTGCATACGGCTTTTGATGGCCTACCTGGTGCATTATTGCCCTTAAGCATTCTGTGAGGAAAATGCCTGACCAGTATTGAATCGGGGAAGATGCCGATCAGCTCTTCCATTGAGTCAAAGCGTCATCAGCACATAACTTTCTGCTATTCCGATAGGACCATCATGTTGCGAAGATCGTTCTTACTTTCACCCGCTGTATTGATTGCCTTTTTCATCATCCTGCGCACTGTAAGCCAAATTCTGTTTAAGCATATCGCCATAGGACCGGCGGGACATGATTATCTGGCGCTATTTTTTGATCCCTTATTCTACCTGGTCTGTGTCGTCTTTATCGGGCAGGTCGGGACGTGGACAGCGGTTCTCAGCCGACTGCCTTTGACGACGGCTTATCCCTTTGGGAGTCTTTCCCTGATTACACTATTGGCGAGTGCCGTTATTCTGTTCGGGGAAAAAATAACCAGCGGCAATATAATTGGAACCGCTATTATCATATTGGGAGCCTACGTCATTGCACAAAAAGATAAACGACGCATATATGTTCCGAAGGATCATCCATGACACGATACTATCTTCTTGTTTACGCATCAGTATTCATTGCAGCAATCGGACAGATCCTGATGAAGCATGGAACAAATAAAAAGGTTATCGACCTCGTCATTTTACAACTTAATCCGTGGCTCATGTTCGGACTGGGATGCATGGTCCTATCTATGCTGCTCAATATACGAGGGTTGAGCGCGATACCCCTTCGCGATATGGCCTTTATTTTGCCGACGGTCTATATTCTCGTTCCCCTTTTGTCATTCTTTTTTCTGGGAGAACGTATGGAACGACACGCGATTGCCGGGACAGTGCTAATAGTGATCGGAATGATTCTCTTCAATTTGCCGTTGCCTCAGTTGTTTTAGCAGCCGACCTCTTCTGGTCGTCACGATCAACGACCAGAAATCGTCATCTCGTGATGGAAGAAATTGCATGAACGAAATTACTCATGGCGTCAGATCCCTTTTGTCGTATTCCTGGGTATATGACTGGTTTCAAAGAGTTGTCGGCAGGAAGAATGGTCGTGCGCTCATTGCGGCCAAGTATATCAAAGCGCAGACCGGTGACCGCGTTCTGGATATAGGATGTGGTACGGCAAAGTGGCGTACATACTTGCCAGACGTCGAGTATTATGGTTTCGACCCTAATCCGAATTACATCCAATCTGCAAGCGAAACCTTTCGCAATATCCCGCTGTGCACTTTTCTGTGTGCCTCTATTGACGATGTCACATTAGACTTGAGACAGAAGTATGATATTGCGCTGGCAATAGGGGTCCTTCATCACTTGGACGATGCGGCGGTTGTTAGGTTAGCCAGGCTTGCTCAAAGTGCCCTGAAAACCTCCGGGCGATTGATCATCATCGATCCTTGTTATTTTAAGGGCCAGTCGTTCGTTGCGAGACGTCTCATTAAGCTCGACCGGGGTCAGCACGTCAGGGACATCGATGCCTATCTAGGGCTGTTGAACGCCGTATTTAATAATGTTCACTATGAGATTCGTCATAACGCCCTCAGAATCCCATACACACATCTGGTGACAGAGTGCAGAGCGGAGTGAAAATACCCTTCAACAAACCCTTTATTGTCGGAAAGGAGCTTGACTATATCTCTCGGGCTGTCGATGGGGGGCACCTCTCGGGTGATGGTCAGTATACAAAGAAGTGCCACCAATGGCTTGAGCAGCGTCTCCGTTCTCCCAAAGCCCTACTCACTCATTCATGTACTGCTGCACTTGAGATGGCGGCCATATTATCCGACATAAAACCAGGCGACGAGGTCATCATGCCGTCGTTTACCTTTGTCTCGACGGCTAACGCTTTCGTCCTTCGGGGCGGTGTCCCTGTATTTATTGATATTCGTCGGGACAATCTCAACCTGGACGAACGCCTGATTGAAGCTGCGATAACACCCAAGACAAAGGCGATCGTAGCAGTTCATTATGCAGGTGTACCATGTGAAATGGATAGCATTATGGCGACGGCCGGCAACAACGATCTCTATGTGATCGAAGACGCTGCCCAGGCACTTCTCTCAACCTATAACGGTCGGCATCTTGGCGCGATAGGTCACTTCGGCTGCCTGAGTTTCCATGAAACAAAAAATGTTATCAGCGGAGAGGGCGGGGCGCTGCTGATTAATGACCCGGCACATTCTGAACGGGCTGAAATCATAAGAGAGAAGGGCACGAATCGAAGCAAATATTTTCGCGGGCAAGTCGATAAATATACATGGGTAGATATCGGTTCATCTTATCTGCCCAGTGAGCTTGTCGGTGCTTTTCTTTATGCTCAGCTCGAGCAGGCGGATCAAATTGTCGAGACCAGATGCCGTCTTTTCCAGCGTTACCTCACGTTGTTGCGCACGCTTGAGGATGCCGGCAAAATCCGATTGCCTTATATCAACAGCGTCCATGGATGCAATGGCCATATGTTCTATATTATTACGGGTTCGGAAGGCGAAAGGATGGCTCTTATCGACAACCTCAAAAAATTGGAGATCCACGCCGTATTCCACTATATTCCCCTGCACTCGTCACCCGGGGGGATGAAATATGGTCGCACGAGGGGTTCCATGTGTGTAACTGAAGAACTGAGCGGCAGGGTCTTGAGATTACCCCTTTATTTCGAAATGCAGGATGATGACGTCGATAGGGTGTCAGATGCTATTATTGCTTTCTATAGCTAGTGGCTCAACTGCTTTGCAAATTATAGCAGGTCAATATCCATGAAAAAAATACTCCTCTTTACATATCTGCAGCGCCATCTGAAAAAAATGATTCCGATTATCCGGGAGCTTTCCAACAATTCAAGCGTTTCGCTTGAAGTTCTTCTCATGACGCAGGAAGAGCGAGAGATTGCCGAACAGTATGGCATTACATATAAAATGCTTGATGAGTTCACGACCAAGCCGAGGCAATATGACTTCGATCTTGCATGGGGGCTGGAGCCATTAATCAATGCCATTGACAAAATCAACCCGGATTTGTTTCTGGCCATTGAGGTCAATTTTATTCTGAGAAATGCAGTCCGATATTGTCGTGAAAAGAAAATCAGGACGATCATTGTCCAGCATGGCACTCCCAATAAGTACTCCCTGCATGCGTTTGTTCCTTTTGAGGGGGATCTGTTTCTTGCTTGGGGAGATTTTTCCAAGGACTTTCTGGTCCAGCATAATATGCCGCCGGAAAAGGTCATCCTCACTGGAGGCGTTCCTTTTGATCGGACATCGACTCTTACAGGCGGCAAAGATCTGATCGCTGACGCCTTAGGCATCGATCCCACCAAACGATGGCTTCTGTTCACGACCCAGCCGAGTGGCCCTGGAGGTATTCCAACACCCGAGGAAATCAGGATAGGTATTTGGGGCGTCGCTTCTTCAGTATCGCACTATGACGACGTCATATTAATATTTCAGGCGCATCCATCGCAGGACATTGCATCCATCACTGAAATCCTGAAAGAGACGTCTTCAAATAATTACATCGTCAGCCAATACAGCGATACGGAAGCGTTGATTCATTCAGCATTTGCTATGATAACTTTCTTCTCCACAACGGCCATTGACGCCGTCTTACTTCGAAAACCTTTGATGCTGATAAATCTTTCAGACGACAAGGATTTTTATCCATTTGAGAGCATGGGGGTTGCTTTAGTCACTCATCATATGAATGACATAGATGTTATGGTACAGCGGTTGTTGAATTCCCCTCCCATCGACTGGAGCGGCTATGAGCGGGCAGCACAATATATAAATTACATGAACGATGGCAACGCGCTAAAACGCGTCATGTCTATCATTTATCAAAATTCGGGGATATAAGACACATGGAGCCATATGTCATTGCAGAGGTAGGATGCAATCATAAAGGGGATATAGAAATCGCACGTAAAATGATTTCTATCGCAAAATCTTTTTGCAATGTGGATTCCGTTAAGTTCCAGAAGCGATCCCCGCTTGAGTTGTTATCCATGGAGGCATACAATGCTCCACACCCGGATCCACATCACGCATATGCCGACACCTATGGCAAGCACAGGGAGGCGTTAGAATTTTCAATCGAACAGCACAAGAATCTGATGGAACTCTGCGAGACGCTCGGAATCGGATATAGTTGTTCCGTATGGGATATAACATCGGCTAGAGAGATTGCATCCCTGAACCCGAAATCCATTAAGATTCCATCTGCGGCGAATCTTAACAACCCCGTTGTCGATTATATTTGCGATCATTATGCTGGCGAAATTCATTTATCTTTCGGCATGACCACGGAAGATGAGGAGCATGCAATCATTGATCGGCTCATCAAAAAGAAACGAAACAGGGACGTCGTTATATACTCATGCGTTTCCGCATACCCCGTTCCTTTCGAAAATCTGTCGTTGTTGGATATCAAACGACTGGAAAATGAATATGGTTCCCAGGTAAAGGCGATTGGTTTTTCAGGGCATCATTTGGGGATCGCCGCAGATATCGCTGCCTTGGCACTTGGAGCTCGCTATTTTGAACGACACTTCACGTTAGATCGGACCTGGAAAGGAACCGATCATGCGGCCAGTCTGGAGCCGGATGGTATGCGACGCCTGGCAAGAGATATGCGTAACGTAGCGAAGGCGTTGACTTATAAAGACGGCATTCTCGATATTGAGCAGCCTCAACGATTGAAGCTCAAGCAGGTGATATCATGAATCGTCACATCGTTGCCTTCATCCCCGTGCGTGGCGGCAGCAAGGGCATCCCGCTGAAAAACATCAAGCCATTTTGTGGTAAACCTCTCGCTTATTGGGTTATCGCAGCAGCAAATCTGTGCCAACTCGTCGACAAAATCTACGTTTCTACAGACAGTGACGTCATCGGGGGCGAGGTTGAATCGTTTGCCTTCAAGAATGTTGAAGTGATCTCCCGAAGCCCTCACACAGCAGGCGACACAGCATCAACCGAGTCAGCCATGCTGGAGTTTGCGACAACGCATGAATTCACGGATATTCTCTTGATTCAAGCAACCTCCCCTCTATTGAATGCCGTGCATCTTACTGCCGGAATTGAAAAATATCTTTCATCGGCTTCGGACTCTCTTTTATCAGTTGTACGCCAGAAGCGCTTCATCTGGAGCGACGATGGGAAGGCTGCCAATTACGACCCTCAAAATAGACCAAGAAGGCAAGATTGGGGCGGTTTTCTGGTTGAAAACGGGGCGTTCTATATTACTTCAAAGGAAGCGATTCTTGATAGCGGCTGCAGGATCTCCGGGAGAATTGATCTTTATGAAATGCCTGAAGACAGCTATTTCGAGATAGATACCCAAGAAGATTGGATTGTTGCTGAGCATCTCAAGTATCGGCAGATACGCTCGCAGCGAAGCGTTATGCCGAGTTTTCAGAAGATTAAATTACTGATCTGTGATGTTGATGGTGTCTTGACAGATGCAGGGATGTATTATGGATCAGATGGAAATGAACTGAAAAAGTATAATACGCGTGACGGAATGGGAATCGAACTGCTGCGCAAGGCCGGCATTAAAACAATGTTTCTTTCATCGGAAGAGTCAGGCATCATTGTCAAGCGCGCAAACAAATTAAGCATTGATTTCCTGTTCATGGGCGTAAAAGATAAATTAGCTTTCCTAAACGATTTTTTTCAAAGGCAGCATGATTTTTCATTTGAGACTACCGCCTATATTGGAGACGACGTTAACGATATCGCCGCCATGTCAAATGCCTTTTTTTCCGCCGCGCCTCTCGATGCAATTGAACAGGTAAAACAGCAAAGTAATTACGTATGTCTCGCCGCTGGTGGGACCGGCTGCGTCAGGGAAGTCTGCGATCTGATTCTCGGAAATTCTAAGCATGCCTAGTCTTTCAATTGCCGTTATAAACGATAATTCTGCGGAATACTGTAAATTCCTGTTACAAAGCCTCCAACCGCAGGTTATCGATGTCGATGTTGAGGTCATTTTTTTAGACAATTGTTCTGAGGACCATTCTATCGATATCGCGCGGTATTACATCCCCAATATCCATCTCTATCAATTTGAAGCGCCCGTCGCTCATCGGGGGATTCTATACAATAAAGGGCTTGAGCTTGCATCGCGCGATTATATATTGTTTGTTCATAGCGATGTATCCCTTAGCGCCGATTTTCTCCTAAATGCCAGGACTATACTTGATACAGGCATATATGATTTCATCAATTTCAGGATTAAATCACCTGACCTTAACGACTATGGTTACGACAGTATCTCTTTCAATCCCCAATCCGGCGCTTTTCTTTATAGAAAGCTATATCAATCTAATCCAGACTCCGCGTTTCGGATCGAATGCTCGGAAGCATGTTTCATTATCAAAAAGTCGTTTATCGCACTAAGCGGCTTTGATATTGAGTTTCATGACTCCTTTTTTGAGTATGCGTCCATGTTGTCGCAGCCCATAAATGTATATTTTGCGCACGACATTTCTGTTGTCCATTACTTCATTGAACAGCATTCAAAGTTATTTACTGAAGATGCGGATCGGGCGTTACTATTTCAAAAATATCATGAGAATATTATCGGAAAACTTTTCTCTCCTAACCTCGCGGTTGCGCCTACCACTAAAACCGATGCAACATTGTCCATTGAACAATCCATTTCTGAGTGCAGTGAACACATTGGAGAACTTAAGCGCATTGTCTCTGAGAGCGATATGCGCATTAAATATCTCCAGCACGTTGTTTCTGCACGTGACATGCAAATAAGACAATTTCAGGAACTTAAGCACATCTTGGCCGAGCGGGAAAATGTGATTAGTCAGATGTTGTCATCAAGCTCATGGCGTTTAACAAGACCGTTACGAGCAGTGAAGCTTTTTCTTCTCGACATAAGCACTAGACTGCGCCGTGTTCGAACGTTTCACCATAGGAAACGCGCAGCAGCTGATATGGCCATTTCTGATGCTCCGAAGAAGAGCGCACCGGAGAATGACTCAAAAAGCGTTGATCTTGAATTAGGGGTTGCCCGGCGCAAGGATAAAAAGTCTTCGAAGGGAGAACATCTATCATTGCGGCAGTTGCCGTTTGTTCGTAAACGTATTTTGCTCGTAAGCTATTACTGTCCGGCGCGTGCTCATGCAGGCGGACTGAGAATGTTGGATATTTACAGACTGATAAAATTGGTTTTTCCGGATGTCCAACTCGATCTATATACCTACAAGCGCCCCGATATCGACTGGTCCTATGAAGATGTAGAAAAAATATTCAACAATCTCTTTCTCGCGCCTTCAGAGTCATTATCACGCGATGGACTCTGCCAGTTTCACCGGCTTGAAGATTTGTATGATGTTATTGATCTTCAATTCCATCAGGCTGCGTCGGACATCGATGCCTGGCGCGAAGTCGGTAAAAAAATTATTTTTACGCCGATGGAGTCCATTGTGAGGGGATTGCTGCTGTCATTGAGATTGCGCTCCAGACAGTCGCCAAAGGAGGTTCTGAAGCATATTTTCGCGGCATGGAAAGAAATCGAGTTTGCCAGAAAGGCGGATGAGGTCGTTTGCGTATCTGCCAAAGATGCGGCATCGCTTCGATGGTTTTGCAAGTCAGGTAAAGTACGTGCCTTGGAAACGGGTATTTCACAGTTCGAATTTGTAGATGCCTTCGAACAGCGAAACGATGCTATCCGCCCAGAAGGGAAGCAGCCTGTCGTTCTTTATGTCGCTTATTTTGGATCGGCAACAAACATCAATGCTCTCAAATGGTTTTTGACCCAGGTCCATCCTTTCATTCATGCAGCACACCCCGATTACAGGCTGCAGGTTGTGGGGCGGGGGGATATTTCCGCTTTTAATGGATACGCATCTGATTATGTCGAATTGGTCGGAGAGGTTCCGAAGCTGGCACCCTATCTCCAGGCTGCCAAGGTTGGGATTGCGCCGGCTTTAAGCGGCGGAGGATTCCGAGGCAAGATCAACCAGTACGCCATATACGGCGTACCCGTCGTAGCATCCGGCATAGCGGCAGAAGGACTGGCTTATCAGGACGGGCATGATATCTTTATTGCCGACCAAGCGCGTCAGTTTGCCGAGCGATGCATCCGGCTTCTCTGTGAAAATGATCTGAACAAAACCATGGGGCAACGGGCAAGAGAAAGGGTTTTTACGCAATATACGTGGGAATCAAGAATGGACGCCATTAAAGAGATATATCACCTAGAGGAAACTCTGCCGTGATCACCCAGCCCAAGGTTACTGTATTGGTGCCGTCATTCAACCACGGTTTTTATTTAAAACAACGAATCGAGTCGATTCTCACTCAGACATACAGGTGTTTCGATCTGATCGTCATTGACGATGCTTCCTCTGATGATTCGCCTGAAATTATAAAAGGGCTACTCAGCAATTATGATTTCAAATACATCGCGAACAGAAGCAATTCCGGTACGCCCTTTGCCGCCTGGGAGCAGCTTCTTCAGTTTGCAACAGGCGATTATATCTGGATATGCGAAAGCGATGATTATGCGGATCCGCATTTCCTGGAACGAGCCGTTGCGGCCATTACGAGCGCGTCTTGTGCGGTCATGGCCTACTGTGATTCATGGATTGTTGATGAGCATGGCTGCCGAATCGATCATACCGACACCTACTTTCATGAAATATGGCGCGAATCACGGTGGGATCAATCCTTTATCCAAGATGGCGCAGCGGAACTCCACCATTTTCAGATTCGTGGACAGACGGTGCCCAACATGAGCTCCATGCTGATCGATGCAACGGCGTTCAGAAAGGCCTTCACGCCCTTCTTAAAAAGATTGAAACTGACGGGCGATTGGCTTTTTGTAGGCCTGTTGATGCAATGTGGTCAGGTCGTGTACTTTAAAGAGCCTCTGAATTACTTTCGCAGACATGAGAGCACCGCGCGAGCCCGTGTCCAGTCTGCGCGTTCGCAGGCTGAATTCATCCTGACGAAGCACATTCTGTTTCTGAAAACAAAACGGCCTCTCCATGAATACGCCAAAGTCATGAGTTCGGACGCAGTCCGCTTTTTATATGAGCCGGCTGGTTTGAGAGAGATTGTTGCAGCCATGCTGAGGATTTCGTTTCGTCATTCGCTGAGCGCAGCGCTGTATCTTGCGGCGTCCCTGCTTATTAATCGAGGATACTTTAAAAAATTTTACAGTCGCTTGCATCTGCTAAGAGGAGAGACCTGTCAGTGAGCATGCTAGAAATTGATCGAGAGGCTAGGATCTTAATTACCGGAGGAACAGGTCTGGTTGGTCGCGCGCTTTCCAAAGTGCTCTCAGAAAAAGGATTCGTCAATGTAACGGCCGTAGGAAGCAAAGCCTGTGACCTGCGCGATGGAGAATCTGTAAGAGGGTTATTCGCCCATCTCCGGCCTCAATATCTCTTCCATCTGGCAGCCCGAGTTTACGGCATCGGTGGCAATCAGAAATACAAGGCTGACATCCTCTTTGACAACGTCATGATTAACACTAATGTCCTTGAGCAAGCCCGTAAAGCGAAGGTTAAAAAAATTGTTGCCATGGGATCGGGATGTGTTTATCCAGAAATGCCGGGGCAGCATGAACTCTTAGAAAATGAAATCTGGCTTGGACCGCCTCATGTCTCAGAGGACTCCTATGCCCATTCCAAGCGCCTGATGCTGGCCCAGTTACAGGCCATGAAGGAGCAGGATGGCATGTCATCGGCCTTTGCAATTAGCGGCAATCTCTATGGGCCGTATGACAATTTCGATGAGCTCAATGGTCACGTCACGCCCTCCTTGGTTGCCAAGTTTTTTGAAGCTTCTCAGACGGGTAAGCCGGTGACTATATGGGGGACAGGTATTGCGGTCAGAGATTTCACATACAGTGAAGACGCGGCGGCAGCGTTATACGAAATTCTCGTGAACTTAGAGGGGCCAGTCAACCTTGGCAGCGGATACAGGCATCCTATCAGGGACATTGTGAATGCACTTCAAGAGGCCTGTGGTGGGGCCGTGAGAGTTGAGTGGGACACCAGTAAACCGGATGGACAATTGGAGCGCTATTATAATCTCGGCAAACTCGGATCAACGGGATTTTATGCGAAGATCCCCCTGGCGGAAGGGATTCGACGCACGTATGAGTGGTATGCAGAACACGTTGAACAGGCTAGAAAATAGCGACGCGGGGACAGCTTTGTGTTGATGACGTTTCTTAACAGGATAAAGAGAAAAGTCCTGCCGGGAGTTGTTCCCTCTTTGCCAATTCACCGCCTGCGTGACTTCGAAGATTACTTGGCGTACCAGCAACATGAAAAGGACTCTTTGGCAGAACACTGGGCCGTTTTGCAGAAAATCACACCAGCTGATCAGTCATCTTTCCCTTTTGACGGCTATTCTTATACAGCACGAAAACAGGTTTCTTTCCTAGTTGATTTTCAGCACTCCGGGGAGTCTGGTAAGGTGATTTGGAGGGAACGGGTGTGTTGTCCCGTAACGGGGTTCAATAATCGAATGCGCGCGACCATCCATTTTTTTGATTTGGAGATGGATTGCCGCAAGAACAGCGCAATATACATAACCGAGCAAATAACGCCAATTTATCAGTACTTTTCCAGGCACTACTCAAACGTAACGGGCAGTGAATTTTTGGGGGAGGAAGTCCCCTATGGTCAGTTGAATAGAGATGGAATAAGAAATGAGACATTATGTTGTTTGAAATTTGACGACGAGATTTTTGATATTGTTATCTCTCTGGATGTCTTGGAGCATGTTCCTGACTATAAAATTGCCTTTTCTGAATGTGGCCGTATCCTCAAAAAGGGCGGGCGCTTATTATGGTCAGTTCCTTTTTCACCAGACACACTGCGTAATATTGTCTGTGCAGAAGTCATAAACGGCAAAATTCACCATCACCAGCCACCTCAATATCATGGTGATCCTTTATCTAATGAAGGGATTTTGTGCTTCACGATTTTTGGGTGGGAAATGCTGGAGCAGTTTCGCGAAGCGGGTTTTTCCGATGCCTATGCAATAGCATACCACTCGCTCGAATTTGGTTATCTCGGAGGTACGCAATTCCTCTTTGTTGCGAAGAAATAGCCATAACCGCTTCAAATAGAATATACGTGGCCCTACGCCGCATCGTACAGACAAGGAGAGCTTTTTTATGAAGAAGATTTTGATTACGGGGTCGTCAGGTCTTATCGGTTCCGAAGTTACTAGCTACTTTCATTATTTGGGATTTTATGTGCATGGCATCGACAATAACCAACGCGCAATCTTCTTCGGTCCTGAAGGTGATACACGCTGGCGACAGAAGCACCTGTCGGAATCCCTACATAATTTTGAACACCACGAAATAGACATTCGCGATCGACAAGGGATTGGTGAGTTAGTAAGGCTCGTCAAGCCAGACGGCATTGTTCACACTGCCGCGCAACCTTCCCATGACAGGGCCGCAGCAATTCCATTTGACGATTTTGACACAAATGCCGTTGGTACGCTTAATTTACTGGAGGCGGCACGCCGGTTTTGTCCGGACGCGCCGTTCATTAATATGTCCACTAACAAGGTTTATGGCGATAAACCCAATTCGATTCCTCTTAAGGAGCTTGACACACGCTGGGATTACGCCGACCCCGCCTATGAAAACGGCATTCCTGAAAGTTTTTCTATCGATCAGTCCAAGCACTCCCTGTTTGGCGCATCCAAGGTTGCGGCCGACGTGATGGTGCAGGAATATGGACGTTATTTTGACATGCCTACTTGCTGCTTGCGCGGCGGCTGTCTGACCGGACCGAATCATTCGGGTGTCGAGCTTCATGGCTTCCTCAGCTATTTGGTTAAATGCAATCTTGAGGAACGCGAATATAAAATTTTCGGCTACAAAGGCAAGCAGGTGCGGGACAATATACATTCAGAAGATGTGGCAAGATTCATTCATGCTTTTTATAAGGCGCCCCGCTGCGGAGAGGTATACAATGTGGGAGGCGGAAAAGAGAATTCCTGTTCCATTTTAGAGGCGTTTGCGATTACGGAAGGGATAACAGGCAAAAGGCAAACGTATCAGTATGTCGAGGAAAACCGGATCGGTGATCATATCTGTTATTACAGCGACCTTTCTAAAATGAAGGCGCACTATCCCGGATGGGGCATCACTAAATCACTAAAACAAACGATCTCCGAAATTGTCGAGTCGTGGCGCAACAGAATGTCATAGAGCCGTCCCGTCATGCATCTGAACAAACGACTCAAAAGATTTATCATTATCGGTTCCAGCGCAGCGGCCGTCAATTTTCTCGCGATGATTCTTTTTGTCGAGGTATTTGCGTTTAACACTTATGTGCTAAAGAATCTCGCCAACTGTGTCTCCATAGAGATAAGCGTTTTATATAATTTTCTGTGCTGTCGCACCTGGACGTGGAGTGATGCGCCAAAAAGGCAGGGCGTTGGTCTTTTAGCCCAGTTTGCTTTTTTCAATCTGGCCGCTTTAGGCAGCATTCTGATCCGGGTAATCATTTTCGCAATTCTCGACAAGGCGGGCGTGCATTATTTGTTGAACGTCTTCATAGGTATCGTGGTAACGGCGATCATGAATTTCTTCCTATACGATAAACTGATTTTTAGAAGAGAAGACGAGTCACAGTGAAAGCTTTTTCACTCAGAGACTGAGATATCGCAATGAAACTATTAATCACAGGAATCTGCGGTTTTGTCGGCAGCACAATTGCCCGCGCGTGGGTTGAATCCTCCTCCGATGCGATTATCTATGGCCTGGATAATCTGACTCGATTCGGAAGTGAACAAAATAGAAATGATCTGAAAAGGATTGGCATCAAACTCTATCATGGCGACATTCGTCTTGCCTCAGATTTTGAAACGCTGCCTCAGGTCGATTGGGTGATTGATTGTGCGGCGAATCCGAGTGTCCTGGCAGGTATTGACGAGACAACGAGCAGCCGTCAATTAATCGAGCATAATCTATTTGGCACGGTAAACATCCTCGAATATTGCAAGCGGCACAAGGCGGGATTTATGATGCTGAGTACAAGTCGTGTCTATTCCATCACCGCCTTGGCGTCCTTGTCGGTTGAACCGGTTAATCTGGCTTTTCGACTATGTGAGCAGCAGAGCTTGCCGAAGGGAATAAGTCCTGCGGGTGTCAGTGAGGAATTTAGCACGGATGCACCCATTTCCCTTTACGGAAGCACAAAGCTAGCCTCAGAAGTCATGGCATTAGAGTATGCAGAGACCTTCATGTTCCCCGTCTGGATCAATCGCTGCGGTGTTCTGGCAGGTGCAGGTCAGTTTGGGAAAGCAGATCAGGGGATATTTTCCTATTGGATTAACGCCTACCGACGTCGCCGACCATTAAAATACATAGGTTTTGGCGGACAGGGTTATCAGGTGCGCGATTGCCTGCATCCGCGAGATCTCATCCCGCTGCTTCAGAGGCAAATGTCGAGCGATCACACATCAGAAAAACGTGTAATGAATATTGGCGGTGGACAAAGTCATGCCATCTCTCTCGCGCAACTAAGCAGCTGGTGTGCTGAGCGCTTTGGGACGCATTCGGTGTCGAGTCAGTCGGCATTACGTCAATTTGATATCCCATGGATGATCATGGATAGCGGCCTAGCAAGGCAACGGTGGGGTTGGGTGCCTCAGACGTCTCTATGCGAAATTCTCGAGGAAATTGCTAACCACGCCGAAGCTCATCCCAACTGGCTTGATATTTCCGGAGCATAATCATGTCTGACAATTCTCTCCAGATTCTTTCTGTCATTATACCTGCCCGAGATGAAGAGGGCTGCGTATGTTCTACGGTACAGCACTTAAATCTTGAATTAAGGCTTCACAACGTACCACACGAAATCATCGTTGTGGATGACGGCAGCAGTGATTCAACGTGGACGCTGCTACAAAATCTTCAGAAAACGGTACACGAATTAAAAGCTATACAAAACAATGGGCTGCATGGATTCGGACGGGCGATTATTTGCGGTCTGGATAAAATGGCCGGGGATGCGGCGGTTATCATGATGGCAGACGAGTCGGATGATTGTCGGGATGTTGTACGTTACTGGCAAGAACTGAATTCAGGATACGACTGTGTTTTTGGCAGTCGATTCATTAAAGGCGGAGGTACCATTGACTATCCTCTGTTGAAGTACGTTATGAATCGTCTTGCCAATTCTTTTCTCAAAATATTATTCGGTCATCGTCTTAATGATACAACCAATGCATTTAAGGCATATCGCCGCGAAGTCATCGACGGTTGTCGTCCACTTATCGCACCGCATTTTAACCTGACTGTGGAATTGCCGCTCAAAGCGATCGTTCGGGGCTTTACTTGGACCGTCATACCGATCACCTGGCGAAATCGTCGGAGTGGGGTTGCGAAGCTGAAAATCAAGGAAATGGGAAGCCGATACCTGTTCATTTGTCTATATATTTGGCTCGAAAAATATCTCTCACGCGGCGATTATCGGAAGCGTTAATTTCTCTGATTAAGGCGCCCGTGAATAGGATCACATTAATGCGTTTGTTATCTACAAGATATATTGCCGGACTGTCATTTATTCTTGCCATAACGTTCATTGTGCTAGCGATTATTGGGGCCATAAGAACCTTTTCTCCCGTTCCGTTTTGGGATATGTGGGATGGCTATCTCTTGTTTTATACCCGCCTGATGGATGGGGATTATTCTGCCTGGTGGACCCAGCATGTTGACCACAGAATCATTTTTTCAAATGTCTTCTTCTGGATCGATCTCAAGTTCTTCAACGGCGGGTTAAAATCGCTGATTGCGGAAAATTATATTATGTTGGCACTTATTGTCCTCTGCTTCATTTTGACTGCCCGGCGTCTGTTCAGAAATGTCAACGATCAATGCCTCATAGGATGTGTGCTCGCCTCTATTTGCGCAATCTTATTTTCATGGATTCAACGGGAAAATCTGACGTTGGCATTTCAAGGGCAGATGTTTGCCGCCATCCTGTTTCCTCTCGCGTCTTTTCTGACACTATATTTTTCCATAGAATCAGAGCGTCACTCATTAACGCTCTTTTCTGTAAGCTGCATGCTTGGGATTACATCGGCATGCACAATGGGGAATGGCTTGATCGCTTTGCCGATCCTTACCTTGATGGCCATACACTACAGGCTAGGTTTAAGAAAAATTGTCGCATTGTTCTCACTTTCTGTGATCGTTGCGGCTGTGTACCTATCTGCCTATAAGGCGCCTGTGGGACAAGGTAATTTCCTGAACACCCTTTTCAATAATCCGCTAGGCATGCTTCTGTATATCTTCACTTATCTTGGCGCACCTGTTCATTACATAGCACATGTAAGTAGCCCCACCCCATCAATGATCGTCGGCCTTGTTATCACTGCGCTTGCATCTTTATTTTCCCTATACGTTCTACAAAGGAAGATGGAAACGCCAAGAATTGTCATGGTTTTGCTCGCCGTCATGATCTATGTGGGAGCGACGAGCTTTCTCACTGCGGGAGGCAGACTCATCCATGGAATCGACCAGGCGTTATCGAGCCGCTATATGACCACTGTCTTGGCCGGTTGGTGCGCAGCTGGATTGGTTTTTGTGTGGTGGATTATCAAGCGGTTTCCCCAATCGGGTGTTTCTGTGTGCTGCTGCGTGCTTTTAGTTCCCCTAGCACTGTTGCCTTATCAATTCCATGCTCTTGATAACGCTGACGACGTCAGGTTCAATAAAATGCTTGCAGCCTTGGCGTTGGAACTCAAGATTCGTGACGAGAAGCAGATCGGCTATGTATTTCCATGGCTGGATATCGGATTCGTTTTGGCAGAGAAACCGATAGACCGGAAATTGTCCATTTTTTCCCATCCCGCGATTATTGGAGCGCATGAGCAAATCGGCCATCATCGCGATAAAACCATATCGTCGAATTACGCGGCCCAACTAGACAGTAATTGCTCTATTAATGGTGACAACAGATATGTGAAAGTGACGGGAGGGTTTTTTGATAAAACCGGAGGAGCCATTCCCAAGTCTATTGAAATCCTCAATAATGAAGGAAACGTCATTGGTTACGCACTCACTTTAAACGTCATCGATCATCTTCATCATGACTCGCTTAATAATTTGAACCGTTTTACTGGTTATATTTTATCTCACGCTGCGACCGCTACGCTCACATTTTGCAGTCGATATGATCAGGCCTGCACAGATGTTGACGTATCCCAGCCGTTCAGCTTTGGGAATGCCGAGTTTCGACCCGAATCGATTTCTGCCGATCGGGGTGATGTCGTTGCGTCGTCTAAATGGAACGGAAGAGATTTTCAACGGACCAGCAAGGAAGGTATGATTGTTGTGGGTAGTTATAACGGGTCTGATGCAAATACAGGAGAAATTTCTTTGATGCTCAGAAGAGGAGATTCGCTGTTTTTCCGCTCAGGCCCAACTGCCGGCAGGCAAATGCTCATGATTAATACGGGCAAGAATACACACAAGTATATTTTGCCGATGGCCATTGACTGGCGAGTCATCACATTTCGAAATAAATCCTTGCCGGATGCATTTATGATTACGTTGAGTGATGAAGGAAGCAACTGGGGTGAATGGTCTGCCATAGCGATTAGACAGTAAGGCAATGATCATGGATTAGTGATAACGATTATGGAATCGAGTCATAGACCAACAGAGGGTGTATCGGAAAATATGAATAAAAACGACTTTGCTCGTACACTTCTTCTTGAGAATATACTAAAAAGGGAAAATAACAACTTCGATCTGATCAGGTTGATTGCTGCTTTCGCAGTTATTTATGGGCATTCCTTCGCGCTTATCAAAAATGTTCATACCTCCGACATGCTTCAACGCCTTACGGGCATTTATTCTGCCGAGTGGGGCGTCAAGACTTTTTTCTTCCTCAGTGGTTTATTCGTTGTCAACAGCGTTCGTGGCGGAGAAGGTGCTATTGCCTTCCTCATCAAGCGTTTTCTCAGAATCTGGCCCGCCCTTTTTATCGTTTCATTTGCATGTGCGTTTATTATCGGCCCCTTGTGCACAAACCTTTCCATTCCCGACTACTTTAGAAATTATCAAGTCTATCACTATGTGATGAATATGAGTCTATTTAAAACGTGGGGGACTCAGGCGCTTGGTTATTATAACCTGCCGGGCGTATTTGCGGAGAACACCTTCAAATATACCGTAAATGCCCCTTTATGGACGATTGGCGTAATGGCTTTTTCATACCTATTCATTTTGGCTATCCACCTCGTTGGTGGCTTTCACAGACGTATTGCGATTATTCTCTTCATCGCCATTATGCTCGACACTTTCCTTCAGACCCGGTACATCTTTTTTTGGATTCCCCTGAACAATAATGACTTCTCCCCTATGCCATTTTGTTTTGCCGTCGGCGGTATCCTGGCGATCTATAAGGATAGTTTAAGGATTCCGCTTACTGTCCCACTAGGGCTGATGCTTTTGTGTCTGCTCTTTAAGGGATGGGTACATCATCGATACTTGATTTATACTTTTTTCTTTATGACATCTGTTTATATTGCCTCCATACCGTTTGTCGTCAAATTCAAGAAAATTCCTGATTTGTCTTACGGCGTTTTTTTATGGGGGTGGCCGGTCCAGCAGACCATTGCGCATTTTGTTCCAAACATCGGGTTTTATCCATACCTGCTCGTATGCCTCATATTATCGCTCCTGCTTGCATATATTTGCTGGGTTCTGATAGAGAAACCAGCTCTCGACCTCGGGCACTTTCTCGTTTCACATGTGCCAAAGAGACTTACACGCTTGGGGCGTTAGCGCCTTCTTTTTTGCGTACACATATAATCCAG
This sequence comes from Syntrophales bacterium, assembly GCA_963665615.2. Taxonomy (GTDB): domain Bacteria; phylum Desulfobacterota; class Syntrophia; order Syntrophales; family UBA4778; genus UBA4778. The sequence continues at coordinate 358,078 of CAXXQE010000008.1, forward strand.
GCGAAAATATCGCTCTGGCAGTTGAACACATTAATAAATCTATCAATAGGGTGAGACGATGACCAAAAGTGCGTTAATTACTGGCATAACCGGGATGGTCGGTTCGCATCTGGCCGACTACTTGTTAACTAATACCGACTGGGATATTTACGGCCTGTGCCGCTGGCGCAGTCCGTTGGATAATATTAGCCATCTCTTGCCGCGCATAAATCAAAAGGACCGCGTGCATTTGCTTTATGGCGATCTGCGCGATTACCACTCAATTCACGAGGCCGTGCTTAATTCACAGCCGGAATATGTATTTCATTTAGCTGCGCAGAGTTACCCAAAGACAAGTTTTGATTCCCCGCTGGACACGCTTGAAACAAACATTCAAGGCACTGCCAACGTTCTTGAAGCTATCAGAAAAAATGCAATATCCCCTGTTACCCATGTTTGCGCTTCCTCGGAGGTATTCGGACGCGTTTCAAAAGACAAATTGCCAATTCATGAGGAATGCACATTTCACCCGGCCTCCCCATACGCCATCTCCAAAGTCGGAACGGATCTCCTCGGCCGATTCTATGCGGAGGCATATGGCCTGACGGTCATGACGACAAGAATGTTTACTCATACCGGTCCGCGTCGCGGGGATGTCTTTGCCGAATCAACGTTTGCCAAGCAGATCGCCATGATCGAGGGGGGCGTCATTCCACCCATTGTTAAAACAGGCAATCTGGATTCGCTGAGGACTTTTGCGGATGTTCGCGATGCTGTTCGAGCCTACTACATGCTTGTCACCATAAATCCAATACCTGGAGCGTATTATAATATTGGCGGGACGTTTTCATGTACAGTAGGCGAAATGTTGCGGACGCTTTTATCTTTTTCCACCGTGAGAGATATTGCGATCGAAACCGACAAAGAACGCCTTCGGCCAATTGATGCAGATTTGCAAATCCCGGATACGACAAAATTTAAAGCAATTACTGGCTGGGAACCGGAAATTCCTTTTGAGCAAACCATGAGAGATTTGCTCAACTACTGGCGACAGCGGGTAAAATCGGGACAAAATTTTCTGACAAGATAAGGGATAGATATGATCATCAGAGCTCGTGCACCGCTGAGACTGGGACTTGCAGGGGGCGGAACGGATGTCGCGCCCTACTGTGATATCTATGGCGGCAACATCCTCAATGCCACCATAGACCGTTATGCCTATGCAACTATCAAAAAATTGAAAGAGCCACAGATAAAATTTGTTGCCACAGATAGACACCAGGAAAAGATAAAGACGACGGATGAGCCGCTGATATTGAATGGCAAACTGGATTTGCACAAGGCGGTTTATAATGAAATGATCCAAAGGTATAACGACGGGCGACCGATTGCGTTGGAGCTGACTACTTTTTGTGACGCACCGGCCGGCTCGGGATTGGGGGCCTCATCCACACTGGTTGTGACCATGGTCAAGGCTTTTGCGGAGTTATTGAATCTGCCCTTGGATGATTATGCTATTGCACAACTGGCCTTTAAAATAGAGCGGCTTGACTGCGGCTTGCAGGGAGGCCGGCAAGATCAATATTCGGCAACTTTTGGCGGATTCAATTTTATGGAATTCTATGCAGACAACCGCGCTGTTATCAATCCGCTGCGAATCAAGCCCTGGATCATCTGTGAGTTGGAGGCTTCCCTGCTTCTGTTTTACACAGGTGTATCCCGAGAGTCAGCAAAGATTATTGCTGATCAGAGTGACAATGTTAAGAGCGGCAAAATGAACGCGATAGAGGCGATGCACTCAATGAAGAAGGAGGCGTTCTTGATGAAGGACAACCTTCTGAAAGGGGATTTTTCCGGCTTTGTCGAAACGATGCGTTCCGGTTGGGAAAACAAGAAAAATTCCGCGCAAACCGTTTCGACCCCGCACATCGAACAGATATACGAGGCGGCCATTCAGGCGGGTGCCTTGACCGGCAAGGTATCCGGCGCCGGTGGTGGTGGTTTTCTGATGTTTTTCGTGCCGCCCGATAAACGGATGAGCGTCTGTGCGGCGCTGTCAAACTTTCATGGACAGGTCAGCAATTGCCATTTTACCAAATATGGCTGCCAGGCATGGCGGGTTTCCTGAAGAAGATATCGTTCAATGAAGACCATTATACTGGCAGGTGGATTCGGTACGCGTCTAAGGGAAGCAGTTGGTGATGTCCCAAAACCGATGGCAATGGTTGCGGGTCGTCCTTTTTTGGAATATTTACTGGATCGATTGATCAGCTGCGGGATAAATGACATTGTTCTTTCTGTCGGCTATAAGGCCGATCTAATTATTCAGCATTTTAGCAACCTATACGGAAATCCAAAAATTACCTTCGCCGTCGAAGAAGAGCCCCTTGGAACGGGTGGTGCGATCGCCCGCGTTCTAAGCGGCGAGAAGCAGGCTGCGCTTGTGTTGAACGGCGATACGTTCGTCGATCTTGATTACGCCCAATTGATCAATTGGCATAGACAGCGACGGACAGCTGTCACCATGGTTTTAAAACGCGTTCGGGAGATCAGCAGGTATGGTTCCGTTATTGTTTCCAATGAGCAGGTTGCTGGTTTTATTGAGAAAGGCAAGTCAGGGCCCGGATTAATTAATGCCGGTGTCTATATTCTTCAGCCGGATATTTTTGAAACTTTCGGCATGACCGGCAGATTCAGTCTTGAAACGGATCTCCTGCAGAGACACTGCGATGCGTTGTCGCCAAGAGCCTATTTAACCGATGCATATTTTATTGATATTGGCCTTCCTGAAGACTATGAGCGCGCCCAATCTGAGCTTCCAACTATTGCCGCTTGCATGCCATTGCATCTGTAAATCTCGCAACTGCCAATGAAGCCTATGAACAAAATAACGATCCTCATGGCCACCTTGAACGGTGAGCGCTATTTGAGAGAACAGTTGGATAGCTTATTAGCGCAAACCTGCAAGGATTGGGAACTCTACATACGCGATGACGGTTCGACCGATAATACGATAGATATCATCCGGAGCGTCCTGCAGCAAGATCGTCGTCTTCATCTTGTCTCGTCCGCGGGTTCTGTTGGCGGCGCCTGTCGTAATTATGCCGTCCTGCTTGAACAGGCCGCCGGCCCCTACGTCATGTTCTGCGATCAGGATGACGTTTGGCTTTCAGACAAAATCGAAGTGACCCTTAGTACTATGAAGGATTGTGAACGGCAGTTCGGCGCGGACACGCCGATTCTAGTTCACACGGACTGCCGTGTCGTCGATTCAGCCTGCAGAGAAATCTCGCCATCGTTCATGGCCTACCAGCATATGGAGCACGTGGAAGACAACCCTCTTCGTATCCTATTGTCTCAAAATTTTATCACCGGCTGCACGGTCATGGCAAACCATGCACTGTTGTCCATAAGCCGACCGGTTCCGGATAACGCGCTCATGCATGACTGGTGGCTGGGATTGATGGCGGCGGCAACGGGTAAAATCGCATTTGTCCCGAGAGGCACGCTCCTTTATCGTCAGCATACAGATAATGCTGTCGGCGCCTCGCGACTGCTTTCCGGACACCATTTCAGGCGACTATTCAAATTTGCGGACCTCAATGCGGCCATGAGCGGGCTCATGCTGCAAAACTGCGCATTACTGAAGCATCTGAAGGGCCTTACCGGCGGCCCCCATACGCCAGAGGTTCTTGACGACCTTGTAGCGGCTGCCCGCAAAGGCCGACGGTCTGCCCTCGCGTCCGTTCTAAAGAACCGCATCGCCAAGCAGGGGCTGCTGCGGAATCTGCTTTTCTTTTTTCTACTGTCAACCGGATCGTATCCGTCCGCGCTACGATCCGCATCACTTTGAATGGTCAAAGAGATGATGACAAGACGATGCGGCGAGCCGATCATGTAGCATCCCTCATGAAAATCGATGTAATCGTCGTCAATTTCAATAGCGGTGCGCATCTCAGCAGATGCGTGCAGTCTGTGCTGACTTCCACGATCACGGCTCGGATTTTCGTGGTCGATAATCATTCTTCAGACGAAAGCTTGTCCCTTCTCAAGGGAGCGTTTGGAAACGATTCGCATTGTCACATTGTGGAGAATGCTGAGAACCTTGGATTTGCGCGCGCCAATAACCTGGCGCTCCCAGAGACAACCGGCGACTACATCCTTTTTTTAAATCCGGATTGTTTTATTCAACCGGACACACTGGAGCGCCTGTGCACCATCATGGCGGATCACCCGGAGGCCGGGATGGGCGGTTGCCTGATCCGCAATCCGGATGGGTCAGAACAGGAGGGATGCCGCCGAAACACACCGACGCCGCTTCGTTCCCTGAGGCAGGTGGTGAACCGCACAGGGGCGGGCCGGCATTATCCGGGGTCTCGCGGCATTAATTTGGCGGGTCGGCCGCTTCCCGATCGGCCCAGCGCTGTGGAAGCGATTTCCGGAGCTTTCATGCTTGTGCGCCGTAAGGCCCTGGAGCAAGTTGGGCCGATGGATGAAGGTTATTTTCTCCACTGTGAGGATCTGGACTGGTGCATGCGCTTTCGCATGGCGGGCTGGCAGATCCTGTTTGTTCCGGATATTGAAACCTTTCACAACAAGGGAGCTTGCAGTTCTGGTCGGCCCGTTCGCGTGGAATGGCACAAGCATCGGGGGATGATCCGGTTTTACCGCAAATTCTTTCGGACCCGATACCCTGCCGCCTTGATGTATCTGGTCGTCGTGGCAGTGTGGTTCAGGTTTTGTTTAGTGGCGTTGTTTCTCTCCGTGAAACGGATCTCCTCTTTCGCCCAAGGATCGCGCAGCATTTAAGAACGGATGATCTCTTCTGAATCCATCATCGTTACCGGCGCCACCTGTCAGGTTGGACGCTTTCTGCTCCCGCGGCTGGTGAAGGCGGGAAAGCATGTCTACGCCCTGAGCCGGCGCAATCGCGTAGCGACGGAGATCGCCCATCCTCTGGTGACATGGCATCAGACCGACATCGCCCGTCGGGAAAGTCTTGACATACGGAGCGTGGCCGTCTGCATTCACCTGGCCCCCGTCTGGCTGCTTCCGGATCTTATGGATGATCTGTCACGCATCGGCGTTCGCCGCATTGTTGCGCTCAGTTCAACAAGCCGATTTTCAAAGATTCATTCTGAAAATCCCCAGGAGCGGGCCATCGTCAGGAAGTTGGCGGAGGCGGAAGACAGCATCATCCGCAAGTGTGAGGCGCTAAGCATTGCCTGGACATTGCTCCGGCCGACGATGATTTACGGCTGCGGAATGGACGGAAACGTCACGACGATTTCACGGTTTATCCGGAAATTCGGCTTTTTCCCGCTGTTCGGCAAGGGGAACGGCATTCGGCAGCCGGTCCACGCAGACGACGTGGCCGGGGCCTGTCTGGCCGTTTTGAATTGTCAGGAATCAGCCAATAAATCATACAATCTGAACGGCGGGCAATCGTTGACATTCCGGGAAATGGTGGAGGCTATTTTTCGCGCGCTGGGGCGTCAGCCTCGTATCGTTGGCATTCCGAAGTATCCGATGCATTTTCTGATAAAACTCGCAACGTGCGCCGGCGCATACCGACATATCAACTGGGACATGATGGAGCGGGTCAACCTGGACCTGTGCTTCGATGCATCCGACGCGCAACGGGACTTTGGCTATTGCCCACGGCCATTTCTTTTCCGGGAGGACGACGCCCGGGCGGCAATTGGCTGCGGCGATAGACACAACGTGTTATGAACGTGAAGCGAGTATTTGATCTTATCATCGCCTTTGCCGGACTCTGTTTGTTTTTCGTGCCGATTCTGCTGATAGCGCTCCAGATCAAACTAACCTCTGGAGGTCCTGTTTTATACTGGTCCGACCGGGTTGGCCGCAACAATCGCATCTTCCAAATGCCGAAATTCCGCACCATGCGGACAGATACGCCGGCCGTGGCGACCCATTTGCTTGACAACCCTGATCGCTATCTGACCCGGGCGGGAGGATTCCTTCGTAAATCCAGTCTGGACGAACTGCCGCAGTTATGGAGTGTTCTCAAAGGGGATATGAGTTTTGTGGGACCGCGCCCGGCCTTATACAATCAACATGATTTGATCGAATTGAGAACAAAGTTTTCTGTCCACAAGCTCATTCCGGGTATTACCGGATGGGCGCAGATAAATGGACGAGACGATTTGCCCATCCCGATAAAAGTTGACTACGACGCCTACTACCTTCGCAATCGGTCTCTGTGGTTTGATATGAAGATTTTGTGGCTCTCCTTGCTAAAGGTCGCCATGCGAGATGGTGTGTCGCACTGAAAATGCGACGCACACTATCGTAGTTGAATTTAATTTTTTCCCGGAATCGTGAGGATGCAACATGAAGAAGATTATTCGTAACAAGAATTTTTATTTCATGGTGCTGATCGATATTCTCCTTGTTGTCATGGCGTATTTAGGTGCATACCTCCTTCGCTTCGAGGGGAGAATTCCTGAACCGTGGTGGCTCAATTTCAAGCATACGCTCCCTTTCATCATCGCCATTAAAATCCCTATTTTCTTGGCGGGCAAGCTTTACAAAGGCATGTGGCGATTTACCAGCCTGATTGACATCGTCAACGCCATAAGATCTGTATTGGTAGCATCGACAATCATTGTTTTGGGTATCCTCTTTATCTATCGTTTTGATGGATTTCCACGTTCTGTTTTCATACTCGATTGTCTCCTCACACTGTGTCTTATCTGCGGCATACGCATTGCCATTCGTCTGTTTCTTGCGAATCACCAGACTACGCGGTTGCATCTTCACATGCACAGGCCACCGCTTCGAAAAAATATTCTGATTATCGGTGCCGGTAGCGCAGCTGAAAAGGTTGTGCGAGAACTTCAAGGGAATCCGGTCCTCCCAATGAACCCCATCGGTTTTCTGGACGATGATCCGGACAAGCAGGGGAAAACTATCCATGGCGTGCCGGTCCTTGGAAAGACGGATAGATTGAATGATTTTTCAGATTCCTATGATGAAATCCTGATTGCGATTCCTTCACTAAGAAGTGACGGAACGCGCAGGATTATCTCGGCCTGTGAAAAAACCGGGAAAAAATTTCGCATTATGCCCAATCTCGGGGAGCTTATTGGCGGCAAAGTAACGGTCAATTCCATTCGCGAAGTCACAATTGAAGATCTCTTGGGCCGCGGCGAAGTAAAATTGGAGGAAGAGAGAATCCACCAAACCCTGCATAACAAGCGAATCTTGGTGACCGGGGCGGGTGGTTCTATTGGCAGTGAACTGGTTCGCCAGATTGCGCGCTTTCATCCAAAATCTGTGACATTGATTGATTTCAGTGAGTACAATCTCTTCCAGATCGATATGGAATTCAAACGCAGATTTCCTTATATTCCAACGGCTGTTTTGCTGGCGGACATCCGCGATAAAAATATCGTGAATCTTATTTTCCATCGGGAACGACCTGATATCGTTTTTCACGCTGCCGCTTACAAGCACGTTCCAATTCAGGAACTTCACCCTTGGGAAGCCGTGAGCAATAATATCGCGGGGACAAAGAATCTGCTAGAAGCAGCACTTGAAAACGGGGTAGGCCGATTCATTTTTGTTTCGACAGACAAGGCCGTGCGTCCGACGAACGTCATGGGCGCTACCAAGCGCATCGCTGAGTTGCTCATTGAAAGCGCGAACGCCCTTTGCACAACGCAATTTACGACCGTCCGCTTCGGCAATGTGCTCAGTAGCTCGGGCTCTGTGGTGCCAATATTCCAAGAGCAGATTGCCAAGGGAGGGCCCATCACGGTGACCCACCCTGATGTCACACGCTATTTCATGACCATTCCGGAGGCGGCCCAGTTGATCCTCCAAGCGGCGTCAATGGGGGCGGGCGGAGAGACGTTCATTCTGGATATGGGGGAACCCATCAAAATTTTGGATCTTGCCAAGGATTTGATTCGCCTGCATGGACTGGAGCCAGAAAAAGATATTCCCATTCAATTCATTGGGCTTCGGGCGGGGGAAAAACTCATCGAGGAACTGATTACGGATGAAGAAGGGATTGTTTCAACAACACATGAAAAAATCATGGTTCTCCGTGGTAAGCCTGGAAACTATAGCGCCCTTCAACTCGATGTTCTCGATCTGCTCACAATTGCTAAAACCTGTGATGGCGGTGCAATTAAGGAGAAACTTCAGGCGTTGGTTCCTGAATATGTCCCTGAGCCGTCATCTTACCAATCTGCAGAGCAAAACAATAGCAAGGCAACTGGCACAGCGAGAATCTACACAATGCACCGCCCCGTCTGATAATCCCCTCTATTTGTCCCGAATATTGGGGCAGCCTGACAGATGCCAGCCGATCAGCCTGGCATAGTCCGCGCTTCTTGATCTCAACCCGCGATCCAGCCCCAAGGTCAGAAGCATGCCGGTGCCGGTCAGAATGCAGTTCATCAACAACCTGATGAAGATGACCATCCCGAAAATACCGGAGCGAAACGTGCCCTCCCATTTTTTCAGATACTGGTAGCGAGATCGATAGAACTCAACCCTGGACGGAAATCTACTGCCAATACTGGATCCTTGCAAATGGTAGATCTGTGCGGAAGGCACAAAGCAGATCTTCCATCCCGCCTGTTTCATCTGCCTGGCCCAATCGGTTTCCTCAAAGAAGAAAAAATAACGTTCGTCAAACATCCCCACCCGATCGATCGCCTCTTTACGGACAATCAAGCACGCCCCGATGCCGGAATCGATTTCAATCGGTTCCGTGTGATGGTATCGCTTGCTGGGATACTTTTTCGGAAAAAGGTACTCCAACAACGACGTATTCGTCATCAATGCCAGAATGGATGGGAAGTTGGCTATAGAATTCTGGAGGCTGTCGTCGCGATTCAATAACTGTCCGCAAGCCATCCCGACATCAGAATGTTTTTCCATAAAGGCCAATAACTCGCCGACGGACGTCTGCGTAACTACTGTGTCCGAATTCAAAAGCAGCGCGTATTTTCCTGTCATGACACGCATGGCCTGGTTGTTCGCAGCACCAAAGCCTTTGTTTTCCCTGTTTTCAATCACCTTGACCTGCGGAAATTGATCCCGGACTATGGCAACACTCCGGTCTACGGAGGCGTTGTCAACAACTATGATCTCAAGGGAATAACCTGCGGAATGTCGGTCAATGGATGCCAGGCAATTGAGAAGCAGGTCTTTCGTATTATAGTTGACGATGATTATAGAAATGTCGGTCATTTCTTTGGCAGCCCTGCTGTTCTGTTCAATTCCCACAGCTTGACGTATTTGCAGAATTTATTGATGGAATCGGTTACGGCGAGGGTCAGCCCGGGTGCTCCGTCGAGCAACCCCAGCCGAAGAAAATAATTTTGGAGAAACGTCAGTACCGCTCGAAAGAAGGCGCCGCCGATAGATGCCTGTTTCCCCTGAAGCTGAGCCTGGTTAGCCCCCAGAGTTGAATACTGGTCGATCTTCTGAAGAACCTTCGTCAGCCTGCTTTCCGTAAAATGCTCAATGCAACAGTCCAATTCCGCAACGTCTCCCTCAACCAGAACGGCCTCATGAACGCTCGCCTCTGACATCCTACCTGAATCTTTCTTAAATAACCTCACAACCCGGTCCGGCCACCAGCCCATATGTCTGATCCATCGCCCCTGAAAAAAATTCTTGCGAGGGAAGCTGTAGCCCGCCTTTGTGTCGCCCGCCCCATTTACAATCCGACAAATTGACGCGGCCGTCTCAGCCGGGATACGCTCATCGGCGTCCAGCACGAGCACCCATGCGTGGCGGCACTGATCGATCGCGTATTGTTTCTGAATTCCAAATCCCCGCCAGGGATGCTCGAAAACGTCACATTCATACGAGCGAGCAATCTCTCTCGTCTCATCGGTGCTGCCGGAATCGACGATAACCACCTGCTCCGCAAAGGCCAAAGTATTGAGACAGCCAGGGAGGTTTTCAGCTTCGTTTTTGGTAATAACTGCAACCGATAGGGGAATTTTTTCCATGCCTAGATCCTAAGACTGCCTTATAACAAAATGTTGCGATTTTATACCACACTGGCCATGAAAAGGGTGCTTTGTTTTTCAAATTCTGGTAATTACGATCATTGATCTACCGACATTTGATAGGAACAACATGGATTGCTTACAGTCGACACTGCGCAAAAGGATTGCGGTCATCGTTCCAAAATATGGACTCGTTGGCGGAGCGGAAGGCTTCGTCGCCGAGTTAACATCCCGACTGGTTCGTACCACTCCTTACGACATCGAGGTTTTTGCCAACAAATGGCTTAAAGATGAAAAGATCCACTATCATAAAATCCCCTTCCTGTCCTTTCCAAGATTTCTGATCACGATCAGCTTCGCTTACATTGCTGAGCGCAAGATCAAACGACTATCGTCACAAGCCCCTTTTGAGCTTGTCCATGCGCATGATCGCGTTTTTCACGCCGATCTGTTTACCATGCACAGTGTTCCACATCGCTTCTGGGTCAAGGAAGTACGTAAAAAAAGAAGGATGAGCCTCTTTGACATCGCCACAGCCTGGGTTGAACGAAAACTCGTTAAGAGCGGCACCTGTCGTTTTGCGGCGGTCTCCGAACTCACAAAGGAAAAGTTCCTTCAGGAATACCCGAATGTGCCGAGCGACGCAATCAGTGTCATTCACCCCGGCATCGATCCGCAGGCATACGCGGGCTTGGATCGTGCGGCCGCGCGCTCTGAAATCCGGAATCTGCATGGCATCGGCGAGAACGATTTCGTTCTCCTCTTTGTCTCGATGAATTTCGATATCAAGGGCTTGGATTTTGTTTTTAACGGCCTGTCTAAAATTCATTCTTTAATGCCCGAGAGGCAATGGACGTTGCTGATCGCAGGAAAAGACAATCTCGTCAAATACGACCGGCTCGCGCAATCGCTCGGCATTCGCGACCGTATCATTTTTGCGGGCATCATTAACCGGGACACATTAAAGCAATATTATCTCTCGTCAGATGCCTTTATAATGCCGTCCAGGTTTGACACCTTCGGGCTGACGGTTTTGGAGGCGATGGCTGCCGGTCTGCCTGCGATTGTCAGTCGGAACGTCGGCGCCAGAGATGTCATCGAACAGGGCGTGAATGGTTTTATCGTTAAAAATCCGGCGTTACCAAGCGAAATCGCCGACGCGATTCTGAGCGTTATGGACGATGATGCAAGGACACGAATGGGCGAGGCCGCACGCAAAACGGCTGAACACTATACCTGGGACAGCACGGCACAGAAAACCGCTCAACTTTATGAAGCAATCATTGCAGCGCACGAGACACCTGAAAAATGAACTCTAAAAAGAACAACCATGCTCTTTTGCTTCTCATTCTTGCCATATCTGCGCTCGGTATCCGTGCTCTCGCCTTCCAGCACACGCTCATGATAAATGTCGATGGCCCCATATACATTCATCAGGCGCGCGTCGTCTATTACGGCCTATGGGATGCCCTTGGCACCTGTGGGGACATTGACTACCCGACGGTCTTTGCAATTCTCACCGCGGCTGCTTATTCCGTCATCGGTGATTGGAGCCGTAGCGCGATGATCGTTAACCTGTTTTTCGGCACAGCCACGATCATTCCGCTTTATTTTTTTCTGGAACGCTTTGTTGAGAGAAAAACCGCTTTTCTCACCGCCTTTATTTTCGCCATGCTTCCACTTTTCGTTATTCAGAGCGTGAATGTCATCCGCGACCCTTCTTACTGGTTTTTTTCCGTCCTCGGATTATATTTCCTGTCATTTGACACTCAGAAGAGAACGCTTTATTTTCTTATTTTCAGCAGCTTGTCTTTCATTGTTGCCACGACGATGCGCATTGAGGGGCTTGTCTTTCTTATCGGCGGGGTCATATACACGCTGATCGTTTTCAACGATCGGAAACTTCAGGCAACACTCTGCCTCCTTGTTCCGATCGCTTTGGCGCTGGCCGGCGTCATTATCGGACAGCACATGATCCCTTGGGACAATCACGGTCTATATTGTTATCGCGCTGATCAAATCACCTCGATTTTCACCGGTCTGTTTGAAAACTATCAGCAGATTCGAAGCACCCTCAAGGCGTTCATGGACAGCCTGCCTGCGGGCAGTGCCAGGGGGTTTGTCGAGTTATCCCATACGCTTGTGTGGTTTACCGCAATCGGCGCCATTTTGCACTGCGCGCTGGAAGCACTGATGTATATTTTCTTTTTCCTGCTGCTTTTCGGTCTATCCGGGCTGAAAAGCAGAATGAAGAGTGACAACAGATTACTGCCGCTTCTGTTCACCACGCTTATCAGCCTCGTTGTCCTCTACATATATTGTCTCAATATTTGGTCCATGGAGAACAGAAGATTCATTATGGTGATTATACCGGCGACTGTTTTTATGGGGTTCGGCGTTGAAAAACTGATTCGTTGGTTACGCGCGAGAACCGGTCTGTCAGATTCCCTGATTGTTATCGTGCTCTGTGTATCGGTCCTTGCGGTTACGCTTCCCAAGAACATGAACATCCAGGAGGCCGACAAACTGGTCTACAAAGACATCGGGGAGACGATCGCTCATCTCGACGGGTCACCAGGCGAAATCAACCTGATCACGCTGGGAGACACCTGGCGTTGGGTTGACTATTACGCCAACCTGCACGTTTCCGGGGCACCGTGCCCTGACAAGTATGTTTTCTGGAATGAAATTGACGCCCTCGCTGGAAAAAAATATGAGGATTTTGTTGGCAACCTTCGCAAACGTCAAATTCGCTATGTCGTCTGGCAAGAAAATTATTGGCCGAGGGATAAATTCATTTTCCTGAAATCCGTCCGGCCTGAGGATCTTTCCCTATTGAAGGAGTGGCGTCACCAAGATACCGGAAGAATCATCCTGTACAAGGTGTTATATCACCATAAGAATGTTCAAAATGCATTGTGATTCATACCACACCTTTTCCTTCGATTGGTTGTTTCCCTCGTTCTCCCGCGTCCAGTCAATCCTTTCTGGCCCCCTAAGAGGGAAGCGATCCTTATTGACACAGCCTGACGCTTTCCCTATACTTGCCCGGCCTGAGAAGGCCGTCCGGTGACGGCCCTTGCATTCTCGACGAACTCTCATGCAATACCTCATCGGGTCTATCATGCTACAAAACGGCGGCAGATGAGCACAAAACACTTAGATCTCGGTTGCGGTGATAATCCAAGAAATCCATATGGACAGGAATGTCTCTACGGTCTTGATATAGCTGATATTGCCCCAAACCCTAATTTCATCTATAAAAAATGCAACGCTTTTTTGTCTCCTCTCCCGTTTGAAGACAACTTCTTTGATTCCGTTTCCGCATTCGATTTCATTGAACACATCCCTCGGGAGATTATTTCCGATGGTGAAATCCGCTTTCCTTTTATTGAGGTGATGAATGAAATATACAGGGTACTGAAACCAGAAGGAAAATTTTATGCCCTGACCCCTGCCTATCCGCGGGAATCCGCATTTGTCGATCCGACGCATGTCAATATCATCACGAAAGACACTCATACGTACTTTACAGAACCGGAAACAAGGGCGCGCAGGTATGGGTTTACAGGAAAATTTGCGGTCATCCGTGCCTGCTGGTGTCACTTTAGAAGAGAGGCGGGCACGATGAGTTATGTCAACTATATGATGACGCCGATTAAATGTTTCTTCTTTCCAAAACAGATGCAGCATTTTCTATGGGAGTTCAGGGCATTGAAGTAATAGATCAGGCTATTGGGTGGCAGGCTAAAAGGTGTCTATCGATTAGGAACCGGGGCTTGCGGCAATAACGACTTTTTAGACACCGCCCAGTGATCAAAAGCCTTCAAGCAACAACTTCAAAGAAGCTCTTCCTTTTTTATCGCGATGCTCTGAGCTTTGCCAGAACTTGTCCAAAGCTTTCCTTGCTTTTAAGGAATAACCCTTTCCATCTGTAACGCGCCCGATAACTTGCCGCTTTTGAAATTTGCTTTTTGAAAAGCATCCTATCCCCCTGACGCAAAGCATCACGGGCTATATTATAGCAATCACGAGCCCGAACATCCCATACTAGACCAAGCGGAAAGTGTTGATCGTGTTTATCTCGAATATATTCCATCCCTCTAGACGATAAGATTTCTCGAGACAGATTATTCTGATGAAGACGATGCGCACCGGCAATAAAACCGCCGTTAAATGCGGTTTTATACTTCAGCGAGATGCGAATCGCCAATTCCCACTCGTCCCTTCCGCGTACTGCGGGATGTTCATCGAATCCGCCGACCGCTTCAACTGCTGAGCGCCGTATGATGATGGCGGATGAGAGGAACGGGTTGTCACGGTATACGTCTCCGGGGGTTGGAAACTTTAAGCCAGGTCTGCGGATGCCCGGCCGCCGTTGCTTTCCCGTCGCACCCAGGAGACGAAGGTTACTTGACAGAAGCGCTATTTCTGGATATCGCTCCATAAATGCCAGCTGCCTCTCGAGGTTATCCGGCTCCCAAATGTCGTCTTGATCCAGAATGGCAATATAAGCGCCTTTTGCGCGTGAAAGGGCCAGGTTGCGCGGAGCGGCAGGCCCAGCAGTATTGGCCGAGGTTTGGAAGATATGAATCCGTGGATCACTCCAGGACGAAATCATGTCATAGGAGTTATCGGTAGATCGGTCATCAGCGAGTAGCCATTCAAAATCCTTACACGTCTGGAGCATAACGGAGTCATGACATGCTTCGAGTGTTTCCTGTCCATTAAATATGGCCGTGATAATACTTACCAAAGGTGATGTAACGCCCATCCTTTTACCTTAGTCATAACGCCCTGCCCGGTTGTTTCAAAATGTAAAAAATTCGCACCCCTCGAAAGACTCCTTAACACATCCTGACATAAAACAAAAGTTCCGCCTTCAAGACAAATAACGGCAGCGACTTCCAGTTTTCCCATAATCAATATGGTGCTCATCATACACTTAATTGTCATCATCTGGTTTCGCTATGCGTTTTTAACCATACTTCACATTACTTATGTTGTCACCTCCACATGAGTACGCCATATAGTCTCCTTCTATGGAGGGGCGCCACTTGTGTGACATTTCATTTATCATTATTTCATATAATTCTGCGGATACGATCGGACCTTGCATTGATTCAATCATGTCTATGCAGTCCGGTCTTTCAAAGGAAATCATTGTTATTGACAACAACTCGCAGGACGATAGTGCGAGCGTTATCAGAGAGAAATATCCGCATGTTAAACTGATTGGAAATAATAAAAATATTGGTTTCGCAGCCGCGAACAATCAGGCGCTGTCGCTTTGTGCAGGACGTTATCTTTTCTTCATCAACCCTGATGCAAGAATCCGTTCCCACTCCATAAAAGAATTTATTGCCTACATGGAAAAACATCCGGAAATTGGTCTTAGCGGCTGCAGGATAATTAATCCTGATAATTCGCATCAGTGGTCCGTTTCAGACCACTACCCAGGCGCACGGCATACAACGACGGAGCTACGAGAACTGAGTGGTTCTATTGCCTGTGTTCTGGGCGCCGGTATGCTCGCACCAGCAGGGCTCATTAAGAAAGTTGGAGGGTTTGACGAGGACTTCTTTTTATATGGAGAGGATCAGGATCTCTGTATACGAATCCGCAAACTCGGCCACGAGATTGGCTATTACGACAACTTCACCATTGCTCACATCGGCGGCCATAGTGAACGAAACACTGATTTTTCCGTTATTTTGAAACGCAAAATTTCCGCGGAGTATCTTTTTTACAAAAAACATTACCACCCTGATACCATTCGCAAAATCGCCAGAAGTAATCTTCTGCAAGCGAGGTGGCGGATACTAACTATAAAAATGTTTCTACCATTCACTGCCGATAGGAGGAAGTCTGTTTACAAACTCAAAAAATATAAAATTGTCTACACGACCGCCAAACAGATTATTTCCCGCCAGCCAACCATCAAATAGGACTCATCAAGTCGAGCGGCCGTTATTCCGTTTGAGTATCGTATAAAGTCGTGGCCCATTGGATTTATCCTCGCGCGCATTCATCATATTCAGAATGTGGCCCGAGTCGATCGCAGGAACAGAAAAATGCCGGGCCAGATCGACGCAGACTGGCAACGCGCCAACGCCTGCACCAACCAGAAAAAGATCAATTTCCTCGGGTATTGTTGACAAGCGTTTCTCGCTGAAAGATGGCCACCGGGTTGCCACGTAGGCATCAGGAATTTCTGCAAAAGAAAGGGTGGGACGGCTTGAAAACCGCAAAAACCAATCACGGCAAGCCTCGGCATGGAATTCTGAATTAACCAGACAAACTTTTTTCCCGTCCACAAGCTTCGCGAAAGCCTCTGATACGAGATATGCATAAACCACATAAAACGGAATGTAGTTATCGACTGAAATCTCGATCTCATGAGTGTGCAGAAATTCGATAAAATCTGAGGCTGCGGAATTATCATGTGATTTAGTGAATAATGAAAGAAAGCCCTGTTTGGGAGACCGCGAATTCCCGGGGAATATGAGCGGCGCCATTTTGCCCGTCTTTCCAAGAAGCCGCATAGCATTAATATGAAAAGGCATCACCTTTTTGATCTCAGCTTCAGATTGCGCCTGTTGGTAGAGCCCGTTGCACCCTTTTGTGAGTCGATAAAACGCGTATTCGCCATCCGCAAAACGGACAACCGGCAATTCCCTATGTGCCTTCATAGCTTCAGCGACCGCATCATGAAGACGCCGGCAATACTCGTTCCCCGTCTTCACGTCCTTATCAAATAGGCAAATTTCCTCGTTCGCCATTTTGAGATCGTTTATTTTCAGAACAGGTGCATTGTCAATCCCGTCAATTTCTAACCGCTGAAAACGAAAGTCGCCCCCCTTTATTACCTGATGAAGATAATCCAATGATGCCATTTGATTCCCTTATCTGATTTGCGGGCCTAGATGCGCGATCCCTCCGCACATCCTGCAGATACCTCCCGCGACATTTGAACAGACCTTCTTGATCATAAATAATGAGCAATTTTTGTATGATAAGAGCCACGTCCATTAATTATTTGCTAGCTTCTTTTTGTGAAAAGATGTAACAAAGTGTCACTTTTTTATCTTTCTTTACATAGGGAAACCACTATCATGGTGATAGCTCTTGAAGAAAGTGTAGGCTGTTTATGACTCAAAAAACTGTTGCGATCATCGGTGCCGGACCGGCCGGTTTGACAGCGGCTTATCAGTTAGCCCTCAAGGGCGTTCGTGTCGAGGTGTTCGAGGCAGATACGGCCGTCGGCGGAATGGCCAGAACCAGTCCCCTATGGGATCAGCTCGTTGATTTTGGGCCTCACAGATTTTTTAGCAGCGATCCCCGCGTCAATAAAATCTGGCTTGACGTCATCGGTACAAATTACAGTATGGTCAATCGCTTGACCCGCATCTATTATCGCAACAATTTCTTTGACTATCCGCTCAAAGCCACCAATGCCGTCAGCCGGCTCGGATTTTTCGAAGCGGCCTTTTGTGTTCTCAGCTACCTGAAGGCAAGGATATTCTCCGTCAAAGACGAATCCACTTTTGAAGCCTGGGTCTCCAACCGGTTTGGACGCAGACTGTACAGCATTTTTTTCAAGGCATACAGCGAAAAACTCTGGGGAATCCCCTGTACAGAATTGGATGCGGATTTTGCTGCTCAGCGCATCAAGAAATTCTCCCTGTTTGAAGCGATGAAATCAGCGCTTTTCAGCTCGGGAGGAACGAAGCATAAAACACTGGTAGATGAATTCGCCTATCCGCATTTTGGCGCCGGCGCTGTTTACAATGAAATGGCAAAAATAATTTGCGCTCTGGGCGGCAGGATTCATTTGAGCACGCCTGTGGCCTCAGCGCACCCTGCAGCGACTCCGGATGACAAATCATCGCTGAAACTCGAGGACGGCTCTGAACGTCATTTCGATTACGTCATTTCGTCGATGCCGATCACAACCCTCGTAGATCGCATGAGCGCGCCAGCGGCTGTGAAAGAGCACGCGAAAGCGCTTCGTTTCCGCAACACCATCCTTGTTTATTTACTTGTTGAAGGCACCAGCCCTTTCCCGGATCAATGGATTTATATCCATTCGCCAGAAATGCAAACCGGCCGCATCACCAATTTCAGAAACTGGTTGCCCAGTATTACCAGAGGGGCCTCGGACACCATTATCTGTCTGGAGTACTGGTGCTATGACGAGGATGCCATCTGGACGACAAGAGAGGAGGATCTGATCAAACTCGCCACTCAGGAGGCTTATGGAACATCTTTAATCGCCTCCAGCTCAGTTAAAGACGGCAAGGTCGTTCGCATTCCCAAATGCTATCCCGTCTATGCGTCCGGCTACAAAGAACATCTGGAACCCGTTGAAAAATTCTTGAGCGCACAGCAGAAGCTATGCGTTATCGGGCGGTACGGTGCTTTTAAATATAATAATCAGGATCACAGCATCCTTATGGGGTTGTTGGCGGCCGAAAATGTCGCCGATGGTAAACACCACGATCTCTGGGCGATCAATACGGATTATGAATATCAGGAATCCAGCAGGATAACGGCAACAGGATTGTCCAAGGCGTAACATATGAAAAGAATATTGGTCACGGGTGGCGCAGGCTACATTGGTTCCCACACCTGCAAACGTCTGGCGTCTTGCGGGTACGAACCTGTCTGCTACGATAATCTGTCGACGGGACATGCAGACTTTGTCAAATGGGGGCCATTCGAATATGGCGATCTGCACGACTGTGAAAAACTGATAACCGTTCTAAAAACCTATGAACCGATCGCGGTCATACACTTCGCTGCCAGCGCCTATGTAGGTGAATCTGTCGCAAATCCCTTCAAATATTACAAAAACAACGTCGACGGCACCCTATCTCTTCTCGAAGCCATGCGCCAGGCCGGACAAGCCAGGATCGTCTTCTCCAGCTCTTGTACAACGTATGGTGTTCCGGACGTTAAAGTCATTTCGGAGTCATGCCCACAAAATCCGATCAATCCTTATGGACGAACCAAGTTGATGATCGAACAGATCCTCCGGGATCTCTCGGAGTGCGGCGAGATCCGTTATATGTCGCTTCGCTATTTTAATGCCGCCGGAGCGGACAGGAACGCTGAAATCGGAGAAAGGCATGACCCTGAAACGCACCTCATTCCGCTTGCCATTCGCTCGGCAATGACTCAGGCCCCCCTGGATGTTTTCGGGACGGATTTCCCCACACCGGATGGAACGGCAATCAGGGATTATATCCACGTTGAAGATCTGGCCCGTGCGCACCTCCTGTCGGTTGAACGCCTCGTCAATGGCGGATCATCAGACAGTGTCAATCTTGGCACCGGAAAAGGCACCTCCGTCAAAGAGATCATCATTGCACTCAAGGAGCTAGGGCTCCCTGTCAACGACAGGACTGCGCCGCGACGCGCAGGGGACCCGGCCTGTCTCGTCGCCGATACCGCAAAGGCCTGCACGATGTTGGACTGGCAGGCCGACTACAAGGACATTAAAGATATTCTCGCAACAGCTGTCAATTGGCACCGTCGCCATGATTAAGCTTATTATCACATACGCCAGCAATCATGGCGTCGAGTTCATGAAGTACCTCATTGCCAGCGCTGTCGCATTGGCTGTGGATTATGGGTGCTATTGGACCTTGGCGCAATCAGGCATTCTTTCATTACCCCAAGCAGCCATCGTCGGCTATACGGTGGGCCTCATCGTTGCATACTTCCTGATCTCCTACAAGGTCTTCAACAACAGCTGGTTGCAATACAAAAAGCGCTACGAGGTATTGCTGTTTCTGGCGTCTGGGTTATTGGGTATTGCGCTCACTTATACGACAGTTGCGCTGTTCGTGCTCGGCTTTGGAGAAAGAGTAAACCAGGCAAAACTCCTCGCAATTGCCGTAAGTTTCACCGGCGTGTATTTTTTCAGAAAATATTTCGTTTTTAAAAGGGCAGAATGTCGTGCTGAACGCACTCCAAAAAAATAAATCGCGTCAAAGACTTTTTATTTTTCTGGGATTCGTTGCATTGACGCTATCATCTGCAAAGCTTCGTCTCTGTTTAAATGACGGTGTTCTTAGCGACCTTTTTCATCATGGCGAATATTTTTCTGCCCTGGTATCTCTTATTCATGACACCACCTTTATTCCCCTAACCATTCACGGTGCACTGGATTACATCCCGGGCCTCCTGTCCATAGCGCTTTTCGGGAAAGGGCACTATTTTTTTGCAACGGAACTGGGCTTTGCGCTTCTGTCTTGTCTTGCCGCCGTCTTCCTATTTCTGCTGCTTTCAAGATTCGATCTGTCCGGCCCGCAACTGATTGTTGCCGG
The DNA here is from genome assembly GCA_963665615.2 of Syntrophales bacterium. Taxonomy (GTDB): domain Bacteria; phylum Desulfobacterota; class Syntrophia; order Syntrophales; family UBA4778; genus UBA4778. The sequence goes on from CAXXQE010000008.1 coordinate 378,392, forward strand.
ATTCATCATTCCGTGGATGGTAGACTATCGGGATCTTGCTCTTATCATTTTGCTATGGCTCTATTTTGTGTCGATTGATCTGAAGACTGGCGCGAAAAACACTTCTCTTTTACTATTGCTTGGCCTTGCCGGCACCTTTAATTTTTATTGGTCTACTAACCGGGGGATAGCCGGAACGATCGCAACAGGTTCGGCCCTGCTGCTTCTCTCTTTCAGAGATAGACGCTATGTTTTGCCTATAGGCGCTTTCGCCATATCGGTGCTGGCTTTATCTTTTGTACATCCCGTACTGGCGTTCAATAACTACATCGCCAATCTTTATATCCTGGCAAAAACCTCCTACCAGTGGGGGTACGGGTTACAGGCGGAGTCTGTTGTTCTGTCCATTTACATGGCCCTGATGCTCTCCGGAATGAATATTCTGATCTTTCATCAATTATTGGTGGGGGAAAGGAAGACAACGAATATAGCCAACTGCCTTTTTTTTATTATTATTTCAGTTTTTTATTATCAAATCAGCACTTACAGGGCGGATTCGGTCCATATCCCGATGGGGCTTATCGCCTTTGTCCTTGGAATTTCATACTGGCGTTCGTTACGACTGAAACAGGATGACCCGGTCGGGAAATTGGACGGTGCTGTTTTATGGGCAACGACGGTTCTCACGGCCGTGGCAGCAATCTGTTATGATATGCGTTATGGCATTTTTCTTGTGGTATTCCTTTTGACCTTCATCTATCATCTTGAGAATTTTGGCGGAAAAGCCAGAACGGTCATTTTATCCCTTTTTATATTGGCCTTTGTCATAGTAGCCTTCGACATAGCGCATAAGCATAGCAAGGGTTCCTACAAATGGCTCCCCTATCTTTTCAGCCCTCCACAAAATGCCTTGCTGGCGACAAAGTCTACACAATGGGTGTCCGATCAACTCGTTCAGTACAAAAGCCAGTGCGTCTTCGATATGACCAACAACGGTACGATCAATGCCTTGTCGGATCTTCCGGCCTGCTCTCGCTTTTCATATATTGTATATGCGGATCGCAGATTTGAAGGAGAGTTGATACGCCGTCTCCAGGAAACCCGTCCGCCGGTTATCGTCTATTCGACAGACTATTGGTCCTATCGAATAGACCAGCGGCCGATGCCATTAAGGTTCCCGGAACTGGACAGATGCATCCGAGAGATTTATAAATATGAACGTTGCAATGAGGGCTACTGCTTGCGCTATCTCTTACCTCCGGAGGGGTCAATCTAGCTGGTACCGAGAGCCTCCCGAACTTCCTTTTTGATCTTCTCTACATCCAATTCCTCCAGGCACCGACTGCGCTCCATATCAGCGCACCCTTTTTGGCGACAGGGTGCGCAATCCCTGTCGGGCAGGACAACACGATGTTGCTCTCCTATCGGGGCCCAGTCCTCCCAACTGGAAGGACTGTAAATGATCACAGTTGGTGTCCCGACAGCAGCGGCAATATGGGGCGCAGCACTATCGGCGCCGATGTGCAACCGGCTTAGACTTAATACCCCTGCCAGTTCTATCAGTGTTGTTTCCCCCGTGAGATTAACGACATTGTCCGGGCAAGCGGCTTTCAGTCGCTCAGCCTTCTGATATTCCCCGGCTGCCCCGACAATAACCGGCGTGACCTTGCCGTCTTGAACGCACCACTGAAGCAGCTCTATCCATTTTTCTTCCGGTAATTCCTTATAGGACCATCTGGAAAAAGAATTGACAGTTATCCATGGGGATTCCTCAGAAATCCCCGAGGCTTTTACCTGATTCGCAACTCGGTTCACAACCTCAGAGGGGACGCTCTGTCTTCCCAACCCAACAGTGCGTCACTCTTCCCTGCTTCAGCTGCGAGGTGTCTGCCCCGAGGGATTAATATAATCAATATTGATTATACCCTAACAGATTTCGGATAATAATTCCTCAACCGCCAAAATAACCTTTGGAGGATCCAGTTGTTCCAGGCATTGACTGTGACCTGAATCATCGCAACCTGTTTTATGACATGGCACGCAGTCTCGTTCAGGAAATATCTGGCGATGGAATAGACCTGGGTGCGCCCAGCCTTCCCAGAAAGACGGTCCATAAATTGTCACAGTCGGCACCCCCAAGGCCGCGGCTATATTTCCGCCTCCCGTATCAACTCCAATATGAAGAATGCCCCGTTTTATAGTCCCCGCCAATTCGGAAAGGGTGGTTTTCCCCGCAAAATTACGTACAAAATCACCACATCGCATCCTAAGCTCTTCGGATGCCTCTCGATCTTCAAGCCCACCCACAATGACGGAATACATTCCCCATCGCTCCCAAAGGCGACAAAGGACTGCACGCCACATGTCCTGACTACACTCTTTATATTTCCAACGTGAGTAAGGACTTATGGTTATATAGCGGTTTGAGGGCTCCATAGCTGCTTTGTGTAAAAGGCTGTCAACACGTGCGGCTATAACTTCCGGAACGGGGAAAAGCGGAACCTCTCCGGCAATATCCATCCCAAAGGGACGAAGAACGCTGAGCGAGTGCTCCGCAGGGCCCCTGTATGGTCCTTCATGGGGAGAAGAAACGGCGAGGTGTGTAAACATCATGTTCCGCCAGAACGGCAGCTTATAAGACACAGCAAAACGCAGAGGTGCGCCGGAAATCCTGGCCAAGAATGCGCCGCGTTCATCTGCTCGCAGATCAATTGCCAAATCAAAATGACGACGCCGCAATTGTTTCAAAAATTTGATCTGCGCCCCGAGAGACTTCGGCCCGTTGCCCTTGGGTTGCTCAACCTCGATAATCCCCTCCAATAGAGGATTCCCCTCAAGAAGCCCCCCTCGCCCTCTCCGTGTCAAAAGGAAAATTTTTGCCTCCGGCAACTTAGCCTTAACCGCATAGATTGAAGGCCACGTCCAGACGACATCTCCTATATCGCCCAGTTGAACCATCAAAACTCTTTTAACGCCCCGAAGATCGGGGACACTGCCTCCAGACATTGAAAAATTCCTCCAAAATATGGGCGAGAGTAGTATTGGCCCTGGTTTCTGTCAACCCTTTATTGTTCCTTAGTTTATCATTGAAAAAACATCTCCCCCCGTGTTATGTGAAAGGGGTTTGGTATAGACATCAGACCTTTGACTTCAGACGCAATTCTGTTGGAAGTTTCGCGAATTTTGCCTTTAATTTTTAATCCAACGTCCAACGTCTTGAGCCTGACGTCTAGCGTCAATAACCTCAAGCCTGTCTTGATTTGGAAAGGAGATTATTATGAAAGAAGTTGTTATCGTCAGCGGCGCCAGAACTGCTGTCGGAAGTTTCGGTGGAGCCCTCAAGGGTGTAAAAGTTGTCGATCTGGGTGCGCTCGTGATCAAAGAGGCCGTCAAAAGAGCCGGCCTGCGCCCTGTCATTACCGACGAAATCAAGAGCTTCCGGCCCAATGTTTTCGGTGACTTTGACAAGACTGAGATCAACAAGAAATATTACGACTACGATGAGTCCCTGAAGCCCGCCTATTTCGACGAGCTGATTATGGGGCACGGTCTCGGCGCGGGCATGGGCCAGAACCCCGGTCGTCAGGCCGGTATCTTCGCGGGTCTGCCTGAAGAGACCAACGCCATCACGGTCAACAAGGTGTGCGCCTCCGGCATTAAGGCCGTCGCCCTGGCTGCTCAGTCGATCAAGACGGGCGATGCGGAAATCGCCATTGCCGGCGGTATGGAAAACATGAGCAACGCCATCTACGGTCTGCCCGATGCCCGCTGGGGCTATCGCATGAACATGCCCTTCGGTCAGATTGCCGACCTGATGGTTCATGACGGCCTCTATGAAATCTTCAATGGCTACCACATGGGCATGACGGCGGAGAACTTGGCCGAGGCCTATAAGATAACCCGCGAAGAGCAGGATGAACTGGCGGCCCTGAGCCATGCCAGAGCACGCGCGGCGATCGCCAGCGGCTCCATTGACGACGAAATCGTCCCCGTCGCCATCCCCCAGAAAAAGGGCGATCCCCTTCTGTTCAAGGTCGATGAAAGACCGATGGACACCAACGTTGAAAAGATGTCCAAGCTGGGAACCGCCTTCAAGAAGGGCGGCACGGTCACCGCGGGAAATGCCTCCGGCATCAATGACGGCGCGGCTGCAATGGTCCTCATGTCCGCTGACAAGGCCAAAGCGCTCGGTCTTAAGCCTCTGGCCAAGATCGTCGGCTATGCAGCAGGCGGTATTGATCCGGCATACATGGGTCTCGGGCCTGTGCCGGCCACCCGCAAGGTCCTGAAACAGCTCGGCATGACGATAAAGGATATGGATCTGATCGAGCTGAACGAGGCATTTGCCTCTCAGGCGATCGCCTGCATGCGCGAACTCGGCATCTCGACCGACAACTGCAACCTGAACGGAAGCGGCATCTCCATCGGCCATCCGATCGGCTGTACGGGTGCCAGAATCACCTATGCACTGGCCATGCAGCTGAAGAAAAAGAACCTCCGCTACGGTCTGGCAACCCTCTGTATCGGTGGCGGCCAGGGTTACGCCATGGTTCTGGAAAACGTGAAGTAATAGTTGATGTTGATAGACCCTTAGGTTCCTTGAGGGAGCGGATCGATCAGCGGTCCGCTCCCTTTTTTTGATTGGTCTCCAGGTGCATCTCAATCTAGAAGAGCGCTTTCAGGTCACTGGCAGCGAAATGGCGCAGGCAGCCGCCGATATGATTCTTGCAGGGGATAAAGCTAGAAGTTAAAAGGCTGAGAAGTTAAGAAGATGGGAAGCCGTCTAAGACCCGTCTGCTGGCCTTGTTTTTTTCTCAGCTTCTTATCCTCTCAACTTCTTAACCGCTGTTTGCCGGCATCAGCCACCAATCGGCTCCGAACGATGCTTCACGGCTGCCTCGATAAACTTCGTAAAGAGGGGGTGGGGGCGCCGCGGACTCGACTTGAATTCAGGATGGAACTGACAGCCGAGGAACCAGGGGTGATCGGGGTGTTCGACGATCTCCACCAGCTTCCCGTCCGGAGAGGTTCCGCTGATCTTGAGACCCTTCGCAGCCATCTGATCGCGGAAAGCATTGTTCACTTCGTAGCGGTGCCGGTGCCGCTCGCTGATCTGCCTTTCGCGATATGCCTCGAAGGCAAAGGAACTGTTTTCCAGAATGCAGGGATAGGCCCCCAGTCGCATCGAGGCCCCCTTTTCCGTGATCGTCCGTTGGTCAGGCAGAAAATCGATGACCGGGTAAGGCGTATCGGCATCGAACTCCGAACTGTTGGCCTTGGACAGCCCACAGACATTGCGCGCAAATTCGATCACCGCCGTCTGCATCCCAAGGCAGATTCCAAAATAGGGAATCCGGTTCACACGGGCGTATTCGATCCCCTGAATCATCCCCTCGATGCCGCGGTTGCCGAAGCCTCCAGGCACCAGGATCCCGCCAATCCCGTCAAATTGATCGGTAATCCCTTCCTTTTCGATCTTTTCCGAATCCACATAACGCAACTGCACCCGGCAGTCGTTTGGAATACCGGCGTGCCGTAAGGCCTCGTTGAGGCTCTTATAGGAATCAACCAGATCAACGTACTTGCCGAGGATCGCGATGGTGACCTGCCGCGATGGATGCTTGAGTTTATCGACGACGGCTTCCCACTCGGCAAGCCGGGGTTGCCCCGTCCAGATGTTCAAGAGACTCACGATCTTCTGATCGACCCCTTGCTGGTGATAGATGAGGGGAACTTCGTAAATGCAGTCAACATCCTTGGCGGTGAAAACGGCCTCCACTTCAACGTTGCAGAAGAGGGCGATCTTGGACTTGATGTCATTGGACAAAAAATCTTCCGTTCGGCACAGGAGGATATCCGGCTGGATACCGATCTGTCGCAGAGCGGCAACACTGTGCTGAGTCGGCTTGGTCTTGACCTCTCCGGCCGTCTTGATAAAGGGCACCCAGGTCAGATGAATGAAGATGGCATTGTCGCGTCCCACCTCATTGCGAAACTGTCGCACTGCCTCCAGAAAGGGCAGACTTTCAATATCGCCGACTGTTCCTCCGATCTCGATGATGGCCACATCGTAACCAGTGGAGGCCTTCTTGATATACTCCTTGATCTCATTGGTGATGTGGGGAATGACCTGAACAGTTCCTCCGAGATAGTCTCCCCGCCGTTCCTTGGTAATGACGGAGAAATAGACCTGACCTGTCGTCAGGTTATTGGCCTTGCCCAAACTCGTACCCGTAAAACGCTCGTAATGGCCCAGATCCAGATCCGTTTCAGCGCCGTCATCGGTTACGAAAACTTCCCCATGCTGAAAGGGATTCATCGTTCCGGGATCGACATTGATGTAGGGATCCAGTTTCTGATTGGTCACCTTCAGACCGCGGCATTCGAGAAGACAACTCAGAGAGGCCGCCGCCAGCCCCTTGCCGAGGGAGGAAAGAACGCCACCGGTAATAAAAATGAATTTGGTTCTCATGCTGACTCCTGCCAAAGTGAAGAAAATATAAATTTAGATTGTGAAAACAATGTGTTGAAGTGGCTAAACCGGACGGGACGGACGAGCCGTCGAACCTTTAAACGGCACCCATATCAGCACTGTTAATTCAAAAAGTCAAGACGACGAAAGCCGAAAAACCGATAAAAAATGACAAGTATTTCAACTTTCCGCAAGACCCTCATAAAAAAGCCCCCGGCAAAAAACAGGGGGGCTTCATTTTTTAAGCAACTGCCAATTCGGTCTGAAAACGTGATCGCAAGACAATCCAGCCAGCCAACGGCCTGTCATTCGTAATGGTTCCGTAAAAAGTCGAACTGCACATCGTTGAGTTGGCTCAGAGACCTTACACAGGGCGGATCGTGCGACAGGTCTCGAACGCGAATCAAAGATTTTTCCAACCCGATGGTCTTAGCAATCTGCCGCCGAACGTGACGGAAAAAGATTTCTGAGCGGCAGAGAGCTGTCGTACGATCCACACATCCGGATGCCTGCTTACTCCCACTCAATCGTGCTTGGGGGTTTGGTGCTGATGTCGTAGACAACGCGATTGACGCCCTTCACCTCGTTGACGATGCGGCTGGAGATCCGTTCCAGAACGGGGAAGGGGATCTTGACCCAATCGGCGGTCATCCCATCTGTGCTGGAGATCGCCCGGACAGCGATCACGTTTTCGTAGGTCCGGCCATCTCCCATGACCCCGACGCTCTTCACCGGAAGCAGGACGGCGAACTCCTGCCAGACCTCGCTGAAAAGGCCGCCAGCCAGGATCTCGTGGCGAACGATGGCATCCGCCTTGCGGACGATCTCGAGGTTCTTCTTGGTGATCTTTCCGAGAATACGCACGGCCAGCCCTGGACCGGGGAAGGGATGGCGGTTGATGATCGGCTCCGGAAGCCCCAACTCGCGGCCGAGCTCGCGGACCTCATCCTTGAACAGAACGCGCAGCGGTTCGACGAGTTCCATCTTGAGTTTCTCGGGAAGCCCTCCCACGTTGTGGTGGCTCTTGATGACAACCGACGGACCGCCAAAGGAGGAGACGCTCTCGATCACATCGGGATAGAGAGTCCCCTGTGCAAGAAACCTGATCTTGCCCAGCTTCTTGGCCTCTTCTTCAAAGACATTTATAAACTCGGCTCCAATGATCTTGCGTTTCTTTTCCGGGTCCGTTACCCCCTTGAGCTTCGTCAGGAAACGATCACGGGCATGAATGATCTTAAAGTTCAGATGGAAGGCATCGCGGAAGGTCGCGACCACCTCTTCGGCCTCTCCTTCGCGTAGCAGCCCGTTATCGACAAAGATAGAAACCAGTCGGTTCCCGATAGCTTTATGCAGAAGCAACGCGAGCACTGAGGAATCTACGCCGCCGGAGAGGGCCAGAAGCACACGCTCATTACCGACCTGTTTCCTGATAGCCTGAACATTTTCCTCGATAAAGGAACCCATGGTCCAGTTGGGCTCGCATCCGGCCACCTTGAAGATAAAATTCTGGAGCATGGTCAGGCCGTTGAGGGTGTGGGTGACCTCCGGATGAAACTGCACGCCGTAGAGTTTCTTTTCCGGGTTTGCCATCGCCGCGACAGGACAGTTCGCGGTGATGCCGATTTCGTGAAAACCGGCGGGAAGCCGGGTGATCCGGTCGCCATGACTCATCCAGATCTGCTGCTTGCCCTTGAGACCGGAAAAGAGCGGGGCCTTCTTGCCCTCCGGCAGGATGGTCAGATCCGCCTTGCCGTATTCTCGGACGGACGAGGCCTCGACCTTTCCGCCAAGCTGGTGGGACATGAGCTGCATGCCGTAACAGATTCCCAAAACGGGTACGCCCAGTCCGAAGATCTTCTTGTCGCACAGGGGAACCCCCGGATCGAAGATGCTGGCAGGTCCGCCGGAGAGGATGATGGCGCGCGGCCTTTTCTCCATGAGCTTCTTGACGGAGATGTCGTGCGGCAGGATCTCACAGAACACGCGGCATTCGCGGACGCGTCGTGCAATCAACTGGTTGTACTGCGAACCAAAATCGAGGATGGCGATCATGTTGTTGTCTTTCATTTTGCTTCCAATGCCTTCTTAATTTTTGTCGTAATAAACTCCACGGACTCACCCAGGAGCACGCCGATCGGCAGCCGCTCCAAGTAGGCGTCGTCCCATGGCAGGTTGTATTCGTTGATCATGTTGCGGATGTCGTTGTAACGGTCTGCAAGAGCCTCGATCTTTTCCCGCACGCCCAGCGTTTCGTTGAAGGCGATGTGGGCCAGCAGCAGGTTGCGCACTCCCGGTTTGTCCTGAAGCAGCGGGATGATCGTGATCGGCGCGTTGTCGGAACGGCCGAATCCGACATAGACGTTTCCCGTCCGGACGATCGTCTTTTTGGTGCCCATCAGGGTCGCCGAAAACTCGGCCCTGGATTTCATCTGCAGGGCGATCCCGCCCCTCAAGCGGATGGAAATCGTCGACTGCTCGACGGGCTCGCCGTCCGCCGTCAAGCCATTAATATCGTATAATGTATAGCCTTTGACATCAACAAGGGTCTTCTGGATGCGCCCCAGGGCGAGGATGTTGCCGCTGCTCAAATTGCGGATCGAGAAGCCGAGTTGAGCGAGCAGATCGAAGAGAACGCCGCGCAACACCTCTTCCTTGCGGCTGGTGCCGACCGTAACGGTCTTGGCCTGGTGACGGATTGCATCGATCGGTCGGGAAAGATCATCCACGGCATGCCCCAGCGTCACATTGAGCAGGTCGAGCGGCCCCAGCCCGTCTTGATCCCTGAATTCTTTCCAATAATCCTCAAGGGGGAGTTTGCCTACGGCATACTTGAGCAGCAGCGCAATGTCCGAGATGGTATTGACGTTGGTCCAGGAGAAAGCCCCGCTCTGGCGCTTTTCGTGAAACCGGAACGCATAGTCGTCGATCATGCGATGCAACTCTCTATCCGCAATCCGCTCGATAAGAGACAGATCCCGCTTGTCCTGCCGGATCATCTCCAGACTGAGCCTGTTCTTGAATTCCTGCAGAAAGGTCGAACTGCTGTCGATGTGGCAGGCGGCGTGGTAGCCCCAGAGATGCCCCGCAGCCGTATTGAGTATAACCGGTATCGGCATCGGCGCGACGGGGAGGCCGATCACGGCGTCGGCGATACCGTCGAAGCGCCGTTCACCCTCCTCGGCAAAAACCACGACGGCGGACTTGTGCGCCTTGAAGATCGCCACATCCTTGACGATGTCCCCCATGACGACCTCCGGATTGCCAGCGGCGCAGACAACAATCAGCGGCTCCGAAGACAGGTCGATGTGTTTCTTGTCTTCGATCACATCGGACGAAATGGTCTTATAGCACAGTTCGCTCAACTTGATCCGGATCTCGTCGGCCGCGGCCTTATTGGGACCGCTTCCTACGATGGCCCAATACTTTTTGTGTCGCGCCACCTTCTGAACGGAGGCGGCGATCTCGGTGCTCTTATCGAGCACGCCGGTCATCAATCCCGGAATTTTCTCCAAGTTGGCCAGTTCGGCGGCAATGGCCTCATCGGTCATCGCCTTCAACGTCTTGGCGATAAAGAGCGCAAGGACATAGCCTGCCACGATCTGAGAATAAAAGGCCTTTGTCGAGGCGACGGACATCTCGATATCGCGGCCATCGCTCGTATAAAAGACGCCGTGGGCCTTGTGCGTGATATCGGATTGTCTGCGGTTGACGATGGCCAGAATTGTCGCACCGCGCTCCAACGCCATCGAGACCGCGCGGTTGGTGTCGGTCGTCGTCCCCGATTGGGTCACCGCAATGATGAGGCAATCTTTCAGATCCTGTTCCAGTGAAAAGCCGCTCAACTCGGAGGCACGCTTGGCCTCGACGTGAACGGACCCCCCTTTGACGTAGCGCTTGATCCCGTCGGCAATCGCAGCACCCGCGACGGCCGCCGTCCCATGACCGATGACGTAGATATTCCGGATCTCTCCCTTGGTCAGGGCCTTCTTCAACTTCTTGGGCAGTATGTCCTCTCCAAGGTTGAAGATGACCTCTTTTTTTGTTGTAACGCGGTACTTGCCCCGCAGGGTCTTGCGCACCGACTGGGCCGCCTCGGAAATCTCCTTCAGGAAGAAGTGCGGGAAGCTGCCGCGATCGATGTCGCGTGTGGTGATCTCGGCATGGCGGACATCCGCTGCAGTCAGCTGGAAGGGGGTTCCGTCATAGTACATGCCCTGAATGCCGTCTGTCCCGCCGGTCGAGTTTTGATCCAAGACGTAGATCTGGCCATGAACGCTCTCATCTGCCGGAGAGGGCTTTTCTCCGTCCATCTTGAGAAAATCCGGGGTCTCTTCGACCAGACCGTATACCTCCGAAGACAGGATATACTGATCGCTGCAGAGTCCCACATAGATCGACTGACCGCTGCCTTTCAGGGCGAGAAAGGTCTTGCCCGGTTCCACGTTGCTCTGCATGGCGATAGCGTGCGAGCCCTCGAAATCGCATAGGGCGCGCCGAAAGGCGCCGGTCAGGTCAAGGCCTTCGCGCAGGTACTGTTCAATTTGCAGGGGGATGATCTTGGTGTCGGTCGTCAACTCCGGCGCGATCAGGTTTTTGTCTCCTCTCTCCAGCACTTGCCGGAGCCCCTGATAGTTATCGATGTCCCCGTTAAGAACGACATTGATCCGCCAGTCTCCGCGCCCATAGCGGGGGTAGTCTTTGAGTCCCCCCTCGGCGCCGTTGAGCGTAAAGTTGTTCACGGGATGACAATTCTCCTCCGTGATCGATCCGACGGAAGCCCAACGAGTATGGGCGAAGGCCACTTCGGCCTCAACCGGCTGATTGGCGAGGACGTGTAGCACCTGGTCCTCTGCAATGCGCTTCCGGAGTTCCCGAACATTGCGCCCCAGTTCACCGATGATCGAAGCCGTTTTATAGGTGAAGGACAGGAAGAGTGTCGTTTCGCCCTCGGACAGTTGAATGGACCCGTCGACGAGATCTCCGGCGCACCGCCTCGACTCGAAGGCCTCGTAAAGTCCTCGGGCCTGGAGCGCCTGAATCATCCGGTCCAGCGTCCTAGCATCGGCCAGCGTAAAGGAGATCTGGACCCCGGCCGAATCACGCCCGCGGACCTCCAGCCGGTCGAGACTGTTTAACAGATAATTGAGCTCCCGGTACTTTCTGAATCCATTTTCCGAGACCCCTTCAGGGCAGAGCGCCTTAATTTTGACAATGTTGTCTAAAAAGTCCCTCTCCAGGGTCCAGAGGATATCCTTGATCTGGATAATCCGGCTATTGATAATTTCTAATTCATCGGTGTGAAAATGATCGGCGTTTTCTTCAAGGAGTCTCTCTTCGACCGCCAGAAATGCTGCCATCTCCTTGCAAAGCGCGAAAAGGGCGGAAAATGAGGCGTCGGAGAAAAAAACGCGACGGGACTGAACTTCTGACTTGAGCAGCAGGATCAAGCGATCCATGTCAGCCAGGACATCACCGCTGTCAAGATAATGCTGAGGCTTGACTGAGCCGGAGAGGATCTTATGCAGCGGCTTCTGACTGATCTTTTTGAAGTCCTCATCCAGGCGTCCCGCTGGTTCCTCCGGTTGATCTGGCCGGGTCGCGCCCTTGATGGCCATGATACCGGCAAAGCCGCAGAAAAGCGTCGTTTGCGCCATCGGAAAAAGAATCAGCGCCGCTCCTGAAACGCCTTTCGGGTTCACACCGATCAAGACCGGCAGGCTCAAGATGCGCTTAAAGATTTGTATGAAACCGTTTATCATGAATCACCCTTCTCATTATTTGCGTCGCAACAGGCGGGAAGGAGCTCCAAAGCCTGGCGAACAACTTCCGCCACAATGGCTTGCAGCCAGCCTGTCCCTTGCAACTTGACCTCCGGGGGCAACTGACGGATTGTCTGGATGTAGCCGTCCGCCTGCCATCTCTGAAGTCCTTCCAGAAAACGATCCCGATTGCGCGCGCCGGTCTTTTCTTCGATTTCGGAGCGGAAACAGGATAAAAGGTCTGGCCAACGGCTCAACAGTTCGCGCTGCACTAGGAAAATCGTCTTCCGTATATCGGACCGAGTCTCGCCGATCCGGATCGAGTCTTCCATTTTTTCGGCCAGTTCGCCGAAACGCTTGAGCCGTTCATCGATCGCACCATACAGCAACGCCGACGCGGACGTCGCCAGCGGCGCCCCATACTGTTGACTCTCGAAAAAGGGACGGCGGACCTGCGCGTACCACGTCTTGAGGGCCAGCAGATTGGCGAGATAGTAGACGTTGTTTGTCACCCGGCGACGGATATCCCGATAGAGACCGGGAGCAAGGCCATTGCCCCCCCGATCCTCAACCACCCCGGAAAGTATCTTTCCCCCCTTGAGACAATCCCGACGGATCACGCTGCCGGCCGGGGTGACGGCCCCGAAGCCGATGCGAACGGGCCCGACCAAGCCTCCCTGCCCGCCGAGAAAGATCGGGGGTTGATCCAGCATGACGCCTTTTGGAACATCCCCCAAAAGCGAGGGGGTCGCCTTGTCCTGGTTCGGGGTATAGTTAAAATGAATAAACGAACTGCCGACCTCGCTGTGATTGCGCCGATCGGTTCCGCCAGCCATAAAACAATCGCAAAAATTGATCAGGCTGCCTAGCGTCACGAAAGGAAACAGAATCGTCTGCTTGAGCCCGACGGTGTGGTTTCCACCGGATTCCTCCTCCAGAAGGCACCCCTCTCGCACCTGCGCACCGGAGCCGATAGAAACGCCATCCAAAAAAACGGATGCCTTGAAAAATCCCCCTTTCAACTGCACTTGGCTTCCAAGCTGGCAGTCGATCACCGTCGCGGGATTTTCACCCCCAATTGCGGAGCCAGGACCGATCAGCGTAGTGTGCCCGTAGATCCTCGAGCCGGGAAAGAGTACCGTGTCTGGCGCAATTCGGTCAGGTGAAACCTCCGCGCCAATATCCACGGACGCCGGATGGGGAATCCGAACCCCCTTTTCGATCAGGTTTGAGATTTTTTCAGATACTTGCAACGACGGCAGACTCCATGCTTGATGATATGTATGATCAGGCCGAGAGGGTACCATTGCAGCCCCTGCGAAGTCAAGATTTGGCGCTTGATGGGCGGCCTGTCGGCGCTTGAAACGTTTTATATCTTTCCCCTGATCTTCGCCCACAGGATACCGAGATATTCATGCACGGCCAGTTCGGACGTTCTAAGCCCTTCGGCGCTGACGTAGAAATCCTCGAGGCGCATCGCCCCGGCCCTTGAGGGAATGAGAAACCGTGCCGGCGCGGGAATCGGATCCAATCCCGCATGTCTGAACAGCCCCACAGCCCGAGGCATGTGGAAGGCGGAGGTTACGAGAATCAATCGCTCCTTACCAATCAGCGCTCTAATCCGGCAGGCCTGTTCTTCAGTATCGCGGGACCGTAAATCCATGACAATATCTTTTGTCCGGGCGCCGAACGCCTCCGCCGCTTTTGCCAGGAGCTGCGCCTCAGCTGTGTCGCCATCCACCATACCGCCGGACAATAGCAAGCGACTGCCGGGATATCTGCGATGCAGACGCAAGCCCTCCCACAAGCGATGAACGCTGGCGTCCGACAGCTGCTCAACAGCTGAAAGGCGTGCATTAGGGATCGTGCCGCCGCCAAGGACGACAATCCATTTAATGGAAGCGTCCTGTGCCTTGATCTGCGACAGGTTGATCGGACTGTATCGATGCTCAAGCGTCTCCAGAAACCGGTCCGACAGGTAGTTTTGTCCCGCCAGCAGCAGGAGCAGGATGGCGAAAAAAACATAGTACTTTCCACGTCGCTGTGTCTGGCGGAACTGCAAATAAATCAAGCTGAAGATCAGCAGAAGAACGGAAAAGGCCAAGGGAAGAAAAAGTGGGGCTATTATTTTCTTAAAGAGAAACATAGTCACCTCTATGCGTTAAGAATTCAGTATGCGCGCCAATCATGCCTAAAATTTTTCCCGGGGGATGGGAGATTCGCCAAAGCAAGCTCAGGGGGAAGCTTCAATGCCGCTTACACGATGATAACCTTCAACCGGTTCTCGACCCCGCCATTCTTCATTCAGCCCGTTTATCCGTACCCCCGTCGCCAAGACCGCTGACACGATGAAGACACCCTTTCAGGGGAGTGTCCTACACATAGCAACAGCACCTGCCAGAATCAACACAAAATAAAAGGGCCTCCCTTGAGCAACAGAGGCCCTTTTGTTATGTTGTTTTGAAATGACAGGAAACGACGACGCTTCCTACGATTCGCCGACAGAAGACCCCTTCGGCAAACCCATCGCCTCCAGGACTATCTCCGCAATATCGAGCACGGTCATCTTCTCCGTCATATTCCGGTCTTTCAGCCCATCACTCAGCATAGTCATACAGAACGGACAGGCCGTGCACACCTTATCCGCTTGGGTGGCGATCGCCATATCCGTCCGGGCATTGTTGATGCGGTCGCCATGTTCTTCCATCCACATGCGCGCGCCGCCGGCGCCGCAGCAGAAGCTGCGATCATGGCTTTTTTCCATCTCCGCCAGTTTGAGTCCTGGGATGGCTGTAAGCGCCTGCCTCGGCTGATCGTAGATCTTGTTGTAACGGCCGAGGAAGCAGGAATCGTGCAATGTGACGACGCCGTCCAAGCCATTCTTCAGCTTGATCTTACCCTTGGCGATCAGGTCGGCAATGATTTCGGTGTGGTGATAAACCTCGTAGTTGCCACCGAGCAACGGATAGTCCTTTTTGATGGTGTTATAGCCGTGGGGACAGATCGTGATGATCTTCTTGACCCCGTAGCCGTTCAGCGTATCGATATTGTACTGCGCCAACGCCTGGTAGAGGTATTCGTTACCGCCTCTCAGCGCGGAGTCGCCGCAACAGCCCTCTTCGGTTCCCAGAATCGCAAAGCTGACGCCAGCCTCCATCAGAATCCTGGCAAAGGCGACAGAGATCTTCTTGCCACGATCATCGAAGGAGCCGGAACAGCCGATATACAGAAGATACTCGACATTGGCGTCTTCCGCCATCGTCTTGACGCCGAGATCCTTGGCCCAGTCCGCGCGAAGATGCGTACCGATCCCCCAGGGATTGGAGTTGTTCTCCATATTCCGGTAGGTCAACTGCAACTCGGGGGTAAAGTCGGCCTCCATAAGAACCTTATAGCGCCTCATGTCTATGATCTTCGGAACATGCTCGATCCTAACCGGACAGTGTTCCATACAGTGCATACAGTTGGTGCAATCCCAGATCTCATGAACCCCGACGACATCGTTGATGAGGGATTTTTCCGACTCCGGCACCTCGGCACCCGTCTTCTTGCCCTCAGCAAAAAGCGGCGCCCGCTCCAGCCAGTGATCCTTGATCCTCTGTATCACTTCCTTCGGGGACAGATGCTTGCCGGTCAAGTACGCCGGGCAGCCATCCTGGCAGCGCCCGCAACGGGTACAGGCATCGGAATCGAAGATCTGCTTCCAGGTGAACTCGTCAAGCTTGCCGACGCCGAAGCTCTCCGCATTCTCAAAGTCGCGGATCGGTTCCAGGTAACCCGTCGGCTTCAAGGACTTCATGAGTTGATTGGCTGGAGCCGTCACGATATGAAGCAGTCTCGAATAGGGGATATAGGCAATGAGCCCCACGGCACAGATAGCGTGGAACCACCAGGTAATGGCGTGGGCCATCTTGAGTGTCGGCAGGCTAAGACCCTGGAACAGAAGACCCGTCGCATAGCCGGCAAAGGACCACTTTTCAAAATCCGGAAAACCGAAGGCCGCAATTCGTAGGCCTTCAATAACAAACCCGGTCACCATGATGACCAGGATCAAAATCAACACAATGGCGTCATCGGGACGATTGTCGATCTCGCCCTTGAAGCCGAGCCGGTCAGGTTTCTGAACATACCGACGGAACATGGCCATCAGAATACCGACGATGGCTGCCAGTCCGAATACTTCAAAGAGAAATGAGAAAGTGAGGTAGGGTTTCCCAAGAAAATGGATTCCCGTGTAAAACTGAAAGGCGTCAAAGGCGGCGCCCCAGATCAAAACGAAAAAAGCAAAAAAGATCAATCCGTGAATCAGGCCAGGGTAAAAGTCCCGCCAAACCGGGAGCTGAACGATACCATCCCAGAACAGGGCCTTGATTCTCGTCCCGATGTTGTCAAACCGCAACTCGGGCTTCCCCATGGCCACCCAGAGCTTATAGCGGTTATAGAGGCCATACGCCCATAATGGCGATGCCGATAAGAGCCAGTATATCCAGAGGGAACTGGAAGGCCTTGGCGTTCCAGAAAACTTCGCGCCCCTCATTGCCACCGGCAGAATATATCATCGTCTCCATGCGATTATTCCCTCCCCTTTCTGCCGCTTTTTAAAAAGCGGGGTCGGATAGCATCATCCGACCCCGCATCGTATATGTTTATTCAGCAAGCAGCTTCTTGCATTGAGCAGTCATCTCAGGGACAACCTTAAACAGGTCATCCACGATACCGTAATCCGCCTTCTGGAAGATAGGCGCTTCTGCATCCTTGTTGATTGCAACGATATATTTCGAGGAGCTCATTCCCGCCAGATGCTGAATGGCGCCCGAGATACCGCAGGCAATATAGAGGTTCGGCGACACGGTCTTGCCCGTCTGACCGACCTGATCCTTCAATGGCCTCCAGCCGGCATCGACTGCGGCCCTGGAGGCGCCAACGGCTCCCTTCAGAACGGCAGCCAGCTCTTCCAGAAGCGCATAGCCTTCCGGCCCCTTCATGCCACGACCACCGGATATGATGATATTGGCTTCGGAAACATCCAGAACACCGCTGCTATCCTTCTGCACTTCTACGACCTTGGTCTTCAGGGATGCAGCATCGAGCGCCGGATCGAATTTGACGACCTCGCCGGCCTTCGCCGTCTCGACAACCGGAAACACATTGGGTCTCAAAGAGGCCATCTGGGGAGTACCCGAAACAACCACTTCTCCATAGCACTTCCCGGCATACATCGGGCGAATCGCGACCAGCTTGCCGCCATCAATTCGGACGTCCGTGCAATCGCTGGCCATACCGGTGGCCAGTTTACCCACCAGGCGCGCTGACAGATCTTTGCCCTGCGCACTGGCAGCCAGCAGCAAAATGGATGGATCATTCTCCTTAACCACCTTGGCCACGGCCGCAGCGTGGGCATCTGTCGTATAGGGTTCCAATGCGGCATTGTCCGCCACATAGACTTTATCTACGCCATATTTACCGAGTTGGCTCGCCGAGGCTTCCACACCGGCGCCCAGCACGACAGCGGCGACCTCTTCACCCAACTGGTCGGCAAGCTTTCTGGCTGTGCTGGCGAGCTCATACGACACCTTACGAAAGGCGCCGTCTCTTAGTTCCGCTACTATCCATACACCTTTTGACATATTGTAACCTCCCTCTTCTGGTCTAATTAGATAACCTTCGCCTCTTCTCTCAAAAGCTTGCAGACTGCCGCTGCTTTTTGAGCTGGATCTTCACCTTCAACAATCTTTCCAGGAGGTCTAGCCGGAGGCGGTACGGTTTTCGCGACACTTGCCTTAACGTCCACGCCAATGCCAAGGGCTGCTGCATTCTTTACATCAACCGGTTTTTTCTTGGCCTTCATAATGCCGGGAAGCGACGCGTAACGGGGCTCATTCAAACCCTTTTGAGCTGTTACCAGGCAGGGAAGCGGGCTTTCAATCACAAGCTGTGCGCCTTCAATGGGGCGAACAGCCTTGACGGACTTATCGGCAACTTCGAGTTTCGTAACGATCGTAAGTTGGGGAACATCGAGCAGTTCCGCCAGAACGGCGCCAACCTGGCCGGCGTCATCATCAATGGCCCGCTGACCACAGAAGATGATGTCATAGGGAAGTCCCTTAATAGCGGCCGCCAGCGCGGAGGCCGTCGTATAGGCATCGGCGCCATACAATGCAGGGTCATCAATATGAATCCCCTTATCGGCCCCCATAGCCAGGGCAGTCCGGATAGTTTCCATGGTCCTTGCCGGCCCGACAGAAATGATCGTTACTTCGCCACCCAGTTTTTCCTTCAGTCTCAAGGCTTCTTCGACACCAAATTCATCATAGGGATTCATAACCCACTTGATGCCGTCTTCAACAATTCCGGAACCGTCTGATTTCACCTTAATCAAGGCTTCCGTGTCCGGAACTTGCTTTACACACGCAATAATGTTCACAATTTCTCCTCCTTTTCCGGATGAAAACCCGGCAGACCCAATTTTTTCAGGATCTGCCGGGTAATCGGATTTACATAAACTCCCACCCGGCAAGCACGCCGGGCACACTTACTACTACAAACTACAATCTGTTCTTGACGATGTCGTCCACAACCGACGGATCGGCCAGGGTCGAGGTATCACCCAGGTTACTGACGTCGTTGGCGGCAACTCTCTTGAGGATTCTTCTCATGATCTTGCCGCTACGGGTCTTGGGAAGGCCATCGGCCCACTGGATCTTCTCCGGCGTTGCAATGGGCCCGATCAGCGTACGGACATGGGCAATGAGCTCTTTTCTCAGCTCTTCCGTTTTCTCTATGCCGCTCTTCAAGGTGACATAGGCATAGATCGACTGTCCCCTTCAGGTCATGCGGATAACCGACGACCGCGGCCTCGGCGACCTTCGGATGAGCAACCAGGGCGCTTTCCACCTCGGCGGTTCCCATTCTGTGACCGGACACGTTGATGACGTCGTCGATACGGCCGGTAATCTGATAGTAGCCGTCCTTATCCCTGCGGCAGCCGTCGCCCGTCACATAGTAACCGGGGAACTGCTCGAAGTAGGTCTCCTGGAAGCGCTTGGGATCGCCATAGACGCCGCGCATGAGGCCGGGCCACGGACGTTTGATGCACAGGGCGCCTGAGGCTTCCGTCTCGGTGAACTCCTTGCCCTCGTCATCCAGCAGGACCGGCTCGACGCCGAAGAAGGGCATCGTCGCCATGCCGGGTTTGATATCGATCGCACCGGGCAACGGGGTAATCAGGATGCCGCCCGTTTCGGTCTGCCACCAGGTGTCCACGATGGGGCATTCGCCGCGGCCGATTACGTTATAATACCAGTTCCAGGCCTCGGGATTGATCGGCTCACCGACGGATCCAAGGATTCTCAGCGAAGAGATATCGGCCTTCTTCACCCACTCATCGCCTTCCTTAGCCACTGAACGGATAGCCGTCGGGGCGGTATAGAAGATATTGACTTTGTATTTTTCTACGACCTTCCAGAAGCGGCTCACATCGGGGTAGTTGGGAACACCCTCGAACATGATCGATGTGGCGCCGTTGCAAAGCGGACCATAGACGATGTAGCTGTGGCCGGTCACCCAGCCGATATCGGCGGTGCACCAGTAAATGTCGTCCTCTTTATAATCGAAAACGATTTTATGGGTATAGGCCGCGTAAGCCAGGTAACCACCGGTCGTATGCAGAACGCCCTTGGGCTTTCCAGTGGAACCGGAGGTGTAGAGGATGAAGAGGGGGTCTTCCGCGTCCATCCACTCGGGCTCGCAGACCGCACCGGCCTTGGCCATTTCGTCTTCCCACCACAAGTCGCGGCTGGCATCCCAGTTGACCTTGATCTTGTCGCCGACGCGATTCACGACAATCTGATTCTTGACAGAGGGACATTCCTTAACCGCCGCATCGGCGTTGTCCTTTTGGGGGATCGCTTTGGCGCCTCGGTAGGTGCCATCGCAGGTGATGAGCAGCTTGGCCTGGCAGTCTTGAATTCTGTCACGCAGAGCCTCCGCACTGAACCCGCCGAAGGTAATGCAGTGAATGGCGCCGATACGGGTGCAAGCCAGCATCGCAATAGCCAATTCCGGAATCATGGGCAGATAGATCGCGACGCGATCACCTTTGCCAACGCCGTGCGACTTGAGAACATTGGCGAACTTGCAAACCTTCTCATGCAGCATTTTGTAAGTGAGCGCCAGATCGTCGGTCGGCTCATTGCCTTCAAACTGAATCGCCACCTTGTCAGCGCGGGTCGCCAAATGTCTGTCCAGACAGTTGTAGGCGACATTGAGCTTTCCGCCTTCAAAGAATTTCACATAGACAGGGCCTTTCTTCATATCGAAGTTGTAGTCCATGACCTTTTCAAAAGGCTTGAACCACGACACCGTCTCTTTAGCGACTTCAGACCAGAAAGCCTCAGGCTCCTCGATGGAGCGCTTCCACATCTTGTCATAGGCCTCTCGACCGCTGACATAAGCCATCTTTTTGATTTTTTCAGGTACGGGATAAATTTCTTTCAATTCAACTTTTGCGTCTGCCATGCTATTAAATTCCTCCATGTGTGCTATTTTTTAATTTCAACCCTGTTTTAGCTTTCTTCTATCCAACCTTTTTATATGTCAAACCTTGAAAAATCGGGCAGTCCCAAGCCAAGGCATTGTGTAGGCAGACTGTGCAATGCAGTGAAAATGGTTGTTGATTTTTAGCACGCAAGGAAATCGGGCGGTCTTCTCCGTAAATGTGTAGCACAATCAAAAAGGTACGCTTTATTACCACTGTGGGTTTAGGGAACATAAAATAGCAGTATCGGGCATGTCAAGAAAAAAATATGGACGTAAGGGCTGGCCACGATGGACAAATTGTCCTTGACAGAGCCTACGATAAGATGCTAAGAAAAACAACAGCATAGGAGCTAAAAGTGAACCGACTGGCTGGGATTTTTTTTATCGTCGCATTGTTGTGCCTTTGGGGCGCGCACGCGGTTTGCCTTGCCGAAGACAAGGTGTCTCAGCAGACAATCCTTGAGAACCCTTTGCCGTCGTCTTTTGACCAACAGCAGCCGTTATCCGATACAAATGCCGCGCTAACAGATACCATTTTTGATCTTGATTCTACTGCTTATCGGCTTACCCCCCTGTCTATGCCATCTTTCCATCATCCCTGGCAACGCTCAAGGAATGATGGAAAGGTAAACATAACCCAGGCAGATCCCAACCGCCAGGATCTCATCGATCCGTCGTTCAATTGGACCATGTTCTATCGTACCCCCTATTGGCTTACTTCAATCCGGGCCATCTCCCGATATCTTGACGGTCCGATTCAAGTTTTTGAAGTTGTGCCTAAAACGGAGACCCCGATTACTATATGGAATGGCATCCCGGGCTCATTATGTCTCAGCGGAAACCTGATTTTTCATGCAGCATCTCTTGACCGAAATGACGGGCTTTTGTCCTACTTCGACAGCAACCTGACCCGAGGATTTAATGCCTCTGCACGGGCAACTTACAGAACCGGCTCTGCCTATCTGGGGTCTGCATTTACTTTTCTGCAACAGCAAACTCCTTTTAATCTGGTAAACAACGGCATCTTTTCTGGCGGCGAAAATGCCATGCCCATCCTCATATTTCTAAATGCCGACCGAGGTCGCGCTCTCGGACAGACAGCTATATTATTCGGGGGATTGGATCCGTTATATGCAACAGCCTATGGTGTCGACATCTCGCGGAACATGTTCCTGCACCAGTCTTTTGCTGGTTGGAGGGCAACCCCGGGGTTTGATTTCAATGTGACTTTTAGTCTGGCGCGACTCGATCTGGGGCTTTGTAACCCTTTAACGGACGAAATCGGGCGCGAGTTGGACTTTACAGCGTCCTATCGAATCCTGGACAACCTTAATTTTATGGCTGCTTTCGGCTTCTTGTGGACGGGAGATGCACTGAAACACGCGACGCCAGGCTACAACTTGCAGACAGATTGGCTCTTAATGCACCGACTGACATTGAGCTTTTGATGCATCGCAACTGCTTCCCCGTCCGTGCATAGTAGTCCTAACCCCGGGAGGCGCCGGGGTTTTTTAAATGTACTACCTCATAAAAAAACGGAGAATTTCATGCCGCTGTTTGATTTTGAATGTTTAAAGTGTCACCACGTTTTTGAAACCTTTTTGAAGGCAGATGAAACTCCCGATGATCTGCAATGTCCGAAATGCAATAAAAAAAACCCGATCAAACTGCCCTCTACCTTTAAGACGCAAGGTTGGTCTCAATTCCTCGATAACATGGAAAAACGCGTCAACCCCGGCAAGTTCAAATAAGTCCGCCAAGAGGAGCTATCAACCATCAAAAAGGTAATCGGCAATCTGACTGGCCTGAAAGCTGCCCAGCTTCACAAGCTCGAGTTGCTCTATCGCAGAAAGATTCCCGCCGACAAGGTGGTAACCCAAGAGCTTGCGCGCACTCTCGCAGAAAGCTCTGCGGAAATCAACCGACAGGTGGGCATTCTGCTCACCCGCAAGGGAGAGGTGGATTATGTCATCGTCGGAGATCACAAGAAAATCGTCATTCCGGAACTAACACGACTCCGTGCATCGACCACCCGTCTGAAAGGCCTTCGCCTGATCCATACCCACCTCAACCAGGAGCCGTTGACCCACGATGACCTGACGGACCTGGCGCTGCTGCGACTCGATCTGGTTGCGGCCATTGGTCTCGAAGCAGGCGGATTTCCCGGCAAAGCGTTTCTCGCGCACCTCCTCCCGGAAAATCCGGCCAATCAATTCTGGACCACCCTTGACCCCGTTGCCGTCCCGCAGATCGATATTGATTTTCAGGACTTCATCCAGGCGCTGGAGGAGGAATTCGTCAGATCTCAGCGGACACGCAAGGTCGAAGCGGAAAATCGGGCCATCCTCGTCCGCATCGACACGGGCAGGCCGGATGAAGACCAATACGCCATCGAGGAACTCCGCGAACTGGCCGCGTCATCGGGGGTACAAGTTTTCGACGCCTTTACGCAGCGACGGCCGCAGCCTGATCCCAAATACGTCCTGGGCAAGGGTAAGCTCTCCGAGTTGGTCATCAAGGCGCTGCAGATCGGTGCCAACCTGTTGATCTTCGACTGCGAACTGACGCCGGCCCAGGTTCGCTCGATCAGCGAGTGCACCGAGTTGAAGGTCATCGATCGAACACAACTCATTCTCGACATCTTCGCGCAGCGGGCGCACAGCAGGGAGGGAAAAATCCAAGTCGAGTTGGCGCAACTACGGTACCTCCTGCCGAGGCTCACCGAAAAGAATACTGCGATGTCGCGGCTCACGGGCGGCATCGGCGGCCGCGGACCGGGTGAGACCAAGCTCGAAATCAATCGACGCCGAACCCGGGATCGGATCACGCATCTGGAGCAGGATCTCGTAAAAGTCAGGAAGGACCGGGGACAACGGCGGTTGAGACGGGAGCGTCACGGGCTGCCGGTCATCTCGATCGTCGGTTACACCAATGCAGGCAAATCCACGTTGCTCAACACACTCACCCAGAGCGATGTGCTGGCCGAGAACCGTCTCTTTGCCACCCTCGATCCGAAAAGCGCGCGGCTGCGCTTCCCGCGCGACACCGAGGCGATCATCACCGATACGGTCGGTTTCATCCGGTCCCTGCCACAGGAACTCATGGACGCCTTCCGCTCGACGCTCGAAGAACTCAACGACGCGGACATCCTGCTCCACATCATCGATATCAGCAATCCGGATTTTGAAAATCAGATGACGGCCGTGGAAAAGATCCTGCAGGACCTCGACCTTCAGAATAAACCCGTTATCCGCATCTTCAACAAGGCGGATCGTTTTGCCGACAAAAAGATTCTGGCAATCCTCGCAAACCGCTTTCAAGCGATCCCCTTGAGCGCTATTGACAGAAAAACCCTTGCCCCGCTGCTTAATAAGCTGGAAATGATTACAGGTGGGTGCGGCTGAAAACTGCGGTTGACGGTTGACCGTTATCAGTCCGCCACACTTTTCTCTACCTCTTTAATGGCTATTGGCACAGCCAACTGATATCTTGAAAACAGAGCTGGCTAAGCTTTAAGAACGGATAAAATCAGATCCGCATATTTCTTCGAGGCGCCCTTGTTGGCGCTGACGATGCGTCGGGCCGCTTCGCCTCTGCGCCGCCACTCCTCTGGATCCCGCATCAGCCTGAGCGCTCCTGCAAAGAGTTCATCCGCGTTATGAACCGTCACGCCAGCCCCCGCCTCTTCCAGCAGGACTTTCTCGTCCATGAAGTCGTCCATGTGAAAACCAAAAAAGACAGGTTTACCCCAGGCAGCAGCTTCCAGAATGTTCTGACCACCGCGGGGAACCAGGCTTCCTCCGCAAAAAACAATCGACGCGAGACTATAGAGTCTGAACAGTTCACCGATCCGATCCACAACGATCAGACGCTCGAATCGCCGCTGCTTGGCGGCCGATATCTCTGTCAGCCGGATCGTGTCATGAAAGCCGAGTCGCGCAGCCACTTCCATTACTTCCGCCGCCCGTTCGATATGGCGGGGCACCAGGATGAGGAGCATATCGGGATAATACTCAATCAACCGTCGATAGACCTCCAGGACAATCTCTTCCTCGCCGGGGTGGGTGCTGCCCGATACAAAGACGGGAACGCCTTCCGCGATACCCAGCAGCGTCATGAGGTTATTGCGGCTTGCATCATCTGTTCGCGATGCCAGGCCGTCGTATTTTGCATTTCCCAAAACCCGAACGGTTGACCGTGAAGCGCCTAACTCAACCAGCCGTTCACCGTCCTTTTCAGAAATCGCTCCGGCTCTTTCAATCAATCCAAAAATACCGCGCCAGAAAAAACGCGTTGCCCGATATTTTCTGAAGGAACGGGGGGATATCCGCCCGTTGACGAGGAGGCAGCACACCCCTTGCCAACTCGCTTCTCTAATAAAGTTAGGCCAGATCTCCGTTTCAACGGCGACAAAGACATCCGGACGCACCAGTCGGAGCATCCGCCGGACAATCGGCTTAAAATCCAGCGGGAAGTAAATAAAATTATCGACGCCAGTTGCTATCTTGCGAGCCATCTGTTGGCCTGTTTCGGTGCTGGTCGACAACACAATACAGGCACCAGGCAGACGGTCGCGCACAACCTCGATAATGGGCGCGGCAGCGGTTACCTCGCCGACCGAAACGGCATGGATCCAAATCCGCGGCTCGCCAGACAGACTGGCAAAGCGTTTGGCAGAAACGCATCCCAACTTCGGTCCGATGCTCTTTCTGTATTTTCCTTTCACAAGTATCTTGAAACCGTAATAGGGAACCAGAAAAAGCAGACTGAGCCACAGTATAAGATTATAAAAAAAATACATGCATCACCCCGAGCACCTCATCAGTGCCAGACAATAATGAGGAGGCCGGAAGGTGTCAAGATGTTTTCTAAAATCCTCTTGACATGTTACACAATCTCGGTTATTGAAGGAACGTAATCCCAAAAAGGCATACATATCAGCCCTCCCTTTTTGAGAGTTAAATTTCAAATTGCTGCCTATTAATTAATCCACAGGTTTGAAACAAATCACCCATGGTTATCGATCAGCACAAGTAAGAGCAGAATGTGACTGTTTTCCTGCGGCATGGATAACATCAGCAGGAATGATCATGAATAGGATAATAAAATGAATGTCGTAGAGTTGAAGAAAAAGCCGATCAGCGAACTGAACATCATCGCCAAGGATCTCAATGTGCCAGGCGCCAGCGGCATGCGCAAGCAGGACCTCATCTTTGCCATCCTGCAAGCCCAGACCGAAAAGAATGGTCTCATTTCCGGAGAGGGGGTTCTCGAAATCCTGCCGGACGGTTTCGGTTTCCTGCGGGCCGTCGATTACAATTACCTGCCGGGGCCGGACGATATTTATGTCTCGCCATCCCAGATCCGGCGCTTCAATCTCAGGACCGGCGATACCATTTCCGGAGAGGTCAGGCCACCGAAAGAGGGCGAAAAATACTTCGCGCTTCTCAAAGTCGATTCAGTCAACTTCGAGAGCGCCGAGGCGGCAAAGGACAAAATCCTCTTCGACAACCTGACCCCCCTGTATCCGGAGCAGAAATTCAACCTCGAGTATGATCCTGAGAATTACTCCACCCGCATCATGGATCTGTTCACACCGATCGGCATGGGGCAGCGCGGTCTGATCGTTTCACCCCCCCGGGCCGGCAAGACCGTGTTAATGAAGGACATCGCCCACAGCATCTCGGCCAATCATCCGGATGTGATCCTGATGGTCCTGCTGATCGACGAACGCCCCGAAGAAGTCACCGATATGGAAAGAAACGTCAAAGGAGAGGTTATCGCCTCGACCTTCGACGAACCGGCGACGCGGCATGTCCAGGTTGCGGAAATGGTAATCGAGAAGGCCAAACGCCTCGTCGAGCACAAGAAAGACGTTGTTATCCTCCTCGACAGCATTACCCGTCTGGCCCGCGCCTACAACACGGTTGTTCCGCCCAGCGGCAAGGTCCTCTCGGGCGGCGTGGATTCCAATGCACTGCATAAACCCAAACGTTTCTTCGGAGCCGCACGCAACATCGAGGCCGGCGGAAGCCTGACCATCATTGCGACTGCCCTGATTGATACCGGCAGCCGTATGGATGAAGTCATTTTCGAAGAATTCAAGGGAACCGGCAACATGGAACTGCATCTGGATCGCAAGATAGCCGACCGCCGCGTTTTCCCCGCCTTCGACTTGATCCGTTCCGGTACGCGCAAGGAAGAGTTGCTGACGCCGAAGGAAAATCTCAACCGCATTTGGATCCTGAGGCGGTTGTTGCAGGAAATGAACCCGGTCGATGCAATGGAATTTATTATTGACAAAGTTCGCAAAACGGAGAAAAACACGGAATTCCTGAATTCCATGAATCAGTAATTTACTATCAAATACCAGGAGTTGGTGATTGGCCATGAAAAAAGACATCCACCCCGAATACAACGAAACGACAATTACATGTGTTTGCGGAAACGTAATCAAGACCCGATCCACCCGACAGGATATCAAGGTGGAAATCTGCTCCAACTGCCATCCCTTTATGACCGGCAAGCAGAAGATCATTGATACGGCCGGACGGGTTGAGCGGTTCCAGAAGAAGTACGAAAAGAAAACCAAGCAGGCCTAAGGCAGCGGAATATGAAGGGCCCGATGCCATCCATGCGGGTGGTTGCGGGCCTTTCTTTGTTCATAACCTTTCGTCATCAAAACAGAGTCAGATCGCAACATGTTTGGAAAACTCAAGGACATAGCGCAGAGATACGAAGACCTGGAGAAAAAGCTGGGGGATCCCGACGTCGTCGGCAACCGCGCGGAATACCAAAAGCTCGCCAAAGAGCTCTCCGACCTGAGGGAAATCGTTGAGACTTTTCGTCAGTACGAAAAAACGACCCGGCAGATTGAAGAGGATCTGAAGCTCCTTGAGGAAAACGACGAGGAGTTGAAAGAACTCCTCAAAGAAGAACTCCCCGTCCTCAAGACCCTAAAGGAAAAGCAAGAAAGCGAACTGAAGATCCTCCTGCTTCCGAAGGATCCCAATGACGACAAGAATGTCTTCCTGGAAATTCGAGCCGGCACCGGTGGCGACGAGGCGGCGCTCTTTGCAGCCGATCTCTTCCGGATGTACGCCCGTTATGCCGAGCTCTTTAAATGGAAGGTCGAGATAATGAGCAGCAACTCCGCCAGCGGCATGGGGGGATTTAAGGAGATCATCGCCCTGATCGAGGGGCAGGGAGCCTACCGGCGTCTCAAATATGAAAGCGGCGTCCACCGCGTCCAGCGCGTTCCGGTTACCGAGGCGCAGGGTCGAATCCATACATCTGCCGTCACCGTTGCCGTATTGCCTGAAGCCGAGGAAGTGGAGCTCACCATCGATCCCAATGAGATCAGGGTCGACGTCTATCGCTCCAGCGGCTGCGGCGGCCAGAGCGTCAATACCACCGATTCGGCGGTTCGGATTACGCATCTGCCGACGGGTCTGATCGTCACCTGCCAGGATGAAAAGTCCCAGCTCAAAAACAAGAACAAGGCCATGAAGGTTCTGCGGGCCAGGTTGCTGGATCGAATGATTGAAGAGAGGGACTCGAAGATCTCGGAGGCCCGGAAGAATCAGGTCGGAAGCGGCGACCGAAGCGAACGGATCCGGACCTATAACTTCCCGCAGGGACGCGTCACCGATCACCGTATCGGTCTGACGCTTTACAATCTCGACAAGATCCTGGATGGAGACCTTCAACCCATCATCGATGCGCTCACAACTCATTACCAGACAGAGGCATTGAAGCAATCCGCCGAGCAATAACCCTAACACTCGCCCGACCCGGCAATTGAAAACTCACCGGAGCAAGCTTCGGCTAACCTACAATTTCCAAGGCAGAATGCTTCCTTTCAACGCTAAACCTTGAACTCGAAACTCGAAACTACGCGAGAAGTTGGGCAGAATTCGGTTGATAATTTTCTGAAACATGTTAAATCGCATGGCGAAGCCTGATATCCTGACAGCATTGAAAGACGCCTCTGCCGCATTGACGGCAAGCGCCTCCCCCAGGCTGGATGCGGAAATCCTTCTGGCGCATTGTCTTCATCTGCAACGGGTGGATCTGTATCGCAATCCCGAAAGGGTTCTGACGGATGAAGAAGTCGATGCCTTTCGCCGCACACTCGCGCGACGAAAGTCGGGGGAGCCGATCGCTTATATCATCGGTCGCAAAGAGTTCTGGTCCATGACCTTTACGGTTGACCGTCGCGTTCTGATCCCTAGGCCCGATACGGAAATCCTGGTCGAGGAAGCAATCAGGATCTGCGGGGAATACGGCTGCCGAACCCTGTTAGAAATAGGAACGGGAAGCGGCGCGATTAGTGTGGCCCTGGCGGCGACCCTGCCGGATCTGGAAATCACGGCGACCGATCTTTCGCCGGGGGCGCTCATACTGGCCAGGGAAAATGCTGCAGCCAATGGCGTAGCGGAACGTATCCGGTTTCTCCACGGAGACCTCTTCGAGCCGGTGAAGGAAAAGCACTTTGACGTCATCGTCTCGAATCCCCCGTATATTGCGGAGGACGACTACCAAAGGCTCCCTGAAGGGGTCCGCTGTTTCGAACCGGCCTTGGCTTTGCTTGCAAGACCGTTCGGCTCGGCGTTTCACCGCAGGATCATCGAAGGAGGCGGAGAACTCTTGACACCGCGCGGCTGGATCCTGATGGAATGCGGTGAGGGCCAGGCCCAGCGGATTTCAGATATTTTTCATGAAAACCAATTCGGCGACTGCTGTATCATAAAGGACTATAGCGGCCTGGATCGGGTCGTCGAAGCCAGAAAGGACTGAGATTGGACAAGATCGTCATACAAGGCGGCCGCAAACTCCGCGGAGAGGTTCGAATCAGCGGTTCGAAAAACGCGGCGCTCCCGGTTATTGCTTCGGCATTGCTCACCGACGGATGGAACACCTTTCACAATGTCCCCAACCTGATGGACATCAAGACCATCCGGAAGCTTCTTGAAAATTTCGGCGTTCAGTGCGAGGGGGGCGAGACACTCCGGCTCAACGCTGAAAAACTTCACAACTTCGAAGCACCTTACGAACTGGTCAAAACCATGCGGGCTTCCATCCTCGTGCTCGGTCCTTTGGTGGCAAAATATGGGCGGGCCCGGGTTTCCTTGCCCGGCGGGTGCGCTATCGGCGCCAGACCTGTCAACCTTCACATCAAGGCTCTGGAGGAACTTGGCGCCAAGATCGATCTGAAGGACGGTTACTTGGAGGCAACGGCGCAAAGGCTCCGGGGAGCGACCATTTACTTCGACCTGGCCACTGTTACCGGTACGGAAAATATCATGATGGCCGCCGCCCTTGCCCGTGGAACAACTGTCTTGGAAAATGCCGCCCGTGAACCGGAAATTGTCAATCTGGCCGACGTGCTAAACGCCATGGGCGCCAGAATTGAAGGGGCTGGGACGGACGTCATTACAATAGAAGGGGTGGACGTCCTCCACCCTGTTGAGGCCAACATCATTCCGGACAGAATAGAGGCCGGAACCTATATGATCGCTGCCGGGATGACTGGGGGCAATATAAAACTCCTGGATTGCGAAGTCGCCCACCTCGAAGCCCTGATTTTCAAGCTCAAGGACGCGGGCTTGTCGGTCACACCGGAAGAAGGCGGCGTACGGATCTCTGGAAGCGGCAGAACTCACAGTATCGACATCAAAACGCTCCCCTATCCGGGCTTTCCGACCGATCTGCAGGCCCAGTTCATGGCTCTCATGGCCGTGAGCGACGGATCGAGTGTCATTACGGAAACCGTTTTCGAAAACCGGTTTATGCACGTCAGCGAATTGATCCGGATGGGTGCAGACATTACCATTCATGGCAACACGGCCCTGGTCAAAGGGGTCTCTGCCCTAAAGGGCGCACCCGTTATGGCAACGGACCTTCGGGCCTCCGCCTCCTTAATTCTGGCCGCGCTTACGGCAGAGGGGGAAACGGAATTGTCACGCGTCTATCACCTTGACAGGGGATATCAGGAAATTGAAAGGAAGCTCTCCAATCTGGGAGCCGATATCAGGAGGGTCAAACAATGATGCGAATGCTGCATGCGGGGGATGCACAGTTCGAGTCCGAGTTCAGGCGCATCCGGCAGAGGGGGAAACTACTTGAGGGCCCCAGGCGCGTTGTCTCGGACATTTTGAAGGACGTGGCGGCGCAGGGCGACAAGGCCCTTTTCAAGTACACCAAAAAATTCGACGGTGCCACTCTGGATCGCCAATCGGTTCAGGTCGCGCCTCAGGAAATCACCGCCGCTCTGAAGCACGTTCCCAAAGGCGATCTAGCCATCATCAAAATGGCAGCGAAACGGATCGAAAGATTTCATCGCAAGCAAATCGTGAAAGAAGCCAGAGACACCAGGGAGCGGGGCATTACGCTCGGCTGGCTGGTGCGCCCCATGGAGCGAATCGGAATCTATGCACCAGGCGGCTTGGCCGCCTATCCCTCCACAGTTCTAATGGCGGCCATCCCGGCGCGTGTCGCGGGGGTTCGAGAGATCGTTGTCGTCTCCCCGGCAAAAAACGGCGTTCTGAATCCGCTGGTCCTCGCCGCCGCTGCGGTGGGTGGCGTTGATCGAATCTTCAAGGTCGGAGGCGCCCAAGCTATCGCCGCACTTGCCTATGGAACGGAATCGATTCCGGCAGTGGATAAAGTTGTGGGCCCCGGAAACGCCTATGTAACGGAGGCCAAACGACTGGTCTTCGGACAGGTCGGTATCGACATGATTGCCGGGCCGAGCGAGATCCTGATTATTGCCGATCCCAAGGCTGATCCCCGGTGTGTTGCGGCAGACCTGCTTTCCCAGGCGGAGCACGATGCACTGGCCAGCGCGATCCTGATTACACCGTCGGCTGCCTTGGCCCGACACGTGGAGCGGGAACTCTTTGCCCAAATGGCAACGCTCTCCAGAAAGGCCATCGCAGAGGCTTCTATTCGTGATTTCGGCGCCATCATACAAACTCGCAATCTTGATGAAGCGGTCGACATTGCCAACCGCTTCGCGACAGAGCACTTGGAATTGATGGTCGAGATGCCGGAGGCCCTCTTGCCAAAAATCAGGAACGCCGGCGCCATCTTTCTGGGGGGACATACGCCGGAGGCCATCGGCGACTACCTTGCAGGACCGAGCCATATCCTGCCGACAGCAGGGACGGCGCGTTTCTCTTCCCCCCTCGGGGTCTATGATTTCATCAAGCGATCGAGCCTCATTTCTTTTTCGCCGGACGCGCTGAAACATTACGGCCCCCGGGCCGCACGCTTTGCAGAAATCGAGGGGCTCCAGGCACACAGTCTTTCCGTTGCCACTCGACTGCGGAAACGTGTTTCAAAAAAATCTTGAAGAAATGCTTCGGGTCGGCTAATGTAACGCCAATTCACCGGTTGGCGGGCGTAATTCAGCGGTAGAATGTCAGCTTCCCAAGCTGGACGTCGTGGGTTCGAGTCCCATCGCCCGCTCCATTTATTCTTTCAGTTACCGGTTGTTTTTGCTTGCAAATATGTCTTTTTTCTGTTAGCTATTCTTAAATTCATTCGGATGATTTCTACTGAGTGGGCCTTTTAGCCCACTTTTTTATTTTATGACTTAAAACAAGCAGGTTCTACGGTTGCTCCAGGATACCATCAGAGAACTTATAGAGTCGGCCATCGAGGCCGAGCATTTGGAACTAGTCGATGTTGAGTGTGTAAAGATGCACTCGCGCTGGATTATCAGGCTTTTCATCGATAAGGAGGGCGGTGTGACCCTCGGGGATTGCCAGGCAATCAGCCATCTTGCCGGTGATATTCTGGATGTTCATGAAACGCCCCCTGGGGCTTACACGCTGGAGGTTTCTTCACCGGGGCTGGATCGCGCCCTAACTCGAGACAGGGATTTCACCCGCTTTCAAGGCAGACGGATCAAGGTGAAGACGGCGGAAAAAATAGACGGCGGCCGAACTTTTTACGGAATCCTTGTCGATTATCCTCTGGAAGAGGGAAAGAAATACCTCATTCTAGATACGGAACTGAAGACCTTACGAATTCCAAAAGAGCAAATTCTGAAGGTCCAGCTGGACAGTCATGCGGAAGCACTGTCAAAAGAACCGTGCCATGGTAAAAAGACCGGCAAGAAATCATCGTAATATCACGATTGAGAATATTTTTTAGGCTGATGGAGGGCGAAACTCAATGTTACCGGAACTCAAACGTCTAATCGAACAGATGGGCAAGGAAAAGGGATTAGACAAGCAGATTATTATTGAGGCGCTGGAAACTGCAATGGTGACGGCTGCCAAGAAAAAGCTCGGAACAAAGGCGGACATTGAAGCGCGTTACAATGAAGATGTGGGCGAGATCGAGGTCTTTCAATTCAAAACGGTCGTTGACAAGGCGTTAGACCCTGATACGCAAATTACCCGGGAAGAGGCCAGACACTTTTTCGACGAAGAGGCCGAACCCGGTGACAGTCTTGGCATGAAGATCGAAACCGGTACATTCGGAAGAATCGCGGCCCAGACGGCGAAACAGATCATCATCCAAAAAGTCAAAGATGCGGAACGCGACAACATCTACGATGAGTTCAAGGACAAGAAGGGCGAACTGATCAACGGCTTCGTCCAAAGGTTTGACGGCAACAACATCATCGTCAACCTGGGGCGAACGGAAGGGGTCGTTCCGCAATCCGAACAGATTCACCGCGAGATCTTCAAACGAGGTGAAAGGATTCGGGCCTATGTTTACGATGTCAAGCGGATTTCCAAAGGCCCCCAGGTCATTCTCTCCAGGACGCACCCCGGTTTTCTACGGGCGCTTTTTGATATGGAGGTGCCGGAGATCGCCGAAGGGCTCATTGAAATCGTGAGTGTCTCGAGAGAACCCGGCAACCGATCGAAGATATCCGTCAAGACCAAAGACAAGGATATTGATCCGGTGGGCGCCTGTGTCGGCATGCGTGGATCAAGAGTCCAGAGTGTCGTTCAGGAACTAAAGGGGGAAAAAATCGACGTGGTTCCCTACGCCGACGACCCTGTGAAGTATGTCTGCAGTGCGCTGTCTCCAGCAAAGGTAGACAAAGTCTTCCTCTATGAGGATATTCATTCCATGGAGGTTATTGTACCAGACGATCAGTTGTCGCTCGCCATCGGGAAAAGCGGCCAAAACGTTCGCTTAGCCGCACGGTTGACCGGATGGAAAATCGATGTCAAGAGCGAATCCATGACCAAGAAATCCGATGAAGGATTTAAGTCACTGATGACCATACCGGATATGAGTGAAGAGATGGCTGACAGGCTCTTCAAAGCAGGCTTCAAGAGCATCTCCACGATCGCATCAGCCGAACTGTCGATGTTAACAGTCATTGAAGGTGTCAGTGAAGAAACGGCGCAAACCTGGATTGAGGCCGCGGGCAAGATTATCGCCGAGGAAGCGGTTATGGTAAAAAACACGTAATAAATTATCCAGACTATGCAACATGATCGTTGATGGAAGCGTTACGGGATTGATGAAGGAGCTAAGGGATGTCTAAAGCAAGGGTTTACGAATTAGCGAAGGAGCTTGGCCTAGAAAACAAGGATCTGATTTCTCGACTAGAGAAGCTGGGCATCGCCGTAAAATCTCATTCGAGTACCCTGGAAGATGCCGACGTTGAACGAATCCGAAGAGAGTTGACGTCAGGCAGCTCCAAGGAAATTGAAGAAACGCGCGTTAAGTCAACGGTCATCCGCAGACGTGCGGTCCATACGGTTGCGGATGAAATTGCGCCCGTGCAAACAGAGCAAGCCCCTGTAACGGCAATAATCCAAGAGCCCTCCCCTGCTGTGGTTATCGACAGTCATGAGGCGACTCCGACTGCTGTCGCAGGGCCGCCGGAGGTACCTCTTCAGAAGTCGGCTATTTCATCAGAGCAGAGGCCCGAGACACGCCTGCACCAAAAGGAGAAAAAAGAAGAACCTCTGAAAGAGAACGCCGCGGTCCCCTCCGTTTCTCAACCGAAAGCCGAGCAGGAATCCCCAACCCCGCCAGCTGCTCAAGTCAATAAAGCAGGGGCAGCCGTCCAGACGTTTGGAAAAAAAGCAAAGCGACCTGTTGAAATCGTCATGGAGGAGGCTCCGGCGAAAAAGAAACCCCTCTTCAAGCAGACCGTCGCCGGCAAAAAGGATAAACGATGGGAGAAGAGCGGCCGGGAGGGCGAGGAGGAAAGACCGACAAAGTGGAAAGAGGCCAAAACGCAGGCACCCATCGTCAAGATGAAGAAAACGGAGATCACGACGCCGAAGGCCATCAAGCGGCGCATCAAGGTCGCTGAAAGCATACAAGTCGGGGAAATGGCAAAGCGACTGGGGGTGAAGGTCGCCGAGGTAATCAATAAACTCATCAAACTCGGCATCATGGCCTCCATGAATCAGGCCATTGACTTCGATACGGCCTGCCTCATTGCCGCCGAATTCGGCTACCAGGTGGAGACGGCGGGCATCGAGTACGACGAGGCGTTGGTCAAACAGGATGATGCCCCGCGGAATCTACAACCGAGGGCGCCGGTGGTCACGGTCATGGGACACGTCGATCACGGCAAGACCTCGCTTCTTGACGCGATCCGCCAGACAAACGTCATCGACGGCGAAGCGGGCGGCATAACGCAGGCCATCGGCGCTTATCACGTGACAATCAACGATCGGGAAATTGTATTTTTGGACACCCCAGGGCATGAGGCCTTTACGTCGATGCGCGCACGAGGCGCGCAGGCAACGGATATCGTCATCCTGGTGGTCGCGGCCGACGATGGGGTCATGGAACAGACCATTGAGGCCATCAACCATGCCAAGGCGGCTAAGGTTCCCATCATCGTTGCCGTCAACAAGATGGACAAGCCCGCCGCCAATCCGGATAAGATCACGCGTGAGCTCGCCGATTATGGGCTCGTATCGGAAGAATGGGGAGGCGATACGCTCTTTGCAAAAATCTCGGCAAAGAAGAAGGAGGGCATCGACGAATTGCTGGAATTGGTCCTCCTTCAGGCTGACGTTATGGAATTGAAGGCCGATCCCGATCGACCCGCTAGGGGCGTTATCATCGAGGCGCAGTTGGACAAAGGACGGGGGCCGGTTGCCACTGTCTTGATCCAGGAGGGAACGCTGAACGAAGGGGATGCCTTTGTCTGCAAAACGGAATTCGGTCGGGTTCGCGCCCTGGTTAATGACAAGGGACAACGGATCAAAAAGGCCGGTCCGTCGATACCCGTCGAAGTCATCGGGTTTTCCAATGTTCCCAGTGCCGGAACAGACTTCGTCGTTGTTGAAGATGAACGCAAAGCGCGGACAATCGGCGAATACTGGCTCAGAAAGGAACGGGAGCGCGAACTGGCTATCAGTTCCAAGGTGACCCTGGAGCAGCTGTACAGCCGAATTAAGGAAGGGGCCAAAGAATTCAACGTGATCATCAAGGGAGATGTGCAGGGCTCCATTGAGGCGGTTTCCGAGGCGCTGCTGAAATTGAGTACGCCGGATGTCCGGGTCAAGATCATCCACAGCTCCCCAGGAACAGTCACGGAAACGGATGTTCTGCTGGCTTCCGCCTCCGATGCGGTCATAATCGGCTTTAAGGTCCGACCCGATGCGCGAGTGGTTGAAATCGCCAAGGAAGAAGGCGTCGAAATCAAGCTTTACGACATTATTTATAACATCATCAACGATGTCCGCAGCGCTATGGAAGGACTGCTCGAACCGACTTACAGGGAATTGGCCCTTGGTCGCGCCGAAGTTCGCGAGACCTTTAAAGTTCCGAAGGTTGGCACCATCGCTGGGAGCTATATCTTGGACGGGAAGGTCACACGTGATGCCAAGGTGCGACTGGTCCGCAATGGCGTAACGGTATACGACGGAAAGATCTTCTCGCTGAAACGCTTTAAGGATGATGCGCGAGAGGTCGCCGCGGGCTACGAGTGCGGTATCGGCATTGAGGGGTATAACGATATCAAAACCGGCGATATTATTGAGGCATACACGGAGGAAAAGGTAGAGCGCAAACTCTAGTATTGAAAAGGCTTAGAGACAAGGCCGCGCAAGGATCGAGCTGCAAAGCATCCTTTCAGGCGTAAGTGAATGTGAGCATGCGCTTGTCGCGGCGTTTGTCCAGACGCAGTATCGGGGAGATCCGAAGCGCAACGATGTATATGAGCCTTTTCACCCAGCCTGCATGGTGAGACATGGTTGTTGCGACCGGCATCCTTGAAATTCGCATCCATGAGAGTCGTTCCCTCAAGGATAAGCGGGGGGTTTTGCGCAGCATCATCAAAAGGGTGCAGAATAAATTCAGTATATCCATCGCAGAGGTAGGGAAGATGGATCACTGGAAGGAAGGGCAAATCGGTTTTGCCTTGGTCGGCAGCGATGTCAGCTACATCACTGCCAGGGCTGACGGCATACTGGCATTTATCGAGGACCTCTGCTTGGCTGATATCGTCAGGTCCGATATCGAGATTATGAGCCTTTCACAGAAGGAAGCACCCTACCATCAAAAGTTGAACAGACATGACGTTGAAAAGATCTGATAGAGTCGCCGATCTCATTCGGGCGGAGATTTCCGATATTCTCCTCAAGGAGATTCGCGATCCGAGAATTGGAACCTTGACGGTGACTGCTGTGGACCTTGCGGACGACCTGAGATCCGCAAAAGTCTTCTTCGTTCAGCTCGGAGAAGATTCTAACAGTTCATCGATGGAGGCACGATTGCAGAAGGCTGCGGGATTCTTTAAGCAGGAGCTTGGAAAGCGGCTGCAACTTCGCTATATCCCGAATCTGACATTTATCTATGACCAGTCCTTTAAATACGGCAATCGCATCGAACAGCTCCTCGCCCAGGTTAAGCGGGAGGACCATGAACCCGATCCTAGCTAAAATCATCGATCAGATCGCAAGGCACCAACGCTTTTTGATCACGTCTCACATCCGTCCAGATGGAGACGCCATTGGTTCGGAATTGGCTCTTTACCATCTCCTGTGCCAGCGGGGAAAAACAGCGACCATTTACAATGAGGACGCCATTCCATCGAACTATCGGTTTCTCCCCGGGGCGGATGCCATTACGGAGACGCTCGGCGACACGCGACGCTTCGATGCGGCCTTTCTGTTGGACTGCAGCGAGATCGACCGTGTGGGCAGGGAAGCCGGCCCGATCGGGAGTATCCCGATCTTGATTAATATCGATCACCACGTCTCCAAGGGCCCCTTCTGCGAAATCGCCTGGAACGATGACCAGGCCAGTTCGACGGGTGAAATGGTCTATCGGCTTGCGGTCGCCATGGGCGCGGACACGAACTGGGACGTAGCGGTGAATATCTATACGGCCATCTTGACCGATACGGGATCTTTTCGTTACGCCAATACCGGATCGGAGACTTTTTCCATTGCCGCCGACCTGGTCGCTAGGGGGGTCGATCCGTATGCGGTTGCGGAGCAGATCTATGAATCCGTCCCTGTAGAAAAGATCCAGATGCTTGCCAGGGCGTTGAACACCCTTGAATTTCATTGGCAGGGTCGGATCAGTTCCATCTGTGTCACCAAACAGATGATGCAGGAGGTTGGTGCATCTCCGGAACATACAGATAATTTCGCCGATTATATTCGCGCTATCCAAGGCGTAGAGGTTGGCGTATATTATACGGAGTTGTCGCCCGGACGCTTTAAGATTAGCCTCCGTTCCAAAGGAATCATCAATGTGGAACGGATTGCGAGTGCTTTCGGCGGCGGCGGGCATGAACGTGCAGCAGCCTGTCGAATGGAAGGCGACTACGAAGACATCCAGGAAAAGATCAATCAGGCCATCATGGCCAGCGGCTTACTATGAACGGCGTTTTGTTGATCGACAAACCCTCCGGCAAGACCTCCTACGATATCGTCGAGGTGGTCAAACGCGCGACCGGCATCCAGAAGATCGGACACACGGGAACTCTGGATCCCCTGGCGACCGGGGTACTTCCCGTTTGCCTCAACGAGGCTACGAAACTCGTTCAGTTCCTGATCCTCGAGCAGAAAGCATATCGCGCAACAATGCTTTTAGGCGTAGCGACAGATACCTATGATATCAGCGGCACGATCACGGATCAGCAGGAGCCCCATGTCACCGAGGAGGCCATTCGCGCGGCCTTTGGTCACTTTCTTGGACGATTGGAGCAAAAGCCGCCCAGATTCTCGGCGATCAAACACAAGGGAAAACCCATGTACAAGTGGGCCCGGCAGGGGGTTGTACTGGACCCGCCGCCGCGAATCGTCGAAATTGAAAAAATCGATATCGTGGCTATTCACTTGCCATATGTCACCTTCGACGTGACCTGCTCCAAAGGAACCTATATCCGGTCCCTCTGCTATGATATCGGAAAGTGGCTTGGCTACCCAGCATGCCTAACTGACCTGCGAAGAACGCGAAGCGGTCATTTCTTAGACAGTCAGGCCATATCGATTGACCGTCTGCATGTGGAAGAACGTTACCATATCATCGAACAATCTTTAATTTCTATGAGCGATGCCCTGATGGATCTTCCATCGATTGTTTTGACGGACGATCAACTTGCCAGGGTAAGGAATGGGCGTGCTCCAATGCTTAATGAGGTACGGGAACGTTTCACAAACCAGGGAGCCCTTGAACCTGGCACCACCATGAAGTTGATGGATGCAAACAATAAACTGCACGCGGTGGCCCAGCTCAGGAACCTGACAGAAGGGGGCGGGGCGGAAGAAATCGGACAGGCAATAAAGATTTTGAGGGTTTTTAACAATTAAGGTATATATAACAATAATGAAAAAGAGGAGGTTCTGAGGTGGTGTTAGAAATAGACAAAAAAAAGGAAATCATTGGGATCTATCAAAAGCATGAAAAAGACACGGGATCTCCGGAAGTTCAAATTGCGTTGCTCAGTTCCAGGATTCAGTATTTAACGGAGCATTTTAAATCACACAAGAAAGATCACCATTCCCGCCGGGGCTTGCTGAAGATAGTCGGGCAGAGAAGACGCCTTCTGGACTACCTGAAGAAAAAGGACATCGAACGCTACCGGACGGTTATCCAGCAACTCGGTATCAGACGATAACTTCCCCACGCAACCCTAACTATTGAGAGGAAAAGAATCCAATGGGTCAAGTATTCCAAACGAATTTCGCAGGGAAAGAAATTTCGCTGAAGACGAATTATGTCGCCGGTCAGGCCGACGGGGCCATTATGGTCTATTACGGCGACACCGTTGTCATGGTCACTGCGGTATCTCTGAAAAACCCTAGAGAAGGTGTGGACTTTCTCCCCCTGACGGTCGATTACCAGGAAATGTCATTTGCCGCAGGCAAGATCCCTGGCGGATTTTTCAAGCGGGAGGGCCGTCCCAATGAAAGGGAGATCCTGATCTCGCGAATCATCGATCGCTCCATCCGGCCGCTGTTTCCCAAGGGCTATTATCATGAAACCCAGATGGTCGCGACCGTTCTGTCGGTCGACGGGCTCCATGAACCGGAGGTCGCCGCCATGCTCGGCGCCTCGGCGGCCCTTGAAATTTCCGGTATCCCCTTCAAGGGACCCGTCGCCGGCGTCAGGGTCGGACGGATCGATGGGCAACTCGTCTGCAATCCGACGAGTAAGGAAATGGCAGACAGCGATATCGACCTCTTTCTGGTTGGAAGAAAGATCCCCGCTGATAATGGCTCCTACGATATCAATTTGGTGATGCTCGAAGGCGGCGCCAGTGAGGTGCCGGAAAACGAAATCGTCGCAGCCATCCAGTTCGGATTGGAATCCATGCGCCCCGCCATGGATCTGCAAGAGCAGATGCGCCAGGCCATCGGCAAAGATAAACGGCCAGTTGCTGAAAAGGAAATCGATCTCGCTCTGCGACAGAAGATTGTCGATATGGCTGCAGCCGGTATCCGCGAAGCCTACGGCATGCCGATAAAAGCCGAGCGGTATGGAAAACTGGATGAAGTCCGTCAGTCCGTCAAAGACGCCTTTGCCGAGGTAGAGGGCATTACGGCCATGGAAGTTGCCGAAATCATTGAGGGGTTGGAGAGCAGTATCCTCAGAACCATGCTCATCAAGGAAAATCTCCGCGTTGACGGTCGTACCGGCAACCAGATCCGGCCGATCACCACGGAAACGGGGCTCCTTCCCCGGGCCCACGGCTCGGCGATCTTTCAGCGTGGCGAAACCCAGGCCCTCGC
The DNA here is from genome assembly GCA_963665615.2 of Syntrophales bacterium. Classification (GTDB taxonomy): domain Bacteria; phylum Desulfobacterota; class Syntrophia; order Syntrophales; family UBA4778; genus UBA4778. Next base: position 419,329 of record CAXXQE010000008.1, read on the forward strand.
GGTTCTGACGCTTGGAACCTCGTCAGACGAGCAGCGCCTAGATTATATCTGCGGCGAGGAAATGCGTTCTTTTCTGCTCCACTATAACTTCCCACCGTACAGTGTCGGTGAGGCGAAGAGTTTGAGGAGCCCCGGCCGGCGCGAGATCGGTCATGGCGCTCTGGCACGTCGGGCGCTTCTCCCGGTACTGCCGACCCAAGAGGCTTTCCCCTATACTATTCGGATCGTCTCCGAGATCCTGTCGTCGAACGGTTCCTCGTCAATGGCCACAGTTTGCGGCGGTTGCCTCGCGTTGATGGACGGCGGCGTTCCCATTAAGGACATGGTCGCGGGCATTGCGATGGGACTGTTAAAAGAGGGTGACCAGATCGCGATCCTTTCCGATATTCTAGGCGATGAAGATCACACCGGTGACATGGACTTCAAGGTCTGTGGAACCAAAAACGGCGTCACCGCCATGCAGATGGATATCAAGATCGACCGTCTTTCGCAGGACATTCTGGCCAAGGCACTTGAGCAGGCCAGAGAAGGCAGAATGCACATTCTGGGAAAGATGCAGGAATCCCTTTCGGCGCCCAAGCCGGAACTCTCCATCTACGCGCCCAGGATTACGACCATCACAGTCAAGCCGGATCGAATCCGCGATGTTATTGGAACCGGCGGCAAGAACATCCGTCAGATCGTCAGTGAGACGGGCGTCAACATCGATGTGCAGGACGACGGAACCGTCACCATCGCATCAAATGACGCCGACGCCGCAGCCCGTGCCATCGCCATGGTCAAATGGCTGACCGAAGAAGCGGAAATCGGTAAGATCTACATGGGCACGGTCAAGCGCGTCGTCGATTTCGGAGCCTTTATCGAGATCCTGCCCGGTACGGAAGGTCTCTGCCATATCTCACAGTTGGCCCCCGAAAGGGTCAACAAGGTCACGGATATACTCAATGAGGGCGACAAGGTCGCTGTAAAGGTCTTGGAAATCGACAAACAGGGTAAAATTCGGTTGAGCCGAAAAGAGGCTTTGGGCGCGACGGTCCCGTCGAACGGCTCACGCTGATGCCAATCACATCTGATTGTTAACTGTAAGGGGACTGCACTCGTCGCGAATGCAGTCCTCTGATCGTTTTAGCGGGCGGTTGGTCAGCAAAAATCGTTAATACAACAAGAACCATGCAACATATTTCCATCAAAATAGAGCTGCTACCGCACCATCGGGATCTCCCACTGCCGCAGTATATGACGGCAAAATCGGCCGGCATGGATGTCCATGCGGCCGTAGAGAAAGAACTGATTCTGCTGCCAAGTAAAAGGGTAATGGTCCCTACCGGCTTGGTCATTTCTCTGCCTGATGGCTATGAGGCGCAGATCAGACCGAGAAGCGGACTTGCGTTCAAGCATGGCATCACTCTTGTCAACGCACCCGGAACCATCGATGCCGATTATAGGGGGGAAATTTGCATCCTCTTGATCAATCTCGGCGATCTGCCCTTCACGATACGTCGTGGGGACCGAATTGCCCAGATGGTCATCCATAAGGTTTGTCAGGCCAGTTGGGACATTAACGAGTCGCTGGACAAAACGGAAAGAGGGGCCGGAGGTTTCGGACACACGGGGCAATAGGGCTCAATTTATGACTTACAAAGTTCAGAAAACATATGCGGAAATCAATGATAAGATCAGGAGCGGTCGCGTTGTTGTTGTAACGGCCGAGGAAATGATCGATATTGTTGAGCAGCATGGCGAGATTGAAGCCGCCAAGCGGGTTGACGTCGTAACGACCGGGACCTTCGCGCCAATGTGTTCCTCCGGGGCCTTCCTGAACTTTGGTCATTCCTCACCACGAATCAAGGCCAGCAGGGTCTGGCTCAACGATGTCCCCGCGTATGGCGGCATTGCCGCCGTCGATTGCTATCTGGGGGCCACGGAAGTTGTGGAGGGAGATCCCTTAAATAGCGTTTATCCCGGAGAATTCAACTACGGTGGCGGACATGTCCTGGAAGACCTCGTGTCCGGCAACGTGGTAAAGTTGCGTGCAGAAGGATACGGAACCGATTGTTATCCCGCACGTAAAATCGAACGGAACATTACCATTCACGACCTGCACGACGCCATTCTTTTCAATCCGAGAAACGCCTATCAGAATTACAGTTGCGCCGTCAACCTCTCGGACAAAACCATTTATACGTACATGGGGGTCCTGCGTCCAGGCATGGCAAACGCCAATTATGCCACATCAGGCCAGTTAAGCCCTTTATTCAATGACCCGTTTTATCGAACGATCGGGATCGGCACGAGGATCTTCCTCGGAGGCGCCCAAGGATATGTTTCCTGGAGCGGAACGCAGCACAATCCGCATGTTGCGCGCAACGAGCATGGGATTCCCAGATCCGGGGCCGGTACGATTGCAACGATTGGCGACTTAAAAAAGATGAGTCCTCAGTGGCTTGTGGGGGCAAGCATCCTTGGATACGGTGTATCGCTTTACGTGGGGATCGGCATTCCTATCCCCATTTTAAACGAGGAGCTTGCGCGCTCAACGGGTATCCGGGACGAGCAGATCGTCACCGGCATTTACGATTACAGCATGGACTATCCCAAAGGCGATCCGAAGGTCTTGGCCGAGGTCAACTACCGTCAACTCCGCAGCGGTGCGATTACCGTGCGCGGCCAAAAGATCGTAACGGCGCCGCTCTCCAGCTACTCGAAGGCCCTCGAAATATGTTCCATATTGAAAGAGTGGATCTTACAGGGTGCTTTCACGCTGGGCGAACCTCAAGAAACCCTTACAACGGTCAACGGCTAAAGATCGCTTCAGCGAGATTCCGAGAACTTCATTTTCCCTGCTTTCCGTTGTGAGTTCAGTCACAAATCTTTGATATATCTAAAAAAAATATTGTTCCTCTCAATTTTTTCGTGTATAGCTACATTCGTAGTCTACGTTTCTTTTGTTTCAACGAAAAAATCCTTTAAAATACAAGGAGTAATCGTGAAATTTGGCCGATATGTTTTTTTATTTCTGCTTCTCGGCGCCTTTCTCTTTGTATTTGGAAATAACGGCCTGATAGACAACCTCATGTTGAGCAAAAAGCTTTTAATCCTCAAAATCAGCAGCGCTTCACTGGCTCAAGATAATAGACAGATGAAGGGAGAAATTTCGCAACTTCGTGAAAATTACAAGTATATTGAGAGACTTGCGCGTAATGAGCTAGGCATGGTTCGGAAAGGCGAACTGGTCTATCGTTTCTCTGACTAACGGATATTTTTGCTATTTCACTGAGGGTCGTTCAAAACAAAGAACTAAATTAAAGTTAAAGCCAGACCTAACCGATAACCTTGGCTGGTAACGGGTGTAACTGTTAATCATGGAGATGGCATCCTTATGTTTGATAAATTATTGCCGGGGAGAAGAGACGTCTTGGGTCTTGATATTGGCTCAAGCGCGTTGAAGCTGGTCGAGATCTCAGATTCACCCAATGGCTATGCCCTTCAGCATCTATCTCACTTAAAGCTGCCTCGAGGCGTGATCGTAGGTGGTCTGCTTATTGAACCTTCCATTCTGACAGATAAGATCAAGGAGATCTATAAAGCCTCCGGTCTCCGAACGAAGAAAGTCGTCACGTCCCTGTCAGGTCATACTATTATTGTCAAAAAGGCCACCTTTCCGCTTTCAGAAGAGGCGGAACTTCGTGAATTGCTCCACGACGAAGGCGAGAAATACCTTCCTTTCGACGACATCAAGGAAGTTGATTTTGATTTTCAAATCCTCGGTCCCAGCGATATTATGCCTGGACATATGGATGTCATGCTGGCCGCAGCCAAAAAAGGTATCGTGGCGTCTTACTCGGCCGCTATCGAAAATGCGGGGCTTAAACCGATCATTATGGATGTCGACTCTTTCGCGCTCGAAACGATGTACGAGGCTAATTATGAATTTGAGGAAAATGAGATTGTCGTCCTCCTCAATATAGGTGCCAGTATTACGAATATCAACGTGATCAAGCGGGGTGGATCTATTTTTACCCGTGATTTTGCAACGGCTGGCAATTCCATTACCGAGAGCATCCAGAGAAAATTGGGCGTCGATTTTGATGAAGCGGAGTTTTTGAAAATACAGGCCTCCGAAAATTCGGCGCCGCCGCCCCCCCCCCTGCTGGCAGATGAAATTCTTGAGCATGCAGAAGGAATTGTTCTTGAGATTGAGCGGTCCGTCGATTATTTCCGATCTACATACAGTGGGGAATACATTAAGAAGGTATTTGTCGGTGGAGGATCCGCTCGTATTCCCGGTTTGCTGCCGGCACTAACGCATAGATTAAACATAGAAGCGGAATTTATGTCGCCTTTTCGCAATATTCGTGCCGATGCCAAGAAATATGATAGTGCTTTTCTGGAAGAGATGGGTCCAATCAGTGCCTTGGCTGTGGGTCTTTCCCTAAGAAGAGAGCATGACCGATGATAAAAATTAACCTTCTCCCATACAGGGAAAAAAAGCAAAAAGCGGGTGTTCAGCAGCAGGTTGTTATCATTGCGGCAGCTTTGATCCTCTGTCTCGGCGTCATGGTTTTGCTATATTTCTCAGAGCGATCTGCCACGGTTGATTTGCGTCAAAAGGTCAAGGCTGCTGACGCAAAACTTGCCTCACTCAGCAAGATCGCCGGTGAGATTGGCAAGGTGAAGGCCGACAAGGATGTTTTAGAAAAAAAGATCGCCATCATCAAAAATCTGGAAGCCAATCGCCTCAAGCCGGTTATCCTTCTGGATGATTTTACTGGCTTCATTCCGGTGGGACAACTTTGGCTTACGTCTCTTAATCTGTCGGAAAACGAGTGCCGCGTAGAAGGGTTGGCTCGGGATAACAGCAGCATCGCGCAATTCATGAAGAACATTGAAAAATCATCGTACTTTAAATCCGTTGATTTGATTGCCTCGAAACAATCTTTGCTGGGCACCAATAAACTCCAGGCATTCACGATCTCGTGCAGCTTTAAAAAAGGGTCCTGATATGGCGAACATCACGTTGGAGGATATCAAAAAGCTCCCACCGCAGAAACAGGCGGCCATTGTTGTCTTGATTCTCGCTATCTTGGGATACCTCTATTATCTCTTCCTCTTCCAGCCGCTTCACAGCGAACGTGTCGCACTGGATAATAAATTTACCGAACTGCAACAGGCCATTGTCCAGAAGGAGCGATTGGTCAAAGAGGTTGAGACGAATAAAAGAACCGTCCTGGCGCTTCAGGGAGATCTTCAATCAGCGCTCACCAAACTTCCAGACCAAAAGGAAATCCCGGGATTGCTGGCTTCTCTGTCTGAAGAAGGCAAGGTCTCCGGTCTGGAGTTTGTCCTTTTTGAGCCGCTACCGCCGGTCAATAAAGAATTTTACGCCGAGATACCGGTTAAAGTCGCTGTGAATGGGGGGTTTCACAGTCTGGCCACTTTTTTTGAGAAGGTAGCCAGACTGCCGAGAATCGTTAATATTACCGACATTACGATGGCAAGCTCCAAGGATGTCAAAGACGATAGTGGAAAAATAACAACCTCTTGCCAAATCAAGACATATATGTTCGTGGAAAAATCCGAACAGGCTACTGACAACAAAAATGCAAAGGCCAAAAATGCAAAACCCAATGCTGCGAAAAAGCCTTAGGAAGTCTTTCATTGCAGGGTCATATCTGTTGACGGCACTCCTTGTTTTTCCGTCCGTCGGATGGTCTCAGGACACTTACCGGATGGAGAGCTATCACTACAATGCAGCGGGCAAGATCGACCCCTTCAAACCCCTGGTGAAGGTGGAGATTCCCAAGAAAAACGCGATGGGGCACAGTAAGCTGTCTCCCTTGCAGCGCTCTGACGTTAGCCAGTTCAAGCTGGTAGGCGTTGCTGGCGGCGGTAACAAGAAGGTTGCCATGCTGGTGGATGCGAGGGGTAAGAGTTATGTTGTTTCCCCGGGAACGTTGATCGGTCCCTATGACGGCCGCGTTACGCAAATTTTGGACGATCAGATCGTCGTCGAGGAGAAAAGGGCGGCAGAGGGCAAAAAGCCTGCTTTAAATCGGTTGACCCTAAAGCTCTATCATTATGAGGATACCCCATGAAAAGATATTTACTCCTTATCGCCGTAGTCCTTATTGGCGCTCTTGCCAATAGCGCTGTATCCTTTGCTGAGGATTCAGGCGCCGTAACTGAGACTGCTGTATCCCAACAAAATCCTGTGGTTATGAAACAAACCGATAAGTCGGAATCGGACGTTTTGCCTACCGGGAAGAACAACTCAAAAGAGCGTAAGGCCTATATAGGACACAAGGTCTCCCTTGATTTTGAAGAAACCGGCATTAGAAATGTCTTCAGACTGTTGTCCGAGATCAGCGGGGTCAATATCGTCGCCGGTGAGGATGTCAAAGGCGTCATCTCCGTTCACATGAAGAGCGTCCCCTGGGATCAGGCCCTGGAAACAATCCTGGAGACTAATAGTCTGGGTCAGAAGCGTGCGGAAAACGTCATTGCCGTCTTTCCGCTGGAAAAGATAAAGAAGGCGGAGGAGGAAAGACAAAAAACAGAAATCGCTCAAGGCCGGAAAACGCAGATCGCCATCGAGGCCAAGATCGTTGAGACAACAACCACTTATTCGCGGCTCATCGGCGTTCAGTGGGGGGGCGGTGCTAAAATTGGCTCGAGCTATGCGTATGGCGGCGGTAGCGTAACACCTACTGGTTTGACGGCCTATCCGGGTGGGATTGGCGTCGTGACGGAAACGATCGGTTCCTCTACAATCGGAACGGGGTTCCTGGCCAATGTTGCCACGAGTTACAGTTCCTCTCCATCCATCGGTCTGGCACTCGGCGGCTCGAAGGCCATGATCGACGCGCAGTTGACTGCGCTGGAGGGAACCGGCGACGTTAAAATCATCTCATCTCCCAAGGTCACAACGCTGGACAATGTTAAGGCTTATATCAAACAGGGACAGGCCATCCCGATTGTAACAAGGGCCACAAGCACGGAACCGGCGAAAGTTGAATATAAAGACGCGGTCTTGCAGCTGACCGTAACGCCGACGATACTTCCCGACGGGCGTATGTCGCTGAATATCATGGCCACCAACGATGCGGCCGATTACGCCACACAGACAGCCCAGAAACTCGACAATCCACCTATCAATAAAAGTGAAATGCAGTCAACCGTCGTCGTCAGGGATGGCGATACCATCGTCGTTGGCGGCATTCGGAAGCTCACGGAAAGCGACGGCGAATCTCACGTTCCGGGATTGAGTAAGCTGCCACTCATCGGCTGGCTCTTTAAATCCCAAAGTAAATCCAAAGATCTTCGAGAGATGCTTATTTTTTTGACCCCGAAAATTGTTGAGGATACGACCTCTCAGACCGGTAAACCCTAAATACAGGTTGCTAAACAGACACGCTCTGGGGGATGAAACGAGAATGAGTTCGCATCTGCTTACGCCTGCTGCGCTGCACTATAACAGCAGCGCACAGTCGTATAGATTCCGCCTCGGACATTAAACTTTCCGATAATTTCAACCCACTTCGGTTTGACGCATGAGACAAAATCGTCGAGAATGACATTGACCGCCTCTTCATGGAAAATGCCTCTATCTCGAAATGCGTGAAGGTATAATTTCAGCGATTTCAGTTCGACAAGAAACTTTCCGGGGGTGTAGTTTATGACGACTTCGGCAAAGTCCGGTTGAGATGTTTTCGGACAAAGACAAGTGAATTCGGGACACGTAATATGAACATCATAGTCCCGATCCGCATACAAATTCGGTACGGTTTCCATACATTGCTCTCTTCATTTTTTATTTGCAGTCTTTTTTATCACCGTGTCATAACCGTGTCAATGTTCCCGCATTGTTTCCCCGCTATCCATGATGAACCACAGAAGGGGCTGGGCGATGTGAAGTAATCTGAACTCGTCATATCCATGAAACGTCCGTTGCAAAACGCATTATTCCCAAGCGCATCATTTAGAGGCCTTGTCGACATCTCGCTGCTTATCGTCTTCAGAGCCATTTCCGCATGCGCCTGGTTCTTTGCCCTTTGAAAGTGATGTTAAAAAGCAAATTTTTTTATTATGATGTAAAAAATCATCTTTACTTTAAAAGAATACTAACATGAAAGATATGTCTGATTTAAAAGCCTTTCTAATTGAGGCGGAGGTGCTGATCGATCAGGGCCATTTTCAACAAGCTCTTGATTATGCCGGTAAAAGAAGCATGCTTTTCCCGGGCGACATCGGTGCACCTCTCGTTACAATCAAGGCCCTTCGCGGACTTGGTCGTCGGTCTGAGGCGATTCAGATTATTCAGGACCTAAGGGAAACACTCGATTGCTTGATTTCGATGATTCAGGACATCGACTTCGAGGAAGGTTACGACGTCGTCAATGTGCCAACTGTCCAACACAACAGTGCTGATTCGTCCATAACCCAAGCAGCTTGCCTAGACGACGAAGAGAACACGGTCGTTTCGCAAGATGCTTATGGTGCGAAAGATGAAACGGACACCATAGATGACGAAGATCCCTCTGTAGTCTTGGAAGCATTTTATACTCCAACAATGGCTGAGCTCTTCGTTCATCAAGGCCATATCGATATGGCCTATGAGATCTATTCCGGTCTACTAAAGAAATATCCGACGAATCCCGTATACAAAGAGCGGCTCCAGGACTTGTCTCTTTTGCTCCAAAACAGTCAGACTAAAGAACAACCGGAAAAGCAGCGCCAGGTCATCGACGAATTGGAAAGATGGATAACCAAGATCAAAAAGGCGAGTTGATCGAGCAATCATCCCATCACCGGAGATTACATCTGATCCGGACTGAAGGGGGGCTTCCACCCGGAGGCGCTTTGTTGACAACCGACATGACCTCCATTCGTTATCTATGCGGTTTTTCAGGCAGTGATGGCGCTCTGCTGATAAGTGAGCATAACGCTTTCCTGCTGGTGGACGGACGCTATACCACGCAAGCCCGCAGGGAGGCGGCGTTCTCTGAAGTCATCGAATACCGGGAAAAATTGGAAGCCATCGTCGCGATCGTAACCTCAGAGGGTTTTGAACAACTTATATTTGACCCATTGTTGATGCTTCTGGATTACTATCTGACCCTGAAGGAGAAATTGCCAAATACCCGGTTATCACCCATAAAAAACGTATTCGGGGCAATCAGAACCAGAAAGGATCCAAGCGAGGTTTCGACCATACGGCGTGCAGCCGAAATAGCATCATGTGCCTTCACCCGCATTCTTAAAGGCTTGCAAGTTGGCGTTGAGGAACGAGACCTGGCTTTGGAGCTCGACTACCAGATCCGATCGGCAGGCGCTGACGGAACGTCGTTCAATACGATCGTTGCTTCAGGCCCCAATGCCGCCTTGCCACATGCCAGACCGAGCCGCCGTAAACTTACCCTTGGAGACTTTATCATTTTCGACTATGGCGCAGTACATTCGGGGTACTGTTCCGATGAAACCTGTACCGTCGCTCTCGGCCCAGTCACTAATGAGCAGCGCCTCGTCTATGAAATCGTCAAAGAGGCGCACGACCGAGGCATTGATAAAATCAGGCCTGGGGTCTCCTGCGCCGAAGTCGATCGAACCGTAAGAGCGCACATTGAGTCAAAGGGCTACGGCATCTTCTTCGGCCATGCGACGGGGCACGGCGTAGGAATGGAGGTTCATGAAGCACCGCGACTGTCGCAGGCGTCCGAAATCATTCTCGAAGCCGGCATGGTCGTAACAGTGGAACCAGGTATTTATCTCCCTGAAAAGTGGGGGGTTCGCATTGAAGATCTTGTCGTTGTAACGGAGAGCGGATGTGAACCGCTAAGCCGCGTCCCGAAAGCATTGACTGTTGTAAACAGCTAAACTTAACCCCAATACAAAACAGAAGGAGACGAGATATGGCTTTCCCAGAGGATCTTCTCTATAGCCGTGAGCATACTTGGGCCCGAATCGACGGTAATCTGGCCGTTGTCGGGCTGACCGATTATGCACAGGAAAAACTTGGGGAGCTTCTCGACATTGAACTCCCCCAAGTGGACGATCCCGCAGATCAGGATGAACCTTTCGGCACGCTTGAAACGGCTAAAGGTGTTTTAGAGCTCATTGCGCCTGTCAGCGGCGATGTCGTTCGGGTCAATGATGACTTGATAGATGATATCGGATTAATCGGCAGCGATCCATATGACACGGGCTGGATGATTGTTATTGAAATGAAGGACTTCAGCGAGTTGGAGAACCTGTTGAACGCCCGGGAATATGAGAATTACATCGAAGAAGAGGAAGAGCTCGCCTGATGTCGACGGGGACGTGGAGATTCATACCCATGCAAACGGCATCGGCTGCGGAAAACATGGCAATCGACGAGGCCATTTTTCTGGAAAATCAACAACGGCCTACAATACCGACCCTTCGACTGTATGGTTGGCAGACCCCGACGATTTCCCTTGGCATGTTCCAGAATATCGAGATGGAAATTAATCTGAAGGCCTGCCGATCCCACTGCATAGACGTCGTGCGTCGCATTACCGGCGGAAAAGCGGTCTTTCATGCGGCGGAACTGACTTATTGTGTCGTCGGACGAGAAGAGGATCCGAACTTCCCGCCAGGCATCTTGGGGCGGTATCGGGCAATCAGTGAAGCCGTTTCCGCAGCGCTTTCCCGCTTCGGCGTTCAGGCAGAGATGAAGAAAGACAAAAGGCAAGACGGCCGAGACGATTTGAAGGGGTTTTGTTTTTCTGTTCCCTCGCAATACGAGCTCCTCGTCGGCAACAAAAAGATCTGCGGAAGCGCTCAGGCCAGATCGAAGGGCTCTTTCCTGCAGCATGGCTCCCTGCTCATTGATTTCAATCCGGATCTCGTTCATGAGCTCCTCTCCGGGCATCGCGACACCAAAGGGGTGGAGAGCCTCCGCCAGTCTGTCACTTGCCTGTCTTCGGAAACAACCACGACCGTTCCCCTTGACAATCTGTGTGGAGAACTGACCCATGCCTTCGAGTCCAGGTTTGACATCCGACTTGTTCCGGGCTCCCTGACGCCAGATGAAAACGTCGCCAAGAATCGTTTACTGGAAGAAAAATACAGGACGGACTGCTGGAATCACCGGGCACAGTGCCCCGCCGAAACCATCCTTTCTTATTGATTTCTATTGACATATTTTAAAGTGCCCTGTATGATGCGCAGACTTAAGGAAGGTCTTGATTAGTGATAGTCTATTGGAGATTGGGGGTGTTGACGTTTCAGTTCTCTTGATTCGGAGTCGTGGCCATCGCCTTGCTTACGGGCCGGAGCTGAATCGTATTCTGTAATTGACACAATCGCAAATTGCGATTGTGTTCCTATGCACCCTAACCTCAAATAGAAAGGAAAAGACATTGGAAGTAAAAGTCATCGACAACGATATCGACAAGGCCCTGAAGGTCTTAAAAAATAAACTCTCCAAAAGCGGCTTGTTCAAGGAACTCAAGTTAAGGCGAGCCTATGAAAAGCCCTCTGTGAAAAAAAAGAGAAAAGCCATTGAAGCCCGCCGGCGGCTTGCCAAAGCACAACGCAGGAGATCCTCTTAGTTCTTGATTGGGCTCTAACACCAGGATGAACGATCAACAATACTTGGTAGATGCTTTATCTATCGAAGAGTCGTGGCGGATGTTCCGCATTATGGCCGAATTTGTCGAGGCCATTGAGGAGCTGTCCCGAATCGGCAGGGCGGTCAGCGTTTTCGGATCGGCACGGACACAACCGGAAGACGAATGTTACAAAAAGGCTGAATACCTTGGACGCAGACTCGCTGAGTGCGGTTTCGGCGTCATCACCGGCGGCGGACCCGGCATCATGGAGGCCGCCAACAAGGGCGCCCTTGAAGGCGGCGGCGTTTCCGTCGGCATGAATATCAAACTGCCCTTCGAGCAGAAGCCGAATATTTTTACAAACGTCTCCCTCGACTACAAATATTTCTTCATCCGCAAGGTCATGTTCGTGAAGTATGCCGTGGCATACATCGTCCTGCCGGGAGGATTCGGCACTCTGGACGAACTCTTCGAAGCCCTGACGCTGATTCAAACCAAGAGAATCAAGAGCTTTCCCGTCGTCTTGATGGGGAGCGATTACTGGGGCGGTCTGTTGAAGTGGATCAAGAACACGCTGGTGAAGGACAATAAAATACTGCCAGAGGATCTTAACCTCATCCAGGTCATTGATGATCCGGATGACGTCATCAAGTACATTCAGAAGTACGTAATCGTCTAGTCCAAGAAAGATTTTAACATGGATCAGCTTTTTCAGAAAAACATCCCCGTCAATATCGAAGACGAGATGAAAAAGTCTTATATGGATTACGCGATGAGCGTCATCATCGGGCGGGCCATCCCCGATTTCCGCGATGGCCTGAAACCCGTCCATCGTCGGGCGCTTTTCGCCATGTCCGAAATGGGGAACGTCTGGAACAAGCCCTATAAAAAGGCAGCCAGAATCGTCGGAGATATCATCGGTAAGTACCATCCGCACGGAGATACGGCCGCTTACGATACGATCGTTCGCATGGCGCAGGATTTCTCCATGCGCTATCCCCTGATCGACGGCCAGGGTAACTTTGGCTCTATCGACGGCGATTCCGCGGCGGCCATGCGTTATACGGAAGTCCGTATGGCGCGTATTACCGAGGAACTGCTCTCCGATCTCGACAAAAATACCGTCGATTTCACGCCGAACTACGACGCCTCTCTTGAGGAACCTGTCGTGCTGCCGGCCAAGCTCCCGCTGCTTCTCTTGAACGGTTCTGCCGGAATCGCCGTGGGCGTCGCCACCAACATTCCGCCACACAACCTGAGCGAGGTTGCCGAGGGAACGATTGCCTTGATCCGCGATCCGGAGATCACGATCGAAGGACTCATGAAGTTTATCAAAGGACCGGACTTCCCGACCGCAGGCTTCATCAATGGCAGAGAAGGGATCATTTCCGCCTACATGACCGGACGGGGCATCCTCCGGATCCGCGCCAAGGCCAATATCGAGCGCAATGCCCGCAATGACCGGGAGAGCATCATCGTCACGGAGCTCCCCTATCAGGTCAACAAGGCGACCCTCATCGAGAAAATCTCCGAGCTGGTCCGGGACAAAAAGATTACAGGCATCTCCGATCTGCGTGACGAATCGGACCGCGACGGCATCCGCATCGTGATCGACCTTAAGAAGGACGAGATCCCCGGCGTCCTGCTCAATCAGCTCTACAAGTTCACCCAGATGGAGGCGAGCTTCGGCATCATTATGCTCGCCATCGACAACGGGCAGCCGGCGATTCTCAACCTCAAGGAAATTCTGATCCGATTCATCGACTTCCGCAAGGAAGTGGTGGTCCGCAGAACCTTCTTTGAAATCACCAAGGCCAAAGAACGCGCCCATATTTTGGAAGGCTTGCTCAAGGCGCTTGGAAACATAGACCGGGTCATCGCGCTCATCAAACAATCGAATAGTCCGCAGGAAGCCGGCGCCGCGCTGTGCCGGGAATTTGACCTGACAGAGATCCAGGCCAAGGCCATCCTCGACATGCGCCTGCAACGCCTGACCGCCCTCGAACAGCACAAGATCGAAGACGAGTACCGCGATCTGATGAAACTCATCAGCGAACTCCAGGCCATCCTCGATGACCCGCAGAAGGTTTTAGAGGTTATCATCAAGGAGCTCCAGGAGATCAAGGCCAAGTACGGCGACGAGCGCCGAACGGAGATCGTCCATTCGAGCGAGGACATCGACATCGAAGACATGATCGTCGAGGAGGACATGGTCGTCACCGTGTCGCACTCCGGCTATATCAAGCGCAACCCTGTCAGCCTCTACCGCAGCCAACATCGGGGCGGACGCGGCAAGGTCGGTATGGGCATGAAGGACGAGGATTTCATCGAGCATCTCTTCGTTGCCTCTACGCACAGTTACATTCTGATCTTTACCAACAAGGGCAAGGTTTACTGGCTCAAGGTTTACCAGGTACCGCAGGCGGGACGGGCCGCCAAGGGCAAAGCTATCGTCAACCTGATCCAGATCGCGGAAGGAGAGCGCGTTGCCGCGATTCTGCCTGTCCGCGAATTCGTCGAAGGCAAATTCGTCCTCATGGCGACGAAAAAGGGCATCCTGAAAAAGACCGACCTCAACGAATACTCCAGACCCAGGACCGGCGGCATTATCGCTATCACGATCGACGAGGATGACGAACTAATCGATGTCAAGCAGACCCTGGGCGATCAGGACGTCTTCCTCGGAACCCGCAAGGGAATCGCGATCCGTTTCAAGGAATCCGATGTCCGGGATATGGGACGGACGGCGCGCGGCGTCATCGGCATCCGCATGGACGACGACGACGAGATCGTCGGCATGGAGATCGTCGGAGGCGGCAACAATGCCATCCTCACTGTCTCTGAAAGAGGATACGGCAAACGCACGGATACCGAAGAGTATCGTCCACAAGGACGCGGCGGCCGGGGCATTCTCAATGTCAAGACCACCTCGAAGATCGGGATGGTCTCCGGCATCCGTCAGGTTACCGGCGAAGAGGACGTCATGCTGATCAGCAATGCCGGCAACATTATCCGCCTCCACGTCAACGAGATCCCGCTGCTGCACCGCAATACGCAGGGCGTGAGGCTGATCGATCTGGGAGACGACGAGCAGGTCGTCGCCGTCGCCCGAACCGAGCGCGACAACGGCGGTAAGGACGACGAGGGCGCGGACGCGCCCGACATGGCCGTGGAGGAGACGGGGGACCTGTTGGAAGAATAAGTTTCTAGTCTCGAGTTTCGAATTTCTAGTTCAAAAGATAAGATCGCGGGGGCAGGATTTTTTCCTGCCCTTTTTTTATCGTGAACGCGAACGACCAAGCGTGTATACTTATGGTGTCACGAAGAGATTAGTTTTTTAGCTCTAAACGCGAGACTCGAAACCCGTAACTTTTTACCATGTATCATATCCTCGATCATACGGCCGATCTTCGGATCGAAGTGACAGGCCCGACACGCAACGCGCTTTTCGAGAACTGTGCCCTGGCGGTGACCGACCTGCTGACCGATCCGAAAAAGATCGATGCCGCCCTATCGAGGCAGCTCATTGCCGAGGGGCTGGACCCGGTTGATCTCCTGATTAATTTTCTGCGCGAGGTGCTTTACCTCTTCAACGGCGAAGGCTTTCTCACTAAAGCGATTCACATTTCTGATCTTTCCGACACCAGTCTCCAGGCAGACCTGATAGGCGACACGTTCGACCCGGCCCGACACGCGCTCCGCACAGAGATCAAGGCCGTTACGTACCATCAGGCGTGCATTCAGCAGCGCGAGAATAAATGGATCGCGAGGGTGCTCTTCGATGTCTAATCTGCGCATGGAAAAAATCGATGCCTGCCGGTGGCGGATACCGGCGCAGGGGGGCATGCGGGTTCCGGGCATCATCTATACGAACGAGGACCTCCTGAAAAAGGGGGGGGACGAGAGCCCCATTCAGGTCGCCAACGTTGCCCAACTGCCGGGGATCGTCGGCCAGTCGCTGGCCATGCCGGATGTCCACTGGGGATACGGCTTTCCGATCGGCGGTGTGGCGGCCTTCGACCCCGCCGACGGCATCATCTCGCCGGGGGGCGTCGGTTACGATATCAACTGCGGCTGCCGACTGATCGCGACCAAGCTCCACTATGCCGAGATTAAAGACAACCTCGAGCGACTGGTCACCAACCTCTACCGAAACATTCCCTCCGGCGTCGGCTCAAAGGGTCCCCTGAAGCTCTCCGATAAAGAAGAAAAAGGAGTCCTGCTAAACGGCGCCCGCTGGGCGGTTGAACACGGCTACGGTTCGCCCGCGGACCTGGACGTAACGGAAGAAGAAGGATGTCTGGCAGGCGCCGACCCCGACCTGGTCAGCGAGCGGGCCCTTGCGCGCGGGCGGGAGCAACTCGGGACGCTCGGCTCAGGCAATCATTTTCTGGAGATCGACATCGTTGAGGAGATCTTTGACCCAAAGGCCGCGGCGGCCTTCGGTCTGGAAAAAGGCCAGGTCACGGTCCTCATCCACACCGGCTCCCGGGGGCTCGGCTATCAGATCTGCGACGACTACCTGGCCCAGATGATGAAGTACACTCAGAAGAGCGGCCTTTACCTTCCGGATCGACAACTGGCCTGCGCCCATATCGATTCGGAAGAGGGCAGGCGGTACTTCGCCGCCATGTGCAGTGCAGCCAATTACGCGTGGGC
Source organism: Syntrophales bacterium (assembly GCA_963665615.2). Taxonomy (GTDB): domain Bacteria; phylum Desulfobacterota; class Syntrophia; order Syntrophales; family UBA4778; genus UBA4778. The sequence continues at coordinate 435,561 of CAXXQE010000008.1, forward strand.
CAACCGGCAAATCATGATGCACTGGACGCGGGAAACTTTTGAACGGACGCTGCGCAGGAGTCCGCGCGATCTCGGGATGCGGCTGGTCTATGACGTCGCCCACAACATCGCCAAGTTCGAGTCCTTTCCTGTGGAGGGAAAACTGCGCCGGCTGTGCGTTCACCGCAAGGGCGCCACACGGGCCTTTCCAGCAGGACATCCGCTGGTTCCGGCCGCGTACCGCGCCGTCGGACAACCCGTTCTCATTCCCGGCGACATGGCCACCGGTTCGTATGTCATGGTCGGAACGGACAAGGCCATGGCAGAGACCTTCGGAAGCACCTGCCACGGCGCAGGCCGTGTCATGAGCCGCACGCAGGCAATCAAGGCCAGTCAGGGACGGGCGATCAAAAGTGAGATGGCGGAGCGCGGCGTACTGGTCCTGTCAACCGGAAAGGGCACGCTGGCCGAGGAAGTCCCAGAGGCCTACAAGAACATCGACGCCGTCACCGAGGTCGTCCATCAGGCCGGCATTTCCAGAAAGGTTGCAAGGCTGAAGCCCGTCGGCTGCATCAAGGGGTAGGTCCCGCTATGCGGGAAGTTTCCAGTTCCGGGTTTCGAGTCTCGAGTTATAAAAAGATGGTCTCGGAATACTGTCATTGCGCTTGTCCTTTTCTTCTTAACCTCCTAACTTCCCAACATCTTAACGCCTATCTTTTCCGCACTTGAACCCTTGGCTGCAACATGCTATCCGTATGCCACTATGACCAAGACAGCTCAAAGCGAAACAACACTGGCCGGAACCCTGACCGACATCAAGGCGGGTAAAACGGTCCCCTGCTATCTGATTTACGGCGACGAACCCTTTCTCGTTCAGGATGCCCAGCAGAAACTCATCGAGGCCCTTGTCCCCGAAGCGGACCGCGAACTGAATGTCTTTATCCTCGACGGAGACAAGGCCACGCCCGGCGTTATTCATGACATGGTCCTGACCCCGCCGCTCATCCCCGGCGTCAAAGCCGTCGTGATCAAGAATCCGGATTTTCTACGGCCGGCCGGCGTCACATCGTCATCCCTGCTCAAGGCCTTAGAATTGCTTGATTCGGAGCCTGAGCGTGCCGTCAAACAGTTTATGATCTTCATCAAAAAATCGGGGTGGCAACTGGAGGATCTTCAGGGCGACAACTGGAAGAACATCCCCGATGCGGACTGGAAGAAAGTACTTTCAGGAGAAGAGTTCGATACGCGGCAGGAGTGGTTGCCGCGGCTGATCTCGCTCTGCGACCCGTCCGCCCCCGAGCCCTCCGGTGGCCTGGACACCTTTGATCTGGAGGAACTCCTGCAACTCGGCATTCCGCCCGGCAATCATCTCATCCTGATTGCAGATAGCGTCGATCGACGCAAGGGCGTTTACAAAAAGATCGCGGAGGCTGGCGCAGTCCTCGAATTTTCAAAGGCCGCGCAGGAATCGAACCAGCGCCAGATTATGGCGGCCCTGTCGCGCGAGGCCCTGGCGGGTACAGGGAAAACCTTGTCGCCCGCGGCCCTGCGGGCGTTGGAAAAGAAGACGGGAAACGACCTCGTCAAGATGAATGCCGAGATCGCAAAGCTTGCCGCCTATACAGGCGACCGGACCTCCATTGACGAGGGGGATATCGACGCCCTGATCAGGCGCGCCAAAGAGGATTCCGTCTTTGCCCTGACCGCCGCCATTTCGGAAAGGCAGGCCGCAAAGGCGCTTGCCGTCATTCGGGATCTCCTCGACCAGGGCAACCAGCCCCTGATGATCCTCGCCATGATCGTGCGCGAGATCCGTCTGCTCACCTACGCCAAGCTCCTGCTCGCCTCCGGTAAGCTCAAAGGCTACCGCCCCGGCATGGATTATCCGCAGTTCCAGAAAAACCTGCATCCCATCGTCAAGCAGTGGGGCCAGTCCGAGGGCGGCTCGCCGGAACTCGCGCGAATGCATCCCTACGGCCTCTACAACACCCTGAAACATTCAGCGGGCTTTACATTGGACGAATGCCTCGCCTTCATGGACCGTCTGCTGGAAACCGACCTCGCCATGAAATCGACAGGGCAGGATGCGAGGATTTTGCTGGAGAGTTTACTGATTCGGCTTTGTACACGGTAATCAGAAAGTAACGGGCAAGACTTTTCTTTTTGCAACTTTACTTTGTGAGTGACCGCTGCGACATACTTTTAGCTTTTAAAGCACTTCATCCGCTCTAATCTAATCCCGGCGATAAAGTCGCCGGGAACGAAAAAATCAGCGGGAGCGTAGCGATCGGCTGGATTGATTTTGTTAGCAACTTTTGCTTTTCACTTGGGCACCGAAACATAGATTCCCCTGCATTTCGGTATATCTATATTTTTTTCTACCTCCTTCGTTTTATATGATCTTCGTTTTCCGTCATCGTCGATGAAGGAAAAAATATATGGACCAATATTTCTGTCGATAGAAGGATGTTCCTCAATAGCGTCCTGCAGAATAGCGACAAGGTTCTCTACATCCTTGCTGCATACGTCCATGCCGTTGATTTTACCGATAATTAAATACGTGTCGGAACTCTCAATAATTTGTATGGATTGTAATGACTTATCTACGGACTTTGCTTTTTTGACCGAATCCTCAAATATCTGTGCAAGCTCCGCACGGACCGGACCAGTACCCGCGTTTGAAGTAATAGGAACGACAAGACATACAATCAACAAAAGCAAAACGATCATTCTTATCTTCATCCAGCACACTCCTTCCTGTTTTGCTAATCGCGTCGACTAAGTCGCCGGGAACAAGTAATTCTATAATTTCCTTATATCACTACAATTTGAATGATCGGAGACACCTTTGTAACTTGCAGGCGTTCGTTCGTTTCCGGATTTGGGCATGGGGGAAACCGAAGCGCGAGCGCGCAAGGGGTCGCGACGGCGGAGGGGGCAAGGCATCCCCTGTGGCCAAATCCGAGAAACGACAAGCCCGAGAGCCTTGCGGGAGAAAAGGCAACCCCGCCCGCGGCCCACTTGATCGTTAATGGGAAGAAAGGGCGGTTATGAAAATCGCAAGTTAAACTTCTGATTTTCATAACCGCACCGGGGCCGTTACATTTCAAACATTGATGGAATTGCCAAAGGTCAAATAACGCGTCCACCACTCTTACAAGAGGATTGCGGGATGGGGCTCGAACGCGAATCAAAGCTTTTTCCATCCCGACAGATCCTGCAAGATGCCACCAAACATGGCGGAAGAGAGCCGTCCCGCAATCCTCTTGCCTTTTGAATTTTTTCGAGTCCATCAACTTCAAACGCTTGAGCAGATTGCTTCGCTTCGCGCGCAATGACCGGAATATATACTTTTCACCGGACCCCAGAACTTCAAACTTTAAACTCAGAACTTTAAACTGCACGCGAAGCGGGCAGCCTGCCCTATTGGTCGTCCGTCGCCGCTACCTTTTGCTGCTGCACGCTCACGCCGATAATCGCGGCGATGATCAGCAGGCCCCCGCAGACGATCCGAAGGGACAGGGGCTCGGCAAAAAAGAAACTCCCCATGGCTGTCGCAAAGAGAATGCGCGAACAGGAGACCATTGAACCCGCCTTGGCGCTGACGTCCTTGTATCCCATGGTGAGAAAGACTTGCGCCAGCACGCCCATCAGGCCGCTTCCAAGAAGCAGAAAGAGAATTCTCAGATCGGGCATGACAAAGACAGGCGCCATGAGGATCGCATTGCAGACCGTTCCGATCGCCATGAGATAAAAAACAATCAGAACCGTCGAATCATGCTCCCGCGCAGCAGCCAGGGAGATAACAGAAAAGGCCGCAAAGAAGCCCGAGCAAAGGCCGATCAAATCGCCGATGTTGATATGAGTGAAGTCCGGAAAGATGACCAGGTAGATTCCCGCCATCGCCGCGATCAGGAGAAGAGCGCCGTGCTTGTGAGCCCCTTCCAGCTTGAGCAGCGGCGCGAAAAGAAAAATGAAAACCGGATAGGTCATGTTCAGCATGTTGGCGTTGGTAACCGACCCATACTGAACCGCGTAGAAGAAGGCCACCAGGGCCAGAAAATTGAAGCCCGCCCGTGCAACGATGAGGGACACCCGATGAGGCTTAAACGAAGTGCCTGTCTTCCACATATACAGCGCGGCGATGATCATCCCAGGAAAAACCCGGCAAAAGGTGATCTCGATCGCCGGGATCGCGGACGAGGTCGTGACGAATTTCGCGAAGACCGTTGAGGCGGCAAAGCAGAACTCGGCCATAATCAGCAAGAGAATGCCCCGATTCATCTATCCTTACAGCCTCCTCGCCGTGCGATCGAGCGTCCGTTTGCTTTTGGACAATTTCTTCGATGGACCCTTTTTCTTTGTCCCATGAAGCGCTGTGTCATCGTCGTCGCCGCTATCCTTGCCGCCCCAGGCGTCGGGAGCATCCGCCTGCCTCATCGTTTCCTCGAAGCGATGGGAGGGCATTACCGACACCCCACGTCGGCTGACGGCAAAGGCCAGCTCCCGATCAGAAGTCACGACCATCAGGTCCCGGCCGCCCTTCGCGGCAATGCGCCGGATGACATCGTCCGCCTTTTCACCTTGGCGCGAGAAGACAACGGTGATCGACCCCTCGCGGGTCCGCTCCTCTATGGGCGACCCCGTATCCCAGCCGTCGAAAACGACCGTGATCGCATGGCCCCGCGCCTTCTTGAAGGCCGACAACGCCTCAAGCAGGCGTTTGCGCCCCGCCTCGAGGCCGACTCGCTCCGCCTGCCGCAAGAACTCCGATTGCCGGATCAAATTGTATCCGTCGATCACAAGATGCATCGCGTCTCAATCCACTTCATTTTGCCGACAATTTGTGTTAGGAATGCCGGTTAAGCGCATCGCTATCTGACCATATACCAGATGGGGCTGAAAGAAAAACGCTTTTCACTCTCTGCCGGAAGGAACCGGGGCATGCCCGAAAAACGAGCAAAACTTCTATTTCTTTTCATTATTCCGCTTTTTCTGTTTGTCGTGATGAACGCCTTCATGCCCCTCCTGGAACCGGACGAAGGCCGTTACAGCGACATCCCGAGCCTGATGAATCAGACTGGTGATTATGTCACGCCCCAACTCCACCACGTCGTCTATCTGGAAAAGCCTCCCCTGGCCTACTGGGCAACGGCCCTTATTTTCAAGGTCCTTGGGGAAAGCGCCTTTTCCGCGCGCCTATTCGTGGCCTTGTGCACGTGGGGATGCGTCCTGATCGTCTATTTTATCGGCCGCCGATTTCGGGATACCCGAACGGGACTCTATGCCGCCGGCGTTCTGAGCACCTTTCTCTTTCATTATCTGATCGGAAAGATCAATATTCTCGACATGCCCCTGACTTTCTTCGTCTGCCTGGCTATCTGGATGGGCTATCTCTATCTTTCCGGCGAACCCAAACGGAGGGGATGGATCTATGGATGTTATGTCGCCTGCGCGCTGGCCTTCCTCACCAAAGGGCTGATCGGCATCGTCTTTCCCTTCGGCATTCTTGGACTGTGGCTGATCGTCGAAAAGAGATGGCGGGACATCCCCCGACTCATTTCCCCCGTGGGCATTCTGGCTTTGCTGGCCTGCGTGCTGCCTTGGGTGATCCTGGCCCAGCGGGCCAACCCCGATTTTCTCTGGTTCTTCTTTGTCCAGGAACATTTCCTGCGTTACACGACAACAATGCATGGCCGGGCGGGTTCATTGTTTTATTACGTTCCTATTTTACTTGTCGGCACGATCCCCTGGGGCGCCTGGTTGTGGGTGGCCGTCAAGGAGGGGTCCGTTCGTTGGCGCGAGCTCTTTGAAAAACACGATTACAGGTTCCTGCTCGTTTGGGCCGGACTGATCTTCCTTTTCTACTCTGTTTCGTCGTCCAAGCTGATCCCGTATCTGGGCCCGGTCTTTTTACCCGTTGCCGTTATCATGGGTTGCATTTTCAGGATTGCAGAAGACCGTTTCCCTGCTGGCATGGATGCGAAGCCGCTTTACCGGGTGCCCGTCTATGTTCAATCCCTGCTCCTGATCGTGGCGCTCATCATTCCCCCGTTCATGCAACAGGGAAATCTGGGGGGTGATCTGGACTTTCTGGAAACATTCAACTGGCTGGGCCTTATTGACGTTCCGATTATCATTCTGATCCTGATGCTTTTTCTGCCTGATCGAATGGAGCGCTTCAAACGGGAGGGGTGGTTCATCACAATCTATGCGTTCAGTGTTATCTTCATGACCTCTCTCGTGATGCCGGCAACGAATTTTCTCGCGCCATACAAATCTGCCTGGCCGATCGCGCAGGTCGTAAAAAAATACCTCCCCCCTGACAAGGAACTCTATCAGTACGACATCGCATTTTACGGCATCGATTTTTATACGAAGCTCAGGACCCCCATTGTAACGGACTGGGGGGAACTCGCCCCCGGGATTCCGAAGTTGCCGGAGGCTGAACGGAAGCACTATTTTCTTTCCTCTCAGGAATTCTATGATCTGTGCCGAAGGCAGGGAGAGGTCTATTGTGTCACACAGTACCCGCGACGCCTGGCCAACCTGAAAAAGGAATTCCCGAATCTGGAAATATTATGGAGCAATGACGCCCTTTTTTTGATAAAGATACACGCGAAACCTTCTGCCAAAGGATCGACCATTGCAGATTAGAGACGATTTTTTACCCCTGAACCGACCCTCGATCGGCGACACCGAAATCGAGGGCGTGGTGGCCTGCCTGAAATCGGGCTGGATCACCACCGGCCCCCAGTGCAAGGCCTTTGAAGAACAATTCTCCGCGCTGACTGGCGCGCCCTGTGCGATTTCTCTCACGTCGGCGACGGCGGGGATGCACCTCGCCCTGACGGCCCTGAATCTGCAGGCGGGCGACGAGATCATCACGCCTTCCATGACCTTCGCCTCAACGGTCAATATGATCGCCCTCTGCGGCGGGACACCCGTTTTTGCCGATGTCGATTACGGCACCCTGAACATCGATCCGGGTCAGATTGAGCAGCTGATCACGCCCAGAACCCGGGCCATTATCCCTGTCCACTTTGCCGGCGCTCCGGTCAACATGGATCGGATCAACGCGATCGCCAAGGCGCATCAGCTGGTGGTGATCGAGGATGCCGCCCACGCGATCGGCACCTATTACAAGGGCATTCACGCCGGCGGTTTCGGCCACATCGCCATCTTCTCCTTCCATCCGATCAAGAACATAACGACCGGAGAGGGGGGCCTGGTGACGTTGTTCGATCCAGACCTGGAGAAGCGGCTGCGCCTCCTGAGGTTCCACGGTATCGAGCGCGACGCCTGGAAACGCTATGGCAAGGGAGGCAATCCCGAGTATGACATCGCCCTCCCCGGGTTCAAGTACAATATGACTGACATCCAGGCCGCTCTGGGAATCGCCCAACTGGGCCGCCTCAAGGAAATGAACGCCGCGAGAGAAAAACTGGCCCAGTGCTATCTGGAGGGGCTCCGAGGTGTTGACGGGATCGAGCTGCCGCAACTGCCCGATTATCCCCATATCCACTCCTGGCATCTCTTCATCATCAAGATACAGGCGATGGAGCGGGGGACCTTCATGCAACGGCTCTCAGATTACAACATCGGATATGGTATTCACTTTCCGGCCTGTCACCGGCTGAACTATATTCAAGACAGATTCGGGAAGGCCACGCACGATCTTGCGAATACCGAGGCCGTTACGGACCGGATCCTCTCACTGCCCCTTTTTCCGACCATGACGGAACAGGATGTCCATTATGTGTGCGCGGCCATCAAGGAGATTGTAAGCCATGGCTGATTCAGCACTTCAGGTCTCCGTCGTCATTCCAGTCTTCAATGAGGAGAAAGGCCTGCGTCGTCTGATGGAGCGGCTACGGCCGGTCTTGGACGGCCTTGGAAAATCTTATGAGATCGTGATGGTCGATGACGGCAGCCGGGACAACTCGCTCGCCCTCCTCAAGGAGTTCGGCAGGGAGCCCGGAATCGTTATCGTCGAGCTGACAAAAAACTACGGACAGCATGCCGCCATCTTTGCCGGATTTTTCGTTTCCCAGGGCGAGATCGTCGTCACGATGGATGCGGATCTCCAGAACCCGCCGGAAGAAATCCCCCGCTTGCTGAAAACGATGGAAGACGGCGGGTTCGACGTCGTAGGAACCATCCGCAGGGAACGAAAGGATTCCATTTTCAGAAAGTGGCCGTCCAAGGTCATCAATATGGTGGCGCGCAAGATCACCAAGGTCAAGATGACCGACTGGGGCTGCATGTTGCGGGCCTATCGCCGCCCGATCGTTGACCGCATGATCGACTGCCACGAGCAATCCACCTTTATCCCGGCGCTGGCAACGTACTTCGCAAAGAAGGTCACCGAGATCGAGGTGGCGCATGAAGAACGCTTTGCGGGCGAGTCCAACTACCCGCTGCGCAAATTGATCAATCTGCAATTCGACCTGGTATCATCCTTCTCGGCCTTTCCGCTGAAAATCATCCTGTACAGCGGCATTCTCTTCGCATTGATGGGCATCAGCCTGGGATGCGTCCTCGCCATCGCGCGACTGGCTTACGGCGCATCATGGGCGGCCGAAGGTGTCTTTACGCTCTTTGCCATCCTCTTTGCCTTCGTCGGCTTTCAGTTCTTCGCGCTCGGCATCATGGGAGAATACATCGGACGGATCTACCAACAGGTCCGCAAACGGCCGGAATACGTCATCGACAATATTTATCGCGCAACTTCGGATAAGCCATGAGGGCCGTTGTCTTCGCTTATCACGACATGGGCCTCGTCGGTCTCAAGGCGTTGAAGGAGGCCGGGTTCGAGATCACTGCAATCTTCACCCATGAGGATAACCCCGACGAAAACAGGTGGTTCGGATCGGTCGCCGACTGGGGACGTGAGAACGGCATCCTTGTTTTCAAACCGGAGACGGTCAACACCCCAGAGTGGGTCGAGCGTATCGCAGCGATGGCGCCTGATTCGATTTTTTCTTTTTACTATCGCAACCTCCTGCCCGAAGCCACCCTGGACATTCCAAAGGCAGGCGCCTATAATCTTCACGGCTCGCTGCTTCCGAAATACCGTGGCCGGGTCCCCATCAATTGGGTTCTCGTCAATGGCGAGACGGAAACCGGCGTGACATTGCACCATATGGTCGCCCGCGCCGATGCCGGCGATATCGTGGGACAGCGGCGTGTCGAGATTACCCTGGAGGATACGGCGCACAGCCTGTTCAAGAAGCTCCTGATCGCGGCAGAGCGCTTGCTCCATGACGTGCTGCCGCTGATCCGGGAAGGACGCGCGCCAAAAATTCCTCAGGATCTGAGCCAGGGGAGTTACTTCGGACGGCGACGCCCTGAAGACGGCCTCATCGACTGGCAGGCCTCTTCCATGCAGATCTATAATCTGATTCGCGCCGTGACCGATCCCTATCCCGGGGCCTTTACCTATCTTCCGGATGGGCGCAAAGTAATCGTCTGGTGGGGCATTCCAGAGGATAGCGACGTGAAAGCGGACATTCCCTGTGGCGCCGTCATCAATGATGGCGCCGGTGTTCGGGTCCGCACGGGCAGCGGGTGGTTACGACTGAAGGACGTTGAGATGGCCGGAAAGCGGCTGGCCGATAGCAGCATTGCATTACATTTCAAAACAGGGGAACAACTGACATGAAGATTCTTATCCTGGGCGTTAACGGTTTTATAGGGCATCACCTGGCCAATCAGATTCTCGAGACGACCGACTGGACGATTTACGGCATGGATCTGGGCTCCGACCGACTCGGCAGCGCCCTCGACCATCCCCGCTTCAACTTCCTCGAAGGGGACATCGAGATCAACAAGGAGTGGATCGAGTATCACATCAAAAAGTGCGACGTCATCATGCCCCTGGTGGCCATCGCCACGCCGAAGCTCTACGTCGAGGATCCCCTCCGCGTCTTCCATCTCGACTTCGAGATGAATCTGCAGATTGTCAAGCAGTGCGTCAAGTATCGCAAACGGATCGTCTTCCCCTCCACCTCCGAAGTCTATGGCGCCTGCCCGGACCCGGAATTCACGGAAGACGAAAGCTATTTGGTCACAGGCCCCATCCAGAAGGAACGGTGGATCTATTCCAGCAGCAAGCAGCTCCTCGACCGTGTCATCTACGCCTATGGCACCCGCGGCCATGTCGACTTCACACTCTTCCGCCCCTTTAACTGGATCGGCCCGAGACTGGATTCCCTGGATGCCGCCAAAGAGGGCAGCTCGCGTGTCGTCACCCAATTTATCGCCGAGTTAATGATGAAACGACCAATCAGCCTGGTGGACGGTGGCAACCAGAAGCGCTGTTTCACCTATGTCGACGACGGCATCGCCGCGCTGGTCAAGATCCTCGAAAACAAAGACAACTGCTGCAAGAACCAGATCATCAACATCGGCAATCCTCGGAACGAATGCTCCGTTGCCGAACTGGCCACTCTCCTGAAGAATCTCTTCATGGCCCATCCCCGCCACAAAAGCGACGACCGTTTTTCTGAAATTGTCGAGGTCAAATCCGATCAGTACTACGGCAAGGGCTATCAGGATATCGTCACGCGGAAGCCCTCCATCGCCAAGGCCACACAGCTTCTGGGGTGGCGGCCGGAAATCGGCCTGGAGGATTCGATGAAGCGAACCCTCTACGCGTTCCTTGAAGAGAACGAATGACCGGCAATATTCTCGGCCTAAAGATCGATGTCGACACCTACGTCGGCATGAAGCGGGGCGTCCCAAAGCTCCTGGAGATTCTGGATCGGTTTGGCGTCAAGGCGACGTTCTTCCTGAGCCTGGGACCGGACGCCTCCGGACGCGCCATCTTGCAGCTTCTGAAAAATCCGCGCTTCCTGAAAAAGATGGCGCGCACCAACGCTGCACAGCTCTACGGATTCAAAACCGCGCTGTATGGCACGCTACTGCCGTCACCGAAAATCGCCCTGTCTTTTCCGGACCTAGTCCGACGGATCATCGCCGAGGGGCATGAGGTGGCCTTCCATGCCTGGGATCACCGGCGCTGGCAGGACGACCTGGCGACCCGCTCCGACCGCTGGGTTGCAGACTGGTTCCGGCGCGGCGTCGAGGCCTACGTTCACCTGGTGGGGCATGAACCGCGATCCTTCGGGGCACCTGCCTGGACCGTGGATGACCGGGCCCTTGCCGTTGTCAAAACCTATCCCTTCACCTTTCTGAGCTGCTCGCGTGCGCAGCATCCCTTTATCGAAACACAAACCGGACTCGTCGAAATCCCGTCGGATCTTCCCTGCCTGGAAGAAATCGGCGTTGAAGGAGGCGTCGACCGCATTCTCGTTGAACTGAAAAAAGGCGGCCTGCATATCCTTCCCGTTCATGCCGAGGCGGAAGGCGGGATCTGGGCCGATCACTTCATCGCACTGCTGGAAAAATTGTCCGGAATGGATTACCGTATTGTGAAACTGGAAGAGATCCGGGAGATGCTGGCTCTTGATCTTTTGGAGAGGCGGCCTTACCGGATGGCGCTGCTGCCGGGCAGGGCGGTTCCCTGTTGCGTCTGAGTATAGCGCGGCTGACGCCGCAGTGACAGGTGACGAGTCACACGTAAACGACTGAGAAACATCAGGATGCAGGTCACAAACCTCGGTTTGGCGGCAAATTCAGCCCCAACAGGTTGCTGCTCCGCGGGATTGCACGGGTCCAAGAAAAAGCATCGGCGGCTGAATCCATGAATCAAGGCAGCATACCCAAAGTCGAAGTGTTGCGTGAATTTGTTGGTCGGTGTGCGGGAACCCTGCTGATCGTGACGCATGACAATCCCGATCCCGATGCGCTCGCCTCGGCATTTGCCCTCCACTATCTCGTCACATCCGTCTGGAACGGACACGCCACCATCGCCTATGGCGGCATGATCGGGCGGGCCGAGAACCGAACACTGGTCAAGTCCATCAAGATGGATCTCCACCCCCTCTCCGAACTCCGGTTGAAGGATTACAAGCTGATCGCCTTGATGGACAGCCAACCGGTCGCCGGCAATCATTCCCTGCCCGAATCTCTCTGTCCCGACATCGTCATCGACCACCACGAATCTCCTTATAGCGGGAAGGAAAACATCTGCGACAGTCCCTTTGCAGACATTCGCCCCGATTACGGCAGCACGTCCAGCATCCTGACGGAGTATCTACGCGATTCAGGGCTTACCGACATTCATCGCGAGGTCGCCACGGCGCTCATCTACGGCATCCGTTCAGATACCCGTGATTTCGGGCGTACGGCAGGTCCCCCTGACAGCGCCGCCAATATTTTCCTCTACCCCTGGGTCGATTTCAAACTTCTCTCTTCGATTGAACATCCTCGGCTCAGTCGCGAATACTTCAAGCGTCTTGCCCGGACCATCGAGCAGGCAGTCGTCAGTGACGACATCGTTATCGCCGATCTGAAGGAGATTGACAGCACCGATGCGTTATCAGAAATAGCGGATCTGCTGGTGCGGTTGGAGGGCATTAAATGGGCGCTTTGCTATGGGCGTCTTCAAGACGGACTTTACTTTTCGCTTCGAATGGCGGGACGACAGGGGCATGCGGGAAACCTGGCGAAACAAATCGTAACGGGAATCGGGACGGGTGGCGGCCACCACCTGATGGCCGGAGGGAAAATCCCTTGGGGCCGGGAGGGCGCAGCAGCATACCCCGAAAAAGCTCAAGAGCTGAAGAACCTATTTCTCGATGCAGTCAAAAGGAAAACCTTTAGGGGGAAACCGCTCGCATAATCTCTGCCGCCGGAGCGACAGGTGACGAACGCTTGAAAGATCTCAAATCCTGTCATTGCGCTTGTCCCGCCTCTATAGCGGGGAGGAGCGCAGTGATGAAGCAATCTCCTTAATTCAGCAAGTAGATTGTTCCGCTACCCGTTTATCTTCTGCTTCATCTGCCGGATCGTCTTGGCGTAGTCCCCAGAGGTAAAGACGGACGATCCCGCGACAAAGACATCCGCCCCCGCCTCCGAGATCTCGGCGATGTTTTCCAGATTCACCCCGCCATCGACCTCAATAATAGGCGGCTGCTCCAGGGCATCTGCCCACTGTCTGGCCTTTCGGATCTTGTCGAGCGTGCTTCGGATAAAACTCTGGCCTCCGAATCCGGGATTCACTGTCATGATCAGGAGCAGATCGATATCTCCGAAGATCTCCTCCACGGCGCCAAGGGGTGTCGCCGGATTCAGGGAGACACCCGCCTTTTTCCCCAACTCCTTGATCCGATGAATCGCCCGATTCAGATGGTTCGTCGCCTCGACATGCACGGTAATCCCGTCGCTGCCCGCATTTGCGAATGCCTCAAGATATCGTTCCGGATGATCGATCATCAGATGGACATCGAAAAACAGCGTTGTCGCGCGACGAATCGACCGAATTACCGGAGGACCGATGGTGATATTGGGAACAAAGCTCCCATCCATCACATCGACGTGGATCCAGTCCGCCCCGGCCGCTTCGACCGATTTAATCTCGGCTTCAAGCCGGCCGAAGTCGGCGGAGAGAATGGAAGGGGCGATTTTTTTCTCAGGCGTCATGAGGCGGTCCTGTTGCGATTTATTGCTTTTTCGGTTTTTCCAGATTCATAATAAGAGGATAAAGGGCTCCCGTCACCGTATCCTTTACGGTAATGCGAAGCTCCTTGCCCTGTTTTGCTTCGCCGGGGAAGAAGATGTAGCCGTAGGAGATCTCGTTGGGCTTGATGCTCTTGTTCTGCATGGAACGCGCCTTGAGGTCTTCACTAATCGATCGCTGCGCATCGGAATTATCTAGCCCCGTTGCACCACCCAGTACCGCACCGCCCGCAGCGCCTGCGACGGCACCTTTCATCGCGGCATCTCCCACGTTCTGTCCCGATACGATCCCGATCGCCGCACCGATGATACCACCTGCGATACCACCGAGCGCACCGTACTTGGCCCCTCTGGGTGCGACTTCACCCAGTTCGGTCTTCTTTTCAATTCTGTCATAAACCATACGGGAATCGAGCACCGGCCACAGCTTGTTGTCAACGTCCACCATAAAGGCCTTGTCCGCTACAATTTCCAGTGCGTCGGTCCCTTTGTGATCGAAAACCACCTGAATGGGCAGCACACCTGCCCCCAAAATGTCGAATCCGAAGCACTCTTCCGCTTCTTTCTTGGTATCAAAGGCCTTGGCAACGATCTGCGCACCTGCCACCTGAATCATGTTCGGAGAGGCGGCGGGAAGCTCCAGCGGCGCGATCTTTTGTTCATATCTCGTACAAGATACTGTAAACGCCGTAACCAGTATCATTAGAAAAATGATCCCATAAAGGTTCTTGTTTCGCATAACATTCGACCCTTTCTTTTGCATTCGTATAAAAAATGACACCTTTAAAGTATACACCGGCTCTGGATGCTGTCAATGTTAAATCCTGCCGACCAAATGGGACTAATCTTCATCCGGTGTCGGTTCGGCAAGAACATCGAGGCCCGGTACGGTGTCGATTTCCTGCATGGCGTCATCCGCCGCATACGCTTCCAACTGTTTCTCCCAGAGGTATGTCCTGGTTTCCGCCACAACCACGCCATTGAGCAGAAAGAGCGCAACGAGGTTCGGAACGGCCATGAGGGCGTTCATGGCATCGGCCAGATCCCACACCAGTGGCACAGTTGCCACGGAACCTAGAAAGACAGCGATCACCCACAAATAGCGGTAGGGTTTCACGGCCGCCTTTCCGAAGAGATATTCCACTGCTTTTTCTCCATAGTATGACCAGCCGAGGATCGTCGAAAAGACGAAGGTCAAGAGCCCGCCGACCAGCACAATGGGGCCGACAACGGGAATGAGCGCAAAGGCCGCCTTCGTAAGCGTGGCGCCGTTGAGGCCTTCCATACCCGCTGGCATGCGCACGACGCAACTGACCACGACGAGACCGGTCATCGCACAGATTACGACGGTGTCCCAGAAGGTGCCGGTTGACGAGATGAGGGCCTGGCGGACAGGATTGCGCGTCTGTGCAGCAGCGGCCACGATGGGCGCAGACCCCAGTCCCGATTCGTTGGAAAAGAGGCCGCGGGCGATGCCGAAACGCATGGCCATCATCGTTGTTGCGCCAATGAATCCGCCACCCGCTGCCCGGGGCGTAAAGGCATCGTGAAAAATCAAATGCAGCGTCTCTGACAGCCAAGGGGCGTTGATGAACAGAATGATCAGGCACCCGATGACATAGAAGACCGCCATGAAGGGGACGAGCAGTGTGCAGGCCCAGGCGATGGATTGAATCCCGCCAAGCACCACAAGGGCGGTGAGCGCCGCCATGACCCCTCCGGAGACGACGGGCGAGATGTGGAAGGTCTCGTTAGCCAATGTCGCGATGGAATTGGCCTGGACCATATTGCCGATGCCGAAAGCGGCTAGGGCGGTAAAGAGGCAGAAGAGCGCGGCCAGCCATTTCATGTTCAGGCCCCGCGCCAGCGCATACATGGGGCCGCCCATCATGCTGCCGTCTGAGGTTCTGACCCGGTATTTCACAGCCAGCAGGGCCTCGGAATATTTGGTAGCGATCCCGAATACGCCCGTGAGCCACATCCAGAGGACGGCCCCCGGGCCGCCCAACGCAACAGCCGTAGAGACCCCCACGATATTGCCGGTGCCGATCGTGGCGGCCAGGGCCGTCGCCAGCGCGCCGAAAGGGCTGATATCCCCGGCGCTCTTTCTATCCGGCGTCACGGACAAACGGATGGCTGTTCCGATATGGCGCTGCGGAAAACGCAGGCGGAAGGTCAGAAACAGATGGGCGCCGAAGAGCAGGACCAGCATCGGCGGGCCCCAGAGATAGCCGTTGAGCCAAATGATGGCATCATGAAAGGACTGCATGAATGTAACTCCTCAGAAGAAGCAAAAACTTGCACGACCGTATCACAGAACGCGACATCGTCCAAGCGGATTCACTGTTTGGCGGCGGACAGCGGTTGCGTTATGATGCACAAACCGGTATTAAGGTTGAGCCGCCGGCGCCTTTGGCGCCCTTAATATAGCGCGGCCCCGAAATAAACGTGAGCGCCTTCTCACTTTGTGGAGCGTCTAGATCGTATGTCTCAACGGAAAACTTTTTCATCGATGAATCGCCCACCACAGTCGAGCGGCACCTTCCCCTCCCGCACGTCAGCCAGAACGCTGGCGTGGACCCTGGGAGCCCTGTCCGCTTTCGCGCCCTTCGCGATCGACATGTATCTGCCGGCCTTCCCCCGCATTGCCCGGGATCTCTCCACAACAACCGGCGCGGTGCAGATGACGCTGGCTGTTTTTCTTTTCGGAATGGCGGTCGGGCAGGTTGTCTGGGGCACCCTGAGTGACAGGGCCGGACGGCGCGGGCCGCTGATGCTCGGCTGCCTGCTTTTCAGCGCGACGGCCATGGTCTGCGCACTGTCACAGTCCATCCAGTCGCTGATCGCCTCCCGTTTTCTCATGGGCTTGGGCGGATCGGCGGGCATGGTCGTCTCCCGTGCGATCGTTCGGGATCTGTATGAAGAAAGGGAAGCGGCGGCGTTCTATTCGATGATGATGATCGTCGGCGGCATCGGCCCCATCGTTTCACCTTTTCTGGGAAGCCTCCTGCTGACCTATGGCGGCTGGCGCGAGATCTTCTGGTCTATTACGCTGTTCGGTGTCCTCTGCCTGGCGGCTTGCATGCTTGCGATTCCGGAAACCCTTCCCCGCGAAAACCGGATGCGGGGCCATATCGCGGAGGTCTTTAAGGGATACGGACGCGTTATGATCCATCCCGGTTTTGTCGGTCCGGCCCTGGCGATCGGCTGCACGTCCGGCATTCTCTTCAGTTACATTGCCAACGCCTCCTTTATTTTTATCGAGCTGTTCGGTGTTCCGGTCGGCTTTTTCGGATTCCTGTTTGCGACGAATTCGCTCGGGCTTTATATCGGCGGTCAATCCAATCGCTGGTTGCTCAGGCGGTTTACGGCAGACCAGATTTTACGCAAGGCCATGCATTTCAATGTCTGCTTCGGGCTGCTGCTGGTGGTCGCTGCCGCCACGGGTTTCGGCGGTTTTCCGCTGCTGTTTTCCCTCCTGTTCCTATGCATCGGCACACTGGGACTGATTTTTCCGAACGCCACGGCCATGGCGATGCAACCCTTTGCCGCAGAGGCCGGAAGCGCTTCGGCCCTGCTCGGCACCATCCAATCCGTCATCGGCGCCACGGGCGGCGCCCTGGTCGGGATCTTCCACGACGGAACGGCATTTCCGATGGCGACCCTGATCGCCGCCTACGGCCTGTTGGCGCAGGGGATAGTGTTGTTGACGCGAACGGGCAAGTCCCCCAGTCTCAAGTAATTCCCCCCTCCTTTTCGAGCCGCGATAATATGGACTTGCATATAACCGCTTAAGCGAGTATATGCAAACATGAACAACGGAGGCGCTAATGGATACCCTGACAAAAATCTTCAAGTCCCTGTCCGATGAAACACGGCTCAAGATGCTCGCGCTGCTTCTGCAACAGAGAGGCGAGCTCTGCGTGTGCGACCTGATGGAGACCCTGCAGATTACGCAATCGAAGGCGTCGCGTCATCTGCGCTATTTGCTCAATGCCGGCCTCGTGAAGGACCGGCGGGAAGCGGTCTGGGTCTATTACCGGGTCAACGAGTCGCCCTCGTCGGCTCAAAAGCAGGTTCTGGATACGCTGCAGGCGATTCTGCCGCGGGAGGTGACGAAATCGCTTACGGTATCGTTGAAACAATGGCTGACGCGCAAACAGTGTCAGGGCGGGTGCAATGAGCGAGGGGAAAGATGAGGAACGTGCAGATACTGGGAACGGGTTGCGCGAAGTGCAAGCAGCTTACGGCCAATGCGGAAGCGGCGGTTCGGTCTCTGGGGATCGACGCCTCTGTCGAAAAAGTCTCAGACATCCAGGAGATCATGCGGTTCGGTACCATGACGACGCCGGCGCTTGCCGTCGATGGCAAGGTGCGCAGCGCAGGGAAGCTCTTGTCAACAGAGGACATCAAGAAACTGCTTGGGTAATTTGAAAAGGAACGATTATGAGCGAACATCTTTCTAAAAGACTTTCATTTCTCGACCGGTTTCTCACGGTGTGGATTTTTGCAGCCATGGCCGTCGGCGTCGTAATCGGTTATGTCTACCCCGGCATCTCTGGATTCTGGAACCGCTTCAATGTCGGGACGACCAATGTGCCGCTGGCGGCCGGACTTATCCTGATGATGTATCCACCGCTCGCCAAGGTGCGCTATGAAGAAATGGGCCCGGTTTTTAAAAACCTGAAGGTTCTTGGGCTGTCGCTGGTACAGAACTGGGTTGTGGGGCCGGTCCTCATGTTCGCGCTGGCCGTTCTCTTTCTGAGCGACAAGCCGGAGTACATGGTGGGGCTCATCCTGATCGGGCTGGCGCGCTGTATCGCCATGGTCATCGTCTGGAACGACCTGGCCCAGGGGGATTGTGAATATTGCGCGGGACTCGTGGCGTTCAACTCGATCTTTCAGGTTCTCTTCTTCTCGGTCTACGCCTATGTTTTCATTACCGTCCTGCCGACGTGGTTCGGGCTCAAGGGCGTGGTGGTCCATGTTACCATCGGCCAGATTGCGAAGAGCGTCTTCATCTATCTGGGGATTCCCTTTCTGGCCGGCGTGATCACGCGCTTTACGCTGATTATGCTGAAGGACAAGACGTGGTATCACACGACCTTCATCCCGAAGATCAGCCCCATGACACTGGTAGCCCTGCTCTTTACGATCGTGGTAATGTTCTCATACAAAGGCCAGTATATCGTCAACCTCCCGCTCGATGTGGTGCGGATTGCGATTCCGCTGCTCATCTACTTCGTGCTGATGTTCTTCATCTCATTCTTCATGAGCAAGCGGGTGCATGCCACCTACGGTCAGGCCACAACGCTGAGTTTCACGGCGGCCTCCAACAACTTCGAGCTGGCGATCGCCGTGGCGATCGCAACCTTCGGCATCAACCACGGCGGGGCCTTCGCGGCAGTTATCGGGCCGCTGGTCGAAGTGCCGGTCATGATCGGGCTGGTGGTTGTGGCGCTTTATCTCAAGAAACGTCTGTACGGCAACGGTTCCGATGCGCCGGCACAGAAAAGTGAAAGCTGTTCATGCTGACGATCGTGAAAGAGCAACGCGCTGCATCGGGAAGCCGGGGATTGTGGCTGCGCCTTATCGCGTTTGCAGCACTCTGGGCTCTGGTTTACAGTGCCCTAAAACCGACCGCCGATTGGCTGACAACCGAAGTACTCGGCCTGGATCAGGCGACCCGCTTCGGCAGCGCCGTGGCCTTCTTTCTCTACGATGCCCCGAAGGTGCTGCTGCTCCTGATTCTGATCGTATTCGCTGTGGGCATCGTCAATACTTTTTTCACACCCGAACGTACGCGCAGCATTCTGGCGGGACGCCGGGAGTTTATTGGCAATATACTGGCCTCCATGCTGGGGATTGTTACCCCCTTCTGTTCCTGCTCGGCCGTTCCGCTCTTTATCGGTTTCGTCCAGGCGGGCGTGCCGCTCGGGGTTACGCTGTCCTTTCTGATTGCGGCGCCGATGATCAACGAGATCGCGCTCGTTCTGCTCTTCGGGATGTTCGGCGTCAAGGTGGCGCTGATGTATGTGGGCACGGGCCTTGCGATCGCGATGTCAGCGGGATGGGTGATCGGCAGGCTCGGGATGGAGCGCCACGTCGAAGGCTGGGTCTATGAAATGCAGACGGCACAGTGCGGGTGCTGTGGCGGTTCGCCGCCGGCAGGGGTCCGCTGGCCGGAGCGGGTTGCGGCGGGCTGGCAATCGGTAAAGGATGTAGTCGGAAAGGTCTGGCCATACATTCTCGGCGGAATTGCGGTCGGTGCGGGCATCCACGGCTACGTGCCCGAGGGACTGCTGGCGTCGTTCATGGGCAAAGGCGCCTGGTGGTCCGTGCCGCTGGCCGTTTTGATCGGGGTGCCGATGTATTCGAACGCGGCCGGCATCATCCCCGTCGTGCACGCCCTTCTGGAAAAGGGCGCAGCGCTGGGGACCGCGCTGGCCTTCATGATGGCGGTGATCGGCCTGTCGCTTCCCGAGACGATTATTTTACGCAAGGTACTCCGGCTTCCGCTGATTGCCGTATTCATGGGGGTAGTCGCTGTCGGGATTATTGCGGTAGGATATCTCTTCAACAGCCTGATATAAGGCGATTTGAGGATCGATCATAAAACACTGTGGAAGATCGGCACGCTGCAAACGATTGAGAGGAGCGGTCAGCATGAAAATCTCGTGGCTTTATCGAATGGCAATGGTTGTGGTTCTGATATGCCTGATCCATTCCGTTGCGTTTGGCGCTTCTGAGAACCAGACCACCCGGATCTTTCAACCCGGGGAAAAGTGGACCTACCGCGTCATGTGGGGGGTCGTCAACGCCGGAGACCTTGTCATGGAGGTCTTGCCCATGACGACCGTTAATGGCGTCGAGGCCTATCACTTCGTGATGGACACAAAAACAAATAGCCTCGTCGATTGGATTTACAAGGTGCGGGAACGCCAGGAATCCTTCGTCGATACTGCCATGACTCACAGCCTGCTTTACAAAAAGAAGAGCGAGGGGAAACACCCGCGCGATGTCGTAGTGGACTTTGACTGGTCGGCCTTGCGGGCCGTACGTTCAAACTTTGGAGAAAAAATGGTCCCGGTGACCATTGTGCCGGGAACTTTCGACAGCCTGGCGCTTTTTTATACCATCCGTCGTCACGATCTCAGGCAAAGGGGATCGATCCAGGTTCCTGTCACAAATGGAGATGATCTGATCATGGTGCAAGCGGCTATCGGTAAAAAAGAACGCATGGAGATCGCCGGCAGGACCTATGACACCATTGAGGTGATTCCGGACATGAAGCGCCTGGAGGATCAGGCCGTGGTGAAAAAAGGGCAGGTTCCGGATCTGACGATCTGGTTCACCGATGACGACCGCAAGATCCCCGTCAAAATTCGAAGCAAGGTGGTAGTAGGGTACTTTGTCTTCGAACTGATCTCGATCGCGCCTTGAGCAACCAAGGCGGTTTCGCCCTGCTACCTAAGGATTGCTTCCCATTTCTTTTCCTTGACAGAACGCTTTGGAACGATTAAGGAAATGTCCGGTATGTCTCCGCAGGAAGGGATAAATTAAGGATAGGACAATTTTAAAACGTATGATGAATCCCGTGTTTCAATCCATATTTCTGCTGATATGCAGTAACGTTTTTATGACCTTCGCCTGGTATGCGCACTTGAGAAACCTGAACGGCAAGCCGTGGCTCTTTGCGGCAATCGCCAGTTGGGGGATTGCGCTCTTCGAGTACCTCCTTCAAGTGCCTGCAAACCGGATCGGCTATCAGACCCTCAACCTCGGCCAGTTGAAGATCCTCCAGGAGGTGATTACCCTGAGCGTCTTTGTGCCTTTTTCCTTTTTTTACATGAAAGAACCACTCAAGCTGGACTATTTCTGGGCCATGCTGTGCATGATGGGAGCGGTTTTCTTTATTTTCCGCAGTCGGATGGTTTAAGTCCGTGTCGATAAGCGTTTTGTATTTTAATAGCCATAAATAAACATCCATGACGAATTGGATATCGTGACGAACGAACAACACAATAACGGAGGAGACAGACGATGGCTGAGAAGAAAGCGGTTCAGGTCGGTAAAACGGTCAAGGATTTCTCGTTGAAGGATCAGAATGCCAAGGGGTTCAAACTGTCCGATCTGGCGGGCAAGCGGGTGTTGCTCTCTTTTCATCCATTGGCTTGGACGTCGGTTTGCGCTCAACAGATGCAGGCCCTCGAAAAGAATAAAAAGGCCCTCGACAAACTCAATACCGTAGCCGTCGGCCTCAGCGTGGACAGCGTTCCGTGCAAGGCCGCATGGGCGAAAAGCCTGAGGATCAAAAACACAAGGCTGCTTGCAGATTTCTGGCCTCACGGCGGTGTGGCAAAGGCCTTGGGAATTTTGCGGGCGGAAGGTTTTTCGGAGCGGGCCAATATCATACTGAATGAAAAGGGGAAGGCTGTCTTCAGCAAGGTGTATCCGATCCATGAGCTTCCCGACATGGTGGAGATTCTGGACGCGCTCAAGAATCTCTAAGCCGTCGATTGGCTGTCCTGCGGCAGGCGGTCTGTCGAGGTACACCGCCTGCCGCTGTTGCGTTTTGTTTTTTCCCGCCGGGGGTTTTTCCTTTTACTCATGATGGTCTTGTAAAAAGTCAAGGGAATGCGGATGACGGGCTGGCTCTCTGCCGCTCAAAAATCTTTTTCCGTCATGTTCAGCGCCAAATTGCCAATGCCGTCGAACTGGAAAAATCTTTGAATTCGTTAGCGAGCGTAGCCACGCGGTCTGCCGCGGCGAAAGCGAGCGCATCAGGATGGGGCATCTTCCCTGGGAATCGGTGATTCGCCGGAGCTTGCTCCGGGGAGTCGCCAATCGCGTTCGAGACCCAATCCGTCATCCTCTTGTTTTATGATTGATACGTTATTCGATTTTTTACGAGACCATCACTCTTGACTTGTAACTGCGGCAACAGCCGCTAAAATTTGCGTGTGAAACTCAGGGCAATGAGCTGCGAGGACCCGTCGGTGTAACGTCCGCCGAAGATGCCTTCGCTGGGATGCGCGGCAACGCTGCGATCTTTGAGAATCATGTAAGTATAGGAAAAATCGCTGGCCCAGGCGCCCCGGTGGTAGCCGATCCCGCAACTCATCATGTGGCGATCGTTTTCGGGCAGGACGTAGTCCAGCAGATTCTCCCTCTGCGGGGCCTCATCGTAGGCATAACCGAGCCGCACATCCCAGTTCGGCGTTGCCTTCCATTCCATAGCAATCAGATAGCGCGCCACGTTTTTCCAATTTTTTTGGGATGAGCTCACGGAGCGTCCGCCAACGGGTTGTTCAAAGGCCATCTCGAGCTTGTCGTAGCTCTGCCAACCGGTCCAGAAGACGCCACCGCCAATGGAAAGCGTTTTCGTCAAATTCGTATTGACACCAAAGAGAATCATATCGGGGAGGGTTATGTCTCCCTTGGCGTTTGTGCCGGGATAAAGCACCGACGAGGGATTGCTGGTCGCCGTCCCTTTGATGGTATGATCGACGCGACTGCGGTAGGCAAGGCCCAACTGCATCCAATCCGTCGGCTTGTATTGCACGGACAGGTTCCATCCCCATCCCCAGGAATCCCCGGACAAGTGAAAATCCGTTTCGGGAACACCGCCGTATGGCGGTAACTTCCTGGACATAGACAGGTCCAACCACATGACGCTCAGGCCCACGGCAATCGAAACGCGATCATTGATGCGCCAGGCGATGTTCGGATTCGCCTCCATTTCCTTCATTTTGGTGCGATAGTTATTGTATCGACCCGGCCAGGACTGGGTGAATTCGGTACCGAGGCCGAAGCGGGAGAAAACACCGATACCGGCGTACCAGTTGGCATTGATCTGTTGCGTTACATAGAGAAACGGAATGGCGTAGCGATTCTTCTCCATATCGGTCCGGACCCCCAGCGCTTCGACGGTATTCTCCGGCATGATAAGCGAAACGCCGCACATCGCCTGAGCGCCAGCAAGCTGGGTGATGCCGGCAGGGTTGAAGTACAGGGCGGACGGATCATCGGCAGACGCCGTCAACGCCGCGCCCAATACATTGCCGCGCGGGCTTCCGTCGTATCGAACGAAACCGCCACCAAAGGCCGGTGCGGCACACAGAACCATGAGACAGATGGACAACAGCGAACAACCCCTTCTTCCACGCATATCAAGCCCTCCATGCAAATGCGATGGTACGACGGTAAACGGCTATTCCACTATGCGAACCCGGTCGATTTTTTCCAGGAAAGGCCCGCTGCGCGTCTCCTCCTCCAGGTTGAGGTCTGTCACGACGATGCGGTTGACGACATAGAAGACATCGTTATTGTTGACGCGGGTATGATACCCATACATGCCGTGAATGGCATAAGCGGTGGCGTCAACGGTGCCAAGATAGAGCATGATGTGTCCCGTCATTCTCAAAAGGGTAACCCCACCGATACCCCGGGTCCGGAGCAGCTCATTTTTTTCCGTCAGCGGTGTTTCCCGATTGAAGCCTTCCAGCGCACGTCCGGTCTGTGATTGGGACAGGGAGTTGCGGGGCAGCTCTACGCCGGTTGTCGCAAAGACACCCCGGATAAAACTCGAACAGTCCTGTTCGCCGTTGAGATCCCCCCACCCATAGGGGCTGTTGAGAAACTCGAACGCTTGGTAGATAATCGTGCGCGGTGTATAAGGCAGGTAGCCGATGTGAACATCCCTTTTTCTCAGGAAAGCGGCAATCAGACGAACGGAGCCGTCGGGATTGCGATCGGGGAGAAGAACCTCCACCACCTCGCCGTGGTCCTGCCGGAGAGGCAAGCGCTGCCCCATCCGGGCGTGGGACCCGTACACCGTCATTGCGCGGTTCAGGTATAAATCCCCCTTGGAAGCGGTAATCACGATGAACTTGGGCGTACGGACGTAGGCCTTCATATCCTCAAAGGCACAGGTTGCAATATGGCTGTTTTGAACCCATCCTTCACCGGACGGGGCAATGATATAACGCCATTCCCCGTCGCGGCTGGTATGAAGGAGCGCCACAGGGGTTCCGATATCAAGGACACTGTTTTGAAGACGGTCGAAATCGCGATTGATCCGCGCAAGATAGAGGCCAGCGGCTGTCGGCAAAACGCGCTGTTCTGCGTTTTTAACGATCAGTCCGAAACCAACCTTGATTTCGGCGGGAATGGCGCCGAGATTCTGGTTCTCGAAATAGGGGTCGAGATGCGCTTTGTCCACCGCAGTGCCTTGGCTGTTATAAAGCTTGCGATAAGAAACCCGGGATTGGTCCTGAAGAAGCGCAGAGGCAAGATCCGATCCCCGATAGGTCGGGGGGTAAGAGGCGAGATCGTATGAGACTTTGAGTTCGTTGCGGATCTTTGCATTGAGTGCCTCGATGCCCTTGGCGTCGAGCAGCACCCTGTCCGGAAAGGGATGCCTCCCGATCCAGAAACCGGGGGAGTTCATCTCCGGACGCGTTCCGGGTATGAGTGCAGGCGCAATGAGGCGGCTTACCCCTGATGGCGCCGGCTTCTTGCGCGGGGTCTGGCGTGCCTGCGCATCGACAGGCAGGGTCAAGCCGAAGGCGATCAGCGTCACTCCGATCAGTAATATATTATGATGGCGCGTCTTTTTCATCAAATCTCTCAGTGGTTCGAAATAATCGCAGCCTTATCAAAAATATACAAACTATTCAACAAATCCTTTTCCCGTGCGCCGCGTCAACGCGGCAGACGAAGAAGTTCTCGGCTCACCGTTGCGAAGGGACAGTAAAAATGATATGGCTTACGGAAGCGACCAGGCTGCTTAAGCTTGCGCAACGCCCTTTTGAGAGGAAACACAATATGTATCGAAATCAGTCAGCCAGCAGCGATAGACTGGACATTCTTCGTGCGCTCGGGATTTGGATGGTCCTCAGCCTGGCAGGCCTGTCCCTGTCAGGTTGCACGCCTAGTCTGTACAGCATCGATATGCGATACCAGCCGTCGGGCGCCGCGGTCACGGAGACGGCGGGCGGCGGCAAGGTGCGCATTACGGTCGCCACCTTCGAGGATCGCCGACAGACCGCTGATACGATGATGATCGGACGGGTGATTCGGCCAACCGGCTCGCAGGCGGTGGTTGCCCCTAAATACAGATCACCGCAGGATACTGTGGCCAATGGGTTCAAAGACTATGTCGCTTCCCTTGGATTTACAGTATCCGGGGATAAGCCCCGCTGGAACGGGAATATCGCCGCCCTCCCTTCTGAGTGGGGAGACGTGCTGATCGGCGGCAGCATCGATGAACTGGATGTGACATGCAACAGCGGTCTGGCAAAGACAACCTATACGTCACAGATCAAACTTACAGTGTTTTTTGCGGATATAGCCGGAAAGCGGATATTTTATAAAACGACGGCTCAGAGCAGCGCCGCCCTGGATCATGTATTTTTTTCCCAGGATACGATGCAGCAACAGTTGAACAAGGTTCTGGCCGCGGCGATCGAAAAGGTCTTTGAAGGGGGCAAGGTGCAGCGTATGCTTCGGGAGAGGGCGGCATCCAAGCCCTAATCCATGAGTAAGTATATCATGTTAAATCACTTTTTCCCCTCTATGGATCGGAGATTCGCCGGAGCTTGCTCCGGGGAGTATCCAATTTTTCATCATAATCAGATATAATTATAAATGATACAGAGTTCTTTTATGCAATGGAGCCCCCTCGGCGTGGACGATTATCCGCGCCTCGTCCCTTTTTTTCTGAAGCAGTCTTATCGGCTGAGCGCTTATAGCCTCGCATCGATCATCATCTGGAATAATCATGTCATCGAGACATCCTACACGGTGGACAAGGAAACATTGATTATTGCCGATCGCGCCAAAACGCCACTCGACGAGGACCGGTTGCTTCTTCCCATTGGTTCCGCTGGATATGCTCGCCCCGACGAACTGGCCGATATTTCACGGCGGGTCGGAATCCCGCGATACTGGTTCGTGCCGCAGGACTATCTGGATGCTGTCGGTCGTGAAGCGGTAGCCGCTTATTTTGAAGTCACAGAGCAGGCGGAGTTTCACGATTATCTGTACCTGGCAGAAGACCTGGCCCTTCTGAAGGGAAACCGCTATGCGGGCAAGCGCAACTGGATCAACCGCTTCACAAAGATTTACCGGGAGCGGGTTCGTGTCGAACCCCTCGGACCTATCGTGGTGGAAGAATGCCTGGCCTTTCTGGAAGAATGGTGCGAGGCTAACGATTGCGGCCAGGAGAGCAACGAAGGACTCTTCTGCGAAAAACAGGCTGCCATTCAAGCCCTCAAGAACATGGACCGTTTGGGGTTTACCGGCATCCTGGTGAGGATCGACGGAAAGGTGGTCGCCCTTTGGCATCGGCGCGCCCCTGACGACGGATATCGGCGTGTTGTGTTTTGAAAAGGCCGATGCCGATATCGAGGGGATTTATCAATTTCTGGACAACGAATGCGCCAAGCGGCTCTTTTCCGGGTATCGCTTTATCAACAAGGAGAGCGATATGGGGAAGCCGGGTTTGACGAAATCGAAGCAATCATACCATCCTGTTGAAATTATCAAGTCGTATTGTCTCACCTTAAATAATATCGGGTGACGGATCACTGCAGCTACGCACGGCGCGCTTTCGCCATATCGGAGAAAGGGGACCCTGCCTGCATCCGTTGAAAAGTTCTTGGACTTGCTTTTCGGGTCTCAACGAATGGGGACTCTTTTCCTCCCGGCATCAGTGATTCGGATCTTTTACCGTCTATCCAAGATGTTAAACACCTATCTGCACTGCTAATCACGACATCAGTCAATTCATTTTTCCAAAAAACGTGTCTTTGGGGCGGAACCGATCAGCCTTTCCCTTAAATCAAGTCACTCTGAAAACCCAAAGCGGCATGGTAAACACGAGACAAGAATTTGACTTCTGAATAGGTATCCAGTATTGGTTATTATTATAATTTTCTTTCTGAGTTTTCGGGGTCTTATCGAGATGGGGGCATTGATGGAAGACAAGACATATCAGGAACTGCTCGAAGATAACCTCAAACTGAAACAAAAAATCCGGGCGTTGGAACAATCCTCAATAAAGAGCGCGCAGGCAATCGAAGCGCTTAAGGACAGTGAAGAGCGCTTTCGGTCATTAGTTGAAATGACCAGCGATTGGATCTGGGAAATAGACGCAAGGGGGATCTATACGTATGCAAGTCCAAAGATAAAAGATATCCTAGGGTATGAACCATCGGAGATACTGGGAAAGACCGCGATGGATCTGATGCCGCCCGAAGAGGCGAAGCGTGTCGCTAAGATAATGGATGAGTATTTTGAGGGTGCGAAAGCTTTTACTCTTTTTGAAAATATCAATCTTCATAAGGATGGACGAACCGTTGTTCTAGAAACGAGTGGCGTGCCCATTATAGACGAAAACGGTTCCCTGAAAGGATACCGGGGGATCGATCGCGATATCAGCGAATATAAAAAGGCAGAGAAATTACTGAGAGAAAGCGAGAAACGATATCGAACCCTATTTGAAGAATCGATCGACGGTATTTTTATAACTTCCCACGAAGGACGGTTTCTCGATGTAAACAAGGCGTGCATTAAAATATTCGGATATGACTCTAAAGATGAGATGCTGCATCTCGATCTGGCGAGGGACGTGTATGCAGATCCAAAGGATCGAGCGAATGTTCTTTCGACTTTACGTGAACAGGGGAGCATTGAGATTGAAATCCCTTTTAGGAAAAAGGGCGGTAACATGATGCTAACCCGTTTTTCCAGTACTGCAATAAAAGATGAGCAGGATCATATTATCTTCTATCGCAGCGTCGTCCGTGACATCACGGCGGTCAGAAAGATGGAGACAACTGCACAGGACACGTTAAGGTTCTTGGAAACCATAATAGATACGATTCCCATCCCGATTGTTTATAGAGATACCGAGTTGCGTTATAAAGGCTGTAACAATGCATTCGCGATGTTTATCGGTTTGAAGAAAGAAGAGATTATCGGGAAGACCCTTTACGACCTTTATCCTAAAGAGCGCGCCGATGAATATTATGAAAGAGATATGGCGTTATTGCATCAACCCGAAAAACTGGGACAGGCTTTTGAACATCAGCTAATACGCGCAGATGGAAGCGTTCGCGATATCCTTTTCAATCGGGCGACCTTCAGGAATAGTGCCGGCGCCGTGGAAGGATTGGTCAGCGTCATGGTTGATCTCACGGAGCGTAAACATGCAGAGAACGAGCTACGCAGAAGTGAAGCAACGCTCCGCAGCGTGTTCAAAGCCACCCCGGTAGGTCTTTCCCTCGTGAAAGACCGCGTTTTCCAGGAGGTTAATAAAGCCTGGCTGAAAATCCTGGGATACTCTGAATCTGAAATCATCGGACGTTCCGCCAGATTAGTATATGAAAGCGATGAGGAATTTGAGCGCGTGGGACGGGCGTTATTCACAAATTTGTTGGAATGCGGTTTAACTTCGGTTCAAACGGTACTCAGGAAAAAAGATGGGGAACGTCGTGACGTCATCTTAACGGCCGCACCTTTTCAAGCGGAAGATCGCTATGTAGGCATGGCAGTCGTTGCGATTGAGGACATTACTGAACGCAATCGCGTAGAGAACGAGCTGCACATAAAGGACGAGCTGCTTTATATGGCCAGCAAGTTGGAAAAGATAGGCGGGTTTGAGGTTGATGCTCTGACGCATAAGGGAACCTGGACTGATGAAGTAACTAACATCCACGATCTTGATCCAACCCATCTAAACACCAATCTGGAAATGGGGATAAGCTTCTATGTCGGTGAATCTCAGGATAAGATTAGTGAGGCGGTAAGAGAAGCCATCGAATTGGCCAAGCCTTACGATCTGGAACTCGAATTGATGAGTGCCAAGGGCATTCATAAGATTGTCCGGACCATGGGTCATCCCGTCATGAAAGGGGGAAGGGTCGTCAAAGTACAGGGTATCATACAAGATATCACCAAACGCAAGAATGACGAACAAGAAAGGAAAGTTCTCGAAGAAAAGCTCCAGCGGGCCGAGAAAATGGAGGCGCTGGGGATGCTGGCGGGCGGTGTGGCCCATGATCTCAACAACGTCCTGGGCATTGTCGTCGGCTTTGCGGAATTGCTCCTCAGGACTCAAGGCGAGTCGAACCCGATCCGGCCCCAACTCGAGAACATCGTGAGGGGCGGCCAAAGGGCGGCGGCGATCGTGGATGATCTGCTGACGCTGGCCAGACGGGGCGTTGCCAGCAGGCAGGTTCTCAACCTGAACAAGATTATTTCCGACCTGCAGCAATCACCGGAGTTAGGGAAACTCTGTGAGCATCATCCCCAGGTGGAAATCAAAACCGATCTGGCGCAGCCCCTCTTGAATATCTCCGGCTCTTCGATCCATCTGAGCAAATCACTGTTCAACCTGGTCTCAAATGCCAGTGAGGCCATGCCCCAGGGCGGGATTCTGACCATCAAGACCGCCAATCAGTATCTGGACAAGCCCATCAAGGGATATGACGAGGTCCGGGAAGGAGACTATGTGGTTCTTTCCGTCTCCGATACGGGAGAAGGCATTCTTGCGGCCGATTTGAAACATATCTTTGAGCCCTTTTATACCAAAAAAGTCATGGGGCGAAGTGGAACGGGTTTGGGGTTGTCCGTGGTTTGGGGGACGGTGAAAGATCATCAGGGGTATATTGACATCCAGAGTGAAGAAGGCAAAGGGAGTACCTTTACGCTTTATTTCCCGATCACGAGAGAAGAAATCTCTCCGGAAAGTGAAGCGATTGCCCTTTCCACCTATATGGGAAAGGGCCAATCCATTCTGGTGGTAGATGACGTTAAGGAGCAGCGTGACCTGGCAGTCGGAATGTTGCGTAAATTGAATTACGATGTCACAAGCGTAGCCAGTGGCGAAGAAGCCATCGCTTTCGTGAAGAAACATCCTTTTGACCTGATCATTCTGGACATGATTATGGAGCCTGGCATGGACGGGTTGGATACCTATAAAAAAATCATCGAAGCGCAGCCCCACCAGAAAGCCATCATCGTTAGCGGTTATGCTGAAACAGATCGCGTGAAACAGGCTCAGGAACTCGGCGCCGGCGCATTCGTGAAGAAACCTTACGTGTTGGAAAATATAGGTCTGGCGGTCTACAGGCAGTTAGGCAGCAAATAACTCACATGAACGGCAACGACATCGCCGGTTTAAATTTGAAGGTATCCATATCTTTGTTTTCCGGCTTTCCTCCGCTTAATTCCCGAACAATAAAACGCGGCCATCCGGTTATTGTCCGGACGGCCGGTTCGATATCTCCGATAAAATGAAAAGGCTTATTGCGCCTGTGTGATGGCGGAGAGCTGCCAGGCGTTGGGGCCGACGGGACGTGTGACGGTCCAGTATTCCTCGAATTTGACGGGATCGGTCTTGCTCCCCGCAAGCAGTTGGCCGGCCTCGTCGGTCGTGTAATCCAACAGGTTCGCATAGAACTTGACGGTGATGAAATCTTTCCCTTCTTCCTGCCAGACTTCCGTCAAATCCACAGAGCGCACGGCAATGTTTTCCAGTCGGTTGATTTTCTTCTCAGCCTTCAGTCGGTCAATGTCTTCGGTGATGATGCGGTAGAGCTCGTCGGTCATGAGTCCCTTCACGCCCGTGATGTCGCGGTTCATCCAGGCGCCTTGAATCTTGAAGAAGAGGTCCATACACAGATCCTGAAAGGCCTTGACGTCAAAGGACGGGTCCATTTGGCGGACATAGCCTATCCCGCGATCTATCTCGTAACGTGGTTCCGGCTGAGCGTAGGCGGACTGCGTATAATCCGTGGCGCTTTCCCGATAGGTGGTATCGGTTGGCGGCTGTGACCTTTTTCGCGAAATGAACCAGTAGATGCCATAGAGGACCAATCCGATCAGGATGATATCAAACAGACCTATCCCGCCGCCCATCCCCGGACCGGCGAAACCGAGGCTGCGGAAGAGCATCCCGCCCAAGAGACCGCCGGCAAGTCCGCCGAGAAAACTGCGCATCATGCCGCCGCCGTAAGGCTGTCCCATGGATCGCTGCGGCGAATAATAGGGAGACGATGGATAGGCGGGGGACGATGGCGTGGATGGAGACGAATAGGTTCGAGAGCCTCGGCTTCCGAAGGACCGGCCGCCGCCGATGCGTGCGTCGGCGGTCAATTCGAGGGTCCATGAGCAAAAAAGAAATGCGGCCAGAAAAATAAGGCCGGCTGCGGTATACGTTCGGGTGAACATGTTCGATTCTCCTGTTTCGGTCGTTTTTCCGGTCTGTCTGCGTAAAGCCAAGTCCAATGTAGCATCTGACGGATGAGACGGACTGAAACTATTATGAATGCAGGGCGCTGTCAACACGATTTAGAAAAGCCCTTGACAGGATGGGGGGGCGCAGGTATAGGCATCGGTGCATGCAGTGGGCATGCTCAGCATGCCGTGACAATCGCGAGAAACCGGAAAGGGAGGAGAGGAGACGCTATGGCGACGGGGACCGTCAAATGGTTTAATGAAAAGAAGGGCTTTGGGTTCATTCAGCAGGACGACGGCGGAGACCTCTTTGTCCATTATTCATCCATCATCAGCACGGGGTTCAAGACCCTCTTAGAAGGCCAGAAGGTTCGGTTTGAGGTTGAAACCACTCCCAAGGGCCCCAAGGCAACGAACGTAGAGATCGTCGCATAGGGCATTGACCAGTATGTTTTGAGGCGGCTCCCGTCGGAAGCCGCCTTTTTTATTTTGGCAGTCAAGCAATTCCATCAGAATATCTCTTTACGAAGCGGGACTTGACCTCATCACGCTTTCCTTATATGACTTTTCATCTATGGCAATGAAGAAACCCCTCATCCGTGAAGCGGAAAACCTGGCAGAGCTGGATCGGCGTGTCATGCGCGGACTTGTCTGCGAGTGGGAATACGCACGCCTGCAACTCTCCGCGCGGGAACAGTCGCGGCTCCGGCTGCCTCTTTTCCGCATTGCCGAATTAGATGGCCGGCTCGGCCAGTGGTCGGCTGAAAAGCGGGAGATCGCGCTGAGTCGAAAACTCGTTCAGCATCATCCCTGGGATGCGGTGCGAGAAGTGCTGTTGCACGAGATGGCGCATCAGTTCCGCGACGAGGTGCTTGGCATCGTTGACGAGCCGCCGCATGGGGCGGCCTTTCTGCGCGCCTGCAGGGTTCTTCGCGCCAATCCGAAGGCCTCAGGCCGTTATCCGGCCCTGGACGAACGGATGCAGCAGGAGGCGCCCGACGAGCAGGATCAGATCATGGGCCGGATCGTGAAGCTGATGGCACTGGCCGGGAGCTGCAACCGGCACGAGGCTGAAGCCGCCATGGCGAAGGCCCACAGCCTGATTCTCAAGTACAATCGCGAACACCTGCTAAAGCAGGATAAGCACAGGGGAGAGACCGATCCCGACGGGCAGCTCGAAGGGTATGCCAGTCTGTTTCTGGGACAACCGCAGTTGCGGCATTCGCTGGAACACTATCACTTCGCCAACCTGCTTCAGGACTTTTATTTTGTAAAGGGAATCTGGGTGCCGGCCTATGTGATGGGGCGCGGAAAGATGGGGCGGGTGCTTGAAATCAGCGGATCGCTGAAGAATGTCCGGATCGCCTCGTATATCTATGATTGCGTTGCGCGCTATATCGAAAAAGAATGGCGGGCCTATGATCCCGCGGGGCGCCTTTCCCGCCGGCGGCGGACGGACTTTGCAATCGGCATCCTCACGGGTTTTCGCGCGACACTCCAAAAGGCCATGACGAGCGAGCTAACACCCGGTCGGCGTTCGTGCCGGGCATTGGTCGCACTGGACGACCCGCGGCTGGACCGGTATCTCGCCCTCCGGTATCCGAGGATCACGTCCTTTAGAAGAAGCGGCAGCGGAGCAGACCAGACCGTCCGAGAGGACGGGGAACGCGTGGGCCGCCGGCTTGTCATTGCACGCGGAATCGAGCGTCGGGACGATGGCGGGGCACGACCGCTGGCGATCAGCTGCGGCAGGCGCACGGGGGGATAGTATGACCTGGTTTGTGCTGACGATTCTGGTCGTTTACGGCAGCGTACACGGCTATGTCTTCCTGCGGCTCTATGGCGCGCTGCGTTTTTCTCCGTTGACTGCCATTCCGGTCGTTGCTTTCATGCTGCTGATGGTGTTGACGCCGCTTACGGTTCACTGGCTGGAGCGGCGGGGGTATGACACGGCGGCGATGGTCCTGGCAGAGATCGGCTATCTCTGGATGGGGCTGGTCTTTCTCTTTTTCGTAGTTTCGATCGCGATCGACGGCTACCGATGGATTCTTTTCGCGATCCAGGGGCTCTTTGGTTTACGGCTGGGCTTACTGGTGCCGTCACCGCAACAGCTCTTCTGGATTCCATTGACGGTGGCTGCGGGAATTTTCCTTTATGCCTACCATGAAGCCGGCGCCATAAAGACAGAACATCTGACCGTGGCCTCGGATAAGATTCCTGCGGACGTCCGTTCGCTAAGGGTGGTTCAGATCTCCGATGTGCACATCGGGTTAATGGTCCGCCGGGCGAGATTGGAAAAAATTCTGGCGGAAGTGACCGCGGCAAAACCGGATCTGCTCGTGTCAACAGGGGATCTGCTGGATGGCCAGACGGATCGGATCGACGGCATGACGGACCTGCTTCGGGCGATCAATCCGCCCTACGGCAAATACGCCATCATGGGGAATCACGAGTACTACGCGGGTTTCTCCACGTCGCACCTCTTTTTCCAGCGTGCGGGATTTACGCTTCTCAGGGGGGAAGACCGGAAGATTGCCGGTTGTGTCACGCTGGTCGGGTTCGACGATGCAGCGGCCAATCGTTTCGGGGGCTATCGTTCCGCTCCGCGCCCATACAGGAAAGGCACCGCGCGAAATGGCGACTTTATCCTCTTTCTCAGACATCAGCCTGTCGTGGATGGACCGCCGGGATGTTTCGACCTTCAGCTTTCCGGCCATACCCATTGCGGACAGATCTTTCCCTTCCGGTATGTAACCGCACTGTTCTTTCCGATGAACAGCGGATTGTTCAGGCTTGCAGATCAGTCCCTCGTCTATGTCAGTCGCGGCTCCGGCACGTGGGGGCCGCCGCACCGTTTTCTGGCGCCGCCTGAGATAACGGTGATCGATCTCGTCCCGAAGCCTGCCGCGCCGTGACGAGGCGTCAGCGCGTCAGGCGCCAGGCCAGCCAGATACCGAGGATCGCGCCGGCAGTGCCGCAGAAAAAAGAGCCAAAAAAGGACAGATCCTCTACGAACAGGTAAGGTAGATAACTGCCCGCAACCGATCCGACCACCATTCCCAGCATGATCATTTTTCTTTGCGACATGATAACCTCTTGTTTCTCAATAGCGGGTGGGATCGCTCACCCCCGCCTCCAGAAATCCTTTCTTCCTCAGCAGACAACTGTCGCAATGTCCGCAGGCGCGGCCATCCGGCATAGGGTCGTAGCAGCTGTGCGTCATCGCGTAATCCACGCCCAGGGAGACCCCGCGGCGGATGATGTCCGCTTTGGTCAGATTGATCAGTGGCGTCCGAATCCGGAGGGTCATCCGCCCCTCCACGGCCTCGCGGGTGGCCAGATTCGCTGTCTTTTCAAAGGCCGCGATAAACTCGGGACGGCAATCAGGATAACCGGAATAATCGACGGCGTTGACCCCGATGAAGATATCCTCCGCGCCGAGCACCTCCGCCCAGCCCAAGGCGTAGGCCAGAAAGATCGTATTGCGGGCGGGAACGTAGGTGACGGGAATCCCCGATGACATTTCATCTAGGCCGCGAGCCTTGGGGACGGCGATATCGGCCGTCAAGGCAGACCCGCCGATGCGGCCCAGATCGATATCGACAAGGAAGTGTTGTTTGACGCCGAACGCCTCCGCGATTCGTTGGGCGGCTATGAGCTCCTGGGCATGGCGCTGGCCGTAGCGAAAACTCAGGGCGTAAAGCGCATAGCCTTCCGCTCTGGCAATGGCCAGGGTGGTTGTAGAGTCGATGCCGCCGCTTGTGAGAACAACTGCTTTTCTGCTCATCTTCCCCTCTCCGCTTCGGGCCACAGGATCTTGTGGAGCTGCAACTGCAATCGAACCGGAAGCCGGTCTTCAAGGATCCAGTCCGCCAGATCGCGAGGGTTAAGCTTACCCGTCACGGCGGAGAAATGAACGATCCGGTTGACCCCCGGTTCTTCGGAAATGAGCTGCAACATCCGTTTGGCGAAATCATAGTCCGCACGGTCGCCGATAACGAATTTGAGTTCGTCTTGAGGCGTGAGCCGCTTGAGGTTCCGCAGATCGTTGCGCGCATGCTCTCCGCTCGACGGGCATTTGAGATCGACAATACGGATGGCGCCGGCCGGGGCCCGATCGATATCGACGCTGCCGTTGGTTTCGACGAGGACCGTAAAATCCCGCTCCAGCAGACTCTCCACAAGCGGCGTAACGTTGTCCTGAAGGAGAGGCTCCCCGCCCGTAATCTCGACAAGGTTGCAGCCGAAGCGTTCCATCTCTCGGAGAATGTCCGAGATTTCCACATCGGTTCCGCCGTCATAGGCATAGGTCGTGTCGCAGTAGCTGCACCGAAGATTGCATCCGGTCAGCCGCACGAAGACACAGGGATAGCCGGCAAAGGACGACTCGCCTTGAAGGCTATAGAAGATCTCATCGACCCGCAGGGTCCTGCTGCCTTTGTCATCGCCTGGCACGGGTTTACCCTTCTGTGTAGAGCACGCCCTGGCCGGGAGATTCCATAACCTTGACGCCGGCGACCCGGACGTTGTCCGAATTGAGTCGGTTCCCCAGCGCGCTATAGAGGTGGCGGGCAATCTGCTCGGAAGACGGATTGACGGTTTGAAAGGCCTCATGCTCGTTAAGGTCGGTGTGATCGAGTTCCTTCAGGACGGCGCGAACGCCTTCCTTGACCTTGCGGAAATCGATTCCCAATCCGATCCTATCCAGTTCACGGCACGCAAGGCGAACCTCGACGGTCCAGTTGTGGCCGTGGACCTGGGCGCAGTCGCCCGGATAGCCCCTCAGACTGTGCGCCGCGGAGAATTCCGATTGGACAAAAATCGTATACGTTCCAGACATCTCAGAGACCTCTTTTGCCTTGAAAAGAATGAATTAAATTTGCTGTAATGGTCTTATGGCGTTGAACCCCTAGGGGTGAAATATAGAAAAGTAAACGGGATGTCAAAGGAATAATCAGGACGTTCATGGATTGCACTGGAGGGGGCATGAACAGGTCGCAATGGCATCAGAAGCGCGGTGAGGACGTCCTGGCAGAGGTTGGTTCCTCGACAACAGGTCTTTCAACGCAGGAGGCGATCCGTCGCCTTCATCAGTTCGGTCCGAACGAACTGGTGGAAAAAAAGAAGAAGACCCCGCTGATCATGTTTCTAAATCAGTTTCGCGATTTCATGATCATCGTGCTGATCGCGGCGGGCATCATCTCCGGCGCGATCGGAGAATTTTCAGATTCGGTCGCGATTCTCGTGATCGTCTTTCTCAATGCCATCATTGGTTTCGTACAGGAATTTCGCGCGGAAAAAGCCATGGAGGCCTTGAAGAAGATGTCGAGCCCGATGGCTGTGGCATTGCGCGACGGCGTTCCAACGATGGTTCCATCGGCCCGGCTCGTACCCGGCGATATCGTCTCGATCGATGCCGGAAAAGTCGTTCCCGCCGATATCCGCCTTTTGGAAGTCGCCCAGTTTCAGGTAGCGGAGGCGGCCCTGACCGGGGAGTCTCTCCCCGTCGAAAAACACGTCGATGTGCTGTTCGATGCAGCCCTGCCTCTCGGCGACCGCAGAAATATGTCCTATACGGGTACGCTGGTGACCTGTGGCCGAGCCCTCGGGGTTGTGACGGAAACGGGGATGAAGACCGAGCTGGGAAAGATCGCCAACATGCTGCAGGAAGCCGATGAAATCAAAACACCGCTGCAGAAGCGACTGGCGGTTTTCGGCAAGCGGCTGGCCATTGCGGTTTTGGCGATCTGTATGGTGGTTTTCACGGTCGGCGTCATCCGGGGAGAGGACCCGCTGGTGATGCTGCTGACGGCCATTTCACTTGCGGTGGCTGCGATCCCGGAGGCCCTTCCGGCGGTCATTACCATTTCGCTGGCGCTGGGCGCCAGGAAACTCGTGCTTCAGAATGCGCTGATCCGTAAGCTTCCCGCAGTCGAAACCTTGGGATCGGTCACTTATATCTGTTCCGATAAAACAGGCACACTGACACTCAACAGGATGCGCGTCAGCAGGGTCTTTCTGGACGGCCGCTTCCTTGAAATAGACAATTCCAACGCAGTAGCGGTGGGCCTTCGCGCCGCTTTCCTGACGGGCCTTGCCCTGAGCAACGATGTCCATCGCGATGCGGACAACCGGCTTATCGGCGATCCGACGGAAACGGCGCTTTACGATTATGCCCGCGAGGGCGGTTTCGACAAGGCGGCATTGGCGGCCGCCTGGCCGAATGGCCCTTCGATGCAGAGCGGAAGTGTATGACGACATTTCATCGGCGGGGCGCTGGCCGTTCGGGCGTCGTTTCTTTCACCAAGGGCGCGCCGGATGTCCTGATTCCCCGGTGTACCGGCGTTATGGCCTCCGAAGGGATAACGCCGATCGATGCGAAGCGAATCAACGACATCAACGACGCGATGGCCGCAGACGGCATGCGGGTGCTGTGCCTCTGCATGAAGACATGGGAGCGCCCGCCGGTGACGATCGACGCGCAGAAAGCAGAATCGGAATTGATCCTGGTAGGATTGCTCGGGTTAAGGGACGCACCTCGAGATGAGGCGCGCGACGCCGTAACGCTGTGTCGAGAGGCAGGTATTACCCCGGTCATGATTACAGGGGATCATTCCCTGACGGCCGCGGCGATCGCCCGCAACCTCGGTATCCTGGAGGACGGCGTCCATACCGTCATCACCCGCCGTGAGCTGGAGGCCCTGTCGATGGAGGAGTTCGAGGATCGGGTCGAGCACATCCGTGTTTACGCCCGGGTGGCGCCGGAACAGAAGCTGCGGATCGTCAAGGCCCTTCAGGGCAAGGGGCAGTTTGTCGCCATGACGGGAGATGGCGTCAATGACGCGCCCGCCCTGAAGGCTGCGGATATCGGCATTGCGATGGGGATTACGGGGACGGATGTCTCGAAGGAGGCCGCCCACATGATCCTCATGGACGACAACTTTGCGACCATCGTGAAAGCCGCTCGGGCAGGACGACACATTTATGACAACATCCGGCGGTTCATCAAGTACGCGATGAGCAGCAATTCCGGCGAGATCTGGACGATCTTTCTGGCGCCCTTCTTCGGATTGCCGATCCCCTTGCTGCCGATCCACATCCTCTGGATCAATCTGCTGACGGACGGTCTGCCCGGCCTCGCCCTGGCGTCAGAGCCTGCCGAGAAGGGGATCATGCAGAGGCCGCCCCGCCACCCGAAGGAAAGCATCTTTGCGCACGGGATGGCCGTTCACATCGTCTGGGTGGGACTCCTCATGGGATTCATCTGCATCGCCACCCAAGCCTGGGCCATCCGGGTGGGTAATGCGCACTGGCAGACGATGGTGTTCACGGTTTTGTGCCTGAGTCAGATGGGAAACGTGCTGGCTGTCCGGTCAGAGACGGAATCGCTCTTTCGTCAGGGGCTGTTTTCAAACAAACCCCTTCTGGCTGCGGTGGCCTTGACCTTCGGGCTTCAACTGGCAACAATTTTTGTGCCGATTCTCAATCCGATCTTCCGGACCCAACCGCTGACGCTACCGGAGTTGTCTCTGACCTTGCTTGCCTCCGCTGCGGTCTTTTTGGCCGTCGAGATCGAGAAGGCTGTGAAGCGATTCCGGACAAAGAGACAGGCCCAGCCTGTTTTTTCGGTTCTTTAAGAATCAGGCTGGAGCGCATCACGCGGCGTCGTGTGATCGAGGAGAATCGTTCGAACAGTCCACCGCAGAAACGATCATTCGGCATCTCCGCTGACGATCATCAGCGGAGATGCCGAATATGGAAGCATTTGAAAGACCTGGTTCATGCTACTGTAGCAGCGGTTGTATGTACGGAATTGTTTTCGCCAAAGCCCATACCAGGATCAGAACGATCGGAACGTGGAAAATAAGTTGAAGAATCGAGTAGCCTGCCAGGTCCCTTGCTTTGACCCCCGTTAAACCGAGGAGGGGCAGCATCCAGAACGGATTGATGAAATTGGGCAGGGCCTCTGCCGCGTTATAGATCTGAACGACCCATCCGAGATTGACTTGAAGCTGCTTGGCTGCGTCAAGCAGGTAGGGCGCCTCGACAATCCACTTGCCTCCGCCCGAAGGCAGGAAAAGGCCGAGAATCGCCGAATAGACGCCGACGATCACCGGCAGGGTTCCGTGCGTCGAAATGGATACGAAGAGGCGCGACAGAACCTCCGTCAGCCCCGACCCCATCAGCACCCCGAATATTCCGGAGTATAGCGGAAACTGAAGCAGCACGCCGCCCGTCATGGGAACGGCTTTGGATGCGGCCTTCAAATATGATTTCGGCTTCCAGTGCAGGAGCATGCCCGCCATGAGAAACATGAGATTGTAGGTGTTGAGATCCATGGCCGCCAGGCCGCCTTTGTTTTTAAAGGTATCAACGAGAAAAATAGCGCCCAGACAGACGATGACGATCGTCAGGATCGGGCTGTATTCCAGGTATTCGCCCGGCGTCTGCGCCTTCTGCTCCGCCTCCTCCGTTTCATCGGCATAGCGGATGCCTGCCATCTTGGCGGTCTTGGCCCTGGCTGCGGACGGGCACGAGGCGTAACAGATCCAGACGGACACAACGATGAGAACGACAATCATAATCAGGTTTTGCCAGGTAAGAAGGGTCTGAAGCAGCGGGATCGTTCCGCTGATTTTATAGAGATCCGGCGGAATGGAGCCCTTGGTGGCCATGAGGAGCGCCGCGGAGGACGAAAATCCCAAGGCCCAGATGCTGCCCAGTCCAAGATAAGCGGCGGCGCCGATGGCGCGGTAATCGACCCCCTCGACACGTTTGCTGACCTCCCGGGTCAGGACCCCGGCGAAGATGAGACTGAACCCCCAGCTTAACAACGAGGCGACCATCGCCATGAAGGCGACATAGGCAACGGCGGCCTTGGGGGTTTTGGGGAAAGCGGCCAGTGAGGCGATCAGTCGCTTGACAGGCGGGGAGACGGCGACGATGTAGCCGCCGATAATGACAAAGGTCATCTGCATGGTAAAGGGGATCAGTCCCCAGAAGCCCTTTCCGAAATCCTGACCGATTTGCAGTGGCGTTCGACCGGCTAGGAGGGCGGCCACGCAGACCACCGCTACTGCAATAGCGGCAAAGATATATGCATCGGGAAACCATCGTTCAGACCAATCGGCGAGACGTGCCCCGAGCCGAGCCAATATTCCCATATTACTGTTTCCTGCATCATTATTCCTGTCCGACTTGCTTGTCTGCATATCAACTCCTTATGAAGAACCGCTGTTGTGGGCTGATCGGGGCATGATGAGTCCCCGTCAGACGCCGTTATATGTATAACTCGCCGCGGGCATAGAGGACGGCTTGCCCGGCGATGCAAACGCGCTCTCCCATGTTTTCGCAAAAGAGCTCTCCCCCGCGTTTCGACAGTTGCAAGGCGTGGAGTTGACTCTTCTGCAGGCGTCTGGACCAATAGGGAATCAGCGTGCTGTGCGCCGAACCCGTAACGGGATCCTCGTTGACGCCCACATTGGGGGCGAAGAAGCGCGAGACGAAATCGACCGTGTCGCCTCGCGCGGTGACGATGATACCCAGGACGTCGCCGAGTTGCCGCAGCAATGCGAAGTCGGGCGCCATGGTCCGGACGGCTTCTTCGTCGGGGAACACCGCGACCAGATCCCGGGAGGTCAGCACTTCTAATGGCCAGGCCCCGAGGGCCTCCGCCAGGATCTCAGGCGTGGCAATGGGTACCGGGGGACGCGCGGGGAAGTCCATGGCCAGCCGGTCGCCAGACCGGGTCACGGTCAGCAGGCCGCTCGCCGTCTCAAAATCGACTGATATCAGCGTCGGGTCAATAAACGAGAACAGGACGAAGGCGCTGGCAAGGGTAGCATGGCCGCAGAGATCGACCTCGACTTCTGGAGTGAACCACCGCAGGGCATAGCGACCCTTTGCCATCGGGACGAGGAAGGCGGTCTCTGAGAGATTGTTTTCGGCGGCGATCCGCTGCATGAAATCGTCGGAAGGCCATGTCGTCAGCGGGCAGACGGCGGCGGGGTTGCCGCCGAAGAGTTGTCCGGTAAAGGCGTCCACCTGGTAAAAAGGAATCGTCACCTTATATCACCTCGCAGCCGCGGTAGCGCGAGGCCAAATCCTCGGGAAGTCCTTCCCGGTCAAGCTCGACGGCGAGGGGCAGGTGCTCCAGGATATCCTGCGCAGAGATCCCGTCTTCACCAAGATTGCGGGCAGCGAGGTCTCCCGCGACGCCGTGGAGGAACACGCCCTTGCAGACGGCCTCGGGAATCGGCAGGCCCAGGCCGTGCATGGCCGCGATCACGCCGTTCAACACATCCCCTGTCCCGGCTTTGGCCATGCCCGGATTGCCGCTCAGGTTGACGTAGACCCGTCCGTCGGGATAACCGATCAGGGAGTGCGCGCCCTTCAAAACAATGACGGCCTTGAAGGCTTGCGCGGCCTCTTTCAGCGTTCCGATGCGGTCCTTCGCGATATCGGCGATGCCTTTCTTCACCAGGCGCGCCATCTCGCCGGCATGCGGGGTGAGTATGGTCGGCGCCTTCCTGGTGGCAAGGGACTCCGGTGCGGCGGCAATCGCGGTGAGGCCGTCGCCGTCGATGAGCAAAGGCCGGTCACATTCGGCGGCGACGTCCCGCACGAGTTGCTGCGTCTCGGCGTTGAGCGCGAGGCCCGGCCCGATCACGACCAGATCGCGATCGGCGGCGGTCTTGAGCAGATCGGCTTTGTTGGAGAGCGCCAGCGTGCCCTCCGGCGTTTCGGTCTGCGGCAGCAGGACAAGTTCACTGCCCTTCATGGCGATGTAAGGTGCAATGGCGGCGGGGGCGGCCAGACGCGAATACCCTCCGCCCGCTTTGAGAAAAGAGTAAGCGGAAAAATACGGTGCGCCGAGATAGCCCGCGGCGCCGGCAATGAAGAGCACATCCCCGAAGCTCCCCTTGTGTCCCGTTTTGTCGCGAGGCGGAAGCGACGGCGGCAGGTTGACGGCGGTCGTGATGCTGTCGCGATCATAGTGCTGCGGTGGAAACGAAATGTGGGTAACGTAGAGCTTTCCGCAACGGGCGTATCCGGGATAAAGCAAGTTGCCGATCTTGGGCAGTCCGAACGTTATGGTGGTGTCGGCCTGAACGGCACACCCCATTTCCTCCCCTGTGTCGCCATGGATACCGGAGGGAATGTCGAGGCTGTATACCTTGCGCGCGCGTGTGTTGATGAGGCCGATGATGTCCCTCGCGAGTCCTTCGACCGGCCGACTGAGTCCCGTACCGAAGATCGCATCGATCACGGCGTCGCACTGCGCTGTCGGTGCCAGCGCCGGTTCCGGCGAGGTCAATTCCGTGATCGGAACGGAAAGTCTGGTCAGGATGTCGAGATTTTTTTTGGCCGCTCCCCTGAATTGGCCGGGGGTGGCAAGCAAAAAGACAACGACCTCTGCGCCGCTCGAGCGGAGCTTGCGTGCGACGACGAATCCATCCCCGCCGTTGTTGCCGGGACCGCAGAAGAGGACGAAGCGTTTTCCAGCGACACCCGTCTCTTTGAGAACGATGAAGTAGGCCGCCTCGCCTGCATTTTCCATGAGGATCGTTTCGGGGATTCCCAGGTTTTCAGAGGCCTCGCAGTCGAGGGTTCTCATCTGCGCAACGGTGCTGATCTTCATAGGTTGCTCCTTTCCGCTGTCTGCTGACCGGTGGGCGCAAGCCGGTGTTTGTGG
Source organism: Syntrophales bacterium (assembly GCA_963665615.2). GTDB lineage: Bacteria > Desulfobacterota > Syntrophia > Syntrophales > UBA4778 > UBA4778. Next base: position 479,065 of record CAXXQE010000008.1, read on the forward strand.
ACGAAGTACCGGATGGAGTCGTTCTTTTGCATCGCCGTCTCCAAGGAATACAGCTTCAGAATCTCCATCATGAAATCGATGCGGGAGGTGAATTTTTCCGGCATGAGCGCCGCAAACATTTCTTTCGTAACGTTGTCGGTCTTCTCAAGGTCCGGCAGGCTGAGGTTATCGGCACTCTGACGGTCGAGCCCTGCGAGATACCAGCTTTCGATTTCCCGGATGACGACGCGGATACGCGCGTCGTCGAGAGAATGGATCCGCTGCCGGACATAGAACTTTTTTGCCGTTACGCAGGGCTCCTCGTCGATATCGGCCACCACGATGTAATCCCCTTCCATGGCCTCGATGCCCTGGAGGATCTGCTGAAACTTGACGCGCTTGAGGTTGGCGTAAGCGCGAATTTCCACGCGCCGGTAGAATTGACGGAACAGGGGCTTGAGGACAGCTTCAAAAAACCGGGCATCGCTGCCGCCTTCAACCCAGATGAAGAGAAGACCCGTCATGTCAACCCCAGCAGATTCTGCGCGAAGAGATCCTCGATACCGAGCTCGTTCTTCAGCAGAATGCGTGTGGCTTCCTGATCGAGGGGTCGGCAGATGGTAGAGAACCCGTTGGGGTCGCGTGACGAAAACCAGATGTTATCGATATCCGCGAGCCGCACCATATCCGGATGATGGGTCGTCAGAAAGATCTGCCGATGCTCGGCGACCTCCTTCATCATCGAAACCACCTTGTTGATCAGATGCGGATGGATGCTGCGCTCCGGCTCCTCAATGATCATCAAGCCGCTTTTTTCGAAATAGAGGGCGACGATCAGGGCAATGATATTGAGTGTTCCGTCGGAGATGAAGGATGAGGGCAGATACGCATCGCCGGAGTAGTGATCCTTGATTTTGAAGAAGATCGATTTGTCTATCTTTTCCGTGCCGATGTCGTCAATGAAGGGCATGATGTCCTTCAGAAGGTTGCCGAACTTCCTTTTGCTCTCCCGGTTCTCCAGGATGCGCTTGATGGCGATGGCGAGGTTGCTGCCATCCTCTTCCAGATCCGCCTTGCCGGTGATAGGCGCAGAATGCCTCGGGCGGCGCGGATCGAAGTCATAGATGGCGATCCGCGCGAAGGGATTGCTGAACCGGTGCACCAGACTGAAGACAGGGGCCTCCATGAGCAGCGATTTTTCCTCCAGGCGTTCTTCCTGCAGAAAGGCGGGCATAACGTCCTGGGCCTTCACGGGGCTGTCGGGGGGCAGTGTCAGTTCGAAATGGATATGGCCGCCCTCGCTCGACAGAAGTCCGTCACCCAGGACGGTCTGTACGCCGTCCCCGTTCGTGTGCTCTGCCATCTCGAATTTCAGTTCGAGGCGATCGCTGAGAATGCGCAGATCATCTCCGTTGGGAAACTGGAAACTGAAGGCATAGTCGGCCCTGATGCAGCGGAGATGGAAGGGACGGTGCCCGATCGTCCGGCACAGGGAAAGGCACGGATTATAGACGACGCGAATCCCGCAGGGTTCGCTGAGCGGCAAATGGGTGTTTCGGAGATACTCCGGGCCGCCCTGCAGCGACACCGCATTGATCAGGCCATGTTTGGCTATATCCCGCAGGAAGCGGAAGGCCTGGATGAAATTGGTCTTGCCGGAGGCATTGCTGCCAATCAGGACATTGAGCTGACCCAGGTTCTGGACTTTCACGTATTTAAAACTCTTGAAATTGGAGATTGCAATGGATTCGATCCGCATGAGGTTACGCCTCCCGCCGGATGGTTTCGGAGAGCCAGGTCAGATAGGTGTTGCTGCCAGCAGTAATCGGGACAGCTATAATTTCAGGGGTTTCATAGGGGTGAAGCTCTTCAAGCGCTCGCTCCAGATCGGGATAACACGTTACTGTGGTTTTGATCAGGCAGAGCCACTCCTCCGCGGTCTCAACCCAGCCCTGCCAGTGATAGGTGCTTTCAATCGGGCCCATAATCTGGACACAGCCGGCGAGCTTCTTTTCGATGAGTTCCAAGGCGATGCGGTCGGCATCCTCTTTGGTTTCGAAGGTCGTGGAGACTTGCAGAAAGGTGTCATTCATTTCCGTCACCATCGTGGGATCACAATTTTTTCAGCAGCAGCCGGGAGACGATGTGGATCAGATCCCAGGCGCCGCCAAAGGGTGGAGCGTAGCCGAAATCCATGGAGGCGAGATCGTCCAGCCGCGCCTCATACCACAGGGTGGCCGACAGGACATCGATCTTCTGAACCGCGCCGCGCCTGCCGACGGCCTGGGCCCCCAGAAGCATCCCGGTGGATTGATCGGCAATGAGCTTCAGGCCTGTTTCGATATCTTCCTTTTGTCGCATGGACGGCGCCGTCGGGGGCGCCCATGCCGTGGCGCTGACGGGATGAAACCCGTAACGGACGGCCTCTTGCTCGCCGAGACCGGTCGCGGCGAGTTCCAGATCGAAGAATTTGAACGACTGCGCCCCGACGATGCCCGGCATGACGGCAGGGCGGCCGCCGATGACCTGCCCCGCGACGCGTCCCTGCTTGTTGGCGATATCTCCCAGCGGGACGTTCACCCAGCGTCTGGCGACGCGGTGATAGACCTCCGTGCAGTCGCCGGTGGCGTAAACATTCGCAACGGAGGTCTGCTGGCTCAGGTTGACGCGGATGGCGCCGCTGTCGCCGAGTTGAAGCCCCATTGCTTTCGCGAGGGTCACGTTGGGCCGGATACCGATGGCAATGACGACGAGATCGGTTTCGATCTCCCCCTGGTTGGTGGTCAGGCGAAGGGACCGGTCGGCGTTTTGGTCGATCCGGCTGATCGTCGTCTTCGGCATGAAGAGGACGCCCCTTTCAGCGAAGGTGCTCATCAGACGTTCCGTGAACTCCACGCCCCAGCGCGTTACAGGACGTTCGTCCCGATGCGCGATACGGACGTCCAAGCCGAAACCGGTCAGGGCGTCGCTCATTTCCATGGCGATGAATCCGGCGCCGATAATGACGGCGCGTCGGCAACCGCTCTGGACAAGCGCCTTTATGGCGATGGCTTCCTCGAGCGAACGCAACGTATAGACGCGGTCGAGGTCCTGGCCGGGGATGCCTGGCAGGATCGGCGATGCGCCGGTGGCCACAAGCAGTCGATCATAGACAATCTCCGGGCCGTCAGAGAGATAGACGCGCCGCTGGTCCGTATCCACGCGTTCCACGCGGGTTTTGAGCAGGACATCGACGCCGGATTCGCGAAAGGCTTCCGGTGTGCGCGCGATCAGCTTGTGCTCTTGTTTGATGGTGTCCCCGACAAAATAGGGCATCGGGCAGGCGGCGACGGAGACGTGTTTGCCCTGCTCGATCATGGTGATCTGGAGATCGGGATCGATGCGCTTGGCTTCAGCTGCGGTGGAGGCCCCTCCGGCCCCCCCTCCGATAATGACCAGGTGACGACGCATGGCTCACTCCTTTTTCTGTTTGGAAGCCGCCGGTTTGAGGGGGGCGGAGACGGACCTGCAGGATCTGCCGTAGCCCCAAAGCCCCAAACCGCAAAGCATCATGATGACGCAGAGGACTTGTCCCATAGAGAAAGGGCCCAGGACGAAGCCCAGCTGGACATCGGGTTCGCGGTAAAACTCGATAAAGAAGCGGACGAAACCGTATCCGATAATATACAGTGAAACGAAAAAACCGTCGAAATATTTTTTGCGCCGCAGCGTCCACAGCAAGGTGAAAAGAACGATGCCTTCGAAGAAGGCCTCATAGAGTTGCGAGGGATGTCGCAATTGGTGCGTCGAATCCATCGGGAAATACATCCCCCAGGGCGCGGCGGTGGCGCGGCCGAAGAGCTCTCCGTTCAAAAAATTGCCAAGCCGGCCAAAGGTGTAGCCCAGCGGGACGACCGGGGCGATCAGGTCGCCTAGGCGCAAGACCGATAGACGGTGGCGCCGGCAGAAGAGCAGGGCGGCGAGGATGACGCCCGCGGCGCCGCCATGATAGGACATGCCGCTGATCCCCACATAGCGGATGCCGTTCGTAAACTCGAAGGGCAGCAGGATTTCCAGCGGGTGATGCAGATAATACGAGAAGTTGTAGAACAGAACGTAGCCCAGCCGTCCGCCGAGAATCAGACCGAAGATGGCCCAAAAGAGGAAATCCTGGATGGCCTCGGCAGTGTATGGAAAATCCTCGCGCTTGATCCGATAGAGGATCAACGCATAAGAGAGTCCAAAGGCCAGCAGGTACATCAGGCTGTAATAGCGGAGTTGAAAGCTGCCGAAGGCAAAAAGGCTCGAGTCGATGTGCGCGGGGAGCTGCTGCCACCAGGCTGTGAGGGCGTCCATTACCGCGATCCTCCTTCTCCGAGCGTCTCCAGATAGGCCTCTGCGGTAAAGGCGGCAACGGCGCCGTCTCCGCAGGCGGTGACGACCTGCCGCAGCTCCTTGTGGCAGCAATCGCCGCAGGCGAAGAGTCCCCGGGCGTAGGTTGCCATGGAGGGACTGACGAGGATGTAGCCGTTGTCGTCCATCGTCACGACATCGCGCAGAAAGTCGGTGTTCGGCGTCAGCCCGATGAGGATGAACACCCCATCGACGGCAAGTGCAGACGTTTTCGCCGGGTCTTTGACATTCCTGAGCTGGAGGGTCGTGAGGCGCTCAGAGCCTGTGATGCTTTCGGGAATCGTGTCCCAGAGGATCTCGATTTTTTCGTTGGTCTGGGCGCGTTTCTGCAGGAGGCCGCAGGCGCGGAGTTTGTCGCGGCGGTGAATGAGCGTCACCTTCCGGGCGAACTTCGTCAGGTAGAGGGCCTCGCCGACGGCGGTATCGCCGCCGCCGATCACGGCGATGTCCTTGTTACGGTAAAAGGGGGCGTCGCAGGTGGCGCAGTAGGAGACCCCCTTGCCCACGAATTCAGCCTCCCCGGGAATGCCCATTTTTTTCCAGGAGGCGCCGGTGGCAATGATACAGGCCTTTGCGAGATAGCTGGCATCGGCGGTGTGAATCTCCCAGGTATAGTTCTCGCCTTCCGCGATAGGGGTGAGGCGGGGTGACATCGCCGTAAACGGTCTTCAGACCGAATTTAAGCGCCTGATTTCTGAAATGGTCGTTCAGTTCAAAGCCGGAAATCCCTTCCGGAAAGCCTGGATAGTTTTCCACGTGGTCGGCATAGGCGATCTGGCTCATGGTCGCCGTTCCCTCGATCAGCAAAACGTCCAGGTCCGAGCGCGCCGCGTACATCCCGGCCGTGAAGCCTGCCGGGCCTCCGCCGACGATGACAATGTCGTGTATGTCAGCGTGTGTTTGATCCATCGTGTAGTTGTCCTCCCATTAAACGATTCGAGCCCGATTGCCGAAATACCGGGCGATTTCTTCAAGATGTTCCGTGGAAACCCGCTTGGCGTAAGACTCTGCGGGAAAGCGGTCCACGGTGTTGAGGTGGATGAGGTCGGGACGAATCCGGTCGGCCCAGGTTTTCAAATCGGCGAGGTCCTGTTCGCTGGTGTTCATGCCGTCGACAAAGAGGATCTCCAGCCAGTAGGTTCCCGTGTATTCGTCCCTGAAGCGGACCAGGCCATCGGCCATTTCCTCAAAGCCAATGGTCGGGTGTGGCCGATTGACCGCGGTAAAGCCCGCGGCGTTGCCGGCATCGAGCGACGGCATAACGAGGTCGGCCAGAACGGCGGCCGCGCGAATCTCCGGGCGGGACAGCAGCGAGCCGTTGGTGAGCAGGACCACGGGAATATCGGTCAGGGCCTTCATGCCGGTGATGAGCTCACAGAGGTGCCTATACAACGTGGGCTCTCCCGATCCGGCGATGGTGAGGTGATCCGGGCGGGGGATAGCCGCCAGGCGCTCCCGTACCTCGTCGAGGATCTCCGACAGGGGGATGTCCTCTGTAATAGCGTTGGTGGTCTGGTGGGTCGTGCCGAGTTCGCAGTAGACGCAGTCGTAGTTGCACGTCTTGAAGGGCAGACAGTCAATCCCCAGGGAGGCGCCGAGGCGCCGGGATCGGACGGGACCAAAGACGCGGGCCGGGTGTTTGATCCGCTCGCAGGCCTTGAAGAGATTCTTGTCGCCGGTCATGACGGGTCTTGCGTCCTTCCTGCCCGTGAGGCGATCCTGCTGCCTTTGAGAAACAGCCGTTCGATCAAGGCCGCGATTGCCTCGGTCTCTTCCTGCCGGAAGTTCGGAACGGCGGTATCCAGGGGCTGCTGGGTGACGAGGGCGATCAGGTTGTCCCCATCGGTACAGAGTCGATCCGCGTGAAGCTCGGGCCGGTAGACCTCGATCTTGGGATAGGGGTTGCCCTTGAAGCCTTCGAGCAGGACAATATCGACATCGCGTACATAGCGACGGACCAGGTCGGTGATCCCCAGATCCCGGTCGGTGTCTTCGATAAGCGCCGTGCGACCTGGGGACGCTACCACCGTGAGTTGCGCGCCCGCGTGTTTGTGGCGCCAGCTGTCTTTTCCCTCATGGTCGATATCGAAACCATGACGGTTGTGCTTGATCGTGGCGACGCGATACCCGAGCAGGCGCAGTTCAGGGATAAGCCGTTCGATGAGAGTGGTCTTCCCCGAATTGGAGCGTCCGACGATCGAGATGACGGGAATTTTTTTTTGCTTCATAAAACAAATTATGAGCCTTTTCAGCTGCCTACTAATGTCCTTTATTCGCTATGGGTTATATAGTAACATGCCGCAAGATTAAAGGGGAAATATTGCTGAGCGATGAACGGTTTTGCGAACAGCTCTGGCAACGATCGATCATATGAGGGTTCCACATGAAACAGGCCGTCGTTAGCCAGGACGCGACCGAAAAACTGAAGCGTTCGTTCCCTTGGGTTTACGACAGTGAACTGCTGAGGACGCCCAGGAAAACGGCGCCGGGGGAGATCGTTCAGGTGGTTTCCCCTGCGGGAGAATTTCTCGGGATCGGCTACATCAATCTCCTTAGCCGGATCTCGATTAGGATTTTGTCGTTCCGGGATCGGCCGATCGACCGTTCCTTCCTTGCCGAACGGATGGAGGCGGCAAAGCGGTTGCGTGCGCCCCTGCGCGAGCGGACCAACGCCTGTCGCGTCATTCACGCGGAGGCGGATCTCCTCCCTGGACTGGTCGTTGACGACTACGGTGGCCATCTGTCCCTGCAGATCAATACCGCCGGCATGGAGGCCCTGCGCGGGGACATCCTCGAGGTGCTGCAGGAGGTTTTTAAGCCGCACGGGATCTACGATAAATCTGACGCAGTCGTTCGAGAAAAGGAAGGCCTGACAACAGAGACAGGGGTACTCACCGGCGATATCCCCGAAGCGATTCGAATCGACGAAGATAATGCCCGTTTTTTGGTTCGTCTCCGGGAAAGCCAGAAAACGGGGTTTTACCTGGATCAGCGCCGAAATCGCGCCACGGTTGCGCAGTATGTCAGCCCCGGAGACCGGTTTCTCGATGTTTTCTCCAATGCCGGGGGATTCGGTATCCATGCGGCTTTGCGCGGAGCAGGCGCCGTTCGTCTGGTCGACGTGTCTCAATCGGCGCTCGGTGCCGCCGCGGAAAACGTCGACCTCAATGGGCTGACGGATGTGCAGGGAATTAAAGCAGATGCCTTTGATTACCTCACGGCCGCTATCGGGCGCGCGGAGCGCTATGATGTGATCGTGCTCGACCCGCCGTCTTTTACCAAGACGGTTCAGGGACGACGCGGCGCGTTGAAGGGGTTTACGAGACTGATGGCGTCTAGTTTGAATCTACTGCAACCGCAGGGTTATATCGCCGTCTTTTCCTGTTCCTTCCACGTAACGATGGAGGATCTCAAGGATGTGGCGCAGGCCTGCGCCCTTGATGCGAATGTCGCGCTTCGCGTCGTGGAGCATCTCTTTCAGGATTCGGACCATCCATATCTACTTCATATCCCGCAGAGCCTCTATCTCAAGGGGCTGCTCTTTCAGGTCATTTAGAGAACGAATGCAGATTCTGGTTGTATTTATTGGGGAAGGGGGCTATTCTCCAGTGCCGAAAAACGATGACTCAAAGCACTGCAATTGTAGACCATCCGCGTTGAAGGCTTTATGGAAGGCGAAGAGATGACCAAAAAAAATTTTTTCAGGATCTGGTTTATATTTCTTGTCAGTATCTTTTTGATTTCGGTCGTCGGCGTGCTGCATCTGTCTTTGGCAGCCAACCGTCAAAGCGGCAAACCTCCGGCGCCGCGCCCCCCGCAGCAGCTTGCAATGTCCACCAAGCAGGGGGCTTTTATGCTGCCTTCTTTTGCGGATCTCGCTGAGCGCACCAAACCGGCCGTCGTCAACATCAGCACGACTCAAACAATCCATCCGGGCAGTCGTCAATATGGCGGCAGTCCTTTCGGTGAAGAATTTTTCGATCGTTTCTTCGGGGGCGAAGATTTTTTCAAACGTTATTTCGGAGATGGGTCGCAGCGCGAATACAAGCAGCGAAGCTTAGGCTCTGGCTTTCTGATTACCCGAGACGGTTACATCTTTACCAATAATCATGTGATCGAGAAGGCCGACAAGATCAAGGTCAAATTGTCGAACGGCAAGGAATACGATGCCAAGGTCATTGGCAAGGATCCAAAAACCGATCTGGCGCTGATCAAGATCAAAGCGTCGGCAAATTTGCCAACGGTCGAGTTTGCGGATTCCGATCACCTGCGCGTCGGCGACTGGGTCATGGCCATCGGCAATCCCTTTGGCCTTGAACAGACTGTCACCGTGGGGATCGTCAGCGCCAAGGGGCGCGTGATCGGTTCTGGCCCCTATGACAATTTTATCCAAACCGACGCTTCTATTAATCCCGGAAACAGCGGCGGTCCTCTTTTTAACATGGAAGGGAAAGTCGTAGGAATCAACACGGCAATCGTGGCGCAGGGGCAGGGAATCGGCTTTGCCATTCCGATCAACATGGCAAAGGAAATTCTCAATGATCTCAGGAAGAAAGGCAAGGTCACGCGCGGCTGGCTCGGTATTTCCGTTCAGGATATCACGGAAGACATCGCAGAGAACCTCAAAATCAAGGATCGCGAGGGCGCGCTGGTCGGGGATGTGATGAAAGGAGATCCGGCCGACCGTGCTGGAATAAAAACTGGTGATATTATTACAGAAATTGACGGAAGGCACATTAAGGATACACACGAGCTTCTGAGAATCGTCGCATCGATACCGGTGGGCAAAAAGGTGTCGATCCGGGCGTTGCGTGATGGGAAACCTCTGCTCTTCCAACTCATGATTGCCGAGCGTAACGATCAGAAGGAGCTGGCATCGACAACGACAAAGGATAATGAGTATTTTGGAATGGCGGTTCAGGATATTACCCCGCAACTGGCGGAAGCGCTGGGATTGGCTGAAAGGAGCGGCATTGTAGTAGTCGCGATCAAGGAAGGCGGTCCGGCAGAGGAGGGCGGCATTCAAGTGCAGGACGTCATTCTTCAGGTCAACAAGGTCAAGGTCTCCAATGTCAAGGAGTACACACGCGAGATCTCCAGGAAGACCGATACGGTGCTGTTGCTGGTCAAGCGCGGCAGATCCACCTACTGGATTGTATTGAGAAAAGAGTAATCGCGCTCGTCAGGGATCCCCGGCTATTTGATTTGGTGAACATAAGCAAGGCACGGTAACCGCAAAGGGCCGTGCCTTTTTTGCGAGACAGTGATGCGACGGAATCTTGCGCCAAAGCTTAAGCAACTGTATGACATTCTTGACGAGTATTTCGGGGATCTCCACTGGTGGCCGGGCGACTCTCAACTCGAGATCATCGTCGGTGCAATTCTGACCCAGAGCACGAACTGGTCAAATGTCGTCAAGGCGATCGAGAATCTAAGAGAGGCGGGGCTCCTGTCTGTCGATGCGCTGGTCAAACTCCCAGAAGCTGATCTGGCGGAGTGGATCCGGCCGTGTGGGTATTACAACATCAAGGCCCGTCGGTTGAAAAACTTTCTGACATATCTGTCTGAGGTCTATCAGGGAAGCCTTCATCGTCTTTTTGCCGGAGACAGCGGCAAAATCAGACAAAGGCTGCTGTCAGTCAACGGTATCGGAGAAGAAACGGCGGACAGCATCCTTCTCTATGCCGCAGATCGTCCGGTTTTTGTTGTGGATGCCTATACGAAACGGCTGCTGTTCCGACATGGTTTGATCGAGGCGGATGCAAGTTATCAGGACGTGCAGGCACTTTTTATGGATCACCTTCCGGCTTCCGTTCCAATGTTCAACCAGTTTCATGCCCTCATCGTCGAGACAGGGAAGCGCTTCTGCCGCAAGATGCCGTTGTGTCAGGGCTGTCCCTTGCATGGCATTGCCGGTTTACGAATGACGGCTGCCAACGGCTAACATCCCCCGTTTTCCGTCCCAGTGGACGGAAAAATGAAAGGAGATGATCCCCTTGGCGCTGATTTATGTACCGGCGGATTTTGTAACCCGCTTAAAAGTAACATGTTTTTTTGGATAACAGCGAATAGCTAACGGTCAATGGCCAAGAATGTTTCACGTGAAACATCCCTTAGGGGGTGAGCGGTTTTATTTCGAAGAGTTTCGGCCAGTACTTTCCGGTGACCAGCAGGGTGCGATGAGAGGGCATCCAGGCGATTCCGTTTAAAACCTCCGCGCGGCCCGCCCCCCCGAGCTGCTTGCGCAATCCGCCCAGATCGAGCCAGCCTGTTACCGCTCCGGTCTGCGGGGATATTCGCGCAATCAGATCCACGCCCCAGATATTTGCATAGATAGCACCCTCGACGTACTCCAGCTCGTTCAGCCGACCGACCGGCTGTCCGTCGTCGGTCACGCAAACACGCTTCAGGACCCTGAACGTCTTCGCATCCAGGAAACGCAACGTCGGCGTCCCGTCGCTCATGATCCAGGACTCGCCATCGTGCGTGATTCCCCAGCCTTCCCCCGAATAGGTGAATTCGGACAGCAGGTGAAAAGATCCCTTCTCGTAAACAAAGCCCTTTCCCGATTGCCACGTCAACTGCACGATGCGTTGGCCCTCTACGGCAATACCCTCCCCGAAATAGGCCGGTTCCAGACGACGGATAGCAAGGATCTTCCCAGTAGCCAGCTCTACCCGTCTCAGGGACGAGACGCCCTGGATGCCGGTTCCTTCATAAAGGGTTTTTCCGTCCATGACGAGGCCCTGGGTAAAGGCACTCGGGTCGTGCGGATAGGTTTTGACGATTCTATAGGCGAGCAGCGGTGCGGACAACGCCGATGATGAGGCAATGAGAAGGATTAAGAGAAACGACAGAAGCACTATAGCGGATTTCATGAAGAAATCCCCCTAAACCGAAAGGACTTCGGACAACGTCGGATGCGCCAAAACCCACTGTTTGAGGTCGCGCCGGCGTAAACCACTTGAAAGGGCCAGGCTCATGGGCGCGATGAGTTCGGCGGCCTGTTCTCCCACGATCGTTGCGCCGATCATCAGGTCGTTATGAAAGAGAATCTTGGCGAAACCGGTGCTGCACAACTCGATCCGGGCAAAAATATTCGCGCCGAGACCAGATTGCACGACCTCTACGGCGATCCCACGCTCCGTTGCCTCGCGTTCCGTCAGTCCCACTCTAGCTACATTGGGATGGCTGTAAGTAACAGCGGGAACGGTGGTATCCGAATGCCTGAGGGCGGTGTCTCCGAAGAGGTTCTCGGCCGCGACCATCCCCTGGTGTTGCGCACGATGGGCCAGAAGCACGCCCCCCGAGACATCGCCCACAGCGTATATGTTTGGAATATTGGTTTGTCCGCGGTCGTCCGTGAGGATTCCCTTGGCGGCATAGGCGATGCCGAGGACCTTTAATTCCTCGTCGTGCAAAACCGGTCTTCGCCCGGTGCAGATGATCATATAGTCGGCGGTCAACTCCACCAACTCGTTGGCACGTGCAATCTTCAGCTGTACTGCCGTCTCGTACTCGGAGACCGCATGGACTTGGGCCGCCGTGAGGATCTCCACTCCCTGGCGGGTTAGTTCGCCTTGGATCAAGCGGGACGCTTCCTCATCCTCCAGGGGGAGGATCCGGGGAAGCAACTCCACAAGGGTGACTCGGCAGCCGAGTTCGACCAGAAATGTGGTAAATTCAACGCCGATATTGCCAGCTCCCACGATCACGACGCTTTGAGGGAGGGTTTTCATCGCCAGAAAGGACTCGGAATGGAGGACACGGTCCGAAAACGGGATCCCGGGCAGCGGAACCGATTCCGATCCCCATGCAACCACAATATTTTTTGTCTGGAGACCCTGCGGGGCCCCGGCAGAAATCACTTCGACTTCCGTAGGCGATAGGATACGTGCCGCCCCCTCTATCAGGGTAACCCCCGCATCTGTCAGGGATTTAGAAACGCCGAGACAGGCTGTTCGCACCATCTGGTCCTGATGTTTTTTGATCAGGGAAAAATCAAAGGTGAGCGTGTCCCCTCCCACAATGCCCAGCCGTTTGTATTTTTTGGATTGCTGGAACGCTCCGCTGCAGGCAAGGAGGGCTTTGGTGGGGATGCAACCGACATTGGCGCAGGTCCCACCCCATCTACCTTTCTCGATGATAGCGGTTTTCGCGCCCAGAGCGGCAGCCGTTAGGGCTGCGGCATGACCACCGGGCCCCGATCCGATCACGATCAAATCATATGGCTGTTCCTGGGGGTTCAAGTGTTTGACTCAGTCGGTTCGGGTGTTTTTTTATTGAAGATCTCTTCAAAGAAAGAACGTTTATCGCGGGGAACCATCACCGAGCCCGGATAATCCACGATCAGCTTGCCGTCGAGGTGGTCGATTTCATGCTGAACGATACGGGCGACAAAACCAGTATAGCGTTTAGTGATCTTTTTGCCGCTGGCATCGCAAGCGCGAACCTTGATCTCCGTCGGTCTGCTGATCTCCACATTGATTTCCGGACAGGACAGGCAGCCCTCGGCCATGACCTCTTCCGGGCCGCGCGCCTGTGTTACACGAGGATTGATAAGAATTTCGCAGTCTTGTGGACTTCCCTTGCGGCTGCCTTCCTCAAAACCCTTGACCTTGAAGACAATCGCGCGTTTGCAGACACCGATCTGAGGGGCCGCAAGCCCCACCGCATCGTCGCGTTCCAGGAAGGCCGCAAGCAGCCCTTCGATCAATTGCCGGTCCGCTTCACACAATGGCGTAGCGATCTCTTTCGATATGGTGCGGAGGAGTTTGGTCTCCTCCTCGTTGACTTGTCCGTCTGTCCACAGCGTCCAGATTTTTGTTTTGGGCATGAAACTACATCCTGTATAAATTTTACTTAGTTGTATCACCTCCCCTGCCTTTTTTCAAGGACTTGCGGCCATCCGCCCGTTGATAATTGCCGCAAGGTCTGCTAAAAAAGGCAGGAGTCGCCACGGCTGTTCCGGCGCAGTCCAATCAGGGGGATGTCCCATTTTACTGTCTGCCTTCAACAGGTTTGCCCGCCACACCATCGGTCGCGCCGTTCAATTTGCTGACGCCCGAACGTCTTCTTTGCCCATTTGCACCGATGACAAGAAACGTCTTCTCTATCTCCACATTCCCTTCTGCGAAAGCCTGTGCCCCTACTGTTCCTTCAACAGGATCGTCTTCGATGAATCTCTAAGCCGCCGCTACTGGCAGGCCCTCAGACAGGAGATTGTCCTTTACAAACAAAAAGGATATGATTTCAATGGCGTGTATGTAGGAGGCGGAACGCCGACCATTCAGATCGACGAACTGGCCGAAACACTGGATAGTCTGAGAAGTACCTTTTCGATCAAGGAAATCTCCGTTGAAACCAATCCCAACCACCTGGACCCGGCGCACCTCGACCCCCTTCGACGCTGCGGGGTCAACCGATTGTCGATCGGCATCCAGAGCTTCGACGAGGGACTGCTCAAGGCCATGGATCGCTACGACAAATACGGTAGCGGTCCTGAAATTCTGAAAAAACTCAAGGACTTGTCAGGAAGCTTCGATACAGTCAATGCCGACATGATCTTCAATTTTGCAGCACAGACGGCAGAAATCCTCAACCGCGACCTCGACATGCTCCTCGAATCAGGGGTCGATCAAGTCACCTACTACCCGCTAATGGCATCGAACGTCATCCGACGTCGGATGGAAGAGAAGATTGGTTCCGTTGATTACCGGCGCGAAGCACGCTACTATCACCAAATCGTTAGCCGACTGCTGCCCACCTACCGCTTCTCTTCCGTCTGGTGTTTTTCCAGAAAACCGGCCATGGTTGACGAGTATATTATCACCTATGATGAGTATGCCGGGATCGGCAGTGGCGCCTTCGGCTTCCTCAACGGCACCTGCTACGCCAACACGTTTGATATTACAGGGTATATCGATCGGCTCTCCCGGGGGGAGCCGTCCCTCATGGCGTCGCGTGCCTTCAGCGTCTCGGACCGGGTGCGATACGATCTCCTCATGATGCTCTTCGGTCTCCACCTCGATTTCAATACCTTCATGACACGCTACGGCGAATCGGCCTGGCGCCATCTGGCCCTGCCCATTATAGGACTGCGGATGCTGGGGCTGATCAGAAACCGCTTCGGCGAATACTATGTGACAGACAAGGGTCGCTACTATGCCCTCGTCATGATGCGCGAGTTTTTCATTGCGGTTAACAATTTTAGGGACTTTTGCAGAAATCGCCAGGAGGGAGGTCCAAGGACCCATGAGTGAACCCGCAAATCATCGCGAATGGCAGATTCCGCCGGAGCAACAGGGCGCGAGGCTCGATGTCTATCTTGCGGCCCTTGATCTCGCCATCTCCCGTTCGCAGCTAAAAAGACTCATCGACGAGAACCAGATAACCGTCAACGGCAAGGGAAGCAAGGCTGGCTACAAGTTACGCGCTGGCGACGTGATACGCGTCATCGAGCAATCGCCCGAAGCTTACCATGCCGTTCCCGAGGACATTCCCCTGACCATTCTCTATGAGGACCAAGACATCCTCGTTGTTGATAAGGCCGCCGGCATGGTGGTTCACCCTGCCGCGGGCAATTACCAGCACACCCTCGTCAACGCGATTCTCCACCACTGCAAGGACCTGACGGGCATCGGCGGCGTGCTTCGCCCCGGCATCGTCCACCGGCTCGACAAAAACACCTCGGGGCTGATGGTAGTGGCAAAGACGGAAGCGGCTCTATCGGGTCTTCAACAGCAGTTCAAAGCGCATCAGGTTAAAAAGATTTACAGGGCGCTGGCTTTCGGGAATCCAGCAGCGGACGAAGGCGTTATTGATGTACCGATCGGCAGACATCCCACTGATCGCAAAAAAATGTCGATGTCCAGCAAGCGGGGCAAAGAGGCCCTGACTCGCTGGCGGGTGCTGGAACGTCACGGCATTTTAGCGTATCTCGAGCTGCGAATCGAAACCGGGCGGACCCATCAGATCCGCGTGCATCTCAATGGCATCGGCCATCCGATCCTGGGAGACGACGTCTACGGCAACGGCGCCAAGCGCCTCCAGACAATTACCGACAATGCGGTACAGTCTTGCCTGAAGATGATGAAGCGACAGGCCCTGCACGCCGCGGAACTGGCCTTCAAACACCCGCGCGACGGACACTGGCTTGAGTTTTTTAGTGAATTACCCGAAGATATGACACGGACGCTGTATTTCTTGAGAGACTATATGAAAAGGAAATACGATCGGTGAATGATTCCTTTAAAATGGCCGAGCGCGGAGCGGTCCGATATCTCGTATCGGAACGGCTCAACGCGTGCGATGGCATTCAGCACGCCTTCCTCACCCGCTGGGGCGGCGCGAGCCGTGGACCCTTTTCCAATCTGAACTTCAGCACGCGCGTCGGCGATCAGCCCGACCAGGTGGCGCAGAACCGCACACTACTAACCGCGCGCTTCGACCTGCCCCGCCTCTTCACGATGCATCAGGTCCACGGCGACCGCGTACTTGTCCTCAAAGAGCCCGCCACTGTGCCGGCGAGCGAAAGCGCTGAAGCCGATGCGGTGATCACTGCGATTCCCGGCATCGCGATCGGGATCAAGACCGCCGACTGCGTTCCGATTCTCATTGCGGATCCATGCCGTCGTGTCATCGGCGCGATCCACGCAGGCTGGCGCAGCACCGCCATGCGGATCGCGGCCAAGACCGTCGAGACCCTCCGGACGGAATGCGGATCAGACCCCGCGGACTTGCTGGCTGCGATCGGTCCCTGTATCGGTCCTTGTTGCTACGAAGTCGACCAAACCGTTCATGGTGGCATGGCCGACGCCGAGGCCGACCATGCCTTCGTCTCTACCGGAAACGGAAAGTGGCGGCTCGACCTGGCCGCCGTCAACCGCCGTCAACTCATGACCGCCGGCCTCCATCCCTCCCGCATCCATACAGCCGAACTCTGTACCGCCTGCCACACCGACCTCTTCTTCTCTCACCGAGGAGAAAGGGGGAACACAGGAAGGCAGTATAATTTTATTCGACTAAACTAAACGATAGAGGCCGAACTATAACCCCAGTTTTTTTCCGATCACTTCATTCATAATCTCATAGGTTCCGCCCCCGATGGAGAGCGCGCGGGAATCACGATAGAGTCGTTCCACCAGATATTCCCGACAGTATCCATAACCTCCATGAATCTGAACGGCATCATAAACGACCTTGTCGCACGCTTTAGTAGCGAAGTTTTTAGCCATAGCTGCCTCTTTTGAAACTTCGATCCCATCACATATCTTCGACGCAACGGAGTAGTTAAACTGTTTCGACGCTTCGACCCACGTGGCCATTTCTGCAAGCTTATGGCGGGTTACTTGAAAACCCGTCAGGGCATGCCCGAATGCTACGCGCTCTTTTGCATACTTCAGAGACAACTCCAAAGCATACTCGGCAATGCCCTGAGCTTCAACGGCCAAGATGGTCCGTTCCTTCGCAAAATTCATCATGAAATAGCGGAATCCCTTGTTCTCCTCTCCGAGCCGATTCTCAACGGGAACAACACAATCCTCAAAGAACAGTTCGGCCGTATCCGAGGCCCACCAACCCATTTTTTTGATGGTTCGGGAAACACCAAAGCCAGGGGTTGATGTTGGAACGATCAGTGCGCTGATGCCGGCATTTCCCGCACCGCCCGTTCGCACGGCCGTCACAACGTAATCAGCAAACGTACCGCCGGTGATAAATATTTTGGACCCATTGACAACGTAGGTATCGCCCTTTCGTTCCACGCGTGTCCGGAGGTTTGCAACATCAGAACCGCCATTGGGCTCTGTCACACCCAGAACGGCAACCTGCTCCCCTGATATGACCGGCGGAAGAAATTTCTGCTTCTGCTCTTCTGTCCCAATCGCATAAATAAGGGGCGCGGCAATAAGGCCGCAATTCAAACTCGCAACGACCCCAACGGATCCACAACGCATCATCTCTTCCATATAGACGACCGTGTGAAAAAAATCTCCAGGTGTACCACCATATTCCTCCGGATAGCCCAGGCCGAGAAAACCGGCATCGCCCGCTTTCTTATAGAGTTCTTTGGGGAAGCTCCCTTCTTCTTCCCAATGCTCTACATGTGGAGCAATTTCTTGAGCGATGAACTTTTTTAGACTATCCCTCAACATGTGATGCGACTCATCAAAAAATTCTTGCCTCATTTCTTTTATGTCCTTTCAAATGATTCGGCGTAGCATGCTACCGTTAGGTGTTATAAAGAATAGCACTTTTGAATTTGTATTACCAATATCGTCGCTTGGACAATCATTTCTGCCATTGACAAAAAGGGGCATTAGACCGTACCCGGCGGCATCGTCCTATCGTTCAATCACTTCAAATGGATGTGATACTTCTATCCGACGAAATATGAATTTATCCGGCGGCGGCAGAAGAGGGGGGTGTATTTTTGTTACGGAAGGGTCTTTTTGCGAGTGAGTTGCAGCAAGAACGATCGGATACAAATGGTCTAAAGCAAATTTACAATTGGACGCTCGAGTAACTTCGAGCGTCCAATTGTTTTTAGAAAACTCAAGCCACCGCTTTGACCATGGTGATAGCCTTAATCGGGCAGTTGATTTCGCAAAGCCCGCAGCCGACGCACTTGGCGCGATCGATCTGAACCTCGTATGCGGTATCCGGCGCGGTAATGGCCCCCGCACGGCAAACATCCGCGCACACCAAACACAATGAGCAATGATCGACAACGGGTTTGGGACGGTCAGCAATCTTGACGCGCGGAACCACCACGCCATACTGATCAAGTACGGCGTTCTTCGCGCATGACATGCCGCAGACCGAGCAATTGACGCACTTTTCGGAATCGATGACGTGAAGGGTTTTGGGTTCTCCCGAAATGGCCTCGACCGGGCAGGCCTTTTTGCAAAGGCCACAGCCGATACAGGCGTCTGTGATCTGATGCGTTGCGCGATGCTCGGTTAATGTCTCTGTTGCTTGAATATGTTCTTCCATGACTTCCTACCTAAATTAAATTTGAGTTGTTAGATACCGCGCTACACATCCAGATTTGAGGCATGGAGCGCATTTTCATAAATAAAGTTTTTGCGCGGCTCGACCTGATCGCCCATCAGGGTCGTAAAGATCTCGTCGGCCATGACGGCGTCCTCCACCTTCACCTTGAGAAGGGTCCGCTTCTCAGGGTTCATGGTTGTCTCCCAGAGCTGTCCTGGATTCATTTCACCAAGACCCTTGTAGCGCTGGATGGCGAGTCCCTTTTGTCCGGTCTGAAGAACGAAATCAACCAGGTCGGGTAGACTATCGATCATCTTGCCGTCGCCGCCCTCATTGATGGAAACCGTATAGGGCGCCTCACCGAAGAGTCCGATCTGGGAGAGATTTTCTTGAATATCGCAATACCGCGGCGCGTTGATGAGATCCATATCGACACAGGTCGTCGTAGTGTTGCCGTTCTTTTTCAGGCGCAGGCATAGCGTATATCCCCCATGCTCCTGATTTTGTTCAATGGTCGTTTCAATCAGCCGGTCTCCCAACGCCCCCTCCACTCGTTCGGCAAGGGCCTTGAGACTCGCCTCATTCTTGAAGTTGGCGGATGATAACGTAACATCGCCAGCCAGGATGCGGATCACCTGACGATCCTTTCCCTCTTTTTCGAATTTGGTGAGCATCGACTCGATCTTCATGGCCTTCTTGATGAAGCCGAGGAGCCGGTTGCCCGTCAGGGTTGTGCCATTGCCTGTCACGACAGAGAGTTTCTCCACGCCGTTTTCCAGAACGTGGGTCTTCATCTCTTCTTCGTTGCTGACATACATCTCCTTTTTCTTCTCGGTAATCTTAAAGAGCGGCGGCTGCGCGATGTATAGATAGCCCCGCTCGATCAACTCCTTCATCCGCCGGAAGAAAAAAGTGAGAAGCAAGGTGCGGATGTGCAGACCATCCACGTCCGCATCGGTCATGATGATGACCTTGTGATAGCGGAGTCTCGAGACATCAAAATCCCCGCTGCCAATGCCGGTGCCGAGTGCCGTGACGATCACCTTGATTTCCTCGTTTTGTAGCATCTTGTCGAGGCGGGCCTTTTCTACGTTCAGGATCTTGCCGCGCAGTGGCAGGATGGCCTGATTCTTGCGGTCGCGACCCTGTTTGGCGGAACCACCCGCCGAATCTCCCTCCACGAGGTAAAGTTCGCTTTTGGCGGGATCCTTCTCCTGGCAATCCGCCAGTTTTCCAGGCAAGGCGCTTACCTCCAGAGCACTTTTACGTCGCGTAAGTTCCTTGGCGCGACGGGCCGCATCCCGCGCCCGCATGGCATCAAGCGCCTTGCCAAGGATCTGCCTGGCAATCGTGGGATTCTCCTCCAGATAGATGCCCATCTTATCGTAGACGATACCCTCGACGAGTCCCTTGACTTCACTGTTTCCGAGTTTTGTCTTGGTTTGCCCTTCAAACTGGGGATGACGCAGCCGGGCGCTGATGACGCAGGAGAGCCCCTCGCGCACATCCTCCCCACGCAGCGAATCCTTTGGGTCCTTAATCATCTTGTTGCTGAGCGCATAATTGTTGATAACGCGCGTCAACGCCGATTTGAAACCGCTCAGGTGTGTGCCACCCTCTGTCGTATTGATGCTGTTGGCAAAGGAAAAGATATCTTCGCCGTACGTGTCGTTATACTGAAGGGCCACTTCGACGGTGCAGTCCTCCCGTTCCCCCTCGAAGTAGATCGGTTTTTTGTGGACCACGCCCTTGTTGCGGTTGATGTATTCCACAAATGAAACAATCCCGCCCTTGTAATAGAATTCACTCTTCTTCTCGTCGCGCTCGTCGGTCAGGATGATCTTCACCCCTTTGTTCAGGAAGGCGAGCTCCCTCAACCGGTTGGCGAGAATATCGAAGCTGAATTCCATCTCTTCAAAAATCTCGTGGTCAGGCTTGAAGGTGACCGTCGTGCCCCGCCCCTTCGTCTTTCCCACGATTTCCAGAGGCGCGAGCGGAACCCCCCGTTTATAGGACTGTCGGTAAACCTGACCGTCCCGACGTACCTCCAGGTCAAGGTGTGTCGAAAGGGCGTTCACAACAGAGACTCCAACGCCGTGAAGACCACCAGAGATCTTGTAACTGTCGTTGGAAAACTTGGCCCCGGCATGGAGCTTCGTCAAGACGACCTCCGCCGCTGAAACGCCGCTCTGATGCATATCCACCGGAATCCCGCGTCCGTTATCCTCTACCAACACACTGTTATCCACGCGGATCCGAACATCGATGGTATCGCAGTATCCGGCTGAGGCCTCGTCGATACTGTTATCCACCACTTCATAAACCAGATGGTGAAGCCCCTCTCTGCCGGTACTGCCTATATACATAGCCGGTCTCTTGCGGACCGCCTCGAGCCCTTCTAGAATTTTGATGCTTTTCGCACTGTATGTTTCCGACATGGTTTCTTTTTTTATCCTATTCCACTTAAATGACTTGTTCTTCCGCTTCTAACCTATTGCATTAATGCGATAAATATGATTTTCTCTTGTTTTGCTCGAAACGACACGGTTTAAAGCTCGGCTATCATACAATTACATCTTGAGAGGCATCACGACACAGAGATATCCTCTGCCTTTTCCGGGTCGTACGGTACCGGGTTTCAAGCCGTCTCTAAGTTCCAACGCCACAGTCTTTTCACTGATTGCCTCCACTGCATCAATCAGATATCTGACATTGTACCCCACCTCAAACTCCCTGCTCTCCACGGGAATATCGATCTCATCACTCGCCTCGCCAACATCAGGGTTGTTTGAATTCAAATAGATCTTGTTTTCATGAATCTTGATCCGCACGCCACTGTACTTTTCACTGGACATGACCCCCATTCGTCTCAGGGATCTCATTAGCTGCTCACGATCCAGTTCGATCGTTACCCCCTCTTCCAGAGAAATAACACGCCGGTAATCCGGATACTCCGCATCAATCAGGCTGATCTTCAGTATGACGTGACCCTTGCGAAGAATACAAAATCCCTTTTTAATCGCAAGTTCCACCTCGCCCGGATCGCTTTCCAAGATCTTGCGAAGTTCCATAATGCCCTTTCGTGGAATAATAACGCCCTTTTCCTGAGGAAGAAAATCCTCAAGAACCGTGTCCACGCTGGACAATGCCAGACGATGACCGTCTGTTGCTACCATCTTGACCATCAGATGGCCATCCAGTTTTTCCGTCTCAAGTAGCGCGCCATTGAGATTGATCCTGTTTTCCTCTGTTGACATCGCAAAAAACGTCTTATGGATCATATCCAGGAGAATATCTCCCTTGATCTTGAAAAAAAGAACCTCCTCGTCCTCGAAAATCTTCGGAAACTCTTCTGCAGAAATACCGGGAATCTTGAAATGAGTCTTATCGCACGTCAGATTGATCCAGTTTGAATCATTCAGCGCCGCATGGAGATCTTCTCCTTGAAGTTCTCTAAGAATTTCAAATAACTTTCTCGCATAGAGGGTAATTTCCCCCGGACGGAGCACCTCAGCCTCATAAGAGGAAATCAAACTGATCTCTCGATTAGTAGCGGCAATAGTAATTCGATTTCCGGCTGCCTTCAGAAGAACGTTGTTCAAAATAGGCAGGGTAGATCTCTTTTCGACGATTCCCAATGTCTTTTGAATACCGTCCAGTAAAACGTCTCTCTTGATTTTGATTTCCATAGTTAATCCTATTCTTTCATAAATTAATAAATTAAGTATTTATAGTAGGACCTGTGGAAACTGTGAATAACCCATTTTTTTACGTGAAATTAAAAAGATACTATTATCTGATTTTGTGGATAACTCAAGAGCGCCTGTTAATGATTTTTAGTTAGGTACTCCTCAACCTCTTCTACAAGCTTTCGGACTTTTGGATCCGCTTCTATGTTTTTTTTGATCTTATTGAAGGCGTAGATCACAGTGGAATGATCCTTTCCCCCAATTTTGGAACCGATATCAGGGAAAGATTCACTGGTGAGCTTTCTCGAAAGATACATTGTGATTTGTCTTGGTAACACAAGATTTTTATTCTTTTTTTCAGATTTTATGTCCGAGATTTTAATATTGAATTTAGAGGCTACCACTTTAATGATCTCTTCGATTGAAATTTCATGGACATCGCCTTTTTTTAGAATCTTATTGAGAACCTCTTTGACGAGATCCATCGTGATTTCTCTTCCCGTTAATGAGGCATAGGCCGCGATGCGGATAATGAATCCCTCAAGTTCGCGGATACTCGATTCGGCCTTTGATGCGATATAATAAGCGACATTATTTGGAATGCCGATGTTGCTTTCATGGGCCTTTTTCCCGACGATGGCAATCTTGGTTTCTATTTCCGGGGGTTGTATGTCAGCCACGAGTCCCCACTCAAAACGCGAGCGGAGTCTGTTTTCAAGATTTGGGATATCTTTCGGCAACTTATCGCTGGCGACCACGATCTGCTTTCCAGCGTCGTGAAGGGTGTTAAAGGTGTGAAAAAATTCCTCCTGCGTTCTTTCCTTGCCTGCGATGAATTGAATATCATCGATTAGCAGGTAGTCGATATTTCTAAATTTTTCCCTAAACTTCGGCATCTTGTCGTATCGAATAGAACTGATGAGTTCATTCATGAATTCCTCAGCGGAGACATAGAGAATGTTCTTGTCCGATTTTGCCAGGGTATGAATTCCTATTGCATTGATAAGATGTGTTTTTCCCAAACCAACCCCGCCATAGATGAACAGGGGGTTATAATTTTTAGCCGGTTGTTCGGCGACCGCCACACAGGCCGCATGGGCAAACTGGTTGCAGGGTCCAACGACAAAACGCTCAAAGCAGTAGTTTGGATTCAGGGACGCGTTCATACGGGGCACCGACGTTCGCCTGACATGGTTCACCTTTTTCTCGGACGGGTCTTCCGTGTGATTCCGCGGCACGGCCTGGACTTTCCCATCGACAATAAACTGAACCTTGACGGCGATTCCCGTAGCAGTTTTCAGCGATTCCTGAATGATGGGCAGGAAGTTCTCGCTGAGCCAGTCCTTAAAAAACTTGTTTGGAACGACCAGGTTGGCGCTTTCACCCTCAATAGAGGCGAGCTTCAACGGTTGAATCCAGGTTTCGAAATTCTGCTGACTCACCCGTTCCTGTATGGTCTTCTTGCTTTTTTCCCAAATAATTTCCAAGGCAAATAACCTATAAACAGAGTTATCAACAGATGTTGATAAATAGATTCACCGCCTCAATAAGGTGAAACAAGAGACAGTGTTTATCATAACTTATTAAAATGATTTAGTAATAATTTTAGGGACGAAGCGCTTTGTCAGCGGGCGCCATTCAAGCAATGGCTACCATATTACAAAAGCGACACTGAATCAAAGGTTGTTTTTCTGCCGTTCGTTTACTAGACAGTGTCGTCCCAGTCCATGATGTCCACAAGCCGGCTGAGGTCGTCGTTCGACATATACCGAATCTCGATCACGCCGCCTTTTTTGGCGGGCAGGATCCGCACCTTGGTCATGAGGCGCTTCGAAAGCCTTCCCTCCAGATCTGCAAGGTACCTCTCCGGACGCTCGGCACGGTCTTTTTTTAAATCCGGATGCCGGGTCTTTTTTAGATTCTTGATGAAGGATTCTGTTTCGCGAACATTGAGCCCTTTCCTGATGACCTGACGGAAAGCCGTAAGCTGTTCATCAGAGGGCAGGGATAAGAGCGCTCGTGCATGGCCGGACGACAACTCGTTTTTAGACAGGGCCCTTCGGATCTCGTCGGGCAGTTTCAAAAGGCGCATGGCGTTGGCAATTGTAGAACGGTCCTTTCCGACACGGGTTGCAATCGCCTCCTGAGATAACTCAAAAACCCCGGCGAGTGTTTCGTAGGCCTCCGCCTCTTCGATGGGATTCAGTTGGGCCCGCTGAATGTTTTCAATGAGCGAGATCTCTGCAACTTCTATGTCCTTTGCCTCTCGAATCACGATCGGAACAGATTTTAGCCCCGCCTCCTGAGCGGCCCGCCAGCGGCGTTCCCCGGCAATAATCTCGAAGCCCGGATCGGTTTTCCGGACAATGATCGGCTGAATAATGCCGGTCTCCCGGATCGAGGCGACCAGGGATTTCAAATCGTCCGGGTCGAAGGCCTTCCTCGACTGAAAGCGCGTTGGCGTCAGTTCTTCGATGCCGCACATCATGTATGACGGCTTGTTGCTGCTGATATCTTCAAGCAAGTCCGGAAACATGGCCCCGAGGCCTTTACCGAGGGATACCTTCGGCGGCATTTATACACTCCCATTCGATAGAATTTCTTTGGCAAGCTCCAGATAACCCATGGCACCGCGAGACTTGATGTCGTACAGGATGATGGGAAGCCCATGGCTGGGGCTTTCAGACAATCTGACGTTTCGCTGAATGACGGTTTTAAAAACCCGGTCGCCGAAATGCTTTCTAACATCCTCGGCTACCAAATGGGCCAGCCGGTTTCTCGAATCGAACATCGTTAACAGAATGCCCATCAGCAAGAGCTCCGGATTGAGTCGCGCCTTGATCATCCGGACAGTGTTCATCAGATGGCCGAGACCCTCCATTGCGAAGTACTCGCACTGCAGGGGAACGATCAGTCGGTTCGAGGCGACCAGCGCGTTCATGGTTAAAAGGCCCAACGACGGCGGGCAGTCGATCAGGATGTACTCGTAGGCGGGGTCTACGTCCGCCAGCAGGTTTTTCAATTTCTTTTCCCTGTCATGCAAAGGAACAAACTCCAGTTCCACACCGACCAGATCCTGGTCAGACGGAATGACCTGCAGCTTGGAAAGGGGTGTTTTGCAGAGGGTTTCCCTGATAGGGATCTCGCCGACCAGCGCTCGGTAGAGGCTCCGCTGATGGATCGTGTCTTTCTGTACCCCCAGGCCGCTGCTTGAATTTCCCTGTGGGTCGCAATCGATCAGCAGGGTTTTCCGTTCGGCCGCCGCGAGGGACGCAGCGAGATTAATGGCTGTCGTGGTTTTACCGACACCGCCCTTCTGGTTTGCTATGGAAATGATTTTACGCATGATTTTCGGCGTGGTGCGGGGAATCAAATTGGGATGCACTCTAACACAGTCCCCCTGTTTTTTGAAGGGTTATTTTAGAGGGATGTACATGACTTAACATCTCGTAAATAATATTATTTTTCTCAAATCCCCGATGATTGGGAGGCTCAGATCGTACTGCTCGGCGACCTTCAAGTTCACTTTTTCGCAAATGCGCTTCGCCTCAGGCCATTCCTCCTGAAGCCCTTTGCCCTTCATGGCAATGAGCACGCCGTCTTTTTTCAGAAAAGGATGACCGATCATGAGAAGGTCCGCAAGTTTGAAGGCGGCCCGCGACGTAACCACATCGAAACCTGACGCGAAAGCCGGGTCTGCCGTCAATTCTTCCACTCGTCCCTGAATGATCCGAACAGCTTCCAGGCGGAGTTTCGCCGTCAGTTCCCGCAAAAAGGAGGTCTTCTTGCGAGAGGCGTCCAGCAGGGTTAAAGCCAAATTCGGCAGGACGATCTTGAGGGGAATCCCTGGAAAACCGCCGCCAGTGCCGATATCCAGCAGGCTCCCGGACGGATTTGAAATGAAACGCGCCGGCAGCAGTGAATCGATGCAGTGCTTGATCGGCAGGTCCAGGGGGTCATGAATGGACAGGAGGTTCATCTTGCTGTTCCATAGGAGCAACTCGTTGCGGAAGGTCCGGAAGAGGGCACATTGCCCATCGGTCAAGGTCAGGCCGATCGCCCGTGCCGCGTCTGAGAGGATGTCGATGAATTCTTTTTCTGTTTGCATGTGCCCTATTGAACGCAGGTGAATCCGATAGCGAGCGTATTGTCTTGCAGCTTGTTGCAGGGTACGCGTGCGAATCATGGCAAAACTTTCGTCGGTTTCCCGAAAGGATCGGAGACTCTCCGGCGCTTGTGCCGGGAAGTCTTCAATTTTCGCCCGATTTCTGATAAGTACCGTTTAGCTTGAAAACCAGAAACTTGAAAGAAGAAAAAGCGTGACCACAGACAGTCCCGAAGACAGGATCGCCCGCACAACCCGCGTTGCTCTCGATCAGATCACCCTGGTACTGACTCGACCAAAATATCCCGGCAATATCGGCTCCGTGGCCCGCGCCGCCAAGAACATGGGTATTCACCGCATCCGCGTGGTCAAACGCAGCGACCTCGATCTCAACGAGAGCTATCCGCAGATCTACCAGATGTCGACCCACTTGGCGATTGATGTAGTGGAAAAAATAGAGTTTTTTTCTACGCTGGAAGAGGCTATCGCCGATGCGAGTTATGTTGTGGGGACGACCGCCCGCTTCGGAACGGCTCGCCGCCCGGTTATCGATCCCGTCGAAATGGCGGAACGGTTGATCGATGTATCGCGGAACAATCAGGTGGCGATCGTCTTCGGTCCGGAAGATACCGGGCTTTCCACCGAGGAATTGCAGTGCTGTCACGACTTCGTTGCGATTCCGACCTCGGATGCCTTCCGGTCTATCAACCTGTCCCATGCCGTGATGATCATCTGCTACGAGCTCTTCAAGGCGTCGCTGCCCGTCCAGGACAAAGGCTTTACGCCGAAGCTGGCAAGTGCCGGGGAACTGGAGGGGATGTATACACAGCTCCAGGACATGTTCGTCAAAATCGATTTCATCAATCCGGAGAATCCAGAGTACTGGATGACCAGTGTACGCCGTATGTTATCGAGACTTCGCCTCCAGGCCAAGGAGGTCAAGATGATCCGGGGTATCTGCCGTCAGGTGCTGTGGTATACGTCCAACAAAAAGACTTGACATTCTTTTTTCAGAAACTTATTAGCAGAAGAACATATAGAACCCGCCTCCTTGTTACGGCGGGTTTCTTAATAAAATATCATTAAGTGCACGCATGACTCAGGGGGGCATATCATGAACAAAATATTCGGTTTCACCGGCGCCAAGGAGATCATCTTCGGCAAGGGGGCCATTGCGCAACTTGCCGATACCGTCAAGAAGGTCGGAGGCACCCGGCCGTTGGTCGTCATCGATCGCAATCTCACCAAGACCGTTCTAAAAGACGAGGTGGCGACCGTCCTGAAGAAGGCCAAGATTTCCTATGCCCTCTTTTCCGAGATTGACGGGGAGCCACCGCTGGAGCTGGCCGACAAGGGCGCAAAGGTCGCTCTGACAGAAAAGTGCGATTGTGTCATCGGCATCGGTGGCGGCAGCGCCATGGACACGGCCAAGGCGATTGCCGTGGTTGCGGGCAACAAAGGCAAGGCCGTCGACTACCTCGGTCTGAACAACGTGCCCGGTCCGGGGCTTCCGAAGATCATGGTTCCTACAACGGCTGGTACCGGCAGTGAAGTGACCTTCACAGCCGTCTTTATCCGCAAGGACCTGCGCAAGAAAGAGGGGATGAACAGCCCATACCTGTATCCCGAAATCGCGCTGCTGGATCCCGTGCTCACGTTGAGCCTGCCGCCCGAACCTACGGCCGCTACGGGGATGGACGCCCTGTGCCACGCCATCGAGTCCTTCACCTCCATTATTGCCAGTCCCATGAGCGAGCTCTTCTCCCTCGAGGCGATTCGACTCATTTCCGAGAACCTCCGGACCTGCGTCCACAACGGCGCCGATTTGGAGGCCCGCGAGCAGATGCTGCTGGGCAGCCTCTATGCGGGCATCGGCCTGGCCAATGCCGGGGTGACCGCAGTACACTCGCTGTCGTATCCGCTGGGCGGCTATTTTGGTGTAGCACACGGGATTGCCAACACCATGCTGCTGCCGGGGGTGATGGCGTACAACCTGCCGGGCGCCCTCGAGAAATTCGCAATTGTCGCCGACGCGATGGGCGAGACGATTGACGATCTGCCGCTGAGAGATGCCGCCTATCTGGCGGTCGATGCGGTGGAAATCCTGATGGAGGATTGCGGGATCGTGAAGACCCTGGGAGAATTCGGCGTTACCGAAGAGGAACTCCCCATGTTGGCTCGAGTCGCGATGACCGTGGCCAGACCCCTGGCGAACAATCCGCGCAAGATGACCGCGAACGATGCCATCGAGATTTACAAGGAAATTCTGTAAGCAGGGCGGACGGAGATAGACGACGCAAACGGGTTTCGAGAAAGCGGGTAAAGGCCTATGATTATTGTCACGGGTGGCGCCGGATTCATCGGCAGTGCGTTTGTCTGGAAGCTCAATAAAGAGGGTCTGGACGATATCGTCATTGTCGATCATCTGGGAAAAACCGACAAATGGAAAAACCTGGTCGGTCGATTTTATTACGACTACATCGACAAGGATGCCTTCTTCGACATGATTCGGGAGGAGAAGGTGCCCTTCGATGTCGAGGCGATCGTGCACATGGGGGCGTGTTCCTCAACGACCGAGCGTGATGCTGATTACCTCATGAGAAACAACTATCTGTACACCCGGGCGCTCGCGCTTTGGGCCGTGAAGAAGAATATCCGCTTCATTTATGCGAGCAGCGCAGCGACCTACGGCGACATCGCGAAGGGATTTTCCGACGACGACCAGACGACGCGCGGCTTGCGTCCGATCAACATGTACGGCTATTCCAAGCACCTCTTCGATCTCTATGTGCTCAAACAGGAGCTGCAGCGCCGCGTCGCCGGCATCAAGTTCTTCAATGTCTTCGGGCCGAACGAATACCACAAGGGCGACATGCGCAGCATGGTTCACAAGGCATTCGGGCAGATCCGGGACAAGGGGTGCGTGCAGCTCTTCAAGTCGCACCGTCCGGAGTATGGAGACGGCGGCCAGATGCGCGATTTCATCTACGTCAAGGACTGCGTGGAAGTGCTCTACTGGCTGCTGACGAATCGGCAGGTAAACGGGATATTCAATCTCGGGACGGGCAAGGCGCGTGCGTGGAACGATCTGATGAAAGCGGTCTTTTCCGCGATGGATGTAAAACCCAGAATCGACTATATCGACATGCCGGTGTCGATCCGCGACCAATACCAGTATTTCACCGAGGCCGAGATGGACAAGCTGCGCCGCGCGGGATATAAGGCGGCCTTCACTTCGCTGGAGGATGCTGTTCGGGATTACGTACAGAACTACTTGCAGCATTCCGAGCATCCTTACCTGTTCTCGTATTAGCCAGCCCAGAGCTGACGAACTGAAAGCTACTTATTTATGAAAATCGTCTGCATTATTCCGTCAAGATACAGTTCGAGCCGCTTTGAGGGGAAACCCCTCGCGGACCTGTGCGGCAAGCCGATGATCCAGCACGTCTATGAACGGGTCAAAAGGTCTTCGCGGGTCTCCTTTGCCGCCGTTGCGACGGACGACCGGCGGATTTTCGAAGCCGTCCGTGCTTTCGGCGGCGATGCTGTCATGACCTCAGAACGCCACCGCTCCGGTTCAGACCGCATTGCAGAGGCGGTTTCTCAGCTCGGCCTGGCCGACTCCGATATCGTGGTGAATATCCAGGGCGATCAGCCTCTCTTTGAACCTTTGCAGATTGATGAGGTCACCGATCCCCTGGTGAAGGACCCGTCGGTTGAATTCAGCACCCTGATCTACCGGATCCGTCGCGACGAGGAGATCACCCATCCCAATGCGGTCAAGGTGGTCTTCGACCGGAATCACTTCGCCCTCTATTTCTCCCGGGCGACGATCCCCTACGTGCGCGATCCGGGGAATACGGCAACCTACTACAAACATCACGGGATCTACGCCTATCGATATGATTTCCTGAATGTTTTTACGAAACTAGAGGAAGGATATCTCGAAAAGCTGGAGGCCTTGGAACAACTTCGGGCGCTCGAATACGGCTACCGGCTCAAAGTGGTGGAGACGCCGTATGATTCTGTCGAGGTAGATACGCCGGCGGAGTTGGCTCGGGTCGCCCGCATCATCCGCGGCGAGGAGCCCGCGCCGTAACGGTCGCGGCGCCCTGTCGCAACATCCTAATAAGCCTTGACAAAATTAAGCCAGTATGATTAATAGACCAGCTTCTATCAACTTCAACGGGAAGCAGACATGAAAAAGACATTAACGACACCCACCAATCTAAAGAGAAAGAGAACCCACGGGTTTCTGACCCGCATGGCGACCAAGGGCGGCCGCCTGGTTTTGAACAGAAGAAGGGCGAAGGGAAGAAAGAGATTGACGGTATAGCGTCGATTCGCGACGTGTGCGCCTGCTGACCGGATCGGAAGCGGTCCAAAGCCCAACATGAGAAAAGAATCCTTGCCTCCTCAAGAGAGGCTCCGGAAGAAAAAGGATTTCGATCGGGTCTATCGGCAGGGTCTGCGGCGTACATCGCGCAGTTTTACCGTCCTGATTTGTCCTTTCAACGGAAAAACACCCCCCCCAACGGAAACGACGGGGGGCATCGTTCCGGGGAATAGACGACTTGGGGTCTCCGTCAGCAAGAAGGTCGGCAACGCGGTCACCAGAAACAGATTCAAACGGCTCTTGAGAGAATTTTTCAGGAGAAACAAAGACAGGCTTCCGCCCGCGAGCGACATCCTCGTCATGGTTAAAAAAAATGCGATGGCGCGAAGCTATCAGGATGTCTATGCCGAGCTGGGAGATATTTTATTCAAAACCGTAGGCTGATGGTCCTAATTTGAATAGACCCCTTATTTTGTTAATTCGTTTGTACAAGCTTCTGATCTCCCCCCTTTTCCCCGGCGCTTGTCGTTTTTATCCCACATGCTCTGATTATATGATGCTTGCCGTCCGGCAATACGGCGCCGTCAAAGGGGTATGGCTCGGTCTCAAGAGGCTGGGACGCTGTCATCCCTTCAGCCCGGGCGGCTACGATCCCGTTGATTGAAGGTAGTTACTTGGAGGCACCATGGAAAAAAGGGCTATTCTGGCCGTCGTCTTATCGCTGATCGTTGTCTTTGCGTACCAGTTTTTCTTCGTAAAACCGAAGGTCGAAACCATTACTCACGTGACCCCAGGACCGGCGGCACAGCAGCAGGCCTCCAAAGAGGCGGCCCCCGCTCTACAGGCGCCGAAACCAGAGGCGGCAGCCGCGCCATCGACGGCCCTCGTTGCGACGGCGCATGCGCCCGAAAAGGCAATCACCGTTGAAACCCCGTTGTATACCGCTCGGTTCAGCACAAAAGGCGGAACCCTCACGTCCTTCAAGTTGAAGCCTTTCAAAACGACATTGAAAGACGCCAGCCCCGTCGAACTGGTCGATATGAACGGCCTGCCGGATGCACCCCTGGCGGTGACCTTTCCGGATTCCGCCGTTAGCATTCCTGCAGACGCCCCTTATGAGAGCAATGTCGATTCCCTGCAGCTGACCCCTGCGGGGCGTTCCGGTAAATTGATTCTGACCCTGAACGCTCCCGGCCAGTTGAAGGTGGAAAAGATTTTCACCTTTTACGCGGATAAGTATGCCTTCGACCTGGATGTCCGGGTCCTGAACCCCTCCAGCGCCAACCTGAGCCAGAACGCGGCCTTGAGTTGGACACGCTATCTCGATCCGAACGCCAAGGAAGACAGCTACGGTCACGATGGCCCGATTTATCTGGCGAAGGACGGCGTCGAGCGTGAGAAGCAGTCGAAGATCCAGCCCCGGTCCAGCGTCGGCCCCGGCGTCTCCTGGGGCGCCTATGAGTCCAAGTACTTCATCGCCGCGATCATCCCCAAACAGCCCTCTGTCACCAACCTGGTCTTCGGAAAGGATCAGCGGAATATGGCCTTTGTCGGTCTGGAAGGCCCAAAGAGCCTGATTCCCGCCGGTCAAGAGGGGCAGTTCAGCTACAGCCTTTATCTCGGCCCGAAGGATTATAACCTGCTGAAAGCTCAGGGCGTCGATCTGGAGAATGCCATCGATTACGGGTGGATCAGGTGGCTGGCCCTGCCGCTGCTGCTTTCGCTGAAATTCCTCTACAAATTTATTCCGAACTACGGCGTGGTCATTATCCTGATTACGATTCTGATCAAGATCGTCTTCTGGCCGCTCGGCAACAAGAGTTACAAGTCTATGAAGGCCATGCAGGCGCTTCAGCCGAAGATGACCGAACTGAAGGAAAAGTACAAAAACGACAAGGCCCGTTTGAACCAGGAAGTCATGCAGCTCTACAAAAATCACAACGTCAATCCGATGAGCGGCTGTCTGCCGATCCTTATCCAGATCCCGGTCTTTTTCGGTCTTTACAAGGCGCTGCTCTATTCCATTGAACTGCGCCACGCGCCTTTCCTGTGGTGGTTGCAGGATCTTTCCGCCAAAGATCCCTATTACATTACCCCGATTATTATGGGCGCGACGATGTTCTGGCAGCAGAAGCTCAGCCCGCAGAGTCCCGACCCGATGCAGGCGAAGCTCATGCTGTTCATGCCCATCATTTTCACTTTTATGTTCTTGAACTTTCCGTCCGGTCTCGTCATCTACTGGCTCTTCAACAACATCTTGAGCATTGGGCAACAGTATTACATCAACAAGCAAGCTTGAGACAATAAGGATGCAACACCATGGAATCAAAGGAAATAGAAGGGAAGACCATCGATCAGGCGATCGAAGCCGCCTGTCGTTATTTTGATGTACCGCGTGGAAAACTGAATATAGAAATTCTGTCTGAAGGTTCCTCGGGCTTTCTGGGGATTGGTGCAAAGAAGGCTCGAATCCGGGCCGCGCTCCTGTCGTTGGACATGGCTTTAGACGATGCCTTTGAAAAACCCATTCGCCTGGAAGACAAAAGCCAACAGATATTCCGGCTGGCGGAGATCAATCCCGTGACGCCTGCGCCCAAGGCCTCTGTCGCGTCCACCGAGCAAAACGCCGATGTGGCCGCAACGGCTCAAAAGGCCGGCGACCTGCTGGGGGGGATCCTAAAGCACATGGGTTTCAACCTTCCCTTTACCTGGGAGGAGAAAGGGGGGGCGATCGTCTTTCGGATCACCGGCGGGGATACGGAAGATCTCATCGGAAAGGGCGGACAAACTCTCGACGCCATTCAGTACATCCTCAACAAGGCGGTGATTCCAGGTGGTTCCGGTAAAAAGAAGATCGTTCTGGATACCGACGAATACCGCGTAAAGCGGGAGCAATATCTGGTGGCTCTGGCAACGCGACTGGCAGAAAAGGTCAAGCGAACGCACAAGCCCGTTTCCGTGGACAATTTGAATGCCCATGACCGGCGAATCATTCACTTGGCCCTGCAGGGGGACGCCGCCCTGATGACGAAAAGCCGCGGGGAAGGCGCCTTCCGCAAGATCATCATCATGCCGGCCAAAAAGTCAGATACCGCCAAGCCCCGCAACAATCAGGCGTAATCCGCCCGGGAAGGCAATCGAACACGTACGACCAACAAGGGGGCCTGGCGCCCCCTTTCTCTGTTAGAGGGACTTAATGGCATCCGTCGTCCGCATCGCACATGACGATACAATCGCCGCCATCTCGACCCCGCTCGGGACAGGAGGGATCGGGATCGTCCGCGTAAGCGGTCCCGACGCTGAGGCGATCGCCCGCCGGGTCTTTCGACCGGACAGACCGTTCGAAGCTATTGTTTCCCATCATCTCTATCACGGCGATCTGATCGATCTGGAGACGGGATCGGCGATTGACGAGGTCCTGGCCGTCCTCATGCGCGGCCCCCATTCCTATACAGGTCAAGATATCATGGAGATCCACTGTCACGGGGGCCCCGCCATTGTACAGATGATCCTGGTGCAGACCCTCCGGGCCGGCGCACGTCCTGCGCGGGCCGGAGAATTTACTGAACGGGCGTATTTAAACGGCCGCCTGGATCTTATCCAGGCCGAGGCCGTCATGGATATGATCCAGGCCCGGTCTGAGCGCGGCCTCAAGCAGGCCCTGTCGAATCTGAAGGGACGCCTCTCCAGGGAGGTGCAAGCCCTCCGCACCCTGACCCTCGATCTGCTGGCGCTTCTGGAGGCCGCCATCGATTTTCCGGAAGAGGACACAGCGCTTACCCGCAACGAGCTCACAGACCGGATCGATCGCATTGCCGAGCACATTGACGCGCTCATCGCCACCTACCGCGAAGGCAAACTCTGCAAGGACGGGATGGAGGTCGTCATAGCCGGCAAGACCAATGTGGGCAAGTCGAGCCTGCTCAACCGCCTGCTGGGCGAGGAGCGGGCCATTGTAACCCCCATGGCCGGGACGACCCGCGACTTTATCGCCGAGGCGATCACCGTGCTGGGTATTGTCGTTCGGCTTACCGATACCGCCGGGGTCCGCGAGGCCAGCGACGTCATCGAACGCAAGGGGATCGAAAAGGTCTGGGAGAGAATCGACCGCGCCGACGCGATCTTGCTCGTTCTCGACGGCAGTGCCCCCGTGGGGGATGAAGACCGGGATATTATGGAAAAAATCGCCGGTCACCGGATAATTGTAGCTCTTAACAAAAGTGACCTGCCCGCAGGCGTTCAGGAAGAAACCATTCGCGAATTCCTGCCTGATGCCGATGTGATCCGGATTTCTGCAAAAACGGGCGACGGAATCGACCGGCTCAAGGCCTGTCTCCATCAGGCGGCGGCAACGCTGACAACCGACGACCCGGATCATCCGGTCATCTCCAACTTGCGTCACAGGGAGGCGCTGGAGCGTGCCCGGGCGCTTTTGACCGCCGCGCACGCCCATATCCGCGAGGGGGTTCCCCCGGAACTCGCTGCGGTGGATCTGCGTGATGCCTTCGAGGCTCTGGGCGAGTTGATCGGGGAGACGACCGCGGAGGATGTGTTGGAGAGGATTTTCTCTACCTTCTGCATTGGCAAGTAATGGGCTGCCCAGAAACGGCCATCTGCGTTGTGGCGCTGCGGATCCTCGGTGCTCACGTATTAACTATACGCTGCGCGCCTCGGCCCTTGCGCGCCTAGCATCTGACCATTTCTGAACAGGCCGTACAGGATGGACTCTCGATACGCGGTCAGTAAACGTTTCAAGTCCAGAGACTTGGTTTCAAGTCAAATGGCGCGTTACGGCGTTTTGCCTGTCACTCGTCACTTTGTTGCCTGTCACTGTGGGTCTAGCCCTGTTTTTTGGTTGACGCGTGGGGAGGATCTGTTATAACTCGCACCATCCCGAGCCTGCCGGAGTGGCATGGCCGGGCATTAAATTTTGATGCATATTCGATAACGCCATGACCTTACAAGACATTTCCCAATTAAACGAGACCGCCCGGCATATGAGGGTCGAGATCCTCAAGATGCTCCACTGTGCCAAATCGGGGCACACGGGGGGATCTCTCTCCGCAACCGATATCCTGACCGCCTTATATTTTCGGGTGATGAACCACCGTCCGGACGAACCCGCCTGGGAGGCGCGCGACCGTTTCGTGCTGTCCAAGGGGCATGCCGCCCCGGCGCTCTATACTGCACTCGCCCTGAGCGGCTACTTCGACCGCAAGGAGCTCGCCACGCTGCGCCAGCTGAACAGCTGCCTTCAGGGGCATCCCGACATGCTCAAGACCAAGGGGGTCAATGCCTCCTCCGGCTCGCTCGGCCAGGGTCTGTCCATCGCCAACGGCATGGCGATGGGGATGCGCCTCGACGGAATCGCCGCCAATGTCTATGTCCTCCTGGGCGACGGGGAACTGCAGGAAGGGCAGGTCTGGGAGGCGGCCATGACCGCAGCCCATTACCGGCTCGGCAAGATCGTCGCTATTGTGGACAACAACGGCCTGCAGATCGACGGCGCCGTCAAGGATGTCATGGGCATCGACCCGCTGCCTGAAAAATGGAGCGCCTTTGGCTGGGACGTCCAGGCGATCGACGGTCACGACATGGGCCAGATCCTGGCGGCTCTCGAACAGGCCCGGCAGAAAGGCCCAAATGATCGTCCCTCGGTCATCATCGCCAAAACGGTCAAGGGCAAAGGGGTTTCCATCTTTGAACATCAGGCCAAATACCACGGCACGCCGCCCAACGACGCGGAACTGGCGCAGGCCCTGAAAGAACTGGGAGAAGCATAAGTGGACGTACTAGGAACCAGAGAAACATACGGAGAGGTCCTGCTGGCGTTGGGCCGGACCGACAACCGGATCGTCGTGCTCGATGCCGACCTGTCGGGCTCCACGATGACGAAGCACTTTGCCAAGGCATTCCCGGACCGGTTTTTCAACATGGGGGTGTCCGAGCAGGACATGATCGGCACAGCAGCAGGGCTTGCCCTGGCCGGAAAAATTCCCTTTGTGAGCACCTTCGCCATCTTTGCCACGGGTCGGGTCTGGGAGCAGATCCGCCAGGCCGTCGCCTACCCGCGTCTCAACGTGAAGATCGTCGCCAGCCACGGCGGGATCTGTGTCGGCGAAGACGGGGCGTCTCATCAGGCTCTGGAGGATATCGCCCTCATGCGCGTGATTCCCAACATGACCGTCATCGTTCCCGCCGATGGCCATGAACTGAAGGGAATCCTCCAAACCGTCCTCAACACCCCCGGCCCCTTTTACGTCCGCACCTCGCGAATGAAATTTCCCGTGGTCTGCCGGGATGCCGCGCCCTTTGAAATCGGCAAGGGCAACATCCTGCAGGAAGGCAGCGACGCGACCGTCGTCGCCATCGGCCTCATGGTCTCCGAGGCCCTCCAGGCCGCCGAGACCCTCGCGCAAAAGGGAATCTCGGTTCGCGTCGTCAACATGTCCAGCGTCAAACCGATCGACGAGGCCCTGCTCATCGACAGCGCCTGCAAGACCGGGGCGATCGTCACGGCGGAGGAACACTCCACCGTAGGCGGCCTGGGCGGCGCCGTCTGCGAAGTCCTCGCCCGGACGTGCCCCGTGCCTGTGCGCATGGTCGGGGTGGAAGACCGCTTCGGCACCTCCGGCACCGCTCCCGATCTGCTCGCCTACTACGGGTTGAACGCCGCCGGTATCGTCGAAAAGGTCGAAGCGGTTCTCGCCGCAAAGCGCAAGGGCTGTTGAATTCTTTGGCGAGCGCATAAGAACAAATCATCTACCTTCGGAATCGGAGATTCGCCAGAGCTTGTTCCGCTGATTCTTCAATTGCTCCGGCAATTCAATTTCTAAACGATCAGATGCGGTCTGCTCCGGTTTTAATCCGGACCTGGCGGGCGCTCGCTCGTTTCCGAATAGGGCACGGGGTGCCGAAGCAAAACAAAAAACAGAAGTACCTTGTAACTTTAAACTGGGAACTCGAAACTGACCGCTTCAGCGGACGCGGTCCCGCCTTGATTTCTTACCGGTTTATCGCTATCATCCCGCACGAAGCAGCGCAGCCAATTCCCGAAAGGCACGGAAGACACCATGGAAACATTTACACTGGCTGTCATCAGCCTGACGATCGCCGTTTCACTGTGGGTCCGAAAGAAAAAAACCCCCCTCTACGTCTGGTTTTCCGCCCTGTGCATCGCCCTGTTTTTGATGGCCTTGGGCTCATTTTTCTCCGATCTCTTCGCGCGCCGTTTCTGGCTGGTCGTTCATTACTTCGGAGCCTTGGCCATTGCACCCTTCGTCGTCGCCTTCAGCCGGTACTTTCTTGACAGCCGTGCCTATTTTCCCAAGAGCACCATTGTGGCGGCTTCGGCGATCAGCGCCGTCATCGGCCTGGCCTTTCTGACCCCTTTTGCCCCGGAGATTCCGCATCTGTCGAAGATTCCCTATCTCTATACAGCGATCATCCTCGCTTACTGCGGCGGTACGCTCTATTACTCCATTCGGCACAAGCTGCCCGTGGAGGACCGCAGACGGACTTCTTATGTGCTGCTCGCCTCGCTCATCGCGGCGCTGGTGAGCGCGCCCGACATCCTGGACTTCTTCGGCTACGCCGGCCCGCACCTGACGGCGATGGCCGTCTCAGCCCTGCTCTACCTCGTCTTTCTCGTCATCACCCACACCGAGCTTCCCGAATTGAACGGCCTTCTCATTCGGGCGCTCGTCACCTTCCTTTTGGTACTCTTTGCGGCCGCCATTTTCCTGCTGACAGTCGGCCTGTTCTGGAAAGGGCCCATGCCCCCGCACAACACGGCGCTCGTGGCGTCGCTCCTCATCATCATCGCGATGGACCCCTTCAAACTCGTTCTGAAGAAGATCTTCGATTATTTCTTTCCCGAATCCCCCGAGGTCTTCGCCACCCTTTACGGCTTTGAGAAGGAGGTTGAGCGGGAGAAATCGACTCTGCTCGAAGAGATGGCCACGGGGCTCGCCCACGAGATCCGCAACCCCCTCGGGTCCATCAAGGGCGCAGCGCAGTATCTGAGCGGCGAGGTCAATACCGACAACCAGAAGCTCCTCAATGTCATCATCGAAGAGGTGGATCGTTTGAACAGCGCGGTCTCCCGCTTCCTCGACTATGCCAAGCCCTACAGTCTTCACCTCAAATCGCAGGATATCCACGCCGTGATCGAAAAGGCGATTTCCATCATCCGGGCCAACAACCTCTCCGAGCAGGTCCGGATCGAAACGGAGTTCTTCCCGAACCTGCCGGCGGTGCAGATCGACGCCGAGCTGATCATCCAGGTGATCCTCAACATCTCGCTCAATGCCATCGATGCCATGCCCGAGGGCGGCACGCTTCACTTCCGCACCACGCGGATCGACCGTGACGAAGGCGCCGCTATCGCCCTGGCCATCCGCGACACCGGTGTCGGCATCCGGCGCGCGGATCTCCGCAACATCTTCAAGCCCTTCTTCACGACCAAAGAGCGCGGTGTCGGCCTGGGGTTGGCCATCTGCCAGCGCATTATCCGCCAGCACGGGGGGATTTTGAGGGCGAAGTCGGTGGTGGGGAAGGGGACGGTGTTCTATATCCGTTTGCCGGCCGGCGGATGAGTTAACGGGCTGTCCAGAAACGGCCATCTGCGTTCTTGCGCTCCGGTTGAGAATGCTCACGAGTTTAATGCGTGAGCACCGCGGCCCCGAGCGCAACGCCGTATATGAGCCTTTTTCAACAGCCCGGCGAGGAATGAATGAGAAGCAACTGCACATGCGGACATGATGTGTTAGACCACGACCGGTACACGATGCAGTGCATGATCCGCGGGTGCGACTGCGACTGCTTTGCGGAAGATCGGCGGATGTGCGAGTGCGGGCATACGATCCATTTTCACAATGAGGCCTGCAGCCGCTGCGGCTGCAGCTTGTTTCGCCTGAAAGAGGAGGTGAAAGGATAATCGCCTAATTTTGTTTGTCTTTATTTTTAAACCTCAAAAGCACCACGCCTTATTGGTTGACTTCATAGCAAAATCATCTTAGAAAAAGGGGCCGTTAGGCTTTCAAAAGGGTGTCATCCGGTCAAGGGGGTTTTCCCTCCAACTGCGGACCCAAAATTCAGAACTCGGAACCCTTCATTCACCATGCACAAGATCCTCATCGTTGATGATGAATTGAATATGAGGCTTGTCCTCGATGCGATGTTGCGCAAGGAGGGATATGCGGTCGTGACCGCCGCCGATGGGCTGGAGGCGCTGGGGATATTGAAGGCAAACGATATTTCGGTGGTGGTGACCGACCTCAAGATGCCGAAGCTCGACGGCATGGGGCTTTTGGCCAAGGTCATGCAGGACTATCCGGCGATTCCGGTTATCATGATGACTGCGCACGGCACGGTGAACAACGCCGTCGATGCCCTGAAGCAGGGGGCCTTCGACTACATCACCAAGCCCTTCGAGCAGGATGATATCAAAAACGCCATCAGCAAGGCGATCAATACCCGCAAGCTCAGAGAGCGCGACGTGCTCGCCGGTCCCCAGGATGTGGACTGGTACGGCATCGTGGGCGAAAGCGCCGGCATGGTTCAGATCCGCGAGGCCATCCGGACTGTCGCGCCGACGATGACGACGGTTCTGATCACAGGGGAGACGGGAACGGGCAAGGAGCTCATCGCCCAGGCGGTTCACCGCAACAGCCCCCGCAAGGACAACCCCTTTATCAAGATCAACTGCGCCGCCATTCCGGAAAATCTCATGGAGAGCGAGCTGTTCGGCTATGAGAAAGGCGCTTTTACCGGCGCGGCCTATAAAAAGCCGGGGCGCTTCGAGCTGGCCCACAAGGGCACGCTTTTCCTTGACGAGATCGGCGAGGTGCCAAAGGCGATGCAGGTGAAGCTCCTCCAGGTTATTCAGGATCAGGAGTTCGAGCGGGTGGGCGGACTTCGGACGATCAAGGTCGATGTCCGACTGGTGGCGGCGACGAACCGCAACCTGCTGCAGGAGGTCAAGGACGGCAACTTCCGCGAAGACCTCTTTTATCGCCTGAATGTCTTTCCGATCAATCTCCCGCCGCTTCGGGAGCGGAAAGAAGACATTGCGCCTCTGGTTCAACATTTTTTGGAAAAGTTCAACCGGAAACTCGGTCGCGGCATCAAGGGAATCGATGCGCAGGTATTGGCCTTTCTGGAGCGACATTCCTGGCCGGGCAATGTCCGCGAATTCGAAAATCTCATAGAGCGATTGGTGCTTGTCGCACGCGGCGATACCATCGTTATGGAGGACATCCCGGCGGAGATTCAGGAAATCATTGAGCAGTCAGAGGCCCTTGCGCCGCCGGAGCCTTCCGGCAAGGCCTTTAAGGAGGCCGTCCGGGAACAGACGGAGGATGTGGAGAAGGCGATGATCGTCAAGGCGCTTGAAGAATGCGACGGCAATGTGACCCGCGCCGCCCAGCAGTTGGGGGTGAGCCGGAAGGGATTGCAGTTGAAGATGATAAAGTACAATCTCAGAAAGTAATCGAGGCTGTTCAGAAAGGGCCGGATGCGGTGTTGGGCCTCACGTATTGGAGGGCTGCGCTCCTCGGGCTGAACAGCCCTCAATGGAAACCGTGCATTACTGTGTCATTGCGAGGAGCATCAGCGACGCGGCAATCTAGGGTATTGCCCTATTATTGAAAATAGAACCGTCCTGGATGTGTCAAATGGGTAAACCGTTTTGCGTTTACATCATGACAAATCTCAACCATACGGTGCTCTATACCGGTGTAACCGGGAACCTGAAAAAGAGAGTATACGAGCATAAAGAAAAATTGGCGGACGGATTCACGAAAAAATATAATGCGACGAAGCTTGTCTATTACGAAGTCCATGATGAACCGCTGAAGGCGATACTGAGAGAAAAGAAAATCAAGGCGGGGTCTAGACAGAAAAAGATAGATCTCGTTAATCAGATGAATTCCTCTTGGGAGGACTTGTATGACAAGATATAGATTGCTTCGCTTCGCTCGCAATGACCGGTCCGTGCTAATATTGCGGAGCTATTGTCATTGCGAGCGAAGCGAAGCAATCTATATCCTTCAATGAAAAACATCACGACTGGAAAAGCTATGATCAACAGAATCGAAATCGGGTTTAAAGAGGGCGTGCGGGATGCGCTGGGAGAGAAAGTGGCCGGTCGCATCGGCGAGCAGCTGCATATCGAGGTCGAGACGGTCCGGACAATCGATGTCTACACGATCGAGGGGACGGTGTCCGAGCAGGCGCTGAAGGAGATCGCAGCAGGGCCGCTACTGGACCCGGTTATTCAGCGCGCCGCGATCAACCGGGGGTTGGCGGAATCCTTCGACTGGCTCATTGAGGTCGGCTTTCGGCCCGGGGTCACGGATAATGTTGGCCGCACCGCCACGGAGGCCATCCGGCTGCTGCTCGGTGACGGCAGCGGCGTCCGCGCCTATACCTCGCGGCAGTATGTCATTCGGGGCGAGCTTGCCCGCAGGGACGTCGAGCGGGTCGCCTCGGGGCTTCTGGCCAATGATCTGATCGAGCACTATGAAATCGTTAACGGCAGGGATTGGAACCCGGCAAAGGGCATGCCCGCCTATGCCCCCCATGTGGTCGAGGAAAACAAACCGCATGTGGAGGAGATCGATCTGAATGTCGATGACGCCGCCCTCATGGCGATCAGCAGCGAGCGGGTGCTTGCACTTCAACTCTACGAGATCAAAGCCATCCAGGCCTACCTGAGGAGAAAAGATGTTCTGGTCGCCCGAGAAAACGTCGGCCTCGGCGAGAAGATTACCGACGTGGAACTCGAGATGCTGGCGCAAACCTGGTCGGAACACTGCAAGCACAAGATCTTCAACGCGGCGATCGAATACCGCGACGGCAAAAAGACCCTGAAGATCGATTCGCTCTTCAGCCGCTACATCAAAGGCTCGACGAAGAAGATCCGCATGAAGTTGGGGTTGAAGGACTGGTGCCTGTCGGTCTTCGTCGATAACGCGGGGATCATCCGCTTCAACGATGACTACAATCTCGTCTTCAAGGTGGAGACGCACAATTCGCCGTCCGCCCTCGATCCTTACGGCGGCGCGCTCACCGGCATCGTCGGCGTCAACCGCGATCCCTTCGGTACAGGACGCGGCGCAACGCTCATTTTCAACACGGACGTCTTCTGCTTCGCCTCTCCCTTTTACGAGAAGGAATTGCCCGCGCGGATCCTTCATCCCAGACGGATTTACGAAGGGGTGCGCGAGGGTGTTGAGCACGGCGGCAACAAGAGCGGCATCCCGACGGTCAACGGCTGTATCGTCTTCGACGACCGCTTTCTCGGCAAACCCCTCGTCTATTGCGGAACGGGCGGAATCATGCCTGCGCGCCTGAACGGCAGACCCACCCACGCCAAAGAGATCCGCCCTGGCGATCTCGTCGTAATGACCGGGGGCCGAATCGGCAAAGACGGTATTCACGGCGCGACCTTCTCCTCGGAGGAGCTGCACGAGGGCTCGCCGGTCACGGCGGTCCAGATCGGCGACCCGATCACCCAGAAGAAGATGACGGACTTTCTCACGGCCGCGCGCAACCGCGATCTCTACCGCTGCATCACCGATAACGGCGCAGGCGGTCTCTCCTCGTCGATCGGCGAGATGGCGACCCTGTCGGGCGGCGCGGAGCTCGATCTGGAGAAGGCCCCGCTGAAATACGCAGGCCTGAACCCCTGGGAGATCCTGCTGTCGGAGGCCCAGGAGCGGATGTCCCTGGCCGTCGATCCCCAGAAGATCGACGACTTTATGGCACGGGCAAAGAAGATGGATGTCGAGGCGACGGTTCTCGGCACGTTTACGAATAGCGGCAAGTTCCACCTGCGCTATGACGGCAAAACCGTCGGTTGCCTGGACATGGACTTCCTGCACGAGGGGCTCCCGCAGATGCGGCTCAAGGCCGTGTGGCAGCAGCCTCGCCATGACGAGCCGGATTTCCCGCAGCCGGCGGACATGGGCAAGGCGCTCGCGGAGATGCTCGGCCGGCTCAACATCTGCAGCAAGGAGTCGGTGGTCCGCCAGTATGACCACGAGGTTCAGGGCGGCAGCGTGGTGAAGCCCCTGGTGGGCGCTGCCAACGACGGACCCTCCGATGCGGCGGTGATCCGGCCGATCCTCGATTCCTTTGAAGGGGTCGTTGTGGCCAACGGCCTCTGCCCGCGGTACAGCGATATCGATACCTACCACATGGCGGCCTGCGCGATCGACGAAGCGGTCCGCAACA
Organism: Syntrophales bacterium; assembly: GCA_963665615.2. Classification (GTDB taxonomy): domain Bacteria; phylum Desulfobacterota; class Syntrophia; order Syntrophales; family UBA4778; genus UBA4778. The sequence continues at coordinate 522,800 of CAXXQE010000008.1, forward strand.
CCGTGGCCGTGGGCGGCAAGCTCGGCACGGTTGCAGGACTCGACAACTTCTGCTGGTGCGATCCCGTTCAGTCCGAGAAAACGCCGGACGGCGAATACAAGCTCGCACAGCTCGTACGCGCCAACCAGGCCCTCTATGACTATACAACGGCCTATGGCGTGCCCTGCATTTCCGGCAAGGACAGCATGAAAAACGATTACCAGATCGGCGGGACAAAGATCTCGATTCCGCCGACCATGCTCTTCTCGACGATCGGCAAGATCGACGACGTTCGCAAGGCCGTCACGATGGACGCCAAGCGGGCCGGGGATCTCGTCTATGTCCTGGGCATGACCTACAACGAACTCGGCGGCTCCGAATGGTATGCGGCGCAGGGCTTTGTCGGCAACAGCGTCCCGAAGGTCGATGCCAAGACGGCGAAGAAACGCTATGCGGCGCTCGGCAAGGCCATGGACAAGGGGCTCGTCGCCTCCTGTCACGACTGTGCGGACGGCGGCCTCGGGGTGGCCCTGGCCGAGACGGCCTTCTCCGGCGGCCTCGGCATGGTGGTCGATCTGATGCGCGTTCCCGCCGAGGGCATGACCCGCGACGACGCGCTGCTCTTCTCCGAGTCGCAGAGCCGCTTTGTCGTGACGATCCGGCCCGAAGCGAAGAAGGCCTTCGAGGCGATCATGAAGGGAACCGCTTTTGCCGAGATTGGCACGGTGATTCCCAGAGATGTCTTTGAGGTTAAGGGCCTCAACGATACAGTCATTATCAGGGAGAAACTTGAGACGCTGAAGGGGGCGTGGCAGAAGCCGCTCCGCTTCTAGCGCGGCGGTTCAAAAACGGCCATCTGCGTTGTTGCGCTCCGGGCCGTAAATGCTCACGTATTAACTATACGCTCCGCTTTCCGGTCCTCCCCGACCACTGCCTCGGGACAGGCGCGCGCCTAGCATCTGACCGTTTTTGAACCGCCGCAAAAACGGGCGCGAGTTCAGGGTTCGGCGTTGAAAAAGTCTTCGACAGTGTGTCATTGCGAGCGAAGCGAAGCAATCTAACTAGATGAATTTATGAGATTGCTTCGTCACTGCGTTCCTCGCAATGACGTGCTTTTTGACTTTTTTCGAGATCATCAGAAGGAAACGGTCAAGTCATTGCACAGGAAGGGTCTTTGCACAACAGTCGCAAAGCCCGGTGAAAAAGAAGGAAAGCAGATATGCCAAGTATAGTGAAAACGATTGTGGTGACCGGAAACGGGACGAATTGTGAACGGGAGATGGCGCATGCCTGCCGCCTGGCGGGGTCGGATGTCGTCGATATCGTCCACATCAGCGAGATTCTCTATGGCGAAAAGCGTCTCGACGATTACCATTTTCTCAACCTTCCCGGCGGCTTTCTCGATGGCGACGATCTGGGCTCGGCCAAGGCCAACGCCAACCGCATCATCCACTCGAAGATCAAGGGGGGTGACGACACCCTGCGGGACCAGGTGAGCCGCTTCATCCAGGCGGGCAAGCTGATCATCGGCATCTGCAATGGCTTTCAGCTCATGGTCAAGCTGGGCCTTCTTCCCGCTTTCGACCGGGACTATTTCCGCCAGTCGGTCACCCTCACCTTCAACGACTCCGGGCGTTTCGAGGACCGCTGGGTCTATCTCAAGATCAACGAGCAGTCGCATTGCGTCTTTACCCAAGGCATGACGGGGGTCTATCTCCCGGTGCGCCACGGCGAGGGAAAACTCATTGCGCAGGACGACGCGATTTTGAAAAAGCTCCACGACAACCGTCAAGTCGTAGCCCAATACTGTCTGCCGGATATGCGCACCGTTACCGGCGAATACCCGTACAATCCGAATGGATCGATCGATGCCATTGCGGGGATCTGCGATGAAACGGGGCGGCTCTTCGGGATGATGCCCCATCCGGAGGCTTTCACCCACCGCACCAACCACCCGCGCTGGACGCGCGAGGATCTGCCGGAAGAAGGTCAGGGCCTGGCGTTTTTCCGGAATGCCGTTGACTTTATCCGCAGCGAGGCCTTTTAAGGACGGCAGTCGCGCGGTCTTTTTTCAGTGTTGCCGATTTTCTATAGCGGCGGCGAACCATCGTCTGTTTCGCTATAAGCACTTAATCAATTTGGAGGTAAGTAAAGATATGCGTACAAAAATTACCGATATGCTCGGGATCGAGGTCCCGATCCTGTTGTCAGGGATGAGCTGGATCAGCGTGCCGGAGATGGTGGCGGCGGTATCCAACGCCGGCGGCCTGGGGATGCTGGCGACCGGCGCGCTCACCGCGGAAGAGACGCGGGACGCGGTTCGCAAGATCCGCACGTTGACCGACAAGCCCTTCGGGGCCAATGCGACGTTGTATTTCCCCGGCGCCAACGAAAATGCGCAGGTTTTGCTGGACGAGAAGGTGCCTGTCATCAATTTCGCCCTCGGCAAGGGGGACTGGATCGTCGAGGCGGCGCACCGTTACGGCGGCAAGGTCCTGGCGACCGTCGTCAATGAGAAGCACGGCAAAAAGGCCCAGTCGTATGGTTGCGACGGGGTGATCGCCACCGGTTACGAGGCGGCAGCTCACGGCGAGGCGATTTCCTCTCTGGTTCTGATTCCGCATCTTGTGGACGCGCTGAAGATTCCGGTAATTGCGGCGGGTGGAATCGGCGACGGGCGCGGTCTGGCCGCTGCCCTGAGCCTCGGTGCAGCCGGGGTCGCCATGGGGACGCGTTTCATGACCACGCAGGAGAGCCCGCTTCACGAGCGATACAAGACGTTGTCTGTTGAAAAAACGGTCTACGATACCCTCTACTCCCCGCGGATCGACGGCATTCCCTGCCGGGTGCTCGATACGACGGCGGCCCGCTGGGCTGCCCGCCGGGGCTTCAATCCGGTGGTTGCTCTCGTGCGCTCCTATGCAATCGCCCGGAACCTGCGTCTTCCCTATCTTCGCGTCTTTTTGAGTCTGGCAGGACGGGGGTACAGCGCCATGAAGCAGATGGCCCACATGGCCCTTGCCTTCGATGCCTTTGAGCGTGCGACTGTCGCGGGCGACACGGATCAAGGCATCCTGCCGGTGGGGCAGGTGATGGGGCTCATGCACGATGTGCCGACGGTCGCCGAGGTTATCAACCGCATGGTGCGCGAGGCCGAAGAGAGCCGCAAGCAGCTCGATGCGGTGTTCGACGAACAGCCCTGAGGGAGGAGCAACCCTCTCATGATAAGAAAACCGACGCCGGAAGAGCTGATCCGGCACTTTCAGAACGACGCCTTTGCGCGTTTCACGGGCTGCGAGATTATCGAGGCGGGCGAGGGCTGGGCCAAGGTCCGCATGGGGATCGACCGGCATCATCTGAACGGCGTCGGTCTGGTTCACGGGGGAGCGGTCTACATGGCGGCGGATCTGGCCGGCGCCGTGGCGGCCAACTCCCACGGTCATGTCGCCGTGACACTGAGCGCGACGGCGACGTACATGAAACCCGGACAGGGGGGCAGTATTCTTGCTACAGCACGGGAGGTGTCCCGCAGCCGCAAGATCGGGGTTTATGCCGTGGATGTTATTGACGAGGCCTCCGGCGAGACGATCGCTTCCTTTCAGCAGACCGCCTTTGTGACCGAAAAAGACCTCTCTCATTTCGGGCAGCGTTGAGCCATCCCTGACCCGATTATTTCTGATTGATTGCAGCATCCGGGTGAGGTATGGTCAGATTTTCGTTTTTCCGGATGATCTCCTATTAAAGTCAAAGTCTTGGGCTGAGATGGCCGCCAGGCGGACGGCTCAGCGGGCGAGGCGTTGGCGTGATGGAAGGAAAAGGCAATGGGTGAGAAGGATCTTCAAAAGGTCAAGGCCGCAAAACAACAATGGGAGGAGCAGACGCTCCAAAAGGCGCTGAAGCGCGATCCGGAGCGTAAGCAGGTGTTTACCACGATTTCCGGCATGCCGGTGGAGCGCCTTTACACACCCCTTGACCTGGTCGGCATCTCGTATAACGACGATATCGGCTTTCCGGGGGAATGTCCCTTTACCCGCGGGATTCAGCCGACCATGTATCGGGGCCGGCTGTGGACGATGCGCCAGTATGCCGGCTTCGGCAGTGCGCGGGAGAGCAACGAGCGCTATCGCTATCTCCTGAGTCACGGCCAGACGGGGGTGAGCGTGGCCTTTGACCTGCCGACGCAGGCCGGCTTTGACAGCGACCATCCCCTGTCGATGGGGGAGGTGGGCAAGGTCGGGGTCGCGATCGATTCGCTGGCGGACATGCGCATCCTCTTCGATCAGATCCCGCTCGACCAGGTGACGACCTCAATGACGATCAATGCGCCGGCGACAGTGCTGCTGGCCATGTACCTTGTCGTTGCGGAAGAGCAGGGCGTGCCCTTCGACAAGCTGGGCGGCACCGTTCAGAACGACATTCTCAAGGAACTGACGGTGCGCGGGCAGTATATTTTCCCGCCGCGTCCGAGTATGCGCCTCACCGTCGATCTGATCGAATACTGCTTCAAGCACGTTCCCAAATGGAACACGATTTCGATCAGCGGCTATCACATCCGCGAGGCGGGCGCGACGGCAGGGCAGGAAGCAGCCTTCACGATCGCCGACGGCATCGCCTATGTGCAGGCCTGCATCGACCGCGGCATGGCAGTGGACTCTTTTGCGCCCCGGCTGAGCTTCTTCTTCAACGCTTTCACCAACGTGATGGAGGAAATCGCCAAATACCGTGCGGCGCGCCGCTGCTGGGCGAAAATCATGAAAGATCGTTTCGGCGCGCAGGATCCGCGCTCGAAGATGATGCGCTACCACGTTCAGACGGGCGGGGTGACTCTGACAGCGCAGCAACCCCTGAACAACATCGTCCGCGTGGCGCTGCAAACCTATGCCGCCGTTTTGGGTGGCTGTCAGTCGCTGCACACCAACTCATACGACGAGGCCCTGTGCCTGCCGACGGAGCAGGCCGTCAACGTCGCCCTGCGCACGCAGCAGATCGTGGCCGAGGAAAGCGGCGCGACCGATACGATCGATCCGCTGGCCGGGTCCTATTACGTCGAGTCGATGACCAACAAGATCGAGGCGGAGATCGACAACTACATCCGCATCATCGACGACATGGGAGGCACGCTCTCTGCCATCGAGCAGCACTTCATCCAGCGCGAGATCCAGCAGAGCGCCTATCGTTTCCAGAAGGAGATCGAAAATGGCGAGCGAGTGTATGTCGGCGTCAACAAGTACGCCATGGAGGAGTCCATGCCGGCCGACCTGCTTCGCATCGACCTGAAGGTCGGCGAGATAGAGATCGAGAAGGTGAAGCAGCTGCGCGCCCGGCGCGATCCGGTCCGCTGGCAGCAGGCCCTGGAAAATCTCGAGCGCGTATCGGGTTCGAACGAAAACGTCATGCCCGCCGTCATCGAGGCGGTGAAGGCCTATGCCACCGTCGGCGAGATCTGCGACGTCTGGCGTCGCATCTACGGACAGTTTGAGGAGACGAGCAGAATCGTATGGTAAAACCGAGAAAGATCAAACTGATTATGGCCAAACCTGGCCTCGACGGGCACGACCGCGGCGCGAAGCTCCTGGCGCGCGTTTTCATGGAAGCGGGCATGGAGGTGATCTACACGGGGCTGCGCCAGACTCCCGAGATGATCGTCAAGACGGCGCTTCAGGAAGATGCCGACGTGATCGGGTTGAGCAGCCTCTCCGGTGTCCACAACTATTTTTTTCCTCGCGTGATGGAGATCCTGCGGGAGAATCACATGGAGGACGTGCTGGTGGTGGGCGGCGGGATCATTCCCGACGAAGACGTGCCGGGCCTTAAAAGCGCCGGCGTAGCGGCGATCTTCGGGCCGGGCACCGACACCCGCGAGATCGTGAGGTTCATCCAGGCCAATGTCCGGCAGCGCTGACGGGAGGCGTCATGAAGGTTCTGAAGATCGACCACATCGGCATTGCCGTCAAGAGCATCGAGACGCAGCGCGCCCTCTATGCCGACCTGCTCGGGATTGAATACGCAGGGAGCGAGACCGTTGCGGAGCAGAAAGTCACCACCGCCTTTTTCCCCATCGATCAAACGGAAATCGAACTGCTGGAATCGACCGATGCGGACGGCCCCGTTGCGCGGTTCATCGAAAGCCGCGGCGAGGGCGTGCAGCATATCGCCTTCCGCGTCGCCGATATCGACGCGGCCCTTTCTGAGTTGAAGGCCAAGGGCGTGCGGCTGATCGATGAAAAGCCGCGCATCGGCGCGGGCGGCGCGAAGATCGCCTTTCTCCATCCCAAGGCCACCGGAGGTGTCCTGATTGAACTCTGCGAACGCAGTTAATCCCCTTCCGATCGATCTTCACTCTGGCATCGTTTCGTCGAAATCGCCCGCCCCTATTTCTTTCCAGACGTTCCCGGCGCCACCGGCAAGATGCTTCTGCTCATGGGGATGCTGATCGCCTTCCTGTTCGGTATCGGTTTCCTCGTTGTCTCCGCCCTGGCCCTTGCGGGGCAAACCTTTGTGCCGGATCTGGCTGCGAAGGTCGCGCCCGGCCTCCTGCAACTGGTGACCCGTATTGTCACCTCGTGGGGCGTCCTCGTCGTGGCCGCGCTGCTCGGGGTTCCTGTCCTGTGCTTCGTCCGGATGCGTCATTATCTCAAGGGCCGCTGGCAGGGCTGGATCTTGCTCGCGACGGTCCTGCTGCTGTCCATCTCCGTCACCGGTATCAACGTCGCGTTCAGCTACATCGGCAACTTCTTCACCAATGCGCTGGTCGCCAAGAAGCAGGATCTGGCATATCTCTTCGTCGCGGTCTACTTCACGGGTTTTCTCATCGGCATCCCGATCGTCGCCTTCTATCAATACGTCCAGAGCTATCTGGGAATGACCTGGCGCAAGTGGCTGACCAACGCCTTTCTCGTTCGCTACTTTGAGGGCCGCAACTACTACCGGATCGAGAACGCCCGCCAGATCGACAACCCGGATCAGCGAATCACCGAGGACATCCGTTCCTTCACGCGCTCGACGCTCGTCTTCGTCCTGATCGTTCTGGGATCGCTGCTCGATCTGATCTCCTTCACCGGCATCCTCTGGTCGAAGTCGGTGACGCTCGTCGTGGCGGTTCTGCTCTACTCCATTGCCGGCACGACCCTCACCGTGCTGATCGGGCGCCGGCTGGTGCGCCTCAATTTCAATCAACTCCATTACGAAGCGGATATGCGCTTTTCGCTCGTCCACGTCCGCAACAACGCCGAGTCGATTGCCTTCTACCGGGGCGAGGAGCCGGAGCGGACGCAGGTCGGCAGCCGTTTCGCTCAGGTTCTGAAAAATTTCAACCTCCTGATCGGCTGGCAGCGAAACCTCTCTTTCTTCACGACGGCATACAGTTACCTGCCCGTGGTGCTGCCTTACCTCATCCTCTTCCCGCCCTACTTCAGCGGCAAGATCGAATACGGCGACATGGTGCAGGCGGGCTTTGCCTTCTCGCAGGTCTATGCGGCCCTGTCCATGATCGTCTCCCAGTTTGAAGACCTCACGACCTTTGCCGCAGGCATCCAGCGTCTGTCGAGCTTCTCCGGGAGCATGCAGCCGGCCCCCTCCGGCCTGTCGATGATAGCGACGCATGAAGCGGCCGGACCCGTGGCGCTCAAGGATGTGACCCTGCTGACCCCGGACCGGCAGCGGACGCTGGTGACCGATCTGTCCGTCGATCTGGCCAGGACGCAGAGCCTGCTGATCGTGGGGCCCAGCGGCATCGGGAAGAGCTCGCTTTTGCGCGCCATTGCCGGGCTCTGGACCGATGGCGCAGGCGAGGTCGTGCGGCCGCCCCTGGGCGAGATGATCTTCCTGCCGCAGCGGCCTTACATGCTACTGGGCACGCTGCGCGATCAACTGCGCTATCCCGATCCAGGCCGCGAGATCGGCGACGACGAACTGCACGCGACATTGGAAAAGGTCAACCTCGCGGATCTCCCCGGACGCGTCGGCGGCTTCGATGTGGAGCTGGACTGGGCCGATGTCCTGTCCCTCGGCGAGCAGCAGCGGCTGGCCTTTGCGCGCCTGCTGATCGGCCGGCCCCGCGTGGCGGTGCTCGACGAGGCGACCAGCGCCCTCGACGAGCCCAACGAAGCCGCCCTCTACCGCCAGCTCGCCGCGCTCGATATCCGCTACCTCAGCGTCGGCCACCGCAGCAGCCTTCTCAAGTATCACCAGAACGTGCTGAAACTCGAAGGCCCGGAGCACTGGGAACTGCTGCCCGCGGGACGGGCAGTTTGAAGCGGCTTACGCCGCAGTGACGGGTGAAAAACAGTAACGAGTGACAAGTTACAAGAGCCGCGCGTTGTCTCTGTCATGCCCGCGCAGAGACTGTGTCGTAATAGTCATTGCGAGGAGCGGCAGCGACGCGGCAATCTTTCAACTCACTGAAAACATTAGATCACCACATCGCCTGAGAGGTGGCGACCACCCGCGGCTGTTGCTGAAATGATGTGGATAAATATCCCTGTTGGGCCGATAATCAAACGAAAGACTGAAGGGACAGCATGAAACCGTATAACGTTGACATTCTTGACCTGATCGGCAACACGCCGCTCGTCAAACTGAGAGGCGAGAATATCGTCGCCAAGGCGGAGTTTCTCAATCCCGGCGGCAGCATCAAGGATCGTATCGCCCTGGCGATGATCGAGGCGGCGGAGCGGGACGGCAGCCTGAAGCCGGGCATGACCATCGTCGAGCCGACCTCCGGCAATACCGGCATCGGCATCACGCTGGTCGGGGTGGCCAAGGGGTACGAGGTTTACATCGTGATGCCCGAGGGCATGAGTCAGGAGCGAAAGAACATCATCAAGGTGCTTGGCGGTCATCTCATCCTCACGCCGGACTGCGAAAGTGTCGCCGGTGCGGTTCGGAAAGCGGAGGAACTGGTCAAGCAGTTCAAGGGCTTCATGCCGAACCAGTTCAAGAATCCGGTCAATGCGCTGGCCCACTATGAATCTACCGCGCCGGAACTCTGGCAGCAGACAGGGCAGAAGGTCGATGCCTTTGTCTCCGGGATTGGAAGCGGCGGCACCATCCAGGGCGTGGGGTCTTTTCTGAAAAAACACAATCCGGATGTGACGATTGTTGCCGTCGAACCCAAAAATGTCTCCGCATTGCTGGGGCACGAGCCGGGGCTCCATCAGATCCAGGGTATCGGCGACGGTTTCATTCCCGACATTCTGGATGTTTCCCTGATCGACCGGATCATCGAGGTGTCCGATGAGGACGCCATTGCCACGACGCGCGGGCTTGCCGCGAAGAATTCGCTTTTGTGCGGCACGTCGTCCGGGGCAAATATCTGGGGCGCGCGGCAGATCGCCAGGGAGCATCCGGACTGGGTCATCGCCACGGTGCTTCCGGACCGGGCGGAAAGGTATTTCAGCACAGGGTTGCTTTGAGATTCTCAGAGGGCTCATGCATGACGTCATCATTGTAGGCGGTGGACCCGCAGGTTGCGCGGCAGCGTATGATCTGGCGTGCGCAGGCCTATCCGTCGTCATTCTGGACAACAGAACCTTTCCCCGGCCCAAGCCCTGTGCGGGCATGCTGACCATCAAGACCGTCAATCTGCTTCGCTATCCAGTCACACCGGTTATCCGGGAAACAATCCGGGGGCATCAGGCTGGGCTGACCCCGCGGTGCGCGATGCGCGTCGAGGGGCAACGTCCGATTGCCGTAACCACCGTGCGCGCGGAGCTCGACGCCTTCTGTCTGAACGAGACGATGCGCCGCGGCGCCGCGTTTGAAACGATTCCGGACGTGCGCGCCATTCAGGAGGACAAGGACGGCGTGGCGCTGGTGGACGGCCATCATCGCCGTTTTCGCGGCCGTTATCTCATCGGGGCGGACGGCGCGAACAGTCAGGTGCGGAAGCTCTCGGGCGAATGCCCCAGCCACTGCCGGGCGATGGCGATCGAAGGCCTGATTCCCTCGTCGAAAGGTATGCTGCAGCCCCTCGTCACCTTTGATTACAACGTAGTGAAAAAAGGCTATGGATGGCTCATCCCGAAGGGCGATCATATCAACGCGGGGCTGTATTCCTTCCGTTCCGCTCTAGAGACCATCAGCAAGGCCGCATTAAAATCATACGTTCAGAGGCAATTGGGCACGGACCGGATCGAAGAGATCGCTGGCGCTCCGGTCGGGCGGGGCGGGGAACATTACCGGCCGGGCCTGCAGCGCATATTCCTCGTCGGGGATGCCGCCGGGCTGGCGGAGCCGCTTTGGGGAGAGGGCCTTCATAATGCCATCAAGTCCGGTCAGGCGGCGGCTCACGCCATTGTGCAGGCGATCGGCTCCGGCGTGGAGGCCCGGCCGATCTATGACCGGCTGCTTGAAGACATTCGGCGCGATATTCTGAATTGCGGAAAGATTGCCAGGTGGTTTTATACGCTGCCGCTCTCCGTTTATTTGATGCTCAAGCTCTCACCGCTGCGGTCCGCCCTGCTCAACGGTTTTGCCGACGGCCTGACGGTGACGGAAATCAAGAGGCGATTCTTTGCGGGATTGTTCGGACGTTCCCCTGAATAGGGAGGCACATTGCGGGGGACATGACGCTCCGCCAACAAACGACTGCGTGAAGTCTTGATGGTACCGATGAAGATGTGAAGTGTGTAGCGCTTGGATCAGCCGCCGCCGTAAGCGGTCGGCTGCATCCGGGGGTTATGAGCCGCTCTATTTCGGTCTTTCCATCAAGGCTATTCTCCCGTTTTGGACCTTCCAATATCCCACTTCTGTCCTTACATAAATGGGATTCTTGTACTTCAAAGACAGGAAGACGTGAAACTCAGACGGAGCAGAAGACATGGGATGGGTTATGTATGCAGCCACCGCGTTGTCAGGTGGCGGTGGTGTCGCAAAACAGGTTATGGTCGATTTGGTAACGCCCCCCTCCGAAACCCTGTAGTGACGACCGAAGACAATGCCGCCTGCAGAAGGTGGTTCAGCGATGAAGTAAGTGTCCTTCCCGACCGCGTAGGGCTCATAGACAAAATCACAGAAATCATTAACTTTGGCTTTAGCCGTTTCCGCATTTTCGCCATGGATGGAACCCTTTGCGTATGCATCGTACAAAGCTCTCCCGTCCTTTAGCGCCTGCTCTACCTGGGGCTGCAACATTTGTGGGATATCGAGACAGAAGGCCTGTACAGGGCAGACAAGGGCAATGACAAAGAGAGCGATTAATGTTTTCATTTTATTTCCTCATAGCAATTAATATACCAGGTTGGCTTTTCCTGAAAATTTCGGATGATCCTACATCATTTCCCGGGAAACAAAAAGTGAAAACCCTATGAATAGCGGTGATTAATTCTTATGGACGATTGGCTTTTAACGGTAATAAGGACAAAAGCCAAGCAGGTATAACGTGGGAAATTTGGCCGGCATTAAAGAAAACGGTAATGACGCCGGCAGTGATCGCATTCCTTAACCGATTGTCCTATCTCAGAGCCAGCAAGACGGCATAGACGAGGGCGGGCAGGAGGTTGCCGACGCGGATGCGGGTCAGATTCAACAGGTTGATGGCGATGGCGACGATGAGCAGTCCCCCGGTACTGGTAATCGCCCCCAGGATGGCGGGTTGCTGGAGGAAGGCCAGCTTTGCAGCCAGCAGGGTGAAGGCGCCCTGTACGACAAAAACGCTCGCGGCGGAAAAGAGCACCCCGATTCCCAGGGTGGAGGCAAAGGCGATAGAGGCCACGCCGTCGAGCATCGCCTTGATGTAGAGGGTCGTGGCGTTTCCCGAGGTTCCGTCCTGGATGGCGCCGACGATGACCATGGCGCCCGTGCAGTAGAGAAGAGAGGTTGTGACAAATCCTTCGATGAAGGTGGAGGACTCGGAGCGCGCCCGCTTTTTCAGCCAATGGCCGATTCGCGCCATGCCGTCCTCGATCCGAAGGAGCTCTCCCGTTATCGCGCCCAGCAGCAGGCTCCCCACGATCGGAATGACCTCTTGGGTCGAAAGGGCCATCCGCAGACCGATGAGCAGGGTCGAAAGCCCGAGGGCCTGCATCAGAAGGGTTTTGAAGCGTTCGGGGATGCGCCGTCCAGCAGCAAGGCCGATCAGGCTTCCGGCAATAATGGTTCCGGTGTTGACCAGGGTTCCAGTCAAGATTCAATCCTCATGATATGTCGCTTTTCTTCGTCGGCATTGACTTCAGAAGTACTGAATACCTCATATCATGTTAAGCCTTGGCGTGACGAGGTGAAATTTACCCTTCCTTTCGTTCATCTCACCTTGACAGATCGGAAAAAGAAACCATATTAATTTGGTTATGGCGATTATAGATGGTGCACTGAAATTAGCCGGTTACTATAACCTGTCATGGCGTAATTTCCTTGAACTCATTTAAAAAGCTGAAGAATTCAAAAAAAGGTTGGTGAATCATGGAAGGAAAAATCGAAACCCACCAGTTTAAGACCGAAGTTCAGCAACTCATGAAGATTATTATCCACTCCCTCTATTCCAACCAGGAGATTTTTTTGAGGGAGTTGATCTCCAATGCTTCTGATGCCATCGACAAGCTCCGCTTCCGCGCGCAGACGGAACCCGATCTTCTGGGCGACGACACGGAATTCAAGATCCGGATCGCAGCGGATAAGAAGAAGCGGACCCTGGAGGTTTCGGACAACGGCATCGGCATGACCCACGACGAGGTTCTGGAGAATATCGGAACCATTGCCAAAAGCGGGACAGCGGGCTTCCTGGAATCGATCCACGCGGCGGGCGAGCAGGGCGCCATTCCGCCGGAGTTGATCGGGCAGTTCGGTCTCGGTTTTTACAGCGCCTTTATCGTTGCCGACAAGGTGACCCTCGTGACCCGCGCCGCCGACAGCGAGCGGGGCGTCAAATGGGAGTCCTACGGCGATGGTACTTTCACCATCGAAGCGGTCGAGAAAGCCAGCCGGGGTACGACGATCCTGCTGAATTTGAAAAAGACTGAAAAGGACGAGCAGGATTTCACTGAGGAGTGGACGATCCGGGGCATTGTAAAGCGGCACTCCGATTTTGTCGCCTATCCCATCGTTATGGATGTGGAGCGCACGGAGCCGATCCTTGACGAGGATGGCAAGCCGGACAAGGACAAGACGCAGAAGGTCGTCCGCGAAGAGACGCTCAACTCCATGAAGGCGATCTGGACGAAGGACAAGAAAGAGGTTACCGAAGAGGAACACAACGAATTCTATCGCCACATCAGCCACGATTGGAACACCCCGCTTGACCGGCTGCACGTGAAGCTCGAGGGGACGACGGAATACACGGCCCTGCTGTACATCCCGTCGAAGGCCCCCTTCGATCTCTTTACCCCCGAGCGGAAGCACGGCATCCAGCTCTACTCCAAGCGCGTTTTCATTATGGAGGACTGCAAGGAGCTCATGCCGCAGTACCTGGGCTTCATCAAGGGGGTCGTGGATGCGCCGGACCTCAATCTGAATGTCAGCCGCGAGATCCTCCAGCAGGATGTGCTCGTCCGCAACATCCGGAAGAATCTCGTCAAGAAGACGTTGGATCTTCTGGCCGGGATGGCGTCAGAAAAGTATGAGGCCTTCTTTACGGAATTCGGCGCCATCTTCAAGGCCGGCATTTCCCAGGATCACGACAATAAAGACAAGATTGCGTCCCTGCTTCGCTACAGAACCACCAAGTCCGACGGGAAATTCGCGTCCCTGGCCGATTATGTGAGCCGGATGCAGCCGGAGCAGAAGGAGATCTATTACATCACGGGCGACAACCTGACCACGCTGTTGAACAGTCCGCATCTGGAACGCCTGAAGGACAAGGACATCGAGGTGATCCTCATGACCGATCCGATCGATGAATGGGTGATCCGCGATCTTCATGAGTTCGACAAGAAGACCTTCAAGAGCGCCGAGAAGGGTGACCTCGATCTGGACAAGGTCGATGACAAAAAGAAAGAGGAATTCAGTGCGCTCTTCGAGTTCATCAAGACCGGCCTGGACGATAAGATCAAGGAGGTCAAGCCCTCGACCCATCTCAAGGATTCTGTGGCTTGCCTGTCCGGAGACGCTTATGACATGAGCGCCTATATGGAGAAGATTCTCAGGGCCAGCGGCCAGGATATGCCCAGGATTAAGCGGGTTCTGGAGCTCAACACGGACCATCCCCTCCTTTCCAGGATCAAGACCATCCATGACAAGGACAAGGAGGCCGCCGTGCTGAAGGACTATACCGATCTGCTCTTTGATCTGGCGGTCATTTCTGAGGGCGGCAAGATCGACAACCCGTCCCGGTTCAGTAAATTGATCGGGGAGTTGATGGTCGGCGCCATCGATGGCTGACCCGTTGCGGTTGTTTTTTTGAAGCGGTTAGAGAAATTTTTTAGAGTGCTATCAAGGGAGGCGATAAAAAAGCCTCTTTATTTAATGGGTTATTCAATAAATGGCCGTTCTGTCCGGATAGCCTCAACGGCCTTGACACCTTCGGGTCACTTACGTATAATCCGCGCCACGAAATTGGATGTTCTTATTGAAGAGGAACGATATGGGTAGTGAGTTAATGGAGAAACTGCTTGACCTTCACCGGCAGGCCGAAGAGAGGCTTCGCAAGGAGAAGTTGAGCTTGAAATACCGGATCACCGTGGGATCCGCAACGTGCGAGAATGCCGCTGGCGCTAATGACGTGTATGAACAGTTAAAGGCCTTGATCGCTCAGAACAAGGTCAAGAATGTTGCCCTGAGCCGCGTGGGATGTACCGGACGCTGCGCCATGGAGCCCGTGGTGACTGTCTACGCCAAAGGTGCGCTGCCGGTTAAGTACATCGGGATGCGCGGCGAGAAGGTGGCGACGATGTTTCAGTCGCACATTCTCGGGGACAAGCCGGTGGACAATTTGGCGATGCCGCACGAGGCGGCCAAGGGCGGTGCCTTCTCGGAAGAGGCGCTCTGGACGGACTCCCATCTGGCGGATCGTTTTTCCTCCGTCTTCGGCGACGTGCCCTTCTTTGCCAAGCAGATGCGCGTCACGCTGCGCAACTGCGGGGTCATCGATCCCGAGAGCCTGGATGAGTACCTGGTGGTTCGCGGATACGAGGCGGCCGTTCGGGTGCTGACGGAGATGACCCCTCAGGATGTCATCAAAGAGGTCACGAAGTCCGGGCTGCGCGGGCGCGGCGGCGGCGGGTTCCCGACGGGCGTCAAATGGGATTTCGCGGCGATCCAGAAGAGCGACGAAAAATACATCATTTGTAACGCCGACGAGGGCGACCCCGGCGCCTTCATGGATCGCAGCACGATCGAAGGGGATCCCCATACGGTAATCGAGGGCATGATCATCGGCGGTTATGCGATCGGCGCCAACAAGGGTTTTGTCTATATCCGCGCGGAGTATCCGCTGGCCATTCACCGTCTGGAGGTCGCCATCGAAGCGGCCCGTAAAGCGGGGTTCCTGGGCAAGGGGATATTCGGAACCGACCGGGATTTCGATATCGAGATCCGACTGGGCGCGGGCGCGTTCGTCTGCGGCGAGGAAACGGCGCTTATTCGCTCAATCGAGGGGACGCGCGGCATGCCCGCTCCGAGGCCGCCCTATCCGGCGGTGCGCGGCCTGTGGGGCAAGCCCACGGTCATCAACAACGTCGAGACCTTTGCGAACATTCCCGTTGTCATTCTGGAAGGCGCCGACTGGTTTGCCGCTATCGGCACGGAAAAGAGCAAGGGGACGAAGGTCTTCGCCTTGGCAGGCCAGGTCTCCAACACAGGCTTGGTCGAGGTGCCGATGGGGACCACCCTGCGCGACGTTGTCTACGATGTGGGCGGCGGGATTCTCAACAACAAGAAATTCAAGGCCGTGCAGACGGGCGGTCCGGCGGGCGGGTGTCTCCCCGAGTCCTTCCTGGACACGCCGGTCGATTACGACTCTCTGACCGCAGCCGGCTCGATGATGGGCAGCGGCGGCATGATCGTTCTTGACGGCAGTTCCTGCATGGTGGACGTCGCCCGATTTTTCCTGGATTTCACCCAGGATGAGTCCTGCGGCAAGTGTACGCCCTGCCGGGAGGGGACCAAGCGCATGCTGGAGATCCTCGACGGCATCATCGCCGGCAAGGGCAAGGAAGGCGATATCGAAAAGCTCCTCCGGCTGGGAGATACCGTCAAGAAGAGTTCCCTGTGCGGTCTGGGCCAGGCAGCCCCGAACCCCGTCCTCAGCACGATCAAGCATTTCCGAGACGAGTACGAGGCGCATATCCGCGACAAGCACTGCCCCGCCGGGGTGTGTACGGCGCTGCTCCTCTATACCATCATCGAGGACAAATGCGTCGGCTGCGGGCTCTGCAGGAAGAGATGCCCGGTTAACTGCATTAGCGGGAAACTGAAAGAGATTCATAAAATCGACACAGCGGCCTGTATCCGTTGCGGACAGTGTTTCAATGCGTGCAAATTCGGCGCTGTGGACAGGAAGTAAGTAGATGCCAACTTCATCAGATAAAAAAGTAACTCTCTGGATTGACGACACCAAAGTAACGGTGCCCGAAGGGACCACCGTCTTGGAAGCCGCTCATTCCGTCAATATCAATGTGCCGAGCCTGTGTTATCACCCGGATTTGAGCATTGTGGGCGCCTGCCGGGTCTGCCTCGTGGAAATCAAAGGGCAGCGTAATCCGGTGGCCTCCTGCTCCTTCGCGGTTGCAGAAGGCATGATGGTGACGACCTCTTCGCCGCTCCTGAGAAGACTGCGCCGCGACGTGGTCGAACTGATCCTCGACAACCACCCGATGGATTGCCAGACCTGTGTCCGCAACGGGACGTGCGAGTTGCAGAAGCTTGCGTACGATCTGGGTGTGCGGGAAAGGCTCTTCGAAGGCGCGCGAAAACACTATGAGATCGACAAATCCTCGCCGGTTCAGCGCAATCCGGAAAAGTGCATCATGTGCGGACGCTGCGTCCGGGTCTGCGGCGAAGTGCAGGGCGTTCACAACCTCTGGATTCAGCATCGCGGATCGCGCAATGTGATAGCGCCCGCCCACGACGGCAACATGATCGATTCGGTCTGTATCCATTGCGGGCAGTGCGTCAACGTCTGTCCGACGGCCGCCTTTACCGAGCAGGATGCGACGGAATCCGTTCTGGAGGCCCTGTCCAATCCGGATCTGCATGTCGTGGTCCATACCGCTCCGGCCATTCGGGCAACGATCGGCGAGGGATTCGGTTTCCGGCCCGGCACGCCGGTTGCCGGCAAGCTGGTGACGGCCTTGCGGCGCATGGGATTCAACAAGGTTTTCGATACCAATTTCGCCGCCGATCTGACGATCATGGAAGAGTCGGCCGAATTTGTGGAACGAGTCAAGCTTGGCAAATACCTGCCGCTGATCACCTCCTGTTCTCCGGGATGGATCAACTTCATGGAGCGCTTCTATCCGGAACTGATCTGTCTGGCCTCGAGCTGCAAGTCTCCAATGGGGATGATGTCGACCCTCCTGAAGACCT
This sequence comes from Syntrophales bacterium, assembly GCA_963665615.2. GTDB lineage: Bacteria > Desulfobacterota > Syntrophia > Syntrophales > UBA4778 > UBA4778. Next base: position 540,236 of record CAXXQE010000008.1, read on the forward strand.
ATTATGCCCAGCAGATGGGCATCGATCCGAAGAAGGTCTTTGTTGTGGCGGTCATGCCCTGTACTGCCAAAAAGTTTGAAGCTGCCCGCAACGAACACAAGACCCCGTGGGGCGCCCCCTATACCGATGCCGTGCTGACGACTCGCGAGCTCATCTGGATGCTGAAGTGCCTCGGGATCGATTTCCACAACCTCGAAGACGGGATGTACGACTCCCCGCTCGGCGTTTCTTCCGGCGCGGCGGATATCTTCGGGGCCACAGGTGGCGTTATGGAGGCCGCGCTTCGTACGGCCTATGAAACGGTCACCAACAAGGAGCTGATCGATATCGATTTCAAAGAGGTTCGCGGGGTCGAGGGCGTCAAGGAAAGCTCGGTGAACCTCAACGGTATGACGATCAACATCGCCGTCGCCAACGGACTCCAGAACGCCAAGTATGTTCTGGATCAGGTTGTCAGCGGCGAGAAACAGTATCATCTGATTGAAATCATGGCCTGTCCGGGCGGGTGTGTTGCCGGAGGAGGCCAGCCGTATCCGCCTCAGGGAATGCACGTTCTGGATCCTGAGCTGGCGCGGCTTCGGGCGCGCGCCCTCTATTCCATCGACGAAAGCAAGTCTCTGCGCAAGTCGCATGAGAATCCGGCCATTGAGCGGCTCTATGAAGATTTTCTGGGCGCCCCGAACAGCCATCGCTGTCACGAACTGCTGCACACCCATTATGAACCGAAATATCCGCGAGGTGTGAAATGACAGTCGAACCATGTGGGAAAAACTACGAATTGTATGAAATGGATCGTCAGAAGGCGACGGCCATTTTGCCGCCGGCCGTCGTCGAATACATCGATGCATGCATGGCCAAGCCGCATGCACAGAGCTATCTGATCCCTGTGCTGCACAAGGTTCAGAATCACTTCGGCTACCTGTCCAAGGAAAGCATGGATGCCGTTTCGGTCCTCATGCAGATTCCGTCTGCCAAGGTAACTGGCGTTGCAAGCTTCTACCACTTCTTCAACTTCAGTCCGAGGGGCAAGCACCGGATCTCCCTGTGCATGGGAACTGCCTGTTTCGTCAAAGGCGCCGGCAATGTCCTGAACAAGCTGAAGGAGTTGCTGAATGTGGAACTGGGCGGGACAACCGCGGACAAGCTGTTCTCCGTCGATGCCGCCCGGTGCGTGGGCGCTTGTGCGCTGGCGCCTGTGATGATTGTCGATGACAAGGTCTATGCCGAGGTGGCTCCGGAGAAAGTAGCGGAGATCCTGAGCGAATACGGTTACGGCAAGAAAAAGGCAAAGGCCGCCGAATAAGAAATAGAAGCGGGGATATAGCCCGGTCGTTTTAGGCCGGGCCTTATCCCTTTTTTGTTGTCTTGGGAAGGAAGACGATTACCAACCCAAACGGTCCCATCAGAAGGGACAGAATAAACCAGTTCCAGCCGAAGCGCCCCCGAAATTTGGCCGCAAAGGCCGCCAGCAGACCGACACACATCCAAAGCAGAATATATTCCATGGATTGGATCACCCGTTTTGATTCGCACCGCGCCGCGCATTGGAGCGGCACGAGACGTTTTCGGGATGTTAGAGGAAATTGTGCGATCTGTCAATTCGCCGATAGATTGAGGAGAAGACATGTCCCGGGTAGGAAAAGATATCGATTCGCTTTGCACCAAATGCAAGATGGTGCTAAATCATGTAGTCGTTTCTGAGATCGGAAACGTCGCCAGCAAGGTGCAGTGCCGCACCTGCGGAACGATCCACAACTATCGCGATGCGAGCGGCAGGACGGTGCGGACGCCCCGCGAGCGATCATCCGCCCGGCTGGTGCGGGTAAAGGCACCCGCCGGTGCCCGAACGAGCCCGCGCGAGGAGGAACGCCTCTGGCAGATGCGGAAGGCCGCCATGCCGGAAGATGTCGAGATCTTCGATTACCAGCCGGGAGACAATTACCTGGTTGGGGATGTCGTGCAACACGCCCAGTTCGGCCTTGGGTTTGTCGAGCGCAGGGTCGATAGAACAAGAGTGGAGATCCTGTTTCAGAGCGGCCTGAAGCTGATGGTCATGAACACGCCCCCGCCGACATCGGGCCAGTGAGGAAAAGATGATGGAGAAGAAACTCAAAGGATCGCAGCGAAAGTATCTGCGGGGATTGGCGCATGACCTGAAACCGGTCATCCAGATCGGCAAGCATGGGGTCACGCCCGAGGTCATCCGGCAGATCGATCTGGCGCTGACCGATCACGAACTGATCAAGATCCGCTTCAATGAGTTCAAGGACGAAAAGGTCGAATTATCCGCCGAAATCGAACGGCAGACGCAGAGCGAACTGGCCGGCATGATTGGCCACATGGCGATCTTTTACCGCGAGAATCCGGAGAAAGAAAAGAAGATCGATTTGAGGAAATGCTGAGACTTCAGTGAATAGTAAACAGTAAATAGTGAATGGTTAAAAGTGATGTTTCATGTCATCCCCGCGCACAGACTGTATCGCAATGCATTTTTGTCATCACGAGCCGCCTCTCAGGCGGCGTGGTGATCTCGTGTTTTCAGCGGGTTGCGAGATTGCCGCGTCGCTGTCGCTCCTCGCAATGACAATTGCGACACGGTCTCGCAGGCGGTGAGACCGGAATATAAAAGCTGCTCCATATAACTCCGAACTTTAAACTCAAAACTTGAAACTACTCACGCAGCGAGGCGCTATGAGCTTATTCGAGAGGCCTAACGGGACGCAATATCACGACAGAACCATTTCCGTGAAGACGTTCGACTACGATGAGGACACCTTTGTGGTGGAGGGGTGTCTGACGGATGAGCGAAACAAGGCTTTCTATACGGTGACCGGGGAACACCGCCCCCCCGGCATTCTACATCATATCATCATCCATTTGCTGGTTGCCAAAAAGAACCTCAAGATTCTGGATCTGCGCATCAGCATGCCCACCGTGCCCCGCGAGGATTGCCAGCAGACCAGGGAAAGCCTTGACATCATGAAAGGTGCCTCCATTGCCCGCGGCTTTACCTCCAAGGTCAAGGCCCTTGCCGGACGTGGCAAGGGCTGCCAGCATCTGATCGAACTCCTGACGGCCATGGGACCCGCCACTGCCCAGGCTTACGGTTCGTATGGCCTGCAATCCCCTAACTGGTTTACCGAGGCGAGCGCGCATTTTCTGACGGATACGTGCTATGCCTGGCGGGCGGACGGGCCGCTTGTGAAGGCGCTCACCGAGGGCTTGCGCCGGAGTGACAAGCAAGAAAAAGATAGAAGTTAAGAAGATGAGAGGTTGAGAAGTTAAGCGAAAAAATACCGCGCTCCGGACACCCGGACCCGAACCTTGTTTTTCTCAACTTCTCAGCGTCTTAACGTCTTAACGTCTCAACTTCGTTCTTTTCGGCGCATCTGCCGCCATTTCTCCAGTCTTTCCCTGACGAGCTTTTCATAGCCGCGCGTCGTCGGTGAATAGAAGCGCTCGTCTTCGATCCGGTCGGGCAGATAGGTCTGCCCCGGCGTCAGGGCCTCCTCGAAATCGTGGGCGTACTGATAGTTCTTGCCGTAGCCGAGTTGCGACATCAGTTTGGTCGGTGCATTGCGGATATGGAGGGGAACAGGCAGGCTGCCCGTCTCCCGGATGACTTTTTTCACGTGGCCGTATCCCGTGTAGAGGGCATTGCTCTTGGGAGCGGTAGCCAGGTAAACGGCGGCCTCGGCCAGCGCGAGTTCGCCTTCCGGCAGGCCGATGAAATGGAAGGCCTGCATGGCGGCCATCGCAACCTGCAGGGCCGTGGGATCGGCGATCCCGATATCCTCCGAGGCGAAGCGAACCATCCGCCGTGCGATGAAGAGCGGGTCTTCCCCGGCGGCGAGCATCCGTCCCAGCCAGTAGAGCGCAGCGTCCGGGTCACTGCCCCGCATGCTCTTGTGGAGCGCCGAGATGAGGTTGTAGTGCTCTTCGCCGAGTTTGTCGTACTGAAGCAGCTTCTTCTGCAGGGCCTTTTCGACCAGTTCCCGCGTGACGCCGCCTTGGATGTGCTGCTCGCTGAAAAAGGAGGCTGTCGCCTCCAGATTATTGAGGGCGCTACGGGCGTCACCGTCCGCCGCCCAGGAAAGATATTCGAGGGCGTCGTCGTCGATCTGGAGATGGAGGCTACCGAGCCCTTTTTCCATGTCTGTCAGGGCGCGCTTGAGGATCAGAATCAATTCTTCCGTAGTAAAAGGCTGGAGGACGAAGACGCGGGCGCGCGACAAGAGCGGCGCGATCACCTCAAAGGAGGGGTTTTCCGTCGTCGCGCCGATCAGCGTGATGAGGCCGCTTTCCACATGGGGGAGAAAGGCGTCCTGCTGGGCTTTGTTGAAACGGTGGATTTCATCGACGAAGAGGATCGTCTTCTGATGGTGATAGCGGAGCTGATTCTTGGCCTCTTCGATGACGGCGCGGAGCTCCTTGACGCCGGAAAGCACAGCGGAGAAGGTCTGGAAGTTCGACCGGGTCTCATTGGCGATCAGGCGCGCCAGCGTCGTCTTGCCCGATCCAGGCGGGCCCCAGAAGATCATGGAGAAGAGACGGTCCTCCCGAATGGCGCGCCTCAAGAGGCTGTCGGGGGCGAGCAGGTCGCTTTGTCCGATGTACTCGTCGAGCGTGCGCGGACGCATCCGGTCGGCCAGCGGCCGGCCGGGGAGGGAAGAATCTTGTTGGTCGAATAAATCCATGGTTAGCAGTTTCTAGTTTCGGGTTTCCCGTTCCGAGTTGAAAAAACCAGATTCGATACCATATCAAAATGTGTCCGAAAAGTAACGGGTGACGCGTGACGAGAAAAGGAAGCGACTTGCAACAGGTTACGAGAGTATAGCGGCGCTTAGGTCTGAACCCGCTGTTTCCCAATAGAGCATTCTAGGTTGAAGGTTTACTCGCGACCTTCTTCAGTTCCTCCAAATCGAGGATTCCCCCCTTGGTGGGTTCCACGCGCATTGAAATCGCTGAGATCGGACACTGATCCTCACAGACACCGCATCCCATACACCTGGAAAAATCAACTTCTGCGCGCGCTGCGCCTTCATTCAATCTAAGCGCGTGAAAGTTGCACTTCTCTATGCACGCGCCGCAACCGATACAGCTCTCCGCTATCTGCGCTACGAGCCCCGAAGGCAAGCAGGCGGGAACCGCCGGCGTGCCGCCGTCGAGCATGATATTGGTAGCAACGAGACCGCCACAGCAACAGCCACAGCAATTACAGAGGGCGTGCATCCGATTACCCATATCTCTTTTGAAATAGGCGCACGAAACAAAACCTCGCTTGTGGCAGTCTTCCAGAATGTTGATCGCTTCATCTTGACAGATTTTACGAAACGTGGGGTTATGCGCCACAATGAAAGACGCATAGGGATCTCCAATAAAGAAACAAGTCTCCTTCGGGTCTGGTATGCATGAACATGTCGGATTAGCCGCCCGGCAGGGGCATGTGCCCACAGCGATAGCATCTTGAGGATTTTTAAGAATAATGTTTTTTGCCAGTTTATAGGGAAGAACCGTTTCAGGGACTTCAATTTTTACATCAACTTGTTGTGTGACAAATTGCTTCGCTTGGGCAAGCGAGATAATTTTCGAGTGATATTCATCGGTGTCCGGCCCGCCTTCCCTGGCTTGTGCATAGTTGTTCCACATGGCATAGAGTCTTTCACGAATCTCAGGGGCTAGGGCTTCTATAGAAGCAGCGCGAGGTGTCTTGGCGATATGTTCAATTGCAATAGCAATGAGTTCCGGCAAATGCGTCATGTAAAGATAGGCCTGCTCAAACTTGTCCTTCTCATCCTCGCCATAATTGTCATAGAGCGCCTTTGTTGTCGGGTCGGTTAGATCGTAAAACATAACCTGTTTCCTTCGTTACTCGTCACTTTTGTCACCCGTCACATCTTTCGAACTTCAAACCGGGAACTTTAACCTCCCCGCTTAGCGGGGAATCTTCGGATGACTCTCGATCGCTTTCAAAGCCCGTGCGATTTCCTCCTCGGGCAGGTCGTGGCTAATGAGCTTGCCGGTAAGGAAGGCGTCGTAGGCCGGCAGATCGATAATGCCGTGGCCGCTCCAGTTGAAGAGGATGACCTTTTCCTTTCCTTCTTCCTTTGCCCGCCTGGCCTCATCGACCACGGCGGCGATAGCGTGGTTGGTCTCGGGGGCAGGCACGAAGCCTTCCGAGCGCGCCCACTTGACGCCGGCGTCGAATGTCTCCAGCTGATTGTAGGCGCGAGCGCTGATGAGTTTTTCCTTGAGCAGGTGGCTCAAGATCGGCGCCATGCCATGATAACGGAGCCCGCCCGCATGGATTGCCTCTGGGACGAAGTCGTGCCCCAGGGTGTACATGGCCAACAGCGGGGTCATCTTGGCCAGATCGCCGAAGTCATATGCGTAAGGCCCTTTGGTCAGGGTAGGACAGGAACTCGGCTCGGAGCCGACGATCTCGACCTGCTTGCCATGGATCTTGTCGCGGACGAAGGGCAGGCTGATCCCGGCGAAGTTGCTGCCGCCGCCCGCGCAGCCGATCACGACATCGGGATACTCGCCGATCTTCTCGAGTTGCTTCTGGGCCTCCAGGCCGATGATCGTCTGGTGGAGCAGGACGTGGTTGAGGACGCTGCCGAGCGCATATTTAGAATCCTGGTGATTGAGGGCGTCCTCGATGGCCTCGCTGATGGCGATCCCGAGGCTGCCGGGGGAGTCGGGGTGATCGGCCAGAATCTTGCGGCCAGCCGCGGTTAATTCGCTGGGGCTGGCAAAGCAGGAAGCGCCCCATGTCTGCATCATCAGGCGGCGGTAGGGCTTCTGGTTGTAGCTGACCTTGACCATGAAGACCCGGCATTCCAGCCCGAACATGTTGCAGGCCATGCTGAGCGCGCTGCCCCACTGGCCGGCGCCGGTTTCCGTCGAGATGCGCTTGACGCCAGCGATCTTGTTGTAATAGGCCTGCGCGACCGCCGTGTTCGGTTTATGGGACCCGGCAGGGCTGACCCCTTCGTCCTTGTAATAGATCCGGACCGGGGCATCGAGGAGCTTTTCGAAGTTCCGTGCGCGTTTGAGTGGAGAAGGGCGCCACAGCAGGTACTTCTCCAGGACCGGTTCGGGGATGTCGATCCAGCGGTCGGTGGAGACCTCCTGCTCGATCAGGTTCATCGGAAAGATGGGCGCCAGATCGTCCGGTCCGACGGGCTTGCCTGTGGCGGGGTGCAGGGGCGGCGGCATCGGTGTGGGTAAATCCGCAAGGATGTTGTACCACTGCCTGGGGATCTCATTATCTTGCAGAACGACTTTGATGGGGTCCATGTGCAATCTCCTCACTTTAATAACTGTGGGTTTCAACAGGCTGCAAACAGTTGTCTGTTTCGCCTCCAGCGCCCGGAGGCCAGTGGCTCAAAAAATCATACCGCGATTTTTTTCATAAAGATGATCTTGTCGTCGTGGTCCTTGTAGAAATGGGGAATGCAGGCGACCTGGTCGTAGCGCTGCTTGATATAGAAATCGCGCGTTTTTCGGTAATCATCCTTTCCGGAAGTCTCTACGTAGAGGTACTTGCCGCCCCGGCGCCGGATCTGGCTCTCCGCCTCTCGCAGCAGCAGTCCCCCCAGGCCCTGACCGCGCAGGCCCTCGTGGACGGCGATCCAGTAGAGATCGTAGCGGTTATCGGTCATGTAGATCGGGCCGAAACAGATATAACCCACGGCCCCGTTGTCATCGTCTAGAAAGATGAAGCTGTAGCAACTCTCTGAGCCGTGCTCCAGCCTGTCCTCTATCAGTTCGATGGCGACATCGACTTCATAGGGATAGAAGATGCCATTACTCTCCAGAACTTCTCGAATCCGGACGCAGTCGTCAGCGCAGGGTTCGCAGCGGAATGTATAGGGGGTCGGATCCGTCATCATGGGTTTTTTCTCAATGGGGCCAGGATCATCATCCTGACGACGTCCTTGGCCTCCAACCCGCCTTCTGCCATGGAACGCATGAAGCCGGACCCGTCTGCAATGCAGGGATTGGCATTGATCTCGATAATATGGATGTTGCCGTCACGGTCCATACGCGCATCGACGCGCGCGTAACCGCGCAGCCGGAAGACGTGCCAGCACCTCAGCGCCAACTCCTCCAGATAGGGCAGGGGCGCTCCTTCCGGGTAAAAGGCGCGGTTCGTGTTTTCATACTCGAAGGTGTCCTCCGCCCATTTGGCGGCGTAGTTGACGATGCGCGGCTTGTCGGCGGGCCAGTCGTCGAACACGATTTCGGAGATCGGGAAGACCTTGACGCCGCCGTCCTCCAGCTCCAGCATGGGGATATTGATCTCCCGGCCGTCGATATACTCCTCTACCAGAATCGGTTGCCGGTTGTGTCGCAGATACATCTCCGGCAGGACGGCGCGGAGTTTGGCCTCGTCGTAAATGACGCAATCGTCGTCGATGCCGACCGAGCCGTCCTCCCAGGAGGGCTTGACGATCCAGGGTCCGGCACAAGGCAGCGCTTCAAACGCCCCATCGTATTGGCCCCAGCGGGGGGTCGGCAGCCCCGCGCATTTCAGGACCGTCTTGGCGAGGATCTTGTCGGTTGTCGTGAAAAGCGCCGGAAAGGGCGCCCCGGTATAGGGAAACCCGCCGATTTCATAGAGCGAAGGGAGAACGGGATGGAAGCGGGCATCTTCCCCCATCGCCTCAAAGAGATTGAAGATGACCGTCGGAGCGTAACGCTTCAGTTCCTGGAGCAATGTTGCACAGGAAGTCAGGCTATTGGCCACGGGAAAGGGTCGGAAATCGTACCCAAGCTCCCGGATGGCGTCGCTGACCATGGCGATTTGGTCGAGCACATCCACGGAGTCTGCCTTGCCGGGAATCGGTTCGTTGAAGACAATGGCAACTTTCATATTAACAATCACCTTGCTGAGTAATTTTTATAGACGACCGATGGGTTGCCGCGTTCGAGCGCAGATGAAACGATCGCGGCAAGAAGCGCTTCATAGGACATCCCTGCCTGTCGGCACAAAATGGGCAGGTCCGAATGCGTGGGATGAATGCCCGCCAGGGGGTTGATCTCCAGGAAGAAGAGGCGGCCGGCGGCATCCGCCTTGAAATCTACCCGCCCCGCGTCCCGGCATCCCAGGGCAGCATAGGCGCGAAGGGCCAATACAGAGGCCTCCTCGATAATAGAGTCATCGCGCACCAGCACATAATCAACGTATTGCTCGCAAAGCTCCTTGTTCAAATAGGAATAGACCAGGGGTTCGGCGCCCTCTCTGAGCGCGACCTCCAAAACGCCGACCGCACGGGCCTTGGCGCCCGTTCCCAGAATGCCGACTGTAAATTCCCGTCCGGGGAGATAAGCCTCGACAAGGACGGGCTGGGCATAACGCTCAAGCAGGGTTGCACACTGGGCTTCAAGCTCGCGGGCGTTGCGGACGATCGACGCCGGTGTCACCCCTTTACCCGTTCCTTCCGATAAAGGTTTGACGAAATTCGGGAAGGGCGGCGCGTCGGCTGCAGGCCTGTTCAGTTCCTGCAGTGAGGAAACGGTGTAAAAGTCAGGGGTCAGTACACCGGCGGCGCGGACGACCGTCTTGGTCATAGCCTTGTCAAGGGACAAGGCAAGGGTTAAAGGATCGCTGAAGGTATAGGGGATTTGATAGGCTTCCAGGAGGGCCGGCACTTGCGCTTCACGACTGCGGCCGTAGAGGCCTTCAGTGATATTGAAGACCAGATCCCATCGTTCGCCCGCTGCGAGTCGCTTGACCAGATCATAGACGGAACCGATCCGATCCACGTCGTGTCCGAGCGAGGCCAGGGCTCCAGAGACAAAGCCAATGGTCTCCTCGCTGTCAAATTCCGCTGTTTCTTCTTCGGTAAAACCCCGCTTCAGGTAGTCGAGACGCAAGTCATAGGCAAACCCTATTTTCATGCCTTCTCTTCCTTCAACCTCAGGAGGGTGTTTTTGCTTCTTCGTCTATATCGAGGGGTCTCCTCCGGGACAAGCGCCTTGACGTTGCCCTTGAGCAGCTGGGCCGTTCCGCCGTCCTTGCCGTTGGTCGCCGACTTGCGGGAAAAGCCGTAATCCGTTTCCTGCGGGTTGAAGTACTTGATGATCATGCCCTCGTAGTTTCTGAAGAGAACGTCCTTGTCCGTTACGGACAGCATGTAGAAAGGCTGAAGGGGAATCTTTCCGCCGCCGCCGGGGGTATCGACCATAAAAGAGGGGATGCAGAGTCCGCCGGTGTAGCCTCTGAGCATCTCGATGATCTCGATGCCCTTCCAGATATTGGTCCGAAAGTGCTCCGTTCCCCGGACCGGATCGCACTGGAAGAGGTAATAAGGACGGACCATGATGCGCTGGAGCTTGTGACACAACTCGCGCATGACCTCAATGGAATCGTTGATGCCCCGGAGCAGGACGGACTGATTGGAGACGGGAATGCCCGCCCTCAGGAGCTTGTCGCAGGCCTCCTGGGACTCCGGCGTGATTTCATTGGGATGGTTGAACTGGGTATTGAGCCACAGCGGTCGGTGCGAGGCCAGCATCTTGACTAAATCGTCAGTGATTCGCATCGGCAGAACCACAGGGACCCGGCTGCCGATCCGCACCACTTCGAGGTGGGGGATCTTTTCGAGTTCGCCCAGGAACCAGTCGAGCAGGTCGAGGTTCATGGTGAGCGGATCTCCGCCGGAGACAATGACCTCGCGCACTTCCGGTGTCGCATGGACATACTTGACCATGTCCATGAGCTCCTGCTTCGAGCGGGTGGTTTCTCCCTCGTGCCAGATGCGCTTGCGCGTGCAGTGGCGACAGTACATGGCACACATGTTGGTGACGACGGCGAGGACGCGGTCGGGGTAACGGTGGACGAGCCCCGGAACCTGCATGTCCTGCTGCTCCTCGAGCGGGTCGTAGTCGCCGACGATCTTGAATTCCATTTCCCTCAAATCGGGGAAGCATTGCTTCTTGATCGGATCCGCCGGATTGTACCAGTCGATCAACGACAGAAAATAGGGTGTGATGGCAAAGGGGAAGATCTTGTTGAGCGTTTTGTGCTTGGCCACCTGATAGGGCTTCAGGTTGAGCAGGTTGGTGAGCTCGTCAATGGAAGAAATCCGGTTGGCCATCTGCCAGGACCAGTCCTGCCACTGTTCGACAGTGACATTCGGCCAGAGCTTTTGAACGACATTGCCGCTGCCGAAAAGCGCATCGGCGTTGAGTGCCGTCAATAACGACGAAGTCGCGGATTCGCTCGGAGGCTCCTCTTCCTCCGCAACCGCGGCCTTTATATCCATGTCTCCCTCTGAGTTCATCGATCGTCCGGGTCCGTTTTTCTTATTTTTAACGCTTCTGACCTATCAGTCAGAGTGCCTTTCAGCGTTCAGATGGTCTCGCTTACAACGCACGTCCCACGAGCCCCCACGCTCATGGGCGTTCCGTTTCATGGATCAGGCCGTGCTGTATATAACAGCTTGAATGGTCGTTCCTAATTAACATCTTTTGTTCACATGTCAAGCGCATTTTTCATTTTTTGCCTGGTTTTAAGCGGTTTTGCACAGTCAACAGGAGGTGTTGAAAAACATGCTATCAGTCCCCCCAAAACAGCGGTTCCGTTTGACCCAGAATGGAGAGCATTTCCGGGTGAAGGATGCCGTTAGATGCCACGACTGCCGGGGCATCCAGTGCATGTTCCTTGCCGTTCAGATCGGAGACGCGCCCGCCCGCCTCTTTGACCATCAGGCAACCGGCGGCGGTATCCCAGGGTTTCAGCCGTAGTTCCCAGAATCCGTCGAAGCGTCCCGCCGCCGTGTAGGCCAGTTCCAGGGCCGCCGAACCGGCGCGGCGGATCGCCTGCGCACGTCGCGACATCGTCACGAAGTAGTTGACGTTGTTGTTCGGATTTTCCCTCAGGTCGTAGGGAAAGCCTGTTGCGAAGAGTCCCGACGAGACACTTGCCGTTGCGGAGACGCCGAGCCGCTCGCCGTTGAGGAAGGCGCCCCTGCCAGCCTCGGCGACAAAGGTTTCGTTCAGCATCGGATTGAAGACGACACCCAGAACAACGTTGCCCGCTTTTTCCAGGGCGATGGAAACACAGAAGGCCGGATAGCCGTGTGCGTAATTCGTGGTCCCGTCCAGCGGGTCGATGATCCAACGGTATTCGGAGTGGCCTTCGATCTCCGAGGATTCTTCTGCCAGAATGCCGTGATCCGGGAAATTGCCTTGGATGCGCGACTTGATCCGTTCCTCGGACAGGCGATCGGCTTCGGTTACGAGATCGATTGCCCCTTTATAATCGACGGTCAACCGGGAACCAAAACGCTCTTTGAGGATAGCGCCGGCTTCGTGGGACATGGCAATGGCAAAGGCTTTGAAAATTTCCATGTGTCAATCACTCCTTCTTGAGCGGTTGCATTCGATGATGGCGAACATGCGGCCGCCATTCTATCAGTAAGGCTGGAGAAATAACCATGAAAAATTGGAGACTCACCCGAAGCCCTCTCCGGCGAATCTAAGGAAGATGTTTAAACATGATTCGCCCGCTACGGGAGTCATGCTGGGCAACGGGACCGTCGTCGCAGGCATTGCCTGCTGAGCGGCACCTGTCGCGAACATACAGGCACGGAACTTTTTATTGCGTGGCATTTGAAATGATGTTAGCTTTTCCAAGATAATGCGTGAAAGGGTTGGCATGAAAAAGGAAGAGATGGCGGAGACAAAGGCCCCAAGCCTGCCAGTGGAAGTGTTTCCGGATTGCGCCGCAGCGAGATTAGCCCGGGGAATTGCGCTGAAAGATCTGTCGAATGAAACGCGAATCAGGTTATCGTATCTCGAGGCCATCGAAAAGGGAGACTTTGAAAAGCTGCCCGAACCAATCTACGCTCAGACATTTATCAAGACCTATGCCGAAGCGGTCGGGGTGGATGCTGCTGTGCTGTTGGCGTATTATCGGACCTATCTGGAAAAATGTCAGGTGGTGCGCCCCCTGCTCGTCGAAAAGAAGCAACGGGTTATGCTCGGTCTGGATCACCAGACGTCCTATCTTAAAACCGTTTTAAAAAAACTGGGTTGGATTGTTCCGATTGTCGTGGCGATCGGCTTTCTGGCCTCCTTCTTTGCAACGCATATGAACAATCAGCTCCAGCGGGAGTGGATCTCGCCGTTGCCGGCTACGCCAACCGCTCCAGCCATACCTCCTGCTACACCGTCACCTGCCGCATCCACCGCTGTTTCTACTGCGGCGTCCAGCGCGACAACGTTGGCGCCGTTACCGGCTCAGCAGGCTGTTCCCACCTCTTATAAGCTCGTGATCGAGGCGACCGATACGACCTGGATCAGTCTTGTTGAGGATGACAATCCACCCTTTGAGGTGTTATTACGAAGCGGAGAGCGGGTAGAACGGGAGGCCTCGAAAAAATTCGCACTCGATATCGGCAATGCCGGCGGGGTGATCCTGACATTTCAGGGCAAGTCCATGGGACGGTTGGGGCAGAAGGGGCAAGTCGTCCATTTGACGCTTCCCGAAGACGGACATTGATAGAAGAGGGGTAAGGATATGAATTTAGGAACGCCAGAACTGATCGTCATTTTGGTCATTGTCATCATTATCTTCGGCGCGGGCAAGATCCCGGAGTTGGGCGCGGCCATCGGCAAGGGCATCCGGAATTTCAAGAAGTCTATGGCCGAAGTGGACGATAAGGACGCCGAAACAAAGAAACTCGAAGATAAGGATAAATAGCAAACAGCCGCAACATCCCCACGGATAGACTGCGGCTGTTTTTCAGTGCGGTTAAAGCGATTAGAACGGGACGTCGTCCTCTCCACCCGTTTCGCCGCCGAATGGAGGCGCCTGGTTGCCCCAGCCTGCATCCTGTTCCTTCCCCTGACCCTTTGAATCCAGCATCTGCATATTTGAGGCGATGATCTCGGTGGTATAGCGCTTCACCCCTTCTTTGTCTTCCCAGGATCGGGTCTGAATCTTTCCTTCGACGTAAACCAGTTTCCCTTTGGTAAGATATTGGCCGCAAATTTCGGCCAACTTGCGGAAGGTGATGATCTTGTGCCATTCCGTTTTTTGCACCTTCTCTCCCGCTTTATTCTTAAAGGATTCGTCGGTTGCCAAGTTGAAGTTGGTTACCATTGTGCCGTCCGGCAGATACCGGATCTCCGGATCCGCCCCGAGTCGTCCTATTAAAATAACCTTGTTCAGCATGGCCTGCTCCTTTCAAATTCGTGATGACGATAGGTTGTAGTCATACACAATTTGGGGGGTCATGGCAATGGATTCTTCTGGCCTGCCTCCTTGCGGTCACGCACCGGCCACGGGCCAAACGAACGAATCAGGACGGTAGGGATAAAAGATTCGCCGGAGCTTGCTCCGGTGAATCTTTCAAGAGTCTGCCGCCATTCATGTTGACATCGCAGGGGGTTTAAAGTAAAAATGTGGACACTTTTTCAGGCAGTTGCAAGAGGTCGGCCTTTTTCGGACAATAGGTGCGCGAGGATATGATTCGTTCTTTCATTTTGCTGGTTGTTGGGCTTTTTCTGACGGGAAAAACCTGCATGCATGTCATTATCGGGGCCCGTTTTTTTCACAAAGACGCCGACTGGATCCACAATGTTGCACGCCGGTGGGGGGCGACGCTCCTGAAGCTCGCCGGCGTAAAACTGGAGGTTTCCGGAAAGGAAAACCTGATAACCGACGGCCCGCAGCTCTTCATGGCCAATCATCAGAGCTGGTTTGACATCTTCATCGTGCTGGCGTGCATTCCCTGTCAGTTTCGTTTTCTCGCCAAGAAGGAGCTTTTTGAGAAACCTATTTTCGGGGCGACGCTGTATTGTTACCAGGCCATTCCTATTGACCGGAAGAATTTTATCAGTGCCATGCGCAGCATTGACGCGGCCGCCCGTCAGGTCCAGGCGGGGCGCTCGGTGATGACTTACCCGGAGGGGACGCGAAGCCGCGACGGGCAGCTCCAGCCCTTCAAAAAAGGAGTCTTCCAGCTGGCGCTGAAATCCGGGGTTCCGATTGTGCCCGTCATTATCATAGGCGCTTCGGACATCATGCCGAAAAAATCCTTCCGGGTGCAATCTGGCCGAAAGGTTCGGGTGGTTATCGGAGAACCAGTTCCGGTTGACGGGTATTCGGTGGAAACCGTGGACGACCTGATCGAACGGGTCCGGAACATCATGTTGCAACATCAGGTCACGCAGCCGGGTCGAGACGGCGGATGAATCTCTTATGAAAAAAAGAAGGGCTAACCCCAAGAGATCGCGGGAAATTACCGCTCTGGTTTTTCTGGCCCTGGCTATTTTCCTGACGCTTTGCCTTGTTTCATATAATGCCAGTGATTTGGAACGTGACAGCCGCGGCATGCGCCTCTACGCCGCGACCAATTACGGCGGAATCATCGGCGCCTATACCGCCCATGCCCTCTTTAAGGTTATCGGCGTGGCCGCCTGCTGGTTGCCCGTCGTCCTCTTTTTCCTCTCTTTCCGCCTCTTTCTGCAGGAGCTCTTCGTCCTCGATGTCCTGACGGTGACGGGCGTCTTTGCCCTGATCCTCTCCTCGGCGGGTTTATTGTCGCTCATCGGTGACAACCTGAGGATAACCTGGACGGAGGCCTCGTCCGGCGGCATCCTGGGCACGATCCTGAAGGACGCTCTGCACCCCTATTTGAACACCGTCGGATCCGGCATCTTCCTGTGTCTAGCCTTCCTGCTGTCGCTGATGGGGGCCCTTGATCTGTCGGTCGTCGCGGTTTTCCTCCGGTTGGCGGCGATTCTCCGGTTCGTTGCGGGACGGTTCCTGCGATTCGTCGCGATTCTCCGGGAGAAGGCCCGGCGAAAGAGACAACTGGCCCAGGAGATCCGCGAGAAGGAGATCCGTGTGCCCCCGGTCATCGCAGACGAGATCGTTCGTGTCGAGAAAAAGCCGAAACCGGCGAAGAAGGTCGTGGAACAGGCCTCGTTCGACTTTGCACTGCCCAAGGGCGCCTACACCGTGCCGCCCTTGAGTCTCCTGGATGATCAGCTCCGCAAAGATTCCCGCGTCAAGAAGGAAAGCCTTCTGATGAACGCCCGGATCGTCGAGAAGAAACTCGCCGATTTCGGCGTCGAGGGGAAGGTCACCGAGGTCAAGCCCGGGCCGCTCATCACGATGTATGAACTGGAGCCCGCTGCCGGGGTGAAGTTGAGCCGGATCACGAATCTGTCGGACGACCTGGCGATGGCCCTCAAGGCCCCGAGCGTCCGTATCGCGCCGATTCCCGGCAAGTCCGTTGTCGGGATCGAAATCCCCAACAACGAACGGCAGTCGGTCCATCTCAAAAACGTCCTGGACAACCCGGATTTTCTCCAGTCGAAACACCGACTGCCCATCGCCCTGGGCGAGGACAATATCGGCGTGCCGGTCCTTGCGGACCTGGCCCGGATGCCCCACCTGCTGATCGCCGGTACGACCGGATCGGGCAAGAGTGTCTCGCTCAATGCCATGATTTGCAGCATCCTTTTCAAGTGGGCGCCCGACGACGTCAAACTCCTCATGATCGATCCCAAGCGGATCGAGCTGTCCAACTATGAAGGCATCCCGCACCTGTTGCATCCCGTCGTCGTCAACCCGAAGGATGCCTCGCAGGTGCTGCGCTGGGCCGTCGCGGAGATGGAACGCCGCTACCAGTGGATCAGCGAAAGCGGGACAAAGGACATCGACAAGTACAACAAGCTGCTCGAAAAACCCGCGGAGCGTGGGAAGTCCGTGCCAGAGGCCGCCGAGGCGGACGATCTGTTCGATGGCATCCCGGCGGCGGTGAAAGGCGGGACTTTGTCAAAGCCGATGACGAAGCTGCCATATATCATTATTATCATCGACGAGTTGGCCGACCTCATGATGGTCGCGCAGCGCGACGTCGAAGAATCCCTCACACGCCTGGCCCAGATGGCGCGGGCGGCGGGCATTCACCTCATCCTGGCCACGCAGCGGCCGTCGGTTGATGTCATCACCGGCATCATCAAGGCGAACTTTCCGACGCGCATTTCCTTCCAGGTTTCCTCGAAGGTGGATTCCCGGACGATTCTCGATCAACTCGGGGCCGAGCAACTCCTCGGTATGGGAGACATGCTCTACATGCCCGCCGGAACCTCGCGACTCGTGCGGATTCACGGTGCCTACGTTTCCGACAAGGAGATCGAAAGGATCGTGACCTTCGTGAAGAAGCAGGGCAAGCCCGATTACGACGAGACGATTCTCCGCCCGCAAGAGGTCGAAGGAGGCCTCGCGGACGAGGATTACGACGAGAAGTACGATCGGGCGGTGGAGCTTGTGACTGATCTCGGACAGGCCTCGGTATCGCTCGTGCAGCGTTACATGAAGATCGGCTACAACCGGGCCGCGCGGATCATCGAGCGAATGGAAGCGGAGGGTGTCGTCGGCCCTTCCGACGGCGTGAAGCCGCGGAAGGTATTGGTTAAAAAAATGCCGCACTAGCTGGCTGTCCAGAAAGGCTCATCTGCTGCGTTGCGCGGCAACGCCCTCCGGTGCTCACGTATTAACATATATGCTCCGCTCCTCGGTCTTTGCGACGCCTTGCATCTAAACCTTTCTGAACAGCCAGCGGCAAGGGTGGTTAAAGGTTTTGAGGTTCGAGTCTCGAGTTTCTGGTTTCGAGTTAAAGCATCCAATCGACGTATTCCCTGTTTGTCGTGGCCAGCATCGATATGGCCGTCTGCGATGGGCTCGTAAGAAGCCACGATTTGTAGGATTGAAGGGATTGCGGGACGGCTCTCTGCCGCTCAGAAATCTTTTTCCGTCATGTCCGGCGGCAGATTGCCAATACCGTCGGGTCGGAAAAATCTTTGATTCGCGTTCGAGACCCATCCCGCAATCCGCTTGTTTGATGATTGATGGCCTACAGAAAAGTCGAACAAAGCGTCATTGCGCCTGTCCCGATGCTGTAGCGGCGAGGAACGCAGAGACGAAGCAATCTCATGAATCTGGCGAATTAGATTGCTTCGCTACGCTCGCAATGACTCATCGCGAATTGTTGCGATGTCCATCGCCTGTCATGCCCACGAAGGCGGGCATCCAGTAAGAAGAAAGTATTTATAAGTTATGAACCCGATCAAAGTGCATATCGTCAGCCTCGGCTGTCCGAAGAATCTTGTGGATTCGGAGGTCATGACGGCGGGGTTGATCAAGGCCGGCTATGTGATGACGCCGCACGAGGAAGAGGCCGAGGTGGTTCTGATCAATACCTGCGCCTTCATCCTTCCGGCCAAAGAGGAATCGATTGCGGAGATCCTGCGGCTGGCCGAATTGAAACAGACAGGGGCCTGCCGCCAACTCATCGTGACAGGTTGTCTGCCGCAACGCTATCAGGGGGAACTGGCGACGGCGCTTCCTGAGGTGGATCTCTTTCTGGGAACGGGTGACGCCGGGCGCATTGTCGCGCACCTGAAGAAGCTGCGCAGCGGCGGGACGACAGCTCTTCCCGCAATCGCCGAGCCGACCTTTCTCATGACCGCCACCCACGACCGGATGCTCGCGACGCTCCCACATACGGCCTTTCTCAAGATCGCGGAAGGGTGCTCCAACCGCTGCACCTACTGCATCATTCCGACCGTGCGCGGATCTTACCGCAGCAGGCGTCCCCCCGACATATTGAAGGAGGCGGAGGCTTTGGCCGCACGCGGGGTCAAGGAACTCATCCTTATCGCGCAGGACACTACCGCCTACGGATCGGACCTGAAGGGCAGGCCAACCTTGGCCGCGCTTATGCGTTCCCTCGCCGGGATCGACGGCCTCCAATGGATCCGCCTCCTCTATACCCATCCGGAAAGCCTTTCCGACGCGGTGCTGGAGGCGATGGCTGCGGAGCCGAAGATCTGCCGCTACATCGACTTTCCCGTTCAGCATATCGACGATGAGATCCTCCGGGCCATGAACCGGCGGGTCGGAAGCCGGGACATCCTGGCGAAGATCCGGCGCGCCCGCGAGATTATGCCCGATGTCGCCCTGCGGACCTCCCTGATCGTCGGCTTTCCCGGTGAGACTCCCGGCCGGTTTCAAAAGCTTGTCGATTTTGTCCGGAATGTGCGATTCGACCATCTCGGCGTCTTCACCTATTCGCGGGAGGAGGGAACGCCGGCGGCGCTCCTGCCGCGCCAAGTCTCGGAAGGGGTCAAACAGACGCGGCGGGATCTTCTCATGGCCGAGCAGGCGGAGATCTCTTTCGAAATCAACCGGGGCCTGATCGGAACCACGCAGGAGATGATTGTCGAGGCCGTAAGCGAAACCCCCGGCTATTTGCTCGCTCGCTGCCGACGGCAGGCCCCGGAGATCGACGGGGTCACACTGCTCAGGCGCACGCCAAGGGCCAGACCCGGCGAAATCCTTATGGGGCGCATCGTGGCGGCGGAGGATTATGACCTCGTTGCCGAATTGGCGAAACAACGTCGATAAACCCGTTGACTCCTGCCCCCAAGTCGGATTATTTATATTGTTCCAGCGATTAAGAGCTTGTCCGCAAAGAGCGCGCCCGGATTTGGGATAAGCTCCAGATACAAAATGTTGGTACCTTGAACTCCAAACTTTAAACTCTGAACTTAAAACAACCCGCGTAGCGGGGAGGACATGCTATGCCATTACAGGAAATACTCGCCCGATATGCAGCCGACCTCCATAAGGTAGAGGAGCACCTCTCTGCGAACATCCTCTCCGAAGTTGCCCTGATTCCCGAGGTCTCCGATCACCTGATCCGCAGCGGCGGCAAGCGATTCCGTCCTTTGCTTCTGCTGCTGACCGCTGACCTGTGCGGCTATATGGGCGACCGTCGCTATCTCATGGCCGTGATTGTCGAGTTCATTCATACCGCAAGCCTTCTCCACGACGACGTTGTCGATCATGCCGATAGCCGCCGGGGCAAACCCTCCGCCAACCACGTCTGGGGCAACTCCGCCAGTGTTCTTGTCGGGGATTACCTCTATTCCAAGGCTTTCCGGCTGATGGGGGACGACGGGGAGTTGTCCATCAACAAGCTCATCGCCACCGTTTCCAACACGATGGCCGAGGGGGAGGTTTTTCAACTTGTGAAGTCGGGTGATTTCGAGATCACCGAAGAGGAATATTTCTCCTTGATCGAGAAGAAGACGGCCATTCTCATCGCGGCATCCTGCGCGTTAGGCGGGCTGCTGGCTAAGGTTTCCGAAGAGAAGGTCAGCGCGCTCATGCGCTTCGGCATGCGCGTGGGAACCGCCTTTCAGATGACCGACGATACCCTTGACTACATGGCGGACGAAAAGGACTTCGGCAAGGCGATCGGGACCGATCTTCGGGAAGGGAAGATCACGCTGCCCCTCATTCATGCCCTTAAACGGTGTACGCCCGAGGAGCGGGTCCGGATTCGCGCAGCTGTGAAGAAGGAAGATATTACCCCCGCCGAAGTGGGCGGCATTATCGCGATCATCCAGAAATACGACGGAATCGATTACGCGCTCAACCGTGCCAAAACCCTGATCGGCGAGGCGAAAGCTGCACTGGATTGCTTTGACGACGGCGATGCCAAACTCGCGTTAACGAATCTGGCACAGTTTGTCATCGACAGGAACCTTTAAAAAGAGCGTTTCGAGTTTGAAATTAAACGAAGCCATCCGGCTTGATCGGATCACAGAAAAAATCAGGAGGGAAACGATGATGAAAAGCATGATGACCTCAGTTCTGGCGGCAGGGTTCTTCTTTGTTTCTGTTGCGGCGGCGATAGCGGCCGCGCCCATTTATCAGGAGGGGCAATGGGAGATCACGACAATCACGGATATACCCGGTATGCCGAAGGAGATGGCCAAGCCCCATACCTATAAGACGTGCTTGACCGCGAAGGAGGCCGTTCCCCGTCCGGAAGACCGGACCGACAGACAGTGCAAGATCACCGACCAGTCGGTCAGTGGCAACACCGCCACCTGGAAGATGGTATGCACCGACGGAACCACGGGAGAGGGCAAGATCACCTATGCCAAGACGTCCTATGAGGGTGTCTTCACCATGACAACCACCGCCGAGGGTCGAAAGATGGTCATTAAAAACAAAATGACCGGCCGCTATCTCGGGCCGTGCCCCACAAAAAAGTAGAGAGGCTGCGATGACATTTTCTAAGTTGTTTTCACCGATCACCATCAAAAACTTGACGCTCCGCAATCGTCTGATGATGCTGCCCGTCAGCTCCGGGTTTCAGGAACCGGATGAAACAGTGGGCGCGCGCTACATTCAGTTTTATGAAGCCAGGGCCAAAGGGGGCGTCGGCCTGATCGACATTCCCTTTGCACCGCTGCGGGAACGTGAAGGCGGAGAACCCGGTTTGTACGACGACCGCTTCCTGCCCGGCGCCCGCGCCCTGACATCCGCGCTTCATGCGCACGGCGCCGCCGTATCGGCACAGCTGATCGTCACTTATGAGGTTGGCTTCGGCGACGGTCCCGCAGAGGTCGTCGGCCCGTCACCCGTATACAACAGAGTCATGCACGCGACGCCGAGGGAGTTGACGCGGGACGAGATCCGCTTTATCGTGGCCGCCTATGGCCATGCAGCGCGCCGCGCCCGTGCCGCGGGCTTCGACGCCGTCGATATCCTCATTGGCGCAGGGTATATCCTGAACCGTTTTCTCTCCCCGATAGCCAATGAACGCCAGGACGAATACGGCGGAAGTCTGGAAAACCGGATGCGCATGAGCCTGGAGGTGATCGAGGCTGTCCGGCGCGAGGCCGGGAAAGACTTTCCCATCTTCTGCCGTCTTAACATCGACGAGCAGATGACCGGCGGACTGACCCCGGCGGAGACCGCGGAGATCCTGAAGGTTCTTGAAAAGAACGGCGTCGATCTGATCATCGTTTACACCGGCTGGCATGAGTCGCCCGTTCCTACGGTCGCGCCGTCCCTGCCGAAAGGGGCCTTTGCCCACCTGGCCCGCCGCGTCAAGGACAGCGTCGCGCTTCCCGTAGTCGCCTCCAACCGCATCAATGACCCCTTTACCGCAGAGAAGATCCTGGCCGACGGACAGGCCGATCTGATCGGCATGGGCCGGGCGCTTCTGGCCGATCCCGAACTGCCCAACAAGGCGCGCGAGGGGCGGACGGATGAAATCGTGCCGTGTCTGGCCTGCGGCGAATGCCTGGCGCAGACCATGTCGGTGGCCTATGGCGGCGCGATGGCCGAGGTCGGGCGCGCCTTGTGCAGCGTCAATCCCCAGTCCGGCAAAGAGGCGGCGCTTGCGCCCGCGGCCCGCAAAAAGAGGATCTTCGTGGCCGGAAGCGGCCCCGCCGGTTTGATAGCGGCCAAAACCGCCGCAGCCAGGGGCCATGAGGTCACGGTCTTCGAGAAAAGCAGCGAACCGGGTGGTCGTCTCGTTTTTGCGGCCCTTCCTCCATTCAAGGAAGACATCCGTCAGCTCGTCAAGAGTCTTTATGTCCTGGCGCAGAAGGACGGCGTGACGTTCCGGCTCAATACCGAGCTGACCCCGCGAGCGGTCGAAGAGGCGCGTCCGGACGCCCTGATCCTGGCGACGGGCGCCGAACCGCTTGTTCCTCCGATTGCGGGGATCGACGGGCCGACTGTGGTTTCAGCGGAGGATGTGCTGTCCGGATGCAAGCGCCTTCAAGGCGCCGTGGTCGTCATCGGGGGCGGCATGGTGGGTTGCGAGACCGCGGAGTTCCTTGTCGAGCAGGGGCTCAGCGATATCACGATCCTGGAGATGCTGAGTCGCATGGCGGCAAATGTCGCGTCCACCTATCGCCCCTTCTTTTTGGCGAGGTTGAAGAAGGCCGGTGTCCGGATGGAAACGGGTTCGACCGTTGTCGAGGTGACCGATCGCGGCGTGACGGCGAAGCGCTCCGATGGAAGCAGCGCGTTCATCCCGGCGGAGTCGGTCGTCCTGGCAGCCGGTTACAGGGCCGATGCGCGGAAGATCGAGGCATTCCAGAACCTGTCCCCGGAGATCCATCCGATCGGCGATTGCGTCAAGGCGCGGCTGATCAAGGACGCCCTCGAAGAGGGCTTTGCCGTGGGCCAATCGATCTAGCCGCACCGGAAATATAGGACGACCTGTCCGGCCTTGCCGGAAATACACGGCGGCATTTCCTTTGCTTATGGCACCTTCGAAACATTCCGGGTCTTCTACTGCGAGGTCAACGTCATGGCGGGCCCTGCCCCCGGGCATCTGGGCGCTGGGTTTCGGCTCCCTCTTCATGGACGCCTCTTCGGAGCTGATCCACAGTGTGCTTCCGGTTTTCATGGTCACGACGCTGGGGGCCTCCATGGTGACGGTCGGCGTCATCGAGGGTATCGCGGAGGCGACCGCCGCCGTCATGAAGGTTTTTTCGGGCGCCCTCAGTGATTATCTCCGGAAACGCAAGGCCCTGCTCGTGCTGGGTTATGGCCTTGCCGCCTTCACAAAACCTGTTTTCCCGCTGGCAAACTCGTTGGGTTGGGTTTTTGCAGCCCGTTTTATCGATCGCGTCGGCAAAGGCATTCGCGGTGCGCCCCGCGATGCGCTGGTGGCCGATATCACGCCGCCTCAAATGCGTGGGGCAGCCTATGGTCTGCGTCAGGCGCTCGATTCCGTGGGGGCGGTGATCGGCCCGGTGCTGGCTGTGGCGCTCATGATCTGGCTGGCGAATGACCTCAGATCGGTTATGTGGTTTGCAGTCATCCCGGCCTTTATCACGGTGATTCTGCTCCTTGTCTATGTTCGCGACCCTGATCATGCGCCGGGGGATGCCCGGGTCAGGAAACCGTTTACTCTTGCCGATGCCCGGCGTCTTCCCTTGCGTTACTGGCTGGTTGTCGCTTTGGGAGCGGTCTTTACCCTGGCACGCTTCAGCGAGACCTTTCTGGTTTTGCGTGCGCGGGACGTCGGGCTTGCACTCAGCCAGGTGCCCCTGGTCATGATCGTGATGAACCTCTTTTTCGCCGGTCTGGCTTATCCGGCAGGGGCTGCCGCCGATCGCATACGTCCCCGCAGCCTGCTGCTTATCGGACTGGTCCTGCTGATCGCGGCCTATGTCTTCCTGGCCGTTGCCATATCGCCCCTTGTGGTCTTTGCCGGCGCCGCGTTGTGGGGGCTGCACCTTGCTTTGACCCAGGGGCTGTTGTCGAAGATTGTCGCGGATACCGCGCCCGCCGAACTGGTCGGTACCGGCTTCGGAATCTTCAACCTCGTCAGCGGTGGTGCGCTGCTTGTCGCCAGCGTAATTGCCGGCATCCTGTGGAGCGCCTTCGGCGCCTCGGCCACCTTCCTGGTCGGCGCCGCTTTCGCAACAGTTGCGGCCGTCGGATTGCTCATGACGGGATGCTATCGCAGATCGCAATCCGGAAAATAAGCCTATCTGGAGAGGCATGAAGCAATGGCCGATAATATTTTGCTCCGTTGATTCAAACGAGCGCCCTTCCGCCATGTCGGGATAAAGAGTCGTCCTGCACGCAGCTTTTTTGGGAACCTGGATGTACTTACTCACCGGAGCAATAATGCCATCCTCAAAAAAGTGCGGCCTAAAACGGTAAGAAATGATATAAGAATTTTTTAGATATTGGCGAGACGTGCACCGGGACACGGACCGGTGGATGCAAAGACTTTGTCAATATAATAAATGAGTTGGAGCATGACATGAGCGACTTGAAACAAGCCTACAAAACCATTATGGACGACCACTTTCCCGATACGATGACGATCACGTTCGGCAACCAGACCCTTCAGTACAAGAAGCGGGCCTGGAAGCTCGAAGACGGCGGGGCCCTGGTCGAGAAGGGGCTGCGCTACGGGGAGAACCCCGGGCAGGAGGCCGCCATGTACGAACTCGTCAACGGCAACCTCGTCCTGGGCGACTGTAAATTTATCGGGCCGGGCAACGCCCTGGTCAGCGCTATCGACGAGCAGATGATGCTCCAGCCGGGCAAGCACCCCGGGAAGATCAACCTCACGGATATCGATAACGCCCTCAATATTCTCAAATACCTCATGAATAAACCGGCGGCGGTCATCGTCAAGCACAACAACCCCAGCGGCGTCGCCTACGGATCGACGATTGCCGAGGCCTACAACCGGGCTTTCCGGGCCGACCGGATTGCGGCCTTCGGAGGCTGCGCTGCGCTCAACCGGCCGATCGACCGGGAGACGGCCGAGCTGATGAGCAAGCTCTATCTCGAAGTGGTCGCCGCGCCGGACTACGTGGACGGCGCCTTCGAGATCCTCAAGCAACGGAAGAACCTCCGCATCATCAAGATCGAACGGATCGACCAGCTTGAAAAATTCAGATCGCAGCGTTTCGTCGATTTCAAGTCGATGATCGACGGCGGCCTCATCGTCCAGCAGTCGCCGCTCAGCATCGTGAACACCCGCGAAGACCTGAAACCCGCGGCCTGCGACTACAAGGGGCAGGGTTACAAGATTGACCGGCTGCCCACCGACAAGGAATATGAAGACCTCCTCTTCGGCTGGTTCGTCGAACAGGGCGTCACGTCGAACTCCGTGCTCTACGTGAAGGACGGCTGCACGGTCGGGATCGGCACGGGCGAGCAGGACCGCGTGGGCGTGGCCGAGATCGCGGCCCACAAGGCCTACACGAAATACGCCGATCTCATCTGCTCCGACCGTTACGGCATATCTTATAAAGAATTTGAACTGGCCTGCGAGAAGGGCGAGCGCAACAAGGCCGACCTCATCGCCATCGACGAAGAGACGAAGGCCGCAAAGGGCGGGATCAACGGCGCGGCCATGGTCTCCGACGCCTTCTTCCCCTTCCGCGACGGCGCCGATGTCGGCATCAAAAACGGGGTCACGAGCATCGTTCAGCCCGGCGGCTCCGAGCGCGATTTCGAAACCATCGTGGCCTGCAACGAAGCGAATCCGAAGGTGGCGATGGTGTATACGGGGCAGCGGGCGTTCAAGCACTAGTCAGGCTGTTAAAAAAGCTCATATGCTGCGTTGCGCTCCGGGCCGTGGTGCTCACGTATTATGTATACGCTCCGTTCCCCGGTCCTCGCGCGCCTTGCCTCTAAGCCTTTTTGAGCAGCCTGCAACTTGGCGATGATTTGTTGTCGTTTAAATTGACCACGGAGAACCGTAAAGAAGATGAGTAAAAAAATACTGGGGATTGTTGGAAGTTACCGCAAAAACGGCGTGGTGGATACGCTCGTTACGGAGGCGCTTGGCGCCGCTGAGCGTTGCGGCGCGATTACCAGGAAGATTTACCTCGTTGACGCCAGAATCGGGTTTTGCACCAACTGCCGAAGTTGCACGCAAAAACCCGGTGTGGAGCCGGGGGAATGCGTGCTCTCTGACGAGATGCAAGCCATTCTGGACGAGTGGAAATCCTGCGATGCGCTGATTATAGGGGCGCCGGTCAATTTCTTCAATGTGACGGCTGTCATGCGACGGTTCATGGAGCGCTTGATCTGCTTTTCCTGTTGGCCCTGGGGACGGCCGGCACCGACTATGAGGAACAAGGTGCGAGTGAAGAAGGCGGTCCTGATCACGGCGACGGCCATGCCGGCCCTTCTCGGCCGTATCTTTACGGGCGCGGTTCGCGCCCTGAAGTTGACGGCAAAGACCCTGGGGGCGAAGCCCGTGAAAACCATCTTTGTGGGTCTTGTTGCCTCGCAGCCTGAAGTTGCTCTCTCCCGGGGAGCTATTCGAAAGGCGCAGGCCGCTGGCCGCGCGCTTGCATCCTGAAGGTAGCGGGCAACTTTTTTCCTGTGTTACGGTTGCCTGGAAAGTCACTGTCTAGAAAAATCTGGAGCGATTACTTTCACCTATTAAATCAGTTTGGTGTCATTTCGATATCGCGCCTTTAATTCTCCCCGTCTTTTACATCGACATTATCCTTACTCCCATCTTTCAGTACGATGAATTCCTCATCCTGACGGATACAGGTTTGATAGAATTTTTTGAATTCATCATATTCCTTGATGGAAACCCGTTTGGCGTCAAGGCGAAAGCTTCTTTTTATCGCAAGTTCTTTCCCGTCTGACAGTGTTTTTAATTGTGATCTATAAGAGTATTCTCCAAACTTCTCCTTTATGAATTTATTCTTCGGAAAATAGTCGAGCATGAGAGCATTGGGAATTTTGACGATAACTTCGGCTGTTAGTAAGCAAGGACTTTCGAGTTCAATATCTGTTTTGCGATTAGGTATTGAAAATATTTGTTTATTGCCAATGGAATCTGCCCCTTCTAGGGGATTGAACGTATAGGAATTGCCCATGCGCTTGGTGAAATCTCCAATTTTGAATTCTTCTTTACCTCGCAGGATTCCTAATGAGTCGGCAGGCTCTCGCTTCACCACCAAGATCTCAAATTCTTTATATCTTTCCGCCATGATCTGTTGGAACGCTTCTTTGATAGTCTTCTCGGGTAAACTTGAAAGCATATAATAGTATCCGTCAGGGCTAATCATATCAAAAATATTCGTCAGGATTGCTTGTTGGGCTGTCCGGAGATTGATATTGATGTGCTCAGATACCCTATTCTTCTCAGCAGACGGAGGTGGAATCAGAACCAATTCCCCGCTGTTTTCTTTCACTACAAGGGCGTTTCTATTCTGCAGGCAAAAGGGCAATAGGCCATAAGGTGTGTATACGCCGGTCGGGTCAAGAAAAGAATACGTTTTGTCGTTTTGAGGAATAGCAACGATTGCGTGATTGAAAATAAGCGGTGAAACAGGGTCTTGGCTGATAAGATATCCTGTGTTGACCAACGCCATATGTGCCTGAATCCCGACGGTCTTCAGCATGGCTATAAGGAGCGTTGTTTTGTCTTTGCAATCTCCGTAACCATTCTGAAAGGTCACACTGGCTTCATGCGGAATCATTTCATGTTCATTCAATAAAACGGCAACGTATCGAATGCCCTTCACATAATTATACAGGGCCTTAATCTTGTCCGCGGTTTCAGTCAGGTTAGCAGTAAGCTGGAGAGCCTTTTCAGTCAAGTCCTTGCTATCATCTACTTTAGGCGTAGCAAGTTTAAAATACCATTTGCCAATGGCATCCCATGTGTTCGGGCTATAGAGAAAAATCCTGTTGCAGAATTCCAGAGGAGGAATACTGGATGGCTCGCTTGAGACGGCATCCGATTTCGCCATATGATAAATCTCAATAAGGTCTCCGTTTTTTGCATTATAGCTTCGGCTCAGACAGGATTTCATGAAGCCGTCCTGAACGCGGATTTTCTTTTCAATGGGTGTTCCTGCTTCTATACGGAAAATATATACTTGCTCCCTCGTCGGGACATAATTGTCAAAATCGGCGGTCTCAAAAATGAAGCCTTTCGTCACATCGGGAACATGCGTTTTTTTAAGGAATACCCGCAGAATGGAACCCTCCTCAAGCCCTTTCAGAGAGAGTGTCTTTACCTTGAGATCCGAATAGACGAGGCCTCCGAAAGGATCCTTGACTTGAGCCAGAGAAGAATCCGTTTTGATCTCACGGCCATCAGCAAGATAAACGGAAGCCGCTATAATCTCAACGCCATCTCGGGATGCAAAGAAAGGAAACGCCTGTTCTCCCAAATTTGTTTTTGCAGAGGCGGTATTGATTCTGAACGCAAAATCACAGTACTGACTTAAAGAACCATCTTTTTTGATTGAGGTATAGAGGTGCTTAAATACGATTTCGTATGGATAGGATGTACCAACAGTCGTTTTCTCTTTCAGGCTCTCCTTTACGAGTTGTTCTTTATGACTCCACGTTGTCATATCGAAAAAATCTCCAATATCACCCCTTGGAAATTCATCCGCTATACTGGCCCTGCAAAGGCTCACTGAGAAGAAAAAAATAAAGAGTAAGTTCAGGAAAACTGCCAATGATTTCTTAATCATTTTGTTACCTTTCTATTTATTTAATGGTAGTGAAGCAGACAGATATCCCAATTGAATAGCCAATGAATATCGCTGTAAGGTTCCAGGCCAACTGCCGGTTTCATGTCAAATCTCAAGTATCAGCCCACTTTATTTAAAGTTGGTGAGTTGTTATCACTTTTCCCATTTGAAATCTACAATGTCCTACAAAATTGTGATTGATTCACTTCAGGAAGAAATCCGTCTTTAGCTTAAGAAAGATACTTCCATTGATTCCGTCGGCGTTGCTTCATCCCGACATAGGAACGGCGCTGCTCGTTATAAAATGCGCGTATAAGTTGTGTGTCAGCAATGAACCGTCTCAGCGGGATCTGGTGCCTTCGGGGACAGAGGGACATTCCGTATGACGCCAATTTCCCTTTGACATGCAACCGCTCTCTATCCTACACTTCGACGGCTTCTGATTAAACAAACCCTGTAAGGACCTGCAAAGCCTTTGACGTTCGTGCTGTTGAAGGTATCAAAAAATGCATTTGCCGGTTTCAACTGGAAGGAGACCAAGACTGTGCTGAATCATATCCTGAATCGCATTCATTTTAATCAACCGCCCGAAGTGGTCCTGGATTACATCACAACGGCCAAGTATTGGTCGGATTGGCATACGCAGTGCGGCCGCACAGAGGGCGTCACGGATCGCCCGATGCAGGTCGGCGATCAATGCATCGAATATGTTGATTGGAATAATACCCCCGTTGTAATTCAGTGGACAACGGTCGATCGTTGGAAATCCAATATGTATCGAATGTCCGGTCGCAGAATCGCGGATGGGAAGGTAAGGGACGACGTCACGGTTACCATCCACTTTACTTTATTTGCAACAGAGGATGGCGGGACCGATTTTACGAGAGAAATGGAAATTGTCGCCCCCGATCTGGGGCCCTTAAAAGAAACCCTATTAAGAATCCAGGATCAGGCATTGCAGAATCTGAAAAAAATATTGGCCGCCTGCTGCCCGGAATAACCGGCGAATAAGTTCGGTTGATTAAGTCTCATAATAGGTTCTCGAAGTTATATTACTGTCCACTCAGCAGCTTACCCAGTCGCGTGCCAAGCTCCTTGCAAACTGCGGATTGCGTAGCAGGCATATAAACGGGAATAGGTAAACCGAAAGCAGGCATAATGCCCGTTCCGGTCGCATCGGCTTTTAAATTGCCCTCATAAGATTTATTGCGCAGATCCCAAATTGCCAAACCGAGTTCTGATTTGCGATTCCACCAGCTCAAACCCAAGCAACCGCCTCCACCATACCCGGCGCCGCACAAGATACCGCCATGCCAGGCGTTATCGGACCCTCCCTTCGTCAGGATGATTAAATAACGTACGCCTAAGGAATTAATCCGTTGCTGCACTTCAGATTTGTTCAGGATGCGCTGATAACCTTCCAAGTCGTGCGGGGTGTTACTTGGCGTAAAGTAGGGATAAAGACTGTCACGAAATTCCTTTGCCGAGATGAAGGTTAGTTCCGGATTGACTTTTTGCATCGCTGGGCGGATACATTTGTCCACATCGTTGTCATCGAAATCCTGGTTGTTTTCAAGGTTCGACAGCAGCGCGATTTTATTGCTGAAATTTAGATTGTCCAGCCTATGGGATTCGGGTTGGGAATTGACCGTTGTGCATGCATGAAGGCACAATTGTACCAATAAGCCTGTAATAATTATGATGGGACTCAACCTTTTCATTCGTGTTTACCAGGGGCCGAAATGCGGGTCAAGAGCCACCGCTTCACTTCGGGTTGTTCTTGAAAATCAATCATGAACTTTGCGATAGCGTCCCGCATCGCTTGCTCTGCAGCCCGGCTGTCCTTACAGTTGTCTCCTAAACAAAGCAGAGGTTTCTCCAATCCCCGTCCCTCAAGGTGCATTGATGTAACTAAATGCCCATCAGAATCATAAAGGCTAATGAGATAACGAACTATCGCGCTAAATTTTCCAGTCGAAAAGTAATTTTGTGAGCACACTATATCCCAATCGAACGATTCGATCCGGGGTTCTAACACCCCGTCGAGAGTCGGTGTATTCTTTGTAAAGGGCGGTGGGTCTGAAATTTTTGTTACAGTCGAGAACATGCTTGAGATGCATTGGTCGAAAAGATCCTTACTTGAAGTTCCAATGGGGAATGTAAAGAAGACGCCACTTTGATCCCTTCGCCCATATGGCCCACATAAGATGACTTCAATTCTTTTTTTGTATTCGACAAATTCCGGACTGTAATACACACCGATATGAATAGGATTTTGCTTTACAGCGGGCGGAAGAGGCAATTGAGCATCGAGCTTCAACGTACGTTCAATTGAACAGCCTGTCGTTAACAGAATAAATGCAGCAATTATTGCAGAATAAATTTTTGTCGTCATAATGAATAGTTCCGAAAAAAAATCAAATAACGTGTCCATCATAAAGCAAGAAGGTAGCCATCCCGCAATCCTCATCCCCCTGGGTCGCCTTCAGCACTTAACCCGAAACCAGAGACTCGAAACTATCTTATCCCCACCCCTGCCATCTTTGCCCCGCACTTTGGACAGAGGCCGTCTTTCAGCTGATAGCCGAGAATCGAAAACCCCTCGCGCTCGATGAGGAGCGCGCCGCACTGGTAACACCAGGTATGATTTCCCGGCCCGGGGGCATTGCCGATGTAGGCATACCGGAGCCCGGCCGCCTTGGCGATCTCCAGGGCCTGATTAAGGGTCGCCATCGGCGTCATCGGCTGATCGCTCATCCGATACTGCGGATAGAACCGGCTGATGTGCCACGGGATGACTGGATCGACACTGGCGAGAAAGCGGGCAATGTCCGTCAACTCCGCTTCCGAATCGTTCATGCCGGGGACTATCAGCGTGGTGGCTTCAACCCAGATCCCTTCGGCTCGCATGGTTTGTATGTTCTCCAGCACGGGCGCAAGGCGGCCCCTGCAGACGCGACGATAGGTCTCGTCCTTGAACGCCTTGAGATCGACGTTGGCTGCGTGGAGCCAGGGTTTGGCGGCGAGGAGCATTTCGCGGCTCATGAAGCCGTTGGTGACAAAGATATTGGCGAGGTCCTTCTCCAGAGCAAGCGTCCCTGTCTCGGCGGCGAACTCGTATAGGAGGGTCGGCTCGGTATAGGTGTAGGAAATGCTTCGGGCGCCGCTCTTTAGAGCCCGCTGCACGATTTCGGAGGGGGTCGCGCTGCCGGTCGGCACGCCGAGGGCCTCGGCCTCCGCGGCCTGGGAGATCTGCCAGTTCTGGCAGAAGTCGCACCGGAAGTTGCAGCCGATGGCTGCAATGGAGTAGGAACGGTATCCCGGCTGGAAATGATAGAGAGGTTTTTTTTCGACCGGATCGAGATGTTCGGAAACGATCCGTCCATAGGTGTGCGTGTAGAGCACACCGTCGCGGTTTTCACGGACACGGCAGATGCCGGTATGACCCGCTGCGATCTTGCAGCCGTGGCTGCATAACCGGCACGCCACGTGTCGCTCTTCCAGTCGGTCGTATAGTTCGGCTTCTCTAAAGTCCACGACGCCCCTCCGTAGATTTTTCAGTTCTGCCGCGGGTTCTGATAATACTGCGCTACATTTTCGCAGTGATCGGAGATCCGCTCCATGTTGACGAGCACCTCGACGAAGATCGGGCAGTTCTGAGCCTGGCAGACGCGGCTGTGAAAACGGGACAACTGCTTGTCCCGAAACTCCTGGACCAGTCGATCCACCCTGCTTTCGTTGGCGAGGATGCGATCGATTACCAGATGATTGTCTCCATCGACCGGATCGATCAGTAACAGCATCTGGTTGAGACTGTCTTCGAGAAGCCCGCCGATCTCTGTCAACTCCTCGGAGCCTTCGGCGGTAAATTGTACCCCGATATTATTTTTTTCGCCCGCCAGTTCGGCGAGATGAGAGGCATGTGTGCCGATACTGGCCAGGTCGCCTGCAATGGCGGTATAAGCCAGGAGAATGCGCGACTGTTTTGGAGACAGGGTGGCGGTTGAGATCTTCCACAGGTAGGCGATGATCTCCCGCTGCAAGTTGTCGATGACCAGCTTGATATAACTGCTGCGCTTCCTTTTTCCCGCGTCATAATCAAGAAGGAGTTCCCGTCCGATGAGCACGGTTTCACGCACGAAGGTCAACTGTCGCGTCAATTCTTTTCGAACGCACTCCAGGGCCTTTTCCGGCAGCGCCAGACACTGCTCGCTCAAAAATTCCGGCCACAGCGGCACGCTGTGCTCTTCGCCGGGAATCAGCCGCTCCATGAACCGGGCAAAGGGTTTCAGGGCGAAGAAAAAGACAGCAAGGATGAGGACGTTGAAGAGGAAATGCGCCAGGGCAATCTGCTGGGCCGCGCTGCCGCTCAGGCGGTTGAGCAGATCGACGAAGAGCGGCAGGGCGGCAAAGGCGATGATCGCGCCGCCGACCTTGAAGGTGACATGGGCGGCCGCAGTCCGTTTGCCGCTGATGTTCGTCGTAATGCTGGCCAGTGCCACCGTCGCCGTCGTTCCGATATTGGCGCCGAAAACGACCGGCAGGGCGTTGTCGATCCCGATCAGCCCCTGTTGTGCGAGGATGACGAGAACGCTGATGGGGATCGATGAGGCATGCACGATCGCCGTAAAGACGATTCCCACGGCCAGCCCCACCACCGGATTTGCATGGGCCTTGAGGAGGCTCATGAAGGTGGGATTTCCCTTCAAAGGGGCGGTGGCCTGCGACATCATGTCGAGTCCGAAGAACATCAGACCGAAATAAAAGATGACCTCTCCGATGTCCTTTGATCGTTCCTTGCCGGCGATCCAGAGGGCGCCGCCGCCGCTGATAATGAGGGGGGACAGGGCGGTGACCTTCCAGACGACGAGTTGAACGGTCAGGGTGGTGCCGATATCCGCACCCAGAATGATGCCGAGGGAATGATAGAAAGTGATCAGACCCGCCCCGACGATTCCGACGGCAATAACGGAGGTCGCGGTGCTGCTTTGCAGGAGGATGGTGGAGAGCGTTCCGACGAGCACGCCATAAAAGGGGCGACGGACCGAATAACGGATATAAGCCCGGATTCGGGCGGACAATAGCGTCTGCACCCCGGCGCTCAGCCGCATCATGCCGAAGAGAAAGAGAACGAGACCCATGATAAAAAAGATAAAGGGAGATGCCATCGCCTGCCGTCCTTTCGGGTTGCATGAAATGATCTAATGCTATTCTTTTTATAGCGGGTTCCGAAGATTTTGGAAAACAGTTTTTTGCCTTGAAATGCGCGGCTTCTTTCAGCTATAGTCAAAAAAAAAGGAGACATGACCCATTATGACGACAGCATTGCCGGAGGGAGAGGATATCAGGAAGGCGATCAAGTGGATCTCGTCGTGCCTGGAAGACAACCCAGATCAATCTGTGAATAAGCTGGTGGAAAAGGCTGTCTTTACTTTCGACCTGTCTCCCAAAGACGCCGACTTCCTCTTCAATTTCTTCAGCAAACGCAAGGCATAGCCGTTGGCCATTGCGCCGTCGGCGGATTGGAGGACGACGTATGTTTGTACCGAAAAACATCCTTGTGCCGACCGATTTTTCTGAATATTCGGAGGATGCGATGAGCGCGGCGGAGGAAATAGCCCGACGGTTCGGCGCCAAGCTGCATTTGCTGCACGTCGTGGATCTCCTGCCTCAGATGTGTACGGAAGAATATTGCGTTGATCCGCTGGTGGTTCAACAGATCGAGGATGAGAGCCTTCGGGCGGCGGAAAAGCGACTGGCGGCGGAACTAGCCCGCTTAAGAACGGCGGGGTTGAATGTTCAGATGAGCGTCCGCCAGGGGGCGCCCTACCGGGAAATCCTCAATGAACAGCAGGAAAAGCAGATCGATCTCATCGTGATCGCCACGCATGGCCGCACGGGCCTGTTGAGCCATCTGATCGGGAGTGTGGCGGACAAGGTGTCCCGAACGGCACACTGTTCGGTGCTGCTGATCAAACGTTAGTCACCTGAACCTGATGGGAAGCCTGCAGGGCCGGGTGGCGTATTTGCCCTGTTTCAAATGGCCTGCGGCCGGGAATGTTCCGGTGCAGGCTTTTTGTTACCCGCGACATTTTTTCGAGAGCGAACATCAAATTCCGAGGGGGACTTGTTGAAGGCGCCAACACATTTTTTGTCTATGACCTATCGGATGATCCATTACGTCCTGCCGCAAGTCCATGCCCTGTTGAGGGGCTGGCGGACGGAGGCGGAGCGGATTCCCGATCCGGAGCTTCGGCGGCAGGCCTTGGCCAGCATCGAGACCAAGACCTTTCATTGCGAAGGCGGGGCGCTTTTTGCACTGTTGGCGCAGCAGCGGTGTGAGGACGCCCTGCGTTTTATCGTGGCCTACCAGACAATCAGCGACTACCTCGATAACCTCTGCGACCGCAGCACGTCGCTCGATCCCGTCGATTTTCGCGCCCTCCATGAATCGATGATGCATGCCTTGACCCCCGGTGCGGCGCCGGTCAACTATTATCGTTTTCGCGCCGAACAGGATGATGGCGGTTATCTCGAACGTTTAGTGGCGACTTGCCAGGAAACCCTCGGTCGGCTGTCGGCTTATCCCCGCATTGCGCCGGTTCTCCATGAACTGGCCGGCTATTACTGTGATCTGCAGGTGCACAAGCATATCCGCGTCGAAGATCGAGTGCCGGCCTTGAAGACCTGGTTTGAGGGGTACCGTCCGAATCTTCCCGAGATGGCCTGGTATGAATTTTCAGCGTGCACCGGATCGACGATAGGGATCTTCTGTTTGGTGTCCTATGCGCTGCCCGGTGACCAGTCGCTGACCGACGACCTGATCCGCTTAGTTCGAGCCGCTTATTTTCCCTGGGTGCAGGGGCTCCACATCCTGATGGATTACTTCGTCGATCAGGAAGAGGATCGAGAAGGGGGCGACCTCAATTTCTGTTTTTATTATGATAGCGCCGAACAGATGCTGGAACGGCTTACCCTCTTTCTGACAAAGGCTAACGAGAGCATCGCGGGGCTGCCGAATGCGCCTTTTCATCGCATGATCTGCATGGGCCTACCAGCCTTCTATCTGGCGGAGCGCAAAGTGGCGAAACAGCCGAACATCAAAAAGATGGCGACGGAACTGATGCGCCAGGGCGGCCTGCTGACGCGTTTCTTCTACTGGCATTGTCTCATATACCGCCGCTTGAAGCCGCTACGGTGACAGGCTGTTTTAAAAGACTCATCTGCGGCGTTACGCTTCGGCCTGCGGTGCTCACGTATTAGCATATACGCTCCGCTCCTCGCCCGAAGCGATGCCTTGCATCTGAGCCTTTTAAGACAGCCCATCGAGTTGGTAACCTTATATTAAAAAAGAGACAGGCGGAAACGAACAGCTCCCCACAGCGTGCTGCGGGGTAAGCGAGCGAATCATGTCGGAACATTTTCATTAAGGATCGGAGATCGCCGGAGCTTGCTCCGGTGATCTCCCAATCCGTGAAACGACATGCCCGAGAGTCCTGCGGCGAAAAAAGTCTCCGCCTGTCGCCCTACTTCTCCTTTGATCTGAATATGGACAAAATCAAACTCATCAAAGTCACCCAGAACAACCTCAAAGGGTTCGACCTCGACATTCCCCTCGGAAAACTCGTCGTGATCACCGGTGTGAGCGGCGCTGGCAAGTCCTCGCTTGCCTTCGATGTCCTCTATGCGGAGGGGCAGCGCCGCTATGTCGAGACCTTCTCTCCTTATGCGCGACAGTTCATGGAGCGGATGGACCGGCCGCAGGCGGAGCGGATCGAAGGGATTCCCCCGGCGCTGGCGATCGCACAGGGCGACACGATCAAGACCTCCCGCTCGACGGTGGGGACGATCACTGAACTCAACGATTATCTGAAGCTCCTCTTCGCCCGAATGGCAGTCCTTTTCTGCGAGGGATGCGGTCGACCGGTCCGACGCGACACTCCGCAGACGATCTATCAGGCCCTGACCAATCTCGCAGAGAAGACCCCTGTCGTTCTCACCTTTCCGGCGACTCTCGCGACGAAAGGGCGAGACGCTGAAGACGGCGGCCGCCGGGTACTGGAGCGTGCGGGCTTCTATCGCGTCTGGCGTGACGGGGCGTTTCATCCCATCGAAGACGCTCCGTCGGGCGCACAGGATATCGTGGTCGACCGGCTTCAGTTCAAATCCGCCGAGCGCAAGCGGATTATCGATTCGATCGAGACGACCCTGAAGCAAGGCGGGCGTGTCGATGCGCATCTGCCCGGCGGCGAGATCCGGCGATTCAGCGCTGCCCTGTCCTGTCCGCACTGCGGCATTCCGTATCGGGATGCTACGGCGAATCTCTTTTCGTACAACTCCCCTGCAGGGGCCTGTGACCGGTGTCGCGGATTCGGTCGCACGATCGACATCGACCTGGACCTCATCATTCCGGATCGCACGAAGTCCATCCGCGAGGGCGCCGTCAAGCCCTGGACGGGAATCGCCAAGATGGAATTTGCGGATCTCCTCGGTTTCTGCCGCCGCCGCAAGATTCCGGTCGATATCCCCTTTGAGACACTTTCCCCGGAACAGCAAACATTGATCATCGAGGGTGATGACGACTTTTATGGCGTTCGCGGGTTCTTCGAGTGGCTGGAGACAAAACGCTACAAGTTGCACGTCCGCGTCTTTCTGGCGCGCTACCGGGGCTACCGGATCTGTCCGGATTGCGGCGGCACGCGGTTCAAGAAAGAAACGCTCTTGTGGCGGATCGGCGGCAGGAACATCGGTGAAGTCAATGCGCTGACGATCGCCGAGGCCCTCGCTTTTTTCCGCGCCTTAACGGAAGATCAGGAACAGGGCGCAAAGGACGAGGCAGTCGCGGTCCTGCTGGCGGAGGTTCGCCACCGGCTGCAATACCTGGTGGATGTCGGCCTTGACTACCTGACCCTCGACCGGCAGTCGCGGACCCTTTCCGGCGGCGAGGTCGAGCGCGTGAGTCTCACGAAAGCACTGGGCTCGTCACTGGTCGATACGCTCTATATCCTCGATGAGCCGACGATCGGGCTCCACCCGCGAGACAGCGGCCGCCTGCTTTCCACGCTCCAGCACCTGCGCGACCTGGGCAATACCGTCGTGGTTGTCGAACACGACCCCGAAATCATTCGCGGCGCAGACCATGTAATCGATCTGGGACCGGCTGCGGGCGAGCGCGGCGGCGAGGTTCTCTACAACGGTCCACTCAAGGGGCTGCTCGCAAAACGCGATTCCCTGACGGCCGGATACCTCACCGGCACACTGGCGATCCCCGTGCCGAAGGCGCGGCGCGTATCCGACCGCCGGATTACCCTGTGCGGTGCGGCAGAGCACAACCTGAAGGATCTGGACGTTCCGCTCCCGCTGGGGGCGCTCGTGGCGATTACCGGTGTCTCGGGTTCGGGGAAGAGCACGCTGGGGATCGATATCCTCTACCGCGGGATTCAACAGCTCAAAGGTCACGTCGAGGAGAAACCGGGGCGCTTTGTGCGGCTTGATGGCGCCGAGGGCATCGACGAGGTGATCCTCGTGGACCAGACGCCCATCGGGAAGACCCCGCGTGCCACGCCGATTACCTATCTGAAGGCCTTCGATCCGATTCGCGCTCTGTTGGCCGCGCAGCCCCTCGCAAAGGAGCAGGGGCTGACGGCATCGTCCTTTTCCTTCAACACGCCCGCGGAGAAGGGCGGGGGGCGCTGCGAGGTCTGTGCGGGCGAGGGTTTCGAGAAGATCGAGATGCAGTTTCTGTCGGATGTCTATGTTCCTTGCGGTGCTTGCGGCGGCAGGCGCTTTACCGCCGGGTTGCTCGATATTGCCTGGTGCGGAAAGACCATCACTGACATCCTCGCGATGACGGTCTCGGAGGGCTTGGGCTTTTTCGCAAACAACCGCAGGATTACTCAGCCCCTTAAGGTTGCGGCCTCCGTCGGCCTCGGCTATTTGCGACTGGGTCAGCCGATCAATACCCTGTCAGGAGGAGAGGCCCAGCGCCTCAAGCTGGCACGCGAAATCGGCCAGAAGAAAACGACCAATGCACTCTTCATTTTCGACGAACCCTCGGTTGGTCTGCATCCGCAGGATGTCTCGCTGCTGATCCGCGTCTTCAATCAGCTTGTCGACGAAGGACACAGCGTCGTTTTTATCGAGCATAATCCGGAACTGATCAAATGCGCCGATCATGTCATCGACCTCGGTCCGGAAGGCGGCGATCGTGGCGGTTCGCTTGTGGCGTCAGGAACGCCTGAGGAAATTATGCGAGTTGCCGTGTCGCAGACGGGACGGGCGCTCAGGCCCTACCTGCAGAAAAAGGCATTTCAAGTTGATGCGATGGCGAAGCCGCGGACGACGGTACCCGCCACGAAGGCCGTCTGCGTGAGCGGCGCGCGCGAGCACAATTTGCGGGACATTTCCGTCTGTATTCCGCGGGAGAAACTCGTCGTTGTGACCGGCGTCAGCGGCTCGGGCAAATCGACCCTCGCCTTCGACATCGTCTTTGCCGAAGGGCAGCGTCGTTATCTCGAATGCCTTCCCACCTATATTCGGCAGTATCTCAAGATCATGGAGCGACCGGAGATCGATCATATCACCGGCATTCCGCCGACCGTGGCCATCGAGCAGCGTGCGAGCCGGTCGGGGCGTCGCTCGACCGTAGCGACGCTGACGGAGATCTATCATTACCTGCGGCTTCTCTACAGCAAGCTGGGGGTGCAGCACTGTCCGGACTGCGGCGAGGCGATCGAGGCCTATCCAGCGGAGGCGCTTGTCGACCAGATTCTGGCACACTACCGGGGCAAGCGGATCGGGATTCTCGCCCCTGTCATCATCGGGCGCAAGGGCATCCATCGCGACCTCCTCGCGGGCTATGCGAAGGCGGGGCATCGTGAGGCCCTGATCGACGGTCGCCGCCTGGCGCTCGATCCTGTCCCCGCACTCGATCGTTTTCGTGAGCACGACATCGACCTTGTGATTGCCGAGGTGCTCCTGAACAAGACCGGGCGTGCCGTCCTGGATGACGCCGTGCAGCGAGCATTGTCGCTCGGCAAAGGGGTTTTGCGGGTTCTCGACAATCGGGGCAAGACAGCGACATACAGCGAGCGGGCCTATTGCTTCCGCTGCAATCGGGGCTTCGAAGCCCTTGACCCGCGCCTCTTTTCCTTTAACAGCCGGCAGGGGGCCTGCCCGACCTGCGACGGCCTGGGTGTTCTTGAAAACGACGCAACGTGTCCCGACTGCCGCGGCAAGCGGCTGCGCCCGGAGGCCTTGGCAGTCAAACTCCAGGGATGGGGGATCGGGGCGCTGACAGGGCTCTCGGTCCTGGAGGCGGGACGCGTCCTGAGCGGTTTCCGCTTTGATCGCCGCGAGACGGCGATCGTTTCGGGGATTCTTCGGGAGCTCATGCCGCGCTTTGATTTTCTGAAACAGGTCGGCCTCGATTACCTGACACTGGATCGCGCAGGGGATACGCTTTCCGGCGGCGAGTCGCAACGCATCCGTCTGGCGGCGCAGCTCGGCTCCAACATGCGCGGCGCCTGTTACGTCCTGGACGAGCCGACGATCGGACTCCATCCGCGCGACAACCGGCGACTGGTCCGGACGCTGCGCGATCTCCAGAGCCGCGGCAATTCGATCATCGTGGTGGAGCACGACGAAGAGACGATCCGTGCGGCTGATCATGTGATCGATCTCGGTCCCGGCGCGGGGCCGAACGGCGGCCGGATCGTGGCCGAGGGAACGCTTGCCGATATTGAACGTTGTGCCGAATCGGTGACAGGGGCCTATCTCCGCCACGCCGAGAAGGAGCGAATTACCTCGCGCGGGCGCACGGCGCAGGTGGATCGTTGGCTAATACTGGAGGGGGCCGAGCGCCACAACCTCAAAGGGGTGGACGTGCGGATTCCATTGGGGACGCTGACCTGTGTCACGGGTGTAAGCGGTTCCGGAAAATCGACCCTTGTCAAGGAGATCCTCTATCATGCCCTGGCGAGCCGGCTGTCCCGAGAGGAAACGATCAGGGATCCGGGTGGCTATCGATTGATCGACGGTTGGCAGCATTTGACGCGTGTCGTGGAGATCGACCACTCCCCGATCGGGCGAACGCCCCGCTCGACCCCGGCGACCTATATCGGCCTCTTCGACGACATCCGCAAGCTTTTCGCGATCGTTCCCGATGCACGCACCCGGGGCTACAGTGCAAGCCGCTTTTCCTTTAATGTGGCGGGCGGACGGTGTGAGGCCTGCGCGGGGCAGGGACGCATCCGTGTCGAAATGGATTTTCTCCCGGAGATCTATGTCCACTGCGAGGTCTGCGGCGGCCGTCGATTCAATGAAGAGACGCTGGCGATCCGCTATCACGGCAAGACGATTCACGAGGTGTTGGAAATGAGCTTCGGCGAAGGGCTGGAATTCTTTGCCGCGATTCCCCGGATTCGTCAAGGGGTGCAGCTCCTGGTCGATATCGGCCTGGATTATCTGACCTTCGGGCAGGCGAGCCCGACCCTCTCCGGCGGCGAGGCGCAACGGATCAAGCTGGCGCGCCAACTGGCAACGGCCTCCTCCGACAAGACCCTATATATTCTCGACGAGCCGACGACGGGTCTGCATCTGGCGGACATCGACAAACTCCTCGCCATCCTCCATCGGCTGGTGGATCGCGGGGCGACGGTGCTCGTGATCGAGCACAATCTGCGGGTGATTAAGGAGGCGGATCATATCCTTGACATGGGACCGGAGGGGGGCGAGGCAGGCGGGCGCCTTATCGCCAAAGGGTCGCCTTCAGAACTCATCCGGCAGACCAGGATCTCGCAGACTGCGAGGTTTTTGAAGGAATACATCGGCAAAAAATAAAGCCGAACCAGCATTCCGCCTCATATCGGCGGGTAACATACCATGCTTGCAGGATGGACTGGACAGGACACTGCATTGAGCCCATCCTTTCTCCTTTTACGCTCAACCATACCACGGCATGGAGCAATGGGGAGTGGTCTCTTTCACATTGACGGGGGGAGACAGTCCAGACAACGTTCCTGCGCCCGCAACGCTCATCATGTTCAGCATCGGCCTGTTGGCGCTGGTTCAACTGCGCAGACGTATGGCATAGACGTCGCGGGGATCATTGGCCGACGCTTTCTGGATTCACATCCAGAGAGCGTCGGCCAATGATCCCTGACCCGTTTCTCAGAAATCGGGGGTTCCCGGAGATTGCTCCAGGAACCCCCGATTATTATTACAATCCGTTTTCCCTGTTGCCTCCTATTCACAGATTATCTGGTTGTTTTCGTTGCGGGCGTTTCCTCCCGACCTCCGACCGGACGTTCTGTTTCGATCTGTTATTTTGTGACTCGCCTCACCGTAATCGGACTTGCATTCCTGTATTGAATAGCCGTGCGCAAGAGAAAAAACGGCACTCAGTAAAATCTGTCCAGTTCCCGCAGTATTTTTTCCTCTCTCCAAGTGCTTTCTGGGTAGCAAACGCGCCGCCGCTCAACATCCATATATCGTGAGTGAACGACGCAATCCGCTTTTCAAAGTTCCGCACAATGCCCTGAGGCATCAAGATTTATTTTGGAAGAGGAGAAGTATCATGTCTTATCGTCCGTTCTTATCAAAAGCAGGAAGAGGTTTTTCAGTCGCCGCCGTGTTTGTTGCCATTTGCGCCATGGTCGGCTTATTGGCGCTGCCCATAAGCAGTCATGCAGCGGGTGCGGTTAGCCTGAGTTGGGGTCCGAACCCGGAACCGGATATTGCCGGTTACAAGGTCTACTATGGAACCACTCGGGGGAGTTACACCGCGAAACTGAATGTCGGGAAATATACCGGCTGCGTGATCTCGGGGTTGACTATGGGGAAGACCTATTATTTCGTTGCGACCGCCTATAACGCGGACGGTTTGGAGAGCAACTACTCGACGGTGCTGAGCTATACGGTGCCCCTGACGACTGCGAGTATTCCCTAGAAAAACAGGTCGTCACTCTGGTTAAAGCGGATCGCCGTTAGAGTGTGCCTTCGTGTCTGACGGGCTGAGCAATATTTAATCTGGTTTTTTGTGATCGTGCTCACCGTCATCTGGTTTGTCCTCCTGTATTGAATAGCCGTGCGTTAGTGAAAAAACGGCAACCCGTTTATTCAGACAGTATGCATCCTTCTCTCATATCACTTGCCGGGTTGCACTGGCGCCATCGCTTGAAGACGTGGGCGATAGGCGCAATCGGATTTTCAAGGGTTCGCACAATGCCAGAAGGCATCCAGATTTTTGGGGTAAAAGGAGAAACACCATGTCTCACAATCTGTCATCGCCAAAAGCAGATAAGGGTTTTTTAGTCGCCGCCGTGTTTGCCGTCATTTGCATCATGGTCGGCTTAGTGGCGCTGCCCGTGAGCAGCTATGCGGCGAGTGCTGTCAGTCTGTCCTGGAGCGCGGCCACGGAACCGGATATTGCCGGTTACAAGGTTTACTATGGAACCACTCAGGGCAGTTTCAGCGCGAAACTGAATGTCGGGAAATATACCGGCTGCGTGATCTCGGGGTTGACTGCGGGGAAGACCTATTATTTCGTTGCGACCGCCTATAACGCGGACGGTTTGGAGAGCAACTACTCGACGGTGCTGAGCTATACGGTGCCCAGTCTGACGAGCAAGACGACCGCAACGACCGCAGTGTATTCGTCTGCGAGTTCGACCAGTACCTTGGCAAGCAGCAGATAACATTGGCAGGATATGCGCGCTGCGCATTTCGTGCTGCTGACGTCGGATTTGCCATTTCCCGTAAACGGGTCAATATTGAAAGGCCTGGTTATCGGAATAGATGCCGGCGATAGAAGGCCAGCTCCGCGATGGAGGCCTGCACATCGTAATAGGCGTCGTGACTGGCCAGATCGGCCAGGGAGGCTTCGGGGAAATAGATCCGTAGCTCATCGGGATTTTCCTTGTCGAGTTGCTGCCTGCGATTGCAGCGCTGCCATTGCAATTTGAGAGCAGTTACGTCGAGGAGTCGGTAATGCATCAGGCTTCCGAACTTGGGAAGGAAGCGCTGCATCAGGCGCCAATCCATCTGAATGCTGTTACCGGCCAAAATCGGTCGCTCCTTCGTATCCCCTGGAAGCGTCTTCAAGGCATCGCTGACATAACGACTCAACAGTTCGTCAGCCTTGCCGATATCGACTGCCTGGTTTGATCGGCACCCCTTCAAGAGTTCCTTCAGATTTTCCTCAACCCACTGGCTGACCTGTTGCGATTCCGCTAGACGGATGACCAGACGAATATCCCGATCTTGCGGCAGGACGCGCTCCAGCCGCGTATTCGTAATCAGCGCCGCAACCTGAAGAAGACAAGCCTCCTCCAGGTCCAGCGTCGAATATTCGGTATCAAACCAGACGTACAAGGCTTCTGTTTTTTTAAACGGTGTCATCGTGGACTCCTGAAAAGGGATTACGACCAATCTTCCGAAGCGTATAAAGAACTTTATCATAAAATGCTTCTCCCCAATAAATCCATAGAAGATTCTCCGTCTTTTTGGAAACGGTTTCCTGACGGGATTCGTTTATCCGGCAGCAAACGCGCAGCGCATGCTCACAGCCGG
Source organism: Syntrophales bacterium (assembly GCA_963665615.2). GTDB lineage: Bacteria > Desulfobacterota > Syntrophia > Syntrophales > UBA4778 > UBA4778. The sequence continues at coordinate 584,642 of CAXXQE010000008.1, forward strand.
ATTCGAAAAATCTCATTGACAAGGTCGTTTTTTTGGTGAGCATAATAACTATATTGGTATTCTTTTGTATGCCTTCGATGCCTGAGGGTATTGCTCGCTGCTTGCTGCCGGGTAAGCGAGCGAAGCATGAATAGACATCTTCCTTAGGGATCGGAGATTCGCCGGCGTTTACACCGGTGAGCCTTCAACATTTTGTTGGCCGGCAAAGCCTGCGGTCGTGATTCGGGGAGGCGCTGAAATGAGACGGATGACGCTTGTGCTGATGACAGTCACGCTCCTGGCCGGTTGTGGGCCCGGGAAACCAGAAGTAACGCCTTCGCCGGACTCCGGACGTGCGGAGACACGGAGGCTGGAAGCGGCCAGAGCAGCGGGCTATGATGGCACGGCTGTCCGGCGGTCTGTCGACAAGGTGTTGGATCAAACTGACGCCAGAAACGCCGAAACGGCGCGGATCGTCGATGCGGCGCATGGAAAATAACTGAGAACCCTGTATCCCTTAACCCTTACGGGGATGTTTTGTCATGACGATTCTGATTCCGAACACCACCAGCCTGATCCGCAGGGAGATTCCGGCCCTCAAGTCCCGCGACATGCGCATTGCCCGCGAGCAGCAGATGAAGCGCTCATGGTCGATCGCACCCGACGAATTCTTCCGGATCTTTCAGGATGAACCGTTCCGACTGGAAGTGACCTTTACGGAGGTCAATCCGTCCGCGCGGGTCAAACTCTATTCCAATCTGCTTGGCGAAGACAACGGCTGGGGCGAGATCGAATTCACGAAAAGTGATACGGGTCGTTTCTCTCTGTCAGTCCTGCCTAAGCAGTGCGGAATTTTTCTCTTTAAAATTAAGCATTCACCGGATTCCGGCAAAACCTGGTACTGGGACCGAGCGCCCTTTTCCAAGGTGATCATCGATCCGGCCTGTGCCAAAGACATCCGGATGTACACGTTGCTGCCGAATGTGTCGGGGCATATCGGCAACTGGATCGCCGCGCTGGATCATATCCGCGACCTGGGATTCAATATGGTTCACCTCTTGCCAATTACCGCCATGGGCTACTCCGAGAGTCCCTATGCCGCCAATGACCTTTTCAGCATTGATCCATCCTTTCTCGATCCGCATGATTCCCGATCCGGTCTCGACCAATTCGAGGATTTTGTCCGGTCGGCGCAGGTGAGGGGGCTGAGGCTCTGCATCGATCTCGTCTTGAATCACATCGGGATTTCCAGCCACATGGTTCAGCGCTGTCCGGAATGGATCGTGGCGGATAGAAACGAGCGAGATGGCCTGCTGCGGGCCGGCTGTTGGCACATGAACAAGTGGATCCGCTGGGGGGATTTGGTGCGAATCCAGTATGACCATCCCGAGCCGACGATGCAGCGGGAATTGTGGGCCTATATGAAACAGTATGGGTTGTTCTGGGCGAACTATGCTGCCTACACCGGCGGGATGGTCCGCTTCGACAACCTGCATTCGAGCGATCCGGCTTTTATTGCAGAGATGACCCGCACACTGCGCGAGATTTACCCCGATCTCATCCTCCAGGCGGAGTTTTTTTCGGATTCCAACACCCTGCTGAAGACGGCGGGCAAGTGCGAACTGAACCTCCTGCTGGCTAACCCCTGGGAGCATCCCTTTGCCGAGCCTTTGCGCGAATACCTGCTATACCTGCACGATATCCATCGGGAGTTGCGCTTCCTCGCGCCGCTGTCCACCCACGACACAGGGGCGCCTGCCCAACTCTACGGGGCGCCCGAGGCCGCAGTGATGCGCTATTTCACCTTGGCGCTTTTCGGGACCGGTCAAACCGGGATGGTTCAGGGCACGGAACACGGGGTTCCTGAAAAGATCAATTTTATCGGGCGGTTTCGAAAAGTGTTTTTCCCGATGCCCAACCGCTTCAACGACGAAATCCGGAAGATCAACCGACTTCATCAGACCTATGCGCTCTTCCACGAGGGGGGCAATATCCGTTTTATCGATGAAGGTCACGGGGCGGTACTTGCCGCAGTCCGTCAGGGTAGGTCGTGTCCCGGAGAGCAATTCCTTCTGGTCGCCAACCTCGACACGTCGCATCCGTACAAAATTTCGCTGGATCTTTCCGGTATCCTCCGGAAGGGGACCGTCCTGCATGAGTTGGTGCATGAAGATCGCTCCATACCGGCAAGCGATACACTGGAACTGGAGATAGAGGCGTTCGGGATGCGGGCCTATCGCATCGAATTCGACAGCGACCGGGACAAGTGAGAGGATCAAGCATAAATCTGTTTTCCAAAGGATTGAAGCCTCACAGGAGCATGATCCGATGAGTCTCCAATCGGCGTCCTTCCGCGATAATCTCCTTGACACCCCGCTCGGCGCTATGCCAAGTTCTTGAGCCTCAAAGCGGGGGCGGGTTTATGGGGCGCTTGTCCTGCTGACCCTTTCCCGTTCAAAATCAAAAAAGGAGATCAACCATGAGAAATAAAATTCTGTGTCTGGTCATGGCCGCTATTTTGGGAACGGCGGCCGCGGCCTGGGCTTCATCTGAAGGCGCAGCCATGTCCGCCGACGAGGCCTTGAAGATGCTGATGGACGGCAACGGTCGCTATGTGGCCGGCAAGTGGACCAACAGTGCAAGATCCGGCGCCGATGCGCGCGCGGCCCTGGCTTCATCTCAGAAGCCCTACGCGATTATTTTGTCCTGTTCCGATTCCCGCGTCCCTCCGGAGATCATTTTCGACAAGGGCCTCGGTGAAATCTTTGTGGTTCGGGTGGCCGGCAACGTGCCCGATCCGGTCATCTTGGGAAGCATCGAATATGCCGCCGAACATCTCGGTTCTCCGCTCATCATGGTTCTGGGGCATGAGCGTTGTGGCGCCGTCAAGGCCACCGTCACGGCACAGGGGAAGACAACCGGCAGTAAGAACATCGATGCCATTGCCAAAACGATTGCGTCCTCGTCTGCGGATGCGGTTAAGGCCTGTGCGGCCTGTAAAGGAGACAGCCAATGCGGTAAAAACAAGGCTGGTGAGTTCGCGGAGTGTCTTGCAGACGCCAACGCCAAGAATATTGCGGCGAACCTGACCAAACACTCCCCCATTCTCAAGCATCTGGTACAAGAGGGGAAGCTTAAGATCGTTGCCGCCAAGTACGATCTCGACGACGGGTTGGTGACGGTTTTCAAATAATCGTCACTCTGGTATGGGAGATTAACAAGGCAGGGCTATCGCACCCTGCCTTTTCTCTTTCGTAAATCCCGGCTATCTGATATGCGTAGCCGAACGGGCAAGCCAACGGGTAGGCTGTCGAGGGTAGCACTATGCCCGGAACAAAACAGAGATGGGGAGATGATCATCATGACGAAGTGTTTTTTCGATATTACGGCCGACGGCGAGGCCATGGGACGGATCGTATTTGAACTGGCAACCGATGTGACGCCGAAGACGGCGGAAAATTTCCGGGCGCTGTGCACCGGCGAATGCGGATTCGGCTACAAGGGCAGTCCCTTTCACCGGGTGATCGGCGATTTCATGTGCCAAGGCGGGGATTTTACGAACTTCAACGGGACCGGCGGCAAGTCCATTTACGGCGAAAAATTTGCCGATGAGAACTTTCAACTCAAACACACGGGTCCGGGCCTCCTGAGCATGGCCAATGCCGGCCCCAACACCAACGGCTCCCAGTTTTTCATTACGCTGGTCGAAACCCCGTGGCTGGACAACCACCATGTCGTTTTCGGCAAGGTCGTGGAGGGGATGGACGTGGTCCGCGCCATCGAAAAGTGTGGCTCCCGCAGCGGCCAGACCTCCAAGAAGATCCTCATTGCCGACTGCGGGGAGCTCCCCGCCGGGGAGTAGTTTCGATTTCCTAGTTCGGGGTTCTGAGTTCAAGGTACTTGGAATTTTGATTTCGTAGAGATCGCAAACAGGTCATTGCGAGGAGCGTAGCGACGAAGCAATCTCATAAAATCAAGTCGCTAGATTGCTTCGCTTCACTCGCAATGACCGAAAAATCGTTTAAGGGTGACAGGAAAAGGCCGGTTGCATGTTGCAAGCGGCCTTTTTTGCTTAACGTCTCATCTTCTTAACGTCTCAACTTCCACTGTTTCCGTGCAGTCTTGCGGATGCCTCCAGATAGTAATCGTAATTCCCCTCATAGACATGCATCGCGCCGTGGTCGATCTCGAAGACCCGGTTGACGAGACTTCTCAGAAAGTGGCGGTCGTGGCTGACAAGCACGACTGTGCCTGTGAAGCGCTGTAAGGCCGTGAGCAGGATTTCGCGCGACTGAATGTCGAGGTGGTTGGTCGGCTCGTCGAGGATCAGGAGGTTAATCGGTTGCATAAGAAGCGTCGCCAGAACCACGCGACTCTTTTCACCGCCTGAGAGCTTGTCGATGCGTTTATAGATGTCATCCCCTTGAAAGAGAAAGGCTGCGGCAAGATTGCGCAGTGTGCCAAGACCCGCCTGGGGCATCGTATCCTGAAGTGTGTCGAGCACCGTCTTTTTCGGGTCGAGGATGTCCATGGCGTGCTGGCTGAAATAGCCCGGATAGACATTGGCCCCTAAGGTCGCGCTGCCTGTCGTCGGTTCCGTCTGCCCGGCGAGAACTTTTAGAAACGTGGATTTTCCCGCACCGTTTACTCCGACTACGGCGATCTTCTCCTGCCGGCGAATCATCCCTGAAACGCCTCCGAAAACGGACTTGCTTGCCCCATCCGGCCGAATCCAGATTTTGCCGAGCGATTCCAGCTTGATGACGTCGTCTCCGCTGCGCGGCGGTTCCGCAAACTCGAACTGGATCGTCCGCTGTTCGGCGGGAATCTCGATCCGCTCGATCTTTTCGATTTTCTTGATTCGTGACTGGACCTGCGAGGCATGAGAGGCCCGCGCTGCAAAGCGGGCGATGAATTCCTCCTCCTTGGCCAGCATCTCCTGCTGGCGCCGGTAACTGGCCAGAAGCTGCTCACGCCGGATCTCCCGCTCCCGCAGGTAAAAGTCATAGTTGCCGCTGTACGTCGTGATCGTACGGTTGGCAACCTCGACGGTCCGGCTGACCGTCCGGTTCATGAACTCGCGGTCGTGGCTCGTCATCAGGAGCGCGCCTTTGAAAGTGTTCTGCAGCCAGTCTTCCAGCCAGATAATCGATTCCACGTCAAGGTGATTTGTGGGCTCGTCAAGGAGCAGAACATCCGGGTTGATCGACAGGATTTTGGCCAGGGCGATTCGCATCTTCCACCCGCCGCTGAAGCTCTCTACCGGGTGGTTGTAATTGTCCGGACCGATCCCCAATCCCGTGAGAATGGTCTGGGCTCGGTTTTCCAGGTCATAGCCGTCCCGGTGCTCAAACTCCGCCTGCGCGTCGCCGTAACGTTCGAGAAGTGCGGTGAGGTCGTCCTCCGGCATCGGCAGGCACATGGCCGCCTCCATCTCCCGGATTTCCAGACCCAGGCGAGTCACATCCTCCGAGGCCGACATGACTTCCTCCAGGGCGGAACGCCCTGACATCTCGCCGACGTCCTGTGAAAAGTAGCCGCAGACGATATTGCGCGCCCTTGTGATTTCGCCGGAATCAAACGGTTCTTCCCCCATGATCATCCGAAAGACGCTTGTCTTGCCTGCGCCGTTCGGACCGACCAGGCCGCTGCGGCTGCCGGGAAGGATCTGGAAGCTGGCCTCCTGAAAGAGGATCTGGGGGCCATGCTGTTTGCTAATGTTATTAAAATGAATCATCTTTTTTCCCAGGGTTCAGGACGCATGTCCGGTCAAATCGCGGCGGGATTGCTTCTGACTAAGTTGTTGGTTGCCGTCGCGACACTGCTTTTGACATGCAACCGGATGCTTTTTTGCCTGTCACCCGTTACCTGCCACTGTTACTGCGGCGTTAGCCGCATGTTTGCGTGGCGGACTGGTAACACATCCTCACCATGGCTGCAAGGAAATTTGGAGAGTCGCCGGGGAAAGCGCCGCCAGCCCTCCGATTCTTGAGGAGGATCGCCGTCATTCCGATTGACACCTTTTCACCTTATTCCTATACTCCTTTCGAGTTAGGCGGACACAGATCCGCCGGTTCGGCCATTCATTATCGACATGCGCAACAAGGGCGTTCCGTGACACTGATTCGCAAACTCAAATATAGCCTGATGATGCTGTCCGTCGTGCTCCTGTCCGGAACGATCGGCTTTCACGTTCTGGAGGGGTGGTCGCTCTTCGATGCGCTTTATGCGACGGTTTCGACGATCTCGACGGTGGGCTACGGGGATTATGCCCCCGCCACAGCGACGGGGCGCTTTTTTGCAATGCTCCTGATCGTCTTTGGGGTCGGGACCATGCTGTACACGGCCGGGCTGTATGCCGAGACGATGTTCGAAGGACGGATGAGGTTGATCCTGGGGAGGGGAAAGTTGGAAAGAACGATTGCGAAATTGCACAATCACTATATCATCTGCGGCTGCGGCAGGATCGGCCGACTCATCTGCCGGGAACTGGCAGAGGCCAAAGCCCCCTTTGTTGTGGTGGACAACAATCCGGAGGTTCTCCAGAAGATTGAGGAGGATGGCTTCATTTATTACAAAGGGGATGCCACGGATGACAAGACCCTGATCGGCGCCGGGATCAAGCGGGCCAAAGGGATTGTCTGCGTCCTGTCAACCGATGCGGAGAATCTCTACGTCATCCTGACGGCGAAGGAGTTAAATCCCGATCTGTATGTTCTGTCCCGCTCCGAGGACGAGGCCTCTGAGTCGCGTCTGCTTCGCGCCGGGGCGGACCGGGTCATGTCCCCCTATGCGCTCGGCGGCATGCGGATGGCGATGGCAATTCTGAGGCCGGCCATGCTGGACTTCATCGAGATTACGGCAAGACGGCAAAACCTCGAACTCCAAATGGAGGAGCTCTCCATCGGGGAGCACGCTGCCATTATCGGCAAATCTCTGGAGACGGCTGCGATCAGGGACCGCTTCGGTGTGATCGTGATTGCCGTCAAGAAGGATTCCGGCCAGATGATTTTTAATCCCCGCGCCAGCTATGTCATCGAAATAGGAGACAAGCTGATTGTCATGGGCGAGGGCAAGGGCGTGGCCGGATTGGCAGAGGTCTGTCTGGGATCATAAAGATAAAAGATAAAAAGGAGGTATCGATGACGTCCATCCGGATACAGATTCAACGAGCGGTCGATTTTGTCCAAAAGGATATCTGGCGGGTCCGTCTTGCGGCACTTCCCCCGGTGAAGGCCTTTCCCCTGACCGTGCTGCGAACGCTCGTCCTGTCCCTGCGCGGTTTTAATCAGCACCGATGTCAACTCCGGGCGTCGGCTCTTACCTTTTATTCGCTGATGTCGGTTGTTCCCGTCGCCGCCATGGCCTTCGGGGTTGCGAAGGGATTCGGTTTTGAGAGACGGCTGGAAGAGGCGCTGAGAACCAAGCTGGCCGGGCAGGAGGAGTTGCTCGAAAAAATCATAACCTTTTCCCACTCTATGCTGGCGAGCACCAAAGGGGGGCTGTTAGCCGGCGTCGGTTTGATCGTGCTGTTCTGGACCGCGATCAGTCTACTCGGGCAGATTGAAACGTCGCTCAATGACATCTGGGAGGTCAAGCGAAAGCGCACGCTCGGCAGAACGTTCAGCGACTATCTGTCCCTCATGATTATCTGCCCGGTGCTGATGATCCTCTCCAGCAGCGCAACGGTTTTCATCACGACACAGATCACGATGATCGTAGAGAAGATCTCCCTGTTGGGCGCCCTAGGCCCGCTGATTCTGATGACGCTTAAGCTTCTTCCGTACTGTGTGATCTGGGGACTCTTTACCTTTGTTTATATGTTCATACCGAATACCCGTGTCCGGTTTTTCTCCGCCCTGGTGGCGGGCATCACGGCCGGAACGATCTTTCAGGTGGTGCAATGGGTCTATATCAACTTTCAAGTCGACACGGTCAAGTATAACGCGATCTATGGTAGTTTTGCGGTGCTGCCTCTCTTCCTCGGATGGCTCCAACTGAGCTGGATGATCGTTCTCTTTGGGGCGGAGTTGTCCTGCGCCCACCAGCGCGCCGATCACGCCGAGTTCGAGCCCGATGCCCGCCAGGCCAGCCACCACCTGCGACTCCTTTTGGCGCTCCAGATCACGCGTCGCCTGGTTCAGCGATTTGCCGAGGGAGAGCCTCCGCTGACGGTGCGGGCGTTGTCGCAGCAGCTGGACATTCCGATCGGCCTGGTGGACGAGATCTTGCCGGTTCTTATTGAAAACCGGATTGTTTCTGCAGTTGAGGCTGCTGCGGGCGGAGAAAGGGGATTTCAACCGGCTCGAGATATCAATGGACTGACGATCCAGTCGGTCGTAGAGGCCCTGGAGAAAAGCGGAGAAAATGTGCCGCCGTTCGGTCTGACACCGGAGTTCCAGGCGCTGGCCGAGGCGGTTGAAACTTTCCGGCAGTCTGTGGCATCGCTACCCGCTAACCGGCTCCTGCGTGACATCTGATTCTGTTTACCCCGCCAGCTTTTGCGCCGCGACGCAATTGCGACCGGCCTCTTTGGCGCTATAGAGGCAGCGGTCCGCTTGTTGAATCAGGCGATCTACGGTCAGGTCACTCGGCGCATCGCTGTCGAAGCCGGCGACGCCGCAACTGACGGTCACATGGATGACATTGTTCTCGGCGATGATCTGCCGGGCGGCAAACGCGGTCCGGATGCGTTCCGCAAGCGCACGGGCCCCGTCCAAATCCGTCTCCGGAAGGGCGATGACGAATTCCTCCCCGCCGTAGCGGACGACCCAATCGATGCCGCTTCGGCAGGCACTGAGCATGCAGACGACAAATTCCTTCAGAACATGATCCCCTGCCTGGTGACCGTAGGTATCGTTTATTTTTTTGAAATGGTCGAGATCGCACATGATGATCGAAAAGGGTCTTTTATAGCGTAGCGCTTTCTTCATTTCTAGCGGGAGATTTTCTGTCAGGTAGCCCCGGTTAAAAGCGCCCGTGAGCGGGTCGGTCTTTGACAGAATATCGATTTGGGCGGTTCGTTCCGCTACCCGTTTCTCCAGGGTGAGGTTAAATGCCTGCAGGTCGTCGCGGTATTGAACGATTTTCATTGAGGCGTCGTAGAGTCCCATAGCCGTATCGATGAATTCGCGGTCGATGCTGCCGGAAATAAACTGGGCACGCTGCCCTGCCCCCAGATTGGTTGCCATTTTCGCAATTTCCCTCAGGGTGGTAATGATGGACCAAAAAATCAGACTGCACATGAATCCTATGAACCCGAGGGTAATAAGGATAAAACAGCTGACGGTCACGAAGTCGTCGGCGATGGAGGGGCTTAGCGTCAATCTTCGAGTGACCAGCATGCTGATCAGCATCAAAATGATGATAAAGACAAACTTCAACCGCAGGGTCGAGGTAAACCGCGCGCCGGCAAATGCTCCCCGCTCGGCAAGGAACTGACGAGCCTGCTGTCTGTAATCAGTCGTGATCAGGTCGGTGATCATATAGGTCAGGATGCAGTACGTGACCGCCAGGTTGAACAAGCTGTAAAACTCATAAAGGGCAATGTCCGGGGAAAAAACAGGCCGAACGTAATTCGACAAGGGAACGAGGATGTAAACCGGCATGGACAGGAGAATCGCGACTCGGAGATTCTTTTGGGGCAGCCTCTCCAGCGAAATGGTGATTTCCTGCAAGTCCGATAGGGGGATGTCTTGAAGCCGCTGTTGTCCGACATAGTCGTTGAGGAGCCGCAGGTCTTTAAGTTCCCACTTTTTTCCCCAAAGTCTGGGCAGTCCGAAGGCAAAAAGATGAAGCAGGGCCATGAGAGAAATAAGGATCACAACCAGAGAGGCATTCAGGACAAAGCCTTCAGGGTTTACATAAGGAATAGTCATCCACATGAAAAAGGCAGCCGGGATCGCAAACGATGCCGCCAGTGTCGTGAACAGCGCTACGGCGCAGGTAAAACAGAGCTTTCTCGTCAGCACGGCAAAGAAGCGGTGGAACAGATTGCGTCGGTTTTCCATGAAATCTCCAACTATCGCTTAGGAGGCGTTATTTTCTATGCCCTGCCTTTAACATTACACAAAAATAACACTAGTTTAAAGGTCTTTTCAAAAAAAGGAAGGTGAAACCTTCCCTTTGTCTGTTCGTTAAAGATGTGTTATGAGCGGAAGGTTCGGATAATCTGCAGATAGAACCTGGCCCCTATTGCGTCCCCCGCGGCGAGGAAACGTATCCAATCAGGTACCGGCAAGAGAGAGGAAAATGAATCGTAAGGGAAAATACGGCGACATCCGCGAGATTGCGGCGGGACTCTACCTCCTGAGTCTGCCGATGTCCCTGTCGCTTCCTTACGTGCATGTGGTAGCCGCCGTTGATCGAGAAAATGTCACCCTCTTCGACACGGGTCTCAATGCGCGTTCCAGTCGTACCGTCTACGAAAGGCTGCTGCCCCGGATTGGGGGAGCAGTCAAACAGATCGATCGCATTTTTCTCACGCATTACCATATCGACCATTGCGGGCTGGCCGGGCATATCCAAGAGCAGTCCGGCGCGAAGATACACATGTCACAGATCGATTATGGGGCCTTGCCCCGGGGGGCGGGGCAATCCTTTGTCGCTCTGTCGGGCATCGCCCACGGGATGCCGCCTCGGGTTGTCGATGCATTCTGCACGTCGCTTGACGCTATGCTAAAATGGGCCTCCCGGCCTTTTGTTGTCGATCATTTTCTGACGGACGGGGAGACATTCCAGGTGGGCAGTCGCACGGTTGTCAGCCTCTTTACCCCCGGACACACCCATGGACATGTCTGTTTCTATTTTCCGGAGGAAAAGCTTCTTCTGGCCGGTGATAGCATTCTGCCCCATATTACGCCGAATCTGAGTCCCGATCCCTCGTCTCCCGCCTTTTTGCCGCTGGAAAATTTTATTCAATCGCTCGACCGGCTCGCCGCCCTGCCGATCCGAACAGCTCTGCCGTCGCATGGTGAACCCTTTTCAAATCTCCGGGAACGGGTGGCGGAAATAAAAGAGCATCATCGTCAACGCAAGGCGTTTATCTTCGAGGCAACAGCCCGTCCCCAAACCGCCTATGCCATTTCGCAGCGGATCTTCGGAGATGCCCTTTCTGATTTCGATCGCGGGTTGGCGTTTACGGAAACCTATATTCATTTGATTCAATTGGAACGGGAAGGATTGATCCGAACCATCGAAAAGAACGGATTGCGTCTGTTTGAAAAAAGATAGAGAGAGGGACATCGCCTTTTATTAAGCAGTCCATAATAGAAAGGACGGGAAGACGCCCGGATGATTCGCGCTCAGGATAATGTTTTTGACCATTCTAACGCTCGCGCCACTGCAACTCAAAAACTCGGCTGCTTCCCAGCCTCAGACAGCTTGAGTTGCGACCGTTACGCTTAATATAAGAATGGTTCCCAAAAACATTATATTCGCGCTCACAATCCGGCCTTCATCCCGGAAATAGTATTTTCTATTATGGCCTGATTTGTATGTTAGAATGACGGGGCCAAGGAGGAGACATGATGACGGTTACGGAAAGAGATCGAAAAATGGCCAAGGTGTGTATGTTCTGCACCGTCTGCAAGCATGCGCGCAAGAAGCAGCGGGGGATGGCCTACCAATTTGTAAAAAGCATCGAAGCGGGTCTCTGTCCTTTCTGCAAGGCCTACGAACGGATCTACGGGAAAAAAGCACACGAGCCGCTCTCCTGAACGAGAAAAGGTGAGACGGTTGGCGCGTATTGGCTTGTTCATGGATATCTGGCGCTGCTATTTGCAGCGGAAAGGAGAAGGAGACATGAAAAAGTATGGCGCGGAATTTTTCGGTACGTTCTGGCTGGTTCTGGGTGGCTGCGGCAGTGCGGTTCTGGCTGCGACTTTCCCCGCCGTGGGAATCGGCCTGCTCGGCGTAGCCCTGGCCTTTGGTTTGACAGTGCTGACGATGGCCATTGCCATCGGACACATCTCGGGCTGCCACCTCAATCCGGCCGTGTCGGTTGGCCTGTGGGCGTCCGGTCGCTTCCCCGCGAAGGATCTCATCCCTTACATTGTTGCCCAGGTCCTGGGAGCGATTCTTGCCGGAGGCGTTCTTTATCTCATCGCCAGCGGAAAGGGCGGTTTTGACGTCGCGGCCGGCTTTGCCTCCAACGGCTATGGCGTCCATTCACCCGGTGGCTATTCGCTATCGGCTGCCATGATGACAGAGGTGGTCATGACGATGATGTTTCTGCTCATCATTCTCGGTGCCACCGACAAGGCGGCGCCCCGGAATCTTGCGCCCATCGCGATCGGCCTCGGGCTGACCTTGATCCATCTGATCAGCATTCCGGTAACCAACACCTCCGTCAACCCCGCCCGCAGCACGGGTGTTGCCTTGTATGTCGGTGGTTGGGCGGTTGCGCAGCTCTGGTTGTTCTGGCTGGCTCCGATTGTCGGGGCGCTTCTCGGTGCGACGGTCTATCGCTTGATCGGCCCATCGGAGAAGAAGTAATTCTCGGCTGTCGGCCTCTTTCAGGAGACGGGAAAATGTTGCGCATGATATGCGTCCTTTGATTGAGTGATGCAAAGACGAGGCGGAGACCTTGTGAGGATGTAGATGGATCTTCAGGAAAGAGAAAAGCGATTCGGTCTGGCGGATAGCGTCATCAGGATGGGTTTCTGGATTAATGCTCTCCTGATGGTATTTAAGCTGATGGCCGGCCACTTCGGGCACTCCGAGGCCGTTTTTGCCGATGGGCTGGAGAGCGCCTGCGATTTCGTGGCGCTAGCGGCCACGCTGATCGCGCTTCGAATAGGCCGCAAGACCTTTGACGAAAAACATCCTTACGGTCACGGTCGAGCCGAATGCATTGCCGCGATCGTGGTCGCATTGATCATTATTGCGACGGGTGGGGGCATTTTGTATCAGGCGGCGATGACCTTCGTCCGCGGGGATTATCCGGAGCCGCAATGGATCGCGGTGGCGGCGGCCTTTACGACCGTGATCGTCAAGGAGACGCTCTTCCGTTACACGCACAGTGCGGCCCGGAAACTGGGAAGTCCCGCCGTGGAGGCGATTGCCCGGGACCACCGGAAGGACGCCCTCACGTCGGTGGCTACGCTGATCGGTGTGACGGGCGCCTGGTTCGGTGTCCTGCTTCTCGATCCGCTGGCGGCTGCGCTGACGGCCTGTTTCATTTTCTACATCGGCTGGCAAACTTTTCAAAAGGCTGCCCACGATCTGATGGATGGGCAGCAGTGCGGCGAGGTTGTGACCGGCATCAGCGCCACGGCGATGGAGGTTCCGGGCGTGGATGAGGTGCACGAGATCCGCTGTCGACGATCAGGTCAATACCTGATCGTCGATTTAAAACTGGAGATGGATCCGGAGATGACGGTTCGGCGTTCCCATGAGATTGCCACCGAGGTCAAGCGGCTGATATTCGAGCGCTTCAGCTATGTAGGCGATGTGATGATCCATATCAATCCAAGCAGCGAGGTGCATGACGACCTGATTCGACTGTGAGACCGGGCCGAAGCCATCGGTAAGGTGGTCTGTTTTACTTTCGGGTATAGATCCGCGATCCTTCGGACAGCGCACCGTCCAGACCCAGTTCGAAGCCGTCAGGGTCGACGATGTGCAATCGGCCTTCTCGGCCCGCTTGATACAGGGCCTGATCGGCGGCGATAAGGGCGTGCTGGACGGTCATGCCATGGTAGATCTCGATGGGACGGTCGTTGATGTAAACCGTGATTTTTTCTTTCATCGTTTTTCCGTCTGCTCCGCACTGGCAAACCAGATCCGGCCGTCTAAACGCAGCGTCAGCGGGGATTGCGCTCGGAAGTAATCGGTGACGGCATCGCGAAAGTCTCCGTGGTAAACGATTTCTCTGCCGTTTTTAAAATAACCGAACCGATCCCCGCCGGCAGCAAGAAAATCGTTTGTCGCAATGCGGTAGGTCTTTTCGGCGTCCAGGGGTTGGCCGTTCACAACGACATCAACCACACGGGAACCGAAAGGCCGTTGCAGATTGTAGCTCACCCTGAGACCCGAGACCTGAAGCCCGACGCTGCCGTCACGATGAAGGCTTCGCTCTAAAATGTCGCGGATCTGTGCGCCCGTCAACGACATCGCGATCAGCTGATTGTCGAAGGGCAGCGTCGTATAGATCTGCTCCAGCGTAATCCGCCCCTTCGGCAGATCTGCACGGATACCGCCCGCATTCTGAAAGGCGATATCCGCATGGGCTGCCTGTCGTACGGCATCGCAAATCACATCCCCCAGAAGGGATTCGCCTTGAACGCTCCGATTGAGGTCGATCCGGGTTTCGCCGATGACAGCACTGAAGTGCTCCTTGATGCGAGCATAGTGTCTTTGAACAAGCTGATCCATGGCTGCTTCGAAGGGGTCGCCCGGTCCCGAGGAGACTTTTTTCAGGACGCGTTGATTGTGTTCGACAACTTGCTTTGAGTTCTTATCGATCTTGATCCTCAGAACGCCCAGATACTCGCCGTAGCATTTCGCCTGAACGATAAGCGTGTGATTGACTTCAAGTGCTTTGGTAACAGCCGTATGGGTATGACCGCCGATGACGACGTCGATGCCGGAAACCCGTTGCGCCAGCCCTCGGTCTTCATCGAGCCCCAAATGGGACAGTACCATAATCAGATCTGCGCCCTTCGCGCGCAGGTCCGCGATCAGCGGCCGCAGAGCCTTCTCCGGATTTAGAAAATTCAGGCCTGCGACATGGTCGGGCTTGGTGCTGAAGGGGGTGTCAGGTGTGGTCAAGCCAATCAGGGCGATCTGAAGCCCTTTTCTCCGGACCATCGCGTAGGCCTTGAGGCCTCTTGGCTGTTGACCGGTTCTATCAACGATGTTGGCTGCGAGGAAGGGAAAACGAGCCGTCGAAGCAAGCTCTTGTAGTTTAGAGAGGCCCCAGTCGAATTCGTGATTGCCTACGGCCGTTGCATCGAAGTGCAAGGCATTGAGGACATCAAGGACGGGTTGACCATAAAAGACATTGGAGATCGGTGTGCCCTGAAACAGATCTCCAGCGGCGAGAAGCAGTGTACCGTCAGGATTCTGAGCGCGTTCGTTGTCGATCATCCGGGCGAGATGTGCCGCGCCCCCGACGGCCCTCTTCGCCTCTACCCCATCGTTATCGGCTGAGCTTTGTGGCAGGATGTGGCCGTGCAGATCATTGATAAAGAGAATCGTCAGATCGACGCGAGACGAACCTGAATCTGTCGCGGCAAATGGGCCACCAAGTGGCAATAGCAGCAGCGACAGAGCGACTGCACAACGCAGGAACCAGAAAAAGAGCCTTCCCGTCATCTTCAGTAGTCAGTTGGAAACGGATTAGAAACGCCGCCTGTCTCCGCCTCCGCCATCACGACGTCTCGGACCACTGCCGCTTCGCCGATCATTTGCGGGGGGCCTGGCCTCCTTGACGGTCAGGTTGCGACCTTTCATTTCCTTGCCATCCAATGCGGAAATCGCAGCAGCAGCTTCGGCGGCGTCAGGCATTTCAACAAATCCGAAGCCTTTCGAGCGGCCGCTGATTTTGTCCTTGATCAGATGGGCGGATGCGACCTTACCGTGGGATACAAACAATTCTTTCAATTCTTCTTCTGTGACACCGTACGCCAGATTGCCAATGTAGATATTCATGCTTTTCGCTCTTCCTGTTTCAGACCATCGAACCCCGCTCCTGCACACGCAAGGGCAGTCAAGAAATCCCGGAAATCATCTGACTCCAAGGCCCATCATTTAAATCGGACTTAATGATTACTATCATGCGCTTTCCGTCGATTGTCAAGAAGTATCGGCCAGCCTGGCACTTCCTGTTCATTAAGGCTTATCGAATACCTATTTCTTCCTGCCTGTTTTTCTCGCCAAAGCTTGCGTTATTGACACCGGAAGGACGGGGATGCTTCACAGCATTAAAAAGAAACCTCTATCAGCGCCCTAGTGGTTGTCCCATCTGGTTGCTGGTAGTAGTATCATGGCTGGCGATTCCAAGGGGGGCCCTCTGCCAGTGGAAGAAGTGGCAAGAGCTTTTTTTAAATTTCTTGCTTTTTAGGTCAATTCTTGATTTACTTGGAACAAATTTGTTCCATAGTGGAACACCGAGAGTTCCACGCATCCTTCGGAGAGATTCTTATGACTGCCAATCAAATTCCGCACGAGTCCATCACATTGCATGAAATAGAGTATCCTGACTCGGATCGACGGATAAGATACAGCAAAACCAGGAGTGAGTGGGAAAAGTTTATACACGGGAATTCCTCGATAGATTCTTTAATTATACCCAAGGAGATTCTGGAGTCCTGGAAACGATGCAAGGCATTGGGCGTAGATCCTTATGGAACCGTGATTGATAAGGTTTTGTCCGGAAAAGCCTTGCAGCGCCTCCTTGAAAAAAATTGGGCTTTCATTGAGGTGAGCCGCCCTTTTATGGAGAATCTTTATCAATTTGTGGCAGGGTCCGGTTTTCTCGTAACCTTGTACGATCATGACGGTTTTTTGCTTGAGATTATGGGCGATCCCGAGCTTGTTGAAAATGTTCGCAAGGCCAATCTCGTTGTGGGAGCCTGTCTTGCCGAGGAGGTTGCCGGAACGACCGCGCCAGGAACCGCGCTGGTATTGAACAGACCCATTCAGATATACGGCGCGCAGCATTACCGCCGGTACTATCACAAAGAGAGCGATTCGGCAGCTCCGATATATGATCCCTCTGGGGCCTTCATCGGCGTCATTGTCGTGAGCGGCCCCTACTTCGTCGCCAATGCGCACACCCTGGGCATGGTCGTTGCGGCAGCGCAAGCCATCGGCAACATTATGACGACGAAGCGGGCCTATGAAGATATCCAGATTTCTAACAGTTATCTGCGAGCGGTCTTGTCCTCCGTTTCCGAAGCACTCATCGCTGTCGATAATCATGGTCGCATTTCTTTGATCAATGACAATGCCAAAAGATTGTTTATTCCGACAGGAACTCAACCGGTTGGGGAGGACGTTCGATCTGTGTTCGGCCCTCAGAACCAAAGCCTCCTGAATCTTATTGAAAATAAAAACCATCTGACCGATACCGAAATCAAGATATGGTCCAATAATAAATTCAGCGATTACCTCCTGACCTGCAATCCCATTTATCCCGACAAGGGAACCAAGATCGGCAAAGTTTTCATTATCAGCGAAATCAAGCGTGCCAATAGCCTGGTCAACAAGATCATCGGCGCCAAGGCCAATTTTGAATTTGGCGATATCTGCGGAAAAAATGAAAGATTCCTTGAATTGGTCAGGCAGGCCAAGATCGTTGCCAAAAACAACTCGAATATCCTTCTGCTCGGGAAAAGTGGTACCGGCAAGGATGTCTTCGCGCAAGCCATCCACAATGATAGCCTTCGACGCAATGCGCCTTTCATGGCCATCAATTGCGCGGCGATCCCAAGAGATCTGATCTCCAGTGAGCTTTTCGGCTATGCCGAAGGTGCGTTCACCGGCTCGCGGCGCGGCGGCAGCAGAGGCAAGTTCGAATTGGCCGACGGGGGCACCATTTTTCTCGACGAGATCGGCGAAATTCCCCTGGAACTGCAGGCTGTTTTGTTGAGGGTCATTGAGGACAAGTCAATCATACGGATCGGCGGCTCCGAATTCAAACCGATCGATGTCCGCATCATCGCGGCAACCAACAAGAACCTTGAGGAGGAGGTGAGAAAAGGAAACTTCCGGGAGGATCTCTATTATCGTCTCAATGTCTTTACGATTAATATGATCCCCCTGAAGGAAAGGCTGGATGATATTCCCCTCCTTGTGACTTTTTTTGTAAACAAGTATGGGCCGAGTTTCGGTAAAAAAATCGATACGATCGACAGGAAGATCTTTGAGTATTTCAAAAAATATTCATGGCCGGGAAACATCCGGGAATTACAGAATGTTATCGAGCGCATGTTGAACCTGACGGTCTCCAACCGGCTCGATTCCGATCTGATCCCCGCCAATATGCTGAAGCTGGAACTGGGGGGCGAATTGGATTATCTTTCGGATGATTCTGGCGCCAATGAATTGCAATTGATTCGAAAGATGCTGAAAATGAATCTCCCCAAAAAGGAAATCGCCAGAAAATTAAAGATGGGACGGACAACGCTGTATCGCAGGTTGGCCGAAAACGACCTTGTTTAGTTCTGACTGTATGGAACTTCCCTCCCGGCGCGAAAGATGCTTGGCGAGAATGATAAAGTCCATTTCATAAAGGAGAAAGATATGGCCGAGTCAGTTGAATCTCTATTTTCATTAAAGGGGAAGACAGCCCTGATCACAGGCGGATATAAGAGTATCGGATTTGCCATCACGGAAGTTCTGGCTGCCGCGGGCGCCGATGTTGTCATTGCTGCCCGAAAAGTCGAAGCTTGCATCGAAGCAGCGCGAAGGATCAAGGGTGAATACGGTGTAGATGCCTTGGGCCTGGGACTCGATATTCGGAACACGTCTCAAGTGGACGATGCGATTGGCTCGATCGTGCAAAAGTACGGGAAGCTGGATATCGTCGTGAATAATGCGGGCGTGGAAGGTTCCTTGAAGCCCTTTGTAAAAATGACAGATGAAGAAGTGGACAACGTAATGGACCTTAATTTTGGAGGGACTTTTAAGGTCTGCAGGGCGGCGGCGCGCGTGATGATCGGACAAAAAAGCGGAAAAATAATCAACGTGTCGTCTATTGCAGGGAAAAAGGCGCTATACGTGATGGCCGAGTATTGCGCGAGCAAGGCCGCGGTCACGCAATTCACCCGCGTGATCGCTCTGGAGTTGGCGCGCTACGGCATTCAAGCCAACACCCTGTGCCCCGGTTTCTTTTATACGGATATGACAGCGTCTGAATTTGCGAGGCCGGAAGTTGAGAAGGTGACGGTGAGCAAGATACCTGTCGGGTATATTGCTCAAGTCCATGACCTGAAGACGGCTGCCTTGTATCTGGCAACATGCCCGAATTATGTAACCGGGACGGAAGTTTACGTGGACGGCGGGTGTTCTATTTAATGAGTACGGTCCTACTCGCTTACCCCGCAAGTTACTGCGGGGTAAGCGAGCGGATCCTGCCTGAATATCTTCCTTATTTATTCTCTTTAATGCCTGCGAGATGTTTGACCAGATCTTTTTTCGATTTCAGATCATAATTGCTGCGGATGCCGATCATCTCCATGATGGGAGACCCGCCGCCGTGAACGCCCGCATACTGCCAGACCCCAGACCAGGCCGAGCACGAGAAATCTGAAATGAACCGGAACAACCGGTGCTGGTCCTCAGCGCTGACTCCGGGTTTTCTCATGCTGTATTTCTCAAGGAAACCCTTGATATCCTTGTTATAAAAGTCTTCTTCATACGGCATGGTGGCCGGCCAGCCGCCTGCGGTCGCCGACAGAATGTCGTATTCGTGATAGATGTTGACTCCGGCATGGTAACGCCCGGCGTTGCTGTACATGAAGTTCGGTTCAAAAGTACCCGAAGATGTTTTTGTGCCCTTGACGGCTGCAGCAATACCGGCGGCAAAGACCAATTCGGCCGTCACCATCAGCTTGGCCAGATCGTCCTTGATGTGAGGCGCATTGCCCACGCCATTGTATTCCGCAACCATGGCCGTCGCCCCCATGAAGACATCCGTCATGGCCGGTTTACAGCCACAGTAGCTGAAACGATGGTAATTGGCAAACAGGAGCGCAAGACGGCCGGCATATTGCCACTCGCCGCACATGAAAACACGCTCCCAGGGCACAAACACATGATCGAAGACGGTCAGTGAATCCATCATGCCGCGTTCGTTGAACGGCGCTTTGATATGGGTGCGCGGCCGCGGCTGGGTCGCCCTGGCGAGCAGGGACACCCCCTCCGCATCCGAGGGAATCGCAAAAGCAACCGCCCAGTCCGCATCGTCTTTCGTCATGGCGCGTGTCGGCACAACAAGGACTTCATCCGCATAGGGCGCGATTGTATTGTGCGCCTTGGCGCCGCAAACAACAATTCCGTCTTTTCTCTTTTCGACAACCCTTAAATAGAGATCCGGATCCTGCTGCTCGGAAGGCCGCTTCGAACGATCACCCTTGATATCGGTCTGACCGGCGTTGCCGCAGAGATTGTTCTCCTGATAGAATTTCAGATAATTGAGAAAGCGCTGATGGTACTCGGTCCCAAGATCATCATCCATCTCCTTTGTCACAACAGAAATAGCGCTGATCGTATCATTGGCCATGCACCGCTGAAAACAACCGCCGCAAAGCCCGCATAAATCACGCGTCAACTGCTGCCGTTGCAGCAGATCTTCCGTGCTCTGCGGAACATGCGTGTAAAGATTGATGTCCTTCCCGGTTACCGAAGACTTGATAATGGCTCGGTCCTTGAACCGGGGATCGTCTTCCGCATCATAACTGACTCGAATCGTTTCCATTCCGGCCAAAACTCTCGGGTCGTTTCGCCCGATCTTTTCCCCGCCAACAAAAATGTTGGGCCGCATCTTCAGTAGTCGCTCTTTGTACTTTTCAAATGAACTCATTGTCTGTCTCCTCCCTTTATTGAATCGAATTAAAAATGGATTGAATTCTCACGTTTTAATTTAAGTCTCGTTTTTCTTTTTTCAAGGTTGAATCACGATCCGGATAGGATTGCCGATTTTATCCCGCAAATGTTCCATGGCCGTATTGGCCTCCTCCAGAGGAAATGTTTCTGTAACCGAACCGCTAAGATCCAATACCCCCGTTTTAACCAGCTCCAACAGATTCGATATATCCTCGAGATCGTAACTGAAAGAGCCTATCAAGCTATATTCCTTCCAGACAAATAAGGATGGCGGCGGCGCAACGATATTTTCGTGCCCTACGCCGCTAACGACCAATCGTCCGCCGGCACGTAGAACTTTCGTGCCCAACGAAATGGTTGCAGAATGCCCGACAAACTCCAGAACCAGATCGACGCCGTCTCCGGTTATTCGCCTTATCAGGTTTTTGGCATCACTTGTTGCCTGGACAAGGTCTGTAGCGCCGACTTTTTCCGCCCTTCTCAAGGCGACTTCATTCGTATCGACAGCGATAATCCTGGATGCGCCAAGGATCTTGCACAGTTGAACGGCATGATATCCCAGCCCCCCGCAACCGATAACCGCGACGCTTTCACCTTGTTTCATCATGCCCCTTTTTACAATGGCATGATAAGGCGTTGCGGCCGCGTCGGTCAAAACAGCCCCGTGCTCGAAGGAAATGCTATCGGGCAACCGGAGAACATGACTCGCAGGGGCGATCATATACTCCGCCATGGCGCCGTCGGTGTGAATACCGATAATCCGGGTATCAGGACAGATAGACGCACGACCGCTATGGCAATACGAACATTTGCCGCAATTCAGGACCGCATCCACAATCACCCGGTCGCCTGGCTGCCAGTTACTTACGCCTCTACCGACTGCGGCAATAACGCCGCTGGACTCATGTCCCAGTACGATCGGTTTGTAAGCGGTCGGGAGATTCCCTTCATAGAGAATGTGTAGATCGGAGCCGCAGATGCCGATCGCCTTGACACAAATTAAAACGTCATTTTCTCCAACATCAGGGACAGGTAAATTCTCCATGCGCAAGGGCTCATTGACCGCATGAAAGCGCATAGCCCTCATATAATGGCCGGACATTTAATGTAGCCCCCTGAGATTTTTAAACACATCTACCTGAACCCGCGGACTGCTCCAGCTCGGAAAGCATCCTGAGCTTGTTTACGATATTTGACGTAATGACGGCGCAATCGACCATCTCTTTTCTCGTATTGTCCTTTCCAAGACTAAACCGGATCGTGCCCATCGCCTGCTCGTGCGTTAATCCGATCGCGGTCAGGACATGCGATATGTCCTGAGATCCTGTATGGCATGCCGCCCCAGCAGACACCGATATGCCTTCACGATCGAGGGCTCGTAGCAACACATCGGCTTTGACACCATTGAATGAGACACTCAGGATATGGGGCAGCCGCTCGGTATCATCCGCGGGACCATTGACATCGATATCCGGGATCAGCTGCGTCAGCTTGTCCTGCAATAGATCCCGTAGTGCCTGGATTCGTGCTCTCTCAGCCAGTTGTGCTGCGGCCAGTTCACACGCCTTGCCGAAACCGACAATGGCCGCGACGTTTTCCGTTCCACTTCTCAATCCGTTTTGTTGCCCGCCTCCGAAGGACACCGGAGCCACCTTCATGCCTTTTCGGACGAAAAGGGCGCCGATTCCCTTTGGACCATACATCTTATGAGCCGAGAGAGACAGCAGATCACAATGTATATCTGCGACCCGGACCGGGATTTTCCCCACGCTCTGCACGCAGTCCGTGTGAAAGGGAATATTGTGCTCCTTCGCGATGGCTCCCAGGTTACGCACAGGCTGGATCGTTCCGATCTCGTTGTTGCCGTGCATAATGCTGATCAGAATCGTGTTTTTTCTGATCGCCTTCTTGAGGTCTTCCGGATTGACCCGCCCCGCTTTGTCTGTCGAAAGGCATCTGATCCGGAATCCACGGGCCTCCAAACTTCTGCACGCATTGAGAACAGCAGGGTGTTCAATCGCAGAAGTAACAATATACTTCCCCTTGCTGGCGTGGCAGGCGGCGGTTCCAAGTACTGCCAGATTATCCGCTTCCGTTCCGCCGGAGGTAAAAAAAATTTCTCCAGGTTCAGCACCGATCAAAGCGGCCACTTTCTCCCGCGCTTCCTCAACGGCCTGTCGTGCCCTTTTCCCGTGCTGATGCGCACTGGAAGGATTGCCGTAGATGTCGGAAAAAAATGGCCGCATGGCGCTCAACACGGCGTGGTGAACGCGTGTTGTAGAGCTATGATCGAGATAAATGGCCATGAACGATCACAGATTGAAAATAATTCATCTTAAAATCTAAATCGGCCTCAAAATATTTAATATCGAAGATGTGACCCTTTCGCTCCTCATTCCAGACAGCGCGAACCCTGGTGCCGTTCTTGAGCTTTTTCTGGACGAGCTCATAATCACTCATATCAAAGCCACCAACGATATGAAGGATATCGACGTCTGTACCATCCAAACGAATCGAGGCGGTTATATAAGGCGGCTCAAGCGGCTGCCCCCAAAATTTATAATTGACATAGATAAAAGTGGTAATGATCCCTTCAGGAGGGAGATCCACCCACTCCTTGGTATCTACAAAGCACCGCGGACAAAAGCTGCGGGCCGGCACCAGGACTCTGTTACATTTATCGCATTTTGTACCGTAAATCTTTTTTTCCTTCAAACCATCGAAAAAAATCGCGACCAGGTCTCTCCATAGGCCAGTTCATAGGGGCAACCTGACTTCTGTTTTTATTGTTCTGTATTCTTTTGACATGATGACTGCCTCCTTATAATTCAGATCCGAGAATCATGACGCCGTTGAATTGACCGACACCGCCCATGGCATGGGCGAACGCCATTTTGGCGCCGGGTATCTGATGGTCGCCCGCTTTGCCGGTGACCTGCATCGCCGCTTCTGCCACCCTGATCATACCGGACGCGCCGATAGGGTTCGTACATAAGACACCGCCTGAAGGATCGCACGGCAACTCTCCATTGCGGTCAAAGACGCCTTTCAGGGTTAAGCCGGCGGCCTGGCCAGGCTCACAGAACCCGAAGTTCTCGTAATACAGCAATTCCTGGAAAGTAAATGGATTGTATATCTCGGGCGACATCGAGCTCCTTGCGCGGATTTTTGATACCCGCCTGATCGTAAGCCTCCTTGGCGGCCTGAATGGCGCTTTGCCATTCTGCCTTATCACTGTCGCCGATGAAATATTCATCCCCTCGATAACTCACACCTCTGACCCACGCCGGTTTTCTTTTCAGCTTCCGGACCATATCCTCTGAGGCAAAAATGGTCGCACAGGCGCCATCCGATGTCGGGCAGACATCGAGCAACCTGATCGGAAGGGAAATGACCCGGGCGTTGTTTGCTTCTTCCATGGTGATTCGCATTTTAATATGCGCATACGGATTATCGAATGCATCGTTATGATGCGCCACGGACACGTAAGATGCGGCATCGCGGAGCTCATCTTGGGGAATATTGTAACGGGCCGTCCATTTCTGAGATACCATTGAAAACGTACCGGGTGCGCCGGGAATGAAATACCGTTGGTACCAGGGCTCTAATACCGTAATCATCGTGGCCTGGGCCTGTCCCTCATACATCTTTTCATGCCCAACAGCCAGAACGAGATCCGCCATTCCCGAGGCGATCCAGTAATAAGCCGTATGGGCTACGGAGATACCTGCGGAACCGCACGTTTCCGTCTTCAAAATAGGCTTGCCGACGCTCTGCAAGGCGTCCGCAAAATAAAAGTGAGTCAAGGCAATGCCTTCCATCATCGACGGCATGGTTCCAGAAACCACGCCATCTATATCATTAGGGGTAATCCCTGCATCTTCCACGGCCGCTAGGACCGCTTCTCTTACCAGATCGGGATAAGAGACGTCCTGACGTTTTCCGTGTTTGGTCTGTCCGACACCTATGATTGCAACTGGCCTTCCCATATCCGTTCCTCCTATATGCCCAGAATGGCAACTGCATGGCATTGTCCGGCAAATCCATGCGTGCCGTGGGCCAGTGCTGTTTTAATCTCTTTCTTTAACTGCCGCTCCCCGGCTTCCCCCCTGATCTGGAGAAAGGCCTCCACGGCCCGTTGGAGCCCTCTGGAGACATAAGGATTATTCGCCAGTACGCCTCCCGAAGGATTGACGGGGATTTCACCGCCAACCGATGTGATGCCTTCGTCTATCAGCTTCCCGCCGCCGCCAGGACCGCAAAAACCCAAGTCTTCTAGCCACATCAATTCCTGAAAGGCATAGGGCTCACAGATTTCCAGCATATCAATTTCTTTGCGAGGATTATTGATCTGTGCCATTTTATAGGCGCGTTGCGCCGCGGTGTTCAACTGGCCGTGTAAAAGGTCGCGATCTCCGAAATTATAGGTATCCATGGAACTGCTGAAACCTTTCAGCCAGACGGGACGGTCCGTCAGTTCCAAGGCTTTTTCTTCGGACGCGAGAACCATGGCAACCATTCCGTCCGACTTGGGCGCTATCTGAAGCGTTGTCAACGGATGGATGGGCCGTTCCGACGCCAGGACATCGGCCACGCTGTAAGTCCCCTTCCTCTGCGCCCAGGGATTCCTGAGGGCGTTTCCAAGATTCTTAACGGCCACCTTGGCACATTGTTCTTCCGTAATGCCGTATGCCTGCATATAAAGACGCATCTGCAAGGCCGCGGCGATCGACTCATTCAATCCAAGTTCACGCTGATAAAAAGGATCGCTAAACATCAGCGTGCATGCATCATTTTCAGGATTTTCCGATCCCTTCATGATACTGATAATGAGCGCCGTATCGTATTTCTGGGTCATAATCCGCATGGCCCCGTAGAACAAGGCGAAGAGGGATTCTCCATCCTGTCTTGAGGCGTTTTTCAAAAAACCACCGGTGGGATCCACATGATAGGCGCTGGCACATGAGATACCCCCGTGAAAAATGTCCGAGGAAGCGCTCACGATCGTCCCCAGCTCTTCCCTTGTCAGACCCGCTTTGTCTAAAGCCTCTTTCGCCGTTTTGTACGCCAGATCGAAAAGATTCTCTTCGGATTCGGCACCGGCACTCTGAGACACCGCTACAATTCCTACTCGTTTTTCCATAGCAGTCTTATCCCTTTCTATTTAATGCCTGAAAACAGGCTTCCTCGAATTAAAGTTGCCTGCAAGTCGCATTGAATTCTTCAGCGAGCGAATCAGGACGAAACCGCTTCCCGGGGAATCGGTTTCGCCGAAGCTTGCTCCGGAGAGTCTTCAATGCGCTAAATCACTCGGTAAAGGATGCAGCTATTATGCCAGGTTAGTTTTCGCCGGTATAGTACTATATATACATTGTAATTTTAATGTCTTAAGCAAAAATGTTCATTTTGGCTGCGCCCCCTTTTCAGCATGCCTGGAACAAAAGTGTTCCACATGGTTATGTTACGATACAGCAGGCGATCTGAAATCATTTGACGTGGTTATGGTCACCAGGAAAGGTACGCAGTGTGATTGGCGAGCGTGAGCTAAACGGAGAATGGACGTTGTGAAATGAAAATTGACGATCCACGGTCGTGATGAAAATAATGCAAGCTAATTTATCGTGTTACAGCACAATTTTAAAGGCCTGATCCCCCTTCAGCGCCTCGTAAATGGCGACGCGCTTTGCCTCACAATCCACCGTCACCTCAACGTTCAGGCAGTGGTATTTCCCCGTTGCGCTGCTGTGGGAGGGGATGACGGTGCAGGCGCAATCCTGAAGAAGTGACCCAATGGCGCGGTGCATCGCCTCTCGGTCCTCCCCGATGACCTTGTAGCCCCATCGGCAGGGGTAGGCGATCTCGACTTTCTGCTTGATTTCGTCCATTCTCACCGGGTTACCCCTTCTTGATGACGTGGATCGCCGTAGCCTTAAAGGACGCACAGATATCTATTTGTTCCCTGAGCGCCAGCTCCTCCAGAGACTGCCGGGTGACAAAGGCGGTCAATTCGAAGCCGCAGTTGATTCTCACCTTGTTATAATAACCGTTCATTATGATCTTTTCAATCTTTCCCTGATAGTGGTTCCGGGCACTCGTCTGGGCCGAACACAGCGAAAGGGTCACCTGGTCGGGATGAATAAAGAGCATGACCCGATCGCCAACTTTCGCTTCGCCCACCGCTTCGACCGTTTTTCCGCCCACGGCGATCCGAATGACGCCGTGCGCCGCCTCGTCCACCCGCCCCGCGAGGATGGTTTCCATGCCGACAAAGGCGGCGACGAATTCATCGGCGGGATGGTTCATAATCTCATCGGGGGGTGCCATCTGAACCATGCGTCCGCCGTTCATCACGCCGATCTGGTCCGAGAGCCGCAGGGCCTCGATTCGGTCATGCGTCGCCAGAACCGCAGTGGTCCCCGTCGTCCGCAGGGCCTTCTCCAAATCGTCGAGGAGCGTTTCCCGTGTCGGCAGATCCAGCGCGGCAAAAGGTTCATCCAAAAAGAGGATCTCCGGCTCAGTGGCAAAGGCTCGCGCCAAACTCGTTCGCTGTGCCTCGCCGCCGGAAAGCGTCCACGCGGCGCGGTCACTGAGATGAGAGATTCCGAAACGTTCGAGTTGATGTTGAACACGGTCTGCAATCCGCGCGCGCTTCGTTCCCCTGAATTTCAGGCCGGATGCCACATTGTCGTAAACCGTTGCACGGAAGAGAAGCGGCTCCTGAAATACCATTGCAATTCGACGTCGATAGCCCAGGGCATTTTCCCTGGTGATAAGATTCCCCTTGAACAGCACATCACCGGCAGCGGGCGGGAATAGATAGGCCAATGCCTGCAGGAGCGTGGTCTTACCGGCCCCGTTCGGGCCGATGAGCGACAGGACCCCGCCCTGGGAAACGCCAAATTCCGAAAGATCCAGAATCTGACGCCCGCCACGGTTTACCTTCAGGTCGGTCACCCGGAGTATGGGTTGCCGCGCATCTATCATTGATGGCGCTCCCGCTGCTGAACCTGCGTAAGAATGAGATTGACGATATACGCAAAGATGAGAAGAATGATGCTCAGGGCGATCGCGACGTCGAAATTCCCCTTGCTCGTCTCCATCACGGTGGCCGTGGTGAGCACCCGCGAGTACCCCTTGATGTTACCGCCGACCATGATGGAGGCCCCGACCTCCGAGATCACACCGCCGAAGCCCGCCATCACCGCGGCCAGCAGGGGCAGTTTCGCCTCCTTCACCAGCATCCAGACCATTTGAAAGCGCGTCGCACCGAGGGCGAGCAGTTGCAGTCTGAGTTTCGGCGGAAGCTGCTGCATGGCGGCCAGGGAAATTCCCGTGACGATCGGGGTGGCGATGATGGTCTGGGCGAGAATCATGGCTGACGGGGTATAGAGCATATCGAGAAAATCGAGCGGACCGCTGCGCCAGAGCATGATCGTCACGAAAAGACCGACCACCACCGGGGGAAGCCCCATGCCGGTATTGACTGCCCCCACGACCAGGCGTTTCCCAGGAAATTCCGTGAGCGCAATGACCGTTCCCGCCGCAATCCCGATCACGAGGCTCACCAGCGTCGCTGCGCCGGAAATGCGCAGCGACAGCAGGGTGATGCCCCAGACCTCCCGGTCCAGCGTAAAGAGCAGCTCGAAGGCCGTCTTGATACCGTCCCAAACCAGGTCCATTTATTTCCCCAGCTCTTCCACTTTCTTGCCGGCATCCGGCGTAAAGAGCGGGGCGCCGAATTTATCGACACCGAAGGTCTTGATGATGCCCTGGGCCTCGGCGGATACCATGAAGTCGGCAAAGGCCTTGGCGCCGGCGGCATTGACCTTGGGCCACTTGGCCGGATTGACCTCGATCACATGATAGACATTGAGCAGGTCTTTGTCCCCTTCAACGAGAATCACCAATCCGAGCCGTTTCTTCAAGGCCAGATAAGTCCCGCGATCGGTCAGCGTATAGCCATTCTTCTCCGAGGCGACATTGAGGGTCTGCCCCATGCCGAGCCCGGTCTGCTGATACCACTTCTGCTGTTCCGGCTCGATGCCGGCCTTCTTCCACAGGCCGAGTTCCTTGGTATGCGTTCCGGACTTGTCGCCACGCGACATGAAAAGGGCGGCGCCCTGGGCGATCTTCTTGAAGGCCTCGACCGATCCCTTGGCCCCCTTAAGCTGGGCGGCATCCGCAGCCGGGCCGACGATCACGAAATCGTTGTGCATGACCAGGCGTCGATTGATCCCCTCTTGGGCCTCCACGAACTTCTTCTCTGCATCGGGTGAATGGACAAGCAGAACGTCCGCTTCTCCCTTGCTGCCCATCGCCATCGCCTGGCCGGATCCGACGGCAATCGTCTTCACAAAATAGCCTGTCTTCTTTTCAAATACCGGGAGGAGGACATCCAGCAGCCCCGTATCCTGCGTGCTGGTGGTCGTCGCCAGGATGATGTTCTTCTGCGCGGGCGCGGCATGTCCGGTCCAGGTGCCGCCCAGTACAAGCGCCGCCGCCAGTATGATGCTTGAAACAGATGCGAATCTTATCATTCTCATTTTTTCACCTCCTCTTTATTATGGCTTGCTTTCCACTCTTTGGAATTCGGGAAGAAAAGCGACGCGCCATACTGTTCCTTGCCAAAGTCGCGGATGATGAGTTGCCCCTTCTTGGGCGACGTCAGCCAGGCGACGAAGCGCTTGACGGCAACCGCATTCACCTTCGGGCACTTCTTCGGATTGACCGGGATCAACGAGATATAGTTCAGCAGGACTTCATCCCCTTCGACAAGCGGAACCAGCGTAATCTCTTTCTTCAGAACCAACCAGGTGGCCCGGTCGATGACCGTATAGGCGTTTACCGAGTTAGTGTAACGCAGCGTCGGCGCATTGCCCTCGGAACCCTTTTCATAAATCTTATACCATTCACCCGCGGGTTTGATACCCGCCTTTTCCCAGAGTCCCATTTCGGCGACATGCGTTCCCGATTTGTCGCCGCGGCTCACAAAGGTCGCTTTCGCCTCCGCGATCTTTTTCAGGGCGGCCAGCGCTGAGGGGCTTCCTTTGATGCCGGCCGGATCCGCCGACGGTCCGATGATCACAAAATCGTTGTACATGAGCGGGATGCGTTCCGTCCCGTAACCCTCCTGAATGAATTGCTCCTCCAGAACCTTTGCGTGGACCATCACCAAGTCCACTGTCCCCTGTTTGGCAATGTCCAGCGCCGCTGCCGTTCCCGCGCCCACGTGACGAACCCGGATTCCCGTTTCCTTTTCAAAGCGGCTCTCCAGAACATCCACGATGCCCGAATCGATCGGGCCGATCGTGCTCGACAACAGAATGAACTTCCCCCCTGCGGCGATCGCCGATCCAGACCCCACCAGGGCCAACGCCATCATGCCTCCTATCAGCCATTTTTTCATCGTGTTCTCCTCCTTCCCAGTCCCATCCGATGTGAACGAAACCATATTACAAAAAAGAGGCTCAATATCCTAGAGGAAATAACGATTGTCAAATTTTAAACCGTCACCCCCCTGTAACCAGAAAATGCAGGGGAGAGGCGTCCCAACATTGCAATCCAAATAAAAAAATGACATACCATCAGCAAACAGGCGTTGGAAAAGTAAGGAGGTATTAAATGAGCATTCTGGAGGCCATCGGCAACACGCCCCTGGTAGAGATCTGCAATATCTGGAATTCGGCAAAGACCGGCGTGCGTATTATGGCCAAGCTGGAGGGCGCCAATCCGGGCGGTTCGGTCAAGGATCGACCGGCCCTGTTCATGCTCAGGGAGGCCGTGGCCTCCGGACAGCTGACCCCCGGCAAGGTGATTCTGGAACCCACCTCGGGCAATACCGGCATCGGCATGGCCATGGTGGCTGCGGCTATGGGGTTCAAGATCAAGCTGACCATGCCGACCTGCGTGAGCTCCGAGCGCCAGGCGGTGCTTCAGGCCCTCGGGGCTGAATTGGAGATGACACCCGGCTGCGATCGCACCGACGGCGCCATCAAACGGGCAACGCACATCATGGAATACGAGAGCGATCAATATTTTATGCCCAACCAGTTCGACAACCCCAATAACTATCTGGCGCATTACCGGACCACAGCGCCGGAGATCTATGCGCAGACGAACGGCTCCGTGGATGCCTTCGTCGCCGGGATGGGCACGACCGGCACCCTCATGGGATGTGCGATGTATTTCAAGGAAAAGAAGCCGTCGGTCAAGGTCGTGGGGGTAGAGCCGTACCTGAACCACCGCATTCAGGGACTGAAGAACATGCAGGAATCGATTGTCCCGAAGATATACGACCCAACGCGGCTGGACAAAGTCATGAACTGCTCGGACGAAGACGCCTTTGAAACCACGCGGGATCTGGCCGTGCGTGAAGGCATGTTCTGCGGCATCAGCTCCGGCGCCGCCATGTGGGGTGCTCTGCAGGTCGCCCGTGATCTGCCTCGCGGCTCGACCGTTGTGGTGATCTTTCCGGACCGTGGCGACCGCTATCTTTCTACCGAAGTCTTCCGGTCGATCTGCGCCCAGTGTCCGCCGTGAGGGGCGGCTGACGCCGCAGTGACGAGTAACGAGTGACAAAGTGACGGGTTATGACAGGGACCTGGTAATCTGTCGCCGAATTCCCGTAAAGATAGTCCGCGACCTGATCGTGGGCGGGGATCTTTTCCATCTAGGGGAAAAGAAAGCAGAGGGAGGCGGGTAAGACTGTTGTCATTAGAACGTACGAGCAAATGATCTTCGCCATGTTTACAGAGAGGACAAGGATTACACCTACAACTAAATAATTTCGAGAAACACAGGTGTTGACGATTAATGTTTGAAATGGACGAATAGCTGTCAGGGTTTCAAAAGTGAGTATGATAGCCTTTAGGCGCGCGTAGTTTATTTTATGTATTATCTTATATTATAGAACCGAATAGGCAAGAATAATTGATAAAAGTGTAGCAAAACTAATATTAAATATAATTGTAATCTTATCATGCTGTTGAAAGTTAAATACGATTATACTTTTAAAATTATCAACGCTTTTATCAAACCTTAACAACCCGCAAATGAATATGATTATCCAGCAAGTGACGAAGGTCAGGGCAGCTAATAAATAATTATTCATACTTCCTTCTACAAATCATATTATTTTTCAAATGCAAGGTCACTGGCACTTTTTTCAATTCGCAGGAGCTTCATGCGCCCCGTTTGTTTTCGGGCCCTTCTTTTTCTTTTTATAGAAGTTATCATTTTCTTTAAAATCAATTTTATATAGTTCGTATTTTTTAAGATCAAGTTTTGGTATATATTTTTCTGTTTCCTCTTTGAAACGATCTTTCTCCCATATATAAATGTGCTCTGTCCTCTTCATCTCCTCCGGATAATTCGGGTCATCCAAATTGGTTTCCTTTTCTTCTATCCTGGTAACAAGATCAAGAAAACCACTTTTGTTAAGGTCTTCTATCCAAGTTTGAGCATCTATTTCATAGCCGGCATCACCCCAATATTCAGCGAGCGGAAGTGGTTTCAACCACTTTTCTTTCTTTGTGTCGAATACCCAGAGATCGATTTGCGCCACAAAATACATACCTGGAACACGCAGCAGGAAGCATTTCCAGTGGTCATCTAGCGAAAACTTATAAGTAGCAAATAGTTCTCCAGGCTCTTGACTGTCCGTTAAATTATAATGTGGAATCTGAGAGAAAAAGGAGTAAGAGGATATTGGTAGCTCTTGACCTTGAAATATACCATATTGAGGAGGGTGATCCTTTGTTTCAGGTATATAAACATGAAATGGGAACGCTTTTATTTCTTCGGACTTTTCGGAAAGAAGTTTATAGATCTCCAGATCAGTTAGCGCATTTACTGTAACTGGAAACAGAAAAGAAAGTATAACAAACCAGAATGGAACGTATCGTAAGAGTTTAGGCAAATCCGTCCTCATTTCATAATGGAGATAGATTTTGCCTATCACGATTTTTATGTGAAAGCCAGCATGTCCTACATTTTTGTTGAGTGTTGATTTCAGGAAGTTTTTCATTACACATCGAAGATTTACCCGAGCGAGTTCTGATGGATTTCTGATTTTCAAGGAAGCTGCTTAGCCCTGATTCGCTTGCTTCGCGGCAAGCAACGGGAAATGCGGTCACTGAAGAATTCAAAAACCTCTTACCACGTAAATTCCCCCAGTGGCAGACTCTCAGCGCCTGAAAGAGGCTCCGGCGGGCTATTCAAAATATCGCTTGCTTCAGTACCGCCGGATGGGCGATAGACCGGCTGTGGCTTACCGCTGACAGGGAGACGCCGAGGAAGCGTTCGTAAAAAGCGTCGGCGATAGTCGGCATGTCGAAACTCAAGATCTCGGGATGGAGAAGATTGGCGATCTGCATCAGCCCCAGAATCCAGTCGGGACGGCCGCCCGTATTGTATGGTGCAAGGCTGTAAATCTTTCGGCTTCTAACGGCGTTGAGGTTGCCAAAACCGTTTCCATTCAAGAAATTGTAACAGTCTGCCACGGGATAGCCGATGGCGCCGGAGACGAGAATCACATCGGGGTCGAGACGCCGGAGCGTCTCAGGCGCGATCGTCATGCCCGGCGTGTCATCGCGATCCAGATCCTTGTTGACGCAACGCCCGCCGGCAATTTCTACGAGGTTGCACTCGAACTTGTCCCCGAAAACGGCAATGAGGGGATGCCCCAGCGCAAAATAGACAGCCGGTCGTTCCGTGGCAGTCCTTACGGCATGGTTGATAATCGACAGGTATCGTTCCATGTATGCTCTCAACTCGCGGGCCTTTTCGGTTCTGGCGGCCAGGTGAGCATAATGCGCCACGGTGTCGAGCCAGGAATCGATAGTCTTGTTCTTCTCGTAGAGCCCTTCGATGAAATTCGTCTTCAGGATCTCCTGCAAGACAGTGGCGATCACGGACGGATTTCGCTCTCCCAGAAAGGATAGAATGGTTTGGATCGATTCGAGGCTTTGGATTGTCTTGTAGCCTCCGAAATAGCCAAGCACCTGCGCGCCGCTTTCTTTCTCATAGCTGCCAGCCAAGGTCGGCCGATAACCACACTGGCAGACCCCGTCATTGCGAACCTCTGTTACATGCGCGCACATGGGGCCGTTGAACCCCCTTCGGATCAATACCTCTCCGCATTCCGGACAATACGTGTTCAACCAGGGTGTCCCCGGTGAATTGAACAGATAGACGTACTTCAGGATGCCTCTGAGTTTTTCGCAAAGGGCCTCTGCTTCCCCCACCGACGGTTCATCGTCGCGGTCGGCAGTCGCAAAAGGGATAAAGCGCATAACCTGAAAGGGGATGTCGGGAGACAGGTCGGCAACGCGTCTCGCCGTTTCGATGACCTCGTTCTCGTATCCCCTGATAAAGACGGCGGCCACCTCCGTAAACACGCCGTGTTCAATGCTCATTTCGAGATTTCTGAATACGGGATTGACGGACGCTGCGCCGAAGGCAGCATACGTCTCATCGGTGCATCCCTTGATGCCGATATTGATGAAGTCGATGTGCTCCAGCAAATCCCGAAAGGCCGCTTCGGTGAAATACGCATTCGTCGCGCAGCCGACGAGCAGCCCCTTTTCGCGCGCAAGCCGGGAAACGCGCTTGAAGGTGGGGAAGGAGACAGCCGGTTCGTTGAAGCAGAACATGATGCCTATGCAGCCCTGATCGATTGCCCGGGCGACCAATTTCTCCGGGGGGACGTGCTGAAGGGCGCCTTCGATTGCATCGGTACTTTCGGTAAGCACCCATGATACGCAGCCACCGCACCGCAGATTGCAGCCGATCGTGCAGATCTGGAGGAACTTGCTTCCCGGATAGTAGTGCAGCATGGGCATGGATTCGACCTCGGCGGGGACGATGACCAGATATTGATCCGGATATTTCTCAACGATGCCGTCACCCGCAACCGTATACATCCCGCAGAGGCCGGTGCCATTCATGGCGATATCGCATCGATTTTCACATATTGCGCATTGCATGGTGATTCTCCTTCTATCATTAACAGACGTAGTCTGGAGTCGTTTTTATTCCCTTTTCCTATTTAGTCGCAGGCGCAATCACACTGACCCGTCGCAACCCCGCCTTGATCCATTGCATCTTCTATCGGGCGGGAAGGGTGTATGTGAAGGTATCAAGAATTTGCCAGGTGTTAGTCGTCCCGGGCTGTGTCAAGGCCTTCCATGCGGCTGTTACGTTGGGCCCTGCTATAGTGACCAGGACATATCCGTGGTAATCATTGTTGTGAGATTCCCCTTGGACCCTTTTACTGTCTTGATAGACGCCGGACTATATTCTCAGGCGGCCACCGCCAGTGCCTGCAATAAGCTGCCGTATCTGATGGCCCTGATGGTCCCGTATCAGGGCGCGGTTATAGAAATGGTCGTTACCGCAGAAATAGATCTTCACGCCCGCCCTTCCCAGCTGGCCCAGAACAGATCTCTCTCATGCGGATAAAAAGCCAGGCTGTCCTTATGGTCGGTCTCGAATGCTGGTTCATGGCCGTATATGAAGACATGAGGGCGATTGTTGCCTGCGAGCTGCTTGTCGAGCCAGGCCTGATTGATCCGGTGTTGTCCGCCGGTGTATTGATCCAGACCGACGAACAGCGCATTTTTATGAGGGAAGCTATACGGAAGCCCCTCTTCATCGACCGGCCCGTTTTTCGGGATGTAGAGTTCAGAGAACGCGTTTCTAAAAGTTTTCTTCAATAGAATAGGCGTGTCGGGAGGCGGTTCGAGGAAAGACGGCAAGGGCGGCAACGCCAAACGCTCTGGTCCGCTGTCATGGTTGCCTCGAATGGGGTATACCTCGATGCCGGCACGATAAACAGGGCCCATGGCTTCCTTCCAGTTCGCATATTGTCTCGCGTAATCGGTGCCCCCGTTTTTGAACCATCCATTGACGAGATCTCCCGCAACGATAAGGAGGTCCGGCTTTTCCCGCACAATATCGGCGGCCATTGCCCGTACCACGGCGTCGTTGATGCAGGACTTGTTTTTTTGAGGGGTGTTGTCACCCTGCGTATCGCTGATGACGGCAAATTTCCAGGAGGCGATGGTTTCCCGAACGGAGGCCGCAAAACTCACATCGGGAACGCTGAGAAACAAAAGCAAAGAAAGCCAGAGCGTAAAGATGCAAGAGCGCTGTATCCGTGGATTCATCGCCATCATTTATCTTCTCGATGGATTACAGCCATTGTCCCCTGATTGTAAAGGTTGCGAGCGAAACATTCCACGGAAAGATCCGCGCCGGTCACCATATGCATGAACATGCTCTTATTGCCGACGGCGATGCTTCTCCCCGGGAAAGTGCTTGCATAAGTGTCTTCCGGAATCGATTTGAAGTACCCGGAAAACGGGTAGGTCCTGTTTGCCTCTGCCTGATCATCGAAGTATTTGTATCCCGTGGGATAGTCGAGAAAGCGGTGCGCGCCTGAAGAAATGGTCAGGTACTGGCTCTCGCTGGGCTCGTAATATTGCCATGCGATGCCATTGCTGCATGGGGTATTCGGCCACAAAAACTCCGCCAACCCCACACCTTCCATGATGATCAAGGCGACGTCCTTTTCTAAGAGATCCTTGTCGAGCGCCTGCCGGATACCGGTGATCGCTTCAAGGGTGTGACCCGGCGCATGCACGGGAGTCCGAAAATTGAGGGAGGGAATCATGACCGGCATCTTTTTGGTATCAGTCATGGTCTTAAAGGCATAGCCTTCACAAGCCAGCATCAGGTATTCGGGCACCCTCTGCGCCTGCTCAGGCGTGCCGTTAAAAAGACGCAAGACCTCCTCACGGGGAATGATTTTCTCGATGTGAGGATGTTCCTCCAGCGCCTTCATATCCGCCGAACTCGGATCATACAGACCGGCGTACCGGGTGGACCAGTGCGTGCAAACAGCCAGCCCGTCGACTCTGGTGACATCGATAGACCCTAAGAACGGCGTCATGTCACCCGTCCCCACCACAATGGCGTGAAAGCCGGATGTGTCGACGAAACGCTCCACTTCCAGGAAGGCCTCGGCGATCATCCTGGCACGCGCTTCCTGAGTCATCGGCGTATACCGGCCGCAAAAATACTGGGCCGCATACGTAAGGAAGGCGAACCGCGGCCGATAGGCGTCAATGAGGTCAAGCGCCGTATCTGTGACCCAGCTGTTGCTTTTCGGGTCCATATCTCCCGGATAGGGGTGCCGCTTCAGAATTTCTCCGGCGGCTTCAACGACAGGCCCTGCGGCCTGGATCTTTTCACCGGTTTTAAGGTCAAGGGTATTTTGCCACCCTCTGGCATCCACAATCACAATGCTCACGGTTGCACCTCTTGTGCATTGGCGAGGCCGCTCCGCTCATTCAGCAATTTGATCTTTTGTCCGCAGCGAGGGCAGCGGCTGTCTTCGCAGAGCAATCTTTTGAGTTTATCGCCCCCGCATCCCAGACTGAAGCGTTCGATAACGGTAGCTCCGCACTCAAGGCAGGACGTATTCACCCAGTCGGAGCCGACAAAATTATGAAAATAGACGTATGGAAGCCTTTTCCTCGCAGCATACAGAACCGTGTTGATGGCCTGAATGTTCGGGTAGTCAGCGTCCTTCATCTCGTCTTCCGGAAGGAGGCGGAAAACGTGCCAGGGGATCTCCGGATCGACGTCCGCCAGAAAGTCCGCTATGGCCTCAATCTCCCTGTCATTCGCTCCCTGAATGATGGGTGTGGTTACCTCCACATGACAGTCTTGCGCGAGCTGTTTGATATTGCGCAGGACCGGCGCAGAAGAGGCAATTCCGATATAGGCTTTATTGAAAGAAGTGGATATTCCCTTGAGGCTTATATTAACGAAAGAAAACATAGACGACAGAAGTGCTGTCGCTTCTGTGGTCGTATAGCCATTCGTCAGGCATCCCATGAGAATGCCTGAGGCCCTGGCTTCCTGAGCGACCTCGAGAAGCGAAGGGATAGAAACAGTCGGTTCGTTGACGTTAAAGACAATGCTGCGGCAGTTGAGTTTTTGCGCCATGCCGACCAATTCGTCGGGCGGGAGATGGTACATCCGGTCTTGTTGAGCCTCCGGATCTTCTTTCGCAATATAGGCATTTGAACAGTATCGGCAACGAAAGTTGCAGCCGCTCGTGCCGATGACCAGGCAGCGGCTACCCGGATATGCGTGGTAGAACGGAATCGATTCCAAGAGGGATACACCGCAGGCGCTCCAGCGATGCGGGAAGCGCTCACTGAGCCTGCCTTCCGACACACTGTACATGCGGCAGAACCCAGTCTCATTGTGCCCGATTTCACATTTTCTTTCACAGTAGTTGCAGCGCATTTATATGACCTCTGATTGTTCATCATGAAAGACGCCAGGCTGCTGTCCGTGGTTCCTGTCCTGTGCGGTCAAAGCACAGAGGCCGGTGCGATTCATGGATATATTGCATCGATTTTCAAATATAGAGCATTGCATGGTGATTCTCCTATATTACAGTGGCGGCTGGCCATTCAGAATGCGCTCGGCATCGGCTCTTGTCATTTTGATATCGTAGATCTCGCCATAGAACCGCTGCATCTCCTTGACGATATCCCAGTCCTTGAAAAGTGCAGGGTGGAATTTTTTCCCCAGGAAGAGCGGCAGCAGTGCGGTTTCGCAACTGGTCATGTCCCAGTAAAAAATACCGGCAGGCACTTTATAGACTTTCCCCGTTTTGGATGCCCGCAACGTCTGTATGCCCGACGCCTCCATCGACGTGTTGAAAGAACCGTTCATTCCTAAAAGAACAATGTCCGGGTCCCACGCCATGACCTTTTCGAGGTTCACCTCTGCAAAATATTTAGTCATCTGCTTCGGCAGATAGATGCCGCCCGCCAGTTCGGTGTACCAGCGCATGATCGTATTGCCTCCCTGCGTAGCGCAAAGATCAACGACCTTGCCATAGTAAACTCGCGGTTTGTCGGCCTCCGGGATGCGGGACGTGATGGCGGTGATCCTCGCCGTGATGTCATCCAGGTAGTTGCCGTATTTCATGGCCCTCACCCGGGCATCAGACCCCAGAATCTCGCCGAAAAAAAGGATCTGTCTTTTCAACTCCGTGGCGTACTCGGCCATTGTTGACGGCGTGAATTTATCGTTGAAGGGACAGACGGCGGCTATGCCGGCCTGCGTGACCTTGCTGATATCGACATGCCCTTTGGGATAAAAAACCAGATCAACCTTGAGTTTGAGGAGTCGCTCGACATCGGGAATGGCATTGAAAGCAGTTGTCGAAACGCCTTTCAGTTCAGGATAAAATTTGTAGGCCCAGGGCGTCGTGAAATTCGGTATCAATGCGACCCGATCGCCCTTGCTCAACATGACCACCTTGTCGTAGGCGGGGGCATAAAAACAGGCGATTCGTTTAGGGTAAGACGGGATAGCGATCCTGCTGCCGTCAAGTGCTGTGACGACACGAGTTTCAGCGGCATACGAACCGCCGCAGGCCTCAAAACCAAGCAGTGTAATAATCAGGACAACTGTAAACAAAAACCTCTTCATGATATTTTCTCCGGCGATCAGTAACATCCAGAACTTGATGGTAGCTATGTGCCTGCAATATCTCTCTGGACTCCCTCGTGAAAAATATTTGTTCCTGTCATTGCGAGCGGAGCGAAGCAATCTGGTTCCCTTGAGTTATGAGATTGCTTCGTCACAATGTTCCTCGCAATGACATATTTGCTGCGTATGATGAGACTTTGCTCGTTATGGATCGCAATCTTTTAAACTCTGAACTCCCAACACAGAACTCCCAACTACGGCGACGCCGGCGGCAGACACTTCAAAATCCTTTCGGCGTCTTTATCCGTGATGGTCTTTCCGTAAACCTCGGCATAGAATGTTTTCATCTCGCTTATCATGTCCCAGTCCCTGAAGAGCTCGGGGTGAAGGACCTTGGCCATGTATATGGCCAGCAGGACGCTTTCGCCGCTGGCATACTCCTAGGCGAAGATCCCGTTTGGGATGAGATAGAGATTGTCGGTTTTTACCGCTTTGAGTGAGGTCCAGTTGGGATTTTTTCGGACACTGTCCAGCGTGTTGCCCCAGCCGCTGACGAAAATAACATCCGGATTCCATGCCAGCACCTCCTCCATATTGACCTCGGTGAAGTTGCTGTCGTGCGACTGCGTCAGCAGATTACCGCCTGCAACCTCGGTGAACCAGTGCAACACACTCGCTCTTCCCTGGCTCGCCAGAAGATCGCCCTGCCGCCCTCCGTAATAAACCGTCGGTCGGTCTTTCTGTGGAATCTTCGAGGTGAGCGACAGGATCCGGTTGATCTTCCTGTCGAAATATTTGCAGTAGTTGATCGCCCGTGCTTTTGCGTCCGGGCCGAGCAGATCGCCAAAGAACATTACCTGCCGTTTGAAGTTGTCCATGAAGTCCTTCATAGTTCTCGGCCTTTTCTGTGCAGAAAACCCGCAGGCCGTGCTGAGACCCGCGGCACGGTATTTCTCCGCCTCTCCAGGATACGGCGAATAGAGAACGAGATCCGTCTTGAGTTTGAGGAGCCGCTCGACATTGCCGGTAAAGGGCGGCATGATTGTTTCCACATTCCGGATCTCAGGGTAGAGCTTGTATGCCCAGGGCGAGGGCTTCATTGTCAGGACGAGGGCGCTGCCCTTGCCGAGCAAGATGATCCGATCTGAGGAAACGCCGTGCATGCACGCGATCCGCTGCGGATTCACGGGCACTTCGATCTTTCGGTCGTCCATGTCCGTGATGATGCGGGTATCAGCGGCATGCGCGCACATAGAACCGAAAAGCACCAGCAGGATCGCCATGATGAGCAATCGTCTATTTTTCATTTTACGTTACTCCTGTCGAAGTGCCATTGACTTCTCGTGAACTTCTGACCAAATTGCTAATTTTGTTCCAGTTAAAAGCCGCGCAATTGCATGACTGTTCACTGTTTACTATTGACTGCGGCATCGCCGCGCTTTACTCCTTCCACTGTCTCGTCTGCTTCATGAGCAAATAGCCCAAAAGAGGCGCGCCGATAAACGAGGTCACAATACTGATCGGAATTTCGCCTCCGGGCAGAATCCGGACGATGGTATCGGTCAGGAGCAGAAACAGGGCCCCGAGCAACGCGGCAAAGGGGATGAGCCGGCTATGGTCCGGTCCGATCATGAGCCGGGAGATATGCGCTACGATGAGATCGACCCACATGATGATCCCGCAGGAAGAGCTTCCCGCTGCGACAATCAACGTTCCGAAGAGCATGAAGAAGATACGGGAAAATTGAACATTGATCCCCATGGACAGCGCTTCCTCATCGCCGAGCGCCATGAGATTGAGACGCCCCCGGTAGAAGCAGATGGCCATGATCCCGACAGAGACGATGACTACCGCCCTGACGACATGTTTCCACAGGACGTTGTTCAGGCCACCCATCGTCCAGAAAACGATGGCGGGGAGTTGCTCGTAGGGATCGGCGATGTATTTGAGCAGCGAACCGGCCGCCATGAAGAAGGTGGATACGATGACCCCTGCAATGACCAGTGTGGTCAGGGTGTTGATGCCGCGGTTGCCGATGGCATAGACCAGGGCGACCGCCGCTACCGCCCAGAAGAACGCGGACGTTTCTATGGTAATAGCCGATCTGCTGAGAAAAACGATGGCAATGGATGCGCCGAAGACAGCCCCGTGTGTAATCCCCAGAAAGGACGGCGATACCAGGGGATTGCGCATAACACCCTGAAATACGACCCCGCCGACGCCCAGCGCCGAACCGGCAATGATGGCCATGAGTATGCGCGGCAGCCTGACCGACCATAAGACCATCGATGGTACGGCGAGATCGTCGCCTGTGGGCTGACCGGTGAGTTTCAGGAACACAACCTGCCAAAGCGTCTGCAGGCGGATGTGATACTGGCCGGTCGTCAGGGCGAAGATCACGCAGAGTATCAGCAGAACCGAAACAATCATAAAGGCGCTGCGCTGTCTCATTGA
The DNA here is from genome assembly GCA_963665615.2 of Syntrophales bacterium. Classification (GTDB taxonomy): domain Bacteria; phylum Desulfobacterota; class Syntrophia; order Syntrophales; family UBA4778; genus UBA4778. The sequence continues at coordinate 626,147 of CAXXQE010000008.1, forward strand.
TCATGCCCCGGCAGGACGAACACGGTTCCCGAGTCCGTCTGGCCCATCTTGATCCGCATGTTGTACACGGACTCGAGCGAATCCTGATGAAAGACCTTCCAGCGCGGGCCCTGATGGGTAATAGACCCGTCATTGAGCATGATGAGCCGGTCGCAGTATCGCCCCGCCGCGTTAGGATCGTGCAGGGTCATCACGGTGGTGAGCTTCTTTTCCTTTGTGACTTTCCGGATCAGTTCCATGATCTGAAACTGGCGCTTGAAATCGAGGTGCGATGTCGGTTCGTCGAGGAGCAGGATCCGCGCCTTCTGAAAGAGTGCGCGCGCGATCAACACCATCTGTTTTTCTCCCCCCGAGAGCTCCGTGTAGCGCCGCTCCGCCAGATGGCCGATCTCGAACTCCTCCAGGATCTCGCGGGCGCTGCAGTGGTCGCACTTCTTCGCAATCCCGGAAAAGCCGAATCTCACGCAACCCGCCATCAGCACCATTTGCAGGACGGTGAAGGGAAAGACGATGTTGAGTTCCTGCGGGACCATTGCGATCAGCCCGGCGATTTCCTCGCGGGATAGACGGGCGACATCGCGGCCGTCTATCAGGATGTGGCCGGCTTCGTAATTCAGAATCCGATTGATACACTTGAGCAGGGTCGTCTTGCCGGAGCCGTTGGGTCCGAGCAGCCCGCAGATCTCTCCCGCTATGACCGAGCAGGTGATATCGCTCAGCGTCTTTCGGTCTCGATAACTGAAATCCATATGTTCGATGACGAGAATGTTATCATCTCGTTCCATACGTGCCTCTTATTATTCTCAGACAAGGCAGCTAATCACCTTGTTGCAGCCAAGTTATTGGTTCTTTCATCCTGTCTGAAGGTTCTCTGAATTCCCTCAGGCGCCAAAGGCCGGGGAACATGGAGAAGCGTTATGAAAATCTGTCGACGAATTTTCCTTATAAAGAGTAATATGAAAAAGTTTTAAAAAGATGATGGCCCCTATCGATTCATAGAGGAAGGAATGGGGCCGGTGAACCCACCACAACAGGGGCCATCATCACAGGGGTCGAATCAGGGATACGTTGGAAAAATCCCTGACTTGGGAACGGCCCCTTAAAACTTTACGGAGACGCCAGTCCAGAAGCTACGCCCAGGCGCGGGATAACCATATTCCGACTCATAGTTCTTGTCGAAGAGGTTTTTGGCCTGTACATAGACCTCGTAGTGCTTGGCGAAAGGCTGCGTGATTTTGAAATCGCACAGGACGTAATCGCCGATCTTTTCTTCTGAACCCGGCGTTACGTTGTTGTAAACGGATGCCATGTAAGAGGCGCTTGCATCGACCACGGTCCGGATAACGGGTACGGTGTACTGGGCCGATACATGGAAGATATCCTCCGGCACGCCGGTCACATTCTTGCTGACGGCATTGGCGCTGCGATCTTCAGCCTCCAGACGCGTGTAATCGGCGCGAAGCGTCAGATCGTTGATAAGATACGCTTCAACGCCAATCTCGGCGCCCCGCACGCGGGTCTCGCCGATGTTTACCATCCGCTTGTTGGCGCCTGAACCGATCGATGTGATTCTATCCGTAATGTCATACCAGAAAAGGGAGACTTCTCCCTTGAAGCAGGATCCGAAAGACCGTGAGGCGCCTACCGTGTAGTTTCTGCTTTTCTCCGGCGACAGATGGGGATCCCCGGCGGCAACCACGTTGTAGAGATTGTTGAGGGTCGGGAAACGGCTCTTTCTGGCAAAGGATGCATAGACCTTGGTTGTGTCGGCGAAGGTATAGTTCGCGCCGATCATGCCGTCTACGATGCCGTCATTGGGGGCATAGACGCCGCCGTAACTGGTCATATCGCCGGCCCCGTTGGTTGTTGCCTTCTCGGCTCTTGTCACCTCAAACCAGTCGTAGCTGAGTCCGGCCGTAATGGAGAGGTTTTTGATCAGGGTAAACTCATCCTCTATGCCGACCGAGCCCGTATAGGAGAAATAATGGTCATAGGGGAGATATTCGTCCGCTATTTCTTCATGTGAATCTCCCTGATAATGAACGGCCATCCGGATGGCGTTCCAGGCGACGGGTTGATATTCGAGCGAAACCGAACCGCCCATCAGATAGTCCCTGTAATGGCTCATAGCAAGAACATTGCTGAACGTCGGATCCTCGTATGAGTAGAGACTGTCATTGTGAGAGTGATAGAAGAACTTCGCCTTTGCGATAAGTTTCTCCGTCAGGCGCTGGCGTGCATCCAGGTCGATTCCCCAGTTGTCGTATTCGGGAAGACGATCGGCATAGAACTGGGAGAAGACAGGGCGTGAGAAGACATTGTTTGAATTCACATTGGACGGTGAGCCCTCTTCATCCGTCAGGTAGTGGAACGTCACGAAGTACTGTGAATCCGGATTCCGGTCGAGCCCGAACTTTCCCCAGAGTTTATGGGTGCGGTAATCGGAGTTGTCACGCACGCCGCCATCTTCAAAGACGTGCGTGGTTACTCGATTGGGATTCCCTACGGCATAGCGCCTGTCCGTCAGGGTTCCAGTTTTCGGTTTATAGTCGTCCGACAGATACCAGCCGTTCGATTTTTCAAAGGTATAGCTCAACCAGTAGCTCAAGAGACCTGCTTTCATCCCGTTGACGGCCGAGAATCGATAGGTGTTGTTTTCAGACATCTCGGCAGAGGCACTGGTATAGGGCTTTTCCGTCCCCTTCTTCGTAATGATGTTAATGACACCGGCAATGGCATTGGCGCCGTAAAGAACAGACGACGCTCCCTTGATGATCTCTATCTTGGCGATATTTTCCGTATTGATCATATTCAGGTCCAGAAACCCGAACTTCGTTTCATAATAGGGAACGCCGTCGATTAGCACGAGCGCTCGACTCTGATCGAAGCCGTTGATCGTAACGGACGCGTGATTCTTGGCGCCCGTCGTGATCCTGAGCCCCGGTGCATGCGACAACACATCCGCGACCGTATGACTGCCGGTCGCTTTGATGTCGTCGGCTGTTATCGTGGTCGTTGTCGTCACCTCCGGCGCCGGCTTTGCTGCGTTGACCACCACCTCGCCCAAATCGTAAGCTTCATAATCTTTTACTGCTTTCTTTTCGGCAGCCATCAGCGTGCCGGCACACCACAAAAAGAGCACAAAGCTCATAGAGACTGTCCATAGCAACTTCTTCCGCTTCCTCATAATTCTTAAACCTCCTTGTGTTGTTTGCGTACTGAGATTCCCCTGTTGTAGCGCGGCAAGGCTAAGGCCGCGCAATGCGGCGCATAGCCTGAAACATAACGCCTACCCGGGGCGGTCGTGTTTCCGATCGCTCCGGGTAGATATCTTTCGCTCTCCTTTCCAAACACGGGAGGCACGGCCGTTTCCCGCCGTACCCTGTCGTCTCAATACCCATACCGTGCGAAGGCTTCAGGTTATGGAGATCGGAGATGCTTCTCTACTTAGCTTGCATACCAGCCCATTCTGTCCGGATTCAGGCTCACATGAATCGTCCTCACCTGCGTATAGGCATCCAGGGCCAGTCTGTGGTGGTTTTCGCGTCCGATGCCCGATTTCTTGCAACCCCCGAACGGCATGCCCTGAGGAACCGCATAATAGCAATTCACCCACATCACACCGGTCTCGATGGCGCGCGCGATCCGGATCGCCCGATTGATGTCCTGCGACCAGACACCGCCGCCCAGACCGAAGGGGCTGTCGTTGGCGATGCGAATGGCGTCCGCTTCGTCCTTGAATTTTATGAAGCAGGTCACCGGTCCGAAGATCTCCTCCTGCGCCACCCGCCATTTGTTATCCACATCTGCGAGGATGGTCGGTTTTATGAAGTACCCTTTACCCAGACCGTTATCGGTGATCCGATATCCGCCGCAGGCCACCCGCGCACCTTCCTGTCTGCCGAGCGCGATGTAGTCCAGAATAGTCTTCAACTGAGACGCGTTGTTGATGGCGCCCATCTGGCTCGATTCGTCCAGGGGATTTCCCACCTTGATGGCGTTGAAGAAATCGACGCAATCCGCAAGAAACCGGTCATAGATAGATTCATGAACCAGAACGCGCGACCCGCCGATACAGAGCTGCCCCTGGTTCGGAAGGATACCGAAGGCCACGCCTTCGATCGCTTTCTGCCAGTTGCAGTCGGGGAAGACGATATTGGCCGACTTGCCCCCCAGCTCCAGAGTGGCGGGAATGATCTTTTCCGCGGCGGCCTTCGCGATAGTGAAGCCGACATCCGTGGAGCCGGTGAAGCCCAGTTTGCGGAACCCGTCATGCGCCAGCATGTAATTGCCCGCCGTCGATCCCCGCCCGGTGATCACGTTGAAGACGCCGGGCGGCAGGACCTCTGCCACAACCTTCGCGAATTCCAGCATGCTGAGCGAGGTCTCGGAAGAGGGTTTGAGCACAATCGTATTGCCTGCGGCGAGGGCCGGCGCGATCTTCCACATCGCCAGACCATAGGGGAAGTTCCACGGCACGATCAGACCGACCACCCCCAAAGACTCCCTGAAAACCAGGTTGATCGAATCGCGATCCGGCACATTGATGCCGCCCTCGTCGGTCTTCATCGCCGCGGCGTAATAGCGCAGTTCATCGTTGCCGCGCGGGATCTCTTGCATGGACTCCCGGATGATCATGCCGGCGTCCATGCTTTCGACCGTGGCCAGCTTTTCGCTGTTTTCATCCAGCTTGTCAGCCAGCTTCATCAGCAGCCGGAATCGTTCATCGCGGCTGACATCCTTCCAGCTATTGTACGCCGCCCAGGCTGCTTGAACGGCACGATCGACGTCCTCCCGTCCTGCATCCACGCAGGTTGCCAGCAGCTCCCCATTGGCAGGGGAATACGTTTTGAAGGTCTTGCCCTCGACACCGTCCTGCCATGCGTTGTTGATAAAGAGTTTGTAATTTTCGTCGATTGGATTTTTCATTTCTTCAGTTCTCCTTGTCTTTGAGCATCGAAACTCGTTGCAGCGGCGGAGAACCTCCCAGTGATCTTTTTGGCGGCATGCAGCGCACGCACCCCCGGTATCAATCTCCATTCCGGGCATGCTTCAGGCCAAAAAAAAGCCGAGGCGTGCAGGAACGCAGACCTCAACCTTTCGTTTTATCCGACGGAGGCGGCACTACCACGCGGGACCGCTCCGGGAATAGCCAGGTTTACCGGGTCTCCTTTCCAAACACGGGAGGCACAGCCGTTTCCCGCTGTACCCTATCGTCTCCATGCCCATACCGCGAGGCTTCAGGTCATGGAGATCGGGGATCCGTTTTTATTACTTATTTCTGCCGACTTCCCTCCTTCAGTTGGATTTGTTAGACAGGCTTGCCGAACGTTCCTCCTTCACAATCGCTACGATCATTTTCTTCGCAATGATGCAATGCGGGGGTCCAATCAACCGATGGACTCGTAATAAGCGCCGAAGGCGCAGGCCCTGCACACCGGTCCCTTAGGATCTTCAACATCCTTGCCGTCAAAGATCTTTTCACCGCAGGCCGCGCATTTCACAATTCGTTGTGGCTTGCCGGGCAGGTCCTCCTTGCGGAGGCTGACCCTCACGGGTTTCCAGAACAGCAGTTCCTCGTCCGGTATCGTCAGAACGCGGTTCTTGTAATCGTCGTCCTGGCTGTCGCCCCTTTCATCGGAAGGACGGGCGCTCACGCGCCAGGCCGCATTGGTTTTGAGATTCACGAAGGTCGCCGCCATGCGCCCGTAATCCACATACTTCAGGCTTCGCCTGCCGAGCCGGGTTCCCGTGGCTATCAGGACCGCGTCCGCGATGCAGCGGTCATTTTCGACAAAGACAATCAGGTCTTTGATATCTGATGCGGCCGCCAATTCGAGCCCCTTCTTTGCCACCCTTACCCCGAGAGACTGTCCCGCGCAGAAATGACCGTGATAGGCAATGCAGCGCTGCAAAACCTCCTGCGTATCCGTAATCAACATTCAATGCCTCCACGCTCTGTTAAATTTGTTTTGATTCTCATATGACATTAATATGTCATATACGACATTATCATGTCACTTATCCACAAAAAAATGCGGACGACCCATCCCCACGGGGGAAGGTTATCCGCTTATGTTTTCTCCCAGGACAGAACCGCCCAGACAATTTTTCTGCGATAGGCCATCTGCCATTTCCCGTCACGACAGTGCAAATACTTCTCCAGGTAAGCCTTCAATGCCTTCGCTTCCGTTCTGTTTAAATCGCCGAACCGCAGCCGGATGATCTCGAAGGCCTCTTCAGGATTATTATAAGCGTTGCGCTCTACCGAGGAAACAAAGGAAACGCCCGCCCGGATGCCCATCTGATAGAGCAGATTGCAAAAGTAGATGTAATCGGGACCGGGATTCAACGGCCGGCCGATGGCCTCGAAGAGCTGACGATCATGAGGGCCGTCTCCAACCAAGGTGGAAAGATAGACCCGTTTGCGCGCCGCCTTGTCGAGTTTGGATAGGGCGCTGCGATAATCATTGGTTATCAGGGAGCGAGAGGCGATAGCGATATCATGTTGCCCGATCCCGGCAGCCGTCCAGTCGTCCTCCCAGCCGGCACGAATAATCCGGATATTGTCAACGCCTTCTGTCCGACAGCGTTCAGACAGGAGCGTCAGCATTCCCGCAGAGATGTCCATTGCAGTCACGGAGCGGACGCGTTGGGCCAGCGGAACTGCAAGCGTGCCTGTGGCACACCCCACATCAAGCACCGTCCAGTCTTTTCGGATTTTCAGGCAGCGCAGGAACTTATCGACGTAATCGTTTTTGATGTTATGGCGTGCAAAGGACTTGGCCCGCTTATCCCAATAGGTCGAACCGGTCGTTACGCCGAATTTAGACGGCTTCTGCGCCAGACACGCGCCATTCCAGTCAATATCGTTGATATTCATCAAAGGTTTTTGCATTTCCAGCTATCTGCCACGCCCAAGGGGCGACGGGGTCGCCATTCGGAAAGATAATTTTGATGACATTATCATGTCAATGCAGGCATTATCAAGCCATATTTTTGTGCGGCGTCCTAGACTCCTTTTGTGAAAGACGCTTCGCCGTGCCATCGGGCCTTTTCGTCAACTCTCCCATATCCGTGACATCATATCCGGGCAGTTCTCCCACCCTTGAGCGGAGGGAACGGGATCTGATCACTTCCACCAGCGCCCGCACCCTGGGATCATCCATTGCCGACTCCAGAATGCAGAGGTCATAGGCCTCCTCCCGGACACTGATGAACCGTTGACCGGACGCCTCTGCCACGAGGCGCACAGAGACGCCTGCATCGGCCCAGCCCGATCGGATCGCCTCCACCACGCCCTGATGGTCCTTGGCCATAAAGGGCGGCGAGGGACCGCCTTTCAGAACTTTATCCAGAACCTGTCTGGCGCCGGAACCGGGCTCGCGTCCGATCCAACGCAGCTTGGCCCCGACTACTTCTCGGATCGTTTTATATGCGAGCCCCGACGACAACACGAGCCCCTCCTGCCAGTTTGCGATTCGTAGTAATCGGAAGGGTGCCTTGAGGATCTCCCCGGCGATTTCGGCATTTTTTTCCGGCGAATGGCTCTCCGTCAGATGCATTCCTGCCGCATGCACCAATCCGTCGCGCAGCAGGTCCAGGGCCTTGCGACTGGAGCGGGAGATGGCCAGGAGGCGATAAGGGGTGGCCTGGGCATATTCAGCGGCGAGCAGACCGACGGCAGGATCGCAACCGGCCAGCACCAGCGTTTTGGCAGGATCGACAAAGGGGCTATCGTAGAAATGGCCATCGCGGTAAACGCCGTCCTGGGGCTGCAGCCCCAACTGCGATATCTCTGTGGGGTACATCAAAAGCCTGCCGCCCACCGTAGCACGCCAGTACCGGCAGGGTTCGCCTTCGGGGGGCCAGGCCCAACGGACCACCTGCTGTGCGCCCAACTGAAAGATCTCCTCAAGGGTGCATCCGAAGGTCTGCGCCAAAGTCAGGGCTGCGAGTGTAGAAGGAATCAGCTTGCCCATCTCGATAGCGCTGATCCCCGTTCGGGACAGCCCGGTACGCTTGGCCAGTTCCTGCTGGGACCAACCTCGCGCTTCTCGGAATTCCTTGATTCGGTTATGAAGGGGAAGGGTTTCTTTTGCCATAGTCCAGACAATTATGCCATTATCCTGACAATTGCAAGGGTTGAAATGAACTCAGAATTATCATAGCGATTTTTAATCGGTCAGATGATAGACAATCGGAATTGTGATTTGAGCGGCAACGGGAGGCTTGGTGAAGGGGGCCGTATGTTCAACGGTCTCGACGGCATCGCGGTCGAGAATCCGTACCCCGGAACTTTTCGCTACGGAGACATCGCGCACCGACCCGTCGGGCAGGATGAGAAAGTTCACGACCACCTTTCCCTGCCAGCCCATGCGAAGGGCAACAGGCGGGTAGGTGACATTTTTGAGCACCTTGTCGCGGATATAGGTAAAGTGCTCCCGGAGGTATTTGTTTTTGGCTGCCTCGGGGGAGGCGTCCCCATTACCATCGCCGCCACTGATGGCCACAGGACCGGACGTCGCGGCCAGCACGGGTTTCTCCGGCAGCGCCACCGGCAAAACCGCCTCCGTCGGACCGGGCGCGGGGCGGGTGATTTCCTCCATCGGCTTTTCAGGTTGCGTCTGAGCAACGGGGGCGACAGGCGCTACGGCCTTCCTGACCGCGACCTTGCGCACCGGCTCCGGCTTGGGCAGCGTGGGCGGCGCCTCCTCCTGAATATGCTCGACATCGAAGGAAATCATGACCAGTTTTTTGATCTCAGAGCTCAATACATTGCCGGCGATGATCACGAGAGAGACGATCAGCAGATGGATCAGAAGGGAGAACTGAAAGGCCTTGAATTGAAGTTTCATCATTTTGCGCCTAAAGCCGCAGTAACGAGTGACAAGTATTACTCCATCTTCGTGCCGGTTCGCGCTACTGACTTTTCTTGTCATTTCTGGGCACGTTATTCATAGCAGGCACCCGTTGTCTGTTTTTGCTTGTTACTCGTCACTCGTCACTATTGACTGTTCACTATCTTTGAATCTGCGTGTGCAGACTGATCCGTGAAAAGCCGAGTCCCTTTAAAATGTCGAAGACCTCGACAAAGCGTTGCAACGCCACCGCACGGTCTGCGCGGATGAGGATCGGTATGGACCGATTCATCGTTTCCAGGGTTGACTTGAGGGCCCCCAGGGAAACCATTGCGCCGTTGAGATAAACGGTTGAATGGCTGTCGATCTCGATGGTCTGCGTCTTGACGACCTCGCCGTAGCTTCGCGTCGCCTTGGGAAGTTCCATGGGGATGACGCCAATGGCGATAAAGGACGACGTGGTAAGCACGATCGTCAGCAGCACCAGCATGACATCGACCAACGGAATAACGTTAATATAATCAAATTCCTTTTCGTTCATGACGCATTTCCCACGTTGCCAGAAGCACCTTCACACGGCGCAGTAAAAAATTGTACATCACTACCGACGGGATCGCCACCAGAAGCCCAACGGCCGTGGCCTTCAGAGAGAGCGACAGTCCCATCATGATCTTGCCCGTATCGAGAAATCCGGAGGTTCCCATCGTGTAGAAGGTGAGCATGATGCCGAGCACGGTGCCAAGCAGGCCGATATAGGGGGCGTTGCTGCCGACGGTGGCAATGATGTGGAGCTTGCTGGTCAGATCGATCTCCAGGGCGCGCTTGTCCGCATAGCGGTCGAGATCTATTTTTTTATAGACAAAATGGCGTTCGACGGCGATGCTGACAGCGACGATACTCATCGCAACCAACAGGCCGAGGACGCCATAGTCAATAGCGTATTGAAGAAAATCCATTATGTTATCCTTTTAGGGGAATGTCGGCCCCGGATGAACGCAAGCCGACATTTCCCTGCTTACCTCAATTTAAAGACGATGTCTAGAATTTCGCAGAAACGCCTACGGAGAAGCTTCGGCCGGCGCCCGGATAGCCATACTGGTACTCGTAATTTTTATCGAAGATATTTTTCACCGAGACATAGGCCTCATAGTTCTTCAGGAAGGACTGCGTCACTTTTCCGCCAATCAGAAAATAATCGCCGGTTTCCCATACCGCCTGCGTCGGACTGGATGCGGTCGGCAACTGGGTGTACGAAGAATCAACATAGCTTCCCTGGAAATTTACGATGGTCCCCACTTTTGGGACCCGATACTCAATACCGAGATCCAGCCTGTTTTCCGGCGCATTGGTTACTTTATCCGTCACCCTTCCGTCGGTGCGATCTTGGGCATAATTATACGTGTAGCCTAACGTCACTTTGAGTCCGTCCAGAGGATAAACCTCTCCACCGATTTCAAAGCCGGTCATCTGCGTGCTGGCATAATTCTGGTACTGGCTGAGAGGATTGACAGGGTTATCCCGGCTGATTCGATCGGAAATGTCATGGTAAAAGCCAGAGACCTCCGCTTTTCCCCACGTGCCAATAAGCTGAGAGACGCCCAAGGTATAATTGATGCTTTTTTCAGACGTCAGGGTGTCATTCCCCCCTGTGCCAGAGTAAAGTTCCGAAAGACTCGGAAAGCGTGTTTTCTTCGCGACGGATCCAAAAACCTTTGTTGTATCGGTTACTGCATAATTAACACCGATCATCGGGTTAAATGTTCCGTCATTGGTTGTGCTTTCTCCAGTGGGTGCACTGGAGACTTGGAACCAGTCATAGCTGATGCCAATAACCACCGACAGGTTCTTCACTAAAGTAAATTCATTTTCCAGGCCAAACGATCCGGTGAAGGCCTCGCTCGCATCAAATTCCTGTGTTTCCCAATCGCGTTCTTTGTGGGAATCCTTCTTGTAATGCAGCGAGCTCCTCAGGGTATCCCAGGGGGTTGCTTTATAATCCGCAACGAGGGACCCGCCTAATATGTAGTCTTTATAACGGCTCTTGGCCATCCAGATGCTATGATCCGAATCCGCGTAGGAATCATAATCATCGACATGGTTGTGGTAGAAGAGTTTCATCCTCAGCGCCAGCGGATCACTGATCTTCTGCTTGCCGTCAAGATCAATCCCCCAATCTTCATACAGCGGAATTTCGGCAAGCTGGCTGAAGGTCGAATAACTAGAATTGTTGTTGATGGCACCTGTTGCGGGATTGTACCCCATCACTCGATTTTCGTTGGTGGCGGGAGAAACCCCCTTCTCCATTTTTAAATAATGCAGATTTACAAAATATTCTCCGCCGCTTGTCGGTTCTATACCCATTTTGAGCCAGACGTCATTAGCCTTGGAATTGCTGAAGTCACGAAGGCCCCCGTCCTCAAATACCCGAGTGGACGTAGCGCCGCCGCCAAGAACCCCGCCTGCCCCATTGGGACGCTGTCTGTAAGTGAGCGTTCCGGAGCGCGGCGTGAAATCGTCCGAGACATTCCAGCCGTCAGTATGACGATAGGAGTAATTGAACCAGTAGCTGAAAATGCCCTTTTTTAGACCGTTGGTAAAGGAGAGAAACTGGGAATCGCGATCGCCCAACTCCATGGTCAGACCGGTGAACATCTTCTCCGTGGCCTTTTTGGTAATGATGTTGATGACACCTCCCATGGCATTCGCGCCATAGAGCACCGAAGCCCCGCCCTTGATGACCTCGATCTTGGCGATATTGTCGACCGGAATCTGATTGAGGTCGAGCTTCATATAATTCGACTCATAATAGGGCACGCCGTCGATCAGCACCAGTACCTGTTTCTGATCGAAACCGTGAATGCTCACGCTCGGTTTCATTTTTACGGCCCGCTGTGACCGTCAACCCCTGCGTTGTTGCCAGAGCCTCCGCCACCGTCTTACTGTTGGTCGCTTTGATGTCCTCGGCGGTGACGGTGTTTGTAATGGCTACTTCCTTTACGACGGGTTTGTCGGCGGAGACAACCACCTCGCCGAGGTCGTATGCCTCATAATCCTTTGCCGACTTCGTCTCCGCTGCCATAGCCGGTCCGAGACAAAGAACCGCGAGCAGCATGCTTATTAACAATATCCATACGTATTGCCTGCGTATCATGTTTTTTCTCCTCTTCTTTATTTTCACCTCGCGCCGCATCGGGCAGCGGCGCGCTTCCCAACTTCAGTCTACTTCTTTGACATTTTAATGAGTTCAATACGGCTAACGGCCTTGACGTCGCGATCGGCCGCCAGATCATCAGCCGGGCGCCAATAGCAGCTTACCGCCATTCTCCAGAGGTTTCCCGTCGGCGTGATCGGCTATCAAGATGCGCCGGCCCGCCTCCGAGAGAAAGAGTTCCCCGTATGAGAAGGCACACCGGTAACCGTCCACCGCTGAAAACGATGATCAGCGTATTGACATCCATGGCGACGTCCGTCTTCTTAAGAAGGCTGACGAGCGGCGTTCCTGCATAGAGCGGCATGCCGTGATAGCCCATGCCGTCGCCGATAATTTTGTTCCAGAACCTCCAGGCGCGAATAGCCCGCCAGGCTGTCGAGTGACAGAAGCGTCTTGCCCTCGTTCACTATCGTCAGTCCCGGAGAGAAGAGCTTCACTCCCTTCTGACCCGTCGATTTGAGCTTCAGATCGACCACGTCGATACGGACGACATCCTCGATCATGCGGTCGGTGAAGAGATCCGTCCTCCATGACCAGCTTGGGGAAAGCAAAGGTCCGCGCGGGTTGCGCCTCGGGTCGATGGTGAGGAATAACGGGGGTTGCCGCGTAGGCGAGGATCGCATGGGATGGATTGCGGTAGAAAATCTCCCCCCAGGCGAGGGACAACCTGCTGCCCCGATTTGCTCCTGAGCACGACGGCCAGATCGACCTCCTTGTTGAAGGGGGCGTCCTTGTCTTTTTTAATCCGTGCGAGCGTCAGGAGCGTCTTCAGCGGAACGCCTTTGAAGACAAAGGTCCCGTGGAATTTTTTATCGGTGGTCACTTCCCCCTGACGGACCACAGCCGGCTCCATCAGCGCAAGATCCTCAAATTTGAGGCACATTGGATTGGCGACAGCGCCGCCGACACAGATTTCGGACGATGCGGTCTCTGCCTGAGCCGGCATTGAAAAGATCAGACCGGTCAGAAGTCCGATCCCAAGCACTATAAAAAGAACGTGTTTTCTCATGGCATTCTCCTTTATCAACTTTTTTCATTCGTGTAGTACCAGAACATCAAAACAATCATGGCGGCGAAGCCGGCAAGGATCAGCGTCCGCCCCGGATCCTTCTGCGCCACCAGGGTCAGGACCGGCGTTGCGCCGGCCCCTGTCTGTTTCTTTTTCGGGATCAGGTGCAAGCTCATCCCGCTCCAATTGATGGGGTGCAGAACGGCGATCTCTCTGGTTTCGCTGTCCCCAGACGATGAGCGAAGGACCATGATGGCGCGAGAGGACCGGACGAACCCCTGAGCGAACCCCGGCTCGGTATAGCGTTCAACGGGCTGGCCAACCACTTCAAAGGTCGCCTGTCCGGGGAGATTTCCCTTTTCGCCCTGACGGATATCCATCGCCTGGCGCTCGTTGGCCAGCAGCGTTACCGCATGGCCCAGCAAGAGCACGACAAAGCAGAGATGAATCAGGGCTGGACAGATCTTTGTAGAAAAGAGCCGCCACCCCATTTCGCGCCCTGCCGGACCACAAGCAGCGAGATTTCACGAGTGACACAAGCGATTTGTCGTGAATCCCAGAAGCGCCAGCAGCGCCAGCAGCGTGACGACCCACCACAACTTGGTCATGGGAAGGCCAGTAGCGGGACCGAACCAGTTCTGGATGGTCAGAGCGTTGAGCGGCGCAAAAATTTTGAAGTCGGTGAAGGTTATAGAGGGCCGCGACAGCCAGATTCAGACTCACCAGAAAGAGCAGTACGACATTGATCCACATATCGGAGCAGAACTCTAGGAGGCGACGGATTTTCATGGGGTTGCCTCCGATTCGGAGCATGCGGCTTTCATTGATCTGGCCTGTCGCGACAAAGAAGATCAGCAGTGCGAGCCCGATCAACGCAAGCCAGGCCCTCCCGGCGCGGCGCCCAACGACCGGTGAAGCGTAGATGAAGCGCAGCCGCATAGAAGCACCAGATAGAAGCGGAGCTTAAGTGGCGCATGTTCCAGTGGAACGGTGTTCCCCATCCGAGATAGGACCAGACGGCGCCGCTTACTTGTGCCAGGCTGTAACAGACGAACCCCCAAGTCATGAAGGCACGAAAGCCCATGGCCTTCTGGCGGCCGGTCAGGTGCAGCAGCGCAAACCAGGCTGCCGCCAGGAAGAAGGCGTGTGCTCAGTCCTTCGAATGCAAAAAAAAACGGGCGGCCAGACCGAGACCATGAACGGAGAGGGAGCCTGAACGCCCAGGGGTGCGAAAAGCGCCCAGGCAAGCGTAAGGCAGCCTGGCACAATGAGAGATGCGCCGTCAGACGTCTTCACAGCATGCGGACGACCGACGATCAGCGTAATCAGTGCCATGCACCAGGGAAGAAAAAATGATTTCCTCGAAGATAACGTAGGGTAGAAAGACGCCCGTAAATATGGCGCGGTCCGCAATCAAAGCAGTCCAAGGGAGAAGTCCTGCCAGAAGCAGATAGAACATCCCCGTCCGGAATCCAAAAAGGTATGCGGGCAGCCCCAGAAAGATCAGGGCTGATGCGCTATATAAGACAGATGGAGAAATAACCTGCATAAACGGCAACCAAAGTGTTTTTAGGGCTCTGGTCAGATTTCTCTGTGAACGCTATGAAATCGCTAGAAGACCTGTCCAGGCAGCGTGCGAAAGATCGTTCCCGACGGTTTGTCCAAAGCAATATCATTCACGGATATTGCTTCAAAGAACATCTGGAAGTGCTGACGCTTTAAAAATAAGCGCTATACATATCTTGAAACAACGACCTTTTCAACCGATAATTTAGAAAAATTTACTACTAAAACAAAGTATTACGCTATTTCCATTATGAATACTTCCTGGCGCAGGCCAGCGATTTCGGCTGCGTCCTAAAATCGTTGGAGATTCGCCGGCCACCGGCGAGCCTCCGCTTCTTAACGGACTCATTTCCCTTGACGATCAGGCGACATCTTGTAAAGATGAAACGAAATAAAGTTCATCATCGACAGTAGTTTTTTGGGGGGGCTATATGGAAACGAAGCACATTTACGGTGACGACAGGGGCAAGGTGATGCTTTATGCCCTGAGCACCTGCGTCTGGTGTAAAAAGACAAAGGAACTGCTCCAACAACTCCACGTGGGATTCGACTATGTCGATGTGGATCATCTCGGCGAGAGGGAGCGACAGCAGGCGATGGATGAGATCAAGAAGTGGAACCCGCCTTGTTCCTTTCCCTCCATGATCATCGACAACAGCCAGTGCATTGTCGGATTCAAGGAACAACAACTTCGGGAGCGGTTCGGATCATGAGTGCGCCGGACCGCATCGAGTCGAACGTCGATCGCCTCTACCTGACCTTGAAAAAAGCGGCGGAGGCGGCCGGTTATCAACTGAACAGCGACGAGGCTTTCGTGAGGGATCTGATTCAGGGACTTCTCGTCAACGATGGATCGCTACGGTTACCCCGCCTGTCCGTGCCGATTGGCCTCCGGAATCGCGGCAGAGGACCGCGACATCGTTTGCCCCTGCGATTATCGCGATCCGGATCTCGCCGATTACGGCGCCTGTTACTGCGCCCTCTATGTTTCACAGGCCGTTCTCGAGGGTCGCCGGAACCTCGAATCGATCCCGGAGCGCAGACCTGCGCCGGAATCGCGCCACCTTTATACCGAGGCAGAACCCGATCCACTACCCGAGCGCACGCTGGCCTATCCGGTCTGGCGGTGCCGAGTCTGCGGCTATCTGTGCGCCCGGGAAACGCCGCCCGAAGCCTGTCCGATCTGCAAGGCCAAGAAGGATCGGTTTGAGCGGTTTATGTAAAAAGATAGTGACGGGTGACAAGTTACAAGTTACAAGCTCACAAGAACGAAGTTGAGAAGATAAGTCACGGGGAGGTTGTGCAGAGAAAAGACCCGGATACCCGTTTCCGCGGGCCCGATCGGTGTAAGTATCTGTTGTAGGGAAGTCGTTAACCGGGATTCGTTTTTACTTGTCACTCGTTACTCGTAACTCGTAACTTTTATGCGCTGAGGAAGACCCGAAGGGTTCGGAAGACATTCCACAGCAGCACGGCTGCGGTGACGATCAGGCAGACGTTGCCAAGGAAACGATCGGCCAGGGAGTCGGTCCGCCGGTCCTGGTAGTCGAGCGCGAAGGCCAGAAAGACGCCCGCAGCCAGTCCCCCGCCATGGGCCCAGTTATTGATGCCCGGCACCAGAAAACCAAAGAAGACCAGCCCCATGATCCATCCCGTTGCCTGTTTGTAGATTGCCTGTCCGTAAAAGCCGCCACGGCTCTTGCCATAATAGAGCACGGCGCCGATGAGTCCTGTCAGCGCGGCCGACGCGCCGATAGTCAGGGGGACCCCCGCCAGGAAGGAGAGGAAGAAGCCGGCTATGCCGCTGACCACATAGATGATGATAAAGCGGTTGAAGCCGTACTCGTGGATCACAAAGGGGCCGAGTTGGTGCAGGGCCATCATATTGAAGACAATATGGAGGATGCTGCCGTGGAGAAAGGATGCGGCGATCAGGCTCTGCCATTGGCCCAGCCTGATGGGAAGGGTTCCTGACGCCCCGAGCCAGACCAGGATGTCGTTAGAAGGGGAAAAAAAGGACAGGGGGTTGGCGCCCATGCCGATCTGTGCGGGCCTCAGTAAAATGGACAGGATGAAAAAAGCCGCGTTGGTGTAAATGAGCAACCTTACGGCATCTTCTGGATTTTTGAGCAGAGCGCCGGCAAATCGCCTCTTCCACCACGCTCCTGGATGAGACAGGCCGCAATAGGGGCAGGCCGGTTCGTCGGAGCTGATCAGCCGCCGGCAGCGGGGACATAACAATGATTTCTTTTCCATGGAGCGTAACGTTTCAAGTTCAAAGTTAAAAATTATGGCCATTCGTAATCAACGGAGTCATAACAGCATCGAGGGCCCTTGTAAAGCAAAAGCACCCACTGTATTTACGAATCGATTAAAAGGTGATATAGGAATACAAAAAGTTGTCATGACCTCATCTCTCAAAGTTGGCGATTGCCTCGAAGCAACGATCGAAACGATTGCTTTCGGTGGTGACGGCGTCGGCAGAGTGGCGGGCCTTGTTGTTTTCGTCCCCTATACCGCGGCAGGCGATCGGGTTAAAGTCCGGATCACGACCGCCAAGAAGAACTACCTCAGGGGGCGGATCGAGAACGTCCTCCATTCCTCTCAGAGCCGGACTCAACCGAAATGCCGATATTATATGCTGTGCGGCGGCTGTCACTATCAGCACATTACGTACGAACACCAGCTCCAGTTAAAGAAAAATCAGATAGCGGAAACTTACCGGAAAATAGGACGGATGGACCTCTTCGAGGTGGAAGACTGCATCCCCTCCCCGAAGGAGTACCACTATCGGGGAAAGGCCGAGTTCCACATCGAATGCTTCAGCGGGCGCATTGCCCGTGGCTTGCAGCGGCGTAAGCGAGCGCATCAGGGCGAAACCCCTTCCTTTGCCCTGGGCTTTATGCCCGCCAGAGGGAACCGGACCATAGACATCGACCGATGCGAGATCGTTGACGAAAGCATCAACCGAGCCTACGCTGCCTATCGAGCGCGTCTCCGGAAGGAACACCGGCCCGCTTCTGACGGCGATCTTCTGCTCTGGTCCGAGGGCAATCCAGCCCCGCTGTCCCCGGTATTGCCGGAGGAAGACAGCCTTTCCCTGATCACGCGTCAGGTCAAGGGATGTACCCATTGGGTTCCGCGCGACGGTTTCTTTCAGGCGAACCTGAGCCTGATTGACGGCCTGGTCGAAAGCGTTCTGACCGCCTGCGATCTGAAGGGGACCGAAACGGTGGTGGACGGATTCTGTGGCTCCGGCCTTTTTGCCCTCTTTGCCGCCAGGCAGTGTCGGCATGTGATCGGCGTGGAGATGAACCCCGATGCTGTCCATTGTGCACGGCTCAACGCGCAGTTGTTTGGTTGCAGCAATGCGACCTTTTACGCGACGACGACGGAGGATCTGCTGGCGAAGTTGATGGCCGATCGAACGACCGCAGACGTGGTTATTCTGGACCCGCCGCGCGTCGGCTGTACCCCGGAGGTGGTGGCGGGCGTGATCGCCCTGGCGCCCGGACGGATCGTCTATGTGTCGTGCGATCCGGCAACCCAGGCGAGGGACCTGTGCCGGTTTATCGACCAGGGATATCGGGTGGAGAGGATTCAGCCAATCGACATGTTCCCTCAAACTAAACATATCGAGGTGATTGCAACACTGAGAAAGTGAGCGTCTTATGCCCGTTGTTCATCCCAGAAACGCCTCAACCCTCATCTTGATGCGTCCCTGTCGGGACAAAGTGCGGGGAGTTTTCGAGGTCCTCATGGTCTTGCGGCATCCGACCAACAAGTTTGCGCCCGAGGCGTACGTTTTTCCGGGCGGCGCGCTGGACCCCGGCGACTGTAACGGCCTATACGAACCCTTCTGTCACGGTCTCGATCGACGGAGGGCCGCTCGAAGCATTCCGGACATGCCCGGTCCCGAGCATTCCCTGGGGGCCTGGATCGCGGTTGTCCGCGAATGCTTTGAAGAGGTCGGTATTCTCCCGGCCTACACCTCAGACGGCGCCCTGCTGTCTTTTTCATCAGCTGCAACAGCGGCTCGCTTCCGACAGCACCGTCGTGACCTTAATGCCAGGAAGATCACGTTGGACCAGATCCTTCAGATAGAGAATCTCCGTCTGGCAACCGACCGGATCTTCTACTACTCGCACTGGATCACGCCGGAACTCTCGCCTATTCGCTACGACGTCCGCTTCTTTGTCACGATTGCCCCGGAATATCAACACCCGCAGCACGATGAGCACGAACTGACGGATCATATCTGGATTACGCCTCAGGAGGCCCTTGCTGCCAATGGCTGCAATAATTTTTTTATGGTTCTGCCGACGTTGATGACCATGCGGGAACTGTCCTTTTTCAAAACGACCCGCGATGTCATGGTATCCACGCAGTACAAGAGTATTTCGCCGATTTTGACCCGGCTGATCCCGCGCAACAAGGATTATGTCGAAATCATGCCGGACGGGGCGCACTTTGCCCCGTCCCCCGTCTGCCTTGGACCGTCGGAAAGCTGATCGTATCGAAACCCACAGGAGGCCACTATGAAACTCAACGAACTGTTCTCTCTCAAGGGCAAGACGGCGCTGGTTACCGGAGGTGGCCGGGGGATCGGGCGCTTCATCGCCGCCGGACTGGCGGAGGCGGGTGCGGATCTGATCATCGTTTCACGAAAGCTGAAGGCCCTGGAGGTGGCGGCCGAGAAACTTCGGGCGGATTTCGGTGTCAGGGTACAGCCGATTGCCTGCGATCTGGGCAAAGAAGACGAAATCAGTGCCATGCTTACGGAGGCTAGGAGCCAGTTCCCCCGGATCGATATCCTGGTGAACAATGCGGGGGCGACCTGGGGGGCGCCCACCCTCGAATTCCCGCTGGAACGCTGGGACCAACTCTTCAATGTCAACGTCCGCGGCGTGTGGATCCTTACGCAAAAGGTGGCGCTTCTGATGAAGGAACAGGGGGGCGGCAACATCATCAACATCTCGTCGATCATGGGCTTCCGCGGATCGGAGGAAGCGAGCCACCCCGCCATCCCCTACAACTCCACAAAAGCGGCGATCAACCTGCTGACCATGAACCTGGCCGTCAAGCTCGCTCCGCATAAAATCCGGGTCAACGCGATCGCCCCGGGATTCTTCCGGACCGATATGATGGCCTATATCGAAAAGCCTGAATTCAAGCCCGCCTACGACGCTGTCCTCCATTCGATTCCCTTGCACCGCATGGGGGATCTCGACGACATGAAAGGGGTCGCCGTCTTCCTGGCTTCCGATGCCTCGTCTTATGTCAACGGCCATGTTCTGGTCGTAGACGGCGGATCGTTGGCGAAATAGGCGGCGCGGCGCAGCCGCAAAGACCGAAGTTAAGAAGTTGAGCAGAGAACAACAATCAAAAGAACACGGTTGCTTAACTTCTCAGCCTCTTAACTTCTCTACTTCTTTCCCTTCCGCTTCTTCGCCATAAACGCATTTGTGGCCTTGAAGGAATCGCGCCGGGGGCGTTCCGGATTTTTCCGCTGTTGCTCTCTTCTGTCTGCATAGTCGATCAGAATGCTGCGCCCCTGAAACTTCTTCCGTTCGAACTTCGCAATCACAAAGGGGGCCACCTGTGCGTCGATCTCAAAGAAGGAGCGGTTGCGGGTCACCTCCATGCGGTCGATCGGCAGGGTTGGCAGATTGAGCCTGTCGGTCAGGAAGGTCCGCAGGCTGCGATCGGTGAAGCGATCGACCTGCCCCAGGTTGATGACGAGCCGGACCATTGTCAGGCGGGCGACCTTCTTCTCCCGCGGCTTGTCTTTCTCTTGTTTGAGCGTGACGTTGAGATCGACGGCGTTGCGATAGTCGTTCAGAAAGCGTTTTCCCTCCATCGACACGATGCGCCGGATGAGATCTTCCTTGCTCAACTCCCTAAGGCGCTCATCAATAGCGGGGCGAAACGCGTCAAGCGCATCATAGCAAACCTCCGTGTCCCGAATCCGATCGACCAGATGCAGGAGCTGTTTTTCGCAGACTTCCCAGCCGGTCGGAATCCTGACCTGTTCAAAGGGGCGTCCGATCTGCCTTTCGATCTGCCGGATGCGATAAACTTCCTTCAGATTCACGATGACGACGGAGATCCCGGATCGCCCTGCACGTCCTGTGCGTCCACTGCGGTGCGTGTAGTTCTCGATGTCGTCGGGCAGGTTATAGTTGATGATGTGGGTCACACTGGAAACATCGATCCCTCGGGCCGCCACGTCGGTCGCCACCAGCATCTGAAGCTGACGGGCGCGAAAGCGTTTCATGACGTGGTCTCGCTGTGTCTGTGACAGCTCGCCGTGCAGGGCATCGGCGTTATAGCCGTCCTTGATCAGAGCGTCGGCGATTTCCTGCGTCTCCTGACGCGTCCGGCAGAAGACAATGGCATAGACCCCGGGGTAATAGTCGGCAATCCGCCTCAGGGCAGCATACCGGTCTTTCGCATGAACGACGTAATATTGATGCTGAACTGTCTCGGCGCCGGCGTTCTTCGCGCCGATCGTAATGGCCTTCGGTGTTTTCATATAGCCGTCTGCAATCGCCTCGACGCCGCGGGGCATTGTCGCCGAGAAGAGCAGAACCCGTTTCCCCTCCGGGGTGCCGGAGAGGATTGCATCGAGATCCTCCTTGAACCCCATATCGAGCATTTCGTCGGCCTCGTCCAGAACAAGCCAATCGATCGCCGAAACATCGATCTTCCGGCGTGACAGCAGATCGAGCATTCGGCCCGGGGTGGCCACAACGATCTGCGCGCCGGCCGCCACCTGCTTGATTTGCGTGACGATATTGGCGCCGCCGTAGATCGGCACAATGGTCAGGCGGCCCATGTGACGGGCCAGACGCTTCAGATCCTCGGTGATCTGGACGCATAGCTCACGGGTGGGCGCCAGGATAAGCGCCTGGGTTTTTGCCGATGCCGAATTGATCCGCTGAAGGATGGGGATGCCGAAGGCGGCCGTCTTGCCGGTGCCTGTCTGGGCCAGGGCGATGAGATCCTGCTCTTCCTGCAGCAAAAAGGGAATGACCCGGGCCTGAACAGGCATCGGGTGCTCAAAGCCCAATTCCGTCGCAGCCTGGAGGATGCGGCTGTCGATGCCCAGAGACTCGAATGTAAGGGAAGGTGTTGTTTTAATAATCTGGTCCTCGCTTGTTTGTTCGATTTAATTCTGTTCGGTGAAGTCCGTGAGCCCCAGCGACGGATCTGCAAGCTGCGGCCGGCAGCAGATTAATTCGGTCCTGTATCAACGGGAGAAGAAGGGGCGTCCAGAATGGTCTCTGAGGCACTCGGTTGCGCTTCCCGCTGGAAAGCCGCCAATGCTCTGACGGGAAAGGCTGGTCTGACTTCTACATCGTCACGGTAAAAACCGCCGCTAAAACGACTCACACAATGGAGCTCGTATACCACACCTCCGGGTAGAATACCATTCATGATATCCGTTGCATGGGAGCCGCTTCCCATATTAGGATAGAACAAAACACACCCATCGGGAGAATGTTATGATCAGTCAATGGATACAGGAAATCAAGGCGACATGCCCGCCTGAAAAACTCGGCATGATCCTCATTCACAACGGCGTTGTCCGGGCGACGTCCAAGAAGGGCGATTCCGTGCAGGCGATGCAACTCAGCTACGACCGCGACGCGCTTGAACGTCTTGTGCAAACCATGAAGGCGCGCGACGGTATCGCTGAGATCCGCGTCTGGATCAACGAGGGGCGCCTCAAGATCGGAGACGACATCATGGCAGTCTGCGTGGCCGGGCGCTTCCGCACCGATGTTCTCCCCGTCTTTGAAGAACTGATTGCAACGATCAAGCGGGAGATCGTCAGGGAACAAGAGCTCTGAACTGTACGTTCAGGTGAGGGTTCGACTCAATAAAAAAGGCAGGGCCCTCAAGGGTCCTGCCTTTAAAATGGAAACCGCAGTCGGACAGCCGATTACGGCCGTTACCCTAATCTGTAAACCCTTTGGCCTGCATGACCTCCGGAGGGGTGAATCGCGCCATCCCGGTCTTCATGTGCCGAAATCCCGACTTCCGGTAAAAGCCCTCCTTGCCGATAGCGGCGTAGAGAATGACATTGCAAGTCGATGGCAAACCGTCCAACAGGGTATGCATGATCGCGGTGCCGATGCCTGCTCGCTGATATTCGGGAATCACGGCGACATCGTAGATCGCCGCCTGATAAGTACCGTCTGAAATCGCGCGTCCAAATCCGATCAGCCGATTCTCCCGATAGACAAAGACAGACTGATAACTGGCTTCGAAGGCCTTCCGGTGCAGGTCCGGCGGGTGCCATGCCATCCCGACCCGCTTCAGGGTCTCGGAAACCAGCCCCCAGTCCACACCGGTGCAATCGGTTCGGATCAGCCAGTCTTCCTTCATGGTCGATGCCTTTTCCCTTGGGCTGTCAGAACTTCACCTGAGGCGCAGCCTTGGCCGCCGCCGGCGCCTCGAAAAAGGCCGCGGGTGTGAAACCGAACATCCCTGCCAGCAGATTGGCCGGGAAACTCTTAACCTTGATGTTATAGGCCTGAACCGCTTCATTGTAACGGCGGCGCTCCACGGCGATCCGGTTTTCCGTGCCTGCCAGCTCGTCCTGCAGCCGGATGAAGTTCTGATTGGCCTTGAGATCGGGATAGCGCTCCACAACGAGAAGCAACCGGCTCAATGCGCCCGTCAACTGGTTATTGGCCGCGATTTTTTCCGGTACGCTCTTGGCCGCTCCGACCTGACCTCGGGCATTTGTAACCTCGATCAGGACGTCTTTCTCATGCTTGGCATACCCCTTAACGGTTTCCACGAGGTTGGGGATCAAGTCGTAGCGGCGCTGGAGTTGGTTTTCCACCTGCGCCCAGGAGGCCTTCACCCCTTCGTTCATGGTGACAAAGCTGTTATAGGTCCCTTTCACAAAGGAATACAACCCGATCACAATCACAACAAAAACCGCCAGCACAATCAACAGAATCTTCTTACCACTCATGTCTTTCCCTCCATAATAAGGTTGCTTCCATGTCCCGGTACTTGCGGCAGTGCGGCCTGCAACATGCCGCGAAAGCCACCATCAGTAGCTTGTCACTCGTTACTCGTCACTGCTGTTTGATCGACCCGCGCACTGAGTTTCCGGGCCTCAAGCAAATATCTATTAAAAATCCTGGCGATGCCCTCTTTCGCAGGTTTTATTTTGCCTTCTCTGATATCGGCGCAGATCTTGAAAATCTCGGCATCGATGCCGTATTGTTCTGCTACCGCCTGGATCAACGCCGCATTCTCCGCGGGGATTTCGATCCTCTTTAGGTAAAGCAACGCCCGGAAGATCGAGAAAAACGCCGTGATCGATTCTGAGATCAGGCTGCGGGTCTTCCCCGTGTGGCCGTCCAGTTCGACAAAACGCTCCAACAGCAAAAGAGCCTTGGCCTTCAACTCTCGTTCGCATTGAAGGCGCAGGTGCTCCGGTTTAAATTCCAGGTCGGCAAGGACATCCCGGCCAAAGATCATCCGATAATGCCGCCGGATGTTCAGGAACTCGATCGGGAAGGTATCGAGGGACGCATCGATATCCTCCGCTGTCATAAAGAGGGGGGTAGCGACCCGGCGTTTGTGCCATCGGGCCGTCAATGCAGACAGAACCTCGAGTTGCGTGATTCCTTGTTCCGATAAGACCACCAGCATGTTGATGTCCGAACGGTGCCGAACATACTCCCCACGCGCGGCGCTGCCGAAGAGAATGATCGCCGCGAGATCATCTCCGAAGGCCTTTCGATAATCCGCCGCAAACGCATCAAAGATGTCTTCCGGTTTGTCAGGTATTCTACCCATATACTCCTCCGGCGGCTGAAGCCGCGGTCACGAGTCACGAGTCACAAGTGACAAAAAAACTTATTTCGCGTCTATCACTCGCCACTCTGTTTACTATTTACTGTTTTTAATAGCTTCCCCCGGCGCCGCCGCCGCCGCTCGACCCGCCACCGAATCCCCCGAAGCCGCCGCCACCGAATCCCCCGAAGCCGCCGCCATACCCCCCACTGCCGCGACCGCCACTCAGCAATAATCCGAGAAGAATCCAGCGTCCCGTTCGTGTGAAGAGCAGAAGAGGGAGCATCACCAGCAGAAAGATCAGTCCCAGGATGCCCTGACCTTTATTCTGTCTGACGTTTTGAGCGCGTTCGCGCGGCCCAGGCGATTCCGCCGAGCCGATATCGCCTCTCGATACGACCCTGGCAATCGCCAGCATGGGCCTGAAGAGTCCTTCGCCGTAATCCCCGCGGCGAAGGTGGGGAATTGCGTAGCGGTCGCGGATTTCGCCAACCAACCCGTCGGGCAGAATCCCCTCTACGCCGTAGCCCGTCTCGATACGGAACTTGCGTTGCTTGACGGCCACAAAGATCAGGACGCCCTTGTCCTCTCCCTTGCGGCCGATTCCCCAGGTCTGATAGAGGCGATTGACGAAGTCCTCCGGTGAGTTGTCTCCGATATCGGCAAAGGTGGCGACAACGATCGCTACGCCGGTCTTCTGCAGCGCCTCTTCAGCCAGCGCACTCATCCGCTGCTGATACTCAGCTGGAATGACGCCGGCAAAATCATTGACCGCACCCGTCGGCGCAGGGAAGGTTGATTTTTCCTGAGCTGGAAGCGCCCCGGGAAGACAGACCGATAAAACCAGCCATAAACCGATAAGCATGCCAAGTCGGGATGTTTTCATGGGGCGTATCTTAGGCATCCTGCAACCAAATAGCAAGCCACTTATTGATTTTAATGGATTTTTCAATTCTTTTACGGTATGGCAAATACAGTTATCCGTCGCCGGTTTTGCTGTATTTTATCGTGAACCGTTAACCGACAGCAGCGGTGTTAGCCGCTGAAAACTTCCTTTGGGAAGGAGGCGTCATGAATAGAAAATTATTTCTTGCCCTTTTGTTGATTATATTTACGTTGTGCGCTTCAGGTTGTTCTCTCATGCCTAAAAGCGCCACCCAAAGGACCGGTCCGGATTGTGAAAAGCAGCTCGGCGAGATGACAGCAGCAAATACCGATCTGCGCCAGTCCCTCGCCAAGACGAATACGGCCCTCCAGGAAAGTGAAAAGACCGTCGCCGATAAACAGGCCGAAGTGACCAAGCTTCAGGAAGAGAAGGCAGCCCTGTCGGATCAGGTAAAACGCTTGCAGGAGCAGCTGGACAAGGCCAAGCCCGCAGTCGCCAGCGCTGCCGCTGCCGCTCCGACGCAGCCGACGGGGGTGGTCGAGAAGAAGGAAGCGCAGGCAACGAATGCCGCAGTCGCCAGCAAAGACCTGCGCATCAAGATTCTGGCCGGTACGACGCAGATGGCCAAGGCGCGGGTTCTGGCGATGAGATTGAAGGCGGCGGGCTATAAGATCGAAAAATTCGACCGGTCGCGCGCTTTCGATCAGTCGATCGTCTATTATGGCGCCGATCAGGAAAAAGAGGCCGAAACCATCGCCCGTTATCTGGGAAAGAATGTCGAGACCAGGAAAATCTCCTGGCAGTCGATCTTCAACGTCATTGTGGCCGTCGGCAAGAAGCCGTGAGTCTTGTATGAACCTGAACGGTCCCGAACAAATCTTCGACGGCAAGGCCCTTATCGCGGACCCGATCTATCAATATGCGTGCTTTACGGTTCCCCTCTCAGGGCAGGGCGATGAGACGACGGAAAAGGATCTGATCGATTCCCCGTGGGTTCAGCGCCTGCGCCGGATCTACCAGCTGCAGAGCGCCCGCTGGGTCTATCCCGCCGCTGAACACAGCCGGTTTCAGCATTCTTTGGGAACAATGCACAACGCCGGAGAGTTCGGCAAGGAACTCTATCCCAGTCTGGCTGAAGCCTGTCGTAAACTGCCTTCGCTGAACTATGTCGAGGAAATCCTGCGTATTACGGGGCTTCTCCATGACATCGGCCACGGCCCTTACGGGCACTTCTTCGACGACCATTTCCTGAGGGGGCACCATCTGAACCACGAGCGTCTCGGTCAGAAAATAATCGTCAGTAAGCTGGCCCCGATTATCGAAGGCATCCGGCGCAGCCCGTCAGGCCCCTTCAAAAAGGGCGAGCTCATTAAGGCCGAGGATGTCGCCTATCTCATCAAGATGCCCGAACACGACGACGGGAAAAAGCCGCAGTGGCTCCAGTTCCTGCGCCAGCTCTTCTCAGGCATCTATACCGTCGACAATCTCGACTACGTCCAGCGCGACGCGTACATGACGGGCTTTTCCCTGGATATCGTGGATATCAAGCGGCTGCGCTACTACACGTTCTTTTCGAAAAGCGGACTGACGCTGCATGAGGCCGGTATCTCCGCACTGACCCGCTTTCTCAACGCCCGGCTCAACCTCTACACGAACGTCTATTTCCACCGCACCACCCGCGCGCTCGACCTCCATCTCCAGGAGATTTTTCAGGAGACGATGTCGTTCTTCTTCCCGCACGATCCATCCAAAAAGCTCGATCCGTATCTACACTGCGACGAGTGGAATCTCTATCAGACCGTCCAGGGTTGGCTTGACAGCAGGGACCGAGTCAAGAAACGACTTGCCAAGGAATGGGAAAAGCTCCATCAACGCGAAGTGAAGTGGAAGATGTCCTATTCGACGGAGTTGTCTATCAATCAGGTCCAGAAGGGCGCTACCTTTGCCGGAGCCGACGAGTACGAAGCGAAGATCCGGCAGCACCTCCCCGCCAGACTCAAAAACCTGCCCTTCCGTGTGGATCTCGCCACGCAGGATCCCCGCCCGATCAACCCGACGATGGAGGGAGACAAGCGGATCAATATCTACAATCCCGCCACGGGGCGGACCTCGCCGGAACCCCTGCGGGAGATTTATCGCTTCATTCCCGCGCGCGTCGTTCATTTCCGAGTCTTTTCACACAGCCATGATTACGATGAGGCCCTTACGCTCGCTGCAGAAAAAACACTGAGCCACGTCGAGGGGTATGACGAGACAAATCTGTAAAAGGCAGCGGCTGACGCCGCAGTGACGAGTAACAAGTCACTAGTGACAGGCAGAAAAGAATCCGGTTACTTGCCAAGCGCGGAACGGCGGCGATTTAACAGGGTGAATTGGCAACTTGGTTATAACTGGACAGAAAAGAGTAAATGGAGGATTCGGGTTGATGTTGATACCGTGTTTTTGATCGCGTTTAATAAAAAAGGCAGGGCCCATTGCAACCCTGCCTTCCAATCCTTTATTCCCTAGAACTACTTATTTTTTTTGGAACTTCTCACACCTGCCAGACCAACAAGGCCGAGGAGAAGCATGGATACGGGTTCGGGGACGGAATTAGCGGTTCCATAAAATTGAAGGGTCTATCGGTCCCCAAGAGGAACGATAGACCCTTCTGAGCAGGTTGACAATCTGGTTCCAGTTAACTCGCCGTGATACTGCTGCATCTGCCGTGCGACCAGATGCTTTTTCTCTGTCACTCGTCACCCGTTGCAGCGGCGTCAGCCGCTGTAAACTCGGTCTGGTTTTTGGTCGCCTTCTGTATTATCATGCCCCAACTTTTCGAGGGCTGCACACTGGATCATGACAAAGCGAAGCACAAAAGATTCGACAGACATCACCTTGTTTGTCCGCACATCTAACGACGATGTCGTCGAATGGAACCGCCAGCGCATTATCGACGCCCTGATGCTGGAGACCTATGTCGATCAGGATACAGCGGAGGCGGTCAGCATAGAAGTTGAAAGGCAGATCGTTGCCTCGGGAATCGGCACCCTGACAGCCCCCCTTATTCGCGAACTCGTCAACGCGAAGCTCATCGAACGGGGACTTGAAGAGGCCCGCCGGATGCATACCCGTCTCGGCTTTCCGATTTTCGATATTGGTCACCTGATCGTTCATCAGAACAAGGAAAGTGCCAATACCCCCCACTGGCCGGAGGGGACGAATCTGACCCTGGCCAACGGCATCAAGCGGGAATACGCCCTGCACAATGTCTTTTCTCAAGAGGTGGCGGACGCTCACCTGTCCGGCGACCTGCACCTGCACGACCTGGGTTATATCGACCGGCCGTATCGATCCTCTCAGTCCTTGGAATACATAAAAAAATTCGGGCTTAACCTGCCAAATATTCCGTCCTTTGCCAATCCGGCTCGCCACGCCGAGGTGCTCCTGGCGCACATGGTACGGTTCAGCGCTGTTCTTCAGGGGAACTTCTCCGGCTTCATCGTCTGGGAGGCCCTGAATATCTCGTTTGCCCCTTATTTGACGAACATGAATGAGGCGGCGGTCGATCAGCTTGCCCAGTTGCTGGTTTATGAACTGTCTCAACTGGCCTTTGCCCGGGGGGGGCAGGTCATGTCAACGAGCATCGGACTTTACTGGGAAATCCCGAACCATTTAGCCAAGACCCCCGCTATCGGTCCGGGCGGAGAGCCGACGGGAAAAAACTATGGGGACTATGCCGCAGAATCCCGGCGTTTTGCGCAAGCGATTCTCAACACCTTTCTCGCAGGGGATGCGACGGGTCGGCCCTTCTCTTTTCCAAGGCCGTACCTCCACATTACGGAGAAGTTCTTTCAGACCCCCGGCCATGAGGATTTTCTCAAGCTTGCCTGTACCGTCGCTGCGGAGAAGGGGAACCCTTTTTTCGTCTTCGATCGCACCGCCGTCGGCAAATCGGAACAGGAGGATGCGAAAACGCCCTGGCGGATGCGCTCCGCAGCCATGCACCGGGTGACCCTGAATTTGCCGCGTTTGGGTTATCAGGCGCAGGGGGACGACGCGGGGCTCTTCTCCAAACTCACGGCATTGATGGACCTGGCGGCGCAGGCCCACAACCAGAAGAAAAAATACATTGATGATCTGATGGCCTATGGCAACAAGGGGCCGCTGTCCTTTCTGCTCATCGAACAGGACGGGCTTCCCTATCTGAGGCCGGATCGGCTCTCCTATCTGATCAGCATGGTCGGCTTAAACGAACTGGTCCGGATTCACAAGCAGACCTCCTTCGGCGAGACCGAGGAAGGCCTGGCCTTCGGGCTTAAGGTCGTTCAGCATATGAAGACGATGGCCGATAAGCTCGGCAAGAAGTATGGCATGACCTTTTCGCTGGCACAGACGCCGGCAGAGACGACCGCCTACCGCTTCGCCAAGCTGGACCTGAAACAATTTTCCCCGTCCTCCGGCCGTTATGTCAAAGGGAATCTGATCAACGGGGGGATTTACTATACCAACTCAACCTTTATGGACGTTTCAAAGCCCATGCCCCCGTTGGAGCGGATTGCAAAAGAGGGAGCCCTCCATCCCTATCTCACCGGGGGGGCTATGACCCAGATCTGGACGGGCGACAGCACGCCCTTGCCGCACCGCTTGGCAGAGATCGTTGCCGCGACTTATCGAGAGACACGAAATGCCCAGATCACTTTTTCCCCCGAGTTTACTGTTTGCGGGGATTGCCGCCGCGCCGCCAAGGGGCTCCACCAGAGCTGCATCTTTTGCGGCTCCGACCGGGTGGACGGTATCACCAAGATCACCGGTTACTATGCCCGCGTCTCCAGCTTGAACCGGGGCAAGATCTCCGAGTTGCTTGACCTGTACCGGAACCAGGACGCCTTCCGGGAAGGCGTTATCGAATAGAGCCCCTGTCCCTCTTACTGTCTCATATTTATTCGAAAATATGTGCGGCCTGCCTTGACATCGACGGGACCGATAAATATATTAGCCAGCGAACGGGCAATTTCAAAAAATACAATAAGTTAAATATCATAGGGTGACTGATGGAAGACATTGATGACATTATCCTTCGCATTTTCAAGGAGAGCATCCATATGAAGGAGGTTTTCATCAATGAAAACCTCGGGAAGATCAATCGGGTGATCCAGGCGATTACCAACGCCCTGATGAACGGCAATAAAATTTTGCTCTTCGGCAACGGTGGCAGTGCCGCCGATGCCCAGCATCTGGCCGCGGAGTTTGTTAACCGCTTTCTGATCGAGCGGCCCCCTCTGCCGGCCATTGCCCTGACCACCGACACGTCGGTGTTGACGAGTATAGGAAACGATTACGATTTTTCCGATATCTTCGCCAAGCAGATCCGGGCACTCGGTGCGCCCGGCGACATCGCCTGGGGCATAAGCACGAGCGGCAATTCTCCAAACGTCATCAAGGGACTGGAGATGGCCCAGAAAAAGGGGATGGTGACGATCGGCATGACGGGGCGCGATGGTGGTCCGATCGCGAAGATGGTCGATCATTCCCTCAATGTTTCGTCCAACAGTACGCCCCGGATTCAAGAAGTGCACATAACCGTCGGCCATGTCATTTGCGAGCTGATCGATTTCAAGTTGTTCCAGAAGCCGAACGAAAAATAGCCGTATCCGCGGCAACCTGGAAAGAGGAAGGATTCAATGACCAAGCACAAGAAGGAAGAAGCTGCCCACCATCCGGAAGGCGTGGCCCCGGAGGCAGCGTCAACCGGCACGTCCGAGACCACCGGCGAAATGGACGCCCTCCGGGATAAGCTGGCGGAAAAGGAAAAAGAGGCCGCTGCCAATTACGATAAATATGTCCGGGCCCTGGCGGAACTCGAGAACTATAAGAGATTCGCGGCGCGGGAAAAGGCGGATTTGCTCAAATTCGGCAGCGAGAATATCGTGAAGGACATCATCCCCTGCCTCGATAATCTGGATCGGGCGCTCGACCACGTCGACAAGACACAGGATGTCGAAAAGCTCGTGGACGGCCTCAGGATGATTCAGGATCAGATCCTGTGCTGTCTCGGGAAGCACGGCGTTCAGAAGATTGAATGCGTCGGCCAGGAATTCGATCCGAATCTGCATGAAGCCATTCATAGCGTCGAAACGGACGAGCATGAGGAGAACAAGGTTCTCAACGAATACCAGAAGGGGTATCTGCTCAATAACCGGCTGCTGAAGGCCGCCAAGGTTTCCGTGTCAAAACGAAAAAAGGAATAATCATCTTTATAAAATTTTTCTGACAAAGAAGGAGGTTCACATACCATGGGTAAAATTATAGGGATTGACTTAGGAACGACCAACTCTTGCGTTGCCGTCATGATCGGGGGCGATCCCGTCGTCATCGCCAACCAGGAAGGAAGCCGGACAACGCCATCCATGGTTGCCTTTTCCGATAAGGGAGAACGACTCGTGGGGCAGGCCGCCAAGCGCCAGGCCGTTACCAACCCGGAAAATACCGTCTATGCGATCAAACGACTGATTGGCCGTAAATTCGACTCTAGAGAGGTCCAGTACGACACAACGGTTTCCCCGTACAAGATCACGAAGGGGGCCAACGGCGACGCGCAGGTCACGATCAAGGACCGCAGCTACAGCCCCGCGGAGATCTCCGCCATGGTCCTCACCAAGATGAAGCAGACCGCCGAGGATTACCTGGGCGAAAAGGTCACCGACGCCGTCATCACCGTGCCGGCCTACTTCGACGACTCGCAGCGCCAGGCTACCAAGGACGCCGGCAAGATCGCGGGGCTCAACGTCCTGCGCATTATCAACGAGCCGACCGCCGCCTCGCTGGCCTACGGCCTCGACAAGAAGAAGGAAGAGAAGATCGCGGTCTTCGACCTGGGCGGCGGCACCTTCGATATCTCGATCCTCGAATTGGGCGACGGCGTCTTCGAGGTGAAATCCACCAACGGCGACACCCATCTGGGCGGCGAGGATTTCGACCAGAAGGTGATCGAGTACATCTGTACGGAATTCCAGAGGGAACAGGGCATCGATCTGAGAAAAGACCGCATGGCCCTTCAGAGAATCAAGGAAGCCGCGGAGAAGGCCAAGATGGAACTCTCCACGATGATGGAGACAGACGTCAACCTGCCCTTCATCACCGCCGATGCGTCCGGCCCCAAGCACCTGACGATGAAGATGACACGCGCCAAACTGGAGCAGATCGTCGAAGAACTGATCGCCAAGCTGGAAGGCCCCTGCCGCACTGCGCTCAAGGACGCCGGACTCAGCGCCGCCAACATCGACGAGGTTATTCTCGTCGGCGGTATGACCCGTGTGCCCCGCGTCCAGCAGAAGGTGAAGGAGATCTTCGGCAAAGAACCGAACAAGGGTGTCAACCCGGATGAAGTCGTGGCCGTAGGCGCGGCGATCCAGGGCGGCGTTTTGGGCGGCGAAGTGAAGGATGTCCTGCTGCTCGACGTGACCCCTCTGTCCCTCGGCATCGAGACCCTCGGCAGCGTCATGACCAAGCTGATCGAAAAGAATACGACGATTCCGACCAAGAAGAGTCAGATCTTCTCGACTGCGGCGGACAACCAGCCCGCGGTGAGCATCCACGTGCTGCAGGGCGAGCGCGCCATGGCCCAGGACAACAAGACCCTCGGCCGCTTCGAGCTGGTCGGCCTGCCCCCGGCGCCGCGCGGCGTGCCCCAGATCGAGGTCACCTTCGACATCGACGCCAACGGCATCGTTCACGTCTCGGCGAAGGATCTCGGCACGGGCAAGGAACAGAGCATCCGCATCACTGCGTCGAGCGGACTCTCCAAGGATGAGATCGATCGGGCCGTGCGCGAGGCCGAATCCCACGTGGAAGACGACAAGCGCAAGCGCGAACTGATCGAGACCAAGAACCAGGCGGATTCCTTCCTCTACTCTGTCGAGAAGAACGTGAAGGAATTCGGTGACAAGATCGGCGCCGATGAGAAGGCCAAGATCGAAAGCGGCATCGCCGATCTCAAGAAGGCCCTCGAAGGCGAGGACATCGAAGCGATCAAGGCAAAGCAGGAAGCCCTGACCCAGGCCTCGCATAAACTGGCTGAAGCGATGTATGCCAAGACCGCTGCGGAACAGCAGGGCGGCAGCAGCGCAGGTCCCGAGCCCGGTGCAGGCGCGCAGACCGGCGGGGGCAAGAAGGACGACGATGTTGTCGATGCGGACTTCGAAGAAGTGAAGTAGAAAGACAGTTACGAGTGACAAGTTACAAGTAACGAGTGGGGGGGAGGCGGAAACGCCTCCCCTTTTTTATGCCCCCTCGCGTTGACAGGTGACAGTCGGGCGGTTAATATAGTCATGATTGAAGATACAAACGATCACAGAAAGGACAGCCATGCATTTCCTGTTAACCAATGATGACGGCATTTACGCCAAGGGACTGAGCGCGCTTTATCAGGAGCTGTCGAAGGTCGCCGAGTGCACGATCGTCGCACCGGAAACGGAACAGAGCGCCGTCGGGCACGCCATCACCATCTCGCGGCCCCTCATAGTCAAACAGGCCAACAAGGACGGCCGGTTCTGGGGACATGCGGTTACAGGAACGCCCGCGGACTGCGTCAAACTCGGGATCAAGGCCCTGGCAGAAAAGTCCGTGGATCTGGTCGTCTCGGGGATCAACCTCGGGGCCAATGTGGGCACCAACGTGATCTATTCGGGCACGGTCTCCGCCGCGACAGAAGGTGCGATCATGGGCGTGCCGGCCATGGCGATCTCACTGGACAGCCATCAGCGGGGCAGCGATTTTTCCTTTGCGGCGCGGATTGCCGCGAAGATGGCGCATTTCATGCTGAAGGACAATCCCCTGTTGAATATCCCGCTCAATATCAATATCCCGGCGATACCGGAGAAGGAGATCAAAGGCATCGTCGTGGCCCGGCAGGGCAGTGCGCGGCTCATGGAAAGCTTTGAAAGGCGCATCGGTCCGCGGGACAATGTCTATTACTGGCTGGCCGGGGAAACTCAGATTCCCGATCCGGAAGATAAAGACAGCGATGGTGCGGCCTTGAAGAGGGGGTTTATTACCGTGACGCCGATTCATTACAACCTGACGCGGTGTGACGCGTTCGAGGCGTTGAACGTGAAGCTGCGGCAGGTGTTCGGGTGAACAAATAGTGACGTGTAACGCGTGACAAGCTACAGGCGGAGAAATTGCTTTCGCCTACTTGTCAATCGTTTTGCATGCGTCTGAAAGCTGAAGATTATTTATTATACCTTTCTTTTGTCCGGAGAGGGAGAGCCATTACGCCTTTCCTTCCTCCCTCCAGGGTCCCGCCGCCATGTCGAGATGAATAAGCCATACATTATTAATTTGACCGGTTTTCATTGTTAGTATATAGGTGCCTCCAATTACTGTAAAATGGAGGGATATGGTGAAGAAAACTCATTGGTTTTTAGTGTGCGCCCTTGTAATTGTCTCATTCTTCCCGGCCAGCGTCTTCGCCAGTGAAGCCGCCGTCGATGGCTTGCGCCAGGTTCAACAGTACAATTTTTCAATTCATATCCTGGCCATGCTTCTCGTTGGTTTTGGGTTCCTGATGGTGTTCGTGAAGAACTATGGTTACAGCGCCACGACAGGAACTTACCTTGTTGTGGCGGTCGGCTTGCCGTTATACATGCTTCTTCGCTCTACGGGTGCGTTGTCATCCGAGGCTTTTCCGGCGGCCACCAT
Organism: Syntrophales bacterium; assembly: GCA_963665615.2. Lineage (GTDB taxonomy): Bacteria > Desulfobacterota > Syntrophia > Syntrophales > UBA4778 > UBA4778. The sequence goes on from CAXXQE010000008.1 coordinate 661,186, forward strand.
CAAGTCGCTTCTCTTCGCCGAATTCGCCGTCGCTGCCGCCCTCATCGCAATGGGTGCAGTGCTCGGCAGGCTCAAACTTCACCAGTATGTGCTTCTTACCCTCGTCATCGTTCCTGCTTACATGATCAATGAATGGCTTGTTCTGGACGGAGGGCTCGGGATAACCAAAGGTTTTCAGGATTCGGCCGGCTCGATCATCATACACGCTTTCGGCGCGTATTTCGGGCTTGGCCTCGCGATGGCATTCACGCAAAGGGAACATCTGAAAACTGCTGTTGAAAGCGATGACACATCTGACCGTTTTTCGATGGTTGGGTCCATGGTGTTGTGGCTCTTCTGGCCGAGCTTCTGTAGTGCGGTAGTGCCACCCGATCAGTTTCAACAGACAGTTGTCAATACCGTCCTGTCCCTTTGCGGCGCAACGGTCATGACATATATCCTGAGCGCAGCCCTGAGAAAAGGCAAGCCCGCCATAGCTGATATGGCAAACGCTGCATTGGCCGGCGGCGTTGCAGTCGGCGCATCGTGCAATCTTGTAACGGCGCCTGTTGCCTTCGTGATTGGACTTCTTGCCGGTGCTCTGTGTGTGGTTGGCTATGTTATAGTCCAGCCGAGACTTCAGGTCATGCTTCGGATTGTTGATACCTGCGGCGTGCATAATCTGCACGGCATGCCAGGTGTTCTTGGTGGTCTGGTCGCGATATTTTTCGTTCCCGGCATAATGACAGCACAGCTAACCGGCATTGTGGTAACGATAATCTTTGCCTATGCCTGTGGTGCCGGTGGTGGATGTATAATAAAGATGTTCGGCAAAAAAGCCATGGTCTATGAGGATAAGGACGAGTTTGACTCCGCCGCATAGATCTAGAAAACATATTTCCTTGGGAATTGGAGCTTCGCCGCTGCTTGCTGCGGTGAAGCTCCAATGTATGGAAAGTCGGTGAGCTCAACCGCCAGCACGCGAACGCTGCGGGGATGTGACGACCACGGTGCAGGTCATCCCTGCTGCTATCGGTATATCATCCGGTATCCGTTCAATCCGGACCCGAACCGGAACCCGCTGCGCGAGGCGAACCCAGTTGAACACCGGATTGACATCGGAGAGCAGCTCGCGCCCGGTGGGGTTATCGCGATCCGTGATGCCGCGTGACAGGCTCTCGATGTGTCCGCGAAGTGGGGTGTCGAAACCCATAAGTTTTATTTCCACAGGATCGCCCGGATGAAGCAGGCGGATCCGGTTTTCCTCGAAGTAGCCATAGACCCAGAAAGAGTTTTTATCGACAATGGCCAGCTTCGCTGTTCCCGCTGTTAGATAATCCCCGGCATGGATGGCAAGGTTTGTAATGTAGCCGTCGACCGGCGCGCGCACCTCGGTCCGGTCCAGGTTGAGCTTTGCCACATCGCACGCTGCCTGGGCCTCACGGGAAAGCGCTTCGGCCGCATCCGCCTGTGACCGCGCGTTCTCGCGGCTTTCACCGGATACCACGTCTTCACCAAGTGCTGCACGCCGTTCAGCCTCCCGCCGCCGCATGGTCGTTGTTGCACGAGCGGACGCCAGGCGGGCTTGTGCCTGGTCCAGCGCCAGACGGTAGCGCTCCCGATCCACAACGAATAGAAGGTCGCCCTTGCGCACCAGCTGGTTGTCATGCACCGCCATACGGACGACCGTTCCGGAGACATCCGCTGCGATATTGACGATATTGGCACGCACGCGGCCGTCCCGCGTCCAAGGCGAATTCATGTAATGATTCCACAAGGCGATGGAGACGAATATCGCCAGAGCAAAGACGGAAAGTGTAAGAACAACACTGATAAGAGGTTTTAGTTTCATAGTAAGACCTTTGCAAAATGATTGAGTGTGAAGACTGTGCCGGTCAAGACAACGTCAGCAATCCGAGGCCGCCGAAAACACAGGCAAAGACACTTAGCCTGAACAGCGGAGGGTGCCATACATGGCGATACAGGCCCAGGCGACTGAATATCAGTTCCAGTACGCATTGCAGGACCATGCTCAAAAGAAATACTAAAAACAGCGTTGGGAACAGGGCGTCAAACAAAGGCAATTCACGCGGCATAGAGTGCATCTCCTTGAGTAGCGGTCGGCGCCCCAACGGCGCCGGACAAAGCTGTTTCGTCGTCGAGCAGGGTTATCCGGATACAGTGTAGCGATGTCTTTACGAGATGCATGGCGTCGCGCGGGACTCTTTCCGGGTTTTCTCCACCCAGCCTGTGCATCGTATCGATTGCCTCTTCGACCGCTTCGATGGCCGCTGCACGGTTATGCGCAGTCGGTTTCCGGAAGAGTTCCGCCAGGGCTTGGATGCTCCTTTCAACCCTGGCAATCTCTTTCATCCATGGGAAGGCCTTCATGCCCTGCCGAAGGTGAATAACGGCCCGCCCGATCTCCAGAACGGAAAACATCCAATCGATGGTGTGCCGGTCATGGGCATCCCTCGCGTTTTGCATGGCGGTGATGGTTCGCAGCAGATCGCGCGTGCTGCTCTCGAAGCGGTGAGAAAGTCCGGAAAGCGGCGCGAAGCAGGCCATCATCATCTGCCGCCGCATGGTGCGGGGGATGCGGCGCCTCAACCAGGCACAGGTCGCAGGTATAAAGGTTGCGAAAACCACGACCCCGGTGGCCACGCCGAGCATCAGCGCGGTGCCGTAATTGAACATATGAACCGGATCATATTGCACCCCGTTGCCCGGGGTTGTCATGAAGCAGATCATGCAGCTATAACCAAGACCCATTCCGGCTGTTTTGGGTGAGCGACTCCACCAGGCTCCGAGCATCAGTAAAGGAATCAGTGCCGCACACAGCTGCCCGAAACCCGACAGGGAGGGCATGATGAAAATCTTGAGGGTGAATGCCAGCGGAAAGGCGATAGCGTTGCCCAGCAGCCCCCATTTCAGGGCCTGAGCGGGATCAGGTGCTGTCGAGAAAAGCGAACACACGATGGCGACCAGCATCAGGGCGCTCGTGCCATAGGGCCATGCGGTCACGATCCAGAACGCAGCCACTAAAAGCACGGCCAGCATGGCCCGCACACCGTTGAGCAACGCCGTGGTCAAGTCACTCCTGGATGCAAACGGGAGGTGGTCGTGTTCGGGCGAGTCTTCGCCGGGAAATGCTGCATAGGTTCTGGTGTAGTCGTGCAGTTCGAGGACGAAACGCCGGATCAGTTCCACGCCGGTATCGAAATCAAGGGTTGCCGAGGTCTCTGGCTCTATGCCGAGATCCCGATGCAGGGACTCGACACGTCCCGGCAGGGCCATCCGGAACGCGGCAATGTGTCGTGCGACCTGAGAAGCGTCCCCTGCGGTGCGAGGCGGCTTTCCGTCTTTCACCAATGCCTCAGCCAGGTGTTCACTGAGCGAAAGCAAGGGGAGGGCCGCCGGCGATCCAGTCTTTTTCAGGCGCGCAAGAAGCTGATGAAGCGAATGCAGCGTTGTCGACGCCGCCATGAAATCCCTGTTCAGCCTTCGCAATCTGGCATCATCCCTGTGAGAGTGCGTTGCCTCCAGTCTTGCGACCCCCCTCAGGGACTCCAGACTCAGAACGCTTCCGATGAAGCGCAGGTGCATCCGCTCGAGATCCGGGCGCTCGGCGCCTCTGCTGAAAAGTGCCTGCACAAAGCTTACAAATTCCGTATACCGCCCCTGTACCGCCTGGACGATCGTCGTGCCGACATGCTGCGGGAAAATAAGTTCGCTGACGATACCCGCACAGAAGATCCCGATCATGACTTCAGTACATCGGTTGGTTGCGTATACGAAAAACGACGCCGGCTGCGGAAGCAGGGGAAGCCCTATCATCGCCGCCGTATACCCGGCCAGGACAAAGCCATACGTATTCAAGTTTCTACTCAAGGCGGCGCCCGTCGTGCACAGGCCTACCCAGAGCGACAATCCGAGCAGAAACAGTTCCCGCTCCTGGGGGAACAGGGCAAACAGCACCAGGCTTGCCAACATCCCCGCAACTGTGCCTAAAGCGCGATATACCCCCTTCATCAGAACCATGCCGGATTGGGGCTGCATCACGATAAAAGCGGTCACCATGGCCGTGAACGGCTGACCCAGTTCGAAGCGTATCGACACCCACATGGCGATCACGACTGCGAGAGTCATTTTGAAAACGAACAACCATCCGGCCGCCTCTTTTACCGCCACGGCCGCGACGTCCTTGAGCACCACCCCGACGCGGGAGCGCATGTCGCTCCAGACAATGCTGCTCATGGCATATCCGTCCTCGCGGCCGCTCGGGAAAGTCGGCAGGCGCCGTCTTCAGTAGCGGTCGCAAGCCCGTCCGCGGGAGTCTCCGTTGACATCCCGCCGCCCAGAGCCTGCATCAGCTGGGCGTAGGCGTCGAGCTGCCGTGCCCGGTTCTGCGCTGTGTGCAGCGCTTCTATGAGCGTCTGGTTCTGCGCATTGAGGACGTTCAGGTAGTCGGTGAGACCGGCGCGATAGCCGCGCATGGCGATTCCGTAAGCGCGTTCCGCGAGGATGTTTGCCCGGTCCGCCTCTATTTGCTGCTTTTCCAGGGAATGCATCGTGACGAGCGCATTGGAGACATCCTGCAGGGCCTGTATGAGGGTCAGGTTGTAGGATTCGACCGCCCCGTCGTAGTCGGCTGTCACCGCGCCGAGCTCGCTGCGCAGCCGCCCCCCTTCGAAGATGGGAAGCGAAATGGCGGGAGCAACACCGTACTCCAGCGAACCGGCCGAAAAGAACTTGGAAAACCCGAAGGCCGTCCAGCCTGTAAAAGCCGCCAGATTTATGTTGGGATAAAAGGCGGCCTTTGCCGCCTTGATATCTTTCCTCGCCGCTTCGACCCGCCAGCGCTGCGCAGCCACATCCGGTCGCCGTCCCAAAAGATCGGCGGGAAGCACTGAAGGTACGGCGATCGGTATATTCAGCGAGAGTGTCGGGCGACAAATCCGCTCTCCGAAACCGGGACCATTTCCAGTGAGTGCGCTCAACTGGTTGCGCAACAGTTCGATCGTTTCGGTTACCCTCTCCAGTTCGGCCCGCGCCGCCGGTACGGGCGTTTCTGCCTGGCTTCTGTCGAATTCCGTGGCGAGACCGGCATTCAGCCGCTTTTGCGTGATCTCAAGTATGTCCTGGCGCTGCCGCAGACTGTTACGCGCTATATCCTGTTCGACAAATCGCAGGGACAGCTGCACATAGGTACGGACGACCGCTGTTTCAAGGTTGAGCTTGACAACGCGCGCCTCTGCATCGGTTACTTTAACGATGTCCAGGGCGGCCTGAAGGGCATAGCGATTTTTCCCCCACAGGTCGAGATTGTAGGCCAGTTCGAAGGCTGCATGGTTATTCCAGTATTCTTCGCCGGCGTAGGGTGGTGGGATCAGATGATTTTCGGTAAAGTGCTCGTACGTGAGCACAGAGCCTGCATTCAGACTCGGCCAGAGCGGGGCCTTCGCCCCTTGAGCTAAAAACCGGGCTTTGGCAATCCTGGTCTCGGCTATGCGTAGCGAAGGGTTGCCCGCCGCGGCCTGCTCAACCAGACTGTCGAGTTGGGGGTCGTTAAGCGCTTTCCACCAGGCTGACGTCGGCCAAGGAGCGTTTGAATTTGCCGATGACCGGACGACGGCGCCGGCATCCAGGTTATTGGGATCGAGCTGACGTGCCTGGGGGGAAATTCCGATGGGCAATCTGGCGCAGCCATTGAGAAACACGGTCATTGCTCCCAGTGCCAGAAGACCCGTTAAAATAGATTTGATAACGTTCCTGTGCATTAATTCCACTCTTCCCTTAGGAATTTTGACCCCCGAAATAGTTGTCATGGCAAGTAATTTTGCAAAAAAATCAGCCGAGGTTAGTTAGAAATTTCTGAAGCAGCTCTTTTGCAAATTTTAGCTCCAGCTCGGAAAAACCTGTCTGTGCTTTTTTCCTGAACTGCATCACGACGGGCAGGAGTTGTTCACGAAGCTTTTTACCCTTTGCAGTCAAAGAAACCAGGAAAGACCTCCCGTCGGAAGGATTCGGGTCTCTGCGGACCAGCCCTTTGTTTACCATCTTTTCAAGAATGCGGGCCGTGTTCGATTGGTCCTTGGTAAGCCTGTCAGCCAGCTCCTTCTGGCATACGCCATCATCATAGGAGAGCCGGTTAAGGATAACCCATTGCTCCGGTGTCACGTTAAAAGGCTTCAGGCATTTCCCAAGCTCACCCTTATACACCAAGCCGGCGATGCTTATCCAATACCCGAGGGAATCCTTGAAGGCAAAATCGTTAAAATCAGACATAGCCAAGCTGTTTACTTGTCATGACCACTAAATGTCAAGCAATAATTTGCAGGCATGCGATCCCGTTTGTCCGGTAAACAAAATTTGAAACGTCCTGACGTGATGGATTAAAGAGAATCGGCGTATCTAGATTGGCAATTACTTGATGCACCTTCTTTTGCTAGGTTTTTTCTATCCTTTCCCGAAAAACGTCAAATGGCTGTAATCCAACGATCCTGTAGCGATCGTTCAGTATGTAAGTAGGCACAACTTCAACGCGCAATGCCTTGGATTTTTCCAGTTCATTGTCCAAAATAGCGCGGTACCTGCCACTTTCAATCTCCAGCTGCATTTCACCGGCATCTAACAAAGCCTCTTGGGCAGCATCCCGTAATACGGACCATTGATTTATATCCTGCCCTTCACCCCAAAGCTTACGGAAGACGATCGCATGGAACTCGTTATGCCTATTTTGTGCGCGTGCATATTCGCTTGCCTCGAGCGCCCGACGTGAATTCGGAAATGATTCTACGTCCACAAAGGGCAGCGCGATTTCGTCGGCAATTGTTTTGATCCTAGAGAACATGGCCGAAAACTGTTGTTGAATATGTGGAGGCAACCGCATGCCTTCCTGCGGAAATTCGGGATGTAAAAAAACGGGTCGCCAGTCCACTTCGGCCCCGTAATCCTTCTGTATACGCTCGACCAGGCCTTGGCCGACATAGCACCACGGACAAATATAATCTGAATATACGGTCAATTTAACGGTTCCCTCATTCATGACTTACCTCATGGAAATTAAGTGACGGGTGACGAGTAACAAGTGACGGGCGGAGCATTTGCTTTCATCTACAGCGGCTTTAAACGAATTAGCCAATAATTAACCGAATGCTATTTGAAATGAAGTAATATCGAGAAGCTGATGAACAGGTGAGATCAGCTTTACAAAAAATACACAGAGGGTATTCTACGCCGCTTTGTTTTTCTATGTTAACCGCCTGCCGTATTATTTTTGTCATTTAAATTCTATTTGAATTTGACGGACGTAATTAGCATTAGCGTATGGTGTCCTTACTCGGCAATGTGCGATTGTTGGATGCTGTAAAAATAATTCAGAGAATGTTTTTTTATCTGATATTTTAATTATTAATTTTTTGTCTTGAATAAACGATTTTATGGATAGATCATCTCTAACATTTAATGACTTGTCAAATATTGAAGCTTGTGCCCGGTATATCAATTCGTCAATGCTACCGCTAATTTCATTGGAATGAGGATACTTGAAAAGATAGACGCCAAAATTATATGTCCCTTTCAAGTCGTTGCCCGTCAGTGAAACCTGCCAAGCATATTCTAGATAATTATCTTCTGTTTCCTTCCTATTCCAAGTCCAGGTTTCTTGCTCTGGAAGGGAGAACGCAAATTCAGCCGCCGAACCACGAACGATTGCTGTAAATATATGCTCATTCTCCGTTGATTGTGCAGAAACATGGTTTGGTAGCATGAACACAAAAAGACAGATGATGCCTATAGCTCTCATTTTTCTCATACGCAGATGGGACTCTTCGTTAATTTTTTAATTCGTTATCACGATTTTCACTCGAAATCCATGATGCCCTACAAGATTGTAAGGTGAGGAGCACAGGAATCTACACGTAACATGATCTGATTTTCTTCAGCCGATTCACCGTGTGAGGAGGACCGGGATCGGGCTTTTGCGGATAACGTAGGATGTGGTACTGCCGAGAAAGAACTCCCTGACCCTGCCGCTGCCGAAGGCGCCCATGACCATCAACTCCACGGAGCCGTCTCGTATGAAGGACAGGATCTGCTTGTCCTCGCGGCCGTTCAGGACGACCATTGCGCTGTCGATATCATAGGTATCCAGGACGGCCTCGGCCCGGCTCGACAGCGCGTCGGCCGCAGCCTGATCCTCGACGATCATCAGCACGGTGAGCGGCCATTTCGTTTGGTCGGATAAAGCCGCCGCCAGGGTCAGGGCTTTATCCGCCGGGGCGCTGCCGTCGTAGGCGACAGCCATGCTCTCGATCTCCTGGAAGTCCCGCGGCGTCACGAGAACGGGCTTTTTTGACTTGCGGGTGACCGATTCCGCGGTCGATCCCAAAAAGCCGCCGCGGGTCAGATGGTAATGCTCGCCGCGCTGAGCCAGCAGCGTACAGTCGGCCGCCTCGGCCTCTTCCAGAACGACCTCATCGATGAGTCCCTTGACCAGCTTTACCTCGCAGCGCACCTCGGCCTCGTCGCATGCCTGACGAAAGGCGTCGAGGATCTTTTCGCCCCGCTTTTCGAGGGCCTCTTCGATTTTCGGGAGAAATTCATAGCAGGCGGGAAACCCGCTGCATGCGGCGATTTCTCCCATGAGCGGTCCCTGGATGATCTTGATATCGACGATGTGCAAACCGGTCAGACACGCCCCGAGCTTCCTGGCGATGTAAATTCCGTACTTCAAGGCTGTCCGGCTGAAATCGGAATCATCTACGGCAATCAGGATAGAATCCACCATCCCCTGCCTCACTTGGGGTCGGATTTCTGCAAACGGCTCAGAAGCTGATCGAATTCGGCATGGGCTGCTTCAATTATCTCGTCGTCGTTTTCCGAGTCGCTTGCCTGGCCCTCCTTGTCGAAGGTGAGGTAGGGGCCGATCAACTTGTTGTTCCGATAGCGGGCCTTTGCCTTGATCTGACCGTTTTTGTAATAGAGGATAAAGTCTCCGTTGCGTTTGTCTCTGGAAAAGGAGCCTTTTTCCCGGACTTCTCCTGTCTGATAATAGGAGGTGTAGTCTCCGTCGAAGAGGCCGCCCTTGAAATGTTCCTCTTCCTTGATTTGCCCGTTTTTGAGGTAAAAGGCGTAAAGCCCTTCGAGTCGGCCGTTGAGATAGTGGGCCTTTTCCCGGACGGTGCCGTCTTCGTAATAGGAGGTATAGTCTCCCTCGAGTTTTCCCCGGTCATAGACGCCCACCTCGCGAATCTGACCGTTGGGATGATAGGACACCGCCTCGCCCTGTTTCTTCCCGTTTTCGAAGGTCTGTTTTACCATCACCTGACCGTCGGCATAGAAAGACAGATACTCCCCCTGGCATTTGCCACCCACGAGGGTCTTTTTTTCCTTGGGGCGCCCCGATGCGTAAGACCTGACGACCTCCCTTTTGTCCGGCTGAAAGAAACTCATGACGAACCCATTCGGCAGGCCGCGCTGCAGCGCGGCCGCGGTGTTATGCAATCGATAAACCGTAGCTTACTTCACGTTAGAAGTCGAGGGCAAAGATCTACCTTACGATGGTTACGGGAGCCCCGGCCTCCTGGTGGATGACACCCAGTGCCACGCTTCCCAAGAGCACCGAGCCGAGAGCGCTGCGACCGTGGGACCCGAGGATGATCAGGTCGGCGCGTGTTGCTCCGGCGGCCTTGACGATTTCCGAGACGGGGTGTCCTGAACGGACGATTCCTTCGAAGGGCACGCCGCGGCGGCCACAAACCGCCTCCAGGTCTGCCATCAACGCTTCGGCTGATTGTTTCAGGTAATCTTCAACGGGTTCCATGAGGTGTGTCGGCGACACGCCGCTGGCAACGCTCTGCCTCTCGACAACGGCGGGAATATTGACGACATGAACCGCTGCCAAAGTGGCCTTCAGTGTCGCCGCCAGATCGACGGCATAGGTCACCGCCCTGCGTGCCGATTCCGAATCATCCGTAGCCACGAGGATCTTCTTGATCATAATCCACCTCCTTCTGCGCGAGTTAGTGATCGGCTCTCAGCTTCCTGCGGCATCGCTTTTTAGCGATAACCGGATGCCTTTGAGCCCATTAGCCGTTCCCTGTCAACTGTTAGAGCGCGTCAGTTGCCATCAACCCCCGTCGAGACCGTGATGCTCCTTGGCCGTATACCAGGCCCCCGGATCGGTCAGGAAGAGTTCGGCGTCTCTCAGCGCCACGTAGTGCTCATGCTCAATGCCGGCCAGCAGATCAAAGAAGGCCTTCTGCTTCGGATCGGTCACGCCGTCGCGCAACTCCGCATAAAAGGCCGCGCCCTTCGCCTCGAAATCGATGGCGGTTTTGAGCGCCTCGAGGTCGCCGCTGTCGGTATCCGGGGCGGACGAAACCTTTGCCAGGACGCCCTTCAGTACCGTCATGATGGGGGTTCCCTTGACGGTCAGCGGAAGCCCCTCGGGCCACTTCTGCTGTGCCGCCCATTTTTCGTGGAGTTCCTTCAGGCGTTCATAATGCTCCAACTCATCATCCGCAATCTGGAGGAACATGGCCTTGCCGATCGGGTTGGCCGTTCTTTGCGCCTGCTTGAGGTAAAACGCTCTCTCCTGCTTTTCATTCTTCAACGCCAATTCCAGTGCATCCAACCGTTGTTTCTCGTCCATAGTCCCTCCTGCGATGTTGCGTTATTTTTAGAGCTTGTTCGTAAATAACCTCGCCACCTCGCATCCCATCTTCACGTCATCTTTTCCCGCGCCTCAATCGCAAAATCCTCAACGTAGCGTTGCTACGCCTGCGGTTTTGCTCAATCGTTGCAGAAAAATCTGACGCAAATCCGGGCGCGATCTCAGGCGACGTTATTTACGAACAAGCTCTTTGTCTTCTTCCGGTCTCGCCTGGCGCGATGGTCCGGCGGCGGACGCTTTCGGTCGCGCAGCACACGCGATATGTCTTTCTGCCGCCTGGTGGTTCTCTCGCCCATAATGCCCCCTTATCTTATGCACCCTTTCCGGAATGGCAAGGGTGTCCTTTCAGTCCGCCGCGACGCCTAGGTCTTTCAGCGCCTGCCGGACCTGCTCGAAAGACTTGAAAAGGACAGCGTGCATGCCGACGTGTATTGCCCCCTCGATATTCTCCGGCTTATCGTCGATGAAAACCGTCTCCGCAGGCGCCGTTCCCAATCGCTCGAGCGCAATCCGGTAGATCTCGGGATCCGGCTTGACCGTTCCCTCCAGGCAGGAGAAGGTCAGGGCGTCAAAATAATTGTAACAGCGACTGAGGAAAAAATCGACGGATGGTTTTTCCGTATCGGACAGCAGTCCCACCCGATAACCCCGATTGTGCAGCGCCGTCGCCAGCGCGAAAACCTCTTCATGCTCGCGGTAGGCATAGGCGAAGGCCTCGCCCCAGAGCGACGCCGCGCAGGGAACGGGGACGCCCAGTTCCGCGCAAACGCCCTGCCAGTAGACTGCTTCAGAGCCCCTGCCTGTCTGGAAGTCGCTGCCATGCCGTTGATGCAGTTCCAGGAGGCGCTCCGGATCCACTCCCAGATAACGGGCGCAGTAATCTATAATCCTGGCCACGGGATGCTCGATCAGTACGCCTCCCAGATCGAAGAGGATCCCGCGAATTTTCCTCTTACGAAGCGTCACGTCCACAGTACCTTTCCCGAAGTGCTGTCGCCGAAGGAATGCCGGCGCGCCCGCCCAATTTGAGGCTCACCTGCGCTGCACTCCAGGCTGCCAGATCGAGGCTTTTCTCTGTCGAAAATCCCTTTAGAATGCCGTAGAGAAACCCGGCGTGAAAAACATCGCCGCACCCCGTCGTATCGATCGCATCCACCACATAGGCAGGTTTTTCTATGCACTGCCCCCCGGATGTCAGCGCCACATAGCCACGCTTCCCCAGTGTGATCGCCGCGACATGAACGCCAAATTCCAGAATCCTGCGGCACGCTTCCTGCGGCCTACCACCCTCTGAAATGGCCAACCCGCAGGCCTCCGAGGCGATGAAATAGTCGCTCGTTCGCGCGATCTCCGGCATGCCCTCGCGCCAGGAGCCCGCATCCACAAATACAGGAATGCCTACACGGCGCGCCTCATGGCAGGCGGCTAGGGTCGCCTCCGCGAAGAGACCGTCGGTATGAAGCGCGCTGCATTGCCTTAACAGGGGGAGCTGTAATTCTTCGGGTTGAAGGGGTGCGCCGGTCGGCCGTTGCCAGAAGATCGTCCGCCGTCCGTCCTGCCGCTCCGCCGCGATAAAGGCGAACTGCGAAGCTGCCTGGGCTCTGGTCATCAAACCGGACAGATCGATTCTCTCCGCAACCAGTTCCGTGCGAATCGTGTCGCCGAAGAGATCATTGCCCACCACGCCCGCAAAGGCGCAGGACACGCCCCATCTGGACAGGGCGACAAGCGCCGTAGCCACCGGCCCGCCGCCCTGAATCGTCAGGTCCTGAAATTCGCATTTGGTGTCGGGCAGCGGAAAGCGTTCGATCCGTCCGATATAATCGAGCGAGCACTGACCAATACCGAAGACCTGAGGCGGCGCATCTGGAGCGGGCACGGCGGCTCCTTTCTAACAGACTGAGGATTCAGAATATTTGTCTTCAGCCTAAAGGGTTGCACGTCTTTTTGCAAGCCCGGAAGGTCGGATTTCATAACAGGGATTGCAGAAGCGGCGCGTTCGCGCTATCCTCATGATCACTCTGAAATTCGCGGGAGGGAATGGAAATGTACTGTCAGCACTGTGGAGAGGAGATCAGGCTGGAGACGGGGCCGGGCCGTCGCGATGTCTGTCCGCGTTGCGGCGCCGATCTCCGGAGTTGCCGCCATTGTTCCTTCTACGATCCCGGTTACGCCGACGGCTGCCGGGAACCGCAGGCCGATCGGATTCTGGACAGGGACCGCAGCAACTTCTGCGACTTTTTCAGGGCAACAACCAAGCCCCCCGCCAAACAGGATCAGACGCGCCGCCAGGAGGCCAAAGCAAAACTGGACGCGCTGTTCAAATAGCGTGCAATAAATGCGTTACCTGTCATGCTCGACCTGATCGGGCATCCAGGTCTTATTCTTTCCCAACGTTGACATCTCAACATCATTCATTTTCGCTCGTCACTTGCCGCGATTCGTCGCCAGAGTGACCCGTTCACTATTCACTATTTACTGTTTACTACGCCCGCTCCGCGGGGTCTCCCCCACCATCGCATCAGCAGGATAACCGCGAAGAAGGGTATGTTGTACATGGCGGCCACCGTCGCCTCTGTCGCCTCAAAAAACCGCGACGCAAAAACCATCACCATGATGTTATTGATATTGGTAAATATCACGGCGCCTGCCAGCTGGTCCGCCATGGCGCGACCTCGCATGACGAGGAGGCCCGTTAAAAAGTACACGAGAGCTAGACCCACGGCAACGAGCAGCGCTTCGACGATCACGAAAGGCGACCGATAAAAGACATCGGCATACTGCGAAAAGACCCCGAGGTTCGTGATGGCGAAAAGCGCCAGGGATGCCGGAAACCGGATCCGATCGGCCGCCGCGATGACGCGCGGCGCCGTCTTTCGCAGGATCTCCACTACGGCGATCGGCGTAAAGATCACCACGGCGAGGGTTCCCACCATCCCGGCGTAGGGAATGGACACGGCACGGGCCAGGAGCAGCTGCACCAGCAAAGGCACGGTCAGGGGCACCAGAAAAGACGTTACCACCACGAAGGTCAGAACCAGGGCGACATTCGCGCCGGCCATCCCGGCGATGAAGGGTGCCGTTACCCCGGTCGAGATGGCGGTCATCAGAAGCGCCGCAGGCGCATAGGCGGGCAGCAGCTGCTGAAAGCCCCACCAGACCAAAACGGGCAGGACAATCAGCTTGACCGGAACCCCGATGCTGATCGCGGTCATCGATCCCCGGACCCGCTTCAGGAAGAGGTCCATCCGGATCGGCAGATAGCTGAAAAAGAAGAGGACGATGAGGCAGTAAAACGGCAGCGGTCGGCAGACGGCAAACGTCTCGGGATAGAGAATCCCCAGCGTCACCGAGCCGTAAACGACGATCAGAAGAAGAATGTCACGAAGGTTAAACATAAATTTCCAAACGGCTTACGCCGTGGTCAACGGTCAACTGTGAATAGTAAACGGTCTAGTGACTTCTAACTAATTTCCAATCAGCTCTCCAGTTGAATCGGCACCAGAGCGATCAACTTCTGACTAACTTTAAAGTCATTTTTCGTTAAATCACCGTGCCATTGTTTGACCGTTTACTGTTTGCCATTCACTGTTGACTGCGGTTCTCAACTCAATGCCGCCCGGTAGGAGCTCCGGACAAGCGGTCCTGACTCCACCGACCGGAAGCCCATGGCCAGGGCTTCGACCTTTAACGCCTCAAACTCTTCCGGCGTGTAATACTTTGCGACAGGCACCTGTTCCTGCGACGGCTGCTGATACTGGCCGATCGTGAGGCGTGCGCAATTCACTTCCCGCAGATCCCTGAGGACCGCAAGGATCTCGTCCCGATTTTCCCCGAAGCCGACCATGAGTCCCGACTTGCTCTCGATGCCGCTGTCGTGGACGCGCTTGAGCAGTTGCAGCGACCGGTCGTAATCCCCCTGCGACCGCAGCGTCGCGAAGAGCGCACGCACCACCTCGATGTTGTGATTAATCACATCCGGCCCGGCAGCGATGATCGTTTGCAGGGCATCAGCACGGCCCTGAAGGTCCGGGATCAGCACCTCCACACGACAATCCGGAATCGCCGTGCGCAGGGCCAGAATCGTCCGGGCAAAGACGGATGCGCCGCCGTCGGGCAGATCGTCGCGCGTCACCGAGGTGACAACGACATACCGCAATCCGAGTTCCCGTGCGGCTTCCGCAAGCCGCTCCGGCTCGTCCGCCTCGGGCGCATGCGGCGTGCCGTGCTGCACATGGCAGTAGCGGCAGTTGCGCGTGCAGACATCCCCCAGGATGAGAAAGGTCGCCGTGCCGGAATGAAAGCACTCTGTCATGTTCGGACACCGCGCCTCGCGGCAGACCGTGTGCAGCCCGCTTTCCTCCAGCACCACCCGCACGCGGTGATACTCCGGCGTATTCGGAATCCTGACCTTCAGCCACTCGGGCTTGCGTATAAAGACTTTTTTCATGGCGATAGAATTTCTACTAAGTCCTCCAGCTTATTATCAATAAAGTCTGGAGGCATTCCCTCTGCGATACGATTCTTTTACTTCTTTCGGTAAATAGACATACTGCGATATCTCCTCCAGAATTTCAGGATGCAATGTGAGAGGAGAGTTAGTTGCTTGTGAGTAGACTGTCATTGTCACCGAGCGACGCCACAACTTAGAGGAACCAAAGAAAGCATTCTGCCAAACCAAAGCTTTTCGAGCTGGGTGATTATTGCAATCTACGATCTTTTCTAAGACACCGCCAAGTAACTTAAATAACCGGGGCCTTTCATGTTCACTTCTTGCTATCTTTTCTAACTCGTACTCCATGATATTAATCTTCTGTCCACTATGCAGTTGAATCTCAGCATTTATTTGTGTGCAATAGCGACGAATCTCCCACACGGTTTTATCAAGTTCAACCAATTTGGGGCCGAAAATGTAGAAGGAGCTTTCAAGATAGCGAAAACGACCATATCTATTGATGTGCCTGATGAACTCCTTACTCGACTCACTCAGCTGCAATAAAAAAGGAAGCTTATTAGCATATAGTAGTGCTTTTTCTATATCGTGATTGACATCCTTTGCTTTGATTCTGTTCAATAGCAAAATGGCCTTCAGATATTTTTCTATTGCTTGTAAGCTTGACCAATGAAATTGCTGAAGTAAATTGGCTCGATATGCCATACGCGCAACGATATAGTCGTGATCTGCCACGTCACGAAAACAGCGGATAGCAAAATCATTAAGCAATGCGTTCGAATTCATTGTCCACGAATCTTATTCGGTAACGCCACGTTGATCACTAGAAGAGGCAGTCGCGTTGTGTAGAAGTGCTCAGGTGTAATGCTGCCAGGTTATCCCCACGAAAATAGCGTAATGCTAATATATGAACACAGGATCCGTCACGATGCGTTGTGCACAATACTACAGGGCCAAGCAGTAAAGTCATCAGCCGACGCAAAAAACCATACAGCGGTTGTTCAGATGCGCGACGCGCGAGGATTGAGAAGCGCAGCGTATAGTTAATACGTGAGCATGTAATGCATTCTGGAAACCGCGTCAGAATGCATTGATTCCCAAGGAAGGAATCTTAAACATGATTCGCTCTCTCACCACCGCCTATGACAGTGGTTCACCCGCTGCCGAATTCTCGGCCCGGAGCGCAACGCAGTATATGAGCCTTTATCAACAGCCACACCCCTTAAAGCAGACGTCTGGCTCGCGTGCTGCCCTAACTTCATCCATCCTCCCCACCGGTGTCGTCAGCGGCGCGGACTTCACCATCTCCGGGTTGTCCTTTGCCTCTCCCGCGATGGCGATCATCGCCTCGCAGAAGGCATCGAGGGTTTCCCTGCTCTCGGTCTCATTGGGCTCGATCATGATTGCCTCGGGCACGATGAGCGGGAAGTAGATTGTGGGCGGATGATAGCCGTAATCCAGGAGCCGCTTCGCGATATCCGAGGTATGCACGCCGCCTTCACGGACCTGGCGGCTTCCGGAGAAGACACACTCGTGCATGCACACCCGGTCGAAGGGCAGGTCGTAGTGGGGCTTGAGCCGCTCCTTCACGTAATTGGCGTTGAGGACCGCTGCCTCGCTCACTCGCTTCAGGCCTTCCGCGCCGAGCGACCGGATATAGGTCCAGGCCTTGACCATGACATTGAAGTTCCCATAAAACGCCTTCACCCGGCCGATTGTGTCGGGGCAGGCCGTATCCAGGCTGTAGCGCCCCCGCTTTTTGACAACGCGCGGCACCGGCAGATAGGGCGCGAGCTTTTTTCCGACGCCCAGCGGGCCACTCCCCGGACCGCCGCAGCCGTGCGGGGTGGAGAAGGTCTTGTGGAGATTGAGCTGGATCAGATCAAAGCCCAGATCGCCCGGCCGCGTGATGCCCAGGTAGGCGTTGGCGTTGGCGCCGTCGCAGTAGAGGAGCCCGCCCTTGCCGTGGACGATACGCGCCACCTTTTCAATGTTGCGTTCGAAGAGCCCGAGGGTGTTGGGATTCGTGAGCATCAGCCCGGCCACATCCTCCGTCATGAGGGATTTCAGGTGATCGATATCGACCCCGCCCTCGGCGTTGGACTTGACCGTCACCGTCTCGAAGCCGCAGAGCGCGCCGGAGGCCGGATTGGTGCCGTGCGCCGCATCCGGGATCAGGATCTTGTGACGATGCTCGCCCTTCTTCTCGAAGTATTTCTTGATGACCATGATGCCCGTCAGTTCGCCGTGCGCCCCTGCTGCGGGCTGGAGCGTGAAGTCGGCCATGCCGAAGATTTCGCAGAGCGAGGCCTTGAGGTCGTACATGAGCTTCAGATTCCCCTGCGAAAAGGCCTCTGGCGCGAGCGGATGCACTGCCGTGAATTCCAGCAGCCGCGCGACATCCTCGTTGATCTTGGGGTTGTACTTCATCGTGCAGGAGCCGAGCGGATAGAACCCGATATCGACGCCGAAGTTGCGTCTGGAGAGCGCCGTGTAATGGCGCACCAGATCGACCTCCGCCACCTCCGGCAGATCGACGGCCTGTCTCAAGAGACTCGCGTCGATACAGCTCTCGACCGCTACCTCCGGCACATCGCACAGCGGAATCGTCGTTGCGGTACGCCCTGGTTTGCTTTTTTCAAATATGAGTTCCATGCTTACCTCACAAGTTTGCGTCGCGTTGTCGATTATCAACAACCTCTAGAATCTTGAAAAAGATGTTTAATAACACGTATGAGAATATTTGAAGAAACGGAATCAAAATATATTGCCAACCCGCGCAACCTCCAGAGTGCATTTTGAATGCTGGCAGCATCAACACAGGTAGCGCAATCATTATGACATAGGCAATCCATTGGAAAGTTGGAAACTTGTATGACTTTTTTAATAATCGATGCAAACCCGTATAGGGAATTCCGGAAAAGAAAATCCCTACACAGCAGGACAACAATGTCGGCGCGACCATCCTTTCCTCATAAACCCGAGACCAAGGCATGTCTGATATTATAAATATCGCTGTGTATAAAAGAGCAACTATAACGCCTGCAAGAAATTTTCTGTTATCAACAGAGAAAGTCATCAACGTACCTATATAAGAGAGGATTTGCGGGATGGAGCTCGAACGCAAATCAAAGATTTTTTCGGGAACCATTCTGGCGGAGCGGAACGTCCGCCGGCAAAACTGTTTGAGCCCGAAGGGCGAGTTTTTTGCCGGCAGTGAAGCGCAGCTTAGAATGGTCGGGAAAAGATTTCTGAGCGGGTGAGAGCCGTCCCGCAAATCCTTCACCGCCGCTGTTCTATTTTTTCAATATCCCCACAACCCGATCGATATCTTCTTTTGTCAGCATTTCCGTCGCGCAGAAGACCAGCGCATCCTGCAATTCCGGATAATCCTGCCCCAGCGCATAGCCACCCACGATTCCGTGTTTCTGCAGCTTCGCATTGGCTGCCGCTGGATCGGGGCAGCGCAGGACGAATTCATTGTAGACCGGCCCGCTGAATACCGGCGACCAGCCCGGAATCCCAGCAAGCTGCGCTTTCAGATACTGCGCCTTGCGGACATTGAGGATCGCGAGATCCTTCAACTGTTTGCCGATGCTCGCCAGATAGATCCCTGCGGCCAGCGCACACAGGGCCTCGTTCGAGCAGATGTTCGAGGTCGCCTTTTCCCGGCGGATGTGCTGCTCGCGCGTCTGGAGGGTCAGGACGTAGCCACGCTTCCCCGCCTTGTCCACGGTCGCGCCGCAGAGACGTCCCGGGATCTTCCGCAGGAATTTATCGGTCGCCGCAAAGATTCCCAGATAGGGACCGCCGTAATTCAGGGGATTGCCGAAGGCCTGCCCTTCGCCGACCACGAAGTCCGCGCCCGTCTCTCCGGCAGACTTGAGAATCCCGAGCGACGTGGCCTCGGTGAAACCCGCTACCAACAATGCGCCCTTCGCATGAATCTCCCCTGCTGCCGCAGCAATGTCCTCAATGACGCCAAAGAAGTTCGGGCTCTGCACGAGCACCGCCGCCGTGTCCCCATCCACCGCATCGAGGAGCGCCTGCCTGTCCAACTGACCGGTCGGCGTATAACCCGTCTCCAGCACAGTGTAGCCATTGGCCCAGGCGTAGGTGCGGACGGTCTCGCGGTAATGCGGATGGATCGAGCGGACCATCACGATCTTCTTGCGACCGAGCGACTTGGCCGCAAGGACCGCGGCCTCTGCCATGGCCGAAGCGCCGTCGTACATGGAGGCATTGGCCACCTGCATCCCGGTCAGATGCGCGATCATGGTCTGGTATTCGTAAATGGCCTGAAGGATACCCTGGCTGATCTCCGCCTGATACGGGGTGTAGGCGGTATAAAACTCGGAGCGGCCGACGAGATGTCCGACCACTGACGGAATATAGTGATGGTAGGCCCCCGCGCCGGTCAGCGTCATCGCCGGGATCGTGTTCGCCGCGCCGATGGCCTTCATGGCCGCCAGGGTCTCCTGCTCCGAAAGGGACGCGGGCAGATCGAGCAGCCTTTTCAGCAGATAGCGCTCCGGGATATCGCTAAAGAGCGCCTCGACGCGATCGGCCCCGATCGCCTGAAGCATGGCCTGCGTATCTTCCTGAGTGTGGGGGATGTAGTTCATGATGATTCCTTAATACAGACGTTAGACTCGGCAGGCTGTTCAAAAAGGCTCATATACTGCGTTGCGCTCCGGGCCGTAAATGCTCACGTATTAACTTATACGCTCCGCTTTCCGGTCCTCGCGCGCCTTGTCTCTAAGCCTTTTTGAACAGCCTGTGCATAAGCTAGGCTTTCGGGATAGTTAGCAATCACTAAAGAAACTCTCCATCGACGTGAGAAAATCGCACCATAAATAGAATCTGCTAGCTAGTGGCTCTGTCCTTCAACAAAGGCGTCGTAGGCCGCGGCATCCATCAGGCTGTCGAATTCAGCGGGGTTGTCCATCTTGATCATGCAGATCCAGCCTTCGCCGAAGGCGTCCTGATTGATCAGCTCCGGCGCCGCTTCGAGCGCATCATGGGCGGCCACCACCTCGCCACTGACGGGCGCATACACATCGGAAACCGACTTGACCGATTCCACGACGGCCACGGGCTGTCCCTTCTGCACTTTCTTGCCGATAGCCGGCAATTCGACAAAGACGATATCGGTCAACTGCTCCTGGGCGTAATCGGTGACGCCCATGGTGACAGTCCCGTCGCCGTTGTCCTTCGCCCATTCATGGTCGCTGGAGTATCTTCTGTCAGTCGGATTCGGTTTGGACATGGGGTGTCTCCTCTGTTGGGAATTCGAAATGAAGGGCATCGACGCGCAGCCTGATGCTCCAGGCTCTTAACTCGCTATAGCCCCGTAACATCTTGTCATTGCGAGGAACGTAGTGACGAAGCAATCTTTGAACGTTAGCCAGCCAGATTGCTTCGCTTCGCTCGCAATGACCGGAATATATTCTTTTGATGGGCCTGTCACCCGTTACCCGTCACTTGTTACTTCTTTTATAAAACGGCAGCTTGACGGTCTTTGCCTTGACCGTGTTGTCCCGGATCTGGATGCCGATCCCGGTGCCGGGCTCTTTGTGGTCGATGGTCACGAACCCCAGGCCGATCGCCTTGTTGAGCGTGGGCGACATCGTGCCGGAGGTGACCTCGCCGATTACGCGGCCATCCGCGGCCACAACGGGATAGCCATGCCGGGCGATGCCGCGGCCTTCCATCTCGAAGCCGACCAGCTTTTTCTCAAAACCCGCCGCCTTTTTCTGCATCAGGGCGTCGCGGCCGAGAAAGTCTTTGGCCGGATCGACGAGCCAGCCGTAAACGACTTCGTAAGGCGTGATGTCTTCATTCATCTCGCTGCCGTAGAGCATCATCCCCGCTTCCAGACGCAGGGTGTCTCGGGCGCCCAAGCCGACGGGTTTGAGGCCGTGGGGCTTCCCCCGTTCCAGCAGCGTGTCCCAGATCATCCCGATCGGATCGTTGGCCGTGTAGATCTCGAAACCGTCCTCGCCGGTATAGCCGCTGCGGGATACCAGGGCGGGTACGCCCAGCAGGGTCGTGCGGACCGATTCGTAATAGCCCAGCACGCTCAGATCCGCCGCCACCATACCCTGTAAAATCGCCTGCGACGCTGGCCCCTGCAGGTCGAGTTTGGAGGTTTCCTCGGTCCGGTCAAAGATCCGGCAATCAAATCCCCGGCGGTCGCGCGCCTCGATCAGGCGGGCAAACACCTTGCCCATGGTCCCGGCATTGGTCACCACCAGGTAGTCGTCTTCGGCGAACTTGTAGACTGTGAGATCGTCAACAATCCCGCCCCGGTCGTTCAGCACCAGACTCAGCTTCATCTGATTGATGCGCTGCTCCGCCAGGTTTCGGCTCATGACCCACTGAAGCAGATCAAAGGCCTGCGGCCCGCGCACCTCGATCTCGCCCATGTGGCAGATGTCAAAGAGACCGGCGGCGGTCCGCGTCGCGCGATGCTCCTCGATCACATTGGTGTATTGGACGGGCATGGCCCAGCCGCCGAAATCGATGATCCGGGCGCCGAGGGCAACATGACGGTCGTGAAGGGGGGTTATTTTCATCGACAATGAGTACTACAACGTCCTGTGGATTTCAAGGGGCGAATATGGAAGTCTGGAGCGGCTGAAGCCGCAGTGAACAGTAAACAGTCAACAGTAAATGGTAAGCGGTCCAGCAATTTCATGACGTTACGGGAGACCAAATGGAAGTGAGTCAGAAGGTATGAGGCGCTTCTATGTTGTCGAGATTTAACGATGCGCTATCCGTTCACTGTTCACTCTTCACTGTTGACTATTTCAGCGTTAGCCTCTGTCTCAAAAAAGTGAAGCGATCCTGGGTCTTTTCATTCCGGACGGCAATGGCCAGGGCCTTCCGGGACCCCACGATCACGACCAGATCGCGCCCCCGGGTCACGGCCGTGTAGATCAGGTTGCGCTGGAGCATGATGTAGTGGCTGGTCAGGAGGGGCAGGATGACGACCGGATACTCGGAGCCCTGCGCCTTGTGGACGGAAACGGCATAGGCCAGCGCCAGGTCGTCCAGGTCGTCGAAGGGGTAGGGGATTTCGCGACCGTCGAAGGTCGCCACCAGATTCTGCGCCTCCCGGTCGATGCGGGTGATCCGGCCGATGTCGCCGTTGTAGATGTCCTTGTCGTAATCGTTGCGGATCTGCATGATCTTGTCGTGCAGGCGGAAGGTCCGGCCTCCCCGGCCGATCTCCTGTTTGGTGCTGGGATTGAGCGTCTGCTGCAGCACCTGATTCAGGTGGACGGTGCCGAGCTCCCCCTTGTTCATGGGGCTGATAACCTGGATATCCTCGACGGGACGGACGCCGAAGCGATCGGGAATCCGGCGGGTCACCAACTCCAGGCACGTCTGCAGGACCCCCTGCGGGTCTTCGCGTTCGATGATATAGAAGTCCCTCGGCGTCGTCCGGTCCGTTCCTTCCCTTGAAGCGGAGGACACGGGCAGGGCGCCGCTCAAGATCCGGTGGGCGTTCATGATGATGGCGCTTTCACGGGCCTGACGGAAGACCTCGTCGAGTTTGACGACGGGAACCACGCCGGAAGCGATGATGTCGCGCAGGACGTTGCCCGGCCCGACGGAGGGAAGCTGATGGATATCTCCCACCAGGACCAGCCGGATGTCCTCGGGAAGTGCGGCCAGCAGGTTCTTCATCAGGACGATGTCGATCATCGACACTTCATCGACAATCAGGAGGTTGCAGCGCAGCGGATGGTCCTCGTTGCGCTGAAAGCCTCCCTTGGCGTGGTTGAACTCCAGGAGCCGGTGGATCGTTGCTGCCGAATGCCCGGTCGTCTCGGTCATCCGCTTCGCCGCCCGGCCCGTCGGAGCGGCCAGGGCGATCTCCGCCCCGAGTTTCAGAAAGATCTCCAGGATGACCCGGATGATCGTGGTCTTGCCCGTGCCGGGGCCGCCGGTAATGACGAGAACTTTCTCGTTCAAGGCATCCCGGACGGCATCGCGTTGCTTGTCCGCCAGCTGGAGGCCCAGTTTCGCCTGCACGCGGGACAGGGCGCGTTCGGGTTCGATGCGCGCCGCACGGCCGGAGGATGCGGCCAGCGCCGCCAGACGCCTGGCCACGTCGAGCTCCGATTCATACAGAGCGACGGGATAGACGCCCTTGCCCGGAATCGTCTCATCGATCCAGATCCGGCCTGACGCCGCTGCGGCCCCGATCCCGGCCTCGATCTGCGCGTCGTCGGTCTTGAGCAGGTCCCGGCAGTTGTGCACGAGACGCTGCCAGGGGACGTAGACGTTTCCCGACTCCGCCAGATGCATGAGAACATACAGGATGCCCGCCTCCACCCGAAAGGCCGAGTCCCTGGCGAATCCGAGTTTCTCCGCGATGTGATCGGCTGTGAGAAAGCCGAATCCCGGGATATCTGCGGCCAGCCGGTAGGGGTTGGCCTTCAGGATATTGACGGCCCCTTGGCCATAGTGCTTGTAGATCCGGACGGCATAACCGGAACCGACGCCATGACCCTGCAGAAACACGATGAGCGTGCGGATCTCCCGCTGTTCCAGCCAGGCCCGTTTGATCTCCGCGAGTTTCGCGGGTCCGATCCCCTCCACCTCCAGAAGGCGTTCGGGGGTCTTCTCCAGGATGTCGATGGACTCGATGCCGAAGCGCTTGATGATCCGCGAGGCCATGACCGGGCCGATGCCGCGGATGAGCCCGGAGGCGAGATACGTCTCCATGCCCTCCGCCGTGAGGGGCAGGATAGACTCGAAGTGAACGATCCGGAACTGTTCGCCGAACTTCGGATGCCGTGTCCACTCGCCCGCGGCCTTGATGAACTGCCCGGCCTCCGGCGCCACGAGATTGCCGACAATGGTCACGGGCTCCAGCCGTCCGGCGACGGTCATCCGGGCGATCGTATAGCCGTTTTCCTCATTGAAGAAGGTGATCTTGTCGATGTGTCCCTGCAGCTCGGTCAGCGTCTTTTCTGTCTGAGGCTTTTCCATGGGGAGGCATTCTAGCCTTGCCGCGGGCGGGGTGCAAACATTCTTTTTCTTCGGGGAAGCATCCATGCTTGCGGGTTATTGCATCGGCGATCCTGAATCCGGTAACGGGCGAATCATGTTTAAACATTTTCCTTACGGCATGTTTGTTTCCTAACTTAGAGCTTGTCCGCATTTACGGACAAGCTCTAAAACAGTTCCATCTGCGCTGTTCCTTTGCGCGCTTTTCTCTTGCCAGAGCGTGCGGCAACGGACGTTGAGATCAGGTTCGTCGGGATCTCGTCGATAAAGCGGGAAAGCCCTCGGGGCGCGGGACCGGCCCAGGGACGGTTTTCTGAGGCGGTCAGAATCACCCGCTCTTCGGCGCGGGTGAGCCCCACGTAAAAAAGCCGCCGTTCCTCTTCGATATCCGCATCGGGCCACAGCGAACAGGGCAGCAGCCCCTCTTCCATCCCGGTCAGGAAGACGACCGGAAACTCCAGACCCTTGGCGCTGTGCAGGGTCATCAGGGCAACGGCCTCAGCGCGTTCGTCGTAGACCGAGGCGTCGGCGTAGCGGCGCAGATGGCCCGCAAAGGTGGCCAGGTCGCCGCCGAAACTTCCGGCCAGGTCCAGCAATCGCTTGGCGTCTGCAGACTCCGGGACGATCGAGAGAAAGGGCAGGACTTCGGCCAGGGTGCTGGCCAGACCGCTGTGGCTCGCAGCCTCTCTGAAGCGCTCCTGGGCTTCACGAAGCGCTGTCAGGGCTCGCCCTGCTGCCTGCGGCAACTCTGGAAGCACGCGGCAAGCCCAGAAATCACCCGTCAGAGGAAGGGCCGCCTCCATCCGGTCGATGGTGGCGCTACCGATTCCGGGCAGGCCGGCGGCAAGCATGAGCCAGTCGGCGATCGTTTGAGAACCGGCCGCAGTCTGCACGAACGTGTAGGCAGGCCGCAATGCCGGCGCCAGATAAAAGGGCGCCGTTCCGACTTGCTGAAAGGGAATGCCGCGTCGTTCCAGCGCAGTGGCGATCTCTTCGGCCTGCCTGCCGAGTCGGAAGAGCACGGCGATGTCTCCGAAGCTCAGGCCGCGCTCCGATTCATTGTCGCCGCCCCGGCCGGAGGCGAGAGAAAAATGTTCGATGCCGCCCATCAGTTCCTCGATCCGGCGTACAATGAATTCCGCCTCCGCTGCAGGGGACGGCGCTTTGTAGAGTTCAATGGCGCCATAGCGGCCGGATTCGGCAA
This sequence comes from Syntrophales bacterium, assembly GCA_963665615.2. GTDB lineage: Bacteria > Desulfobacterota > Syntrophia > Syntrophales > UBA4778 > UBA4778. The sequence continues at coordinate 686,524 of CAXXQE010000008.1, forward strand.
CAAGGGCCGGCCGGACTTCTGACCGGCTTTGATGTTCTTTGTTATGCGCCACAAGCACCATTGCGGCTGTCACAATGACGGAGGGGCAACGATAGTTGCGGTTCAGGAACACCTGCGCTACGCCCGGCATCGCGGCAAAGCGAAAGAAAAAGGCGGGATCGCTCCCCCGGAAGCCATAGATGGCCTGGTCCGGATCGCCGATCGCAAAAACCCGGCTGGTTTCGGCCAGGATTTTCACCAGATCGAACTGGCTTTCATTCAGATCCTGGAACTCGTCCACAAAGAGGTGCTCCAGCGAAGCGCCGATCTCTCGTCTAAGGGCGGCATCCTGGTTGATCCGCCGGACAAATTCCGGGATCACGGCATCCAGGTCGATGGCGCCCAGTCGTTCGAGTTCCACCAGGTAGGGTCGGATATTTTCAGGCGCCGTTTCGGCGACACCATGGAAATGATCGGTGATCTGCTCGCCGAGGCGGTTGCGTTCTCCTGCGCCCAGCTCAGGAAAGAGGCGCTTTAGGAAGCGTTCGCGGCTCTCCGGGCCAATGACTTCGAGCGCGGGCGCGCTGCGGCGCAGTCCCTGAAGACAGAATTGATGGAAGGTTCCCACGAAGACCCGCTCACCAGCTGGTCCGGCCCATTTCTGCAAACGTTCACGCACCTCGTCCGCGGCCTTGATGGTGAAGGTGATGGCCGCCATCCGCTCCGGATCACTGCCCCGGGTCAGAAGGGTTGCGATCCGCTGTGTCAGGGTATAGGTCTTTCCTGTCCCCGGACCGGCGCTCACCAGGAGATGGCGGCTCTCCGAGTCGATGGCCGCTGCCTGCTCCGGGTTGGGGCCATCGGTTTTCAGCGGGACGCTGCACGCCTGGTTGCTGTCTTCCGTCAAGGCCGGCAACGACAGGGACGCGGTCTGTTTTTTCCGTGCGCGCCGTGCGCCCGGTCTCTCATCGAACAGGCGGTTCTGTCCGGCCAGCCGTTCCAGTTCCCCTTCTTCGAAGACCCGGATCACGCCGTACTCGCCGTCGTAGCCGGGCTGGCGGACGACCCGGCCGCTGCGCATCCGCTCGATCGCCTCTCCCAGGATCGGGAAGGCCTCGCGGATCTCGTCCACGTCGGCGTGCAGGAGGATGTTGAATTCCGAGCCGAACCGCGCGATGGTGCGACTGTACTGTTCCATCACCTTTTTGGAGGCCGGTCCGGTCCCCAGGATCTCCCCCAAGACCTCGGGAAGCGGAATCAGGCTGAAGACCTCGGGCGAGTCTTCACGATAGAGCGGGCGCTTCCGGTCGGCCAGTTCCATGACGCGGTGACAGACGCCCACGGTCAGCGGCTTGCCGCAAACCGGGCAGGCGAGCCCCAGCCGCCGCGTCTCCAGGGGATCGAGGCAGACATGGCAGGCGCGGTGGCCGTCGGCGTGGTACTTCCCCTCCTCGGGAAAAAACTCCACCGTTCCCCGGAAGGTATCGCGCCGGTTGCCGCGGATGGCTTCCTTGAGGGAAAAGAAGTCCAGGTCCGTAGACAAGAGGTTGGCCTCCCGTCCCAGCTTGCCGGGGGAGTGGCAGTCGGAGTTGGAGATCATGGCGAAGCGATCCAGGCCGGAGATCAGTCGGTTCATGTCCGGATCGGAGGAAAGACCGGTTTCCAGGGCGAAGATGTGGGGCGTCAGGTCGCCGAAACACGCCTCGATCGTATCGAATCCGGACTTGGAACCGAACAGGGAGAACCAGGGGGTCCAGATATGGGCCGGAACCAGGAACCCGTCGGGTGCCTTTTCCAGCAGGATTTCCAGCAGGTCGTGGCTGTCCAGTCCCAGGATCGGGCGGCCGTCGGACTCGATATTGCCGATGCCTGCCAGGGTGGCGTTCAGCCGCTCGGCAGAGGCGAAATCCGGCACGTAGAGCAGGTTGTGAACCTTGCGCACGGCGCCGTCACGTTTATAGATGCTGCTGATCTCTGCCGACAGCAGAAAGCGCACCGGGGTCGGCGCAGGCGTCACCCCCTTGAGCGGCGCGGTGATCGTTGCCTCATCCTTCAGTCGGAATAATCCCGCTTCGGCGGGGATCAATTCCTCCTTGAGACGCCGGAACCAGGCGGGATGGGTGAAGTCGCCGGTCGCGATCACCTGGATGCCCTTGATCCGCGCCCAACCGGCCAGGCCGCTCAGGGTACCCTCCGGGCTGGTGGCCCGGGAGTAGGGGGAGTGCGTGTGCAGATCGGCAATGTAGTCCATGGCAGTTGTGCCCCCTTGTGCTCGAACACGGTGTCCATTCAGAATGTCGGATTTTCCATAAAACGGGCCTGCAAGTCAACTGTTACCCCTTTCCCGGACGATGTGCCCGAGATGATTGACGAACCCTGATTTTGCTGATATAGCTTTTCCTTAACTGGCCAAAATCCCAAACCAAATTTGTATCAATACATTACTACAATACAGTCCCGCCCCGGGTTGCAGGCGCCGTCCGGAGGCAGATCTATCGAAAGGGTATCCGTGAAAGTTCTTCTTGCCGGCTACAACCTGGATCATGACCTGATCCGGGAAATCGAAACGATGCACCCGGAGCTGCAGACCCTGACGCCGGAGACCATCTCGGCGGCCTATGCCCGGATCAGCCGTAGTCCGCTGGCGGTGGATGAGCTGCGGCGCGCTGCACGTCAGGAGGTCGAAAAGGCGCGCCAGTCCAACCGCAATATCGTCTTCGACATGGGGCACAGCTCTATTGCGGAGCACGCCGTTTTCAACATCGATCTGCTCGGGGTCTCCCGCCTGGTTGTCGAAGAGATCGAGCGGGCGCGCCTGTGCTCCTTCACAGAGAAATCGCAGCGCTACGTCCTCTTTCAGGATGACTTCGTCGTTCCGCTGGAACTGAAAGGGACGGCGTGCGAAGACCGCTTCACCGCCACAGTCCGCGAGCAGTACGCCCTGTATCATGAGCTCTATGAAAAACTCCGGGACTATGTCTTCGAAACCCACGCCAAGTTGGCGCGGGACCCGGCCAAACAGGGACTCCTGGAAGGGTGGGCCAAAGAGGATGCCCGTTACATCATCGCCCAGGCGACGGAAACCCAGCTCGGCATGACCCTCAATGCCCGCAACCTCGAACTGATGCTCAAGCGGCTGGCGGCGTCTTCGCTGGAAGAGGCGCGGGAGCTGGGACGCAGACTCCATGAGGTGGCCGTTGAAGTGACGCCATCGCTTATCCGGTATGCCACGCCCACTGCCTTCGACCTTGAGACGCGCCCCCTGTTGGCCAATCTGGCCGCGCAGAGCATTGCCGAATGGGGAAAGAAAAAATGGGACGATAAACCGCGGGCAATCGCCAAAAAGGGCAACGTCGTTCTCTACGATGCAACCCCGGAGGCGGACGACCGGCTGATCGCCACACTGTTGTTTACCTCGTCGGGGCACCCCATGGAAAAATGCCTCAATGTGGCCGCGCTCATGGACCCTGCCGAAAAGGAAGCCCTGATTCGCGGGTCCTTCCACGCCATCACGGCGCACGATGCCCCGATGCGAGAGTTCGAGGCAAGCGAATTGTGCTTCGAACTGACCGTCAGTGCGTCCTGTTTCGCGCAACTCAAGCGGCACCGCATCGCCACGATTCACGTGCAACCCTATTACCCGGCGTTGGGCGTGACAATTCCGCCTGCCGTTGCGGCCGTCAACATGACTGGTCGTTTCCGTGAGGTCATCGCCAGGACCGAAGAAACCTACGAACAGATCAAACAGGTTGCGCCCGAGGCGGCGCCCTATATCCTGACCAACGCCCATCGGCGACGGGTCTCCCTCAAGATCAACGCTCGGGAGATGTACCATATTGCGCGACTGCGGGCCGACGCCCATGCCCAGTGGGATATCCGCGAAACGACCGATCGGATGCTCGCCCTGGCACGGCGCATTATGCCGCTGACCATGATGCTCGCAACCGGGAAGGACGCCTTCTCGCCGCTCTATGAACAACATTTTCCCAAGGATGGAACAACCGCGCCATGACTGCTACGGGACTCTTTACGCTTTTTCTCCTGATCTTCTGCGCCGGCGCCGCCTTCAAGTGGTTCCTCGTTCAGCTCAACGTCGCCCATATCCGGCGCTTCGGCCATCGGGTGCCGGATGTTTTTAAAGAAGACATCGACAGCCAGACTCTTTCGAAGATGAGTGGTTATACGATCGAATCTTCGCGCTTCGAATCTCTTGAGACCCTCGTCAATGACGGGATCATCCTGGTCCTGCTCCTGAGCGGCTTGCTGCCCTGGCTGACCAGTCGGATTCTGCAGTTCGGCTGGCACCCCATCGCCTCGGGACTCGTCTTCTTCGCAGTCCTGGCCCTGGGCGGCACGCTGATCGATATCCCCTTTGAGTTATACAGCACTTTCCGGATCGAAAAGAAACACGGATTCAGCACCATCACGGGCCAGCTGTGGCTGGCGGATTTCTTCAAAAACCTCGTTCTCTCCGCTATCCTGCTTGCGCTTCTACTCACGCCGGTTCTGGCCCTGATTTTTTATTGTGAGCGCACCTGGTGGCTGTGGGCCTGGATCTTCTTCGCCCTCTTTCAACTCTTGATCCTGTGGCTCTACCCGGTGGTGATCGCGCCGCTCTTCAACAAATACGAACCGGTTCAGGACGAAGCCCTCGGAGAGAAGATCGTCGCCATGGCGGATCGGGCTGGTTTTAAGGTCAAGGGCATCTTTCAGGTCGATGCGGGCAAACGCAGCCGTCATTCCAACGCCTACTTCACAGGCATCGGCAAAAGCAAGCGCATTGTCCTGTATGACACCCTGATCGAATCCCACAGCCACGACGAGATCCTGGCCGTTTTGGCGCACGAGGTCGGTCACTGGAAAAAGAAACACATCCTCAAACAGTTGATCGCCATCGAGGTCCTGGCATTCGGATTCTTTTATGCCGCCGGGCGTCTGCTGGACGGGGAAACGCTCTACCGGGTCTTCGGCTTTGATCAGAAGTGTTTTTTTGCGGGCCTTCTCCTGCTGACGCTCATGGTCCGGCCGCTCTTCTTTTTCCTGAGCCCGATCGGCTCCGCCATCGCCCGTCGATACGAACGACAGGCCGATGCCTTCGCCGTCGGTGTGATGGGCACTGGCCGTCCGCTGGCCGACGCCCTGAAACGCCTCGCCAAGGACAATCTCGCCAACCTCTACCCACACCCATTCTACGTCCTGGCGCATTACTCCCATCCCCCGCTGACGGTGCGCATTGCAACGCTGCTGGCGGTGACCGGTGAATGCAAAAAAGGAGAACGGTAGCTCCACGCCGCCTGAGTGAATCGGAGATTCGCTGGAGCTTGCTCGGGTGAGTCTTCAATGAGCGGTGCGCCACCCTGTTTACTATTTACTATTCACTGACTGCTGAATATGGACGACGAATTGTCAAAAAGATCTAGCATGGTCCATCGCAATAGCGAACTCTCCCGTCTTCACGCGGAGATAGAGGAGTTGAAGCACCAGATCGAGATTCGTGATATCGCCCTGAACGCCACGAAGATCATGATTCGGATCACATCGGCGGAAGGCACCAACCTGTACGCCAACAGTCCGAAGGCCGTATTGGGCTACACCAATGAGGAGCGGGAAGGTCAATCGACCTTCGACATTATTCACCCGGACGATCGTGAAGCAGTGATGCAGTTTTTCTTCTCGAATTTTTCACGCGAAGATCTCGAAGAAACGCCGCCCATCGAATATCGTATCAAACACAAGGACGGATATTACCTTTGGGCCAAGGCGATCGGCACCGTCGTGAAGAAGGCGGGCCGGCCTCCTTTGGGGGTCGTTACCATCTGGGATATTACGCAAAGCAAGGAAATGGAGGATCAACTCCATGCCTTGGCCGAACGTCTTCATACCATTCGGGAAGAAGAACGGACACGCATCTCGCGGGAGATCCATGACGAGTTCGGCCAGGCCTTGACAGGTCTTAAGTTCGAACTGGCCATGCTATTCAAAAAGATCCGTCCCGAAAACAAAGCAGCCACTGAGAAGGCGCGTGCCCTGATGGCGTCGATCGACGAAACCATTCAACTGGTCCGCCGGATATCCACCGATTTGCGTCCGCCCATTCTGGACGATTTCGGTCTTAAGGACGCTATCGAGTGGCAAACCGAGGATTTTGAGAAGAAAACCGGCATTGCCACCATCCTCACCTCAACCCTGACGGATGACTTTATCCTCGAAAAGGAGAAGGCGATCTCCATTTTCAGAATCTTTCAGGAGGCCCTGACCAATGTCGCACGGCATTCAGAGGCCTCTGCGGTATCGATTGCCATCGATTACCGTGAGGGGCTCTTCTCTTTGCGGATCAGGGACAACGGCAAGGGAATTACAGAAGACGAAATCCGAAACAAACGCTCCCTCGGAATCATGGGGATGAAGGAGCGGGCCTTTGCCCTCCGCGGGATTTTCAATATCCAGGCCGCCTCGGACGGGGGTACGCTCGTCGAGTGCAGCATCCCCCTGCGGCAGGAAAGGGTTGAATAAAAAAGTGAATAGTAAACAGTAAATAGTCAACAGTGAACGGTAAACAGCGAACAACGCCGTTATCTGGTTTTCGGGCACTTCACCTTTTGGTTCTTTCTGTTCACTGTTCACTCTTCACTGTTGACCGCGGCGTTAGCCGCTGTTCACTATCTTTTCCAGCTCCTGCGGCGTATCCACGATGAAATCGGGCGAGGCGATGGCGAGCCGCTCCCGGGGATGCCAACCCCATGTGACCGCGACGGTTCGGACCCCTGCGGTTTTTCCCTCCTTGATGTCGCCGACTGTATCACCGATGTAATAGGTTCTTTCCTTAGGGATGCCGGTTCGTTTCATCTCGTGTCGGATCTTGTCGATTTTGCTGAACATGAATTCGTACCCCAGAACGTGGTCGAAGTAGGAATCGATGGCGCTGTGAATGGCACGAATGGCCTGAGCGGAGTTGGAGGAGATAAGCGACAGGACATGCTCCGTCCTGAGGGTTTCGACCACGTCGAGAACCTCGGTATGAATTCCGATCTTGCCGTAGTCCAGCTGAGGCGCCACTCTGGCCGTGGCGTGGGTTAGGTCTTCCTTTCTAACGCCTCGCTTGGCGATTCCCTCGTAGAAATTGTCATCGAAGAGCGCCAGAAAATCGGAACGATCCTTCAAGAGCGGCGCTCCCAGCCGCTTGAGGCAGAGGTTCACCGAATGTTCATAGAAGGCAAGGGAGTCGACCACGACCCCGTCAAAATCGAAGAGGAGTAGTTTCTGCATGCATCAAAAAAGGGGGGCATCCCCTTTGTTTCTTCCGCCGGGCAGCGCCGCAATGGCTTTCTGATAAGGACGCCGGATTACGCCCGCCTCCGTAATAATCGCCGAGATGTAGCGGTGCGGCGTGACATCGAAGGCCGGATTGAAAACGGCCACGCCCTCCGGCGCAATGCGTAAGCCCTGCACCTGAAAAACCTCTGCGGGACCGCGGGTCTCGATCGGGATATCTGCTCCGCTCCGGATGCTTCGATCGATCGTGGACAGGGGGCCGGCAACGTAAAAAGGGATCTTGTGTACTTTCGCCAAAACGGCCAGCGCATACGTCCCAATCTTGTTGGCGGTATCGCCGTTGGCGGCGATACGATCCGCACCGGTCAACACCAGATCGATCTTGCCCTGCGCCATCAGTGTGCCGGCCATGCTGTCGGTGATGAGCGTTGCCGGGATGCCTTCCCGCATGAGTTCCCAGGCGGTGAGCCGCGCTCCCTGCAGAACCGGACGGGTTTCGTCGACATAGACATGGACCTTTTTTTTTGCCGCCCGGGCCGCCCGGATCACGCCCAGGGCAGTGCCGTACCCCGCAGTGGCCAGCGCCCCTGCATTGCAGTGGGTCAGGATGCTGTCGCCGGAGCGGATCAGGTCGCATCCGGCGCGCCCCAGGCGTCGATTGATCGCGATATCTTCCCGGGTGATCTGCTGCGCTTCCCGGATCAGCGCCTCGCGTATCTTTTCCGGAGAGAGGCCCGCCGCAAGACCAGCAGCACAGCGACCTTTCATCCGCTCAATTGCCCAGAAGAGATTGCGGGCCGTCGGGCGACTCTGCGCAAACTCGTGACAGATGCGCTGAAAGCCCTGACGGAATCCGTCAACCGTATCGTCCGTCGAAGCGCGCATCCCCAGAGCAATCCCCAGTGCCGCCGCCACGCCGATGGCCGGCGCCCCCCGCACGGCCAGGTCCTTGATCGCGGCAATCACATCCCGATAGTCCCGACAGGTGAGATAACGCTCCTCACCCGGCAGGGCCCTCTGGTCGATCATGACCACGGCGTCGTTTTCCCAATAAACGGTTCGAATCATAAAAAGAAGTTTAAAGTTTGAGGTTTGAAGTTTGAAGTTTCGAAAACAGTCAAACGGATCAACCTCGGGGTGATGTTATCACCCGATCGGATCGGTCTTTGACTTCAAACTCGAAACTTCAAACTTCAAACTTTCGTTATTCCGAAAGCAGTTGCTTGAGCAGCCCATTGATCAGCGCGGGATTGCCCTTCCCCTTGGTCGCCTTCATGACCTGGCCTACGAAAAAACCGAAGAGCTTTTCCTTGCCGCCCCTGTAATCGGCGACTTCCTTGGGGTTGGCGGCGAGCACGGCCTCAATCGCCTGCTTCAGGGCGCCCTCGTCGGTGATCTGAACCAGGCCCTTTTCCTCGATGATGACCTTCGGCCCCTTGCTGCTGCGGTACATTTCCTCGAAAACCTCTTTGGCAATCTTGCCGCTGATGGTGCCGTCATCGATCAGGTTGATCAGCTCGGTGATTCCTTCGGGCTGGACCGGGGCATTGCAGATATCGCGTTTTTCCTCGTTCAGGAAGCGCAGGAGATCTCCCATGATCCAGTTGCTGGCGGCCTTCGCTTTGCCGGACAGTTCGACGGTCTTTTCATAATACGCCGCCAGGGCCGGGCTCGATGTGAGCACTCCCGCGTCGTAGGCGGGAATCCCAAGCTGGGAAACATAGCGCTCGCGCTTCTCCAGCGGCAGTTCGGGAAGGGTTCCCGCTACCCGCGAAATCCAGGCCTCGTCGATGACGACGGGCACCAGATCGGGATCGGGGAAGTAGCGATAGTCGTGCGCTTCTTCCTTGCCGCGCATGGACACCGTCACCCCTTGGGCATCGTCCCACAGGCGCGTTTCCTGCACGACCCGCCCGCCTCCCTCAAGGACGTACTCCTGACGCTTGACCTCGTACTCGATCGCCCGCTGGACATTGCGGAAGGAGTTCATGTTCTTGAGTTCCGTGCGGGTTCCGAATTCGACCTGCCCTCTCGGACGGATCGACACGTTGGCGTCGCAGCGGAAACTGCCCTCTTCCATATTGCCGTCGCAGATTCCGAGATAGACGACCGTTTCATGGAGCCGGCGCAGATAGGCTGCGGCCTCCTCGGGGCCGCGGATATCCGGTTCGCTGACGATCTCGATCAGCGGCACGCCGGTACGGTTGTAATCGACATAGCTCGACGGCGAGAAATCGTCGTGCAGGAGCTTGCCCGCATCTTCTTCCATGTGGATCCGGGTGATTCCGATGCGCTTCTTGTCGCCGTTCACTTCGATGTCCATGTGTCCATGCTCGGCCAACGGGCGGTCGTACTGGGAGATCTGGTAGCCCTTGGGCAGGTCCGGGTAAAAATAATTCTTTCGGGCGAAGACCCCTTCGGCGTTGATCCGGCAGTGCGTCGCCATGGCCATCTTCATGGCGAACTCGACGACCTGTTTGTTCAAGACCGGCAGCACGCCGGGCATGCCGAGGCAGATCTGACAGGTATGGTTGTTGGGCTCCGCCCCGAATTGGGTGGAGCAACCGCAGAATATCTTCGAATGGGTCAGGAGCTGCGCATGCACCTCCAACCCGATGACAATTTCGTAATCCATTAGAGCTGTGGCCTCCTCTTCTCGATCTGTGCGGCCCGTTCATAGGCCGACGCCACCTGAAGCAGCTTCCCTTCCTCGAAATGACCCGACAGAAACTGGACACCGATCGGCAGGCCGCTGGCGCTGAAGCCGCACGGCACGGAGATTCCCGGGATGCCGGCCAGGTTGGTCGAGATCGTAAAAATATCGGACAGGTACATCTGCATCGGATCGTTCATCTTTTCTCCGATCTTGAAGGCCAGCGTCGGGCTGGTCGGGGTCAGGATCACGTCGCACTGTTTGAAGGCTTCTTCAAAGTCGCGTTTGATGAGGGTCCGCACCTGTGAGGCCTTTTTGTAGTAGGCGTCGTAATAGCCGGAGGACAGGGCGTAGGTGCCGATCATGATACGCCGCTTGACCTCTGCGCCGAAGCCCTCCGAGCGGGTCTTCTTATACATCTCCATGAGGTCCCGTGCATCGTTGGTTCGGAAACCGTATTTGACGCCGTCATAGCGGGCCAGGTTCGAGCTGGCTTCGGCCGGGGCAACGATGTAATAGACCGCCAGGCAATACTGGGTGTGCGGTAGCGTAATATCGACACACTCGGCCCCAAGCCCCTTGATGACCGCGATAGCCTGCGCGACGGATTTCGAAATCTCGGGATCGATGCCTTCGATGAAGTATTCCTTCGGGATGCCGACCTTCCAGCCCTGGATGTCCTTGCCGATAAAGGAGCGGTAATCGGGCACCTCGACAGGAACCGAGGTTGAATCACTGGCGTCATAGCCCGCAATGGCGTTCATCATGATGGCGCAGTCTTCGACGTCCTTGGTGAAGGGACCGATCTGGTCGAGGGAAGAGGCAAAAGCGATCAAGCCATAGCGCGACACACGTCCGTAAGTGGGCTTCAGACCGACGACACCGCACAGGGCCGCGGGCTGGCGGATGGAGCCGCCCGTATCGGAACCGAGCGAGGCGATACACTCATCGGCCGCCACCGCCGAGGCCGATCCACCGCTGGAGCCGCCGGGGATCCGGTCCAGATCCCAAGGGTTTTTCGTCACGCCGAAGTGGGAGGTCTCGGTCGAAGACCCCATCGCGAATTCATCCATATTCGTCTTGCCGACAAAGACGGCGCCCGCCTCGCGCAATTTCTTTGTAATGGTCGCATCATAGGGGGGCACGAAATTATAGAGAATTTTCGAGCCGCAGGTCGTCGTCACGCCTTGCGTGCACAGGATGTCCTTGAGGGCGATCGGGATGCCGTCAAGCGGGCCGATGGGCTGCCCCTTTTTGAATCGCTCGTCCGCCGCGCGGGCCTGCATGAGCGCCGCATCGCGCATCAGCGTAATATAAGATTTCACGCGGTCTTCCACCGCATCGATTCTCCCGAAGACCGAGGCCGTGATCGCTTCCGACGAGACCTCGCCCTTGCGGAGCTTCTCCTGCAATTCATGAATGGTCAACTGATACAGTTCCATAGCATCCTTTTCTACCATTTTCTTGTCACTCGTCACCTGTTACTACTCTATGACCTTCGGGACGCGAAAACACCCGGCCTTCTCTTCGGGGGCGTTGGCCAGGGCGGCCTTCGGATCGAGAGACGGCCTTACCGCATCCTCGCGGAAGGCATTCATGAGGGTGATGGCATGGGTTTCGGGCGCCACCCCTGTCGTATCCACCTCGCCCAGTTTCTCCATGTACATCAGGATATCGTTCAACTGGGACGTAAAGGTTTCTTTTTCCTGATCGCTGAAATCGAGTCGGGCCAGATGCGCCACATACTCGACCTGCTCTTTGCTGATTTTCACTTGGAACCTCCTCCTGAATGAGTAAATAGTGAATAGTAAGCAGTGAATAGAAAAAACAAAAAAGCTCATGGGAACCGCCCACAAGCTCCATCTCCCTATTCCTTTAGCACTTCTACTTTCTTTGGCTTGTCACTGTTCACTATTTACTATTCACTATTTACTCGTTAACGCAGTGACTTCCAAAACGGGCAGATTTGCTCGATAACCGTGGCAATGATGGCGTCAATTTTTGTAGCGGCAGTTTGTGTCATAGCCACAGGGGGTTCTTCGGACGTCACGGTTTCATTGCTCAACTCCAGCAGGACGGCCTTGCTCGACTCCGTGAGACCCTGGATATGATACCCGCCCTCCAGGATGATCGCCAGTTTTCCGCCGCAGCATGCCTCGGCGATATTCATCAATATGCGGGTAAGGCGCGCAAATCCCTGCGGTGTCACCTTCATGCCGCCCAGAGGGTCTCTGAAATAGATATCGAATCCCGCCGATACCAGGATGATTTCCGGTTTGAACTCCAGGGCGACAGGCCTCAGGATCTTGTCGTAAATCTTGGCGTATTCCGCATCGCCCGGTCCCGGGGTCAACGGCACGTTGATCGTGTACCCCATGCCGGCCCGCATGCCGATCTCGCTGACACTGCCCGTTCCGGGGTAGTATGGAAACTGATGGGTCGAAAAATAGATGATCCGATTGTCGTCATAAAAGGAGTGCTGGGTGCCGTTGCCGTGATGGAGATCCCAATCCACAATCAGAATGCGCTTCATTCCGAATTTATTGATGGCGTGCATGGCGCCGATCGCCACGTTGTTGAAGAGGCAGAAGCCTGCCGCCCGGTGCGGTTCGGCATGATGTCCCGGCGGCCTGACAAAAGCAAAGGCATTGGGGACGGTTCCCTCGACAACGGCATCGATGGCGTTGCAGAACCCGCCGGCAGCCATTTTCGCCGCATGAAAGGACTCCGGAGACGTTTCCGTATCGGGGTCGAGGGAACTGTGGGCCAGGCCAGCCGTCTTTTTAACCCGCTCGATATAATCCGGTTCGTGAATTGCGCCGATCTCTTCCAGGGTGGCGCACCTGGCTTGAATCTCGATAAATTTTCCATGCATATCCGGCGATTCAAGCATCCGGTAAATGGACTCCAAGCGTTTGGGGGATTCCGGATGATAGGCGCTCGTTTCGTGTTTCAGATAAATGTCGTCTTTTACAATTCCGGTACGCGAGGGCATTCGTTCCTCCTGGATGGACAAGGCAGACACGGCTTAAAAATTGAATTTTCTCTACCATATAATCTGTTGAAAAGCAAAGTGTTTCAGGCATTCCGTTCGTGAGCGCCGTCAACAAAATGGGTTGACAATTGACCGGAACAATCTTAGTTTCAGGCCATTGCGGGGGCCGGGCAGGAACCGGTGTGAGAGGGATCGGTACATGTTTGACATCGGCTTTTCAGAGCTTATCGTTATCATGATCGTGGCGTTATTGGTAATCGGTCCCAAGAGATTGCCCGAGGTCGCCAAGGCACTGGGCAAGGGGTGGGCGGAGTTCAGGCGAGCCCTGGACAGTGTCAAGGAGGAACTCAACGTCTCATCCCTGGAAACGGACGTTCAAAAGGTAAGGGACGCTTTTCAAACCGGATTGGATGAGGATCAAACCCCTTCCTCGACGCCTGCCGAAGAGACGGTTGTCCCCCCGAAGGCCGATCCCCAGAAAAAATAACGAGGAGCATGCCGCAGCCGGCCGTATGGAAAACCCTCAATCAGACAAGATGCCCCTGGTGGCTCATCTTGAGGAGCTCCGAAAGAGACTGGTGCGCGTCCTGATCTCCCTCGGCGTTGCCTTCGGGATAACATACTACTATAAAGAGTGGCTGATGGACGTTCTGACGGCGCCGCTCAAGCAGGCCATGCCGAAAGGCGGTTATCTTGTCTATACGGGTCTTCCCGAGGCGTTTTTCAACTACTTGAAGATTGCTTTTTTTGCCGCCCTGATTCTGGACGCCCCCTTCATCCTCTACCAGATCTGGAAGTTCGTTTCGCCGGGACTTCTTCGTCGTGAAAAGAAGCACGTGGTGCCCTTTGTGGCCTCCTCCACGCTTTTGTTTGTCGGCGGCGTTCTGTTCGGCTACTACCTGGTTCTGCCCCCGGCCTTTAAGTTTTTTGTCGAATTCTCAACGGATTTCCTCAAACCGATGTTGACCTTGCGGGAGTACCTTTCTTTATCCACGAAACTGCTGCTGGCCTTCGGCCTTGTTTTCGAGTTGCCGGTCTTCATCTATTTTCTCACCCGCATCGGGCTGGTAACCCCCAAGACCCTCGCAAGCAAGAGAAAATACGCCATCTTGATTATTTTCATCGTCGCCGCTATACTCACACCCACGCCTGACGCCTTTACCCAGTGTCTGATGGCCGTGCCCATGATGATCCTCTATGAGATCGGCATCCTGGTGGCCAAGTGGGGAGATAGAAGCCGCGTCAAGGCGAAATCGGATATGCAAGAACCGGCATGAGAAGAATCAAAAAGGTTTCACTTAATCGAATCAAGAGCCGGGCCGGGAAGAGCCGTATCTTCAAGAAGATCATGCTGGGAGTTCTGATTGCGTTTCCCGTCATGATTCTCGCCGCCGGTCTGTGGCTTTATCTGGTCATCAAAAACCTCCCGGACATTTATACCCTGAAGGATTACCGTCCCAGCATTTCAACGCGAATTTATGCGGACAACAACCAGTTGATCCATGAATTCTATCTGGAAGACCGGAGAGTGCTGCACGTTTCCAAGGTGCCGAAGCATCTGCTCAACGCCTTTGTCGCTGCAGAAGATACGCGATTTTTTCAACATCAGGGGATCGATTATCAGGGTATCTTTCGCGCCTTTCTGAAGAACCTCACCCATGGCGCCATTGTCCAGGGTGGGAGCACGATTACGCAACAGGTTGCCAAATCATTTTACCTGTCGTCGGAACGGACCTATGACCGGAAGATCAAAGAGGCGATTCTGGCTTATCGGATCGATAAGTATCTGAAGAAGTATGAAATTCTCAATCTTTACCTGAATCAGATCTATCTTGGGCATGGCGCTTACGGCGTGGATGCCGCTGCTCAGTGCTATTTCGGAAAAAGTGCAACCAACGTCAATCTGGCCGAGTCGGCCATGTTGGCGGGACTGCCCAAAGCCCCCAATAAATTCTCTCCCTTTGTCAGCATGGAGAGGGCCAAGCAGCGTCAAGCCTACGTCCTCACACGCATGGTCGAAGACGGCTACATCACGGCGCAAGAAAAAGACAATGCCCTCACTGCCCGCGTCCGTCTCAATACCCATGCCCTCCAAGGGAAGGTTGGACCCTATTTTATCGAAAATGTCAGGCGGTACATCCTGGAAAACTATGGCAGCGATGTTCTGTATAAAGAGGGCCTCAATGTCTATACGACCATGAATATGGATATGCAGCATGCAGCGGAGACGGCTATCGAACGCGGGTTGCGCGAGGTTGAGGAACGGGAGGGGTATAAGTCGCCCATTCGCAACATTTCCCAGGGAAAGTATGCCGCTTTTCTTGCAGCTGTTAGCCAGGAACTGGGGCAAAGAGAGCTCAAACAGGGGATGACGGTCAAAGCGCTTGTCGAGGGCAACGATGAAGCCGAGCGTGTGGTTAGACTCCGAATCGGCGCTTATCGGGGGATCGCGTCTTACGATGATATCGATGGCGGTCAGGTCGATGCAGACGTCGAATCGGGCAAGCCGTCCCGCGCGCCGCTCCGAGCCGGAGACACGCTTAATGTAAAAATCATTAGTGTCGGCAACCCGATTCAGGTGATGATCCGACTGAAGCAACCCGTTCAGGGCGCTTTGCTGTGCATGGACGTTCGAACAGGTGAAGTGAAGGCCATGGTCGGAGGGCGGAATTTCTATCAGAGCGAATTCAACCGTGCGACACAGGCCCGGCGTCAGCCCGGATCTGCATTTAAACCCCTGATCTATACGGCGGCCTTTGATAAGGGCTTTACTGCCGCCAAGGTTCTCGTTGACGAACCCCTGTCCTTCAAGGGTGCCCTGCCTGGCGGCCAGGATTGGAATCCGGAGAATTTCGACCGCGAATACCATGGTCCCACCACCCTGAGAACGGCGCTGGTGCATTCCCGGAACATTATTACGATCAAGCTGCTTCAGGAAATTGGCGTCGATTATGCTGCGGACTATGCCGCCAACATGGGGATCGCGTCTCCGCTTGCCCGGAATCTCTCCATGGCCCTTGGTACGTCAGCGGTCACGCTCCAGGAGATCGTCAGGGCCTTTGGCGTTCTCGCTAACCAGGGCAAGAAGGTCGAACCTTTTTTCATCAAAAAGATCGTTGACCGGACGGGCAATATCTTTGAGGAACATGAACCCGCGTACCAGCAGGTGATCGACCCGAAGGTTGCCTTTATCACGACCTCCATCCTTCAGGACGTTGTGCAGCGTGGGACGGGGCAGGGGGTCAAGGCCATCGGTCGGCCTGTTGCCGGCAAGACCGGAACGACGGATGACTTGAAAGACGCCTGGTTTATCGGATACACGCCGTCGCTGGTGGCAGCGGTCTGGGTTGGTTTCGATGACGGTAAGCCCCTTGGTCGTCAAGAGGTCGGCGGGCTTGCCGCTGCGCCAATCTGGCTGTATTTTATGGAGAAGGCCGTGGGGAATACCCCGGTGGAAACTTTCCCGGTTCCTGAGGGAATCGTTACCGCGAAGATCGATTCCAGAACGGGAATGTTAGCCAAACCACTGGCCGGGGATGCTGCCATAACGGAATATTTTCTTGAGGGCACTGCACCGGCGGACTACTCTGCCAATACGCTTGAAAATAAACTCTACAAGTTGTTCATGGGTACGCCGGAACCCAAGAAGCCTTCAACCCCGAGGTGAGCCAACCTCGGCGGGCGTGGGATTCGGCGGCGCGTGCATGCCTCACCTGTTTGCTCATACGAATCTCCAACAGGTTTTGTGCGCTGTTTGCAAAAAACAGCGCACAATTTCGGCTTGACATTCAAGAAGCGCCTTGTTACAGTTCGCCAAAACAGCCAAAAAAGGTTTTTCTGTCATGAACGTTAACACCATCATTCTGATCGTAGTAGTAGGTGTAGTACCCTGCACCACAGGGATCGGGTGATGGTTTGCGTAAATCTGGATGAGTGACCGTTACCCGCTAAAGGTAACGGTTTTTTTTTGCCAATAAACAGGAGGTGGCTTCAGTGCAACTCAAAGGTTCTCAAATTTTTATCAAAGCGCTTGAACAGGAGGGGATCGACACGATCTTCGGTTACCCCGGCGGGGTGCTCCTGGACATTTATGATGAACTGTATCGCAGTTCGATCCGGCACATCCTGGTCCGGCACGAACAGGGCGCGGTCCACGCGGCAGACGGTTTCGCGCGGGCCTCCGGCAAGGTCGGCGTCGCCCTGGTGACCTCCGGTCCCGGAGCGACCAATACCGTGACGGGGCTTGCCAACGCCCATCTCGATTCGACGCCCATCGTTGTCTTTACCGGTCAGGTCCCGACGGCCCTCATCGGCACGGATGCCTTCCAGGAGGCGGACATCATGGGCATTAGCCGCCCCTGTACGAAACATAATTTTCAGGTCAGGCGGGTCGAGGAGTTGGCGAAGACCATTCGCGAGGCTTTCTATATCGCACGATCGGGGCGACCGGGACCCGTTCTGGTCGACCTTCCCAAGGACATCGTCGCATCTCTGACGGATTACGAACCCTTGATCCCAAAGATGCGGGAGGCAGATGCGCCGCCAAAAACGATTCCAGAAAAGGATTTTGTTGTCCTGGACATGATCCGGGAATCAAAGCGGCCCCTGCTGATGACGGGCGGCGGCATTATTCTCGGTCAGGCCTCCGAGGAACTGCGGGAACTCGCCAGAACGATGAAGATCCCTGTCACCTCGACCCTCATGGGACTCGGCGCCTTTCCTGCAACCGATTCCCTCTGGCTGGGGATGCCCGGCATGCACGGAACTTATTACGCCAACATGGCGCTCAGCCAGTGTGATCTCCTGATCGCCATCGGCTGCCGCTTTGACGACCGGGTGACGGGAAAGCTCGATACCTTCGCCTCGAAGGCAAAGATCGTTCATGTGGACATCGATGCTTCATCGATCAACAAGAATGTAATGGTGGATGTCCCGGTTCTCCAAGACTGCAAGCAGGCCCTCAGCAACTTCAACCGGTTTATTGCCGAAAAGCATGTCAGTGTCTCCGACGAGGATCGTCGTGAATGGTTCGACCTGATTGCGGAGTGGAAGCGCGATGTGCCGCTGTCCTATTGTCAGGGACAGGACATCATCAAGCCGCAGTACGTCCTCGAGACGATGTACAAATTAACACAGGGCAACGCCATCATTGCAACAGAAGTGGGACAGAACCAGATGTGGACGGCTCAGTTCTATCCCTTCAACGAGCCCCATACCCTTTTGTCCTCCGGCGGTTTGGGAACGATGGGGTACGGCTTCCCGGCGGCGATCGGGGCGCAGATTGCCTTCCCTGACAAACTGGTGATCGATGTCGCCGGCGACGGCAGCATTCAGATGAATATCCAGGAACTGGCAACGGCCGTGCAATACAAGCTCCCGGTGAAGATCGTCATCCTGAACAACGGTGTGCTCGGCATGGTCCGCCAGTGGCAACAGCTCTTCTACGACAAGCGTTACTCACACACGGATATGACCTTCGCCCCGGATTTCGTCAAACTCGCCGAGGCATACGGTGTCCTGGGCCTCCGGGCAACGAAGCCGGAAGAGGTCGAGGCGACGCTCCGGAAAGGATTCGAGCATCCGGGACCTGCGATCATGGATTTCCAGATCGCACGCGAAGAATGCGTTTATCCGATGGTGCGGGCGGGTGCGCCGCTTCACGAGATGCTGTTGGCTCGCGAAATCGCGTAAATTAAACATCAACGAGGGAAATACGAACCATGGAAACACAAAAAAAGAAAGAGCACATCCTCTCCCTACTGGTTAAAAACAATCCGGACGTTCTGGCCCGCGTGGCGGGGACGCTGGGCGGCAGGGGATATAATATCGATACCCTATGTGTGGACGCCACGATTGATCCTAAGCAGTCGAAAATCATCCTTTCGACAATTCAGGATCAGGTTACAATGACCAAGATCGAAAAACAGCTCGTGCGCCTGATCGATGTCGAATCCGTCTGCGATCTCTCCGAGATGGACTCGGTCATGCGGGAAATGATGCTGGTCCGGATGACACTGACCCCTGAGAACAAGGCCGACATTGCCCTGATCATCGACACGTTCCGTGGCCGGGTCGTCACCATGACCGGCAACCATTGCGTTATCGAGATTTCCGGCACGCAGGAGGACATCAACCGCGCCATCGAGAGCCTCAAATCGCTGGGGATCGACGATCTGGCGCGGACCGGCGTCGTTGCGCTGGAAAATGCGTAATAAGCGGCTGACGCCGCTGTCAACAGAGAACGGTAAACAGTGAACAGTCAGGCAATTGCGCGGCGATTTAACTGAGACCAGGTTCGCAAAATTGGTCAGAAGAGATGGCATCGTCAAAAGTATATTTTCCTGTCATTGCGAGCGAAGCAATCTTATCAGCTGGTGTTATGCGATTGCTTCGTCAGTAACGCGGTAAAATTTCTGGACACTTTCGTTCATTAGTGATTAACTTAAAACCCTTTGAGGTTAAACCTGCTTCATTTCGCTGTGGTTCGGGGCGTATCACAACGGATTGCCGCGAACAAATTGCTGGAAAACAAACTTTTGCAGGCTGTTTAAAAATGTTCAGATGCAAGGCAGCACTTTGGCCGAGAAGCGCAGCGTATATGTTTTACGTGAACACCGCAGGCCGAAGCGAAACGCGGCAGACGAGCGTTTTTCAACAGCCTGCTCATCATTTATTCACTTGAGGAGGAAGACATGGCAAAGATCAATTTTGGCGGCGTTATCGAAGAAGTCATCACATCCGATGAGTTCACCCTGGATAAGGCCAGAACCGTTTTGAAGGACGAAGTCGTGGCGGTCATCGGCTACGGCGTGCAGGGGCGCGGTCAGGCCCTGAACATGAAGGACAACGGCATTAACGTGATCGTCGGTGAAGGCGACTACAACTGGAACAAGGCGATCGAAGAGGGCTTTGTTCCGGGCAAGACGCTCTTTTCACCGATGGAAGCAGCCGAGCGCGGCACCATCATTCAGTATCTTCAGTCCGACGCGGGTCAGAAGGCCATGTGGCCGGACCTGAAAAAGACTCTGACCAAGGGCAAAGCCCTCTACTTCTCCCACGGATTCTCGATCGTTTACAAGGAGCAGACCGGCGTCATCCCGCCTGCCGATATCGACGTGATCATGGTCGCGCCGAAGGGCTCTGGCAAATCCGTGCGCGACAACTTCCTCAACGGAAGCGGCATCAACTCCAGCTACGCCGTCTTCCAGGATGCCACCGGACGCGCCCAGGAGAGAACCCTGGCGACCGGTATCGGCATCGGTTCGGGCTACCTCTTCCCGACGACCTTTGAGCAGGAAGTCTACAGCGACCTGACCGGCGAGCGCGGTGTTCTGATGGGCTGTCTGGCCGGGGTCATGGAAGCGCAGTACAATGAGTTGAGAAAGCACGGCCACACCCCGAGCGAAGCCTTCAACGAGACGGTCGAAGAGCTCACCCAGAGCCTGATCCGCCTGGTCGCTGAAAACGGCATGGACTGGATGTACGCCAACTGCAGCACGACGGCCCAGCGTGGCGCCCTCGACTGGAAGGACAAGTTCCGCGACGCCGTCGCCCCTGTCTTCAAAAACCTGTATGAGAGCGTGGCCACCGGCAAGGAAACCGAAATCGTTCTCAGGGTCAACAGCGCCCCCGACTATCGGGAAAAATTGCAAAAAGAACTCGACGCGATCAAGAACAGCGAGATGTGGCAGGCAGGCGCCGCAGTCCGTTCGCTGAGACCGGATCGACGGGTGAAGAAATAACTGACAGCGATCAGCCGCCAGCTTTTAGCTGTTAGCCTCTGAGAACGCTCAGTATTTTTGAACAACTTTTAGCGTTCAGCGTATTAGTATTTGGCTTTTTGGCTAAATGCTAATCGCTAATTGCTTTTTTTCAGGAGGTTTTCCATGCGCAGCGACTTAATGAAGAAGGGACTCGAACGGGCGCCCCACCGCTCTCTTTTCAAGGCCATGGGCTATACGGATGAGGAGATTGCACGCCCTCTGATTGGCGTGGTCAATTCCGCCAACGAGATCATTCCCGGCCATATCCATCTGGACCAGATTGCTGACGCCGTCAAGGCGGGCATTCGCCTTGCGGGAGGCACCCCGGTGGAATTTCCGGCCATTGGTGTCTGCGACGGCATTGCGATGGGACACGAGGGGATGAAGTTTTCCCTGGCCAGCCGCGAGATCATTGCCGACTCCATCGAGATCATGGCAATGGCGCATCCCTTTGACGGTCTGGTTCTGATCCCCAACTGCGACAAGATCATCCCCGGCATGCTGATGGCCGCCCTGCGTCTGAACATCCCCGCGATCTTTGTCAGCGGCGGCCCGATGCTGGCCGGTGCGTATAATGGAGAGGCCGTCGATCTGATCAATGTCTTCGAAGGCGTCGGCAAGGTCAAGTCGGGACGCATGTCGCAGCGGGAGCTAAAAGACCTCGAAGACTGCGCTTGTCCGGGGTGCGGCTCGTGTTCAGGGATGTTCACGGCCAACTCCATGAACTGTGTCACCGAGGCCCTCGGTCTGGGTCTTCCCGGCAACGGAACGATTCCGGCTGTCCTCGCGGCACGCAACCGCTTGGCCAAGCAGGCGGGGATGCAGATCCTCAATCTGGTCAAAAAGAATATCCGGCCGCGAGACATCGCGACCCTTGATGCCTTCCGGAATGCTATTGCCATCGACATGGCCCTCGGCTGTTCGACCAATACGGTCCTGCACATTCCAGCGGTTGCACACGAGGCCGGGATCGAACTCAACCTCGATATCTTCAACGAAATCAGTAAGGCGGTTCCGAACATCTGTTATCTGAGCCCTGCAGGTCCCCACCATATCCAGGAGCTCAATGCGGCGGGCGGCATTCAGGCGGTCATGAAGGAAATCAGCAAAACGGGCGCGATCCGCGGCAAGGCCCTGACGGTGAGCGGCAAGACCGTCGAGCAGAACCTCAAGGTCGCGAACGTCCTCAATCGCAACGTCATCCGTTCGGTGGAGGATCCGTATAACAAGGAAGGCGGCATCGCTATCCTGCGCGGCAACCTCGCGCCGGCTGGCGCCGTCGTCAAACAGTCCGCCGTGGCACCCGACATGATGCGCAATGAGGGACGCGCCCGTGTCTTCGATTCAGAAGACGATGCGATCAAAGCGATTCTCGACGGGAAGATTGTCGCAGGCGATATCGTGGTAATCCGTTACGAGGGACCGAAAGGCGGTCCGGGGATGCGCGAGATGCTCTCACCGACTTCGGCCATTGTCGGCATGGGATTGGACAAATCGGTGGCGCTCCTGACGGATGGCCGCTTTAGCGGGGGCACGCGCGGCGCCGCGATCGGTCACATCTCTCCGGAAGCGGCCGAGGGCGGTCCCATCGCCCTGGTAAAAGAAGGCGACACCATCGCCATCGACATTCCGGGCAAACGGATCAATCTGAAGGTCTCCGACGCGGAACTGGTGAAACGGAAAAAAGCCCTGAAGCCCTTCAAGCCGATTGCCAGATCGGGCTATCTGCGCCGGTACGCCAGTCTAGTGACGTCCGCCAGCACCGGCGCCATCCTGAAAGATCCGGAATAGGCAATAGCGGCTGACGCCGCAGTCACAAGTGACGAGTAACGGGTGACAGGCGGGAAAAGCGTCAGAACCAGGGTGAAGTTCGTCAGAAGTAAATGCATTTACAGCCAACGCACAGACCGTTGGCTGTTTTTTTGCTGTAAACTGGTGACTACAGCGTCAGCCGCGCCGAACAGTCCGCGCTGAGGGCGCGTGCAGCGCACCAACCTGAACCAACTCTTCTTTAATCACCTCTGCGCCCAGGCCCCATTTGTTGCCATTAGAGGTGCCGAGTTTTCCCGTTTTCATCTGGGCGCCGAAGAGCAGCGGCGATCCGTTTTCGTAAAGGGTGACGCCGGGAGCCGTTATGGCAAAGCTGTCTCCGGCGCTGGCGAGCAGGGGCGTTTCTCCTACATGGGTACCGATCTGACAGGCTAGACCATGCCTGTGAGCCAGATCCGCAATCCGTCTGGATCGCAGCAGGCCGCCGCATTTTGATATTTTGATGTTCATGATATCGCAGGCGCCCGCCTCGATGAGTGCCTCTGCCTGGTGGTAGCTGCACAAGGACTCATCGGCGATGACGGGCAGTCCCGTTTCTTCACGAATAGTCCGCAAACCTGCCAGATCTCCCGCCGCTACCGGTTGTTCCACCCCGCATATTCCGGTATCCTTTAAATATCGGATTTGTCTGAGCGCCTCGTTTAAGGGCCACTTCCCGTTGGCTTCGATGCGTATTCGGACGAAGGGGTCGATCGCTTCCCGCACCCACTCAACCCTGCGACGGTTCTCTTCAGGGTTCGACTGCATCAAGACCTTAAAGTCCATGATTTTCAAGTTCCGGACCGTTTGCACGAAACCGGCGAGTTTTGAAATCGGCAGGAGGGGAATGGATAGGGAGCGGGGAATGTCGCTGCGCAGCGTCGGGCCAAGCAGGCCCGTTAGCGGGACCGCATTTTTTTCCCCCAGCGCATCGAGCAGGGCCAGATCGCAGGCGCCTAATGCGGAAAGGTAAGCCCGGATGCCTTTTGCTTGGCAGTCATCTTCGATCTGTTGGAGCAAGACGGCTGCTGCTTCTGTTGACTCGATCTTGGCCTCAAACAGCCGTGGTGCAAAGATTTCCTGGAACAGTCGGCAGACGCTTTCAACGGTCTCTCCCGTTACATAGAACCTTGGGGAACTTTCCCCCCATCCGGATAGTCTGCCCAGGTCGAAGACCAATTCAACCAAGACGGACTCTGCCGCAGACCGCTTCAGGTGAGGGGATTCAAAGGGGAGTACGAAAGGGGTTCGACACTGGAATAAGTTAAGACCGTTTATCTTCATGAGCGATATCACGATGGACTGCGGCAGCAGAGCGGGCCGACTTTTGAGCGTCTAATTCGCGACGGATGGCCACCGCAATTTTTTTTGCGACGATCGGCTTCACCATGACGTCCCGTATGCCTATTTTCCTGGCTTTTTCCAGAGTCAACAATTCGCTGAACCCCGTACAGACAATGACCGGGATATCGGGACGAATCTTTAGCAGTTCCGCTGTCAATTCAAGGCCGGTCAATTGGGGCATTGTTAGATCCGTAATGACCAGATCAAAAGAATCCGGCCTGGCGCGAAACAGCTTGAAAGCATCCATCCCATTCATGGCGATGGTCACACGGTATCCAAGTCGATTCAGTGCCTCCCTGCCGAGTCGTGCAAGGGGGATTTCGTCGTCAACAAATAGGATATGTTCATTGCCGCTGATGCTAAGGCCGCCATCCTCGGCGTCCGTCGCGTCGTCTTCTTCCTTCAGCAGGGGGAAATAAACACGAAAGATTGTCCCCTCATCGGGACAGCTGTCCACCAGAATCGCCCCTTTGTGACTCTTGACGATTCCGTGGACCACGGAGAGGCCCATACCGGTGCCCTCGCCGGGTTTCTTTGTCGTGAAAAAGGGATCGAAGATTCTCGTCATGGTCATGGCGTCCATACCGCTTCCAGTGTCCCGGACCGTCAGGACCAGGTGGGGTTCCTGTTCCATGATATGAAAGTCATGCGCCGCCCTCTCTGGGAGCAGGTCAATCTGAGCGAGTTCGATTGTCAGAAGCCCCCCCCTGTCTTTCATTGCCTGGGCGGCGTTGGTGCAGAGGTTCATCATGACCTGATGGATCTGCGTCGGATCTCCAAGAATAGTATCCTCCCTTGTTTTGATGCTTACGTTGATATCGATAGTCGTCGGGATAGAAGCTCGCAACAGCTTTGCTGACTCCTTCACGATCGGTACCACCTTTAACGGCTTAAATTCCTGTTCCGTCTGACGGCTAAAGGCCAGAATCTGTTTAATAAGGTCCTTGGCTCGGTAGCTTGATTGGAGGACCTGATCCAGGAAGTGATGAATCTGATTATTCTGATCGAGTTCAGACATTGCGATTTCCGTATAACCCATGATGGCAGCCAGGATGTTGTTAAAGTCATGTGCAATGCCGCCGGCCAGGGTTCCGATCGCCTCCATTTTTTGGGCCTGACGGAGTTGGTTTTCGAGTTTTCGCTTTTCCGTGATGTCCTTCATGATCACGACCGTTCCGATCATTCGGCCTTCCGGATCGATATTTGGGGCGATATTGGTGCTGAAGTTTTTTTCACCTTCGTTTTTGCTGAGCACTTCGCCCTCGATATTATGAACGATTTTTTTGTTGCGCCATATTTTGGCATAGGCCCCCGCATAGAATTCAATTTTTTCTGGGGGAATAAACTCCCTGAATCTATGACCGAGAACCTCCTCCTTGGGATGACCTAGAATTTCTTCCCAGAGTGTGTTCACATAGGTGATCGTTCCATCCTGCGTGAGGTGACAGATAATGTCAGGTGCATTGTCGCTCAGAGACCGGAAGCGTTCCTCGCTGGCTTGCAGCTTTTGATAGGCGATCGAGTTATTGATGGTAATCGCTATCTGGTGAGCGATCCCTGATAAAAGACTCAGATCGCTCTGCTTAATGTCGCGCCCGGTTTTCGGATTATCCAGAAATAGAATGCCGATGGATTCTTTTTCAACAATGATCGGCATGCAGACGAATGCCTCCGTTTTAAACGTCTTAAACCATTCGAGGCTCTCAGCTGGCAACGCTCCTTCCAACTTGCCGACTGCGTTCATCAGCAGTGGCTTTTTAGTTCTGAAAGTCAGAACGGACGGTCTTCTGGAATCTGGATGATTAAGGTCAATGGCTACGTTGCAGAGGTTCTTCACGTGCTCCTCTGCGTAACCATAATTGGCCTTGTAAAGAAGCTGGGTCTTGTCCTTGTCCGCAAGCAGCAGCAAACCCCTTGAAAAATCGAGACGCCTTTGCAGGACGTTCATGATTTCCTGAAGCGGGTCGGCAAGATGTAAAATATTTGAGATCGCTTGACCGATTTCATTAATGAGAAGTGTCTCATTGTATCGCTGGTTTGTTTCATCCAAAAGCTCCCTGGCGATT
Organism: Syntrophales bacterium; assembly: GCA_963665615.2. Lineage (GTDB taxonomy): Bacteria > Desulfobacterota > Syntrophia > Syntrophales > UBA4778 > UBA4778. The sequence continues at coordinate 712,405 of CAXXQE010000008.1, forward strand.
TCTCCCTGGTTTGTCAACGCTGTGACCAGTTCTTTGCGCTGTTGAAGGTCCCTCAAATGATAGACTATAAAAATAATGATCCCAAACAAGCCAAAACAAACAGACCAGTGAATGAGAGGCAGAAAGGGGAATAATCCGGCCAGCAAAGCGCCACCGGCGAAGACGGTAAGGTTGGATACTCTCTTCCAGTAGATCGAAGAGGCATTGTTCCAGGATATTTCATACTTGCAGCAATTGCCTCCTTTGTGAATACACTCCGGATGCGAAACTTGCGCAAACTTACCCGTGAATAATTTTGCCAACGATTCGAAAATTCCTAAGCGCGCATCACATTGAAAGGGTTTTTCGTTGATTCCTGGATTGAGTTTGACGATGGCGTTCAATCGAGCGTCATTGACTTTATGAATGGTTATATTTGACGTTTTCGTGACTAATTTCGTTAAGTGTCCCAGTAAGGCATATACTTGCGTTGGGGTTAGGAGTCCGCAAACGTACGGCACGAGGTCGTTTGCGGCCTTCGAGTTCGTGAAATTGCGGCCGACCAATCTTGAGAGATTGGTTTCTCGCGTTTCTTCAATGGCCTTTTCATGAAATCGATTGATTTGATTCTGGGTAAACCAGTGCCCGCCGTCATTGATCTGATAAAGTGATATGTCCGCGTGCTTCAGAATCAGGTCAATATCGGCAGCCGGATGGTTTTTTTTAATATACTCTACATAGCTCTTGGTAAGACGACTGCTATATAGAGGGGTATCGTCCTGATTCTCAATTGGCAATGACATCGGCGCCGAACCTCATCCGGAAATTTTTCCTAAGATATTCAATAAACAGGTTCACGTAATCAGTTTTCAAGACCCACAACCGATATATTTTTTCATAATGGATGTTTGTTACGTCTGCGGATTCCAAGGGATAAATGAGCACGGATAGACTTTTTAAATAAATAAGAGAGGCAATGCTCCGAATGGAGGTCAACAGGACTTCGGCAGGGACATGGCTATCAAGAAGTATTACAGTGATTCCATTGAGCAATTCAGACAAGTTCAAGCCGATATCCGACCTGTTGACGATAAGGCAAGCCTTAAGTTCCGCCTCATGCAGGAGTGAATAAACTTGCCAGGTTCTTTGAAACTGGATCCGAGAATAAATGTTTTTGAAAACCTCTTTTTCAGAATCGGACATGCTGAATTCTGTCGCATCGAGAAACATGCCGCCGGATTTCTTTTCGTAGAAATCGAAGACGGACTGAAAATCCAATTCGGAAGCTTCCTTCAGTTCCCAATCTTCTGGAAATTCCCTCATGCCGTCATCCGCATGAAAAGTAAAATAGGCAAATTCATCGAGCGAGCATACTTTTGCATCCTGCATGGATCTTGAGAATCCGCCAAAAACCCTTTCGGGATATTCATTGTCCGGCCGAAAGTAACACATCAGGTGATTGATTTTAGTGGATGGCAGTTTGTACATGCCATACATATAAAGGGTTATCTGTTTCAATACTTCAAACCCCGGAATTTTCCCCTGCATCGATCGGCCGGCATGATGATGAATCAACCACGTTTTCGGATAAGCCCGAATCATCGCCATGTGACCGAGGATTTTTCCGAACTGTTTATAAATAAAATGCCTTTCGATTCCTGGATTCTCTCTGTAAATAATGTTGTATATTTTCGTAAATGCGTCCCGATTGGCTTCCAGATGTCCGTATTTATCCGGATATATAAAGCCCGTATCAAAAAAAAACTCCCATAGCCTGTCCATATTCTCCTGAGTCAAAACATAGGCATAGGGATCGTTCTGCATGCTCAAAATCTGATGGAGGCGACTGTAGTTTTCAATGTCCATGTCAACAAACGTAAGGCCAAAATAAAAACAATCTGCCCCTTTTTCCTGACGAACCACCTTCGCCTTTCCCTTGACCTCCGGGATGCCGGAAAAACGTATGGCAAATTCATTGATCACCATTCCCGGAATTAATCCGATCAGGTCCAGGGGTTCGGCAAGAAAAACGCCTGTGTTGGAAATATTGATTATTTCTCTTTCGTACTGCTCGCACACAAAAGGATGTGTGAAGGAAAACACGGGGAAAGGATTGAGTTTTATCCTCGGGCTTCGGATGGCGGCCTTGGTGTCAGCGGTCTGGACATCCTCTTCGATACGCCTGCAGATAAGCCCGCATTCCTCCAGCGCAGGAGAAATTCTCGACAAACGGCATTGTTCGGAATAAAGTGGATCGCTCCCTCCCCCGATTGTAAGTTGTATCTCCCGGTCTAATCTAAGATTGGAGAGAAAAATGTAATCCTCCGGGGCGACGGCTATACGAAAAGCCTCTGCATTGAAATCCAGCAATTTTCCGCATACGGCCATATGCCCCTGTTGTATCCCTGCATCCAGAGCGGCACAGGCATATCTGTTTAATCCTCGCTGCTCGAGGGGGATACTCTCATCCGGTATCTTGACGGTAAAAGATTCTCTGGAGATCCTTTTCTGGATCGTGGGGACTGCGATAATTGTATTATCTTTTTTTAGCAGTAAATGTCTGACGCTTGTTCGCTCAATATCAATATCCGGCTGAACCATCGACCACTGGCAGGTGATGATTTCAGAAAGGGCCGGCGTCGGAAACGCTTCTGTGATGAAATCCGTCTCTTCGGCTGACATCTTGAGGTGGACGAGAATCTTTTCCCGCTTAAAATGGGTAAAATTGATAAGATTTAAAATTTTTTCTTTGGATAGGGTTTTTTGAGGGAAATCAAGCTGGAGGGCTATTTCTTTATTGTTGAACAGTTTTGTCTTTCTGAGAGGGGCGGCAGTAAGGCTGGCGTTCGACGAACCGAGGACATAAGGTGCTGCTTGCTCGGAACTTAGATTCATTCTTTTTCCTCATCGTAAGAAAAATGAACCGCCGACTTTGAACCCCTGTCGCCCATTATGACCGCTTATGACCACGCGTTTTTGTAATAACAAAAGCTTTTGATGGTGTCAATATGTTCCCGTAGCCATATGGTCAAATATTTATTTGTCTAATTTTTCCCCTACATACCTCCTCCGTTCTGGTGGGCGGCTTTTTTCAGCGCCATGAGGAGGGCGCTGAGCGCCGCCGGCGTCATGCCCTCGATTCGGGAAGCCTGTCCGAGGGATTGAGGCTGCACATTGGAGAGTTTCTGCCTAAGCTCTTTGGAAAGTCCTGCCACCCCCTGATAATCGAAATCAACAGGGATCGATAGGCCTTCCATGCGCTTGAATTTGACGATTTCCGCATCCTGTCTCTTCAGATAGCCGTCATACTTGAGCTGGATCTCCACCTGCTCGCGCACTGCAACCGGAAGCTCCGACGATGTTCCCTCCATCGCCTCGATATCCGTATAATGCAGCTCCGGGCGTTTCAGGAGTTGCGCCAGGGGAAGCGTATCCTCTACCGGGGCAAGGTCTCGGGTCCGGAGTACCGGATTGGCACGTTCCGGCCTTACCCGAATCCCCTCCAGCCTTCCGATCTCCGAGGCGATCTGTCGCTGCTTTTCCTCCAAAGCATCCAGGCGCTCCCGGCTGTGCAGCCCAAGGTTATAACCCTTCCGGAGCAACCGCTGGTCAGCGTTGTCCTCTCGGAGAAGGAGCCGGTATTCCGCCCGTGAGGTAAACATCCGGTAAGGTTCACGCGTTCCCCGGGTAATCAGGTCGTCAACCATCACCCCGATATAGGCTTCCGAGCGATCCAGAATAAAGGGAGGGCGTCTTTGCGCGGCCATGGCAGCGTTGATTCCGGCCAGGATTCCCTGTGCCGCAGCCTCTTCGTAACCGGATGTCCCATTGACCTGACCCGCCAGATACAAACCCCGTATTCTCTTTGTCTCCAGCGTGGCCCGAAGCTGAGTGGGAAAAACGAAATCGTATTCGATAGCGTAGGCGGGTCTCATGATCTCGGCTGTCTCCAGTCCCGGAATGGACCGCACAATCTCAATCTGGATTTCGTAAGGCAGGGAATTGCCCGTTCCGCTCGCGTAAATCTCCTCCGTCTCGAGGCCCTCCGGCTCCAGGATGATCTGATGCCGTTCCCGGTCGGCAAATTTAACGACCTTGTCCTCGAGGGACGGACAATAGCGGGCGGACACGCCCTTGATTTGGCCGCTGTAGAGCGGGGAGTAATGGATGTTCTCACGGATGACGGCATGGGTCTTGGGCGTGGTATGCCCGATGTAGCAGGACACCTGTGGGAGCCGGATCTCTTGCGTGGTCAGGGAAAACGGTCGCGGATGGTCATCCCCCCGGTGCTCGACAAATTGCGAAAAATCGATCGTAGAACGGCGCAGTCGGGCAGGTGTTCCCGTTTTCATCCGCCCCACCTCCAGCCCCAGGGCTTTGAGATTGTCCGCCAGGCCGTCTGCAGCGAATTCCCCCGCTCGTCCCGACGGGATCTTCCGGGTACCGATGTGTACCAGTCCGTGCAGGAAGGTCCCCGCTGTCACGACAACAGTCGAGGCGCTGAATACCATCCCGATGTGATCCCGGACACCCCGGACGTCGCCCCCTTCGACGACGATTTCCTCCACGAGTGTCTGTTTGAGATCGATCCGAGGCTCCTTCTCCAGGATGCCCTTCATCAGGTTTCGGTAGAGGACCTTGTCATTCTGGGTGCGCGTGCTCTGAACGGCAGGTCCCTTGCGGGTGTTGAGCGTTCTGAACTGAATTCCCGTCATATCGGCCAACCGGGCCATCTCCCCGCCCAGCGCATCGATTTCCTTGACCAGATGTCCCTTGCCCACGCCGCCGATCGAGGGCGAGCAGGGCATATGCGCAACGGTATCGAGATAGAGCGAGAAGAGCAGCACGTTGCAACCCATCCGGGCGGCGGCCAGCGCGGCCTCGCAGCCTGCATGCCCTGCGCCGATGACGATGACGTCGTATTGTCTTGAATAAGTACCCATTGGTTTAGTGAATAGCAAACAGTAAATAGTAAACAGGCATAACGGCACGTCCAGCGACCGAAATCCGGCAACGGATAACGGTTCAAAAGCAGTTGACAATTCATGAGGGGAAAGGGAAACTTGATTCCCATCACATGAGGGGTGCCATTATATCCGGCAGGAAAATCATGTCAAGACCACTCTATCGCGATCTCAATTCAGCCCTCCGGGAGCGTTTCGGCTGCCGCGTTCAGAAGATCAGCCTCGACGCCGGATTGACCTGTCCGAACCGTGACGGCTCGGTCGGGGTAGGCGGCTGTATCTACTGCAACGCCCTCGGCTCCGGTACGGGGCGCGCCCTCTCCCAGAGCCTTACGGAACAAATCCGCCAAAGTAAGGCCGCACTCCAAAGGCGTTACAAGGCCGCAAAATTCATCGGCTACTTTCAGTCCTTCTCCAACACCTATGCATCCGTCGAAGAGCTGTCGGCGCTCTATCGGGAGGCATTGGCTGACCCCGATATTGTGGGGCTTGCGATCGGGACCCGTCCTGACTGCCTCTCCAAAGAAGTCCTCGATCTGCTGTCGGCTTTGAATCAAGAGACGTACCTCTCGCTGGAGCTCGGGCTGCAAAGCGTTCATGATTCAACGCTTCAGTCCATCAATCGCGGCCATTCTTTCGCGGCCTTCCAGATCGCCGTCGAGGGCGCGCGCAAGCGGAAAATCGATGTCTGCGTCCATGTCATTCTGGGTCTTCCCGGAGAGGGGAGATGCGAGATGCTGGAGACAGCCCGCGTCCTCGCGCAGATGGACATCCAGGCCATCAAGATCCACCTGCTATATGTTGTTCGCGGGACGAAACTCCATGCACTCTATGAGGAAGGGGGTTATCTCTGTTTGGATCGGGAAGCTTATGCGGATATCGTTGCGGAGTTCCTGGCGCTGTTGCCTCCGGAGATGATTATCCACCGTCTCACCGGTGATCCCCATCCCCATGAACTCGTCGCCCCACTGTGGGCCTTGGAGAAACAGAAGAACCGAGAGGCAATTTATCAGGCGATGCACCAAAAAGATCTGTGGCAGGGAAAACGGTTTAAAGCATCTCTGCTTGACCCTACGGGGAAATGAAACGGCCGACAGGCACGGGGTATCGGGGATGGATCTCGCCGACAGGCGATATTGTTATTTTGACATTTCAAAAAAAAGTGGTACCGTACTTCAGCGTTCGTTCATCCGCCGCTGTACTTGATCATACGTAAAATGCGTGAGAGGTGAAACCTATGAAAGAGAAAGAGGTGGACTATTTCACGGCCCTGTACAATGTTGCCAGGGTCATCAACGCGTCGCTGGACACGTCGGAGGTGCTCTCCGAGATCGTTCACCGCGTGGCCGAATCCATGCAGGTCAAGGCCTGCTCCCTGCGTCTCCTGGACTCCAAGAAAAAATGTCTCCTGCTTGGCGCCTATTACGGGCTGTCGGACGCCTATCTGCGCAAAGGACCTGTCCTCATCAAGGAAAGCGGCCTGGATCAAACGGCCATCAGCGGCGAGTCGATCTGGATCAAGGATGCACAGACGGACGACCGTTTTCAATACAAGGATCGGGCCAAGGCCGAGGGAATTAAATCGGTCTATGTACAACCCCTGCGGGTCGGCAAGAAGGTCATCGGGGTTCTGCGGGTTTACTCCGACACGATCAGGGAGTTCGATCAGAAGGAGACGGCTTTCCTTGAAGCGGTCACCCACTTGAGCGCCATCGCGCTCGACAACGCCCGGCTTCATCAGGCGCTCAAGACTGATTTCGATCTGCTTGCCGCCGCCAAGTACCGTCTGGATGACAATTGAAAAAGGAGGCCCTATGATTCGCATCGGAATAAACGGTTTCGGTCGTATCGGGCGTCAGGTGCTGAAGGCGGTCATCGAAAAATACCCGGAACGCCTTCAGGTCGTCGCGATTAACGATCTCTTCGATACGGCAACCAACGCGCATCTCTTCAAATACGACACCAACTACGGCCGTTTCCACGGCAGTGTCGCCGTCGAGAACGACCGCTTCTTAATCGATGGAAAGCCGGTCAAGTGTTTTGCCTTTCGCGATCCCGCTGCCATTCCGTGGGACGAGGAGGGGGTGGACATCGTTGTGGAGAGCACGGGCCTCTTTACGGAGGCTGGCAAATCGATGGCCCATCTTGAAGCGGGCGCCCGGAAGGTCATCATCACCGCGCCCGCCAAGAAAGAGGACATTACGATTGTGATGGGTGTTAACGAAAAGGCGTACGATTCCGAGAAACACCACATCATCTCCAATGCCTCCTGTACAACGAACTGCCTGGCGCCGCCTGCCTATGTCGTTCACAAGGCCTTCGGCATCGAGCACGGCATGATGGTCACGATTCACTCCTATACCAACGATCAGCGCATCCTCGACCTGCCCCACAAGGATCTGCGACGGGCCAGGGCCGCTGGGCAGAACATCATTCCCACCAGCACAGGGGCCGCCAAGGCCCTCGCCCTGGTCATTCCGGAACTGGCGGGACGCTTTGACGGATACTCCCTGCGCGTGCCGACCCCGACGGTATCGGTCGTGGATTTCACGGTGCAGCTCGAAAAGAAGGCGACGACTGAATGGTTGCGCAATGCGCTCATTTCGGCGGCAGACAGTGAACTCAAAGGCATCATGGCCTGCGAGCCGGAACGACTGGTGTCCATGGACTTCAAGGGGGATCCGCATTCGTCCATCATCGATCTGGAGTTCACACAGGTCCTGCGCGACCGGATGGCCAAGGTTGTCGCCTGGTACGACAACGAATGGGGCTATTCCTGCCGGGTAGCCGATCTGGCGAACTTTATCGGACAGAGCCTTCCGCGAAGTGCGGGTTAATGAAAGTGGTTGACAGCTTGGAACAGAAATAAACAAGGAGATTTTTCATGGCTGAAAGTTCCAGAGAACAGCGAAAACAGCGAGTCATCGAAGTGCTGAATCAGGCGCGAGGCATGGAATTGCGCGCCATCCATCAGTACATGAATCAACATTACAACCTCGACGACATGGACTATGGCGATCTGGCCCTCAAGTTGAAGCTCATTGCCATCGACGAGATGCGCCATGCAGAGCTCTTTGCAGAGCGCATCAAGGAACTCGGCGGGGAACCTACGGCGGAGCCGATCGAAAAGATCGTAAAAGGACAGGCCGTGGAGGCGGTCTTTCCCTATAACGCGGAACTGGAAGACACCACCATCGATATTTACAACCAGTTTCTGGCGGTCTGTCGAGACAGCGGCGACAGCATTACGATGAAGCTCTTCGAGACCATCGCGGATGAAGAGCAGAAGCACTTCAACTACTTCGACAACGTCAGCGATCACATCAAGAAGCTCGGTGATACGTATCTCGCCCAGATTGCGGGTACGCCGGCCGATTCCGGTCCGCCGTCCAAGGGATTTGTGACCGGCCCCGCCGGAGGCGGCGCAGCGTAACAACAAAAAGCCCTCTGCAAGAACGCAGAGGGCTTTTAAGTTCTGAGTTCAGGGTCCAGAGTTCAGAGTTGAAACGGTCGTCTGCTCAGTTCCTCTTGTCACCCGTCACATGTGACTTGTCACTGCGGCATCAGCCGCTATTCACTTCTTATAATACTGCAGCGCCTCGGGTATGAGCGCGCGGATGTCTTCAATCCGCGATTCCGGCGCCGGATGGGTGGAAAGCCATTCCGGGGGGCGCTGGCCTCCCTTCTGATTCATCCGCTCCCATAGCGCTATGGCCGCGTGCGGATCGTAACCGGCCATAGCCATCAGCGACAGGCCAATTCGGTCCGCCTCCGACTCCTGAATCCGGCTGTAAGGCAGGAGAAATCCGATATTGCTTCCAACCCCGTAAGCGCTCATGAAAATCTGCTGTGTGGCGGCCGGTTCATTGCTCAGAGCGAGCGAGAGGCCGATACCACCCAGTTGCACGAGCAGACCCTGACTCATCCGCTCGTCGCCATGGTGGGCCAGGGCGTGCGCCACCTCATGGGACACCACAACCGCCAGGCCCGTTTCATCCTGGGTCAGCGGCAGGATACCGGTGTAGACCGCCACCTTCCCGCCGGGCATACACCAGGCATTGATCGTCTTGTCGTCCTGAATCAGATTGAATTCCCATTGGAAGGTGCGAATGTCCGCTTCCCGTCCCTGCCGCGTCATGAATTCCGTCGCCGCCATGGAGATCCGGCCGCCGACGCGTTTCACCATCTGAACCTTGGCCTGATCGGTCGACAGCTTCGACTTTTTCAAAACGTCAACGTACTGCTGATCGGCCATCGTCGCCAGTTCCGATGAGGACACGAGGCTCAGAGCCTGTCGGCCGGTCAGTGGAACCGTTTGACAACCGGCCAGCATGAAAGACAACGCAACTGCGACAACCAGCTTCATCATGGGTGCTGCTATCTGTTTTCGGTGCTCGATCGTTTTCATATCGTTCTCTCCTGTCGGGTGCGCCCATAAAAGAAGTAAATGGCAAGTCCTATCGCAAACCAGATCAGGAATCGCAACCAGGTGCCCAGCGGAAGCCCAACCATCTGAATGAGAGACAATGCCGCCCCGAGGATCGGCACCAGCGGGAACCAGGGGGTCTTGAAAGGACGATGGATTTCGGGGCGCTTGTAGCGCAGCACCAGGACACTGATGCAAACCAGTGTAAAGGCGAAGAGGGTGCCGATCGAAACCATCTCGCCCAGAATGCCGATCGGAAGCGTCCCCCCAAGCACCATCGCCGCAAGTCCCGTAATGACGGTTGACAGGACCGGGGTCCGGAACCTGGGATGAATCGTGCGGAAGACACGGGGAAGCAGGTGATCGATCGCCATGGCAAAGAAGATGCGGGACTGCCCCAGGAGCATCACGAGCATCACGGAGCTCAGTCCCGCGATGGCCCCGATCTTGACGATCGGCCGCAGCCACGCCAGCGCAGGGCCGGCGGCATTCAGCGCCACGGCCATCGGGTCCGGAACGTTGAGTTGATCGTAGCGGATCACCCCGGTCAGAACCAGCGCCACGATGATATACAGGATGGTGCTGATCCCGAGCGACAGCAGGATGCCGATCGGCATATCGCGCTGGGGATTCCTGGCCTCCTGTGCCGCCGTGGAGACCGCATCGAAGCCGAGATAGGCGAAGAAGACAACGGCTGCCCCGCGCAGTACGCCGCTCCAACCGAAAAGGCCGAACTCGCCCTTGTTTTCTGGAACAAAAGGGAGCCAGTTGCCACGCTGGACATACCAGAGCCCGAAGCCGATAAAGAGGACAATGGCCGCCACCTTTATGATGACGATCACCCGGTTGGTCGATGCGGACTCCCGGATCCCGATGGCCACCAGCCAGGCAATCACAGCGATGACCAGCACTGCCGGAAGATTGATCAGTGTGCCCGTCGCATGCCATCCGCTGCCCGCGACATAAGCGAGCGGCGCCCCGGCAACGCTTTCGGGTACCAGCATCCCGACATCCTTCAGAAAGCTCACCATGTACCCTGACCAGCCAACAGAGACGGTCGATACGGCAAAGAGGTACTCCAGAATCAGATCCCAGCCGATGATCATCGCAAAGATTTCGCCGAGGGACGCATAGGCATAATTGTAGGCGCCGCCCGCGGCCGGGATCATCGAGGCAAATTCCGCATAGCACAGCCCTGCCGTAACGCAGGCCGCTCCGGAAATCAGAAAGGACAGGATAATCGCCGGGCCGGCATACTGGGCCGCCGCCTGGCCCGTGATGACGAAGATGCCCGCCCCGATGATCGCGCCGACGCCCAGAAAGGTCAGGTCAATCGGACCGAGAATTCTCTTGAGGCTCTGCCCTGCGTGCTCCGCATCTGCTGGCTCATGCGAGATGGGTTTTTTGTAAAAAATACTGCGACGCGACATAGGCATTCATCCTTCGATTGGATTTCTTCAGGTTTGCGCCATCGGGCGCTGCCGGTTTTTCTCTTATGTCGGTTCGATCTGATGGATCAGCCGCATTCCCGGCACATCCACCTCAAAACAGGGGATCGACGAACCGTGCAGGCTGCCGATATAGGCCGCCATAACCCCTTACGGCCGCAGCAGACCGCTGCCGATTGTCCGGACGCTGTCAAATCGGGATAGGCATCAGCAGCGTTCCAGGATCGTCGCCAATCCCTGACCGCCGCCGATACAGAGCGACAGCATGGCGTATCGTCCGCCGCTGCGCTGGAGCGCCCCGAGGGCGGACAGCGTCATGCGGACGCCGGTCATACCGTTGGGATGGCCGAAGGCAATGGCCCCGCCGTTCGGGTTGAGTCGTTCCGGATCGATGTTATAGCCCTGTTGCGCCAACGCCTTTTCACAGGCGAGGACCTGCGCGGCAAAGGCCTCGTTGATTTCAAACACGTCCATCTGTTGCATGGTCAGTCCCGCGCGCTGCAAGACCTTCGGGATCGCGAAGGCCGGGCCGATTCCCATGATCTTGGGATCGACACCGACAACGCCGCAGGTGACCCAGCGCGCCAGCGGTTCGTAACCGAGCGACCGGGCCCGCTCCAGGGTCATGACGAGAACCGCCGCCGCACCGTCGTTGCGGGCCGATGAATTTCCGGCTGTTACGCTCCCACCCGTCTTGAAGACAGGAGACAGCGCTGCCAGTTGTGCAAGATCCGTCTCTCGCGGGTGTTCGTCCGCGTCGAAAACGAGAAAACCTTTTTTCTGCGGGACCGTGAGGGGAAGGATTTCGTCTTTAAACCGACCGTCCACGATTGCGCGCCAGGCGCGCTGCTGGCTCCGCAGGGCATAGGCGTCCTGCGCCTCCCGCGATATCTCATACTGCACGGCCAGGTTTTCGGCCGTCATGCCCATAACCAGTTGATCGGCCGGATCGGAGGCGAGTTCGCGGACAATGATCTTCGGGGGCGTAAGCGAATAGGCCTCGCTGGCCCTGGGCAGCATCCAGGGCGTCTGGCTCCAACTCTCCATCCCGCCTGCGATATAGATCTCACCCAGCCCTGCCATGATCTGAGTCGCGGCGAGGTTGATTGCCTGAAGCCCGGAGGAGCACTGGCGTTCCACTGTCATGCCGGGAAGGCCGTAAGGCAGACCCGCCTTCAGGACGGCCCACCGCGCCGGGTTGTAGGCGGCGTGCCAGGAATTCGACAGCCCCATGATCACATCTTCGACGCAAGCGGGATCGATGCCTGTCCGCTCCACCAGACCCCGCAGGGCAAAGGCCCCCAACTCCTCCGGTCGATAGCGTGCCAATGCGCCGCCGAGGCGGCCGATGGCAGTGCGCACGCCGGCCACAATCACGATTTCTTTCATCATCTCAATTCCGCAAGGAGATAAAACCTGCCGCAAAGCGCAGCAGGCCTTTGCGGCGGCGAAAGTATAGAAAAGTGAATCGGTTGTGTCAATTGTTAACGGTGTTATCCCTGTCGCTTTTGAAGGGTCGCGAAGCCCGATAAAGGGACAGCCCTCTCCGAGATGGGCAAGCGCTAAGACGCAACCATTGATTTTGAGACGTAAGATGAAGATTGGCAAAAGACAACGGGCCGTGCGGTGCCTTTGGCTCTATAAATAAGGCGATTCGCCTTGACAGGCCCTGCAGCGGTCGCCATGTTTGACGGGATAGGGCTCACCGCAGGTCGAGCAGGCGATAACCGGCCCCATTTTCCCCCGGCGGAGCGCTTCGGGATCGACTTTGACGCGCTGCATGCTGAGCAGGTTGTGGCCGGCTTCCTTGATCTGATCGAGAAGGCGTTGCAGATCCTGCTCTTTTTTGGTCTTCATTTTGAGGAACCAGGCATTGACCTCCTGATACTTTTGGAGCTTCTCCATGTCCAGATAAACGCGGATACCCTCGCCGCTTTTTTTCTCATAGAGGGTGACGGCGAAACGCCCGAAATCCAAAATGGTAAGCCAGCCGTTGCCAATCGTACAGGGGGTCAGTAGTTGGACAGAATCGGGCAGGCAGACAGGCGTCTCGCAGATAGCGTCGAAGAACTCCCCTTCGGGAAGATTTTTCAGTGCCAGATCGACAATGAAACCTCCAAGGAGGAGGCCCGGTGCCAGAGAGCCATGGAAGGATTTCGCCAGATCGACATACGCATCATATGAATGAGTACCGATGTTCATAAAACTCAAGCTCCTTTGGCGTTAGCAGACGCGGGACAATCGGGGTGTTTCCGTGTTTCTCGTTTTCCGCGTGGTTGTATAGGCCGTTGACAACGTCTACCGATCAATGCTTACTAATTACACCGGTGGCGGGAAGGATGTCAACAATGACGATCTTTTCCGGCAACTGCGCCGAAATTATCGGTGATCGTCTTGATGGTGCTTTGGGTTAGGGGAAAAATCATTAAGATTATTTCCTCATAAACTCGTTGTCTTGACGCATCATTGATCTGTCCCAATAAGTTGTCCATATTATTTACAGTCCGAGTTTTACGCTAAGTGTTTGATTATGTGTTAACTTTTGTAAAGCAAGGAGTTGAGGGGCAACTTGTAACTGTAAAACAATATTACATTTTCCTCATAATGTCATTGTGTTATTTCTTATTTTCCCTTTAATTTTGCCTTGTTGAAGACATGGCCTATTATTTGCTAATGTCTGACATATCTTTTTATTAATCATTAGGGGGAGAAATATGAAGAAAACCATTGTGATAACCATAATGCTCCTGTTGCTGGCCGCATCAAGCGCGTTTGCGGAACGGACATTCAAAGTTGCAGAGGGCACCCTGCCATCCGCGGGCAACGAAGTGTCGGATCCTTACATATTCTACAATCTTAACAATAGCAATCTGAAGCCCGACGGATGGAATCTGGTCAGTCCGCATGCTAATTTGGGGTATAGCTATGCCGTGGACATGTCTCAACTGACGAAGAGTCAACTTTTAGACTACGATCTGATCTTTCTGACGAACCACCAGCCTACGAACTTTTCTAATACGGACAGAGACAATGTCAGGGATTGGATTGCGGCGGGCGGGACCCTTTGGATCGACGACTGCGGAAATATGAAGCCGTCCAACTTTTTCCTGAATTTCTCCTTTAACAGCTACGCCGCCGGCCCTAGCTATGGCGCAAAGGTCGCTACAAACCCGAATCACTACTTTTTCAAGAACGAATTTACCCTGACGGCTGCAGAAATCGCCCATCTGGGCAATGACGGGTACTACAGCTATGTTTATGGGTTTGATGAGAATGCCTGGACGATTTTGCTCAATGATGCCGGTCAACCCGATATGCTGTACACCACTTACGGAAAGGGCAGGATCATTGTTTCGGCCGACGATTACGGCTGCGCGATCAATGAACAGGGAAGCGAGGTTGATTACAAGCTTGCCTATAACATTCTGAAATGGGCCCAGGAAAATCCGGAGCCCCCTGGCAGGGTCCCGGAACCGACGACACTGATCCTGCTAGGTCTTGGTTTGGCGGGGCTTACCGGAGTGAGGACGTTCAGAAAGTAATAATGCGTTGTTCAAGAGGAAAAGGCGGGACTGAGAAGATCCTGCCTTTTTTTCTGACAACATTTTTTTAGATTTCAAAAACATCATCCCGCTCCGGTACATGTGTCACCAGTCCGAGCCGCTCCTTGACGATCTTCTCGAAATCGAGGGCTGCGCTTTCCTCTCCGTGGACGATGAACACCTCCGGATGATTCTTGAAACCCCGGAGCCATTCCAGAAGCTCGCTCTGATCCGCGTGTGCGGAAAAGCCGCCGATCGTGTGAATTGAGGCGCGAACGGCGATATTTTCACCCAGCAGGTTGACCATTTCGGCGCCTTCAACCAGTTTGCGTCCTAGCGTTCCCTCTGCCTGGTATCCCACAAACACGACACTGCACTCCGGCCGCCAGAGGTTATGCTTTAGATGATGCCGGATTCTGCCACCCTCGCACATGCCCCCGCCGGCGATAATAACCACGCCGGACCGGATATGGTTGATTTTCTGGGAAGCCTCCATGGATGATGTGAAATGCAGTTTCAGTCCCCCCATTTTCTTTTGCTTGAAGAGTTTCAGCGCTTCGTCGTCGAAGTACTCAGGATGGGCCAGATAGATCTTGGTTGCCTCTTCGGCCAGCGGGCTGTCGACATAGACGTCCACCGCCTCGAGCTTTTTCTCGCGAACAAGTTGATTGAGCGTATAAAGGATATCCTGTGTTCTTCCGATGGCGAAAGAGGGGATGAGGACATTGCCCCGGCGGTGAAATGTTGTTTCGATAACGTCTCGGAGTTCGTCGACGCTCTCTTCGGTGCCGCGGTGATTGCGGTTGCCATAGGTTGATTCAATGATCACATAATCCGCGTGTGTCGTGTGCTCCGGATCCTTAATGATGGGGCTGTTCTTTTTGCCAACGTCGCCGGAAAAGATAACCGTCTTATCGCCGTTGTCTGTAGCATAGATGAGCTCAAGGGAAGCCGAACCGAGAATGTGGCCAGCGTCGGTAAAGCGGTATCGCAGTCCTTTCGTCAGAATCTGAGGTGTGCCGTAAAATGTGCGTTCAATCAGCGGCAACATGTCCAGCACATCGGCCGACGTGTAAGGTGGCTCCACCTTTTCCCTGCGTCCAGCCCGGAAATTTTTCCGCGTCTGCCATTCAGCGTCCGATTCCTGGATATGCGCAGAATCCAGCAACATCACCTCGATGAGGTCGGCAGTTGCAGACGTCGTGATAATCTTCCCCCGAAAACCCATCTTGACGAGTTTGGGGAGCATCCCCGAGTGGTCGATGTGGGCGTGTGTCAGAAAAACGCAGTCAATCGCTCCAGGATCGAAGGGGAAGGTCTCCCGAGCCTCTTTTGCGTGTTTGCCCTGATGCATGCCGCAGTCCACCAGAAACCGGACGTTTCCGAAAGTCACATGATAGCAGGAACCTGTTACTTCACGGGCCGCTCCTAGAAAGGTTATCTTCATCCTGGCTTCCTCTTTCTATTTTCTATAGCGCAGTGTGTGGTTTGTTACGTTTCCTCTTCAGTCCGTTCAAAAAACTGATGATTCCCGGCATCAGAGATATCAGGATAATCGCCATGATGACAAGGGTGAAGTTATTATGGACCACCGGGATGTTGCCGAAAAAATACCCGCCGAGAATGAACGCCGGTATCCATAACGCCGTGCCAATGATGCTGAAGGACAGAAAGCGCCTGTACCGCATGGTTCCGATTCCGGCGACAAAAGGGGCGAAGGTGCGAATGATGGGAAGAAATCTGGCAACGATGATCGTTTTGCTTCCGTAGCGTTCGTAAAAGGCGTGCGTTCGGTCGAGATATTCACGGTTGAGGAATCGTGAATGCTCCTTATGGAAGATCCGTGGACCGATTAGTCGTCCGATCCAGTAGTTTGTAGAATCTCCCGCGATAACGGCGAGGGCCAATGCCGCCATGACCCATTCCAACTGGAAAGAACCGAGGGCGGTAAAAGTGCCAACGGCAAATAGCAGCGAGTCGCCTGGGAGAAAAGGGGTGACCACCAGGCCTGTCTCGCAGAAGAGGATAACGATGAGAATAGCGTAGGTCCATACCCCGTAAGTTCGGATGATTAAATCCAAGTGCCTGTCCAGATGGATGAAGACGTCGACAAAGTAAAGAAGCAAATCCATAAGCGGGTTACCAGGTCATGATGTATGATTTTACAGCTGCCCGTTTCGCAGACGAAACGCGAGCATTTTTGATAACCTGCCTTGAAAAGTCAAGGGATTTAGATCAAATTGACTTTGGACGGGATGGGGTGATAAAGTGCCCCAGACTTTCAAATACGGGAACGGAATGACATGACGTACGCCAGGGCTATCTTTATCAATATCGTTACATTTAAATGGTTCAGAAACTTTTTCTTGAACCTTTCATTGAATAAAAAGCTCATTGCCATGATGCTTTTCCTGAGTGCAATTCTTTTATCCGTCTTTCTGGTCTTGCAGTTCCAAGCCGAGCAGGCCTTAATCAAGGAGTTCGAAAAGCAGACGGAAGACCTCTCCAAGGCTATTCAGGTCGGGGTCGAGAAAGTAACGGCCGATAACATCGGTGCGAAGTCGGGGGTGGAGCAGTACATCAAGACACTGAAGTCAAAAGGGATCAAGGAAATATCGGTCATCAGCAATGACGAGGAAATTGTGGCCAGTTCTAACCCCAACAAGGTTGGTTTGATCGTCAGCCCGCATAGGAAGGAACTCATTATTAAAGCACAACTGGGGGAACAGGTTTCCTCGGAGGGTAAGACCTATAATGTCATGATCCCGGTCATTGCCGGTCAGACCCGCTACGGCTATATTCATCTGCAGATTAACGCTGAAGACATTTCGGAAGCGCAACGCCACAACAGCATTAAGCGTATCATTGCCGTCTTGACCGTTTTTGCCCTGGGGATGGCCCTTTCCATCTTTCTGGCTTTTCGGTATACAGGGCCGATTCATAATGTCGTCGAGGCGGCCCGGCGCGTGGCGGCGGGTGATCTCAATCAGAGCTTGCCCGTTGATCGAAAGGATGAGATCGGAGATCTCACTCAGAGTTTCAATTTCATGGTGGAGAAGTTACGCGAGGAACGTCAGCTGGAAGAGAGGCTTCGCGAGGCAGAGCATCTTTCCGCCGTTGGGCAGCTGTCGCGAAATATTGCTCACGAAATCCGCAATCCCCTGAACTACATCAGCCTTTGCATCGATCACATCAAAGAGAAATACCGGCCAGAAGGAAAGACTCAAGCAGGTGATTTTGAAACGCTGATTTCGTCATTGAAACTGGAAATTCACAGGCTAGACAAACTCGTCAGTGATTTTCTCAATTACGGAAAGCCCCTGAAGCTCAATATCCGCCAGACTAATATTCGACAACTGCTCCATGACGTTCTGGCCATCGTCAATGTTAAAGCGCAGTCCGATAAAGTCGCTATTGTTAAGGAACTCAACTATGTTCCCGATTTGATGCTCGATGTCGAGCTCATGAAAACCTGCATCTTCAATATTATTATCAATTCCTTCCAGGCCATGTCGGATGGCGGGATTCTGCGCATCAAGGCAGAAAAAGATGACGGGAAATTTGTTCTGAATATCAGCGATACAGGAACCGGCATCTCCAAAGAGAGCCTGTCCAAGATCTTTGAACCGTTTTACACAACGAAGCACAATGGGCTTGGTCTCGGCTTAGCTATTACACGACGAGTTATAGAAGAGCACGGCGGAAAAATCGATGTGACCAGCATCGAGGGAGTCGGGAGCCAGGTAACGATTACATTGCCGATCGAACAGCAGGCATAGAGGGATTCACTGAAAATGGGTGCCATTCTTATTGTCGATGACGAACCCTTGCAGCGCAATATACTAAAAACCATTCTTACCGACGAAGGATACGAAACCTATGTGGCTTCATCCGCGGAGGAGGCGCTTAAACTCGCCAAGTCGTATAGTCCAGATGTAATCCTGACCGACCTTAAGATGAATGGCATGGATGGGATCGAACTCCTTGATAAGTTGAGTATCGGAAAAACGCCACCCGCCGTAATTATTATGACTGCCTTTGGAACGGTCACATCTGCTGTCGATGCGATGAAAAAGGGCGCCTTTGACTACCTGACCAAGCCGCTTGACAAAGACGTGGTCGTGCTGACAGTCGGGCGTGCCATGGAGCGCATGGACCTCCTCAAAAAGAATATCGAGCTCCAGCAAGCCCTCTACGATAAATTCGAGATTGACGGTATCATCGGCAATTCCCCGCAAATGAGAGAGGTTCTCAATGTTGTCCGGAAGGTGGCTCAGAGTTCCGCTACTGTTCTCATCCTTGGAGAAAGCGGCACCGGCAAGGAGCTCATTGCCCGAGCCATCCACTATAACAGTTTGAGAAGCGCCAGGCCTTTGACGGCGATCAACTGCGCGGCCATTCCAGAAACGCTCCTGGAGAGTGAATTGTTCGGATATGAACCAGGCGCCTTTACGGGGGCGGTTGGAAGGAAAACGGGTCTATTCGAGGCCTCCAAGCAGGGTACTCTTTTTCTGGATGAGGTTGGCGACCTTCCGCAGATAACGCAGGCAAAAATTCTCCGGGTGCTCCAGGAAAAAGAGATACGGCGTTTGGGCGGTCGTGAGTCGATCAAGGTCGATGTGCGGATCATTGCTGCCACCAATAAAGATCTGGAAGCGGCGATGCGGGACAATACCTTTCGCGAAGACCTTTATTACCGCCTCAAGGTCGTTACAATCAACCTGCCCGCTTTGAGACAGCGTGCAGGCGATATTCCCGAACTGGCGAGATATTTTTTGGCGCGATATAATAAAGAATTTGGAAAGCGTATCGACGGTATTGAGCAAGCGGCCATGGAGGTGCTTTGTCAGTATCGCTGGCCCGGCAACATTCGGCAGTTGGAGTCTGTTATTGAAAAAGCGGTTTTAATGTGCGAATCGAACTCGATCGACGTGGGCGATATCAGAGGGGAATTGGTTTCCGCAGGGCCAAGCCTGCTATTTGATATCGATATTCCTCCCGCGGGGTTGAATTTTGAGGCCCTCGAGAAGGCTTTGCTGAGAAAAGCCATGGAAAAAGGGGATCATGTGGCAGCCAAGGCGGCGAGGCTGTTAAAAATGAGTTACTACACTTTTTACAACCGATGGGAAAAACTGTCCCTTGAGGAACAGTCGGGTCGTGGCGATCATGTTTTTAACTTTGCTTTTCCGGATGCCGGTGTTGATTTCGAACAGCTGGAAAGGGATCTCCTTAAAAAGGCCATGCAGAGGACCAATAACGTTCAGGCTAAGGCCGCACGATTGCTTGGAATGAGCTATAAAACCTTTTATAACAGGTGGGAAAAGTGCCAGGAGGAGGAAAACAAAACGGGCCGGAAGTAGAACCTTGTGAAAAGGAAAAAGATATTGCCGGAAGAGACAGCCAGTTTGTATTTTAAGGATATTTTTTGTTTTTTTGGAAAATCATTTGTAAAAAGAGGATGAAAACGCTATGGGCTATGCCGGCCATATTTTTGTAACTATTTGTAATTGCTTAAAATATAACTTTATTTCTCGTATGGCACGCATATTGTATGCAAGTATGGAAAAATAACCTGTGGAGGGAATACCATGAAGAAGTTAGTAGCGATTTTGGTTGCCATTCTGTTTGTTGCTTCCGTGACCGGTCTGTGCTTCGCAGCCGATAAGGCCGCCGCTCCGGCGAAGGCCGACGACAAGGCCGCTGTGAAGGCTGACGACAAGGCCGCAAAGGCTGACGACAAGGCCGCCGCCGAGAAGAAGGACGAGAAGAAGGTCGAGAAGAAGGCTAAGAAGGCTAAGAAGGCTAAGAAAGAAGAAGCCAAGAAGGAAGAGCCCAAGAAGGAAGAAGCCGCTCCGGCGAAGACCGACAAGAAGTAACGAGTTTTATAAAAGTACAACCAAAGAAGGGGAACCGATAAATTTCGGTTTCCCTTCTTGCGTTTATAGGGTATTCCATTAAAGCCGTCTTGTGGTTGTCTCTGGCCTGACAGCGTCTCTCGCACTTCCCTTTAACGTGCCTTATCTCCATCAGCAATCGCCAATCCTCAGTTTGATTTTTTTTCGCTCAGACTGTCCCCCCGAAAAATCTCAAGAATGTTTAATTGTCTTTTAATGGTGATAGTGCTCACACATATTTTAGTAGCCCATCCCGATAAACTCTACAGAAAGGGAGAAGCGCGGTTGCCGTTTAAAGGGGTGGGGGATGATGGCGTGCAAAAGGTCTATAGTTTCTTTTGTGGCTTTTCTCTGGTTGTTCTTCATAACAACATCCGCCTGTTTTTCGAGCGATCAATATGTGACCCTTCAGTGGGATCCAAGTATTGATGCACCTTACCTACAATCCTATAAAATCTATTATTATACGTCGCCTGGGGATATAACATCGCTTTCGACCGTGAACTATGCCGACTCATACACGCTTAGAGGCGGTAGCCCGATATCGATCAGCGCATCCGACCCCAAAGCCATTACCATTGATAAATCCAACACGACTATTACGATCCATTTTCCTGATGCCAGTAAAACGTACTATTTTGTCGTGACAGCAGTCGATGCCAATGGCCTTGAAAGTATTCCGACGTCGGAGCTTTGTCTTGTCGGCAACGCCATCATTGACCAGGGTGGAATGACAAACGGCACGAGCGGTATGAACGGAACGAGTGGCGATACGACGACGCCGAGTGCGACGAGCAGCTCATTGGGACTTGGTGATTCCGGGGGTGGTAGTGGGTGCTTCATTGCCACGGCAGCTTTCGGATCCTATCTCGATCCTCACGTCTATATCCTCAGGGTATTTCGAGACCGGGTTCTCCTAAAGTATTCACTAGGGAAGGCCTTCGTCAGGAATTACTATCGATATTCCCCGCCGGTTGCCGATTTTATCCGTGCGCATGAATGGTTAAGGATGCTGAGCCGCTGGGCATTGACTCCCCTAATCTATGGAGTTCAATATCCCTGGACGGGCCCATGGGCTCTTGTTATGTTTATTGGAATCGTTCTGTATGTGGGAAGATTGAGACGCAGAAAAAAACAGTTTTCGTGCGGAGAGACCCTCCACACAGCGGCCATGGGGTAGGAAACAATAAACAACCTTTTATCAAAAAGCCGGGCCTTCGTCAGAGAAGCGCCCGGCTTTTGCTTTATTCTGTTAGGATAACTTGCTGTATTGTAAGAGAAAAAAGAGAAGAGCTGCACAGTGGAATTGAATCAGACGTCTAATCAATGCAGTTAATCGCATGCAACATGGCAACAGAAGAGATTAGTGAGCACCTTTCCCCATAATAACCGCCCCTGGGGTTTTAAAAAGGATCTTGAAATCATACCAGAGCGACCATTCATGGATGTACTGAAGATCCAATCTGACCATGTCGTCGAAAGTCGTTCTGCTTCTACCGGTAACCTGCCACAAGCCTGTCACACCGGGCTTACAGGAAAGCAACCGTCGCCTATGCCAGATGTCGTAAAGGTCATATTCATAAGGAATAGGCGGTCGCGGTCCGACCAGTGACATCTCTCCCTTCAAGACATTGATAAACTGAGGCAGTTCGTCCAGGCTGGTCTTACGGATGAAATGGCCGAACGACGTGATACGGGCATCATTTGTTAGTTTGAATGTCCCAGAAGAGGAAGAGGCGTCATCGGTATTCCTGGAAATGAATTTAGTGATGAATTCCTTGTGACTCCCGCTGTCGCAATCAGTACGCATGGACCTGAACTTGAGAACCAAAAAAGGTTTTCCGTTCAGACCTAAACGTTCCTGTCTAAAAAAAACAGGTCCATGGGACGTGAGCTTGATGATGACCGCAATGGTCAAGAAAATCGGGCTCAGGATAACGACGGCAGACAAACTGGCGAAAAAATCGAACAGAGATTTAACTAGTAACTGGATTTTTTTTTTAGAGTCCTTCTGAACCAGGTCAGGATAAAGGGTCTCATTGAAGACGCTTGCTCCCATTGAAGGGGGATCCGTTTCCGGGAAAACGTGGGATGATAGCTTGAGCTGCTGGTACAGGGCATCGCTGTTGTCGTGCTGAAAGCGATGACGAATTTTTCGGAGGATCGCTTCAATAACTACCCGGTTAATGTTGGGAACTTCCGTGAATACGACCCCCAGAACCTTGCCCGGTACATACCATCCACCGATGTCCGTTTCCCTGAGGCAGGTGCCGACAATTCCCCGGACTTTCTCGATGAGATGGGGATTATCTTCGGAAGCGATCGTTGAAAGATCGATTAACAGCAGAAGAAAAGGTCGTCTGGATCGCTCGGAGCGTTTGCGCTCGACCTTCAGAAGATGCAGAAAATGAGGCTGGCTGTAAAAAGGCAACTTACCGGTCGGGAAAGAAACATCATCATGACTGGATCTATCAGGATTCATATGCTCTAAAGTCCAAAATAACAATTTACGTCAGATGGCCGGCTTCCTAAAGGTCCTTTGAAGATTAACCGCACGTAAATCTAAAACCGCCCTTCCGACTATGCGATCTTTCTTCCTTTAACGGGACGTGTGTTCACCTTTAAATATGTAGCTTAATCCATTTCATGCTGTCTGTCAGGTGATTTTTTGAAAATGTTTAAGAGGGAACCAGCGCCTTTCGATCTTTTCTCGGCTTTTGTTTTATTTTCACCGTAGGCATAATTATAATAATATGTATTGGTTCCGAGGTACTTATAGAGTGACGCCTTCGTTTTGAACGTCATGTCATTCAAGACAAAGCCAAGGAGTTTATTACCTTTTAGGAGTTTCATGGCCTGTAAGACTGAATCACGTGACGTGTCTCCCGCCTTGACGACAACGATGATGCCGTCAACCATTTTATTGAGAACGCTGGGCTCTGTCGTGGCCAGAACCGGCGACGAATCGATGATAATATATCGGTCCGCGTATCGATTTTTTATTTCTTGGACAAGTCCTTCCATTTTCTTCGAACCGATCATCTCGGCAGGATTATCCAGTTGCCTTCCGCTGCCAATAAAACTTAATTTTTCAACGGGCGTTTTACCCATTAAATCCGAAAGGTTTTCATCGCCGGCCAGATAGTCGGAAAGTCCCTCTGACTCGCCGATTCCGAACCACCGGGAGAGCGTGGGGTTGCGCAGATCACAGTCCACCAGTAAGGCATAGCTATTGAATTCCGTGGCAATCGTAACCGCAAGATTGGCGGCAACAAAACTCTTGCCCTCTCCGCTGACTGCGCTGGTGACAAGAATGACACGCGGCGACGCGCCATTGTCAGTGCGCAAAATATGCGTTCTCAATCTCCTAAACTGCTCGGAAACAATCGACGACGGCTGAAAAAAAGAGATGAGCTTGTTATCCAAGACAGAATTAGTCTGCGCGGGTTTTGGCGTTTCCTGAATCTTGTGTCCAGGCGTTCTTTCCTGTTGAACCTTTTGCAATGCATCGAACATTTTGCCCATAGTTTAGAGCCACCCTGTGATGAAGTTGTAGATCCCCGCTAATTCCGATCGGAAGGTGAACGCGGCAATCCCGGCAAAAATAAGTAAAAATACGATAAAATAGCGCGCGAAGATCCAGAATTTACTCTTCTTGGTCTCCTCCTGATCCATATGGTTGATATCGCGGACAACCTCTCGAATCAGCTTCTTGTCGATCCGGCTCTGATTGGTAGAAAATCCCGTCAGAAGCGCGTTATCGCATAGGATATTAATCAGTCGAGGAATGCCCCGAGAATACTTATAAATCTCCTTAACAGCGTCTGGATAAAAAATCCGCAAATTCTTGGCTCCGGCTCTTTTAAGTCGATAGAGGATATATTGTCCAACCTCATCCGGGGTCAGCGTCCTAAGATGATACCGGACAGTTATCCGCTGTTTCAACGGACGGAAACGCGGCTCTTCCAGCGTGTCATTCAATTCCGGTTGCCCTATCAGCATGACATGAAGAAGCTTGTCCTTTTCAGTCTCCAGATTTGTCAACAACCGGATCTGTTGAAGGAGATCCGGATCCAGCGTTTGTGCCTCGTCAACGATTAAAAATACCTTTTCCTGCCGCGCATAGCATTCCAGCAAAAAGTGATGCAGCGCAATAAGATTATGACCGCGTGTCTTAGCCCGGTTTTGCACAATGCCGAGGTCATCGCAGATATAATCGATGAAATCGGATGAGTCTAACGTCGGGTTAAAGATATATGCGGTTTTAACCGTTCCGTCTACCTGTCGCAACAGTGTGCGCACCAAGGTGGTTTTGCCGGAACCGGCCTCACCGGTTATGACAGTAAAGCCTTTTCCTTCACGAATAGCATATTGTAAATGAGCCAGAGCTTCCTTGTGGTATTCGCTGGAAAAGAAAAAACTGGGGTCCGGCGTTATTTCAAAAGGCTTCTCTTTGAAACCATAAAACTTCTCATACATAACCGCGCTTCTCTTCCTCTATCCTAGGAATAATCGCCAGTACGTTCAATCCCAGGGCCAACTCAGCATCCTCGGCATCATGGAAAGAACGATCCATCTGCTCCCGTAGGAAGGCCAGTCCCACGCCCGCGGCCAGTCCCCCAAGCAGTCCGATGAGAAGGACTTTTGGAATATCAGGCGAAAAAGGCTTCTCCGGCGTACGGGCTGGATCGATCACCTTGAACTGCTCCCCTTTCTGCCGTTTTTCGAGGTTTTCCGCCTGCTGGGCTTCCTGGCTTTTTTTCAATAGAGTATCATAAGCCTCTTTCGTGTTCTGATATTCACGAACCAGAGAGGCCATATCTTGTTCCCGCAAAGGCATGGCCTCGATTTTTGCCCGATAGCGGCTGATCTGCGCATCGATGTTATTTTCTTCCGTCGTGAGCCGCTTAATCTCCAGATCGATCATCGTCAGTTGATTGTACAATTCGCGATAACGGGGGTCCTTGGTGGGATTCTGGGTTTCCTTATTGGCCTCCAGTTCTGCCATTCTTTTCTTGGCCGTTACGACGTCCGGATGGCTGTCGGTATAACGCGCCTTCAGATCATCGATCGCCTTTTTCAGATTATCCCGCTGCGTTTCGTAGGATGCCGCTGCTTCAACGGGCGCCGGTTTTTCCACTTGATTGTTTTTTACTTTGGTATCCGTTCCAACGGTTTCGCCGACCGGCGTCTTAACCGGCGCTTGCATATCAGTCAGCTGTCGCTGAATGTAGAGTTTTCGATCCTGCGCCGCCCTCAGGTTTTCTCCAATCCGTTGATACTGGTTCTGGAGTTGATCGAGGAGCTTGAGATTCGTATCCCGCTGCTCCGGAAGTTCCCCCATATACCTGCGCTTGTATTGGGTGATCGCGGCCTCCATGGAGTCGAGCTTTGTTTTCGACGAAGCCAGCTCGCTGGCCAGAAATTCCGTTGTTCCGACAGCCTGCTGCTCTCTGATCTTCAGGTTTTCTTCAATGAACAGGGACGCAAGTCGGTTGGCAACGGTCGTTACCACCGTCGGACTGCCCCCCATGAAACTGATGGTAAAGAAGCCCTTCTCTTCCTTCTTGGTGGGGAGTTCGACCTTGATGTTCTTCTGCATGAGCTCTACGACCTCTTCCTGAGAGAGGTGCTTGCGCTCCTTTTCATAGAGTTTCAACTCGCTGATAATTTGCTCCAACCGGGTTCGGCTCATGACCTCTTGCGCAATCGATTGAAGGCGCTCGTCGATGCGCGACGTGACGGTCGTGGGCACAAAGGACTCCGGCACGCGCTGCGGTGTCACAAGCACCAGCGTTGACGCCTTGTATTCCCGCGGCGCCACGATGATATAAACGACAGCGCCGCAAGCGACCAGGATAAAAGGAATCACGATGTACCAGAGTCTGCGCCGTAGAATTTCCACATAGTCTTTAAATGTATAGGATTTTGCAGGATTGATCATAGTCTAATAGGTTGCGGTAAGGCTCGCCACTCCTTTGTATTCGGTATAGTCGTAAAAATCTACGGCCGAACGCCGTTCCTGCCGCGAAAGATTCAGGGATACGCTCAGCCACTTGTAAATCACGTAAGATCCCCCGACGCTGACCCCAAAGACGTTGTCCCGGCGTTGCCCATCGGGCGTGAATCCCAGATTATCGGGGTCCTCAATATCAGACCGGGTAAAACTGCCTGACGCTCCGAGGGACAGCCTCGGTGTCAGCTGGTGCTTTACGGATGCGACCAGCCTGTTATATCGGACGAAGCCGTAATTTTCTGAAGAAAAATAATCTTCGCTGTATCCGCCCTGTAATAAAATAGAATACGTGGTCTTTTGCTCCGTCTGGACTAGGCTGATGTCATAGCTCGGGCCGCTCCTCGAACCACCCTCTTTCGGGACCATCCGGTAATAGCCACCCTGCCCGGAGAGCGTGAGGGTCGGGGTCAGCGTGTAAGTAAACCCGATTTTGGGATCATGAACATCGTAGTCTCTGTTTTTGGAAGGGTTGCCATAAGGATTGTCAAAGCTGCGCGTCAGGTACTTGTATTCAATGTAGAAGACAGACTGCGAGCTTACTCGATGGAGATAACGAAGGGATCCCATGTGACCCGTCATATCGGAGCGGTTATTGAGATCAGCCTGCGTATAGCCGTATTGGACCTCCAAGCCGTTGCGCTGATTCAGCCAATGGGTCCAGTACGGATTGATATAGTGTTCACGGCTGTCCCTATTATCTGGATCTTCGTTTTTATACTCCGTGTTGCGATAGCTCAGGCCGACTTTCTCTTCTTTGCCGTATTGGTACTCCACCGTCGGCGAGAGGATGTTGCGCCAGTAAACATACCGATTGGTCTGAACCGAAGGAGAATAGATCGCTTCGAGCTGGGAGGGCTCATCGGGTTCGTTGGAACGAATAAAGGTATCGCGGAGGTAGAAGTTCCAGTGCGACCGGGTCAGGTACTTGGTATCCAGATTGACGTTATGGCTGATGTAGTCCCGGTCATCATTGTGGGCATATTTGGTGAATCCAGCAACATAGCTCAGATTGACCCCGGATTGCTCATTCATATTGGAAAAGGAAATGCCGGGGCTGATCGTGGTGATCCAGTCATCCTGCTTGTTGGTATAAGTTCGATAGATGTTGTCGTTGTATTCTTCCTGAACCGAAATGAAAGGATGGAGCTTCGCGAGAAAATCCTCTCCATACGATTCACCGGCAAGAAGCGATCCGAAAACGACACATGCCGCGACAAGAATTTTTTTATTGCTCAACAATGATGATGTCCCCCCGATTAAGCATGATGTCCGGCTGATCGCCGCTGATGATTTTCTTGTAATTGACATAAGTTCGCTTTTCCGTGTTGCCTTCATGGTGCAGAATCAGGATCTTCTTCTGGTTTGCCCATTCCGTGAAGCCGCCGACCATTGTGATGAGCTGGACAAAAGATGTCTTCTGTCTGAGACCGACGACACCGGGCTTCTTGACCTCTCCGTTGACATAAACCCTGAAGCTGTTTGCCTCCAAAACCGTTACAGATACGGTAGGGTTATCGATCGTTTTTTTCAAAAGTTTAGTAATTTCGTCCTTTAACTGCAAAGGGGTCAACCCGTCTGCCTTAACGTCATCCAAAAGAGGCAGCGAGATCATGCCGTCCATTCTGACCGGAACCGACTTGGTCGTGATATTGTCCTCCCGCCAGACATTGATCGATAACACATCCTCCGGGCCGATGATGTACGTATCACTGTTTTCGGCGATGCCGCTGCCTGCCGCCTTTTTGTCCGCTGCGTCGGCTTTGGACTGACCATATGCGACACTGGCGAACAGAACGAGCGAAACCACAAGAAAAAATAAAATCGGTAAGTCAATTTTCTTCATTTTTCAACCTCTTTTTCCGATATTCTGAATCACTATTGAAATATTGTATCTTACGCGGACAATTATTAAGCAGGAACGTCGTTCAGTCGTGAGCACACCCTACGCAACCGGCTGCGAAGGTAAGCGAGCGAATAATGTCTAAACGTTTACAGGGGGAAAGATTCTCCGGAGAATCTTCAATGTAACACTTGATGTCTATCTATGCTCGCTTTTTAGCAAATCCCCATTTGGTTGTCCATAGATTTATAGGTTCCGGAGATTATAAATATTTGCTTGAAATCATCTACTGAAATGATCTAGAAAAGACAAAAAACTAAAGGAAATAAAAGCCATGGATTCTTCGTACAAGTACACTGTTAAGCTTGCATTGTGTATCGTTTTGGCCGTTGTCTTCAGCTTTGGGCTTTGTTCATGCTCCAAAGAGGCCAGAGTGGCAAGGCATCTGAAAAAGGCAGAGAGTTATATCGCTGAGAATAAAATTCAAGAAGCCGTGCTGGAATACAAGAATGCCGTCAAAATTGACCCCAAGAATGCCAAGGCGAGATATGAGTTGGGCATGGGATATTTGAAATCGGGCCAATTCGGAGAGGCGTACAAAGAGTTTTCCAAGGCTGTCGAGTTGGCGCCAGATATGTTTGATGCCCGCAATCAGCTCGGGTTTTTGTCTCTGCTGGGGGGGCGGAAAGAGGACGCCAAGAAGCAGGCCGATTATGTGCTTGCCAAGGATCCGAAGAACTCCGAGGCCCACCTGCTGATGAGCAATCTGGCTCTTGCGGACAGGAATGTCGAGGAGGCCATTGCTGAAGGCCAGAAGGCACTGGAAGGTAAACAAAAGGTCAATGCCTACCTTCACTTGTCGAAACTCTATATTCTAAAAAAAGACCTGCCTAAGGCAGAGGAGATGCTCAGGGCTGCGACTGCAGCGACGCCGAACGACACGAAACCCCGCTATGCCCTGGCCGAGTTTTATATTCGGTCGGGCAAAAAGGATATGGCTGAAGCCACCTATCTCGATATCATTCGGATTGCCCCAAAAGAAGAGGTGAGCTACCTTGTCCTGGGCGCCTTTTACGTAATGACCAACCGGCTGGCAGACGCGGAAAAACAGTTTTTGAAAGGCATTGAGGTTGCGCCCAAGAGCGTCTCCTCGAGGATCGCCTTGGGAAACCTCAAGATGGCTACGGGGCAGAAGGCTAAGGCGGAGCAGTACTTCAAAGAGGCGATCGATGCCAGTCCCAAGAGTGAGCCGGCCCTTGCCAGACTTGCCGAGTTTTACATGGCCGAGAACAAGTTTGACGATGCGATGAAGCAGACTGAGCGCATCCTCTCAATCAATGCCAAGAGTCCGGAAGGGGCGATGCTGAAAGGCAGAATTCTGTTAAGCCGCCGGGAATTCGATCAGGCCATTACGCTCTTTCAGGGTTTCATCAAGGACGCCCCAAAGGCTCCCACCGCCCATTATTTTCTGGCTCTCGCCCACCTAGGCAAGCAGGACAAGGCGCAGGCAAAGGCCGAGTTAGCGCAGGCCAAGGAACTGAATCCGAAATGGCCTGAGCCTCGGCTGCTTTTGGCCGAGCTTCAAGTTCGCGACGGATCCTACGACGAGGCCATCAGTGAATGTAAAAAACTGATCGACGATTATCCGCAGGTGCCCCAGAGCTACCTTCTGCTTGGCAATACCTATATGATGAAAAAGGATTTCAAAAATGCGGCGGCTACCTTTGAGACGCTCGTTAAAAAGGCGCCAAACAGCGCGATCGGATATAACGCCCTTGGCAAGATTTATCTGGTACAGAATCGCGAGAAAGACGGTCTCGACAAACTCGAGAAGGCCCTGTCCCTGCAGCCCGACTTTGCCGAACCCCTGCAAATCATCACGGCGGTTTACATGAGGAAAAAGGAGCCCGCGAAGGCGATTGAACGGGTTGAAAAACAGATCAAGATCAAAGCCAATCCATTTTATTATAACATTCTGGGTGCGATTTACGATGTGGGTGGCAATTTGCAGAACGCTGAAGCCAATTTCAAAAAAGCGGTTGAATTGGGAGGCCAATCGAATTCGGCACTTCACGCCACCTTGGCAGGGTTTTACATGCGCCACAGGATGATCGACAAAGCAAAGACGGAATACACCGCCGTGCTCCAGAAAGAACCACAGGCCATCGGGCCGATGATGGCACTCGGCATGATAGCTGAGACCGAAAAGAAATATGATGTGGCTAGAGGGTACTATGAGAAGCTCCTAAAGATCAAGCCCGACTACCCGCCAGCCGCCAATAATCTGGCCTACATCTATGCCGAATTCGGCGGCAATATCGATCTGGCCTTGAACATGGCGCAGAAGGCCGCGGAGCAAGTGCCCAACGATCCGCAGATCGCGGATACCCTGGGCTGGATTTACTATAAAAAGAATATTCCAACCCGCGCCATTTCTTATCTCAAAGACGCCGCCGAAAAGATGCCCAAGAACCCCTTGGTTCGGTACCATCTTGGGATGTCGTATTTTAAGAACGGCGACAAACCGCTCGCCAAGAGCGAATTGACCGAAGCCCTGAAGCTCAGTCAGGACTTCACCGGTGCCGATCAGGCAAAGGCCACACTCGCTACGCTTCAGTAAGCGCCGTCTCTTTCCGGCATATACAACGGGGCGCCTTCTGCTATAGGGAAGGTGCCCCGTTGCGCTATGAAGAATCTCTGATGCAACCGTCCCTTCAATTTCATCAAAACCATCACGCGTATTCGAATCTGTATACGCCGGATCCTGCGGTCGTTATTTTTATAAATAAACTGTTTTTGGATAAAGTATTTCCCCCCGGTGCCGATATGTGATGCATGGGTTACAGATGTTAAACATTTTTACACTTTGCAGTTCCGAATGCGTCAAAGGATGAGACCGCGCTTCTTTCAGAATATTGCCTTATAAGAAGAAATTACAAATAGTTAAAAAATGTAGCCTTGGATTAAAAATGATAGCGGTGTAAAATATTACTTCAATAATCTACCTAGTTATTTACTGGTGGCTTTCGTTTCCGAATATGTTATAGGGGAAAACAGCTAATTGTAAAATTAACCAACAGGGTGTAAAAGAGGTTTTTATATAACAAACTAAAAATATTGAGGTAACTTATGAATGTAGGGGTGATTGGCTACGGTTATTGGGGTCCGAATATTGTAAGAAATTTTCACAGTGCCAATGGCGCGCAGGTTTCCATGGTCTGCGATATGAATCAGCAGGCCCTCAAAAAGCTCAAGAAGATTTATCCTGATATTCAGGTGACCACATCGATCGATGAGCTTATTTCCTCCCCCGATGTGGACGCCGTTGCCGTTATTACGCCGGTCTTTACCCACTATGAGTTGGCCAAAAAGGCCCTCAATGCGGGTAAGCACGTCTTTATTGAAAAGCCCTTCACGTCCAACAGCGACGAGGCCGAAGAACTGATTGAACTGGCCGCAAAAAAACGTCTCAAGATCATGGTCGATCATACCTTCCTATATACCGGATCGGTCAAAAAGATCAAACAGCTGATCGATGACGATGTCATTGGCAACGTCTATTATTTCGACTCTATCCGCGTCAACCTCGGGTTATTTCAACATGACGTCAATGTGATATGGGATCTAGCTCCCCACGACCTGTCCATCATGATGCACATCATCGGCGATGTCCCGACGGCCGTCGTCGCAACGGGCGCCGCGCATTTTCGAGACGGCCAGGAGAATGTCGCTTACCTGACCTTTTATTTCAAAAACAACATCATCGGCCACGTCAACGTCAACTGGCTGTCGCCTGTGAAGGTGCGTACCACCCTGATCGGCGGGCAAAAGAAGATGCTGGTCTGGAACGACCTTGAACCCGATGAGAAGATCCGGATCTATGACAAGGGCGTGCAGGTCAGGACTCGTGAAGGCAAGTACAGCTTGTTGGTAGACTACCGTTCCGGCGATATCTGGGTTCCCAAGGTTGAACAGACCGAAGCCCTGAGGGCCATGGCGGAGAAATTTGTCAACTATATCGCCGACGGCGAAAAGATTCCCAACGATGGTGAAGCCGGTATGCAGGTGGTTAAACTGCTTCAGGCCGCCGATCAATCCATTAAAAACCGCGGAAAGCTCATCAATATATGAAAGACGACCTCTATATTTCCGACGATGTAAAACTCGGAGAGAATGTCCGATTCTCCAAGTTCATCAACCTTTACGGCTGTTCTATTGGCGACAATACCAAGATCGGTGCGTTCGTGGAAATCCAGAAAAACGCCCATGTCGGCAAGAACTGCAAGATCTCCAGCCATACCTTCATTTGCGAGGGCGTGACCATCGAAGACGACGTGTTTGTTGGGCACAACGTCAGCTTCATCAACGATTCCTATCCGCGGGCTACCAATGCGGATGGCGGCCTACAGACGGAAGCCGACTGGAATGTCGAGCCGACGCTGGTGAAGAAGGGGGCGTCGATTGGAACGGGATCTACGATCCTCGCTAACGTGACCATCGGCGAGGGGGCGCTTGTCGGCGCCGGCAGCGTCGTTACGAAAGATGTTCCGGACAGAGCCGTCGCCGCAGGCAATCCAGCAAAGGTCATTCGGTTCTTGAGTGAATAGTCAACAGTCAACGGTAAATAGTGAACAGTAAACAGCAAGCAACCACGGCATCGATTTTTTCAATCTTTTACCGTTCACCATTTACTTATTGATGGATTCGTAAAAAGTCGAAAAATGCGTCATTACGAGGAACGCAGTGACGAAGTAATCTCATGAATTCATCAGGTTGGATTGCTTCGTTTCACTCCCCGACCACTACCTCGGGACAAGCGCAATGACAGGAAACGATACTTTTTACGAGACCATCACTATTCACTGTTGACTGTTTATGATTCACTATTTACTGTTCACTTTCTTTTCGTGGAGGAAAACATGAAAGTTCCATTTCTAGATCTGAAGATCCAGTACAAAGCACTGCAAGATGAAATCCAGAAAGCCCTGATAGATGTCATGGAAAACACGGCATTTGCCGGTGGTCCCTTTGTTGCCCGCTTCGAGACGGACTTTGCCGCATTCTGCGGTTCCAAATATGCTGTCGGCGTCGGAAACGGTACGGACGCTCTCTGGCTCAGCTTGCTCGCCCTGGGCGTCGGTCCCGGCGATGAAGTCATCACCGTGCCGAGCACCTTCATTGCGACAGCCGAAGCGATCAGCTATACCGGCGCGACCCCGGTCTTTGTCGATATCAAGGAAGAGTCCTACAATATGGATCCGGCCTGTCTGGAGCAGGCGATCACCAAAAAAACCAAGGCTATTATCCCTGTTCACCTCTTCGGCCAACCCGCCGATATGGACCCGATTCTGAAGATCGCTGCACTTCATAACATACCGGTTTTGGAGGATGCCTGTCAGGCCCACGGCGCGGAATACAAGGGACGAAAGGCCGGCACCATCGGTAAGACCGGTTCCTTCAGCTACTATCCGGGAAAGAACCTGGGGGCGTACGGCGAGGCCGGGGCTGTGACGACAGACGATCCGGAGATTGCCGACAAGATCAAGATAATCCGCGACCACGGTCAGGCGAAAAAATATTACCATGACGTTATTGGCTGGAATGCCAGGATGGACGGATTTCAGGGTGCCGTGCTCGGCATCAAACTTAAACACCTCGCGGACTGGAATAACGCCCGCCGTGCCCATGCAGCGCAGTATAACAAGCTATTGGCCGGATTGCCGCAGGTGATCCTTCCCAAGGAGATGGATTACGCGAAACACGTCTATCACATCTACGCGATTCGCGTGAAGGAACGCGACAAGTTTATGGCCTATCTGAACGAAAAGGACGTTGCCTGCGGCATCCACTACCCCGTTCCTGTGCACCTTCAGAAAGCTTATGCCTTCCTGAACCTCAAAGAAGGCAGCTTCCCGGTAGCCGAGAAATGTGCCGCGGAGTTCGTTTCCCTGCCCATGTTCCCGGAGTTGTCGACCGAACAGATCGAATACGTTGCAGAGACAGTGAGGGGATATTTTAGTAAATAGTGGACAGTAAACAGTGAACGGGAAAAGATAAAAAACGCTGCCATCATTTTTTGCTGTTTACCACGCACTGATGACGGCGGCGTCAGCCGCTATTTGCCATTTACTGTTTACTCATAACTGTTGACTGTTATTGTTATGATAGAAATCCTGAATCCATCAGAGATTGGAAATTGGAATGACTTGCTGCCGTCAGTGGCGACTCCATGCTCTTTTTTCCTTTGCTCTGAATGGGCTCGCATTCTTCAGGAGACCTATCGCTACAAGCCGCTCTATTTCACCATCCGGGACGAAAATGGTATTCGCGCTCTGCTCCCGGTCATGGAAGTGGACAGCTGGCTTACGGGGAAAAGGGGCGTAGCGCTTCCCTTTTCAGATATCAGTGAGCCCCTTGCGCCCGACCGCACCTCGTTTGAAGACATCTATCAGCACGTATTGAACTACGGCAGGACACACGGTTGGAGATACCTGGAACTCAGAGGCGGAGAAGACTTTTTCGGAGATTGTCAAGAGTGGGAGCATTACTGGGGCCATACCCTTGATTTGTCCGGCGGCATTGACAACGCGACCCGCAGGTTGAGAGAGTCTACGCGGAGGAACATCAGCAAGGCCGAAAAAGAAGGCATCGTTGTGAGGATTATCGCTGATACTGATGCCATGCAGGCCTTCGTTCATTTAAACGATATCACTCGGCGCGATCACGGGCTTCCGCCGCAACCGCGGGCCTTTTTTCGCAATGTGCAGAAATACCTCCTTGAAAAGGGGAGGGGATTCATTGCAGTTGCCTCCTGGCGGAGCCGGATTGTTGCGGCCAATGTCTATTTTCTCTTCGGAGATCAGGTCCTCTACAAATACGGCGCCTCAGATCGCAGATTTCAGAGGTTGAGAGCCAACAATGCCATTATGTGGCACGCCATCAAGTGGAGCTGCGAAAACGGATATAATAATCTTTGCCTCGGTAGAACGGAACCCCAAAACCTGGGGCTTCGGCAGTTTAAAACAGGCTGGGGGGGGCAGGAAAAACCGATCCGTTATTACCGCTACGATCTGAGCCGGGACGCATTTATAAAGAAAACGCCAGGGAGCGGCTTTTCAAAGCGGATATTCGAGCATCTGCCAATTCCCGTTCTGAACGCCGCCGGTAAGATACTTTATCGACATATGGGGTAATGACTGCCGGAGGCAGTGGAAAAGTTAACAGTAAATAGAAAACAGTGAATAGTGAGAAGAAAGCAGAACCTATGAGAATATAGTCTCAGCGCTTTTTGATCCTTTTTTCATTTACTGTTTACTATTTACTGTTAACTCTCTTTTCGATTATGTAATCGAGCAGGCGGAGCTGTATCAACAGCAAGTGAATACTGAACAGGACTGCGAACTAAACACCGCGGCCTTAGCCGCCTTAAAAGACCTGAATCCACCGTTTACTATTCACTGTTTCCTGTTTACTATTTCTTTTCACGATTCACCGTTATATGTCACCGTTTTAAAATGAGCCACCTCTACTACAAACTCAAACCATACATTCCCCGAAACGTTCAAATTTTTCTTCGGCGGCAGCATATTCTTTTGAAAAGGCCGCACTATAAGGACGTTTGGCCGATTGATCCCAAGAGTCATGTGGCGCCTCCCGGTTGGCGCGGTTGGCCAGACGGCAAGCGCTTTGCGTTGGTGCTCAGTCATGACGTGGAAACACAAAAAGGCCTCTGCCTCATTCCGAAGATTGTAAAAATGGAACAGGCCTTTGGCTTTCGTTCTTCCTTTAATTTTGTGGCGGGCGATTATGTTGTCTCCGACAGCCTGCTAGACTTTCTTCGTGAATCTGGCTGTGAGATTGGCGTGCATGGCCTCCATCACAAGGGAAATCTCTTCGACTCCTACGATAAATTTATGATGCAGGCCAAAGAGATTAATGCATACTTGAAGAAGTGGCAGGCCGTCGGGTTTCGATCCCCCAGTATGTACCATAATTTGGAATGGATTCATCACCTGGATATCGAATACGACGCATCCACCTTTGATACTGATCCCTTCGAGCCTCAGAATGATGGAACAGGCACGATATTTCCCTTCCATGTCCATAATGCCCATGGCTCTCATTATGTCGAACTACCATATACTCTTCCCCAGGATTTTACGATTTTCATCCTGATGGGCGAAAAAAACATCGACATCTGGAAACGCAAAGCGCAATGGGTGGCTGAACATGGGGGGATGGTGCTTGGCAATGTCCACCCTGACTATATGAATGATGGTCAGGGCCAGAGAGCTGCTGACGAATATCCGATTGAGCTGTATAATAATTTTCTTATATGGATTTATGAGACCTATAAAAATGAATACTGGCAGGCCCTTCCCAGAGAGGTCGCTCAGTATTTTTCTCAGCAACAGAACATTCCCTCCATCAAAACATCCGCAACAGAGACTTGCACCGAGAAGCTCAGTCCGCAGGAGATAGGGCCGGAGCGAGACGAGGAGTGGGACCGTTTCGTCCGTTCTCATCCAGATGGCTGGATCACACATCTTTCAGGGTGGAGACGTACACTGGAGAAGAGCTATCCGCATATCAAAGGGCACCAGATCGCACTTCTCGATCAGGATCATCATATTCAGGCCTGCCTCCCGATCTATGAGGTGCGCAGTTGGTTGACAGGAAACAGGCTTGTCTCAGTGCCCTTTGCAACGTTAGGCGATCCCCTGATTACGACGGCACATGACTTTGAACTCCTGTATAGTGAAGTCGATGTGTTGTCAAAACGTCTGTCTATCCCTAGGAAGGAGATCAAAACGCTAAACACCGCAAACCTCATAAAGACTGAGGCGCTGAGTTGCAGTCGCCATTTTGTTCACCATGTGCTTGAACTTGATGAACCGGATAAAATGAAAAAGAAGTTTCACTATAAATCCGTAACATACGAAATTAACAAAGCCGCCAAACATCATCTTGAACTGCTCGCGGCGAAAGATGAAGAAGACCTCAAGACATTCTACCGGCTATATTCCGCAACGCGGAAACGCCTTGGACTTCCCCCTCAGCCATATGTTTTTTTTCAGATGCTCTGGCGCACATTTCAACCTGACCACCTGAATGTATGGCTCGCTAAATATGAGAATCAAATCATTGCAGCGCTCATGACCTTCAAGTTTGGCAGGCGCGTATCCTCTGAAGCGCTTGGATGGGATAACCGCCTCGAAAAAATCAGTCCGAATCACTTCCTCTATTGGGAAGTAATCAAGCGCTCATATGAAGAAGGGTATAATCTGTTTGACTTCGGGCGCACGGCATTGGATAACACCAATTTGCTGAATTTTAAAAAACATTGGGGAACAACTATCCTGGATTTGCCACAATTTCAGGCCCCCGCCGCAAGTGGCAGGAATCCTATTGGCAGCGGTGATTCAAACAAGGTAAAAATTGTTAAAGCGATTTGCCGGCATATCCCGCAGGGGTTATATTCCTATTTCGGAGATTTTTGCTATAGACATCTTGGATGAATTTGCTTGCGCAGGGATAGACGAGCAAGAATGAAGTCCATGATTTTCTTTTAGGATTGCATCCCATTACAGAAAATTTATAACGACGAAAATCCTTCCGGTAACGCAGATAAAAATAACGTTTAAATTTTAACAGGATAAAATCCCAGAAAGTTCCGGCAAGAGGCATTGTGAGATAAGATATGAGCACGATAATGAACAACGACGATTCGATGCCCAAGCATCAGGGGGAGCAATTACGTGTTTGCATGCTCTCCTACTCATTTTATGATACTGATAATCGGGTAATGCGATACGCAGAGGCACTTGCACGTCGCGGGGATACGGTTGATGTTTTAGCTCTTGGTCATGAGGCCAATACTCACAGGCAAATTGACGGCGTTAATGTCTACTATATTCAAAAGAGAGTGCATGATGAAAAGCGCAAGATTTCATATCTTCTAAAAATCCTTACCTTCCTTTTCAAAAGCGCCTTGATCGTGACAAAAAAACATTTTCAAGCGCCTTACGACATTATTCACGTTCATTCGGTGCCCGATTTTGAGGTCTTTGCAGCGCTTATTCCAAAACTGCTTGGTGCCAAAATAATCCTGGATATTCACGATCCCGTGCCAGATTTCTTCTCTGCTAAATTCGGATATCCCGAGAAAAGCATATATTATAGGTTGCTTAAAGCTATAGAATGGGCATCCGCTCTGCTTGCCGATCATGTCATTACAGTTACAGATTATTGGAGAAATCGTATCAAGGAAAGGTCCCGCATCGCGGACAACAAAATTTCAGTCATTGTCAATTATCCTGATCTATCAAAATTTCACATCCCCACCGAACTTGCTGAAAAAGCATTGAACAAGACTTCATTTACTATCTTGTATCCAGGTACGCTTAACGCCCATTGCGGCGTCGATCTCGTCGTCAAAGCGGTAAAAGTTCTGGAAAACAGAATTCCAAAAATCCGCTTTGATATATATGGAAGTGGTACTGAACAAAATACATTAAAAAAACTGGTGAAGGATTTAAATTTAGAGGGCAGCGTTGTCTTTCACAATCCAGTTCCATTTAATAAGATCCCTTTACTAATGGCTGAAGCAGATATGGGGATTGCACTACTAGCTGGTCAGAGCAAATATGCACGGCAAGCACTGAACGTGAAATTGTTTGAATTCCTGGCTATGGGTGTGCCGGTTGTAGCATCACGCGTAGAATCCATCGAATATTATTTGGGGCAGGATACTGTCATGCTCTCAAGCCAGAACGATGTTGAAGACATCGCCCGGTGTATCGAAACGCTCTACAATGATCCGCAGAAGAGAGCCGCGTTGAGGGCGCATGGATTCGATTATGTGAAAAAAAATAATTCTCAAACCGAGATGACAAAATATATCGCCATTATCGAGGCGTTAAGCAGAAAGTAAGGAAGGCAATCTGAAGCAAAGAGAAAGGCGGTGCAAAATGGAATTTATAGACCTTAAGGCGCAACAGCAGAGAATCGCCGCGCAGTTGGAGTCTAATATAAAAGAAGTATTGAGCCATGGAAAGTACATTATGGGGCCGGAGGTCAAGGCGCTCGAAGACAACCTTGCAGCGTATGTCGGCAAGAAGCATGCGATAAGTTGCGCTTCAGGAACAGATGCGCTGCTGATGGCGCTAATGGCCTGTAACATCGGGCCTGGCGACGCAATATTTACGACGCCCTTCACATTCATCGCTACAGCGGAAGTGATCAGCCTTCTGGGCGCGACACCCATCTTTGTTGATATTGATCCTGTGACGTTCAATCTTGATCCCAATAAACTCGATGAATCAATAGTGCAGTTGAAAAATGAGAAGGCGCAATCGCTTCGTCCTAAAGCCATTATCGCAGTCGATATATTTGGCTTGCCTGCGGATTATGATGCCATTAGAAACATTGCTGAACGAAACAACCTCATGATCATAGAGGATGCTGCGCAGTCATTCGGCGGCGAATACAAAGGGAAAAAGGCGTGTTCATTTGGGGATATTGCCTGCACCTCTTTCTTCCCGGCAAAGCCTTTCGGCTGTTATGGCGACGGTGGCATGTGTTTTACCGATAGCGATGCAATTGCAGAGATACTGAAATCGATTCGCGTGCACGGTCAGGGAAGCGACAAGTATGACAATATCCGGATAG
Source organism: Syntrophales bacterium (assembly GCA_963665615.2). GTDB lineage: Bacteria > Desulfobacterota > Syntrophia > Syntrophales > UBA4778 > UBA4778. Next base: position 752,184 of record CAXXQE010000008.1, read on the forward strand.
GAATAAATGGCCGATTAGACACCCTGCAGGCGGCTATCCTATTGGCGAAATTTGAAATTTTCCCCGATGAAATAGAACGACGCCAGATTGTGGCCAAGAATTACTCGGAACTGTTGAAGCCTTTTTCAAGACTAACCGTGCCTACGGTTCCAGATGGATATAAGAGCGCATGGGCACAGTATTCCATAATGGCGCAGGATGAAGGACAGAGAAAGAATATAATAAATGTTCTCAGCAATTCGGGCGTGCCAACAGCGATTTACTATCCCAAACCGCTTCATCTCCAAACCGCATTCTCATTTTTGAATTACGAGAAAGGCGCCTTCCCTGTAAGTGAAAATGTATCTTCAAGAATATTCAGTCTGCCGATGCACCCGTATCTGAAGCTTGAGGAGCAGAAGACAATCGCCCAGGCTATTTCATAAGCAGCTTAGAATAGAGAGCACGATGATGAAAAAAACAAAGACAAACATTGCCGTTATTGGATCAGGATATTGGGGAAAGAACCTGATAAGGAATTATGCTCAGCTGGACGCGCTCAAACTTATCTGCGACAGCAACGAGACACTGTTAGAACATTTCAGGAATCAATATCCTGGCGTGAAGACCTGCGTATCGATCAATGATGTGCTGGCTCAAGAGGATATTCAAGGCATTGTCATTGCAACACCGGCGGAAAAGCACTTTGAGATCGCCCGCGAATCACTGCTGGCACAAAAAAATGTTTTTGTTGAAAAGCCGTTAGTGCTGGATGAGAAGGAAGCAAGTGAACTGATTCAGATTGCGGAGGAAAAGAAAAGGGTCCTTATGGTTGGGCACCTGATGCAATATCACCCGGCCTTTCAACGCCTGAAAAAACTCGTTACAGATGGCGAATTGGGACGAATCAATTACATTTATTCGCATCGCCTGAACCTCGGCAAGATCCGGCGTGAGGAAAATGCGCTTTGGTCCTTTGCACCTCACGACGTTTCCATGATTCTTGCTCTTTCAGGCGAAATGCCGGAGAGTGTTCGATGTACCGGCGGAAACTACCTCCATAAGAAGATTGCGGATGTAACGACAACACACATGGAGTTTCCATCCGGTCTCAAATCCCACATCTTCGTGTCCTGGCTGCATCCATATAAGGAGCAAAAGCTTGTCGTCGTCGGAGATCGAAAGATGGCGGTATTCGATGACACGCTTCCCTGGAATGAGAAATTGCTAATTTATTCGCACAGAATCGAATGGCAAAACAACGTTCCGGTTCCCATAAAGATGGAGCCCGAAAAAATTTGCAATATACCGGAAATGGAGCCGCTGGGACTGGAATGTGAAACGTTTCTCAAATGCATGAGAACAGGCACTCGACCGATTACAGATGGCGCAGAAGGCCTGCGGGTTCTGGAAGTACTGAATGCAAGTCAGGCGTCGCTCAATCAGGATGGAATCAAAATCAACTTGTTAAAAGTCAGTTCCGATTCAAATGAATTTGATCATAAAGAGAAAAGAGAACAGGTAAAAGAGGAAGGGGTCTTTGTTCATCCGTCTGCTATTGTGGAGGATAGGGTCGTTATTGGTGGCACCACAAAAATATGGCACTTTACGCATATACTGCCCGGCTCTGTAATCGGTAGCGGCTGCAATATCGGCCAGAATGTCGTGATCGGACCGGACGTGCGGATCGGAAATCAGTGCAAGATTCAAAATAACGTCAGCGTATATAAGGGAGTAACCTTGGAGGATGATGTGTTTTGCGGTCCCTCAATGGTCTTTACCAATGTATTTAATCCAAGAGCCGCCATCCGGAGGATGGATGAGATAAGACCGACGTTGCTCAAGAAGGGTGCCTCCATTGGCGCCAATGCGACGATCGTATGTGGAAACACCATTGGCCGTTATGCATTTGTCGGTGCCGGTGCGGTTGTTACCAAAGATGTACCAGATCATGCATTGGTCGCCGGGAATCCCGCTCGTCAGATTGGATGGATGTGCGAGTGCGGCAACAAACTGGATAGTAAATATATATGCAAGCTGTGCGGGAAACGGTATCCAGAGTTGAAAAAACAAAAAGCAGTGAAAGTGCACTAGTCATCTATGTTAACTTGCTACTGAGCCTTATATCATGATTGGCGTCATATCAAAGCAGCAGGAGGCGGAAGTCGTCGCAGAGTTTTTTGAACTTTTCAAGACGGCATGGGAGTTTTATGATCCCACTCGCTCATATGACGTCATTATTTCCACTCGAGGCGGAGATGTTCCCTCAGAACAATCGCGATTGCTGATCATTTATAGCCACGAGCAGACGGAATATGATTCAAAGCAAGGGATCAATATCGGTCCTATAGCAGGATCGGCATCAGTACAGCACAGAGATTGGTTTTGTCCGATATACCGGCATATTTCATCGGTAAAGGGACACGGCCAGTCAAGCATGAGACTCGATGGCATTCAATTGCCCGTCGGGTTGATTATCACGGAACCTTCTCGAACGGTTGTAAGGATAGGATTTAATCTGTTTGAGGAAGTAGCCCATTTACTCTCTGTCGGCCAGCCATCCGAGAATGCCTCGATACCAACCCTTGAAAACCACATAGCCATTCTGCGCGACCTGATTTTGAATGTAGGTATATCGATTACCGAGATACCGCCCATTCCGAATGGATACCGATTTATTGCCTGCCTGACGCATGACATTGATTTCATCAGAATACGCGATCACAAGTTTGATCATACTGTCTGCGGATTCATATACCGGGCAACCCTTGGTACTCTTCTAGATGTAATAAAACACAGGCGTACCTGGAAAGAACTATACCTCAATTGGAAAGCCGTTTTAAGTCTTCCCCTTGTGCACCTTGGTTTCTCCCCGGACTTCTGGTTCAAGTTCGATCGGTACATGGAACTTGAGAAGAATGTTGATGCGCGCTCAACCTTCTTTTTTATTCCGTTTAAAAAAAGAATGGGTAAGAAGGTTGCCGGCAATGGAGTAAAACGCAGGGCAGCCAGATATGATGTGCATGATGTGCCGCAGGTCGTTAAAAAACTAGCGGATAACGGTTTCGAGGTCGGTGTTCATGGTATCGATGCCTGGCATGATGTATCAGCCGCCAGCGCGGAAAAACAAAGAATTAGCGGGATAAGCAAACGAGCGGACGCCGGCATCCGTATGCACTGGCTGTGTTTCGACGGGAATTCCTTTCAGGTGCTTGATGATGCGGGTTTTTCTTATGACAGCACGTTCGGTTACAATAACGCCGTCGGTTACCGCGCGGGCACCACACAGGTCTTTAAGCCGATCGGCGCAAAAAATCTATGCGAATTGCCCCTGAACATTCAAGACACCGCACTATTCAACGCTAAACACATGTCACTAACCAAAGCCGATGCGTGGCAGCGGAGCAACGAATTGATCGAACAAGTTTCCATCCATGGCGGTGCGCTAACGATTCTATGGCATGACAGAAGCCTGTCCCCGGAAAGGCTGTATGAAGATTTTTACATCAGGCTTCTGGATGAACTGCATCATCAGAAGGTTTGGCTTGCAAAAGCGCAAGATGTCGTGGATTGGTTCCGAATGAGGCGTTCGGCCAAATTCATGACAAATGGAGAAATCGAAATTTCACATTATTCTGAGAAGAATGCCGCACTTCCCGATCTGATTCGCCGTACTTATACAGGCCAGAGGGCCGCATTTGTTGATGAGCCAATCAGCGTTTGCGTTGGCTAAGTTGTTCAGCCGTGAGTGAAATCGTCGTGCCCCTGCGTCTGTAATGTGACCAGATGCTTTTTCGCTCGTTACTCGTTACCTTGTTACTTGTTACCGCAGGGCATTAGCCGCTGTTGTACTATTCACCATTTACTATTTGCATATGAAATATATCCTAATCACACCCGCACGCAATGAAGAGGAAAACATCGAACGGCTTATAGCGTCGATGATATCCCAGACACTGCTGCCATATAAATGGATCATTGTCAGTGATGGCTCAACGGACAGAACAGATGATATCGTCAAGCAGTATCAAAAGGATTATCCCTGGATAGAACTGATCAGGAGACCGGAACACGTGGGTCGCGATTTTTCCGCCAAGGTGAACAGCTTCAATGCAGGATACGCAATGGTTAGGGAACTGGATTATGTGGTCATAGGTAATCTTGATGCCGACCTTTCTTTCGATTCAGACTACTTCGAATTTCTCATTGGAAAATTTTGCAACGACCCGGAGTTGGGATGTGCCGGGACACCCTTCATAGAACAGGGAAAACATTATGATTATCGATTTACAAACATCGAGCATGTCTCCGGCGCCTGTCAGTTGTTTCGAAGACAGTGTTTTGAAGATATCGGCGGGTACACACCTATAAAGGGCGGCGGCATCGATTGGGTTGCCGTAACGACGGCACGGATGAAGGGATGGAAGACGAAAACGTTTACCGAGAGAACATGCCTGCATCATCGGAAGATGGGAACCGGAAACACGAGCCCGTTGCTAACATGGTTTCGGCAGGGCAGGAAGGATTATTTTTTGGGCAACCACCCCCTCTGGGAAATTTTCAGAACTCTTTATCAGATGACAAAAAAGCCGTTCTTACTTGGCGGTACGCTCCTTTTCTGCGGTTACTTCTTATCAATTATAACGCGCATTCGGAAACCGATTTCACAAGAATTGGAGCACTTCATCCGTGGGGAACAAATAAAAAGGTTGAAAGCCAAGCTGTTTGTTTTGTCTCTCCGACCGTCGAACACATAGCGTAGACCTATGGATAACACGAAACAGAAAATACAGGATAGTCTCGCAAGTCTCGAAAAATGGATCGAAGATCATAACTACAAAGGCTACGATCCAGCCGACGGACTTACGTCTTACTTGCGGCCGTTCACCTTCGGCAACCTCTTTTGTGAACGCTTACTCCAGCAACTCATCTGGCGCTGCCCCATCAACCTTCGGCCTCTTCTGGGTGTCAAACCCCTGGACTCAATATCGGCCGCGGCTATATGGCAGCAGCTTATCTAACCTTGTTTAAAATGACCGGCGATCAAACCTATAAAAAAAAGGCCACGGTCTGTCTCGAATGGCTAATGCAAAATAAGGCGCCGGGATTCGAACATTACAGTTGGGGAAAGATGTTCGACTTCGCCAGTCGCGGCGGCAGACAGGGGAAATACGAACCCATTACGATCTGGACGAGCCTGATCGGGATGTCCTTTCTGGACGCCTATGAGATTCTTGGTGAGATGAAGTATCTCAAAGTCGCCGAGAGCGTTTGCGAGTGGATCATGGCGCGTCCCAGAAACATAACTGAATCCGGCTTTTGTATTAACTATACGCCCTTCGGTTCGGGTGATTGCACCATTCATAATCAGAGCATGGTGGCTGCGGCCATGCTGGCGCGCACCGCGAAATTTAATGCCAATAGCGCTTATGTGGATGTTGCGCGGGAAGCCATTCGGTTTAGCTGCCAGAGGCAGTTGCCCAACGGCGCCTGGTACTATGGAGAGAATCCCACTTACCATTGGATTGACAATTTCCATACCGGCTATAATCTTGACTCGCTGAAATGCTACTCTGAAAGTACGGGTGATGGGACGTATGAAGATAATCTTAAAATAGGATTTGAATTCTATAAAAACAATTTCTTCGAATCATCGGGGTGTCCAAAATACTATGACAACAGAATCTATCCGATAGACAGTCAGTGCATATCACAATCGATAGAGACGCTTGTCAATTTCGCGGACTACGACCGAGCATCCCTCGGTTTGGCCATAAAGGTTGCCAAGTGGGCAATCGATAACATGCAGGACAAAGCCGGTTACTTTTATTTCACAAGATATCCGCTTGCGACATTAAAAGCGCCCATGATTCACTGGGCTCAAGCCACGACTTATAAAGCACTGGCCCTACTAGTTACAACGCTATAGAGAATCCTTTCGATTAAACCATGATCACCGAAGCTGCAAACCTTCCCCATATATCTGTCTGTGTCTGCACCTATAAAAGACCACAGATGCTATCTCATCTGTTAAGCAAGCTTCAGGAACAGGTAACGAATGATCAATTTACCTATTCTGCCGTTGTGGTTGATAATGATGCCAATCAGTCAGCCAGAGACGCCGTTGTCGACTGGCAGAGCAAATCGATCATACAGATAGAGTACTTCTGCGAACCGAGGCAGAATATTGCCCATGCGAGAAATAAGGCCGTCGCAAATGCAAAGGGTGACTTAATAGCCTTCATAGATGATGACGAATTTCCGGAAAAAACCTGGCTCACCAATTTATTGAGCAGCCAAAAAAAATACAATGCTTCAGGTGTCTTGGGTCCCGTTAAGCCATATTTTGAAACAATGCCCCCGTCATGGATTGTCAAGGGGAAAATCTGTGAGCGGCGGTCTTTTACTACAGGGACTATCATAAGAAACAGTAATGACACCAGAACGGGCAATGTTCTATTTCTTAGAGAAATATTCAATGATCAAGCAGAACCCTTCAATCCGAAATTTGGCTTGACGGGTGGTGAAGATGTCGATTTTTTCAGCAGGATGATATTGCGCGATTTTGGCTTCGTATGGTGTGACGAGGCAGGCGCCTATGAAATTGTCCCTCGGGAGCGATTGAAAAGAAAATATTATATCAGGAGAGCCTTGCTGCGCGGCTCTGTGAACGCGAGCAAATCCCGGTTCTTCAGCCTGCGTATGGCCAAGTCAACGATCGCCTTCATTGCCTATACGGCAGCCTTGCCAGTTCTTCTTTGCGCCGGGCAACATCACTTTATGAACTATCTGATTAAGGACTGTGACCATATTGGGCTGCTTTTAGGTCTATTGGGGTTCAATGTTGTGAGCAGGAGATGAGGTTTGCAATGAACTATCCGGATACTCAATTCATCCGCGCGCTCGGAATGATCCTGATTATTAACTCGCACATGGATCGTTATTACCCGATATCATATCTCGGTACAGGGGGAGCCATCGGGAATGCGATTTTTTTCTCACTTTCCGCTTTTGGCCTCTACCTAAGTTATCAGAAAAGTAGAAAAGAATTCAGCGAATGGTTGAAAGGCAGAATCAGCCGTATCTATCCATCGATATGGATCGCGCTCATTTTTCTAAGATTGCCCCTTGCGCTGATTCTCGGTCAGGTGACCGCCGATTATATCATCACATTCATCGGCCTTTTCTTTAATCCACCTCATTGGTTTCTCCGCGCGCTTTTGGTCTACTATGTACTTTCTTTTGTCTTATTGAAGAGCGAGCGACGGAGCACACTATGGGGCGTGTTAGGGGTATTGGGTATTCTATATTTTGTGTGTTATCTTACATGCGTTGATATGTCGCAATGGTCTATAGAAAATCCTCCCTTCAAGTTAATTCACTACTTCATGATATTCTTGTTTGGCATATATCTGGCGTCCAAAAATGAGTCTATTGCATATACCGGGCTGCACAATTACCTTGCCATCGTTCTTCTGCTTGCGATCACCTATGGACACAAATTTCTCATGACAAAGGGATTGTATCCCGAATTTCAGTTTATCCAGCAGGCGGCCATGTATCCGATGGTGTATTACTTGCTGAAAATAAGCAGATCGCCGCTTATATCATCGTGGCTGATGCGATCCAGAGCGATTTCAGCTTCGGTTCAGTTTATTGCCGATCACTCCCTGGAGCTCTATATCGTTCAAGAAACAATTCACCATCCGGTGCTGCAGTTGAATTTGGCTTTTCCGCTTAACGCTGTTGTTTTCATAGCCCTGACATTTATTTTATCCGCCATCATTAACAAGATGGCAGCAATGTTTAGAACAAGAATCGGTTAAATAACGAATCATGGCATTTAACTCCTATACTTTTTTCATATTTTTCGGCGTTGTCATGGCGTTATACTATTCTCCTTTAAACTGGCAGTGGAGAAAAATAAACCTACTTATAGCGAGTTATATTTTCTATGCTGCCTGGCATCCGCCCTTTGTCGTTTTGTTACTGATCTGCACACTTGCTGATTGGTTTGCCGGCAAAGGCATTGACGCTTCCGAAAAAAAAGGCGTAAGACGAATATTTCTTTTGCTGTCCTTACTTATAAACCTCGGTATGCTTTGCTTTTTTAAATATGCAACTTTTTTCATGGGAAATTTTATATGGCTACTGAGTTTGATACATGTTCATTACCAGCCCTTGAAGCTTGATATTGTCCTACCGCTTGGGATCTCGTTTTTTACCTTTCAATCCCTCACCTATACTTTTGATATATACCGGCGGAAGGCCAGACCCTGGCCGTCTTTTCTGGATGTTGCCCTATTCGTCAGTTTTTTCCCCAAGCTGGTCATCGGTCCCATTACCAGGGCGTTCGATTTTCTAGTGCAGTGTAAAGTGCCGGTAAAAGCAGATGCGAAAAAAATGGCCATGGGTTTTTTCCTTTTGCTCTTGGGGTTGTTTGAAAAAATCGTTATGGCTGATAGTGTGCTGGCGCCTGTGGCAGATCAATTGTTTAATAAAAGCGGTGTGCCGAGTATTGTCGCTGCCTGGACCGGGACATTGGCATTTACCGGGCAGATATTTTTTGATTTCGCCGGATACTCCACCTGTGCCATTGGCATCGCCCTATGTTTGGGCTTTACGCTGCCTCAGAATTTTAAATATCCTTATGCCGCTGTCGGCTTTTCAGATTTTTGGCGTCGTTGGCACATTACACTATCCGGCTGGTTGCGCGACTATCTATACATTTCATTGGGCGGAAATAGAAGAGGCGCTATTCGCACCAATGTCAATTTGATGCTGACAATGCTCATCGGTGGCCTGTGGCATGGCGCGTCGTGGACTTTTATCGCCTGGGGTGGTTTGCATGGTCTCTATCTGGTTATCGAAAGGCTATTGAAAAATATTATCCCTTCAGCACAGATGTGGTCAAAGCGGCCCATGCAGGTTATTTTCGCGTTCGCGACATTCATGGCTGTTTCGATAGCGTGGATTTTCTTCCGTGCGGACACATTTGAGCAGGCCTTTACAATTTGTCGCGCGTTGGTGGCGTCTATCCCCGAGGGTCCCACTATCCGTATCGAATCGTTTTATGTTCTTTTGACGGGCGGCGCTATGCTGATTGTTCTGTTGTCCCACTGGATCATGCGGGATAGATCTTTAGAGAATATAGTAGATAGAATGACCTGGTGGCAAAGGTCTGTTGTGTTTGCGGTAATGATCTTCATCATCGTAACCTGTTCCGGAGATGATCGTGCATTCATCTATTTCCAATTCTGAAACGTGCAACTGGTGGAAAAGCTGGTTGCTGGCCCTGATTATTGCGTCACTTTTGCTAGGCTCGCTGGAGATATGCTGGCGTCAGAATGGCTATCGACCAGCCGTTGTTGATGATCAGCGCCTTTGGTCGATTGAACGAAGCAAAGTTGGTCGTTCTCAGAGAGAGATTGTTTTGCTTGGTTCATCGCGAATGCAAACGGATATGTCGATGGCAACACTCCGTAATCTCGCGCCTGAATTCAGCATCATCAATCTATCGGCCGATGGTTCGTGCGCGAATGCTTCACTCCATGATCTGGCCGCTGATAAATCGTTTAGAGGCACTGCCATTGTTGAGATAACGTCGGAATGCCTGATGTTTGGAGATGATAAGGACCTCAGCCAACAGTTCTACGTTGATTATTTTCACAATGCCTATAATCTCAACACAGGGTTAAATCGCCGGATCGCAACTTTCATCCAGAAAAGCTTTGTCGTAGTTGATCCGTATCTGAATCTGATTAAGGTGGCGGGCAACCTAGTTGTGAGGAGGATGTGGCGTACGCCGAATTACCTCAACACCTATGAAGACCGCTCACGTACTGCGGATTATACAAAACTTGATATTGCCCATCATAAAAGCGTGCGGCTCAATAAGATAAATGCTCACTATGGGCAATTGTCGACTCGTATTTCAAATAAATTATTACTGGAGCAAGTTAGAGCTCTGGAAGAGGATGTCAGCGAAATTCAGAAACGCGGTGGCAGGGTGTCCTTCGTTCGATTTCCCGTATCGAATGAACACTGGCTCATTGATGAACAATACTTCCCCCGCAAAACATACTGGGATCCTATAACCCGTATTACCCATGCCGGCGTCGTTCACTTCAAAGACATTGGCGGAATTGATTCTCTGCAATGTCCTGACACGTCACACCTCGATGTCAAAGACACCGCGATCTTTACGACCCAATTATTCCGGGAATTACTCAGGCGAAAGTTGATTTAAGATGGCTGACGCGAAACCACGGAAGGCATGGGTTGATGTTTTAAAAGGCATTGCAATAATGCTTATTGTCGTGCTTCATAACCCTGGGTTACCCAATAAATTATTGGATGCCATTGTTTGTTTTGCCGTTCCGCTGTTCTGCTTCCTTTCAGGAATTTTCTTCAACCCGGATGCCTCATTTCATGACTATGTCCGAAAACGTTTCAATTCTTTATTAAGGCCTTATTTTTTTACCCTTCTTGTAGTAAGTTTCGCTTATGTAATTATCAAAAGCACACCATCATTATGGTGGTATTTATTCTGGATGATTTACGGCAATGGACCGAATCTTCCCAAAGTAATGCTTCATCTCTGGTTTTTACCAAATTTATTCCTTGTAACTTTGTTTGTTTGGGCCCTATTTAGATATGTAAAATTTATGAAATCTTCTATAGGGGTTCAATTATTTTTAATGACAGTGTTTTTAGTTATAGGCGCCTTGGGAATCCAGCTGTTCTGGAATGTTAAGCTGCCAATATCTATCACGAATCATTTCATGACGGATGGAAATCTCTTTTTAATTAATGGATTACTCAATAACCCCGCATATTCTAAGGAAGTACTTTTAGTGGATAAGCATTTCGTATTGAAGGGACTGCCCTGGAGCCTTGATTTTATAATGATAACGTCCGCCTTTTTCATGGGCGGCTATTTTGTAAGCCGGAATAGACTTGAAAATCTATTTGATAAGACCAGTATCGCCATGACTATGTTGATAATATTCATAGTTTTTCATTATTGTTATAATTACACCATAAATCTAAATATTCGCCGTTATGATCATATGTTAATCTCTACTGCGGAATGCTTCGCCGCCATTTATTTCCTGATTTTTTTATCATTTTTTATTTCAAATAATTGTGGGTCTCTATCTAATATTATCCAATATGTCGGACGTTATTCACTCATCGTTTATATCTTTCATCCGATCATTCAGAGTAAAACCTTCTTTACCATTACAACGCTTTTGCCAAATGCCCCAAAACTTATTGTACTTTTTCCAGCACTTATTGCCGGTATATGTATCCCCCTGCTGCTGAATTGGCTCGCATTAGAAAGATTCAAATTTCTTCGCTTTTGGTATTACGCAAAATAAAATGATGCTATTTTCTATATTATCAATTAAGCAAGGACTACTTTAATAGAATGCCTTCCATATTAGCTCTGATAATTACCATTACATTTATTATTTTTCTCCTCAGGCTTGATCGCAAGCAAAACCAGACATCGTCACCTGCATTGTGGCTTCCGACATTTTGGATGTTGCTGGCTACGAGCAGAACATTAGGTTCATGGACAGGATTAGGCTCTGGTTTTGATGAAGGCAGCGTTTTAGATAGAATTGTTTTGAGCGGACTTGTGCTTGTCGCTATACCTATTTTAATAAAAAGGCGTTTCAATTGGTCAAGTTTCCTCAAAGACAACATGTGGTTGATAATTGTTGCAGCTTTTATGCTCCTCAGTATCACCTGGTCCGAAATGCCTTTTTTGTCATTCAAACGCTGGTTTAAGGTCATTGGGGTTATGATTATTATGGGATGCCTCGTTGCATCTGAAGTTGATCCTCGCCAAGCTTTGATGAGTATCTTTCGAAGAATTGCATATATACACATACCTCTCTCGATTTTATTAATAAAATACTATCCCCATTTGGGGGTTCAGTGGGGGCGGTGGACTGGCGAAGTTATTTGGGGAGGGGCTTCGACATTCAAGAACGGTTTGGCACAGACATGTTATTTTGTAATTTTTTTCTATTTCTGGACATTTTTAAGAAGACGACGGGGCCTTGATAAGGCTGCAACGTGGTATCAGAAATACCTGGAGTATCTGATTGTCATTGTCGCATTCTGGCTTTTCATGGGGCCGAGACATACCTTAACGTATTCATCGACATCGCTTGCCGTCCTTTTATTCGGTATTAGTATGCTTTTGTTCCTACAATGGCTGAAAACAAAAAGAGTTGTATTGAGCGCAAATATATTAACGGCAGCGGTATTATGTATCATTATATATGCCGCCGTTACGCCATTTCTGGGAAAACTGTCATTTATCGATGTCTCATCCCTTTTGGGGCGGAATGAAACATTAACGGGGAGATCAGAGATTTGGGCAAAGGTGATTCCTGTGGCGATGGAGAAACCAATGTTGGGGCACGGATTCTGCTATTGGACGGATGAATTGGACGAATTGACGAAAGCAAATAGCTCGCACAATGGCTATCTTGAAACAATCTTGGGTTTAGGATTTATCGGGGTCATACTTTCTTCAATATTCTTGATCAGCGCTTGTCGCAAGGCTCATCGCTACATGATGTATGATTTTGACTGGGGAGGATATTGGCTTTGCCTGGCGTTGATGGCTGCGCTCCATGACATCGCAGAAGCCTCTCTCAACAAATTTTCAGGTATATATCCAATGATCATCTTTATAATGATCGTCTGTCAATATAAAAAACCACATCATTCTAACTAGTTATAAAAAGCCCACAATTCGGAGAAAGGCGTCAAATACAACGTGTTTCTCTTGTATACCAGCCTGGAAAAGATGTTATAGAAAAAATCAGCCAGTGTGAATGCATCTCGAACCAACCGGCTTATATGGTGACATTGGTCACATATATTAAGGCAAATTAGACGATAATAGGTATCGAGAGGTTAACCTGGTTAGGGTGAGTTGCCGACCAGAGGAAGACGTCCCATGAGTAGCTCAACCACGGTTGTGGGGTTAGTAAGGAGGAATAAATGAGAAGAATAATAATTTCAATTAGTATGATGGTTTTCTTGTTGGCATCTTCGGCACAATGTGCCGTTTACTATGTCAGCGGCACATCCGGCAGCGACAGCAATCCTGGTACTATTACAGCACCATGGAAAACAATCTATAAAGCGAACATAGCGCTTCAGCCCGGCGATACCGTGTATATAAGGGGTGGTGTATATGAGGCTGGGGATTCCATGAATGCCAAAGACTATCAACAGGCTATACGCCCCTCACAGTCGGGAGCAAATGGGAATGTTATTACCTACAGTGCTTACCCCGGGGAAACGGTGACCGTTAAAGGCACTCATAACCGGAGCTTTGCCGTTAATCTTCAGAACAGGTCCTATATCAGGGTTACAGGTATTAATTTCCAGAATATGTACCTGTTCATGTGGATTATGAATGGCAATTACAATGAGATAGACAAGTGCGTCTTTGGACCTATTCGATACAGAACCGATGGCGTTGGTCCGAACTGGCGGGGATCAACAATTTACAAATCCTCGACGCACAATTATATACATGAAAACACCTTCTATGATTACGGGCAGTTTGTTTCCGGCAGTCAGGAAGGGGTTGTTTTTGAAATAGGAGACGGTTCTACGATACCCTGCACTGACGCGAGCCATTACAACACGATTGCGAACAACCATATCTACCATGGCGGCCATCATGTCTTCGGTATTAACAGCAAGTACAATGTGATAAGAGGAAACAATATACATAATGAAGGATGGTATGGCTCCTCGGAGTGCTCTGCATTATATGACGACGGAAAATGCGGCTACAGGGTTGTGTCGATGTCGGGCTATACAGAAACCACCGGCGAAAACCTGATTGAATCGAATAGAATCTCCTATGGTGGACCGGAACTGGATAACGTGATGATTGGCGGTTCTGGATTGTCCCTAGGTACAGCAAAAAATATTGTTCGCTTCAATGACTTCTATGGGAACAATATATACGGGCTCCGCCTGGGGACGTCTCTTTCCGCAGCAGGCTCGGATGTCAGATATAATAAAATATATAATAATACATTTTACCATAACGGATATGGACCAAATGCGGACGTGCCCCTTGCGAAGTATCCTCATTTAAGGTCCAGCTTATATATCAATGCCTCCAGTGGAAATATATCAATAATCAGTAATAACACTATTAAGAACAACCTTTTTTCGGCAGTATATCCCGGCGAATCGTCCATCTATCCCGCAAATTGGGCTGCCTATCAGGTGGTTTCAAACAATTGCGAAGAGTGTGTGGGCGATCCGGCGTTTGTCAATACCGACATGAGCAACAAGCTATCGAATACGCTTCCAGACTTATCGCTTCAATCTAGCTCCCCCATTAAGAACACAGGATCGCATCTGACCGTGACAAACGGCAGCGGGTCATCGTCGCAGACCCTCGTTGTGGATGATGCGCGTTACTTTCAGGATGGAAAGTGGGGCTCTAATCTGTCAAGGGCCGCGAAGGTCATTCAAGCCGATTGGATAGCGATTGGTACGGTTTATAATGCAGTTCAAATCAGTGCGATCGATTACTCGACAAATACGATCACCTTGGCTTCGCCAATGACATGGAAAGGTGGCGACTCTGTGTGGTTGTATAAAAAATCGGACGGGACGAAGGTGCTGTCCGGTACTGCTCCGGCCATGGGAGCGCATGAGGTAATTGAGCCGCCTGCCCCGCCACAAAACTTAATGTTCAAGTAAACTCTTCACCGAGACGCTACACGGTTTCCCATCCTCTAATATTTGGCAGCTGATTACGGATACGATGTGTCCGCAATCAGCTGCCACTGCGAATGCTGGTTGAGTATTCTTTATTGAGCCATAATAAATACAAATCCTTCTTCAGTACCGAGCAGCTCAAAGGGGGCATGAAGCACAGGGCCATCCGAGGTGGCATTGTTACTTCTGTGAGCCAGGGTATTCTGTTCCTGTTGGGAATGGGCTCTGTTGTTATCCTGGCACGCATGCTTATTCCAGAGCATTTTGGATTGATAGGCATGGTGGCCTCACTTACCGTCCTCATTGAACGATTCCAGGATATCGGTCTCGGAGATGCAATCGTCCAGAAAGAAGAGATCACTCATGAACAGGTGAGCACACTCTTCTGGATCAATCTCTGTATCTGCCTCTTTTTGACGTTGCTTGTTGTTCTTTCCGCTAAAGCTGTTGCATGGTTTTACAGCGATCAACGTTTAACGTGGATTACCATTGCACTGGCTTCGAACTTCGTCTTTTCAGGTTTGTCCATCCAGCATCAGGCGCTTATTCGGAGACGAATGCGCTTTGACCATTTTTCTTTAATAAAAATCATATCGACATCAACGGGGATAGCAGTTGCAATTATTATGGCTTGGCGGGGATATGGTTATTGGGCCTTAGTATGGAAAGAACTTGCCAGAAGTATGATCAATACAACCCTTGCCTGGTCATTGTGCCCCTGGCGGCCAGGATTACCTGTGCGCGGCGCCGGTGTAAAATCATTCCTTCGATTCGGCAGTAATGTCACTGGCTACAATATGCTATATTATTTAACAAATAATCTGGACTCCATTCTTATCGGTAAATTCTGCGGAGCGGTACCGGTTGGTCTCTATTCCCGAGCACGACAGCTGACAACTGTTCCCGTCAGTCAATTGCTTGAACCGATAAGGTATATCGCTCTGCCAATGCTCAGCACATTCCAGAATGAACCAACGACTTACAGAAACTATTTTGAAAAAATGCTAGCCGTTCTTTCTTTTGTGTATATGCCTCTGATTGTATATGTTGGTATCTATTCCCATCCCATCGTTTATCTCTCCCTAGGCTCCCGATGGATGGCTGCAGTTCCGATTTTTCGGATACTGGCCATCTCGATGTTTGCATCACCAATTATCGCGCTGCTTGGATTGATTATGCTGTCTTCCGGACAGACGAAGCGTTACTTCTTTTGGGGTCTTTTTACAAACCTTTCAACAGTGATTGCCTTTATTGTGGGAATTAAGTGGGGCGTCATTGGCGTTGCCTCATCATGGCCAGTCGCGACAGCGGTAAATCTGCTTTTTTCCCTCTTCTTTGTTTTCAAGGACTCGCCAGTCAGCATATCAATGACGCTCGATTGTGTATACAAGCCGGCTATAGCCAGTATCGCCATGGGGATATTACTCTTGCTGACCTATAGCTACCTGGATTCTCTTCACATTGTATTGCAGATAGCGCTATCCCTTCTCCTAGGGGTGGCAGTTTATATCGCCATCTGGGTGATTTTCCCAGGCGGGTATAATAATCTCTCTAAATTTATTTCTTATCCCCTGTCCGCTCTGAAACGCAAATAAATAGACCCAACTTATGGCGGCCAGAAGAGAGAAAATAACTTTGCGATTGCTCGGATATATCCATTGTGTCTATAATATAAATAGAACCATCATCAACTTCAGTCCTATGCAGCAGAAATGGAAAGAGACTAATGTTCGAAGCGCAGCCCGAAAAATACCACTATAGACGTCAATACTTACTATCTCCCCGCCCAGTTGACGACTTCTCGAACTGGACGCAGACTCAAATTTCTGAATCCTGTTATCTGGCTACTCACCCCGATCTGCCGGTAACGGTTGTTCATTGCCAAAAGAGATCCATTTATTTGTTGGGCTATATCATCGATCCCTATCATCCTTTCCATAACGATTCCCAGGTCATGCAGGAGGTCATTGATAAATCGAACACGGCGGAAGAAGTGTTTCTTAATATCGCTGACAAATGCGGCCGCTATGTGATTATCGTAAGGACAAATGCTGATTTTCGTATATTTAGCGATACATGTGGCACGCGGCAGGTCTTCTATCATACGGATAGTAATGGTGGGATGTGGTGTTCATCGCAGCCTCATATTATTGCGGCTCAGCTTGGCCTTCATGTCAACGAGGCTGTAAAAAGTGATTTACTTAAAACACCGCTCTTTAAATCTGATGAACACTGGTATCCAGGCAGCGTTACGCTCTTCGATAACATTTTTCATTTGATACCTAATCACTATCTTGACATCGCATCGGGATTAGTCACAAGGTACTGGCCCAAAGAGCGCCTTGATCCGATCTCAATGGCGGAATGCCTACCGCAGGTCATGAACTTATTGAAAGGTATTATCAGAGGCGCGGCATATCGCTATAATCTCGCATTTGCGATCTCCTGCGGTCTTGACAGCAGAACTCTCTTTGCCGTCAGCAGGGAGGCTGCAAAGCAGATTCACTATTTTACCCTGGCTTCCAAGAAGTCTGTTGCAACCAACCCCGATGTGCTTATTCCGGAAGCCATGCTCAGGCGATTTGATCTGGAACATAGTGTTCTGATTCTTCCGGAAAAATTGGATGATAATCTTAAAACAATTCTGCAGAAGAGCGTTTTTACGGCACGTACAATCAAAGGCTTGAATGTAGTCGCACTGCATGAGCGCTTTAAAAATGAGGACCGCGAAGTTGCTGTTATGTTCGGCAATTGCAGCGAGATAACCAAGCGTGATCGTTTCCGATTTCCCAAGACGCCGAAACAGTTAATCACCGGTTCGTCGCTGGCCGCGATGGCATTTATGAGACAAAGTAAGATCGCAGTTAGGGAGTTCGATAAATGGTTGGCTCCGGTTAAAAAGCTGACGAAGTATAATATTGACATACTGGACTTGATGCACTGGGAACAGCGGGTAGGCAACTGGGGGGCCATGACGTTTTCTGAATACGATGTCGTGCATGAGTCCATCTGTCCATACAGTTGCCGAAAATATATTGAATATATGCTACGTGTTCCTTTTAAATATAGAACGAATCCAGACTATGAATTACATCACAAGATTATAGCAAACGCATGGCCAGAAGCGCTTGAATTTGAAATCAATCCTGAAAAGAATTTGATCAAAAAGAGTGTAGAAGAATTTCTCTATCGAACAAAACTCTATGATCCCATCAAGTATCTTCACATCATGTATTATAAACCGATCAAATAATTATATCAGGAGAAGCAATTAATGGATGAATCTGTGAAAAATTATCCGATAGGCGTTTTCGATTCCGGTATCGGTGGACTGACGGTTGTGAATGAGTTGCTAAAGGTCATGCCCTATGAAGATATCGTGTACCTCGGAGATACGGCACGGCTACCCTACGGATCAAAGTCTAACAGTCTGATTACCAGGTTTTCAGTGGAAAATTCTATTTTCCTGAATTCCAAGAAGGTTAAAATGATTGTGATCGCATGTAATACCGCCTCTGCGGCCAGTGCGGATTACCTGCGAAGTTTTATCAAGCTGCCGGTCATTGGCGTAATTGAATGCGGGGCGTTGGGGGCAGTTAGGCTTACCCGAAATAAGCGGGTCGGAGTGATCGGAACCAAGAGCACCATCAACAGCGGGGCCTATTCGAAGACGATTAAAAACCTCGATCAGGAAATAAAGGTATTCGAAGTGCCGACTCCGTTGCTTGTTCATTTGGTAGAAGAAAACTGGGTTGAAAAGAATGTTACGAAGGCCATCCTGGAGGAATATCTGAAACCGCTGCTTGAGAATGACATCGATACGCTCATCCTAGGCTGCACCCATTACCCATTGTTGAAAGAGCAGATCCATGCCATCACGGGTAGCAATGTAGCACTGGTCGATTCGAGCAAAGAAATAGCCCTTCTCGTGCTTAATACACTAAAAATACAAAACATCCTTTCAACAAGAAAGGAGCTGGGTACAACGAACATATTTCTTAGCGACTTGCATCCCGAATTCTCAAAATGGGCGAAAGGGTTTCTGGGAAAAGAAGTTACAGCGAACTT
The DNA here is from genome assembly GCA_963665615.2 of Syntrophales bacterium. Lineage (GTDB taxonomy): Bacteria > Desulfobacterota > Syntrophia > Syntrophales > UBA4778 > UBA4778. Next base: position 771,012 of record CAXXQE010000008.1, read on the forward strand.
AGTTAATATCGAGGAATACGGGTTTTAATAACAAACCATTATGAATGGGGTCATGCCTTGCGGCGTCACAATAATGATTGATGACACGCTGGAGGGCAGGATGAGGTCATCAAAGTGTCTATCATTGGTCGTGTTAAACAAAAAATGTTTCCATCCCTTGCCGAGCAACTGGGTTATTCAAATAAAGACATTCTCGTCATCGTTAATATCGATGATGTAGGCATCCATCCGGATGAGACAGAGGCAAGCTTCAGCACCCTGAATTACGGACTGGTCAAAAGCGGAAGCATCATGGTTCCCTGCCCCAGTTTTAATCGTGCGATAAAATTGTGGAAGGAAAATGTCAAACTGGATCTGGGTATACATCTCACGTTGACATGCGAATGGGGCAAGAAATATTCTTGGTCTCCGGTTCTTCCCGAAACCATGGTTCCAAGTCTCTATAATTCAGAGGGGATCATGTGGCCGGATATACCTTCCCTCCTGCAGCATGCGAAACGAGAGGAAATTTACGCAGAATTGGAATCCCAGATCAAAAGGATTCTAGATGAGGGCTTGGGGCCGAGTCATCTAGATCATCATATGGATTTTTACTATCATGCAGATTTGTTTTCCGACGTTATGAATTTGTCTTACAAGTATAATCTTCCCATGCGAGTCTGGAGAAGACGAGTGTACAGATTGCCCCTTTACAAAAATAATCTGATGTCCCTGCGCGAAAAGGGATATGTTTTCCCAGATACTCAGAAAGGTATCTATATGATGGGTGGGGATAATCAGTCGCTGGATTTCCGGAAAGCAAAATACTACGAACATCTTCGATCATTAAAACCGGGGGTGCACAATATTAAAGTGCATATAGCGTTTCAGACAGAAGAACTGCAAAGCATTATGGGCAGTCATAGCTCGTCAATCCGGCAAATTGATTATGATGTATGGACCTCTGATGATACCAGGAAACTGGCTGAAGAGCTTGGAATCACTTTTATAGGCTATAGACCTTTACAGCAATTACAGGGAAGATTAATGAAAGGAAGAAGCATAAAATAAATGCAGAAATCCCTTATTAGAAGAATGGTGAATCGCATTCTGCATTTGATCGCTCAATTCGGTCCCGGTGCAACAAGCTTGCGTCCTTTATTACATAAATTGAGAGGCGTCAAAATTTATGGAGATGTCTATATTGGTGATAATGTCTATTTGGAAAACGAATATCCAGAATGTATTGAAATCCATCATGGCGCGGGGATCGCACTTCAGAGTGTGATTTTAGCTCATACGAGAGGAAGCGGCAAAGTAATCATTGGCAAAAATGCCAATATATTTGCCAGGTGCATGATTATGGCATCGCATAATCAAGTATTGACTATCGGTGAAGGAGTTGTAGTCGCTGCTGGCTCTATTGTTACTAAAGATGTTCCTCCTTATACATTTGTCGGAGGATCTCCTGCAAAACCGATTGCGAAAATTACCGTTCCTCTTTTGTGGACTCCAGAATATACAAGTATTGAAGATTTCAAGAAGGGGTTGGCGAAGTTATGAGTAGGGTTACACTCGCTTGCCTTATAATCGACGATCCGCTTCTAAGACCTCAATACGGAGCACTTAATTATAAAGAGCTTTTGAAGGAAATGAAGATTCACAATTTCTTCACTGAGATTGCCTTCATTCCATGGAACTATAATAGAAGCCATCGTGATATGGTAAAGTTTTTTCATGATAATCGCGATCGCTATGCTTTATGTGTTCATGGTTGCGATCATGTACGAAATGAGTTTGGAGTAGGGAACTACGAAGAGCTTAGCAAACTGTCTTCGACCGCTCTATGGCGTATGGAGCAACACAAGCAAATTACAGGACTGCCATATGATCCTGTCATGGTTTTTCCCCAGGGCAGGTTTTCCTCGATTGCGATGAAGGTGCTGAAAGAACACGGTTATCTGGCGGCATTCAACTCGACACTTCGCTCCACGGATGGCGAAGACCCTCCAGCAGAGGAATATCGGCAGCCGGCAACTATGATGTACCATGGATTTCCACTATTCCTGCGGCGCTATCCGAAGGATAGGGAAAAGTTCCTCGACGATATCAGGACAGGACGACCAGTAGTCATCGTAGAACATCACGGTGTTTTTAAAGATAGATGCAAAGAGATCACAGATTTAGTCGACTGGATCAATAGTTTTGGAAATATTCGATGGACATCCCTGCTGCAGATAGCAGAACATTATTTGAAACAAAAGGCTGCTATGCAAGAAAGTTCACCTTCTCCATATCAGCAATGCTTGAGTTATCGCAGTAAGGTCGCCTTTAGGCGCTACCTCTCAGAAATGCGCGACAATCACGTTGAGACAAACAAACTCTTAAGCAAGATATACAGAAAGATTATGGGCTAAACTTTTTGTCATATCTGCATGTCGACGTGAATGAGCAATAAAATCTCGGCTCCTAGTGATTAATCCCCCATTAAGCGGCTCATATCTTTGGGACATCCTAACTTATATTTTCGCAAAATGCTTGCGGCAAGTGTCATAAAAAATAGCTCTGCTTATTTGGAATTGCACTCGGTTAGTTCGGGTTGCGGGATGCTTGCCGCCTTGCAGTCGCATCTTCCTGATGATCGCAACTGGGACGAATTTCTAGCCGCCTCACCGTATGGCCATTTTTATCAAACAAGCAAATGGGGACAGGTAAGACGACTGGATGGATGGCAGCCGCTTATTGTTGTCATAACCCTCGACAGTGTAATTGTCGGCGGTTTTCAGATCCTGACACGCTCAAAAGGCAAGCTAGGGAAAATTGGCCTTCTTCTTAAAGGGCCGGTGGTAGATTGCGATGATCCAATCGTCTTAAATTTTACAATTGAAGCCATAAAGAAAGCGGCAAAAGCGAACCGGATCAATGCGCTTTTTATCCAACCTTCCGATAGGGACAAGAGAATGGAAGACTACCTGATAAGGTACGATTTTTCTTCCAATCACCTTGAATATGTAATCAAGAACAATACGGTGGTAGTTGATTTAAACCGAACTGAAGAAGAAATGTTCAAGGCGATAAAACGTACCAAAAGACAGAATATCAATACGGCAATACGTCAGTGCGTCAAGGTTCGCGAGGGGAGTAAGGATGAACTGGAGACGTTCTTTAATTTCATGTTGGAAACCTGCAAAAGGCAGAACGTGTCACCGAGTCCGTCAAAGTTGGAGTTTCTTGAGTTGCTGTGGGACAGGTTTTCGCCTGCGGGGCAAGTGAAACTTTTTGTGTCTGAATACGAAGGTGAAGCGGTCACTTGCCTGATGGTGATTCTTTTGGGTCGGAAAGCTTACTTATGGAAGTTCGGTTGGTCTGGTAAGTTTCCGAAACTTTCTCCAAACTTGATTCTTTACTGGGAAATCTTCAAATGGGCAAGGGAACATGGGTATCTCTGGGCTGATTTGGGAGCCCTTGATAAAGACCTGGCTAATACATTATGGCGTAATGAGCGTATCAGCGATGATCAGGCGAAGACCTATTCCTATTTGAAAGTAAGCTTTGACGGGGAAGTTCTCCGGCTTTCTGAGGGCTTTGTGTATATTCAAAATCCACTGGTTCGCTGGGCATACAATGCATTTATGCCGTACATTAATTCAAAGCCATTTTTGAAAAGAAGACTACTGTTTGGCGAATAGCGCCTGATGCCGCAGCGACGAGTCACGGGTTACGAGTGACAAGCCAATAAAGACTTTCAACGGTGAATAGGGAACGGTCAACAGAGCGAAGGTGGCAGTAGAAAGACAGCGCCGAGTGAGAAGCATAAAAAGCAGTGACCGAGTAATAAGCAAAAAAACGGTAAACAGTAAATAGTGAACAGTAAAAAACAGTCACGAGTCGCGGGTAACGAGTGACGAGCGGGTAAAGATCGAAGTTGAGAAGCAAAGAGCATAGGACGTTAACGCGAGAAAGACATTAAGACCAGTTTACGGGTGCTAAAGGAATGATTTTATGAAAATTGAAAAATCAGAAATGATAAGGCATGGATTATTCTTGATCGCTGTTTGTGTTGCGGCACTAATGGTATACAGTCCTCTGAACGACCTTTTTCATTCTTCGTATTACGAGAACTACCATGATCTTATTCCGTTCATTCCTATAATAAGCGCTTATCTGCTCTATTTGAAGCGCGATGAGGTAAAAGAAAAAAAGCGCTATGCCTTTGGGCAGGGGCTGCCAATCATTGCTGCGGGGTTTGCAATATACCTTGCGGCGAGTTGTCTTGATTCCGGACTGAATGAGAATGATTACGCAACGCTCATTGTTTTTGCAGCGCTGGTTGTTGTGTGGGGCGCCTTTATGGGCGTGTACGGTCGGCCGGCGTTTTCGACATGCATCTTCTCTCTAGCGTTTCTGATATTTACGATGCCATTTCCTATGGCTGTCATGAGTGGGCTGATTGGTTTCCTGCAGCGAGGTTCCACAGAATGCGCTAATTTTCTGCTCTGGATTTCTGGGATACCCTATGTCCGGGACGGTTTTGTTTTCCAGTTCCCAGGTTTCAGTGCAGAAGTGGCGCCCCAGTGCAGCGGTATCCGTTCCGGGCTGGCCCTCTTCATTACAGCACTTCTGGCGGGTCATCTTTTTTTGAAGACCTGGTGGAAGCAATTGATCCTGCTTTTATGCGTCGTCCCGATGACGATGTTAAAAAACGGCATTCGTATCGCGACGCTTTCACTGTTGAGCTACTATGTTAATCCTCGCATTCTTGCGAGTCCGCTTCATCGGGAGGGAGGGATTCCATTCTTCATCATTGCGCTGCTTCTGATGGCGCCGATACTTTTCTTTCTGAGACGTTCAGAAAGAAAAGACGTCACGAGTGACAAGGACAAAGAAGGTCAACAGTAAATAGTAAACAGTGAATAGTAAATCGTAAGCAGGTAAAAACAGTGACGAGCAGGAAACGTCAGAACCAGTGAACAGTAAAGGGTAAACAGTAAACGGCGGCCGACGGGCGTAGGAACGGTCACAGGTCACGAGTAAAGAAGGCGATGGCAGAGTTTTCAATAACCTGATCTGTAGGTGACGCAAAACATGTTGATATCACTTGTGAAAACAGATATATTGGAAACGGTTTTCAAGATGCCAGGATAGGCTCAAGGCGCATGAAAAAAAAAGAAATACTGAATGCCATTAAAGAGGTTTTGCAGGAGGATCATAGGGTTCTCTTTGCCTATCTATATGGTTCTTTTCTTAAGCAAGATGCCCCTAATGATATTGATATTGCAATTTATGCAGACGACGGTGTCATGCCTCACGCTCTTTCGGCTGATCTTAAGGTTGCCTTGTATCGCAGGACGGGGGGGGCTCCGGATTTATTCGATATTCGTGTGATTAATGATATTTTGGATAAAGGCGATCTTCTGACGCTTGTTTTCTTGAGAAATGTTTTTGCGGAAGACGCGTTGCTCGTTGATCGATCGGAAATCACAAGGGCGGATTTTCTTGAGCACTACGGCATGAAATACAGGGAATGCGAGGGTCTGATTGCCGAGGTTTTATCATGAGAACAGACAAGACAAGGCTCAAGGGCTACTTGCTCGAAATCAAAAAAAATAGCGATGAGCTTCAAACGCTTATCAAGCAGAATCAATTAGCCCCCGATTCGATCGCCTTGAAAGCTGCTAAATATCTTCTGATAGAATTGGCAGAAGCCATGTCCAGTGTCCTTCAGCATTTGCTGGCAAGGGGAAAAGGGAGGGCAGTTTCCGGGTATATCGAGACGGTGGTCAAGGCCAATGAGTTAGGCATCATTACAGATGATCTTTTCAGCAAAATGAAACCTTTCTTTGATTTCAGAAACAGTCTGATCCACCGGTACTGGATTATCGACGACAGTCTGTTGATTGAGAATCTCCTGAAAGGTTGTCGTGATTTTGAACAGTTTGCAGATGAAATTGAAAGTTACGTCGAAAAAGAAGGATAGAATATTAAGTAACTAGTGAACGGAAAAAGATGGTCAACACTCAACAGTAAATAGTAAACAGGAAAAAACAGTGATAAGTCACGAGCTACGAGTGACAGGGAATAGGGGCAGTAATTGAATTTGTTGGAAACAATCAAGTGGCTGGTTGAAAAAAATGAGCCGGTACCAGCCCCTCTTGGTACGAAGAAGTTCAGTTGGTGAGATTCTGCTTCGTCTAGAAAAGTCTTCTTAAAGCTTATCTTGCATCACAACAATCCTGATCTTTTGACTTTTCAATTTAAAATACAGTAAATTGCTCGCGAAATTGCTCGCGGAACAGGGCAATACGGTATCCCTGCCTGCGCTGGATAATGATAGGTGTATGAACATAATCGGCTCGCAGCCGGATTTATTTGCTCGTGACTTGTTACTGTCACTCGTTACTGCTTTTAGGAGGTTTTCATGAAAGGTTTGATTCTTGCCGGTGGCGCTGGCACCCGACTGTATCCTATAACAAAAGTAGTCAGCAAGCAGCTGTTGCCGGTTTACGACAAGCCGATGATCTACTATCCCCTCTCGATCCTGCTGCTTTCGGGTATCCGGGAGATCCTGATCATTTCTACTCCAACGGATTTGCCGCTCTATAGGCAGTTATTGGGTGACGGTTCGCAGTGGGGGGTGGCTTTCAGCTATGCTGAACAGTCGAGACCGGAAGGGTTGGCACAGGCCTTTATAATCGGTCGTGACTTCATCGGGTCGGACACCTGCTGCCTTGTGCTGGGGGACAATATTTTTTATGGCCATGATTGGGTCAAGCTTTTGAGGCAGTCAGCGGCGCTTACAAAAGGGGCGACTGTTTTTGCATATTGGGTGAAAGATCCGGAACGCTACGGCGTTGTCTCGTTCAATAAGGACGGAAAGGCCGAGAGCATTGAGGAAAAACCGCAGAATCCCAAATCCAACTGGGCCGTCACCGGGCTCTATTTTTACGACAATCGGGTGGTTAATATCGCCGCCAACCTGAAGCCGTCGAAACGCGGCGAACTGGAAATTACGGATGTGAATCGGGCCTATCTTGAAGCGAACGAGCTCACTGTCGAGACGCTCGGACGCGGAATCGCCTGGCTGGATACGGGAACGCACGAGTCACTGGTACAGGCCTCCAATTTCATCGAGGCGATTGAAAGCCGACAGGGGTTGAAAGTTGCGTGTTTGGAGGAGATTGCCTGGAGGCTGGGATACATTACGTCCGAGCAGCTGCTTGCCATGGCACGCCCGATGGCTGCCAACGGCTACGGTCAATACCTCATCAACCTCATGAAGCGGGAACACAGTGACGAGTGACAGGTAACTAGTGACAAGCAGGAAAGACAGTGAATAGTTAACAGTCTACCAGGAAAAAGTAAGCAGTAAATAGTAAACAGTGAATAGCGGCTGACGCCGCAGTTGCCGGTTAACGGTGAACAACCGGGACGAGCGGGGGACAGTGAACGGGGGAAAACTGATCTCATGACGATAGAAGTGCAAACGACAGCGCTGCCTGGAGTGGTTGTCCTGAAGCCGAAACAGTACCGTGACCCCCGTGGATACTTCCTGGAGAGTTATCATCAGATAAAGTATCGGGAGCTGGGCATTAACTGTGAGTTTGTGCAGGACAACCTGTCATTTTCTCTTTTCGGTGTGTTGCGGGGCCTTCATTATCAGATCCGGCACCAGCAGGCCAAGCTGATCCAATGTGTGAAGGGGCGCGTCTTTGATGTGGCTGTAGATATCCGTTTAGGATCGCCCACCTTCGCGAAATGTTTCGGAATAGAGCTTTCCGGTAAGAACGGTCTGCAGATGTTTATTCCGAAAGGCTTTGCGCACGGGTTCTGCGTTCTGAGTGAAGAGGCGATCTTTCATTACAAGTGCAGCGATTTTTACCACCCCGATGACGAAGGCGGCATTCTCTGGTCTGACCCCGCCCTGGAGATCCAATGGCCGCTGGAAAATCCCATTCTTTCTGAAAAAGACGGATGCTATCGCCGTTTGAATCAGATCCCGGAAACGGAGTTGCCGGAGTACAACAAATAGTAAATAGTTAATAGTAAACAGTAAGCGGTCAACAGTAAAAAGTGCCGACTAAATAGTAAAAAGAAACATCCGGTAACAAAGCAGCATATTACTTCTCATACACGCCTCAACATTGTTGCGCAATCAATAACCAGAAAACGAACTTATTAACAAGAGCAGCGGACGGTAAATTTGCCGGCGCGCGTATTACTCGCGCCTTGCCTGTCTGCGTGCGGTCACGCACAGGCAGGACACGGGCTATCGCGTCAGGATGTAACACCTTCCTTGCCGGGAACGTTCAGCTGCCACCGGTAGGGCGGTTAACCATTCACTGTTAACTGTTCACTATTGACTGTTTACTGGAGTCACCATGTTTAACATCATCTTATCCTACGCGGCTGCCATTATGACGTTTGGGATTGCCGTAGTGGCGATTCTGCGCGATCCCCACTCCTTCGTGCACCGTGTCTTTGCAGGGGGAATGCTTGTTTTTGCCGTGGCTGCTGGCTTTGTCGTCTTTGTCAATGGGGCTCCGACGGTTGAAGCGTTTCTATGGCGGGAGTGGCTGCGCTATATCGTACTCTCATTCGGCCCCGCGTTCTGGCTCACGTTCAGTCTATGTTTCGCAAGAGCAAATTATCAGGAGCAGCTGGCAAAATGGAAAGTGGCATTGGTTGGCGCGGGGCTGTTGCCGCTACTTATAGCTCTTGGGTTCAGGCAGACTTTTTTTGCGTCTCCGGTCGTCGTCGCCGACTCGAAAATACTCTTTATCGGAATCGGCGGCGCCGCTTATATCTGGCATCTGATCTGGATTATCTTTGCTGTGATAATACTGATGAATCTGGAAAAAACCTTCCGGCAGGCGACGGGGCATTTGCGCTGGCAGACGAAGTTCATGTTCCTGGGTGTGGGCTGCGTATTGGGAGTTCGCTTGTTTACGGGCAGCCAGATTCTGATGTATAAGGGTTACGATCCTGCAATCACCATCCTCTTCCCCGGCTCGCTGCTTCTGTCTGACCTGATCCTGGTGAAAGCGTTTTTCCGCGGTAAGCCGCTTGCGGCCAAAGTCCACTTCTCCCATCAACTGATACAAACTTCTTTTACGGCCTTTATTGTTGGAGCGTATTTCTGCGTCGTCGGGCTGATGGCCTGGTTCTCGCTGCATCTCGAGTGGATTACGAATATTCAGATTATCGTTTTTCTGATTTTTGTGGCCATTCTGGGTGTGGCTGTTCTGCTGCTGTCTGATCGTCTGCGGGTTAAGAGAAAGCGGTTTATCAGCCGCCATTTCAAACGGCCGATCTATGATTATCAAAAGATCTGGGAAACCTTCACGCAGCGGACGATTTTAATCACCCAGAGTGCAGGTCTGTGCGAAACGACGGTAAAAATGGTTTCTGACACCCTGGAGATCCTCGCCGTGACAATCTGGTTGATCGATGAAGAACGGGAAACCCTTGTCTTCGGGGCCTCCACTGTGATGACGGAGAATCAGGCCGGACAACTCACTCTGTCGGCAGCAAACCGCGTCGAATTGATCGAAGCTGTGACGGATCAGGCGATGCCGATCGATCTGGAGGGGCATGAGGAAGACTGGGCGCTTGCGCTGAAGCGGTCTTATGCGGGAGAGGGGACGAAAGAGGCGCGCGTCAGGTACTGTGTGCCGCTCAACGCCGGCGAGCATTTGGTTGGCATTATGACATTGAGTGAAAAGGTCTTTTACGAATCGCTTTCCTTTGAAGATCTCGATCTCGTTCGCTCTATCGCCGATCAAGCAGCGGCCATGCTGCTCAACATCCGGCTTTCGGATAAATTGAGGCAGGTGAGGGAATTGGAGGCTTTCCAGGCGATGTCAGCCTTTTTTATTCATGATCTCAAGAATCTGGCCTCCAAGCTGTCCCTGGTTGCGCAGAACCTGCCACTTCACCTGGATAATCCAGAGTTTCGAAGCGACGCCATAAAGGCCATGGGGCAAAGTGTCGATAAGATCAACGGCATGAGTTCGCGCCTCACCATGCTCAGTGAAAAACTGATTCTCAAGCTGCGCGACATAGATCTGTCGGAGTTTGTCAGCGCGACGTTGACCGAAATGAACGGGCTCTTTAGGACGCACGTGAATAAAGATTTACAGGCCGTTTCGGTGCTTCGAATGGATCCGGATGAAATGAAGAAGGTCTTGGAAAACCTGTTGCTCAACGCGACGGATGCCACCGGGGGAAGGGGAGACGTCCGGGTTGAGACGTCTTTAAAAGACAAATGGGCTGTAATTGCGGTGATCGATAACGGCTGCGGGATGACGAGGGAGTTTATCGAACGGGATCTTTTCCGACCGTTCCGGACCACCAAGCCAAAGGGGATGGGGATCGGTCTGTTCCACTGTAAAACGATCGTTGAAGCGCATGGCGGCAAGATGGAAGTTGAGTCGAAAGAAGGGAAGGGAACGACGTTCAGGGTTTTATTGCCGATAAAATAAAGTAAGCAGTGAACAGTAAATAGCGGCTGGCGCCTCGGTCAACAGTAAATAGAAAACAGTCAACAGAGAACAGTGAATAGGGAATAGGAAAAGAAGGATCGCCTTTTCAATTTCTAAGGGGGGAGGCAACATTGAGGCCGCATCATGAGTTGCAGGTCTGGAAGTGCTCAATCGACTTGGTAAAACAGATTTACGAGGTTACAGGTCGATTTCCTGTAGAAGAAAAGTTCGGGCTGGTCTCGCAAATGCGGCGGGCGGCCATATCCGTGCCAAGCAACATAGCCGAAGGTGCAGGGCGCAATAATAAGACTGAATTTAATCAGTTTTTAGGTATTGCCCAGGGCAGTTGTGCTGAATTGGAAACGCAAATTGTCATTTCAAAAGAGCTCGAATTTCTAGCGGAGCATCAAGCCGTGGAATTGATCGGGCAGTTGGATCTGATTTCCAGAATGATTATTGGGCTGCGGAAAAAGGTAAACAGTAAATAAGCGGCCGCCGCCGCGGTAAACCGTCAACAGTGAATAGTTAACTGAAAAATGGGAAATGCTAATCGGGAAAAGCCGAGAAGTGTATCTGCTGTTCACTATTTACTGTTTACTGTTCACTGAAACGAGGTTTCGAGATGGAAAAACAAAAACTACTGATCGTTGATGATGATGAAGATCTGCGCACGCAGATGAAATGGGCGCTAACCCAGGATTACGAGGTCGTTCTGGCGCAGGATCGGCAAAGCGCGATAGAGGCGGTTCGGAGGGAACAGCCTGCGGTCGTGACACTCGATTTAGGCTTGCCTCCCAACCCCGCAGGGGTGGATGAAGGCTTTGCCGTGCTCGATGAGATTTTGGGTGAAAACCCGATGACCAAGGTCATCATTATCACCGGGCGAGGGGAAAAGGAATACGCCTTGCGCGCAGTGGAAAAGGGGGCCTACGATTTCTTCTATAAGCCGATTCAGATTGACGAACTGAAGGTCGTGTTGAAACGGGCCTTTTATGTATCGGGTCTCGAGCGGGAACAGAAAGCTGCCGCCCGCGAGACAAAGGGCAATGCCTTTGAGGGGATGTTGGGCATGTGCCAGCGGATGCAGGATGTTTTCGCCACGATCAGGAAAGTATCCACCTCAGATGCCTCTGTTCTGATCACCGGAGACAGCGGGACGGGCAAGGAGTTGGTGGCACGCGCCATTCACAATCTCAGCTATCGGACCAAGGGACCTTTTATTGTCATCAATTGCGGCGCCATTCCCGAAAATCTTTTAGAGAGTGAATTGTTCGGCCACGAAAAAGGGGCGTTCACCGGGGCGCATGTACAACGGAAAGGGCGCATTGAGTTTGCTCATGGCGGTACCTTGTTTCTGGATGAAATCGGCGAACTGCCCCTCCCGCTTCAGGTCAAGATGCTGCGTTTTCTTCAGGAGCAAGTGCTGGAGCGTATCGGCGGCCGTGAGCGTATTCCGGTCGATGTCCGAGTTCTGGCGGCTACTAATCGGGATTTGAAAGAGGCGATCCGGGAAGGCATCTTCCGCGAAGACCTCTATTTCCGCCTTGCCGTCATTAATGTAACCCTGCCGCCTCTTCGAGAGCGCGAAGGGGATGCGCTTCTCCTGGCCAAGGCCTTTCTGGATCGATGTGCCGCTGAAAGCCGTAAGCGGATTACGGGATTTACCCCTCAAGCCACTTATGCGATTGAACATTATGAATGGCCAGGCAATGTGCGTGAGCTTGAAAACCGGATCAAACGCTCCGTCATCATGGCGGATGGGAAAAAGATTCGTCCCGAGGATCTCGAGATCAATTTCAATACGGATCAAGGGCAGGGGGCTCTGAGCCTGAAAGCGGCCAGGGAAAACCTGGACAAGATCATGATTCAAAAAGCCCTGACGGTTTGCCAGGGCAATCTCTCCAAGGCGGCCAAGGAACTTGGAGTTAGTCGGCCGACACTTTACGATCTGATGGAAAAAGCCGGCATCAGTTCAGGTGCAAATGGCGTAAATCACGAAGAGCGCTCTTAGGAAATTGATTTAACTATAGTTTATATCCATTTTGGGAAGCGAAGAGCCCGCCAGCGATTTTTTGTCGGGCTCTTCTTACATAAAAGAGTTGTTAAGTCCTTTTACAGAATCCGTCTTTGTAAGGGTTATTAACTCAACATTTTGTTTTATATGCTTTTTATTAAATTGATGGCACTTCCTGGGGTGGATTTGAGGCGTGGATATGTCGATCAAGTTTACAGTTTTGAGAGGCGTTTTTTCGAGGCTATCCGAAACGAAAGGATGGATATGCATTTATCTCTTTAATTATATTTGAGTTTTTTACTTGTCAGTGGAGCCCAGCTCATGCGGCATGACTTGTGCACTATACAAAAGCATACCGTAATGCACTTAAGAATTTTATTTAGACTATTCATAAATAATGCGACAAGAAGGAGAGGGACAATGAAAAAGTTACTGAATGGAGCATTGGTAGCATTGGCAGTCGTTTTGATGCTGGCGAGTGTTGCGATGGCAGATTCGATCGCAACGGGCGACAAAATTTATTTGACGGATGGACTTGGAGATAACGGTGGCGGAATTTTCAATGTGTTTGAATTTGGCAAACCTGCCCAAGCGTCCTTTGAGACCTTTTGTCTGGAGTTGAATGAAGAAATTATACCAACTGTCAATATGAACTTCAAACACGTATACGATGTAACGATCGATACGGTAGCGATTAAGGGTGGTGTCGGTGGTGGTAACCCCGATCCGCTGGATGCAAGAACCGCTTTTCTGTATTACAAGTTCAGAACGAATAGCCTGCTTGGGTTTACCGGCAGTGAGGCTGATGTGAATTCTTTGCAACTGGCGATGTGGTTTATTGAGCAGGAGCTGCCAAGCAATGTAAAGTCTCCTTATTATAAATACACGTTGTTATATATGAATGATCTAAAGGCTGCAACGTATGTTGCCCTGGCGGAAGCCGCCATTGCAAACGGGGAATGGAGTGGTCTTGGTCATGTTCGCGTAATGAATTTGAACTCTTACAAAGATGATAAACTCGTTTACAATCAGAGTCTCCTGACATTGGTTCCTGAGCCCGGCATCCTGATGCTGATCGGCTTCGGTCTGATCGGACTCGGCGCAGTCAGAAGAAAGTTCAGCAAGTAAGTAAAAAAAACAGTTACAAGTGACGAGTCACAAGTAACAAGTTAAAACAGTAACAAGAAAAGAGAGCGCTTGTCGGTTATGCCGGCAGGCGCTTTTTTTATCCCCTCCGCTATAACACTTCCTTTCTGGATGAAACACTATCAGCCACGACCATGTAAAAGTTGTTGACAAAAACCTACAACACTAATAGAAAAATTTTTACAAATTAAATTCGGGAGGGTGCATCATGAGCAAGATGGAAACGTGTTCAGTGAAGTCTGTATCGGGTTCTTCCAAGAACAGATGTCCGTCCTGTAATGCGACGACATCCGTTTTTCAGCGTTCCGGCGTGCGCGATACCCATCCGGTTGTCCGCAGGGCCTCCTATGGCTGGCTGCCCGATATCCCCGACCATCGGGATCATCTCTACGGTGCTGTACGTAAGATTCCGAAGACGTTCCCCCCTAAGGTCGATCTCCGGTCCGGATGTTCTCCGGTTGAGGACCAGGAGGAGTTGGGAAGCTGTACGGCCAACGCCCTGGCAGGCGCGCTTGAATTTCTCATGATACGGGACAAGTTGCCCTTCACCGACATGAGCCGATTGTTTATCTACTATAATGAACGGGTCATTGAACATTCCATCCGTACGGATTCCGGGGCTATGTTGCGCGATGGGATCAAGACCCTCGCAAAACAAGGAGGGTGTACGGAAAAGAGGTGGCCCTATGTCATTTCAAAATTTGCCTCCAAGCCGCCTCAGCGCTGTTACACTGAGGCGCTAACCTATCAGATTCTCTCTTATGCGCGTCTCAATACCCTTGATGAAATGAAGACTTGCCTGGCGGAGGGCTTTCCCTTTGTCTTCGGTTTTTCTGTGTACGACAGTTTTGAATCGCAACAGGTGACCAGAACAGGCGTTGTTCGCATGCCGAAAAAAACGGAAAATCTCTTGGGTGGGCATGCAGTGATGGCCGTGGGCTACGAAGATAAGTCGAAACGTTTTATCGTTCGAAATTCATGGGGAACAACCTGGGGAAAGAAGGGTTATTTCACGATACCCTATGATTATCTTTCGGATCGAAATCTCGCGGACGATTTCTGGACCATTCGCAGAGGGGAAAAGATGTAGGCGGCTGACGCCGCAGTAAACAGGGAACACGGCATAGTGGATAGTTGAAACAGGTCATGAGTGGCAAGTGACGAGATAACACAGTGAATAGTTAACAGAAAAACAGTGACAAGGGTTAAAGACAGTAACAAGTCACGAGTGACAAAGGACGAGATAACACAGTGAATAGTGAACAGTAAATAGTAAGCAGTGAATAGTGGCAAGTAACGAGATAACACAGTAAATAGTAAACAGAAAACAGTGACAAGGGTTAAAGACAGTAACAAGTCACGAGTGACAAAGGACGAGATTAAAACAGTTAACAGAAAAACAGTGACAAGCTTAGAGTGACGCAACGGTCCCAAAAGAATCGCAACTGTCACCCCAAAGAGCAAGCGGCGACGGTTAGTCCCTGCTTTTGATCGTTGACAGTGACTCGCAACCGGTCGTTGTTATTGAAGGCATGATTCGGAAAAGGACCAAGCCGATGACCGTTCCCAGGGTGTTGCTCACGACATCGGACATTTGAGAGTATCGCATAGGAAGATAGATCTGTGTCAGTTCGATAAAGAGACTCAATGCTAAACCAATGAATGGAACGCTGGTATGGAGAACTATTGGAGACAACCGGGTTCTTTGTCTTAGTAAAAGTGCCACCCAAAAACCCAGTGGAATGAAACCAATGATGTTTACAATGACATCCGATGCAAAGGACCAATCCGCGCGGAATTCGGTGTCCAGGATAATGCGTTGAAGGGGGGTCATCACCTTCGGTATCGAAAGTGAGTTAAAAGGATTAATGATATCGGCAATGCGGTCTCCCCTGCGCTCGTGAAACGAAAACAGATTCGTAATGCCGGGTTGCTGTTTCAAGGTTGAGAGATCGTTTGCCAGCCATGCCCGATAATTTATTGCCGCCTGTTTCTTGTCTATAGTACCTCTATAGATTGCCAGGCCGTAAAAGAATCCCTCCCAACCGTTCTGCCCGCTGGCGGAATTTCCTGAAACGAGATGAACCGGCCGATACACCTCGGACACAATCAGATGACGGGGAGAACTGCGGATCAGGTTTCCGTTGACGAAAAGAGACGTCCCACCGATTCCGTCGGTAATAGTGATGAAAACCTTTTGATTTGCCAGGAGCGCATTTTGGAAGCCGAGTTCCTGATGATTTCTGCCACGCTTTCGGAGAGCGGGATTGTCCGTCCTGCTTCGAATGAGCAGGTGGCTGCGCCACTGACCGATTTGCAGTAGGTCAGGATATCTGCCATCGTACAAAGACAGAATAATGGGGACCCCAGCCTTATAGTTGCTCTGTGATGGTTTTAACCAGAGCTCCAATGACAGAGTGTGGTCCGCAGAGAGGCTATTATTTAGCGGATTCGCTGAAGCGGTTGAGATCTGTGCCTGACCATAGAAGTGGACACCGTCTTGATTACCCAGCCAACGCACCTGGTTGGCTGGGAAGAAGTTAAAAGGCCAGAGCCCGGCAATAAGAATCCCCGTTGTCACGAGGGCCAACAGACTGCCGCACCAGTTCCAACAGAACGCAACAAGGCGCTGAAATAATAGTTGAACGACGATAATGATTGCAGCTCCCTACTTCATCGACAGCATGGCCAAGATGATGCCAAGGATAAGCCAGATAGGAATGGAGAGAATAAGCGCCCACATGATGCCCCGGCTGCTTTTGACCTCTCCCAGAAGGCTGCGCTCAAGCAAGGCACGGTCTATCTTGAGCTTGATCTCTTCGATGTTGAAAGGCTTTGTGATGTAGTCACGCGCTCCCATTTTAATGGCTGCGATGGCTGATTCCATGGAAGGGTATCCGGTTATGAGGATAAAAATGACATCGGGATCTATCTGTTTCAGCTCATTAAGCAGATCCATGCCGCCCATGTTGGGCATCATCATATCGGAGATAACAATATCGAAGGTACCTTTCTTGTAGATCTGAAGGGCTTCCTCGCCATCCTGCGCGCAGACCGTTTCGAAACCGAAGGATTCGAGAAAACCGGAAAGGATTTCTCTGACGGTCTCCTCATCGTCCACGATGAGCGCTCGGTTTATTGCCGCTTTTGGATTCCTTACAGCCATGGTCTCCCTCCGGTACTAGATGAAGAACTTTTTGCTTGACAAATCCGCGATTTAATCTAAGTTCCTATCGGGCTACTCGTAACCTTTCTATTCTCCTTTCATATCAAAAAAACGGTTTATAAAAAACTGAAAAGATTCTTTTTCAACAGATTTTTGCAGCCAACAGGAGCCAGGTCGAATGATAGAAGACGAAAAGAAATCTAAAAAAGAGCTGCTGGAAGAATTGGATGCCCTGCGCAAGAAAAATGCCGAGCTGGAGGAGATTCGCGCAAGGCAGGTTGAAGATTTAAGAAAAGCCAATGAGGCGATGGGGTGCTACTTTCCGCACTTGGAGCAACACAATGACGGTGTCTTTGTTGTCTTCGACCGCCAATATGAGTTTGTCAACAAAACCTTCGAAGATCTCTTCGGCTATTCTAACGATGAGGTCTGCCGCCCAGAGTTCAATATGCTGTCGCTTATTGCCCCAGAGAGCCGGGGTTTCGTAAAATCAAAGTTTTCAGAAGGGTACCGCGGAGAATTCAATATTCAACAGTTCGAGTATACCGGTCTGAAAAAGGATGGACGCAAGGTTGAGTGCCACACCTCCATCATCTTCATTCCCTATAAGTGGGGGACTGCCATTCACGGTATCATTAACGACGTCAGCGTCAGAAAGCGGATTAACGAGGAACTCCAAAAGACGAAGGACAATCTACAGGTTGCGCTGGATTCCATTCCCACCAGTATTTTTTATACGGATAAGAAGCAGCGTTTCGTACAGGTTAACGACGCTTTCTGTCGCTTGCTGGGGCTTTCCAGAGAGACTATCCTTGATCATACCATTGCTGAGCTTTATCCCAACCTGCCTGAGAAACAACTGGCGCAATACTGGCAGGACAATGAGCAGGTGATGGCCGAAGGAAACGCCAAACGTGGCGTGATCGAGATGTTTCCCTCCAATATCGGCAGAAAGTGGATTCAAACGGATAAAATGCCCTATCGCAATGAGACTCTCGAGATCGAGGGGGTTGTCTGTCTGGCAATCGACATTACAAATATCCGGGAGACGGAAGAAAAACTGTGGTATCTAAGCTTCCGCGATGTCTTTACGGGCTTATATAATCGTGCCTTCTTCGAGGAGGAGGTCATGCGGCTCGAGGGCGGTCGTTCTTACCCTATTACCCTGATCGATGCAATGGTTACCAACTATGATGCAGTGAATCGGCAGCACGGACTTGCCGCCGCCAATGAACTGCTGCAAACAACGGCAAAGGTTCTCAAGACCTTCCGGACGGAAGACATTGTTGCCCGCATTGACGAACACCGCTTCGCCGTTCTGCTTCCGGCCTCTTCCGCTGCCACGGGGGAGACGATTCTGGCCCGCCTTAAGAGCGGACTCAAGGAGATTACCGCTGACTTGAAACCGAAAATAGCGTTTAAGATCAAGACGATGGAAAAAGAGATGCCTCTGATGGATTTTTTGGAAGACAGTGAATAGTTAATAGAAGAATGAGTGACAAGTAACGGGTGACGAGTGACGGTCTCGTAAATAGTATTTAAGTGGGTCATTGCGAGCGAAGCGAAGCAATCTAACAGCATGGATTTACAAGATTGCTTCGTCACTGCGTTCCTCGCAATGACAAGAAAAACGACTTGTTACGAGGCCATCACGAGTCACAGGCATAAAAGAAGGATATCGGGGGTCGATCTACTCTTGGCAGTTCACGCTATACCACGGAGGGGGTATACAGGAATCGGTCGCAGATGCTGTCATTGCATGGAAGTTGAGGCGGAAATCCGGCAACTGTTTTTGCTTGTCACCTGTTACTCGTAACTCGTGACTATTTTTTTATAAGCGATCCCAGATAGAAGCCGGAAACGGCACCGACAGCATCGGCTAGCATATCGCCCAGTTCGCAACTTCGGGTGGGCAAAAACGCTTGAACGATTTCCAAGGCGACGCCAAGCACAATCATGGCGCCCGTCGCATACAGGGCGGCTTTTCTCTGCCTGAAGCCGACAGTTGGAAGCGCCGCGAGCCAAGCATAAGCGAGGGCATGGTAAACCTTGTCTGCAAAATTGAAATCCGCCGGGAAGTCAGGCGTCGGTGTGATCGATTCAAAGATGACATAGACAATCGAGATCGCCCAGAGGCAGAGAACTGATTTTTTCCACATAGATTGCCGAATCCCGATTCCTCTTTTGAAATGATATTGTTTAACTAACCTTCCACTTCAACCGATCTATAAAAGCAGGGGCACATCATGAACGATCCGTCGATCTCGCGCAAGGAAAACCGTGGTCAGGCTGCCAGCACGATAGGGTGGTCAGTTTGGGTGCGATGCTGTGCGTTGCTGCTGTTTTGGTTTGCTGTGCTTTATTCACTTAATCCTATTGCACTTGCAGCTGATCAATGTCCCGTGACTGACTGGTCTCCCTTGATTGACCGCCTTGTTCAAGACGGGTATAACCGTCAGCAGATGGAGATGCTCTTTTCCAGGCAGGACGTGGCGTTCAATCCGGGCCCCATGAAGTACAAATTGCGCTGTCTGATCCGAAACAGATCCGAGCAGAATCCATCCGCCTTGCCCGCCATGAGGCCGTATCATACCCTCTATGAAAAAGGCTATCTGGCGCCGAGGGCGATTGCAAAGGCACTCGCCTACCGGGAAAAAAACAGGACAGTATTGGATGGGGTCAATGCCACTTATTGTGTGCCGGGCGAGATTGTCGTGGCCATCATGATGGTAGAAACCCGGCTGGGAGAGGCCGTTGGATCTAAAGCGGCCTTTAATACGCTGGCCAGCATGGCCCTGGCCGCCGATCTGAAGACGATATTGCCGCATCTGGCGCCGGATCTGGTGACCGACGACAACGTGGATTACGCCCGTCTGTGTTGCAAGGAGAAAGGGGATTGGGCCTACGGTGAACTCAAGGCCCTGCTGTCGTACGCCGGTCGCAATAGCGCGGACCCGGTGAGTATTCCGGGGTCTGTCTTCGGGGCGATCGGATTGTGCCAATTCATGCCGTCGAGCGTGACGTTGTATGGGGTGGACGCGGACGGCGACGGGATCATCGACCTGTTTGCCGCACCGGATGCCATATACAGCATTGCCAATTATCTGAAGAAGAATGGCTGGTCCTGCGGGATGACGCGTCGGCAACAGCATGATGTCATCTTGACGTACAATAAGAGCCACCTCTATGCCAATACCGTTCAGGCGATTGCGGACAGATTAAGGCTTTTAGCACAGAATAGGGAACACAGCGGTACGAACGATTCAGCCCTGCCTTGAATGAATTCTTTAGCGCTCGCATTCCCAGCTGCTTGCGGCGGGGTAAGCGAGCGAGTCAGGTAAAAGTAGCTACCTTGGGAATCGGA
This sequence comes from Syntrophales bacterium, assembly GCA_963665615.2. Lineage (GTDB taxonomy): Bacteria > Desulfobacterota > Syntrophia > Syntrophales > UBA4778 > UBA4778. Next base: position 791,162 of record CAXXQE010000008.1, read on the forward strand.
GATCCGCCGGAGCTTGCTCCAGTGAGTCTTCAATGAAAAACCTTCAAGGAGGAAATGCCATCATGACCGATCAGGCAGACGATACTGCATCCGTTGACCGGACCGAAGTCCTCAAACCCTGGGGGGCGTATAAAGTGCTCGATGCAGGCGGCGGCTATCAGGTCAAGTGGCTCGATGTCAAACCGGGGCAACGTTTAAGCCTCCAGAGCCATGCCCATCGATCAGAGCACTGGACGGTAGTGCTAGGAACGGCGACGGTAACGGTTGACGATCGAACGGTGGTGCTTGCCGCCGGGAAGGATATTTTTATCCCCATTCAAGCCCGACATCGGGTCGCCAATGAATCGGATAGCATAGTCAGGATCATTGAGGTGCAGACCGGGAGCTATCTCGGCGAGGACGACATTGTGCGCTATCAGGATGACTACGGTCGCGTCGAGAAATCCTGATTTTCCTCAGGCTGAGGCGCTTCCTTGGCTTCGGAGGCGCTGTCCGGCGCCGGTTTGGTTGTCGTCGGAGGCTCCGCCGGGGGAAGCGCGATCTCCGGTTCCTTCATGATGCTTTCAAAATCCTCGATAACAATTCCCCGTCTGACCATGATCTGATAGATGCGTTCCGAACGTCCGTCCAGGTAACGGGAGGTTCGGTTCGGCACATAGCGGATCGGATTGGGCAGGGCCGATACGAGGCGGGCGGCCTCGTGCGCGTCAAGGGCCGCCGCGGGCTTCCCGTAATAACGTCGCGCAGCGGCCTCGATGCCGAAGATGCCGTCTCCCCACTCTGCCACATTCAAGTAAAGTTCCAGGATACGGCGCTTGGACAGGGTTTGTTCGATGCGCCAAGTCAGGATCGCCTCCTTCAATTTGCGGATCGGATTGCGGGAGGGGGTCAGGTAGAGATTCTTGGCCAGTTGCTGGCTGATCGTGCTTCCGCCATATTTGAAGCGTCCCTTCTTGATATTCCGCTCCATGGCCTTCTGCATGGCTTCGAAGTCAAAGCCGTCATGGGACCAGAATTTGTCGTCCTCCGCAATGATAACCCCCTTGATAACGTAAGAAGAGATCGCTGAGAGCGGTTTCCAGTTTTGGCGCATATGCTGATTTTTGCCGGCGGCCTTCCACTCGTTTTCACGGTATTCCATGAAAGAGGTTTTTACGGGATTGTGCTTTTTCAGATCGGAGACGTCCGGGAAGATTAGGTAGAATGCAATGCTCAGGACGATGAGTCCCGCACACCCCAGCACCAGGTGGAGAAGTCGCCATCGGATGTTTTTTCTTTTTTTTGCCAAGTCGTTACTCTTTTTAGATAATCGGTCGGCGCCGAACGCGCTGCCATGGACGGGGAGCATATATGATGGGCGCGTTTAATTCAATGGCGAATCGATTGTATGATGCCGATGACACTTTTTCCTTGCAACGGTTATTCGCGACGCGATAGCATTCACTATCGTTAATCATCTCGCCATAACAGAAAGGAGCGCCGATGGTATCCCTCATCGCAAAATTCGTCATTCAGGAAGGAAGCGTTCAACAGGCAATTGAAGCGGCTTGCCAGCTCATAAAGGATGTAGCCTGCGAGGACGGAACCCTGTCCTATACCCTCAACCGGAATCCGAAGGACCCCAATGTCCTCATTTTCATGGAACGCTATTTGGACCAGGCTGCGCTTGAGGTGCACGGCAAGACGCCGTATATCAAGCACTTTATTGAGATCATCATGCCGATGTTGGCGCAGGCACCCGAGATTACCGTCATGGAAGAACTGTCCAGTATCAAGTAACGTGGTTGAAGGGGCCTCCGTTCGATCATCAATAACCGGGTGTCGAGAACCGAACCGCCTTTGGGCTCGGTGCCCAGCTTATTTAAATTCTGCTTTAAGTCCCAGATCTTGGATCATCTCGAGGTCAAGGGCAATGTTGCGTCCCAGGGTTGTCAGATAATTGCCCGTCATCAGGGAGTTGCTTCCCGCGATGATGCCCAGCGGCAGGAGTTGACGCAGGTTCTTTTCCTTGCCGCCGCAGAGCTTGATGTCTCTGTCAGGAAGCAAAAAACGGAAGATGGCGACTGTCGCCAAGATCTCCATCGGCGTCAGGGGCGCATTGGCGGCCATCGGCGTTCCGGCGATCGGATTGAGAATGTTGAGTGGGACAGACTCCACATCGAGCTCCCGAAGGGTGATGGCCAGTTCGATGCGGTGGCCGATATTTTCACCGAGGCCGATCAGTCCACCGCAGCAGACGGCAAGGCCCGCCGCCTTCGCGATACGCACGGTCTCGACGTCCTCTTCGTAATCGTGCGTGGTACAAATGTTGGAGAAGAAACTCCGAGACGTTTCCAGATTGTGATGATAGCGGACAAGCCCCGCTTCCTTTAATGCCTCGGCCTCGGTCTTATCGATAATGCCAAGAGAGGCGCAAGGTTTAATCCCGGCGCCATGGATTCCATGGATTGCTTCGAAGAGGGTCATCCACTCCGTGTCGCCAGAGATCCTCTTGCCGCTGGTTACGATACCGAAAAAATGAGCGCCGCTTTCTGCCGCGTCTTTTGACGCCGCAATCATCTGCTCGGCCGTCAGCAGAGGATAGACAGAGGCATCCGTCTTGTAATGAGCGGACTGCGCGCAGAACCTGCAATTTTCGGCGCAACGTCCTGACTTGGCGTTGACGATACCGCATAGGCTGACGGCTTTCCCCTTGAAATGCTCCCGAATATCAGAGGCAGCAGCGAAGAGATGGAAAGGCGCCTTTCTGCCTTCTTCGTAAAGTCTGAGGGCATCATTCGCCATGATGGCTTCCTTTTGCAGTGCCTTTTCTTTTAATGTTTCAATCAGACCCATTTTCATGAAATATCCTTCCTCGCTCTGCCCAATCATGACATATTCCGCACACGATAGTTATCATTGTCCGCGTCAACTGTAAAGGGGGCTTGCAACAGTAATACAGTGAACAGTCAACTGTTAATAGTAAACAGTTAACAGGCCCGGTAACGAGTTTGCAAAGCCCGTTACTCGTCACCCATGACGTTCTTTTAGCCGTGAACTGGTAACTAGAAACCGCTGTCACTCTTTACTGCTCACTGTTCTCTGTTTACTCCCTACTTGCCATCGCGGTGATCGTCGCCAAGCAGGGAATTGACAAAGTCGTGCGATTGTGGTTAAGTCGTTCTCACATAACGGGGAGGTCGTATTACCGATCTGAGAGTTCCGCGGAAGCGGATTACCCGATGAACCTGATCCGGATAATGCCGGCGTAGGGAGAATGCATGGAATATTTCCCCTTATGACCGGTTTCGGGCATAAGGGGTTTTTTTATGGCGAAGAAAAGAGTTGGGGGCCTCTACCTCGTCCTCAGCGAGGAGTATGGCAATGGTCGGAGTATATGGGAAATTGCTTGCGAGGCCGTTGCCGGTGGCATTGATATTCTTCAGATGAGGGAAAAAGGAAAAACGCAAGATGAGTTGCGTTGCTTCGGGCTGGCTTTAGGCGAACTGTGCCGTTCAAACAACGTGGCGTTCATCGTCAATGACGATCCCAACCTGGCGCGGGAGTTGGATGCGGACGGCGTGCATCTGGGACAAGAGGATCTTCTTCGATATCCGATCGAGACGGTCCGGCGCATCCTCGGTCCTGGGAAAATCATTGGTGTTTCCACGCATTCTCCCGAGCAGGCCATGCTGACCTGCGAACTCGGCCCTGATTACATCGCCTACGGCCCGGTTTTCCCGACTGAGACAAAAGACTATTCAATCGGAACCGCTGGTGCGCGTGCGGTGCTTCAGAAGTCTAGCTGCCCGGTGGTTTTCATCGGTGGCATTAATCCGTCGAACCTCGATGAACTGTTGGCAATGGGTGTTCGGACGATTGCCTTGATCCGAGGTATCATGCAGGCTGAGAATATCCGCGAACGGACGGCGTGGTATAAAGAAAAGTTACGAGTTTAGAGTTTGAAGTTCAAAGTTGAAAAGATGGTTTATCGACAGGATCAACGGTATGCGACTCAATATTAACGGCAGGGCAGAAATGGTTTCTGGATCGATAACGATTGAGGGACTGATTGAAGAGCGGGGCCTCGCGCCAAAGCGCGTTGTGATCGAATATAATGGCATAGTGATTACACGAGAGCGCTGGTCTGAGATTCAGATTAGAGAAGGGGATATTTTTGAGATCATCTCTTTTGTCGGAGGAGGTTGAGCAAATGGAAGACGTATTGGAGATAGCCGGGCGGCGAATTACAAATCGACTCTTTATCGGGACGGGAAAGTTCCCTGGAAATGAGGTCATGCGCGAGGCGCTTCTAGCCGCCCGCTGTCAGGTGACGACGGTGGCTTTGCGTCGTGTGGATACCAGTGCCGGTACTGACAATATTCTCGATTATGTACCGGAAGGCTGCGCGGTGATGGTCAATACCTCCGGTGCGCGCACGGCTGATGAAGCGGTTCGTATCGCGCGGCTGGCGCGCGTGGCGGGAGCGGGAAACTGGATCAAGATCGAGGTCATCTCAGATCAGAAATACCTTCTGCCCGACAATCTCGAAACCCTTCGGGCTGCGGAGATCCTCGTAAAAGAGGGCTTCGTGGTTTTCCCGTACATGAGCCCCGATCTCTCTATGGCCAGGCGTCTGGCCGATTGCGGCGTGGCCGCTGTAATGCCACTCGGCTCTCCCATTGGGACCAATCGTGGCGTGCGGACGAAGGAGCTGGTACAGATTCTCATCGATGAGATCAAGGTTCCGATCATTGTGGACGCCGGAATCGGTAAGCCCTCTGAGGCCTGTGCCTGCATGGAAATGGGGTGCGCGGCGGTTTTGGTGAATACAGCCATTGCCGTGGCGGGCAATCCGGTGGCTTATGCAAAGGCCTTCAGTGATGCCGCAGAGGCGGGGCGACTCGGGTATATAAGCGGCGTGCCGGCAGTGTCGGGCTTTGCGCGCCCCTCGTCACCCCTCACGGGGTTTCTTAGGAACAGTGACGAGTGAACAGTAAATAGTAAACAGAAAAGGGTTTCCGGTTTTTGTTGACTGCAAAGTCGCTTGTTACGAGAGGCGTAGCCTGTGAGCAAATTTTATCGCTGTCATGCCCGACCTGATCGGGCATCCAGGTGTTTTAGAAAAACTGGATCCCCGCCTGCGCGGGGATGACATGACACAAAGTCCTGCCGTTTTGTCGTCAACCGTCCCGGCGGTTGATCTTTTTACTTTTTACTGTTTACCATTCACTCGGAAGCGGTGCAATCAATGAGCTTTTACGATGTATTAGAACACTATCGCGATTTGTCGTCGGAGGCGTTCGATCGGATTCCGCCGCATGATGTAGAGCGGGTGCTGGCGCTTGAGCGGCTGGGGGCGGAAGATCTGTTTGTTTTGCTGTCGTCTGCGGCGGCGGACTTTCTTGAGCCAATGGCCCGGAAGGCCCACGAGATCACGCTGCGCTATTTCGGCCGCACGATACAGCTCTATACGCCGATCTATGTTTCCAATTACTGCGAGAACAACTGCGTATATTGCGGCTTCAATGTCCATAACCGGATCGAGCGGCGGCGGCTCAGTTTGGAAGAGGTGGCGCAGGAGGCCGCAGCGATTGCGTCCACCGGATTGAGGCATATCCTTCTGCTCACAGGGGAGTCGCGCGTGAAAAGCTCCGTATTATACATCCGCGATTGCGTGACCGTTCTGAAGCAACACTTTGCCTCGGTCGCTATCGAGGTTTATCCGCTTTCCGTGGCCGACTATGCGCTGCTGATTGAGGCGGGCGTGGACGGGCTGACGATCTATCAGGAAACCTACGACGAGGAACGCTATGCCGCCCTGCACCTGGCTGGCCCCAAACGGGATTTTCGCTTTCGGCTCGATGCGCCGGAGCGCGGCGCCTGCGCGGGTATGCGACAGGTGTCGATTGGAGCGCTGCTGGGTCTGGGTGAATGGCGTCGGGAGGTATTATTGACAGCGCTTCACGCCAGGTACCTTCAGGAAAGATGCCCGGATGTGGAGATCGGCATTTCGCTGCCACGCATGCGACCGCACGCAGGTCAGTTCGCGTCGGACTATTTTGTGACAGATCGCCAGATCGTTCAGATCATGACGGCGCTGCGTCTCGTCATGCCGAGACTCGGCATGGCCATTTCCACGCGTGAGGCAGGACGCTTCCGGGAGAACATTCTGCCGCTGGGTGTGACACGCATGTCGGCGGGATCGACGACGCGCGTCGGGGGGCATACGCTGTCTGGTGTTCGGAGCGACGGCGCATATGCTGACGAGGCGGATGGGGCGCCTCAATTCGAGATTGCGGATGATCGAAGTGTTGCAGAGATGGCGGCGATGATACGGCGGCAGGGATACGATCCTGTCTTCAAGGATTGGATGTTGTTATGAACACGGCATTCCGCGAGGATCTGATCCGAAAGCTCGGGGATGGTGGATTCGCGTCGGTCCAGTCCGCAACCGTGGCGATCGCTGGGGCAGGGGGGCTCGGCTCCAACTGCGCAGCAAGCCTTGTGCGATCAGGTTTTCGACGAATCCGACTCGTCGATTTCGATCGGGTGGAGCCGTCAAACCTCGATCGTCAATTCTTCTTTTCCGATCAGATCGGGCTGCCCAAGGTGGAGGCCCTGAAAGCCAACCTCCTGCGCATCAATGGGGATCTCGAGATTGAGGCACTGCAGCTTCGGATCACGCAGGAAAACGTACAGGTTCTTTTTGCGGAAAATGCCATCGTTGCCGAGTGTCTGGACGATGCGGAGACCAAGGGAATCATGGTGTCTTCTCTGGCAACGTCAGGCCGCCTGGTTGTGGCTGTTTCAGGAATCGGCGGGGTTGGCGAAAGCGACGCAATCCGCGTGCGGCGAATCAATGCCGGGTTGGTTATTATTGGCGATATGCGGTCGGATGTGCAGACCGCACCAGCGCTGTCTCCGCGAGTAAGTATCGCTGCGGCAAAGCAGGCGGATGTGATTCTGGAGGCGGTATTGAAGAGTGTTGCCGGTTTTCGGTAAGCAGTTTACGGTCTAAAGAATAAAATCGGCCGGACCCGCGGGAGATGCGCGTCCGGCCGGATATTGGTAACTGTTAACGGTCAACTGCCGACCGGCGCCTGCGGCGTTCGCCGCGATTCAGAACGTCACCGAAACGCCGCCTTTAAGATTGAAGCCCGGATAGGGATAGTAGCCGTTGTAGTAGATCAATTCGTATTTTTCGTTGCTCAGATTCTGGGCGCCAAGGTAGGCAGACACATCGCAATTGAAGATCTTTTGACGATAAAGCAGGGACAAGTCATAGAGCGTATAGGATTTGATCTTTGCCGCCGTATTTGCGTTGTCGCCACCCTGAAACGCGTCGTCCGTATAGCGAATTTCAGGACGCAGCGTCAGGTTGTAGGGCAGATAGATCTCCAGACCTGCATTGGCCTTGCGGGAGGGAACCATAGGGACGGTCTTTCCGTCATAACTTCCTGCCCTGAATTCGGCGCGGTGGTAAGTGAAGTTGCCGTAAAGTTTTCCCCACGTCTTCAATTTAAGATCGATCGCGCACTCCAACCCCTCATGCCTTGTCTTGTCGAGATTATCATTGCGCCAGGTTGCGTAGTTGTAAGTAATTTCATTTTCCATGTTTATGCGGAAGAGACTGAGGCCGATCCGTAGCGAATCGACAGGGTAAAATTGCGTTCCGATCTCGTAGGTCTCCCCCTTTTCCTTCTCCAGATCCTGCAGGAACGTATCTGAACCATACCCTGCGTAAGCGGCCTGTTCATCGGTAAAGGGAATGCGATACACGGTTGCGTATTTTGCGTAGGCCTTGGAGGTCTTGCCGAACAGATAGGTCAGCCCGATCTCGTGCGCCTCTGCGCTATGAACCTTATGTTCATTGTAGAGCAGCGTGTGAGCTGACAAATCAGTATCTTTGCCTTTGAGGGTCGTCCGTTCCATCCGGAGTCCGGCGTTGAGGATGAGGTTGTTCAGGAGATTGAACTCGTCTCGGAGATAATATCCCAGGCTTTCACGCGTCAAATCGACCGTCGCCGTCTGGAGCGTCCTATCCCGTGAGGTGTAGCGATCCTGGGTCAGCGTTTCGTAATAGTAATCGATTCCCGCGACGACCTTGTTGAAATGGCCAAGGATGAACCTCTCCATGGTATATTTTGGCGTGATGCCGTAGGTGTCGATCAGATTGTTGTTGTATGAACTCCACGATGTTGTGTTGTTCCCCAGATCTTTCCGCCCGTAAAGGAGATCCAACGAAAGGGTCCCCGCATGATCCCACGAGTAAGCCGTCTTCAGGTCCATGTTGTAATATTTTTCAGCGCCGTCGTCATCCGGATTTCCCGCCTGTCGGCGGTCCTGCTCCATCTGCGATTTGCTCAGTGAGCCGGGCAGATCGTAATCGGTTTTATTAAAGGACATACCAAGATCCAGATCCAGGCGTTCCGTCATCTTGTATCCAAAGCGGAGTCCTGCGCTTTGCGAGGAGAATGTGGATCGATCGCGATAGCCGCTGCTTTTCTGGTTTTCTCCGAAAATCGTACAGGAGAGTTTCTCTGAGGAGCCGGTTACCGAGACTTGCTCGTCGTGGAGCCCGTAGCTGCCCGTTGTAACGGAAGCAGAAGCCTTTGGTTTGCCCTCTCCTCGCTTTGTGATAATGTTGATAACCCCGCCGATGGCCGAATCGCCGTAGAGAACGCTTCCGGCTCCTCGAACAACTTCAATGCGCTCGATATTGGTGATAGGTATTTGAAGCCAGTTGACGGAGGCCTGGTCCGGACGGTTCAATCTTCGGCCGTCCAGCAGAATCAACGATTTGCCGTAGGGGCTGTCGCCGCCGAACCCCCGTATGTCAATGGCGGACTGAGAGGCATTGCCGCTATAGGATCTGAAATCCAGGCCCTCCAGTCGCTCCAGCGCCTCGGGCAGCGTTGTCGCTCCTGTTTTTTTGAGTTCATCGGCCGTAATAACGGAGACGTTGGCCGGGATCCGGGAAACCTCTTCGGCCGTTCTCGTGGCGGTGACCACGATCTCCGGCATGACGATCTTTTCCGATGACGTTGCCTGCGCCGGGAATGGGTCGGCACAAAGACCCGATTGAATGGAGAAAAACAAGATAAAAAGAACTGAAACAGGAACGAAGCGAACTTGGTTTGGATGCTGACGATTTGGGTGGAACACCCGGCCTAGAGACGCAATAACCCATGAGACATGAAAAGACATAATAGCCTCCCGTCGAGGTAATAACGATAAAGTGGGTATTCCGGCTCAGGGCGACCTACTGACCCGCCTTCCCATTATGGTTTGGCCCATAACAGTGGCATCATCGGGTTTTCGTTCCCATCACGGCTGCGGGGCAGCGGGGGCTTTTCACCCCTCTTCCACGCACTTATCGGCGACTGATGTATACCAAAACAAGATGCATGTCAAGATGACCGGGGACGGATGGGGGAAAAATTAGGTTTGCGTTCGTTGAAAAGATGGGATAAGGGTGTGGAAAATGTGGCCGGAGGAGAAATAGCTAACCGCAGGCAGGCAATTTCTAAGCAAGACACTAAATAGGTGCGGCGTGGAGATTTCAGAACTGCAGGATATTAGACCGGGCTTGGCCGTCGATATTGTGGTTGCCACCGACTATAAGAAGGAGGTAACGGATGTTCGACGCGCGGTCGTTTATGAGATTGATAGTCAGAAGATTATTCTGTCTCAGACCACTCCTCCGCTGGGGCGCTTTTATCTGAACCGTGGAGTCGTGATGACCTACCTTGTTCCAGGCGATTCCGGTTCGGTCCGTGTCGGGATCTTCTGCAAGCTTTCAAATATCATTTCCTATCATCTGGTTTCTTCTGAAAAAGTACGTGCCGTCATTTTGGAGCCTAAGAGCGGTGCGGAATTGCAGAATCTCCGTATGCATTTCCGAATGAAGACCCGTTCGGGTCAGAACATGTCTATTGCCATCGACGGACAGCCGATGAAACTCTTGGATATCTCGGTTAGCGGGGCCATGTTGAGTCATTATGGTTCTTTAAAGACGCAACCTCTAGAACATGTTAAGCTAAACCTGATGGTTGACGGGGAACCCTTTCAAGTCGATGCAAAGGTGGTGCGAATCTGGCGTCCTTACATGGACAAACAGCAGCGGGATCTGGAATATATTACCATCCAGTTTTTGGGACTGAACAGGCGACTAAACTATCTGCTTGGCGGCAAGATCTTCAATATGCAACGGGAGAGCGGGGAAAAGACAGAAGTTGAGAAATTAAGAAGTTAAGAAAAAACGGCGATGCTGCCTGCCGATCGCCGTTCCGTTGCGTAACTTTTTTTAACCATTTACTGTTACTGTTCGCCATTCACTGCGGCGCGAGCCGCCGTTTACACGTAGTCGCCGCGATTAAATTTGATGATCTCAACGGACGACGCGACGAGAATCCTGTTGAGAATATCCTTCAGCGCTGAGTCGTCCGGCAGTGTATTTAGGGTGGGGAGGAGTTTTTTGGTTTCGTTTTCCATCCGCTCTATCAGAGGCTGAATCTGCTTCAGCGGGACGGACGGATTATCCATGTTGCTTTGATATTCCTCCAAGATGCCCAACAGGTATTCTGCCTCTGAGGCAAGCTGCTGATCGAGAGGTTTTTCAGCTTGAGCGGCCGGGTCTAGGTTGATCAAAGGGATAGCCGAGGAAGGCGGCGGGAGAAAGGAGGTTGTTTTTTCCGTGGTCGTCTTGAACTGGGCATCGTGGAGGATCTCTTTGAAATCGGACGTCTCTCCGTGTGGGATCTTTGAGACTTTAGCGGTGCCGGTCGTGCCTTGAAGGCCGGTCGTTTCGACTTTCATGTAATGTCCTCCTATCGGTCTACCCTGTTCGTAAATACGGCAGCGAACGCATTGCCTGCAGTTTGCCCCGGTGAGTCTTCAATATTATCGGCAGAGGCGCAACTGAGCTTGAATCCTTTAGCGAGCGTCTTCCCCGCGACTTGCCGCCGAGTAATCGAGCGAACCAAAATGGAACATCTCCCTTACGGATCGCGGATTCGCTAAGGCTTGCCTTTGTGAGACTTCACTTCATTTAGAAATTTTCCTATAAAAACATCAATTTTTCCAGAACATTTCGAAAGGTCTTCGAAAACGAAAAGCCCGCCAGGATTTTCCCGGCAGGCTTTAAAGGACTTATTGGTGGGCCGCTGAATCCGGCAGCGAGCGCATCATGTTTAGGATCCCTTCCTTAGGGATCGAAGGTTCTCCGAAGTTCGCTTCGGAGAGATTCAATAAAATGGCGGAGAGAGCGGGATTCGAACCCGCGGTACACCTTTTATGGGCGTACAATCGCTTAGCAGGCGATCGCTTTCGGCCACTCAGCCATCTCTCCGTTCAGTAGACATAAGACGTTGGACTTTAGACGTTAGACAGGAAAAAATCGCATTACATGGGCCTTATGTCTAATGTCTGAAGCCCAACGTCTGTGTTTATTTGGCGGAGGGAGCAGGATTCGAACCCGCGAACCTTTCGGTCAACGGTTTTCAAGACCGCCGCCATAGACCACTCGGCCATCCCTCCAGGTCGATTTCAGATTTTAAATTTTGAATGTTCCTTTTATCCTGCAGGCGTTATTCTGTCAATTCCTTTCATATAAGGGCGTAACGCTTCCGGAATCAGCACACTGCCATCGGGTTGTTGGTAGTTTTCCAAAATCGCCACAAGGGTGCGTCCAACCGCGAGACCGGACCCGTTAAGGGTATGTACGAATTCAACCTTGCCCGTCTCTTCGCGTCGGAAACGAATACCGGCGCGCCTTGCCTGGAAGTCTTCGAAATTGCTGCATGAAGAAATTTCCCGGTATGCTTCCTGGCCTGGAAGCCAGGCCTCGATGTCGTAGGTTTTGGCCGATGAGAACCCAAGGTCGCCGGAGCAGAGGCTGACGGTCCTGTAGTGAATGCCAAGCCGTTTCAGTATTTCCTCGGCATTGAGCGTCAACCGCTCCAACTCATCGTAAGATGACTCAGGCGTCGTGAACTTGACCATCTCGACCTTGTTGAACTGATGCTGGCGGATCAGGCCCCGAGTATCCTTGCCGTAAGAGCCCGCCTCGGCCCTGAAACAGGGCGAGTAGGCGACATAGTAGCGGGGCAATTCTTTCTCCGTCAGGATTTCTCCCTGATGGATGTTGGTTACCGGAACCTCTGCCGTCGGGATGAGGAAATAATCCATGTTTTCGATTTTAAAGAGATCTTCGTAGAACTTCGGCAATTGACCGGTTCCTGTCATGCTGGTTGAGTTCGCCATGAAGGGAGGCAAGACCTCTATGTAGCCATGTTCGGAAGTGTGGAGATCCAGCATGAAATTGATGAGAGCCCGTTCCATTTGGGCACCTGCTCCGAGATACAGCGTAAAGCGGGCGCCGGCGATCTTGGCGCCTCGGGTGAAATCGAGGATGCCGAGGTTCTCGCCGAGTTCCCAATGGGGTTTGGGAGCCTCGATCGCGGGTTTCCCACCCCAAGTCCTAATGACGGGATTGGCCTCCGAACAGGTTCCGACCGCAACGGACGCATGCGGGAGATTGGGAACCGTCATAATAAAGCGCTGGAGATCTTCCTCGGTTTGTTTCAGCGACTCATCCAAGGTCTTGATCCGATCGGAAACTGTTCCCATTTGGGCGATCAGATCCGCAGCGTCTTCTTTTTTTGCTTTTTTCTGGCCGATTTCTTTAGAAACTTTGTTACGTTCGCTCCTCAAACTCTCGACTTCTTGCAGAATGGCGCGCCGCTGGGCATCGAGTGCGGAGAAACGTTCAAAAGCGATCTGTTGCCCCCGCAGCTTCATTTTTTCTTCAACGAGGGTCAAATTTTCTCTGAGGTATTTGATATCCAGCATAGACGGGCACCCTTTAAGTTGGAAATTTGACTAACATTTATGAGACGAAGAAGTCAAATAATCTTTATGGTGAAGTAAAGATCCCCCCGATGAATTCCGCTGCCGGCCGGCAATCCCATCCCCGAAAGTTTTAAACGAGTGCCGTTTTTAACGCCTGATGGGATTTGGACGGCGATATCGCCCATGTTGTCGCCCCGATGGTACGTGAAACGGATCTTCGTTCCCCGAGCTGCTTCCTGTTTTGAGATTCGCAGCTGGTAAGAAAGGTCGTGGCCGTGCTGGTCTCGCGGAACCCTTTCGGCTGTGCCGGAAAGGGCCGACAATTCTTTACGAAGTTTCTGAATGAGGCCGCGGAGTTGCCAGAAGGTCCCCGGATTTTCCTGCGGAAACCTCCTCGGGTCGTCGGCTCTTCTTCCGAACGCCGTGACGGCACGATCGAAAGAACCGCTAGCATTGTATTTGATCTGCCGTGATGCGTCGGGGTTGTACAGACTGCATGAGAAGATACTTTGCCGTCGTGAAAAAAGATCGTTGAAGAAGACTTCATTGAATCGGTACCCCTGGCGTTCGAACTCTTGCTGCAGTTCGCTGAAAAAATCGACGCTCCGTGGATTGTGGAACATTTCTTCCACGATGTTGTCGCGATCGAAACGCGCTGCCGATGCTGTGCGTCGAGTTGAGCGGACAGAGGAGGTACGGCGTTGACGGTCGTAAAGACAACGTTTACTCTGATTGATCAGGACGGCATAGGCCTCGGCCACCTCTTTGAACCGTTCTTCTGCCAGGGGATTGGCGGGATTTTTATCCGGATGATACAAGAAGGCCAATTTTCTGTAAGCCTTCTTGATGTCCTCTTCGCAAGCGGACCGTCCAATGCTGAGGATGTTGTAATAGTCTTTGCTCATGGCAGGACAATTTAAAATTAAAAAATGGAAAATGTCAAAGGGAACCCCAACAGCGTCTTCATACTTGATGCAACTAAGCGCTTGTGTCATATTAAATCAACTCGTTTTTTGAGATGCCGGTGGTTGCGGCAAGAGCATATTCTAAACTCCGAAGACCAAAGCCCTTGGACCCTTATCTTACCGTAAAATTGGTATTGCTGGCCTTTTTCTTCGCGCTATCTGGTTTTTTTGCGTGCTCCGAGGCCTCTCTTTTTTCCCTGACCGCCCTGCATATCCACAAGATGAGGGAAGAGCACTATCCCTTCCTGTCCCTCACGCAACGCCTGTTGGAGCAACCCAGGAGATTGCTCACCACTATCATTGTCAGCAACGAGATCGCCAACATCCTCATCTCGACGATCATGACAGGGATTTTTATCCATTTACTCGGCGAACGCGGAACCTGGGTGGCGATTGCCGTGACTACACCACTGTTGACGATCTTCGCCGAGGCTATTCCGAAGACGTTTGCAAAGACGCTCCCCATGCGATTTGCGTCGCTCACGGTGCCGATCGTGGTCTTTTTTTCGTGGCTGAGCCATCCGCTTCTGGCAGCAGTGGACGGGTTGTGGGAAAGGATTGTGGGGCCTTTCCGCAAGGGAGATCAACGGCGGGAGGGAATGTCGGAGGGGGAGTTTCGTACGTTGATCAATGTCGGCCACGATGAGGGGATTTTGGAGAGGGCTCAGCGCGACTTGATTCACCGCGTCTTCGAACTGGGTGATACGGAGGTGGGGGAAATCATGACGCCGCGTGTCGATATGTTCTGTCTACCCCTTTCTTTGAATATTCAGGGTGTCATGACAGAGGTGATCCGGCATGGCTACTCGCGCGTTCCCGTCTATGAGGGCGATGCCGATAACATCGTTGGTATTCTGTATGCGAAGGATTTATTGGCCGGCTTTCCTGGTCTTGACGAGCAAGTCCCCTTGTCCACCCTCCTCAAAAAACCCTACTTCATTCCGTTGGAGAAGAGCGCGGAGAGCGTTTTGAGGGATTTTCAGTTTAAAAAAATCCATTTGGCCGTCGTGGTGGATGAATACGGCGGCGTTGCCGGACTGGTGACAATGGAGGACATCCTGGAGAGTCTCTTCGGCGATATCTACGACGAGCGGGATACGCGAGAAAAACTATATCACGCGATCAATGACCACACTTTTGTCGTGTTGGGAATGATGACCATTGAACAATTCAACGAATTGGTCGGGGCGTCTCTGTCTTCCGAAGATTACGATACCCTTGGCGGCTATGTGCTGCACCTGTTTGGAACGTTGCCCGCGAAGGGCCAAACGGTTTTTGATGCAACTCACAGTTACAGAGTTGAAAAGATGACAAAGGCCAGGATTGTGAGAGTTCGAGTTTCGAAACGGGAGCCCTCAGATGGATAATCCGGGAATGATGCTGATGCTGATTGTCGTCTGTCTGCTTCTCGAGGGATTATTTTCCGGAGGAGAGATGGCGCTTGTAGCGGCGAATCTCAACAAGATCCGGTATCACGCGGGTCAGGGATCGCGTTCGGCAGCGCTCGTTTTAAAGTTTCTGGAAAAGCCCGAGTGGTTTTTTGCCACGACGCTGACAGGAACGGATTTATGCATCATCATTGAATCGTCGTTGGCCACGACACTGTGCATTTCGCTGTTCGGTGGGGGAAAGGGCCAGGTCGTTTCAGCGCTTGTCATGGTTCCGATCATCATTGTCTTCGGTGAAATTATTCCTAAGAGCCTTTTTCAGCAGCGTGCTGAATCGGTGGCCATGCGGATTGTTTGGTTTATTCGGGCTGTGGCTTGGGTACTCTATCCCGTCGTTTTTATTATTTCCGGAATTTCGAGAATAACGCTTTCCGTGCTTGCAGACCGCCCCTACGGTTCCGGGCCGTCCTATATCACCAAAGAGGGGCTCAAGTTTCTTTTGAAGGACAGAACAGGCGCCAAGACGGATGTACGAGCTTCGGAAAAAGAGATGGTTGGGCGAATCCTCGATTTTTCCAGCGAAACGGTCGGCCATGTCATGGTTCCTTTGTCCAATGTGCGGGCCCTGGAGAAGGAAGTTCTCTTGAGTGATGCTTTTTCGTTGATGAAGGGGAAATGGTTTTCGCGCATTCCAGTCTATGATAGAGAAATTTTCAACATCGTCGGCGTGCTGTATGGCTTTGATCTATTGAAGGTGTTGCCGACAGCGTTGAACGAGCCCATCGGCAAGTACGCCCGGGCCCCGGTGCATTTCGTTCCTGAGATGAAACGGGCCAGCGATTTGCTTATTGAGATGCAACGGCAGGGCGTGCAGTTGGCCGTTGTCGTTGACGAATATGGGGGCGCAACGGGGATCGTTACCATTGAAGATCTTTTGGAGGAGATCGTTGGGGAAATTGACGATGAATATGATCAGGAAAGACGGTGTCGCAAAATAGGGCCCGGGCGTTATGTGGTTGATGCAAAGATGAGGATTGAAACGGTTCGAGAGATGCTTCAGGTTGAAATTCCAGATGGGAATTATGAAACATTGGGGGGCTTCCTGTTGGAACGCATGGGGAAGATTCCTAGAAAGGGAGAGCGCTTCAACGGGAACGATGCGCTTTACGTGGTGCAATCCGCGGATTCCAAGTCCATACGAGACGTGCTCGTGATGGTGTCCGCCAAAGTGACGGCGCAACTGGCCGATAAGGGAAAGAGTGGGGCAGATGAAAGATAACAGGGAGCGGAAGTTTGCGAGCATTATTTTAGCGGCCGGCAAGGGAACACGTATGAATTCTCCGTTGGCCAAGGTGATGCATCCGATTATGGGACGGCCTATGTTGTGGTATTCCATCCAATGTGCCAGACAAGCCGGAGCCGGTGACATTGTGGTCGTGGTGGGGCATCAGGCCGAGTTGGTCAAGGAGACAGTGGCCTCTGCCGGGGTGAAGTTTGCTGATCAGCTGGAGCAGCTAGGGACAGGACACGCCGTTTTGGTTACGCGCCCTTTTTTAAAAGGCTTTCAGGGAACGATTCTTATTCTCTGTGGCGATGTGCCCCTTCTGAAAGATGAAACCATTGAGGCGCTGAAGACCTATCATGCAACTGAAAAGGCAACATTGACAGTATTAACGACGCTCTTGAAAGACCCCAAAGGGTATGGGCGCATTATCAAGGATGCGCATCAGAACATTCTGAGAATTGTCGAGGAGCGGGATGCAACACCCGCCGAAAGAGAGGTTCGAGAGATCAACACGGGGATCTACTGCGTGGAGTCGGAATTTCTCTTCGATGCCATCGAAAAGATCGGCAATAAGAATGCGCAGCAAGAGTATTACCTGACAGATATCGTCGGCATTGCGGTCCGCCAGGGACAAGTGGCCAAGGCGTATATCGCGGCCGATCCGGACGAGGTGATGGGAATCAATTCCCAGGAAGATTTAAGACGGGCGGAGGAATTGCTGCGTCGTGCATCTGTATCTGTATAAAAAAGCTCCCCGAAGCACGGTGGCTTTTGGGGAGCTTGAATGGGATTTCACAAAAAGTCAATGAGGGAGAAGGACTCAGCCGAGTAGTTTATGTTGGATAGCGTAGTGGATGAGATCCGCATTGCTTTTCATCTTCATTTTTTCAAGGATCCTGGCGCGGTAGGTGCTGATCGTCTTGACGCTAAGAGAAAGGTTTTCAGCAATTTCCTTTACTTTTTTCCCCGCAGCGATCATACACATGACTTGGTATTCCCGGTCTGAAAGATTTTCATGGGGGGTTTTCTGGTCATCACGTTCAAGAAATAGCGCCAGGTTTTCTGCGAGGGAGGGGCTAATGTATTTCCCGCCTTTGATTACTTTCCGGATTGCCTTGATGAGGTCATCAGGTGCGCTTTCCTTGGTCATGTAGCCTGCAGCGCCCGCCTTTAAAGCACGGACCGCATACTGATCTTCGGGATGGATACTAAGAATCAGAACCGGCAGTTTCGGTCGTTCGCTCCGAATTTCTTTCAGCGTGTCCAGTCCGCCCCGTCCCGGCATTGTAATGTCTAAGATGACAACATCCCAGTCATCATTCTGGACCAGATCGAGAACCTCTTGGGAGTTTTTCGCCTCCCCAAACTCGCCCATGTCAGGTTCTTCCGTTAGGATCTGTTTGAGGCCTTGGCGCACAATGGGATGATCATCAGCGATGAGAATTTTAATCATGGATTCCTCCTTACAAAAAAGCTAATACCTTTAAAGCACGTCACTATTTTACATGATATGATGCCTAAAAGCAAAAACTAATCTCGCACTTATAGTGCATCCACCGACTAATATCAAGCCGCTTAACCGAGGTGTCTTTTGATGATATTTGCAAGGTCCTGAGCGATTTGGAGGCTCTCTTTTTTGGAGGGCCCTTCGACCATAACGCGACAGATCGGTTGTGTCCCTGAATAGCGTACAAGAATGCGACCACGGCCTTCCAGCTTCTTCTCGGCAAGGTCCAACGCCTTTTGAATGGCAGAGACCTTTTCTAGCGCCTTCCGTTCCTTCACTTCAACATTTAGGAGACATTGGGGAAGCGTCGTCATGACCTTACTCAACTCGGAAAGTTTTTTCCCTTTTTTCTTGATGACAGCCAACACTTGAAGGGCCGCGAGGATGCCATCCCCTGTCGTTGCATGGTCCAGAAAAATCAGATGGCCAGATTGCTCTCCACCGAAGTTGAAGCCCCGCTTCTTCATCTCCTCGAGAATATACCGATCGCCCACCTGGGTTTTCACAACGCGAATACCCGCCTCGCGCATGGCGATATCCAGGCCCATGTTGCTCATGACCGTAGCGACCAGGGTATTCTTTTTTAGCTTTTTTTCTTCTTTCAAATGAATTGCGCAGATAGCCATGACGTGATCGCCGTCAATCTGACGACCGGCTTCATCCGCGAAGATGACGCGATCGGCGTCGCCGTCAAGCGCAATTCCGATATCGGCGCGCTGTGCCCGAACGGCCTCGGCGATGACTTCGGGATGCATGGCGCCGCACTGACGGTTGATGTTTATGCCATCGGGTGCATTATGGATGGCGACCACCTCTGCCCCGAGCTCCTCAAGCACAATGGGCGCTACTTTGTAACCGGCACCATTGGCGCAATCCAGGACAATCTTCAGCCCACTGAGATCCAGGTCGCTAGGGAAGGAATTTTTGATATCGACGACGTAGCGCCCATCGGCATGGTTGATATAGGTCACATGGCCGACGGCCTCCCCGGTTGGCAGCGCGCCGCCTAGTTTCTCGGTGTCGATGAGCGCTTCAATCCTTTCCTCAATTTCGTCCGGCAGCTTCATGCCGTCTGCTGAAAAGATTTTTATACCATTGTCGTAGAAGGGATTATGGGAAGCGGATATCATCATGCCGGCGTCGGCCCGCATGTTGGTGGTCAGAAAGGCAATGGCCGGTGTCGGGAGAGTGCCGACACGGATTACGTCAACGCCCATCGAGCAAATACCGGCCACAAGGGCGTTCTCGATCATGGGGCCGGAGAGTCGCGTATCCCGCCCGACCAAGATCTTGTGTCTTCTGTCTTTATTCCTAAAGATATATGCGGTTCCCCGCCCGATCTGCATGGCCATTTCCGGTGTCATGGGATGAACGTTGGCCATCCCTCTGATTCCATCGGTTCCGAATAATTCTCTCATATTCCTTTTGGCCTTCCACGGTTTTGCTATAGATAGAATAAGATGTGCATCCTTAACATGCCTTTCGGTTTTATTAAAGAATTTTTCCGGACAACGTGGTAAAAGAGGCACTGTGGATACGGTTCCAGATAAAAAAGGGTCAGCGTTTTTCGACAAAGACCACGGTTGTAAGCAACTGCAATGTCTCTTCCGTATGTTGTTATCCGGGTCAACCAGTGTGTTTTAACTGTATTATGAAAATCGGTTGTTTGCATATAAACGGTAACTTGTTTTTAGCCCCCATGGCAGGGATAACAGATGCACCTTTGAGGTCTCATTATAGGGACTATGGCTGTGCTCTGTGCTTTACTGAAATGATCAGTTCAGAGGGTCTTGTACGCGGGGCAAAGAAAACCCTTCGATATCTTGAGCGATTCGATAACGATACCCCTTTTGCGGTTCAGCTGTTCGGATCGGATCCGTCGGTGATTGCGGCGGCGGCGCAGTTAGCCGTTGAGAAGGGCGCTCAACTCATCGATATCAATATGGGATGCCCTGCAAGAAAAATTATCAAAAATGGTGCCGGATCGGCTTTGATGCGAAGTCCCGATAAAGTTAAGGCGATTTTGAAGCATGTCCGAGCATCGGTTAATGTTCCGCTGACTATTAAAATTCGATCGGGGTGGAAAAGTGAGATGAATGCGGCACAGATCGCCGTTCTTGCACAAGAACAGGGGGTTGATGCCGTTATTGTGCATCCGCGGACAGTCGAACAGGGGTTTACTGGTCGATCTGATTGGCAACTTATTAAAAAAATTAAGCAAAATGTAAGTATGCCAGTTATTGGTAACGGCGATATCGTTACGGCTGCTGATGCCTTGGCCATGCTGTCCACAACAGGGTGCGATGCTGTCATGATCGGGCGAGGTGCCATCGGCTGCCCTTGGATATTTCGCCAAATTCCGGTGCTGAAAAAAACCGGTTCGGTATTGTCAGTTCCCGATTTTATCGATCGCAGAGCGGCGATTATGGGGTATACACATAAAATGCTCGATTATTACGGTCCTTCTGGGGTAATGCACTTGCGGATCCGGTTGTCTTGGTATGCAAAAGGCTTGAACGGCGCCGCGCACTTTCGAAAGCGGCTTCTTGAGAGTAAAGATCATGGAGAAGTGATGTGCGTTGTCCATCAATTCTTTGGTGCCGAAGAAGACCTTCCTAAATAAGGTCTTGACTTTTTTATGAGAATTTCATAACTTGGTAAATTAGATACTATTGAAAATATTCCTTAAGAAAGGATCATAGCGCGAAGTGGAGTTAGTCAAGTTTTCGGAGTTGGAAGACCGGATTAAGAGTTTAATTGAGGGATATTCTTTGCTGAAGGAAAAAAATCAGCAGCTGGAAGTGTTGTTGGAACAAAAAGAAGGTGCTTTGAGTCAGGCGGATGGTGAAATTAAAAAGCTTCGTGAGGAAAAAGATGCCGTGCGAGCCAAGATCGATTCACTGCTTGGCATGATGCAAGACGTTAGTTTTCCGAAGTGAATGACGAGGTAGTGTTGCTTGAAAAAGCGCTTTAAAGTAAAAATTCTGGGACAGGAGTTTTCTGTTTTAAGTGACTCAGGGGATGATCATCAGGTTGAAAAAGTTGTAGCGTATGTCAATGGTAAGGCTGAGGAGCTTGCTGAAGCGGCAAAAAGCGCAACGACCTTGAATATAGCCATTTTGGTCGCATTAAATATTGCCGACGAGTTTCTAAGATTTAAAGGCGAAAAAGAGGTTTTTCTCAGTCAGCTTGAAAACAAATCAGACGCGTTAATAAGTTATATTGAAGAAAAGATGTAGGTAAGGTTATCCCCTGCGATGTTCGTGATTAATTTTTATTTCTTTGAGCCAACACAATTAAAACGGGAGCTTTGCCTTGTTTGTGGTGAGCATGGCTGTCATAAGATGACAGAAAGCCTAAAGCAAACAGTGAAGCGCCCACCTTTTGCTAAGGTTCAAAAGGGTTATTAACACGGCATAGGCGGGGGAGCTTTATTCGTTCGGTGGTTTTACGAGCCAGCCGGCCTTTCTGATTATTGTCAAAACGGCCATCCTCTTCTCATCCGTCAATATCTTAACCTCGAACAGGCAAAAGCGTTTTCATTGACAACTGCATTACTTGTGACCTTTCTGTGCGGTCGTTTTATTAAACGCACAAGATAGGCATCTCTGCTGGGGAGGTAGGGTAATTTGCTAGTAGAATATATCATAGGTGCTTCTCTGGTTTTAGGCTGGTTTGCCGGCTATCTAGTTCATAAAATCCAAGTGCAGAAAAAAATTGGTTCTTCTCAGAGCCTTTCTACCCGCATCATTGATGAGGCAAGGAAGGAAGCGGAGAGCATTAAGAAAGAAGCTGTTTTGCAGGCTAAAGACTATTTGCTGCAGGCTACGACAGATTTTGAGCGGCAGTCTAAAGAGCGCAAGGCGGAACTGGATTTGTTGGAAAAGAAGATCCGGTCTAAAGAAGAAAATCTGGAGCGTCGGGTTGATCTTTTGGTCCAAAAAGAGGGTAACATTGAAGGGCGAGAGAAGGGCCTTTCGCAGAAAGAGGCCCAGGTATCCGAGAAACATAAAAAGCTTGCCGACCTGATCGAGGAACAGCGGCGCCAATTGGAGCGCGTGGCCGGGATTACATCGGAAGAAGCCAAGCAGGTTTTAATTCAATCCATGGAGGCCGATGCCAAGCGAGATGCAGTTGCATTGATACGCAAGGCAGAGGAGGAGGCCCGACGAACTTGCGACAAGAAGGCAAGTGAGATTATTGCGTATGCTATCCAGCGCTACGCCAGTGACTTTGTCGCGGAGAACACCGTTTCGGTTGTAAACCTGCCGACGGACGAGATGAAGGGGCGGATCATCGGTCGAGAAGGGCGAAACATCAAGGCCATCGAGGCTGCGACAGGCATTGATCTAATCATTGACGATACGCCGGAAGCCGTGGTCCTATCGAGCTTTGATCCGATCCGACGCGAGGTCGCGCGAATCTCGCTGGAACGACTTATTAGCGACGGACGCATTCACCCGGGTCGTGTGGAAGATGTTGTAAAGAAGGTTAAGGCCGAGGTTGATGGCATTATTCGGGAGACGGGAGAAAAGGCGTCTTTTGATGTCGGTGTTCACGATATCCACCCCGAAATTATCGACTTACTCGGTCGGTTGAAATACCGAACGAGCTTTTCTCAGAATGTTCTTCAGCACTCCATAGAGGTCGCACATTTAACCGGCATTATGGCGGCGGAATTGGGGCTGAATATCAAGGAGGCAAAGCGAGCCGGTCTTCTGCACGATATCGGCAAGGCTATTGATCACAAGGTCGAAGGAACGCATGCGGCTATCGGCGCAACCTATGCCAAACGGTTCGGTGAGAGTGAGCGCATTGTCCAGGCAATAGCGACGCACCATGATGACGGTCGAACCAATACCTTGCTTGGTGTTTTAGTGCAGGCAGCTGATTCCCTTTCGGCGGCCCGACCGGGAGCCCGTCGGGAGATGCTGGAAGCCTATGTCAAGCGTTTGGAAGAATTGGAAAAGATTGCTAACTCCTTTCGTGGTGTCGAGAAGAGTTTTGCAATTCAGGCGGGTAGAGAAATTCGGATTATGGTCGAGAGCGACAAGGTATCAGACAACGATACTGTCATCATCTGCCGTGATATCATCAAGAAGATTGAGTCCGAACTAACTTACCCTGGCCAGATCAAGGTCACAGTTCTGCGAGAGGTGCGTGTAACGGATTACGCGAAATAAAAAAGATAGGCGCTAGACATTAGATTTTAGATGTCCGGCTTTGAGGAACGCAATCTTCCTTTGGGGGATAACGTCTTTTGTTTTTTCTGAAGTCTAAAGTCTGATTACACATTATGAAAATTTTATTTATCGGGGATATTGTTGGAAAACCGGGGAGGAGAGCGGTTCGTGAGCTCCTCCCCAAGTTCATTGCAGAGCGGGGTATCGATCTGGTGATTGCCAACGGCGAAAATGCTGCAGGTGGATTTGGTCTGACGCCCGAAATTGCTCAGGAGCTCTTTGAGGATCACATCGACATCATTACATCCGGCAATCACATATGGGATAAAAAGGGGTTTGAAGATTGCATTGGTGTCTATGACCATTTGCTTCGTCCTGCCAATTATCCCGATACAGCCCCTGGTAGAGGATATGTCCTTTATCCGAAAAATACGGGAGGGGCTGTTGCTGTCGTTAATCTTATGGGGCGCGTCTTCATGCCCCTTGTTGATTGTCCCTTCAGATGCATCGATCAGTTGTTGGAGTCGATCCGTTCCAAAACAAATATGGTCATTGTAGATTTTCACGCAGAAGCGACTTCTGAAAAGCAAGCCTTAGCCTGGTATCTGGATGGGAGGGTTAGCGCGATTATTGGAACCCATACGCACGTCCAGACGGCCGATGAACGTATGCTGCCC
>CAXXQE010000008.1:822500-939259 GCA_963665615.2 Syntrophales bacterium
CCGAAATTAATCACGAGCCCCCGATCTTTTAAGATCGGGGGCTTTTTTATGCGTGTTCGACTAGCGATCCTATCACCTCCAATAACTCTATCGCGCCTCGACATGTCCCATCCATTTATCGTGAGAAAAGAAAAATCGTAAATTATCTAAAGGAATTTCCGGAAAAGACGATTCTTAGTACGTAATACACAGGAAAAGAGTGCGATGGATCAAATAAATAGCGATGTCCTTCTTGTTTTGATGGATGGAACCAGGGTTGAGGCGGTTCTGACGCGGCCGTTCGTGCCTGAGGAAAGTGAAATAGCCGTACAGCTTAAGGATCGCGGGGAATACCGCAGCTACCTTCTGGGCAAGGTGTGCTGTATCTTTATGGCGCCGAGTCAGGATCAGATCGATGCCGCATGCAGGGAACAAAAGCACGAGGAAATAGTCACGATAACAGATGAGCATTATCGTATCATGCTCTTAAGTGGCGATAATAGAGGACATGCAGGCATCTATGCCTGTTGTCCCTCTCTCGATTCCCCGCTTAAGCTCATTTTCTTTTCGAATCATGGGATTAAGTCCCGTCGTCCAGAAACGCGCGTTGGAGAAATCTTCGAGTGTGCGGGAATGATTTCATCTGAGATTATGAATAACGTGCTAGAGGAGCAGAAGCGGCTCCGCGAACGACGCTTGGGTGATATTTTGTCTCAAAATCACGGTATCTATCGTGATCAGATCGAAAATGCGATTGAAAAGGCCCAACGCGCGGGGAAAGTCTCGCCAAGAATGAGAATCGGCGAGATTCTCATCAACTCGGGTTTGGTTACGTCCGAACAGGTCGGTGAGGCCTTAAAAAATCAGGACGACGGCAAAAAAAAGAAAATAGGCTTGCTACTGATTGAAAAAGGACTAATTACCGAAGAGCAGTTATTGATGGTTCTGGCCTTGAAATTTCGCCTCCGTTTCGTAGATCTGGATCGGATAACGCCGTCCCAAAATGCTCTTGCGTGCATTCCCGCAGGGATCGCTCAGACGCTGAAAGTCCTTCCTCTTGAACTCAATGGGGAATCTGTAGTCGTTGCTACGTCCGAACCTACTGATTATACCATTCCGGATTCTATACGTTTTCATGTAAAAAAACAGGTCGAAATGGTTGTGGCCTCGCCGGCTAAGATTAACAAGGCCATTACAAAATACTACTCGCTCCAGGATACGGATGTTGGAGAAATTCTAGAGGGACTTTCTGTTAAAGAACTTGAAGTTGATCTTGACGGTGATCTGAGTGAAAACGATGGTGACATCAGTGAATCAGATTCCCACATTGTGAACCTGGTTAATAAAATTTTGCTGGATGCTTATAGTAAAGGGGCCTCGGATATACACTTTGAGCCTGCCTTTAGATCAGAACCCTTTCAGGTGCGTTATCGCATTGACGGTACCTGTCGCGTCGTTCACAAAATCCCGGCCGGATATAAGCGAGCCATTCTGTCAAGAATCAAGATCATGTCAAATCTGGATATTTCTGAACGCCGAAAGCCGCAAAGCGGCAAGATATTGATTACGCGCAATAACCAGAAAATCGAATACCGTGTCGAGGTCTCGCCAACGGTGGGTGGAAACGAAGATGCTGTTTTGAGAATCCTCGCTTCTTCGGAGCCGCTGCCTTTAGAAAAAATGGGATTCACAGACCACAATCTTGCCTGGTTCAAAAAGTCGCTCAAACAACCTTATGGCATGATTTTATGCGTCGGCCCGACGGGCTCCGGAAAAACAACCTCACTTCATTCAGCCCTCAAGTATATTAACACCTCGGAAATCAAAATTTGGACTATTGAAGATCCCGTAGAAATTACGCAGAGGGGCCTCAGGCAAGTTCAAGTTCACGCAAAAATCGGTTTGACCTTTCATGAAGCCCTTCGTTCCTTCCTGAGATCGGATCCGGATGTCATCATGGTCGGAGAAATGCGGGATAGTGAGACCGCCAAGACGGCGCTGGAGGCCTCGTTAACGGGTCACCTGGTTCTCAGCACGCTCCATACCAATAGTGCGTCGGAAACGATTGTCCGCCTCATTGAAATGGGGATGGATCCGTTCAATTTTTCTGATTCTCTGCTGGCGGTTCTGGCGCAACGGCTGGCGCGACGCCTGTGTGACAGATGCAAAGAACCCTATCGGCCGGACGAAACTGAATATAACGATCTGGCTAGAATATACGATTCGAAATGGTTCCGTGAACATCAGCTCAGGCCATATTCCTCCGATCTGGTCCTAATGAGAAAGCGTGGTTGTGAGACCTGCAATGGTACAGGTTACAAGGGCCGTATGGCAATTCATGAACTGCTCATGAACACGGATGCCATTAAGCAGATGATTCGCCACAAGTCCAACATCGATGAAATTAAGACGACGGCCATTCAGGAAGGTATGAAGACCCTGTTGATGGACGGTATCTCTAAAATTTTCCAGGGGTTAATTGACCGCGAGGAGTTGCTGCGCGTTTGTCGTTATGAAGAGGCAGTCGAAAGCGAGATCGAAACGATACCTTCTGGCGTCGGCTCGGTCTATCCTGTTGCGGCCGAGGCCTGAAGCAACGACCAATTTGACAATTCCTGTCTGTGGACATCTGGATGGCAAAAATCTGTGATTGTCCCTTAAGGGTTTTCACTGTTTGTCCGATTATAACTATATGCTGAATGATAACCTGGAAGCAGACAAATTAGGCGAGGTGGATGAGCCTCTCATTAACAGAAGGCGGCACCCCCGATCTGTATTCACATATCCCGTCGAGTTTAAACTATTCTCTCCTCAGAAGGCCGAAGGTGTTTCATACAATGGTTATTTGAAGGACATTTCTCTGGGAGGGGCAGCACTACAGTTTGAAGACCGCTATGGACGCTTCAACCTGGCTGATGCTGATGATGCGAAGCTTAAAATGGTTCTGAGTATCCCAAGAGAGAACAAAGTCAGTTTCTTTGCCCATATTCAATGGGTAAAAAAAATCGAGGGGAGCTTTTCTATCAAGATAGGAATATCATTCAAGGATCTGGAATACGATGAGCAGAGTGTCATCGAAAAACTGATCGGGTTAAAAGGGAAAGACCACAATATGATGTGGAACCTCTGGGAACAATACGACCAATAAGTGGACGACACAATGGATGAATTGCGCGATAAAATGTGGGCCGTAGGAGGCGGTAAAGGGGGGGTTGGAAAAAGCGTAGTAACCCTGATGCTTGGGGCTTCACTGGCTCGGCTTGGGCGCAAGGTGATCATCATTGATGCCGATCTGGGGGGGAGCAATCTCCACACGTTTGCGGGGATTCGCTATCCTGAATATACCCTTGCGGATTTTATCGCAAAGAGAGTGGACAGCATCGAGCAACTGGTCGTCAATACACCCGTCGAAAATCTAAAGCTGATCTGTGGCGCGGACGACATTCTGGGTGTCGCCAATCCAAAATACACACAAAAGACAAGGCTTTTTAATCACCTGAAGAAGCTCGACGCCGATATGATTTTGCTGGATCTTGGGGCAGGCACCTCTTTTACCACGATCGATTTCTTTCTGTATGCACCCAATAAAATCGTTGTGGTGACCCCTCAGGTGACATCTATTCAAAACGCATACGGATTCATCAAGGCAAGCCTCTATAGAAGCATCAATGACATCTTCAACAAAAATACCGATGCGTTGGAGCTTGTTAAGCGGGCCAGTTATTCGGTTCAGGGTGAAAGCATCGACTCAATCGCTAAACTCTACGATGCGTTGGGCGCTCTCGGCGAGGAGACTCAGGAGCAGCTCATGAATTGTGTGGCGGACCTCAATATCAAATTGCTGGTCAATATGGTCCGGGATGCCAAGGAACGCAATGTGTCCGATATCGTCAAGGCCGTAGCAAAGAATTACCTCGGCCTCAATATTGAAAGCCTCGGTTGCGTCCAGTACGACAATCTGCTCAACGCCTCCATAAACAAGATGGCCAGTTTTCTTGTCAATGGGAAAGAGAGCATCAGTAATATCAACTTCTACGACGTTGCCTATAACATTGTGAAGAAATCGCTTCCTGTAATCAAGGCAGCAACGCCGAACGGGGGCATTGCCCGTGCCGCCTTAACGCCGCAAGACGTTGCTATGGCTGGCGACGCAAGACCCTGACGTACCTTTGAGATCCTTACCACTTATGGGCAGCCTCATCGGCTGCCTTTTTTGTGAGACGGAGGGGATAGACATCATTCGCCCTCTCCGTCCTGAACCGCGTTATTTTTGTCTTGACTAGACGGGGTTCAATTAACTATAAGAAACTAGATTAGTTTGGGGAAGGGTGAAGCAAGGTGGCATAACCGTTGGGGATCGGTGCCAAGCCTTGCTGATTTTTTTTGCATAGAAGAGAAAGGAGAATGGGTATGAGAAAGGTATTGACACGGCTGATGACCGCGGCCGTGCTATCAGTGTTTCTAACAACGGCGGCGGAAGCAGCGAACCTATTTGGTCCTAAGGAGCTTGATACGACCTTTGGCGGTGAAGTCCGCCTGCGGCAGGAAATTTATGAGAATACTTTCGATCTCAGTGCTAGGGGAGCGCAGGATAGGGATTATTTCCGCCTGAGAACCCTGGTTTTCGGCAAGCTCGATTATAACAAGAAGGTCGATTTCTATGTCAGACTTGGCAATGAAATGAAGTTCTACAATGAACTGTGGGCCTCTTATCGGTCTAACAATCACTTCTACGTCCCGGATGAGCTTTACGTGGACAATATGTATGTGAGTTTTTACAAAATTTGCGGGTTCCCGGTTGATCTCCGGGTTGGTCGCCAGGATATCATGCTGGGTGACGGCTTCCTCGTTGCAGAAGGCACCCCCGGAGACGGTTCCCGATCGATGTTCTTCGATGCGGTGAGAGGCACAGTTAATTTTTCAAAGAATTACAGCCTCGATTTGATCGGCGTCTCAGACAGTAACAAGGATAAATACGGTGTGCTGAAGCATGACGATCTTTATGACAAGACACTGATCAACGCTGGAGACGAACAGGGCCTTATCATTTACGGGCATGGTCAGATCACCGATAGCCTGCTGATTGAACCTTATTACATCTACAAGCGTGAAGAGGCATTCACCTCCACCAGCATCACGGTTTCCACGCTTGACCTGAATACCTTCGGCGCTCGAGCCGCCTTTACTCAGGGCGCTGTGACCCTGAAAGGCGAATTGGCCTATCAGACCGGTGGTTACGATGACGGCCGTTCCCGTCGCGGCCTTGGCGGTCATGCGGAGGTCGTAGCGAAGTTCAACGATGTAAAGCTTAAGCCGCAAGTTGAAGTTGGCTTCATCGGTCTTTCCGGCGATGATCCCAGTACAACCGGAAAGGTTGAGGCCTGGGATCCGCTCTTCTCCCGTTATCCGATATGGAGCGATGTCTACGTTTACACATTGGCCGCCGAAACGACCGGTCTGGGGGGTGCCGGGTTTGCGTACTGGACGAACCTTCAGATCTATCGCGCCATTGCTAAGCTGAATTTCGATGCCGCGACCTACTGTCAGATCGGTTATGCATGGCTTCGGGCCAATGAGCAGGCCAATAGGAACAGCGCCTATATGCTGAGCGCCAACAGGGTCATGTTCTCCACGGACGGAAAAGATCGGGGACAGTTGCTGCAGGCTAAAGTCTACCATGCGTTCACCAAGGCTCTCGATGCCTATATCAGCGCCGATTACTTGCTGCCGGGCGATTATTATGCGAGTGCAAACAATACCCTTTTCGTAAGATGGCAGGTGAACTACAAATTCTAAATTACGGTTAGTACGTTACAGGAGGAGGCCCTCTGGATTCCCAAAGGGCCTCCTCCTGTTAGTGGTTGATATGAATCTTGATGTTCTGATTCCCCCGAATCATCAGGGAAATAATTTGAAAGGTTTATGACGTTCGAAGAGTTATTAAAACAGCGCCGTTCCATCAGAGATTTTCAGAGTCGATCTGTTCCCCTTCCTCTGGTAAAAACACTTATTAAACAAGCGACACTGGCTCCAAGTGCCGGTAACGATCAGCCATGGCGGTTTGTTATCGTTCAAAACAAGACGCTGATTAAACGTATGTCGGACGAAAGCAAGGCGAATGTTCTTCACAGAATTGCCGCCAATCCCGATGATTACGCGACGCGTTTTGAAAAGTACCTTCAAGATCCGTCGTACAATGTTTTTTTCAATGCGCCCTGCCTTGTTTTGATCATTGGATTCTCCCGCCTGAAAAATATGTATGTGGACTGCGCACTGGCGGCGAGTTATTTTATGCTGGCGGCGACGAACCGCGGGTTGGGGACCTGCTGGGTGAATCTCGGCGCCGAAATCAAGAGTCCGGAGTTGTTGCAAGTACTCGGTGTACCTGACGACGGCAAGATTGTTGCACCTATCGTTCTGGGGTATCCTGCTAGAACGCCAAAGCCGCCTAAAAGAAAAAAACCAAATATAATTAATATCTTGTCATAGAATCCCTGCGGTACAAAGGGATCCATCCACCTATTTTTAAAATTATCATGTGAATATACGAAAAAAATCGGTGCGTTAGCGGCCGTATGTTGCGGTGAAGCTTGCCTGGGCCAATTTGTTGCCGTTGACCATGAATCCGATCAGTGCCGCAGTCGCATTAGTGGGAACCTCGAGTTTTTCGACCTTCAACGCAAAAATGGTGAAGATGTAACGGTGCGGTTTGTCACCCGTGGGTGGACAGGCTCCGCCAAAACCCGCTGTCCCGAAATCGGTCCGTCCCTGGATGGCACCTTGCGGAAGGGATGAACTGGCCACAGCGCCAGCGCCCTTGGTAACTTCACGACATGTGGCCGGAATATTATAGACAACCCAGTGCCACCATCCGGAACCCGTCGGCGCATCTGGATCATAGACCGTCAGCGCGAAACTCTTCGTTCCTGCCGGTACGCCGCTCCACTTGAGGGCCGGAGAGATGTTCTCCCCGCTGCATCCGAAGCCGTTGAACACCTGTTCGATCGTCAAAACGTCACCGGGCTTGATATCCGGACTGACCAGTTTGAAGGAGTCCGCAGCAGGTGCCCAGGATGCGGAGCAGAAAAGCAACATGACGGCAAGTCGCAAAACGTGACGCATGGTTTTATATTCTCCTTTTAGTTGATTATGTGCTCGGGGCGAACCCGATCTTTGGAATCAAAGGTGATTCCTTCCATTTCCAGTAACTTTCGTTTCATTTCTGTTCCTCCGCCAAAGCCTCCAAGTGAACCATCGGAACGGACGATTCGATGACAAGGCATGACGAGAGGAAACGGGTTTCTGGCCAGGGCCGTCCCCACGGCACGTGCGGCTTTGGGGGCCGCCAGTTTGGCCGCCAAACCGCCATAGGTCATAACTTTACCCACTGGAATAGCCAAGGAGGCCTCCAAAACTCGCTTCTGAAACGGATATAAGTGATCCTGATCGAAATAGAACGAGGCGATCGGCGACTTTGCGACAAACCAGTCCTGTATGAGACGGCGCAACGTATCGGCCGTTTTACCGTTGATCTTTTCCTCTGCCTTCGGATAGGATATAAACACCAGACGGCGCAACATGTTATGAGGCAGAAAGATCTGGACGATCTTGGGTGGTTCTTCGCCAGACCAGACGATACCCGTTTCTCCAACGGGCGTTTTGATAAACTGGCAAAATGAATGGGTGCTTTGCATAGAACCTCCAAGCACTAATCGCATATTGTTTATCATATAACGATTATCAATTACATCCCCCAAAGAATATGCATAGAGCATGGCCATAATCTGACCGGCATCGCTTTGTTTGATAAAATCGACAAGGGAGGGATTGCATATGTCAAAGAGGATGTGGTTCGGAATGTGGGGTCTTTCCGTCGTCTTGCCCCTCGCGATGGTGGCATTGTGTGCAGCCCGTGAACACAGGGTTGACGAGGATAGCTCCTTGGTGATTCGTTGGTGGGATCGTCCGAATATCGTCCGACAGCTTAATATATCGGAAGGACAGCTCACAACTGTCCGGGAGATTGCTGATGCCCAGGTTCGCAAAATCAGACTTTTACAGGGAACTTATCTTGCTGAACAGAAGGCCCTGAAGGATCTGCTGATCCGGGAGATACTTGATGACCGCGAGATCGAACATCGCGTGGACGCCCTCGGCGTGGCGCTTCTGGCGCTTTCGCGGGCCGAGACGGACATGACTGTAGCCATGTGTCGTGAACTGACGGCGGATCAACGCGCGAGGCTTCTGCCGCTCATTGAAACACTGCGGCAGCAGGATGCGTGTTCGGAGAAAAAACAGAGGAAACGGAACGCGCGTCGATACAACCGATTTTGAATTCAGTAGTGAGCGCATTGCTCGCAACTTGCTGCGGGGCCAGCGAGCGAATCATGTTTAATCGGCTTCCCTAAGGGACGGAGATTCGTCGGAGCTTGCGCCAGTGTATCTCCCAGTGTAGCCGCTCAATGTTTAACCCAGGTCACCAGCTCTCCAAGAGGTGCCCGTTCGCGTTCGAATGTATTGATCGGTGCTTCTCGTTCCGGGAAACCCAGTGCGATACCGATGGCAAAGAGTTTGTGGTCGGCGTTCGGCACTATACCTCGCAGTACCGGTGGGTATCTCACGGCGCCTGCAAGCAGGCAGGTTCCCAAGCCACGATCATGGGCCAGGAGACACAGGGTTTGCGTGATGAGCCCCAGGTCGAACATCGCATATTCGTGTGAACCGTGACGCCGATCAATACAGCCGACAATCAAGCAGGGGGCGTCAAAGATTTCGTATATGGCGCGAGACTGGAGATGGCGACGCTCGTCGTCGTTTCTTTGAATGCCCAGTGCCTTTAGCATGCTTTTCCCAATGCCGTTGTATCGCGCCTTGAGGGTGGCGATCCATTCTGTTGCCATGGGGATATCTGGAAAACTCGGCTCGCCCTGATCAAACTTCTGGCCGTTTGTCTTTTTGAAGGTCTTTAGGGCATTTCCCGTTAAAACATAGAACTCCCATGGCTGCGTGTTACCCCACGAAGGTGCCCAGCGCGCCTCATCCAGAATTTCCCGGACAAGCGTTTCCGGAACAGGAACCGTCGTGAATCTTCGGATGCTCCTGCGTCCTCTGACTGTTGATCTTATATCCATGGCGTCTCCTGTCGCATGTTAGCCCTGCGGGGCTTCCGGGGATGCGAGAACTTCGTAATGGCTTCGCCAAAGCGCGTCGACAAACGATTCGATGTTTTCTCCCCTTACTCTGAGCATGACGAGATGGCTATTCGTGCTGAGCGGGTGAGTGAGCAGGGTCAGAATTTCCATGTGATTGGTCTGACACAGCGATACCAGCGTGTAGAAGATGTCGAACTTTTCTTCAACGGGGATCCGGAAGCAGATGCGTCGACCATCGGTTCCCATGCGGGCGATATTGGCCAGTGCCCCCAGGATGTCGGATTCCGTGATGATGCCGACAAGGCGGTCCCCTTCAGTAACGGGAACAGCCCCGATTCGATGCCGACGCATCAGCGCACCCACTTCCTCAAGCGGGGCATTGCGATCACAGGTAATCGGCGAGGGCGTCATGACCGCATCGACCCGGAGGCCCCTGAGCCGTTGTCGTTGCTCGTCCGTCAGTTCTGCGCGGTTCAGCTCGTGAGGGCCGATGAAAGGATAAACGTCAGACAGGGCAAGGATGCCGCAGAGCTGATTGCCGTCAGCGATGATCGGAAGGCGTCGGATCTTGTTTTGTCGCATCAGGTCCAGGGTCGCCTCGAGATCCATGTCCGCCCGGGCGGTGATGGCGGGCGATGCCATCCAATAACGGACCAGCATGAGAATCTCCCCTCAGATGTGATGGTTACGGTGTAATGATGCCGCTGCCCCCCGAAGACGAGCCGCCAGGGACTATGATCCTGGACTGGGCCTCTCGCTGCACTTTCTCCGCCTCTTCCATCAGATGTGCGATATACGACTCCATTGCCGCTGCAAATTGGTCTATAGCGCCTTGGAGGTCTTGGGCCTCAATCGGAAACTGAATGGGTATGGGGCCCTGAGGGGTATAAAGCTGCGATTGGCCGGCGAATAAAACCGGTCGCGTCGCGTCAAATTCGCCCTCGGGTTTGATCGGGGTCATCCGACGGATGGCGCCAGTAGAGAGGTCTGTAAAAACCTCTTCCCGATAGAGATTGCCCTGATTGAATCGAATCCCTTTTTCCTTGTCGCTTAAGTCTATCAAGATCGTGTCCCTTTCTGCCGTCGAGTCATGGTGGCTAGTTTTACCGGCTCGATTCGACGTAGCGTACGATGTACTCTGCGATGCGTTCGATCGTGTCCGTAAATTTCGCCTCGTCCTTTTCCAGTAACGTCAGCCGGAAGCCCTGCAGGGACGTGAAGAACGACGTCAACGGCACGACGCAGATCCCCGTTGTCCCCAAGAGATAATAGACAAAGCGCTTATCGTGCTCCACCTTGCCTCTCTGGATAATCTGCTCGATGTATTCCTTGACAGCGGGATGCTGAATTTCAAGCGTCTGCCTGTCGTTGAGGACATCTTCATTGAAGACCACCGTCATGTAGAAGGCCCCGTTTGTGCGGTTGACGGTTACGTAAGGGACCTCTTTTAGAATATCGTATCCGATATTGGAGAGGCGCTCGTAATGGCCAATACGCTGGTTGAGGTATTCCGAATACTGCGGATGCTCCATAATCCTCGGAATCGACATCTGTGGAAGCGTTGTTGAACAGACCTCAGACATTTTTTGCTGTAAGATTGCTTCGATATACCTCTTGAAGGCCTCATCCTTATCAGCGTTGTAGACCTCAATCCATCCACATCGTGCACCCGGCCAGGGGAATTCCTTTGAGATGCCCTTCATGCTGAAGCCCGGCACATCGCCGATAATATCGGACAGGGGGATCGTCTTGTAACCGTTATAGAGCAGATTCATGTACGTTTCGTCGAACACCAGGAACAGTTCATATTCTTTGGCGATGGAGACGATCTTTTTCAGAGGCTCCTCGGGATAGACATACCCCGTCGGGTTGTCCGGATTGATCACCAGGATGCCGACGATAGAGCGATGGCTTTTGACCTTCTCCTCCAACTCCTTTAGATTGGGCGCCCAGCCTTTAGACGGATCCATCCGGTAGGTATTGGGTGGAAAGGACGCGTGCTGAACCTCGGCCAGAAAGTGGGTCGAGTAGGTCGGCTCCGGCATGATGATCCGTGCGTCAATATGGAGAGAGCTGTAGGCGCGGGCAATGGCGTCGCCGAGACCATTGAAGAAGATGATGTCCTCTTTTGTAATCTGGGCACCGCCCCGCGCATTGACCTTTGCCGCGAGGTATTCCCTAGTTTCGTCCATGCCCTTGGTCGGGGAGTAGCCGTACGCCTGGTCTTCCTTCAAGACCGCCATCACGGTTTGTTTCATCCAATCGGGGATCCGCTCGCCCTTCTGCACGGGGTCGCCGATGTTTTCCCAGGTAATCTCAATGCCGTTTTCTTTCAGTTTATTTGCAACGCCTACGATGTTTCTGATCTCGTAGGTCATTCCACTGCCGCTTTTTGCGATATCGTATCTCATAAAAATTTTCCATGCATCCTTCAATCATTATAATGAATGATCTGTATTATAAATATGGAAAAAATTCTAGATCTTTTTAGCGCAAAGGCACGGTAGGCATAGCGATGAGCGTTTATGGTCCGTTCGTTGATAAGGCACAGGCAAAGAAGGGGATGCTCTCAGCTTAAAACTTTCGTTTCGACGGCAAAGATGATATAAAAAACCATTTTAAAATTGGCTTGATAGGGGAAGTGACCACCATGGCGGTTGTGTCCTTGTTTGATTCCATCGCTATTCCTGCACCCCGCGAAGAGATATTCCGCCGTCTCGGTTACAAAAAGGGAAGAACGCAAATCCTTTCTGAGCAACGTGATGAAATTGACGGCTTTATTGATGACGCCGTTTCGGATATTCACCTGAAAGGCGCTGCGGTTCGGATTCCGATTGTTGAAAAGAGGGGAATACAGACGTTTCTGGCTTCGGGGCAGATCATTCACAGCGCCCGACTGGCCGCGCTGCTAACGTATTCAGAGGAGGTGCTGTTAATTGGTGCGACCGCCGGCCATCAGATTATGCACCGGATCCTGGAGGATTCAGCCTGCAACCAGATGACACGGGCGATTGTTCTGGATGCCACGGCCAGCGAGATGACCGATGGGGCCCTCGACTGGATCGTTCGATATTTCAATCACATTCTGAGTAGGGAAGGCAGGCGGCTGACGAAAAACCGTTATTCCGCTGGCTACGGGGATTTCCCTTTGGAGAACCAGGCGTGGATTTATGCGGCCCTTGAATTGAACCGGTTGGACATAGCGTTGACAGAGGCCTTTATACTTGTTCCTGAGAAAAGCGTAACGGCAATATCAGGCATTGAGAGGGCAAACAGAGCGGACAATGAATAAAGATTATTTTCAGGAATGCCTCAACGGCAGGATTATGCTTCTCGACGGCGCTACCGGTACAGAGCTGCAGAAGCGCGGCCTCGATCCGGGAGCCTGCCCGGAACTTTGGTGTTTGGAGCATCCAGATGTCTTGGCAGTAGTCCATGCCGACTACGTCCGGGCGGGAGCGGACATCATCTACACCTGTACCTTCGGTGCAAATCGCTACAAGCTTGAGCAGTACAGCCGAAGCGATGTCTACGAGGTGAACCGGAAGCTTGCGACCGTGGCCAAAAAGGCCGCTGGCAGCAAGGCTATTGTGGCGGGGGATATCGGCCCCACGGGGCAGTTTGTCGAGCCCTTTGGCGGCATTCCCTTCGAGGCGATGGTGGATGTTTACAAAGAACAGGTTCGGGGGCTTCTCGACGGCGGCGTTGACTGCTTTGTCATCGAGACGATGATGGATATCCAGGAGGCGCGGGCAGCCCTGTTGGCGGTCAAGGAATTGACCGATGCTTTTACCCTGGTGACGATGACCTATGAAAAAGACGGCCGGACCCTTAATGGGACCGATGCGGTTTCCGCGCTGATCACGCTTCAGAGTTTGGGCGCCGATGCCGTCGGTTGCAATTGTTCGGCGGGGCCGGACGCCATGTTGAAGCTCATTTCGGCGATGAAACCGTACGCGCGGGTGCCGCTCGCCGCTAAGCCCAACGCGGGTCTTCCGAAATTCGTCGACGGAAAAACCGTCTTCGAGATGGACCCTGCCACCTTTGCCTCTTTCGGAAAAACCTTTGTCGCCGACGGGGTCAATCTGATGGGGGGATGTTGCGGAACGACGCCGCAGCACATTGCAGCCCTAAAGCAGTCCATTGGGTCAGACCGCCCCTATAGACCGATCGGACAGTCTGTCGCGGCGCTCAGTTCCGCCAGGGGGCATGTGCTCCTGGATCCCAAATTGCCCCTGATTATTGTTGGAGAACGCATCAACCCGACCGGCAAAAAGGTCTTGAGGGAGGCGTTGCAACAGAATCTGGCGAAGGGGGAGTTCTCCTTGATTCGAGACATGGCCAGGGATCAAGAACGAGAGGGGGCACAACTGCTGGATGTCAATGTGGGCGTGCCCGGAATTGACGAAACGGCTGCGATGCGATCCGTGGTCGGATTTCTGGCCAAGACGACCGCGCTGCCGCTAGTAATCGACTCGCCTAACATGGAGACGATCGAAACCGCGCTGCGGCTGTATCCGGGACGGGCGCTGATCAACTCCATCTCGGGTGAAAAGGCGAAGCTGAAAAAACTTTTGCCCATCGCTGCCAAGTATGGGGCCATGTTCATCTTGCTGCCCCTAACGGACAAGGAAGTTCCGGAACTGGCGGCGACCAGAAAACGGATTATCCGCCGGATCCTCAACGCGGCCAAGCACCATGGATTTACCCCTGACGATATCGTTATCGACGGTCTGGTGATGACCGTTGCCGCCAATGGCGGCGCGGCGCTGGAGACCCTGGATACAGTCGAATGGTGCACCAATACGCTCAAGATGCGCACACTCCTGGGGCTCTCGAATGTTTCGTTCGGTCTGCCGGAGCGGAAGTGGATCAATGCGGCCTTTCTGGCGATGGCCTGTGCGAAGGGCCTGACGATGGCGATCGCCAATCCGTCTCAGGAAGAGTTCATGCATATCAAGATGGCGGCGGATGCCCTGTCGCTGAAGGATAAAAATGCCCGCCGTTATGTCGAACGCTTTGTCATTCGCGAGCCTCAACTGCCGGCAGTGGCTCAGACTGCGCACGAGGAGGCATCGCCGCAGAGCAGAGTGCGCCAAGGGATTCTGGATGGTAGCCGTGAGGAAATTACTGAGTTGATCGATCAGGCCCTGGTCGGCGGCATGGCGGCCTTTGAACTGGTCGAGCATGTTATGATTCCGGCTATTACGGAGGTCGGAGAACTCTTTGAAAAGCGCGCCTATTTCCTGCCGCAGTTGATTGCATCCGCAGAAACCATGAAACGGGGTGTCGATTATCTGGAACCTCGCCTTCAGGACGGGACCTCGTTGAGGCATCGGGGACTGGTTTTTCTGGCGACGGTGGAGGGCGATATTCACGATATCGGCAAGAACATCATCGCGCTGATTATCAGAAATCATGGCTACGAGGTGATTGATCTTGGCAAGGATGTTCCTGCCGAGAGGATCATCTCTGAGGCGAAAAAGCTCGGTCCGATCGCGATCGGGCTGTCCGCACTCATGACGACGACCATGCCGCGGATGAAGGAAGTCATTGACTTAGCAAATGCGGAGAGACTTGACGCATGCTTCATCGTCGGTGGCGCCGTTGTGACTAGAAGCTATGCGGAGTCGATCGGCGCCTTCTATGCCAAAGATGGCGTTGAGGTCGTTCAACTGATTCGGGGAATCGAGCAGAAAACAGAGGACCGGTAGGAATCTCCGGCTTGCGCTATTATTCGACCTTTGCGAACGTTCTATAACGGCGAGGTTTTGATCGCAGATCCTTCGCGGATATCCGGTATAATTGAAAAGTAGCGATGAAAGCGTTTCTGGCAGGCTTCTCGAGGTAAACCATTTTTTTATTGCCGTGTCATCTTAAGTGGGCTATTATCTAAAAGTTTATCATGCATCAAGGAGGCAGCGAGGTTGGGCACAGACATTAAAGACATAAAAAAAAGGCTTGCGCAAATCATTGTCGAACGATCTTTCAAGTACAGCAAGGACGAACCTTTCACGCTCTCCTCCGGGAATCAGAGCCATTATTATTTCGATTGCAAACCCACCACGCTGGATCCCGAAGGGATGAATCTGATCGGCGCGATTGTGTTCGATATGCTGAGAGATTCGGCGGTGACCGCTGCAGGTGGTTTGAGTCTGGGGGCAGACCCTATTGCCAATTCGGTTTCCTTGGTCTCGTTTCAAGGCGGTCGGCCGATTAAATCATTTATTGTGAGAAAGGATGCCAAAGGGCACGGCACCAAAAGCAGGATCGAAGGGAATGTTCGCCAAGGTGACGTTGTGGCGGTACTTGACGACGTTGTGACGACGGGCGCTTCAACCATTACCGCTATTGAAGCGGTTCAAGCCGCCGGCCTTGCCGTTGACCGTGTGATTGTTCTGATCGATCGGCAAGAGGGGGGCATTGAGAATATCAAAAAATACGTTGATCGGATTGATTCAGTGTTTACCCGATCCGACATCATGAAGGTTTACGAAGGTAATGAAGTTAAATAAGCATTTCATTATGGTTTTGTTTCTGGTGCTGGCCGGTGTTGTGAATCTTCGGGCGAGTAACGATGTTATTTCCGCCGCCAGATTTGATTCCACCTATATGACCTGTGGCGTTCCGGCAGGATGGCAACTCGAGGTCATCAAGGGCAAGCAAGTCATCGATCTGGTCAAGTCGGGGGGGGCGCAGTGCCTTTATCTTTACAGTAACAAGGCCTCTTTTGGCCTCAAAAAGGCCGTTCGAGTTGATATCCGAGAGTACCCCTATTTGAACTGGCAGTGGGCCGCAGAAAAATTGCCGCAGGGGGGCGATGGGCGGAAGCGATGCACCGACGATCAGGTCCTCCAGATCTATGTCGCCTTTCCGGCAAGTGGATGGCCGGAAAAACTCAATACGCCCATTATCGGTTATCTGTGGGATAACGAGGCACCGAAAAATGAATGGATGAAGAGTCCGCAGATCGGCGCCGGAAACCTTCGCTGCTATATCATCAAGGATAAGACCGATCGTTTACATCAATGGCACGTCGAGAAAAGAAATATCTATGAAGACTATAAACGTCTCTTCGCAGATATCAATGGCGGGGAACCGAAAGGTTCAACACAGGGGATTGGCATCTTCATCAATTCGCAACACACGGGGACCCAGGCGGAGGGATTCGTTAGGGAGATCTATTTCAGCAAGAATTAGCAAGCTGTCGAGTACAAGGTGAGCTGCCCGATCTTTCCAGACCACTACTTCGGGACAGGCGTGACGCCTTGTCCCGAAGCCTTTTTGAGCAGACAGACAAACAGATTGTACGTATGAGCGGTGAACCTGGCCTAATGCCCCCCAGAGATATCCTCCCGGGGTTGATCATGAAAAGAGAGCTTGCTGCGACTCGATCAAACCTTGCACACGTCGGCAGCGGCTTGCCCCTTGCGGTTCTGCTTGATTGAAAATTCGACGTTGTCTCCCTCTTTCAAGATACGAAATCCTTGACCGGTAATATCGGAGTAATGGACAAAAACATCTCCTCCGGTCTTACGAGCGATGAATCCATACCCCTTCTTTTCATCGAACCACTTTACCGTTCCAACTTCTCGATCCATAATTCTAACCTCCCGAAGACTAAAAGCAGAATCACAACGACTACTTTTATAAAGAAAATTGAAGCACCTCGTGTGCTGTTTTCTCTCCGAGACGAGACTCACCGTTTTTCGAAATAAAAAATCTGTTCCGAAAAACGGTGAGACAATACTATGGACCACCTGTTTATGTCAATATTTTTCTTTTAGAAATGTAGTAGAAAACTAGCTTCTTGTAGGATTGTACGACTAGGCGGCGTAAACGCTGACTTTTTTGCGGGTCTTGTCCTTCCGCTCAAACTTCACAATGCCGTCGATCTTTGAGAAGATGGTATAGTCTTTCCCGAGTCCGACATTGTTGCCCGGATGAACTTTAGTGCCCAACTGCCGAACGATGATAGACCCGGCGCTGACCATTTCTCCACTGAATGCCTTGATACCCCGGCGTTGTGCATTACTGTCTCTGCCGTTTCTGGAGCTCCCCTGACCTTTTTTGTGTGCCATGTTGTGCTATCTCCTGCGCGTTCTTATATCGAAATCTTTTTGATCTTCAAACTGGTCAAGCTCTGACGATGACCGGTCTTCTTGCGAAAGCCTTTACGCCGTTTCATCTTGAAGATTGCAATCTTGGGGCCTTTAATGTCGGTAACAATTTCACCGATTACCGATGCACCGACAACATGAGGTTGGCCGACCTTGACGTCGCCATTGTCGGATACCATTAATACCTCATCAAAAACGACCTCAGACCCCGGTTCTCCGCAGAGCTTTTCAATATTCAGCCGGTCTCCTTCAGAAACCTTATACTGCTTTCCGCCTGTTTTGATGACCGCGTACATAGTTGAATCCTTCCCACATAAAAAGTTAAGCCGCCATTATAGGTAACATTTGCATTTTGTCAATGCATTTTTACATCTCGATAATGTCGTAATTTTCTTGGTGGAGGTTGCTGTCCACCTTAATAATGATCTTCTTTTGGAGATCTCTTTCCAGTTTCTCGATGGTGTTCCTCTCATCTTCAAGCAGCAGATTGGCAATGTCGGGGTTTGCCAGCACACAAAGCGTGCCGGATAGGGTGGCTGCGCCGGCGCGTGCCAACTCCCGGAAAATCTCGTAACAGAGCGTTATCTTCGATTTGACCACGCCCGTCCCTTCACAGTAGGGACACGGTTCACAGAGGATGCGATCGATGTTTTTGCCTGTTCGTTGCCGGGTCATTTCGACGAGACCGAGTTCGGATATCTTG
The DNA here is from genome assembly GCA_963665615.2 of Syntrophales bacterium. Lineage (GTDB taxonomy): Bacteria > Desulfobacterota > Syntrophia > Syntrophales > UBA4778 > UBA4778. Next base: position 840,455 of record CAXXQE010000008.1, read on the forward strand.
AGGATATTGGTCTTGCTCTTGTCCTTTTCCATTTCCTCTTTAAGAGCGCTGAACACCTTCTCGCGGTGGCTTTCATTCTCCATGTCTATGAAGTCGATGATGATGATTCCACCGAGATTTCGGAGTCGCAGCTGATAGGCAATTTCCTTGACGGCCTCCAGGTTGGTATTCAGAATCGTTTCTTCCAGGTTGCGCTTTCCGACATACTTGCCGGTGTTCACATCGATGGCGCACAGCGCCTCGGTGGTCTCAATGACGATATAGCCCCCCGATTTCAGCCACACCTTCTTGTTCATCGCCCGGCTGATGTCCAGCTCGATGCCGAAGGTGTTGAAGAGGGGGTCCGGCTTGTCGTAGAATTCCAGGTAATAGGCTGCGTTGGGCAGAAATGTCTTCATAAAATCGGTGATGCTTGCGAAGGCCTCCTTGGAATCAACCACAATGCGGGAGACGTCTTTGGTGTAAAAATCGCGGATGGCCCGTAGAATAATGCCGATGTCGGGATGAACGAGCCCCGGGACCCCTGACCTGTTTTTCCGAGTTTGAATTGTCCCCCAGAGCCTTGTCAGGTATTCGAGATCCGAGTGCAACTCCTCCTCTTTTTTCCCTTCACTCACCGTTCTGGCGATGAAACCGTGTTTCTCCGGTCGGATCCGTTCAATGATCTCCCTCAAGCGTTGACGCTCGGACTCATCATGAATCCGCCGTGATATCCCAATATGATTAATGGTGGGCATATAGACGAGATTACGCCCCGGGAGGGAGATATGCGTTGTGAGGCGCGCGCCCTTGCTGCCGATAGGCTCTTTCGTGACCTGAACGAGAAGTTCCTGTCCCTCTCGAATCACATCCTCAATGTGGAGGCCGTTTTCTTTCCGAAATAGACGCCGACGCAGGTCAAAAAGATCGTCTGCATCCGGCTCCGCTTCTTCGTCCATAAATTCCAGATCGTCAAGGATATTGGCAATGTCCGAGACGTAAAGAAAGGCCGTTCTTTGAAGACCGATATCCACAAAAGCGGCCTGAATGCCCGGCAGGACCCTGACCACCCGGCCGTTATAGATATTTCCGACCGTTCCGCCCTCCTTGTCGCGCTCGATATAGATATTCGCCAGCACGCCCCTTTCCAGAATGGCGATTCTCGTCTCATGGTCGTTGCTGTTTATGATCATCTCTTTGGTCATACAGGCTCCAAAAGGTAACCCCGTTTACGTCGGGGCAAAAAGTGTCTCCGTTTTGACGATCCGCAGTCGCCGGGCGGCGTCCTCGTTCACGCCGAAGACCTGGATCATTATCTCGATAGGCTTGACGCCGCCTGTCGCCGTTGTTCGAAGGGTGATTCGTATTTTGCGCGCCTCGGCATCAAAGGCCAGATCCCGAATCAGGGCTTTGACATCCCTCGAAATCAGCTTCCCCTTCAAGGATCTTGCGATAACAAATGTATCCTGCCTGAGATAGCTTTGCAACCTCTCTTCGAAATGCGGCCCCGGATATTTTTTTTCGTCCTCCGGAAGGGCAATCTCATATCGAAATCCAAGAAACGATTTGAAGAGGGATTTTTCGCCTGCTGGCAGATCCCGGATGGATTGGACCGCCAGGCCGTCCGGAAGATTGCGGTTGATAGCCCGGCTCATTTCGTCCATATCCAAACCGCTTGCCTCGATCTGAATGTCCGCAAACTCTGATAAACTCTCGACGCCCACAGAGGAGGCAAAGGCAAATGAGATTTTCGGGTGCGGGTGAAAGCCGCTGCTGTGAATGAAGGATAGCCCGGCCTGGCGTATCCCGCGCGTTAGCGCCGCCGCAGTTTCCAGGTGAGACAGAAAACGCATGCGCCCTGCCTTGACAAAGTGGAGACGATAGGAACGCGCCGTTGGCTGTTCCGTTGCTACGGGAGGCCGATGGTCGGTGTCAGGAGTTATGGCGGCTGTTTCCTGGGGGACGCCGGTGGCCGCCTCAATCGGCCGTATGTCCTTGCTGCAGACGCCGCACTGATGGCACACGTCCCGTCGGCAATCTGATGTTTCCTGGGTTGCGAGGGCCTTGCGGCATTCTTCTACCAGGAAATCCCGTGTCAGGCCGGCGTCGATGTGATCCCAGGGAAGGGCCTCCTCCAGAGCCCGCTCGCGGAGGTAGTGCTCTGGCGCGATACCGTGCTCGTCGAAGATCTGCTGCCACAGGTCGAAACGCAAGAGGTCGCTCCAGCCGTCGAAACGGCAGCCCTGGCGGAAAGCAGTTTCCAGAACGTCGGCCAGCATCCGGTCGCCGCGGGAGAAGATTCCTTCCAGCAGGCTCATCCGCCGGTCGTGCCATTTGAAGACGATGTTTCGGTTTTTCAGCCGGCTTCGGAAGTACTCCTGACGTTCGAGGACTTCTGCGGGTCCGATCTGGCGATGCCATTGAAAAGGCGTATGCGGCTTGGGAACAAAGGTAGACAGGCTCACGTTGATCTGCCGTCGGTGCTTGCCGATGTGCATGACCTTGTGGCTCAAATCGATGATCCCCTCCAGGTCTTCCGGGGTTTCCGTGGGCAGGCCCAGCATGAAATAGAGTTTGAGCGTCTTCCAGCCCGCCGCGAAGATCTGCTCCGCCGTAGCCAGCAGATCCGCCTCCGTGTTGCCCTTGTTGATCACGCGGCGCAGCCGGTCCGTGCCCGCCTCCGGCGCCAAGGTGAAACTCGTTTTGCGCACGCGTTTGATCGTCTCGATCAGCCGCGGGGTCAGCGACTCCACGCGCAGGGATGGAAGCGAGATGGCCACGCGCTTGCCGTAATAGGTGTCCATGAGGTCCGGCAGGAAATCGCCGATGCAGGTGTAATCGCCAGTGCTGAGGGACAGCAGCGAGATCTCCTCACATCCCGTCGCATTCAGCATATCCGCCGCCATTCCGTGGAGGGTCTGCGGCGTTCGTTCGCGCACCGGCCGCCAGACCATGCCCGCCTGGCAGAACCGGCAGCCTCGCGTACAGCCACGCGCGATTTCCAGGTTGATCCGGTCGTGAACCGCCTGAATGACCGGTAAAACAGGCCTTTGCGGATGGCGCCAGTTGTTGAGATCGGCAATGGTCCTCTTGCGGATCTTTTCCCCGTGCGTGTGAACGAGCGGAACGTAGAGCCCTTTCACGGCTGCCAGCGCCTCGAGCGTTTTGTGGCGGGGCCATCGGTTGTCTTTCCCGGTCAGAAGTGTTTGGGCGATCTCGATGACGAGTTCTTCCCCCTCGCCGATGGCGATGGCGTCGAAAAACGGGGCAATGGGTTCGGGGTTGAAGGCGCAGGGCCCGCCAGCGATAACAAAGGGCGCGTCTTTCACGCGATCCGCCGCTCGCAGGGGAATGCCGCCCAGATCGAGAATGTTCAGGACATTCGTATAGGACAACTCGTATTGCAGCGAGACGCCGATGAGGTCGAAGGCGGCCAGCGGGGTCTGGCTTTCCAGAGAAGCCAGGGGGGCGCCGGTTGCGCGCAGTTGAGCCTCCATGTCCGGCCACGGCGCAAAGACCCGCTCGGCGGCAACGTCCGGATGCCGGTTGAGAATGGCGTACAGGATCTGGAGGCCCAGGTGCGACATCCCGATTTCGTAAGTGTCGGGAAATGCCAGACAGGTCCGCAGGCGGCGCTGCACGGCCTCTTTCGCGATGGCGTTGATCTCGCCGCCGATATACCGTCCCGGCTTCTCAATAAAGGGCAACAGGGCCTCTACGGACGAAAGTGTGTCGTTCTTATGTGTCATATTGCAACTTTCCGAAGGCTTGGTAAGCAATACCACAGGACGGATCGACCGCCTGTGGTATTGGCCCTACCCTATCACAAATATCCCGCGGAGGGAAGGCTCGCGACAGCGAAAGGTGCATGATCGAGAGCATCGAAAAAGATGGATTTGCACAGACAGGATTGGTATGGTGAAACGATGTTGCGGAGCGAAAAGAACCATGGCATCGGCAACAGACAAAAACCGTCGTACACGAGAGCGAGACGCGATCATGGATATAAACACCGATTTCCTCGTCATCGGCAGCGGCATTGCGGGGTTGACGCTGGCCATCAAACTTTCCGCGCTCGGGTCCGTTGCTGTCGTGACCAAGAAGGAAACCATCGAGTCCAATACCAATTACGCCCAAGGCGGCATCGCCGCCGTCACCGATCCCGGAGACAGTTTCGAGTCACATATCCAAGATACCTTGGTGGCGGGAGCGGGGCTCTGCAATGACGCAGTCGTGCGGTTTGTCGTCGAGGAAGGGCCTGCGCGGATCAGGGAGTTGATCGACTGGGGGGTCGAGTTTACGCATGCACCGGGAAAGGCAGCGGCGTTCGATCTCGGGCGCGAGGGTGGGCATTCGGAGCGGCGGATTCTCCACGTGAGAGACGCCACTGGACGCGAGATCGAACGGGCCCTCAGCGCCAAGGCGAATGCCGCAAAGACGATTTGCATTTATGAAAATTGCATCGCCATCGATCTCATCAGGCGATCGAAGGTAATCGGCGCGTCCGATCCCGCAGGCGACCGCTGCATTGGCGCCTATGTCTACGACATCGATCACAATGAAGTTCATACCTTCACGGCACGATTCGTTATTTTGGCGACCGGCGGAGCCGGCAAGGTCTATATGGTCACCACCAATCCGGATATCGCCACTGGAGACGGCATGGCGATCGCGTATCGCGCGGGCGCGGCCATCGCCAATATGGAGTTCATCCAGTTTCATCCCACCTGCCTCTATCACCCGGACGCCAAGGCCTTCCTGATCAGCGAGGCCGTGCGCGGAGAGGGCGGCGTCCTGAAACTCCGGAACGGTCAGACTTTCATGGAGAATTACCATCCCCTGAAGAGTCTTGCGCCCCGAGATATCGTGGCGCGGGCCATTGATCACGAGATGAAATATTGGGGCGACGAGTACGTCCTGCTCGACATTACCCACCGCGATCGGGATTATATTATCAATCGGTTCCCGAACATTTACGAGAAATGTCGCCAGTTCGGCATCGACATGACACGGGAGCCGATCCCTGTTGCGCCGGCGGCTCATTACTTTTGCGGCGGCGTTCAGGTCAACGCTATGGGTGAGACGACGATGCCGGGGCTGCTGGCCTGCGGCGAAGTGAGCTGCACGGGCCTTCACGGGGCGAATCGTCTGGCGAGCAACTCCTTGCTGGAATCCGTCGTGTATGCACATCGGGTTTACAGACGGATCAGGGAACTGCTGCCATCGTCGTCAGTCGAGTCGCTGCCCATTCCGGCCTGGGATACGCGGGGGGCGACCGCGAGCGACGAGGCCATTGTGGTTGCGCACAACTGGGACGAGATCCGGCGCAGTATGTCGAATTACGTCGGAATCGTCCGGTCGAATCGACGGCTGGAACGGGCCGCCCACCGGATCGATCTGATCTGCCGCGAAATTGACGAGTACTACAAGAATTTCCTCATTTCGCGGGATCTGCTGGAATTGCGCAATATCGCGCTGGTCGCTCAGATGGTGGTTCGTTGTGCGATTCTGCGGAAGGAGAGTCGTGGTCTGCACTACAATCTGGATTATCCGGAGACGAACGATCGGGAGGGATTGAGGGATACGGTGATTTACAAACAAGACGTAAGACGTTAGACATTAGGACTCGGTTTTTCTGTATTTTGCCTTGCCTTCGCTGTAGAGATCCCCTCCCAGGGTGTCGTTAATGACGACGACGGGGAAGTCCTCGACCTCCAGCCGCATGATCGCTTCCGGTCCGAGATCGGCATAGGCGACAACCGCCGCCTTTTTGATATGTCGGGCCAAGAGGGCGCCTGCCCCGCCCGTAGCGCCGAAGTAAACGGCCTTGTGGCGTTTGATCGCCCCGATGACCTCCGGGCCGCGGCTGCCCTTGCCGATCATGCCCTTTAATCCCAATGCCAACAATGACGGCGCATAGGCATCCATCCGGTAGCTGGTGGTGGGACCGGCAGAGCCAATTGCCTTGCCGGGTTTGGCCGGCGTGGGCCCCACATAATAAATGACCTGGCCCTGAAGATCGACCGGCAGGGCTTTGCCTTCTTTCAATAAATCGCTCAGCCGTCGATGCGCGGCATCCCTGCCCGTCAGAATCACGCCACTCAGCAATACCCGATCCCCGATCCTCAGTTTTTCCACATCCGCATCGGTCAGCGGAGTAGTAAGCCGGATGGGCGTTTCGAGTTTCGAGTTTTGAGTTTCGGGTTCCATAGGTGTTTAAAGTTGTGAGTTTGAAGCGGCTGACGCCGCAGTCAATAGTAAACAGTAAACAGTCACGCAATTGCACGGCGATTTAACTGGAACCAAGCTGGTAGCTTGATCTGAAGTTTTGCAGGCTTTGAAAAGCCCGCAAAACGTATGCGCATGCCCTGTCCAATCTCTCAAGTTACTAAAGATGATCCCCGTAAGCGGCATCAGCCTCTGCTCCCCATTTACTGTTTACTATTCACTGTTCACTAGAGCACAGCGGTCTTGTGCCTCGCTGCATGGCACTGTACATTCACCGCCACCGGCAGGCTCGCAATATGGCAGGGCTCGACCTCGAAGAAGACGTCCAGCGCGGTCGTCGTCCCGCCGTAACCCATCGGGCCAATGCCAAGCCGGTTGATCCTGTCCAGGACATCGCGTTCCATTGCGGCGATTTCCCGATCGGGATGCCGTTGCCCGATTTCCCTTAAAAGGGCTTTTTTGGCGAGATAGGCCGATCGCTCGAAGGTTCCCCCAATGCCGACGCCGACAACGGTCGGCGGGCAGGGGTTGGCGCCCGACTCTTTCATCCGGTTAACAATAAAGGTCTTGATTCCCTCGATGCCATCGGATGGGGCGAGCATCTGCACCCGGCTCATGTTCTCCGCGCCACCCCCCTTCGGGACCGTCGTGATCCGGAGGGCTTCTCCCGGAACCAGCTCCAGATGAATGATTGCGGGGGTGTTGTCCTTGGTGTTTTCCCGCGTAAACGGGTTACAGGCGGACTTGCGGAGATAGCCGTCGCCGTAGCCCTGTCGCACGCCTTCCTGGATGGCCTCCGTAAGGGCTCCGCCCACGATGTGAACTTCCTGCCCGAGCTCGACGAAGACAACGGCGAGCCCGGTATCTTGACATAGCGGGACGCCTTCTTCCCGCGCGATCCGGGCGTTTTCTTTAAGTTCCTTCAAAACCTCGCGGGCCACAAGGGATTCATCGGTCCGTATGGCCCGTTCCAAGGCAGTCAGCACGTCCTGACCGAGGTCGCAGTTGGCCTCGATAAAGAGATCCCGGACCGTCCGCGTGATGTCGGAAACGTGAATGTCCCGCATGGGAGCTCCGCTACTTCACTTGATCGATGGCCCGCTTCAGGGCGTCTTCCAAGAGGCCAATCGGAGGACGTTTAATGTAGTCGTCCTCCATGAGATGGTCGATCAAGGCTCTCGATTCCTTGATATCGGCCTCGGCCTTGGCGAAGGACTCTTCCGGCGTCATCTTCAGGCGGGCCACGCCGTCCTGGATCGCCTGCATGGCGACGTCGCGGGCCTCGGTCGGGAAGACCTCCCACTCGCTCATCAGCGGGGTGATGTACTCCGGCGTGATGCCCTTTCTCTCCGCGGTACCGGCCATCGAATAGGCTGCGGCGATGGCCATCTCGTCGGTGATCTTTTCCGCGCGCACCATCAGGGCGCCCTTCAGAATGCCGGGAAAGCCCAGGGAGTTGTTGACCTGGTTCGGGAAATCCCCGCGGCCGGTGGCCACGACGTAGGCGCCTGCTTCTTTGGCGGCATAGGGGTAGATCTCCGGCACGGGGTTGGCGCAGGCGAAGACGATCGATTTCTTCGCCATCGTGGAAACCCAGCTGGGTTTGATCACATCGGGGCCGGGTGTGGACAGGGCAATCAAGACATCCGCCCCTTTCATGGCCGTCTCGATCGAATCCACCTTGTTGGGATTAGTCTTCTCGCAGATTTCCCACTTGCGGTAATAGCGGGCGTCGGCCTTGATGTCCTCGCGGTCCTTGTGCAGGCCGCCCTTGGAGTCGCAGACGACGATATTGGCGGGATCGGCCCCCGCCTTCAGGATCAGACGCACGCAGGTCGTGTTGGAGGCGCCGGCGCCGAAGAAGGCCACCTTGATCTTGGAGAAATCCTTGCCGACGACCTTGACGGCGTTGATAAGCCCGGCCAGGGTGACGCAGGCGGTGCCCTGCGCGTCGTCATGCCAGACGGGGATGTCGCAGGCCTCGCGCAGATCGTCCAGGACCTTGAAGCAGTTCGGTTGCGAGATATCCTCCAGGTTGACGGCGCCGAAACTCGGTTCCGCCATTTTGACGAAGTCGATGATTTTTTCAGGATCGGGTTCCCCGTTTTTCCCGCGACTGTTGATGCACAGGGCAACGGCATCGACGCCGCCCAGGTACTTCATAAGGAAGGCCTTTCCCTCCATGACGCCGAGGCCGCCGGAGGGAGATACGTCGCCGTCACCGAGAACGCGCGTGGAATCGCTGACCACGGCCACGAGATTGCCGCGGTTGGAGAGTTCGAAGGAGGCATTGTGATCATCTCGGATTGAGGTCGAGACCTTGGAGACGCCGGGGGTGTACCAGACGTTGAACCAGTTGAACCCGTAAACGCCGGCCTTGGGAACGGACATCATCTTGCCGCCGTAGAATTTATGAGCGTCGTAGGAGAGTTCCTTGAGAAAAAGCGTTTGCGCCCGCGCGATCTGTTCTTCGGTGAAGTTGTCGGGAAAAGCCGCTCTCAAATTGCCGAGAGTGAAGTCGATCGGTTTCATTGAAACTCCTTTTACATGCTATTGAAAATTTCTTGAATTCTTCTCCCGTTCCGCAAATCGGGACAAGACGAGACGCGACGGGAAATTCGGCCTGGAGAGATACTCGAACGAGTTGGTCTTGAACTCCTCGAACAGCTCGCGGAAAACGTTGTACCCAAGGGCCAGGGGAACGAAACTGCGCTCCTTGCGCTGCTCGAAAACCACCGTTGGGCCGAGCGCCTTGAGGCAGGCATCGTACTGATCTGGGCTCTGGAAATACGCCGGTTTGACATCGACGCCGACGCGAATGATGAGTTCAACCCGAACGGTATCGGCTGCGATGGCCCGCGTGGCATCCCATACCTCCATGTCGAGGCCGTTGGCCAGGCGGATCGTGTCGATCAATTTCATCATGTTACTGGCTCCTTGCGATGGTTCCGGACGACGCTCTTCCCGGACAACGCAGGGCTGAACATCACTGCAGGCAACCTATCATAATCGGGGAAAGTCCTCAATGAAAAGCCATCGGTCTTTTGTTTGGCCGCCATTTCCGATAATTTGTACCTACCGGACATTGGTCATGACAACAGGATGGACTGGGCCGCATTAATTCACTAAATGCTGCGGACGGACCGGCATGGGGAGGCAATCTATAGAGGCGCATTGCGCCGAAAAGAGACACCCATCGATATGGATTTGCTTTTTAAGCGAGTATTGCGCGAAAAATCGGCCGCAAGCCGCCGGTTCCTTATCCCATCCCTATTTATTGCCGACGGTTTTTCCGATGTCCCAGGCCTTGCCCATCTGCGCGCCGATGCCATAGTAGCCGACAAGCGACGGATCCCAGATGAGCGGCTTGACCTTGGCGATATCGGGATAGCCCTTTTCGCCCAGGACTGCTTCATCCGCCTTGACGTCCATGATTTCTCCGATAAAGAGCGTATGCAGACCGACCTCCAGGGTATGTCGGAGGCTGCACTCCAGGATCAGCGGGGCTTCGCCGACGTAAGGGGCATCGACCAGATCGCTTTTAACCGGCGTCCAGCCACAGTCGGCAAACTTATCGGTTTTGCGTCCCGTCGCGATGCCGGCGTAGTCCGCCCGGGCGGCCTGGCTTTCGGACGGGATGCTGATCGTATAGGCCTTGCGCGCCTCGATGGCGGCGTAACTGTAGGTCGCCTTGCGCAGAGAAACGGTGACGCAGGGCGGCTGTGAACAACAAATGCAGCCCCACGCGGCGGTCATGATATTGGGTCTTCGAGCTTCGTCATAGGTGCCGACCAGCCAGACAGGGGCCGGCATCGCCAGGGTCTTTGCTCCCACGGATTTCTTCATAGGGTTCTCCTTTTAGTCAAGGTTTAAGGCAAACAGGGCGTCGACAAAAGGACCGGCGAATGCCCCGAGGCATTTGGACGGACGTCGCGTTTCCCGAGCCCGTAAAAAAGTAGCATGAAACGATAAGGCGGGCAATGTCATAAAGAGGACTGCGCCAAGGGCTTCGGTGAGAATCAGTTGCGGTCTGCTTCAGCGTTTCGCAGCTTTGTGAGGAAGAGGACGAAATCCTTTGCCGCACAACAGGTGTCAGCAACGCAGACAATCCAAGACTCCGGGTAGCGGGGAGGCATGAAGGTCAAAGGCCACATGTGCCGCTTGATGATATCCTGTTCTTTTTCGGACAGTTCGACGATTTCCAGGGCGTTGTTCAGTGCTGTCATGGGGTGTCTGCGGCCATGGAATCTCGGATTTTCCGTTGTCCGATCATAAAGGAAAAGGTCGTGGAGCACTGCCCCGCGCACCGTCGCACTGTAATCGAGCCGGAGTCTTTTGGCGGCGACGTAGCTGTGCCAGGCAACCTCCAGCGAATGGTCGAGCCGGGTGTTGCTGCGGTGGTGCCTAAATTCCGATAGTTGCTGCACTTGTTCCAGTCTGATGAGGGGACGGACGATATCAAGAAACTCCATCGGATCGATGGCGGCGGTCATGCCGCGGGCGGCAAGAGGGCGGTGGGCAAGCGGCAGGCCGCGTCCGCCGTTCCTCAGCAGCGGCACATGCAACGTCGCTTCTCTGAGGATCAGCAGGAAGAGGGGTAAAAAATGGAAGCCCCCCGACAGGTCAGGCATGATGGGCATTCTCCTTCGTTTACTCGGACAGGTCCGCCTCGAAATCAACTAATAGCCGGAGTCTTTCATGGGCGTTGACGTTTGACAGGCAGATTGAAACGATGGTGGCGAGTTGTTCGAGGAACTGCGTGTCCATCCCCTGCTGGAAGCGACTTTCAGTGTAATCGGCCATGTTGAGGCTTCCGATAATTTCACCATCGAGGGTCAGTGGGACGACGGCGATGGATTTAATGAAATACTTTTCATTTTCGGGAAAGAGTTTGTAAAAATTCTTCAGTTCGCCGTTGGCCAGGACCGGTTTGTTTTTATGATCGATCAGCTCCATGAATCCGGCCTTATCGATGAGGTTGAGGCGCTCTTTTAAGGTTTCCGAGGAGCCCAGTTCCTGGGCCAGAGATGATACGTCGTTTTTGGCGATCATCGATATCCAGATGTGGGGTATGCCAAAGCGCTCGCGAATCTCTTGGAGGAGTTTTTCAAATAAGTCCTCAAAGTTGAGGATGGACAGGATGCAGGTTTCAATCTCAAAAAACTTTTGAGCAATATCCTGATTGGCCTTCAGACGTTCGAACACTTTTTCCAAATCGACTTTTTGAGTGCTCATGGCTTCGCCCCCGTCGCGCTATCCGAATTACTTTAATTTATTCTATAAATAATAGCCTATCGATCCGCATTAAGCAAATTTGATTTTTACCCCGGAAACGCCTTTTCTGTTGACAAGATCCAGACGATGGTTTTATAAGATACCAAAATAAGAAGAACTCCTTTGACGTAGATGAAAAATATTTTCGCCATCATAATTATCGCGATAATTATTAGGGGGGCAGATAACGCGCCCTGATGATGGTGGAGTACGGCAAGTGAGACCGCAATCCGTTATCAGGCGCAAGCCGGTAACGGATTTTTTTTTGGAATAACGAAAAGACATCTAGAGAGGATACGGAACATGGGATCGGATATCATCATCTACGATACGACGTTGAGGGACGGCTCTCAAGGCGAACAGATCAGCTTCTCGGCGGAAGAGAAACTCCGGATTGCGAAGCGGCTCGACGAGGCGGGCTTCCACTATATCGAAGGCGGCTGGCCGGGATCGAATCCCAAGGATGTCCGCTTTTTTGAGATGGCCAAGGAAGTGACCTTCAAACACGCCCGTCTGACGGCTTTCGGCAGCACCCGTAAAAGCGGCATCCGTCCGGAGTCCTGTTCGAATCTCGCGGCGCTCATCGAGGCTGGCACACCGGCGGTGACGATCTTCGGCAAAACCTGGGATCTTCACGCCACGGAGATTCTCGGCGTGTCTCTGGAGGAAAACCTGGCAATGATCGGAGAGTCCGTCGCGTATCTGAAACAGCAGGGGCGAGAGGTGATCTACGACGCCGAACACTTCTTCGACGGCTTCAAGCACAATCCCGACTATGCCCGCAGGACGATTGAGGCGGCGGTTGCAGCCGGGGCCGATTTCATCGTGCTGTGCGATACCAACGGCGGTAGGCTGCCGATGGAGGTGGCGGAGATCGTCCAGGCGGTGCGCGCTTTCCTGCCGAAGGCGCCACTGGGGATTCATGCCCATAACGACGGCGGTCTGGCCGTGGCCAATTCCCTTTATGCGGTGTGTCACGGGGTTACGATGGTCCAGGGGACGGTGAATGGTTATGGCGAACGCTGTGGCAATGCCGACCTGCTTCCGATCATTGCGAACCTTCAGCTGAAGATGAATCGGCCCTGCCTGCCCGAGGAGAGCATTCGGCACCTGACGAACCTTTCCCTGTACGTGAGCGACATCGCCAATACACCGCCTGTGAATTCCCGCCCCTTCGTGGGGCGCAGCGCCTTCGCGCACAAGGGCGGGGTGCATGTGAGCGCCGTCCTGAAAAATCCGCTGGCCTACGAGCACATCGCGCCTGAAAGCGTCGGCAACAAGCGGCGGGTTCTGGTGTCCGATCTGTCGGGCAAGAGTAACATCGAATACAAGGTCAACGAACTGGGCCTGTCTCTTGGGGCCTCCGATGAGGTCAGCCGGAAGGTCGTTCAGGAGATCAAGAAGATGGAGGATCAGGGCTTCACCTTCGATGCGGCGGATGGCTCCCTGGCCGTTCTGATCAAGAAAGCGACAGGGCAATTCCAGGAGCCGTTCAAGCTTGAAACCCTGCGGGTGATTGACGAAAAGCGGGAAGACAGCCACTACGAGTCCCAGGCGATGATCAAGATTTCCGTGGGCGATCAGGAAGAGATCACCGCCGCCGAGGGCAACGGTCCAGTCAACGCGCTCGACAATGCGCTCAGAAAGGCGCTGGCGACCTTCTATCCGCAAATCAAGGAAATGCACCTGGTCGACTTCAAGGTGACCATCTTAGAGGGTTCTGAAGGGACTTCCGCCAAGGTCCGGGTCTGGCTGGAATCCCGCGATGCAGACGAGGTCTGGAGCACGATCGGCGTTTCGAGCAACGTCATCGATGCAAGCTGGCAGGCCTTGGTGGATAGTATTCAGTACAAACTCAGCAAGACGGGCTGTTGAAAAAGGCTCATCTGCTGCGTTACGCTTCGGCCTGCGGTGCTCACGTATTAACATATACGCTCCGCTCCTCGGCCGAAGCGATGCCTTGCATCTAAACCTTTTTGAACAGCCCGTGCAAAAAGGGGGGTACAGCGCTGTGACGGGTAACGAGCAAAAGAAAGATCCTTTAAAAGAATGGCCCCTTCCGGGGCCATTCTGCTGTTTACTGTTCACCGTATTTCATAGTGCCGCCGCGATGACGTCGCCCATCTCGGCGGTGCCGATCTGCTTCATGCCGGGGCTCATGATGTCGCCGGTGCGGTAGCCTTGCTGCAGGACCTGCTCGATGGCGCGGAAGATCCGGTTGTAGGCGGCGTCCATCCCGAAGGTGTATTTCAGCATCATGGCGGCCGAGAGGATCTGCGCGATCGGGTTGGCGATGCCCTTGCCGGCGATGTCCGGCGCGGAGCCGCCGGAGGGTTCATAGAGTCCGAAGGTCCCTTCGGAGAGCGACGCCGACGGCAGCATGCCGAGCGATCCCGTGATCATCGAAGCCTCGTCCGAGAGGATGTCTCCGAACATGTTGTCGGCCAGGATGACGTCGAACTGGCGCGGGTTGCGCACGAGTTGCATGGCCGCGTTGTCAACGTACATGTGGTTGAGAACGATATCCGGATAATCCTTGGCCACGGCTATAACCACCTCCCGCCACAGAACCATTGTGGTCAATACATTCGCCTTGTCGATCGAGGTGACTTTTTTGCTGCGCTTGCGGGCCGTTTCAAAGGCGACGCGCGCGATCCGCTCAATCTCCCCCCTGCTATAGATGAGTGTATCAAAGGCCTTGTCTCCCTCGCGGCCCTTGGGTTGCCCGAAGTAGATCCCCCCGGTTAGTTCCCGCACAATAACAATGTCAAAGCCGTCGCCGATGATCTCGGCCTTGAGGGGCGAGGCGTCTTTCAGCTCCTTGAAGACGATGGCGGGGCGCAAGTTGGCGTACAGGTTGAACATCTTTCGCAGCGGCAGCAGGGCCGCGCGTTCGGGCTGCCGCTCCGGCGGCAGCGTTTCCCACTTGGGACCGCCCACCGATCCGAAGAGAATGGCGTCGGCCTGCCGGCAGGTATCGATCGTGGCTTGCGGCAGCGCCTCGCCGTGGTTGTCGATGGCGATGCCGCCGACATCGGCATAGGCATAGTCTATGGAGATCTTTTCGAGGGACGCGATTTTTTCGAGGATCTTGAGCGCTTCCTTCATGATTTCAGGACCGATGCCGTCCCCGGACAAGACCGCGATTTTTTTTGCTGTCATACTGTGCTTCCTCCATCTATTGGATGTGGTCGTAACCGTTTTCTCTCCGTTATGGCGGAGGAAAAAAGGTCCCGACCACATTGTCTCCTTATCCATTTTCCCGTCTGTTCTCAAGAAAAATATGCAGTGGGCGTGCCTGTGCTTGCTAAATGGCTGTAATTCTGGTAAGCAGTGGGATCGAAATTTATGAAATTACATCATAATTTATGATATTCTCCATCCATCCCGATAACCCGCAGGGGCGATTGATCGACCGGGCCGCGGAGGTGTTGCGCGGTGGAGGGATTATTGTCTATCCGACCGACACGGTTTACGGAATGGGATGTGATCTGTTTAACAAAAGAGGGATTGAAAAAATATACGAGATCAAGCGCCGGGACAAGAAACAGCCGTTGAGCTTTGTCTGCGCGGATCTCAAGGACATCAGCCGATACGCCATGGTCTCCAATTTTGCCTACAAGACCATGCGACGGCTGCTGCCGGGACCGTACACCTTCATTTTGGAGGCGTCGAGGCTGGTGCCGAAGATCCTGCTGCAAAAGAGGAATGCCGTCGGCATCCGCGTTCCCGACAATGAAATCTGTCTTGCCCTCGTACGGACGCTGGGCAATCCGATCATCAACACGAGCGCCAAACTGGAGCAGGATGAAGCGGTCAGCGATCCGTTCGAAATTGAGAAGAAGTTGAAACAGGTAGAGCTGGTGATCGACGGCGGCAGCCTGGCCTCTGAGCAATCGAGCGTGGTGAGTCTCATCGACGACATTCCGCAGGTGTTGAGAGTGGGGAAGGGCAACGTCGAACAGTTTCTGTGACGGGCTTGTTGAAAAGGCTCATATGCATGCGCCCCAGCTTTATAACAGTCGGTCAGATAAAAAAATAGAACACAGTTGCGCCGTATTGAGTCGCCTGCGGATGTGCTCAGCAGAGGGATTCCGGCCAACGAAATAAATCAGAAGAGAGATATTTATGACAAAAAAAAATGCTGATCAATGCGATCGACAAGGAAGAAAAACGGATGGCGATCGTCGACGAGGGCAAGCTGGCCGAGTTCTTCATTCAGATGTCGGTCAAGGATCCGATCGCGGGTAACATCTACAAAGCAAAAGTGATGAAAGTGGAGCGCGGCCTTCAGGCTGCGTTTGTCGATTACGGCGGCAACCGCAACGGTTTCCTCCCGTTGCGTGATGTCAGTCACGAGTATTTTATCGATCGAACCGGCGAAGAGGGATCGAAAAAACAGGTCTTGCGCGTGGGGCAGGAGGTGATCGTCCAGGTCAGCCGTGAGGAAAAGGACCGCAAGGGGGCGATGCTGACGAGCTATATCTCCCTGCCCGGACGCTACCTGGTCTTCATGCCGAAAAAGCAGACGCTCGGCGTGTCGCGGAAAATCGACGACGACGAGGACCGCAAACGCCTCAAGGAATTCACCGATGAGATCTGCAAAAAGGACAACGTCGGGCTGATCGTCCGGACTGCCGGTCTGAACCGCAAGAAACAGGAATTGACCAAGGACTATCAGCACCTGTCCCGCCTCTGGAAGCAGATTCTCGATAAAGCCGACGAATCGCCGACGCCGGCGCTGATCTATCAGGAAAGCGACTTCGGGGTTCGGTCGCTACGCGATTATTTCACTCCGGATATCCATGAGATCCTGGTTGACGATCCGGAGACGTACAAGAAGATGCGGGACTACTGCAAGACCGTGGCTCCCCGCAGCGTCAATACCATCAAGCTGCAGAAAGAGAAAACGCCCCTCTTCGACCGCTTCCAACTCGAAGAGCAGATCGACAAAGTGTACCGTGAGCGCGTCGATCTGAAGTCGGGAGGATACCTCATCATCAATCCGACCGAGGCGATGATCACGATCGACGTCAACTCGGGACGCGGTTCGCACAAGCGCGATGTCGAGGAAACCGCCTACAAGACGAATCTGGAGGCGGCCGACGAAATTGCGCGTCAGCTGCGGTTGCGCGATCTGGGCGGACTCATTGTCATCGATTTCATCGACATGAAGGAAGGCAAGCACAATCAGGCGATCGAGAAGGCCTTCAAGACCGCGCTGAGCGCCGACCGGTCCCGCATTCAGATGTCCAAGATCTCCAAGTTTGGCATCATCGAGCTGTCGCGTCAGAAGAAGCAGTCCACCATCCAGGAGATCAGCTATGTAGCCTGTCCGCACTGCAAGGGCAGCGGACTCTTGCCGTCGCTGGAATACACGGCGGTCAACGCCCTGCGCCGCATCAAATCGGAGGTGGTCAAGGGCAATGTGGCCGATGCCCGGATCGTTCTGCCCGCCGAGGTGGCCGATTACCTGCTCAATGTCAAGCGCTCGGAGATCGCGAAACTCGAGGATACCTACGACTCGATGATTTATATTTCCGGCCGTCCGCACCTGCCCTGGAGCGAAGCCACCTTCGAGTTCAGCCGGAAAGAGGAATTGAGGCCTGTCGCAGAGCCTGAGAAAGTCGTCGAGGTCAAGCGCGCCCGGAAGGAAAAAGAACCGGAACAGAAGGGCGAACAGGAAGAGGAGACGCTCCCCGCCGATACCGCGGAAGTGCCTGCGGCTGAAGAAGGCGCCGCCGAAGAAGCGGAAACTGCCAAACCGAAGTCACGCCGCAGAAGACCGCGCCATCGCAGAAAGCGATCCGGCGCACGTGCGGGCGAAGCGACCAGCGGCGCATCGGAAGGAACGTCGGACGAGCACGCGCCGGAGGAGACTACTGAAGAGCGCCCTGCGCCAAAAGCTGCGCCTGCTGCTGATTCTACGCCCGTGGAAGGCGCCGAGTCTGCCGATGAATCGGAGAGTGCCAAGAGACGCCGCGGGTTCCGCTGGCCGTGGGAGATGAAGGACAAGACGGAAGAAAGCGACGAGTGACGGGTCCGTGGAACGGGCGGATGACGTGACGGCTCTCTGCCGCTCAGAAATCTTTTTCCGTCATATTCGGCGACGGATTGCCAATGCCCGTCGGGCTGGAAAAATCTTTGATTGAAGACTCACCGGAGCAAGCTCCGGCGAATCTCCGATCCCCAAGGAAGAAGTTTGGATATGATCCGCTCGCTTACCCCGCCGCAAGCAGCGGGCAATGCGCTCGCTACCGGATTCGCGTTCGAGACCCGTCGCGCAATCCGCCCTGCGTAAGGCATCTGGGCCAAGAGGGTAGGACAACTTTTTCTCCTGCAAGGCTCCCCGCTTTGCGGTGAGTTTCGAGTTAAAAGAGTTGGTTCGTACCGATATGGTCGGCACCTGTCATTCCCGCGAAGGCGGGAAGCCATGCGATAAAATTCCCCATGCTTGAATCCAGAATGCTATTTTTCTTTTTTCATTTCTGATCCCATGGAGTGTTATACGGATCCACCAAATTACTATCATGCAGGGATAAGGATGAAATCAATAATTGCCGTTCTCATCACTTTGCCACTTTTCCTTACCGTCGTCGTGCAAGGTCACGCAGATGGGCTTACCATAGGAATCATTCCAACTGAATCTCTGCCAATGGGTTGCGGAATGCAATTCTGGGATAGGAAATTTGGTAGTGACAACAAAGCGATATTGATCGACAAAGATTTAAATGCGATCTGGCTTAAAATGGTCATAAATGGAAAGCTAAGAGTATTTCAGAATTTCAGAAAGACGGGAAAGGTAAAGAAGGCTCAGGACTATACCGTTGGGGATTCTTTTGTGGAGGAATACGGGGCTAACGGAATCAATATTACCATCAAGTATAGGATCACGAAGGTTTGTCCAGAAAACAACAAAGATTGCGAGTCTACTTATTATGAAGGCGAAGCTACGATAAAGACAAAGGACGGAAGACAACTGCATTATCAATTGAATGGAAGTGGCGGGTGCTAACTTCATTGAACTACTAAAACGAAGACCATTGCATAACCATGCGTCGCACCATGGACTGTCTCAAGCGCTATGCGCCTCTGCCAGCCGGTGAGCTTTTCGTTAGGTCAAGGGCAGGAGATGACAATACAGCGATCGGCAAAGTAGATACGGGCTATCGGTTGATGACGTGGATGCTTTGAAATTAAAACCAAACATTTTCGGTATCGGCCTAAATCTCAACTACATTTTTAGACGAATCGGCAAAGCATTTAGAAGGAAGACCTAACCAGGCTGCAGTAAATCGCCGAAAGTGCCAGCTCTCACTGCGCTCGGCGTTGTCTGTTTCCCGTCACTTGTCACTCGTGACTCGTCACTATTTTCAATCACGAACTTCAATCAAATCGCGCACCATTTCTACAGCACACTCAATGAGCCCCAGCGTTTCCGCTGACAGCTCCCGATGGAAATCGAAATCGTATCCCCTCACGGAAACAAGGTGGGCTGCGGGTTTGGCGTGATGCAGGGCTTCAACCACCGCGAGGAGTATGGCCGGGGTGATGTGGTGGGAGAAGGTCAGGGCGGTTGTCTCTGGATCGATGGTTTCGTAGTGAAGGGCCTCAAGTCGTTCGTCGATGTGGGCGTCCACGAAAACGATCCGGTCGTAACGTACCACGACATCGATGAGTTCGGGGCTAAGCTGCGATAGAAAGACGGCGCCGGTCTGCTCGTCGATATCGTCGAGGCCTGATGCATCCTCGGGAAGCGCAGCAAATCCCAATCGAGCGCGGACGGCATTGACGATATGCCACGCCACACCGTCATCCGCCCGATCGATATTTCCGAAACCAATGAGCAGGGACCGTGTCATTATGATTTCAGGCCCGGCTGTGCCGAGGCACGGATTTTCTTTCGCTCGTCACGTGTCACTCATTACTTTTTCTTTTGTCACTCGTTATTTTCTTTTTAACTCCGAACCCCGAACGCCTGAACCCGCACCTCAGCGCGCGATCCGATCAAGCACGCTGCCGTCCGGGCCGATCAACTCGACGACGAGGGGCATCTTTCCGATGGCGTGTGTGGAGCACGACAGGCACGGGTCGTAACAGCGGATGGCCGCCTCCACGCGATTCAATACGCCCTCCGAGATCTTCTCGCCCTGCACGAAGGCCTTGGCGACCTGTCCCGCCGAGAGGTTCATGGCCCAGTTGTTGTGGCCCGTCGCCACAATCAGATTGACGCGAGTGAGGAGCCCGTTTTCATCCACGCTGTAATCGTGGAAGAGCGTTCCGCGCGGGGCTTCAATGACGCCAACGCCGTCGCTGGGGAAGGCAGATGCGGTCTCCGCGCGGAGGTCATTGGACAGGATCTCCGGGTCGTCGAGCAGCAGACCGATCCGCTCCGCACAATAGAGGGTTTCGATCATGCGGGCGTAGTGGTAGTAGAGCGAGCCTTCCACGGGCTTTTCGCCGGTGATAGCCCGGTACTGCCGGAAGGCCTCATCGGCCAGCGGCGTGCCGATGTGATCGACGATGTTGAGCCGCGCCAGGGAGCCCACCCGGTAGAACCCCTTTGGCCAGCCGAGTTTCCGGTAGAAGGGGAACTTCAGGAAGGACCAGGGTTCGACATGCTCGCCCACATAGGCGAGATAGTGGTCTGGACTGAACTGGGCGAGGAGCTTTCCCTCGGCGTCCTTGAGGCGGACGTCGCCGTCGTAGAGTTCGAGGCCGCCTTCGGCGGTTACCAGTCCCATATAGCCGGACGGGAAGGCCGCGAAGGAGGCAGCCAGATCGGCGTGGGATTCGAGCCAGGTCCGGATGAGCGTGATGGCCTCCAGGCAGATGGCGATCATGGTGTCGCGTTCCGATGCGATGGCGTCCCGGTCGGCCGCGGTCAGGGGGGCATTGACGCCGCCGGCAACGGCGAAGTTCGGGTGTACGCGCTTTCGGCCCAGGCGTTCGATAATTTGCTGACCGAAGCGCCGCAGGTTGACGGCTTTCAAGGCCAGCTGCGGATCGGCCTGGATAATGCCCGCGACGTTGCGGATCGCCGGGTCGGCGTCGAATCCGAGGACCAGATCCGGGGCCGCCAGGTAAAAGAAGTGCAGGGCATGGGATTGCAGGGTCTGCCCCATGTGCATCAGTTCCCGCAGGAGCCGGGCCGGTCGCGGCGGGACGACGCGCTCGACGGCGTCGCACGTCTTGGCCGCGGCCAGGTGGTGGCTCACCGGACAGATCCCGCAGATGCGCTGGGTGATCTGCGTCATTTCATAGTAGGGCCGCCCCTCGCAGAACCGCTCCAGTCCTCGGAATTCGTCCACGTGAAAATAGGTCTGCTCGACTGCGCCTTCGTCGTTGAGATGAATGGTGACCCGGCCATGGCCTTCCACGCGGGTAACGGGTTCAATCGTAATTTTCTTTCCCACGGCGATTCTCCTTAATCATAGGTAAAGAGTTCTTTGGGAAGAATGACGGGTGTTCGCCCGGCCAGTAATTCCGTCAACGCATACCAGAAGGCGTCTGCCCGCGGCGGGCAGCCCGGCACGAACAGATCGACCCTCACGACCTTATCGACCCCCGTGACCATGTCCAGCGGTTTTCCTAGTTCCGGGGAATCGGGGATCACCCCGTCGCAGACACTCTCGGTTTCCAGGTAAGCGCGCTTCAGGGCCTCCTGGGTTCCGACGAGGTTCCGCATGGCTACGACGCCGCCGAAGGTAGCGCAATCTCCCACGGCAACCAGAATCTGGCAACGCTCCCGCATCTGCTTGGCCACCTCGATATTGTGGGTGTTGCTGATGGCGCCCTCCAGGACGCCCACGGTAACGCCCTCTTTTGGGGGATGCTTCAGATCGGTGATCGGACTGGAGGTCAGCTCCGCTGCCTCCAGCAGCTTGACGATGCGTTCGTCGATATCAAGCAGCGACATGTGACAGCCGGCGCATCCGGCGAGCCAGTCGGTGGCAATCTTAACCCTTGCCATGGCGCGTCCTCCTTTCCGCAATCGCCTTGCCGGCCGAAGCCCAGAGGGCCTCCGGGGTTGTCTCGAGTTTGTATCCCAATTGATGTCCCAGCATCGTGAGGATTTCCCAGTCCGTTTTTGCCTCTCCCAGGGGTTCCACGACCTTGTGAAGCGGTCTCAGAGCCCCCTCGGTATTGGTCAGGCTGCCGGACGTTTCCCACCAGGTGGCCGCCGGCAAGACCATATCGGCGCGTTCAATCAGCGGAGAGTCAAAACAGGTCTGGACGACGGTAAAGGTTTTCCCCCCGACCCCCTTCAAACGATGGTCTTCTGTCCATGGGGCCTCTCCCTGGAGGATGAAAAGAAAACGAAGGCCCGACTGGTCGAGATCTGACTTGAAGCCCAGGGCTTCCGCTGCTGCGGTGTTGACCCCGGGTTGCAGGGGAATAAAAACACCCTTGCCGTGAAGGGGCTTCAGAGCGGCGAGCGACGGGGCGTCGAGCTGTGCCCCATAGACGACAACGGGGTATTCCGCCCGTTCGGCCATGCCCACGGCTTGCGGGAGATCCTTCGGGGCCAGGACTTGATAGGCGACCGCGGCCAGGGCGTTATTCCGATCGCCGACGACAAGGAGACGAATGCCCTGATCCACAGCGCGTTTGATCAAAAACGAGCTGACCGGTTGATCGTTGACCGGGTCGGCCCCGACCAAGAGGATGAGATCGGCGCGAGCGAGATCCTCCAGGCAGCCGGTCTGCTCTTTGAAGGGCAGCGAAACCGTCTTCTCGAGAAGTCCGATTCGGGTTGCACGGCCTTTCTTCCTCAAGATGGTCTCCAGGAGGAACAACGCTTCGTTGGTGGCATGGCTGGTGGCTAGAGCCCCCAGTTCATCAGGCGTTGCGGCCTCGATCCGTTTGGCCAGCGTTTGAATGGCTGTTTCCCAGGTCACGGACTCCAGATGGTTCTTGCGACGAATGAGCGGGGTGGTGATACGTGCGCGCTTTTCCGTCAGCGGATCGAAGCGCCCAACCCGGCAAAGCAGGCCGCCGTTGACTGCCGCCTCCCAATCGCCCTTGATACACACGATTCTGCCGCCGCGGGTGACAACAGAGATCCCGCAGCCGATGCTGCAACGACTGCACGTGCTCTGAACGGTTTCCGTCAGCACGCCTTGTCCCATGTAAGCGCTGCGCTTCTCGGACAGCGCGCCGGTCGGGCAGACCTGCATGCAGGTGCCGCAGGAGATGCAGGAAGACGCCCCCCAGGGAAGGCTGGAATCGGGATGCACGCGTGTCTCCGTTCCACGGCCCCGCAGCCCCAGGGTGTGATTGGCGACCAGGTCGCCGCAGGCCCTCACGCATCGCCCGCAAAGGATGCAGCGGTTCTGTTCCATGAGGAGCTGCGGATGAGAGGCGTCGACGAGATAGGGTTGGCGATAGGTCGGATAGACCCAGTGGTCGATGCCGTAGCGGTATCCCAGGGCCTGCAGTTCGCAGGCGCCGCTGGCCTCGCAATACATGCAGAAGTGATTGCGCTCGGAGAAGAGCATGTCGAGGACGAGTTTGCGCGCGGCGACCACCCGCGGCGACTCGGTGCGGATGACCATGCCCTCGATCACAGGGAAGGTACAGGACGTTTGCAGAGCCCGTTGTCCCTCGACCTCCACGACGCATATCCGACAGGCGCCTGTTGCCGACAGCGCGGGGTGATTGCAGAGGGTTGGGATATCAATGCCCGCCCCTTGCGCCGCCTTGAGAACGGTGCTTCCGGCTGGGGCGACGACCTTTCGGTCGTTGATGGTAAGATGCACTACCGCCATAGTCTGTCCGGCCTCCTTTCAGAATGGATTTGTTTCCAATACCTTCTCAAGTAAACCGTACGGGTGTGACAGACCACCGTTTGATGTTCAACCTTCAACCGTGGGTAAGGACATCTTAATGAAGAACGACGGTGGTGTCAATGGGCAACGGGTGCCGTGGTACTTTAGTGGGGATGGCGTTCAGCAGGGACGGCAATCGCACCTTCGGCCAACAGCCTCGAAAAAGCCTCCGCAGGCACGGGGCGACTGAAGAGATAGCCCTGCAGTAAGTCGACGCTTTCCATGGTTAAGATTTGCGCCTGGATAGCGGTCTCGACCCCTTCGGCCACGACGGACATCTTCAAACTGTGCCCCAGGGCCACGATAGCGCGGATAATAGCGAGACTGTCCCCGTCGTCGGGTAGATGCATGACGAAGGACCGATCGATTTTTAGGGCCTGAACGGGCAGCCTGTTCAGGTAGTTCAGCGAAGAGTATCCCGTGCCGAAGTCATCGATTGCAAAACGTACACCCAGTTGTTGGATCTCTTTCATCAACGGCAGCGTGGCGTCCAGATCCTGCATCAACAAGCTCTCGGTCACCTCGAGTATAATCGTGGAGCCATCCATGCCGCTCGCCGAGAGGGCCTGATGGACATGGGGGAGCAGCATATTCTTTTTAAAGTGAACGGCCGAAAGATTGACAGAAATGGAAATGGGTCGCAGTCCTGATTGCCGCCAGTCCTTGTTCTGCGCGGCAGCCGTCGCCAAGGCCCATTCGCCGATGGGGACGATCAGTTCAGTTTCTTCCGCCAACGCGATGAAATCGCCTGGGGGAATCAGTCCTCTTTCCGGATGATGCCAACGCAGAAGGGCTTCTGCTCCGGTGATCTCAAAGGTGCCGGTCTTGACGAGCGGCTGATAGAACAACTCCAGCTGTCCTTGTTCCAGAGCGAGACGCAGGTCGCTTTCCAGGGTCAGACGCTGACGGGCATGCGCATTCATAGACTGCGTGTAGAACTGGCAACTGTTGGGGCCCAGTTTTCTGGCTGACCACAGGGCGGATTGGGCGTTTTTGACCAGTTCATCCATGTCGTTGCCATCTTCCGGATAAACGGCGATGCCCACACACGCCGTCATCGTAATTTCATGTCCCTCCAGAAGAAAGGGTTGACTGAGTTCCGTCAGGACCCGCTGGGCAATCAATTCGGCATCTTTCGGATCAGCGAGGTCCAGCGCTGTGATGGCAAACTCGTCTCCCGTCCACCGGACAAATTCGAGATCTTCTTTATTGGGTCTGGCGGCGCTGTCGCCTCCCCGGATGTTTTTCTGGATCACCTCGCCGATCAGCTTCAGCAGCAGATCCCCCATGGCATGGCCGAAGGTCTCATTGATCCGGCGAAAGCGGTTGAGGTTCAGCATCAAGACGGCAAGGCTCCGATGGTGACGATGGGCCGACTCAAGGGCCCTGGTCAGATTTTCCTGAAAGAGGTTGCGGTTGGGAAGGCCCGTCAATCCGTCGTAGTAAGCCAGATATTGGACGCGGTCTTCGGCGAGTTTGCGCTCCGTAATGTCTTGAATGGTAACCATGTATCCTGGATCTGACGTGTCATCGGCTGCCGTGGGGAGTCCCTGAAAGCTGATCCATTTGACACGGCCGTCCGGCATGCGCAGGCGATGTTCAAATTTGCAGGCTGTTCCATCTTTGAGGGCCAACTGATAATTCCTATCCACCTGTTCGCGGTCTTCAGGATGAACCCGCTGCAGAAAAATCTCGTAGCTGAGGGCTTCGACACCGGAATCGCACTCGAGGAGTCGGGCAACTTCATTGGAACACTGCCAGGTACGATGAACTGAATCGTAATGCCAGCTGCCCATCCGGGCGATACTCTGGGCATAGGCGAGTCCCGCCCGGCTTTGCGCCAAGGAGCGCATCGCCATGCTGGCCCGTATCATGTATCGGACTCGATGTGCCAAGAGCGACCAGGCAATCGGCTTGGTGATAAAATCCGTGGCGCCGGCGTCATAGGCATTGCGAATAGAGGTGTCGTCATCCAGCCCCGTCATAATGAGGATGGGGACATTGGCACCGCCGACCATAGTCCTTATCCGTCGGCAAACCTCGAAACCGTCGATTCCGGGCATAATCACATCCAAAAGAACCAGATCGAAGGGGCGTTGCACGAAAATCAGCAATGCCTCCTCTCCGCTTTCCGCTTCCGTGATATCATAGCTATCTGCGGCCAGCGTTTTGCCGGCGAGCAAAAGATTGACAGGATCATCATCTACGATGAGGATAGACAAGTCTTGATAGTTATTAATCATTTGCATTTTCCTCCAGAACCACTTTCAACGCCATTCCTGCACGTTGAAAGGCCTCTTCGAGCGACGCGGCCTCTTTACGCGCCGTTGCGGCCTTCTCCTGACGCGCTGCAATTTCTATTATTTTTGCGCATTGTGCCAACTCCGTCAAACCCAGACTGGCGCTGCTGGACTTCAAGGTGTGGGCGGACCGCATGATCGTTTCGTTGTCATTGCGGTCGTAACCTTCGACAATCGCGCGAATGAGTTGACTGGCACTTGACAAATATTTTCCGATGATCCGGTTGAGTAGCGCGGGACCGTCTGGGCCGAGTGCACGGATCGCGTCCAAGGCTTTTTGATCGATCTTGGCAGGCGTCGTCTGAACGTCGGTTGTATCGGGCTGTCGCATAGGCGTCGGCTCCATGTCTATCTCCTCGGATCGGAATCGAGGCGGAGTCTTAGACAGCCAGCGCCCCAGGGTTCTGGTAAGGGCCTGTTGGGTGAAGGGCTTGGAGATGAAATCGTCCATGCCGGCCGCCAGACAGGCCTCCCGGTCTCCTGCCATGGCGTTGGCGGTCAAGGCGATAATCGGAATGTGACTCGACGAGGTCTGGCGTTCGCGCTCTCGGATGCGACGGGTTGCCTCATAGCCGTCCATTTGAGGCATCTGGATGTCCATAAGAATGATGTCATATGCCTTGTCGCCGATCTTCGATAACACCTCCAGGCCGTTAACGGCCACGTCTGCTCGGCAGCCGATGCTTTCCAGGGTGGCCAGGGCCACCTGCTGGTTGACGTCATTGTCCTCCGCCAGCAGAATCATCGGCTGAAAATCCTGCCAATTCCACTGTGGATCTGAATCGTCTTCGGCCATAAAAAGAGTAAAGATGGTTTTGCGGAGTTGCTCCTGACGTACGGGTTTGGTTAGAAAAGCGCTGATGCCTGCTGCTCTGGCCGCCGTTGCTTGTCTCGGTTCGACCATGGAGGTGAGCAGAACCAGTTGCGTGACGCTCAGTGCCGGATCATCCTTAATGCGTCTGGCTAGATCAATGCCGGTCATTTCGGGCATCTTCATGTCCAGAAGAGCCAGGTCGTAGGGCCTGTTCACCAAAGACGCCTGCCGGATCTTATGCAGGGCCTCGGAACCGTCTCTGGCGGCATCGTCCTGCATCCCCCAGCAGCGCACATGATGACAGAGGATATCTCGGTTCGTTTCGTTATCATCCACCACCAGGACGCGCAGATTCTTCAGCCGTTCGGGCAGATTAAATAGTCCCAGCGGGGAAACTGCGGGGGAGAAGGGCAGGGTTAAATGAAAGATGGATCCTTTGCCGACAGCGCTCTCAACGCTGACCGTTCCCCCCATCATGCGGACAAGTTGATGAACGATGGCCAGTCCGAGTCCAGTGCCGCCGAAACGTCGTGCATGGCTGTTGTCGGCCTGCTGGAAAGGAACAAAGAGGTCCGGCAGGACGTCCTGCGGGATGCCGATGCCCGTATCCTCTATTCTGAAAAAGATCTCCGGATGATTTTCCGTACTGGCCGTCGTAGGCCCCAGACTAAGAGAAACTTCCCCTTCGGCCGTAAATTTGATGGCATTGCCGATGAGATTGGTGAGGATCTGGCAGAGGCGGACACGGTCTCCCCGAATGCTCGTGGGAAGCTCCGGATGGAGGAAGCACCTGAACTTGAGATGTTTTTGATGGGCGCTCTGCTCCAGGAGCTCCATGATTTCCTCGGCCACTTGCGATGGCGAGAAGTCAAACAGGTCCAGCTCCATTTTGCCCGCCTCGATTTTAGAGAAGTCGAGAATATTGTTGATGATGGCCAGTAGGTTTTCGCCCGAACCGTAAGCCGTTTCGGCAAACCGTCGCTGATCCGGTTTCAGGTCGGTTTTAAGGAGCAATTCCGTCATGCCCAGCACCCCATTCATCGGAGTCCGAATTTCGTGACTCATCGTCGCCAGAAAGGCGCTCTTGGCTCGGCTGGCCTCTTCCGCCGCCTCCTTGGCGGTTACCAATTCCGCAGTGCGAATTTGGACCTCTTCTTCGAGTTGGTCCCGGTGCTCGGCCAACTGTCTGTCGCGTTCTTTGATCTGCCCCAGCATGACATTGAACCCCTGCGCCAGAATATTCAGTTCGGCGATCTCGCTGCCTTTGGCGCGCACCGAGTAGTCGTTATGCAAGGAAACCCGCTCGGTCAGTGAGGACAGGTCGTTGATCGGTTGGAGAATGGCCCTGTCGAGACGGCGCAAGAGCAGGTAGGCGACGGTCACGGCCAGCAGACCGGAAAAGAGCATGATCAGATGATGCAGGCCCATCTGACGATAGAGCGGCGCTAGGTCGATATCTAGAAACAATGCTCCCCGCAGCTCATGGCTGTGGCGGATGGGATAGGTCAAATGGATGTCGCGAAGGCTGTAAGTT
Organism: Syntrophales bacterium; assembly: GCA_963665615.2. GTDB lineage: Bacteria > Desulfobacterota > Syntrophia > Syntrophales > UBA4778 > UBA4778. The sequence continues at coordinate 868,415 of CAXXQE010000008.1, forward strand.
GTCTGCAGATTGTATGATCGAAGTGTCGCAGGCAGATGCGATTGATACCGCCCCTGTTTTACAAAGAGCCGTCCGTCCGGACCGTATAGGGCGACCCCCAGCACGTCCTCGGAATTGTTGAGCGATGCCAGAACACCAAGCGCAGCGTCTTTGTCCTGAAACATTAAAGAGGCCGCGGTATTTTCAGCCAGAACGGCTGCCGTGGCACGATTCTTTTCTACCAGCGAGAACAGATTCATTAAATAACTGCTTGTTAGCACCAACAAGGCGACCAGGACAATGGCAGTCGCAAGCGTTATCAGGTTGATGCGTTGGAGCTTGCGTCGCAGCGTGATGATATTATACTTCCCGGCTGCCGTCATTGGGACACCTTTTCAGCCAGTTTCAGCAGTTTAGAGCTTACCGACAGCCCGGCGTTGCGGGTGGCAGCCAGATTGATGTCGAAAGAGATCTTGTTCTGGCAGGTAAACATGTTGATGGCGATACCCATCGTAGAGGTTGGGGTGTCGGCCACTGTCAAAACAGCGCGTCCCTTGAGGGCATTGTGGAGCTCATCGAGCTGTTCGATCGCCGAGGCGCTGATGAAGACCACCTGGCAGTCCTTTAGCTCAGACAGGCGGGTTGCTCGATATATCGCGATGGTGCGAACCCCAGCGGTTTTCCCTTTGAGCTTATCCAGGTTCTGTCCGAAGGGATCCCGTCCGTATGTGCAGAGTTTGAGAGTGGGGCCGACGCTTTCCGGCCATTCCGTAAAGAGGATGAAGTTATAGAGAAAGGCCGCTTTCAGTGCGTATTCTTGTGACTCATGTCTTTCACCTCGGGATGGCCAAGGAAGCAAAAGGCAGATGCACAGCGTGAGAATCAGTATGGTCTGTCTAAACGTCATGTCTCTCGTTCTTATATGACAAATGCGAAGTTGATTCAAAACCTTAAAAATGCAAAGTGATCTTTGCGTAGGCGCTGCGCCGGCTTTCATAAACCTGGCTGCTGTATAGTTCAGTGCAGAATTCCGGATGGCTTTCCTGCAGCAGATTCTGGCCAACCAGAGAAAACTCCAAAGAAGAGATCGGGCGCCATCCGATTCGGAGATCCATCGTCGTATATGCATCGACAGGTTCCCCCTGGAAGCCACCTACATACCTCAGCCAGGCGTCTACCTCGATACTGTGGGGCAGATTGACGAGAGACCGCAAAGAAACCTGATGTCTGGGGATGCCAAAATTGATGCCGTAAGTGGTAAGGTATGTCGTTGCGGCCTCTCTAATCTCGGCATAGGTGTAACTGGCCTTGATCTGCCAGCGGTCAATGGGTTTCCAACCGACCGCCACTTCCGTACCATAAATCTTGGCCGACAGGCTGCTGTCAAGAATGATCGGAAAAACGGCATGGGGAACCGGTGTGCCAAGGAAGAAGGGCGTACCTACGTAACTGTTGCGGATATGGTCATAGTCATTAAAGTAACAGGATATATCGATATTGAACCGGCGGGTCGGTTGAAGACGGTACCCTCCTTCATAAGCAATAACTTCTTCCGACTTGAAATTGGCGTTACCATAAGCCGTAACCACCGTCGGATAGATGGCCGGTGAGACAGGTGCGAAGACATAATAGTTGGTTTCCAGTCCGTGTTCTATACGCGACGGGGTTCTGACCGCCCGCGATATGGCGGCCCAGGCCGACTGATGGGGTGTAATGGTCCAGGACAGACGCGTTGAAGGCTGAAACTCGAATCCAGTATAGTCATTGTGTTCCAGCTTTGTGCCGATTATCCAACGGAGCCGTTCTGGGATCAGGGTGAACTCATTTTGCAGGAAGCCGCTGAAGAGCTGGTCGCGGCGGGTGCTGGGTGTCAAGATAAAATACTCACTTTCTGAAACGGCATCTTGAGTCATTCGGTAGCCGATCCCCCAGACGATATCGTTCCGACCGAACCACTGGAATCGGTGCTGCAGGTTCAGATCCATCGTGTCCGTGTCTTCGTGAAGAAAGGAGTCGTGGCGTTCTGTGTGGTCATAGTAGCCTTGAAGGCTCAACTGTGACGTTGCTGTGAGGACGTGGGTCCAGCGTCCGAGGATGTTGCTGCCTCCCACACGGGTGTATTCTTGGAGCCTAATCGTATAAGGCGGTGTCAGTGTCCAGACATCGTCGACACCATTGGCATGTTCCCGATAGGCGTCGCCCTGGAGGGTAAAGGTGTTGTCGTCGGAAGCTGTCCGGTCCAGACGAAATCCGGTATGAAAGGCATTCCAGCTGTCGTTGGCTTCCGGTCCTGATTGTGTTCGAGTTTCTCCACGTTCAAAGTATTTGGCGTAGAGCCGGAGGTAGGTTTCTTCCCCGACCTTCAGTCCGTGGCGGACTCCGGCAAATCCCCTTTCATGTGTCCCCCCTCCGACCGTAACGAGTCTTCCCTGTGTTTCAGAGGCGTGACAGGTGATGATATTGATCACGCCATTGACAGCATTGGCCCCCCAGAGAGTCGCGCCAGGGCCCCGGATGACCTCGATCCGTTCAATGTCTTCGATCATCGTGTCCTGAACGTCCCACCAGACGCCCGAATAGAGGTTGGAATAAACGCTTCTGCCGTCGATCAGAACGAGCAGTTTGTCCGCGAATCGGGTCTGGAACCCCCGGGCACTGATAGCCCATTTGTTGCTGTCAATCCGAGCGACTTCCACGCCAGGGACCATCCGAAGGACATCTGGAATGTTTGTTACGCCGGAGCGGCGAATGTCCTCGCGCGTGATGACGAATATGGCTGCAGGGGCGTCAGAGAGACGTTCCGCTTTTTTGGAAACGGATGTGACTTCAATGAGCATCAAGTCTTCCAGGCTCATGGTTGTCAGATCTTTGCCAGTGTCAGCGCTCCATCCTTGAGTGGCCAACAGGATGATCAAGCCGACGGTCAGAGCGGTTGCCAACCACCTTTGCCGTTGGAACCTATTTATGGCCATTTCATTTAGAGCAATAACCCGTTGAAGGAAATTCTCTTCCATAAGTGTTCCTTTTTTCAACGATACGTTTTAGAGAGGGCCTCCAGCGCCCTGGGCCCCTATCTTAAGTCGGTGGCTGTGTTTCGTGCGATACACGATCACCCATGCAATTGTAACAATCGCAACATCCGACTTAATCGGCAGATTGAATCGTCGGCTTGAGTTTCTTTTAGGGAAACCGACGAGAAAAAAGCATCGTAGTATTATAAGAAATATCCTACATACGGTAAGGGCCAGGGGGGCTCTTGACAACGATCATGGAAACGTATTATTCCAATCACCTACTTTTATGAATGTGAACCCGTCTCCTCAAAACTTGTCACCGGCAGGCAGGAAGACCTTCCTGCGGATCGCCATCGTGAGTTCCTTTCTCCCTTCCTTCATGGGGTCTGCCCTCAATATCGCCCTGCCGGAGATAGGGCGCGCTTTTTCCCTGAGCGCTGTCAGCTTGGGATGGGTTCAGTCGATCTACCTGCTCGCCACCGCGGTAGCCTTGGTGCCGATCGGACGAATTGCCGATCTTTACGGACGACGCAGGATCTTCCTTGCCGGGTGCGTAATTTTCAGTCTGATGAGCCTGCTATGCGCAATGGCGCCCTCTGTGACCGTCCTGATTCTGGCTCGGGGAGGATTGGGTCTGGGAGCGGCCATGATCTTCGCGACGATCACGGCCATGCTGACGGCGGCTTTTCCCCATTCGGAACGTGGTCGGGTTCTCGGCATCAATATCGCGGCGGTCTATGTCGGCCTGTCCAGCGGACCGGTGCTGGGCGGTCTGATGACGGAATATTTCGGTTGGCGAAGCATTTTTGCGACGATCGTACCTCTCGGTCTCTGGCTGGTCTGGGCGGTCCAGAGACACTTCGACGCCGAGCGGCCCGATGCTGAAGGAGAAGGCCTCGATTTGCCGGGCATGCTGCTCTATGGCGTAGGGACGGCGACGCTGATGTACGGTCTTTCCAGGATACCATCCAATCACGGCCTGATTCTGACAGCGGCCGGCAGCATCTGCTTGATTGGTTTTATGGTATTTGAACGCCGAGCGGCCTCGCCCGTTATGGATGTACGTCTGTTTATCTCCAATCGCGTTTTCCTGTATTCAAACCTGGCGGCCCTGATTCATTATAGCGCCACCTTTGCCGTCGGGTTCCTGCTGAGCCTCTACCTGCAAATCGTCCGCGATCTGTCTGCGGCAACGGCCGGAATGCTCCTGATCGCCCAGCCCCTTGTCCAGGCCCTGTTTTCTCCTCTCGCCGGCCGACTCTCCGACCGCATGGAGCCTCGGGTGATCGCGTCTGCCGGCATGGCCCTGACGGGCGTCGGTCTGCTGGCGTTGATCCCGATCCACGACCAAACGCCGATCTGGATGATCGTCTGTATTCTTTGCGTTCAAGGCTTCGGCTTTGCGCTGTTCGCCTCGCCCAACACCAATGCGATTATGAGCTCAGTGGACAGAAGCCGTTACGGCCTTGCATCCGGCGCCCTGGCCACCATGCGTCAAATCGGTCAGATGTTGAGTATGACGCTGGCTATGATGGTCTTTTTCCTCTTGATCGGATCGGACCCCCTGACGAAACTCCAAAGCCCGCTGTTGCTACGCAGTATGAGCACCCTGTTGACCATTATGGCCGTTCTTTGCGCGTTGGGGGTCTTTGCGTCACTGGCACGTGGCAACTTGCATAAGCCGGGATCCGTCCCGGACTAACCTAACGGGTTGTATCAGTTAGTCGTCGTATTCCTGCAACTCCGCCTTCCCGCGGAAGGTCCATAATTTATATGCCGAATAAATGAGAATGACTGGGAGGACGACGATCGTGGCGATCAACATAAAGGAGAGCGTATAGGAAGAAGCCGCCGCGGATCGAATGGTCATGGGCGAGAGAACGACATTAGGAAGGATGTACGGGTAGAAACCGATGGACAAGCCGAGGAAACCCGCGAGCACGAAGATGATATTAAGGACGAGGGGGACCGACTCCAGGCGTTTTTTCAGAGTGATCAGGTAGAGGCATAGTGCGGCAATCGCAATCAGTGGAGCGATTGACAGCCAAACGGGATGTTGCAACCATTTGGTTCGGATGAACGGGTAGCGCATCACCACGCCTGCGTAAACCGCGCAGGATAGGCATAGCGTTGCAAGGGACGCCCAACGCGTGCTAGCAAAGGCACACCTCTGCACCGGACCGGTTGTTTTGAGGATCAGATAGCTGCTGCCCAGCATGACGTAACCGGCGGTAACGCCGACGGCGGTAAGAAGAGCAAAGGGATTCAGCGAGACGGGGTGTTCATCGAGACCCCAGAGAAGGGTCCCCAAGGTCAAGCCCTGTGTTACAGCAGCAATCACGCTGCCGATTCCGAATAAAAAGCCCCACAGCGACTTATGCGGCGAACCGTCCCTGAATTCGAGAGCGATCCCCCGAGTCATCAGCCCGACGAGCATGAGCAGCAGGGGGAAATAGAGCGTGCTCAGCACCAGGCTGTAGAGACGGGGAAAGGCGCCGAAGAGCATGCCGCTTAGAAGAACCAGCCAGGTTTGATTGGCATGCCAGTTGTCTTTGATGGCGGACATCATCAGACCGCGCTCCGCGTCGTCTTTGGCGAAAAGCGATAGCATCCCGATGCCGAGATCATAACCGTCCGCTACAGCATAATACAGGAGCAGAAAGCCGATGATGCCATACCAGACTTCGGGCAAGTGGGTCGAGATCAGCGTCATGATGGGCTCCCCTGATGGGTCGCGTGGGGCGCCTGAGCAAGCGTTTCATACTCTGTTGGTCCCCGGCGAATCAGCCGCCGCATGGCTTTGATGACACAGACAACCAGCAGGCCATAGGCGGCTAGATAGACGACCAGAGAGACTCCGACGAACGGCGCCGGGATCGGAGAAACGGCATGCGCCGTTCGCAGCATCCTGTAAATGATCCACGGCTGACGACCCACTTCGCGGACGATCCAGCCGGCCTGCAGGGCCAGATAGCCGAGGACGATCCCGCTTATCCACGCGTAAAGGAGGCCCTTCTGTTTCGTGATCCGATCGGGGGTTAGCCCTCCCCCTCGCCATGTCCATAGGGTCCAGACCATAATGCCCGCCATGAGCATTCCGGCTAGGACCATCACGCGGAAGGCGTAGAAGGGCAAGACGACAGGCGGCCGGTCTTCCTTCGGGAAGGCACGGAGTCCCTTGATCTCCGCGGTGAGGGCATGACCGCCCAGGAGGCTCAGGAGGTTGGGAATGTTAACCTCCCAACGATTTTTAGCTGTTTCGGCATCCGGCCAGGCCACAATGTGCCAGGGCGCCCCCTGTCCAGGGGGGTTCGTTTCCCAATGAGACTCCATGGCGGCAAATTTTTCAGGCTGCAGGTGGGAGGTCGTGATTCCTGAGCCGTCCCCCAACCAGATTTGAAGCGGGGCAACGATAACGATGGCGATAGCGGAGATTTTGAAGGACCGGAGGAAAAAATCGACCTGTCTGCCTTTGAGCAGATACCAGGCGCTGAGGCCGCCAATCGTGAAGAAGGAGATTTCGAGACACGCCATCCACATGTGGGTGACGCTCCAGAACATGTCCGGCGTGAAGAGAGCCTTGAAGTAATCGGTTACCACGAACCTCCCATCGGCAAAATGGCCGCCGCCGGGGTGCTGCATCCAGGAATTGGCCACGAGGATCCAGAAGGCGGAAAGGGAAGCCCCGAGGGCCACCATGGTTGTTGCGAAGAGGTGCATCCCCCGGGAGACCCGTTTCCAGCCAAAGATCATGATACCGAGGAAACTGGCTTCCAGCATGAAGGCCATGGCGCCCTCATAGCCGAGAATATGACCGAAAAAGTCTCCGCCCGCCTCCGAGAATCGGCTCCAATTCATACCGAACTGAAATGACATTGGAAAGCCGCTGGCGACTCCTGCCGCGGTACAGATCAGAAAAAAACGCGTCCAGAACTTGACGTGCCGCAGATAGACGGGATTTCCGGTCCGGATCCAGATGGCCTCCATCACGACCAGGAAGAGGCTCAGGCCGACGATCAAAACGGCCCAGAGAATGTGGAACATGACGGTGAAGGCAAACTGCCAACGGGCCATCAGAACCGGATCGGGAAAAGACACTCGATCTCCTTTCGAAACGATCACATGGATCGGGCGTGTTGCACTGGCTAATATTTTCCCGCAATATAGTTGCTCAACTGGTCGATCAGGGTGTCCTTTGCGGAAATGATGGATTTCACCACGTCGCCGATCGATATGAGTCCGATAAACCGGTCGCCGTCATAAACGGGCAGATGACGGATCCGCTTGCCGGTGATCAGGACCATGCAATCGTCGACGCTGGTTTCCGGCTTTACGGTGAACATTTTATCGGCGGGTGTCATCACATCCTTGACCAATGTGTCGCGCGAGGTCTTTCCCTGGAGGGCGATCTTCCGGGCGTAATCTCTTTCCGTGATGATACCGTGGACCTTGTTACCGCTGTCCCTCACGATCAGGGCGCCGATCTCTTTTTCCCCCATCAGCCTGAGAGCCTCGAAGACAGTGGCATCCGGCGGGACAAACCATACCTCTTTGGACTTGCTCTTTAATAAGTCGCTCGCTCTTTGCATAGTCTTTTATCTCCTTTCCTGGTTGATGTTGGGACCATTACTTAAGCCGAACCCTGACCGTACCTGTATTCCCGCTGCGGTAATCCAAAACAAGCAGGGCGACAAGCTGGTTGGCAGGGATGGCATTGACGACCGCGACAAAGCTGTCCATATTTTCAATGACCTGACCGTTGAAGCCGAGGATAATGTCGTTGACCTCCAAACCCGCTTTATTGAGCGGGCTGCCCGGGGTCAGGGCGGTAATCGCGACGCCGACAGGGGATTCAAGTCCGTATTTCGAGGCTTCTTTATCCGTCACAGGTCGGATCTCGATGCCCAGGCGGCTTTTGATCGATGCAGCAAGAACCTTCGCCGCTGCTTCGTAACTGGCGATGCGGACGCTGATAGAAAGCTTCTGACTCTTCCGCAAGACAGTGAGTTTGGCCTCTTGGCCTGCCGCCGCTGTTGCCACCCTGTTTCTCAGGTCCTCGGCATCCGCAACCTGGGCGCCGCTATAATCCAGGATTACATCTCCCTTGAGGAGGCCTGCCTTCTCCGCCGGTCCACCCTTGACCACTTCCATGACGAGGACGCCTTTGCTTGTAGAGAGTCCCATCTGGCGGGCTTGCTCGTAAGTCAGATCCTGCAGATTTGCACCGAGCCAACCCCGTTCTACCTTGCCGTGGGCCAGGAGGGCCTTGGCAATATGAAAGGCCATGTTGCTTGGGATGGCGAAGCCGATGCCTTCTGAACCGCCGGAGGAAGAGGCGATGGCGGAATTGATCCCGATGACATAGCCGTTGAGATCGAGAAGCGGGCCGCCGCTGTTGCCCGGATTGATAGCGGCGTCGGTCTGGAGAAAGTCCTGATAGCTGCTCGGATCGGAGATACCCTTGCGGTGCTTGGCGCTGATGATTCCCTGCGTGACCGTCTGGTCCAGCCCCCGGGGATGTCCGATGGCCACGACCCACTCACCGACTTCGACTCGATCGGAATCGCCGAACTTCAGGTAGGGCAGGTCCTTGCCGGATATTTGAATGACAGCCAAATCTGTTTTAGGATCGGTTCCTATCTTTTTAGCGAGCAGTTTGCGGCCGTCCGCGAGCTGCACCTCGATGCTGGATGCGCCGCTGACGACGTGGTTATTGGTCAGGATATAGCCCTGGGAATTGATGAGAAAGCCCGTGCCGAGTCCCTTCTGGATGCGTTGAAACTTCTTCGGCGTCTTCTGCAGATCAAAGAATCGCTGCATGAAGGGATCGCCGTCATAGAAGGGATTGGCAACCTCGCTTTTCTGGGTCACCTCGACGTGAACTACGGCGGGAATCGCCGCCTTGGCCACCTTGCTGATCGCCGTTCTGAGATCCGGTTCGGCCCATGACCGAGCGGGGGCAACGGCAACCATCAGGACCAGAATCAGTGATAGACTAAAACCAATACCGAGTAAACGTTTCGTCTTGCGTAACATGATCAAAGACCTCCCCAAATAGGACGTTCTCAGGTTATTGATCAAAATTAGTTACGACGATTGCCAAAGTCAAATCGTTGCAGTGGTCAGCACTGGGGGCTGACACCGTCAGTAACAAGTGACAAGCGGAAAACCTCAGAACTGGGCGCATGCCGCAGGGAGGCGGTTTAACCGAAACCTTGTCGCCACACAGGCACTCGGAACGCCCTTCTCGTCACTTGTGACTTTTTATTTCTTCGCCCCCAACTCCTTCGACCTCAGGGTTGCGTCTTCGACAGCCTTGATGAGGGTGGCGCGCAATCGCCCTTCTTCCAGGGCCTTGATCCCGGCAATGGTAGTGCCGGCGGGAGAGGTCACCATGTCGCGTAGTTGAGCCGGGTGCTTCTGCGTCTCCAGACAGAGCTTGGCTGCGCCTAATAGGGTCTGGGCTGCCAGCTGAAGTGCGATGTCGCGTTTCAGCCCCATGAGGACGCCGGCGTCGGATAGGGCGTCAAGAATCACAAAGGCATAGGCCGGGCCGCTGCCGCTCAGGCCGGTAACCGCATCCATCAGATGTTCTTCGACGACGACCGCCAGCCCGACGGCTCCGAAAACGGCCTTGGCGAGTTCCAGGTCGATCTCCGAGGCCTGCTCACCGGTGGCAAGTGCTGCAGCGCCCGCCCCGACGAGAGCCGGGGTGTTCGGCATGACGCGGATAATGCGGGCCTTTTTCCCAAAGGCCGTTTCAATGGCCTGAATGGTCACACCGGCGGCAATGGAGATGATCAGTTTTGAGTCGTCAACCACGGGGGCGATCGCCTTGAGTAGGGCAGTCATCTCCTGGGGTTTAACCGCCAGGATAACGGTGTCGGCATTTTTGACGGCGGCGACATTGTCTTCACCCGCTTGAACGCCATATTCCATTTTCAGGTATTCCCGCCGTTCCTTCAGCACATCGGTAATGGTTATCTCTTCAGGCAACGCCAAACGGTGCGACAGAATGCCACTCGTGATGACTTCCCCCATCTTGCCGCCGCCGATCATCGCGACCTTTCCTAACATGATCTTCCCCCTATAGAGAGTAATTGTATGATTATTTTTGTCTCCCATTCCCGCCGACAAGTCAATCAAAAACATCTGCAATAATAACCCTTGACTTTTGTGGCCTCAGACAGTAATTACATGGCATTTCAAACAGTTACAGAAAGGGGTCGTCATGAATCTCGGGGCGAATCTCCTCAACGCCATCGCCGTGGTGCTGGACGTGGTGTTGACTTCTTATATGTGGGTGATCGTTGCCCGCGCGGTCATCTCCTGGGTCAATCCCGATCCATACAACCCGATCGTTCAGTTCCTCTACCGGGTGACGGAACCCGTTCTGCGTCCTATCCGGCGGCGGCTTTCCTTCGGGAATATCGGGATCGATTTTTCACCCTTTATCGTCATCCTGGCTATCCTGTTTCTCCAGTACTTTCTGGTTGCATCACTGAAAGAAGCTGCAATCAAAATTAAATTATAACACGAGATCAAAATAGGGACGTATGGTCTTGATCAGGGAAACGACAGAAGGAATCACCTTTGCCCTCCGGGTCCTGCCCAGGTCGTCCCGATGCGAGCTCGCCGGAATTCAGGGGGATGCAGTCAAACTCAAGATCACGGCCCCGCCGGTGGAGGGACTTGCCAACGAGGAGTGCATCCGGTTTCTGTCCAAGACCCTCCAAGTCCCCAAAACGAGCATCCGCATTGTCGGCGGCGAGCGTTCAAGAAATAAAACAATCCATATTGCGGGTCTGACGCGCGGCGAGCTTGAGGCCAAGATACCGGGCCTGACCGGTTGATCGGCCCCATCCGTCCATCAAGGATCATTGCGTGACGACTGTCCAGGAACATACGGCGGAGATCGACAAGTCCGCCGCCCTAAAAAAAACGTTGACCATTGCAACGGCCATCATGATCGGCTCGGTTTTCCTGAGCCGGGTGATGGGGTTGGTACGTGAGCAGGTGCTGGCGATCTATGGCGGCACGCATTTCGAGATCGACGCCTATGTGACAGCATTCTTCATCCCGGAGTTGTTGAATCACTTCCTCGCCGGAGGGTTTCTCTCGGTTACCTTCATTCCGATCTATCAGGGCTTCATCGCCCGGAAGGATGCGCGCGGGGCTTCGGACTGCTTTTCCAATCTGCTGACGGTCGGTTCACTTATTTTTGCGGTGATGATTCCGCTGGCGATTTATTATACCCCGGAGGTCCTCGGCCTGATGGGGTCGCATATTGCCGACCCCGCGCGCCGTGCCCTGACCGTCCGACTGACCCGGATCATCCTGCCTGCCCAGATCTTTTTCTATTGGGGGGCTTTTCTCTCCGCCGTTCAAATGGCCCACAAGCGCTTCTTCTGGCCCGCGCTGGCCCCACTCGTTTATAACCTCGGCATCATCCTGGGCGGCATCATCCTGGGTCCCGCCCTTGGCGTCGAAGGCTTTGCCTGGGGGGTTTTGGTCGGTGCGCTTGCGGGAAACTTTTTCCTTCAGCTTCCGGGAGCGATGAAAACGGGCATCGCCTACCGCTTTCGCTTCCGTCTGACCGACCCGGATCTGATTCAGTACGTCCGTCTGACGGTGCCGCTGATCCTGGGGTTGGGACTGACCTTCTCCAACGAAGTTTTCTTCCGGTTCTTCGGTTCCTTCCTGGGAGAGGGCGGAACGGCGAGTCTCAATTATGCCCTGCGGACGATGATGATGGTAGTCGCCGTGTTCGGACAGGCCTCGGGTGTCGCCTTCTTCCCCTTCATCTCCCAACTCGCCGTGGAGGAGCAGTACGAGAAGATGACGCGCCTGCTCAACGGCGTTCTGACGAAGATGACGCTATATCTGATCCCCTTGACGGGGATCATGATCGCTCTGTCGCCGGAGATTATCGCCGTGCTCTTTCAGCACGGCCGATTTGATGCATCCTCCACTGCGGCGACGGCGCCGGTTCTAGCCATGTATCTGCTGGGGGCCTTCGGCTTTTCCGCCGTTATGATCATCAACCGCAGTTTCTACGCTACGCGAAATACCCTGCTGCCTATGCTTGTCAGCACGGGCGCTGCAGTTGGGAGCGTGCCGCTCTACTGGCTTTTGGGTCGTGCGATGGGGGCGCCCGGCATTGCGCTCGCCGGGGGCATTGCCATGACCGCGCAAGGGGCGCTCTTGTATGGTATCTGGCTCAAACGCTTCAAGGAACATGAATCGACGGCAAAGCTGGTCCGAATCTTTTTACAGGTTGTGGTGATTTCGGCGGTTGGCATGGGATGCGCCTGGTTGCTCAAACTCTGGTTTGCACCGATCGTTATCGGGTGGCGTCCCTTCTGGGCCCATGCGGCTGTTGCTTCCGCTGCCTCGATCTGCGGTGGGGGGGTCATTTTTCTTCTCTATGAGGTGGCGGGCGTTCAGAACATTAAGGCGTCGCTCCGTTCCTTGATCCGCCGCTGACGGGGAATTGTTTGACTCTATTCGGAGGAATAAGTTATAAGGTGCGGCGTTTGCCAATGATGGGAGGAGGGGGAGGAAAATGGCCAATATTCTGCTGATTGGAAACGGAGCGCGGGAGCACGCGATTGCGGAGGCGATCGTGCGGTCGCAGCGTGATCCGAAACTGTTTGCCTATATGAAGTCCAACAATCCCGGCATCGCGGGACTCTCCGAGCAGACCCGCCTGGGAGGGTATGACGATCTGGCGGAAATCAACGGTTTTTCGCACGACCACGCCATCGACTTCGCCGTGATTGGTCCCGAAGACCCGCTGGGAAATGGTGTGGTCGATACCCTTGCCGCCATCGGCATTCCTTGCGTGGGTCCGCTACAGGATCTGGCACAACTGGAAACCTCCAAGGCTTTTACCCGTGCCCTGCTCAGCAAGTACGGCATCCAGGGCAATCCCCGTTTCAAGGTCTTCGAGACCTACCGGGGGGTTAAAGACTTTATCGCCAGCCTCGATCGGGTTGTCCTCAAGCCCGATGGCCTGACCGGCGGTAAGGGGGTGCTCGTTCAGGGGGATCATTTTCAGACCCATGAGGAGGCGCTGGCGCTTTGCCATCAGATCCTCTCGACCTACGCGCGGCTGATCGTCGAAGAGAAGTTCGAAGGGGAGGAGTTTTCCCTTCAGTGTCTCTGCGACGGGAAGACCGTTGTGTCCACCCCGGCTGTTCAGGATCATAAACGGCGCTTCGCAGGCGACAAGGGGCCGAATACCGGCGGGATGGGAACTTACTCCGACGCCGATCACCTCCTGCCTTTCCTCAAGGCGTCGGATGTCGAAGAGGGATTGGAAATCACGCGCCGGGTGGCCGAGGCCCTTTACAAGGAAACCGGCGCTTATTATAAGGGTGTCATGTACGCGGGCTTCATGGCAACGAAAGACGGCCCGCGCCTGCTGGAGTACAATGCCCGTTTTGGCGATCCGGAGGCCATGAACATCCTGCCCCTTCTGAAAACTGATTTTGTCGATCTGTGCCGTGCGATCATCGACGGCACATTGGATCAACTTCCCGTCGAATTCGAGCATCAGGCGACTGTCTGCAAATATATTGTTCCGAAGGCCTATGGCCTGCCGAAAGAGCAAATCAGCGAGGCGGACGCCGCTTCCACGTCGGCGAGGATCGAGATTGGCAATATGGCTGAGGCCCGGCTCTATTACGCTTCGGTCGATCAGCGGGCTGACGGTTTGTATCTGAGCAGTTCGCGCGGTATCGGCATTGTCGGGATCGCACCGATCCTTGCGGAGGCCGAGCAGATCGCGGAGAAGGCCGTCGCCGCCGTCCGCGGGCCGGTCGATCACCGCTCTGACATCGGGACCCGCGATCTGATTGAAAAGAGAATTCAGCACATGAAAGCCATAAGGGGAGAATAGCAGCCATGAAACAGAACAAAATAAAACGCGTACTCATCAGTGTCACGGACAAGCAGGGTGTCGTTGAATTCGCCAAAGGCCTGGCCGCTTACGGCGTGGAGCTCCTCTCCACCGGTGGGACGGCGGCGCAACTGCGTGCCGGCGGCCTGACGGTCAAGGACGTCTCCGAATACACGGGGTTCCCTGAGATGATGGACGGGCGCGTGAAGACCCTGCATCCGAAGGTGCACGGAGGGCTTCTCGCTCTGCGCGACAATGCGGAACACATGGCCTCGGCGTCGGCACACGACATCGAGATGATCGACATGGTCGTCATCAATCTCTATGCCTTCGAAAAGACCGTGGCGAAAGAGGGCTGCACCCTGGAAGACGCGATCGAAAACATCGATATCGGCGGTCCCGCCATGCTGCGCGCCGCGTCGAAGAACTACCGCTATGTGTCCGTCGTGATCGATCCGGCTGACTATCCGGCGATCCTCGATGAGATGGCGAAAACCGGCGGGAAGGTTTCCGAACTGACAAACTTCCGCCTTGCCGTGAAGGTATTCCAGACGACGGCCAAATACGATACGGCTATTTCGAACTACCTGAGCAAGGTGAAATATTAGATAACGGCTGGCGCCGCAGTGACAAGGCAGAAAAAAGAAGCTGAGCGGTTGAGCGCGGTTAAGGCCGCTGCTTCCAACCACTTGACCTTTACTGGTTAAAGGAGTTCATCGTTATGAAGAAGAAATCATCTCCCGTTGTCAGCGTTGTGATGGGCAGCGACTCGGATTTCCAGACCATGAAAAACGCCATGGATGTTCTCGTGGAATTCGGCGTTCCCTATGAGGTCTTTTTGACTTCGGCGCACCGCTCGCCGGAGCGTACCGCCTATTTTGCAACGGGCCTGGAGGGGCGCGGCATCAAGATCGTTGTTGTTGGCGCCGGGGCGGCGGCCCATCTTGCCGGGGTCATTGCATCTCAGACGGCGCTTCCGGTAATCGGCGTTCCCATGAATGCGACCTCGCTCAATGGCCTTGACGCCCTCTTCTCGACTGTGCAAATGCCGGGCGGGATTCCCGTAGCAACAATGGCCATCGGTAACGCCGGTGCCAAAAACGCGGCGCTTCTGGCGATCCGGATTCTGAGTCTCACCGACCGCGCCCTGCGGAAGAAGCTTCAGGTTTACGGCCGAAAGATGGCGCACGAAGTGGAAGAGAAACAGGAAAAATTGAACGCGCTTATCCCATAGTGTTCCATGAAACTTTAAACTTCGAACGCGCCGGAGGCGCATGACCCGCATCATCCCCATCGATCCGCTCCACCCTGACCCAGAAAAGATTCAGGAGACCGTGAATCTTCTGAAGGCGGGCGGGGTCGTAGCCTATCCGACCGAGACCTTCTACGGGCTTGGTGCGGATGCCTGCAATGAAGCCGCCATCGGGAAGATCTTCGAGGTGAAGGGGCGGGGATTCAACAATCCGATTTCCGTTATTCTCGGCGGTCGCGAAGACCTCGCGTCGTGGGTTGCGGCAGTTCCGGCGGTCGCCGAGAAACTCATGGCACAGTTCTGGCCCGGCGCGCTGACCCTCGTCTTCGAGGCCTCTGATTGCTTGTCGCCCCGGCTGACCGCCGGCACCGGAAAGATCGCCGTCCGGGTTTCTCCGCACCCGATCGCTGCGGCCCTGGCGGTGAATCTAGCAAAGCCTTTGACTGCTACGAGTGCGAATCTCTCCGGTCAGGCCGAATGTGTGACGGCCGCCGACGTGATCGACCGCCTCGGGGACCGGCTCGATGCCGTCATCGATGGCGGGACCACCCCTGGCGGCAAAGGCTCCACCATTATCGACATCACCGTTCATCCCTTCCGCGTCCTGCGCGAGGGGGTGATCCCTTCCGCGTCCATTCATCAGACGCTTGTCTGATTTGTCTGAGCATTTCCGGCGTCGCTTTTCGTTCATCCTATGATTGCATGGATGGCGGTCGGAATCGTTTCAGTCAGCCCATAGATGCCGAAGAAAATAAAGATGGCGGCGGCCGTCCATTTGATAGCGCGGTCCGGGAGATGCTTGCCCAGGACAATCCCGATGCCGATCCCGAGCGCGTCGGCGATCAGCATTCCCGTTGTCGTTCCGATCAGAACAGGCAAAATCGATTGATACTTGGCAGCCAGCGCCGCGGTGGCAAGTTGGGTCTTGTCTCCCATTTCCGCCAGAAAGAAGGCGATCGCGACGGTCCAGAAGGGGTTAAAGTGAAAGCGTTCGTCTTCACCCGCCAGCTTGTCGCCGCGGATAGTCCATAGACCGAAGAGAATAAAGGATGCGGCTGCAGCCATCTGGATGTAATGTGTCGGGACAAGATGCGTGAGATAGTTTCCGGCGACAACAGCCAGAAAATGATTGCAGATCGTTGCGACAAAGACCCCTCCCATGACCACCGAGGCCCTGAAACGCGTGGCAAAGGCCATCGCGAGCAGTTGGGTCTTGTCCCCCATTTCTGCCAGCACTACGAATCCCGTTGAGAAAAACAAGGCTTCCATAAAATTTATTATACCACCTTCAATTCGTCACCGACACTTTCCATCTATCAGCGGCGGGAAAATAGACTGAGACGACCTTCGCGGTCAAGGGTTATTTTTTTCCATTGGTTGCGTTTGCGGCGATTCTAAAATAAGCACGCGCCGGTCAGTGGGATGTCAGCGGCGCTTTCTCAATTTGGTGAGCTCATTACGAGAAGCTGTAAAGGAAAGAGGGGTGAATGGCGGCCAAGTTTCAATGACGCAGTGATGGTCGTCGCTATGGATACGGAAAAGGCCAGTGTGCCGTGTTCCATTCGCGGCAGGAGGCACGATGGGCTAAGAGGGCTAGCACGAATAGACGTCCGCAGGTAGTCCCAGAGTGACAGGATCGAATCGTCGGAACGGTCCTTCGTCGGGGTCTTGGATGGTACGCATGAAGGATTCAATCGATTTGGATGGCAGGGGTTTGCTGAATAGATAGCCCTGCATCTGATGGCACCCCTTTAGGGCCAGGATCTGCATTTGTTCAGGGGTTTCGACCCCCTCGGCGACGACATCCATGCCCAGGCTTCGCGCCATCGAGATAATAGCGGTGACAATGGCCTCATCCTCTTTGTTTCGGTTGATGTTCAGGACGAACGACTTGTCAATTTTCAGCGTGTCGATCGGGAAACGTTTCAACTGACTCAGCGATGAATAACCCGTTCCGAAATCGTCTACGGAAACCCGAATCCCCATAGCCTTGATCTCTTTTAGAATCGAGGCGGTCGTTTCGACGTTCTGCATGATCGCGCTTTCAGTCAGTTCAATTTCAATGAGCGACGGCGCGACCTGCGTTTCGTCGAGGATGGCGCGAAGGGTCTCGACGAATTGATTGTGTCTGAGTTGAATCGGCGAGACGTTGACGGCAATGGGTGCTGCCGGATAGCCCTTTGCCTGCCAGTCCTTGAGTTGTCGGCACACGTCGCGCATAACCCATTCTCCGATCGCGACGATGAGTCCGGTTTCCTCGGCCAACGGGATGAAAAGATCTGGGGAGATGATCCCCAAATGGTGGTGATTCCATCTGAGCAGGGCCTCAAAGCCGGTGAGATGAAAGTTCGGGATCGCTATCTTGGGTTGATAGAATAGGACAAGTTCGTGTCTGTCGATTACGTGATGCAAGTCTCCCATCATGGCGATGCGGCTCTGCGTTTTGCTGGTCATCTCCTCTGCGTACAACTGAAACGTGTTTTTGCCGTTCTTCTTGGCCTCATACATGGCAGTGTCGGCATTCTTGAGCAATTCTTCGACTGTCTGCCCGTCGTCCGGGAAAATGGCGATGCCGATGCTGCCGGAGATGTGGATCTCGTGTTCCTCGATTTGGAAGGGGGCGGCGAGACATTTCAGTATCTTCGACGAAACAACCATGGGGCTCTGGGCGTTTTTGATGTCAGGCAGCATAATGGTAAATTCGTCTCCCCCGAGTCGTCCCACGGTATCGCTTACGCGGATGGTGCTTTTTAGACGTTGTGCGGCGGAAATTAGCAACAGATCCCCGATGCGGTGGCCGAGGGTATCGTTGATGTCCTTGAAGTGATCAAGATCGATGAAAAGGATGGCGATTTTGCTTTGAATTCGCCCGCTCTGGTGGATGGCCTGTTGCAATCGGTCGCAGTATAACGCCCGGTTTGGCAGATGGGTGAGATTGTCAAAATTGGCCAGTTCCCGGAGATGCTCCTGCCGTTGTTGGAGGGTTACGTCGCGGCTTTCTATTTCCGCCAGCATCTCATTAAAATTATCAACGAGATCACCGATTTCATCCTGGCTGGTCTTTTCAGAGCGGATGGAATAGTTTTTCTCTCGTGAAACCCGCTGCATGGCTTTAACCAGCCCCAGGATGGGTTTTGTGATGAAGTGCTGGAGTCGATGAGAAAGTACAACCGCAACAATCAGCGAGATTGTCAGAACGGTCAGGACGATTGTCAGAAAAAAGCCGAATTGTTTCTGCAGCTGTTGCATGTCTGCTTCGATGCGGATCGTCCCGACGGGATATTCGTTCATCATGATAGGCCGGGAGATGACGATGCTCGCTAAGGAGAAATAGAGGGGCGCCTCGATCGCCCTTCCTTTGCTGGCGCCCGAGGGTTTCGCACCGGGCGCGACGTATTTGCAAAATAGCGTTCCATCCTCTCTGTAGATCTGTACAGCCAGCACGCGTGGGTTGGCCTGCAGTCCTGATAAGACCTCCCGGACGTCCTTTTGATTGTCGAACATGATAGCGGCGCGGGTGTTGTAACTGAGCACGCCGGCTAAGGCGACGAGTTCCTGTTTAATGTTCTGTTTGAAGGAAACGATCTCATAAACGACAAATGCAGAGGTGGTCACCAGCAATACGACAACACTGATCAACAAGATGATCCATCTGATTTTTTTTTCGATGCTGGTCGAGTGAAGGCGAATGGCCATGTTGCTGTTTCCTTTATTCCACAACGTCGTGCGCCAGTTGCAGCAGCTGAGAACTGATGACGAGGCCATGCTCCTTAGCTGCCCGCAGGTTGATATCGAAGCGCACCTTGTCGTCTAGATTGATGAGTTGAAGCATGCCACCGATGCGCAGGAAGTCCGGCAGATCGCTTGCCGTCAGGATATGTTTCCCTGCCGCAGCGTTTAGGAGTTCATTCGCCCTCATTTTTTCCGATATGCCGATGAAGAGCACGTGACAACTCTCTATTTCCAGCGGAGCCGTAATCATACGAACCTTGAGCTCTTTTTTCTTCACAGTCTTTCCGTTAAATTCTGTCAAGACGCCGGCTACTTCCTGCTTGCCCATTACGCAGATCTGGAAGCAATCCCTGGAGGCAGTGAAAGCCGTCGCCGGCCAATCGATAAAATGGGAGATCTTGTAGAGATAGGTCGCTTTAATCCGATATTCCTGTTGCGGCGCTGAATCGGCTGCAACGGCGCTCTGTCCGATCAGGCTCGCCAGCAGGAGCATGAAGGCAAAGGATATCGCTTTGCAACGGCAATCTACATAGGTCCGCAGGGTCGTCATAAATGAATCGTCAAAAGCTTATGGGGCGTTTAATAATCGTGCTGTTTTCGCACGGGCTAAAATCTTCCAAGCAGCTTGAACTGGAAGAGGCGACCGTCCTGCTCGATAACCTCCTGCCGAAATTCTCCCGCCACCGGGTCCGCGTATTTCGTATTCGTCAAATTATATAGGGACGCCGACAGATCGACGTTATGAAAGAGACGCTGTCCGTACAAGGTCAGATTGGCAACAACGTACCCCCCCTCCTCCTGGCCGGACCGTGTCTTTCTGCGACCGGTATATTGCAGATCGATCCCGGCAAAGATCTTTTTGACAATAATCGGTGCGATCACGTTGAATTTGAAGAGATGCTGTGGCGAATTCGTCAGGGTTTCGTCGGTGATGTCATCCACGACCCGCTGTAGCGTATAGCCAAGGCGCCCCTGGACGCCGTTTGACCACTTGCCTTCTATCTCCGTCTCAATTCCCTTGGCCTGGACACGTCCACTGTTTCTGAAGACGAGCAGGCCGTCGGCCGGATCGGTCGCCTGTGTGATCAGGTCTCTGAGCCGGTAGAAAAATCCGCCCAGAGAAGACCGCAGGTGCTCTCCGATGTATTGTTCATAAGCGATCTCGTAGGTCCGGATCGTTTCCGGTTTGAGATCAGGATTGGGTTTTTGCGATACGCCATTGTCGCCGTAATAGAGCTCGTAGACGTTCGGCGCTCGGAAAGCGCACCCATAGAGCAGCTTGAAGATGCTCTTCTCCTGCGGCTTGTAGATCAGCGCCAGACGCGGGTTGGTTGTTCCGCCGAAGTTGCTGTATTCGTCATGGCGCACCCCGATATTGGCAATCAGACTGGGACGGAGGTGAAACTCGTCCTGCATATAAAAGGCATAGCTGTGGGAGTTTCGGCTGTCGTCCAGGTTATATGCAGAATCCCCGTCATTGTAGTTTTGCTGATCCTGCCGGATGTTATAGCGTCCTTCCGTGCCGAAGGTGATCAGGTGTCGTTGCCAGAGATGGCCCGTATAGAGGAGCTCTCCGCCGACCCACTGGCCGTCCGCTCGGTCGCGGTTGACAACGGGCGGATCCCCCGGGTTGGCGCCTTCGAAGACGTAATCCCCTCGATACCGGTAGTCGTCCAGGTAGATTCGGGCAGTCAGTTCGTCCTGCCGATCCAGACGGGTCGAGTATTTCAGATCAACATACCCGTGGGCGTCGAGGCTCCGGTTTCGATCGTCATTGAATACGACGCCGTAAGAGCCGGTCGGGATTTCCTTGTCCCGGTTGACGTAGGCGGTGCTGAGTGTGAAATCCCGCAGGGCGGTTTTTGCAAAAAAACTGTAACTCCGGTCGCGGTCGCCGTTTTCGGCAATGCCGTTATGAGTGGCGGGACTGTCGTAGGCGCTGTAGTAGAGATTTTTCTTTCCTTCGCTCTGGTAAGTAGTGCCGGAGATGAGCGTCTCTAAGCCGCCTGGTGACTTCGTTCCGTAGCTGAGCCGGCCGCCGTATGTTTGTTGGGATCCAGCGGACAGGGCGACTTCTGCCCCCTTCATGTCCTTGCCCTGGCGGGTGATGATATTGATGACGCCGAAGAAGGCGCTGGTGCCGTAAAGAGAGGAACTGGGGCCACGGATGATCTCGATGCGATCAATCAGGTCGATGTCCAGCGGGAATTCGGTGCCGATGGCGGCCGTTTCGTACAGATTGTCATTGATCCGGTGACCGTCGATGAGCATCAGTACGCGGCTGTTGAAGTCGCCGGGACGGCTGAAGCCGCGCAGGCCGAGGTAGTGATAGTTGCGGTCGTAGCTGACGTAAAATCCCCGGACGCTGCGCAAGGCGTCAGCGAGGGTGCGATAGCCGTACTTTCTGATTTCGTCGGCCGTGACGACGCTGACTGCCGCCGGGGCGTCCGTAATTTTCTGCTCGAACTTGCAGGCCCCGTTAATCGTGGGGACATCGAGGTTCATCAACTCCTCAATGCTCATGTCTTCGACAGGTTTTGACGGTTCTTCGGCTTCAACAACGGGCTGGATTGCGAAGCTCCATAGAATCAGCAAAGCGACAACGCCGATCGGTTTCTTTACGGCTACCCCATAGCCTCTCCTCCTACGCTTGGCGGTGAGAATTTGATTACACGATTCTTACTGTTATATCGGCAGAACAAGGCAGCCTCTTGAATCCGACAGCGAACGCTTCCCCCTGTGAAGCGCCATCTGAAAACATATATGCAGGAAACATAGAAACCGCTTTGTCAAAAAGGCCTTTATCAAGCTGCAGTTAGAAAACGGATCCTTGAAAAGGTTCCTCGGGGATCTTCTCAACCGAACGGGGAAACTATAAAAATACGGAAAAATGAAGTGAAATCGGATAGAGGCTATGTCTCAGTACGGCAGACGGATAAAGTGTTGAACGCCGTTGGACCAGATGACCTTTAGGCGAGGAAATTCTTGTTTCAGTTCGTTAAGGCTTCCTTTTTTGACCGCGATACAGTAAACACTTCCCCGTTTTTCTCTCACGAGGCGAAAGAAATCCTGCTGAGATAGAAAATACTTTGCTCTCTCGATCGCGGGCAATTTTTCCATTCCAAAACCCATTTCTCCAAAGCTATCCACAACAGATGTTCGGATGTCCGTATAACTTTCAATACCGTAGAGGAACGTTTTGTATTGGTAAATCCCTTCGCCGGCGGGGAGATAGATTTGGATGGCCTTTGACAGTGAATAGGAGCTCTTGTAAGGCGCCAGAAAGGCTGAGGCTGGGAAGACCAGAGAAATCAGAAAGAGTGCGGAAAGCAGATAGACCGTCAGGAACCAGCCTGTATTAAACCGTCGTTTGATCATCCCCGGCAAAAATACCATGAGGCATTGCGTGGCAACCGGCAGAAGGATTAAACCCCACCAGTTGCGCGGGGAACTGATAATGAGATCACCCCCAAGCTCGGTGTGATCTTTCATAAAGCAAGGCGTCAGGAGCAGAGCAATAAACAGCAGGGACTGAATAGCGACAGGCAGGTAGTAATAAAATTTGTCTTTACTTCCCCGCATGGGACGCCATGTTTGTTCATCATATCCCCTGAACAGATGACCGAGCATAATGGAAATCGGCAGGAAGATCGGCGCGATGTAAGGAATGAGTTTTGAAGATGAAATGGAAAAGAAGATAAAGACAAAAACACTCCAGATGACGAGAAAAGACAGGTTTGCCTTTCCCCAGGTCACATCATACACGCCGGTGCATCTGGCGCGAATAGCCTGAATCAGGGAAGCAAGCCAGGGAAGCGTTCCAAGGATAACGATAGGCACATAGAAAAAGAAAGATTGATACCGGCCGTGAATCTTCGTCGCATAGCGCAGGATGTGTTCATGTATGAAAAAGAACCATAGAAAATCATGGTTCGCCTTTTGGGCAAGAAAAATCCATGGCGTGATGATGGTGCACAGTATCAGCAGTCCCACAGGAGAAAAGAGTTTTACGATATCCCGTCCTCTTTTTGTAAAGAGCAGCCAGAAAAAGAGGATGGCAAATGGAAAGACGATTCCGATGAGCCCTTTTGTGAGGAAGGCCAGGGCGCAGGCCGCATACATCGCATAGCGCCAGGTTCTCACCGGCCTGCTTCCGACCAGGTAGCGATATCCCGCCCATGTTGCCAGGCAGACGAAGAAGGCCAGGGGAATATCCAATATCGCCATTCGACCAAGAACGAAAAGATACAGGAGCGTGCTCAAAACACCTGCCGAGTAGAGGCCAGTTTTTTCGTCATATAAGAAAGAGGCCACTGTAAAGGTAAGCAGAATACACCCCCAGGCGCACAGGGCCGGGAAAAGGCGGGTAGAAAATTCATTTTCCCCGAACAGCTTGAAAAAAATTGCCGTTACCCAGGTTTCAAGAGGGGGTTTTTCCAGATAAACGACATGATTGAGATGTGGCGTTACATAATCCCCCGTATCAAGCATGTTATCCGCCAGTTCGCTGTATCGGGTTTCGTCAGGATCCAGAAGGGGCATGATGTGCAGCGTCGCTACATACAGGAGACAGGGAACAAGGAAAAGAAATAAAAATTTACCCTTGGCAGTGATCGGCATGATCTGAATTCCTCCGTTGAGACCGCATGTCCGTCGTTTAAGAGAGACCTACTCGCTACAGTCTATTAATCATGCTGGCCAGATATCCAGCGCCGAAGCCGTTGTCTATATTCACGACGCAGACTCCTGCGGCGCAGCTGTTGAGCATGGTCAGAAGGGGGGCCAGGCCCTGGAAGCTGGCCCCGTAGCCGACGCTTGTCGGGACAGCAATGACCGGTTTGTCGACCAGGCCGCCGACGATGCTCGGCAGGGCGCCTTCCATACCGGCAACGACGATAACCACGCGTGCGCTCCGGATTTCCTCCAGGTTGTGAAAGAGGCGATGAATGCCGGCGACACCGACATCGGCAATAAGCCGGACGCGATTACCGAAGTGCTCTGCGGTCACAGCGGCTTCCTCCGCAACCGGCAGGTCGGAAGTCCCGGCAGTGACGATGCTGATAAAGCTTTCGGGAACGACCGGTTCTTTCTTGCGGACGGTGATCGTTCTGGCGACGGGATGATAGACAGCGTCCGGGCACAGCGGCTCGATCACGGCGAAGAGCTCAGGGATCGCCCGCGTAGCCAGAATGTTCGAACCGCGCGCCAGCATGGCCTCTACAATCTGTCGAAACTGTTCCGGCGTTTTCCCCGGGCAGTAGATGACTTCCGGATAACCGACGCGCGTTTCCCGCGTCGCATCGATCTTGGCGCAGCCGATATCGAGATAGCTATGGTGCTTGAAAAGACCGATACCCTCTTCCACACTCAACTGCCCGTCGCGGATCTTCTCCAGAAATGTTCTCAGCGCCTCGTTTTTCATATGCTTCCAGCTACCTGTTCACTATTGGCGATTTCGTAATCAATTGGCAAACGTGTCATCCCCGCGCAGGCGGGGATCCAGGTCTTTGACAAACTGCCTGGACTCCCGCCTGCGCGGGGATGACATGAAATGGGACTTTTTACGACTTCATCACTTGTCACTCGCTACCCGTCACTTGTCGCTGCGGCGCCAGTCGCATTCAACGGTTCATTCATGCTGCCGGTCCGGTAGCCCCTGAGATCCATTGTCACATAGGTGAACCCCTGTGCCCTGAATGTCTCATGGAGTTGATCCATAAGAGAGGGGTCGCAGAGGCGAAGGCGTTCGTTGCCGCCGACCTCGATCCGTGCGAGTTCGCCGTGATCGCGGACGCGGACCTGTCGGAAGCCCAAGTTGAGCAGGTACTGCTCCAGCACGTCGATCCTATGCAGTTTTTCCCGTGTGATCGGCACGCCGTAGGGAATGCGCGAGGCGAGGCACGCAAAGGCGGGTTTGTCCCACGTTGGCAGCCCCAGCTCCTTTGACAGGGCGCGGATTTCCGCCTTGCCCAGACCCGCATCGCGGAGAGGCGTCACGATGCCCAGTTCCAGAATGGCCTGACGGCCGGGGCGATAGTCGCCGTCATCGTCTGTATTGGATCCTTCGGCCACGCGGGAAATTCCGTTTTCGCTGGCACAGGTTATCATCTTTGAGAAGAGTTCCCGCTTGCAGAGATAGCAGCGATTCACCGGGTTGTCTGAAAAACCGTCGATGTTCAGTTCCTCCGAATCGATCAGCAGATGGCGGACGCCGATCGCCGCCGCAAAGGCGATAGTCTCTTTCAATTCCCGCTCAGGAAAGGAGGCGGAACGGGCCGTGACGGCTATGACGCGGTCGCCCAGGACATCGTGAGCAACCTTTAGCAGAAAGGTGCTGTCCACACCGCCGGAAAAGGCGATGGCGACCCGGTCCATTGCGCCGAGTTGTTCGCGCAATCGGGCTAATTTTTCGGAGAGACGCCGGTCGCTCATGGGGTTTCCTTGTCCGGGGCGGGCTGAATGGCGCATAAAACCTCACGAATGGAGACACCCTTTTCATGGGCCAGCTTTTTACAGACCTCGTATTCCGGTTTCGACTTAATCCGACGACCGCGCCAGTAAGCGTTTTTCACGGGAATCGCGCCAAAGGGCGTATCGACCTCGGAAATGTCGCGACGCAGCATCCGCTTGGTGACGTTGTGGCGTCGCAGGCCGAAGGTCGTTGTATGCAGCCAGAGCACCTCTTCGAGGGCCGCGATCCTGGGCGCTTCGCAGAGGATGCTTATCTTCACGGCGGGTCGCGATTTCTTCATGATGATCGGCGTCAGATAGACATCCTGCGCACCCCGGGCGAAGAGGGTTTCGATGATGGCCTCGTAGGCCTCGGGGCTCATGTCGTCGATATTGGTTTCGATGAGGCAGGCCTGGCCGGTCTCCAGATCGTCGTCTGCGAGTGCCGCGCCGCTTTCACACAGAAAAACCCGCAGGACGTTGGGAATGTCGAGATCCCGCATACCGATACCGTAGCCGATGGCCGTCGGCGTAAAATCCAGTCGCTCGGTGAAGTGGTTGACGGTGGCAGCGAGGATAGCGGCGCCGGTCGGGGTGGTGGTCTCAAAGGGAACGATACCTGTCCGGATCGGGGCGCCCTTGAGGAGTTCGACGGTTGCCGGTGCCGGCACGGGCAGGACGCCGTGAGCGCATGTGACGAAGCCCCCGCCGACCTGGACCGGTGTCGCGACAATCCGCTCCACCTTGAGATCGTCGAGGCAGACGGCCGTGCCGACGATATCCACGATGGAATCGACCGCGCCGACTTCATGAAAGGCGACTTCGTCGATGGCATGGCCGTGGATCTTGGCCTCTGCCTCGGCGAGACGGGTAAAGACGGCGAGACTGGTCTTCTTGACCTTTTCGGCGAGGGCGCTCTCAACGATCATCTGCTGGATGGTACGGAAAGTCCGGTGCGGGTGCTCATGCACGGCTTCTCTGGTATCGGGTAGCACGACCTTGACTTGTGTTCCCGAAATTCCCTTACGGCTGTCGCGTGTCACGTCGATCTTCCAGGAACCGAGCGGGAGCTTCGACAGTTCCGCGCGGAGGCGCGCCTGATCAGCGCCGAGATCGATCAGCGCCGCCAGCGTCATGTCGCCGCTGATTCCGGCAAAACAATCGAAGAAGAGGAGTTTTGGCATGAATCGCCTCGTAGCCTGCGGCCGACGCCGCAAGTATTGGTTTTTAGAGGCTGACGCCTCGGTGACAAGTGATGAGTGACAAGTAACAAGTAAAATACACTCGCATCAAACATGCCTTTACGGGGTGTCATCTTGGGTTGGCTCGCAGTACCATAGATACGCAACAAATGCTCTTGCCTGTCACTCGTTACTTATCACTTGTCACTGCGGCGTCAGCCGCATTCAGTATCCCATGAAGGATCTGAGCGCGTTCAACTCATCCATCAGTTTGCTGAAGCCCTGGAGGGTCAGACTCTGCGGGCCGTCCGAGAGCGCCTTGTCAGGATCGGGGTGGACTTCGACGATCACGCCGTTGGCCCCTGCGATCAAGGCAGCCTTCACCATCGGAGGAACCAGACTGCGCTTGCCCGTGGCGTGTGACGGATCGACGATGATTGGCAGATGCGACAACTCGTTGATCAGCGGGATGACGGAGAGATCGAGGCTGTTGCGAGTGGCAGTTTCAAAGGTGCGGATGCCCCGTTCACAGAGGATCACGTGGTGGTTGCCCTCCGCATAAATGTACTCCGCTGCCGCCAGGAATTCCTCGATCGTGGCGCTCAGGCCGCGCTTGAGCAAAACGGGTTTGTTAATCCGTCCCAGTTCCCGCAGAAGGTCGAAATTCTGCATGTTGCGCGCGCCGACCTGGAGGACGTCGGCGTAGCCCGCCACGAGGTCGACGTTCTCCGAGGTCATGACCTCAGTAACGATCGGAAGGCCCGATTTCCTGCCCGCCTCAGCCAGCAGGTCGAGTCCTTCCTCTTTCAGGCCCTGGAAGGTGTGCGGGCCCGTTCGGGGTTTGAAGGCGCCGCCGCGAAGGAAATCCGCACCGGATTTTTTAACCGCGAGAGCGGTTTTGACGATCTGCTGCCTGCTTTCGACGGCGCAGGGACCGGCAATGACGACGGGCTTTTTCCCTTCGCCGATGACGATGTTTCCGACCTGAACGAGGGTGGCCTTCGGATGAAAGTCGCGCGATACCATCTTGTACGGCTTGGTGACGTGGATGATTTCCTTTACACCCGGCAGATAGCGGATAGTCATGTCATCCACGTAACCCTTGTTGCCCAGAACACCGATCGCCGTTCGCTCGTTGCCGGGAATGGGTTTGGCGATCAACCCCATTTTTTTTACGACTGCCATGACCGATTCGATCTGTTTGCGGCCGGCCTTGTGATGCATGACAATTAACAAATTATTCCCCTCCTGCAGCCAACGTAAAACATTCTTGATAACTTTCAACTTCCGATTAACTTCATAACGAGTCGGAAACGCTGTAGCACTTTATTCGGCGGGCTATTACTTGTCACTGCGACATCAGTCGTTCTTGTCCGGATTGATGATAAGGTCTTTTAAGTCCCTTTTGGGAACATGATGCGTCCCTTCAGTGTCCCGCCAGTATCTCACATTGCCCTGGGGGCCTATCGCTTCAATCACGACATTTTCCTTCGGCTCACCGAGGGCCAGAACGAGCAGGATCTCAAATTGCCAGGGAATCTGGAGCGCGTCGCGCAATCGTTCCCGCTGAATGGAGGCAATCATGCAGCCGCCGAGGCCTTTTTCAACGGCTCCCAACAGGATCGTCTGAGCGGCGATCCCATCGTCGAAATGGAAGGACGAGGCGAGCTCCTTGTCGCCGAGCATGACGATGTAAGCGGCTGGCCGCTCTCCGTCGGACGGGCCCGGCCAGTCCGGAAGATACCCCGCCCAGGCCAATGTCGGGAAGATCAATGCGTTGGTTTCGGGGGCGCAGGACAGGAAATATTTTAGAGGTTGCTTGTTGGCCGCGGACGGGGTGAGACGGGCCAGTTCGACCAACGCCTCGAGGGTCGCCCTCGGGATGCCCTGACTCTGGTTGAATCGCCGATAGCTGCGATTTTTCAATATGAGCTCTTTTAACATGAGATGATCCCTGTTCAACATAAAGTCATTTTACTGATAGCGGAGTTCGGGGCAAAAAGCAAGACCCCCTCGAGTTGATGCTCCAGGGGGTCTTGTTTAGGTGATGTCAAGGAGCTTTGGACTCCTTCGACGCGGGAGACGGTTAGTGGGTTATGGATTTTGTTTCAGCCAAGCCTCCTGGAAGAGTCGTCCAACGGCAAGGAAAACAGCCAGGATGAGCAGGCCGATCATGAAACTGGGAGCCGTTCCGAACAGCCGGTCAAGGCGGTAGCCGATGTAGAGGAAGAGAAAAGAGCTGATCACAATAGCAAAGCTCCAGGCACTTAACATCAGAATCTGTGCAACCTGTCCCGATTCGTTTCTTTGCTTCGCAACTAACATGTTCTTTCTCCTCTTGCTGATGCTGACCAGGCCGTCTCGTTACTAGCTGACCATCGTTTTGATCATATCAACGACGGGGTTCGTGAAGAGGGACACCAGAATTGTATACAGGGCGAAACTGCCGATGGCCTCTCCCAGGTAAAGCTCCTCGTACTTCTTCTTAAGGGAAACAATGATCAGACCGCCGACAATCACTGCTCCCATGTGGAAATAGGGGAAATTACCTGATCCCGCTGAAGAGAACTCGGCGAAGCCGAAAGAAGCCGATACCAGAACCACAAAGCCCGAGAGTACCAAAGTCGATAACATTTTTTTCATGATCCCTTCCTCCAAGTTTACTCTCATTGAGTTGAGATGATTTTGTCGTTGTTTGATTTTATATATATGAAATTATCGTGCCATCGCTGAACGAACGGCGAGCCAGAAATCTATCCATGTGAAATATAAAGGAAAATATAAAAATGTGCTTTGGGGGGCACCTTCTCCCGTACCACGAGTTTTGAACAAAATATCAAACGGCATTGAACGAATCTTTCAAAAGAGAAACTGCCTTCCAGGCTGTCACCGAACGACAAAGGGCGAAACCCTAGCGCGGAAGAAACATGGAAAAAAGAGTCAAAGTCCTTTGGAAAAGGTGGTATAAGTCCCTGGAGAATTTTAAAATCAACACTTCAAGAGAGTTGTTTTTGGCGTCAGCCCATAGAGAAATGACCCATTGCAAGGAGGTCCCCAAATGGCCGATCAGGACATTCTTTGTCGATATTTCCCCGGTGCGGGTGCAGAAAACACGGCCTCACTGCTAGAGGCGGTTGCTCGTCGGGCGGCAGATCTTTCCGTCCGCAAAATTCTGGTGGCGACCTGCTCGGGTGAGACGGCATTGGCCGCGGTGAAACAACTGGGACGACCATTCCAGGTTATCGCCATCACGCATGTGGCAGGCTTTGCCAAACCCAACACCCAGGAACTCACGAGCGGCAACCGCAAAAAACTGGAGGAAGCCGGCGTGACGATCTTTACGGGTCAGCACGCCTTTGGCGGGGTGGGACGGGCGGTTCGAAACAAGCTGTCTACGTATCAGATCGATGAAATCATGGCCTATACCCTGCGCACCTTTGGTCAGGGCGTCAAGGTGGCGATCGAGATCGCGCTGATGGCGGCCGATGCCGGGCTGGTACGGACCGATGAGGATGTCATTGCGATTGGCGGAACG
This sequence comes from Syntrophales bacterium, assembly GCA_963665615.2. Classification (GTDB taxonomy): domain Bacteria; phylum Desulfobacterota; class Syntrophia; order Syntrophales; family UBA4778; genus UBA4778. The sequence continues at coordinate 898,461 of CAXXQE010000008.1, forward strand.
GCCTCAGGCGCCGATACGGCCCTGTTGCTTCAACCGGGCAACAGCAGTCGCTTTTTCGATCTGAAGGTCAGGGAGATTATCTGCAAGCCCCTGGACTTTTGAGGATTCAAGGGGGCGAGGGACGGGCGGATTGTGCGACGGCTCTCTGCCGCTCAGAAATCTTTTTCCGTCATGTTTGGTGTCGGATTGCCAATACCGTCGGGTCGGAAAAATATTTGATTCGCGTTTGAGACCCGTCGCGCAATCCGCCCTGTGTTCCTCCGGCCAAGGTATCGGGACCAAATCGGCGACGTCCCCCTCGGTTTTTTACAAGGCCGTCACTATTTACCGTTTACTGTTTATTACTCACTTATTCAGGGAGAATACCCATGCTGAATGACGCGCAGTTCAACAAATACGCCGATGTGCTGTTGTGGGGACTCATGACGGCCCGCAAGAAGAAATTCAAAAAGGGAGATCTCGTCCTGGTGCAGTTCGATCCGGCGGCGATGCAGCTGGCGGAGCTTCTGCAGGGGCGTATTCTGGATCAAGGGATGCACCCGGTCTGCCGAATGGTGCAGAGCCACGTCATGGAACAGAACTTCTATAAAAAGGCTGACGACCGACAGCTGGTCTATCTGGTGCCGGGGGATCGGACGCTTTACGAAAACATCAACGGCCGAATTTTTCTTCATGCTCCGGACTCACTGACCCACCTGAGTTCCGTCGATCCTGACCGAATCGGGCGGGCGCTGGTCGCCCGGAAGATCTATCGGGAAATTATGAACAAACGGGAAGATCAGGGCGCATACAGCTGGACGCTTTGCACCCTGCCGACCGAAGAACTGGCGAGGCAGGCGCGCCTCAGTCTCAAGGATTACACCGATCAGATCGTTCGAGCCTGTTATCTCGACAAGAGGGACCCCGTCGGTGAGTGGGCCCGGATCTATGAAGAAGTCGGGGCCATCAAGAAATGGCTGAACCGTCTGCCGATCAGGGAACTGCATATCGAATCCGAAAACATGGACATCCGGGTGACGCCGGGCGCCAAGCGCAAGTGGCTCGGTGTGTCAGGGCATAACATCCCCAGCTTTGAAATTTTTCTGTCCCCGGACTGGCGCGGAACCGAGGGTGTGTACTACGCCAATCAGCCGTCTTTCCGTAGCGGCAACTATGTGGAAAATGTCAGACTGGTTTTTGAGCGAGGAACGGTCACGAAGGTCATGGCCGGGAAAGGCAAAAAGTTTGTCGAGAAGCAACTCGCCATGGATGCGGGCGCGGGTCGAGTCGGGGAGTTCTCGCTGACCGATCGGCGTTTCTCACGAATCGACCGGTTCATGGCCGATACGCTCTTCGACGAGAACTTTGGTGGTCAGTACGGCAACTGTCACCTGGCCGTCGGTTCTTCCTACGCCGATACCTACGCGGGCAATCCGGCGGAATTGACGCCGGCCATGAAGAAAAAACTCGGCTTCAACGACTCGGCCCTCCATTGGGATCTCGTCAACACCGAAGACAAGGTGGTTACGGCAACGTTGCCGTCAGGTGAAGAAAAAGTGATCTATGAGGGCGGCATTTTCAAGTACTAAGGAATACAACGATGAAACAGTTTACCATCAAGACAGGCATGCGCTCCGAGATGATCGACATCACCCCCCAGGTTTCCCAGGCCCTTCAGGATCTGCGAGCGGGTCAGGGCATCTGCTATGTCTTTGTCCCTCACACCACGGCTGGGGTGACGATCAACGAAAACGCTGACAAGGACGTGCGGCGCGATATCCTGGCCGAACTCGACAAGGTGATCCCGCTCAACGACCAGTATCACCACTCCGAGGGAAATTCAGCGGCCCATATCAAGTCATCCCTTATGGGGGCGTCGGTGGTGGTTCCCGTAGACAACGGACGGTTGGTGCTCGGAACCTGGCAGTCGATCTTTTTCTGCGAGTTTGACGGCCCGCGCTCCCGTCACTTTATGGTTACGTTTGTCCCCACGAAAGCCTAGCGCATCGCATAAGCGATGACAACCCAGAAAAGGAGGAAACGGCTTCGATGAAGATCACGATCCTCGGCTCCGGCACCGGTTATCCGACCCTGCGGCGTAGCGCTTGCGCCGTTTTAATGGCGATCGGGGAGGATCGGCTTCTCTTCGATATGGGATTGGGTACGCTGCGGCGTCTCCTGGAGTCGGGGACCGCATTGTCCGACGTCACGCATATCTTTTTCAGCCATCACCATCCCGACCATTGTGCCGAATTTCCTTCCTTTCTCTTTGCGAGCAAGTACCCGGCGTCGCTGAGCCGGCAGCGCCCGATTACCGTTATCGGAAGAGGCGTGGATGAGTTGTATGCCCAATTTCGGGGAATCTACGGCCGTTGGATCGAACCGGAACCGGCCCTGCTGAATCTGTTGGATCTGGATCGCATTGATCAGCCCAACCTCGCAGCTGCCTCTTTCAGGATCGAGATTCGTCCCGTGCCCCATATCGAAAGCAGTGTTGGTTACCGTGTTACTGCCAGCGACGGAACGACCGTCGTCTACACCGGTGACACCGCATATTCGGAAGACGTGGTGGCGCTGGCGCAGGATGCGGATATGCTGATTACCGAGGCGTCTGTCCCCGATGGGCAGGATACGGAGGGACACCTCACGCCGTCGCTGGCGGGCCGCATTGCCGCTGAGGCTGGCGTCGGGCGACTCGTTCTCACCCATTTCTATCCGGAGTGCGACGGCGTAAATCTCGCGGCGCAGTGCCGCAGAACCTGGTCGGGCCCGTTGACCCTGGCGGAGGATCTGCTGACGCTGTGGGTTTCAGCGGGCGAGCCGCGAGAAGCGATCTAAACGCCTTGAAGGTGCTTGAACCTTCAGAGACAAATCAAAAAAGGCCATTGGATTTTCTCCAATGGCCTTTGCTGTTATAGAGTTTGTTTCGGGACGTCTAGCGGATCTTGCCCTTGAGAATGTCGCCGAGAGATCCCAGGGAAGGCGCAGACCCTTTATCGGCGGTCTTCGCCGGCATGACGTGGGCCTCTTCGTCCTGTTCTGTCTTGTCCAGAACAAGCGAGATGCGTTTGGCTTCCTTGTCCAGTTTTTCGATGGTAACGGCAACCGTTTGTCCCTGCGCCAGGACGTCGCGGGCATGTTTCAGCTTTTTGCCGGAGGCGAGTTTGGAGATATGAATCAGACCGTCTATCCCCGGCTCCAAGGTAATAAAGGCGCCGAAATCGGTCAGGCGGCTGACGGAACCGGTGTGCGACGAACCTTCCGGGTATTTTTCATTGATCTGCAGCCAGGGGTCGGGCAGGGCCTTCTTGAGGCTTAGGGCGACTCGGCCCTTTTCCCAATCCAGCTTGATAATCACGGCCTCGACTTCCTGCCCTACGGTCAAAATGTCATGGATGTCCTTGACAGGCGCCCAACTGACTTCCGACATGGGGATCAGCCCCTGCATCCCGCCCAAATCGATGAAGGCGCCAAATTTCTGAAGAGATGTGATTTTGCCCTTCAGAAGCATGCCTTCCTGGAGGGTGCTTTTTAGATCCTCGCGTTTTGCTTCGCGTTCTTTTTCCAGAATGGCCCGATGCGAAACAATGACATTGCGCCCTCTCTCCGAGTAATCAATAATTTTGAAAAAGAGACGTTTGCCAACGTAATCGGCGGCATTTTCAACTCTTGCGATAGACATTTGGGAGAAAGGACAGAAGGCGCGAGTGTTGCCGGCGATTTTAATCTGGAATCCGCCCTTGACCTCCTTATCAACGACACCTTCAACGGGAATGCCCCCCTTCCACGCACTTTCCAGAAACGAACGGGCAGCCGCGCCGCCTACAATTTTCGTGGTGAAGTGCTTCTCGTTGTTGCGGGCTTCCAGGAAGTAAACGCGAATGCTCTCGCCTTCCTGAACGGTCAGATTGCCGTTTTCATCGACGACCTCTCTTTTGTCAAGGTAGCCTTCTGTCTTCCCGTCTAGATTGAGGAACACCCAATCACCGGTGATGTTAACGATTTCCGCCTCGACTGCCGTGCCGGGTCTCAACCGGACCGATTTGTCATGCGCGCTTTCCTCTAAGAGCTCGGCAAAGCTCTTTTCTTTTTCCTGTTCACGATTATCCTGTTCCATTTTCCTCTCGTCGATCAATTATTCCCATGTTTCGGCTGATCTGGCCGGGGTAAGAAAAACTATATAATACATTTTGTGCGTATTTTCCATAGTCTTCTTCATCAGCTTAAAAAAAGACGGATTCGATGTTCAGATTACCCGCTTTTCGTCTTGACTTCCCCTTTCCCATTTCCTATATAGTGCCCGGCTATTAATACAAATTTGGCTCTTTTTAAAAAAAATAAATACATAATTGTAAAAAATGTGGGCATTCACTGCGGATGTCCTCTTAACAAAAAACCGATTTCCCAACCCCGGGAGGAAGAGCTTATGCCAAAACGTCAAGATATCCATAAGGTTATGATTATCGGATCGGGCCCCATTGTCATCGGACAGGCCTGCGAGTTCGATTATTCCGGCACCCAGGCCTGTAAAGCCCTGCGCAAGGTCGGCTATGAAATCGTTCTGGTGAATTCCAATCCGGCAACGATCATGACCGATCCCGGCACGGCGGACGTGACGTACATCGAGCCGCTCAATCTGCAGACCATGACCGAGATTATCGAAAACGAGCGTCCTGATGCCATCCTGCCGAACCTTGGGGGGCAGACCGGACTGAATCTGACGGCGGAGCTGGCGCGCGCCGGGGTTTTGGAAAAGCACGGGGTCAAGGTCATCGGGGTTCAGGTCGACGCCATCGAACGGGGCGAGGACCGGATCGCGTTCAAGGAAACGATGAACCGGCTCGGGATCGAGATGCCGAAGAGCGAGCCGGCCTATACCGTCGAAGAAGCGGAGCGGATCGCAGCCGACCTGGGCTATCCGGTGGTGGTCCGTCCAGCCTATACAATGGGCGGTACGGGAGGGGGACTGGTTTACAATCTCGAAGAACTCCGGATAGTGGCTAGCCGGGGCATCTCTGCCAGCCTGGTCGGGCAGATTCTGATCGAGGAATCGGTCCTGGGGTGGGAAGAGTTGGAACTTGAGGTCGTTCGCGATGCCAAGAACCAGATGATCACGGTTTGTTTCATCGAGAATGTGGATGCAATGGGTGTGCATACGGGAGATTCCTATTGTACGGCGCCGATGCTGACGATCAAGCCCGAACTGCAACAGCGGCTGCAGCAGTATTCCTATGATATCGTCGAGGCCATTCAGGTGATCGGCGGGACCAATGTGCAATTCGCGCACAATCCGGAAACGGATCGCGTGGTCGTTATCGAGATCAATCCAAGGACCTCCCGTTCGTCGGCTTTGGCCTCCAAGGCTACGGGGTTCCCGATTGCGTTTGTATCGTCTCTACTGGCTGCGGGACTTACGCTGGACGAGATCCCTTACTGGCGGTCGGGCACACTCGACAAATATACACCCTCCGGCGATTACGTCGTGGTCAAGTTCGCGCGATGGGATTTTGAAAAGTTCCCGGGCGCCCAGGACAAACTGGGGACGCAGATGCGCGCCGTAGGCGAGGCCATGAGCATCGGTAAAACCTATAAGGAGGCCTTGCAGAAGGCGATTCGATCGATCGAGAAGGGACGCTACGGCCTTGGCTTTGCGAAGAATTTTAATCAACTGAGTCTTGACGAGTTGATGGAGCGTCTGGCTGAGCCGTCGAGTGAACGGCAGTTTCTCATGTACGAGGCGCTGAGGAAGGGCGCCGATATCGAAACGCTGCACAAGCGCACCTTCATCAAGACCTGGTTTATCGAACAGATGAAGGAACTCGTTACCCTGGAAAACGAGATCCTGGCCTGCAAGGGAAGCGCGCTGCCTGACGAACTCCTGGCCCGGGCGAAAAAGGACGGCTTTTCCGATCGTTATCTGGCCGGGCTTTTGGGTGTTCCCGAGGCCGAGATCCGCAAGCAGCGGACTGCTCTAGGTGTTGTGGAGGGCTGGGAACCGGTGCCGGTGAGCGGTGTGGAAAATGCCGCCTACTACTTCTCCACGTACAATGCGCCGGATAAGGTTGGGATCACCTCCAACCGCAAGATTATGGTTCTCGGGGGCGGTCCTAACCGGATCGGTCAGGGCATTGAATTCGATTACTGCTGCGTCCACGCGGCCTTTGCCCTGCGCGTCGAGGGTTACGAATCCATCATGGTCAACTGCAATCCCGAGACGGTCTCCACGGATTATGATACCTCCGACAAGCTCTACTTCGAGCCGCTGACAGTAGAGGATGTGCTGAGCATCTACGAAAAGGAAAAGCCCGAAGGGGTTATCGTCCAGTTCGGCGGTCAGACGCCGCTCAACATCGCCGGGGAGCTGGCAAAAGCGGGGGCCAGAATTATCGGGACCTCTCCGGAGACGATCGATCTGGCGGAGGACCGCGACCGGTTCCGTCAGATGATGCAACAGCTCGGTATTCCGATGCCTGCCTCCGGCATGGCCAGTACGACCGAGGAGGCGGTCGAGATCGCCGCGCGGATCGGTTACCCCCTCATGGTGCGGCCGTCCTATGTACTCGGCGGGCGGGGAATGGAGGTCGTCCAGGACGATCAGATGCTCCAACTCTACATGGCCCGTGCCGTCGGCGTGACGCCGGAGCGGCCCATCCTGATCGATAAATTTTTGGAGAATGCCATTGAGGCCGAGGCCGACGCCATCTCGGACGGAACCGATGCGTTCGTGCCGGCTGTTATGGAGCATATCGAACTGGCCGGCGTCCACTCCGGCGATTCGGCCTGCGTCATACCGCCGATCAGCATTTCCGCGCGGCACATCGATACCATTACGGAATATACGCGCAAGATCGCCGTGGCCTTTAACGTTGTCGGCCTCATGAATATCCAGTACGCCATTGCGAACGATGTCGTCTATATCCTTGAGGCCAACCCGCGCGCCTCCCGCACTGTTCCGCTGGTTTCCAAGGTCTGCAACATCTCGATGGCGCGGATCGCCATGCAGGTGATGCTCGGCAAAAAGCTCAAAGATCTGGATCTGAAAAACCGGACTGCCCCGCATTTCGGTGTGAAGGAAGCTGTTTTCCCCTTCAACATGTTCCAGGAGGTCGACCCCCTGCTCGGTCCGGAGATGCGATCGACCGGCGAAGTTTTGGGCCTGGCGGATTCCTTCGGGCTGGCGTTCTACAAGGCCCAGGAGGCCGCGCAGCAGACTCTGCCCGACGCCGGCACGGTGCTCATCACAGTGGCGGATGCCGACAAGGGGGCGATCCTAGAGGTGGCCGGAGAATTCCAGCGACTGGGATTCAAAGTTAAGGCGACCGAAGGCACCTGTGCCTATCTGCAGGAGAAGGGGATTGTCTGCGAGCGGATCCTGAAAATTCATGAGGGGCGTCCGCATCTGGTCGATGCGATCAAGAACAAGGAAATCCAGCTCATCATCAATACGCCGATCGGCCGCCTGGGCAATCAGGACGATTCGCATATCCGCAAGGCGGCGATTAAATTCAAGATCCCCTATATCACGACGCCGGCCGCGGCGGTCGCGGCGGTGAAGGGAATCAAGGCATTTCGCGGGGGACGCGGGCGGGCCAGGGCGCTCCAGGCCTACCATCGCGATATCGGTTAACGAATTTTTCAGCGAGCACGCTCCCCGTGGTTTGCCGCGGGGTAAGCGAGCGACCTTGGATGAGACATCTACCTCGGGACTCTTCAATAACCCTTCGGGAGAAACGGACAGAGAGATGAAGGACGTTCAGGACAATTGCGGCGTATTTGGACTTTACTCGAAAGATCCCTGCGCTTGGGACATCTATCACGGGATCGATTTCTTACAGCACCGCGGCCAGCAGTATTGCGGCATCGCCACCTATGACAATGGCATCCGTCAGGTAACCCATTCGGGGCGTGTCGGCGTCAAATTCAATCTGCAGGAGCTCGCGTCCCTCGCGGGCACGTTCGGTATCGGCCACGTCAGCCTCTGGGAACGTCAGCCCATCACGCTTTACTCCAAACACGGGGAGATCGCCGTGGCCTTCAGCGGCAATATCATCAACGCCGACAAACTGATCGCCGAGATGAAACAACGCGGCATCGCCTTTCACGGCAATTATCACATCGAAATCATCGCCAACATCATCATGCAGGAAAAGGACATCGTCGCCGGTTTGTCGGCCCTGTCGAAAAAGATCGAAGGCGCCTATTCCCTTGTCGTTCTTGCAAAGGAAGGGATCTACGTGACGCGCGACCTCTACGGGTTCCGGCCGCTGGTTCTCGGAAAGGATGCCAGACGTTTTGCCGCTGCCTCGGAATCTCGGGCGCTGCATAACCTGGATATGGAGATAGAGCGCGATATACGCCCTGGGGAGATCGTCCTCGTCGACGGCAAGGGCTTCCATTCGCTCAAGCAGCTTAAGTCGCCGCGCCGTGCCCATTGCGCTTTCGAGTGGGCCTATACGGCCAGCATCGACTCCATCTTGGATGGCCTGTATGTCCAGGAAGCGCGCAGTAATTTGGGCGAGGCCCTTGCACAGCGGGACTTTGATGAAAAGGAACCTGTCGCTGACATTGTCGCGCCGGTTCCCATGTCCGGTATCGGCCATGCCCTGGGATATCACAAGAAGTCGGGGATTCCGTATCAGGAGGTCTTTCTCTACAACCGCTATGCCGATCGGAGTTATACGCAGTCCACGCAGAAGGAACGCGAGCTGATGGCCAAACGGAAGCTTTCCGTTTTGCGCTATGCCGTCGCGGGGAAGAAGGTTCTCATCTGCGACGATTCAATCGTTCGAGGGACTCAGATTCGGGACAAGGTCAACGAACTGAAGAACGCCGGCGCGGCCGAGGTTCATGTCCGGATCGCCTGTCCTCCCCTGATGTACCCCTGCCGATTCGGTGTTTCGACCCGTTCGTCTGAAGAACTGATCGCCCGGCATCTTCTGAAAAAAGGGGATATCAAGACCATGACGCAGTTGAAAGCACTGGAAAGCTGGATTGCGGCCCAGATCAACGCCGACTCTGTCAAGTTCAACAGCATTGATGCCTTTGTGGGGGCGCTCGGGCTGCCGCGGGAATCATTGTGCCTGTTCTGTTGGGATGGACGGTCCCCGCTCCAATCGGTAACCCGTCACGCTCGTTAACAAATTATCCTGCTTTGTTATGCGCTCCGCCTCTTTTTAAAAAAGTGACGGAGCGTTCTTTTTCCTCTGCTAACCCTTCCACTTGCGCGGGTCTTTTCTATCGCGTGTTATGATTTGATAAAGCATTGGACATCCCCCCATAAGTGTACTAGATTTTTAGGACGATTTTTGAACTTCTCTGTGGAGGTTTTGGCATGGCCGGAAGAACGACATTCGAGGAGGTTCCTGTAGAGAAACTGCGGTGGCGCTGTGATCCCGATTCCCTGGGGTTCGAAAGTACAAACGAATGTGACTATTATGCGGGGATCATCGGTCAAGACAGAGCCGTCAAGGCCCTGATGATGGGGCTTCAAATCAAGAGTCCCGGTTACAACGTTTATGCATCGGGAAGGTCTGGAACCGGAAAGACCTCCACGATCATGTCGATTCTCAATCAGATGGACCTGACGGACAAACGCCCCGGCGATATCTGCTACGTCAATAATTTCAAAAACCCCGATATGCCAAAGGTCATCTGTCTCCCTGCCGGTATGGGAAAGAGTTTTCAGTCGGACATGGACGAGATGATTGCCTACCTCAGGAGACAACTTCCCTTCATCTTCGAGAGCGAGACTTTCAAAAAAGAATCGGAAGAGATGATTGAACAGTACCGGACCAAGCAGATCGAGCTATTCCGGGAGTTCAATGAAAATATTTCCAAGGAAAATTTCCAGCTGGTGCAAATTCAGATTGGACCCTTTACCCGTCAAGACATCGTACCGCTCTATGAAGGCAAGCCTGTTCCGATTGAACAACTTGAGTCACTCGTCGAACAGGACAAGTTCGATCGTGAGGAGCTTGAGAAGATCAAAAAGAAACTGATCGAGTTTCGCATCGAGCTTGATTCTTTGATGCGCGAGACCCGACAGATCGAACGCGATCTGCGTGCCGAGACCGAACAACTCGAACACCGGACGGGGCTTCCTGTGGTGAGCGGGGTTATTTCAGATATCCGTGTCAAATATGCCCAGAATCACGACAAGGTCAACAGTTATCTGGATGAAGTTCAGGAGAACATTCTTAGCAATCTCAAACTTCTCAAAGAGCGAGAGGAAGAGCAACCGGCTGCGCAACCTATGATGCCGGTGATGCAACCCTCTGCAGCCTCTCGGTTTCTGGAGTATAAAGTCAACGTGCTGGTCGACAATTCCCACACGGAGAAGCGTCCAGTGATCTTCGAGACCGATCCGAATTTCAAGAATCTCTTCGGCACGATCGAGCGCGAAATTGACCGGTCAGGGTTCTGGAAAACCGATTTTACGAAAATCAAGGCGGGCTCGATGCTGCGTGCCAACGGCGGGTTCATTGTTTTCAACGCTTACGATGCTCTGATCGAACCCGGTGTCTGGTTTACGCTCAAGCGGACCCTCAAGAACATGAGCCTCAATCTTCAGCCGTATGATCCCTATGGTTTTATCCCGACTGCACTCAAGCCCGAGCCGATCGATCTCGATATCAAGGTTATCATGATCGGCGACGCTTATATCTACTACCAGCTCTATCATCTGACTGACGATTTCAGGAAGATCTTCAAGACCAAGGCAGATTTCGACACGGAGATGCCCAACGAGGCAAAGCATATCCAGGAATACATCTGTTTTATAAAGAAGATCATCGACGATGAAAAGCTGCTGCCCTTCGACAAGAAGGCGGCCGCGGCCATCATCGAGTTCGGCACGCGGTTGACGGGACGGCAGAAGAAGCTCTCGACGCGCTTTGTCGAGATCGCCGATCTCGTCCGCGAGGCCGGTTTCTGGGCGCAACAGGAAGGCAGCGACGTCGTCTCGGACATTCATGTCGACAAGGCCTACGACGAGAAGATCCGGCGCGCCGCCATGATCGAGGACAAGATCCAGGAGATGATCGACGACGGAACGATCATGATCGATACCGATGAGGCGGTGGTCGGTCAGGTTAACGGCCTGTCGGTCTATGACATGGGGGACCATGCTTTCGGCAAACCGAGCCGGATCACGGTTCAGACCTCCATTGGCCGAGCCGGGGTCATCAATATCGAACGGGAGGCGAAACTCTCCGGCAGCACGCACGATAAAGGCGTTTTGATTCTTGAGGGGTATATCCGGGGGAAATACGCGCAGGACAAGCCTCTTACGATGAGCGCCAGCATTGCCTTCGAGCAGTCTTACGGCGGCGTAGACGGTGACAGCGCGTCCTCGACGGAGATGTATGCGATTTTGTCGAGTCTTTCCGGCGTTCCCATCCGCCAGGATATTGCGGTAACAGGCTCGATGAATCAAAGGGGGGAGATCCAGCCGATCGGCGGCGTGAATTACAAGATTGAAGGTTTCTTCGACGTCTGCAAGGCCCGCGGACTTACCGGTCGGCAGGGCGTAATGATCCCAGCTCTCAATGTGCCCGAGCTTATGCTGAAGAAAGAGGTGGTTCGCGCGATTGCCGACGGGAAATTCCATATCTATGCCGTCAAGCACATCGACGAGGGCATCGAACTGTTGACGGGCGTCGTGGCCGGCGTTAAAGATGCGGAAGGGTATTATCCCAAGGGGACGATCAACTGCCTTGTCGATGAAAAGCTCAAGTCGATCGCACTGAGTCTTAAGGATTTCGGTGCCGAAGAGAAAAAAACGCCGGATAAGACAACCGAGTCCGTCTGATATGTTTCGCATCGCGAAGCAAGGTGCTAACGGGGAGCGGCTTTCTGCTCGACGGTTGGGAGTTGAACCGCTTCTCGTTATCTGATATAGGTGACCAATCCAACGCTAGGGAGGGGATTAGATGTTGTCAAGGACATGCGCTGTTTTACTTTTTTTCGTCGCTGCGATCTCTCTGTCGGGCTGCGCTTTGCTCGTGGGCGGCGCTGCCGTGGGAGCCGGGGCGGCGGGCAGCTATGCCTATGTCAATGGGGAGATGATAACGGATTACCCCGTTTCCCTGAATGACGCCTGGAGCGCCGTTGAAAAAACGATTGCCGAAATGCGCGGAACGGAGATTGAACGCAACCGGGAACTTGCCAAGGGCACCATCAAGACGGCGATCAATCAGGATACGGTGACGTTCAACGTTCAGTACAAGGGGCCCAATGCCACGACGGTGGGCGTCCGTATCGGGCTTATCGGGGATAAGCTGGGCTCGCAACTGCTGCACGACAAGATCGCCGCCTACCTGGCTAAACGATAGCGACGACCGTCACGGGTCATGAAAAAAAATCTTATCCTGGGCGTTGCGATCAGCACGCTTTTTCTGTACTTCTCGGTGCGTGACATTGACTGGTCTGCCGTTGCGAAGGGGTTCAGTCTTATTCGTTACGGTTGGCTGATGTTGTCCGTTGTCGCGCTGGTCCTGCTTCAAGTCGGGCGGTCCTATCGATGGGGGGTGCTCCTCGAACCTATCCAGAAGGTGGACCAGCACACGCTCTTCTCTGTCACCAATGTTGGTTGTCTGGCACTGGTGGCCCTTCCCGCCAGGATCGGGGAACTGGCCCGTCCTTATCTCATTCGTAAAAAGACGGGTATGAGAATGACCGCCGCCTTGGGGACCGTTTTCGTCGAGCGGGTTCTTGACGGATTAACGGTATTATCCTTCCTGTTTATGGCCCTTTTTTTTATGTCGCTGCCGGCCTGGCTGTTGGAGGCGGCCGCGGCCTTCCTGCTCTTTACCCTCGTCACGTTGGTTTGCCTGCTGCTGTTGATCTTTCGTCGAGAGGTGTCGCTCAGGGTCTTTGCATCGGTAACCCGTATTCTGCCGGAGCGGTGGGACCGACGGCTCAATGAGCTGATCCATCACTTCATCGACGGCATTGAAATGATAACCGACATCAAGCTCGTTGCTTATGCCACGTTTCTGTCGCTGCTGATCTGGCTTCTCGATATCGCCGCGATTTATTCACTGTTTCTGGCCTTCGGCATGCCCCTTTCCATTATGGCCGCTATTATCGTTATGGTGGTTTTGGTCATCGGCATTACGATCCCGACGGCGCCAGGCTACGTCGGCAACTGGCACTTCTTCTGCAGACTGGGGTTGATCATTTTCGGCGTAACCGGAGCGAACGCTTTGGCGTACGCCATCATGTTGCACTTCATCAGCGTTGGTGTTATCGTCATTCTCGGCTTGATCTATCTGCCCTCCAACCGCTTTCATTTGTCTGATCTGTCGCGTGGAGCTGTCTCTGAAAAGCTTTGAAAGAACTTGCTTGACGCCTTTTCTTTGTTAGGATATTTTAAAAAATAAGAAAAATTACTATTAAGAGGGTTGGTTCTCATGGAAGGCGAGAGAATCGATAAAAAGGTCGACTTTTTTGCAGCGGCCTGCCGTAAGGCAGGGCTCAAGGTGACGCACCAGCGTCTGGAGATTTATCGGGAGCTCGCGGCAGCCATCGATCATCCATCCGCCGAGATGCTTCACAAGCGTCTTGTAGCCAGAATGCCGACCCTGTCGCTGGACACTGTTTATCGGACATTGGCGATGCTTCATGACCACGGGTTGGTGAGAAAAGTCGAAACGGCGGAAAGTCAGGCTCGTTTTGAGGTCGTCTTTATAAAACACCACCACGTTATCTGCCGGCGGTGTCACGAAATCATCGACTTTCAGTGGGACCAGCTCGATGATGCGCCACTTCCAAAAGTATTGGCATCGTGGGGATGGATCGAAAGCCGTAACATTGTGGTTTATGGTGTTTGCAAAAAATGCCGGAAATAAACAGGTGCGAATTGAATCCGGCAGCGAGCAAATCATGTTTAAACATCTTCCTTAAGGACTGGAGATTCGCCGGAGCTTGCTTCGGTGAGCCTTTAACCACGAACTTGCCGGAGATTGCCGTTAGGTCTTTGAGGTGGGTCCGTCAGCCTTCAATATAAGAGGGCGTAACTGAAAAAACATACCGAAAGGAGGAATGGTGATGAGCGGAGAAGACAAGTCCCCCGGCGGCATGACGAATCGTGACTGGTGGCCGAATCGATTGAAACTGGAGATTTTGCACCAGCACTCCTACAAGTCGAATCCGATGGGGGAGGATTTCAATTACGCAGAAGCGTTCAAGACCCTCGACCTGGTGGCTGTGAAGAAGGATCTCGCGGCGCTGATGACCGATTCGCAGGCTTGGTGGCCTGCCGACTATGGCCACTATGGCCCGTTGTTCATCCGCATGGCATGGCACAGCGCCGGCACCTATCGCACGGGAGACGGACGCGGCGGTGGAGGCAGGGGCCAGCAGCGCTTTGCACCACTCAACAGTTGGCCCGACAACGTCAGTCTTGACAAGGCGAGACGGCTCCTCTGGCCGATCAAGCAGAAATACGGACGCAAGATTTCCTGGGCCGATCTGATGATTCTCACCGGCAATGTCGCGCTGGAGTCAATGGGGTTCAAAACGTTCGGCTTCGGCGGCGGGCGCGAGGACGTCTGGGAGCCTGATCAGGACGTTTACTGGGGCGCCGAGACCACCTGGCTGGGCGCCGACAAACGCTATTCAGGCGAGCGGGACCTTGAGAACCCGCTAGCGGCGGTGCAGATGGGACTCATCTACGTCAACCCGGAGGGTCCGGACGGCCAACCTATCCCCGCGGCGTCTGCCCGTGATGTCCGTGAGACTTTCGCGCGCATGGCCATGAATGATGAGGAGACCGTCGCCCTGGTTGCCGGCGGTCACACCTTTGGCAAATGCCACGGCGCCGGATCGGCGACCCACGTGGGGCCCGAGCCGGAAGCTGCGCCCATTGAACAACAGGGGCTGGGCTGGAAAAGCAGCTTCGGCAGCGGCAAAGGGGGCGACACGATCACCAGCGGCCTCGAGGGGGCCTGGAAACCGAATCCGACCAAGTGGGATCTGGGCTATCTGCGGGTTCTGCTCAAATACGAGTGGGAACTTCTCAAAAGTCCGGCAGGGGCCTGTATCTGGCTGGCCAAGGACGTTGAAGAAACGGACATGGTGGTAGACGCACACGATCCGTCGAAAAAGCACCGCCCGATGATGACCACGGCCGATCTCTCCCTGAAATTCGATCCGGCCTATGAAAAAATCGCGCGACACTACCTTGCGAACCCGAAGGAATTTTTAGACGCGTTCTCCCGCGCCTGGTTCAAGCTCACGCACCGCGACATGGGTCCGCGCTCACGCTATCTCGGCCCCGAGGTCCCGGCCGAAGAACTCATCTGGCAAGATCCCATTCCGGTCGCCAATCACAAGCTGATCGACGCGGAGGACATCGCCACCCTTAAAGCCGGGATTCTGGCTTCGGGTCTGTCTGTGTCGGAGCTTGTTTCGACCGCCTGGGCGTCAGCGTCCACCTTCCGCGGTTCCGACAAGCGCGGCGGCGCTAACGGCGCCCGCATCCGTCTGGCTCCGCAGAAGGATTGGGCGGCTAACCAGCCAGCCCAACTGGCCAAGGCGCTCAAGATCCTGGAGGGGATTCAGAGTGCATTCAACAGCGCGCAGTCCGACGGCAAAAAAGTATCTCTGGCGGACCTGATCGTTCTGGGCGGTTGCGCGGGCGTCGAACGAGCTGTGAAGAATGCCGGGTATGACGTGACGGTTCCCTTCAGGCCGGGGCGCATGGACGCCTCTGCGGAACAAACCGATGCAGCCTCCTTTGCCGTCCTCGAACCAAAGGCGGATGGCTTCCGCAACTACCAGAAGGCGCGCTATGCGGTATCGGCAGAGGCGTTGCTGCTCGATAAGGCGCAACTGCTGACCCTGACTGCCCCCGAGATGACAGTGCTTGTGGGCGGCATGCGCGCCTTGAATGCCAACGTCGGGAAATCGCAACACGGCGTCTTCACCAGGCGGACGGAGACGCTGACCAATGACTTTTTTGTCAATCTGCTCGATATGAGTACCGAGTGGAAGGCAGCCGCGGAGGAGGGCGTGTACGAGGGGCGCGATCGTGCGACGGGAGACCTCAAGTGGACTGCCACCCGGGTCGATCTCGTCTTCGGCGCCAACTCCCAACTGCGTGCCTTGGCGGAAGTGTACGCCTGTGCGGACGCCCAGGAGAAGTTTATACGCGACTTCGTCGGGGCTTGGGCTAAAGTCATGAACCTAGACCGTTTCGATCTCGCTTGATCGTCGAACAGAGGTTGATTTATTTATACTAAGTCATTCAGCGCGAAAGGAGAAAAAGTAAATGCCAAAAAGCATCAAAGGTACAAAAACAGAGCAGAATCTTCTTAAGGCCTTTGCCGGGGAATCACAGGCAAGAAACCGCTATACCTATTTTGCGGGGCAGGCCAAGAAGGAAGGCTACGAGCAGATCGCCGCATTTTTCCTGGAGACGGCGGACAATGAAAAGGAGCACGCAAAGGTCTTTTTCAAATATCTGGAGGGCGGTGATGTCGAGATCCTCGCGACCTACCCCGCCGGCGTCATCGCCGATACACTGGCCAATCTGGAGGAGGCGGCCGCCGGTGAAAACATGGAGTGGACGACGATTTATGCGGACTTCGCGAAGATCGCGCGCGACGAGGGATTCCCCGAGATCGCCAAGTCTTTCGAGGAAATCGCCAAGGTCGAAAAATTCCACGAGTCCCGCTACCGCAAACTGGCCAACAATGTGGCAAGAGAAACCGCCTTCAAGAAGGCCGAACCGGTTCAGTGGCACTGTCGCAACTGCGGTTATGTCCATGAAGGACCCGAAGCTCCCGATGTCTGTCCGGCCTGCAACCACCCGAAGGCTTACTACGAATTGCTCGCCGAGAGCTACTGAGCCTTGAGTCAGAAGTCGCTCGAGTTCACCCGAAGCCATAAAAAAAGGCCGCGTCTGTATGTGTAGGCAGCAGACGCGGCTTGATGTTTTAAATATGTTCGAATCAATTATTCAGGATAAAAAACGGTCCCGCCTGCATCTCTCTGCGTTGATCTATTTGCTGGAGCGATTATGAGGCCAAACCGGAAACGACACTATTCCTTTTTTGTCTCGATGCCGTAACTTTTGATCTTGCGGTGCAGATTGCTGCGTTCGATGCCGATGGCGTCTGCCGTGCGGGAGATATTCCCGTCGTTTTCCTGAAGTTTCTGCAGGATGAAGTTCTTCTCCCACTCCACCTTGGCGGCTTTCAGGGATTCGACGGAGGCATCGCTTCGGTCGAATTCGGATCTGATAGTGGTTTTGATGAAAGGCGGGATATCCTCCGGTCTGATCTGATCGGCTGCGGTCATGATGACGAGGCGTTCGATGGTGTTTTTGAGCTCTCGGACGTTGCCCGGCCAGTTGTGTTCGATCAGCAGGGCGAGCGCATCGGGATGGATCGTCTTTAAGTCCTTGCCTTCCTTGCGACAGAACTCATCAATAAATCGATCGACCAGCAGGGGGATATCCTCTTTGCGGTCCCGCAAGGGCGGGATCACGAGCGGAATAACGTTGAGCCGGTAAAAAAGGTCCTGCCGAAAGCGGCCCTCTTCCATTTCGACTTCCAGATTTTTGTTGGTGGCCGCCAGGACGCGAACGTCGGTTTCAATGAGACGCGAGCCGCCAACGCGTTCGTATTTCTTTTCCTGTAGGATGCGCAGGATTTTGGCCTGGGCGCGCAGGCTCATGTCGGCCACTTCATCGAGAAAGATCGTCCCCTCATTGGCCAGGTCGAACTTCCCTCGTTTGGCGGTTGTGGCCCCAGTGAAGGCGCCTCGCTCGTGACCGAAAAGCTCGCTTTCGATCAGCTCTTCCGGAATGGCGGCGCAATTGACTTCGACAAAGGGTTTTTTTGCGCGTTTGCTCTGACGGTGAAGGGCGCGGGCGACGAGTTCCTTACCCGTTCCGTTTTCTCCCATGATCAGGATCCAGGCGTTTGTCGGCGCAATGATCGAGATCATTTCCTTGAGGTCGATGATAAACGGGCTCTCTCCCGTCAATTCGTAATCCTGGGTAAACTTTTGTTTGAGTTGCTTGTTTTCCTCCTCCAACCGTGCGAACTCCAGGGCGTGGTTGACCAGCAGGACGACCTTGTCCAGAGACAGGGGCTTCTCAATGAAGTCGAAGGCGCCGAGTTTGGTTGCCTTGACGGCTGTCTCGATCGTGCCGTGACCGGACATCATGATAACAGGGATCTGAGGATTTTCGGCCTTAATGATGTTCAATGCCTCGATGCCGTCCATGCCAGGCAGCCAGATATCCAACAGAACCAGATCCGGCAACTCATCCTCAATGATCCGGATAGCATTTTCTGCGCTGGTGGTTGTCAAGACGCGAAAGCCTTCATCGGAGAGGATGCCGCTCAGGCTCTGGCAGATACTCTCTTCATCGTCCACAACGAGGATCGTTTTCAATACCATCTATCTGCTCCATGAATCCGATAGCGCTCGCATTCCTCTCAGCTTGCTGCGGGGCAAGCGAGCGCATCATAATAAAACATCTTCCTCAGGAATCGGAGATTCGCCGGAGCTTGCTCCGGTGAGTCTCCGATCTCCGTCAAACCGGCAACTCAAAGGAGATGATCGTGCCCTGTGGCGTATTGTCCCTGAGCGCGATCGTGCCGTGATGATCGGAAATAATTGAATCAACGATCGCGAGTCCCAACCCCGTCCCCGTTTTCTTCGTCGAGTAATAAGGCTCAAAGATGCGCGACTTGTCTTTGTTCGGAATACCCGTGCCGTTGTCCGTGACTTCGACACGCGCAACCCGTTTGATCCTGTCATAAAAAGTAACGATATTGATTTGTCCTTCCTGTTTGGGTACCACTGCAACGGCATTGTCGAGCAGGTTCATCATGACCCGCTTGATCTGCCCCGGATCCAAATTGACCGGGGGTATGTCTTCTGCCCTGTTGAAAGTGAAGGCAATGTCCTTGTGGGCATCCTGAAATAAAGAAAAGGTGCCGGATATAACCTCGTTCAGATTATTGGGCGTCAATTGTGTGACGGGCAGTCTTGCAAAAAGCGAAAACTCATTGACCAGGTTTTTAAGTACATCTACCTGATCTATAATGGTTTTTGTGCATTCGTTAAAGACCGCGCTATCGTCCCCCAATCGATCTGCATAACGTTTCTGCAATCTTTGGGCCGAAAGCTGCACCGGCGTGAGAGGGTTTTTGATTTCGTGCGCGATTCTCCGGGCGACCTCGCGCCAGGCTGCCATGCGTTCGGCCCGCTGCATGGCTGTCAGGTCTTCAAAAACGACCACCAGGCCCATGTAACGTCCGTCGTCATCTCGCAAGACGGTCGTCGTCATCCAGACGGTTAAGATGTTGTTGCCGATGCTCAACTGCAATTGTTTTTCAATCAGTCCGCTTTTGTCGTCTTCGAGTTCCTTCAGAAGGTCGTCGAGCAGGGCCATGTATTCCGGCCTGAGGACTTCGTGGAAACTCTTGTTCAAGACTTTCTCTGTCTTGATCCCCAGCATCTTCTCGGAAGCGCGGTTGATCGTCGTGATAATGCCGTTGCTGTCGATGGAGATGACGCCCGCGGAGACATTGCGCAAGACGGTTTCCATGTACTGTCGGCGTTGTTCGAGGTTCAGCGTGGCCTGCTCGATTTTGGTGCGGCTGATCTTCAGATCCCGCGTCATCTGATTAAACGAATTGACGAGGACACCGATTTCATCGTCCGAAACGATATCGATTTGATGGTCCATGTCTCCCTGGGCAATCTTACGGGTTCCCTCCGCGAGATCTTGAATCGGAACGGTGATTCCCTTGGCGAGAAAAAGACCAAACCATGTTGCGGAAAAGACAATCAGCAGGGTGATAATGAAGAGCGTCAGGATGTAACTGAGTTTAATCGGGTTCTTGAGCAGTCTGAACTGCTTGTAATCTTCGGCCGTTTTAGAGATCACGCTGATCTTGTCCGCCAGGGCCTTGGGAATGAAGTGATAAGCCGCCACAATCCCAACGATTTCGTCGGGACTGCTCTGCGAGTGAATCGGTGTCAAGCCGCAGATGAGGTCCCCGCGTTCAAGCGCCTGAGTCGTTGTAACGTCTTTGCCGGAAAAAACATCCTCCAAAGTTTCTGGATTGAGTTTATTGGGGCGCAGGTCTGGCGTGTCCTGGTCGGTAAAGAGGAGTTTATCATCGTGGGTGTCAAAGTAGACCTCTACGATGCCCAGCTTCAGGTCCTTCTGCCTCTGCTGGATGAAGGTTTCGAGATATGTGCGTCGATCCTGTTCATAGAGACGATTGGTCGTGATGACACCGCTCAACTGTCGGGCATGGTATCCGGCATCTTCAGCGGATTGATCATAGTAGGTCTTGGCAATTTCCAGCGACGAATTAAGCGCGCCGCTGACTTGAAGGTTGAACCAGTTGTCAACGCTGTAAGAGAGGAGATTGAGGGCAACGAAAAAGAGGACGATGGTCGGGATCAGGGACAGGCTGACAAACGCTGCAACCAGCTTGGTTCTGAGTTTCGATCCTAGGATGCCGTGCCGCCGCTCATAGACGAGCTTGACGATGTTACGGATGATGAGAAAAATGAGAAGGATGACAAGGATGACGTTGATATTGATCAGGCCGAAAAAGAGAATATTGTTGGGGATGGGAATAAAGGCCTCTATACTGGAGAGGTGTGTCTCAAAATAGGACAATAGAACGATACTCAAGATGGTAAAGATGATAATCCGTCTTTCGCGTCGTCGTCGCCGCCTCTCTTTTTCTTCCCGATCTAACGGTCTTGTTTCAGAATTTGTCATGGTTTCGATGACTTGTAGATGAATTCTTGTCCGCTCCAGTCCGTTTCAAAATCCCAAGAGGAGGTGAAAAAGAGCATATAGCCCATCGTCTTTGACATTTTGGCCTTGGCCAGTTTGGCCTTGGCCTTGACCAGGTAGCGATGGTTTATCGCCAGAGCGGTTAAGGGGGCGATCGGAACGCCGCTCAAATCAACCATTGCGCGCTTGGCGCTCTCCAGATCCCGAAACTCAACAGGGACATCACCCTGTTCCGAGTAAGTTACGTAGAAGGTATTCCGAATGTTGTCGTATTTGAGGATATGCTTGATCTCCAGTGACGACACTGTGGTATCCCAGAGGATTCCGGGTTCCACCATTTTAATCAAGAAGGTGAAAGAGGTTGGGATGCCGGCCAGTATGGCCTCGTCTGTTTTTGGGGAATAGCAGTCCTTGACAGTGAAATAGACCAGAATATCTCGCGGGTTGCTCGTTACAAAAAAATCGGTGATTCTGGCATCCAGAGATGACGAGGCTCCCGGATAGAGTAATACAGCCAGAAGCCCGATGGCAATCAGGCACGATGAGAATTTAAGAATTTTTTTCATTGATCGATGGGTTCAGCCCAGGGGAAGATACCCCACGCCGTTACGGGGGTGCTTGGTGGTATACTAAGAAAATCAAGAGAATACAAGACCATTTTACAGAAAGACCGGAGTCTTACACGGCGGCCACGCGCTTTTCTCCCGAGAAACTGATGATCTCGTATTGATCGGAATCGGCAATCAACTCCCGCAAAAGAAGGTTGTTCAGTCGGTGCCCAGATTTATAGCCGATGAAGTGTCCAAGGATCGGAAGCCCGACGAGAAAGAGATCGCCGATCGCGTCGAGAATCTTGTGTTTAACCGGTTCGTCGGGGAAACGCAGCCCCTCTTTGTTGATGATCTTCTGATCGTCCATGACAACGGCGTTCTGAAGAGAGCCGCCAAGGGCAAGTCCTTTGGCTTGAAGGTATTCAACGTCTCTCAGGAAGCCAAACGTTCTGGCGGCACAGATCTGTTTTTCGTAAAGGTCATAAGTAAAGGTCATGTCGTAGATCTGTTTACCAATGAGGGGGTGATCGTAATCGATCGTATAGGTAATCCTGAAATCATCCGCCGGGACCAGCATGGCCTTTTCGTTTTGGGCCGAAACCGATACTTCTCGCTTAACGGCCAGAAAGCGCCGTTCCTTGCCTTGCACCTTAATGCCGGCCTGTTTAATCATTGCGACGAAAGGTAAGGCGCTGCCGTCCATAATTGGGACTTCCTCTCCGTCAATTTCAATGATGGTGTTGTCGATCCCCATGCCCCGAAACGCCGAAATGAGGTGTTCAATTGTGGAGACCTTCGTGCCGTTTGTTCCCAACGTCGTTGCCAGAATGGTTTCGGAAACATTTGAAAATTCCGCCTTTATTGTCTTATAGCCCGACAGGTCGGTTCGTACGAAGACAATGCCCGTATCGACGCTAGCCGGTTTGAGCACCATGTTCATCTTTCTGCCGGAATGAAGACCGACGCCTTTGCAGGCGATTTCACTATTTAATGTTCTCTGAAAGTACATTGCGACCCCTGTAAAAGATTTGTCTTCCTGCCTCTGGGCCTTCTGAAACAGCCATCAGCAAAAATTTCACATCTGTCTATAGCAAGATGTATGCCCGTTAATGAATTTAATCTGTTACATGTAACTGCTTGTTATCTATAGATGTATTTTTTATTTGAAACCTTTGCCATGCTGATAAATGGTGCCTATCCTGTTGCAATGTTGCAAAACTGCAACATATTGAGCAGGGGGGAATGTAGCATTTGCCATATGGCAGGCCGTTAAAAAGGTTCAGAGGCGTCGCGTTTACCCCGATCGTTGTCGGGAGGAATTGAGCAGCGGAACCAACTTTTGCGTACGTGAGCATGCGCCCGTCCCCATACCGTTACGGAGAGATTCGCAGCGCAATGCAGTTTTTTATCAGCCTGCCCGCATGTATCGCTCTTTCTCGCTATAAATACAGCCGCAGTAAGGCTGACGATAGAGTCCCATGTCCCTGGACAGGTTAACGCCCTCCTGCCAGCCGACGCGGAAGTCCTCGTAGTGGAAAGGCACGCCGAAAGTTGCGGCCATACGCTCCGCCGTTTCGCGGACCAAATCGTGGCTCTGATATTTGCTGTAGAGAAGCGTCGTTGAGAAAGCATCGAAACCGCGATCGCGGGCATATTGGGCTGTGTAGCGAAGTCGCTGCTCGTAGCAAAAGCGGCACCGCTCTTTCCCCTCACTAAATGCAACCCCCCTGAGAAACGCCTCCATGTCATAGGTCTCCGAGAAAACAGAGGCCATGCCAACTTGCGAGACGTACTGTCGAAGGGTCTCCCTTCGCTTTTCGTACTCCCGCCACGGATGAATGTTCGGATTGTAGAAGAGGCCTGTCAGGCGGATATCCCGCCCGCTCAAGACCCTATAAGGGTAAATCAGGCAGGGCCCGCAGCAGACGTGAAGCAGCAGATTCATGATGACTAAAACAACTCCTTCTGTCCTGTTGGCATGGCGCGGCCGAAATGCTCGTAGGCCGCTCTCGTTGCGATCCGGCCTCTGGCCGTACGATGGAGATAACCCTCCTGGATCAAATAGGGTTCGTAGACATCCTCGACGGTGCTTTTTTCCTCCCCGATGGCCAGGGAGAGGCTTTCGATGCCGACGGGGCCGCCGTCAAACTTGTCAATCAGGGTCAGAAGGATCTTCCTGTCCATCAGATCGAATCCCTTGTGATCCACTTCGAGCATCTCCAGAGACTGAAGGGCGATGGACCGATCGACGCGGCCGTTTCCCCGTACCTGCGAGAAGTCCCGAACCCGTTTCAGGAGGCGGTTGGCGATACGCGGGGTGCCCCGGGAACGTCTGGCAATTTCCATGGCGCCTGCCTCGTCGATCTCGATTGACAGAATTCCGGCGGAGCGCCGGATAATCGTGCTCAGGTCTTTCGGAGAGTAGTACTCCAGTCGGAAGCTCATACCGAAACGATCGCGCAGGGGCGATGTCAGAAGCCCTGCGCGCGTGGTGGCTCCCACCAGGGTGAAGCGCGGGATATTGAGTTTCATCGTCCTGGCCGAGGGACCTTGGCCGATCAGGATATCGATATGGTAGTCCTCCATCGCCGGATAGAGGACCTCCTCGATCACATTGGAAAGCCGGTGGATCTCGTCGATGAACAGGATATCGTGTTCGTGAAGATTGGTCAGGATCGCCGCCAGGTCGCCCGGTCGTTCAATGACGGGACCGGACGTGACCTTGATGTCCACCGCCATTTCGTGGGCCATGATATTGGCAAGTGTCGTCTTTCCGAGACCGGGCGGGCCATAGAGCAGAACGTGATCGAGGGCCTCACCCCGCTTTTGGGCGGCTTCCATGAAGATGGCGAGGTTTTCCTTGATCTTGGCCTGTCCTATATATTCCGTCAACCGTCCGGGGCGGATAGACAGCTCGTAACTGTCCTCGTCTTCCAGGATGTTCGAATCGATAGTCGGTTCGCGCATGTTAATTTCCTAGCCGCTTCAGGGTCCGTTTCAGAAGTTCTTCCAAGGTCAGAGCCTGCACGGACTCTTTGATCGTTTTCTCCAATGCTCCGGCGGCAGCGTTGTTCTTGTAGCCGAGGTTGACCAACGCTGAAAGGGCATCGTCCAGCATGGCCTGCTGCGACGCAGAGCCGGCACCGACTTGTGCCGTCGCATCTGTTTCCGACAGCTGTGGAACCTTGGCCTTGAGTTCGAAGACCAGCCGCTCAGCCATTTTTTTACCGATCCCCGGGATGGCCGTCAATTTGGTCAAGTTGCCTCTGGCGAGCGCTTCCGCGAGGTCGTGGGGCGAGATCCCGGAGAGGATGTTGATCGCCAAGCGGGGGCCGATGCCCGACACGGAGATCATTAACTGAAACATGATTTTTTCTTCCGAGGTCTGAAAGCCGTAAAGCTGTAAAGCATCTTCCTTGACGTGGGTGTGTATGTGCAGCGAGACGGGCTGCCCGATTTCCGGCAAGATGTAAAAGGTGCTCAGCGGTATGGCAACCTGATACCCGATCCCATTAACATCGACGATGATGTCTCCGGCGCACTTATAAGTCAACACCCCTTTGATACTGGCAATCATGTTACAGGGGAACCGCCTTCAGAGAATTTCCGTGGCATATCGCCATCGCCAGGGCATCGGCGGCGTCTGGCGGTGGCAGTTCGGACAGGCGTAAAATCGCTTTGACCATCTGCTGGACCTGTCCTTTGTCCGCCATGCCGTAACCGACAACGGCCTTTTTGACCTCGAGCGGCGAATATTCATAAACGGGAATGCCGGCCTGCGTTGCCGCCAGGACGATAACCCCCCGGACATGTCCTTGCTTGATAAGGCTGCTGACATTCTTCCCGTAAAAGATATCTTCCAGAGCGAGGACAGATGGTGCCGTCTCCCTCATGATCTTCAGGAGTTTTGTGTAAACGAAATCAAGACGGCGCGACAGGGGATCGTTGCGCTTGTTTTTAATCTCTCCATAATCGATCCCCGTCAGGGCGCTTTTATTTTTTTCGATCAGGCCGTAGCCCGTCACGTTGATGCCGGGGTCTATGCCGAGGATACGCATGGGAGTTCCTTTGAGACGTTACTGACTGAGTTTTTCCATGATGTCGTCGGGGATATCGAAGTTGGCGAAGACATTTTGAACGTCGTCGTTGTCCTCCATCATCTCCATCAGCTTGAGCATCTGCTCGGCCTTGCCTTCGTCGAGTTTGACGGTGTTTTGCGGGATCATGCCGATTTGGGCATTAACGCATTTATAACCGGCGTCTTCCAGGGCCTGCCGGACTGAATCGAATGCTGCCGGATCGGTCAACACCTCGAACTCGCTTTCATCTCCCTGAACGTCTTCCGCGCCAGCCTCAAGGGCTGCCTCCATCAGCTTGTCTTCATCGACGCCCTTTTTATCGATGATCAGACTGCCCTTGCGCTTGAAGATCCAGGAGACGCTGCCGTTTTCTGCAAGATTGCCGCCGTACTTAGAGAAGATGTGTCGAATATCGGCAACGGTCCGCTTCTTGTTGTCGGTCAGGCATTCCACGAGTACGGCCACGCCGCCCGGCCCGTACCCTTCATAGGTGATTTCCTCGATCGTTGCCCCGCCGTCCAGTTCGCCCGTGCCTTTTTTAATGGCCCGTTCGATATTGTCCTTCGGAACATTCTCACTTTTCGCCGCCAGGATTGCCGTTCTAAGACGCGGATTGCCTTCGGGGTCTCCACCCGAGCGGGCTGCCAGGGTGATTTCCTTAAGGATTTTGGTAAACATCTTGCCGCGCTTGGCGTCGATGGCGCCTTTTTTTCTCTTGATGGTGCTCCACTTGGAATGGCCGGACATGGTTTCTCCTCTAAATGACGTTATGGCACCAGCTGGCGATCACATTCAGCCCGGGATGGACTGCGGGGCTATCTCCGCCGGTTATTGCAAAGTGATGCTTAATTATCATATCGCAATCATTCTGTAAATGTGCATTTCGCGATCTCGCCGCAGGCAGACCGCCCGGCGCCTTCCGAAGAGTACTTAAGGGTATCGATTTCGTTTGCCAAGCGTCCCTTTCTTATATATAGAAACGGAGGTAGTTCATATTTGTCACGCAGAGAAGTCCATGGAAAACGATCACGCAATTCAAACCAATGCCATCCCGGAGCTTGACAAAGTCAAGCTGAGCTGGCGGAAGACGCTGACCTTTTTTGAGAAAAAAGAATGGTCCAATGCGGTTATCCGAGCGGCAATTACAATCGAGATGGCGGCGAACTTTGTTGTCCGGCAGGAGCTTGAGGTCAGACGTAACCTGGAGGCGGAGTTTGTCGAGAGTTTGCTGATCTGGGCCAACGGCATTCACGGCAAGTTTACCCGGATTATCCTGCCGTTGCTGAAATATTCCGATCGCTTTTCGGCTTTTAAAACGATTCAGGAGCAGGTCTTCTATATCGATGAGGAGAGGAATTCCGTCGTTCACAGCGGCGTTACGAAGCAACGGCGTACGGCCGAGAAGGTTCTGGGAACGGCACGGGAGATCATAGAGATTCTCGTCCGAGACTACCATCGTTCTTTTGAATTGAAGGGGCTGCGGATCCAATCAGGAAAGAAAAAACCAAAAGCCGGGAAGCGGGCGGTTCAGCAGTGCCTGCTATTTCCGACGGATTCACGCACCATCGTTAAGTCATCCTCCAAGGGGTGAGAGACAAGGTCGCCGTTATGACACATTGCTCGTTGTTCCATGTCAGTTAATTAATGTCATGAAATCATTTGCCTCCCTAACAGAGATCAAGGTCCGGGGGTATCACCTCGACGTTTACGGCCACGTCAATAATGCGCGCTATCTGGAGTTTCTGGAAGAGAGCCGCTGGAAATGGGTGGAGGACGTGGTCGGTGTCGGTGAGCCATTCAGTCGCGACATGGGGTTTTCCATCGTTAACATCAATATCAATTACCGCAGGCCTGCCTGTCTGGGAGACGAGCTTGTAATCGGGACGGGCATCAGGGCGTTCAAAAGCCGCAGTGCGGTCGTTGAGCAAGTGATTTGGCTAAAGGGGACGGAAACCGTCATCGTCGATGCGGCCGTGACCTTCGTGATCGTTGCGATTGATACGGGCAAGGCGCTTCCCATGGATGAGACGTTACGCCGGTTTTTTGGAGGATGACCCCCCAATTTTTACTTGCAAGAAGGCGCTTCTGAAGATTTCTGAAGCGCCTTCTTGCTTTTCAGTGCAGCCCTTTTTCTATGAAAAAGGCACTGTACTTCTTGTCAATGTTCATGATGTGATGCTGCAACCAGTCACTCAGAAAATCCATCAGCTTAATCGTGAGACCGATCTTTCCGCTTTCAAAATCTGCCTTGAAGGCGGCGACCTGTTGAATAAATTTGGCGTGTTCTTCCATATGGGTGGCGGCTTCAGGGTAGCTGAAGCGCTCAAAATATTTTTCTTCCGTCGAAAAATGCTCGGTGGTGTAGCGGATCAGTCCATTGAGGATTGGTGCGAGGATCTCTTTTCCCTTGCCGGCGCGCATTGCGTCCTGAAGGTCATTAATCATTTTAATCAATTTTTTGTGTTGATCGTCTATTTCGCCGATCTTAACGCTGAACGTGTCATTCCATTGCACCAGGGCCATAGGTTCCCCCTCCTGAAGTAGTGTTTATTTTTAAGATCGGCTGATTGTCTTCTTTTCTTTATCCCTATGGGAAGACACGCCAGAGACCTCGAACGGCGTTGACCAGATAAATGGCTGTAAAACGTCCTAATTCGCTTTTGTTGAGGATAGCCTCCCGGACCCGCCCCTCCTTGAGCAGAGCGCTTCTCATGGTTCCAGGCAAAAGCCCGCACGACACTGGCGGCGTCAGAAGTTCGCCGCCGACTTCGGCTGCGATATTGGCCCGGCAGGATTCGGTCAGCTCTCCGCGTTCATTCCAGAGCAGCAGGTCGTCACAGGCGGGATAATCTAGAAGCGCCTGATCGTAAGGGGTGCGGTTCGTCGTTTTGTGATACAGAAAAACGTTTTTGGTATCAATGGGATTGCGGGCTATCCCGACTCGGTAAGGGGAGGGAAGATCGACGAGGGGGGCCGCATCGATACGGTGGTTGCCGTCGCGGTCAAGGCGCAGGCGAATCTTGTGGGCGCAGGCTTGCAGTGTGTGAGAAAGTGCGTCGAGTTTTGAACGGACGTTGCCAAGCTTCAAGGGGTAGTCGAAGTAGGCGGCCGAGGCGGCAAGCCTTGCCAGATGTTCGTCCAGGAGGTAGAACCCGCAGTCCGGTGTCCAGCGGATCGACTCAAGCAACTCGAAGTCGGAATGAGAGCCTGTCACGATTCTAGCTTTTACGTAGCATTCTTCCAACTCAACGTGATTTTCAGAGTCCCACGTGATACCACCTCCCAGGCCATACTCTGCGGAACCACGCAATTTATCAATCAGAACGGTTCGGATAGCGACGTTGAATTGAGCCCTTCCGTCAGGGGCTACAAACCCAATAGCGCCCGTATAGATCCGTCGCGGCGTATTTTCCAACGAGGCGATGATTTCTGTTGTTCTTATCTTGGGGGCCCCTGTTATAGACGCGGCGGGGTAGAGCGCCCCGAAGATGTCGGAGAGTCCCGAACCGGTCGTGCAACGGACAGCGCTGGTCATCTGCCACAGTGTCGGATACTTTTCTATGCGGTAAAGATCTGTGACCTCAACTTTATCGCTCAGCCGCCCCATGTCGTTTCTTACCATATCAACGATCATGACATTTTCCGCTCGGTTTTTACCGGATGTGGCCAAGGCCTCGGCCTGTTGTTTGTCTTGCAGCAGGGTCCATCCTCGCGGTGCCGTTCCTTTCATAGGGTGGCAAATCAGATTTTTTCCTGAACGGGCGAAGAACAGTTCTGGTGAGGCGGAACAGATTGCCCAACGCTCGGTGTTGATGAAGGCGCCATAGGTGCTTCCCTGACAGTGGATCATACGAGAGAAGAGTTGCCAGGGATCGTCCCGAAAAGGTGCACGAAGACGAAAGGAGTAATTGACCTGGTAGGTTTCACCGTTGGCGATCCGCTCTTTGATCGCCTGAAACGCCTGTCGGTATTCTTCCGGGGTTACCGATGCCCTCCAAGGGATATCGTTTAGGCGATTGGGGGCGTTCTGCGCCGGTAGCTCTGTGGAGGACAGCTGAAGAGGTTCCGGATAGAGCGCGAACCAGGCAAGGGGGAATTCATCTGGAGGATGAGTCGTTAGTGCGTGGTCAAAGGCGGGGGCAGCCTCATAGGAGACGAACCCTGCGGCATAGAGACCGAGGGTGTTGACTGCCTGTTCAACATTGCGTAACGTCCGGACAACCGATTCACGATCATGAGCGACAAGGATTTGAAGGGGGGATCTGAAGGATAGCCAGTAATTGGAACCGGCGTCGTAAAGGATCAGGGCGTTGACGGCTGGCACTAAATCTGTTTTAGAAATGTCTCTTCCACCTTGTCAATTTGTCGAAGGCGTCCTCGACGGCCTTGAAGAGTGTTTCCGTTGCAATGGGCTTCGTAAAAAAATCGTCGAAGCCAGCTTCACGGCATTCTTCGATTTCAAAAAGCGCCGACCAACCGGTCATGGCAAAAATTAAACAGACGGGGTTGAACATGCGGATTTGCCGGCACAACTCGATGCCATTGGTCCCGAAGAGTTTCAGATCGAGAAAAATAACATCGATTCTCTCTTCCTCAAGGATCTTCAAGGCCTCTTCGGCGCCTTCAGCCGTGAAAAATGGTATATCCGGAGGAACCCAGGATATCCTGAAACAACTCTCTGATGGAGGCCTCATCATCAACGACCAGAATCTTCTTTTCCATTGGAGTCTTTCCGATTACTCCACAGAATGATTCTTGCGAAGCTCGGCGGGATAATCTTTTCTGAAATCGAGTTTGACGATCCTCGACTGGGAATCGTCTGCAGCCGCCGGATTCTTTCCGCTGCCGTCCAGCACTTCGCGAACCTTCTGGGAGAGTTCCCCCATGCTGAAGGGTTTTTGAATGAAGGCCCGACAGCCTTTCTCCATAATCTTGGAAGCCTGGCCGTTCATACTGTAGCCGCTCGAGAGAATGACATTGACGTCCGGATTAATGAGCTTCAGGGCGTCGAAGATTTCGCCGCCTCCCATCTCAGGAATAATCATATCCAGAATGACAAGATCGATTTCATCTTTTTTAAGCCGGTAGAGTTCAATGGCTTCTTTGCCGTTGGTAGCCGAATAGACGGTATATCCAAGGGCTTCCAGAATCTCCCTGCTGACATCAATGATGGTCTCCTCGTCGTCGACGAGCATTATGGTTTCATGGCCTTCTAGAAGGTTATAGGGATCGGCAGCACCGTTGGCCGCAAAGGCTTCAGCCGCCGGCAGGTAAATTGTGAAAGTGGTACCGTGTCCCTTTTCACTATAAACGTTGATGATTCCGCCATGACCTTTGACAATGCCATAAACGGACGCAAGGCCCAAGCCTGTTCCACGTCCCATTTCCCGGGTTGTGAAAAAGGGTTCGAAGACCCGTTGTCGGGTCTTTTCATCCATACCGACACCCGTATCCGTTACGGAAATTTTTACGTAGCGGCCCGGTTTCACCTGGAAGGGCATCACGAAGGCTTCGTCGATATAGACGTTCTCCGTTGCGATCGCCAGTTCGCCGCCGCCCGGCATGGCCTGCCCCGCGTTAACATAAAGGTTCAATAGAACCTGTTCGATCTGACCGCGGTCGGTATCGACCATCCAGATATCCTCTTTGAGCCTCTTATGGATGATGACCTCCTTTTTCGTGCGCCCGAACATGACGGAGGTCTTCTGGATAATTTCGTTCAGGTTGGTTGGGGCGACCTCGTACCGTCCGCCGCGTGCAAACCCCAGCAGCTGGCGTGCGAGATCCGCGCCGCTCTGGACCTGTTCCTCGATGTTCTTGAGTTTTTTATAGAATGGATGATGAACGTCCATGCCCAAAAGCATAAGGGAAGTATAGCCCTGGATGCCCATCAGTAGATTGTTGAAGTCGTGAGCAATGCCACCGGCGAGTGTTCCGATGGCCTCCATTTTTTGAGACTGAAGCAGTTCCGCCTCCAAATCCCGCTGGGCTTTTTCGGAAAGACGTTGTTCGGTGATGTCCCGCATGGATTGAATGGCGCCGATGATGTTTCCCTTGGAATCAAACAGGGCCGCCGCTGTTCCTATCAGGTAAACGCTCTTGCCATCGAGATCCGAGATGAACGATTCTCCCACGAGCATGTGGTCCTGTCGCTTCAGGTTCTGGTAGATGTCTTCGATATGGCATTCATCCAGCGCCACCGTGAGAACCAGGTCAATCAGAGTGGGTCGCCGCTGCCTGTAAAACGGTACGGCATATTCGTAGTTGCCCTTGCCGAGAATCTTGTCGGCGCCGATGCCTGTCATCATTTCGATGGCACGATTCCAGGCAATGACTTCGCCGTTGTTATTGATGACAAAGGTCGGATCCGGGAGAAAATTGATGATGTCTTTCCACCGGCGCTCCGATTCCTTCAGATTGTCTTCGGCCCGTTTCTGTTCCGTAATGTTCTCATAGGTTGCCACGATTTTGTGAGAGCCGACCTCCCCGAGTCGGGAGGCCGTGATACGGCAGAGGACATCGGAACCGTTTCGATGCCGGCAAGGAATCGTCGCCTCCCCGCCATAAACGGGCTTTTCCAGCAATGCACGCTCGATGGTGTCTGTGATCTGAGAAAATTGACTGTCGTTATTATAGAGCATGGCCATGCTCTGACCAATCAACTCTGAGGGTTTCCAGCCGAAAACTGCTTCGACACTGTCATTGACGAAGATGATCTGTCCACTGTCGAGACCGAAGACGGCGTGGGGAATTGAGGCAAGAATAGAGGATTCAAAGGCCTGAAGCTCTTCGAGTTGTTTCTGGGCCGCCTTCTGTTCCGTAATATCGACATAACTTCCAAGTACCGCACGTCGACCACGATGCGTGATAGACCGCACGGTTTCCATGAACCATCTGACCTGCCCCGTCTTACTTACAACTCGAAACTCATAGGGGCTGACCGTATGGTCTCCTTTTAACATCCGAATGGCGTTTTCTCGAACATTTTCCCTGTCGTCGGGGTGAACCATGTTCAGGATATCTGTCGCCAGAAGCTCCTGCTCGCTCAAACCCGTGTATTCCATGAAATGCGGATTGAAGAGCGCCAACCGCCCGTTTTGAGAGACGTAGATCCCCGCTGGCGAACTCTCGGCCAGTGTGGTGTAGATATCCTGCTCCTGCTTGCGCTCCGTGATATCTTCGCTGATCCCTTCATAGTAAAGCACGTGTCCTGCTTCGTCACGGACGACCCAGGCACTTTGAAGCAACCAGATGAGGACGCCGTCCTTGCGGCGGCACTGGCACTCCATGCCCATGATGGTCCCGCGTTCTTCAAGCAGTCGGATAAAGTTCGCTCGATCAGTGCAATCGCCATAGATCTGCTGCTCGATATTGTGAATGGAAGTCAGCAGTTCATCGGGAGAGGTATATCCCAAAATGGCAGCCATGGCGTCGTTGACCATGAGGAACTTCCCTTCGGGAGTGCTGCGATAGATTCCCATTGTTCCGTGTTCAAAGAAACCCCGGTAATTATCCGTAGCGCTCTTTGATAATGTCCGAGCTTGAGGTGTTGATAGAAAAAGGTCGGCACCAACCTCATTTTGGGACAGTGGCTCGAATGGGATTTTAAGAGAAAGGACACCCTGAGTAGCCATCTTGCCTTTGTAAGGCAAAAGGTGCTGTGTTGCGGTCACAGGGATTTTTCGACCATCCCGAGCGATGGCAATAAACTCGTAATGAGACGGCAGGGTGTCTCCGGCAAGCGTTTTCTGAAGGCGATTTTCAAAGAGGGCTTTGCTTTCAGGCGCGATTAACGACATGAAGTCGAAATTCGAAGAGGAGAGTTCCTCAAGGTTGTAACCGAAAAGACTCAAGAACCGTGAATTGACGTGTTCGATACGGCCGTCAATCACCAAGTAAAGGGCATCGGAGGACTGCTCGGCAAAAAAAGCGTATAACTGCCTGCTTTCTTCGTGCAGATCTCCTTTGAGTAAAAGAGCGGAACGCAGCTTTTCCAGTGCCTGGATACGGAGACGTAATTCGGTCATCTCCTTGTTGATCTGCGCTTTTGTGTCTTCAACGACGTCCATGAGAGGTTCCAACTATACTATATTGAGTTCGGCGACGTGCGCATTACTCGTAATTTCCAGTGGGCAAACGAACGCATCACCTTCCCTTCCTTGGTGATTCAGTCGTCTATCGCTCGGTTCGTAGCGGGCCATCTTATATTTTCCGAAACCACCCCGCTGTGTGGTTTCTGGTTAAAACGGTTTTGCGCAGAAACAAAAAAACGCCCTTTCCGAGACCGAAAAGTTATCTTAAAAACTACTGAGTATTGGCACTGTTGTCAAGAATAAAAATGCCAAAACGCCGTCATCTACATCTATAACATAGCATAATTGTTAAATATTTTTTACAGGCTCATGAAAGAGCAAAGATATGTTGCAATGAGAACACCCCCTCTCCTGACAATAGGAGCCTGTATTGTCTTATCGGCGTTATTCTGATGTTACATAAATAATATGGCAGAAAAAAAGACATCATGAAAGGGGCTTGAGACCGTTTGCACGAATTGATGCCAAAGGGCGCGGTGAGTAGACGCGCTAGGCAGTGTTGGAAGAGTCTGACTTAAAGGACGGCCTGGCGGTGCTGTTCTGTTGCTGATGAATCGGGTAGCGAGCGCAGCATGTTTAAACATCTTCCTTAAGGATCGAAGACTCACCGGAGCTTGCTCGGGGGGGTCGTCCAAATGCGACCGGCTTATCTAGAAACCATGCAACGCCGCAGTACATGCGCGCTATTCGTCTTCATCTTCTTCGATCTCTATGGCCTGAGACGGACAGGCCTCAGCGGCCTCTCTAACGGCGTCATCCAGGTCTTCGGGAATTTCATCCTCGATTTTTGCACTAGCAATGTCATCCTGCATCTCAAAGACTTCTGGACAGATATCGATACAGGCCTCGCATCCGATGCATAAATCTTTGTCCACTCGAATTCTCATAGGTCACCCGACAATGTAGATTTGCTCCACCCTAGGGATCTTATAGTTAGAGAATGAACGGGAGTCAAATGAAAAATGATCGAGATGCAACGTCGTCCTCGAGAGTGGGTCCATATAGGGATAGCGCCGAGATGGTTTCTGCTTCCAATACACGGCGTACCTCATTTGGTACCTCCTTTGACATGACGCCTCGGTTTTTTTTCTCCCCAGGTGTAATCGTACCAACCCTTCCCCGTTTTCTTTCCCAGTTCACCGTCGTCGACGAGCTTTTTCAACAGCGTGGAGGGTCGGAACTTCGGATCCTTGTAGGCGGCATAGAGTGTATCGAAGACGTGATAGCCTATCTCTAACCCAATTTGATCCGTCAGCTCAAAAGGACCCATCGGGTGATTGAGACCCAAACGAACGGCCTTGTCGATATCTTCCATGGTCGCTACGCCTTCGAGCAGGCACTGATAAACCTCCGCCCGGAAAGCCGCATTGATCCTGTTGATGAGGAAGCCGGGGACGTCCTTGACCCGGATCGTTTCCTTTCCCATGGCGCGCGCGACGGCCTCGGTTCTGCGGATGGTCTCTTCCGACGTCTTTGTCCCGGGAACGACCTCTACCAGCTTCATGATCGCAACCGGACTGAAGAAGTGCATGCCGATAAACCATTCGGGATGCCTTGTGGCTTCCGCAAGCGTCGAGATCGGCAGAGAAGAGGTATTCGATGCGATAACCGTTTTCGGCCTTCTAGATGCGTCGAGCGCCGAGAAGAGGGTTCGCTTTGTGTCCAGGTCTTCAATGACGGACTCGATGATGAAATCCGCCCTTCCCGCATTGTCTAGATGGGTTGATCGGACAATGCGTTCCAGGATCGCTTCTTTATCGCCTCCGGGGATTTTCCCCTTCCGGACGTGACGCTCCAGTTCTTCGGCAATGAGATCGTATCCGCCCCCAAGAGAGGTTTTGCTTCTGTTATAGAGGATGACACGGTAGCCTGTCCGGGCCGCCGTCAGTGCAATGCCTCTGCCCATCAAGCCCGTGCCGATGACCATAATCGTTTGGATCGGATATCCATTCGTGTCCTGGGAGATCGGATCAACACCATCTGAGGCTTGTGTCGCTTGTTGTTCTGTCATGAGTTACTCCATTGGCATTATGCTATCCGATGCGCCTGGCAGCGCGAGTGTCAGCCATCATCCGGACTAATAGCCTGTTACAAAAAAATTGGCGCCGGTGTCCTTTTAGTCTGCGCAGGGGAAAACGCAGCGTGCCCTCAAGAATTCGACCGATATTGCCGATAAAAAAAATATCTTATGCGTTGAGGTGATCCTATGTATGATGCGGTTCATCCCCGGTACACGCTTTTTGAAAAGGCGATACTCGGACTTTTTTATATCATTGAACTGCCGATTGTCGCCATTCGTATTCTTGCGGATAAAAGCCGTAGGCACTTCGAGAACCGCTACTTGAAGGATATGCAATAACGGATCGACTCGCAGTGAGTGACCATTCATCGCTTCGCGCCCACTCTTCGCGTCCTAACGAAGCCCTTCTAAGAGACGTTTCAATACCTGCCCATGCTGTCCCGTACCGCCGAATTGGATACGTCCCTCCTTGGAAAAAGGGACGGTAGCGGGAAGGGGGCCTACTTCCACTTTCGCCTTTCCCTCAAACCGGTAAGGGAGCGTTGCACCCGACAGAGCCTCTCCAAGATAGGCGCTCACGTCACGGTAGCCAGCAGAAACGGAAACGTCAAGGACGGTCGACGAGCGAGCCGGAATCACAACGCTGGCTTTCGTCAGGGAACCAGAACCAATCTCTCGGTCAGTCAGGAAGAGCTTAAAGTCCAGCGCCTTCAGCGTCAGGCTGCAGCGATTTGGATTATATACCTCGATGCCGAGCGTTAGCTGTATCGTTGCTGGGCCCAGGGATGTAACGGTGACGTTCTTTAGCATAAACGTCGGCGTCTCCAGCAGCCATTGCATACAGGATGCGCATAGGCACAGCAGGCACATCAGGGTTAGGTCCTTAAATAATCTCATGACATGAATAGCTCCGCGATGATATCGGCCATCAAGTAATACCCTTCCCGCGTTGGATGAATTCCGTCTGCTTGAACCAGATGTCGTTGAATCGACCCGTTATCGATATGCTGCTTCCACCGCGCATGAAGGCGGACGATTGGCAGCTCGCGTTCCTGTGCGATGTCCTCGATGCATTGGTAAAAACAGAAAGCATGATCGTAGACGGACGGCATGTCGAACCAGACCGACGTCGTCAAGACAAGGTCGGCCTCTGTGGTTGTCTCAAGTCCTTCGATAAGGCGCAGCATGTTCCGGCGGAACATTGCCACGTCGTATCCTGAAAACACATCATTCAAACCGAACTGAATCACAACGCAGTCTGGCTTGGCTTCTACAATGTCGAAGCCAAGCCGTTCAATACCGCCTGCTGCTGTATCGCCGGGAACACCGCGATTGAGAATGGTGAGATGCGCTTTGGGGAATTGACGAGCGAGTGTCTCGTGAAGAAAATCGAGATAACCCTTGTCCGCGTTCCAACCATAGGTCAGCGAATCTCCGAAACCGACAAGCGTTACGGCTTGGTTGCTGCGAAGTTTATGTATGGTGCGTTGGGGGCGTTTCGACATCTGTTCTCGTGGAGACCTCGTCAATCAAGCGTTTGCAGTGAATCTCGCATTTTTTCTTCTTATATTTGAATTACGACTTTCAATCAAGTGCAATGAAACATGATTAAAAACATATTGAAATGCATTGCGAATTCATATAAGAAGGTCGATAAATCATGGTTTCACTATCTACATTAACAGAGGAGGTAGTCATGGCTAAAGTTAAATCGGAATTGAAAGGAACAGCCACCGCTGCAAAGGTGAAGAAAGTCGCCGCGAAACCAGCAAAACCTGCGGCCGCAAAGAAAGCCGCTCCGAAGAAGGCGGCGGTAAAGAAAGCGGCTCCGAAGAAAGCAGTTGCAAAGAAAGTCGCCCCGAAGAAAGCAGTTGCAAAGAAGGCGGCCCCGAAGAAAGCAGTTGCAAAGAAAGTCGCCCCGAAGAAAGCAGTTGCAAAGAAGGCGGCCCCGAAGAAAGCAGTTGCAAAGAAGGCGGCCCCGAAGAAAGCAGTTGTAAAGAAAGCGGCGGCAAAGAAGTAGCACGACGACGCCCTGAGATCGATTGCCTGATCGCGTTGCTCTGTTCAGGAATGTCTTGGGGAAGCGATAAAAAAGGAGTCCCGAACAGTGGGGCTCTTTTTTTATGCCTTGATGTGGAGGAGTTCGCCCGTCATTTCCTCCTCGGTTTGGACCACCTTGAGGTTGGCTTCATAGTGATAAGGGGTCGTCAACAGATCGGCCAGCTCCGTTGCGAGATCGACGTTGGAGGATTCCGTGGGCGCTGCGCTATCTGATGTGCTGCCGTGGATGGCATCGGGTAGAAGGACGCCAGGTGTATTGACCTGCGTGATGGAGACCTTGACGCCCTCAGGGTAGGCCTCTTGCATATCCGCGCGACTTTTCTTAAACCCGTTGGTATCAACATTGGCCACGTTGTTGGCCGTCACGTCGAGTTTTTTGTCAAAGGCCCTGAGGGCCGTTAGAGCAATGTTCATGGCGATGGACATGATGCTTTTCTCCTCC
Source organism: Syntrophales bacterium (assembly GCA_963665615.2). GTDB lineage: Bacteria > Desulfobacterota > Syntrophia > Syntrophales > UBA4778 > UBA4778. Next base: position 936,468 of record CAXXQE010000008.1, read on the forward strand.
CGTCATCTCTATAAACAGACGCATTTTTCTATCGGCATTTTGACCTTCAAACTTGAGGCAAGCGATTACGGCGCGTTTTGACCGCATCCTCCGTAAGGAGGACGCGGTGGCTTGAATGGACGGCGAAAAATTCATGTCGATCCTGTGGCTCACCGTGATGATGCTGCGGTCGTGACATAGAAGATGCTAGCAAGGTGAGCAACCCCTTTGACATCGAACAGCAGCAGGTGGAGGTTGGGGCCAGTATCGGGATTGCGCTTTGCGCCGATCACGTCAAAGAGGTCGGGACGCTTATGAAGCATCTGGATGCGGCCAAACAGAGCCGATGTTGCCGCGGCCGCAATCAATACAAATTCTCTGTCGCAGAGCTTGCCTGAACCTGACGCAGTCAGGCCATTTTCTCGATGTCCCCGTATCGTTCCTCCAGGCGTTTCGGTGAGACCGGCCTTGTCGTCTTGATCCCCTGTGCAAAGACTGCAATCTGATATTCTTCTACCATCCAGCGAAAATCTTCGATAGCTTTCTTTTTCTCTTCGGAGGTACCTGCCGTAATTTCCGCCAGCAGTTGAGAAACCTGCTTTTCATAAAGACTTATTCCCGCGGCCTTTTCGCGATCCTTTCCGATATGCAGCAAGCCCTTTTCGATGCGGATTTCCAACGCCCTTAGATAGCGCGGAATCTGCTCAAGACGCTGTGAATCATAGGCGACAATAAAATCCTGAGGAACCAGGCTATTCAAACGGGCCATCATTTCAGCAAGAAACGACAGGGTTGTCTTGTTGTTCCGATGGAGGTTTTCCAGATTTCGTATGATCTCGCGGGTTTTTGCATACGCTTTGAGAATGGGTGATGCCTCGCTGGTGGTCTTCAACGCCAATGCAAGAATGTTTCCGGATGCCGCTTCTATGGCCTTTTGAAAAGCGCTTGATGTCCGCATGGGATAGGGGATGAGGAGGCACAACGTTCGTTCCAGGATGGCCTCTTGAACCTTCCGGTCACCGCCAAAGTAGGCCGTTTCCGGCCCGATTTGTTTTTTGAGCGGATGCTGCTTCTGGATATATTTGAAGTCCCTGTTGAAGTGGCGTGCGAAGAGGATTCGAACACCGCGCAGATGCGCGTTTTGTGCCTTGTGATAATCCTGAAAAAGTCGCAAAGAAACTGAGGAGGGTTCTTCAGCGCCGATAGCGCTGGGTTCGGTGACGACAAGTGCGGGGTAGACCAGCCCTTCCACGCCGTGTCCACTTTCCAGAATGATCTCCTGAGGCAGATCCCCGAAGTTCCACGTGGTGACCTCATGCCTTTCCCAAATCGCTTTTGCTTTTTCCAAGGCGTTCGACGTGATTTCTCTGGGAGCGGCGTCTTGGAGCGCTTTTAGATCGCGACCCGAGCCGATTTCGCGTCCCTTGTCGCCCATAATGGAAAAGCGCATCTTCAGGTATTCCGGCAGAGCATCCAGCGGCCAAGCCGCCGCTGGGATGTGGATACCGAAACGCCGCGAAATGAAGGTCGACAGGGCGACGGCGAGCGGGACAGGTTCGCGCGGCATCTCACGCAGGATGGTATCGACCGTTGTTGAGACAGGTAAGAGCCGTTTGCGAAATTCTTTGGGAAGGGCTTTGAGGAGAAACGTGATTTTTTCTTTCTGAAGCCCTGGTATGAGCCAGTCAGTCGTTGCCGTCGAGACCATTCCGATCAGCCCATGCGGGATTCTGGCGGTAACGCCATCATTGGCAGCGCCGGGATTGAAATGGTATTCTAGCGAAAGCGACAGCCTGTCCAAGGCCAAGTGGTCGGGAAAAGGCGCAAGAACCTCCGGGGCGAGGTCCTTGCGCAGAAGATTCTCTTGGCGAAGCAGGAGGAAATCGTCTCCGCCCCGCTCCCGGATCCGCCGCTGAAGTGTGCGGATATCAAAGACGCCGGGAAGGCGCTCGGCATAAAAGGAAAAGAGAACCCCATCCTCCACGAGCAGATCCCGACATCTCAACTTGTCCTCCATGACCTCAATCGACGCGATCAATACGCGGTTCTTATCCAGAAAGCGCAGCCGTTGGTTCATGTCGCCATCGACCAAGGCGCATCGTATGAAGATGCGCGCCGCCTCGTCGGCATCGATGCGCCCGTATGAGACGCTTCGACGTGCAACGATGATGAGACCGAAGAGACTGACCTGCTCGAAGGCAACAACTTCGCCTCGCTTCTTTTCCCAGTGCGGATCGGAGTAAGTATAACGGCAGAGGCCGCTCGCGAGGGGTTCGATCCATTCGGGGTCGATCTTCGCAGCGATGCGGGCAAAGGAGCGCGTGGTTTCAACGATCTCCGCGGCGACGATCCATGGCGGACCTTTTTTGAAAAGCCCTGAGCCCGGGAAAATCATAACCTCCCGGTTTCGGGCCGCCGTGTACATATTCTTTTCCTTACGCATCGCGATGTTGGACAGATACCCACAGAGGATGGCCTTGTGGATTTGTTGGTAGGAGGCTTCTCCGGTGCGCGTGTTTTTTTCGCCGGAATCTTTTAGGATTGTCAGAAGCTGCTGATGGACGTCGAACCACTCCCGCATCCTCCGGAAGGAGAGAAAATGCGCCTTACAGAATTTACGCATCCGGTTCTGGGATGCGGCATGCTGCCTGTGTTCGTGGTAGCGCTTCCAGATATTGAGGAAGGTCTGAAAATCCGATGCGGGGTCCTGGAAGGGCGCATGTGCTTGCTGGGCCGCCTCCTGTTGGTCGAGCGGCCATTCCCGTGGGTCCTGAACGCTCAGAGCGGCTGCAATGATCGCAACCTCATCCAGA